>CAWBJX010000002.1:0-474763 GCA_963789235.1 uncultured Acidimicrobiaceae bacterium | reverse complement strand
GAGCGCAGCCGGCATCAGATTGTCGGGGGCGGCGCCTCTGCCGGCGGCAGCACCGCCCCGTAGCCAACGGGTGTGTCCTCAGTGTTCAGTTGGTGTGACGCACTGAGTAAGCCCTACTGAATGACGCCCAAGATCCGATCCGTAGGGCTGGGACCGGCTGGACGTCGCTACTTAAGCAGCGATCGCGAGCTGAGGCTCGGCGTTTGTTTTTGGTTCCGGCTCTTTAACGTGGCTCCGGAGACCACGGCTCGCTTCTCCTACCTTGACGACCGAAGTCGAAGCCAATCACCCCCATGTGTGGGTTTCCTCGCCGACCGCCTTGATCGGCCCCGCCAGTGTACGGCCCGCCGGCCGAGCCCGAGACGGGGGCGGGAACGAAGGGCCTCACCCGGCCCAGCGGCCCACCTCCTTGGCGGCCCGAGCCGCCTCCTTCTCGGCGTCGCGGGCCTTGATCACGTTGCGCTTGTCGTAGAGGCGCCGCCCCTTCGCGAGCGCCAGCTGCACCTTCGCCCTGCCGTCGTGGAAGTACAGCGAGACGGGGATCAGGGTGAGCGACTGCTGCTGGGTCTTGCCGAGCAGCTCGTCGATCTGGCCCCGGTGCAGGAGCAGCTTGCGCTTGCGGTCCGGGTCGTGCGCGCCGAAGCCGGTGGCGAACTGCCACGGCGGGATGTGCATCTGGAACAGCCACATCTCCCCGTTGTCCACCCGGGCGTAGGCCTCGTTCAGCTGCGCCTTGCCTTCCCGGAGCGACTTCACCTCGGAGCCCTGCAGCACGATGCCGGCCTCGAAGGTCTCGACGAGCTCGTACTCGCGCCGGGCGCGTCGGTTCGTGGCGACGGTACGGTCGCCGCTGCGCTCCTCGCGGGCGGCCGCCCGCTTGGCGATCTGCTTCTTCGCCCTGGCCATGAGGGGTACGAGGGTACCCTTCACCGATGCTCCGCCTGTCCCGCGCCATGTACATGGAGATGGTGGCCCACTGCCTCGCCGGTCTGCCCGACGAGGCGTGCGGCCTCCTGGTCGGGCCCTACGGAGGCGACGAGGCGACCCACCTCTTCGTCACGACCAACGCGGCCGCCTCGGCCATGGTCTACGAGATCGACCCCAAGGAGATGCTCCGGGTGGACCGGGCCGCCCGGGCGCTCGGCGCCGACATCATGGGGGTCTTCCACTCCCATACCCACACCGACGCCTACCCCTCACCGACCGACGTGGCGCAGGCCACCGACCCCGGGTGGCACTACGTCCTCGTCTCGCTGCGCGACACCCACCCCGTGGTGCGCAGCTACCTGATCCGGGACGCGGAGATCGCCGAGGAGCCCGTCGAGGTGCCCGGGCTCGAGGTCCCGGGGCTCGAGCCCGGCGGGGAAGGAGGCTCGGGCCGAGCCTTGTAGAATCGTTACCGGATCAGTCAACAATTAGCTCGACCAGCCCGGATGCGGCCGGTGAGCGCCCGAGGAGCACCAGCGAGGAGGCCCCGTGGCCGTCGAAGTCCGCCTACCAACCGTCCTGCGCAGCCACGCCGGGGGGGCGGCCGTGGTGCCCGTCGACGGGGCCACCATCGGCGAGGTCCTCTCCAAGCTGGTGGCCGAGTACCCCGGCATGGCCGGCCAGGTGCTCACCGACGAGGGCTCGCTGCACAAGTTCGTCAACGTCTACGTCGACGACGACGACGTGCGCTACCTCCAAGGCCTGGCGACGCCGGTGGCCGACGGCGCCGAGGTCTCGATCCTGCCGGCGGTGGCCGGCGGCTGAGGACGTCCGGAGCCGGATTTCATGACGCTGTACTCGTCGGTGCTCGATCTCATCGGGAACACGCCGCTCGTCGACATCAGCGCGCTGAGCCCGAACCCGTCGGCACGCCTCTACCTGAAGCTGGAGGGGCAGAACCCCGGCGGCTCGGTCAAGGACCGGGTGGCGTTGTCGCTCATCGAGGACGCCGAGCGAACCGGTGTGCTCGTCCCCGGCAAACCGGACCAGGTCCTCATGGAGCCGACGTCGGGGAACACCGGCATCGGGCTGGCCCTGGTGTGCCGGGTCAAGGGCTACACGCTGAAGGCGGTCATGCCGACCAACGTCTCGGTCGAGCGCCGCCAGCTCCTCGAGCTGTGGGGCGCCGAGATCATCGAGTCGCCGGGGAGCGAAGGTTCCAACGGTGCGGTGAAGCATGGCCCGGGCGCTGGCGGGGGAGCACCCCGAATGGGTCTTCCTGTACCAGTACGGCAACCCGGCCAACCCCCGGGCGCACTACGAGGGCACGGGCCCGGAGATCCTGCGGGACTGCCCCAGCGTGACGCACTTCGTCGCCGGGCTCGGGACGTCGGGCACGCTGTTGGGTGTGGGGCGCTTCTTGCGGGAGAAGCTCGGTGATCGCGTCGCCATCTGGGCCGTCGAGCCGCCGGCGGGGGAGATGGTGGACGGACTGCGGAACCTCGACGACGGCTACATCCCGCCGATCTTCGAGGAGCTCGGGGGCGCCGAGCTGTTGGACCGCAAGACCGTGGTGCGGCCCCGCGAGTCGATCGAGTGGACCCGGCGACTGACCGAGGTGGGCATCTTCGCGGGGATCTCGACCGGCGCGGCGCTGGCCGGCGCCGTCAAGTGCGCGTCGTCCGTGCCCGAGGGCGAGCCGGCCTCCATCGTGGTGGTCTCGGCCGACGGCGGCTGGAAGTACCTCTCGACCGGGGCCTGGACCGGGGACCTCGACGAGGTGACCGAGCGGGCCAAGGAGATCATCTACTTCTGAAGTGGTGCTGCGCACCCTCCGGTGCTGGCTGCGGGCCCTCGTCGAGGGCCGGTTCCGGTGGTCGGTTCAGGTGTCGGTTTCAGGTGGTTGCCATGCGCCGCATCGCCCTTTGATAGCTGAGCGGCGCCAGCGTCCGGGCGATCGGGGCCAGCAGCGGGAGCCGGGTGGCGTTGATGTCGATGCGGGGGCCGCCCATCCGGTCCGCGGTGAGCGTCGCGACCTGGGCCGCGGTGCGACGCACCAGCTTCGGGGGCAGCGGCACCGCCGTCCTCGTTGCCCGACAACCCCATGGCCGTGGGCACCCAGCCCGGGTACAGGACGTGGACGTGCACGCCGCGGCCGGACACCTCGTGGGCGACGCGATTCGCTGAAGGCCGAGATCGCCGCCTTCGACGCCGCGTAGGCGCCTTGCCTCGGCTCGGGCGCCCGCACCGTGTCCGAGGACACGTTGACGACCACGCCCCACCCGCGCTCGACCATCCCCGGGACCACGGCCAGCGTGCCCGCTCACCGTGGCGAAGAAGTTGACGTCGAAGACCTGGTGCACCGTGCCGTCGTCGCCGCCGGGGACCGGCAGCATCAGGTCGATGCCCGCGTTGTTGACCAGGACGTCGACGCGGCCGTGCTCGGCCTCCGTGCGCTCGAGGGCCGCGCGGAGGGCGTCGGGCGTCGCCCACGTCGCAGACCGTCGTCGCGCTGCCCGCGCCCGACGGCGGCCAGCTCGGCCGCCAGCTCGTCGAGCAGCTCCTTGCGCCGGGCCAGCCCGACGACGAGGGCGCCCCGTTCGGCCAGGGTGAGGGCGATCGCCCGCCCGATGCCCGAGGAGGCGCCCGTGACGACGGCGACGCGCCCGTCGAGGCGCTGCGGTGCTCGGCGGCCGCGGGGCATGACGGACACCCTATGGTCCTCGTCGTCTCGTCGTCTCGTCGTCTCGCCGTCGCCTCTCGCCCGGGGACGGGCGTCGGCGTCAGGTGGGGCGGCGGGGCCCTGGCCCATTCGCTCGCCGATCCACGCCGCGAGCTCGCCGACGGCCGCTGCGCTGATCGGCGCCGCGGCCAGCTCCAGCAGGCGTTGCGGCCGTGACCTCGCCGTCCTCGTCCCCGGGCGGGGGGGTCCAGGGGTGGCCGTTGCGCAGGCAGAACTCGATGGTGGCGACGAGGGCGACCGGCGCGTTGCCGTCGTCGCAGCGGGTGGTTCTTGACCAGGTGGGCGCAGAGCACCGCCGCCTTGGTGGCGAAGTCGGGGTAGAAGTCCTCACCGCCGAAGCAGGCGAACGGGGCGTGCAGCGCGGAGTCGGCCAGGTGGAGGCTCGACTCCTCGGCGATGCGTTTGGCCGGGAGCTCCAGCACGGCCTCCGCGATCAGCAGGAATCGGCCAGCTCGAGCGGGCGGACCGTCTCGGGCTCGGTGCGGAGCTGCGCGTCCGGCGTCATCGCTTGAGGCGCTCGAGTGCCCGTTCCTGTTGTCGGAGTGCGCCGGCCAAGCGGATGTAGAAGGCCCGGTCGGCCCGGCGTCGCCGCACGGCCGCGTTCAGCGTGAGCCGGCCGGGGGCCGCACCGCCGCCGGGCGCCCGCTGCCGGTCGGAGCGCCCCTTGTCCGTCGGGCCGCCGTCCATGCCCATGGCCCGATCTTATGGGCGCGCGCGGGTTGCGGCGGCTCAAGTGGCCCGGGCATCACGCCGATGGGACAAGAGGCGAACAACCGACAGGGCGGTCAGGGCTGCAAGTGCCGCCGCCCCGACCAGCGATAGGACTCATGAGGATACGACGGAAAGATCTCAGTGCTCCCGTGGCCGACGGGGACCTCCTCGTCATCGACGAGGCGGCGGAGGCCGAGGAGGGGGACACTCCCTGGGCGCCGGAGCCCGTGAACCGGGCGCCGGCGGTGGTCCAGGACGACGCGGCCCCGGCACGCCCCAAGGGCCTGATCGGCCAGGTGCTCGTCAAGCGCGGGCTCGTCACGGAGGCGCAGATCGCCCAGGCACTCCAGCAGCAGGCGGACTCGGGCAAGCGGCTCGGCGAAGTGCTCATCGACATGGGCGCCCTCGACGAGCGCGGGCTGGTCGACGCGCTGGCGGACTTCTACGGCATGCCGGTGACCGACCTGCGCCGCAACACGCCGTTCCCGGAGGCGCTCGCCCTCGTGCCCGAGGAGATCGCGCGGGAACACCTCGTCATCCCGGTCAAGCTGGACGACGACGGACTCCACGTGGCCGTGGCCCAGCCGAGCGACGATCTCCGGTTCCTGCTGGCCGAGACGAGCGGGCGCTCGGTCCGATTGACGCTGGCGCCGATGACCGACATCCAGTGGGCCATCGACCGGAGCTACCAGGCCATCGGCAGCGTGGACAAGCTCGTGCAGGTCTTCGAGGCGGTGGAGGGCTCGCGCAAGAAGCCCGTCGAGACCGAGAGCCGCGACGGTGGTGACCGAGAACGCACCGGTCGTCCAGGTCGTGGACAGCATCCTGACCCAGGCGGTGCGCGACCGCGCCTCCGACGTGCACATCGAGCCCTCGCAGGACGTCATCTACGTCCGCTTCCGCATCGACGGGGCCCTCAAGGACGTCCTGGAGCTCCCGGTCACCATGGGGGTCGGGCTGGTCAGCCGCATCAAGATCATGGCGGGCATCAACATCGTCGAGAAGCGGCGCTCCCAGGACGGCCAGTTCACGACCACGATCGACGGCAAGGACACCGATGTCCGTGTGGCCACGGTGGCCACCATCTGGGGCGAGAAGGCCGTCCTGCGTATCTTGGACAAGAACCGGTCCGTGCTGCGCCTCGACGACCTCGGCATGCCGAAGGACACCCACGAGACCTACTCCAAGCTCGTCCGGGCACCGTTCGGCATGGTCCTGTGCGCCGGCCCGACGGGCAGCGGGAAGACCACGACGCTCTACGCCACCCTCACCGAGGTCAGCGACAGGGCCCGCAACGTCATGACGATCGAGGACCCGGTGGAGTTCGTCTTCCCCAAGATCAACCAGATCCAGACCAACGAGCAAGCGGGCCTGACCTTCGCCACCGGGTTGAAGTCGATCCTGCGCCAGGACCCCGATGTGATCCTCGTCGGTGAGATCCGCGACGTCGAGACGGCCCGGATCGCCGTGCAGTCCGCCCTCACGGGGCACTTCGTGCTCTCCTCGTTGCACGGCAACGACTCGGTGTCGGCGCTGCACCGCTTCTTGGACATGGGGATCGAGTCCTTCCTGATCGCCTCGTCGGTCATCGCGATCGTCGGCCAGCGGCTGGTGCGGCGCGTCTGCCCGTCCTGCAAGACTCGCTACACGCCCACCAGTGAGGAGCTCTCCTTCTACGAGGAGAGCGGGGGCGAGCCCAAGTCGGACTTCTACCACGGGACCGGCTGCAACTACTGCGGGCAGACCGGGTACCTCGACCGGATCGGCGTCTACGAGCTGCTCCAGATGACCCCCGAGATCAAGCGCCTCATCGTGGGCTGGGCCACCCAGGACGAGCTGCGGCGGCTGGCACAGAAGCAGGGCATGCGCACGCTCGCGAGGAGGCCATCAACCTGGTCGCCCAGGACATGACGACGATCTCCGAGGTGGTGCGCAGCATCTACGCGATGTGAGGCGCGTCGGGCGATCCGCCCGGTCGCGCGGCTCAGCGAGCGGCCAGCTCGCAGAGCTTGGTGACGGTGTTCCAGTTCCTCGTCGTGCTCACGACGCCGAGCCGGCGCTCGAGGAAGGTGCCGGTGTACTTCGTCCCCGCGTAGCCGTCGGGCGTGTGCACGTAGACCTCCCTGCCGTCGAGGACCAGCTCGTCGCGACCGCTCGGCGGGAGGGTCAGCGCCGCCCAGCGCCGCCGCCGCCGGTTCGGCCACCAGGAAGGTCACGTGGTGCCGGGACGCGTCGGCACCCTGCCGTGGCGTAGGGGCTCGCCTTGCCGATGCGCAGCAGCTCGGGCACCGTGCGCACGATGACGGCCGGCGCGTCGCCGAAGTCCGCCGCGAGCCGTCGCTCGATGGCGGCCGCGACGCCGGCCTCGCTCTTCGACCCGGTGGTGAACAGCACGTTGCCGGTCTGGATGTACGTGCTGACGTCGGTGTAGTCGAGGCTCTCGAAGGACGCCCGCAGCTCGCGCATGGCGATGCGCCCGTGGCCGGCGACGTTCACGCTCCGGAGCAGGGCGACGTAGCGAGGCACCTGCGCAACCTACCGGGCCGCCACCCGTCCCGCCCGCCGCTGCCCGTCCGGACGCGGCGCGGTCGACGCCGAAGCGGCCGAGGTCGATCGGGGGCGGCGCTCCCTCGGCCAGGTCGGCCAAGATCTCGCCGAGCAGTGGCCCGAACTTGAAGCCGTGCCCGCTGGTTCCGCACCCGACGACGACGTTCCCCGCCCGGTCGAGGACGAAGTCGGTGTCGGCGGAGTTGTCGTAGACGCAGCGCTCCGTCGCCACCGGCTCGGGGTCGAGCGAGGGCAGGAGGCGCCCGACGGCGCCGGTCAAGCGGGCGAGGAGGTGCGGGTCGTCGTCGAGGGGCGCCGGGTCGGTGGGGTCGAACGGTCGAGGGCCGCGCCCGGCGTGTGGTGGGACACCTTGTAGGTGCCGCCGTGCGGCCCGCCCCGGGCACCGGCAGGCCGTAGATCATGTCGTCCCCCCACTCGATGAAGACGGGCAGGCGCTCCCGGCCGCGTCCGGCCGCGGGCCCGAAGTAGGCCACCTGGGGCAGCGACGGCGCCGCCGCCACGGGTCGATCGCCACCGCCGCCGAGCAGCCCGAGCGCGTGGGGACCGGCGCAGTCGACGACGACGTCGGCCTCGAAGGCGGGCCCGGCCGCCGTGGCGGCGGTGACCGAGGCGGGCCGCTGGCGCAGCGAGGTCACTCGCACGCCGGTGCGCACGGAGAAGTCGGCTGTCTCGCGCAGGGCACGCAGGCAGTCGTCGGCCGCCAGGACACCCGAGTCGGGTTCGAAGAGCACGGACCCGCGGCCGCGACGCCCGGGAACCGCGGGCGGCCTCGCCGGGGGCAGCCGCTCGCCGGCGCGCCCGCGGCCGCCAGGGCACCGGCGACGGCATCGAGGGCGGCCTCGTCGCCGAAGGTCACCTGGCCGCTCACGTGGAGCAGCGTGCGACCGGCCGACGCCTCGAGCCGGCGCCAGAGCTCGCGGGACCGGACGGCCATCTCGACGTAGATCGCCTCGGGGTAGCCGAGCCGGAAGATCCGCGCGTCGCCCTTGGAGCCCGAACGTTCGTGACCGACCGCGCCCGCGGCCTCCAACAGTGTCACCCGCCAGCGCCGCCGGGACAGCGCCCAGGCGGCGGAGAGCCCGAGCAACCCCGCTCCGACCACGATGCAACGGCGGTCCTCGGGCACGGCGACGATCATAGGAACGGCACCGCCGCCGTCTCGGCACCGGGACGCGAGGGCCTCGCTGTACGCTCGGCGCCAGTGACGGTCGGGAAAGCCGTGTCGACACACCCCACGCACGACATGGCCGGCACGTCCGTGGACCCCGAGCTCTTCCCCCTCGGCGACCACCTCGCCGACGCCGACGCCGACGCGCCGGAGCCCGAGGACCGACCGCGCCCGGCGGCGCCCGCCCACGACAGCGGCGCGCTCCGCGCGGCGCGCGCCGTCGGGTTCCACGTCGTCGCCATCGTCTGCTTCGCCCTTCCCGCCGTCGCGCTGTGGTGGCACGTCTGGTCGGGGCACCCGTCGTCGACGTTGACGTGCGCCTGCGGCGACCCGGCGCAACAGGTCTGGTTCACGGCCTGGCCCGCCTGGGCCATGACCCACCTGCACAGCCTGTTCTTCTCCGGCTCGGTGAACGTGCCCGACGGCGCCAACCTGCTGTCGAACACCTCGGGGACGCTGGTGGGCGTCGTGCTCGCGCCGGTGACGTGGCTCTTCGGGCCGGTGACGACCACCAACGTCGCGCTCACCCTCGCCCCGGCCCTCAGTGCGTGGGGCTGCTTCGCCGCCATCCGCCCCCTGGTCACCTGGAAGCACGCTGCCATCCCGGCCGCGCTCGTGTACGGCTACTCGTCGGCCATCGTCACGTCGTTGGCCTTCGGCCACGTGTCGGTCACGATGCTCGTGATCCCGCCGTTCCTCTTCACCACGCTGCACGAGATCGTCATCCGGCAGGCGCACTCGGTGCGCCGGGACGGGCTGGTCCTGGCCGCCCTGCTGGTGGCGCAGTTCTTGATCTCGCCCGAGGTGCTGGTCATGTGCGGCCTGCTGGCCGTCGTGGGGCTGCTCGTCGTGGCGGCGGTGGGGTGGCGCCAGCGGCGCGGGCGGGCGGGTCATGCCGTGCCGCGCGCTCGGCCTGGCCACCGGCGTCACCGCCGTGCTGCTGGCCTACCCGGCCTGGTACGGCGTGGCGGGGCCCCAGGCCGTGAGCGGGACGCTCTTCTTCCTCGCACCGATCTCGGTGGTGCCGCTCTCGGGCGTGCTGGCGCCCGGGCAGTACGCGGCGTTCGCCGGCGCGTACGTCCGCTTCGGGGGTTACCTGGGCCGCAACGGGCCCCCGCCCGACTACGTGGGCGGCGGGGTCGCGCTGGCCGCCCTGTGGTCGGCCGTCGTCGGCCGGCGCCGGCCCCTCACGTGGCTGCTCGTGTTCATGGCGGCAGTGAGCCTCCTGCTCGCGCTCGGCAGCGCGCTGCGCCTCACCCCCTCGACGTTGACGCACGTGTGGCTGCCCTGGCGCGCGCTGTCGAGTGTCCCGGTCCTCAAGGAGATCCTGGCGGACCAGTTCGCGCCGTTCCTCAGTCTCTTCGTCGCCTTCTTGCTGGCGGTCGGCCTCGATGCGTTCTACGTCGCGCACCAGCGGCCGATCCTCCGCTCCCGTGGCACTCACACACGGCAAACCTCGTGGATCGCGTCACACCTGACCTGGGTCACCGCCGCCGCCACCGTCGTGGTGGGCGTGGTCGCGCTGGTCCCGGTGTTCGTCACCTTCGACGTGCCCTTCACGGTGGCGCCGGTGCGGATCCCCGCCTACATGCGCGAGGTGGCGCCGGGGTTGCCCGCCGGCACCGTGCTGCTCACGGTCCCCTTCGCCGTCTCCGGGTCGACGCAGCCCATGCTCTGGCAGGCCGACGACGACATGCACTTCCGCCTGGCCGGCGCGGCGCTCAAGACGCCCAACGCCGTGGGCGGTCCGGTCGGGCAGGGCGCGCCGGGCTCGGCCCGGCGGATCCTGTCGAACCTGACCATCACGGGGGCCGCGCTGCCCAGCGGGACGCCGGTCCAAGTGGCGACCGTCCGGCGGGCACTCCGGGAGTGGCAGGTGCGACAGGTGGTGATCGCCGGCGCCAGCCGCGACCCGGTCTACGCATCGGGGTTCTTCACCGAGGTGCTCGGGACCGCGCCGGACTACCGGCGCGGCGCCTGGGTGTGGGCGTTGCAACCCGGGGGCCCGACGGCCGCGCCGGCGACGGGTGCCTCCCTGCCGCAGTGCCGTGCCGCGGCGGCTGCGCCCGACGCCCGTGGCCAACCACTGGCGATGTCACAGTGCGTGCTGTCGGGCGCGGGTGGAGCCTGAGGGGGTGCGGCCCTAGGCTCGGGGCGATGACCCAGCCCATCCTCCACCTCTCCGTTCCGGTGCGGGACGTGGACGAGGCGCGTGACTTCTACGTGCACACGCTCGGCTGCCAGCCGGGCGTGTGCGGGCGGACTTCACGGACGTGTGGTTCTACGGCATGCAGATCACGCTGCAGGACCGCCCCGGCGAGCCCATCGCCGTGGCCTCGGGAGGGGCGCGCCACTTCGGCGTCACGCTCGGGCGGGACGAGTTCGAGGCGACGATCGCCCGGCTCGAGGCGGGCGACGTCCACTGGGTGGTCCCGGTCTCGACCGACGACGAGGGCCTGCGCACCGAGCAGACCAAGGCCAAGATCGCCGACCCGAGCGGCAACGTGATCGAGCTCAAGACCTACCGCGACGTCGATGCCGCGCTCGAGATCTCGTCCCACTCGTATCCCGAGGCCTTCGCCCACGGGAACTGAGGCGTCGCCTACGGTGTCCGCCGGGGCCGAGGCGATCGCCCGGCGGAGGGGACCGAGAGGAGTGCAGTGGGAGGACACGACGTGAGCGGGGACGCCCGGACGGCGCGCCGGGACGGGCGCGGCATCGACCAGCTGCGCCCCGTCAGCTTCGAGCGCGACTACACGGTGATGGCGCCCGGGTCGGTGCTGGTCACGTTCGGGCAGACCAAGGTGCTCTGCACCGCCTCGGTGGAGGAGCGGGTCCCGCCCTGGATGCGCGGCACGGGCCGGGGCTGGGTGACCGCCGAGTACTCCATGCTGCCGGGTTCGACCCCCGAGCGGGCCTCCCGGGAGGCGGCCAAGGGCAAGCAGTCGGGGCGGACACAGGAGATCCAGCGCCTCATCGCGCGCTCGCTGCGTGCCGTGTGCGACCTGGTCGCCCTGGGCGAGGTGCAGATCACGGTCGACTGCGATGCGCTGCAGGCCGACGGCGGCACGCGCACGGCCTCCATCTGCGGCGCCTACGTCGCGCTGCACGACGCCTGCACCCGGCTGGTCCAGGCCGGGACGATCCGCACGCACCCGCTCACCGACTCGGTGGCGGCGGTGTCGGTCGGCATCATCGACGGCGTGCCCATGCTCGACCTGCCCTACGCCGAGGACTCACGGGCCGAGGTCGACATGAACGTCGTCATGACCGGCGCCGGCCGCTTCGTCGAGGTGCAGGGCACCGCGGAGGGGATGGCCTTCAGCCGGAGCGAGCTGGACGGCCTGCTCGGGCTGGCCGAGGCGGGCATCAAGGAGCTGACGGACCTGCAGGCGGTCGTGCTGGCCGAGCCGCCACCACGCCGTTGAGCGGGGACGGCCCGCTGCGTCTCGTCCTGGCCTCGGCCAACCCCGACAAGGCCAGGGAGATCGCGGCCATCCTCTCGGCCTCCCTGCCCGTGACGCTGCTGGCGCGGCCGGCCGACGTGGCCGACGTGGTGGAGGACGGCGAGACGCTCCTCGACAACGCACGGCTGAAGGCGCGGGCGCTGGTGGCGGCGACCGGCACGGCGGCGGTGGCCGACGACACGGGCCTGGAGGTCGACGCGCTGGGGGGCGCACCCGGCGTGTACTCGGCCCGGTACGCCGGCGAGGACGCCACGTACGCCGACAACGCGGCCAAGCTGCTCCGCGAGCTGGCCCGGCTGGCCGACGGCGGCGGGGCCCGGCGGGCGCGGTTCCGTACCGTGGCGCTGGTGGCGTTCGCCGACGGCGCCGAGGTGTGGGCCGAGGGCACGGTGGAGGGGACGATCGCCGCCGAGGCACGGGGGAGCGGGGGGTTCGGCTACGACCCGGTGTTCGTGCCCGACGGCGGCGCCGGCACGACGTTCGCGCGAGATGCGGCCGGAGGAGAAGGACGCGGTGTCGCACCGGGGGCAGGCGTTCCGGGCGCTCGCCCGCCGGCTGGCCGAACGGGTGGGGCCGTCCTCGACATCCCCTCCGCGGTCCACGGCGCCCTGAGTCGACGCCCGGCTGCGACCCACCCGCCGCCGCGAGGAGCCTCCGTCAGTGCAGGTCCCGCAACGCCGCGCCGGCGCGCCGAGCGACGCTGGCGTACCCGTGGCCCACGGCGGTGTCGTTGGCCTGGGTCAGCCGATCGCGGGCGCCGACGTTGTCCCGGTGGACGGCCTGCTGCATCGCCACGGCGCACGACAGGGCGGCAGAGGTGCTGCGGAACACGACCATGACGCCGTCGCCGAGGCCCTTCACCTCGACCCCTCCGGAGCCGGCGATGGCTCGACGCAGCACCGAGAAGTGGGCTCGGAGCAGCTCGTCCGCGGCGTCCGGACTGAGGGCGTAGCTGAGCTCGGTCGAACCGACCAGGTCGGTGAACAGGACCGTGATGGTCTCGGTGACCGCCAAGGCTCCCTCCTCCGGTTCCGCCCTGCTGGCGCCAGGGTAGACCCTTCGCAACCGGAGATGCGCCGAGGCGGGAGCCGAGCCGGGAGCCCCGGGGAACCAGCGTGCTCTCTCGCTCGTGCCCCCGCCACGCGGGCGGGCGTCCCTCGACCAACTCGCCGGGGTCCCGAGCTTCCCCTCAGAGCAGCACCGCGGCCAGCTGCCGGTAGCCGTCGAGGGGGAAGCCCTGTCGGTCCGCCACGACCTGGATGCAGACGTGGTCGGCCCCCGCGTCCAGGTGCTGGCGGACGCGGGCGGCCACGCTGTCCGCGTCACCCCACGGGATGACGGCGTCGATCAGGCGGTCGCTCCCACCGCCGCCGATGTCGTCGTCCCCGTAGCCGAAGGTGCGCAGGTTCTCGGTGTAGTTCGGCAGCCCCAGGTAGGTGCGGGCATAGCCGCGCGCCAGCGCCCTGGCCCGGGCCGGATCGGTCTCGAGGACGACGGCGACCTCGGGGGCCAGCAGCGGGCCGGGGCCCAGGACCTGCCGAGCCCGGGCCGTGTGCTCGACGGGCACGAAGTAGGGGTGCGCGCCCGTCGCGCGCGCCGCGGCGAGCTCGAGCATGCGCGGGCCGAGGGCAGCCAGCACACGGCGGTCGGGCGGCACCGGCGTGGCCAGGGCGTCGAGCGCGTCCAGGTAGGCGACCATCTTCGTGTACGGACGCGCGTAGTGCTCGACGATGGGGGCGTGACTGGCGCCCAGACCGAGCAGGAAGCGCCCGGGGAACCTCGCCTCGAGCTCGGCCACCGCGGCCCCGATGTCCTCGGGAGCCGACGCCCAGATGCTGACGATGCCCGAGGCCACGGCGACCCGAGTCGTCGACGCCAGGAGCCTCTCGAAGTGGGGGGAGAGCCCGGGGTCGAAGCGCCCCGACGACCAGAGCGCCCCGTAGCCCAGCGTCTCGAGCTCCCGCGCCACGTCGGTCGACCGGTCGTCGTCCACGCGCCACGACCCGCTCCACCAGACGCCGACGCGACCGAGCTCCACCCCGCTCACGGTAGCGGGGTCGTGCGATGGAGCAACCAGGCGAGAGGGGAGAAATGCCATAAGAGAAATGCAATATGGTGGCCGCCTGATCGCGAGGGTTCGGGGGGTGTGCCGTGAGTTACCGAGTGCTCCAGTGGGCGACGGGCAACGTGGGCCGGGCGGCCATCGAAGGCGTCCTCGAGCACCCCGACCTCGAGCTGGCCGGTTGTTGGGTGCACGCGGAGGGGAAGGACGGCCAGGACGTCGGCACCCTCGTAGGGCGCGACCCGATCGGGGTTACGGCCACGCGCGACGTCGACGCCCTGTTGGCGCTCGACGCCGACTGCGTCGTCTACAGCCCGATCTTCGCCGACCCCGACGTCGTCACCCGGATCCTCGAGTCGCACAAGAACGTCGTGACGCCGCTGGGTTGGTTCTACCCGCCCGCCGAGGAGCGCCGGCGGCTCGACGCCGTCTGCCGCACCTCGGGGGTCACCCTGCACGGCACCGGCATCCACCCCGGGGGGATCACCGAGCGGTTCCCGCTCATGGTCTCGGCCCTGTCGGGCTCCATCACCCGGGTGCGGGCAGAGGAGTTCTCCGACATCCGCACCTACGGCGCCCCCGACGTCATCCGCGACTGGATGCTGTTCGGCAAGACCCCCGAGGAGTCGCGCACGAGCATCATGGCGGAGGCGCTGGGCGCGGGCTTCCGCCAATCGGTGTGGATGGTCGCCGACGAGCTGGGCTTCGACGCTCGACCCCCAGCTGCGCACCACCCACGAGATGGCCGTGGCCACCGCGCCCATCGACTCGCCCATCGGACCCATCGCGCCCGGCCGCGTGGCCGCCCAGCGCTTCCGCTGGGAGGGCCTGGTCGACGGCGAGCCCGTGATCACCGCCGCGGTGAACTGGCTGATGGGGCAGGAGCACCTCGACCCGCCCTGGGGCTTCGGGCCCGACGGCGAGCACTTCGAGGTGGAGATCACCGGGGATCCGTGCTGCCTCGTGACGCTTCCGCAAGCTCCATCCCGAATCGATCGAGGCCGGCCTGGAGCGGAACCCGGGCGTGGTGGCCACGGCCATGCACTGCGTGAACGCCGTGCCCTACGTGTGCGCGGCCGACCCCGGCCTGCGCACCTACCTCGAGATGCCGTTGGTGTCGGGGCGGGCGGCGCCGTCGCTGAGCCGGGCCGGGCGCCGCTCGTGATCCTCGACCGCTTCCGCCTCGACGACCGCGTCGCCGTCGTCACCGGCGCCGGGCTCGGGATCGGCCGGGGCATCGCCGTCGGCCTCGCCGAGGCGGGGGCCGACGTGGTGCTGGCGGCGCGGACGCAGGCGGACCTCGACGAGGTGGCGGGGCTGGTCGAATCGGCCGGGCGGCGCGCGCTCGCCGTGCCCACCGACGTCACCGAACTCGCCGAGCTCGAACGCCTGGTGGACGCGGCGGTGGCGGAGTTCGGCCGGCTCGACATCGCGGTGAACAACGCCGGCGGGGCGATGCCGCGGGCGGCGCTGGCCACGAGCGACCGCTTCCTCGAGTCGGCCTTTCACTTCAACGTCACCGCTCCGTTCACCCTGACCAAGCTGGCGGCCCGGCGGATGGTCGACACGGTGGGATCGGGTGCCGTGGTCAACATCTCGTCGCGCTCGGCCAGCATGACCCAGACGAGCTTCGCCGCCTACGGGGCGGTCAAGGCGGCGCTCGACCGGCTCACCCGCAACATGGCGCCCGAGCTGGCACCCCGGGTGCGCCTCAACGCGATCGACGTGGGTGGCGTGGCCACCCGCTCGCTCGACATCGTGCTCACCGACGAGGGCCTGCGGCAGCAGTTCCTCGGCGGCACACCGATGCGACGCCCCGGGGAGCCCGAGGACATCGCGTGCGCGGTGCTGTACCTGGTCTCCGACGCCGCCTCGTGGGTCACCGGCAAGGTCTTCGAGGTCGACGGCGGCACCGAGGCCCCGGCGATCACGGTGCCGGCCCCCCCACTCGAGCCCGCCTGACCACCACCTCGACGCCGTGTACATCCCGCTGCCCTTTCACGAGACGACGACGAGGGACGCCGTGTCGACCGGCGCGCTCCCGGCCCCCGAGGTCGTCGTGGACCTCCTGACCGAGGTCTACGAGCACTTCCTCCCCCTCGAGGAGGGGGCCGTCGCCGACTACATCCCCGCCCTGGCCAACGTCGACCCCTCGCTCTTCGCGGTGAGCATCGTGGGGGTGGCCGGCGGGAGCTTCTCCGTGGGTGACGCCCACGAGCTCTTCTCGCTGCAGAGCATCTCGAAGGCCTTCGTCTTCGCGCTGGTGTGCGACGCCATCGGCCACGACGAGGCCCACCGCAAGCTCGGCGTCAACGCCACCGGGCTCGCCTTCAACTCGGTGATGGCGATCGAGCTCAACGAGGAGCGCACCATGAACCCCATGGTCAACGCCGGCGCGATGGCCACCACCAGCCTGGTGCCCGGCGCCACCGCCGAGGATCGCTGGGCGTTCATTCGCCGTGGTCTGTCGCTCTTCGCCGGGCGCCCGCTCGACCTCGATCCAGAGGTGTACGCGTCCGAGTCGGCCACCAACCTGCGCAACCAGGGCATCGCCCACCTCCTGCAGAGCTACGGGCGCCTGTACGCGGATCCCGACGAGACCACCGACCTCTACACGCGCCAGTGCTCGCTCCTCGTCACCGCCTTCGACCTCGCCGCCATGGGCGCCACGCTGGCCAACGGAGGCGTGAACCCCCTGACCGGGCGCCGAGTCATCGAGTCGTTCCACTGCAAGCACGTCCTGGCGGCGATGGCCACGGCCGGCCTGTACGAGCATTCGGGTGACTGGCTCTACGAAGTCGGCCTCCCGGGCAAGAGCGGGGTGAGCGGCGGGATCGTGACCATCTCGCCGGGGAAGGGCGGGTTGGGGACGTTCTCCCCCCGGATCGACCACGCCGGCAACAGCGTCAGGGGGCAACGGGTCACCCGCTACGTGTCCGAGAAGCTCGGACTGAACGTCTTCGCGTCGAAGCCCGCTGCCGCTGCGCCTCCGGTCAGTCCGGCGCCGCGGGCCTGATCGAGAGGTCGATCGTCTGGTCGGCCCAGGAGATCTTCTCGATCTCGTGCATGGCGCTCAGCATCTGGCGCTCCCAGGCCTCGCGCAGCTCTGCGAGGAGCGGTGAGTCGCCCTCGATGCGGAACCCGGTGGGGGAGAACCCGTCGTTGAGATAGACGCAGCCGTCGTAGGGGGGGCCGACCGAGAGGTTGGCCCGGGCCGTGCTCATCATCGATCCGAGGGCGATCGAGGTCGCGGTGTCGATGTCGGACTTGGCCCGGACGGCCAGCTCCAGCATGAACTTGCCGTACTTGCTCTCCCCGATCTGCAGGAACGGCCGGTCCTCGGAGGCGCGGATGTAGTTGCCCTCCGGGTAGACGAGCAGGATGTCGGGGCGTTCCCGCCCGACCTGGCCCCCGAGGATGAAGGTGGCCGTGCCGTCGGCGCCGACCGCGGCCAGGGCCTCACGGTGCTCGGCGGCCACCTCACGGCTGAGGCGCCCCAGGTAGAGCGCCGCCTCGAAGAGACGGTCCACCGTCGCCAGCGACTCGTGCGCCTCCCCGGCGGCGAGGTCTCGGGCGACGCGATCGAGCACCTCCTGGGTGGTCGCCAGGCTCCCGGCCGACTCGATGAGGAAGACCTTGTCGGGAACCGGCTGGAAGAGGTGCAGCTTGCGGTAGGTGCCGACGTCGTCCACGCCGGCGTTCGTGCGGGTGTCGGCCAGGAAGACCAACCCCTCGTCGACGCGCAGCGCCAGGCAATAGGTCACGGTGGGGCCCTCAGGGGCCGGCGTCGGGCGGGGCGCCCTGGGCCGGGGTGGCCTTGGCCTTGGCCTTGGCCTTGGCCGCCCGCAGGTGGCGCACGCCCGTGGTCAGCGATGCCTTGATCAGCCGGTCGTTGTCCTTGGAGATGAAGGCGTGCACGCGCTTCTCGAGCAGGGCGCGCAGGACCGGGTTGAAGGCGTGGTACGTCTCGGAGAAGTGCACGCGGGTCGTCCCGTCGCCCCGGTCCTCGAGACGGGTCCGCCCCTCGGCCTCGGACCACAGCGGGCGGCCCACCGCGTTGTACTTCCACGACACCGGCGGCGTCACCTCGGTCAGCCACTCCCAGGACTGCCCCTTGCCGCCACTGAGCAGGTAGCGGGGCACGCGGAACGTGCAGTGACGGACCAGGCCCTCGCCCACGGCGTCGCCGGGATGGAGGATGTCGATGGTGACGTCACCCGACTGGGTGTGGGGGAGGCGCGCCCAGAAGAGCTGCCACAGCTCGTCCACCGAGGCGTCGATGTCCACGAAGAAGTGGTGTTCCTGCACCGGCTCACCCTATGCCCGCCTCCCCCCGGGGGAAGGGCGTGCCGTAGCGGTCCAGGTGGGCCCGCTCCGAGAGCGGCCGCCGCCGCGGCGGGCCCAGCGGCTTGGGCAGGTGGCCGAGGGGGACGACGGCGACGGGCACCACCTCGGGCGGCAGCCCGAGGAGGCGGGCGAGCTCGTCACCGCCGAGGACGGGCAGGGTGGTGAGCGTCGAGCCGAGCCCGAGGGCATGGGCGGCCAGCAGCAGGTTCTGCACGGCCGGGAAGACCGAGGCGCCCATGGTGGCCGGGAGGGCGAGGCGGGTGTCGCCGCACACCACCACGAGGACCGGCGCGGCGGCGACGCCGCCCATGGCCCCGCGTCCCACCTCCTCGAGGAGGGCCGGGGGGAGGCGTTGCGCCTCGTGCGCCCGGGCGCCCCCCTGCCACAGGCGTGCGGTCAGCTCGCCGATGGTGGCGCGCCGCGCGGGGTCGCGCACCACGATGAAGACGAAGGGCTGGCTGTTCTCCGCGCTGGGCGCGTGGGTGGCCGCGGTCAAGATGCGCGCCACCGTCTCGTCGTCCACGTCGTCGGGCAGGAAGGCCCGGGCGGCCCGCTGGCTGTGCACGACGTCGAAGAAGTCGGGCGGCACGGCGGCCGATGGTAACGAGCGGGGCTCGGCTCCGCCCTGTGCGGTCGGATTGGGCGGGGCCGAGGCGACCCGCTACCTTTGGCGCCTGCACCGGCGGGGCGTCGGTGCCCGCCACGACGACGTGGATCGAGACGAGGCGGAGGGGGACAGGAGGCAGACGGTGGCAGACGGCGCCGAAGCGCAAGGAGACGTGCTCAAGGGGATCATCGGGCAGCCGACCGGAACGTCCAGGGTGGTCGTGGAGCGGGGGCCCGTGCAGCACTTCGCCGACGCCGTGCTGAGCACGAGCCCGATCTACCACGATCCCGGGGCGGCCCGGGCGGCCGGTTTCAGCGCCATCCCGGCGCCGCCGACCTGGCCCTTCGCCATGGAGTTCTCGGGCAAGTTCGAGGAGATCCAGCCGACCGATGCGCCCGCCGGCAACCCGATGATGAAGGCGTTGGCGCCGCTCATGGCGAAGGGGGGGCTCATCCTCCACGGCGAGCAGGAGTTCGTGTACCACCGTCCGGTGCAGGTGGGGGACCAGCTGGTCGGCGAGGGCAAGATCGCCGACGCCTACCAGAAGGACTCGGGTGGGCGGACCATGACCTTCATCGTCAGCGAGACGAGCTGGAGCGACGAGACGTCCGGCGAGCCGGTGGTGACGGTGCGGTCCAACATCATCCACCGGGCGTAGGGCGGGACGGACATGGCGTTGGCGACGAGCTCGACGACCTGGCTCACGGCGGCCGAATGGCTGGCCGTGCTGCGCATCGGCCTCGGACTGTGGTGGTTCGAGAGCTTCCGTCACAAGGACAAGGCGGCCTGGTTCAAGCGGGGCGCCGGCATCTCCTGGGGCCAGTCGGTGGCCGAGAAGCACAAGTGGGCCTTCGTGAAGCAGGGCTTCGACGTCGTCGTGGTGCCGCGCCCCAAGACGATGGCCTACGTGGTGGTCTTCGGGGAGCTCGCCATCGGGCTGGGCCTGATCCTCGGGTTCTTGACCCCGATCGCCGCCATCGCCGGGATCCTCTTGAACGTCATGTACTTCATCTTGATGATCTCGGACTGGGCCGAGCAGGGGCAGAACTTCATGATGATCCTGGCCTCGGTGGTGGTGCTGGGCTCGCACGCCTGGAACACGTGGTCCATCGACCACTGGCTGCACCTCTTCGGGGCGTGAGCACGGGCGACGGGTCGGTGGGCGAGGTGTCGGCGGTCGAAGGGAGCGAGCATGCGACGGGAGGTCGAGACGATGGGTGAGAAGAAGCTGTCCTTCGACGAGGTGAAGGTCGGCGACGAGGCTCCGGTGATCACGCACAAGCTGACGCGGACGGACCTGGTCAAGTACGCGGGCGCCTCGGGTGACTTCAACCCGATGCACCACGACGAGGTGGGGGCGAAGGCGGCCGGGCAGCCGAGCGTCTTCGGGCACGGCATGTTCTCCATGGGCCTGCTGGGGTCGGCGTTGACGGACTACGTCGGGGTGGGCAACGTGACGCGGTATCAAGTGCGCTTCGCCCGCCAGACCTGGCCGGACGAGGTGCTCTCCACCCGGATCGTCGTCACCGGCAAGCGGGAGGAGGGCGGCCAGAGCCTGGTCGACATGGCGGTGACGTTGTCCAACGCCGAGGGCGAGGACAAGGTCGTCGGGGAGGCCACGGCGTCGCTGCCCTGATCTGGGGTAGGTTCGCCCCCGACCGCTCGGACGCGACGGAAGGACGGTGGAGTCGTGGACCTGAAGGACCTGGAGAGGGCGTTCGCATCGACGGGAGCCGTGCTGGCCGGCGTGACGGACGCGCAGCTGGACGAGCCCACGCCCTGCGCGTCGTGGAAGGTGCGCGAGCTGGTGAACCACATCGTGGGCGCCACCACGTACTTCGCCACGCTGGCCGAGACGGGCTCGCCCCCGGCGGGGGGCGACGAAGCGCCCGACGTCGCCGACGCCGACGACCGGGTGGCACTGTTCAACGAGGGCGCGGCGCAGGCGGTGGAGGCGTTCTCGGCGGACGGGGCCATGGACCGCGTCATGCACCTGCCCTTCGGCGACCTCCCCGGGGGCGTCTTCGTCAACATCGCCGCCATCGACACCTTCACCCACGGTTGGGACCTGGCCAAGGCCACGGGCCAGCCGGCCGACCTCGACCCCGCGCTGGCGACCGAGATGCTCGGCGTGGCCCGGACCTTCCTCCCCGACGAGCTGCGCGGCCCCGAACCGGCGCCGTTCGGCCCTCGAGTGGAGCCTCGGGCGGGCGCGTCACCCGCCGACCAGCTGGCCGCGTTCTTGGGGCGTCAACCCTAAGAGGGGGTCCGCCGAGTCGGGCGCCGACGCGCCCGGCGTCGAGGCGTCGGTGAGCCTCCCGTTGTGCGTCCGTTGACGTTCGCCGCCCGATCGAGGCGGGTGGGCGCCGGTGGGATCCGGGCAGCCGTAGTCTTGGTGCCCATGAGCCGCGCGGAGGCGTCGTAACGTGCTCGACGCGCGAGTGCGCGACGTCGACGCCGCCATCGCTCTGGGGGAGTTGCTCCTGCGCAACCTGGGGCTGGTCGTGCTCGGGACCGGGGACGCGCTGGTGGCCGCGGCGGTGGCCGCGCTCTCCGGGGGCCATCTCCTCATCGAGGACGTGCCGGGCGTCGGCAAGACGGTGCTGGCGCGCGCCCTCGCCACCTCCCTCGGGGCGGAGCTGTCCCGGGTCCAGGGCCACCCCGACCTCCTCCCCTCCGAGATCACCGGCGTCACCGTCTTCGGTCCCGACACCGGCAGCTGGGATTTCCGGCCCGGGCCGGTCTTCGCCAACGTCGTCCTCGTCGACGAGCTCAACCGCACGCCGCCGCGTACCCAATCCGCGCTCCTCGAGACGATGGAGGAGCGCCAGGTCAGCGTCGACGGTGAGTCGTGGCCCCTCCCGCAGCCGCACATGGTGATCGCCACCCAGAACCCGCAGTCACAGCGGGGGACCTTCCCTCTGGTCGAGAGCCAGCTCGACCGCTTCTCCATGGCGACGTCGCTCGGCTACCCCGACGCGGTGCACGAGGCGCAGCTCGCACTGCACGGCGGCGGCAAGTACGCCCTCGTCGAGCTGTTGCCGATCTGCACCACCGAGGAGTGGCTGGGGGCCCAGCGGGCCACCGAGGCCGTGCCGGTGCAGCCGTCGATCGCGGAGTACGCCGTCGCGCTGTGCCGGGCGAGCCGGATCGCGCCCGGCGTGCATCTCGGCGCGAGCCCGCGCGCCGCCATCTGGCTCATCCGTTCGGCCCAGGCGCACGCCGTGCTGTCGGCTCGCACCTACGTGGTGCCCGACGACGTGAAGGCGGTCGCCGTCTCGTGCCTCGCCCACCGGCTGCTCACCGTCGAGGGCGACGAGGGCTTCGGGCAGGCGGTGGCGGTCGTCGAATCACTCCTCGAGGCCACGCCAGCGCCCAGACCGTGAGCGCGGGCGCGAGCGCCGGGGGACCATGAGGGGCTGGGCGCGACCGGCCCGTCCCGTGGCGCCGATCGTCGTGGCCGTCATGATCGTCGGCGTCTGGTGGCTGGTCGCGCACAACGGCGGCGCCGGCTGGGTGCAGCTGCTCGGCGACGTCGTCTTCGGGACGCTCCTCATCGGCGTCGTCGGGCCGTGGGTGGTCGTCAGCCGCGCCCGCGTCGTGGTCAGGTCGGCCCCCGGCGACGGCGTCGCGGGCCTGCCGTTGGAGGTCGGGGTCGAGGCCAGGACGCGGCTGCGCGTGCGGGCGGTCACCCCTCCGGGCCTCGAGGCCTTCGTCGGGCCGGTCGGGCGGGGGCGCCCCGCCGGCGACCGCATCACGCTGGTGCCGGTCCGGCGCGGGGTGCACGAGGCCGTGACGCTCGACGTCGCCTCGGCCGCGCCGTTCGCCCTGCAGTGGTGGACCCGCCGGGTGCGGGTCCCCTTGCCGCACGCGCTCCACGTCTCCCCGCGGGTCGGGCGGGTGGCGCGGGCGCGCCCCAGCCCACGCGAGGAGGAGGCCGGCGTGGTCGTCGAGCGGCCCCGGGCCGACGCCGGCCTCCCGCGTGGCGCGCGCCCGTACGGCCCCGGTGACAGCCGGCGGCTCGTCCACTGGCGCGCCACCGCGCACGCCGGCAGGCTCATGGTGAAGGAGCTGGAGCGGCCGTCGGCCGAACCGACCGTCGTCCGCGTCGACCTGCCCGAGGAACCCGACGAGGCCGAGCGCGTGGCCGAGTGCGCCCTCGGCACCGTGGTGGACCTGCTCCAGGGTGGCTCGACGGTGCTGCTCGACACGCTCGAGCCGTCGGGTCCGGTGGTGGCCCTGGTCGCCGACCGGCGGGTGGCGGGGCGGCGCCTGGCGCGCGCCGTGGCCCGTGGCGCGGGGGCCGCGGGCGCCGTCGTCGCGGGCTCCGCCGCACCGTGAGCGTCCTCGAGGCGATCCGCCGGGCCAACCGGCCGGGGCCGCCGGAGGACTCGATCCGGTTGCGAGCCGCCTGTCTGGGCACGGTGCTGGTGGCGATCGGGGCGAGCGCGTCGCTGGGCGAGATCGCACCGGTGACCGCCGCCGCCGCCGGCGCGCTCGATCACGGCGGGCATGACCTTCTCCTATGCCACCCGCACCCGGCCGCCGGGATGGATCAAGGTCGTGGTCGCCGTCGGCGCCATGGCCGCGTTCGTGTGGTTCTTCCGCTCGGTGAGCTCACCCGCCGTCGACGTCACGTCGGTGCTCGACCCCCTCACCGTGCTGATCGTCTCGGTGCTGGTGGTCCACTCCTTCCACGTGCCCTCCCGGCGCGACCTCCTGTTCTCGCTCGGTGCGTCGGCGGGCCTCATGGCCGCGGCGGGCGCCCAGGCCATCGACCTCCGCTTCGGCCTCTACGTCGTCGCCTGGGTCTGCTTCGGCCTGTGGGCCCTGACGGAGATGTGGATCTCGGCGAGCGGGGGCGGACGCATCTCGACCGGGGGGCTGGTGGCGGCGCTCGTCGCGCTCAGCGCGGCGTCGGCCGGCGTCTTCCTCGTGCTCCCGGCTCCCGTCGTGGCGTCCCGGGTCGCCTTCTTGACGCGGGCCGGGCTCGGCGGTGCGGTCGGCGTGCCCGGCGACCTCGCCGGCGATGCGGGGTCGCCCGTCCAGCTCTCGAGGGCCGGCAGCACCGACGGCCCGACGCGCGGTCGGCGGCTACCTGGGCTTCGCGCAGAGCCTCGATACCGCCCTGCGGGGCCAGCTGGGCAACCAGATCGTGATGCAGGTCCGGGCCGACCGCCCCTCCTACTGGGTGGGGGAGACCTTCGACACCTGGCAGGGCACCAGCTGGAGTCAATCCCGTCGGCCCTCGCAGGAGCTGCGGGAGGGCTCGCCCTTCGTCCTGCTGCCCTCGGAGGGCGACGCTCCCTTCGGCCAGCCGGACCTGCAGACCTTCTACGTCTCGAGTGCGACGGCCGACCTCGTCTTCCACGCGGACAGCGCCGAGGAGGTGTGGTTCCCCTCGTCGAGCCTCTTCACCTCCGACGCCGACACCATCGTCTCGCCGATCGGCCTCGGGAGCGGGTCGATCTACACGGTGGAGTCGAACGTGAGCACACCCACCCCCGAGCAGCTGCGGACCGACGCGAGCCCCCAGACGCTGCCCCCGGCCGCGCTGGCGCAGTACGAGCAGCTGCCGCGCTCGTACCCCCGCGTCCTGGCGCTGGCCCAGTCGGTGACGGCGGGCGACGCGTCGACCTACGCCAAGGTGGAGTCGCTCATCGGGTGGATCGGTGCCCACACCCACTACTCCACCGACATTCCGCCGCTATCGCCCGGCACGGACACGGTCGACGAGTTCCTCTTCGGCAACCGGGTCGGCTATTGCGAGCAGATCTCGACGTCGCTCGCGGTGATGCTGCGCTCACTCGGGATCCCCGCCCGCGAGGCGGTCGGCTACGTGCCCGGCGGCTACGACCCGATCACGGACCTGTACCAGGTCCGCGCCGACGACGCCCACGCCTGGGTCCAGGTGTGGTTCCCCGGCTACGGCTGGCAGAGCTTCGATCCCACCGCGGTGGTGCCGCCCGCGGCGCCCAGCCCGGGCGCCACCGCGCTGCGGGAGGTGGCCGGCGCGCTACGCCGGATCCCCTTCGTGCCCGTCGCCGCGGCCCTCCTCGGCGCGGGCCTGGTCGTCGTCCTGGTGCGCGGGCGCCGGTCACGGCCGGCGACATGGGCGGGGCGGGTGGCGCGCCGCGCCGAGCGGGCCGGCCGGCGGGCGGGTCGGCCGCGCCGTCCCGGCGAGACCCTGGTCGAGTACGCCACCGACCTGGACGACCTCGCGGGCAACGGGTCGACCACCTGGGTCCGGCTGGCCTCGTCGGTGCAGGCGAGCGCCTACGGGGGCCTCGATCCCGACCCGGCCGCACAGCGTTCCATGGTCGCCGAGGCCGGGCGAACGCGGGTGCGGCGGCGGCGGGCCGCCGTCAGCTCCCGAAGCTGAGCGGGAGGCGGGCCGGCCCCCAGATGCCGAAGGTCGAGGGCTTCCACTCGATGTCGCCGTGGCGGGCCAGGTGGGGCATCCGCCGGGCCAGCAGCGGCAGGGCCTCCTGCAGCTCGGCCCGGGCCAGGGCGGCACCCATGCAGAAGTGGATGCCGGCGCCGAAGGTCATCTGCGCCGCGCCCCGCTCGCGGGTGATGTCGAAGACGTCGGGCTCCTCGAAGGACTCGGGGTCGCGGTTGGCCCCGGCCAGCGAGATGGCCACCAAGGTGCCCCGCGGGAACAGCACGTCACGGTAGACGATGTCCGCGGAGGCGACCCGTGCCGTGCCCCGCACCGCGCCCAGGTAGCGCATCGACTCCTCGACGGCCCTGGGCGCCAGCTCCGGCCGCTCGCACAGCAGCGCCCACTGCTCGGGGTACTCGGTGAAGAGCGCGACCGAGCACGCCAACTGGTTGCGCGTGGTGTCGGTGCCGGCCATCAGGACGGCCTGGGCCAGCATCGCCATCTCCTCGGTCGACAGCCGGTCCCCCTCCTGCTCGATCGCGATGAGGTCGCTCAAGAGGTCGTCACGAGGATCGGCCCGCCGCGCCGCGATCATCTCGCTCACGTAGTCGGTGAGCTCCTCGCCCGCCCGCACGATGAGGGGCATGTCCTCGACGAGGTTGTTGTTGAAGATGCGGAAGATGTCGGTGGCCCAGGCGGAGAACAGCTTCCAGTCCTCGGGCGGTGCGCCGAGGAGCTCGCAGATGATGGGGATGGGGTACGGATCGCAGACGTCGGCCACCAGCTCGCACTCGCCCTGGTCGACGACCCGGTCGACCAGCTCCCCGATCACGGCCCGCATCGTGGGCCGGAGCCGGTTGGCCGAGGCCGGCGTGAACGCCGGCGCGACCAGGCGCCGCAGCCGGGCGTGGCCCTCGCCCTCCATGGTGAGGATGGACTCGGTGCGCCGCTCGTCGTGGAAGTGCGTGCCCTCGAGCTCGGGGGACCGCTCGATCACCGAGAGTGCCGAGTGGAAGCGCTGGTCGCGCAGGATGGCGGTGACGTCCTGCAGGCGGGTCACCGAGTAGCCCAGGTCGGTGCGGGCCAGCCAGTGCACGGACCGTGCCGCCACGATGGCGTCGATGGCCTCCTGGCGCTCGAGGCCCACCGTGTCGAGGTAGGGGAGATTCAGCTCCGAGACCAGTTGTGGCATGGGCCCCCGATCGTGATGGCGTCGTCGTGACCCGGCGACGAGGGCGAGGTTAGCGGAGCCCGCGCCGGTGCCCGGGCGGTGACCCTACGGCTTCGGCCCCAGACGCAGCGCCGGATGGCGACGGGCCATCATGGGCAAGATCAGCGTCTTGGGGGCGAGGTGGGCCAGGGCCGCCGCCGTGCGGTTCACCGCGCCGGGGATCACGACGCTGCGGCCCGCGTCCAGACCCTCGACCGCGGCCCGGGCCACGTCGGCCGCCGGCACCCACATGAACTTCGGCAGGGCCTCGCCCGCCTCCTCGTCGGTCATGCCCGCCGCCTCGGCGAAGCCGGTCTCCACCGGGCCCGGGCACAGCGTGGTGACCGTGACGCCCTTCCCGCGCAGCTCCGCCCCGAGCGCGCGGCCGTAGGAGAGCACGAAGGCCTTCGACGCGCCGTAGCCCGCCTGTCCCGGCAGCGGCTGGAACGCCGCGGTCGACGCGGTGTTCGAGCACCGCGCCGCGGTGCCGGGTGACCATGCCCGGCACGAAGAGCGTGCACAGGTCGACCACCGCCTCGACGTTGGTGCGGACCATCGCGAGCTCCGTCGACGCGGTCGGCCCGGTGCACCGGGCCCATGGTCGTGAAGCCGGCGTTGTTGACCAGGATGTCGGGTGTCAGGCCGTTCTCGGCCACGAGGCCCGGGAGCTCGGCGCGCGAGCCGGCGTCGGTCAGGTCGCCGGCGATCACCTCGGCGCGCACCGCGTGCGCCTGCGCCAGCTCGTCGGCCAGCGCCTTGCAGCCGCTCCTCGCGCCGGGCCACGAGGGTCACGCCATGGCCGCGCCGCGCCAGCTCCCGTGCGAGCTCCGCGCCGATGCCCGACGAGGCGCCGGTGACGATCGCGGTCGTGTTCTCCTTGGGGGTCGGCAGTGCCATGCGCCAGAGCGTAGGGGAGCCGAGGGACGCGGCCGACCGGCGTGGGCGTCGGGTCACGACACGAAGAGATGAAGTTCGCGTGACGCCACGCCGTCCCACCAGGGCCTTCGCGAATGCCCTGTTCGCGTGGGGTTCACACGCTGCGGGACGAGGCAGATACTGGACGCTGAACGAGCGGCAACTGGAGCACCCGCCGTTGCCCCGAGTGGAAAGGAGCTGCCGATGCCATCGACACGCTCGACCGAGGAGGCCGGTCCGCCGGGTTGAGAGCGCGTCACCGACGTCGGTTTCGGTGACGCTCCGAGCAGTCCGCACGGTGTGAAGTCCGGCGTATGAATCGAGGCCGCGCTCGCGCCGGTGCGTGTGCCGGCCGGCCGACAAGGCGGCCCCCGCACCCGCTGCGCCGCAGGCTGGAGCCGGGGCGACTGCTGACAGACAGGAACACAATCACTACGCGAGTCGAGGACCGGTCGCGAGGCCGGTCCTTCTCGCGCGTCCGCGCCGCCAACGGCGGCGCCCGCCGCCATTGGCGCATGCGTGCGGGGGCTCTGCCATGCCATGGTGGGGGATGCCCGGGACGCGGCTGCCCATGTTCCCCCTCGGGGCGGTGCTGTTCCCCCACGCGTCGATGCCCCTGCACGTCTTCGAACCCCGCTACCGGGCGCTGATGCGGGACTGCCTGGCGGGCGACCACCGTTTCGGCGTCGTCCTGATCGCGCGGGGTTCCGAGGTCGGCGGCGGCGACGAGCGCACCACGCTCGGGACCCGCGGGGTCATCACCGAGGCCATCGAGCTGGCCGACGGTCGTTGGGTGCTCGAGGTCCAGGGCGAGGCCCGCATCGAGGTCACCGAATGGCTCCCCGACGACCCCTACCCCGTGGCGCTCGTCGCGGCACACGAGCCCGAGCCCGATCCTCGTGCGGTGCCCCCGGCGGAGGACCTGGGCCCCGCCCTGGCGGCGGCCGTCCAGCGGGTGCGCCGGACCCGGGCGGTGCTGGCCGAGCACGGCGGGGCACCACCCCTGCCGCCGGAGCTGGCCTTCGACGACGCTGACACCGAGGTGGCCTCGTGGCAGCTCTGCGCGGTGGCCCCCGTCAGCGCCTACGACGCGCAGCGGCTGCTGGCCGCGGGCGGCGTCGCCCAGCGGCTGGGGCTCTTGGTGGAGCTCATGACGGAGCTGGAGCTCGATCTGCACCGCATGCTGCGCGCGGAGTGATCCGGTCGGGCCCGGCGGCGCAGTGGCAGGCCGCACGCGAAATGGGCTAGCACGAGCGGCGACGCGACACCAGGAGAGACGACGAAGCCCGACAGGGGAGGGAGCCCGATGGCCATCACGCCGACGAGAGAGCAGTTCACCGAGTTCGCCCACGGCAGCCGGGACGGGGAGGTGGTGATGATCAACCTGCTGCACTTCGCCCCTTCGGAGCGCGCCGGCGAGGGCGAGGGGACGGGCGCCGGCGGCGCCGGGCCCGAGCGCGCCCTCGCGGCGGGCGTGCACGCCTACCGCGACTACAGCGACCAGGTGGTCAAGATGGTCGAGGCCCGGGGCGGGCGGGTCATCTGGACCGGGCGGCCCGAGCACGTCTTGATCGGCGACCCCGCTGCCGACGACTGGGACCTGGTGGCGCTGGTCTCGTACCCGAGCCGGGCCGCGTTCGTCGACATGGTCACCTCACCCTCCTACGAGGAGGCCCACGAGCACCGGGCCCGCGGGCTCGACCGCACCGTACTGCTGGCCTGCGAGCCCCTCCTCGATGCCCTGACCCCCCGCGGCGGGGGCGGGGCCGCCGGTGCCTGAGGTGGCGGCGCCCGCCGCCCGCCGCCGCAACATCCTCTTCATCACCACCGACCAGCAGCGCCACGACAGCCTCGGCTGCAACGGCGGCACGGTGGCCCGCACGCCCGTGGTCGACCGCCTGGCCGCCGAGGGGATCAACTACCGGCGCGCCTACAACCAGAACACGGTGTGCATGCCGGCGCGCTCCACGATCCTGACCGGCCAGTACGTCCGCACCCACGGCGTCGTGGCCAACGGCATCCCGCTCCCGGTCGACGCGCCGTCGGTGGCCCAGTACCTGCACGACGCGGCGGGCTACCGCACCGCCCTGCTGGGCAAGGCGCACTTCGAGCCCGGCTTCGACCCGCAGAACCGGTTCGAGGAGAACGCACGCGTGGCCCGCGGGACACCGGGCCCTGGCGCGGCTTCGAGCGGTCCGAGCAGGCCATGCACGCCGCGGCCTGGGGCGACCGTCCCATCGCGCACTACGGCCGCTGGCTCAAGGAGCACCACCCCGAGCACCTGCACAGCTTCGCCGGGCTGCTCCAGGCCGAGCCGGGCGGTGACACCGCGGCGCCCGAGACGAAGAACAACCCGATCCCGCGCCGGTGGTACCACACCGACTGGGTGGCCGACCTCACCGTCGACTGGCTCGACTCGCTCGACGCCGACGAGCCGTGGTTCTGCTGGATGTCCTTCCCCGACCCGCACCATCCGTGGGACCCGCCGGCCTCCGAGCTGTCCCGGGTGCCCTGGCAGGACCTGGCGCTGCCGCCCGGCCACCCCGGCTCCGACGAGGCGATCCGTGCCGTCCTGGCGCGCAAGCCCGCCCACTGGCTCGCCTTCTGGGAGGGACGGTTCCCCAACATGGAGGGCGGCCCGGCGACGTTCGTGCCCTCCACGCTCACCGACGACCAGATCCGCGAGGTCAACGCCAAGGTGCACGTGATGAACGAGCTCATCGACGAGGCCTGCGGGCGCGTGCTGCAGACGGTGGCGCGGCGGGGCTGGCTGGAGGACACCGACGTCCTCTTCACCACCGACCACGGCGAGCTGCAGGGCGACTTCGGCCTCCTCTACAAGGGCCCGTACCACACCGACGCGCTCGATGCGGCTGCCCTTTGTCTGGCGGCCGGCCCCTTCCGCCGGCGTCGTCCCGGCGGTGGTCACCGACCCGGTCGGCCAGGTCGACCTGGCGCCGACGTTCTGCGCCATCGCGGGCGTCGACCCCGCGCCCTGGATGCAGGGCCGGGTCCTGCCGCACGCCGACGGCGAGCCCGGGCGCGAGCGCGCCTTGTGCGAGTGGGACAGCCAGTTCCCCGGCTACGGCATGCACCTGCGCTCGCTGTACCGGGACGGCTGGCTCTGCACCGTCTACGAGCCCTCCACCGCCGGGCGACCCAACGGGCTCGAGGAGGTCTGGGGCGACGGCGTGCTCACGCCCTGTCCCGTCGTGTACGAGCAGTCGGCCACGGGACCGGGCGGCGTGGGCATCGCCACCGGCGAGCTCTACAACGTCGACGACGACCCGTACCAGTTCGAGAACCGCTGGGACGACCCGGCGCAGCGCGCCCGGCGCGACGACCTGGTGGCCGACCTCTACGCCAGCCTGCCCACCGAGGTGCGCACGCTCAACGTGATGGCGCCGGCCTGAGCCCGGCCTCCGGCCCGGCCTCGGACCGGCCCGGCCTCGAACCGGCCCGGCCTCAGACCAGCCCTGCGAGCGCTGCGTCGAGGAAGCGCTGCGGCGCCTCGACCATGGGGTAGTGGCCGACGCCCTCGAGGCGGACCGCCGTGGCGTCGGGCCGGGCGGCCAGCAACGTGTCGACCATGGAGGGGACCGCGATCGGGTCGTCGAGGCCCCACACGATGTGCAGCGGCGAGGGGTCCGTCTCGATCGCGCCCGTGAAACGGCGCTCGTTGGCCCGGCGCTCCTCGATGTAGCGGATCAGCCGCGGCAGCACCAGGTGCCCGTTGTCGCGCACGACCTGCGCGGCCGCCGGGGGCACCGGGTCCTCGGGCCAGCCCGGCGGCACGAGCGGCGTGGCCGGGCTGAACGTGTCGCGCAGGCTCTGCGTGATCGACACGGCGTCGATCGGGATCCCGGGTGGCAGCGTCTCGTCGGGCAGTCCGAGCAGCATCAGCTGGCCGTTGGTCAGGTGGGCCTGTTCGATGTAGATGCTCCCGTTGGTCACCACCCGGCGCGTCACCTCGACCGGCCAGCTCCCCTCGGCCCGCCGCGCCAGGAGCTCACCGCCGACGGTGTCGCCCATGTCGTGGGTGAGCAGCGCCAGCCGGTCGATGCCGAGGGAGGCCACGAACGCCGACGCGACGTCGGCCTGCAACGCCATGGCATAGGACCGGTCGGGTTTGGTCGAGAGCCCGTAGCCGACCATGTCGAACAGCAGCACCCGGCGGCCGGCGCGCAGGCCGTCGAGCACGGCCGCGTAGTCGAACGAGGACGTGGGGAATCCGTGCAGGACGAGCAGCGGGGCGTGGCGCTCCGGCCCGATCGACGGTGCGTCGATGGTGAAGACGCGCTCGCCGCACAGCGCGCGGTGCGTGCCGATGGCCTCCCAACCGGTGACCGAGGCGATGGTCACGTGCCCGCCAGCTTGCTGACCACCGGCCCGAGCGCCTCCCACGCATCCGACTCGATCGACCAGTAGGAGATGCCGTACTCGGCCCGCCGCCACTCGAGCTCCTCCGCCATCTCCTCCAACGTCCCGATCAGCGCGAGCGGCACGTGCAACGCGTCGGCCGGGCCGATGCCGAAGGCGGGCGCCATCTGGCCCGCCAGGCGCGCCGCGTCGTCGGTCACCAGGACGAAGCCGATGAGGGAGTTGAGCTCGAGGTCGTCGAAGCGCCCGCCCGCCGCCTCCTTGACCCAGCCGACCTTGGTGCGGGTGCGCTCCGGCGAGGCGTCGGCGGCGGTCTCTGCGCCACCCGTCCCCTCGCGCAGGTTGACGTTGATGCTCACGATGTCGGCGTGGCGCGACGCGAAGGAGAGCACGCGCTTGCCCCCGCCGCCGATGACGAGCGGAGGCCCCGGCTGTTGCACCGGCCGGGGCGTGAGTGTGTGCCCGAGCACCTCGTAGTGCTCCCCGTGGAAGTGGAAGGGACCGTCGGTGTGCAGGAGGCCCTGGACGACCTTGACCGCCTCCTCGAAGCGCGCCACCCGGACGGCGGGATGGTCGTAGCGGAGCCCGGCCTCGTCGTAGTCGCTGCGCATCCATCCGGCGCCCAGGCTCAGCTCGAAGCGGCCGTCGCTCAACACGTCGAGGGTGGCCGCCTCCTTGGCCAGCACGAAGGGGTGGCGGTAGTCGTTGCAGAACACGAGCGCGCCCATGCGCAGCGTGCTGGTGGCGGCGGCCACCGCCGCCAGCGCGGGCACCGGGGCGAACTGGTCGCCGAAGTGGTCGGGCATCAGCAAGGCGCTGTAGCCGAGGTCCTCGGCCCGGCGGGCCTGCGCGGCCCAGGACCGGGCCGAGCCGTCGGGACTCTTGCTCAGCTGCGCGGCGAAGCGGAACCTGCGGTCGTGTGCCATGCCGCCATGCTGCCCCATGACGGGCTAGCGATGCGCCGGCGTGCCGCTGGAGGGCAGGAGCAGGGGCGGGGTGCCCCGGGCCGGGTGCCAGACGTAGGCGGTCACACCGTTCTTGTCGACCAGCTCGGTGGCGCCGAGCTGGCGGGCGACGAAGGCCGCGTCCGCCTGCTCGCCCGCCGCGGTCACCCCCTCCTCACCCTGGTCGGTCAGCACGAACACGACCGTGCCGGCCGTGAGCGGGATGGGGTTCTGCGGCGCGGGCTCCAGGGGGTACACCGCCTGGCGGTCGGTGAAGCGCCCGACGACGCCGCCGGAGACGACCAGCTCGGCCCCGCCGGGGATCTCGCCCTGGACCGCCCGCAGCTGGGCCGCGGCCGAGCCGTTCACCGAGCTCAGGATCGACGGGGTGTCCCAGCCCGAGACCAGCTGGTCCCACAGGAGGAGGCTCTGGGACAGCGCCAGCACCAGCGCCAGCGCGCCTAGGGCCCACGCCGCCGGGCCCCGCCAGGGCGCGAGCCGGCGGCGCCCGTGCAGTCCGGTGCGGCGCGGCCGCGGCCAGGGCGGCTCCCCGGTGCCGACCCAGGCGAGGACCATCACGGTGCCCACGAGGACGAAGGGGACCGCGGTCACGGTCTGGAACGCGCCGACCGGCAGCAGCCAGAAGGAGCCGTTGACGTTGAGGGCGACGGGGACGAGGACGGCGATGGCCTGCAGCAGCCCCCACGGGGTCAGCAGGCCGAGCGCACCGCCCGTGGCCACGACGCGCCACAGCGCGCCGGTGTGCGTGCGCAGCACGTGCAGGACCGCCGAGGGATGCCCGGCGAGGGAGCCGTACACGGCCCAGCTCGATGCATTCGACGGCTCGTGGACGATCCAGCCGTAGTAGATGGGCACCGCCGAGCCGCGGTTGCCGTGCAGCACGGTGACCAGCACCAGCCAGGCCAGGCCGAACGCGGCCAGCCCCGCGGCGTGCCACACGCCGGCGTCGCGATCTCGGACCCGCGCCGACAGCAGTCCCGCCAACCCCACGAAGAGGACGGACAGGGCGACGACGTCGCCGAAGAGCACCGCGACCACGGCGGCCACCCAGGCGGTGCGGAAGCGGCCCTGCCACAGCGAGTAGGCGCAGAGCAGCGCAAAGGGCATGCCCAAGGTCTCGAAATGGACGTCGAAGATGGTCGCCTCCCACCACCAGGCGTTGGCCACGGTGGCGAGGAGGGCGAGGAGGGCGACGGTCCGGCGCGGGGTGCCCACCCGCTCGATGCAGATCTGCCCGATCCAGAGCAACGCGATCAGCTCGGTCGCCACCACCGCGAGGTCCTGCAGCCACAGGAGCACGACCGGGTGCGGCCAGACGGAACCCAGCAGGGCGATGGGCCACATCGCCAGCTCGAAGTGGTTCTGCCAGAACGGGTAGGTCTGGAAGGTGTCGAAGGGATCGAGGTTCCCGTGCGCGATCACCGAGAAGGCCTGCGCGTAGGTCCCGAAGTCGGTGTAGAGGTCGAAGCGGTGGTAGCGGAACGTGCTGACGCCGAGGAAGAGGCCGAGTTGGAGCACCAGGGCGACGGTGGCGACCACCCAGAAGGCGCGCAGCCCGTTGCGGTCGAGCCGGGCCCACGCCCGGGCCCAGCGGCCCGGTTCCGGTTCCGGCCCCGTTCCCGGCGCGGCGGGCGGGGCGGTCCCCGCCAACGTGGCGCCCGGGGCCGCGCCGCCGGGGACCGAGCGTCCGGAGCCGCGTGCCCCGGGGCCGCGCCGTCCTCGGTCACCCGTCGCGCCGCACGCATCGGCGATGGAGTCTGCTCGTCCCGGTCAGCCGGCGAACTTCCCCGTCACGAACCGTTCCAAGAGGAAGTAGCCACAGGGCAGGAACAAGAACAGGAGGGCGCGCTCGCGCCACTGGTGCCGGGCCACCCACACCCCGAGCGCAGCGAAGAACGGGAAGAGCACGAGCACGTCGCGGCTCTGGGACTGCAAGATGGTCTGGAAGGTGAACACGCACCAGGCCAGGCCCAGCAGCACACCGTAGGAGCGCCGGACGCGGACGTACGCGAGCACCGCCGCGACCGTGAGCAGCAGCACCGTCACGAGGTCGAAGAGCTCGGCGACCGACTCGGTCGAGGTGTCGAGCAGGCGCAGGTGCACGAGGTCGGTGACGGCCCGCCCGATGGAATCCCACGGGAGGCCGAAGTGCCGGTTCCACAGGGCCTGCGACCGGATGAAGGGGACCCATTCGTCGAAGCGGGCCCGCTGGTAGGCGACCCACGCCACGAGGAAGGCGACCGTCGGCGCCGCGATGGCCACCATGCGCCCGACCGTGACCCGCAGCGGGGAGAGCCACTCGAGGTCGCGGCCGGCGCGCCGACGAGGTGCGGTCGCGCGGTGCGGACCACACCTCCATGGCCAGCGCCACGAGCAGGACGATCAGGTAGCTCTTCCCGGCCACCGCGGCGGCGGCCAGCAGCCCCGCCGCCACGAAGTGCCCCCGGCGTGCCGCCAGGAACGACAGCGTGACCGCCGCGAGCGTGACCGACTCGGGATAGGTGGCCACGAGGAAGAAGGCGCTCGGCCAGGCCAGCAGCATCACGCAGGCCGCGTCGGCCGCCCGGACCCCGAGGTCGAGGTCGAGGAGCTTCCACATGGCCGCCAGCGCCACGACCAGCGCGGTGGTGCTGACCAGCTCGGCGCTCAGCTCGTAGGTGGCGCCGGTGATGCCGTGGGTCAGCGCCACCAGCGCCGGGTAGAGGGGCCCGAACGCGTAGAAGGCCAGACCGGTGTGGTTGGCGGCGGCGACGGTCGTGTGCGCCGGGTAGCCGTGGGCGGCGAGGGCGATGTAGTAGCCCCCGTCCCACTTGTCCAAGACGTCCCAGAGCACGGAGGGATGGCGCGCCACGAGGTGCGGGAAGCTCACCGTGTACTCGCTGACCAGGGCCACCCACGTGACGATCAGGCGGAATCCGATGGTGGCGCCGACGGCGATGGTCGCGGGACGCCGCCAGTCGGCCCAGACGGCGCGCCACCGCGGGCGCGACGCGTGCCGGGGGGCGGCGTCGTGGCGGCGCGGGGCGGGGCCCGGAGCGATCGGGGCCTCGGGGTCGTGAACCACCGCGGTGGCGCCTTCGACTCCCAGGGCCTGCTCAGTCACGCCGACCCAACGTACCGCAGGGCAGCGCATCGAAGACGGTTCGGCCGGCGCGCCGCGGTACCTCCGGAGTCTGCGTGCGGATCAGATGAATCAGATGAAGCTGAAGGGGGGCACGCCCGAGCTGATGCCCTGGAACAGGTCGCCCTTGGCGGCGATCAGCTCCTCGGGGCTCCACGCCGTGTCGCGGGTGAGACGGCCCACCGCCTGGTAGGCGCTCATGGCCCAGATGCTGGCGCCGAACACGACGAGGATCTGCCCGCTGATGTCGGCCGAGGCCGGCGCGGCGAGGAAGGCCACCACGTTGGCGATGTTCTTGGGGTCCCATTCGTCGAAGACACCTTCCGGCGCGTCCATCCGCTCCCCGCCGAAGAGCGTCTCGGTCATGCGGGTGCGCGCGGGGCGCGACCGCGTTGGAGGTGACGCCGTAGCGCCCGAGCTCACGGGCCTCGACCAGGGTCAGGGAGGCGATGCCCGCCTTGGCGGCGGCGTAGTTGGCCTGCCCGGCGTTGCCGAAGAGGCCGGACTCCGACGTGGTGTTGATGATGCGGCCGGTCACGTCCTCGCCCGCCTTGGCGCGGTTGCGCCAGTAGACGGCGGCGTGGTGGGCGGCGGCGAAGTGCCCCTTGAGGTGGACCCGGATCACGTCGTCCCAGTCCGACTCCTCCATGTTGAACGACATCTTGTCGCGGAGGATCCCGGCGTTGTTGACGAGGATGTCGAGCGCGCCAAAGGTGTCGATCGCCTGCTCCACCACGTGCTTGCCGCCGGCCCACGAGCCGATGTCGTCGCCGTTGACCGCGGCCTCGCCGCCGCGCTCCCGGATCAGGGCCACGACCTCCTCGGCGGGGTGGACGTCGCCGGAGCCCTCACCGTGCAGGCCCGCCCCGACGTCGTTGACCACGACGCGGGCGCCCTCGGCGGCGAGCAGGAGCGCCTCCTCGCGCCCGATGCCCCGCCCCGCGCCGGTGACCACCGCCACCTTCCCGTCGAGCAGTCCCATGGTGATGCCTCCTCGTGCCAGTCGTGTGCCGCGCTGCGCGCCGGTCGTCCCGGGGAGGGCGGCCGCGGAGCGTGGCCGCCGGCCGCGCGGCGCAAGCAGTGTGGCCGATGGGCCCGCTCAGGGGCAAAAGTGGGACAACGTGCCCGCGGTCACCTGGGCGAGCAGCGCCAGCGTCTCCCCCCTGGCCCGGACCCGGCCGAAGCGCGTCGTCAGGCTGACCACCTGCATCCCCGCCGGCGGGGCGGTGAGCACGGCCCGGTCCGCGCCGCCGGCGATGCACAGCACCGGGAGCGGGCGGCCGCGCCGCCCACGGGCGCGGGCCAGCTCGAGCACGCCGCCCACCACCTTGCCCTCGAAGGAGGGTGGGTCCAGGTGGCCCTCCCCGGTGACGACCAGGTCGGCCCGGTCCAGGCGCGCTGCCAGGCCGACCAGGCCGGCGACGAAGTCGAAGCCCGGCGCCAGGCGCGCCCCGAGCGCGACCAGCCCGCCGGCCAGGCCCCCGGCGGCGCCGGCACCGGGCACGACGGTGACGTCGACGCCGGTGTCCCGCCGGTAGCGCGCCGCGACCTTCACCAGGCGCCGGCCCAGGGCCTCGACCTGGACGGGGGTGGCGCCCTTCTGGGGGCCGAACACCCGGGCCGCGTCGGTGAACCGCGTGGTCACGTCGCACGCCACGACGAGCTCCACGCCCGCCAGCGCGGCGGGCGAGCCCACTGCGTCGAACGCACCCTCGCCCCCGTCGGTGGTGGCGGAGCCGCCACAGCCGATGACGATGCGGCGCGCCCCGGCGTCCCGGGCCGCCAGGAGGAGTTGCCCCACGCCGGCCGTGCCGGCGCGCACGGGATCCTCCCCGCGGGGCCTGGGCAGGAGGGCGCGCCCGGCCGCCTGCGACATCTCGACCACCGCGGTCGCCGGTCCCGCGCCGCGGGGTTCGTCGAGCATGGCCCACTCGGCCTCGACGGGGGCGCCGAGCGGGCCGGTGACGGTCGTGACGTGCCTCGTCCCGTCCGAGCGCGTCGAGCAGACCCTCACCGCCGTCGGACATCGGGACCTCGTCGGCCGTCCATCCCTCGCCGCCGGCCGCGCCGGCGATGGCCGCCGCCGCCTCCGTGGCGCTGGCGGTGCCTCGGAACTTGTCGGGCGCGGCGACCAGGTGGGGCACGGGGGGGACGCTACCGAACGGCCCCGGCGCGGGGGAGCCGTTAGCTTGAGGGCCGATGCCGACCTGGAGAGGTGCCCTGCGGCGCTTGCGCGGCGCACCGCCCCCCGTCCCGGGAGCCGAGCGCTGGCGCGGGCTGTCAGGTCAGTCCGCCGAGGGCGTGCTCGACCTCGTCTACGAGCTCGTCCTCGCCCGCGAGCCCGATCCGACCGGGACCCAGAGCTACCTCGAGGGCCTGCGGCACGGCACCATCACGCCCCAGGAGCTGGCGGGGTGGGCCGTGGCGTCGGGGGAGTGGTGGTCCGTCACCCCGTTCTCCGGCCTCGGCCAGTCCCTGCACCTCAGTCGCATGATGTTCGTCCGATCGCTTCCGCCGGCCCGGCGCATCCTCGACCTCGGTGGCACCGCGCTGGGCAACGACACCGGCGCGCTGGTGCTCATGGGCTACCCCTACCAATTCGACGACCTGGTCGTGATCGACCTGCCCTCCGACGAACGCAACGAGCTGTACCGCGAGGTCGGCACCCATGTGGTGACCCAGACCTCCCTCGGGCCGGTGCGCTACCGCTACCACTCGATGGTCGACCTCTCGGCGTACGCCGACGACTCGGTGGACCTCGTCTACAGCGGCCAGTCGATCGAGCACGTCCCGATCGACGTGGCGGACCGTGTGCTGTCGGAGGTGCGCCGTGTGCTCCGGCCCGGGGGGTACCTGGGCATCGACACCCCGAACGCCCGCGTGACCCGGCTGCAGCAGCCGGAATTCATCGACCCCGACCACGAGCACGAGTACACCGACGCCGAGATGCGGGTCAAGCTCGCCGCGGCCGGCTTCGAGCTGGCCGGCGCGTGGGGTCTGAACCATGCCGGCCCGAGCCTGGCCGCCGGTCGCTTCGACGGGGGGCAGGTGGCGACGGCGCGCGGGCTGTTCCACCGGGTCGAGGAGTGCTACCTGCTGGCTTACCTGTGCCGGGTGCCCGTCTGAGCCCACCGGCCGGGAGGAGCCGCCGGGCCCGCCATGGCCCGCCGCGTCCGGGCGAGAGCGGGCGAGTGCGTGCGGGCGAGAGGACTCGAACCTCCACCCCCTCGCGGGGACCGGGACCTAAACCCGGCGCGTCTGCCAATTCCGCCACGCCCGCAGCGGCCCCGCGATGCGGGTGAACAGGGAGTGTACGGCGGTGTGCCGACGGGTGCCCCCTGCGGCCACTAGCCTCGTCCCCATGGCCAACCCATCCGAAGCCCCCCGCATCACGGCCGCAGGGGCCGACATCGAGTCCGCCGGCCGGGTCTTCCAGCAACTGCTCAAGGAGCGCATCGTCTTCATCGGGAGCGCGATCGACCAGGTGACGGCCAACCTGGTGTGCGCCCAGCTGATCCTCCTCGAGGCCGAGGACCCCGACAAGGACATCTCGCTGTACATCAACTCCCCGGGCGGCTCGGTCACCGACGGCCTCGCCATCTACGACACCATGCAGTACGTCCGGCCCGACGTCTCGACCATCTGCGTGGGGCTGGCGGCCAGCATGGGTCAGTTCCTGCTCTGCGCCGGCGCCCCGGGCAAGCGTTACGCCCTGCCCCACTCTCGCATCTTGATGCACCAGCCGTCGGGGGCCATGCAGGGGCAGGCGGCCGACATCGCGATCCAGGCGGAGCAGATCATCTACCTCAAGCGCATGATGGCGGAGCGCATCGCCTTCCACACCGGGCAGCCGCTCGAGCGGATCGAGACGGACTCGGACCGGGACCGCTGGTTCACCGCCGAGGAGGCCCGCGAGTACGGCTTCATCGACAAGGTCATCGACCGCTCGGTGGCCACGGCGGCGGCTGGAAACGCATAGACGTGGCGTTGGACGTTCCGGCCTCCTCGTCGGACGCCGACCAGAGAGTCGAGGAGGCCGCCGAGCAGCGGGTGGCGGACAGGTCGCCCATGGCGGCCCGGGCGGCCGGCCCGGGCGAGCGCGCCGCGCGGCGGGCGACGAGCACCCGCATCGTCACCCCTACCATCAGCGTGCGCAAGCGGCTGCTCGAGATCTGGCTGTCCCGTGAGCTGCTGATCTACCTGGTCCGCACCGAGATCAAGGTCAAGTACAAGAACTCGGTGCTCGGCCTGGTGTGGTCGATGGTCGCTCCGGCCATGACGCTGGCCATCTACTTCGTCGTGTTCAAGATCGTGCTCGGCAACAAGATGCCGAACTTCGTCATCTTCCTCTTCGCCGGACTGCTGCTGTGGAACCTCTTCTCCCTCGGTGTGCTCACCGGCACGGGTGTCGTGGTGAACAACGCCGGCATCGTGAAGAAGGTCTCGTTTCCCCGGGAGATCCTCGCCCTGGCTGCGGTGGGCTCGGCCTGTGTCTTCTTCTTCTTCCAGGTGATCGTGATGATCATCTTCATGATCGTCCTCCACGCGGCGCCCGACCTCGAATACGTGCCGGTGATGATCCTGGCCCTCGTCACGGGTGTCGTCCTGGCCTCGGCTATCGCGGTGCTGCTGTCGTCGATCAACGTCTACCTGCGGGACACCCAGCACCTGATCGAGGTCATCCTCACCGCCTGGTTCTGGGCCTGCCCCATCGTCTATGCCTACCAGCAGCAGATCGGCAACCGGCTCGGCCCCAAGGGGTTGACCTGGGTGTACTTCCTCAACCCGCTGGTGCCGCTCGTGCTCTCCTTCCAGCGCTGCATCTACGCCCACCCCACCACCTACGCCGTGGTCAACGGCGTCAAGGAGACGTTCTATGTCCTGCCGACGAAGGGCATCGGGTGGTACGTGGGTCTCGACCTGGCGGTGCTCTTCCTCTCCCTCTGCCTCTTCCTCGTCGCCCTCGCAGCGTTCGGCCGGCTCGAGGGCAACTTCGCCGAGGAGCTCTGAGCGGTGAGCGACTTCGCCGTCGACGTGCGCAGCGTGTCCAAGCGCTTCCGCCTTGCCCACGGCCAGTACAACACGGTCAAGGAGCGCATCATCCACGGCGGCAAGCGCCGGGCCACCGAGGACTTCTGGGCGCTGCGCGACTTGTCGCTGACGGTCCGGCAAGGTGAGACGGTCGGGATCCTCGGGCGCAACGGCTCGGGCAAGTCGACGCTCCTCAAGTGCATCTGCGGCGTGCTGCAGCCCACCTCGGGCGAAGTGGCGGTGCGCGGGAAGCTGGCCGGCCTGCTCGAGCTGGGAGCCGGCTTCCAGCAGGACCTCACCGGCCGGGAGAACATCTACCTGAACGGCTCGCTCCTGGGAATGTCCAAGCGCGAGGTAGACAAGGTGTTCGACGACATCGTCGACTTCTCCGAACTGGAGGAGTTCATCGACGGACCCGTCAAGTTCTACTCGTCGGGCATGTACGTTCGACTCGGATTCGCCGTCGCGGTGAACATGGACCCCGACGTCCTCGTGATCGACGAGGTGCTGGCCGTGGGCGACGAGCGCTTCCAGCGCAAGTGCCTGGACCGGGTCGACCAGTTCCAGCGCGAGGGGCGCACCATCTTGTTGGTGACCCACTCGGCCGACACCGTGCGCAGCATCTGTGACCGCGGCGTCGTGCTCAGCCACGGCGTGCTGGTGGCCGAGGGCGAGCCCGGCGAGGCCACGCGCATCTTCCGGGAACGACTCATGGCCGAGGGCGCGGGCATGTCGATCGTCGACCCCACGCTCGTGGCTGTGCCGGCGACCCCCGACAGCCTCGGCGGGTTGGCCCTACCCGACACCGAGCGCCCGGTCAGGTTCCGCTCCGTCCACCGCGTGTTCTCCGGTGACAACACGGTCCCCTACATGCGGACGGGCGACGACCTGACCGTCCGGGTCGAGTTCGAGGCGCTGTACCCCGTGGAGGACGTCGTATTCTCGCTCGAGATCCGCGACAGCGACGGCAACGCGGTCATGCGGACGGACACCTCCATCATCGGCACGCCGATCGACGCTCCGCGGGGCACGAGCGTGATGCACTTCGGGATCGCAGAGATGCCGCTGCTCGATGGCTCCTTCACCTTCGCCGTGGGGATCCAGAGCCGGAGCGGCCTCCTCTACGACTGGCAGGAGCAGGCGGGGACGTTCGAGGTGATGAACCCGGGCAAGACGACCGGCCTGGTCCGCATGAACGTGCACGCGGCGCTCATCTCGACCGAGAGCGACCTGGGCTCCGCCGCGCTGGCGTAGCCCGGCCGAGCAAGACTCGCACCATGAGCGACACCGAGGCGACGCTGCCGGCCGATCCGCAGGCCTACGTGGAACAGGTCATGGCCGAGATCGCCGAGGAGGTCCGCGTCCGCCGGGCCTCGGGCGACCTGCCGCCCAAGCTCGAGCGCGAGCTCGACGAGTTGTTCCTGGCCCATTCGCCGGTGGCCGGGCGGGGCGGCAACCTCGGCGAGGCCTTGCGCATGGTCGACGCCGCCACCTTCATCGACCCCGTGGTGCCCGTCGAGTCCGAGCGCGCCGCCGGGGCGTTGGTGAAGAAGGGGATGCGGTCGCTGCTCCTGTGGTACGTCGGGTGGGTCACCCACCAGATGAGCCAGTCGGCGGCCGCGGTGAGCCGCGCCCTGCACATCGTCGATGACCGCCTGCAGGAGCTCGAACGGCAGGTCGAGGTCCAGCGCGTCCCGGCCGCCGACGTGGTCGAGCTCCCCGCCCTGGTGGGTCCGGACGCCTGGTGGGTCGAGCCCGCCACCGACGTCCTCGCCGCGGTGCGCGGCCGCGTCCTGCACGCGGCCTGCGGCGACGGCTGGCTGGTCCGGCGCATCGTGGCCGCCGGCGGCGACGCCTACGGCGTCGATCCCCGCCCCCAGCTCGTCGACGCGGCCGGGTCGGGGGTGCTGGACCTGCGGGCCGAGCCCGTGGCCGAGCACCTGCGTGCGGTCGCCGCCGCCGGACTGGGCGGCGTCGTGCTGAGCGGCACGGTGGAGGGGATGGGCGGCGGCGAGCGGGCCCAGCTGCTCGGCGCGCTGGGGAGCCGCCTGGCCCCGGGCGGGACGCTCCTCATCCATTCGGTGACCCGAACGGTCTGGGACGCGCCCGACGCGCCGCCCGAGGCCGACCTGGCGCCGGGACGGCCCCTGCGGCCCGAGGCGTGGTGCCGGCTCCTGGAGCAGGGCGGGTACCAGGCCACCGCTCGGTCCGGCCCGAGCGGCGCCGACTACCTCGTCACCGCGGTCCGGGGCGACATCGTCACGCCCGACGCGCCCGAGCGGTGAGCGCCGCCGCCGGGAGGCCGGTGGCCGTCCACCAGTTCGTCCCGACCCTCAACCCACACGACGCCACGGGGACGCACACGCTCAAGCTGCGCGACGCGCTGCGCGCCGCCGGTTGGCACTCGGAGATCTTCGCCGAGGCGATCCACGACGACCTGGCCGCACAGGCCTACAAGCACTGGGTGTACCCCGAGCACGCGGCCGAGGGCGACGTCGCCGTCTACCAGTTCACGACGTCCTCGGCCGTGGCGCCTTACCTGGCCGAGCACGGGTTGCCGCTGATCCTGGACTTTCACAACTTCACCGGCCCCGAGTACTTCGCCGGTTGGGAGCCCCGCACCGTGGCCCGGGCGGCCCGGGCGGCCGAGGAGCTGGCCCTGCTCGCCCCGGAGGCGCTGCTGGGCCTGGCCAAGAGCCGCTTCAGCGAGCGGGAGCTCCGGCGGGCGGGCTGCCGTCGCACCGCGGTCGTGCCCGTCCTGGCCGACTACGGGCGGGTCACGGCCACCCCCGACCCGCGGGTGGCGGCCGAGCTGGCCCGCTCGCGCGCCGGCGGCGGCGCCGACATCCTCTTCGTCGGCCGGGTCGTGCCCTCCAAGGCACAGCACGAGCTGGTGAAGGTGCTGTGGGCCTACCGGCGCCTCTACGACGACCGGGCCCGGCTGCATCTCGTCGGGGGCACGTCGAGCTTCGAGTACTCCAAGGCCCTGCTCGGGTTCGTCCACGACCTCGGCCTGACGGGTGCGGTCCGCCTGACGGGCGAGGTGTCGGACGCGTCGCTCGCCGCCCACTTCGGCGCCGCCGACGTCTATCTGTCGCTCTCGGCGCACGAGGGGTTCGGGGTCCCCTTAGTCGAGGCAATGGTGGCCGGAGTCCCCGTGGTGACACGCGGCGCCGGCGCCGCGGCCGACACGGTGGCCGACGCCGCGCTCGTCCTGGCCGCCGTCGATCCCTCCTACGTCGCGGCCGCCGTCCACCGCGCCTGCACCGACGAGCACCTGCGCGCCGCACTGACCCGAGCGGGGAGGCGCCGGGCGGCCGAGCTGTCGGGGAACGCGCCGGCCGGACGGATCGTCGACGCGATCGCCACCGTGGTGAAGCGACCGTGAGCAAGAAGGTGGCCTTCGTCACGCCGCGCTACGGGACGCAGGTGATGGGCGGGGCGGAGACGGCGGCCCGCCAGCTGGCCGAGCACCTCGCGCGCCCACACCGACTGGAGGACCGAGGTCCACACCACCTGTGCGCTCGACGCCCTCACCTGGGCCGACGTGCTGGAACCGGGGACGACCGAGGTCAACGGGGTGCCGGTGCACCGGCACCCCTCCGCGCACGGCCGGCTGCCCGACTTCTACGGCCTCGACGGGACCGTGCGCCTGGCCCCCCGCAGGACGACACGCGAGCAGGCGCAACGCTGGGTCGAGTACAACGGGCCCTTCTCGCCCCAGCTGGTCGACGCCGTGTCGCGCGTCGGACGCCGACGTCGTCGCCTTCTACCCCGTACCTCTACCACCCCACCGTGGCGACCATCGGCAAGGTCCGCGTGCCGGCGGTGCTGCACCCGGCGGCGCACGACGAGCCGGCGCTCTACCTGCCGGTGTTCCGCGGCACCTTCGGGGACGCGGACGCCTTCTGCTTCCACACCGCGGCGGAGCGCAGGCTCGTCGAGCGGATGTACCCGGTGGCCGAACGCCCCCAGATCGTGCTCGGGCTGGGCGTCGGGGAGTCCGAGGGCGCGGGCCGCCCCGGCGGCGAGCTGCTGGGGCTCGGGGAGCGTCCCTACATCGTGAGCGTGGGGCGGGTCGACGAGCACAAGGGCTCGAAGATGCTGGCCTCGTACTTCGCCACCTACAAGGATCGGCATCCCGGACCGCTGGCCCTCGCCCTCGTCGGCCCGATCTCGGTGGAGCTGCCGCCGCACCCCGACATCGTCGTGACGGGCCCGGTGGCCGAGCCCGACAAGTGGGACATCGTGCGCGACGCGCATGGTGTCCGTGTCGCCCTCCGCGCTCGAGTCGTTCTCCCTCGTGGTGGTCGAGGCCTGGGTGGACCGGGTGCCCGTCCTCGTCAACGGCGCCTGCGGGCCGACCCGCGAGCACTGTGAGCGTTCGGGTGGCGGTCTGTGGTTCACCTCCTACCGCGGCTTCGAGGCGGCACTCGACCGTCTCGTCTCCGATGTCGGGTTGCGGGCCGTGCTCGGGGCACGCGGCCGGGACTACGTCGAGCGGCACTTCGAGTGGCCGGTCCTCGTCGCGCGCTACGACCGCTTCCTCACCACCGTCGTGGCGCGGGGGCGAGGCACACCGAGCCTGTTTTAGATCTCGGTCGGCCGGTCCGGCTCAGGCCCCCGCCGGCCGACGACGGTGTACATCGGCTGGTCGACGGCGTCGCTCGCCATGTCGTGGCCCAGGTGGTGGCGCTGGGTGTGCATGGTGGTCTCCGTCCGCCCGAAGCCGAGCCGCGAGAGCATGGAGACGACCGCCCCCGGGTAGATCGACCACCAGTTGGTCAGGTGGTGCTCCGCCGAGGGCGAGAAGCGCATGATGTTGGACTCGGGCGGCTGCCAGTCGTCCTGCAGCGGCTCGGTCACGATCATGGTCTCGCTGGTTCGCCGCGACGCCTGCGAGAGGGCGCCCCAGGGCTCGCGCAGGTGCAAGAGGATGGCCCCGACCAGGGTGATGTCGAAGGTGCCCAGGTCCGCGGGCATGTCGTAGATGCTCCCCTGCACGAAGGTGGCCGACGACCCGATCGTGCGGTGCAGGTACCACCAGGCGTCGTGGTTGCGGTCGATGGTGTCCTGCATGACCTTCCGCCGCTCCTCGGGGTCCTCGCGGCCGCGGAGGGGCATCACGTCGATGGACACGTCGAACCCCGCCTCGAACGCCACCACCTCAGCCCCCATGCGCTCCATGTAGAAGGTCAGGTACCCCGTGGCCGGGCCGAGCTCGAGCACCCGCTTGCCGGCGACGTCGACGCCGCCGAGGTAGGCGCTCTCGTGGCCGCGCAGGTCCCAGGCCCCGGGCAGCACCCGCCCGTCGGGCAGCTCGAAGGCGTGGTACCACACGAAATCGCCGAGGTCGGCGCCCTCCCGCCGCTTCGACTGCGCGGCCTGGAACTCCGGGTCGAGCTGGCCCAGATAGTCGCGGGGAGGGTAGGAGGGGAGGAGTGGCCCGCGTGGGGTGGGGGCAGCGACCGGAGGCGGGTCGGAGGCGCCGGAAACCGCCCGCCCGCTGTCACGTCGCCGGATCATGGGGCGTCACTCTACGACGCCCGGGTGGTGCGGCTCAGAACCCCTCCATGCCGACCATCGGCCGGTTGAGGTGCTGGCCGCCCATGGAACCCCGGAACGGCGCGTCGCCGTAGCTGAAGATGCCCCCGTCCGACGCGACGAACCAGTACCCCTGCCCGTCGCTGGTGGACTGCATGGCGACCACGGGCTGGTTGAGACGGATGCCGCCGGTCGAGCCGTAGAAGGGCGCGCCGAAGGAGAAGACCCCGCCGTCCGAACCCACCAGCCAGTACCCGCCCGTCACGGGATCGGGGGTGATGCCGACGATGACGCCGTTGAGGTGCAGCCCCGCGGTGTCGCCGCCGAAGAGAGCGTCACCGAAGGGGAACACCCGCCCGGTCGTGCTGACCTCCCAATAGCCGAGGCCGTCGGGCGTGGCCGCCATCCCGACGATGTCCTGCCCGGGGACCGACGCGGCCGAGCCGTAGAACCCGGCGTCGCCGTAGGAGAAGATGCCCCCGTCCGAGGCGACGAGCCAGTAGCCCTTGCCGTCGGGGGTGGCCGCCATGCCCACCACCGGCGCGTTCAGGTGCAGGGAACCGGTCGAGCCGTAGAACCCCGCGTCGCCGTAGTCGAACACCCCGCCGTCGGCGGCCACCAGCCAGTAGCCGCCCTGGCCGGGGACGGCCGCCATGCCGACCACCGGTTGGTTCAAGGCGATGCTCCCGGTGCTGCCACAGAAGTCCTGACCGAAGGTGAAGATCCCCCCGTCGGCGGCCACGGTCAGGTAGCCGCTCCGGGCCGCCGACGGCCGGTGGCACGGCGGGAGCGTGGCCCCCCCGCCGACGAACCCGCTCAGCGCGGCGTCGTGGTGGAACTGGGGCCACCCGCCGGCCTCGTCGGCCCGGGCGGCCTGGGAGTTCGTCCACTCGAAGTGCTGCACGATGCCCTCGACGTCGCTGGTGCTGCCCTGGATGGCGAAGTACCCGGCCACCGTGATCCCGATCGACCCGTCGGCATCGGCCGTGACGAGCGCCGCGTTCTGGAACCCGATCTCGGCGTTTCCGGTGACGGCGTTGCCGCCGCCGTCGTCGAGCGAGGCAATCGTCGCGCCGTTCTGCCCGTCGAGGACGTAGAGGCCCTTGTCCGTCGGCACGATGACGTCCTGGTAGCCGCCACCGGTGAGGTCCGCCGTCGTCACCGACCCGTAGATGGCGTGTCCGACGTCGGTGTGCCAGATCGGCGCCCCCGTGGCCGCGTCGAGCGCCCACACCGACCCGGTACCGTCCGAGTTGACGGTGCCCTCGACCACGGCGAGCTGGCCGTTGCCCTGGACGTCGGCCAGCGCGGGGCTGCCGCCGGTGCTCCCGTCCAGCGTGGTGCTCCAGACCTGGTTGCACTTGGTGTCGTAGACCTTGACCGTGTTCTCGTCGCTGGCGCCGGGGAAGAAGCTGCCCGTGCCGGTGGCGATCCCGTAGGCCCCGCCGGGGAGGATGGGGCCGACGGCGGGCGAGGAGTCGATCTCCTCGTTCGGGCTGGCGCTGCAGACCGTGCCACCGTGGTCGTTGTAGATGCGCAGCTTGCCGCCGTCCGCGTAGTGCGTGCCGTAGGCGAAGCCGTTGGACGACGCACCGCCGGCGACGAAGTCGTCCGAGCCCGTGCCGTAGAGGTCGCCCACGGCTGCGGTGGAGAACACGCTGTCGGCGGAGAACTGCGGCCAGCCGGCGGCCGGCGCGCCGGACCCGCTGTCCAGCGCGTAGGTCATCTGGCCCAGCGAGCCGCCCTCGACGAGCGATCCGCCGTCACCGATGGGGAGCGACGCCTGGACGCCGCCGTCGGGCGCCGTGTCGGTGGCCGGGTTGGTGACGACCTGGTTCCACACCTCGGTCCCGTTCGACGCGTACGCGTAGTACCCGCCGACGACCGGCGATGCCGCGTTCCCCGCACCGAAGTACAGATCGCCGTTGGTGTTCACCGACGCGGTCGAGTCGATCGGGGGACTCCCGGGAACCTCGATCCCGTTGACGCCCGTCGCCGGCGACCCGCCGCCCGGGTTGCCGATGGCGCAGCCTTGTCCCGAACCGACGGTGCTCCCCGTGCCGGCACCCCAGCCGGGCGCGACCGAGCCGTTGGCCAGGTCGAGCCCGTAGAGGAAGCCCTGCCGGTCGCCCACCTCCACCGCTTCGGTGCCCCCGTCGTCGAACAGCACCGGCGACGCCTCGGCGACGCCGCACGGCGCGTCGTTGAGATTCGTGCTCCAACTGAGTGTGGCGGGTGGCGCCACCCCGGCTGCGTCCTGCACGGGGAGCGCGCCCATCGCGACGCCGACTCCCACGAGGGGAACGACCGCCAGGGTGAGGCGCGTCAGCCTGCGCGCTTGCTTCACGTCGCCAAGTCCCATTCTCAGCCCCGCGAAGGTAGTCGCTGGCGACCCTCCTCTGGACCGCAGCCCCCGACCGCCGAGGGGCATCGCCGGTAGCATCGGCCGCCGTGCCCGCTGCGCAACCCCCAACCGGCGATGCCGATCGGACGGACGGCGAGCACGGTGACGACGTTCCCGGCTCCCCTTCGGCCAACGACCGGGAGCGGGCGGCGGAGGCCCTGCGCGCCGCCTTCGCGCGTCTGGCACCCCAGGGCAACGACGAGTGGAACTTCCTGGCGGCGTTCACGCATCTCGGTGACCGCTACGGCCCCTACCATCCGGGCGCGTCGGCGCTGTCGGATGCGCTCGAGGACCAGAGCCGCGCCCGCGGCGGGCGGCCGGGCCGCCTCGGCCGCTTGCGCCGCGGCGGGGAGCGGGCCCCGTCGCGTCCCGAGGGTGCCCCGAACGAGCTGGCCGAGGCGATGGGCCACGTGGTCGAGGCCTTCCGCTTCCTGTCGGCCCGCGTCGCCACGCTCGAAGCGCGGCTGGCCGCGCAGGACCGGCCGGTGGAGGGCGCCGCCTGGCTGGTTCCGGCCCGCGCGCTCGGACCCTGGGCCGGGCCCGTGGCGGCGCACCTCGTGGCGCGCACCCCCGGGGGCGAGCTCGTCCACGCCGACTGCGGCGAGGGTGACCTCCTCGACGCGTTGACCGGCCGGGGCGCGGTGGCGCACGGGGTCGAGCCGCGTGGCGCACTGGCACTGCGGGCGCTCGAACGCGGCGTGCCCGTCACCATCGCCGAGGCGTCCGAGTACCTGGCCGGCCGGCCGGAGGGATCGCTCGGGGGCATCGCGCTGAGCGGGGTGGTCGACCGCCTGCCGCTGCACGCCTTGCTCCCCGTCCTCGCGCAGTGCCGGCGCACCCTGCGCCGCGCCGCGCCGCTCGTCGTCGTCGCCGAGCCGGAGGCGGCGACGGGAGCGTGGGAGGCGGCGGCGCTCGACCTGGTGCAGGGGCGTCCGCTGCACCAGGCGACCTGGGAGCTGCTGTTGGACCGGGCCGGGTTCGTCGAGGTGGCGCCGCTCGATGCCGACGCCGGCAACGATCGCCGGTTCGCGCTCACCGCCGTCACGCCCTCGTGAGCGGCATCCACCACTTCGTCCCCGTGCTGCATCGCGGTGACGCGGTCGGACGACACACGTTGCGCCTGCGCGATGCGACACGGGCCCACGGCTTCCGCTCGGAGATCTACGTCGACACGGTCGACCCCGAGACGGCGGGGGAGACGGTGCCGGTCCTCTCCTATGCCGAGGCGGCCCGGGAGGGCGACGTCGTCGTCTACCAGCTCGCCACCGCCTCGGCGATGGCCCCGTGGCTGGCCGCTCGTTCCGAGACGCTCGTCGTCAACTACCACAACGTCACGCCCCCCGAGCTGATGGCACCCTGGGACAACCACCTCGCCCTCGGGCAGCTGCGGGCCCAGGGGGACCTGCGCCTGCTGGCGCCGCCGCGCCGCCCTCGCCGTGGCCGACTCCGCCTACAACGAGGCACACCTCGTCGCGGTGGGCTTCGCCGCCACGGCGGTGGTCCCGCCCTCGGCGGCCCTCGACGCCGCCCTCACGGCAACGACCGGTGTCCCGACGGCGCCCTGGTCCCGGTCGGACGCGCCGGGCGCGCGCTGGCTGGCCGTCGGCAGGGTGTCGCCGAACAAGGCGCTCGAGAGCACGGTCGCCGCACTGGCCGTCGCCCGGGCCCACGGCGACCCGGCGGCGACCCTGCACATCGTCGGCAAGGCGGCGACGGAGTCCTACGTGGTCGCCCTGCACCGCTACGTGGCCGAGCTCGGCCTGGTGGGGGCGGTCCGCTTCGCCGGCCATGCCAGCGACGCCACCGTCGCGTCGGCCTACGCCGAGGCAGACGTGCTGGTCGTCACGTCCGAGCACGAGGGCTTCTGCGTGCCGGTCGTCGAGGCCATGGCGACCGGGCTCCCGGTCGTGGCGTTCGATCAGGGCGCGGTCCCCGAGGTGCTCGGCGGCGCCGGATCGCTCGTGCCCGACAAGGATCCCTACGCGCTCGCGGCCTCCATCGGCGCCCTGCTGCCGCGACGCCGTCCGTCGCGCGGGCCATGGTCGAGGCGGGGCGCCGGCGCCTGGCCGAGTTGAGCCTCGACAGCGCGGCCGACCGCTTCGTCAGCCTGCTGGCGCCCCTGGCCGAGCGGCGTGCCACCCGGTGACGGCCGGCATCCACCAGTTCGTCCCGATGCTGCACCGCGGCGACGCCGTCGGACGCCACACGCTGCGCCTGCGCGACGTGCTGGTGGCACGCGGCATCCGCTCGCAGATCTACGTCGAGATGGACGACCCCGAGACGGCGTCCGAGACACGACCGTTCGCCGCCTACGCCCACGAGGCCGAGCACGGCGACGTGCTCGTCTACCAGTTTGCGACCGCGTCGGCCATCGCCTCGTACCTGCGGGAGCGGTCCGAGACGCTGGTCGTCAACTACCACAACGTCACCCCACCGGAGTTCTACGCCCCCTGGGACAACGGGATGGCGCGCCACCAGCTGCGGGCGCAGCTCGAGCTGCGCGCACTGGCGCCCCGAAGCGCACTCGGCCTGGCGGTGTCGGCCTTCAACGAGGCCGAGCTGCGCGCCGCGGGCTTCGCCACGACCGCCGTCGTGCCACCCGCCGCCATCGTGCCCGCCGGCCCGGTCACGCTCACCGGCGGCGATGGAGGCCCGCCCGTGCCGCGGCGGGCCGGCGCCCGCTGGATGAGCGTGGGGCGCCTCGCCCCGAACAAAGGGATCGAGTACGCGGTCATGGGGCTGCTCGTCACCCGGGAGCACCACGATGCGGCGGCGATCCTGGAGGTGGTGGGGCGTCCGGTTGTGGCCGCCTACACCGAGGCCCTCCGCCGCTTCGTCGACGAGGTCGGCCTCCACGACGTCGTGACCTTCCACGGGGCGCTGAGCGACGCCGCGCTGGCCACCCGCTTGGCCGCCTCCGACGTGCTCGTGCTGACCTCGCAGCACGAGGGCTTCGGCGTGCCCGTGATCGAGGCGATGACCCACGGGGTGCCGGTCGTGGCCAACCGGGTCGGCGCACTGCCCGAGGTCGTCGGCGACGGCGGGCTGCTGGTCGACGCCACCGACCCCTCTGCGCTGGCCGGCGCCGTGACCAGCGTGCTGGGCGAGCCCTCTCTCCAGGAGAAGCTGGCCCAGGCCGCGCGGCGCCGCGTGGGCGCCCTCGACCTCCCCTCGGCCGGCGATCGCGCCGTCGACCTCTTCGCCGCGCTGCGGGGCTGACACCCGGCACAGCTCTCTCGAAACTATCCACGAACCTGTTTAGGGTTCTGGAAGACGGCGTCCGGCGGCCTCGCCGCGTCCCCGTCTCAGGCGGCGCCGACGGCCTGCCGGACCAGCGAGACGAAGCGCGCCGTCGATGCCCCCAGGTCGAAGCCGGCCGCCCGCTCCCGGCCCGCCCGAACCAGGACCGCCCGCAGCGTCGCGTCCCGGAGCACCCGGGCCACGGCCGCCGCGAAGGGCACCGGCGATTTGTCCTCGAGCACCAGCCCCGCCCCACCCACGGTCTCGGGCACCGCGGTCACGCCGTAGGCGACGATCGGGACGCCGTGGCCCATGGCCTCGGCCAGGGGCACGCAGAAGCCCTCGTGGTCCGACGCCAGCACGAAGACGTCGGCCGCCCGGAAGTAGGCCTCGAGCTCCGCCCCGCTGACCGAGCCCGCGAGGTTCACCGCAGCGTTGAGCCCGAGCTCGTCGATGAACGCCCGCAGCGCCGGTTCGTAGGTCTCACCGAGCCGCGATCCCACCAGGTGGAGGCGTGCCGCCGGGTCGTCGACGCGGCGCAGGACGTCGAGCATCTTGACCAGGTCGTGCGGGGCCTTGTGCGGCGAGATCTTCCCCACGTAGAGCAGGTCGCAGCCGCCCTCGCGCTCCTTGCGCCGCGCCAGCGCGGCCGCCAGCTCGGGGTCGGGCTCCTCGCTCTTGACGTGCATGTCGATCAGCAGCGGCACGACGGCGGTCCCCTCGTAGCCGAGCGCCTGCAATTCGGACTCGTTGAAGGCCGAGTCCGCCACGGCGAGGCGGCTCTGCGGCGCCAGACGAGCGAGCTGCGTGCGCCCCAGCGCCGCCTCGTAGGCCACCGCGGGCTCCCAGTCGCGCAGCAGGGCGGCCGGCGTGATGTTGTGGTAGTTGACGAGCTTTGGCTCGGTTCGTGCGGCCAGGATGTCGTAGACCGGGCTCCCGATCGACGCTTGATAGAGCAACCACCGCTCGCGCCCGGCCCGTCCCAGCTCGATGACAGGCCGTCCCTCGTGCGCGACGTCGGGCGTGGAGTTCCCGTAGAAGATCTCGGAATCGATGCCCACGGCGCGCAACCCGTCGCGCAGGTTCAGCGTGCTGACGCCGATGGCATCGCGGCTGGCGAGCGACGGTATGACCTGGTCGACCCGCACGGCCGTGCAGTGTACAAGCGCGTCGTTCACCCCCGAAGCGCCGGCCCATGCACCAATTGGCCCAGGTGGCGCCGATAGCATTTTCAGATCGTGCTGCTCGGAACCCTTGTCGCGCGCCCGGTGCTCCTTCGTCGCTCCGCATCCACGGTTCTCGCCGCGCTCGTCGTCTCGCTGGGCCTGGTGCTGCCCGCCGCCCTCTTCGGCCCGGCGCCCCCCGCGGCGGCCTACCCGTCGTCCACCGTCGTCATCAGCGGTCACGGTTACGGCCACGGCATCGGGATGGGCCAGTGGGGCTCGCTCGGCTATGCCATCGGGGCGGACGACGGCACCGGCAACGACACCTACCAGCAGATCCTCGCCCACTACTACGGCAACACGACCCTGACGAGCACGAATGACAGCACCGCCATGCATGGCGGCAACGTGTGGGTGGCCATGACCGAGGCCAATGCCATCGACACCATCGTCAGCGCCTCGAGCGGGAACGTGAGTTACGGCTCGGGCTCCGCGCCCGCCGTGCTGTTCCACCAGGTCGGCACCGGTCTCTTCCAGGTCGAGACGGGGCCCGGTTGTGGCGGACCGTGGTCGGACGTCGGCTCGCCGGTCGTGGAGCCGGTGGCGTCACCACCGCCGGGCGCGCTGCTCGACTTGTGCACGCCCAGCGCGACCATCGAGCTCCACGGGACACTGCAGGCCGTCACCAACTCCGCCGGCCTCTCGCGCACGGTCAACATCGTCCCGATCGAGGAGTACGTGGCGGACGTGGCGCCCGCCGAGTCACCTTCGAGCTGGTCGCTCCTCGGTGGCACGGGGCCGGGAGGGCTGTCCTGGGGCTTCCAGCAGAGCGAGGCGCAGACGGTGGCGGCCCGCTCCTACGTGGAGTCGGACCCCCTCGGCTACGGCGGCTACGCCGACACCTGCGACCAGACCTGCCAGTCCTACCCGGGCGTGAAGTTCGAGACGCTCGCTTCCGCCTCGGCGGCCGCCGACACGGCCGGCCAGGTCCTGGAGACGAACGGCGCGGTGGCCACCACGGAGTACTCGGCCTCCTCGGGCGGGTACACGACCGGGGACCAATTCCCGGCCGTGCCCGACGACGGGGACGCTGTCTGCGTGACCGACGCGTGCAACACCCTCCACGACTGGAGCGTCTCCGTCCCGGTGTCCTCCGTGCAGGCCGCCTATCCCCAGATCGGGACGCTCAGCAGCATCGTCGTCACCGCGCGCAACGGCCTGGGTGACCTGGGGGGCCGGGTGGAGCAGCTGACCGTGGCCGGCTCCGGCGGCTCGGTCTCGGTGACCGGCGACGCCTTCGCGGCGGCGTTGAACCTGCCGTCGGACTGGTTCACGCTCGGCTCCCAGCCCAGTGGCGGTGTCGGGGGGTACTGGATCGACGCCGCGGACGGAGGTGTCTTCAGCTTCGGGAACGCGCAGTTCTACGGGAGCACCGGGGGCATGCGGCTGAACCAGCCCGTCGTGGGCATGGCGACGACGCACGACGCCGGCGGCTACTGGGAGGTCGCCTCGGACGGGGGTGTTTTCAGCTTCGGCGACGCCCAGTTCCACGGGAGCACCGGGAGCATCCGGCTCAACAAGCCGGTGGTCGGCATGGCGGTGACCCCCGACGGTGGTGGGTACTGGCTGGTGGCATCGGACGGCGGGATCTTCGCCTTCGGCGACGCCCAGTTCTTCGGGAGCACGGGCAGCATCACGCTCAACAAGCCGGTCATCGGGATGGTGCCGACCCACGACGGCCTGGGCTACTGGCTCGTCGCTTCCGACGGCGGCATCTTCGCTTACGGCGACGCGTCCTTCCACGGGTCCCTCGGCTCCGACCCGCCGGCGACGCCCATCGTCGGCGTGGCGCCCTCCTCCGACGGCGGCGGGTACTGGATGCTCGAGGCCAACGGCACCCCACACGCATTCGGCGACGCGCCGCCGGTGGCCGTTGCCCCGGACTCGCCCGGGACCGCCAGCATGACGAGCCCCATGACCGGATTGATCCCCGACTTCACCGGCCAGGGTTTCGACGCCGTCGACGGCGGCGGCCAGGTCTTCGCCTACGGCGACGCCCCCTACTTCGGGGACGTCAGCACGGCGGTCAGCGGCTACTCAGGCCACGCGGTCGGCATCGCGGCCACTCCCGGCTGACGCCAGCACGCCGGAGAGGCGGGGGAAGCGGCGCAGCCGGCCGAGCGGCCCAAGGCGACCGGCGTCGACACCGTGGTCGGCTGCGTTGAGGAGCCGGAGATCGCCGCGGCTGTTGCCGTAGGCCCACAGCACCGGTTGGACGCCCCCGTTGTTCGACAGCAGGCCCTGGGCGCGCAGGTGGACGATCAGGCGGGCGTACTTCTCGGCGCCCCGGCAGTTCTTCCCTTCGTAGCCGCCGGTGAGGAGCCCGCCCCCGCCCACGGCCAGCCGGGTGGCCACGACGCCGTCGACGCCCAGCTCCGCACCGGCGGGGGACACGTAGCACTCGGGTGAAGCGGAGACGACGACCGTGTAGTGCCCCTGGTGGCGGTGCCACTCGAGACGCCGGCGCGTGTCCTGGCGCAGGTGCCGTTCCAGGTGCCGGCGGGCGAAGACCACCGAGCGGCGGTCCACCTCGTCGACGGGGAGGCCCCCCAGGAGGCGGTGGAACAGCCGCTCCTTGACGTCGTCGGCCGCCGAGCCGCCGACCACGGCAGCCCGCAGGAGCGAGGGGGACAGCCGGACCACGGCGCGCAGCACGGGCCAAGGCCCGCGCACGCTGACGAGGAAGGGGAACACGCTCCCGGAGTCGGTCAGGGTGCCGTCGAAGTCGAACGCGGCGACCGTCGGGCGTCCCGGCACGAGCGGTTCGTTCCCCTCCGCGTCAGTCGAGCGCAGCGCCACCACGTCCCGCACCCCTCGCAAAGCGCGCCGCGCCCGCGAGCGTCTCGCCGCTCTCGATGACCTCGCGCCCGTGCCGGGCTTCCCCGACGGCCGCGTCCTCCTCGGTCAGTCCCCACTGCTCCAGGGCGCTCATCCGGTCCGAGCGCAGGCACACCTGGGGGAGCGCGGCGAGCTGGTGTGCCAGCGCCACCGCCGCCGCCAGGGCCTGGCCGGGAGCGACCACCCGGTTGACCAGTCCCATGCCGAGCGCCTCCGGGGCGGCGACGGCCCGGCCGGTGAGGATGAGGTCCATGGCGCGTCCGTGGCCCACGATACGGGGAAGCCGCACCGTGCCGAGGTCGACCAGGGGCACGCCGAAGCGTCGGCAGAACACGCCAAAGACGGCATCCTCGGCCGCCACCCGCAGGTCGCACCAGAGCGCGAGCTCGATCCCCCCGGCGACGGCGTACCCCTCGACGGCGGCGATCACCGGCTTGGACAGCGTCAGGCGCGTGGGCCCCATGGGCCCGGCCCCATCGTCGGGGATCGGTCGCCGGTCGCCCTCGGCCACCGCCTTGAGGTCGGCGCCGGCACAGAACGACGCTCCGGCGCCGGTGAGCACGGCGACCGAGCGGTCGACGTCGCGGTCGAAGGCGAGGAAGGCCTCCCGGAGCCGTTCGGCGCAGACGCTGTCGACGGCATTGCGCCGCTCGGGCCGGTTGATGGTCACCACGGTGACCGGGCCGTCGTGCTCGACGACGAGGCTGTCGCCCCGGGAGGGCACGCCGGGCCCTCGCGGGGTGGCGCGCGCGGGCTGCCCGCTGCTCATGGGGGCATTCTCGCACGGCCGGGCCGGGTGTCCGCACATCGACCGTCGGCCCTTCCCAGGTCAGGGCTCTTCCCCGGCCCGGCCGCCCGGGGTCCACAAATATGACCAAACGTGTCGACAATTGCCGCCGGGCCCGGTAAGGTCTGGCCCCGCAGACAGCGCTTCTATTCCAGGAGGACCAATGGCAGTACGACTCGGGGACACCGCTCCCGACTTCACGGCGGACACCACCGAAGGCACCATCAACTTCCACGAGTGGCTGGGCGACAGCTGGGGGATCCTGTTCTCCCACCCGAAGGACTTCACCCCGGTCTGCACGACGGAGCTGGGGGCGTTTTCCAAGGCCAAGCCCGAGTTCGACAAGCGCAACGCCAAGCTGATCGGCCTCTCGGTCGACTCGGTCGAGTCCCACAAGGGCTGGGCCGGGGACATCGAGGAGACCCAGGGCTCGGCGCTGGCGTTCCCGTTGATCGGCGACGAGGACCGCAAGGTGGCGGACCTCTACGACATGATCCACCCCAATGCCAACGACACCCTGACGGTGCGCTCGGTCTTCATCATCGGTCCGGACAAGAAGGTCAAGCTGACCTTGACGTACCCGGCCTCGACCGGTCGCAACGTCGACGAGATCATCCGCGTCCTCGACTCGCTGCAGCTGACGGCCGACTACTCGGTCGCCACCCCGGTGAACTGGACGGACGGTGAGGACGTGATCATCGTGCCCGCCGTGAGCGACGAGGACGCCAAGGGTCGCTTCCCCAAGGGGTGGAAGGCCCTCAAGCCCTATCTGCGGGTGACGCCTCAGCCGAATCGCTGATCAGGGCCGGGGTCACCGCCGTCAGCGCATGACGCGATGATGTTCGGCCGCGGCACCGCGGTGCGGAGTCGACCAAGGAGTGGACATGGCCGAACCCGACACCTTCGTCCTGGCCGACCGGGCCCTGGCCCGAGTGGTCGCCCAGATCCGGCCCGACCAGTGGGAGATGGTCCTGCCCGTCACCTTCGCGACTCGGAGCCGGCCCGAGCGGCCGTCATTGCGCGCGATCGTCAACTACCACGCCTACGACGATGCCTGGGTGCCCGACGTGCTGGCCGGCCGCACGATGGAGGAGGCGGGGGTGGACACGTTCGACGGCGACCTCCTGGGCGACGACCCGGTGGCCAGCTTCGAGGCGATCGTCGAGCGCGCCTGCGCCGCCGTCTCCGCCGTGACGGACCTCGACGCCGTGGCCCGCCTGTCCTTCGGCGACTACACGGTGCGGGAGTACCTCTGGCAGATCAACTCCTTCCGGGCGCTGCGGGCCCACGACATCGCCAAGGAGATCGGGGTTGACCCGGCGCTGCCCGACGAGCTCGTCCAGGGGGTCTGGGACGACGTGAGCCCGCACGCAGAGGAGTGGAGGTCCATCGGCGTGTTCCCGGCCCCGGTCCCGGTGCCCGCGGACGCGCCGCTGCTCGATCGCCTGCTCGGCCTCACGGGGCGCCCACCCGACGCCTGACGAGACGTTGCTCAGGCTGGGTGGATGGCGACCTCGTCGCGCAGCTCGCGCTTGAGCACCTTCCCCTGGGGGTTGCGGGGGAGTGGCTCGGTGCGGAACCAGATGTGGGTCGGCACCATGAAGCCGGCGAGTCGAGCCTTCACGTGCAGTCCCAGCTCGTCCGCGGTCACCTTGGCCCCGGGGCGGAGCACGACCACGGCACCCACCTCCTCGCCCAGCGTGGGATGGGGTACGCCCACGACGGCGCAGTCCGCCACGGCGGGATGCTCGAAGAGCGCGGCCTCGACCTGGACCGAGTACACGTTCTCGCCGCCGCGGATGATCATGTCCTTGGCCCGGTCGACGATGTAGATGAAGCCCTCCTCGTCGAGGCGCGCCACGTCGCCGGTGTGCAGCCAACCCCGGCTGAACGTCTTGGCCGTCTCCTCGGGTCGGTTCCAATAGCCGCGCACGACGTTGGGCCCCTTGATCCACAGTTCGCCCCTGACCTCGGGCCCGCGGGGGAGGGAATCGTCGGGCTGGTCGCCGTCGAAGTCCTCGGGCACGACGGCGATGTCGCAGACCGGTACCGCGGGGCCCACGCTCTCGGGCTTGGCCACGTAGTCCCCGCCCGAGTTCATGGAGGTGACCGACGAGGTCTCGGTCAGCCCGTAGCCGTTGGAGGGCTGCCCGATCGGCCACGCCTCGCGGATGCGCCGCACCAGGTCGGGTGGCGCCGGTGCGCCGCCGTAGGAGACGCCGCGGATGGACGAGGTGTCGTACTTGGAGAAGTTCGGCGAGTCGAGCACCTGCATGACCATGGCCGGCACGCCGCCGAAGGTGCCGATCCGTTCCCGCTCTATCAGCTCGAGGGCGCGCTCGGGGTCAAAGTGGTGCATCATCACGAGCTTCCCGCCGGCCGCGACGTTCGAGACCATCACCGAATGGCATCCCGTGGCGTGGAACAGCGGCACGGAGAGCAGGAAGGCGGCCTGGGTCTTCTCGCCGACCGGCTCCAGCGCCGGCGTGCCGAAGCGCATCCCGCCGCGGCTGTTGATGAAGAAGAGGCTCATCAGGTTGGTGCACATGTTGCGGTGCGTGCCCACCGCGCCCTTGGGGCGCCCCGTGGTGCCCGAGGTGTAGAAGATGGTGGCGTCGTCCTCCGAGTCGATGGTGAGGTCGGGAGGCGAGGCGGCCTCGTCCACCGTGCCCAACGCGAGAGGGAAGGGCCACTCGGCCACCGGTGGCGCGCCGCCGGACGGTTCGAAGACGGCCGGCGGCGCCTTCCGCTCGGTCCTGTGCTCGTCGGCGATGACGACCGCACCGAGCGCGGACAGCCCGCCGAGGAAGGGCCGGATGCGCTCGGCCCGCTCCGTGTCGACGAAGGCGATCCTCGAACCGGAGTCCTCGAGCCCGTAGCGCAGCTCCTCGCCGCTCCACCATGCGTTCAGCGGCACGACGATGGCGCCGGCGAGCGTGGCCGCCCAGAAGGCCATGACCCACTCGGGCAGGTTGCGCATGATGATGGCCACGCGGTCACCCTGTTCGATGCCGAAGGTCGAGCGCAGACGGTGGGCCAGCGTGCAGGCGATGCGGTAGTGCTCGGCGAAGGTCGTCCGCTCGTCCTCGTAGACGAGGAAGGGGGCGTCGCCGTGGGCCAGCGACATGTCGAGGACGGTGCGCAGCGAGGGCGGGGCGTTCTTCCAGGTCCGGGTGGGCACGCCCCGGATGTCGCGCGCTTCCATCTCGAAGAGCTGGCCGGGCGCCGTGAGTGCCTCGTTGGCCTCGGCAATCGACATCGACGGCGTGTCCCTGTCGCTCGGGTTCACGTGGCCCCCTTGTCCGGTGCTGCGGAGTGGTCGAAGATGGCGGTGCGGTAGTAGGCGAGCTCGGCGAGGCTCTCGCGGATGTCCTGCAGCGCCCGGTGCCCCCCTTTCTTGACCGGCGCCGCCCGGTAGATCTCGGGCTGCCAGCGCCGGCACAGCTCCTTGACCGTCGAGACGTCGACCGAGCGGTAATGGAGATAGTCCTCGATCTCGGGCAGCTGCGTGGCCAGGAAGCGCCGGTCGGTCCCGATGGAGCTGCCGGCAAGGGGGACCGTCCTGGCCTCGTGGATGTGCTTCTTCAAGAACGCCAGCGTCTGGGCGCCCGCCTCGGCCAGGGTCAGCGTCGAGGTCTCGATGTCGGCCACCAGCCCCGAACGGGTGTGCATGGTGCGCACATAGTCGTCCATGGCGGCCAGCTGCTCGGGCGACGCGTGCACCACCAGGTCGGGTCCCTCCTCAACGAGGGTCAGGTCGTCGTCGGTGACGAGGGAGGCGATCTCGACGATGGTGTGGCGTGCCGGATCGAGCCCGGTCATCTCGAGATCGATCCACGCCAGCACGCGGGCATGCTACCGGTCGGTCACCGGACGGGCGCGAGGTCAGTCCTTGTAGTGTCCGGCGATGCTGCGCGTCCCCTTGCACCAGCTCGACGCCGACCTGCCGGTGCCCGGCTACGCACGTGAAGGCGACGCCGGGGCGGACCTCAGTGCCCGCACGGAGGCCGTCCTGGCCCGAGGGGGCGGCCGGGCGGCGGTGCCGACGGGCGTGGCCGTGGCCATCCCGCCCGGGTACGCCGGCCTGGTGCTTCCGCGCAGCGGCCTGGCCGTGCGGCACGGGGTGACCTGCCTCAACGCGCCCGGGCTGGTGGACTCCGGCTTCCGCGGGGAGCTGCGGGTCGTGCTCGTGAACCACGATCCAGAGCACGACTACACGGTCGTCCGGGGTGACCGCATCGCCCAGCTGGTGCTGGTCCGGGTGGAGCAGGCGGCCTTCGAGCTGGTGGCCGAGGACGGCCTGGGGGAGTCGGAGCGGGGCCGCGGCGGCTTCGGGCACACCGGCACATGACGGCGGAGCCGGGAGCAGCTAAGAAGTGGCGGTGATGCGCTCGCTCGTGGGCATGGATGCCGCCTTCCTCTCTCTCGAGACGCCGACGACGCCCATGCACGTGGGCGTCGCGCTCGTCCTGGACCCGCCCGAAGGCACGCGCTCCCTCTTCTCGCCCTCCACCCGTTATGCGCAGATACGCCGGGTGATCGAGCAGCGGCTGCACCAGATCACCCCCTTGCGACAGCGAGCCGTGCGGGTGCCCTTCGGGCTCCACCACCCGGTCTGGGTGGACGACCCCGACTTCGAGCTCGACGACCACCTGGTCCGGGCCAGCCTGCCGTCGCCCGGGGGGAAGGCCGAGTTGGACGCCTTCATGGCTTCGGTGATGAGCCGACCACTCGACCCCGACCGGCCGTTGTGGGAGATGTACGTGGTCGAGGGGCTCGAGGGTGATCGCGCCGCGCTGATCGCCAAGGTGCATCACGCCATCCTCGACGGGGTGAGCGGTGCTTCGGTGCTGGCGACGTTCCTCGATCTCACCCCGAGATCGCGCGTCGTGCCCCTGCCCCCCGAATGGAACCCGCCACCGCTGCCGTCCAACGCGCAGATGCTGCGCCACGCGGCCTCGTCGCTGGCGAGGCAGCCGGGTGCGACCTTGAGCACCCTGCAGGCGGGCGTGGAGGCGGTGGCGGACCTCGGGATGCACAACCGGGAGCTGGCGGCGCGGGGCGAGCAGGCGCCGCCCGGTTTCTTCGCCGCGCCGCGCACCACGTTCAACGGCGCCGTCTCCAATCGCAAGCGGTTCGCGTCACTCTCGGTGCCGCTGGCCGACGTGAAGCTCGTCGGCCGGGTCTTCGAGGCGACGGTCAACGACGTGGTTCTGGCCGGTGTGTCGGGCGGACTGCGGCGCCTGCAGTCGGCGCGGGGGGAGGAGATGGACCAGCCGCTGGTGGCCATGGTGCCAGTCTCGACGCGCCCCGAGGGACTGGGGGAGGACCTCGGGAACCAGATCTCGGGGATGCTGGTCTCGCTGGCGAGTGACGTCGAGGACCCGGTCCTCCGGCTCGACGCCATCTCGGAGTCGGCGCGGGTCGCCAAGGAGCAGGAGAAGCTGCACCGCGGACGCCTCATCGGCGACCTGGCCCAGGTGGCACTGCCCGCCCTGGCCTCGCGGATGGCGCGTGCCGTAGCGGGAACACGCCTCTTCGACAAGGTCCGCCCTCCGTTCAACGTGACGGTGTCGAGCGTGCGGGGTCCGGACTTCTCGCTCTTCTGCGCCGGGAGTCGGGTTGCCGCCATGTACCCGGTGGGGCCCATGGCGGAAGGGATCGGGGTCAACGTGACGGTCTTCTCGTATCTCGACCGGCTGTACTTCGGCGTGCTGGCCTGCCGCAAGCTGATCCCCGAGCTCGACGAGGTGGTGGCGTACATCGACGATGCGCTCGGTGAGCTGATGGCCTGCGCCCTCGATGCCCAGGGGGCGACGGCCTCGGCCTGAGGCGCGTCGTCCGGGGTGACCAGGGACCCGAGAGGTGGGCGCTGCGAGCCGCTCGGCGACGCGGCCCGCAGCGCCCTTCCTCTGTGGGGTCCGAGGAATGCGGGGCGAGGCGGCTATGAGCCGGAGGGTGCCCCCGCGCTGGAGCTCGAACCGGACGGCGGGGTCCCCGTGCCGGCCGGAGGCGTGCCGGTGTGGGTCCCCGAACCGCTGCCCATGTTGGGGCAGTTGTGGGTGGAGCCGGAGCCGGTCGAGCTGGAGCCGGTCGAGCCGGAGCTCGACGAACCCGAGCTGGTGCTGCTCGACCCGGTCGGGGTGCTCGTGCTCGAGGACGGGGTCGCGGTCGACGAGCTCGTGCCCGAGGTGCCGCTCGACCCGGTGTTCCCGGTGCTCGAGGTGGTCGCCGCATTGGCGACCAACGCACCGCCGGCGAGGAGGCCGGAGGTGAGCGCGCCGATGGCCAGCACGTTACGAAGGCGGATCTGCATGACGGTCTTACCTTTCATCTCGCGTGAAGCGCCGACCCAATCGGGCCGACACGACATACGGTGCACTGCGGACCTGGGTGCAGCCGCACAACGGCATAGGTGGGCGCGAACAGTTACCTGACGAACGGGTGACAATTCACAGCTTCGGCGGGCGCGGCGTCACAGGCGACGTGGCGTTCGCGCACAGGAGAGGCCGCGGCACGTCACAGGCGGCACGTCGCACACGGCACATCACGCACCGCCGGCTCGTGAATCAGCGAATCAGGTCACGACCCCGGCAAGCGCGCGATAGTGGCGCCGCCAGATCAGCCGGTAGACACGGGTCCAGCGTGGGATGGAGCGCAAGACCGGGATGAAGGGCAGGAAGATCAGACCGATCGAGAGCGCCATCATGATCACCCACACCTCGAGGTCTCCGTTGGTGGAGGAGTTCATCGGCGCCACCTGGTACCACATCGTGTAGAGCCACAGCCACGCCTGCCCCGGGTAGTTCCCGGTCTCGTTCATCATGCCCCACTGGCTTCCCTGGAGGTGCTGCGCGCCGGCCTGGTCGGCCAGGTAGGTGCCGTCGGCAAGGAAGAGCAGGGGCTTGGTGTAGTTCGTGTTGTAGAACTGCCCCCCCTCGCTCAGCAAGGTGCCGTCCAGTCCGCCGCTCTGCGCCATCGTCGTGAGGCTGCCGATCATGACGCCGACAGGGCCGTAGGGCCCGGCCGGGACGCGCAGCCGACCGTTGACGTCGGTGGCGTTGGCGACTGCTTTCTCGTAGGCGGTCGTCCACGCGCTCTGCTGCGCCGCTGACGCGCCCTGGTACAGGTTGAGCGCCGCTTGCGTCGCGGGCAGGGTGACCAGTGTTCGCAGGGGGTAGATGACGAAGTCCTGCGCGGTGTCGATCGGCTGATGGACGCCGAACCACTGCTCGGGCTCGAAGAACCCGATGTGCTGCGAGGAGTCCGGAGTCGAGTTGTAGGGCGGTCCGTAGGAGGCCGTCGCGCTCGTGCCGTCCAGCTCGGTGATCGCGGTCTGAGCGAAGTCGATCGGGTCGACGACGGACCAGGTCTTGAGGGTGATGGCCGGCTCGTCGGGCGAGGAGAAGACGACGGCCAAAAGGACGATGAGCACGGCCACGGCGAGGAAGGCGACGAAGGCCTCCTTCAAGATGTCATAGGGGACGTAGGCGCCCTTCCACTCCTTGACGTCGCGGTCGGGGTTGAACCGACGGCGCCTTGCGGATTTCGGGCTCACGCGAGCTCCTCGGCCGGGGTGGCAACGGCAGAGACGTCGCTCGTGTGCTCGTGGGAAGGGTCGTCAAACGGGGGGACGATGCCCCGGCGCCGGACCAGCAGGACGTGCAACCCGGCGATGATGACGACACCGATGGGCAACAGCACGATGTGCCACATGAGCATCTGCCCGAAGTTGAGCACGTTCCAGACGGCGCCGGCACCGGTGGAGTTGATGCCGTCCTTGGCCTGGGTCGAGATCCACTGCGAGTCGAAGTTCTGCTGGGACAGGTAGCCGGTGAAGGCGGCCCCGACCGACACGAGGAACGAGATGACACCGGTGGCCCACGTCAGCCGGCGGTTCCCACGCCAGGCCGCCATGAAGAACTTGCCCCAGAGGTGGATCACCATGAAGAAGAACATCGCCTCGACGCTCCACAGGTGCAACGAGTTCACGAAGTGGCCGGTGGAGGACACGTGCCACCAGCTCGGGCCCATGATGGCGAGAACGCAGCCCGTGATGATGACCCAGGCCAGGCTGACGACCGTGAGCACGCCGAAGACGTAGATCCACGATGCCATGTAGGCGGGCTGGCGGTCGGGTAGCAGCTGGTCCGGCGGGAAGGCCGACTCGGCAGCTCGCCGCATCCGTGCGGTCCACTGGCGTGACTCCGCGGTGGCCCTGGTCGGGGCGGCGCTCTCGGCGCGGGTGCCGACGTCGGTGTCGATGCTCATTGGTCACCCCTCTTCCGCTTCGGGAACGGCAGGAGGATGGCCAGGATGAAGACCGACGATCATCAAGAGGATGACGACGAAGTTGGCCAACGAGATCTGGATGAAGCCCCAATGGATGTAGTGGCCGTTTCCGTTGAGGTTGATGAGCGCCCCAAGCAGGGCAGCGAGGATCATGACGGTGACGTTACGCTGCGGTTTTCCGGCTGGTCAGGGACCTTTGTCACAAGATCCTTGGGTTTCTCTCAACCGTTGTTGCTGGTCAGCGCTTGGTTGCCCGCCAACAATAGGAACGCATCGGGACGTCGATGAGGTCGAGACCGGCGAGGTCCTCGCTGGTGTCGAGGAAGGTCGCCATGGCTTCGAGATGCCGGCGACGGGCGTCTTCCTCCATGGTGATGACGGCGCTGTAGGTCGTCGACAGTGCGACGAGGTCCGACTTGGTCATCGGCTTGGTCCAGCGGAAGAGCTTCGTCTCGGGATCCAGGAACGGGCTGACGCCTCCGACGTCGGCGTTGACCATGTGACGGCGCCGGCGACGCTCGTCCACTTCGGCCTGCTCCTCGGGGCTGAACACGATGCCACCGGCCCACAGCGACCGCATCCAGTCGACCGAGCGGTCGGGCCCGCTCCACACGAGCGAGAGGCGTCCGCCGGCGCGGAGCACACGTGCCACCTCCGGCACGGCACGTTTCTCGTCGACCCAGTGCCACGCCGATGCGGCAATGACGACGTCGAACGAGGCGCCTTCTGCGGGGATCTCCTCGGCGCGGCCGGCCAGGATCTCGATCCCAGGGTCGCCGGCAACCAGGACCGCACGCATCCGTTCGTCGGGCTCAACGGCGGTGACGTGCGCCACCCTTTCGGCCAGGAGGCGGGTGAGGATTCCTGTTCCGGCCCCGATCTCGAGGACGTCCGTGGCACCCTCCGGCAGCAGCCAGTCCAGGGCCTCGGGCGAAGGGCCGGGCCGAAGTCGGTCGTAGTCGTCGGCCACGGCACCGAAGGACCGGCTCAGGAAGGCCGTGGTCTCGTCCTGGCGCACGAAGCGAATTTAGCGAGGCCCGGCTCGAACAGTTGGCGCGCCGCCGGCGGGTGTTCTCGGGCCGTGAAGGGCCAGGCCGCAGGCCGGATACCTCTTCGATCCCGGGACGGCCGACGCGATAAAGTGGGGTCCCAACGTGGAAGTGGCGCAGCGGTAGCGCATCACCTTGCCAAGGTGAGGGTCGCGGGTTCGAATCCCGTCTTCCGCTCCACGTCTTCCGCTCTGTGTGTACCGTCTTCCGCTCTGTGTCTTCCGCTCTGTGTCTTCCGCTCTGAATGAAGGACGTCGAAGCCGGGAGAGAGGAGCCCCGGCCCCAAAGCGGCACCAAACCGCCGCGCACCCAGCGCCCCCCGCAGCCCCCGAACAACCGCCCCCGAGCCCGGCACCTACCGCCCAGGCCCCGACGGACGCGGCGGCGAGGACCGGGGAGGCCGGGCCACCCGGAAAAACGGGGGGGGGCGGGGGCGCGAGGGAGAGGGCTTTTCGGGGAGGGCGGCTATGTGGCGGGGCGCCACATAGCCGGCGTAATGGGGCATTTAGCGTTGCTGTCGATTGCAAGCCAGTGGCAGCTATGAATGTCCTTCGTACGTTTGCTCCCGATTGGCGTCGTTGTACATCTCTGAGACGATCAGCCATGCCCCGTCGGCTTGGCGTTGCAGGACCCGAAGGGAGTGGTTGTCCCTAACTTCGATCTCTCCTCCACCTACCAGCTTCTGCCCTTCGACCTGCAAATGAGCAGACACCAGTACCACTTCGGGTGTGAGCACTCGGAGAGCGGTCTCGGGAGGAGCTTTCAGCGTTCCCGCGTTGAAGTTGTCGTCCGAAAAGAGGCCACGGAGATACTGCACGATCTCTTCCTCGCCTCTCTTCACGGTTCCAAAAGCATTCACCCAATCAGCGTTGGAGGTGTAGATACCGACGAGCTTCTCGGCATCACGCTCCCGAAAACCGGTCATCAGCGAGATCAGCGTTGCGCCGATGGCGTCCTGGTCGGCCTGGGGAAGGGATGAAATGTCACTCTCGTCACCCGCAGGGGTCATGTCATCTCCGTTCGGTCTCTGAGTGGCGGCGGCAGGTGCCCAGGCTACGCCCCGGTCTGATGCGGTGAAGGGGCGGGGCCTCCGCCCCTCGTGAGAACCGAGCATGCTCGGTCTTGCAAAAGAAAACCTCGAAAGAGGATGAGGCCCCTATGGGACAGTACGTCGGAATCGACCTGCATCGACGCAGCACCACCATCGTCCGGATGGCGAAAAACGGGGACGTGCTCGGCACCGAACGCTTCGTCAGCTAGCCCTTCGAGTTCGCCCAGGCCATGGCTGCGGCCGGGCTCGAGCCCGAGGTGGTGCTCGAATCCACCTTGGCTGGTACTGGGCGGCCGATCTGCTCCAAGAGCTCGGCGCCCACGTGCACCTGGCCCATGCCCTCGGCAACAACTGGGGGAACCGACGCGTCAAGAACGACGCGCGCGACGCCCAGGACCTGGCCGCCATGTTGGCCCTCGGGCGACTCGCCGAGGGCTGGATCGCCCCGCCACCGGTCCGCGAACTGCGCGAGCTCGTGCGCTATCGCTATTCGCTCATCCGGAACCGCACCAGTGCCAAGGCCCAGATCCATGGCGTCATGGCCAAGAACGGGATCCTCCCCGTCGTGGGCGAGCTGTGGGGCCCGACCGGTCAGGCCCAGCTCGACCGTCTCGAGCTGCCCGAGGCCTACGCCATGCGCCTCGACTCGCTGCGCCACCTGCTCGACGTCTACGAGGCGGCCATCGCCGAGCTCGATACGCACATCCACTCAGAGCTCAAGGCCCACCCCGGCTATTGGGCCCTCCTCACCTTGCCCGGAGTCGGCAAGGTCATCGCCGCCATCTTCGTGGCCGAGATCGGCGACATCAGCCGCTTCGACTCGGCCAAGAAGTTGTGCTCATGGGCCGGCCTCACCCCCCAAGCACCGCGAGTCCGACCAGGTGATCCACCGCGGGGTGATCACCAAGATGGCATGTGGGGCGGCCGGCCCACCGGGGGCCCCATCGCTGCCATCGGGAGGTGACTGTGACGATCATCGGTGGGCTCGACATTCATCGAGCGCAACTCACATTCGATTATGTGGACACGACCACCGGCGAGGTCCACACCGGCAGGATCGCTCCTGCGAATCGCGAGCTGGTGCGGAAATGCTTGGAACGCTTCGATGGGGTCGAGGAGGTCGAGTTCGTGTTGGAGGGTTGCACAGGCTGGCGTTATGTCGTCGAGGAGTTGGCATTGGCCGGGGTGAAGACGCATGTGGCCGAACCGGCGGAAACGGCTGCCTTGCGAGGAAAGAAGAGCAGGGCCAAAACCGACCGGACTGACGCTCGCCACTTGCGCCAGCTGCTGGTCGACGGCCGGGTCCCCGAGTCGTGGATCCCGCCGGCCGAGGTTCTCGATGCCCGAGTGCTGGTCCGCCTCTACAAAGACCTGGTCGATGAACGAACCGGTTGGCTGCAACGGGTGCACGCCAGCTTGTTCCATCACGGCGTTCCCGCAGCGGGAGGGAGTCTGGTGACCAAAGCCGGTCGCGAGCTCGTGGCATCGGCCGAGCTGCCCGCCGCGGGCCGTTACGCGGTCGACACCGGGATGCGCCAAGTCGAGCGGCTGACCGAAGAAATGCTCCCACTGCGCCGGCAGATCACAGCTATCGGTTCTCGTCAGCCGGGCTGCAAAGCGCTGCAGTGCCATTACGGGATCGGACCGTTGCTGTCGGTGGCCATCTGGGAGGAGCTCGGCGACTGCCGCCGCTTCACCAGCTCCGACGACGCCGTGCGCCACACCGGCCTAGACGTGACGGTGTGGTCCTCTGACGGCAAGCGAACCCGAGGACATCTGGCCAAACAAGGACCCCCGGTGCTGCGCTGGGCCCTCTATGAGGCTGCTGTCTACGCGGCCCGACCCACCTCCCCCGACTATGCCTACTACCGTCAGCTCCGCCAACGTCTCGACGCGCACTTGGTGTTGATAACCATCGCCCGCAAGCTCGCTCGACGCTGCTATCACAGCCTGCACAACGTTGGCGACGCCGCCTACCCACTCGCCGCTTGACCTCGAGCCCGGACCGTCGCGTCGTGTCCAACCATTGATGATCTGCGGCCAGCTCCCGCAACCCTGTTGCTGCCAGCCTGTCTGGACAGCCGACCAAGAACGAGCGGTCGCACCACGTTCGTCGGGACACCCCGAACGCCATCTTGCAGCCGGCTCACATCGCCGCGCGCCGAGATAAGCAGGGACGCCCGCAACCCCAGGACCCGAACCCAAGCGTCCAACAGAAGGAGGATCGTCGGCCCCCCAAAACGAGCAGCAGCATCCAAGAAGCCCTGTCGGGCTTCCGGCACCCATTGTGCTCTTGGCAGCTGACCGGGCGGTCAAGGCTTCCCCTACGGGCGGGCCCTCGGCCCGGCCTTGACCGCCCTCACCCGTCTCCGCCCCCCGCCTAGTTGCTTCAACGTGGGTTCGGCTGCGCCACACCTCACCCCAACCAGGCCAATGGAAACCAACCAACCGGCCTCTTGACACTGACAGACCCCACAGATAAGCAGGGCTCCCCGCTGGTGCGCTGGGCGGCCATCGAGGCCGTGGGCAACTACCACGGTGGGGCCCCGCTCAGAGACCGCTTCGAGGCCATCGCCGAGCGCCGTGGTCGCAACCGCGCCAACGTGGCCATCGCCCACAAAGTTCTCACGCTCGTCCACTACGGCCTGCGAGACGGCGAGATCCGCTGCCTCGCAGAGCTGGTCGAGGCGGCGTGACGCTCGGACCCGGCCGGGCAGCGTGCTCGCTGTCACTCGCTAGCAGGCATGGTTCTCACTCCTCGGAGTGGCGTAGACGTCTAAGTGATTGAGCCCGCCCCGGTCGAGGCCGAAGACCACCATGCCGAAGTTCCTCGGCGAAGACATGCCTCGGCAGCCGAGCCTGCCGCGTTCGCCTTCTCGCCAGGCGAGACCGTTGGTGGCCACATCCGGTGCCCCGGTGCCGGCAACGACAACCGGAATAATTCTGCGCCGCTCGGCGCCCACCTCAAGGTCGTTCGTCCTCGCTTCGCTGCGGGCGCTCCACCTTGACCTCGGCGTCTCGCTCACGCGCGCTCGCGTATAGGTCGTCGGGCCGAAGTTCAGCCCGAATCGTTGGCAAAAAGGCGTCGTCGGCTATTGACACGGCCCGCTCCTTCAGACATGCCTGCCGCCGGTCTAGCCGGCTGGCTTTCTAACGAGATGCCTCCCGCCGGGATCTCGCCGCGAGTGGCTCAAAAGAGGAGTGCGTGCACCAGATCCAAATCAGGAGTGCCCTCGCGGTTTTTCCGTCAGCCAAGAGGAGGCGCTCATGTCGGTGATCATCGGGGTCGATCCCCATAAGGCGAGCCACACAGCGGTGGCCATCGGTGGTGATGAATGTGAGGTGGCCAGGATCACGGTCCGCGCCACCTGTCAGCAGACCCCCAAGTTGCTTGCCTGGGCCGAGCCCTTCGCTGAGCGCACCTGGGCCATCGAGTCCGCCGGTGGGCTCGGTTACCTGCCGGCCCAGCAGCTCGTCGATGCTGGAGAAGTGGTCCTCGACCTCCCACCCACCTTGGCCTCGAGGGTCCGGGTGCTCGGCACGGGCCGCTCGGAGAAGACCGACCCCAACGACGCGTTCTCCGTCGCCATCGCCGCCTTGCGCTCGAATGGTCTTCACACGGTGGAGCAGGCCGACCACAGGAGGGACAGCGGCACGGCGGCGGCGCAGAGGCGGGGCGGAGGCGGGCGGTGCAAACGGAGCATCACGGCCCTTGCCCCCTACCGAATCCTCTTTGAGTCAAGACCCTAATTTCAGGGCCTCGAGGGCGCGACGAATCGACCCGTCACGAGACGGCGCGGGTGCGTAGGCTTCTGTGCGGCTGGCGTTTTGCGGGTTCCGCGGCTGCGGTGTCCCGCGGGGGTCTGTCCTCCCCTCTCGCCCCAGGAGTTTTCTTGGGAGTGAGGGGCCCCGACAGCACAGCGGCAGTACCTGGACGGCGCGGATAAGGCCGGAAATTCCCAAGTGACCTAGGTAAACTGCCAGGCGGTGTGCTGGGCATGCTCGATCGTCGCAGCACCCGATTCGTTGTCATGAGTTGCAGGACTTCCCGAGGAGGTCATGATGGCAGATTCTGCAGAAGACGAGGTACGGTCGACTTTCAACGAGCTCGTCTCGGCGATCAACTCAGGCGATGTCGAGGCTTTGGAATCGCTCATGTTGAAGGGCAGAGATCACATCCACATTGGGAGTGAGAATTCCGAATGGTGGAGTGCCGACGAGTTCCTTGAGAACTTCAGCAACGTCAACGTGGACCAGGGAGTCACAGCAGAAGCGGGTGAGGTCACCGTCCATGTGCGAGGAGACGTCGCTTGGGTCGAGGGCCAGGGTTACTTCAAGAACGCGAGCGGTGGGGAGAGAGGAATCCGCCTCACTGGCGTCTTTGTTCGAGGGGATGACGGACGGTGGAAGTCGGTGCAGTCACACGTCTCTATACCTGTACCAAACGATCAAATCTTCGTCTAAGAAGGTCGAGGACCAGCGGGGTCTTTTGCGGCGCCCGGGGCTCCAAGCCCTGCTCCAAAAGGGCACATCATCAACTCTTGGACATAGAGGATCGTGAACGGGCCTCATTTGCGCCGCAGACCGGCGATATGGGGCGCCCGCCAGTCCGAATGGCTGGGGATTATGGGGCACTTCTCCGCAGAGCGGGTCGATCCACCTGTCGGATGAGCGATATCAGCGGGGAGGACCGCCTGCAACGTATTCGCGCACGACGTCGTAGACCAGATTGAAGGGCCCCGGCCCCGTTAGGAACCACGAAGCTCCCGCCTCTGCCCATTGGGCGTAGCGCTCATCGTCTCGATACGCCATCTTTTCGTCACGCTGACCCCAGACCACGATGTCGAAGTGGTCGAGGTCGGCCTCGGCCTCGGCCAACCTCCTCTTGAGTTCACCTACCTGCTCGGGTTCAGTCATCTGGATGACCACCATCCCTGGTGTCGAGCGGCGCGCCGGATTGGCGCCCGCTTCGGCCACCGACCAGCCCTCCACACGGGAATGCCGCCGGGGCGATACGCCGTCGGCTGGAAGCCCACTTCTTGAGCCACCAAGAACTCGCCGTTGATATTGACCTCCTCTCCAGAGACCAACGCGGCCGAGAGAGCTGGACGACCCTCGACCGGAAACACCTTGATACGGGCACTCGCACAGTGTCGCGTGGACCTCGGCAATGCTGTAGCCAGTGACTGAGTCCGATGTCATCCTCTGGACCGGTGTGGCCGTAGGCCTGGTGGGCCTGGCGGCGACCGCCTCGAACGGCGTGGCCCTGATCCTGCTAGAGATTCGCAATCTGGCGGCCATGGCCAAACGATGGATCGACCACCAGCTCGCCAGGATCTTCCCCTCAAGCGGTAACGACGCCACGGTCGTGGGCATAGCTTCCGCGGTTTCGTCCGGTTTGGCCGTTGATGCGACCGCGTTTGGGACGGTGGCCGCGCCGCCAGACGCCCCCATTGAGGTCCAGCTCGACGCGTTCGAAGGGCCATTGAATCTATATACAGCCGTATGGACCATTTCGAGCGACAATCGCTGTCACGCGATTCGGCCTTTGAAGCGTCGCTCAACGCGCTCACTAGCGAAGTTCGTGAAGCGACCTCTACCCTCACGAGGCGACTCGATGACGAGGCCAGCGCCGCGGCGCGCACTGACGCCCGAGGGCTTGGGCCGGTAACCTTCGGGTTCGTCATGGTCGCCGTGCCGGATCACCTTGCGTCGGTCTCACTGTTCGGCGCCTTTTTCACGGACGCCGCGCTGATTGTGACTGCGGCGACCGCGCTGGCTGTGTTTCCAGGAGTCCTGCGATCCTCGGCTCCCTGACAGCAGTGTATTCGGTGCATCATCGGTCGCCTCTGTGGTCTAAGGGGCGGCGATGTACGAGTTCTCCCGGATCGCTGTCGCCACCCCTCGTCCCATCGCCCAAGCACTCCCATCTCCCCGATCTTCCTTCAGGGCAACGCCCCCTCTCTCCGTTCCGGCTGGGCGGGGGGGAACTCTCGCCGTCGGAGCAGCGGCGGCGACCCTGCCCCCTACCGAATCAAGCACAACGGGGATAGTTCAAACGAGGGCCGATGGACTGTTCTGGTAGGGGCTCGGTCTGGAGGGAGCTAGCCTAAGCTGTTAGGACCCAGTCCCCCAGAACTCATCGAATTGGTAAGTATCGAATTGGTACACGGTTACCTCAGTGATTTTTGAGTGATGGACCTCGAAGTCGACCGCTGCGATAACGTCCAAGACATCGGCACCCCTTCTCGCCGTCTCTCTTTGGAAGACCACAGCCCGCTCGGGTTCACTCACCACTTCCAGAATCTCGATGTTGAATGTCCCACTGCTCTGTTCCTTCAGGCGCCGGAGGAAACCAAGGACGGCTTCCGCGCCCTTGTAGTCACCTGCAAGACTGCTTCGTCCTGGCTCATGCCACACAACGTCCTGTGCCATGACAGTACCCAAGAGATCGAGATCGCCTGACTCGAAATCCTCGTATGCCCGTCGGATCAATGATTCATACGCGTTCTCCACAATTCCATGCCTCCGACTTGTCTTGCTTTCACCACCTTCGGCTCGCTCCCATGAAAGGCCAAGAGGCGAAAGTCCCAATCCGTTCCACAGAATCTGATTGCCTCGTTAGAACTTCAACCCGGCAGGTGAGGGGGTCTGATCTCCCCCTGATGGCGATTGCGATCCTCGGACCAGAATGCCCCCGTACGCCGCCGGGAGGGGGTGCGTCACCGACCGTGGCTGATCGGCACGTCAAGCCGCTTCCATATGTCGGCTTCGCGCATGCAGTGAGCTCGGTAGGCTGCGTTCGGAGACGACGAGGAGGTTGTTGTGACCGACGCTCAGGAAGCCCAATGGAATGTGGCCGACTGGCACGGCAAAATGCTCATCGACCGTAATGGCGAGAAGATCGGCAAGCTGCAAGATGTCTACGTTGACGTCGAAACCGACGACCCCCAGTTCGCCACGGTCAAGGAGGGCTTTATCGACCGACACTTGGCCTGCGTTCCTTTGGCCAACATCCAAATCGGTCCCGATGACCTCCAGGTCGCGGTAACCAAAGAGCGGGTTAAGTCTGCGTCACACCTCGAGATGCATGGCGAGGAACTCTCGCAATCCGACGAATCAAAGCTCTATCACCATTTCGAGATGAACTACACGCTGATCAGCACCGAAAGCGGCCGTCGCCTGGCCCGCCGCTGAGGATGGCAAACGTTGTACCCGCCGGGCGATCGCCCGGTCCCTCCAGTCGGATTTGTGTCGTCCCCCTCCAAGCACCGCAGATGAGAGGTACTTTAGAAACCGATGTACGCGGGTGCCGTTCGTCTGGAACAATACGCGGCGATGCGCTTGTAGTCGGCGCGCAGTTTCTCGTTGCCCTTGGCCCGGTAGTTGCCCACGGCCTCGATGGCCGCCCAGCGCACCAGCGGGGAGCCCTGCTTATCTGTGGGGTCTGTCAGTGTCAAGAGGCCGGTTGGTTGGTTTCCATTGGCCTGGTTGGGGTGAGGTGTGGCGCAGCCGAACCCGCGTTGAAGCAACTAGGCGGGGGGCGGAGACGGGTGAGGGCGGTCAAGGCCGGGCCGAGGGCCCGCCCGTAGGGGAAGCCTTGACCGCCCGGTCAGCTGCCAAGAGCACAATGGGTGCCGGAAGCCCGACAGGGCTTCTTGGATGCTGCTGCTCGTTTTGGGGGGCCGACGATCCTCCTTCTGTTGGACGCTTGGGTTCGGGTCCTGGGGTTGCGGGCGTCCCTGCTTATCTCGGCGCGCGGCGATGTGAGCCGGCTGCAAGATGGCGTTCGGGGTGTCCCGACGAACGTGGTGCGACCGCTCGTTCTTGGTCGGCTGTCCAGACAGGCTGGCAGCAACAGGGTTGCGGGAGCTGGCCGCAGATCATCAATGGTTGGACACGACGCGACGGTCCGGGCTCGAGGTCAAGCGGCGAGTGGGTAGGCGGCGTCGCCAACGTTGTGCAGGCTGTGATAGCAGCGTCGAGCGAGCTTGCGGGCGATGGTTATCAACACCAAGTGCGCGTCGAGACGTTGGCGGAGCTGACGGTAGTAGGCATAGTCGGGGGAGGTGGGTCGGGCCGCGTAGACAGCAGCCTCATAGAGGGCCCAGCGCAGCACCGGGGGTCCTTGTTTGGCCAGATGTCCTCGGGTTCGCTTGCCGTCAGAGGACCACACCGTCACGTCTAGGCCGGTGTGGCGCACGGCGTCGTCGGAGCTGGTGAAGCGGCGGCAGTCGCCGAGCTCCTCCCAGATGGCCACCGACAGCAACGGTCCGATCCCGTAATGGCACTGCAGCGCTTTGCAGCCCGGCTGACGAGAACCGATAGCTGTGATCTGCCGGCGCAGTGGGAGCATTTCTTCGGTCAGCCGCTCGACTTGGCGCATCCCGGTGTCGACCGCGTAACGGCCCGCGGCGGGCAGCTCGGCCGATGCCACGAGCTCGCGACCGGCTTTGGTCACCAGACTCCCTCCCGCTGCGGGAACGCCGTGATGGAACAAGCTGGCGTGCACCCGTTGCAGCCAACCGGTTCGTTCATCGACCAGGTCTTTGTAGAGGCGGACCAGCACTCGGGCATCGAGAACCTCGGCCGGCGGGATCCACGACTCGGGGACCCGGCCGTCGACCAGCAGCTGGCGCAAGTGGCGAGCGTCAGTCCGGTCGGTTTTGGCCCTGCTCTTCTTTCCTCGCAAGGCAGCCGTTTCCGCCGGTTCGGCCACATGCGTCTTCACCCCGGCCAATGCCAACTCCTCGACGACATAACGCCAGCCTGTGCAACCCTCCAACACGAACTCGACCTCCTCGACCCCATCGAAGCGTTCCAAGCATTTCCGCACCAGCTCGCGATTCGCAGGAGCGATCCTGCCGGTGTGGACCTCGCCGGTGGTCGTGTCCACATAATCGAATGTGAGTTGCGCTCGATGAATGTCGAGCCCACCGATGATCGTCACAGTCACCTCCCGATGGCAGCGATGGGGCCCCCGGTGGGCCGGCCGCCCCACATGCCATCTTGGTGATCCGATCCCGATAGACGTGGGTGTCTGACTCACGGTGTTTGGGGGTCAGCCCAGCCATGAGCACAGGGCCCGAGGCGAGTCGAAGCGGCTGATGTCGCCGATCTCGGCCACGAAGATGGCGGCGAAGACGTGGCCGACCCCGTAGATGGCCTGGACCGCGTTGTAGCCGGCGTCGTCGCGCAGGGCCAGGTAGATGTCGCCGTCGAGGAAGGTGATCTCTCGCTCGAAGATCTCGACGAGGTCACGGAGGACCCCGAGCCGGTTGGTGTAAGCGTCGGGCAGCTCGAGCGAGTCGAACTGGGCGGCACCGCCCGTGCCCCACATGTCATTGCGGCACGGCAAGATCCCGTTTTTGGCCAACACCGCATGCGCCTGGGCCTTGAGCCCGGTCCGCAGGTTGGAGAGCTTGAGCCGCAAGCGCACCATCTCGCGGAGCTCGCGGACCTTGGGCGGGGCGATCCAGGCCTCGCCCTGGCGCCCGAGGCGCAAGAGGTCGGCCAGATCTCGGGCGTCGCGCTCGTCGTTTTTCACCCGGCGGTGTCCCCAGTCGTTGCCGTGCGGATTGGCCAGGTGGACGCGATAGCCCATCTCCTTGAGGAGGTCGGCCGCCCAGTAGTGAGAGTCGGACCGGGGCGCGGTGTCCGCCTTTCGGCGGTCCGTTTCCCCGGCCCGCTCTCCCGAACCGGACGTGCATGTTCCCAAGCATCCGGCTCTCCACGAGCCCATGCCGCCGGGCTAGGCGGCCTCCTGGTCATCAACGCTCGACAGACCACGGAGTCGGAATCCGTGTTCCCCGATAGCGGTAGCGAACGATGGCCACCGTGGTCGGATTGAACAGGCTTGCGCCACCGTCCGTCGGTCGCCACTTTGGCAGGTAGCGCCGCCGAAGCCACTTCCAATTGGCCCGGGGATGCTTGTGGCGGAGCCAGTTGACCACCCGGCGCCAACTGAAGGCGTTCAAGTAGTCAAAGGTGTCCGCCGACACCCCGTGCCGAAAGTAGTTGGCCCATCCCCGCAGCACCGGGTTCAGCCGTTGCAGCAGGGTTTGGAGCGTCTGATTCGTGTTCCCCTGCGTCAGCGCACGCACCTTCGCCTTGATGGCCGCCAGGGCAGTCTTCGATGGGTAGGTGTAGATCGTGCGCCTCTGCGAGCCCCGCTTCTTCTTCCGCCGGATACGAAAGCCCAAGAAATCGAAGCCCTCATCGATGTGAGTGATCATCGTCTTCTCCTCCGACAGACGTAACCCCATCGGAGAGAGCACCGTTGCCACCTCGTCCCGCAATTCGTCGACGTGATCCCGGCTGCCGATCACGAGGACGACAAAGTCGTCCGCATATCGCACGAGGCGATAGTTGGCCAGCCCCTCGACCCGTCGGCGGTTGCGGCCGTAGGTGCCACCCCATGACGCCCACTGCCCCATGAAGTGCTCGTCGAGCACCGAGAGAGCGATGTTCGCCAGCAACGGCGAGAGGATGCCACCCTGGGGGGTGCCGGTGACCGTGTCCCTCATCACCTGGTCCTCACCGAGGATCCCGGCCTTGAGGAACGCCTTGACCAGCGCCAGGACGCGCTTGTCTCCGACGCGCTCTCGCACCCGGCCCATCAGGGCCACATGGTCGATCTCGTCGAAGCACGATTTGATGTCCCCTTCCAATGCCCACTCATACCCGTGAGTGGTGTAGAAGAAGATCTCCTCGATGGCGTCTTGGGCCCGACGCTTCGGACGGAAGCCGTAGCTGCACGGCTCGAAGTCCGCCTCGAAGATCGGTTCGAGCACCAGCTTCAGTGCTGCCTGCACGGTGCGGTCCCGTGCGATCGGTATGCCCAGCCTCCGGAGCTTGCCGCTCTTTTTGGGTATGAGCTTCTCCCGCACAGGCATCGGGGCGAACCTGGCCACCTTGAGATCGTCTCGCAGCAACAACAAGAACGCATCGGTGCCGAAGAGGATGGAGCGGGGTGCCACGCCATCTACACCGGCCGACCGTGCCCCCCGTTTCCCCCGCACTCGAGCCCACGCCACCAGGAGGAAGGCAGAATCGCACACGAGGTTAAAGAGGTCGTCGAACCGACGACCAGAGTCGTTTCTTGCCCATTGGTGCAGCTTGGTCTGGACTCGCAGTACCCGTTCTTCGGCCTCATAGAGGTCAAGCTCTGGTGCGTCGGTGTTCACCGTCGTCCTCCTGCCATGCCATGTTCCTCCCTGCTGACTCGCTGGGTCCCTTCGCCATGTAGCCGGCTTTCCCGGCCTCGGACTACTACGGACCCTCCGTCCCACCCTTTGAGCATGAGCAGGCGACGTGCCGTACCGCCACCGACCTGGATGGTCGGCGGGTTGGCGCTCAAGGGGCGGTTCCCACGTTCACCGCTCACCGGTTGACGGGATAGGTGCCCAGCTTTTCCCCTGCGGGCCTGGCCACGGCTACGCCGCAGACCTTCACCGTGGCTCTCGGCGCCCGAGGGCACCGAGACCGCCGTCCCCGGTTGTGGGGGCAGGCGACGCACCGCAATACCGGCGATCCGCCAGGTTCAAGCCGGTCCAACTTCTTGAGGGGGTTCCACCACTGGTTTCTGCATTCGTACACCGTTCCGTCTCGCTTGCCGGACCCGTCCCATCTGGCGGTGCTGGGTCGTCCCGGCGTCGTCGAGGCTGCTTCCGCCTTTCCCTGCGTCCCCAGGGTCAGGCTGCCTCCAGCTTCAGTGACCCGCTGCGACGGGTCGCTCGTGGGGTCTTTCACCCCACCCGGTTAAGGCGGCGCCTCGTGGCGCACCCAGCCATAAGTGGCTTCGAGGATCACGTCGCTGCCGATCGGTGCTGCGCTCACCTCCTTGGCAAAGCGCATGGGCTCGTTTTCCACCCGGACGCTTTTGATCTTGTCGCCTTGTTCGTCCATCTGGTAGATGACCGAACGCCTGCGGTGCAGGTCGATGCCGACATACTCTTGTGCCATCGGGGCCTCCCTTTTCGTGAGGGGTTTGTGTGACAGCAACCAGTCTCGTCAACGAGACCGGAACCGTTACGGGGAGCGGAGGCCCCGCTCCTTCATGCCATCACTTAAGAGAACCAGCCCGTCGGGACCCCTAAACGCTACGGATCAGCCGCAGGATCTGTTCCAAGTCTCAATCAGGCACGTTGGGGGCACTTCGACCCGCAATGGCGACGCCTCTAAATCCAGCCCACCTGCCGGAGGATGTCCTCGGCAACTTCGAGCGGGAGGCGAGCGGCGTTGTCGACTACCACGTCGGCAACATGCGACGGGTCGATCTTCTCGGCCAATTGCTTTGCTGCATCCAGGTACCAGTCAGGATCGGACTGTCGGGAGCGGATCCGGGCGAACACGGTCTCCAGGGGAGCACGTAGCCACACAAGAGTGCACTCGGCGTTCGTGACGGCGCTGGCTATTCCGGCCAAGTGGGACCGCCGCTCGATCGTCTGGCACACGATGAGGCGATCGGCCCCGCTCTCTGAGAAGTTCCGCCACATCGCCGCCAGATTGAGATAGGCCACCTTCCCGTTCCACGGGTCGTCGGCGGGTCTCGGCCATGACTCGCCTAACCACTCGTAGTCCACCAGAGCGTACGGGATGTCGCGCTTACGAAGGACATGAGCGGCAAGTCTTCCCGTGGTGGACTTCCCACTGCCGACGAGTCCTGAGATCACCAACACCGGAGTGCCCATCCGCCCATTGTGCCCGGTGGAACGCGTCCGTCATCTGGGCCGAGGTAGCCCAGTACGCCAATCGGGTATGCGTTCGGCACAACTCAGGCAGGGTGAAATGAACCCTCCGCCCCTATCCCGTCATGCCTCGGGTGCTCCCTTCACGAAGGAAGCGGCCTACCCAGTCATCACTAATGTGGTCTGCTTGTTTCATCGTCCGTGGGCGCGGAATGTCGATCATGTGATCCAGATCGAGATGCTCCAAGACACGGCGAATCGTCGGCTCGTACCCATCTGGATGTGAGAACTCCTCATAGACCACAGTGAGGGGTTCGACGGTCACTCCAATCCGAGATGAGGGCGTCTCACATCATTACGTGCCACCAGGCAAGTACGCCTGGGCTTCGCCGGAGCTTACGAGGTGCATGGCCGAGCAGTTTGCCAGGCGGGATGTCACGTACACCACGGGCTGCGCATGGACTATCGATACGCCCTACCGAGAGACGGCCGAGGAGGCTCGCCACTACCAACAAGAAGGTGTCGTATGCGTCGAGATGGAGGCTGTAGCTCTCTTTTCGGTCGCAAGGTGCCGATCGTGCAGGTTGCGAGTGACCTTCGTCATAAGCGACCTGTTGGGAGACGCCGTATGGGAGCCACAGATGCGCAGCGGACGGACTATGACCGGACTGCAAACGCTCTATGTTTCCGCTGTGGCTGCGTTGCTTTCTTGACCAGAAGTTCTGTCAGAGACCGAGTCTTATCCCTGCCCCAGTTCGCGGGGACAGGGGCCTACAGGGGCCCCTGTAGGCCCCTTTTAGCCAGCCGGTGCCGGATGGGTCGAGAAGCGCTGAGACGGGCCGAAACCTATCGGGGCCGAGAGCGGTTGCCGGGTCGGCTCAGGGATCGAGTTCATCGACCGCGGTGAGCATGAACTCAAGGGCGTCCCCCGGTCATGGAGACTGTTCGCCCTGGATGGTCAAGACCATCCTGTTTGTGCTGATACCGAGCAGTCCGTGGGTGCCCCCGTTGCCGGTTTGGGATCGTTCTCTCACCAGACTGTTCAGATCGGCCTGACCAAGGACCAATTTTCCCGGCCACAACCGCCTACGCCCGCTACTAGCGAGCACCGCAAGGGTCCTCCAGTCGGAGTGTCACAGGTCCGCGAAGGAACAGCTCGACGGATCCAGAGGTGAGTTCCTAACGGCAGTCAAGCCCCTCTCGAATATCTGAGGACGGGGCGGGCGGAGGCCGAAGCGAGTATCGGGATGCCGAATCGCTTGACTCATCGATTGGCGAGGCCGGGAAGTCATCTCGCTGGGCTGAGGTTAGAACCTAAAGCGAGTCAGCCCGCCCGGCTCGGTGCCCAGCGTCACGGTCACCGAATGTGGCTTGATGCGATAGACGTTCCACGGGGGTGGTCCCTGCGAAGGCGCGTTGAACGGGGCGGTGATACCTGTCCGGGTCTCATCGAGTTCGGCGGGCCACCCCTGGTCCGCCCAGGCCTTGGCAAGGCGCGTCAGAGTGGCCGGGTCGGTCTCTCGCTCTGCTTCACCTTCGGCGACGACGTCTGCATCGAGGATCGACACTGCGATCGAGCAGCGCGGGTCGCGGGCGACGTTGCGGCTCTTCCGGGTGCCCGATCCGGTCTGGAACCAGAAGCTTCCGTCCAGCCAGAGCGCACCGACCGCAGTCACGTGCGGTCTCCCGTCCTCGTTCAGCGTCGAGAGCCACGTCGTGCGAGCGTTGTGGGCGTCTGGAGCCGGCGACGATCCGGCATCGAGCTTTTCGAGGACGTTCGCCCAGTTCACCGGGGGCAGCCCATCCGTCGCACCCAAGTTGATGATCTCCATTACGCCTCGCTTCTGGTAATTCGGTGATCCCGCTCAGGATCATGTCGTCCATCAGTGCTGCTGCGCAATCGGCGGAAGATCGCTTCAAGGAAATCGGACGGCCAGACCCGATAAGCGTCCCCCAGGTTCTCCGCCGGGACCGTGACCATTCAGCAAAGGCCGACCTTCCGGCATCGGGTCTCTCGCTCGGCCCGCTCCACTGCTGGTCGCCGACCGTTGCGACCTTCTTTGCCATACGTGCAACGTTTGCTCCAAGTTCTCGCTCGACCGCCAGCGGGTCTTGGCTTGCATAGTCGGTCTCAGCCGCTGTCTGGTCCCTGAGGCCCGGATCGGGGGTGGGGAGCGTCGGCCGGTCCTCGCTGAGGGTGCGGTGCAAAGCCCAGCTCCAAATAGACACCACGTCTCGCATGTGTGCCACGTACTCGAGCGCCGACCACGTCGTGGGATCAGGCCGCTGACGGAGGCGCTTCTCGGGTTCATCGCCGTTGCGCAGCACGGCCTCGTAATGGCTTGCGATCCCTTGTACGGCCACCTGGGCGTTCGTCGGTGAGACGGACGAGTTCTGAGATCCGCACTTGGTGCAGACCGGTGGGCCGTTCGTCGTAGGCATACTCCTCCCTGCGAATCAATCAGCTCGGCATCGACGGCGAACAGATCCTTCCATGGACGAATCGTGCCGATCTCAGGAGGCTCCAGCATGGAGGAAGCGACCTAGTCCGCCCGGAGCGAGCCACCTAGATGTGGATCGTGCCATCGGGCTCGAGAGACCAGCCGGGATTGTGGGCCACTTCCCAGACGTATCCATCAGGATCGGCGAACGCTCCGGCTGTGCCGCCCCAGTCCTCGATAGCTGCACGACGAACGATGGTCCCTCCTGCTCTCAAAGCTTCATTCAATGTTGCGTTCACCTCCTCGGGCGAGTGGACGTTGTACGCCAACTCGATTCCCGGAGCACCGTGGCCCCCCAGGGCTGTCCACAGTCCAAAGACCATGCCGCCAGCCTGGAAGAAGCACACCTCGTCATCGGGCTGTTCGGCGCCTGACCAGCCCAGAGCTTCATAAAAGCGTCGGGCTCGGGCGAGATCTGTGACGCCAAGCGTGATCAAACTGACGCGCTGCTCCACCCGACAATCATGGCAAACCGTGACGGCGGACGAGGAGGATTCCGGGGTGACCCATATCGCCAAGTCGAGGTGGAGGTAGCCGGCTAAGCACTGAGGCACTCGCCTAAGAGCGCGAAACTGCGGGCGTGAACGACGATGACCTGCTCGCCGAGCAGCGTTCGTACTATCGGGCGCGAGCGCCCGAGTATGACGAATGGTGGCAGCGACGGGGCCGGTACGACCGGGGCGAGGAACAGCTGCTCGAATGGCAGCGCCAGGTAGCAGTCGTGGAGTACGCCCTAACCTCTTTTAGCGCTACGGGCTCGGTCTTGGAACTGGCTGGGGGAACTGGTTGGTGGACCGAGCGGCTCGCGCGGACAGCCAACCATCTCACAGTTGTGGACAGTTCGCCCGAGGTCCTCGCCCTCAACCAGGCACGGGTGGGACGCTCCGATGTCAACTATGTCGTAGAGGATCTCTTCCATTGGCAACCAGACTCTGAATATGACGCTGTGTTCTTCTCCTTCTGGCTTTCGCACGTACCAAGGGCCCGATTTGGCGAGTTCTGGTCCTTTGTTCACTCATGCCTCGCTCCCTCGGGCCGGGCGTTCCTCATCGACAATCGAAACGATCCAGTGCCAGACACGCCTACGAAGGATCCATTCGTCCTCCGATACGACACCGACCTTCACCTCCGTCGTCTTGGCGACGGATCGCGGTACTGGGTCGTCAGTGTGATGTACGAGCCAGGCGAGCTGCAGTCACTTATCGAAGCAGAGGGCTGGACGACTGAGATCCAGGCGACGCGATGGTTCATCTTCGGTTCAGCCCGACGCCTCTGAATTGAGCTGCCCCATGGCACACCGGCTCGGGGTGGGTTCCATGGATTGTAAGTCTTAGGGGCTCGAACAGGCCGCTGTTACTTGGACTCAGGTGTGCTTGGGAGCACAGCCGAGCGAGCTAAACCGGTTACGCAGCTACCCAGAGCTACATTCTGCCAATGTCCGGCGAAGGGATCCGCACTGGGCGACGATCTCGACGATGGCGGCGCAAAGGATGGATCTGGGTTGGTTGGTTCTCGATCATCTTGTGGGCAGGATCAGGCATCGAGGTCGCGATCGCAATTGCGAGCGGTGGCGATGGCGGAAAGCCGACGCCGCTTGTCGGCCGCATCGCCGAAGCAGCTGATTTGCTGCTTGTTTGTCTCGGGCTTGCGGTAGGCAGCTACTGCATCCTGATTCGACCCCGCTTGCTCGTAGATCGGATGGCCTGATAGTCCGAAACTCGGTCTCGAGTTTCCGATCCCTTGAAGCTCGGTGCTCAAGTTCGTTGCGAGCAACGAAGGGCTCGCGGTCGTGACGACCGACTACAGCTTGGTTCGTGTCGACGCCGTTAGCCTCCGGGCACCAGAACGAGTCGTGGGCAGTACCAGGTCGCCGAGACCTTGGAGAGTTTGCGACGTAGCTACGAGAATGCCGATTTCGGGTGAGGTGTCGACGCGCTTCGACGTCGTGGTCGTCCGGCAACAGACATCAGAAGCTCAAGTGGTCGGATGCGCCCTGGATCGCCGTCGGGGGGCATTGGACGTCCGACCTCGGACTATTTGACGGTGCCGAGAGTGGCAATAGTCGTCAACCCGGGAATAAATACTGCCGAAAAGACGAGACCACCCCGGCCCGATTACGCGGGCCGGGGTGGCTTCGCTACAAGCACGCCGGCAGGCGGGTTTGGCGCCTAACCCACCGTCGGAGTCGGGTTGGGAGTCCCCGGTGTGCCGACGGTCAGTCTGCCAGGTGCAAACCGCTTTCGCCACAGGAGAGAAAGAGATGTCGTGGTCCGAGGAGTCGCATCCGTTCACTCGACGGCCCCGTGGAATACGCCATCCCGCCCATCGCTCTGGTCGCGGTGGTGGCCGTCTCGCGCCTTCGTCGCGGCGACGGTAGCAGAGGGCCGTTCGGACCGGGGCGGGTCGACGGGTCAGGGGGCGAGTGAGCCCGGTAGGCGCGCAACGACCCCGCCAGTTGGGGGGTCAAGGAGCGAGGCCGCTTCGCGTCCGACAAGCTCGGTCTACCGCCGCAATTCCGGCGACGGCGCGGCGCTTAGATTACAACTGCGTGAACAGACGCGAAACGACCGGGCGCGGTAAAGGCCGGTCGCATCGCTCGCTCACCCCCATCGCGATGGGTCGGGCGGTCGCCTGCCAGACCCCGCAACAGGTGAGTGCGAGCGGAGGGTGTTGATACCGGGACAAATGCCTTACGGAGCCGAAGCAGCCCCGCCGAAGAGGGCCGCAACGTCTCGCACCAAAGACGCGCAATCCCCGCGTACTGAGATGCCCCGTCCCTGCGTACGCGGGAACCATTGAGTGCATCGATCCATGACACGTCCGACGGCCTCAGGGAACGTCCGCGCTTCGAGCGTAGGGAGGTAGTCCGTTCGCGACCCTTGACGTCCATGCAGCAACCAGGCACTCGAAATTCCAATGGCGATGGCCCGCCGATATCGGCAATTTTGGATCGTCTCCGATCATCCACACTCCTTCGAACGAGCACCCACACCGTTCGGCAGCCATTCGAAATAAGCTTTGGTCAGGCTTAGGTCGCCCGTCGGTAGTCGAGATACACACGGCATCCACTAGGTCGGCGATCTCGGCCACCTTGATCTTGGCGCGCTGTGCATGGGCATTTGGACTGTTCGTGACGATGGCGAGTCTCCATTCAGCGGATCGAGCCACACCGAGCGCAGTTTGAATCTCTCTGTCGGGGCTGAACAGCGCAGCTAGGTCCTTGTGGTAGCGCCTTTTGAGTTCTCAACGGTCTCGGTTAGGGACAATCGCTCGCGAACCTTGTTAAAGAGAACGCTGCGAGGTCGCCGATCATTGTTCTCCATTGCAATGAGCCACTCCGTGAACTCACGGCCCTGTCCGTTTGCCTCCCCGAACATGGTGTTCGCCCAGACGCAAAATGCTCCAGCGCGGTCGACCAACGAGTCATCCAGATCGCAGAGCAGCAAGGTCACGTAGCCGATCTTCTCATTGCTCTGCTGGGACGATCCACACGCCTGGTCGTGAGGCAGGTGGCTCATCCCCCGGCGACGGGGGATTGATCGAAATACGTCACAATTTTGCACCAGAAGTGGGTCCTACGTCATCACGTCGACCAAGAGAGGGGTAGCCCCCAAGCGCCGAAGTGCCCCACCCTCCTGATGCGATAGGTGACAGGTGGCTCCCTCTCTGGGTACCTCGCCACCATGCGGAATCGAGCTCCTCTGGCCGTCCTCCTCAGCGGGGCGCCCGGCTCGGGTAAGACCACATTGGCCGAGGTGCTCGCATCAGCCCTGAACCTGCCCGTCCTCCACAACGACGCTTTGGACCACGGCGCCTGGCGGACTCGGGATCGAGCTATGAAACTGGGCCCGTCAGGTGTCGAGCCCTTTTATCACTCCATGGAACTGTGGTTGGAATACGGCATCAGCTTTGTTGCAGAACGGACCTTTCATCCAGGGGTCAGCGAACCCGATGTCGCGAGACGCCTTGGGCCCTTCGCGACACTGGTTCAAGTGCACTGTCGAAGCTCTCAGTCCTCTCGGCGATGGGAACTGAGGATGCGACAGGACCCGCTCTGTGGTGAGAACCGCCTGAACACGCTGATCCCGCTCGTGAATCGGCTCAATGAGGAACTGGCCGAACCCCTGGACTTCGGCTGTCCCGTATTCATCGTGGACACCGACGACGGATACCGCCCTTCTCTAGCTCTAGAGGTTCTCGTATCTCAGATCGACTCCATCTACAGCAGACCACTGATTCACGACCTTGACCGGGTGCCACAGTCCGAGCGTTGATCCCCTGGACGGCAGTCGTCAAAGTCGGTTCGGGCCATTCAGGCGACCTGAAGGACTGCCCCCATGGACACAGCCGGTACGGGGCAGGGCTTCGAAGCAACAGGGGCCGCTGTCGGGTTACCAGTTGCCTTAGCGATCACCAGAGCAATGTCGGAGACCTTCACCAGCCCCGATTGCCACTCCTTGCAGTTGTCGGGTAGCAGGCTTGGAGAATCAATACTCGCTGCCGACTGGTCCACGATTGTCACCATTTTCGGCTCCTGGGTGATCGTCACCGCCCTCGTCATCGTCGTCGTGGGGCGGGTAACCGGAGCCGTGCTCGGTGGCAAGAGCCCTGAGACCCGAGCCACGACCACCGTGGTCTCGGGATGCGATTCGCATCGCTCGGCCTGATCATCATCGGCACCGGACTTCACGGAGCCGCCAACTACATCGGTCCCGTCATCGCATTTGCACTCGTCTCTCTCATCTTGCCGATGGCGGTCGCCGTTGAGATCGATCGCAAAGCCTCAACCACATCTGGCGTAGAACCATCGGGGGTCGCAACCGGAAGGGCTGGCCCGTCGAGCGCCGATACGGGGTCCGGTGGGGTGATGTCCCCTTTCGCGGGTCGGTGGGACAGACCCACAGACAGGGGAGCCGAGGTCAACCGTTAAAGCCGACCAGGAACCGCTCCTACGCCACAGCATCGTCGGCAGGAAGTCCACAAAGGACTGCTGCGCAGGCCAAGGCCGTTCCGGTTCGTCCATGGCCGCCGAGAGGGTCAGTGCATTTTGCGGCTTCATCGTCCACGAACAGTGGACCTCGCATTGCGCACACAGCACTACCGTCCGGGTGGCAACCACGCCCTTCATTCTCGCGAATCGGAGGGTGAGCCCGTCCGCCGGTAGGGTGTGCAGAAAACGCTTTGCGAGCGCGAATCGGGCCTGTCAGGTGTCCGGGTATCCGGTGACCGGCTGCCGATCGATTTCGCCGCTCGTCGACAGCAGGTACCAGGTGCCCATGTCCTCTGCCTGTCCGGTCGCTTGACCCGGCCCGTCGGCGTAGTAGCGGTAGAGAGGCCAGCCGTTGTACGTGACCTGGCGCGTGCCGTTCTTCCTCTTCGTGGTGCCGAGGAGGGCGTCATCGATGCCTCGACCGGCGACGGGGTGTCCGACCCCGCTCGGCAGCAGGAGCGGCGGCCAGTCCTTGGCGCACACGCTGTAGCACTTCGATGATCCTCGCATGTCGGGCGTGAATGCGTAGAGGGTGTAGCCCCCTCCGTCGGCCAGTACATGACCAGGTCCGGAGATATCGGTCGAGTCCACGCTATAACTCCTGACGCCGTCGCTCGACTGGGCGCAGCCGGCGAGCAACACGCACGACACAGCAAGGATAGAGAGAACCCCTCGGTGCCTCGCACCCGCGATTGCGGCGGGCTCGCCCATAGCCATCTATTGTTTCGCAGGATCGCCCTGGTGTGCGATCACCCCTTACAGGCTGGCAGGTGCCGCAGTTATGGCTCCGGGATGCAAGGAATTCCCCCACAACGCTCAGCCAGCAGGAGCAGAGTCAGCGTGGATAACCCTGTGCGCCGGGCAGGTGGGACAGCGTTGGCCTGCCGCATGAGATGAGAACGGACGGGAGGGTGGATGCGGAATCCAGCGCTTGAAGCGCTCAACGTTCTGGTCGGCGAGTGGACGTTGACGCTCACAGATAGCTGGTTTCTTGAGTCCCGCGACGTCCGGCAACGGGGTCGCGCCACTGCCAGGTGGCTTGGTGACGCTTTCATCGAGTTGGACGCCGAGCTGGAAGGCGTACCGATGTGGCACTTCGTATTCGGACGGAGCGACGCGAACAGCGAGCTTGTTGTTCTGTATCACGATCCGCGGCCGACCTCCCGCCTGTTCCGCATGACCGTTGCGGATCGCCTGTGGACGCTCTTGCGCGAGCATCCTGACTTCCATCAACGCTTCGTCGCCACGGTCTCGCAGGACCGGATCGATGGCAGATGGGACGCATCGGAGGATCAAGGGGCATCGTGGCGAAAGGACTTCGACCTGATTTTCGAACGAGTGGTGACCTGATGTCTGGGGCGACACGGCTCATCGAGCGCGGGCTAAGCGCAAAGGCTCGGCCGTGTGCCCCACTTCACCGGGTAGTAGCGGTTGGTTTTCCGGCCTGTAGGGAATCGCTGGCCGCTGCCCATCCGCGCTTACGAACCATGCTCGGTTTAGCGTTGAGCGCATGGACCCCACCGGCCTGAACGACAGAGCGCTAGTGGAGCGCTACGACGCCCTACGTGCGGACCTCGACCGTACCCGTGACATGGATAAGCGCCTGGCGCTGCACAGGGAACTTCAGAATCTCGCGGCCGAACGCCACCGGCGGCATCCCCTGGCGATCACCCCGCTTCGTTCCTGACGAGCGGACCAGACCAGGGCAATGTGCCGAGGCTCTTACGTTCCCCGGCGTCAATCCCGAGCACGGGGAGCCTGTGAGTCCGAAGGATCCGGTAGCCGCCGGCAGCAGTCCGTGGGGCATCAACGCCCGTAGGTCGAATTTCTCCGCCATTCCCTCTCCAAATGTGCAGATGACCCGCAAAGGTCGTCGGGTATGCCGGGCATCGCCATATCGAGGATCCCGGCGCGCGGACCAGTATCGCAACATTGGTGAGGGGCGATGACACGGTTGGGTTTAGCGCCACCGCCCCTCACTCCTTGAATACCCAGAGAGCCGGGCCGAGTTAAGCACGGCATCGGCGACGATTGAGGGGAGCCGGACATTGACACCATGCGATTGGACCGCCGACGAATAGCGCCACAACTAGGGGACGGGGTGTGGCGGTGACTACACCCCGTCCCCCTGTGTTTCTGGTTGTGGTGCTCAATCAGCCCTGGCGAAGCGCCGTTAGAACCTGCGGTTCACACCCTTCCCGACAACAGGTTCTGCACCGTTTATCGGGGGTCGAATCGCGGGTATAGATCCCATCGCAGCCGTCGCAGACTGCCGGGTGATAGAGAACTCCTTGGCGGGGCGTTCTATGTTCGGGCGAATGCGCGTCTGATAACGGCGGGGAGTGGGGTGACGGGGTGTTCCTGTGCCTTCGTCGGGAGTGGGGCGTCCCTACGGCCGGTCGAGCAGCCGGGTGCGAGCACGAGCGACCACGTCCGCAATCACTGAGGGATCCCTCTCAAGCCCGCGCACCGCATCCTGAGGGAATGTCGCGGGCAATGCAACGAAAGGTTCGCACTCGTTCTGGTAGAACCTGACCTGGACGACCGCCAACAACTGACACCTCCTTTGGTTGCGGCCGCAGGCTGCGATAGGGGGCAATGGCTGCACCCTTTAGACAGGTTGGGTCGGGCCCGCCGTTTGAGCAGGCTTCGCCATCGGATCCTCTCGCAGCATCAAGATTCCGACGACAAGAATCCACACGAGCCCGAGGGCAGATCCGATGAAGCCGATTCCCGCAGCTAGAGCGAGTACGCCACTCACGATCGCGGCCCATCCGAGCCATCGTGGCAGCACAGGTCGCCGCACGATCGTGACACCCGCGGCCAAGAGCAGCACCGCGTATCCGCCGAAGGTCGCATAGAGGCTGTAATTGTCGAGGACGTTGAGCGCCTGCGCGGGTAGGGCCAGCCCGCGGCTCGCCGCATTGACCAGTGCGAGGTGTGCCGTCGCCGCGAAGAGCAGACCAGCCGCTACGAGGAGGGCCCCGCCGAACGCAGCCAATGGCAGCACCGACACCCCAGATTGGTTCCTCTGCAGCAGCTCGCGGAGCTGCGCAGCGAATAACACCAGCAACACCGCCGCGACGATCACCGCGATGGCCGCGGCCTTGTTCCTGGTGTCGTGGGTTTTATAAAAGGACACGACCGTCGCGGCTCTTGCGTCTGCGTTGGGGGCATTCGCGCCGAGAACAAGAAGTCCCACGAACACCAGAAGTGCACCCACCACGCCGCACAAAGCGAGCCACTGTCGCTGCACCATGATCGTCCTCCAGCCCTGCTTCGAAAGAACTCTTTGCAGAGCCTGTCACTACTCCCGCCACCGAGCAACGAGTCTCTGCAGAAGCACGCGCCGAAGCTCTCAATTACGCCAAGCGCGTGGTGGTCTCACACGTGCATAGTGGCTGCACCGAACCATCCGACCCTGTCGGCGTGCTGGGCACCCTCCTATCCAGATCCCCTGAGACCCCCCAACAGGCGCTTGAGCGACTGGCGCGCTTGAGTGTGGGCTTGTCGTCGATCCGAGGCATTGGCGATGTAGAGGGCGGCTTCATCCACGGCCGCGAGAAGCATGTGTGCTAATGGAGCGGTGGGCTGGCGCGGAATGATCTTCTGCGCGACGGCAGCGTCGAGCATGGCCGCGATCACTCCCAGACCGTATTGAGCTTCGAGGTTGCGCCACTGATCCCACCCTAGGACGGCCGGGCCGTCGATCAAGAGGACTTGCTGTACGTCGGGATTGTCGGCCGAGGCGTCGAGGAACTGCTGAAGTGCGGCCGTGAGCAGTTCGAGTGCGTCGTCGCGTTCGTTTACCACTGTGGCCGCAGCGAGGTCGGCTTGCACCTGATCGAACACGGCGCGGAAGAGGTCCTCCTTGTCGGCGAAGTGGTGGTAGAGGGCACCGCGGGTTCCGACATCGGCTTTGGTGACGATCTCCTCGGTTCCGGTGGCGAAGTACCCCTTGGAGACGAACAGCTGCCGGGCGGCGCTGATCAGAGCTGTCTTGGTGGCTTCGCCACGCGGCATCACCCGCCCCGAGCCGGACCGATCAGACCTTGACATACACCTTGTAGGTTAGTAAAAGATACAATCTGTAGGTTTATTTCCGACGCGAGAGGACACGCCATGGCGACGGCAGGTGATGTGGTCAGAGAGCTTTGCGCGGCGATCGACCGGAGGGATCTGGCTGCGGTCGAATCCCTCCTCGACGACAAGGTCGTCTACCACAACATCGGTTCGGAACCTGCGGTGGGTCGTGACGCTGCGCTCGGGGCGGTGAGGTTCCAGTTCGACATGTTCGACCCGATCTCGTTCCGCATCAGGAACCTCGCTGAAAACGGGCGCACCGTTCTGACGGAGAGAACCGACGAGATCACGGCCAACGGCGTCATGGCGCCTGTACCCGTCATGGGCACGTTCGAGGTTACAGATGGACGAATCGTACAGTGGCGTGACTACTTCGACATGGGGCTGGTCGGCAAGCTCATGGGCGGCGAAGATGTCGCCTCGCTGCTGCCGAGCTGAATTCGAATTCCAAAACCTTTCGCGTCCGGTACCACTACTTCAGCGGGGGATGATCGGGAGGATCAGCCGAGAAGGATGGGCCGGGTCGTGGAACACGTGCTGAGTCGCGAGCTGCGTTGCGGCGTCATGCGTGATACGTCCGCCAGTGGCGGGATTGAGTTCGAATGTGGGGAACTCGCTGGAGGATATGTCGAGCCGCAACCGGCTGCCGCGTCTGACCAGGACCGCTACGGCGACAAGGTCGATCTCGTGACGTTGGGGCGTGGATCCCGTGCCAATCGAACGGACGATCCCCTGGCACAGTCTCTCGTGCGAGCCGTCGCGCTGGACCTGGATCAACTTGGCGGTGAAGTCGGTACTCGGTGCCGATGACAACGCCCACAGTTCAAGTCGGACGGGCCCGGTGATCTCGGTGTCCTCGGCGAGCGCTTCAGACTCATAGACCAGAACGTCCGGACGGCCCGCCACCGCGGCGAGGTCCACGGGGTCCCCGAACGTCGATCCGAGGGCGATCGATCCGGGCACGGGATCGGTTGGGTCGTACACGAACTGCTCGGGTGCCTCCTCCTCCGGGTGTTCGGTGGTGAGGCGTCCGTCACCACGGAGGTGGTACGAGGTCCATTCGGTCCGAGCGAGCGGCCACTCCTGCTCGTCACGCCAGACGTTCTCTCCCATGATGTAGAGCCGCACGGGCGGTTCGTCGGCGTAATCGGCCAGCTCGTCCTTGAGGTGGTGGGCGAAGAACCGCATGACTGGTGTCCCCGGAGTGAAGTCGAAGAACATCCATGCGCTCGGATCGGCATCGGCCCGAACCGGCGCCCCGTTGTGGTTCCACGGCCCGACGACGAGCCGCTGGGCCCCTCGTCCAGCCAAGGTATCGTAGGCTTCGAGGCTTCCCTTGACGAAGTAGTCGTACCAGCCGGTGACGTGAAGGATCGGCAGGTCGATGTCAGCGGCGTGGGCGGCGCCGCTGATCTGACGCCAATAGTCGTCTTGCGGGTCGTCGTGGTCGCACCAGTCACGGAACCACGGCGCCAACTCGAGCAGCTCCTCGACGTTCCGGAGTGGCCAGCGTCGGAAGAGGTCGCTACTGGCGTCGCGCTGTAGCTCCATGAGCCGTTCCATCGCACCAGGGTCGCCGAGCCCGCCCTCGTCAACGATCCGCGCCACCTCGGCGAACGCTTCGAGGGGTGCCGGTACGCCCCGCCGTTCGGCCTCGTGCGCCGTCATCTGGGCACTCCATACCAGAGCGAGGCCCAGCGTGAGAACGCACGGGCTGAAGTACCAGCCGCCGACCGTCCAGTCCCAAGTACATACCGAAGGTGCGATGCAGGTGAGATGAGGCGCTCGGGCGATGGCAGCGGTCCACTGTGTCATGCCGCTGTAGGAGACGCCGTACATTCCGACCTCGCCAGTGGACCAAGGCTGGATAGCCGCCCATTCAACGGTGTCGTAACTGTCGTTGACGTCGGGGTGGAACGGGTAAAAGTCGCCCTCCGAGCCGAACCGCCCCCGGCAGCTCTGCACGACAACGGCGTAGCCCTGCTGTGCGATCTGCCGCCCGAAAAGGGCCATGTATCCATCCCGGGTGCTATACGGGTAGCGCTGCACGAGCACTGGGAACGGCCCTCCGGCGGCGGGGCGGAATATGTCGGCGCGGAGTCGGACGCCGTCGCGCATCGGCACCATTACGTCGTTGTCCACGATCAGCTCGTCGGTCATTTCGCGTGTGCCCCTTGACTTGCCGCAATCGCAGACAGTAGCTGTCCCTGGTGCCCTCGGCTCCATGTGCGCAGTAACGACACTTTGACAGAAGAGCGCTCCACCACAGCGGCGGACTCGGTCGGGCGGGATGGGATCTGGGGGCCGGCTACGCCCGACCAGCGGGGAGCGGAGGACGCCGACCTGAGGCGCGGGCCCAGGGAGGCGAAAAAGGTTTTGGCGGTCGTCCCGAACGAATCAATCAGGCGCTTTGGGGATACGCAACTGAGGGAAACGACGCCAAAATCGACTACGTAGGCTCATCCAATGGTCACGCCTCGCGCTCATGGGAGCATCGATATCGACGGCCTGGCGATGTTTTACGAGACCGAGGGTGACGGAGAGACCATCGTGCTCCTTCATGGAGGGTTGGCAGATCACTCCACGTGGGCTGCGCAGTTCTCGGGGTTGTCACCGTACCGCCGCGTGGTGGCGCCTGAGCGCCAGGCGCAGGGCCATACTCCGGACAGGCCTAGCCCTTTGACGTATCAGGCAATGACCGACCAGACCGTCAGCTTCCTCGTCGCTCTCGGCCTCGGGCCGGTCGATCTGGTTGGATGGAGCGACGGGGGATGGTGGCGACCCTGATCGCGGCAGAGCACCCCGAGCTCGTCCGGACACTGACCGTCACAGGATCCGGCTTCTCCAGCACCGGATACGTCCCGGGAGCGATGGAGGCCCTCGTGGGCCTATCGTCCGAAGATGAGGACATGGTGATTTTCGCCGCCATGTACGCCCAAGCCTCCCCGGACGGTCCTGAACACTTCCCTGAGGTATGGGAGAAAGTGCGCACGATGTGGGCCGAGGACTTCGACTGGACGGCAAAAGTGCAGCAGATCTCGGCACCGACACTCGTCATCGTCGGCGATGACGAGGACATCAGCGTGGGACACGCACAGGAGTTCTCCCACATGGTCCAGCACGGGCAGCTGGCCGTTGTGCCAGGAGCGTCTCATCTTGTCCCGATGGAGAAGCCGGATCTCTTTAACCAGCTCGTGCTCGATTTCACGGCGAACCCGGTTCCCGAAACGATGATGCCGCTCCGGCGTAAGGCAAACGAGTAGCGACTCCGAACAAGGCGTGACCCGGAACGTGCCGATCCAGGCGACCAAGTTGTTCGCCGTTCTGTCCGATCCTGGTCGGCATTCAGCAATCGATGGCTCGGGAATGGTTCGACGAGCTGCAACGACAGAACGCGTTTGCATCTGGTGACCCTCGCTTCGATCAACCTGAGCGATGCTTGGTCCCGTCGTTGACGGCTCCACACTCGGGGCACACCAGACCAGACCAGCAAGCGGGATCACCACCTTGATCCACAGGCGCCCGGGCGGGTGTACCGTCGACTCGATCTACGGCCAGAAAGTCCAGGGAGAACCGGACCCTGCCGACCGGACGTACCTCGTGGTCCATCTCGGGTGGGATCGCCTGCTCCTCTCCTCGAATGAGTTCGTGTTCGAAGGGCGGCATACTGGCCATCGAGAACTGAAGGTGACCGTCGTGGACGTGGATTCGCCCCCACATACCGACGCCGAGGCGGTGAGATCGAAGCAGACCAGCAGGAAGGCTGCGCTCATTCCATTCCGGACTTGTGCGCACAATGCGCAGGTTGGCGGGGAGCTCCGCTCGGTCGCAGAGGGGGCACTCGAGGGGTTTACCGAGTCGACCGGAGCGTCCGGCGGTGCTCTGCACCCAGGGCCGCTCCTCGAAGGGGGGGCGATGTCGTACGTGCTGGTCATGGCCGCACGAGAGCTCGGCGACCCAGTCGCCCTCGTTGTCTTGGTGGTAGCCAGTTATCGCCCGTTGCACTGTGTTTAGCTTACGTTCGCGTGTTCGGGATCAATCTTCGTCAACTTCGGTCGCCCTTGCAGAGTGGCGCCGGCCTTCCAAAGCCCATCCGACCACGTGACGGATCCGAGTCCCTCTTTGCCGACCGAATGGAGAAGGGCCGAGGCACAGAACCCAGTTCGTGTTCGCCGTGCGCGCCCACGTGTAAAGCACATCGTTGATGAAGACACGAGCCGGCCTCCCAGGGAGGGTCGCGATGGCAGAGAATGCGAAAGTTCAGGTTCGTCGGATCTACGACCCACCCCTGCCAGACGATGGCACCCGGGTGTTGGTCGATCGCCTGTGGCCGCGGGGACTTACCAGGAGCAAGGCTCACCTCAACGAGTGGTGCAAGGAGGTCGCACCGTCGACGGAGCTGCGAAAGTGGTATGGCCACGATTCTGCACTGTTCAAGGAATTCGCCCGCCACTACCACGACGAACTGTTGCAACCGGAACGGACAAAGGCACTCGACCACCTGAAGGAGCTGGCGAAGAAGGGAACGTTGACATTGCTCACCGCGACCAAACAGATTGAGATCAGCGAGGCCGAAGTGCTCGCGGGGATGCTCCGCCGCTGACGTCAGGCGTTGTTCTTCCGCCAGCGATGACCATCACATGGTCGATCGGTCTGGGCAGGCCTTCGAAGAACTGCCCGAGACGATCGAAATCGGTGGCGTCGAACGCGGCGGTATTCAGAGCGTCAACACGGCTGGCCGCGTGTTACAGACGTCGCGGTCGCGGCCGGTCAGGATCACTCTGGCCCCTTCGAGGCCTGCATGGCGCGGTCTCGAGGGCGATACCGGAACTACCGCCGATCAGCATCACGATTTGCCCGGCGGGGTCAGACGGGCGTGACGACGGCGACCGCACCTTCGTCGTAGTGGTTGCAGGGGTCATCGTTTCTCGGTGGACAGATCACATTGCACGGCGTGCGTGGAGTCTCGGAAGAGTTGGGCGCATCCGTGGGCACGCGGCGGTGATGCCGAGGTTCGTCCCGCCCGGCTGCGGATTGCTTCATGGCTATCCCGACCGGGCCGGCTGGCGTGCCGCTCCGATCTGCTTGAGCAGCGCCTTGAGGGTGGCAACGTAGATCTCGGAGAAGGTGGGGAACGGCTGGATGGTGTCCCGCAGTACCTCGAGCGGGACATTGGCCCGGATGGCCAGCGTGCCTTGCTGCAGCCACTCGCCGGCCTCGGGTCCCAAGGCGTAGGCGCCAGTCAGCACGTTGCCGTCGCTGAGGAGGGTCAGAAAGCCGTTCGATTGTGCGTAGGCGTGGGTGTACGTAGCGGTCTTGGCCACCTCGGAGAGGGGGGTCGTGGCGCTAAAGGGGGCCTCTGTGGCGCCCACCGACGCCGCTTGGGGGTCCGTATAGACGACGTCGGGAATGGCCTCGTAGTGTGCCTCACGGGGTTCGCCGAGGATGTTGGCGGCGACGACCTCGCCCTGGTACTTCCCCACGTGGGTCAACATCCGCACGCCGTTGACGTCGCCAACGGCCCACACACGGTCGCCTGCGCGCAAGTGGCTGTCGACCGGAATGCCGTGCCTGTCAGCCTGTACGCCGACCGTGTCCAGGCCGATCCCCTCCACGCGAGGGCGCCGGCCGGTGGCGAGGAGCAGATGGTCGCCCTTCAACTCGCGACCGTCATCGAGTGTGAGGACGTAGTCCTCGGCGTCGCGCCGGGCGGCCGTCGCCTGGACGCCCAACATCAGTTCGACTCCGTCGCCGCGTAGCACTTCGCCCAGCGCCTCCCCCAGCGGCGCGGGCTCACGGGCGAGCACACGTCCCGCCGCTTCGACCAGGGCCACCTCGCCGCCCAGACGGCGTACGACCTGGGCCATCTCGACGCCGACCGGCCCACCACCCAGTATCAGCAGGCGCCGTGGCACGGCCTTCATACCGGTCACCTCGCGGTTGCTCCAGACGCCCTCCAACCCGGCGAGGCCCGGGACCGGTGGCACGACCGGGTCCGAGCCGGTCGCTACGACAATGTGCCCGGCGGTATGGGGCACACCATCCACTTCGACCACACCCTCTCCGGCCAGCCGGCCTGTGCCACGCAGCAGGTCGATACCCTTGTCCGCGAGCCATTTCTCCTGGTCGGCATCGGAATAATTCGAGACGATGAAATCGCGATATGCCAAGGCCGCCTCGACATCGACTTGGGCGCTGGCCGCCGCTTCGCGTGCCTCGTGGGCCGCTTCCCCGGGGCGCAACAGGGTCTTGGAAGGGATGCACGCCCAGTAGGAACACTCGCCGCCCACCAGCTGGCGTTCGACGACGGCGACCCGCAGTCCACCGTCGGCCAACTCGCCTGCGCAGTGCTCGCCCGGCGAACCGGCGCCCAAGACGATGACGTCATAGCTGCTCATGTGCTTGCCCCGGGGTTGACCTGACCGAAGAGCCCGGACTGCTCGTCCACCTGACGCGGCGCGTACCAATCCGGCCGGCCCGGGTCGGGATACCCGATCTCCTCTTCGTGTCGCCCCTGAAGACCCGCGTCCTGATGGAGAGCGGCGGCCAGATCCATGGCGGAGTCGTGGGTGGTTGGCATCGTGGTACCTCCTGCTGATTGAGAGCGGCCGACCCGGCGAGTATCAGCTCTCCGTGTGGTCACCGCCCCGGAAGACGCATCGTCAGCTCTTGAAGAAACCAGCTCTTGCCGTCCAGATCACTGAAGGAGGCAATTGAGCCATAGGTCTGATGCTCCGGAGTCGGGCTCGAAGCCCGGGCCTCGGTGCCGGCGATGTGGATCACCCCACTGGTGTCCCCACTGGTGTCATGGAACACCGGCAGACCTTCAGCCGAGCCCAGCGCGGCCGAGGTGATCCCCGCTGCCGAAGATGATCGAACACGCCGCGCCCGGCGTTGTCAGCGGCTCAACCCCGAAACCGGCGTCACCCGGGAAAGATGGATCCAGGCGCCGCCCCAGCGACTCATCGAGGCCCACGGTCGGGTCGATGTCTGACACCACCGCCACCGCTTCGACCTTCATGTCCACGACCGCAGGTCCTCTCAGTCGAGGCCGATGTCCATGGCCACCGCCCAGCCAACGGGAGCCGATCCTCGCAACACCTTCGCGCCGCTCGTCGTCGAAGTCCAGGCCCAGTATTCGAACAGGTGGCGGAGATTTCGATGGCCTCTTCAGGCCGAGGAAGTGCCCGATTCAGGCCGAGGAGGTGCCCGGCTGCGATCGGGGCCGAGTTCGAGGCTCGAGATCGATGGAGGAACTGATGGCGGCCGACGTCAAGCCAGCGTCCGATCCGAGGGACTCGACGTGCCGGGGGCCTTCTCCGCAGTCGATTTCTGTCGGAGTTCGGTCTCAGAAATGGCCCAGGCCGCGTTGACGAGCCCGATGTGGCTGAAGGCTTGGGGGAAGTTGCCCAAGAGCTCTCCGCTGACGGGATCGACCTCCTCAGCCAACAGGCCGACGTCGTTGACGAACGCTGCCGCCCGTTCGAAGACGGTGCGGGCCCGAGCCGTTTGTCCGGCCTTGGCCAGGGCTTGCGCCAGCCAGAAGGTGCACAGGAGGAACGTGCCTTCTTCGCCCTCGAGCCCATCGTGGGTCCGGTAGCGGTACACCAGTCCGCGATCATCAATGAGGCGTTCTTCTGTCGCATTTATCGTGGCCAGCACTCTGGGATCGTCGGCGGGAAGGAAGCCCACCAAGGGGAGCATCAGGCTGGAGGCGTCAAGCTCGTCGGAGCCGAAGGACTGGGTGAAGGCGTGGGTCCGGTCGCTCCAGCCTCTGGTCACAATCGCCTCACGGATCTGGGCCTGGGTGCGCTTCCATGCTTCGACTCGGTCGGAGGCGTCGAGACGGTCGGCTAAGGCCACCGCCCGATCGAGGGCCACCCAGCACATTAGTTTGGAGTACAAGAAGTCCCGAGGCTCGCCCCGAATTTCCCAGATCCCTTGGTCTTTTTCCTGCCAGCGGTGGGCGGCGGTGTCGGCCAGTTGGACGAAGAACCGTCGTGTGACTGGTGCCAGATCGGGGAGCGCACCCCACTTGTCGGGGTCGGCCATTGGCCCAACCCGTTGGGAGGCGGTGTCGAAGACTTGGTCCGAGAGGCGGTACACGGCGCTGAGCAATTCGCCGTAGACGTCAAGCTGGCGCTGGTTCCAGGCACCGTTGCCGACCCGAACGGGAACGGAGTGTCGCCAACCCTCTAAGTGCGGCAGCTCCCGCTCCGTAAGGTCCCGTTCGCCGCCGATGCCAAACATGATTTGGAGGTCGCCGCCCCGATCGAGCGAGCCGGCCGCGGAGGTGGTCACGTAATCGAAGAACTCGTTGGCCTCGTCAGGGCAGGCCGCCACCCACAGGGCCTCGATCGTAAAGGAAGCGTCCCGGACCCAGGCGTAGCGGTAGTCCCAGTTTCGGGTGCCGCCCACTGCCTCGGGCAGCGATGTGGTGGCCGCTGCGCAGATCGCGCCGGTGGGCGCGAAGGACAGCGCCTGGAGTACCCGCCCGCTGTGGTGCACCAGGTCTCGCCACGGACCCACATAGGCCTGGTGGAGGTCCGACCACGACTGCCACGCCGACACGGTGTCTTCGAGCCGCGCGCCTATTTCGGATTGACTCCAGACCTTGGCCGAGCCCGTCTCGGCCCGCTTCCTGTGGTGGAGGGCGAAACCAGCGCTCTCGCCGCGGCGGAGCTGGAGCCGGCCTGAAACCGCCGACTGCTCGACGGTCAGGGCGACAGGAGAAGAGAGGACCAGCACGTCGGCGCCTCCGAACGCGGCCACTCCGCCGTCGACGACATCGAACAGGGGATGGACCAGCCCGTACTCGGGGCGCGGGACGTACTCCAGGGACAACTCGACTTCTCCTTCAACGCATGTCGCACGTCGCAGCAGAAGATGCGGAGCGCCCCTGCCGAGTTCATGGCCCCGGTTGCCGTCGCCCACGGCCAGGGCGTCGGTAATGGCGACCGTGCCCGTCGGCGTGCGGAAGGTGGTCTCCAACACCATGGTGCGGTCCAGGTAGCGACGAGTCACCTGTGTGGCGCTCGTGGCTCGGATCGACCAGTGCCCAGCTTCGTCACCGAGGAGGCGACCGAAGATCGACGGGCTGTCGAAGCGTGGGAAGCACGACCAGTCGATCGACCCGCCCCGGCTCACCAGCGCAGCGCTGTGTCGATCCGAAAGGAGCGCATAGTCGGCTATCGAGGTCGTGCTCATGTGAGCTCCTTCGCCCGTGCATCCGCGGGATAGACATCTGGCAGCTCCGGTGGAGCGTCGGTCCCGTCCATTGTGGCCGGAGATCCGAGCTAGCAGCCGAAGATGTTCAGCGTACCTAGCCCCGAAAAACGAGGACCAAGCTGCGGGCGTTGGTCACACGGTGCTCACGGACCGATCCGAGCAACGTCGACGGCGACTTCACCGTGGTCGCGGCTCTCTACCGCGAGGAGATGTGTCGCGTGGGCGGCTTGCACCACCGTCCGTGCAGGGAGACCGTTGATGATGGTGCCAAGAACTGGAATACTCCGTTACCGAGTCGCGAGGTGCACCGACGATGCGGATCCACCAACCAGACCAGGCCATCTTCAGGTCGGTCCTGCCCGAAGACATCGATTGGAAGCCGTTTCCTGCGTTCCCGCCGTCGGTGCGCCTAGCAATCGTCGTTGGCGAGCCGTCCGAACCGGGGCCTTACGTCATCAGGGTCAAGGTGCCGTCAGGCGTCAAGCTGATGCCGCACCAGCATCCGGAGGATCGCGTCTACACGGTCATGTCCGGTGTCTTCTACATCGGGGTGGGGAGCCGGTTTGAGGACGAACAACTGCAGGCGTATCCGCCAGGTGCCGTCATCGTGCTTCCCGGCGGCACCCCTCATTTCCACTGGGCAAAATCGGGTGCTTACGTCACCCAGGTGTCGGCCATCGGGCCGCTTGGTCTCGAGTATCTCGACCCGATCGACGACCCGCGGAACACGTGAGGATTCCCGCTCCCATTTGAATGCCGGCGCTGACAGAGAGGCTGTGAGGTGGCGATCGCGAGGGATAATCTTGTGACGACAAGCTTGCTCGTTGCTGGGCACGACGGGCTCGACACCACCGCGAAGGTTGCACGTTTGAGACGACGAAAGAGGCGGTGATCCATGCGATCCGATATCCGACCCGGCGGCACCTTTCCCGACTACGCCCTGCCGGATCACACCAACACGATGCGCAAGCTCAGCGAGCTCCAAGGCGACGACCCCCTGGTCCTCACGCTGGCGCGGGGCAGTTACTGCCCGAAGGAGCACCAGCAGCACCTCGAGCTCGCGGCGAACTATTCGAAGGTCGCCGTCGCCTACACCCAGATCGTCACGATCTCGACTGACGACCATCACTCGTCACAAGAGTTCCGCGCCTCAGTCGGGGCGCAGTGGACCTTCCTCTCCGATCCCGCTCGGACGATTCAGAAGGACCTCGACATCCAGGAATACACCGACCCCGAGCACGACCCGATGATCCCCCACACGCTGGTGCTCAAGCCGGGACTCGTGGTTCACAGTGTCTACAACGGGTATTGGTTCTGGGGACGCCCGTCGTTCTACGACTTGTGGTCGGACTTGTGCGCTGTATCGAGCGAGATCCGCCCCGACTGGGACCTGAGCAAGCAGGGGCTGCGTGAGGCCTGGGATGCAGGTGATTACTCGAGTTTTCACGGATGGAACAAGCGGGCGCCTCGGTCGACGCCGACGTCGTATGAGTCATAGTTGACTGTGGATCCACCTGCGCCTGCTTGACGAGTCCACATCGAAGTTGTCTGCGAGCGTTGCGAGCCGGAGCGAAAGGGTTGGGAGGTGAAAGTGCGAACGCCGGTGTGCGAGTTGCTCGGGATTGAACAGCCCATCGTGCAGGCACCGATGTCGGCGCTGACGCAGTTGGTCGCAGCGGCCTCGAATGCCGGAGCGCTCGGCATGTTGGCGCTGACGTGGTCCACTCCCGCCGGAGACGTGGTTCGTGAGACGGCTGCGCTCACCGATCGTCCCTTTGGCGGCAACCTGATTCCCAACACCGATCAGCAAAGTCGCCTTGACGAGGCCCTTGAGGCCGGTCTGCGGATCGTGTCCCTGTTCTGGGGCGATCCCGCCGGTTGCGTCGAGCGGGTCCACGACGCCAACGGAGTCGTTGTGCAGACGGTCAGCAGCGCTGAAGAGGCGCGACGGGCAGTCGCCAGCGGAGTCGACGTCGCCGTGACGCAGGGCCTGGAGGCTGGCGGACACGCGCGGAGCCAGGTGGCGACGCTTCCCTTGGTGCCTGCCGTCGTGGACGCGGTGGCACCGGTGCCAGTGATCGCGGCCGGTGGGATCGGAGACGCCCGCGGCGTGGCCACCGTGCTCGCTCTCGGCGCGCAAGCGGCGTGGGTGGGCACCCGGTTTCTGCTGGCCCAGGAGACGCCCATCCACGAGGAGTATCGCCTTCGTGGCACGGACGCGGCCGAGACCGATGCGCAGTAGTACGCCGATCTGTACGACGTTGGTTGGCCCGACGCGCCCCACCGCGCCCTCCGCAACTCGACGGCCGAGAGGTGGGAGGCCGAGGGGCGGCCTCCATCGGGGGAGTCGACCAGGAGAGAGGGCGAGGTCATCGCGCATTTCGCCTCCGGCGACCCCATCGTCCGGTACGCGACGCCGGCGCCGAAGGTCGGCACCACCGGTGATATCGAGGGGCTCTCCTTGTGGGCCGGACAGAGCGTCGCGCTCGCCCGGCAGCCACAACCGGCAGCAGAGATCGTGGCCGAGCTCGTCTCGGGGTTGTAACCGAAGCCGGCATGCCGGGGGCCGATTTGAGCAACTATGAATGGAAGGTGCGGCTCGGCCACACGGGAGCCCCGCCCGGTGCGCCCGATCTGCCGGAGATTTGGAGCACAAGGTGAACTTTCAGGGTGTCGTGATGAACGTGGCTGACCTCGACCGATCGATTGACTTCTATCGCGAGGTGCTCGGTTTCACACTGCTGTCCCAACAGGAGCAATTGGCGGCGGTCAGTGCTCCAGGGAACGACCGAACTCAAGTCGCCGTGTTGCGAGCGCTCGAGAGCGGTCATGTCGGAGGAGGTGGCCATATCGGTCTGCAGGCCTTCGTATTGGAGGCCGAGTCAGACGATCAGCTGGAACGAATCGCAAGCGAGTTGGACTCTCGGCGACTCCTCGTCAGCCGGCGCGATCACAGCGAGTGGACTGCAGTGGTAGGCCGCGACCCCGACGGGGTGGCCATCGTCGTGACCTGTCACCCCGGCGGGGGACGGATAACAGAGAACAGCTGGAAAACACTGGACGATTTTCTTTACGGAATCGGCGAGTAGGCGAACTCGGAGGGCCCCTCCGATGATGGACAAAGGGGCCGGGAAACGACTGCACGAGCCCCTGGATCGTCAGCCTCGGAAGCGTCCGAACCTCGCAAGGAAGAAGGGGGCGCGACGCCCGATCCTCAGTGCTCCGGAACACCCGCTGACAACGAGAGAGAGTGGCTTCTGATTGACATCGGTAACCGAGTTTGATCCGATCCCATCCGAGCGGAGTGTCCCCTTCGCCGCAAAGTTGAGACTGGGTACACACGCGCTTTCGCGTTGTCACACCTACGCCATGCATGGCGCGGCATTCAAACCTCCAAAACGCATCCGGTCCACTTGGGTCCCGGAGCGGGGAGGGGAGGGGAGGGGCTTTGGCCGGGGGGGAAAGGCACCCGAGGGGGCGGCGGCCTGAGTCAGAACGGCGGGTCGCCGAGGCCCGCGAGGTAGGCGAGGTCCCTGCTGTTGGGTAGCACAGCTCGACCCGCGGAACCGTCCGGCAGTCTCAGCTCAAACCCTCCGTCCACAACCTGGAGGGGCCGGAGGTCCTCCTTCGTGAGCCCGCGAAACCGACCATCCCACGTCGTCGATAGCGGCACGAAGTCGGTACCGCCCAACGTCTCGATCTCCTCGATGCTCTCGTGTTTCGTCAGACGAACGTCCGCCTCGAACTGCCGGGCGCCGTCGACCCAAACCTCCACGAATCCCTGGTAGTGGTGCTCCTTTGTCGTTCTCACCCCGGGAATCTCTATCACGCGGCCCCGCCTGATTTCAGAAGGGCGTGATTCCGCCCGACCATGACGGAAGCAGGATCGCGATGTTTCAACCTCACCGACGAGGGCTCAAGCCGAAGCAGCCACGGATGGGCGTCGCGGCCCCACACCGTTCCGCGACCCGCCAGGTGGCCCGGGGGTCAGCCCGAAAAGTGTGGGAGCGTCACCCAGGACAGCCGGCCGGGCTCGTGGTAGACGGCCTGCTCGGCGGCCCGCAGGGTGGTGGCCGCGGCCGGCGGCTCTCCGGTGCCGAGATTGCGGGCATAGACGGGGTGGGCGCCGCTGGAGACCTGGACTCGGACGCGGTGACCGGTGGCAAAGGTGTGACCGACGGGCCACAGGGCCACCGCCGCTGTGAACGTCCCGTCCGGGTTCCGGCGGATGGACGCAGGTTCGAAGCGCTGCAGTCCGTCGCACACGTTGACGGACTGGGCGTCGGGTGACACGTCGCAAAGCCGGACGAAGAAGTCCGTGTGGTCCAGGCTCGAGCCAACGTGCAGCTCCGCCTCCACCGCACCGACGAGCTCGAGCGGCTCGCCAAGCTCGTCGGAGGTGTAGGCGAGGACGTCGGGGCGGGCCTCCAGTGGCCGGTTGTCCACGGTGCCCCCGGTCAGCATGCCGATGCCGCCCATCGACGGCGTCGGGTCGGCGGGGTCGTAGCGATAGCGGTCAGGGTCCGACGGCTGCTCCGGCGGCGTGGGCCCGAGATGGCCCCCGGCATGGAGGTACCAGCGGGTCGGGGTTGAGGGTGGGGGCCAGTCCGGCAGGTCGCGCCAGTGCCCGCCTTCGCCCTGCACGTGGACCCTCACCGGGGTGGGGCCGAGCAGTCCCTCCCGGGCGAGCAACCAGGTGTCGAACCAGTCCAGTGGGGCGTCGGTCATACCGCCCTCCCCGCCCCCGCCCAGGTGTCCGCCGGCGCCGATGCGCAGATGCACGGGGGCGGGCGAGGTGCGCAAGACGGCATAGTCCTCCACCACGCCGGGCAGCGGGTAATCGTGCCAGCCGTCGACGAGCAGGGTCGGCACCGTCCATTCCGCCAGAAGGGGCCGGAAGTTCACCGGGTCCCAAAAGGCATCCCCGGCGCCACCGTGAGCGAGCTGGTCCCGGTAGAGCTGCAGGTCGACGCCGGTGAGCCGGTGGATGACCTCACCGAGAGGTAGGTGGTCGAAGCCCGCCTTCAGCTCGGCCATGCGCCGCTCGATGCCCTCGGGGGAGATGTCGGTGGGGTCGGCGTTGGTCTGCTTGTTGAACTGGGTGGCGCCCGCGTCCCAGGGGATGATCACCTCGAGGGCCAGCGAGTCTCCCGGGTACCACGAGTACGCCCGCACCGAGGTCGAGAGGGCGACGGCCATGGCCTTGAGGTGCGGTGGCCTGGTGGAGGCCAGCGCCCACTGGGTGAAGCCCATGTAGCTCGCGCCGAACGTGCCCATGCGGCCGTTGAACCACGGCTGGGAGGCGATCCAGTCTGCTGTGGCCCGCCCGTCCCCCGCTTCGGCGAAGTAGCTGTGCGTGCCACCCGACCCGTCCGTGCCCCGGCACGCCTGCAGGACGTACCGGTAGCCACGGGCGGCGAACTCCGGACCCATGGCCGACGCGAGGTTGACCCTGCCGTACGGCGTGCGCTCCAAGATGGTGGGAGCGTCGTCGACGCCCACGGGGTGGTAGACGTCGGCCAGCAGCACCGTCCCATCCGACACCGTGACCTTGACGTCCCGCTCGACCTCGACTTCGTTGGTGCGCTCCCGCATGCCGACCCCCTTCGTGACTGGTCCTCCGGCAGCCAGCGACGGACAGACCCTATGTCAAGTCTCGATTTCCCGGGAACCCCCCATGCCCTTCACCGACCGAGCCCGAGTCGGCAGCTCACTCTGACGAGGTACGAATCGGTCCTCAAACCCGGGACCGCCCCGAGCTGATGGCGTTCGGGGACATGCCCCGCCTGGCGCGCCTCCGGCGAGCACAACGACGTCGTCGTCGCTCACGAGGGAAGCGGTGCGCCTGCTTGTTCGGCCACCATGAACCTGGCGTACCAGTCGGGCCAGTCAGGATCGGCCTTGCCGGTACGCTTCTCGTGCTGGCCGTGAGCTGCCTCCGCACGTCGCAAGGCGCCGGCCAGGTCGCCGGCGGAGCTGAAGGAAGTGACGTCCGGGTCGACTCGGCCTGGCAAACGATCGGTGACCTCCTGCAGCAGCCAGCCGTTGCCGTCCGGGTCCTCGAACGTGGCAAAGGAGCTGTAGCTCTTGTGATCCGGATCGGGCCCATTGACACGTCCATCCGCATCGTCGGATTGGAGTTGCGCCCCTGGTGCTCCGGCGTGGAACACATCGCTGACCTTTGCTCCCCGATCGATGAGCTCAGCCCGTCCGGCATCGATGTCGGAAACGACCAGGTAGAGGCCATGCGCGGATCCCGGTGACGCCGCCGTGATCTTGGTGCCGAATTGTATGGAGCACAACGACCCAGGTGGCGTGAGCTGGACGACGCGGAAGCCGTTGTCGAAGGAGAAATCAGCGTCGAGCCTCCATCCGAGACCCGCGTAGAACTCCTTGGAGCGGTCAGTGTCCGCCACGGGAATAACGACTGCTTCGAGCTGCAGGTCGACGCCGCCGTTGCCCGCCGTCCTGCCGGTCTCACCGTGCTGCCCATCGGTCGTGCTCATCCGGACCTCCTCCTCCCCGCCGCCGTCGCGCCGATTGTCGCGCCAAGCTCGTTGGAACGCACCCGGGAGTGTGCTGATCCGACTCCGCGGGACATCTTCCCAGTTCGGAGGGCGGGAAGCGACCGCAAGTCATCGCCGTTTGGTCTCCTCGACGACGAGCGGTGGTTTCGAGAGGGGGGGCGGGTCGGCAGGGTCCCGCGTCATCGCCACCAGGTCCCCCGAACCCTCCTCGCCTCGCCCAGACGAAGCGCCATCGAGTGGTGTCAGCCAGCGGGGGACATTTGGTACGTCAGTGTATTGCCACCGCTAGTAAAGGTCAGCGACAGGTCCTTACCAGTGCAACTGTACGAGCCCTGCTCGGGTGAGGACGTGACGGGCTTGGTCACGCCGGCCACTGTGATGGTGGCGTCGTCGGTGACGGTCGAGACCGGGAAGGTACCCGAGTGCGCCGTTGTTTTAGGTGAGAAACCGTAATGGTCCGTCACGGTGCCATTGAACTTGGCCGAGCCCTCGCTGCCCATGAGCGGTGTACCCGGCGTGAAGTTTCCGAGCGCGTTCCCGTTGGACATGATGTCCACGGTCGTTCCGGCACCTCCAGTGAAGCTCAGGCCAGTTGTACTCAAGGTGATGCTCGTCACATCCCAGTCCCCTTCCAGGCAGGGGCTGGAACTGCTCTGTTGGGCTTTGCCATTCTGAGCCTTGTGATTGGTGTGGCGCTTGTGGTGCTTGGACGACATGTCGACTCGAGCGGAATGCGTGCCCTGTGCCAGCGCGTCTGAACTCGTTCCGGCAGTGCCGATGACCAACACGGCGGACGTGGACAGAGTGAGTGTGCCGAGCCACGTCCGTCGACGCCACGACCTCGAGGCGAACGATGCTGATGGCATCTGACCAGAATGACCCTCCATCTGCGAGTTGTCCACCCCCTGGCGATGTGAGGGTCGCGGGTTCGCATCCCGTGTCCGCCCGAAATTTGTGATCCCGTCGACATTCCTCGTTCCCGGGCGCGGAGCGAGGGATTCGATTACCGGAGCTGATCAAGGGGGACGAGTACGGACTGTTCTCCCGCGCCGAGAGCTCCCCGCAAGAGGAATTCCTCCCGGACCGCGCGTCGCCACAGATAAGCGACCAGGTCGGCGTCACGGTCGGGATCTTCCTGCCGTACCAGGGCGTTCAACAGTTGGTCGCCTTCCCCCACATCTTCGGGACGCTCCGTGAGCACGGTCGCCATGTCGTCCAGTTCAAGCTCGACGAGAGAGCCGTCCAATGAATCTGCGTTGCGCACCATCGTGATCAGGCGCAAGACGAGACCCATCCGGTACTGGCCGAAGTCATCGCTGGGCATCAACTCGCCGCGTAGATTCTCCTCCATCACGTCGAACATGCTCTGGAAGCGGCCGGGGTGCGGGTCTGGAAGTTCGACCGCACCGAGCGGTACATCGATCGCCTCGGCGAGGGCTTGCGCCGTCGCCCTCCCGTACGTGGCCGTTTCCGCGTACCACTCGGCGTGGTCCGTCTCGGGAAGCATGGTTTGACACACACCTGCCAGCGCGAGCGGGGTGATCGCCATCGCCTTGACCGTGTAGTAGCTGAGTGTGGCCCGGTCGATGTTGATCCCAGCCAACTTCTCATAGGTCCGAAACCAATCGGCCAGATCGGCGCCCGGATTGTAGAAATCGCGGCCACGTATGAGCGCGAGGTCGAGTAGAGGGTCACCGATGTGGGCGAACTCCCAGTCAACGATCCCGGTCATCCGGTCGCCGTCGAACATGTACTGACCCGGTCCAGTGTCCCCCTGGAGCACTACGGGCCGTTCAGGGGGAGCAGGGATATTGCGCCGCAGCCAGCGCGTTGCGAACTCCAACAACGGCACCGGCCTCTGAATCGTTGCTCGGTAGAGCCCTTCCCACACGTCGAGGTCGAGGGTGACGTACTCGGCTGCAGAGGACGGTATGGGTATTCCAAGCTCGATGAACGGCCCGATGTCAAGCTGATGGAGCTTGACCAGCTCCTCGAGAAACTGATGGTCAAGGGCCTTGCGCCGGACCTCATCGGTGAGGAGGGAGTAGTCCCCGTGCCCAGGGAGTCGCTCCATCAGGATGCCGAGCGGATCGTCAGAAAAGGCGTACACCTTGGGGACGCGCACCCCGGCCTCGTCCAAGGCCCGGAGGATCTCGAACTCGCGACGAAGCGATGCACCCCCATCCGCGTTTTCGGGACGCTGCATACGGGCGTAACACGTAATCGTATCCGTCGCGCGATCGACATCAATGAACCATGCCGGCCTTCCGCCGTGCCGCCGTGCAACCTGCCTCTCAGCGCGAACCACCTTGCCGCCGATCAAGCCTTCGACCCAACCGAAGTCATCGGATACCCCAGACATGCTCCCCCTTTGACGTGACCATCTCTATCAGCCCGCGTGGCCCAGGGTCGAAGGATCACGCGAAGATGACGGCCACGGTCTGGTCGAGACCAGGTGCACACAGGCGGCGTATTCCGGCACGGCTGCAAGACTTGGGCCGATGACTGACAATCCCGGCTCGATCCGGCAGTTCTTGAAGACGGTGGTCCGTCCGGCGATCTACGGGCATCGTGCTGCGCTGGAGGTGTCGGCCCACCACCTGCACGGGGAGCCAATTCCGGCCACCGAGGCCGTGAGGCGACCGTTCACCTCGTTCGAGGTCGGCGACGCCTGGGGAGGCTCGTGGGATACCACGTGGTTCCGGTTCCGGGGGTCGATCCCGGGTTCGTGGATGGGTGCCGAAGTGGTGGCGCTGGTCCACCTTGGCGGCGACCAGATGGTCGGCTTCACGGCCGAGGGACAGATCTGGGACAGCGGGCTCCGGCCCGTCCAGGGACTGCACCACCGGCATCGAGAGTTCGTGCTCACGCGCGAAGGCTCACGGGGACGAGCCGGTCGAGTTCTACGTCGAGGCCGCTGCGAATCCGATCCCACCGTGGCTCTTGGCCGACTGGCCCCTGCTTTCGCCCGACTTCGCCGGGGCCCCGCTCTACGTTCTCGAGACAGCCGAGCTGGCGGTCGCCGACCGGTCCGTCGAAGGACTCTTCCTCGACATGCGGATCCTGATCGAACTTGCCGCAGCGGACCCCGACCGATCCGAGGAGATCATGGCGGTGCTGGACGAGGCACGGGGCCTCATCGACCCAGACAACGTCTCCTCCTGGGTGGCCCCGGCCCGGGACGTCCTGGCTCCGCTCCTGGACCGGCCCACGTCCTCGGCCAACACCGTCGTGGCGGTGGGTCACGCCCATATCGACTGCGCCTGGCTGTGGCCTCTACGCGAGACCAGGCGCAAGTGTGCAAGGACCTTCTCCAACCAGTTGCGCTTGCTCGAGCGCTACCCAGAGCACCACTTCGTGTGCAGCCAGGCCGTGCAGTACCAGTGGATGAAGGACGCATATCCCGACCTGTTCGAGGAGATCAGGGAACAGGTCCGGTCAGAAAGGTGGGAGCCCGTCGGAGGTATGTGGGTCGAACCCGATACCAACGTCCCATCGGGCGAGTCCCTGGTGCGCCAGTTGGTGTACGGCAAGCGGTTCTTCGCCGAGGAGTTCGGGATCGAGACGCACGAACTGTGGATTCCGGACGTCTTCGGCTACTCGGCCGCCCTGCCCCAGATCGCTCGTGAGGCCGGCGTCACCTCACTCATCACCCAGAAGATGTCCTGGAACGACACCAACCGCTTTCCACACACCTCATTTTGGTGGGAGGGCCATGACGGCAGCCGCCTGCTGGCACACTTCCCCCCGGCCAACACTTACAACGGCGACTTCTCCGTCGCTGAGGTGGCCGCTGGTCAGGACACCGTCGTGGGGTCCGAGCGCACCGCCCTCAACCTCTACCCCTTCGGCTACGGCGACGGCGGAGGTGGCCCGAACCACACCATGGTCGAGCGCTTCCGCCGCCTGAGCGACCTCGACGACCTGCCCCGTGCGGAGATCGGTACCGTTGCGGGCTTCCTCGATCGGTTGGGCCGGGCTGCCGACGACCTTCCCGTCTGGGTCGGAGAGCTCTACCTCGAAGCCCACCGGGCCACACTGACCACGCACGCCGAGGTCAAGCTGGCCAACCGCCGCGCCGAGGAAGCCCTTCGGTCCGCGGAGCTGTGGTCCGTGGCGGCCTCACTCGACCGGCGCCCCGACCTCGACCGTGCATGGAGACTTCTCCTGCTCCATCAGTTTCACGACATCCTCCCCGGGTCCAGCATCCACTGGGTCTACGAGGACACCGCCCGTGAGCAGGCCGAGGTGCTCGCCATCGCCGGCTCGGTCATCACCGAGGCCCAAACTGTCGTCGCCGGGGGAGACGGGACCGGGGGCGTGGTGGCGTTCAACTCGTCGTCGACCGATCGGACCGAGGTCGTCGAACTGTCGGACCGTTCATTGGCCCTGGTGTCGGCACCGGCATGCGGCTGGTCGATGGTGTCGCCCGACCGGTCGCTCGGCGGCAGAGAGCAGGTGACCATCGGCGATGGCTGGCTGGAGAACGGACTCCTTCGGGTCGAGTGGGACGGCGACGGCCTGCTGACCTCGGTGCGGGATCTTGTCGCCTGCCGTCAGGTACTGGCCGACGGTGAGCGCGGCAACCTGTTCCAGCTCCACGAGGACCATCCGCGCGCCTTCGACGCCTGGGACGTCGACCGCACCTATCTCGACCAGGTCACCGACCTGGTAGCCGTTGACTCGATCGAGGTGGTGGAGCGCAATCCGCTTCGCGGCGGGATCCGGTTCATCCGTTCCCTCGGGGCCTCGAAGATCGCCCAGACCATGCGCCTGGCCGCCGGGACGCGGCGGCTCGAGTTCCACACCGACGTGGAGTGGCACGAGCGGCACCGGTTCCTCAAGGTGGCCTTCCCCGTCTCGGTCCGCTCCACGCGCGCCACCTACGAGATCCAGCACGGCCATCTCGAACGGCCGACCGTCGCCAACACCAGCTGGGACGTGGCGCGCTTCGAAGTGTGCGGTCACCGGTGGGCGGATCTGAGTGAGCCCGGCTACGGGGTGGCCCTGCTCAACGAGTCAAAATACGGCTACGACATCTTGGGGCATACCATCCGGCTGTCGCTCCTGCGTGCCCCGGGCTTCCCCGACCCCGAGGCGGACCAGGGCTCACACCACTTCGCCTACGCGCTGTTCCCCCACGAGGGTGACCTGCGGGACGCCGGTGTCATCGAAGAGGCCGAGCACTTCAACCTCCCCCTGACGCTGCTCGCCGGTCGGGGTGAGGGCCGGGTGGTTTGCGTGGATCGGCCGGGGGTGAGTGTCGAGGCGGTCAAGTGGGCCGACCGTTCCAAGGGCGTGGTGGTCCGCCTGTGCGAGGTGTGGGGCTCCCGGGGTCCCGTGCGCGTGACGCTGAACCACCCCTTCGTCTCGGTGGCCCGCACCGATCTGCTCGAGCGCACCGTGTGCCCGCTGGCCAGCCATGACGGCGTTGTCGAGCTCGAGCTCCGACCCTTCGAGCTGGTCACGCTGGGCTTCGACCTGGGCTGAGTGGTTCCGCCTCGGCGCGTTCGCGCCCTGGCATGTCGGGCCCCGGGGGAAGGGCCGCATCGTCACACAGGGTGGTCCACGTTTCGAGGTCTCGGTCAGTGCGCGCCCGGTACGAAGAGCGGGTGCGGCCACACCAGCACTCGGTATTGGCCGACCACGTAGGTCCGGGCCACGGGACCGAACGTCAAGGAGGCCGTCGTGGCGTCGATACCTCCCCACGGCCTGGCGGTGTCGTAGACGAGGAATTCGAATGGCTGATTCATGTACCAGGTTGCGGCGGACTGTCGCTCGTAGCGCACCACGCGCCCGGCAGGGGAGCTGATGACTGGCCGCACGGTCACGAGGCCGCCGGTGGCCACGGTGGCGATCGAGGCACTCCAGTAATCGCCAATCCCCACGACCAGTTGGCGAGCTTCGAGGAACCTGTCGAGCTGGGCGATTGGTTGCTGGGGCATCGGGGCGGACAGGGTGAACCCGAACGCGGCGGCGAAAGCAGCGATGACGGCAACGCAGGCGGCTGCTGCACCTCTCCTCACGAGCGCCGCCGACGGGAGCGACGCCGCGAGGCGCCCTACCCATCGTCCCGCGAGGATGGCCCCAAAGATGACAGCGGCGGTCAGATACCGCAGGAACCCGGGGTCATCGGAGGTCGTGAGCACGAGGAAGACGACGAGATCGGCGAACACCGCCAGGACGAGAAGGTCATCGAGCCTCCACGCCGCGCTCGCCTCCACCGGCGATGCCCGCCCACGAATCGCCCCGCTGACCATTGCGACGGTGCCAGAGATGATTCCCCCGGTCACGACAAGCAGGCCGATCAGGTGCACCGCCTCGAGCGCCACCGGCACACCACCGTTGCCAAGCTGCCCACCTCCGACACCGAGCATGTTGGCGCCCCACGACGGGAGGTGGTGGAGGTTTGTGATCATCTGCGACCCAGAGGCCCGAGGGTGGCTCGCATTGACCGAGAACGTGCCCACCACCTCGCACGCCGCCCGAACCACTGCAGCAATGATCAGACCCGCCGCCGCCGCACCCACGTCGGGGACGCCGGAACGCCAGTCGCGCATGCGCAGCATGGCAACGAAGCCGGCTATGCACACCGACCCGACGCCCAGTGCCGCCGTCTGGAAGTCGCCGAGGACGCCGGCGGCCAGGCACAGGACCGCAGCGACCCAGCCCCACCCGAAACGCCCAGAGCGCAGCCCCGCAAACGCGCACAGGCACAGCAACGCCGTGCCGACGTGCAGTGGCCCACGAAGGAAGACGTTGGCAAGCACGTGGCTCGGCAGCCCCAGGACGACCACGACCGTCGCTCCGGCCGCGATGCCAGCCATGCCACGACGACCGTCGCGGGCCAGCAGTACGCCCACGACGACGACGAGAGCGGCGATCATCGCCGGAACGAGGAACAGGAGCATGCCTCGCACGCCGGTCACCAGCTCGACCAGCATGTACACGACGGCATCCACCGTCCAGAAGGAGTCGAGCGAGAGCGCCCAGCCATGGAGCGTGAAATTGCCCGTTCCCATCGCCTGTCCCTGCAGCACAACGGTGGCTCCGTCCGAGTCTCCGGCGAACGTGTGCCGCGCCGACACGTACAAGATCGCCACCAGGACAAGGAAGCCGCCCACGGCGGTCGCTGAAAGGACCACGCGCGATCCTCGGTGCTGGCGGACCGCACCATGCGCCGAGGGAGCTGCGTGCCTCTCGAGCGTGGGCGAGCGAGTGGTCGCTGCTTCCCTCGTCCCGGTGACGCTCACCGGAACCGAGCGGTGAACTGCCTTGCTGGCAGATCGCGGAGACAGAACACGACTCCCACGCTATCCAAGCGCTTCTGGCCGCGCTCTGGTTCTTCGTCCCCGGTCTGGCCATACTTGACGCGTGCTGACCGCTCCCGGCTCCAGCCCGGCCGAGGCGCCCGGCGTCGAGCCGGACCTGGCACGACTTCCATCCCCGTTCCCCCGACGTACGCTCCTTGCCGAGCGAGGAGCGTGGAGTCTCGTGTGGTTGGCCGTCGTCACCGGCGGTGTCAATCTCTGGGGTTTCTGGTGGTGGTCACCCGCAGTCATTGCCATGGCTCCGTTGATGATCGCCGGCGGCCTCGTCGGTATCGCGTCGTGTTGGCTGGTCGGGAACCCTCGCTCACGCGTCTTCCAGGGAGTCACTCTCGGCGCGGTCATCGTGACCGCACTGTTTCCGCAGTCGATCGAGATCAGTACGCGCTCGTTCTACGCCACCGACTCCGCGGCATTTGACCAGGTGGCGGCGCGAGCGCTGGCGCATGGCGCAGACCCGTATGTGGCTTCAATGTCGGGTGTCGCGCATCTTTTGAGTGTCCCGTCCCGTTTCTGGACCTACACCGTCGATGGCGGTCACGTCGCTCAATTCTCCTACCCCGCGGGGTCGTTCCTGCTCAGCCTCCCAGCCACGGCACTCGGCATACACATGGCGGTGGACTGGACCGATCTCGTGGCCTGGCTCGCGACGATCGTCCTCCTGTTCGCGCTCGTCCCCGCATCACTGCGGTGGCTCGTTGCGCTGCTCGGCTTGACGCCGTTCTTCTTGGGTTCGTTCACATCGGGAGGAACCGACGCGTTGTTCCTGCCGTTCCTCGTGATGGCCGTCTGGCGTTGGGACAGGTACGGCCGCGCGGGGGAGCCGGGAGTCGCGCGATGGATTGGACCAATTTCACTGGGAGTCGTGTGCGCCATCAAGCAGACCCCTTGGTTCGTGGTCCCCATGTTGGTCACCGGCATCTTCCTCGAAGCGAGTCGGAGGGGGTGTCCTCCCATTCGTCTGTGCCTGCGGTACCTGCTCACCGTTCTCGTGGTGTTCGCGGCGGTCAATCTCCCCTTTCTCGCATGGCATCCGGGGGCATGGTGGCACGGCACGCTCATACCCTTGACCGGTGGGCTGGTCGCCGACGGCCAAGGGCTCGTGACGCTCGCCACCCACGGTCTGACGGGCGGCGTGAATCTGAAGATGCTCAGTCTGGCAGCAGCTCTGGCCATGATCGGCGTCGTCGCCGCGTTCGTCGCATGGTACCCGCGGCTCAAGCGGATCTGGCCATTGCTCCTGACGATCCCCTTCTTCTTTTCGCCGCGAAGCCTGTCGAGCTACCTCGTCGACCTGGTTCCAATCGCTCTCGTCGCAGCGCTCTCTGTCGACGCTGCCCCCCAGAGCGCATCCGAGGGTCGCACGCCGTCGCGAGCCCTGCTTGCGCGCCCGTCAGTGCTGGTCGTTGGCGTCTCGTGTCTTGGTGTCGTCATCGCGTCGTTCATGGCCTTCATCGGGCCACCTCTGCAGCTGTCGGTGCGCAGCATCATCACGTCGCACGCCGGCACGGAGCTGGATGCGGTGACGGTATCGGTCGTCAACCGGACGTCGCACAGACTCGTGCCACAGTTCCTCGTCAACACAGCGACCAGTCAGAACTACGAGGGGTTCTGGACGCCGTCGGAGCGAGATCGGGCAGCGCTGGGTCCTCACGACTCCGAGACGATCACGCTGTACCCGCCGGCCCGGGCAGCGGCGCCCCGACGCGGGGCACGGTGGTTGGTCGAGGCGTACACCGTCGACCCATCCTGGCTGAGCACCTCCCCCTTGGCCACGTTCCCCCCGTCGTAGTCGTGCCCCGGGGGGGGGTACGCCCCCGGTCGTGTGGCCGCCGTCCCGGTGCGGCGTCGTGTTCCCACTCGCACGTCCACGATCGACCCCTCGAGACGGTGTCGCGGGTGGGGATGGGGGTCTCACACGACAGACTTCGAGATTTCGCAGAGCCGGGTGAGGTCTGGGACGGGGCAGCGAAGTGGCCGGCTCGATGGATGGCTTCGCGGCTCAGAACCTACTCAGCAAGTGAAAACGCCACTTGCGACGTCAAGGTCTCACCGTAGCGGGGCAGTCCAACCCCTCAAGGCTCAGCGTGGCATGACGATCATAGAGGGATGGCGAGAACCGGCGGGATTCGACGCGGCCTGAGGACCGGACTCTTCGTTGGCGCCGTGGTGGGGGCTCTCTTTGTCCTCACCTCGGTGGTGCCGAGCGCTGGTGGAGCCACCGATTCGGGATGGAACATCATCACGAGCCCGAACACTGGGCCATCGCAATCGAACCTCCTCATGGGAACCGCATGCACGAGTGCATGGAGTTGTTGGGCAGTGGGTGGTGAGTTCTCCTCGTTGGGCAACAACTCTCAGCCGAACGCCCTGATCGACGTCTGGAACGGCTCGACGTGGTCGGTCGGTCCGGATGTGGCTCCACCCGGCACACAGGCGTCACTTCTGTGGAGCGTCGACTGTGTCGCGTCGTCGGATTGTTGGGCGGTCGGGGCCCAAGAGCTCGCCAATCAGCAGCAGCCCACAACCTTGACCGAGCACTGGAACGGCTCCGCCTGGTCGGTCGTTCCCACACCGGACGTCTCCGGCTACCTCTTCTCGGTCACCTGCTCGAGCGCTTCGGACTGCTGGGCGGTGGGCGACTCCCTCGATAGCCAAAAGAATCCCCTCAGCGGCATCATCTATCACTGGGACGGATCGCAGTGGTCGCAGTCGTTGCCTGCTTCCTCCGGGCAGACCTATGACCAGTTCGAATCCGTCGCCTGTACCGGCAGCTCGGATTGTTGGGCCGTTGGCTACGCGGGACCACACCAGATCCAGTACAACTTCCTTCCCGGGGTCGCGCCGATCTGTCGTAGGCGCGGCTGCGCTGATCGAGCATTGGAACGGGACCGAATGGTCGATCGTCCCGACAACGGCAGCGTCTGCTCCCATGGGTCAGGATCTGACGTCGGTGACGTGCAGTGACTCTTCCAACTGCTGGGCTGTGGGGGCGACCATGGACGCGAGTGGAAATCCATCCTCTTCCCTGGTGGATCATTGGGACGGTGCGACGTGGAGCATCACACCAAGCCTCGATCCGCCCACGCCCGCCAACATCCTCACCTCGGTCACCTGTGTTGACTCCTCCGCCTGCTGGGCCACCGGAGCCACCAATGCCGCAAGTGGGCAGAACACGACTCCCACCCCGTTCATCGAGAACTGGAACGGTTCGAGCTGGACGGTCGAGCCCAGCCCGAATGTCGTGGCCTTCGGCTTCTTGAACGGCCTGGCCTGTGTCCAGGGAAGCGGCTGCTTTGCCGCGGGATTCTCAGCGACCAATGTGAACAACTCCACGACGCTGCAGACGCTCATCGAGCAGTTGCGGGTACCGGCAGCGGGTAATCAAGGAATGTGGATGACGGGATCCGACGGAGGAGTCTTCTCCTTCGGCGACGCCAATTTCCACGGATCGACCGGGGGGATGACCCTCAACAAGCCGATCGTCGGCATGGCGGCCACGCCCGACGGCGGCGGCTACTGGCTGGTGGCCTCCGACGGGGGAGTCTTCTCCTTCGGCGACGCCAATTTCCACGGATCGACCGGGGGGATGACCCTCAACAAGCCGATCGTCGGCATGGCGGCCACACCCGACGGCGGCGGCTACTGGCTGGTGGCCTCCGACGGGGGAGTCTTCTCCTTCGGCGACGCCAATTTCCACGGATCGACCGGGGGGATGACCCTCAACAAGCCGATCGTCGGCATGGCGGCCACGCCCGACGGCGGCGGCTACTGGCTGGTGGCCTCCGACGGGGGAGTCTTCTCCTTCGGCGACGCCAATTTCCACGGATCGACCGGGGGGATGACCCTCAACAAGCCGATCGTCGGCATGGCGGCCACACCCGACGGCGGCGGCTACTGGCTGGTGGCCTCCGACGGGGGAGTCTTCTCCTTCGGCGACGCCAATTTCGACGGCTCCGTGCCCGGACAAGGCATCGTGAGCAGCGTGCCCATCGAAGGGATCATCGCCACTCCTGATGGCGGCGGTTACTGGGTGGTCGGCCAGGACGGGTCCCTCTACGCCTATGGGGACGCAACCTATTTGGGATCCCTCGTCGGGCTTCATCTGGCCGCACCGATCGTCGGCGCGGCGGCGGGCGACTGACGATCGGTGCATCCCAGCCTCAGCGATAGTCGATGGGGCGTTACTCACCCGTATCCATTGGCTTACGGGGTGGACCGTTGGTCAACAACGCCTCGTAGAGGTCCGCGAGACGTCCAGGAGCGAAGCGCCCATCGGCCGGATCCTTGAGCTCCGCCAATGTCCACCAGCGCGAGCCAGTGAGGCCCTCGGCGAGGAGCTCCTGGTCCGAGAGAGCGGGCGAGCCAGTGATCCGTTGGACACGAACCAGATAAAACGTCCCTCTTTGTCCGTCGAACTCGGACGAGAGCGGAAAGATGTGAGTCCGGGTCCAGATGGCTGGACCGACCTCGACGTCCTGCAGCCCCGCCTCCTCGTGCAGCTCTCGCCGAATGGCCGCTTCGTGGGACTCCCCGTGCTCGACCCCTCCTCCAGGTGTCGCCCAGATCGGCGCTTCGCCAATCCCGAAACGAACGAGCAACAGTCGCGCCTCGGTGTCGGTGACGACCGCTCTCACAGCCTCGCGAAGAGGAAGGGCCATGGCCTCATGCTACGGATCTTCCGATTCATTGAGAGGAACCGCGCCGTTGAGCACAGGCCGACGCGCAGGGACGACCCACCCTTGCCCAGAGGATGCGCTGCCCGACTGTCTGAGCCCTGAGCAATCCTTTACAGCTTCTCGTCACGGTGATCCGAACCAGGTGGTCAGGGAGTCGCGCAATCCGGCATCTGTGCCGTCGCCCACCCAGGCGACATATCCGTCGGGCCGGATCACCACGGCAGTCGGCGCGCTGACGGTGCCGAGAACCGGAAGCTCCCACGAGCCGACATACTCGGCATCGATCAGCCGAACCCTGTCAGCCCAGCGCGTGATGTCGAAACAGCCGGGCTCGCCGAGGTTCAGCAAGACCGGCTTGGCCTCGTGCAGCAGGGTGAAGACCCGCCGCGTGCCGTCCGGGGTGACGAGATCCAGATCGGGCATGCGAAGGCCGAGCAGGGGGTGGCCCTCGCCGAGGTCGTAATGGATGTCCAGCCCGGAGACGACCCCGGCGAGATGTTTGCGAGGCCCGTCCATGATCGCCAGCTCCGACACCACGTCGACCAGGGCCCTGGTGCGCTCGTCCCCGCGCTGGAGCACGCTCGAAGCCATCGTGTGCCGAAGCGCGCGAGCAGCGACCGGGTGGCGCTCGTCCTGGTACGTGTCGAGGAGGTTCTCCGAGGAGGTCCCGTTGACCACCTGCGCCAACTTCCATCCCAAGTTCACTGCATCCTGCACTCCGAGGCTGAGACCTTGTCCACCCGCCGGGTAGTGCACGTGCGCCGAGTCGCCCGCGAGGAGGACTCGTCTGTCCCGGTAGGAGGCCGCCTGACGCGTCATGTCGGTGAACCTGGAGATCCACGTGGGGCTGTGGATCCCGAAGTCGGTGCCGTAGACGGCGATGAGCGCCTCGCTCAGATCGCGCAGGGTGGCCTCACTGCTCGGCCCGAGTTGTTGCTCGGTCACGACGACCCGCACCGTCCGACCGTCCTCCATCCTGTGGAGGCCATGGACGCCAACAGCGTCAGTGCGAATGCCCCGCGGCGGTTCCTCGGTCACCTCGACCTCGGCGATCAGGTTGCTCTTCGTCGGGTCCCACCCCGGGAAGTCGATGCCCGCCGCTCTTCGGATGACGCTGCGTCCTCCGTCGCACCCGACGAGATACCGTGCCGTCAGCGACTCTCCTTCGGAAAGCTCGACGCCGACGCCGGTGTCGTCCTGTGCGAAGCCAGTCACCTCACATCCGAAGTAGATCCGCACCTGCAGCTCGGCGATCCAGTGAGCCATGATGCGCTCGATGTGGTTCTGCCAGATCCCGAGCGAATACGGATGACGCGTCGGGAAGTCGCTCATGTCCAACACGGTTGTGCCGAACATCGCCGCCTGCGCCACTTGACCCTCCGCAAGGAACCGATCAGCGACTCCGCGCTGATCGAACACCTCGATCGTGCGCGAGTGAAAGCCTCCGGCGTGTGAGCCGACGAGCACGTGAGTGGGACGCTGCTCGACGACCGCGACGTCGACCTTCGCCAATGCCAACTCGGCCGCGAGCATCATCCCCGTCGGACCACCTCCGGCGATCACCACCGCATGCTCCGCCATGCGCCACCCCTCCTCTTCCATAGGTTCTGGTTCGAGCCGGAGATTGTGCGCACCGACCGGGGCCTTGCCGCAAGCGCCGTCGACGCGCTACATTTGGGCATAGCAACGAGTAGTTGCTCTTGCTCTCCTCTTCCTTCGCCCGTGCATCGACGGGAAGCTCTCGCGGGACATTGGAGGGAGCTGTGTCACCGATGCCGGCCCTGGTGGCGAGACGCTCGATCCGGTGGCGACCACGCCACGCCGGTGAGCGAGGAATGCAGCCGAGACCCAGTCGCATCACCGGGAGGCTCCAACACGCTTCCCTTGGGCCGCGAGACGTGCGCCGCGGTGGGTGACATCCGCGGGAGTGCGTGACCTCCGGTCGAGCCGCACGACAGCGCGACCAAGATCACAGGGCTGTGACGGCTCGAGGTTGGACTGCTGTCTTGGCGTCAAAATGCCTCTGATGCCAGTAGAATTCGGGACGTGTACAGCGAGATCGCCCGCAACAAGCGGCGGAGCGTGGTCTTCATCGTCGTGTTCTTTCTCATCTGGATGGGGGTCGGCGCCGTCTGTGGGCTCCTCTTCGCCGCCTTCTACCACCCGATCAATCCCAATACCGGCGTCGTGACGAACACCGGTGACACGCCGATCTTCGTCGGCATCGTCATCTTCGCCATCCTGGCTTTCTTCGGCTTCTTGTACTCGATCACGTCGGGGGCGTCCCTCGTCCTGCGCGTGTCCGGTGCCAGGCCGGCCAGCCCGACCCAGGACCAGCGCCTCTACGACCTGGTGTCAGCGCTCGCAATCGGCGAAGGAATTCCGACGCCGGCCATCTACGTGATAGACGACCCCTCCCCGAATGCCTTCGCCACGGGCCTGAGCCCCGACAAGGCGTCCATCACGTTCACGACGGGGCTGCTCCAGATCATGAACCGCGAGGAGCTGGAGGGCGTGATCGGTCACGAGATGAGCCACATCAAGAACCACGACACCCGGCTGCTGCTCGTGGTGGGCACCATGATCGGGATGGCGGCCCTGCTGGCAAGCATCCTGTGGAGAAGCGCATTCTTTGCCGGAGTGGGACGGGGCGGGCGGAACTCCGGCGTCCTGATCCTCGTCATCGTGTTCGCCGGGGCCCTGCTGGCCATCGTCGGCTTCTTGGTGGGTCCACTGATCCGCCTGGCCCTCTCTCGACGCCGGGAGTCGCTGGCCGACGTCAGCGGGGTGGAGCTGACCCGCAACCCCGCCGGCCTGCTCAGTGCGCTGCGAAAGCTGCAGCAGAACGACAAGCCCTTCGCCAATTTCAATCACGCCACGGCCGCCATGTGCATCGACGACCCGTTGCAGCACCACGAGACCTGGTACCACCACCTCTACGACACCCACCCTCCCATCGAAGAGCGGATCGCTGAGCTTGAGAAGATTGCCTCGGGTCAGTCAGTCTGACCGGAGGCGCCTCCCTCGACGATCTCAGCTGGCCGGCGGTGGGCCCCCGGGCGCCGTTGCGGGCGGCAGCCCTTCGGGACCAGCAGCCAGCGGGGGTCCGGAATGTCCGGGACCCGCCGCACCTGGCCCAGGACCGGAGAAGTTCACCTGGGGCACGGCGCGGTCCTCCTCGCCGGTGGCAAAGAAGGCCACTGCCTTGAAGCCGAATGGCCCGGCGATCAGATTACGCGGAAAGGTCTGCAGCGCGATGTTGTAGTCCCGGGCACTGGTGTTGTAGTAGCGGCGGGCGTACTCAATCTTGTCCTCGGTGGCGGTCAGCGTCTCTTGCAGTTGGAGGAAGCTCTCCACGGCGCGCAGCTGCGGGTAGTTCTCGGCGACCGCGAACAGTGAGCGCAGCGCCCCCGACAGGGCGTTCTCTGCCGGCGCTATTTGGCTTGGATCCTCCGTTGCGCCGGCGGCAACCGCGTCGGCTCGAGCCTTGGTGACCGCCTCAAAGGTCCCCTGCTCGTGGGCGGCATAGCCCTGCACCGTCGAAACCAGGTTGGGGATGAGATCGTGGCGGCGCTTGAGCTCGACGTCGATCTCGGACCACGCCTCCTGAGTCCGGTTGCGCTTCTTGACGAGGCCGTTGTACGTGGCCCACAGGCCGAGGGCGAGGAGGACGACGACGACGATGACGATGATCAGGACAACCATTGGGGAGTGAACCTCCTGGCAGCTTCGCTGGTTTGCACTCTACCGGTGTCACCATCGATCGGCCATCGGTCGGATTCCGGGCCCGTGTTTCCAGGCGGTGAAGGGAGGCCGGCCGGGTCCCGGCTATATCCTCGCACTGGACCGCTCCCTGGTGAGACGCCGCTTCCCGCGCGTGAACAACCCGTCGCCGCGCTCCTTCGGATGGTGGATGCGGATCACCCCGGTCGGCCCGGACGCAGATATGCGCAGGAGCGCCCCCCCGACGACGGGCGCAGCCAGTGGTTCGAGATGGATGTGTCCTGTCCCGCCGACGATGCGCACGGCGACGCCCTCGGGGACGAGGACATCGATCGAACCCCAGGTTTCCAGGCGCAGGTTGATCTGACGGGAGTCCCAGCTGGCGGCGGTGAGATCGACCCGGGCCGCCCCGATGCCGGTGCTGATCGACGTGTCGGCGGCCAGTTGCCAGCCGCTGCCAAGCCGTAGATCGCCGTCTGCCGCCCGCAGGATGAGTGGCTCGGCAAGCCGTCGCCAGGGGGGTGTCACCCGGACCGGGGGTGGCAGCGTCAACATGGCCGCCTCGAGATCGGCGTGACCGGGCGCGGCGAAGACCTCCTCCAGGAGCTCAAGGAAGCGCTCAAGCGACACCTCTCCGGTGCTGAACAGGTCGTGGAGCCGGGCCAGGGCGGCGACCAGGTCGTCGTGGTCGACCCCATCCGGTGACCCTGCGATCGGGAGACCTTCGCTCACGGTCACCATCTTGGCCGCGACCTCCCCCACGTGCGAGGCCTCACCGTGGTGACGTGTCGTCGACCGCCGTACGACGGGACCGGATGAACTCCGTCTGGTCCCGTCGCCGAGCTGCCCTCAGCGGCGCCACGGTTGTTGTCTTTCCGATTCGAGCGGCGCTGGACCGAACGGACCTTCGCGATCCAACCGGATACCGCTCGCGACGGCGACGCGTGCCACGGGTGCGAGTACGAAGGGGATCCCGCCACGGACGCGTCAGAGGTCCATGGTGGCAGGACCAGGCATCACGTCGCTTCCAAGGTTAACGTCGTGACGATGAGCACCGAGATTCGACCGTTTCGCATCGAGACACCCGAGGAGCAGTTGGAGGACCTCCAGATCCGGCTGCGACGAACCCGTTGGCCAGAGGCGGAGACGGTCGGCGATTGGACCCAAGGGATCCCACTGTCGTACATGGAGGACCTCTGTGCCTACTGGGCCGACGGTTACGACTGGCACGCCGCCGAGAGTCGGATCAACGCCCTGCCCCAGTTCCAAACGGAGCTCGACGGGCTCGATATCCACTTCCTCCACGTACGCTCGCCCCATCCTCATGCCATGCCGTTGGTCATGACCCATGGCTGGCCCGGCTCGATCGTCGAGTTCATGAAGGTGATCGGTCCACTGACCGACCCGGTTGGCCACGGCGGAGACCCCGCTGACGCCTTCGACGTGGTGTGTCCCTCCTTGCCCGGCTATGGCTACAGCGCGAAGCCCGCGGCGCCGGGCTGGGGTGTCGAGCGCATTGCCGCTGCCTGGGTGGAACTGATGGCCAGGCTCGGCTACGACCGCTACGGGGCCCAGGGCGGAGACTGGGGCTCGGCGGTCACGACGTCGATCGGTCTCCGAGATCAGGACCACCTCACCGGTATCCACCTGAACATGCCGATCGTCCCTCCGGGGTCCATCACGCTCGAGAACCTCAGCGACACCGAGCAGGCGGCATTGGCATCGATGGCGCACTATCAGCGGTGGGAGTCGGGCTATTCGAAGCAACAGTCGACGAGGCCCCAGACGGTCGGCTACGGCTTGGTCGACTCCCCCGCGGGCCAGTGCGCCTGGATCGTCGAGAAGTTCTGGGCCTGGACCGATTGCGACGGTCACCCCGAGAATGTGCTGACGCGAGACGAGCTGCTCGACAACGTCATGTTCTACTGGCTGACGGCGTCAGGGGCATCGTCCGGGCGACTCTACTGGGAGAGCTTCGACGGGAGCTTTCTCGAAGGGGGTGGCGGTCCGATCGGCACGCCAACCGGATGCTCGATCTTCCCGAAGGAGATCGTGCGCATTTCCCGTCGCTGGGCGGAGTCCCGATTCTCGGATCTCCGATACTGGAACGAGCTCGATCGAGGCGGTCACTTTGCTGCCTTCGAGCAACCTGAGCTCTTCGTGCACGAACTGCGCTCGTTCTTTCGCCTGGTCCGCTAGTCAGAGAACCGGTCGTCGCAGGTCGTTTCGATGATGGGCACCGAGGGCCGAACGATCGCGTTCACCGGAGTGGTTCGATCTCCGCCTGTGCTCGAGCGGTGCTCACGGCGCGGCCCAGTGTGGCGAGGTCGTACGCTCCCACCTGTCGCTGGCCATTGACGAAGAAGCTCGGGGTGCCGGCGACACCGCTCACGTCGGCACTCTCGACGTCCGCAGCGACGCGGTCGCTCCATCGGTGGCTCTTGAGATCTTCGGTGAACGACTCCGTGTCGAGACCGAGCCGCTCGGCGTGACGGATCAGGTCCTTGGGGTCCAACCGATCCTGGTGCTCGATCAACAGGTCGTGCATGGGCCAGAAGGCCCCCTGGGCCGCGGCCGCCTCCGAGGCCTCGGCCGCCAGCTGGGCTCTCGGGTGGACATCGTTGAGTGGCAAATGGCGCCACACGTAACGAAGGTCACCGAAGTCGGCCAGAAGCTCCCGGACGACCGATTCCGCTTGACCGCAGTACGGACACTCGAAGTCGCCGTACTCGACGAGGGTCACCTGGGCGTCCTCCGGCCCGCGGATGTGGTCGCGATCGCGATCGACGGGATCGGCGAGGTCCACGATGGCGGGGGACCGGCCCAGGAGGGCGCGAGCGCGCAGCGGCGACGGCAGCCGTTCGGCGGTCCGGAACACGAACCAGGTCAGCAGTGCTGCCGCCACGGCGGCGGTGAGCACACCCAGCGTGGCCTCCTGCAAGTCGACCCCCGTGAAGGCGACCGAGGCCACGAGCAGCGAGACGGTGAAGCCCATCCCGGCCAAGGTGCCGCCCCCCAGGGCGGACACCCAGCCAACGGGCGGACGAAGACGTCCCCTCGTCGCCTTGTTGACGAGGGTCGAGACGGTCATGATCCCGGCGGGCTTGCCGACGACGTAGCCGATGGCGATCCCGAGTGTGATGGGTGACGTGTACGCCTGGGTGAGGAACCCGACATCGATGTGGATCCCGGCGTTGGCGAGGGCGAAGAGCGGGACAATGAGGTAGCTCGTCCAGGGGTGCCAGAGCTGCTGCAGGCGGTCGTTGGGTGAGACTGCGGTCCGCACTCCGGCGCGAAGGTGTCTCGCCATCCCGGCGGTCGGCTGCTCCCGGAAGTCTCGGAACAAATCCGAGGTCCGTTCCAGGTCGGTGCGGGCGGGTGGAGCAGCGTGGGCGATCAGACCTGCCGCGAGCCCGACGACGACGGGATCGACACCGGACTCGACCAGCGCGACCCAACTGGCCGCCGCCAAGGCGAAGTAGAGGAGTCCGTAGTGGATCCGGAGGGACGCGGCGAGGACCGCGAACGCCATCAGCGTGATGGCGATGATGAGCGGAGCGACCGTGAGGTGATGGCTGTAGACCGTGGCGATCACCACGAGACCCACGATGTCGTCGACGACGGTGAGCGTGAGGATGAAGCCGCGCAAACGCTCCGGAGCGTGGCGGCCGAGGAGAGCGAGCAGGCCGAGCGCGAACGCGGTGTCGGTGGACATCGAGACGCCCCAACCGTGCGCCGAGCTTCTCCCGGCGTTGATCGCGAGGTAGAGCCCGACCGCGCCCACCATCCCGCCGAGACTCGCCAGTACGGGAAGGATGATCCGGGGACGCTCTCGGAACTCGCCGACGTCGAATTCCCGCCGTGCCTCGAGACCGACGACCAGGAAGAAGAAGCTCATGAGCCCGCTGTTGACCCAGCCGCGTAGGTCCAGGGACACCGCCGCCTGACCGAGGTGTACCGACAGGCGAGTCTGCCAGACCTGGTCGTAGGAGGACGTGTCGACGTTCGCCCAGACGAGCGCGCCGACTGCGGCCCCCAGGAGCAGGGCGGCGCTTGCGGTCTCCGTTTGCAGGAAGCGGCGAAGCGCGGTGTCGCGTTGCAACCACGCCGTGAGGCTGGAGCTCTCGGAAGGTTCGACTACGGCCATACGGCTCCTTGGAAGCCTATCGAAGTCGTTCGCCTTTCAGCCGCTGCCCTCGTCGGTCGAGGCTCGGGTTCGTCCTCCCACCACGCGGCCTTTGGTCGGTTCACCGCGGTGCGAAACGCCTCCTCGTCGTGCGGATCTCGGTGCATCGGCCCGCCAGCAGCGCGATGCTGCTCGTTCTTCGTCGCCTCCCGACGACCGTGTGGAACCGTGAGCCGGGCGCAACCCGGGACCTCGCCATCGTGGCGCCGAGGTGGCCGAAACCCTGCCGATGCGGCGCGACAGGCCGCATCGGCGTCACCATGGTGACGGACGCCGACGTCGTCATCTCGATCGCCAGGGACCAGGAAATGCTCGCGGCACCCGCGCCCGGTGCGGTCTCGGTGCAGATGAGCACGATCGGTGTCGCCGGGATCGAGCGCGTCAAAGCCCTGGCGGAGGCCCGGCGTCCCGACGTGACCCTGATCGATGCGCCCGTGCCGGGGAGCAAGGACCCTGCCGAACAAGGTCAGCTGACGATCTTTGCGTCGGGCCCCGACGAGGTCAGCGCGCGTCTCGGTCCGCTCTTTGACGCGCTGGGCCATCGAACGATCTGGTTCGCGCTATCCCTCGCCCTCAAGGACGTGCACCTGGCCTTGGAGGCGGCCGGTGACGACCGCTTTCGGGCGCTTGCCTGCCTGGCGGACGAATGGCAAGAAGTCGTCGAGCATGGGTTTGGCGACCACGACCTCTCGGTCGTCACCCGGGCACTCGAGGAAGAGGGGGGAGCGCCCTCACCCCGATCGGACCTGCGACCTCGGCCGGCGGGCCCGGAGGTCTCCGGGCGGGTCGAATAGATTCGTCACCAACACCAAGACGGAGCAGCCACGACGTGACCAGCTACCTCCCCGCCCAAGATCGCGATCGGTCCATGACCTGTCGCCTTGCGGGCGCAGCGTCGCCAAACTTGAGCAAGACGTGACCGCCCTCGACCATCTGGAGTTCACCGCCTATGAGATCGGCGTCTTCGACCGCGACGCCGTTGGTGGCGGCATTGACCTGTGGCGCACTCCGGCCCCGTCCTGAGCAACCGCCCCGTTTTGGGGCCTGCGCCCACCACCGGGTCCTGCCGATGCCGACTAGCGGCGTGACGACGGTGAGAATCGGGGTGATCGGCGCCGGCATCGTGGGGCTCTCGGTGGCTCGCCGTCTGCAACAGGCGGCGGACGTCGAGGTCACGGTGCTCGACAAGGAGCCAACCGTCGCCGCGCACCAGACCGGTCACAACAGCAACGTGGTGCACTCGGGCGTCTATTACCCGCCGGGGTCGCTCAAGGCCACGTTGTGTCGGCGTGGCGGTGAACTCCTCCGCGCCTACTGCGCCGAGTGGCGACTCCCATACGAAGAGGTCGGCAAGGTCATTGTGGCGATCCGAGACGACGAGATGCCTCGTCTGTTGGAACTGGCCGGTCGCGCCAAGGCGAACGGGATCTCCGGGTCTCGGTTGATCGACGCCTCGGAGCTCCATGACCGCGAGCCACATGTTCGGGGACTGTCGGCATTGTTGGTCCCGGAAACGGCGGTCGTCGACTTCCGCGTCATCGCCGAGCAGCTGGCCGGCGAGATCGCCCGGTCGGGCGGGGAGGTGATTCTGGGGCACCCGGTCTTGGACGTCGACGTGCGGTCCGCCGGGGTTCACGTCACCACCGACGCGCTCGAACTGGTCTTTGACCGTCTCGTCGTGTGCGCGGGGCTCCAGTCGTCGCTCGTTGCTCGGATGGTCGGTGCGGCTCCAGACCCCCAGGTCATCCCCTTCCGGGGGGAGTACTTCGAGATTGCGGCCGAACACACGGAACTCGTCCGCGGTCTCGTGTATCCCGTCCCAGACCCTCGATATCCGTTCCTCGGAGTGCACTTCACTCGAGGTCTTGGCGGCCACCTTCATGTCGGACCCAACGCCGTCCTGGCCCTGTCCCAGGAAGGGTACCGGTGGAGCGACGTACGGCTTCGAGACCTGAGGCGTACCTTCAGCTATCCGGGGATGCGGAAAATGGCGCGCCGGCACTGGCGAACGGGTGCTCGGGAGATCGCTGGGTCGCTGAGCAAGTCCATCTTCCTTCGTCGTGCGCGAGCGTACGTGCCAGACCTCAGGCGGACTGACCTCGTGCGTTCGGCGGCAGGCGTCCGCGCCCAGGCTGTGCACCGCGACGGAAGCCTGGTCGACGACTTCGTCATCGACCACGAGCCGCGAGTGACCCTGGTGCGCAACGCACCGTCACCAGCTGCGACAGCCTCCCTGGCCATCGCGGAACACATCGTCGGTGAGATGGCCGACAATGACGAGTCGCTCGCTCGCCGAATGCTGTAGTCAGGGTCGTCTTCATTCGGACGTGGAACTCCGCGTGGTCCTGGCTGCGCCGGTCGGGGACCGGACCCGCAGAGCCCAGGTCACAGGGACGCCAATTGTTGGCGCTGCTGAGGTGTCAAGTGGACGACATTCTTCGGGCCGCAGTTCCAGATGGACCGGGTGGGCCGGGTGATCGTCTTGTCGTAGACGAAGCTGTTGGGCTCGGCCTTGAGCAGGGCGAAGCAGGGTGAGGGTTGGGGGTTCGACGCGGACAAGCTGGCGATGGGCGCCTGGATGCCTCCGGCGTCCCAGTTCTTTGTGGCGGCGGCGTGCTCCAACACGCACGAGACCGTCAGGTCGGCGCCACAGGCCGAGGCGGACTTGGCCCACAAGAGCCACGATTCCGCGCCCTCCTCGTCGTCGAAGTCGACGGCGTCACCTTTGGCATAGGTGTGCATGACGTCGACCAACTGCTCGGTCGAAGGGTTCTGGGAGGCCATCTCGAGCGGCCACCATGACGTCTCGACGTAGACCGGCGGGAGGCCGGGGTTGGCGGCGACGCCGCTGGTGGTCGTGGCGTTGTAGAACTGGACACCGAGGATGACAAAGGCAGGGTGGTAGCCGGCCGTGGTCATCGCCTGGAAGTAGGGGACGATGTTGTCGTCCAGGGAGGGCCAGAGCGCCTCGACCCCCTTGCTCTGAGCCTCCTCGACGTAGGGTGCCCAGTCGGTCACTGCGATCGGCGGCTCCTGGAAGTCAACGACCTTCCACCCCTGTGCCTCCGCGCCGAACTCGTACTTGCGCTCGGGCTCGAGGACCGAGGGGGTGTCGGCCCCGCCCATGCCCGCCTTCTTGACCGCCTGCGGGTACGCCTCGGCCAGCACGCGGAACCACCCCGAGGGCCAGGTGTCGGTGTTCGCGCCGCCGGGATCGACCTGATCGGTTGCCACGTCGGAAGCGTCAGAGGCGAGGTAGCCGCTGATCTGGCCCAGCCCGCATTGCTCCCGTATGGGGACGGAGGGCTGGTCGAGTGCCATCCCGCCGCCGACCGCCATGAAGTCGCTCTGGCAGGCCTGCTCGGTGACCTGCGCCGCATTGAACAATGCGGCGTCGCGGTCGTCGATGACGATGTTCCGACCGTTGATGCCACCCGAGGCGTTGCACCACGCTGCGAAGGCCATGGCCTGCTGGACGAGCTCCTCCTCGAGCCCGGGCTCGACGGTGTTGGCGGCGTCGTTGAAGACGGCGATGTGAATGGTCTTGGGCCCCACGCCGCGCTCCGACGAGGAACCACCCGGACCCGGTTCACAGATCTTGCCGACTCCGGGCCACACACCGTTGGTCGCGACGCTCGACCTCGACGCGCGGCTGGCGGACGTCGCCGCGTCCGATTGCGACGATGAGAGAGCGAGAAGGGTTCCGGCGAGCACGAGGGTCGCCACCGTGACCCGCACCGCCGATCCGCCCAGTGCACCGCGTCCTCTTCGTCGCACCTTTCGTACCTCCCGCTGCCGTCGACGTGTGAGCGATAATCCAGGGCGAGGGAGGGCGTCACACAATGTCGAATTCAACCACAAGAGGAGATCGTCGACCTCGGCGGGCGATCGTCCGACCCGCCTGGATTGGACATCGACCGCACGACCGCCTGGATGTCGGCCAATGTCGCCGGCCTACAGCCTCCCTTCTCGTTCGGGCTCATTGCCGCAGGGAGCTCGAACTTGACGTATCGCGTCGAGGACGCAGCCGGAGAGAGGCTCATCTTGCGTCGCCCCCCGGCGATCGCAGCCCTCGCCTCGGCACACGACGTGAGCCGCGAGTTCAAGGTCATGACCGCCTTGCGAGGGACGGAAGTGCCGGTGCCGGATACCATCGCATTTTGCGCCGACACAGCCATCACGGGGGCGCCCTTCCTCGTCATGTCGTACGCCGAGGGGTTGATCTTGAGGAGCCAGGACGCGGCGGCGAGCCTGGGGGCGGCGAATTGCTCCGAAGCAGGCAGGCGATTCTTCGACGTGCTTGCGCGCATACACACCTTGGACGTCGCCGCCGTGGGACTGGGGGATCTGAGTGGACGAGGCAGTTATGTCGAGCGGCAACTCGGGAGGTGGTTGCGCCAATACGAAGCGTCCCTTCGGGGTGAACCCGATCCTCTCCTGATCGACCTGCACCAGCGCCTCGCTTCGGGCGCGCCGTGTGACACCGGCGCCGAGAGGCAGCTCGTCCACGGCGACTACCACATCGATAACGTCGTGCTCAATCCTGACATGTCGGTAAAGGCTGTCCTCGACTGGGAGTTGGCCGCCTTGGGTCATCCCATCGCAGATCTGGCTTGGGCGCTCGTCTTCTGGGCGCGCCCAGGGGACGCGATCGTCATGCTGCAAGATGACGTCACCGCCGCGCCCGGTTTCCCAGAGCGCGACGAGCTTGCGAACGCATACGCCCGGACCTCGGGACATCCGATCGAGTCGCTTCCCTACTTCACCGCATTCGTTCTGTGGAAGCTTGCCTGCCTGACGCAAGGAGTCCTCTTCCGAGCTGAATCCGGCGGAGGCGGAGGACTCCAGCAGGGTCGTCCTGCCGACACGATCGGGTTGCGATCGAGGGTGCAGCGCTTGCTCGAGGCGGCTGACGAGTCGGCCCGGTCGGCGGGAATCTGACCCGGCTGCTCGCCTTCCGGGCCAGTTCCGACTCGACGTCGTGCGGGCTTACGGCTCGGCGCGTGACGAGGGATCCACGGCGGTCCGCTTCTGGCGATGGTCTGCGTCGGCCGCGTTCTGCCGTTTCATGGTGCCGAGGGGGTCGGCCTTGAACGCCTGGACCGATGCCTGGTGACCCGCCAGGGCCTGGAATTCTCCGCCCGCTCGAATCGCCGCGCGCACGCCCATGATCTCGGCCTGGCGGTGGACGAGACGCTTGTTGATCTGGGCCAGGTCGCTCGCCACCCCGGCGACGCGGCCGGCGATCTCGAGGACCTCAGCTTCGAGCGCGGAGGCAGGGAATGCCCTGTTCGCCCATCCGACGGCGGCGGCCTCGACCCCCGTCATGTCCTCGCCGGTGAGCATGATCTCCATGGCCCGGCGAACGCCCAGCAGCGGCATGTGGTACGGCCAATCGGGCGGGCTGGCGACGCGCACGACCGGGTAGGCGATGCGGGCGTCGTCAGCGACATAGACGAGGTCGCCTGCCTGGGCCAGTTCGGTGGCGCCGGCGATGGCGTAGCCATGAACCTGCGCGACGACGGGCTTGGCGAGGTCCCAGAAGGCGAACCAGTTCTGGGTGACCTGCCGGGCCCACGAGCCGTCACCGGGAGCCGAGTAGAACGGCGGGTCGGCCATGAGGTCGCCACCCAGGTCGTAGCCGGCGGAGAAGCACCCGCCCGCCCCCCGGATGACCGTCACCCGGACGTCGTCGTCGACGTCGTGGTCCTCCAGCGCGGCAAGCAGCTCGGCTCGCAGCGGCGTGGAGATGGCGTTTCGCTTCTCGGGGCGGTTGAGCGTGATCCGGGCCACGCCGTCTGCCGGGTGGTCGACGAGGATCAGTTCGAACTCGCTCACGAAGAAGCCTCCACGGTGTCCCGCGTCCCGGCCAGCTCGGCCAAGAGCTCGAGGGCGGCGTTGTCGTCTGTGCGGACGATCAACCCCGTCACGCCCAGCTTCTCGAAGCGCGTCCAACCCTGGCGAATCCGCTGCTCAGTGCCGATGAGTGCTGTGCCCTCGACGTACTCGTCGGGGACCGCCGCAACGGCTTCGTCCTTGCGTCCGGCCAACCAGAGCTCGTGGATGCGGGCCGCAGCCTCGGGGAAGCCACCACGGGCCATGGCCTCGCGGTGATAGTTGTGCGTGGCGGACCCCATCCCGCCCACGTACATGGCCGTGAGCGGCTTCTTCGCCTCGATCGCGCCCTTTACGTCGTCCGTGAACTCGACACTGACGCCGGCGAAGATTTCGAAGCGGGCGGGACGACCACCTCGCTCGCCGAAGCCGGCCTCGAGGGGCGGCCCGTAGGTCTCCGTCCCATGCGCGCCCCACCCCATCGGGAGGAACCCGTCGGCGATCTCGGCGGCCAATTCGGTGTTCTTGGGTCCACCGGCGGCCAGCCAGATCTCGATCTCGCCCGCGGGGTGGAGGATCGATCGCAGCGCCTTGCCCTGCCCGACGGCACCGGGGCCGTCGTAGGGGAGCGCGAACTCCCTGCCGTCGTAGGTGAGCGGTTCGCGGGCGAAGACCTTTCGCATGATGCCGACGTACTCGCGCAGGCGCTGGTTCGGGCTGCCCCACGGCTGGCCGTACCAGCCCTCGACGATCTGGGGTCCGGACACCCCGAGGCCGATGATGACCCGGTTCCCACCGGCGAGGGCGTCGATGGTGAGAGCGTGCATCGCCGTGGCCGCAGGCGTGCGGGCCGCGATCTGCACGACGCCGGCGGCCAGCTTGATGTCAGAGGTCACGGCTGCGAGGTAGGCCAACGGCGACAATGCGTCGGAGCCGTAGGCCTCTGCCGTCCAGACCGAGTGATAGCCGAGCGCTTCGGCTCGTCGAACCTGATCGACGGGCACCTCCATCGCCGCCCCTCGGTACAGATCAAGCCCAAGCCCCAGTGCGATCACCATGACTCCCCTCGGGCCGTTGATCGAGGATCACGATACCGTCGGAGACCTGTGACCGCACCAGGACGGTGACCTCCTCGGCCGGCTCCTGTGCGGCGAGCCCCTCGGCGATCTTCCTCGCCCGTGACGTCGAGTTGGGTCGAGGTGACGCCGTCGAGTCGATGCCCGTCGGGCCTGCGCTGTCCATGTCGATCCCGCTGAGCTCCTCGGAAATGCGCCCGAGCGACCTTGAGTTCCATGATGCAACCAACTAGGATGGAAGCATGGAGCGAAAGAGCTTCGCCGAGATGCACTGCTCGGTGGCCCAGTGCCTCGAGGTCGTCGGCGAGTGGTGGTCGATGCTGATCGTGCGAGACGCGTTCTTCGGGGTAACCAGGTTCGACGACTTCCGACAGCGGCTGGGGATCTCACGCAACATCCTCATGCAGCGACTGAACCACCTGGTCGAGGCGGGGGTGCTCACGAGGGTCGCCTACAGCGAGCACCCTCCGCGCTCTGACTATCGGCTCACTGATCGGGGCAGGGATCTGTGGCCGGTGCTCAACGCCATGCGGGAGTGGGGCGACAAGTACGCCGCTCCGCTGGGTCCTCCATTGCTGATGACCCACTCCTCTTGTGGACGGGTTCTCGAGTCGGTGCCGACCTGCTCGGCATGCGGAGAGCCCGTCGGACCCCGGGACGTTCGAGCCTCTGCGGGGCCCGGCGCCGTCGAGCCGTTGCTCCGGGGATCGGCGACGGTGCCATGACCGAGTTGCTCGAGGCGATACAGCGCCCGTTCGGCGAGGTGAGTGCGGTCGTCGCCCGCGGCGCGGGGACGTTCCAGGCCCGGGTAGACGAGTCCTGGACGATTGGCGGCAGACCAAACGGCGGCTACCTGCTCGCCATCTTGGGTCAGGCCGCCGCCACCGTCACCGAGCACCCTGACGTCATCGCCGCCAGCGCGCACTACGTCCGGTCCCCCGAACCGGGGCCGGTCGTCGTCACGACGGACGTGCTGAGGAACGGGCGCTCTGCCAGCCAGGTCCGTGCCCAGATGACCCAGGACGGACAGGCGTGCGTCGAGGCGGTCCTCACGTTGTCGGCGCTCGACCCCGCCGCGGCGCCCTATTGGGACCGCGGTGTGCCCCCCAAGATCGAGGTGCCCTACGCGGCATGCGTTCCACTGGCGCCGCGGTTGCCAGGCGGCACGCGGGTCGCGATCATGGAGCAGATCGAGGTGCGACTCGAGCCCGCTGCGAACGGGTTCACCACCGGTCAGCCGAGTGGCACCGGAGAACTCCGGGGATGGCTCACCCTGCCACGGGGCGAGGATTTCGGACCGGCGTCGCTCCTGTTCGCCGTCGACGCCTTTCCACCGGCCACCTTCGACATCGAATTGGCGGGTTGGGTGCCCACCTTGAGCATGACCGCCTTCGTGCGGGCCCTCCCGGTGCCCGGCCCGGTTCGTGTCCTGCAACGCGCGCACCTGATCGAGGGGCAGCGCGTCGACGAGTCGTGCATCGTATGGGACGCCGGCGGTCGCCTGGTCGCGCAAGGGACGCAGCTGGCGGGCATACGCCTCGGTTGACCGCCGCCCCCGGGCTCTCCGCCACTCGGGCCCGCCGCATGGGCCATACTGTGTGAGCAGTTGTCGGTGTCCGTTGGGCAATGGCACGAGGTGCGGACGCCCGGTCGAAGGGTGTCCCGGCGCCTCTTCAGCGGCTAGGGGAGTGGATCGTGGAGTTCGGGCTGTTCATCCAGGGGTACGTGCCCGAGTTCCGCCGAGCCGGCGATCCGGAGGCCGAGCACCACGCCTTCGAGAACGAGCTCGCCGCGGTCGTGGCGGCCGACGCGGCCGGGTTCAAATACGTGTGGGCGACCGAGCACCACTTCCTCGACGAGTACTCCCACCTGTCGGCCAGCGACGTCGTGTTGGGCTATCTCGCCCACGCCACCGAGCGGATCCACATCGGGTCGGGGATCTTCAACCCGCTCCCGCAGGTCAACCATCCGGCCAAGGTCGCCGAGCGCGTCGCCATGCTGGACCATCTCTCCGAGGGTCGGTTCGAGTTCGGCACGGGTCGCGGAGCAGGCAGCCACGAGATCCTCGGGTTTCTGCCCGGCATCGAGAACCTGGACATCACCCGTGAGATCTGGGAAGACGTCATCGGCGAGTTCCCGAAGATGTGGATGGAGGACACCTACGAGGGGTACGAGGGGAAGTACTGGTCCCTCCCTCCCCGCAAGGTGCTCCCGAAGCCGTACGTGAAGCCACATCCGCCCATGTGGTACGCCGCCGGGAATCCCAGCAGTTGGGAAATGGCCGCCCACAAGGGCCTCGGTGTGCTCGGCTTCGGTGTCGGCAACCTCGCGGCGCTCGAGAAGACCCGCGACGCCTACAAGAAGGCGATCCTGGGGGCCGAGCCGGTCGGTGCCTTCGTGAACGACAACGTCATGGTGTGTACGGCGGCGTATGTCGCCGAGGACGGGCGACGGGCCAGGCAGCAGTTGATCGACTACCGCCCGAACTACCTCACCTCGAACGTCTTCCGGTACCACGACACCTTCCCGCGCCCACCCCACGTGCCGCCCTGGCCCGAGCTGATCCCGGAGTACACGCCCGAGACCGTCGAGATCGGGATCGAGGCCGGGGCGTTGATCGTCGGCGATCCGGGCGAGGCGTTGGCCCAGTGCCGGCGCTGGGAGGAGGCCGGTCTCGACCAACTCGTCTTCGGCATCGGTCCGGCCCCACTCGACGACACGCTCGAGATGATCCGCCTGCTCGGTGAGCATGTCATCCCGGCGATCGACACCGACCCCGAGCACCGCACGTCACGTCAGCGGGCCGCGGCGCGGTCGTCGGAGCGTCGGGACTGATTCCCGGGATCTCTGGCCCAATCCGTGGGGTGACGGTCGTCCGATTCGATCTCCGAGACCGCCGCAACAGGCTCAGGCCGGTGGGTCGTACTCCGACGGAGGTTCCTCGAGGATGACCGTCTTGGTCTCGAGGAACGGCAGCAAGCCCTCGGTTCCCCCCTCGCGACCGATGCCCGACTGCTTGAACCCTCCGAAGGCGATGGAGAAGTCGGTGCGGAACGAGTTGTGGCCGACGGTCCCTGAGCGAAGCTGGCCGGCCACCGCGCGAGCCCGGTCCGCATCGTTCGTGAACACGGAGGCGTTCAACCCGTAGATCGTGTCGTTGGCGATGGCCACTGCGTCGCGCTCGTCCTTGGCCGGGATCACACTCACCACAGGGCCGAAGATCTCCTCCCGGGCGATCGTCTGGGTGTTCTCGACGTTGCTGAACACCGTCGGCTCCACGAACCAGCCCTTGTCGAGGTGCTTGGGCCGTCCCCCGCCCGTGGCCAGGGTCGCGCCCTCGGCCACCCCTTTCTCGATGTACCCCAACACCCGGTCCCGTTGCCGGCTGACGGCCAGGGGACCCATCTGCGAATCCGGGTCGAACTGATTGCCGACCCTGACCTGGGAGAACTGGTCGACCAACGCTTCCACCAATTCGTCGTGACGATGCTGTGACACCACGATCCGCGTCAGTGACGAGCAGACCTGGCCCGAGAGCATGCACTCCGCCTGGGCCAGCCTCCGGGCGGTCATCTCGAGGTCGCTGTCGTCGAGGACGACCGCGGCCGACTTCCCGCCGAGCTCGAGGGTGCAGCGGGCAATCCGCTCACCACACAGCGAGGCGATCCGGCGGCCGGCCACCGTCGACCCGGTGAAGGTGATCTTGTCCACGCGGGGGTCACGCACCAGCAGCTCCGAAACCTCTCGGTCAGCGGTGACCACGTTGAGCACTCCCGGCGGCAGGCCGATCTCCTCGGCGACCTCGGCCACCAGATACCCCTCGCCGGGCGCCTCGGGCGAAGACTTCAGGACCACGGTGCACCCGGCGATGAGGGCCGGGGCGATCTTGTAACCGATGAGCCCGAGTGGCCCGTTCCACGGGATGATGGCCCCGACCACGCCCACCGGCTCTCGAACGAGCAGGCCGAAACCGGGGGAGCTGGGCTGGGCCACCTGCTCCCACTCGAAGGTGTCGGCAAGGCCGGCATAGAAGTCGAAGGTGCCCGCCGCCCCGGTGCCCGCGCCGAACGCGATCCTGTGCAGGACCCCGGACTCGCGGGGCCAGATCTGCCCGATGTCCTCGGCTCTCGCGGCGAGCCCTGCGCCCAGGTCGCGGAGATACACCGCCCGCTCGGCGTGCGTCAGGCGCGGCCAGGGACCGGCGTCGAATGCCGCACGTGCCGCGGTCACCGCCCTCGCGATGTCCGCCTCCTGCGCCTCGGCGACGCTGAAGAAGTGCTCCTCGGTGCCTGAGTCGATGACATCGATCGTGGCACCCGACGCCGGGGCGACCCATTCGCCGCCGATGAAGAACCGGTCCGCGTGCCGGAAGAGAGAGCTGTCGTTGGTCGTGGTCATGGGGGACCCCTCTCGTGTCGCGGGCCGGCACGGCTCGCCGGGCTGACTCGCTGAGGATATCGATGCAGGACGGCTGGTCGCCGCCCTCACCGTAGCGCTTTCGCGCGCCGGCGAGGTCGTGCACCGAGGAGCTGCCGGAACTCCCACGAGGTGCCCACCCGGCTCCTCGATGAGCACCGCGTCCGGCGCACGCGACGCACCGCCTCAGTGATCGGCGACCTCAGCGAGCGGGAGAACCTTGCACTCGGTCCGGGTCGGGTCGGTCCGGGGCAGGAGGAAGCGCCAGAAGATCGTCCCCGAGCGGTGACCCTCACAGTCCAGCCAATTCGGCACGCCCGGATCCTCGTGAGCGATCACGATCCGATAGCGACCGTCGGGTTCAAGCCGAATCTGCGACTGATTGAGGGACGATCGCCGAGACCGATATTCGAGCGTCTGCATGTGGCGGTTCCAGAGCATGACATTGGCGAACGGACAAGAGGGGAGGGTCCCCGTCATCAGCAGCGCCTCATCGGGATCGAGCTGCCATCGCCCCATTGCGTAGAAGACGTCGGCGGCTCCGGGAACGGGCAGTCCCGAATCCCGAAAGCTGAACGGTGCAGGGAGCACATTTGCTTCATGGGAGACGAACGGGGCGGGTGAGGGGGCATCCGGTAGCGCCTGCCCGATCGTGGTCTGGCGCAAGAAGGCCAGGCCCTCACCCATGCGTTCCGAGAAGACCTCGTCGCTCAGCGGCGGTGGTGGAGCGACGTCGTCAAGTGTCTCGATGTCCAGCCGCACCTTCACGTCAGCATCGTTCTGTGCGGAGGTTCCCAGCTGGAAGTAGCTGCGCACGACGATGCAAGAGGCGTCGGGATCGAGGCGCAACCAATTGTCGCCCTGTTCGGTGGCGCTCAGTGTCAAGGAGTACGAACCGTCCCGGTCGACCGCGAACTGCCGATCGTTGATGTCGCCGAGAAGCGGCCCGGCCATGGCCCCGTCCGGAGCCCGTCCGTGGACGGTGAACGACGTGTAGCACTCGCGGTCGACGCGCCCGAAGATCCGGTACGAGCGCGACCCGGAGATCCGCGCGTAGTGATAAATGGCATCGGGGTTGTCGCCCTGGAGCTTCCGACTCGGCGAGACGATCGAGGCGAACCGGGGATGGTCGGGATCGGCCTCGAAGAAGAGCTCGGACGCGGCCGAGAGCAGCTGGCCGACGTACCGATAGCCTTCGACGACATCGAGCGGGTCCGTGAACCGCTGCTCGTCGAGGACGTAGCCGTCCCGTATCTGCTGGAGGAGGGCGATGAGCTCGTCGAAAGCCGCAGTGCTCTTGGGGGCGTGGTTCACTTTTGTCGCCCTTCCGTCGTTCGCGCCAGGATGGGGCCGCATCTCCACGCGTGCGGCTCAGGAGCGAGGATATTGTACCCGGGGGTGATTGGGACGGACGCTTCTCCGCTCAGGAAGGCTTCGCTGCTCGCTCGTGCAACCGACGAGACGGGCCTGTCGGACCTCGGCGAGGACACGTGGCAGGAGGGATTGGATCGCCTCGTCGACTCGCTCCAGACCGAAGGTGATCTGAGTGCGGTCGGTGAGGGGGTCGCGGCGGCGATGCTCGTCGACTTCCTCAAGAGCCGGCTGTGGGTCACGGACTGGCACCACCGCCACCCGGAGATCGCCCGAACCAAGGTTCCCGACCCGGTGTTGGTCATCGGCCAACCGCGCACCGGCACGACGATCCTCTTCGATCTGTTGGCGCAAGACCCTCGGTTCCGGGTGCCGCTCACGTGGGAGGTCGCGCAGCCGCATCCGCCGCCGGAGACCGCCACCTACCGCACCGATGCGCGCATTGAGGATTCTGCCGTCGCCCAAGCGATGACCGAGTCCTTGATCCCTGGCTTTCAAGCGATCCACCCGTCCGGTCCGCTGCGGGGACAGGAGTGCGTCGCGATCACCGCGGGGGACTTCCGGAGCCTCCTTCTCTCCACGGCCTTCCACGTGCCGAGCTACAGCCGTTGGGTGATCTGGGAGGCCGATATGGCTCCCGCCTATCGATACCACCGCAAGTTCTTGCAGCTCCTGCAGTGGCGCCACGGCGGCGAGCGGTGGCTCCTCAAGTCCCCTGCCCATCAGTGGTGCCTGAGCACCCTCTTCGCCGAGTACCCCGATGCCACGATCGTGCACACCCATCGTGATCCCCTCAAGGTCCTTGCCTCGACCGCCTCGCTCACGGCGCATCTGCAGCGTCTGGCCCGCGAGCAGACCTCCATCCCCGAACAGGCAGCGGAGTGGGTCGAGTACCTGGTCGAAGGGAACGACCGTTCCGTGACCGCCCGTGAGGACGGCACGGTGCCGCCCGGGCGTGCCATCGACCTGCACTTCGGCGCGCTCGATCCGCGACCCGTGGGGGACGATCGCCGGTGTGTACGAGCAGCTGGGGATGACGCTCGAGCCCGGCGCGGCGGACGCCATGCGCGTCTTCTACGACGACAACCCGGCCGACAAGCACGGTGTCCACCGCTACACCTTCTCGGCGACCGGTCTCGACGAGGACGAGGTGCGCCGCCGAACGCAGCGGTACGAGGACTACTTCGACGTACCGCGGGAGCCACTCGGTTGACGGAGCTCGGCGACCGTAGGACGGAGCTCGCCGCGGATCCCGTCGAGGACGCTCGTCAACACGTCGAGACATAGTAGGAGCTATGCTTGCCCCGACGCAAGACCCGGGAGGGACGATGACCAAGCTGATCTCGGCCGACTCGCACGTGGCGATCAGCCTCGACGCCATCCGCGAACGCCTGCCGGAGTCACGGCACCAGGCGTTCGACGACGCCATCACGGCGCAGGCGAAGATCGAAGATGACCTGCGCGGCGGGAAGAAGCTGTCGATGGAGGACTGGGACCTCGAGGCGTTCCGCGACCCCGGCTACCGCGATCCTGTTGCGCGGCTGGCGGCGATGGACCGCGACGGGGTGCGGGCGGAGGTCTTGTACTCGGAGGTGAGCGCGTTCCGGGCCTTCGGCCTGGTCGAGGGCGACTGGAAGCCGATCAGCCGCGCGTTCACCGACCACCTGACCGAGTTCGCCTCACACGACCCCGACCGCTTGGCGGTGTCGTACCAGGTGCCGATCATCGACGTCCCCTACGCCGTCGCCGAAGTCGAGCGCCTGGCCGGGCTGGGAGCCCGATCGGTCCACCTGCCCTGCTTCCCGAGCGAGATCGGACTGCCGGACTACCACGACCCCGTCTACGACCCACTCTGGGGTGTGCTGCAGGAGACCGGCATCTCCATCAGCCACCACCTCGGCAACCGACACTGGCTCTACGACGTCTGGCGGCGCGACCCCACTCCGCAGCTGGCCATCTTCACGTCGATGCCGGCGCTCGCCCTCTCCGAGGTGATCGCGTGGTGGATCCTCACCGGCACGCTGGAGCGGTTCCCTGAGCTCAAGATCGTGTTCGTCGAACCGAGCCTCTACTGGGTGGCCGGTTTCTTGGCCAGCCTCGACACCAAGAGCAAGGTGTACGACCTGCCGGGCCTCCGGATGAAGCCGAGCGAGTACTTCCGCCGCAACATGGCGCTGACGTTCATGGACGACGAGGTCGGGTTGCAGATGCGCCACCTGATAGGTGTCGAGAACATCTTGTGGTCGACGGACTTCCCGCATCCGGCCACGACGTGGCCCAACTCGCAGGCGATCGTGACCCGCCAGTTCGCCGACGTGCCCGACGACGAGCGCGAGCTCATCTGCAACGGCAACGCCGCCCGCATCTACGGTCTGACATGACCGCACCGCTGGAGGATCGCCTTCAGGCACCCATTGCCACATAGTCGTGGACGGATCGGACCGCGCTCGATCCCTCCCCGACCGCGGATGCGACCCGTTTCATCGATCCGGAGCGAACGTCTCCGGCGGCGAAGATCCCCGGAGCAGAGGTCTCGAACGGCAGGGGGTCTCGTGATGCGAAGACGGCATCGGTCAGCACCTCGCGGGACAATGCGCGGTCGGTGAGCACGAAGCCCTTCGGGTCCCGGAGCACGGTGTCGGCCAGCCACGACGTGGCGGGCTGGGCACCGATGAAGCAGAACAGGGCCATGCAGTTCACCGTCCGGGTGCGTCCGGAGGGTGAGTGGACCAGCACCACGCGTTCGAGGTGGTCGCCACCCTCGAGTGCGCGCACTTCGGTCTCGTTCACGACCTCGATGGCGGGGTCCGCCTCGATGCGGTCGATGAGGTAGCGCGACATGGAGTGGGACAGGTCCGGACGGCGGACCACGATCTCGACGCGGCATCCCTGTTGGCTGAGGTAGATGGCAGCCTGTCCTGCCGAGTTGCCGCCCCCGACGACGATGACGTCGGAGCCGGCACACGATCTCGCTTCGAGATCGGTGGCGGCGTAGTACACGCCGTTGCCCTCGAACCGGCCGAGGTGGGAGACGGCCAAGCGCCGATAGCGAGCGCCGGTTGCGATGAGGACCGAGCGGCACGGGATCTCGCTCTGGTCCACCAGTTGCACGACGTGGAACCCGGCCTCGATGCGGAGCCCCGCCACCTCACACGGGCTGACCAACCACGCCCCGAGTCGCTGCGCCTGGACGGCCGTCGCCGCCGTGAGGTCGCCTCCCGATATCCCGTTGGGGAAGCCCGCATAGTTCTCGATGCGCGAGCTCGAGCCGGCCTGCCCTCCCGGCCCGACCGCGTCGAGGGAGACCGTGTCGAGGCCCTCCGACGCGCCGTACACCGAGGCGGCGAGGCCGGCCGGTCCCACCCCGACGACGACGAGGTCGAAGACACGACCGGGGATCGGCCGGTAGGTGAGGCCCAGAAGCTCCGCGAACTCGCCGGGTGTCGGATGGCGGAGGACGGCCGACGCGGTGACGACGACCGGCGTGTCGCCGGCACGAAGCCCCATGGTCTCCAAGAGGTGCCCGACATCGTCAGCCGCCTCGAGATCGATCCACTGGCAGGCCAAGCGGTTGCGCGCCGCGAAGGTCCGCAGCGCCATGGACTCGGGCGAGTATCGGGAGCCGATGATCTGCACGGCGACCACCGCCGGGTTGGTGCGCAGTGCCTCCCTCCGGGCGACGAGCGCCCTGAAGATCACGTCCGAGATCGTGGGCCTGGTCGCCATCAGGCGACGGAACGCCTCGTGGGGGACGGCCAGGACTCTCCCTGGCCCTGCAGCGCGAGCGGTCAAATAGGTCCGTTGGCCCGTGACCAGCCCCAGCTCCCCGATGAACTGGCCGTGTCCGTAGGAGACGTAGACGGTCTCCTCGGCGCCGTCCCCGCCCACGACCTCGACCACTCCGTCGAGCACGACGAAGAAGTCCCATCGGGCTTCGCCGGGGCGGTACAGCACCTCCCCGGCGGCCAGGCTCCGCTCGGACCCGAACTCGGCGATCTCGTCGAGGAGCACCTGATCCAGCACGGGGAAGGCCAGTCGATCGGAGCCGGCGTCGAAGACCGGAACGCTCCCGGTGGCAGGGACCTCATCCATGGCCCCATCTTGCCCCGCCGGAGCGTGCGACGATGGAAGGCCGATGGATCGATTGGAGGGACGCGTCGCGGTCGTGACGGGGGCGGCCAGTGGCATCGGGCTCGCCGTCGCCCGACGGCTGTCGAGCGAGGGCGTGCGCGTGGTCATGACCGACCTCGATGGAGACGCCCTGTGCGGGCCGCCGCGGCAGTCGGCGACGGCACGTTGGCAGGAGCGGCATTCCAGCTCGACGTGCGCGCGCCGGATGCCGTCGAGCGCGTGGCCCAGCGGATCGTGGACCGCTTCGGTGCCCTGCACATCGCCGTGAACAACGCCGGCATCGTGAACCGGGGGAACAGCTGGGAGCTCCCGCTCGAGGAATGGCATCGGGTCCTCGATGTGAACCTGTGGGGCGTCATCCACGGGGTGCGGTCGTTCGTGCCTCGGATCCTCCAGTCGGGGGAGGAGGGTCACGTCGTGAACGTCTCGTCCATGGCGGCGGTACTCCCGCTCGATCGGCTCGGTCCCTACACGGTCGCCAAGCACGGGGTGCTCGGGCTCTCCGACGTGCTGCGGGCCGAACTCGAGGCCGCCGACGCGCCCATCGGCGTGAGCGTCGTGATGCCCGGCCGCATCCGGACCGCAATGAACCCCATCGGCACCGTCGAGCCCGCCGCAGTGGCGGCCAACGTCCTCGACGCCATCCGCAGGCGTCGGGCCTACGTCTTCACCGACGACCACGCGACCGACGCCGTGGCAGCAAGGCTCCGGGCCATGCTGGCCGCCCGGGACGACGTGCTGGGGGAGTGACGACCGCCCGCGTCGGTGCTCGTCGCCGTGGCCGCCTCGGGAGCGGTTCCGGCCGCCTGTACCGCCCCGGCGGCGGCCGGCGCGGCGACCGTCCCCGTGTCGGACGCAGGACCCCTGTCCAGCCCTGGAAGCCCCTCCCCGCAGCCGGATGACCCCGACCGTGCGGGGCGCCGACGACCGGGGGCGACAAGCCGAGACGACCGAGGGGTCGGACGAGCCGTGGTGGAAGACGGCGGTGCTCTACGAGGTGTACCTGCGCTCCTTCGCCGATGCCGACGGCGACGGCATCGGCGACCTGCGCGGCCTGATCGGGCATCTCGACCATCTCGAGTGGCTCGGCGTCGACGGCCTCTGGCTCTCTCCGGTCACCCCTTCGCCCAACGCGGACTGGGGCTACGACGTGTCGGACTTCCGTGCCGTCCATCCCGACTTCGGGACGCTGGACGACCTCGACCGCCTGGTGGCCGAGGCGGACCGGCGGGGGATCCGGATCTTGCTGGACCTGGTGCCGAACCACACCAGCGACGAGCACCCGTGGTTCCTCGAGGCCTCGTCCTCGCCGTTGGCCGAGCGGCGCGACTGGTACGTCTGGGCCGATGCCAAGCCCGACGGGTCGCCGCCCAACAACTGGGTGAGCAGCTTCGGAGGCCCGGCCTGGACGCTCCACCCGGACACCGGGCAGTTCTTCCTCCACAACCACCTCGAACGGCAACCGGACCTCAACTGGTGGAACGACGACGTGCGCGACGCCTTCGACGGGATCCTGCGGTTCTGGCTCGACCGCGGCGTCGCCGGCTTCCGCATCGACGTCTGCAACATCATCGTCAAGGACGCCGACCTGCGCGACAACCCTCCGGCCACCGAGGACGACGACTTCGAGGCGCAGATGTTCGGGCAGCGGCCGGTCTACAACGCCAACCGACCCGAGGTGCACGACGTCATCCGGCGGTGGCGCGCCCTCACCGGGGCCTACCCCGGGGGCGGGATCCTGATCGGCGAGACGCCCGTGCCGGTCGACGACCTGGTCTCCTATTACGGGTCCGGGGACGAGCTGCACCTCGCCTTCAACTTCCCCTTCATCAGCGCGCCCTTCGAGGCACCCGCGCTGCGTGCCGTCGTCGAGGCGACCGAGGCGGCCCTGCCCGCCGGGGCCTGGCCGGCCTGGACCGGCTCCAACCACGACATGTTCCGCTTCCCGACCCGCTGGGCCCGCGACGACCCGCGACGCGCCCGCGTCGCTCTGCTGATGCTGCTCTGCCTCCGGGGCACGCCGGTGCTCTATCAGGGCGACGAGATCGGACTGGGCGACGTCACCCTGGCCCAAGAGGACCTGCGCGACCCCTTGGGCGTCCGGTACTGGCCCTTTTACGCCGGACGCGACGCCGGGCGCACGCCCATGCCGTGGCGGCCTGGACCCGGCGGCGGGTTCACCGCGGCGGACGTGCGGCCCTGGTTGCCGTTGGGCGACGCCGAGGCCACCAACGTCGAGCGCCAACGGTCGGATCCCGACTCCATGCTGCACCTGGCTCGTGACCTGATCGCGCTGCGTCGCACGACGGCGGACCTGCTCCTCGGTCGCTACCGCACGCTCGACGCGCCCGACGGGGTGTGGGTGTGGAGCCGGGGGGACCGGGTCGTCGTCGCCCTGAACCTCACGGACGACGAGGCCGACCTGCCCGGGGTGGAGGGAGCCGTCCGCCTCGGCACCGATCGCCGCCGTGACGGCGAGACGATCGGCGCTGGGCTCCGTCTCGGCGCATGGGAGGGTTTGGTGGTGGAACGGTCCGTGCCGTCGGGGTAGCGAGCCGGGAATGGTTCTTCGGCCCAGCTTGTTGCACCCGAGCGGGAGGTTGGCCGGGCCGTCGGGTCGGGTCGCCAGGGGGGGCAGCCCCTGTGGTCCCCTGGTGGCTTCCGTGGGGCCAGGTCTACTGTTGACCGGGCCGCTCGGTCTCGGACCGAGAAGCGGGAGCTGACCGGGGCAACGGGCTGGACAGGACCGGCCGCAACCTGTCCGGCAGATGCGCAGACCGGTGGGTGGGACCACCGGCACACTCCAAGGAGGCCCATGTGACGGACACGTACGAGAAGGATCCAGCGAAGGTGGCCCAGCTCAGCGAGGAGCAGTACCGGGTCACGCAGCAGCGTGCCACCGAGCCGGCGTTCCGCAACGCCTTCTGGGACAACGAGGAGGCAGGTCTCTACGTCGACGTCGTCTCGGGTGAGCCGCTGTTCGCCTCGACCACGAAGTTCGACAGCGGTTGCGGTTGGCCCAGCTTCTCGAAGCCCATCGACCCGGACAACATCGCCGAGATGCCGGACTTGAGCCACGGAATGACCAGGATCGAGGTCCGCTCGACGCACGGCGACAGCCACCTCGGACACGTCTTCGACGACGGTCCGGCCGACGCCGGTGGACTGCGCTATTGCATCAACTCGGCCGCACTGCGCTTCATCCCCGTCAAGGATCTGGAGCGTGAGGGCTACGGTGAGTACGCCAAGCTCTTCGAGTCTGTCGAGGCAGAGAAGGGAGAGACGAAGTGAGCGAGACTTTCGAGAGGGCCATCCTGGCCGGCGGCTGCTTCTGGGGCGTCCAGGACCTCATCCGCCGCCAACCTGGAGTGATCTCGTCCAGGGTCGGCTACACGGGGGGCGATGTCCCCGACGCCACCTATCGCAACCACAGCGGCCACGCCGAGGCGGTCGAGATCACCTTCGATCCGACGAAGATCTCGTACCGGGACCTGCTCGAGTTCTTCTTCCAGATCCACGACCCCACGACGCGCGACCGCCAGGGGAACGACGTCGGCTCGAGTTACCGCTCGGCCATCTTCTACACGAGCGACGAGCAGAAGCGGGTCGCCCTGGACACCATCGCCGATGTCGAGGCCTCGGGCCTGTGGCCGGGCAAGGTCGTGACCGAGGTGTCGCCGGCCGGACCGTTCTGGGAGGCCGAGCCCGAGCACCAGGACTACCTGGTGAAGTACCCCAACGGCTATACCTGCCACTTCGTCCGGCCGGGTTGGAAGCTCCCGCATCGTGCCGACGAGGTCGCCCGCTAGCGACCTCGGCTCCGACATCTCCGCTCGGCGACGCAGAGGAGGCGCGCAATGGATGACGAGAAGGCGCGACGGCTGCTCGACCGTGAGCGGCAACAGACGCGACAGCGGCTCAGCCGACTGCTCGGTGAAGGGGAGGCCGACCGGGCCGCCGCGGACGAGCCCGGCGACATGTTCGATTCCGCGCAACCCCTCACCCAGCAGGAAGGCGACGATGCCGTCATCGCGGAGCTGCGGGAGCACCTCGAGGCGATAGACCGAGCAGAGGAGCGACTCGAGCTCGGTACCTATGGTCTTTCCGTCCTGTCCGGTCAGCCCATACCCGATGAGCGCCTCGAGGCCGACCCGACCGCCGAGCTCACCGTCGGGGAGGCGGCCGAGAGGCCGTGAGCCCCCGGCGGGTTGCAGGGGCGGGACGGGCGCTCGCCGCCTGCGCCCTACGACGTCTTCTCGTCGTGCCCACCGAACTCGGATCGCATGGCCGAGAGCAGCTTGTCGGCAAAGGTGCCCTCCCCCTGTGAGGTGAAGCGCTCGAAGAGCGCCGTCGACAGCACCGGCGCCGGCGCTCCACTTTCGACCGCCGACAGGATCGTCCAACGGCCTTCTCCGGAGTCCGAGACTCGACCGGTGAGCTCGTCGAGGCGGGGCGAGCGGGCTAGCGCATCCGCGGTGAGGTCGAGAAGCCAGGAGGCCACGACCGATCCGCGTCTCCACACCTCGGCCACTTCGGCCAGGTCGATGTCGTACTGATAGGCCCACGGGTCTCGTAGGGGCGTCGTCTCCGCGTCGACGTCGCCGGTCTTCGACCCGACGTTGGCGTGGGCGAGGATGTTGAGGCCCTCCGCATAGGCCGCCATGATGCCGTACTCCACCCCGTTGTGGACCATCTTGACGAAATGGCCGGCCCCGTTCGGTCCACAGTGCAGGTAGCCGTTCTGGGCCGTGCCATGGGTGTTCGATCGGCTGGGAGTCGCCGGTGCGGCGGCTGCACCGGGGGCGATGGTCTTGAACAGCGGGTCGAGATGCTGCACCGTCTCCGTGTCGCCACCGATCATCAGGCAGAACCCCCGCTCGAGCCCGAAGACCCCTCCGCTCGTGCCGACGTCCACGTACTTGAGCCCATGCTCCGCCAGCCGCCGTGCCCGCATGATGTCGTCGCGGTAGTACGAGTTGCCGCCGTCGATGACGATGTCGCCGGGATCGAGGAGCGAGCTCAGCTGGTCCAGGGTGGATTCGACGGCGGCGGCCGGGACCATGATCCAGGCCGCGCGCGGTCGCTCGAGCTTGTCGACGAGCTCTTGCAGTGTGAAGGCGCCCTCGGCGCCCTCTCCCTGGAGCTCTTCGATGCGACCGGGGCTTCGGTTGTAGACCACACAGCGATGGCCGTCACGCATCAGTCGCCGGACGAGGTTCGCCCCCATCCGACCGAGTCCGATCATCCCGAGCTGCATCGGCTTCTCCGTCGTCACAGATGACTCCTTTCGTGCTTCTTGCCGTGATCAGATGTCGCGTCGGCCCGTGGGCCCGATGGGCCGTGGGCCCGATGGGCCGTGGGCCCGTGGCCAGTCCCACGAGGTCCTCAGGGGATGAGGACGATCTTTCCCCGAGTGTGCCGCTTCTCGAGCTCGGCGAAGGCGTCTTGTACCCGCTCCAGGGGGTAGGTCGCGGCGATGGGGATCTCGATCTGCCCGGAGGACACGAGCTCGGCCATCTCCGAGAGGACCTGCGTGGTCGAGGCATCCCCGCTCCCTTCCACCTTGGCCCCGGCCTCCAGCGCCTTGTCTCGAGAGATGATCGTCTCGATCCGCCCGGGCGGAACCCCGAGCTCGAGGGCGAGCTCGACGTATTGGGGACCGAAGAGGTCGATGAAGGCGTCGATCCCGTCCGGGGCGAGGGCCGCCAGGCGCTCGGCGAGCCCGTCACCGTACGCCACGGGCACGACGCCGTGGGCGCGGAGCCAGTCGTGGTTCGGCTCCGAGGCGATACCGAGAACGGTCGCGCCCTTGCGTCGCAGGAGTTGCACGACGACCGAGCCGACCCCGCCGGCGGCTGCCGAGACCGCCACTGTTTCGCCCCGGCGGGGCGCCACGGCCCGGACGGCCGCGTAGGCGGTGCAGCCGACCACGTAGAGAGAGCCCGCCACCTCCCAGCTCAGATCGGAGGGCTTCTTGATCAACTGAGAGGCGGGGACCGCCACGTGCTCGGCATGGCTGGAGCGCCGCCACGACCAACCGAGGACCTCGTCACCGACGGCGAACTCGGACACCCCCGGGCCAACGGCGCTCACGACCCCGGCCAGGTCGCTGCCCTCGCCCGACGGGAACGTGGCGGGAAACGCCTTGTCGAGCGCACCGACTCGGATGGACGCTTCGCCCGGATTGATGGCGGCCGCGCGCACGCGCACGACGACTTCGTCGGCCGCAGGGGAGGGCACCTCTACCTCGGCGATGTGCAGGACGCTCCGGTCCCCGTAGTGGTCGAACTCGACTGCTCGGGACATCTGCTTCCCTCTTGCCACGTCCTACGTCGTCAACGTGGCGTCCGTCGACGAGTACCGACGGCGATTGTAGGCATCGTGCAGGCGCGGCGCGCCGTCGGAGCTTCTTGACCGCGTCAACGTCCCGATTGGTTCAGGCGGGAGACGTCCTCGGCGCTCAACGTCAGGCCGGCGGCGCCGACGTTCTCCTCGAGGTGGCTGAGCGAGCCGGTACCCGGTATCGGGAGCATCGACGGTGAACGGGCGAGGAGCCAAGCCAGCACCACCTGCCTCGTCGTTGCCCCGTGACGAGCCGCGATGTCCGCCGCCGCGGTGGTGTGCTCGGTGTCCAAGATCGGCGCCCAGGGGAGGAACACCATCCGCTCTTGATCGCACAGGTCGATCAGCGACTCGGACGTCCGGTCCGCCACGTTGTAGCGGTTCTGAACGGAGACCACCGCGGTCAGCGCCTGGGCCCGTCGGAGCTCGGGCTCGGTGACGTTGCACACGCCGATGTGGCGGATCTTGCCCTCGCCCTTCAGCTCCACCAGCGCGCCGATGGAGTCCTCGATGGGCACCGATGGATCGGGTCGATGAAATTGGTAGAGGGGGATCTGGTCGAGCTTGAGCCGACGGAGGCTCCCTTCGCAGGCCTCTCTGAGGTGCTCGGGACGCCCGTCGACGGGCCACCGGTTCGGGCCGGTCCGTACGAGCCCACCCTTGGTGGCGATGACGAGCTCCTCGGGATAGGGGTGCAGCGCCTCGGCGATGAGGGTCTCGCTCACCTCGGGGCCGTAGGAATCGGCGGTGTCGATGAAATCGACGTCGAGCTCGAGCGCTCGACGCAGGACCCTCTTCGCCTCCTCCCGGTCGGGCGGGTCTCCCCACACACCGGCTCCGGTAATGCGCATTGCACCGAAAGCCAACCGGTTGACGGTCAGGTCACCACCGATGTCGATGGTTCCCGCCTGGGCAGCTGTGACGGAAGCGGTCGTATCCATTGTCGTCTCCTTTCGGACACCGGGCTTGACCAAGCCCTCCCAGTCTCCTCGTACGAACGGGCTCTGTCGACTGACTCGGCCGGGCTCTGGAGCTCGCTGCGTGCCAACCTGAGGAGATGGATCTGGCCGAGCTCCTGGCCCTCCCCGGCGTCCAGGAGGAATGTGTCCTGCGCTCCCCGGTCGGCTTTCTCGCCCTGCACGGCGGATCGCAGGACCGGGGCACGGACCAGATCGCCCGGCGGGCCGCCGAGCAGGCGGGAGCGTCCTACTACGGCATCCATCAGCCGTCCGGACTGCGGGTCCATCTCACCTCGCGCTTGCATGACCCGACTCACTCGATGTGCTTGCGAACGTTCTTGGACCACGTGGAGGTCGCCATCTCGGTGCACGGGTTCGGGCGCGACGGGTTTGCCCTGTGGGTCGACCCCGAGCGTGGCCTCGTCATCGACCCGTACGGGCCCGCACGCCGAGGCAGCCAGACCGCTCCCCTGCGGGGGATCATCGTCGGAGGGCTGAACACCGAACTGCTCCACGCGGCGCGCCGGATCCTGCACGACCGCTTCGCCGGTTACCACGTCGCCGACGAGCGAGTGCGGCTCGGGTTCCACCCCGAGAACCCGGTGAACCTGCCCTCGGCGCATGGCGTCCAGGTGGAGCTGCCGCCGGGCCTGCGAGGGATCGGAGACTTCGGCGAGCGGTTCGCGGCGAGCCAGGAGGGCGTGGTCACCGAGGTCGTGGCGGCCCTGGCCGAACTGGCGCACCGGGCGTCCGAACTGGAGCATCCCTCGCGGGGTCGACGGACGTGACGGCGTGGCCACCGGACGCATGAGGGGAGCGAGCCCCCGTCACCGGCTTCGAGGGCGCGCCCGCCCGTCACGTCGGCGGCTCCCGCCAGCGCCCCACTCGCTCACCGTAACCAACGGCGCCGCTTCGACTTGGCCAACGCCTTCCAGACTCGCGGCCAGCGGCGCCGGTACCTCGATTGGCGTTGTCGGAGCTCTCCCGACAGACGGCCGGCCTCGAACCAAGTTGTTGGCGAAAGGCTGTTGCTTTGCCCGGCGGTTCGGGCTCGATCCACCTCCCGGCACAGCCATGCCTCGGCCGTCACGGCATCGTGGTGCTCTCCGAGGACCGTCTGGACCTTCTCGGCCGCGGCTGCCGTCTGTCGAGCCGGCTTCCCCACGACTGGCCCTGCCAGCTCGGCGGCGAACCGGAGATGCCTCGCGTTGATCCGGATGCGGTGCAACTGCTGGTCCGAAGGGTCCGCGCCACCCTCACGGGCCTGACGGCGCAGGGCGCGCCATCGGGCACCTACCAATTCGGGGAGAGCATCACGGGCCGCATCGTCCGGTCGAATTGCGTCGCGTTCGAAGAAGGGCGGGGTCCGCGTCGCGGCGTGCAGACGATCGAGCAGATCCAGGTAGCGATCACTGGCGAGGACCGCGGTGACCGGTGCGCGGCCACGTCGTGCTGACGAGCCAGTTCGGCGCCGAGCTGCGCCGGGGCGCCGTCCAGGTGGGCGGCGAGGACGTCGTCGTCGCGCAGCTCGCCCAGTGCCACCCCCACCCACTTGAGGTCGTTTCGAACGTGTCGTACCCAGACCGGGTCGAGGACCTCTCGGAAGGTCTTCAGGTGAGAGCGAAGTCGACGGACGGCCACCCGAGCCTGGTGCACGTCGTGGGCGGCTTCGGGCAGTCCCAGGCGGAGCCGCCAGTCGTGCTCCAACAGCCGGTCCAGTCCGTCAACGATGGCTGCCCGGACCACGTCGCCGAGCGACGACCCTCGGCGTGTGGGTGGACTACCCGGATGCGAGGTCGGGAGCCCCAGGGCCTTGGCGAGCTTTGGGCTGTCTTCGACGGCGAGTCCCGCCTCCTCCAGCCTCGCAGCGACTCTCCTGGTGATCGAGGTCTCGACGGTATGAAGCTCGAGCTCCACCTGCCGGAAGCGGAGACCATCGCGCGGCCCGCCTGTCACCACGACCGAATCGTCATCGATCTCTGCCACGACTCGATCGTTGTGGTCGTGCAACGCCAGACGCTGCCGGGTCGTGTCGAGCTCGACCAGGAGTTGGACCGGCTCCCGGCGGATCAGCCCGCGGACGATCTCGTCGACGCGGTGCGGGATCTCGGTTCGGTCCCCGGACCATGACCGCTCGGTCCGCTCGAGGGTCGTGCCCTCGGCGGCATGCGGCAACTTCACGGTCCACGTGCCGCCGGCGCCGTCGTCGGTGATGCGGTGACGCAAGGTGATGCCCCGGTCCCACAGACGCCCGTCAGCCGTGTCGAAGTAGGCCGTTCGCAGCTGCTGGCGCGGCATGCGCTCCGTCCGCCCAGCGAGGTCACGGAGATCCGGAAGCGCGAGGCCGGCAGGGGCCTCAAACTTCATCTCCCGTTCAAGTGTCCGTGTCTCGCTCCGTCTCATCGGGGGACGGTTACCCTCTCGGAGGAAAAACCATGCGCCGCTCGGATCCGGACCGGCCCGGGTGCTCGCCCCACCGCGGAGGGCACCCGGCGCCTCATCGCAGTAGGGCCTTCCGGATCGCCTGGTACGGAAGCACGCCGATTGCCAGCGCGGTGACCGTCAACCCGCCCACGAAGATGGCTGCGACGGCCAGAGTGGTGGACGCCGCCGTGACGAGTGGTGCTGGTGGTGGTGTCAGGCCGGGCGTGGCCTTCATCTCGCGCTCTGCCGCGTCAAACGGATTGTCCATGCCAAGCCCTTCCTGTCCCAATGGTGATCTTCGTCCAGTGGTGATCGTCCAGTGGTGATTGTCCAGTAGTGGTTTTTGTCCCAGTGGTCGTGCTCGTTCTTGGTCGTCGTGCTCGTTCTTGGTCCATCTCCGGCCACGACTGCCGAAAAGGGTCCGTACCCAGGAGTCGACCGGACAAACGGTGGCGACAACGGATCCGCTCGTTCAGCGGCGCTCGACCGGCGTGAACGTTGTCTTTTCGTCGACGAGGTTTGGCGTGAACCTGCGTTGGGAAGTCACGAGGCCATGGTTCTGGTACTTGCATTGCTGCTCGTCCTGATTCTCTTCGGCGCCGGTTTCGCCGTGCACCTGCTGTGGATCGCTGCGGTCGTCTTCGCGGTCGTCTGGTTGGTCGGTTTCGCCCTTGGGCGAGGTGAGGGTGCTGGTCGTCACCACTTCTACCGCTGGTAGGGGGAAGGCCGCGCCGCACGACCGCGTGGAGGACGCAGCCCAGCGCCGCGAGCGGGGCGTCATCGACCAACTCAGACGAGTCGCGACCGATGGTGCCCGCCATGTGCCATTGCCGGCCAGCGGGGCAACCGCGCAGCGCTTCGCCGTACTGGCGGCCTTCGCAGAGGACGACCTGGCGCTCGGACGGCTCGTTGAGGGTCACCTGGACGCGTTGGCCATACTCAGCGAGGCTGGGATGGAGCCTGCCCATCCCGAGGCGACGTACGGAGTGTGGGCGGCGCGGTCGCGCCACAGAAGGACGCTGGCCAGGCTCGAGAAGGATGGATGGCATCTGTCGGGCGAGAAGGCCTTCTGCTCCGGGAGCGTCCAGCTGGACCGGGCACTGGTCACGGCCGAGACACCCGACGGTTACCGGCTCTTCGACGTCTCGGTGCCGTTGAGCGTGACCGAGGCACGTGCAGGCTCCTGGCCGGCCGTCGGGATGGCGGAGTCCCTCAGCGAGACGCTCGTCTTCGGGGGACCACCGCTGAGCGAACGTTGCGCGATCGGGCCTCCGGGGTTCTACCTGCAGCGGCCAGGCTTCTGGTTCGGGGCCACCGGTGTGGCGGCTTGTTGGTCGGGGGGTGCTCGAGGGCTCGTCACACGGACGGTCGCAGCCATGGAGGCCACCTCCTCCGAGGGCCAGTTGGCGGAGCTCGGGCACGCGATTGCTCACGTGGACGCGATGCGCGGCCTTCTCGAATGGGCAGGAGGCGAGATCGACGGAGACCCCTCCGATTCGGGCTCCGGGGCTCGCCATCGGGCAATGGTGACGCGGCATGCGGTGCATCACGCCGCGCAACAGGTTCTCGGGCACGTTGCCGCCGCCGGCGGGGCGGGTCCGCTCTGTCACGATGGATCCCAGGCTCGGCGCGCCGCAGACCTCCAGGTGTACTTGGCCCAGTACCACGGTCCGCAGGACGCAACCGTCCTGGGCCGGTTCGCTGTAGGAGGCGAACCGTGACCTTCGTCGCCGACGACCAACATCTCGGAACCGACGAGGCCACCTGGTTGTGGTCCGACGACCTCCGGACACTGAAGCCACTGGAGTTCCCTTCGGTCAGATGCGTCTGGGTGGTGTCACCGCACCCCGATGACGAGATTCTGGGCTGCGCCGGACTGCTCCAGACACTGTCGGGACGAGGGGTCGAAGTGCGCATCGTCGCGGTCAGCGATGGTGAGGCGTCGCACCCGATCGCCGCTGCCTCAGGTTGCGATCTGCGTGAAGTCCGGTCCAGCGAGGTTCGTTGCGCCCTCGAACGTCTTGGTTGCGGAGACATGTCCGTCACTCGGCTCGGTCTGCCCGACGGCGGGATCTCGACGTTCGTCGATCGACTGGCCGAGCGATTGGCGGCTGAGATGTCCGCCGAAGATGCCTGTCTGGCCCCCTGGCGGCTGGACGGTCACCCCGACCACGAGGCGGCCGGGCATGCCTCCGCTCGTGCCGCCGCATGGAGTGGCGCGCACTTCATGGAGTACGTGGTCTGGGCCTGGCACTGGAGCCGGCCCGACGACGAGCTATGGCCCTGGGAGCGCTGCCGTGTCCTCGAAATGTCGCGGCGATCCGCCGCCCGCAAGCGGTGGGCAACACTGGCGTTTGCATCACAGATCAGGCCCCTCGGCATGGATCACGACCATCAGCCCCTGCTTCCACCCTCGGTTGTCCGGCGCTTCTGGCGCCCGTTTGAGGTTTTCCTCGATGGGCAGGTTGTCCGGTGATCTCGACCCAGCGGTCCTACTTCGAGGGCATGTATCGGGAGGCCGTGGATCCCTGGCAGTTCGAGACGAGTGCCTATGAGCGTCGCAAATATGCCATCACGGTCTCCAGTCTCCCCAGGAAGAGTTATCGCTCGGCGTTCGAGCCGGGCTGTTCGGTGGGGGTGCTCAGCCAGCTACTGGCCCCGCGCTGTGGCCGGCTGCTGGCTACGGACATCATCCCCGTCGCCCTGGAGCGGGCGAATCGGAGACTGCGCCGACACGACAACGTGAAGATCGAGCGTCGATCGATTCCTGAGCACTGGCCGTCCGACCGATTCGATCTCGTCGTCCTCAGTGAAATCGGCTACTACTTCGACGAGCCGGAGCTCGAGGAGATCGTCCAGCTCGTTCTTGGGTCTCTGGACGTGGGTGGTCACCTCGTCGCTGTGCATTGGCGTGGCGTCACCGATTACCCGCTGACGGGCGACCGCACCCACGACATCATCGGGGGCACGGATGGGATGCGCAAGGTGGTCGGACACCTGGAGACCGACTTTCGCCTCGATGTGTGGGAACGGGTCCCTTGATGCCACCGTCCCACCGGCTCCGGGCAGTCGGCGTGGTCTTGCCGGTGCACAACGAGGAATCCTTGGTCATAAAAGCCTTGGGCGCGATTGAGCGAGCGATTCGGTCGCTGCCTTCGGACGTCGAGTCCCGAGTTGCGGTGGTGCTCGACAGCTGTGATGACGCCAGCCCACGCCTCGTTCGGCGTTGGTCGGAGGCACCGGGAAGGTCGGCTGTCGTCGTCGATTGTCGTGGGCGGAACGTCGGCCTGGCCCGCCGCACGGGGTGTGCCGCGATTCTCTCCGACTACGCCGCGCTCGATCCCAGCGAACTCTGGCTGGCGACGAGCGACGCGGATTCCCTCGTTCCGGTCGACTGGCTCGGCGTGCAGGTGGCCGCCCGCGACGCCGGGTTCGACATGTGGGCCGGGCGTATCGGTGTCGGTGACTGGACCAAGCGACCGCTGGCCACGCGCATCCGCTGGAAGAGGTTCTACGCCGGGGAACGCGAGCCGATCCACGGCGCGAGTCTCGGATTCACCGCCAGCGCGTATGTGGAACTTGAGGGGTTTCGGGCGCTTCGCTCCGGCGAGGACCGGGATCTGTGCCAGCGGGGCAAGCGCATGGGCCTTCGGGTTCGCCATGACACGAGGGCTGTCGTCCGAACCAGCGCTCGACGGGCGGCGCGGGCCCCTCGGGGCTTCGCACACGCTCTCGACGAGGTCGATCTGGGTGGACAACCCGACTCGTCCCAACCGTTGGCGTGCGTGGGTAGGGGTGAGGCGAATGAGACGGGACGACGCGATGACGGGTGATGACGACACATCGAATCCGAGGCGGTCTCGCATTGCTCATCGGACCGCTCAACTCTCCGCCTCGAGTCGTCTCCTCCACCGAATCGACCACCTCAGCTCGTTGCCGAGCGTGGCGGTCGCGGTCATCGCGATCGTCCTCGCTTCCATCGCCGTCGGGGTGGGTCTTGGCTTCCCGGGTGGCTGGTTCGCCGGCTTCGGAACAGTCGCGTCGGCGATCACGCTCCTCATGGTCTTTGCCATTCAGCACACGCAGGCACGAGAGCAGGCCGCGACGCAGCGCAAGCTCGACGAATTGATCCGCGCCCTGCCGGGGGCCTCGGAGAAGCTGATGATGCTCGAAGAGGCGCCGAAGGACTTCCTCCAGGAAGTGGAAGAGGACCAGCGGGGCACCAGGACGGGGTCGACGAGCGAACCTCGACGGCGGGCGGTGAGAGTGAGCGGTGACGCGCTCGGTGGCGACGCGGTTTGGAACCGGCCTCCGTGGGTACCTCCAACATGATCGGAAAGGGAGGGTGCGTCTTGACGACGCAAACCGATGGCGCATCGGAAGCGACCGTCCAAGGGCGTGACCAGGGAAGGTGAGAGATGAAAAGGATGTTGCTGCTGGTCGGAATGGGTATCGGGTTCGTTCTGGGGTCGAAGGCAGGGCGAGCTCCCTACGAGCAGCTCGAGAGGACGCTGCGTGAGTTCCTGCGGCGGCCGCAGGTCCGCACATCGATGCAGTCCGTCTCCGACACCGCTGCAGCGGTACGGGACGCAACGCTCGATGCCGCCAATGGAGCGATCGACGAGGCGTCGCGGAAGATCACGGACGAATCGAGCAGAGTGGGATCGAAGGTCGCGAGCTCGACATAGGGTTGGCGCCCGCCCTGTCAGGGGGTCGTGCTCCGCGCGGACGTGGCCATGAGCAGTTCGGTCCGGGAGGAATTGAGCCTCGAGCGTCGGAACGGCACGGCCGCGGGATCGGAGGAGACCGAGGCCGAGCGGAACAACCGGAACCTGAGCGACCTCCTCCAGGAGCTCCGGGTCGCCGGCCTGGGGGTCCAGGTGTTGTTCGGTTTCCTGCTGTCGCTGCCCTTCACGGTGCGTTTCACGCACCTCGGTGCAGCCCAGCGCGACCTCTACCGGGCCAGCCTGCTCTGCGCTGCGGCGGCCACGGCGTTGCTGGTCGGTCCCGTTGCCTACCACCGATGGGTCTTCCGCCGGCACGAGAAGGGCAAGCTGCTTCGCGTCGCCAACGTGCTGGCGCTGCTCGGATTGGCCAGTGTCGCCCTGGCGATCAGCTCCGCCGTCTGGTTGGTCCTGAGCTTCGTGGGCAGCGACTGGGTCTTCTCGTTGGTCGCAGCAGCCGTCACCGCACTGTTCGTCTCCCTGTGGTTCGCGTGGCCCGTCTTCGAACGCGTGACGTCGCATCCCGAACGAGACGGCTGAGACTTCACGCTGCCGGCTCCTGCCGCAGTGATGCCTCCCTGGCCGTGGGCACCCGTGTCGGCGTGAGACCGGCGTGGCGTGCCGCGAGAGCAAAACGGTGCGCGTCTCGCACCGCACACCCACCGTGGTCGTTGTTGAAGTACACGAAGACGTCCTCGCGTGGCGTCCAGAGCCGGGCCAGGCGCTCGGCCCACGTCCGGAGGGCGGTCCGGCCGTAGCAGGGTGGGGGTTGGGCGCGACCCTCGTGGAGTCGGAGGTAGCCCCAGTCGGCCGTGCGCCAGAGCGGGGCCGTGCGCCCGGGGGAGTCGGCGAGGCAGAAGGCAGCGTTGAATTCTCCCAGGACGTCGCGCACCTCGTCGACGTGCCAGGACTCATGCCGTGGTTCGAAGACGATCCTGCTGTGGCGCGGGAACGCCTCGAGCGTGCGGCGCAGGGCATCCACGTCGACCCGAAAGTTGGCTGCCAACTGGATCAGAACGGGGCCCAGCTTGGGTCCGAGAGGAGCAGCCCGCGTGACCAGGAGCCTCACGGGTTCGCTCGGCTCCCGCAGTCGCCGTACGTGGGTGAGGTACCGGCTGGCCTTGATGCTGAGGACGAAGTCGTCGGGAGTGCCGTCCCGCCAGCGCTCGAAGGCGGCCGTCTGGGGTAACCGGTAGAAGGTGTTGTTGATCTCCACGGTCTGGAATCGTTGCGAGTAATAGGCCAGCCACTTGGCCTGGCTCAGGCGCGCCGGGTACAGCCGTCCCCTCCAGTCGGCGTACTGCCAGCCGGAAGTGCCGATGATCACGGGCATGCGGATCGAGTGGCTCGACGATCGAGCAGGATCATGCCGGGCGCTCGCCCGGTTGTTTGAGATGCCGTGCTCGTGGGAATCCCTCGGACGACGCGCCCAACCTGGCCAGGAGGATGGCGCATTCGGAAGCCCTCGACCAGTCGAGGGCTTCCGGCACGCTGGGGGGCCGGGTCCGAGGGGTCATCGGCCTGGCGCGGTGAACCCGAGCCCGGGGATGGGAGCTACGCGCCGGCCCGGTACTCGGTATCGGTGACGTGGTCCCCCCAATTCGTCTCGGGGCTTGTCCTGCTCACCGACCCCTTCGGTGATCGAGCGGTGCATCGTGAAGTGGTCAGGTGTTGCGCCGCGCCAGTGCCACCCGTCCGCCGGTGTCGAGACGACGTCGCCGGGGCGGATGCGGACGACGTCGCTGCCGCGAGACTGCACGAGTCCGGTTCCCTCCATCACGTAGAGGGTCTGGCCCAGCGCATGCGAATGCCGGGCTGTGCGTGCGCCCGGGGTGAAGTGGACGGCGTTCACGCGGACGCGCGACGGCGCCTGACCCACGACGACGGGATCGATCCACACGTCGCCGGTGAACCACTCGGCGGGCCCTTGGCGGAGGGGTTCTCGGGCTCGATCTCCATCACGCCTCCCATGTGGTCGTGCTCGCGGTGGGGCTGCGTCGCGGACGAGGCGACCTTTCGGCTCTCGTGCCAGACCCTATCGAGGCGGCACCTCGTCCCGTGTCCCGGACCGCTCGGGGCGCCGTGATCGTTCCCGGCCGGGCGAAGGGACCCGGGCAACCCGCTGGTCGTAGCTTCGATAAAATATGCACAGAATGCCTCACTCCAGTGGCATACGGTGCAGGACGAGGGGTCCCGACGATGAGCCTTTCTGACCACTACACGCTGATCACGGCCGACAGCCACGCCGGCGGGAGCCACGCCCAGTATCGGGAGTACCTCGACCCCGAGTTCCTGGACGACTTCGATGCTTGGCGCGGCAAGTACAGGAACCCCTTCCGGGACCTCCGGGACTCCAGCGAGCGTGTGCGCAACTGGGACTCGGAGCGCAGGTGGTCGGACATGGAGTCCGACGGTGTCGTGGCGGAGGTCCTCTTCCCGAACACAATCCCACCGTTCTTCCCGAGCTTCGTGCTCTTCGCGCCTCCGCCTCGGCCCGGCGACGAGTACCGGCACCGCCTGGCGGGCATCCGGGCCCACAACCGATGGCTGGTCGACTTCGTCGCCGAATGCCCCGAACGGCGGGCCGGGATCGGCCAGATCTTCGTCAACGATCTCGACGACGCCGTCGCCGACGCCCGCTGGATCAAGGACCACGGTCTGCGAGGCGGTGTGCTGCTGCCGAACTTCGCACCCGATGCCACCTGGCTCAAGCCGTATTTCGACCGGTCGTACGACCCGCTCTGGGCTGCGCTCGAGGATCTGGACATACCGGTCAACCTCCACGGTGGGACCGGCGCGCCGGACTACGGCGACCTCCATGGAATCGGTGGCCTGGTGCAGCTCTCCGAGGCGACGTTCTTCTCCCAGCGCCCCCTGGTCCACCTGCTGCTGGGGGGCGTCTTCGAGCGGTTCCCCCGCCTGAAGGTCGTCATGACCGAGCTGGGTTGCCACTGGGTACCGCAGTGGTTGCGCCAGCTGGACGGCACGGTCTCGAGGCTGCGGGTCGGGACGACGGGGGAGCTGCGCTTCGCGGAGGGCACGGTGACGCCGATGCTGCCCAGTGAGTACTTCGCCCGGAACTGCTGGCTCGGCGTGAGCCAGCCGAAGAAGGGGGACGCGGAGGTCCGAGCACAGCTCCCGGCCGACCGCTTCATGTGGGGCAACGACTATCCCCACGACGAGGGCACCTATCCGTTCACCCGGGAGACCATCCGGCAGGTCTTCCCGGGCGTGGGGGAGGTCGAGATGCGCTCCATCCTGGGCGGCAACGCCGCCGCCCTCTACGGCTTCGACCTCGAGGCCCTGGCGCCCGACGCGGACCGCTACGGGCCGACGGTGGCCGAGTTGTCCGAACCGCTGGTCGATCTGCCCGAGAACGCGAACCAGGCGCTCCGCCTGGCCGCGGCCCGCTGAGCGGGCTACACGACCGGGGGCGGGTTCCCCTCGGCGCTGGCCGCGAGTGTCGTGTCCCAACCGCAGAGCAGGCACGCATGCTGAAAGGCGGATCGCGCGAAGGTCAGCGCAGCGTCGTGTGGATCGGGACTGGCGAGGACGTCGTCCAAGTCCAGGAGGTACTCACCCATCGAAGCGTCCCACCGGGCCGCGGCCGGTGAGAGCGAGGCCCCCGCGAAACCCTCCGGAGCGGGGTGCGCGTAGGCGTAGAAGGCCGCCTTCGTGTACCTTGCGTCGCCCGGCCACCAGCCCACGGCAACCTCCTGGGAGTCCATCGCGTTTCGCATGATGAAATCGTGGGAGGGGGGATCAGCCGGCAGGCCGGAGAACAGATTGGCCGCCAGGTCGAAAGACCCCCACCAGGCGTTGACGGGCGTCGACCGTCCCCGGTACGGAGCACGGAAGGCGGCGAGCACCAAGGCGGCCTGCGTGGCCGACGCGAAGTAGGCCTCGACCTGGCTTGGTGCGTAGCGGGTGTGCTGGTCGTCTTCGTCGAGGGGAACCGTCCACGGCACCTCCTGCGGCGTCAGGTTGACGTCGATCGGTCCCCCCAGCTCGCGCACCGCTCCGAGGACGCTGCGTGTCACCTCGGCGACCGGCCGGTCCGGGGCGAGCGCGCAGCGGCGTGTCCGGCCGTCGCGGTGCTCGACCACCGCCTCGTGGGTCCGCAGGTCGAGCACCACGGCCAGAGCGCCCGAGCCGTCGGGCGCCGGCAGCGGGGCTGTCTCCCAACCCCGCGCGGTGAGACGCAGCGCGGCATGCTGGAGCTCCGGTTCGGGAGGGGCCAGCGCCGCCGCCAGCTTGCCGAGGAGCTGGGTGTGAGCGTGCAGGGTGTCGCAGGTCTCGCTCCAGTCCTCGTAGGAGGCGGGCGGCCATTCGAGGGACATGAGCCGACCTTAGCCACCGCGTCGGGTCGATTCTCGACCGGCCGCCGCAGCGAGGAGCGGGCCGGCGTCGCGGTCCGGCCGCCGGCCGCCCTACCGCCCGGAGCTGCTGCGCTGGTAGTTCGACCTGTCCTCGACCGCGGCATCGGCGGTCGCCGAGACCCCCTCGATCTTCTCGGCCGCAGTGCTCACCGCCTTTTCCTTGAGATCGGCCACGACACCCGACGCACTCTCTGCGGCTGCCCTGACGTCGTCCCGACCGGAGACCTCCTTGATCCTTGCCTCGAGTCGCTCGTACGGCCGGCGCCCCGCTCTCGACCCGAGGACGAACCCAATGCCCACTCCCGTTCCCAACACGGCAAGAAACTTCTTCATCATCTCTCCGATCTACGTGGCTGTATCTCTTGCGGCCTCATCTCTCTGTGCCCAATCGCCACCGGGTCAATCACCCAGGGGCCCGCGAGGATGGGCTGCGAGAGCCCGACCGAGGGTCGGCCGCGGGTGTTGACCGAGCGCCCGTCGCGAACGTCAGCGGCGCCTCGGTCCGAGCCCGACGGCGCGGACGAAGCGGTTGATCTGGCGGTTTCCCTCGCGGTAGATGACGCGCCGCGCTTCTCGCTGCGCGGCACCACTCCCGGCGCCCGACAGTCCGCCCCGGCGGTACCCGTGCTCGACCGCTTCGACGTTCCCGAGGTCGCGGGCGAACCGGTAGAGCTGGGAGCGAGTGGTGCTCACGAACGTGCCTCCTTTGGACGGCGCGGTCGGCCAGGATGAGGCGTTCGACGACGGCCCGGAGCTGCTCGGGGTCCTCCGTCCGTTCCATCAGCTCCAGCTCTCCCGGGGGGACGCCGACGCAACCCAGGCCGTCGTCGTCGAACTCGGCCGAGCGCCAGGCCATCCAGTGGGTCCCGGCGTCGTCCTCGCCGTTCTCCTCTACGGCGTTGATCAGGGCGACGAGCTCGATCTCGCCGTTCCCGGCGACGTCGTATTCGATGAAGAGCACGGGGCACCCCCGGTGTCCGGCGAGCGTCGTCACCTTAGGTCGCGCCTGCCAGGTGGCGCTCGGCTCGCTGTCATCGGTCCGTCAGGTTGGTCCCGTATGCTCTGGCAGCCGTGGATCACGTGACCGACCACGTGCGGACGCAGAAGCGCCGCCACCCCGACTCGCCGTGAGGCGCACGCGAGACCGGTACTCGCAACGTGCCCGCGCGCGGGCACAGGCGCGCGTCAGACGACTGACCAGAACGACGATCGTCGTTGCCGGCGGTGCCAGCGCCTTCATCGGTGTCACGGTGGCCCGGGAGCACCCGGGGTCGTCCGCCGGCTCGAAGGCACCGACACCGGCCGCGGTCCCCACGACCACGACGACCACGACCACCACGACGACCACGACCACCACGCCCGACAGCCAGCCGGCCACGCCGGCCACGCCGACCACGCCGACCACGACGACCCTTCCGCCGACGACGACCACGACCCGGCCGGTCGTGACGTCGGGTGGGACGTCCAGGTAGAGATTCCCCGAGCCCTGCACCGTGAATTGCGCCGCGGTCTTGCCGCGCCAAAGATGACGACCGGACCGATGGCGGGAGCAAGGTAGGACGTGGAGGAATTTCTCAAGTCAGCCGGCTACGGCGCCATCTTCGCGCTGAGCTTCATCTCGGCCATGGGACTCCCCGTCGGCGCCGAGGTGGCCCTGATCTACGGCGGCGTCCTCGCCAGCGGGCAGGTGCCGGGCGAGGGCAAACCCCTGCAACTGGCCGTGGTGATCATCGTGGCGCTGCTCGGCGAGCTCCTGGGCTCGTACGCCGGCTACAGCATCGGCCGCTTCGGCGGCAGGGCCCTCGTCGACCAGGTCGGGAAGTACGTCCTCCTCACCCACAAGGATCTTGACCGAGCCGACGCCTGGTTCGCCCGCCGGGGCGAGCCTTTCGTGCTGTTTGGCCGCTTCATTCCCCTGCTGCGGTCCTTCGTGTCGTTCGCCGCCGGTCTGGGCGAGATGGCGATCGCCAAATTCAGTCTGTTTCACGATCATCGGCTGTGCCATCTGGTGCACCGCGCTGTGCTCGTTGGGGTACAGCCTCGGCAGCAGTTACAACCACGTGCTCAAGGCGTTCAGCTATGCGGGCTACGTCCTCGGCGCGCTGGCGATCGTCGCCGTGGCGGTGGGCTTCTGGCACCGGTGGCGGGAGTATCACCGGCAGCACGACGCCGAGCGCACCGAGACGGGGGCCTGACCGCCCACCGCTGACGGCGGGGGCTCCTCCGGACCGCCGCAACCCGCCGGCAACCGTCGTCGTTCATTCCATGGTCAAGCGTGGAATGCGACGGCGCCGAGACTTCGGAGAAGCGTTGCTGAAATCCCCGTTGAGGTGGATTCCCCGCGGTGTCGCAACGCCTTGGGAAGAGGTTCTCGGGGGTGGAGGGGGTTCGTGCCGCTTCGTTGTCGTCGTGTTGACGGACCGGTCGTCCACCGCGCCCGGTGGAACGGGTCGATCTGGAACTGAGGCCGCACATGGCGGAGCCATGACAGCGAAAGCGGACCTCCCCAGGTCGACGCGTATCGTCATTGCCATCTGGGCCGCCACCGGCACGGGGGCCCTCGCCGTCGCGGCCCGACGCCTCTGGGTCACGGGTTGGCCGAGCGCGACGGAGACCATGTTCGCCGTCGTGTTCGGCGCGCTCGTGGCAGCCAGCTGGGTCTGGCCGATCGTGCTGTCCGTCGACGACCGGTCCGACCCGTTCGAACTGGACGAGGGTTTCCTCGTCCTGTTGATCCTGCTCGTGCCGGCGGCCATGACGGTGGTCGTGTTCGCGGCGGCGTCGATCGTGGCGCAGGCCATGAGGCGACGGCCCCTGGCCAAGGCGGTCTTCAGCGTGGGCCAGGTCGTCACCGCGGCCGGAGTGGCCGCCCTGGCCTTCGTCCTCCTGCACGGAGGGCAGGCGTCGGCGGGGTACGTCAAGGTCGGAGCGGCCCTGGTCGGTGCCCTGTGCTACCTGGCGGTGCACACCGGTGCCGTGGTCTCGATCCCGTCCACCCTCGGCACCCGCTGGCGGGAGACGCTGTTCGGCGGCATGCCGGGCAGGTTCCTCGTCGCCGTGGGCAGCGCCGACATCGCCATCCTGGCTGCGTTGTTGCTGGCCGACCAACCCAAGTACCTGCCGCTGGCGGTGTTGCCCCTTCTCATCCTCCGGTACCTCGGGGAGGGCCACTTCTACGCGCGCACCGACCGGGTGCGCCTGCAGGGCCTCTTCGAGGCGACCCTGAGCACCGAGCCGCCCCCGAGCGAGGACAGCACCCTGGCGGCGCCGGTGCAGCTCGCCGACCGCAGGCTGTGGCTGTCGGTCTCCGGCCGCAGCCGGACCGAACCCTTCGCCGACGCCGATCGGGCTCTGCTCGACGCACTGGCCTCCGTCGGGGCGATCGCCCTCTCCAACGCCGACCTCTACGCCGAGGTGGAGCGCCAGAAGGACAACCTCTCCGTGATCGCGAGCAGCCTCGGCGAGGGCGTCTGCGCCATCAGCAGGACCGGCGAGATCACGTTCATGAACCCGGCCGGGGCCGGCATGCTCGGCTGGCCCGACGTCGCAACCGGCGACGGCCTTCCACCGCTCCCCACGGAGACCCCCCGGTTCCTGCTCGACCCGGCCATGCGTGCCATGTCCTTGCGGCAGAACGTCGTCACCGACGACACGCGGTTCGAGCGGGCCGACGGCACCCATTTCCCGGTGACCATCACCGCCTCTCCGGTGGCGGGGGACCCGCAGCCCTCGGCCGCCGTCATCGTGTTCCGGGACACCTCCGAGCGCAAGGCCTTCGAGGAGCAGCTGGCGCGCCACGCGTTCCAGGACCCGCTGACCGGCCTGGCCAACCGCCGCCTCCTCCTCGATCATCTCGACCACGCCTTGCTCCAGGCCGATCGCACGGGGGTCGCGTCGCCGTCCTCTTCGGCGACATCGACCGGTTCAAGGTCGTCAACGACCACCTCGGCCACCGAGTCGGCGACGAGATGCTGCGGGTCGTCGCCGAGCGCCTCCGGCGTGCCGTCCGGCCGGGCGACACGCTGTCCCGATTCGGCGGGGACGAATTCGTGATCATCTTGGAAGGGGTGAGCTCGTCCGAGGACGCCAGCCAGGTGGCCGACCGGGTGCTGCACGCCCTGCGCGAACCGATCATGCTCGGCGGCGGCCACGAGGTGGTCGCCACGATGAGCATCGGCATGGCGTTGAGCGACACCGGCACATCGCGCGACGATCTCCTGCACGACGCGGACGTGGCGATGTACCGGGCCAAGCAGCGCGGCCGCGGAGGCCAGGTCACGCTCTTCGACGTGGACCGGATGGGCGGACGTTCGGCCGCTCGCCTCGACCTGGACACGGCCCTCCATCATGCGGTCGAACGGGAGGAGGTCGAGGTCTACTTCCAGCCGCTCCTGTCGCTGGCCGACGAGCGGATCGTGGGGGCCGAAGCCCTGGTGCGCTGGGACCATCCCGAGCACGGGATCCTGTCCCCGGCCCACTTCATCGAGTTGGCCGAGGACAACGGCACCATCCTCCCCATCGGGAGGACGGTCCTCGAGCAGGCCTGCCTGCGTGCGAAGGCGTGGGGCGACACCATCGGCGTCAGGTTGGAGGTCGGCGTGAACCTCTCGGCGCGCCAATTCCAACAGGTAGGGCTGGAGGAGCAGATCGCGGACGTGCTCCGTTCCACCGGGATCGATCCGCCGCAGCTCTGTCTCGAGATCACCGAGAGCCTCGCCATGCACGACCCCGAGCTGACCTCGGCCATTCTCGCCCAGCTCCACGGCCTGGGGATTCGGCTGGCCATCGACGACTTCGGCACCGGCCACTCCTCACTCGGGTACATGGCCCGCTTCCCCATCGATGTCATCAAGATCGACCAGAGCTTCGTGCGCGACATCGACCAGGACCCCGTGAAGTCGGCGATCGTCTCCGCCGTCGTCGCCCTGTCGAGGGCCATCGGCTCGACGACGGTGGTGGAGGGGGTCGAGACCCTGGCCGAGCTCGAGCAGGTCGAGGGCCTCGGATGCGACATCGCGCAGGGCTTCTACTTCTCGCGTCCGCTCCCGGCCGGTGCGTTCGAGGAGCTCCTCCGGTCCGGGCCGCAGCCCGGTCCGGAGTTCCGGGTGCCGGGCGGCACGCTGTTGACCGGCTAGCGGTACCCGGGATGAGCCGTCTCGACGCTCGACCCCGAGCGCGCCCGGTGGAGCCCGGCCCTCCTCAGCCCACGGCGGTCGTGTCGCTCTGACGAGCCTGGCGTCGCAGCGCATCCCGCAGGACCGGGACCACCTCGTGCCAGTCGCCCACGATGCCGACGTCGCAGTGCGCGAAGACCGGGGCCCCAGGGTCGGCGTTGACGGCCAGGATGGTTCCGGCGGCGCGTACGCCCACCATGTGGTTGAACTTGCCGCTCAGTCCCAGCGCGACGTAGAGGCGGGGAGCGATGGAGCGACCGGTGAGGCCGATCTGGCGCGAGCGGGGCGCCCACCCCCGGTCGGTCACCTTCCTGGTCGCCGCCAGCTCCGCTCCCAGCACGGCAGCGAGCGGGCTCAGCTGCCCGTATTCCTCCGGCCTGACCCCGGTGCCGACCCCGATGACCACCTGGGCACGGGCCAGCGCCTCGAGGTCGTCGTTGCGGCGCTCCGTGAGCACCCGGACCCGCCCCCGGGTGCTCACGGCCCGGGTCTCGACGCGGGCGTCACGCTCGAGGAGCGCCGGCGCCGGCAACACCCCCGGTCGCACGGTGACCATCTGCGTGGTGCTGCGGCACGTGATGTCGGCCACCAGCGCTCCGGCGAACGCCGGCTTGGCCGCCACGAGCGCGCCATCGCGCGCCGCCAGCGCGATCGCGTCACCCACCAGGCCCGAGCCGGTGACCGCGGCCGCACGGCCCGCGACCTCGCGCCCGAAGGCGGTGCTGGGCGCGAGCAGCGCCCAGGGAGCCGTCGCCTGCACGTAGGCGGCGACCGCGTCGGCCACGTCCTCTGGGGCGCGGGAGCCCTCGAGCGCCACCACGAGGTCGGCGCCGTGGCCGGCGCCGAGGCCGGCGCCGTGGCCGGCGCCGAGGCCGGCGCCGTGGCCGGGGGACAAGAGGTGGATGGCGGCGCCCACGTCGCGTCCCAGGGCCGCCGCCGCACCGAGCAGTTCGGTGGCCGCCTCGGGCCGACCGGGCTCGGCGAGGACCGTGATGATCCGTCCCGCGCGCCCGGCCCCGCTCCCTCGGCCGTTCGGCGACGCCGGTGCCGATACCGAGGCCGATACCGGTGTCGATGCCGAGGCCGGTGCCGGCGCGTCACCGCCGCCGAGCGCCCCCCGTCGGGTCAGCTCGCGCACCGCCGCCTCGACCTGCTCTTCGACCGGGCCCTCCAGCACCAGCATGGAGCGCTCGTGCTCCATCGGCCGTGTCTCGCCGACGACGGTCGGGCTTCCCTCCTCTCCCCAAGGACCGTCGCCCAGCTGGCGCGGGCCGACCCGGGTGATGCACGCGGCCGGCACCGTGGCCCGGCCCTCGGGGTCCACCTTGCAGGGGTCGCAGAGCCGCTCGGCGACCGAGAGCACCGCCGGCAGCGAGATCTCGACCTCCTGCACGCCGTCGTCGTGCTCGAGCTCGAGGCGCAGGTGCGAGCCGCCGTCCTCGAGCCGGCGCACCCCGCTCGCGAAGGGGAGATCGAGCAGGGCCGCCACCTCGGGCCCCACCTGACCCGTTTCGCCGTCGATGGAGTTGCGCCCGAGCAAGACGAGGTCGAAGGGTCCGGCGACGCGCAGCGCGGCCGCCAGGGCCCGCGCGGTGGCGAGGGTGTCCGATCCGGCGAACGCGGGATCGGACACGTGCACGCCCGAGGTGGCACCCCAGGCGATCCCCTCGCGCAGGACGTCCTCCGCACTGGGGGGCCCGAGCGTCACGACCGTGCACGTGCCCCCCGTCGTCTGCGCCAGCATGACCCCCGCGGCCACGGCGCGGCGGCAGTACGCGTTCATCTCGAAGTCGACGCCGTGGCGGACCAGTCGCCCCCTCTCGAGGCGGAACGACTCGGCGAGCGGGACTTGCTTGGCGAGCGAGGCGACCCGCAGGGGCTGCCCTTCCGCTCGCGTCACCGGACCGCGCTCACGAGCCCCCGCCAGCGGCGAGCACCAGCTCCTCGTCCCGGTCCGCGCTGGCCGGGGTGTGGACGTAGCGCCCGCCGCGGGTCCACGACGCCGCCGCCGCCACCAGGCTCATGACGATGGCGAAGTCGAAGGCGGCGTGCAGGCCGGCCTCGAACGGCGCCGCGATGAGGCCGGGGAAGAAGCTGTGCCGGGCCAGAGCAGCCCGTTGCACCGCGCTGAGGTGCGCCAGCGTCCCGGCCCCCACGAGGTGCGCAACCGGGTCGTACCCGAGAAAGGCGGCGAAGAGCGTCGAGATCGGGGGCAGGTGCGCGGCCCGCTCGGCCGCGGCGGGCGGCACCCCGTGGCTCAGGAGCCCGGCCGAGACGTTGTGCGGCAAGGTCGAGGCGAGCCCGACGATCATCAGGGTGAAGAAGATCCCGATGGAGACGACCTGGGCCGAGTTCTGGAACGTGGTGTTCATGCCCGAACCGGCGCCGCGGTGCTCGGGCGGGAGGCTGTTCATGACCCCGGTGCGGTTGGGCGAGCCGAACGAGGCCATGGTGACGCCGGTGAAGAACAAGATGACGCCGAAGACCCAGTAGGTGAAGTCGATGGGGAGGGCCTCGAGCAGGGCGAAACAGATGGCGGCGCCGATCATGCCGCCCGTGGCGAAGGGCCGGGCCCCGTAGCGGTCGGACAGGATGCCCGACGTCGGGCCGGCGATGAGCATGCCCATGGTGAGGGGGATCATGGCGATGCCGGCCCACAGCGGCGTGGTGGCGAACGAGTAGCCGTGGAGGGGCAGCCAGATCCCCTGCAGCCAGATGATCAGCATGAACATCAGGCCGCCTCGGCTCATGGCAGCCAGGAAGCTGGCGACCACGCCGCTGGTGAAGGCCCGGATCTTGAAGAGCTGCAGTCGGAACATCGGCTCGCGCGAGTGCACCTCGATGAAGCAGAAGGCGACCAGCAGGAGCGCACCCCCGATCAGTGATCCCAGCACGGCGGGATTGGTCCACCCCATCGCATGGCCGCCGTAGGGCTCGATGCCGTAGGTGATGCCGACCATGATGAGCACCAGCCCCAGGGCGAAGGTGGCGTTGCCCGGCCAGTCGATGTGGGCCGAGCGTCGCTGCCCGAGCTCGCGCAGCTGCAGGTAGCCCCAGACGGTGGCGAACAGGCCGATCGGCACCGACACCAGGAAGATCAGCCGCCAGTTGATCGGGGCCAGGATCCCTCCCAGGATCAGCCCGATGAACGAGCCGCTGAAGGCCGCCGCCTGGTTCACGCCGAGGGCGAGGCCCCGCTGGCCCTCGGGGAAGGCGTCGGTGAGGATGGCGGCCGAGTTTGCCATGAGCATGGCGGCGCCGACGCCCTGGAAGATGCGCATCACGATCAGGTACATGCCGGCCGCCGGCCCGGTCAGCCAGGTGATGCTGAGGGCGAGCGAGAAGAAGGTGAAGACGGCGAAGCCCAGGTTGTAGATCCTCACCCGGCCGTACATGTCGCCCAGGCGCCCCAGGGTGACGACGAGCACGCTGGTGGTGACGAGGAAGCCGAGGATCATCCACAGCAGGTAGAAGCTGTTCCCCGGCAACAGCGGGTCAAGGCCGATGCCCCGGAAGATGTCCGGCAGCGAGATGAGGACGATGGAGCCGTCGATCGTCGCCATGAGCATGCCGAGGGTCGAGATGAACAGCGCGGTCCACTTGTAGCCATCGGGGAGCGGCGCCAGCGGATCGGGTCGGCTCAGCCAGCGGGGGAGCCGGAGCCCGCCGCCGCCCTGCTCCTGCGCGGCCCGGGCGGCGATGTCGGCGGGCGTCGGGGCGTGCAGCGGCGGCGGTGCGGTGCGTTCGATGGCTTCACGCTACCCGGCGCGGTGGACCGCCCGAGTCCGCCCCGGAGGGTCAGCGCCCGATCGCCGCACCCTCGGGACTGCGCGGGTCCGACGCCCCGACCAGGCGCCGTGACCCGTCCGCCCCACCCGCCACCGCGATGATCTGGGCGCACCCGACGGCCACGGGGTCGAAGGCGCGGATGGCCCGCACCCGATGGCCGTGGTCGGCCAGACCGCCTTGCCATCGGGGTGGGCAGTCCGCCTCGACCAGCACCGTGAGGTCGTCGCCCCACCACAGGCGGAACGGCCCGGCGGAGGGCGCGTCGAGGGTGAGCCGCGGCGCGCTCACCGCGCGCGCCGGGTCCTGCCCGGCGTGCAGCAGCCGGGCCAGGAGCTGGACGATGATCTGCGGTTGCGCGTCGCCGCCCATGGCCCCGACGAGATGCGTCGAGCGCGCCGTCCGCGGCGGTGGCGAGCATGGGGGAGAGCGTGTGCGGCGGGCGACGCCCGGGCGAGAGCTCGGCGGGGTGACCGGGCACGAGCGAGAACCCGACGCCGCGGTTGTGCAGGAAGACCCCCGTGGCCGGCTCGATCAGGTGGGAGCCGAAGTCGAGGGCGTTGGACTGCGTGAGTGAGACCCCCAGGCCGTCGGCGTCGAGCGCGCAGAGGTGCGTCGTGTCCCCCTCGGCGATGCGGGCGACGGTGCCGCCCGGCGTCGCCTGCCCGGGCGCCACGTCGGGCGCCGCCGCTCGTTGCCGGTCCACTCTGGCCGCGGCTGCCGCGAGGCGCTCGGTGTCGAGCAGCGCCGCGCCGTCCGCCCCGTCGAAGAGGACGTCGGGACGGTCGTGGCCCACGGCGCGCCACACCTCCACGAGGAGGTGGGCCCACTCGGGGTCGTCGGGGTCCGTCCCGAGGCCGGCCGCCTCGGCCACCCACGCACCGGCGAGGGTCAGGTAGCCCTGCGACGGGGGCGGCACGGTCCACAGGTCGTGGTCCCAGGCGCGCCGGCACAGCGGGGTGCACCAGGTCGCCAGGTTCGTGGCGAGGTCCGACGGCACGAAATGGCCTTGGCCGAGCTCGAGGAGGCCATGGCCGAACTCCCCCTCGTAGAAGGCGTCGCGCCCGCCGGAGGCGATGGCGCCCAGCGTGCGGGCGATGCCGGGGACACGCACGCGCTGGCCGACTTCGAGCGGTCCCGCCGGGCAGAGCTGGCCGGCTCCGGGCAGCGCGTGGACGAGATGCATGGCCAGCGCCAGCATGACGGAGGCGGGAAAGCCGTCGGAGGCCAGCTCGATCGCCGGGGCCAGGACGTCGGCGAGCGGCAGCCGCCCGTGGCGCCCGTGCAGCGCGAGCCAACCGTCCACGGCGCCCGGCACCGGCACGCTGCGGACGTCGTGCCGCAGCTGCATGACCGTCAGGCCCGCGGCGCGCAGGGAGGCCGGGTCGGACCCCGATCCGGCCCGCCCGACCGACAGGAGCGCCTCGGGAGCCGAGCCCGGCGGGGCCACCATGGCGAGGACGTCGCCCCCGAGGCCGCACAGGTGTGGGCCCACCACCGCCATCACCGCCCCCGTGGCCACGGCGGCGTCGGCAGCCGAGCCACCGTCGGCGAGCATGCCGACGCCCGCCGACGCCGCGAGCTGGTCGGCTGCCGCCACCATGCCGCGCAGCCCGGACCGGGGGCCGAAGGGAGCGAGCGGGAGGGTCATGCGTCAGCAAGTATGCCTGCGGCCCGCCCCGCGCCCGGGCGCCGCTCGGTGCCGGCCTTCGAGAAGCGATCTTCGCCCCGATCGCCTGATTCGGCGGCTCGGCATCGGGGTATTTTGTGGACGGACCGAGTCACCGGGTGCGTCGCCGGGTGTCAGTCACGATTCCTGCTCACGGCGGCCTCGGTGAACTCGATCCACGGGCTCGATCCACGGGCTCGATTCCACGGGCTCGATTCCACCGGCTCGATTCCACGGGCTCGAGCCACGGGTGCAAGCCAACGGTGCAAGGAGGTCACGATGTCCACGACGAAGCAGAAGGAAGCAGCCCGCCGCAACATCGAGAAGGCCCGCGAGGTGCAGAGCGCGGTGGGCGAAGGGCGCCCAGATCCCGCGGTCGGGCGGGCTCAGCACCGCCGCGAAGGACAAGCTGCCCGCCAAGGACTTCGCGTTCCCGAAGGAGCGCAAGGAGCCGCTGACCGACGCCCGTCATGTCCGCAACGCCATTGCGCGCTTCGACCAGGTCGAAGACGTCACCGACAAGGAACGCGACGAGGCCTGGCGGCGCATCGTCCGCGCGGCCAAGCGTTTCGACGTCGAGGTCAACGAGAAGAGCTGGCGCGAGCTCGGGGCGGGCGGGAAGGCGAAGAAGAGGGGCTGACCGCCCGCTCTCCGGCTGCGGCCGCTACAGCACGACGACCGAGCGGAGCACCTCGCCACGCTGCATGCGGGTGAAGGCGCCCTCCACTTGGTCGATCCCGATGGTCTCACTGACGAAGCGGTCGAGGTCGAGCCGTCCGTCGAGAAAAAGGTCGACGAGCACCGGGAAATCCCGGGAGGGGAGGCAGTCGCCGTACCAGCTCGGCTTCAGCGCGCCGCCGCGCCCGAAGAACTCGATCATGGGCAGGTCGACGCGCATGTCGGGCGTGGGGACGCCGACCTGGACCAGCGTGCCGGCGAGGTCGCGGGCGAAGAAGGCCTGCTCCATCACCTTGGGGTGCCCCACCGCCTCGATGCACACGTCGGCCCCGTTGCCGCCCGTGAGAGAGCGGATCGCCTCGACGGGATCGGTGGCGCTCGCGTCGACCGTGTGGGTGGCCCCGAACGCCGTGGCCAACTCGAGCTTCCCCGGGTCCAGGTCGACGCCGATGATGGTGGCCGCCCCGGCCAGCCTCGACCCGGCCACGGCGGCACACCCGACACCGCCGCACCCGAAGACGGCCACCGAGTCGCCGAGCCCCACCTGGCCGGTGAACATGGCGGCGCCCAGACCGGCCATCACGCCGCAGCCCAGCAGGCCCACCGCCTCGGGCCGTGCCGCCGGGTTGACCTTGGTGCACTGGCCCGCCGCCACCAGTGTCTTGTCGGCGAAGGCACCGATGCCGAGCGCAGGGGAGAGCGGCGTGCCGTCGATCAACGTCATCTTCTGCGTGGCGTTGTGGGTGGAGAAGCAGTACCAGGGCCGGCCCCGTCGGCACGAGCGGCACTGGCCGCACACGGCGCGCCAGTTCAGGACGACGAAGTCGCCTGCCGCCACGTCGGTGACGTCGGGCCCGACCGACTCCACGAACCCCGCGGCCTCGTGCCCGAGCAAGAAGGGGAAGTCGTCGTTGATCCCCCCCTCGCGGTAGTGCAGGTCCGTGTGGCACACGCCGCAGGCCTTGACCGCCACCACCGCCTCGCCGGGGCCGGGGTCGGGCACGACGATCGTCTCGAGCGTGACCGGTGCCCCCTTCGCCTTCGCGACCACACCCCGCACTTCTTGTCCCATGCGCGCTCCTCCCGTCGGCCAGCCCACATGATGCCCGATGGGCCCGCGCCCGCCGGAGGGTGCGCACCGGCGCAGGTCCCATGGACCGGTCCCGGTGCCCGAACCGGGGCCGATCGGTCGGGGCGCCCTATGGTGACCGGCGATGGGAGCGGCGTACGTGGACCTCCCCACGGGCTGGGCGCGGGTGGGCGGCGGAGGCCTTGGTCCGTTCGTCACCCGCGAGGTCTTGCACCGCCCGGACGGGACGCTCGTCACGTGGGAGTCGCGCTGGCACCGCAAGCACCCGGCCCTCTCGACCGGGTCGACCTGGTGGGCCCCCCGCGCCTTGGGCTGGTGGATCGGTGTCCTGTTCGCGTTCGGGTCCATCTGCTTCGCTTTGGGTTCGTTCCCTCCCTACGCCACCGCCGTCGGCACCACTCCGGACGACCTGACCTACTTCATCGGGTCGATCTTCTTCACCACCGCCTCCTTCCTGCAGTACTACGAGGTCGCCTCCACGCCGACGGCGCTGGACGACCCGCACCGCAAGGGTCCTCGGGCGCTGTTCAGGGTCCAGCACCACCGGATCGACTGGTGGGCCGCGATCATCCAACTCGCCGGCACCCTGTGGTTCAACCGGACGACGCTCAGCGCCCTGGTGGTCGGCCTGGGGGCGTCGACCGACCATCACCCCGTGTGGCGCCCCGACGTGCTGGGCTCCGTCTGCTTCCTCGTCGCGAGTTGGTTCGCCTGGGCCGAGGAGTGCCACGGGCCGTTTGCGTGGCGACCCTCCCGCATCCCTTGGTGGATCACGTTCTTGAACCTGGTCGGCTCGGTGGCGTTCGGCGTCTCGGCGATCGCCTCCTACGTCGAGCCGAACGGACAGCTGGTCAGCCTGGCCCTGACCAACCTCGGCACGTTCGTCGGCGCGCGTCTGCTTCCTGGTCGGGGCCGTTCTCCTGCTCCCCGAACGGACGCTCGAGAGCCCTTCTGCGGAGCCCGAGCCCGGCCGCCGGGTCGGCACCGCCACCTGACGCCGGTCATCCGGTGACGTCGGCCTGCCGGAGCAACGTCATGACCGGGGCGAACGTCTCCAGCTCCCGGACGCTGTAGTAGCTGATACCCCATCGCTCGCGGCAATTCAGCAGGTGCTGTGCCATCTCCTCGTATGTCCCCAGGCACAAGAACGGGGTGCACAGGATGTCCGAGGCGGCCATGCCGGTGCGGGCCGCGATGTCGACGGCGGCGCGCCGACGGTCATCGGTCACGACGACGGACTGGACGAGCGCGTGGACCTCGAGCGAGGACCAGCGGCCGCCCGCGCACCCTTGCATCCAATCGATGGTGTCGTCGAGACGGACCGCTTCCCACCGCACGTCGTGCCGGTGTCCGTCGGCTTGGGTCCGCCCGAGCATGGTGGGGGCCACGATGTCGGCGTGGTCGACCGCGTGGGCCAGGGCCGCCCTCCCGTTCACCCCGACCAGGATGGGGACGTGCGTCTGGAGCGACGCCAGGGTGATTGCCCCGTCGAGGTGGTAATGATCTCCGGCGAAGTCCACCCGGCCCTCGTCGAGGAGTGCCCGGATGATGACCACCGCCTCGGCCAGGCGCTCCTTGCGCACGGCCGGGAGGTCGAAGGGCACCCCCATGGCGGCGTACTCGGTGAAGCTGTGCCCGGCGCCCATCCCGACCTCGAGCCGGCCGTCGCTCAGGTGGTCGAGGGTCGCCAGATCCTGGGCGAGCGCAACGGGATGGCGCAGGTCGTTGTTGAGCACCAGCGTGCCCAGGCGAATCCGATCGGTGTTGGCCGCTGCCGCCGCCAGCGTGACGAGCGCAGAGGGCTCGGCCCCCACGTGATCGCCTACCTGGAAAATGTCGAACCCGACCTCCTCGGCCACGCGGGCGCAGCGAGCGACCTCGTGGACGTCGGTCGCTGTTGCCTGGAAGCCGAAGCGGAAGGGCCTCATGGCGCGTCGACCCGATACTGCTCGACCCAGTCCGCCGGCTGGCAGACCGGGGGCGCGGTGAAGCCGCCGAGCGGTTGCGCCACCACGATCGTCTCGCCGCCCGGCCCCACGGCGTCGACGCCGCGGTCGGCGCACTCGGGGAAGCCGGCCCCGTCGTCGTCACGGGGGAGGTCGACGGCGACGGCCGCGTGCACCCAGCGCCGTCAGTCGGGGCACGACGATGTGCTCGTACCACGAGTCGCCGCCGGCGCCGGGGATGAGCACGTGGGTGGCCATGCATGTTCCTCGTGCGCCACCGTACCGGGCGGCAGTCAGCCTCCCGGGACGCGGCGCCGGCCGCGCAGCACGCTGAGCAAGAGGAAGCCCGTCGCCAGCAGGGGCAGCAGGATCGCCCCCACCAGACGGCTGCCGTCGAGCAGGAAGGCCGCCGCGACGATGACGCCGGTCGCCAGCGCCAGTTCGGGGGTGTCACCGATCAAGAAGTCCCACCAGAAGTGGCCGAAGGCCACCAGCCCTCTTCGGACGGTGTCGATCACGGCGTTGCCCCTTCCACCTCGACCGTCGGGGCGGGGAGCATCGTCCGCATGAAGGCCGTCATCGCGAAGTAGACCAGCACGAAGAAGCCGGCCAGCACCGGGATGGCCAGGTCGCCGCCCGGCCAGTTCACGCCGGCGCCCTCGCCCACCCAGAACACGCCGAAGCTGGTGAGCATGACGCCGACCAATGTCTTGATGGTGTTCTCGGGCACCTCGCTGAGCTGGCGCGCCACCAGGAGGCCGACCACGCTCACGAGGACCACCGCCGCTCCCGCCGCCAGCGCCGCCAGGCCGAGGCGGTTCTGTGCCGCGCCGAGGCTGATGACGATCAGCACGACCTCCATGCCCTCGAGGAAGACCCCCTTGAAGGCCACCACGAACCCGACGCCGTCGCGCCCCTTGTTCGGCTTGGCGGGCGTCTCTTCGTGTCCCGAGCTGAGCTCGGCGACCGTGTCGGCGTAGATCTTGTCCTCGTCGTGCATCGCCTTGTGGCCGCTCGCGCGCAGGATCGCCTTGCGCAACCACGACAGGCCGAGCACCAGGAGCAGCGACCCCACGACCACCCGCAGCGCGTCGATCGGGACGTAGTGGATGAGCGGGACGCCCACGGCCAGCACGAGCACGCCCAGGACGGCCGCCGCCGCGGCAGCCCCCTCCAGGGCGGAACGCCAGCCGCGGCTCACCCCCGCGGCCACCACGATGGTCAGCGCCTCGACCATCTCGACGAGGCTGGCGGCGAAGACCGCCAGGACCAGCACGACCGTGGAGGAGGTATGCATGGAGATCGTCGCCAAATTAACGGCTCGTCGCGCCACGCTTGGTCGAACGAGTCCAGAGATAGTGTGCGAAGGACTGACCAGGGAGATTCTCGAACGGGGACGGTTGCGATGGGTGAGGGTGCCAGCGGATCGACTGGAACGAGCCACGATGCCGTGACCGGCCGCAATTACGTCGTCGTGTCGGCCGACACCCACGCCTCACCGGACAGCCTCGGACACTTCCTGTCCTATGTCGACCCGGGCCACCGCGAGGCCGTGGCGTCCTTCGGGGACATGTCGTCGCTGGCGATCTCGATGTTCGGCGGGTTCGATCCCGGTGCGGTGGACGAGTCCGACCCCGTGCGGGCGACGGCGGCACGGCGCCTGGCCGGCATGGGGGTCGACACGGACGCCGCCCGGGGCTGGCTGGCCCACTACGGCACCGACTGGGTCGTCCCGGGCGACGGCGACGGCAAGCGCCTCGCGGTGCTCGAGCAGCAGGGGATACATGCCGAGGTGACCCTGCCGGGACCGGTCCTGGCGGGAGGGCTCAGCCCTGCCATGTACCTCGGCGGGCACACCGACAAGGGCCTCGAGGTCGTGTGGCCGGCGCTGCACGGCTACATGCGCTGGCTGGCCGAGTTCTGCGCCGCCGCACCGGGGCGACGGGCCGGCTGCATGCCGATCGACTTCCACGACATGGACCGCGCCGTCGAGGAGGTGGCGTGGGCCCGGGCCAACGGGATCTTCGGTGGCGTGATGCTGCCGGCGATGTCGGTCACGTCCAAGCTGCCCGGGTACGCCGACGAGTACTACGAGCCGTTCTGGAGCGCCTGCGAGGAGCACCAGATGGTGGTGAACCTGCACACCGGCGCCTCCGGCTCGGCGACCGACACGAAGTTCCTCTACGACCCGGTCCACGGCGGCATGCTCGGCCTCTACGAGGTGTTCGTCTTCACCCGCCGGCCGCTGTGGTTCATGATCTTCGGCGGGGTGTTCGATCGCCACCCCGACCTCCGGGTCGTGGTCACCGAGAACGGCGTGCAGTGGCTGCCGTCCCTCATCAGGGACATGGAGTCGTTCTTCGACACCCACGGCGGTGCCCCCGTCCGCACCTACCTCGAGATGCGCCCCCGCGACTACTTCGAGCAGCATGTGTGGCTGGGCGGCTCGCTGATGAAGCGCTACGAGGCCGAGATGCGTGACGAGATCGGCATCGACAAGCTGATGTGGGGGGCGGACTACCCGCATCTCGAGGGCGCCGCGCCCGTCCACCGCGAGACGCTGCGCCACATCTTCGGTGGCATGCCCGAAGACGACCTCCGGCGCATCCTCGGCGACAACGCCGTGGAGCTGTGGGGCTTCGACGCCGGGCTGCTGCAGGCGGTGGCCGACCGCGTCGGGCCCGACCGTCGAGGACCTGGCTTCGCCGCTCGCGCTCGACGACATCGAGGAGACGTTCAGCTGGAGCCTGGCCCGTCCCGTTCCGTTGGCGTCCGCTCGGGTCTCGTAACCCACCCACGTCCCTCCGCTCCAAACCCGGCGCCCACGCCGAAGGCAGACCCCACCCGGAGAACGGTCGTGCCAAAGAGCGATGTGTACCGGGAACGTGGAGTTTTTCTGCGCACCATTCGCCACCACCTGATTGTCACAACCGCCGTGCTTGCATGGACCCGATGGAGTTGGAAGCATTCGGCGAATCGCTCGAGGCGCTCGTCGCCTCTGGAGCGACCAACTACGGCGACGGCGCGTCCATGGAGGAGCTGCACCGGCTCTTGGCGCGCTTCGAGTCCTTCGTCACCGAGGCGAGCGCCGCCTTCGAGACGGAGAAGGAGTGGGCGGCCGACGGTGCCAAGACGGCGGCGGCATGGATCGCCGCTCGTTGTCGGCGTCCCGCGCGCGGCGGCCCGGCGGCGGGTGCGCCTCGGGCGGACCCTGCGCCACCTGCCCAGGTGTGCCCAGGCCTGGCGCGACGGCGACATCGGTCTCGACCAGGCCAAGGCCATCGCCTCGGCTCGGCGCGCACCGCACCGAGGCCTCCATGCAGAGAGACGAGGGCATGCTCGTCTCCCAGGCGGCCCAGATGGGCTTCGAGGACTTCTACCGGGCCCTGTCGCTACTGGAAGCAGCTGGCCGACCCCGAGGGCGCCGACGCCCAGGACGAGGAGCGCAAGGCGTCGCGCAACGTCTTCCTGGAGCCGAGCTTCGACGGGATGTGCCTCGGCCAGATGACCCTCGACCCCGTCTCGGGCTCCATCGTCTCCGGGCGAGCTCAACCGCCTGGAGCACGACGCTCTTCGAGGCCGACTGCGCCGAGGCCAAGGAGCGCCTGGGCCGGACGGCCCGCATCGAGCGAGCTGGCCCGTACCTCGGCCCAGCGCCGGGCCGACGCCCTCGTCGAGATGGCGACGCGCAGCCGGACCGCTCCGGCCGATGGCATCCGCCCCGCCCCCCTCTTCACCGTCCTCGTCGGCTACGAGACGCTGCACGGGCGCATCTGCGAGCTCGAGAACGGGCACGGTCCTCGCGCCGGCTTCGCCTCCTGCCCTGGATGGACTCCGCCTACTTCGAGCGGGCCATCTTCTCGCTGGGCAACCGGGTCGACGTCACCGTGCGGGCCCGGCTCTTCAGCGGCGGGACCCGCCGGGCGCTCGAGGTGCGCGACCGGATGTGCACCCACCCGTACTGCTACGAGCCAGCGGAGAACTGCCAGGTGACCACATCGAGCCCTACGCCGAAGGCGGCGAGACCACCCAGGAGAACGGCCGGCTGCTCTGTGGGTTCCACAACCGCCTGCGCAACCAAGGCGAGCAGCGTGGACGCCCGCCACCCGGCAAGGTGACGGTGGTCTGAGCGGGCCCGGCCGTCCGGTGATCAGCGTGCGTCGGCGACGAGGAGCCGGTACCCCAGATCCACGGCATCGGAGTGGTCGAAGTCGCCGTGTCGCTCGTGCCACGCGCCGTTGGCCAAGTCCGCGTTGAGCCGGTCGATACCTCGCGCCACGACCGTCGGGTCGGCCAGTGCCAGACCCGAGCAGTTGGCCCGCACGCCGGGATCGAGGTACGCCTCCGGTCGGCACCAGTACGCACCGAGGACGCCGTCCTCCATGTCTCGGGGAACGAGCAGCGGGACCGACGCGGTCGCCCCGATGGCCGCGGCGATCTCGTCGGCGGCGGGACCGCAGCGCCGGGTGTGGTCGCCGACCTCGGGCAGGTACTCCTCGAGCAGCCAGAAGTCGGCGTGCGCGTCGAAGTCGATGGCCAGCACGAACCGCCGCGGTGCGATCCGGCACAGCTCGGCCAGTCCGGCGGCGGGGTCGTCCCAGTGGTGGACGGTCAGGATCGCCAGCGCCACGTCGGCGCATCCCGGAGCGCAAGCGGAAGTGCCGACGCACTCGCCCGCACGACCGGCGCCGCGCCGGCCGGCCGCTGCGCCACCATGACGCTCGACGGCTCGACTGCGACCACAGCGCAGTGTGTCGGCTCGTAGGAGCCGGTGCCGGCCCCGACGTTGACCACGAGCCCCTCCGCACCCACACCCGTACTCAGGTGGTCGGCGATCACCGCCGCCCAGCGCGGGTCGGGCGCGACGGTGCGCGACGTAGCCCCGCCCGATGGTGTCGTAGACGGGCGAGGAGAACGAGGGCGACGAAGAGAGCGAGGCCACCACCGCCGTCCGAGCCCGCCGGCGCCCTGGCCCTAGGCGGCCGACTTCTCCAAGATGTGCACGCCGCAGGCCGAGCCCAGGCCGATCACGTGGGTCAGGCCGACCTTGGCGCCCTCGATCTGGCGGTCGCCGGCCTCACCCCGCAGGTGGGTGGCCACCTCCCACACGTTGGCGATGCCGGTGGCCGCGATGGGGTGGCCCTTCGACTCCAGGCCGCCCGAGACGTTGACCGGCGTCGTGCCGTCACGCCACGTGGCGCCCGACTTGAAGAAGTCGGCGGCGCCGCCCTGCTCGCACAGCATCAGGTTGTCGTAGTGGACCAGCTCGGCGGTGGCGAAGCAGTCGTGCAGCTCCACCAGGTTGAGGTCCTCGGGCCCCACGCCGGCCTGCTCGTAGGCCTGGGCCGCCGCGTTGCGGGTCAGCGTGTTCACGTTCGGCAGGATCTGGCACGCCTCTTCCCACGGGTCGGTGGTGAGGATCGACGCCGAGATCTTGACCGCACGCTTCTGCTGCTCGAGCGACAGCGTCTTGAGCTTGGAGCCCGACACGACGACGGCCGCCGCCGCGCCGTCGCAGTTGGCCGAGCACATCGGCCGCGTGTTCGGGTAGGCGATCATCACGTCGTTCATGATCTCGTCGAGCGTCATCTTCTTCGTGTAGGCCGCCAGCGGGTTCAGCGTCGAGTGCGCGTGGTTCTTCTCGCTGATCTGGGCGAACAGCTCGAAGCTGGTGCCGCCGTAGCGGTGGCCGTACTCCATGCCGATCTGGGCGAAGACGCCCGGCATGATCTCGGTGCCCGATGCGCCCGTCGATGGCAGCCACCGACGCCGTACCGCCCCGACGGCGTCCAGGTGTTGTCGTCGCCTCTTGCGGCTCCCACCGGCCAGCAGCCCGGCGCCGGCCAGCTTCTCGACGCCGAAGGCCAGGCCCATGTCGGTCTCGCCCGCCTTGATGGCCATGACGCCGACCCGCAGCGCCGTGGCGCCGGTGGCGCAGGCGTTGGAGACGTTGTAGACGGGGATGCCGGTCTGCCCCAGCTGCTTCTGGACGACCTGGCCGATCGGCAGCGCGCCACCCATGAGGTTGCCGGCGCCGATGATCGCCCATGTCCTTCATGGTCACCCCGCCGTCGGCCAGCGCGCCCCGCACCGCCTCGGATGCCAGGTCGACGGTGTCCTTGTCCGGGTGCTTGCCGAACTTGGTCATGTGGATCCCGAGGACCCAGACCTCTTCCGATGCCGATGCCATGCTGCTCAACCTCCCAGTGGTTCGAAGCCGAAGCCGACCGCCTCGGTGCCGTTGTCGTCCGTGCCGATCGACCTCGGTGGCCAGGCGCACCTTCATGCCCAGCGGTCACGTGCTCGGGGTCGGGTGTCACGTTGATCAGATTGGCCCGCACGCTGGTGCCGTCGCAGTCGACGACCGCGGCCACGAAGGGCACCGGGATCCCCGGCGCGGCGAAGGCGACGATGGTGAAGGCCCGCACCTCGCCGGTCGTCGGGCACGCCGACCTTCTTGAAGTCGGTGCCCTCGCAGGCGGCGCAGGCGTTGCGGCGGTCGAAGAAGCGGGCGCCGCACGCGGTGCACTCGTTGGCCACCAGGTGCGGGTCGTCCCCCAGCACCAGGTAGTCGACCAGCGGGATCTGCTGCGCCATCATGCCCCCAAGTTCGGGTGAAAACGTGTTCTCAGGCTAGCGGGAGCCGCGAAAAGAACGGCGAATCGGGCACTCTTGCCTCGCGGTCCGACCGTTAGGGTCGACGCCATGCGCTTCACACACCTGGGCCGGACCGGCCTCACCGTCAGCCGCATCTGCCTGGGCACCATGAACTTCGGGCCCGAGACGGACGAGCCGACCTCGTTCGCCATCATGGACTCGGCCCTGGAGGCCGGGATCAACTTCTTCGACTCGGCCAACGTCTACGGCCGCTCCAAGGGCCGGGGTGCGACCGAGGAGATCGTCGGCCGCTGGTTCGCCCAGGGCGGCGGCCGCCGGGAGAAGACGGTGATCGCCACCAAGCTCTACGGCGACATGGGGGACTGGCCCAACGAGGGCCGGCTGTCGGCGCTCAACATCCGCCGGGCCTGCGACGCCAGCCTGCGCCGGCTCCAGACCGACTACATCGACCTCTACCAGATGCACCACATCGACCGGCGCAGCGGCTGGGACGAGATCTGGGAGGCCATGGAGGTGCTGCGGGCCCAGGGCAAGATCCTCTACGTCGGGTCCTCGAACTTCGCCGGCTGGCACATCGCCACAGGCGCAGGAGGCGGCCGCCCGGCGCAACTTCATGGGCCTGGTCAGCGAGCAGTCGCATCTACAACCTGATCGACCGCGACAGATCGAGCTCGAGGTGCTGCCGGCGGCCGAGGACCTACGGGCTGGGGGTGATCCCCTGGTCGCCGCTCCAGGGCGGGCTGCTCGGCGGCGTCGTGCGCAAGGAGCGCGACGGGAGCCGGCGCTACGCCGGCCGCGCCGCAGCAGACGATCGAGGCGCAGCGCGTCCCAGCTCGAGGCCTACGAGGACCTCTGCGCCGAGGCTGGGCGAGGAGCCCGGCACGGTGGGCCTGGCCTGGCTGCTGACCCGTCCGGCCGTGACCGGACCGATCGTCGGGCCGCGCACGCCCGAGCACCTCGACTCCGCCCTGCAGCCGTCGAGGTGACGCTCGACGACAAGGTCGCTCGACGCGCCTCGACGAGATCTTCCCGGGCCACAGGACGGCGCCCGAGGACTACGCCTGGTGAGCTGCCTGGTGAGCCTGATCGGGTGCACGCTAATGCAGCGTGACCGAGCCGGCCAGCTCCGGCTCGGGATTGGTCTCGGTGTCGGTCTCGTCGATCGGGTGGGCGGCCAGGTCGTCGGCGTCGACCGCCAGCCGGGGCAGGATCCGGTCCAGCCAGGCGGGGAACCACCAGTTGGCCTTGCCGAACAGCATCATGATCGACGGCACGATGGCCATGCGGATGAAGACGGCGTCGACGAGGATGCCGCCCGCCAGGCCGATGCCGAACTCCTTGATCACCCGGTTGCCGCCGAGGATGAACGAGCCGAAGACGAGGATCATGATCAGCGCGGCGGCGGTGATGGTCTTGCCCGTGGCGGCCAGGCCGTTGCGCACCGCGACACGGTTGTCGCCGCCCGACTTGATGTACTCCTCGTGCATGCGGGACACCAGGAAGACCTGATAGTCCATCGACAGGCCGAAGAGGATGGCGAAGAGCATCACGGGAAGGAAGGCCTCGACCGGACTGGTGCCCTGGAGGCCGATCAGCGAGCCCAGGTCGCCCCACTGGAAGACGGCGACCAGCATGCCGAGGGCCGCGCCGATGGAGAGCAGGTTCATGCAGGCCGCCGTCAGCGGAATCACGAGGCTCCGGAACACGGTCATCAGCAGCAGGAACGACAAGCACCACGACGAGGCCGACGAAGAGCGGCAGCTTCGCGCTCAGGACGTTGGCGAAGTCGATGTAGATGGCGGTCGTGCCGCCGACGAGGACGTTGACGCCCGAGGTGCCGACGGCCTGGGGGATCGTGTCGCCGCGCAGGTGGTTCACCAGGTCGGTGGTCGCGGCGTCCTGCGGGGCCGAGTCGGGATAGACGTTGACCAGGACGACGTCGCCGGTGCCCGTCTTGCTCGGGATGTAGAGCGGCTCGGCGACGCGGGCCACGTCGGACTGCTGCGAGACGTCGTGCACGACGTTGTCGATCACGGGTCGCTGGTCCGGCTGCACCACGCCAACCAGCATCAGGGGCCCGTTGAACCCGGGCCCGAAACCCCTGGAGAGCATGTCGAAGGCGACCCGGGTCGGCGTCCCCGCGGGGTCGGTGCCCTGGTCGGCCGAGCCCAGCCGGAGCGAGAAGAAGGGCAGGGCGATGACCACGATGAGCGACAGCGCATCCGCCGGCCGAGAGCCACGGGTACCGCTGCACCCGGTCGGCCCAGTTGGGCCAGAAGCCCTTGTTGTCCGCACCCACGATGCGCGGCCCGTTCTCGGCCAGGTTCCTCTTCTGCTTGCGGCTCATCACCTTGGGGCCGATGAAGCCCAGCATGGCCGGCAGCAGCGTGAGGGCCGCCACCATCGTGAGAGCGACGCCGATGGCGGCCGCCACGGCGAGCCCGTAGAGGAAGCTGACGCCGAGGGCGAACATGCCGAGCAGGGCGATGCACACGATGATGCCGGCGAACAGCACGGCTCGGCCCGAGGTGTTGACCGCGTTGATGATGGAGGATTCCGTGTCGCGGCCGGCCACGAGGCCCTGGCGGTGGCGCGTCACGATGAAGAGGGCGTAGTCCACGCCGACGCCCAGTCCGATCAGGAGCATGAGCTCGGGGGAGATCGACGGCATGCCGATGGCATGGCTGAGCACGCCGATGACGCCGACGGCCGTGCCCAGGGCGAACAGCGCGGAGATGATCGGGAGGAGGGCGGCGAAGACCGAGCCGAAGACGAGCAGCAGCACGATCAGGGCGAGCAGCACGCCGAGCCCGGTGCTGCTGAAGGACTGGTTGTTGGCGTTCTCGGCCAGCTGCCCGGTGACGGCGACCGTCAGGCCGTCGCCCGACGTGCCGGTGACGGTGTCGACGAACGTCTTGGACTCGCTGTTCGAGATGTTGTTGGCTCTGCTTGTCGAAGTTGGACCTGGAAGAACCCGACCGTCCGGTCCGCGTTGATGTTGGTCGTGTTGACCAGGTTGCCGGCCGCGTCGTAGGGGCTCGTCGACGCCCGTCACGTTGGGCAGCGCGTTGATCTCGTGCGACCAGCTTGTTGATGCGCTGGCCGACGTCGGTGTCGGTCAGGCGGGCGTTTCCGGAGGTGCCGAAGACCACCTGCTCGGTGTCCCCCGATTGGGCGGGCGCCACGGACTTGAGGAGGTTGATGGCGTCGAACGACTGCGTGTGGGGGAATTGGAAGTTGTTCGAGTAGTTCGGTGCCGACTTGCTGCACCGTGAGAATGGAGCCCAACAGGACGGCCAGCCACAGGAGGACGACGATGCGACGATGACGGACACACCACCCGGCCAGGGTGCGCATTAGGGGATCTCCTCGGGAACGCTCGACGCCGCCACGGGCCGGCGTCACGGGAACGCTCCAATCGTACCTGGCACCCCGGACACCCCCCGTTCAGCCTCCGGCGGCCAGACCAAGTCGACCAGGGCGTTGAAGAGGGGCAACGCCAGTCGGTCGGCCGAGGTGGCAGACCGCGCCACCAGCCGGCCGGCCAGGACCGGATGGGTTTCGGGGATGGCGAAGAACTGGCGCAGCCTCAGGGTGAACAAGGTCAGCGGCGAGAGCGCCACGACGGCGATGGAGGAGCGCAGCCCGTTGAGGAGCGAGTGCTCGGACCAGGAGTCACCCCGACCGAGCAGCCCGATCGGGGTGCCGTCGCGCTGCACCACGGCGTGGCCGCCCGAGATGACGTGCCACAGGCGGACCGGCACGTCCTGGGCCTGGACGACCTGACCCGGGTGGGCGGTGGAGACGTCGCACCACGCCGCGATCTCCTCGAGCTCGCCGTCCGGCAGGCCGGCGAAGAGCTCCATGGAGCGCAGGGCGTCTGCCGGGTCGCCCTCGGTCTCGGCGTGCGGGGAGTGGGTGCGCACGGCTCAGTGGTCCATGGCCGAGTTGGGCCGGGTGCCGCCGTCAGAGCTGTCGTAGCGGTGGTGGTGGTGCCAGTGGCCGCCGACCGCCCTGCGCCAGAGCACGAATCCCACGATGGCGAAGAGGAGCCACGGCACGTGATAGAGCGGGTAGAAGGGCAGGGTCGCCCCGGCGACGATGGCGAGGAAGACGACGAGGAAGACCCAGGGCAGGATCCGGCGGTGCCGCGGCGGTGGGGGAGGTGGCGCGCTCGGGAGCGGGGGCAGGTCGTCGAACAGCCCGTTGAGGTCGCCCCGCGTCGTGGCAGACATGGCCGTGTCGAGGCGCTGCTTGAACTCGGCCTCGTCGAGGCGGCCCTCGGCGTAGTGGCGGGCCAGCTTGTCGGCCACCGCGTTGCGCTCGTCGTCCGACGCCCGCAGGCTGGCGTCGGAGGCCTGCGTGTCACGGCGTCCCATCGGGTAGGCGGGGTCCCAGCGGTAACGCATCGGTCTCGGTCTCCTCTCGGTCCTCGGTCGGTCCTCGGTCGGTCCTCGGTCGGTCGTGCTCGGTCGGTCCTCGGTCGGTTTTCGGTCGGTATCGGGTCGGTATCGGGTCGGTATCGGGTCGGTCTTCCAATGGTCCTCGGGCGGGTTCAGCCGGGGTCGGTCGCTGTCGTCGCAGCACACACGGTGGAACGGTTGCCTGCGGAGCGTTCAGTAGGCGCTCCGGGTCCTCTCGCGGGCGAGCAGCTCCTCGGCGACCGAGACGTCGCTGTCCTCGTCGGGGATCAGGAGCCATCCGGCCAGGTAGAGGGGCACCGCCAAGCCCCCCACGAAGGCCAGGGCGACGAACCCGATGCGGACGATCGTTGGATCGACATCGAAGTAATCGGCCACACCGGCGGCGACGCCAGCAAGCATGCGACCGCGGCCGACGCGGTGGAGCCGCTGTTCGGCGGCCTGCCCGAGTGGCGGGGTCGGCGGGATCTGTCCGCCGAGTGGCGGGGTCGGTGGGATCTGTCCGGGAGGCTCGGTGGCCGAGGTGCCCGGGGTCTCATCGGGTGCGGTGTCCATGGAGCCAGCCTGACGGCCGGGGCCCTGGGCGTGAATCCGGTAACACCCTGGTCAGACCCTGAGGAGATCCCGGAGGTCTCAGGGATCTCCCTGATGGCCACGGTCTCCATGCCGCGCGATCATCGGGGTATCGCAGAGGCACCCGATCCCGGCACGCGTCCCCTCACCGACGGTGGCCGCCCGACAGAGCCTTCGCAGAGCGCGCCCGGCCAGTGGACCCCTCCGAACGGAGGATCGAGCAGCCCCAACGGGCACTGGTCGCACCGGGGGCCCTGGTCCCACCGCGGGCCCCGGTCGGATCGAGGGCCCTGGTCGGACCTGCACCAGCGCCACGAGCACCGCCACCACGACCTCGGCAGGAGGCTGCGCTGCCTCCGGCGGAGCCCGGACAACCGGGTGCTCGGTGGCGTCTGCGGGGCCGTCTCGCAAGCGACCGGGATCGACGTCACGTGGGTGCGCATCGGCTTCGTGCTCCTGGCGATCATGAGTGGCGTCATGGTGTTCGTCTACGCCGTGGCCTGGCTGTTGATCCCCATGGAGGGGGAGGACGGCAACATCTACTCCCGGGCCATCAACGACCGCCGCGGCATCCGCCTGGTCGCCGCCATCCTGCTCCCGCTGCTGATCGCGTTGCAGCTGATCACGAGCACCCTGCACATCGCATTCGTGGGGTTCATCGGCTGGCCCACCCTCCTCGCCGTCGGCGTGGTCGTCCTGATCTGGCGCAACGCCGACGAGTCGGAGAAGGCCTTCATCGACGGCGACGTCGTCCCGCTCCTGGGCGGCGACACCACCCATGGCCGGGGGCGCCGCTGGCTGGTCATCCGCGTCGTCGTCGGTGTCCTCATCGCCGCGGGCGGGATCGTCCTGCTGGTCGAGGGACACACCACGGTGGCCGCCCTGCGACCGGTGGGCGGAGCCGCTCTGGTGGTCGCGGCGGCCGTCGTCATCTTCGGGCCCTGGTGGTTCAGCCTCGCCCGGGACCTCATCGCCGAACGCCAGGCCCGCGCGCTGGCCGAGGAGCGGGCCCAGATGGCGGCCCACGTCCACGACTCGGTGCTGCAGACCTTGGCGCTCATCCAGCGTTCCGCCGACGACCCTCAGAACGTGGTGCGCCTGGCCCGGGCCCAAGAGCGCGAGCTCAGGGCCTGGCTGTTCGAGGGCCGGCCACCCGGAGCGATCGGGGAGGATGCCGCCATGCTGGCAAAGGGTGTCGGCCTGCTGCAGCGCCAGGTGGAGGCCGATCACGGCATCGCGGTGCAGGTCGTCATGGTCGGGGACTGCGAGCTCGACGATGCCCTGCGCGCGCTCCTCGATGCGGCCCGAGAGGCCACCGTGAACGCGGCCAAGTGGTCTGGGGCCGATCAGGTCTCGGTCTACGCCGAGGTCGAGCCGGACACGGTCATGCTCTATGTGCGGGACCGCGGCCGCGGTTTCGACCCCGAGGTGGTGCCCGGGGACCGTCAGGGCATCGCCCAGTCCATCCGGGCCCGCATGGCGCGTTTCGGCGGCTCGGCCGTCGTTCGCTCCGCGCCAGGCGAGGGAGCCGAGGTGCAGCTCTCCGTGCCACGCCGGGACCGGGTCAGATGACCCCCGGAGAGCTCGCGAGCCGCCCCCGCATCTTTCTCGTCGAGGATCACGCCGTGTTCCGGGCCGGCGTCAAGGCGGAGCTGGGTGACGCCGTCGAGGTGGTGGGCGAGGCGGACGAGGCCGCGGCCGCCATCGAGCTCATCAACGAGCGCATCCCCGGGGTGGTCCTGCTCGACGTGCACCTGCCCGGCGGCGGCGGCCATGCCGTGTTGCGCGGCGTCCTCCCTCACCACCCCGAGGTGCAGTTCCTGGCGCTCTCTGTCTCCGACGCGCCCGAGGACGTGATCGACGTGATCCGGGCGGGTGCCCGTGGCTACATCACGAAGACCATCTCTGGTCCCGAGCTGCTCCAGGCCGTCTACCGGGTGGCCGCCGGGGACGCCGTCTTCTCCCCGCGCCTGGCCGGGTTCGTGCTCGACGCGTTCGCGCAGGGCGGCGCACCGGCCCACGGGCTCGATCCCGAGCTCGACCAGCTCTCGCCGCGTGAGCGTGAGGTGCTACGCCTGATCGCCCGCGGGTACACGTACAAGGAGGTGGGGCGCGACCTGAGCATTTCGGCCAAGACGGTCGAATCGCACGTCTCGTCGGTCCTGCGGAAACTGCAGCTCTCGACCCGCCACGAGCTGACGAGGTGGGCTACCGACAGGCGCTTGGTCTAGACAGGGGGCATGCCCGAAGACTTGGTCGCCGAGCACCGCGACGCGGCCATGCTGGCCGAGGTGGCGGGCCGTGCTCTCGTGAAGCTGCGGGCCGACCCGCCGGCGGTGCGTGATATCGGCGCCGCCGGGGATCGCATGTCCCACCAGCTCCTGGTGGGCGAGCTCAACCGGCTCTACCCCGAGGACGACGTGCGGTCCGAGGAGGGGCTCGAGCACGTGGCCGGCGCCGGGCGGCTGTGGATCGTCGACCCACTCGACGGGACTCGTGAGTTCCGTGAGCCGGGGCGGAGCGATTGGGCCGTGCACGTGGCATTGGCGGTGGGCGGTGTCGCCGTCGTCGGGGCTGTCGCCCTCCCCGCGCTCGACCTCGTCCTCTCCACCGCCGCCCCTCCCCTTGTCCCTCCCGTCCCCGAGGGCGAGAGCCCTCGCGTGGTGGTGTCGCGGAGCCGTCCTCCCGACGTGGCGTACGACGTCACCGAGGCGCTCGGCGGCGTCATGATCCCAATGGGATCGGCGGGGGCCAAGATCGCTGCCGTCATCCTGGGTGTCGCCGATGTCTACGTGCACGCTGGGGGCCAGTACGAGTGGGACTCGTGCGCGCCGGTGGCCGTCGCCCTGGCGAGCGGCCTCCATGCGAGCCGCCTCGACGGGGACGACCTGCGCTACGGCGACCCCGACGCGTGGCTCCCCGATCTCGTGGTGTGTCGCAAGGAGTACGCCCCTGCGGTGCTCGAGGTCACGATGCGCCAACGCAGGCCTTACTGGTGACGCCCGCGTCGGACGTCCATGCCACTGGCGACGCCCGCGTCGGACGTCCATGCCACTGGCGACGCCCGCGTCGGACGTCCACGCCACTGGCGACGCCCGCGTCGGACGTCCATGCCAACACGGCCCAACACGCCGACACGACCCGAGACGCGCCAGGACCCCGCCTCACAGCGATGCGGGGTCCTGTGCGTCAGTCCTTCACCGCCGGCGTGAGCCGGCGGCATGGTGCGCTAGATGGCGCGCACGTTCGCGGCCTGCAAGCCCTTGGGGCCTTGGTTGGTCTCGAATTCGACCTTCTGGCCTTCTTCGAGATTGCGGTAGCCCGTACCAGCAATCGCGCTGAAATGCACGAACACGTCGGGGCCCCCACCGTCCTGGGTGATAAAGCCGAAGCCCTTCTCACCGTTAAACCACTTCACGGAACCAGTTGCCATTGAAAATCCACTCCTCTCTTGGCCAGATTCGGCCCAAATCGGGGGCCATGGCCGGTGGCTCATGCGAGCCAGAGGGATTTCCAAATCTGTGCTGGTGGTGCCCTCGGCGACAACCTTAGCGCGCCTCACCGCGGCTTTGCGTGTTTCTCGTTCAGAACGCTGGTATCGGTCACCCATTGTTCACACGCCTGCCTGGGGCCTAGGTTGGGCGGGACGCAGGAGGTCCTCATGAGCACGACCGTCAGTCCGTACCTGCAGGGCAACTTCGCTCCCGTGCACGAAGAGGTGACGGCGACGGAGTTGCCGGTCATCGGTCGGCTGCCCGAGGCCCTCAACGGGCGCTACCTCCGCAACGGGCCCAACCCGGTGTCGCCGCCCGAGCCCGCCACCTACCACTGGTTCACGGGAGACGGCATGGTGCACGGGATCCGGCTGCGCGACGGGCGGGCCGAGTGGTACCGCAACCGATGGGTGCGCTCGGCCGACGTGGCGCGCACGCTCGGCGAGGAGCCGCGCCCCGGTCCGGTGCACGCCGGCATGGACTTCGCGGCCAACACCAACGTCATCGGCCACGCCGGGCGCACGTTCGCCATCGTGGAAGCCGGTGCCCGCCCCTACGAGCTGAGCGACGAGCTGGACACGATCGGGCCGTGCGACTTCGACGGCACCCTCGACGGCGGCTACACGGCCCACCCCAAGCGCGACCCGCTCAGCGGCGAGCTCTACGCCGTCTCCTACTTCTTCGGGTGGGGGGACGACGTCGAGGTGACGATCCTCGACACGCGGGCGTGCGTGCGGTCCTCTCGGCGCGTCACCATGGGAGGACCGGTCAGCGTGCACGACACGGCTATCACGCAGCGCTCCATCGTCCTGCTCGACCTCCCCGTGACCTTCAGCATGGACGCCGTGGCCGCCGGCGCCAGGTTCCCGTACCGCTGGCAGGACGGGTACCGCGCGCGCGTGGGTCTCCTGCCCCGTGACGGCGGCTCGACCGAGGTCGTCTGGCACGACGTCGACCCGTGCTACGTGTTCCATGTCATGAACGCGTACGACCAGCCGGCCGGGGACGGCATCGTGCTCGATGTCGTCCGCCACCCCTCCATGTTCCGCACGCAGCTGCTCGGCCCCGCCGAAGGGGCGCCCACGCTCGAGCGGTGGCATCTCGACGGCCACGGTGGTGTGGTGAAGGAGGAGCGGCTCGACGACCGCGGCCAGGAGTTCCCGCGCGTCGACGAGCGGCGGGTCGGCCTGCCCCACCGCTACGGCTACGCCGTCGGCGTCACCGAGTTCGACGACATCGTCGGCACCGAGTCGGTGTTGCTCCGCCACGACCTCGAACGGGGCACCGGCGAGGCGCGCTCCTTCGGGCGCGGCGCCAGCCTGGGCGAGGCCGTCTTCGTGCCGCGCTCGGGTGACGCCGGGGAGGCCGACGGCTGGCTGATGACGTTGGTGCACTCCGCGGAGACGGACACCTCGGCGCTGCACATCCTCAACGCCGACGACCTTGGCGGCGAGGCGCAGGCGGTGGTCCAGTTGCCGCAACGGGTACCGGCTGGGTTCCACGGCAACTGGGTGCCGGACCAGGGCTGACCTGCACCTCCGAGTCCCGGCCATCCCGAATGGCACCGTCCCCTGCGGGGTAGGCTTGTGCCGTGTTCGTCTGGCATTGGGTCCAGCAACATCGGTTGCTCTCGGTCCTCGTGCTGGCGGTGGTGATCCTGAGCTCCGCCGGCGGCACCGCGTGGGCCCTGGTCTTCCGCACCGTGTCCTCGCCGGTGGGCCTGCGCGAGGCGCTGCGCATCTACCGGCGGGAGCAGACCGGCAAGGTGCTGGCCTCGCTGCGCAACCGGCTGCCCGCGCCCGGTGTCTACACCTACCGCACCGACGGGGGGGAGGGCCTCAACCTCGTGGGAGTCGAACGCAGCTTCCCGTCGAGCACCTCGATGATCGTGGCGGACGGGCGCTGCGCCACCGTGAGCTGGGTCCCCATCACCGAGCACACCGAGGTCACCACCGTGTGTGACGGTCCGGGCGGTGCGCTGAGCGTGCCCCGGCTCGTCACCGACGAATCGATTGCCGGCAGCACCACGACGTCGACCGTGGCGTGTCCCGCCACGGCCTACCTGCTGCCGCCGGCGGCCCACGCCGGCCAGCGCTGGAGCGTCACCTGCTCCCTCGTCAACCCGGCGGAGAAGGTGTCCATGGAGGGGGAGGTGCTGGGCCGGGCCACCATGGCGGTGGGCGGGCACACCGTGGGGGTCGTGCACACCCGGTTCGCCCTGACGTTCGACGGAACCGAGCACGGCACCAACCCGACGGACTTCTGGATCGTCCCGACCAGCGGCCTCATCGTGCGCGAGCGGGAGTCGGTGGCCGTGAGCCAAGGCGGCGTGAGCTACAACGAGGACATGGACGCCGTGCTCGCCGGGCTCGCCCCCGCCCGCTGAGTCGTCAGCCTTCCGCCGCCGCCGCCGCTGCCTCCTACGGCGCCGTCGCCGCCTGCGCGGCCCGGGCGGCCCGGTCTCGGGCGACCTCGTCGTAGGACTCGTAGTCGGAGCCGGTGTCGTCGGCGAACTCGAACTCGAGCAGGCCGGCCTCGCCCCACTTCTCGCGCAGGTACCCACCATTGGCGTCGAGCAGGCCGAGCTTGCGCACGTTGGGCACCAGCTTGGCGAAGAAGCCCCGGGCGAAGCCCCGCATCGGGTTGAGCTTCGCCTTCTGGGCCGCCTCCATGATGAAGGGGAAGACCTCTTCGGCCGTCGTGCCCATGTGCTCCCACACCTCGGGCGTGGTGGCCCGCGAGCGCGAGTTCAAGGTGGCGTCGACGAGGAACTCCTGGCGCTCGTGCAGCTCCGCCTCGCTCAGGTCGCGGTAGAGCTCCGACAGGGTGAGCACGCCGAAGGCGACGTGGCGGGCCTCGTCGGACATCACGTAGCGCAGGAGCTTGGTGAGCAGCGGCTCCTGGGTCCGCCGCAACATGTCGCCGAACGCGGCCAGCGCCAGCGACTCGATCACGATCTGCATCCCCAGATACGCGATGTCCCAGCGCGAGTCCTCGAGCAGCGACCAGATCTGCGCCTTGAGGAACGGGCTCATTGGGTAGGCGTCGCCGAGCTTCGTGCGGAGGTACTTGGCGAACACCTCCGTGTGCCTCGCCTCGTCCATGGTCTGGGTCGACGCGTAGTACTTGGCGTCGATCCACGGCACGGTCTCGACGATCTTGGCCGCCGTCATCATCGCGCCCTGCTCGCCGTGCATGAACTGGGACAGGTTGGCCTTGAAGAACTCGATCCCGAGCTGTGAGTACTCCTTCTCCGACCATGTCGCCATGGGCGAGCCGGGCAGCGTGCCGGCGACCCGGGCCACGGCGAGCAGCGGGCTCTCCTGCTCGGCCACGAGTCGCTCGGGATCGACCTCGATCGACCAGTCGAGGTCCGTCACGCTGTTCCACTGCGACCCCATGGCCTTGTTGTAGAGCGTGACGAGCTGGCCCCGGTCACGCTCGTAGTCCCAGAGGAAGAGCCGGTCCGCGTTGTCCTGGATGACCTGGACGGCGTCCTCCATGTCGCGCCGGCCCGGTACCGGAGGGGTGGCCTCGGCAGTCATGGACCAGAGGCTACTTCCGCCGCCCACCCATGTTGGCGTTGGGGGCCGCCTTGGCCACGAGGTCGGGCACGACCTTGCCCAGCTCGGCGGGGTCCCAGCGGTCGCCCTTGTCCGCGCCGGGTCCGGCCACCCATCCCTCGGCCACGCTGATGTGGTCGCCCTGCACGTTGAAGACGCGACCCGTGATGTCCTTCGACTCGGCGCTGCCGAGCCAGACGACGATCGGCGCGATGTTGGCCGGGTCGAAGGGATCGAACTCTTCGGGCTTCTTCTCCGGCGCGGCGGCGCCCATGCCGAGGTTCTCCGTCATCCGGGTCAGGGCGGCCGGGGCGATGGCGTTCACCGTGACGCCGTAGCGCCCGAGCTCCATGGCGGCGATGACGGTGAAGGCGGCGATGCCCGCCTTGGCGGCGCCGTAGTTGGTCTGCCCCACGTTGCCGTAGATGCCCGAGGGCGACGTGGTGTTGATGATGCGGGCGTCGTTCGTCTCGCCGGCCTTGGTGCGGTTGCGCCAGTACTCCACGGCGTGGCGGGTCGGGGCGAAGGTGCCCCGCAGGTGCACCCTGATCACCGCGTCCCACTCGTCGATCGTCATGTTGACCAGCATGCGGTCCCGCAGGATGCCGGCGTTGTTGACCAGCACGTCGATCGTCCCGTAGGTGTCGATGGCCGTCTGGATCAGGCGGCCGGCTCCCTCGAAGTCCGAGACGTCGTCGCCGTTGGCCACGGCCTCGCCGCCCATGGCGCGAATCTCGTCGACGACCTGCCCGGCCGGCCCCTCGGAGGAGCCGGTCCCGTCCACCTCGGCGCCGAGGTCGTTGATCACCAGCTTGGCACCCTGGCTGGCGAATTCGAGGGCGTGCTCCCGCCCGATTCCCCGGCCCGCCCCGGTGATGACGACGACGCGTCCGTCACAGATACCCACGTTCAGCTCCTTTGGTCTTGGTCACTCCGGCCCGATGCCGTCCTGTGCTGCTCGCCTGTACTGCTCCCGCAGCTTTCTCTTGAAGATCTTCCCAGTATCCTCCCGCGGGAGCTCGGCCACGAAGTCGACGCTGCGGGGGCACTTGAAGTGGGCCAGGTGGTCCCGGCAGAACGCCATGAGCTCGGCGGCCAGCTCGTCGCTGCCCACCACCCCCTCGGCCGGCTGGACCACCGCCTTGACCACCTCGCCCCATTCGTCGTCGGGCACGCCGATGGTGGCCACGTCGCCCACCGCCGGGTGCTCCAGGAGCACGGCGTCGACCTCGGCCGGGTAGATGTTCACCCCGCCGGAGATGATGAGGTTGGCGGTGCGGTCGGTCAGGTAGAGGTACCCCTGCTCGTCCATGTAGCCCATGTCGCCCAGGGTGAAGTAGTCGCCCCGGAAGGCCCCGGCCGTCTTCTCCTCGTCGCCGTAGTAGTCGAACTTGGTGGCGGGCGGCGCCTGCAGGAAGACGAGACCGACCTCGCCCGACGGCAGCTCGGCGCCGGTGTCGTCGGCCACCTTGACGAGCCCGGGGACCATGGGCCGGCCGACGGTGCCCGGGTGCTCCAGCCAGGTGGCGGAGTCGACCAGCGTCCCCAGGCCCTCGGTGGCGGCGTAGTACTCGACCACCACCGGCCCCAGCCACTCGATCAGGCGCTGTTTGATCGGCACCGGGCAGGGGGCGGCACCGTGGATGACGAAGCGGAGCGACGAGGTGTCGTAGCGCGTCCTCGTCTCCTCGGGCAGCGCGAGCAGCCGGTGGAACATCGTCGGCACCATGTGCGTGTGCGTGATCCCGTGCCGCTCGATCAGACGCAGCGCCTCGACCGGGTCCCAGTGGTCCATGACCACGACGGGCACGCCGTAGAGGAAGGGCACCGCCACCGAGAAGGCCAGCGGGGCGGCGTGGTAGAGCGGGCCGGTCAGGAGGTGGGCGTCGACGCTGGTCGTCCAGTCCTCGTCGTAGCCGCAGAAGTTGACGGTGGCCAGCGCGCTCACCGCCGCGCCGGCGCGGTGCACGCCCTTGGGGCGGCCCGTGGTGCCCGACGTGTAGAGCATCTGGGTGCCCACGACCGGGTCGTCGATGTCGGACCCGTCCTCGGCGGCGACCACCGTGTTGTACATCTCGAAGCCCGGTAGGTAGCCGCCGGTGTTGATCTTGACCAGGCCCGGCCCACCGGCCGCCGCCGCCACGGTGACCTTCTCGCCCAGCTCGCCCGAGCACACGAACGCCTTCGCCCCGCAGTTCTCGACGATGTAGGCCGCCTCCTCGCCGGTCAGGTGCCAGTTGATGGGCGTGAGGCGCAGGCCGATGCGCTGGGCGGCGTAGAGCACCTCGAGGAACTCGGGCCGGTTCGTGCACATCAGCGCGATGGAGTCGCCGGGGCCGAGCCCGCGCTCTCGCAGCGCCCGGCTCAGGCGGTTGATGTCGGCGTTGAGGTCCTCGTAGGTGCGGTCGCCGTGCGCGGTGACGAGCGCGAGGCGGTCGGGGACCCGCGCCGCCCACCATGCGTGCAGCATGCCCTGCGCCGCAGCGGCGCGCTTGTCCTCGGGAACGCTCACGACGCCCTGCCCGGGGCCGGGCGGAACAGGGGTAGCTGCCGGCCGTCCCGGAGGGGCTCCCACGTCACCGCGACGGCCATGCCGCAGCGGACCTCGTCGGGCGGGCAACCGACGACGTTGGTCATCATGCGCACCCCCTCCTCCAGGTCGACCAGGGCCACGAGTAGGGCTCGCCCCCGGAGAACGCCGCCCCCGCCGCCTCGGGCTTGTGCTCGACCGCCGCCGCGTACACCGTGGCCCGCCCGCTGGCGCCGCGCCACTCGAGTGCCGAGCCCAGCGCGGCGCAGTGAGGGCAGAACGCACGCGGGTAGAAGACGGCCCGGTCGCACGCCGTGCACCACTGCACGAGGAGCCTTCCCTCCCGGGTCGCCTCCCAGAAGGGACCGCTGTCGGCGCCGACGGGCGGCTCGAAGCGCACCGGCGTCTCCGGGCCCCCCGGGGTCTCCCCGCCGGCGCCGCTCACAGCGTGGCCTCGGTCCCGAGCACCGCCGTCGCCATCACCGAGAGCACCATCCCCGAGCCGTGGGCCACGGCGACCTCGACGCCCTCGACCTGGCGCTCGCCGCACTCGCCCCGCAGCTGGCGCACGGCCTCGGTGATCAGGAACATGCCGTACATGCCGGGGTGGGTGAAGGAGAGACCGCCGCCGTTGGTGTTCATGGCCAAGGGGCCGCCGCCCGGGCCGAGGGTGCCCTCGGCGGCGAAGGGGCCGCCCTCGCCCTTCTTGCAGAAGCCCAGGTCCTCGAGGTGCAGCAGGGCCGTGATGGTGAAGCTGTCGTAGCCCATCAGCAGGTCCACCTCGGCGGGCGTGACTCCGGCCATGGCGAAGGCGTTGGTGCCCGACACCACGCCGGGCGTCGTGGTGAGGTCGGGCATCTGTGTGATGCCCGTATGATCGGTGCAGGTGGCGGCGCCCAGCACGAAGACCGGGGGCCGGCGCAGCGTACCGCGCCCGGTCCGCGCTCGTCATGACGAAGGCGCCGGCACCGTCGGTGACCAGGCAGCAGTCCAGGAGGTGCAGCGGGCTCACCTGCAGGGGCGAGGCGAGCACGTCGGCGACGGTGAGCGGCTCGCGGTGGCGGGCGCGCGGGTTGAGCGCCGCCCACTGCCGCGTGCTGACGGCGATCGCCGCCAGCTGCTCGGGCGTGGTGCCGAACTCGTGCATGTGGCGCGCCGCCGCCAGCGCGTAGGGGCCCATCGGCATGCGCAGGCCGAAGGGCATCTCCCACTCCGCCATGGGGTTGGGGCCGGGCGGCATGCGGCGGGGCATCCGCCGCCCACGACTGCGGTCACCGCGTGGCGTCGAGGCGTAGACGCTCACGACGACGTCGCACAACCCGGCGGCGATGGCGGCGGCGGCGTGCTCGACGTGGACCTCGTAGCTCGATCCGCCCGTCATGGTCGACTCGGTGAAGGTGGGATGGATGCCGAGGTACTCGGCCAGGGCGACGGCCGACTCCGCGTGGCAGACGCCGTCGACGTCGGCCAGCGTGAGGCCGGCGTCCTCCAGGGCGTCGAGGACCATCGCCACCTCGAGCGCACGCCCGGCCCGGTCGAGCTCGCCGGTGGGGGACACGTCGTCGGCGACGCCCACGATCGCCGCCGCACCGCGCAGGGTCCCGTCCACCCCGCTCACCTCCGTCGACCCCCCGGTCCGGACACCTGCGGGCTGCGACGCCGGCTAGGCGTTCTTCGGCAACTGGGAGAAGGGAGTCACCCGGTCGTTGCTGGGCTCCTTGGGCAGCCCGAGGACCCGTTCCCCGATGATGTTGCGTTGCACCTGGTCGGTTCCGCCGTAGATCGGGGGCGCCTGGGCGAAGAGCGCCATCTCGGTGATGCCGCCCGCGAACGGGTCGCCCGTCGCGTGCTTCAGCGCCGCCTTGTCGTCGACGTCGTAGGCGTGCAGCATGCCGCTCGGCCCGGCGATGCGCAGGCCGAGATCGCGGGTGAGGCGCACGATCTGGCTCATGGAGAGCTTGGCCACGTTCGGCATGCCCGGGATGTCACCCCCCTGCTCCTTGACCGCCTTGACCCGCAGGCCGTTGAACCGGCCCAGCTCACCGAGCGTGTAGAGCCGGGCCAGGTCCTGGCGGATGCCCGGATCGGTGTTGACGCCACGGGACTGGGCCAGGCCGATCAGCATGCTCGCCCCGCCGCGCATGGCGCCGAGGGCACCGCCCGGCTGTTGCGGCCGCGCGGCACGGGTTGCGGCCCCGGCACCCGCCGCCCCGGCTCCGGTCGCCGTGGGGCCGACGAGGTCGCCCGCCCGCTTGTCCAAGAAGCCCAGGACGGTGCCGGGCTGCGCCAGGCCGCCGCCGGCCGCGTTGCCGCCACCGGAGCCGAGACCCGCCCGCTCGTTCATGAGCGTCGTGTTGGCGGCGGCCCATCCGTTGTTGACGCCGCCGACGAGCGCCGAGTCGGCCACCCGGGCGTCGGTGATGAAGACCTCGTTGAAGAGGGCGTGGCCGGTCATCTCCTTGAGCGGGCGCACCTCCACGCCCTCTTGCAGCATGTCGAAGGCGAAGTAGGAGATGCCCTGGTGCTTGGGCACCTCGGGGTCGGTGCGGGCCAAGAGCATGCCGAGGTCGGCGTACTGGCCCCCCGAGGTCCACACCTTCTGGCCGTTGACGACCCACTCGTCGCCGTCCTTGACCGCCCGCGTCTGCAGGCCCGCCAGGTCCGAGCCCGCCTGGGGCTCGCTGAAGAGCTGGCACCAGGCCTTCTGGCCCGTCACGATGTCGCGCACGTAGTGGTCGACCTGCTCTTGGGTCCCGTGGGCGGCGATGGTCGGGGCGGCCAGCAGCAGGCCCAGTCCGGCCGGTGGCCCCAATGCGCCGAACCTGGCGATCTCCTGCTGCACCAGGACGACGTCGGAGCGGGCCATGGCCTTGCCGTAGGCGTCGGTCGGCAGGCCCGGGGCGGCCCAGCCGGCCAGTCCCAGGCGCTCCCACCACTCGGCCACCGTCAGGTCGGGGTCCCAGTTGTCGCCCAGCCAGGCCCGCAGCTCGCTGAGCAGCTCGTCGGTCCCGGTCGTCTCGGTCGCGGTGTCGGTCACGCTCCGAAGTTACCGGGTGCGCCAGGATCCCGGCGACTCGGGCCGAACATGGGTAGCGTCGCCCGGGTGCAGGACGAACGGCTGGATGCGGCATTCGACGCCTGGGTGCAGGCCCAGGCGGCGGCGCTCGAGGTAGTGCGCCAGGCGACGGGCGTCCCCGAGACCGACGTGGACCTGGCCGAGGGCTACCGGTGGGTGACCCGGCTCTCCCGCCTGGCGCTGGACTGGATCGTCGAGCGCTCCGACCCGCTGCACCCCCAGCTCTTCACGCTCCAGGACGAGTACCGCAAGCTCCTGGTCGACAACCCCGACGTGCACTACCTGTTCTGCGTGCTCGACGACGCGCGGTCCTACCGGCTGCACGGGTACCGGGGCGAGTGCGCCTACCTCGGCATGACGTTCGGCACGCCCTTCGGACAGGGGCAGGTGGGCGGGCGCACGGGCACCCAGACCCAGACCCACATCGACGAGTTCGAGCTCGGACCCGACGGGGAGGTCGACATCCTGATCGCGCCGGCGTCCAAGATGCCGGACCCCAAGCCGCGCAACGCCGTGGTGCTCGAGCCCGGCACCGCGCAGCTGGCCATCCGCGAGACGCACTTCGAGAAGAGCCCCGAGCGGCTCTCGCGCCTGCGGGTGGAGCTGGTGCCCGAGCCGGGCGAGGTGGTGCCGCCACCCGTCCTCTCGAGCGAGGAGCTGGCGCCCAAGCTCGAGTTCGCCGCCATGTTCCTCACCTTCGTGGGCGGGACGGCGCTGCAGATGTGGCACGACGCCGAGACCAACATGAACACCTTCGGTGGCCAGGCCGGCTCGGCGCACGTGGCCGCCCAGGACGACGAGGTGCGCTCGCACTCCAACGCGGAGATGACCTATCACGGCGGCCGGTTCCGGCTCGAGCCCGGACAGGCGCTGGTGGTCACCGTGCACGAGCCGGACAAGCCGTTCCTCTACTGGGGGCTGACGCTGACCTCGCCGTGGATGGAGAGCTTCGACTACCGCTACACGACGACGGCGCTCAACAACAAGACGGCCACCCGGTCACCCGACGGGGCCTGGCGCATGGTGATCGCCCCGTCCGACCCCGGTCCCCGCGTCGAGAACTGGCTCGACACGGGCGGGCGGCTCGAGGGGTACATGCTGGTGCGCTGGGTCCTGGCCGACGGCCCGCCGCACCCGAGCGCCCGCGTGGTGCCCCTGGAGGAGTCGGCCGACGGGCCGACCACGCCGGGCCCCGCCGGCTGATCGGGCCGGCAGACGGGTCGCCTCAGACCTCCGAGGGCACGCCGAAGCGCTCTTGGTAGGGAGCGACCAGTGCCCGGTGGGTCGCCAGGTCGAGGCCCGTGTCGGCGAAGGAGTAGTCGTGGCCGCCCGGCGCGGGCCGTGTGGCGGGCGGCCAGGTACGCCTCGAGCGCGGCGCGGAACTCCGGGGTCACGGGCAGGCCCCAGGCGCGCGTACAGCCGCTTCGACGACGGCCACCGGGTCCGCCACCAGGTCGCGGTAGACGACGTCGGCGATCTGGTCCTGCGGGATGGCGCCGGCGTCCCGCTCGGCGGTGACGTGGTCCATCTGCAGCTCGAGGCCCATGGCCATGAACTCGACCAGGACGGCGTGGTCGACGTGGTCGGAGTGCATGTAGTGCAAGGTCGCCATGAGGTCGGACAGCGACCCGATGACCCGGAGCGGATCGCGGTGGGTGATCACCACCCGTGCGTCGGGATAGGTCGCGAAGAAGAGCGGCAGGGCGGAAAGGTGCGAGGGCGCCTTGACGACCCAACGCGGCGTCGGCCGCTCGGCCACCCACTGCAGCGTCTGGAGATGGCGCTTGTGCCAGTCGTAGATCGGGGCCTGGTCGATGCCGCTGCGCCACATCGTGTACTCGGCCACGTTGTAGAGGCCCGTGTACATGTCGCTCGAGAACTGGTGGGCGAAGGCGAAGATGCACTCGGTGGGGAGCCGGCCACCGTTCTCGTGCATGGCGGTGAAGGCGGGCACCATCTCGTCCATGAGCGTGATCTCGTCGTCGCAGAGGTCACCCGAGGCGTCGTCGTAGGGGACGGTGTGCAGCAGCTCCCACAGCAGCGGCGGGCGGTTGTCGGGGTCGCAGGCCAGCAGCTCGTGGAGCAGCGTCGTGCCCGAGCGCCCGAGGCCCGTCACGACGATGGGCGCGTGCACCGGCTCGCGCAGCACGGCGGGCTCCGTGTTCCACAGGTCGACCATGCGCAGCCGGTTCTGCAGGATCAGCTGGAGCTCGCCGCGGGTGCGGATGCGGCCGGGCAGATGGAGGCGGGCCTCGGTGTCGAGCGAGGCGCACAGGCGCCCGAAGGGCTCCTCCCACCAGGTGTCGCCGAAGTCGTCGAGCCCGGTGGTGGCCGTCGCGGCCGCTCGGAGGTCCTCGGGTTCGAGCGAGACCAGGGAGCGCCCGTCGTCGCCGAGGCCGCGCCCGAGCGCGACCATCTTGTCCGCCCACGGCGCTGCGCGGCGGGGGCGCCCAGGGCACGGGGCGTCACCGTACCCGCAACGCGGCGCCGGGGCGCCGGCCGTGCCGGCGAGCGAGAATGGCCCCGTGTGCGCGCACCCCGGGGATCTGCGCGTCGACGAGATCCTCGAGGTGCTGGCCGCGGGCGCCCGACGGCCGCTCGGACCCGGCCTCCCCGTCACGCAGCTCGACCACGCGCTGCAGACGGCGGCGCTGCTGGCGCCACCTCCACCGCGGCGACGACGAGCTGGCGGCGGCCGGGCTGGTGCACGACATCGGCCACCTGCTGCCCGGCGGCACCGACGAGACCCACGCCGCGGACGGGGCGACGGCGGTCCGGAGCTCGCTGGGGGAGCGGGTGGCGGGATCGTCGCGCTGCACGTGGCGGCGAAGCGGTATCTCGTGGCGACCGAGGGCGCCTACGGCGGGTGCTCACCGCCGACAGCGTGGTCTCGCTGGGCCGGCAGGGCGGTGCCATGACCGAGGAGGAGGCCGCGTCGTTCCGGGCCCGGCCGTGGGCGGCGGACGCGTCCGTTGCGCCGGGCCGACGACAGCGGGAAGGTCGAGGGCCTCGCGGTCGCGGGGCTCGCCGAGTGGGCACCGCTCCTGCGCCGGCTCTCGGGGGAGGCCGGCGCCCGCGGCGAGGGCTGACGAGCGACGGGTGCCTGGAAGAATCGACCCGTGCACGAGGTCCCGCCCGTCGTCCGCACCAACGCGCACGAGGCAGGAGCGGGCCGGTGGCTCGACCGGCTGCCGGGGCTGATCGCCGGGCTCGAGCGCGACTGGGCGATCCGTGTCGGGCGGTCCTACGGCGACGCCACGGAGGCGTTCGTGGCCGACGCCGAGACGGCCGACGGGAGGCCGGCCGTGCTGAAGCTCGTCGTCCCGCGCGAGGGCGCCGCAGCGGCGCACGAGATCGCAACGCTGCAGCTCTGCGCCGGCCAGGGTTGCGTGGCGTTGCTGCGCCACGACGTCGGGCGCGGTGCGCTGCTCGTGGAGCGGCTCGGGCCCTCGCTGTACCAGCGGGGGATCCCCATGGAGCGGCGCCACGAGATCCTGTGCGCCACCGCACAGCTGGTCTGGCGCCCCGCCTCGGGCGCGGGCCTGCCCACGGGCGAGGAGAAGGCCCGGAAGCTGGCCGAGTGGATCGTGACGGCCTGGGAGGAACTCGATCGCCCGTGCTCCACGGCGGCGGTCGACGACGCGCTGGCCTGCGCGGACCGCCGTGCCCGGGCCCACGACCCGGCGCGCGCCGTCCTGGTACACGGCGACGTGCACCAGTGGAACGCGCTGGCGGCGGGGGAAGGCTACAAACTCGTCGATCCCGACGGGCTGGAGGCCGAGCCCGAGTACGACCTCGGCATCATCATGCGGGAGGACCCGACCGCGCTGCTCGACGGTGACCCGATGGCGCGCGCGGACCTCCTGGCCGCCCGGACCGGTCTGGACGCGACGGCGATCTGGGAGTGGGGGGTGGTCGAGCGGATGTCGACGGGGCTGCTCGGGACCAGGGTCGCCCTGCAGCCCGTGGCCAGCCAGATGCTGGCGACCGCGGATCGGCTGGCGAACCGGGCCTGACGCGGCCGTGCCGCCCCTCCGGATGGGAGCGGCGCTTGCGCCACCGACCGCCGTCCCGACAGAGTCGGGTCGGTGGACGCTCCGATCACCGGCCACTGCGACCCCCGCTTCGCCGCGGTGCGCGAGGAGTTCGCCCGCAACTTTGCCGAGCGGGGCGAGGTCGGCGCCGCGGTGTGCGTCCTGGTCGACGGGACGGCGGTGATCGACCTGGCCGGCGGGTGGACCGGCGCGACGTCGCGCACCCCGTGGCGAGGCGACACGCTGGTCAACCTCTACTCCGTGGGCAAGGCGTTCGTCGCGCTCCTCGCGCTCCAGCTGGTCGACGCGGGGCTGGTGGCGCTCGACGACCCCATCGCCTCGGTGTGGCCCGAGTTCGCCGCCGCGGGCAAGGAGGCGGCGACGCTGCGCCACGCACTGTGTCACCGCGCGGGTGTGCCGGCCATCCGCGCCCCGCTGACCGACGAGGACCTGTGGGACTGGGAGCGGATGACCGGCGCGCTGGCGGCGACCGAACCGTGGTGGGAGCCCGGGACGCGCCACGCCTACCACACCAACACCTACGGGCACCTGGTCGGCGAGGTGGTGCGCCGGGTGAGTGGCGAGCGCTGCGGGCGGCGGCTGGCCGGCGTGACCGGTCCGCTCGGGGCCGACGTGTACGTCGGCGTCCCCGCCCCGGAGCGCCACCGCTGTGCCGACGTGATCTTCCGCGGGTCGGAGGGCCCCCGCCGGGTGGACGACACGCTGCGCGGCGACGCGCGCATGGAGATGCTGAGCTACTTCAACCCACCGGGATACTCGTCGATGGGCGTGGTCAACACGGAGGAATGGCGCGGGGCCGAGATCCCGTCGACCAACGGCCACGGCTCGGCGCGACGGGGTGGCCCGCGTATACGGCGCGCTGCTCGAGCCCGATCGGCTCCTCTCCGTCGACCTGCTGGCCGAGGCGACCTCACCGCAGTCCCGGGGTTTCTGCCCCATCCTCCACGAGGAGGTGACGTTCGGGCTCGGGTTCAAGCCGACGACGCTGCGTCGTCCCTTCGGGCCCAATCCGAGGAGCTTCGGCCACTTCGGCACGGGTGGCGCCGTCGGCTTCGCCGATCCCGACGCCGGCGTGGCCTTCGGCTACGTGATGAACGACGTCATCCCCCGCTGGCAGAGCACGCGCAACCGCTCGCTCATCGGCGCCCTCTACGACGCCCTCTGAGGAGAGGCCGACGCCGTGACCTTCGAGGAGCTGGTGGCCGAGGGCGCCGCCGTCCCGCTCGAGGGCTGGGACTTCTCCTGGTTCGACGGGCGGGCGACCGAGGAGCGGCCGCCCTGGGGTTACGCCCGCCTGATGGGGGAGCGCATGGCTCGCGCCGCGGCCGCGCTCGACGTCGAGACCGGGGGCGGCGAGGTGCTGGCCACCGTGGAGCGGCCGCCGCCGCTCCTGGTCGCCACCGAGTCGTGGCCGCCGAACGCCGCCCTCGCCCGCGCGCGGCTGCGCGCCTTCGGCGCCCATGTCGTCATGGTGGCGGACGCGCCGACGCTGCCCTTCGCCGACGCGTCCTTCGACCTGGTGGTGAGCCGCCACCCCGTCGTCGTGCTGTGGGAGGAGATCGCCCGTGTGCTGCGGACGGGCGGCACGTACCTCTCCCAGCAGATCGGCCCCGGCTCGAACCGCGAGCTGAGAGACCTCATGATGGGGCCGCAGCCGGTGAACCCGAGCCGCAGCGGCCGGAACGGGCCCGGGCCGCCGTGGCCGCGGCCGGGCTCGTGCTCGCTCGACCTCCGCGCGTGCGCGCTGCGGGTCGAGTTCTTCGACGTGGCGGCCGTGGTGCACTTCCTGCGCAAGGTACACTGGACGGTTCCGGGTTCACGCCCGAGGCGTACGACGAGCCACTCCGCGCCGTGCACGAGCTCATCCGGCGTGACGGCGTGTTCGTGTCGACCGCCCAACGATCCTCGTCGAGGCGCGTCGGCCCGGTTGACCCGGTTGCCGGCGCGCCGCTGTGATCGGCTCGGCGGTCAGCTGGCCTGGCTCACCGAGCTCATGTTGTAGTCGGGGATGCGCAGGGGCGGCATGATCGTCCGGTTGAGGTACTCGCCGAACTCGCGGCCCGAGCGAGCGCACCGGCGTGCCGACCTCGGTGGCCCGGGCGAGCAGGTCGACCGGGCTCTCGTTGAAGCGGAAGTTGTTGGCCGCGCCGACCACGGCACCGTCCTCGATGACGTAGACGCCGTCGCGGGTGAGGCCGGTCATGAGCAGCGTGGCCGGGTCGACCTCCCGGATGTACCACAGGCAGGTGAGCAGCAGCCCCCGCTCGCGTGCGGGCCACCATGTCGTCGAGCGACCCGCCGTCGGCCCCGCCACAGCGCAGCATGAGGTTGTCGACGTAGGGCGCCATCTGCGACGCCCGACGTGGCCGCGCCGGCCCGGTGGTAGCGCAGGTGCGCCAGCACGCCGTCGCGCAGCCAGTCGGTGCGCCCGAGCGGGCAGCCCGTTGTCGAAGACCGAGACGTCCGAGCTGCTCGCGTCCGTCGCCACGAACGGCGCGCAGGCGACGATCTCGCTCGAAGGGATCGCTGCGAGAGCGTGAAGGGCAACGTCGTGATCTTCTCGCCGACCCGGGTGCCACCACCCTCCTTGGAGAAGACGCGTGCGCCCGTCCTCGGCGTCCTGGCCGCCGAGACCGCCGAACGCCAGCATCGGCCATCATGTCGCTCACGGCCGAGGGCGGCAGGATCACCTCGTAGCGCCCGGCATCGAGCGGCGATCTGTCGCTTCGCCCAGTCCAGGCGGCGCCAGATCTCCTGCTCCATCTCCTCGAGCGACGGGTCGATGACCGGCACGGCGACCCAGGCCGACCCCGTCCCGTCGGCGGTGCGTCCCGACCAGGTTCACGGCCGCCGTCGGCTGCGCGTGCGAGAGCCGCACCCCGGTCGAGCTCCCGAGGTAGAGCGTGGCGACGTCGATCTCGGCGAAGCCCGCCAGCACCGCGTCGCGGGCGCGTGCCCGCCCGAAGGCGCCCGAGAGCGACGAGAGCACGCACTCGAGCGCCGCGGCGTCCGTCTCCTCCGGCGCCAGGGAGAAGTCGCGCGCCGGCGCGTGTCGCCGACGGCTCGACGAGGGCAGCGGCGTCCTCCGCCGGGGGCGCTGCCCGGGCGTCGGCCAGCGCGGCCGACGACCATCTCGCGCCACGCCGTCGGTCCCGACCACACCGGCCCGGCGCGCCGTGCCCACCGACTCGCCGGCGACCACGATCACGCTCACGGTGCGGGCCCGGTGCACCCCGTTGGTCGTGGTCGTGTTCAGCGCGAAGCGGACGTCGGCGTGGCTGGCCTCCTCGACCAGCACGACGCACCCGTCGGCCCCGCCCGCGCCGGCCGCGGCCAGGCCGTGCTCGACGAGCTCCTGGGCCGGGATCACCGGCGTCCCCGGAGGGCGGCCCCGACCACGCTCAGCGCCCCGACTCCTCGCGCGTGTTGAGCACCCGCACGCCGCGCACGAGCACCGACGGGCAGCCGTGCGAGACGGGTGCCGCCTGGCCGGGCTGGCCCTTGCCGCAGTTGAACGCGCCGCCGAGCACCCAGGTGGACGCCCCACCCACGGCCTCCATGGCGCCCCAGAAGTCGGTCGTGGTGGCCTGGTAGGCCACGTCCTTGAGCTGCCCCACCAGCTTCCCACCCTCGATCCGGTAGAAGCGCTGCCCGGTGAACTGGAAGTTGTAGCGCTGCATGTCGATCGACCAGCTCTTGTCGCCCAGGACGTAGAGGCCGTGGTCCACGCCGGCGACGAGCGTCTCGGTGCTCGGGCCGTCGTCGCCCGAGTGCGCCAGCGAGACGTTCGCCATGCGCTGAATGGGCACGTGCATCGGCGAGTCGGCGAACGCGCACCCGTTGGAGCGCTCGAAGCCCATGGCGGCCGCGATGGCACGGTCGAGCTGGTAGCCGACCAGGGTCCCGTCGCCGCACGAGATCGAACGACTGGCCGCCGACGCCCTCGCTGTCGATGCCCACGGTGGCGAGCCCGTGCGCCACGGTGCGATCCCCGGTCACGTGCATGACGGGGGAGCCGTAGGCGCAGTGTGCCGAGCTTGTCGAAGGTCGCGAAGGAGGTCCCGGCGTAGGCCGCCTCGTAGCCGACGGCCCGGTCGAGCTCGGTGGCGTGCCCGATCGACTCGTGGATGGTGAGCCACAGGTTCGACGGGTCGATGACGAGGTCGTAGGTCCCGGCCTGGACCGAGGGCGCCCTCAGCTTCTCGGCCAGCAGCTCGGGCAGCTGCGCCAGCTCGGCGTCCCAGTCCCAATTCCCGGCCGACGCCGGCCCGGTCAGGAACTCCCAGCCCCGCCCGACCGGCGGCGCCAGCGTGCGCATGGTCTCGAAGCCCGCCGTCCGAGAGCGCCAGCGCCTCGAGCTGGGTCTGCATGCGCACCCGGTGCTGGGTGGCCCGCGTCCCGTTGAGGTCGGCCAGGTAGGTCTGCTCCGACACCGCCAGGAGCGTCGCCGTCGTGTGCGACACGGCGGCGTGGCGGCCCAGCCGCTCGCTCCACTCGGCCAGCAGGCCGATCTTGTCCGCCATCGACACCGTCGACGGGTCGATCTCGAACGCGCTCGACCACGTCACGTCGCCGTGCGCCGGCTCGGGCGCCAGCTCGACCCGACCGCCGCCGGCCCTGCTCGTCACCCGCGCCATCTCCTTGGCTCGGCGGACGAGGTCGGCCGCCTCCTCCGGCCGGACGTCGACCGTGGCGGCGAACCCCACGGCGCCGTCGGACACGACGCGCACGCCCATGCCGAAGTCCGTGTCGTCCGCCGTCGTCTCGGGACGGGCGTCATGGAGGCGGACCACCTGGCTGTGGATGCGCTCGACCCGGAGTTCGGCGGCCTGGCAGCCCGGCGGCCGCATCGAGCGCGGCGTCCGCCAGCGCGGAGAGTTCGTCCGGCGGCGAGCGGCATCAGGCGACCGGGGTGGGCTGGCGCAGCGGCAGGCCGGCCGCGGCGTAGATGGCGTCGATGAGCTCCATCGTACGGATGGCGTCGGCCGCCGTGGTCGGGAAGGAGGCCCCGTCCTCGACCGCGGCCACGAACGCCTCGAGCTGGAAGTCGTAGGAGGGCTTGCGGCTGAAACGCTCCTTGCGGGTGCCGAGCGAGGTCGTGACCTTCATCCGGTGCCCGTACTGGGGGCTGAACGGGTTGAAGACGGAGATCTTGCCGTTGTCGCCGGTCACCTCCGCGTGGAGGCGCAGCACCGAGGAGGAGAACATGGAGCACCCGATGTGGGCGCTCCCGCCGTCGGGGAGGGAGAAGTGGGCGTCCATGGCGCGGTCGACGCCGGGGGAGGAGAGCTTGGCCTCGGCGCTGATCACCCGGGGCCCGGGGTCAGCAGCCGCAGGAGGCTGACCGGATAGCAGCCCATGTCCATGGTGGCGCCGCCGGCCAGGGCCAGCTGGTAGCGGATGTCACCCCTCTTCCACAGCGGCGCCGAGAACGCCACGTCGACGTTACGGATGTTGCCCAGCTCGCCGGAGCGGACGATCTCGACCAGGCGCTTGGTCAGGGGGTGGTACTGGTAGTGGAAGGCCTCCATGACCACCACACCGGGGTTGCCGTTGTCGGCCTCCGCCACGGCCCGGGCCTCGTCGGCGTTGGCCGTGAAGGGCTTCTCGCACAGGACGTGCTTGCCGGCCTTGAGCGCGGCGATGGTCCAGTGCCCGTGCAGCCCGTTGGGGAGCGGGTTGTAGACGGCGTCGATCTCCGGGTCCTCCACCAGCTCGGCGTAGCTGCCCGAGCACCCGGGGAATCCCCTGCTTGCGGGCGAATTCGGCTCGCCCGGGCCCGGTCCCGGGCGGCCACGGCGGTCACGACGGCGCGCCCCGGTCCGGCGGGCCGGCTTGACGAGGGCGACGGGGGCGATGCGGGCCGCCCCCAGGACCCCGATCCTCAGCACGCCGCGGTCATCCGGGGATTGTGGACCCGGTGGTGTCGGGGGCAGTGAGAAGCGGTCCCGGCGGACGTTTCCCGGTATGGGACGGAGGGGTGGCCGTTCGGGGCCACGGGGCCGGACGCTGCATGAGCACGGACGCTAACGCACCCGGGCGAGACCGACGCTGGGCCACATCCGCGGGCTCGATGGCATCCGGGCGCTGTCGGTGCCCGCCATCATCGCCCTCCACACCGGGCTGACCCGGTGCCGGGCGGGTTCTACGGGGTGGACTCGTTCTTCGTCCTCTCGGGCTTCCTGATCACGTCGCTGCTCGTCCGGGAATGGGGCGGACGGGGACGATCCGGCTGCGCCGATTCTGGGCGGCCGGAGCTAGTCGGCCGTCGACGCCGGCGCGCTGCCAGGCGCACGCCACGGCGTCCCCGGGTGGCGGATGGCCGGGGCCTCTGCCACCATCGACGCCGTCATGGTTCTCACCCTGCCCTGCCAGTAGTCCGCCGGGCCACGGAGACGACGTCGACGCCATGGCGGCCCAGCTGGCCCGACCTTCTTCGACGACCCGGTCACCTGCCACATCTTCCGCAACGCGGCGCGCCGTGAGGCCGGGCTGCGCGCCTACTTCCGCACCCAGATGCGGGCCGACTACCTCCCCTTCGGGGGCTGCTACACGACCGAGGGCTACGCCGGCTCGGCCATCTGGGCCCCGGCGGGCAAGCCGCTGCTCACCGGGCTCCGGGCGGATCCTCACCATGCTGCCCGTGCTGCCCTACGTGGCCACCAACCTGGCCACCACGCTGCGCCTGCTGACCCTCGTGGAGTCGATGCATCCCCACGAGCCGCACTGGTACCTGGCCAGCCTGGGCACCGCGGTGGAGCAGCAGGGCAAGGGCGTGGGCAGCGCGCTCATGCGCCCCGTCCTCGAGCACTGCGACGCCGAGGGCATGCCCTGCTACCTCGAGTCGTCCAAGGAGCGCAACGTGCCCTTCTACCGGCGCCACGGCTTCGAGGTCGTCGAGGAGGTGCCGCTTCCCGGCGGCGGGCCGCCCATCTGGACCATGTGGCGGGAGCCACGGCCCGCCGCCTGAGCCGCCTCGGGGCGGCGCCGGGCTATCACGGTCGGGTGGATCCCCTCGGGCATGGAGAGGGCGTCGTTGACCACGACCCCGAGGACGTCGATCACGGCCCGCACCGGGGCCGAGGGCAGCCCCCGGCGTCGCTGGGCCACCCCGACCCGGCGGCGGGGGAGGCCGGTGACCGGCAGCACCGAGAAGCGGCCGCGCAGGTGGCCCGGCACGGCCGTGGCCGGGAGGATGGCCGGCCCGTAGCCGTCGAAGGCCAGCGAGGCGATCAGGCGCACGCCGTCGAGCTCCATGGCGGGCCGCAGCACGACGCGGGCCGGGCCGGTGGCGCTGTCGATCTCGGCCCGCAGCGCCGTGCCCGGGGCCGGGAGCAGGAGCTCCAACTCCGAGAGGCGCTCGAGGGGGAGCGAGGGCTCCTCGCCCATCGGGTGACCCGCCGGCAGCACGACGACCAGGTCCTCGTCGAAGAGCTGGGCCGCCATGATCTCGTCGCCGCTGAGGGGGAAGGTGACGACGGCGAGGTCGAGCTGGCCCGAGGCCAGCTGCTGCTCCAGCTGGACGCTCGAGCCCTCGGCCACGTTGAGGTGGATGTGGGGGTGGCGCACCCGGAGCAGGTCGAAGAGCTGGGGCACGAGCCAGCGCCCGGTCGTGCCGATCATGCCGAGGCGCACCGTCCCGACCACCTCTTCGCGCAGCGCGGTCACGTCGGCCACCATGGCCTCGAGCTCGTTCATCACCCGGCGGGCCCGCTCGACGACGACCTCGCCCTCCTCGGTCAGGCGACCCGAGGCCCGGTCGACCAGCTGCACGTCGAGCTCGCGCTCCAGGCGGGCCACGTGGGCCGAGACGTTGGACTGCACCGTGCCGATGGTGGCCGCGGCGGCGGAGAAGCTGCCGGTGTCCGCGATGCCCATGAGTGCTTGCAGATGTTTCAGTTCCACCGGTCATCCTGGAGTAGTTGCTTGGCATCCCGGACAAAGTGCTTGCCAAAGTTCGGTTACTCATCAGTATAACTGATCGAGAGTATCTGCTAAAGCTGCTTGACTGATTGCCGAGAGGCGGCCAGAATGAACGTCAGACCGCAGGGAATCGGAAGCCCCCCCTCCAACCCTGTCGAGTCTCGAGAAGGGATCGCCCTCCCCCCCGGCGATCCCTTCTCCTAATTCCGGGGTCCCCGTTCCGAGGACCCCGTTCCCGGCGGTCTCGGAGGCCGTCGGCGGACCGGCGCCGGACACTCTCGCACCCACGAACGGGCCGTCGAAACGCTTTAGGCTTCGTGGCCGTGGCGAAGAGCGCCGTCTTCATCGACCTCGACCGCACCCTGCTGTGCCGCGCCTCGGGCCAGGTCCTGAACCGGGCCCTGATGGAGGAGGGCGTGCTGCCCGAGGGGCGCTCGCTGCCCGGCGACAGGCTGCTCTACGCCGTCAACGACCGCCTGGGCGAGAACCTGTTCTCCATGGGCCTCGTGCGGGCGGCGGCCACGGGTGGCCCGGGGCTGGCGCCAGGACCAGGTGCAGGCGGCCGGCCGGCGGGCGGTCGCCCCGCTGAGCGAGTTGGTCGCCCCCTTCGCGCCCCAGCGTCTCGCCGCCTTCCGGGCCGAGGGCCACCGCCTGGTGCTCACCACCACGACGCCGGTCGACATGATCGCCCCCTTCGCCGAGGCCTTCGGCTTCGACGACCTGATCGCCACCGCCTACGAGACCAAGGACGGCCGCTACACCGGCCGCCTCTACGAGGGATTCGTCTGGGGGACGGGCAAGCTCCGGGCGGTGCGCGAGCTGGGGCGACGACCAGCGCATCGACCTGGCCGACTGCCACGCCTGCAGCGACAGCATCTTCGACGTGCCGCTCCTCTCGAGCGTGGGCGCACCGCACGCCGTCAATCCCGACCCCTCGCTCACCGTCGTCGCCACGGCGCGGCGCTGGCCGGTCGAGCACTGGGACCGCCCGCCGGGCGTCCCGAGCGTCATCGGGCTCGAGCCGTACCACCTGCTCCGCCCGTTCGTGCGCAAGCTCTCGTTCCCCTACGCGCGCTTCGACATCGCCGGCGTCGAGAACGTGCCGGCGCGGGGCCCGGTCCTGCTGGCCTCGAACCACCGGAGCTACTTCGACGTGGCCGCGCTGGCGCTGGTCGCCCGCGAGATCGGGCGGCCCGTGCGCTTCCTCGGCAAGAAGGAGATCTTCGACGCGCCGGTGGTCGGGATGATCGCCCGCGCCATCGGCGGCATCGCGGTCGACCGGGGCAGCGGGTCGAGCCAGTCCGTGCGCGACGCCGAGGCGGCGCTGAAGGCGGGGGAGGTCGTCATCGTCCTGCCGCAGGGGACCATCCCGCGTGGTTACGACTTCTTCGACCCCGTGCTGCACGGCAAGACGGGAACCGCCCGTCTCGCGGCGTCGACCGGGGCCACGGTCGTGCCCGGTCGGCCTGTGGGGGACCGAGAAGGTGTGGCCCCGCTCGGCGCGGGTGCCCGACTTCAGCCTGGTCCGCCACCCACCCACGGTGACCGTGCGCGTCGGCAAGCCCGTGGCGCTGTCGCTCACCGACGCCAAGGCGGACACCGCGACCATCATGGAGGCCATCACGGCGCTGCTGCCTGCAGAGGCGCGGGTGCGCCACGAGCCGACCGCCGACGGAGTTGGCTCGCACCAAGCCGCCTCGGTGAGGGCACAGCTCGCCAGCGCGACGACGCGGGCCGTCAACGCCGCCTCGCGCCGACTCGGACGCGGGCAGGGCACCGTGGCCGGAGGGCGGGCCGGGCTGCGGCTCGACCCCCGGCTCCTCGAGCACCTGAGCGCGGGGCGCCAGGTTGCCCTCGTCACCGGGACCAACGGGAAGACCACGACGACGCGGCTGCTGACGGTAGGGCTCGGCGCGGCGGGGGACGACGTCGTGAGCAACGAGACCGGGTCGAACATGCCGCCGGGCCACGTCGCCGCCCTGGCCGGGACGGACGCGCCGCGCGCCGTCCTCGAGGTGGACGAGGTCTACCTCCCGCGTGTCCTCGCCGCGACCGCGGCCGCCGCCGTCGTCCTGCTGAACCTCTCACGCGACCAGCTCGACCGCACCAACGAGGTGCGCATGGTGGCGGGGCGCTGGCGGGCGGCGTTGGCCGCGGCGCCGCACACCCACGTCGTCGCCAACGCCGACGACCCGTTGGTGACCTGGGGTGCCGGCGCCGCCCGCCACCTGCACTGGGTCGGAGCCGGTCTGCGTTGGCAGCTCGACGCCGTGGGCTGCCCTGCCTGCGAGGGTCGCATCGACTTCGGTGACGCCACCTGGGCCTGCACGGGCTGCGGTTTCGCCGCGCCCGGTCCCCGAGGCGGAGCTGGTGCTCGCGCCCGACGGGGCCGCGAAGGCGGTGTGGACGGACGGTCGGTCCCACCCCGTCCAGCTCGCGTTGCCCGGTCGCTTCAACCAGGCCAATGCCCTCATGGCCGCCGTGGCGGCCGAGGCCTGCGGTGTCGATGCCGTCGTCGCCCTGGGGGCCATGGAGGCCGTCGAGCAGGTGGCCGGCCGCTTCACGGTGCGCTCCTTCGACGGCGTGCGGGCCCGCCTCATGCTGGCCAAGAACCCGGCGGGGTGGGACGAGCTGCTCGACCTGGTGGCGGTCTCGGACGCGCCGCTCGTGGTCGGCATCAACGCCCGGGTGGCCGACGGCGCCGACCCCAGCTGGCTGTGGGACGTGCCCTACGAGCGCCTGGCCGGCCGATCCGTGGTGGCGACAGGGGAACGGTGCTGCGACCTCTCGGTCCGCCTCCGCTACGCAGGGGTCGCGCACACCACCCACGCCGACCCCGTCCGGGCCGTCCTCGCCGCCGGCGCAGGCGGCGACGGGGTGGTCGACGTGATCGGGAACTACACGGCCTTCCACGACCTCTTGGGGGCACGGGGATGAGCGCGGCGCTCCGCGTCGCCGTCGTCTACCCCGACCTGCTCGGCACCTACGGCGACGGGGGCAACGGTCTGATCCTGGCCCGGCGCGCCGAATGGCGCGGCCGCGACGTCGAGCTGCTGCAGGCCGCCTCGGACCGCGCCCTGCCCGAAGCCGACATCTACTGCCTCGGCGGGGGAGAGGACGGCCCGCAGGTGCGCGGCGGCGCGCACGCTGATCGACGACGGGACCCTCGCCCGGCGGGTGGCCGACGGCGCGGTCGTGCTGGCGGTCTGCGCCGGCTACCAGATCGTGGGGCGGACGTTTCCCGGTGCCGCCGGGGATCCCCACGAGGGCGTGGGTCTCCTCGACGTCGACACCGCCAAGGGGACCGGGCCGCGCGCCGTGGGCGAGGTGTTGGTCGACCCGACCGGTGTCGCGGGGCTGCCGCCGCTGACCGGCTTCGAGAACCACGGCGGCCTGACCGCGCTCGCCGAGGGCACCATCGCACTGGGCCGGGTGACCGCGGGCGTCGGCAACGGCGACGGGAGCGAGGGAGCCGTGCGCGGCCGGGTCCTCGGGACCTACCTGCACGGACCGGTGCTGGCGCGCAACCCGGCGCTGGCCGACGCGCTGCTGTCGTGGGCCCTCGGTGACCCGGCCCTGGAGCCGCTGGACGACTCGGCGTGCGAGCGCCTGCGCGAGGAGCGCCTCGCCGCCGTTGGGGGGCGGCGGCGGTGGCGCCGCCGGACCTGATCGGTCCGGGCCCTCGTCATGCCGCCGCGCCGACGTCGAGGGCCAGCAGGTCCCGCGCCACCACGACCGCGCCGTCGAAGTGCGCGCCCGCCTGCGCCACCCACTCGTGCTCCGCGCCAGGCTGCGGCGCGGGGACGAGATGCGTCAGGACCAGGGTGCCGACACCGTTGCGGGCGGCCGTGCGCGCCGCGTCCTCGACGCTCGAGTGGTAGTCGAGGACGTCGGTCAGCCGCGGCAGCCCGATCGGCTCGATCAGGTCGCGCCGCACGACCGTGTGCACGAGCACGTCGGCCCCCGCGCTGAGCTCGTCGAGGCCCGCGCACGGGACGGTGTCACCCGCGATGACCACCGATGCTCCGCCTTCGTCGACCCGGTAGCCGACCGTGGGGCGCACGGGCGCGTGGTCCGTCGGCGCGACCGTCGACGCGGACCGACTGCTCGGCCAGCACCCGGCCGCGCTCGCACTCGACGACGTCGGCGGACGGGGGCCACCGCAGGTCGGCGTGATGGGTCATGCGGTAGCCGATGTCGAGCTCGAGCATGGTCTCGGTTGCCCGAAGGAGTGCCGCCGTCCCCGGCGGACCGAACACGGGCAGGGGGTTGGGCTGGAACGACGTGATCCACCGCGAGGTGAAGACGTCATTGAGGTCGGTGGTGTGATCGCTGTGCAGGTGGGTGAGGAACACCCCCCGGAGCGCTGCCGCGCCCGACCCGGCGGCGGCGGCGCGCATGAGGACGCCACGGCCGCAGTCGAAGAGCAGGTCGCCGGCCCCGGTCCGGACCAGGGTCGACGGCCCCGCGCGCTCGGGGTCGGGCAGCGGGCTCCCACTGCCCAGGACGATCATCTGCATGGACGCTCCTCTCACCGGTCCCGACGAGGCGAACCCTACGGCTGACTCGTCGCGCTCGCCCTACCAGACCCCGGGCACGAGCTTCTTGGTCCGGCCCTCGTAGGACTCGTAGCCCGGGAGCGCGCGCTCGAGCAGGTGCTCCTCGGCGTCCATCCGGTGCTTGTAGGCGGGGAGGAGCACGGCGGCCACCGAGCCCACGACGACCGCGCTGCGGGAGGACAGCGCGAAACCGGCCCAGACGAGCAGCGACCCCAGGTAGCCGGGGTGGCGCACGTGCCGGTAGGGGCCGCGCTCGATCACCCCCTGCTCGTTCGTGACGCGCAGCGTGCGTGAGTAGGCCGCCGACAGCGTCCGCATCGACCAGATGCGCAGCACGAGCCCGCCGACGACGACGCCGAGGCCGAACGGACCGCAGACCGAGGGCAGTGGCCGCACGGGCAGTCGGCGCAGGAGCGGCGCGCTCAGCCCGGCGAGCACGGAGGCCGCGACGATCCGCCCGGTGCTTCCGGCGTCCGCGGACGACGCGTGCAGGTCCGCGGCCGACCCGCCCCGGCGCACGGTGCCCTCCAGGACGAGCAGCCCGGCCAGGCCGGCCGAGCCGGCGAGGAACCAGCGCGTCCCCGCCGGCGCAGCGAGTCCGGTGCGCTCGGGGCTCATGCGGTCAGCCTGGCACGCGGGGCCCGGCCGGGACGGGTTGCTCGCTGCGGTCAGGACGGACTCAGTCGGGCCACTCGGCCGCGCCCCGCCGCGCCGGCGGTTCGTCGAGCGCCCACGCCCGCCGCCAGGCCGACGCCGCCGGGCCCCGGTGTGCGCGTCTCGGCCCCCTCGACCGGTGCCACCGCGCTGACCGAGCGCCGGGCCTGCCACCAGTCGGCGTGGACCTCGCGGGCCAGCGTGGCCACCGCCCCCTCCACCCGGTCCGAGAAGCGGTGGGCGCTCTCGCCTTCGTCCGGCGACATGGGTGCCCCGAAGAGGACGGCGATGGGGGAGCGGCGCACGCGGCCGCGCCGGCGTGCCTCGGTGCCCGATCCTCCCGGCGCCCGCGCCCCGGTCTCGGCCGTCTTGGGCAGCACGTGGCGGGTGCCGTGCAGGTACACCGGCACGACCGGACGACCGGTCCGCCGGGCCAGGTAGGCGGCCCCGCCGGTGAAGGGCTGGGTCCAGCCGTCCGGCGAGCGCCCGCCCTCGGGGAAGATGACCAGGTTCCAACCGTCAGCGACCAGTTCGGCAGCCGTGTCGGCCGACCTGCGGTTCACCTTGCTGCCGTTCGATCGGGATGGTCGCCAGCGCGAACGACCACAGCACCGACTTCCACGTGCGGTCGAAGAAGTAGTCCGAGGCCGCGGCCACGACCGTGCGGTGGCGGAATCCCACCGGCAAGGTCGTCAGCAGCAGGGGCGTGTCGATGTGGCTCGCGTGGTTGGCGGCGAAGATCACCGGTCCCTCGACGTGCTGGAGGTGCTCGAGCCCCCGCACCGTCGCCGGCGCCAGGACGCGTGCCGCCGGTCGGGTGACGTTGTCCATCACCACGGCCCGGGCGAGGCGGACGGGGTAGCGGCGCGACCACTCGTGGTCGTAGTCGAGCCCGACCCTGCGCTCGGGGTCGGGCCGCTCGACCGTCGTCGGCCACGAGGGCGCGGCGAGCGGGAAGCGGACCGTTCGCACCCGGCTGACAAGTCCCGAGAACGACCGCGCCATCAGTGCACGTCCGACATGAAGATCGGCGGGTTGTGCATGTGGGTCAGCGTGGGCGAGGGACCGACGACGTCGGAGGCGATCTCGAGCGCGTCGTCGAGCGAGCTGGCCGGGGAGAAGCCGAGCCGGCGCACGGCCTTGGGGTCGCCGCCGACGACGATCACCCGGCCCAGGTGCGCCAGCGCGTGGGCGCACCAGTACCACATGTAGAAGGGGTGCACGCCGTGGTAGGCGTGCCCGGTGCGGTAGAGGTGCACGTACCACGGGTCGGTGGCGAAGGACTCCTCGAACTCCTTGTGCATCTGCACCGGGTCGACGGTCTGGGTGAGCACCTGCTCGTAGAAGTCGATGTAGCTCGGATGGTGGCCGGGGTGGAACTCGGGCCGGGTGGGGTGCCGCATGATCACCACGCCGCCCTCGCGCACCAGGGGCTTGCCCCGGTACATGTTGAAGAAGTAGCCGAGCCCGAGGCAGGCCACCAGGATCGGGTTCATGATGGAGTTCACGTTGTAGGGGCAGATGTAGGGCAGCCCCATGGTGAGGATGTCGGTCTGCCCCTCGACGTCGACGCCCTGCTGGGCCCACACGTTCGCCGTCGTCACCGCGTGGACCGCCTCCACCTCGCCCGCCTGCACGGAGGTCAGGGCGTGCGGGGAGCGGATGGCGTGGAAGATCTGCCGGGCCAGCCGCGGCGGTGTCCTGGCCAGGGCGGCCGACGTGGCGGCGTAGGTGGCGCGGTCCCGCAGCGACCACTCCCACTCGCGCTTCTGGAGGAACTGGAAGTTCGACGGGAACGTGTCGTTGTTGAGCGTCGTCTCGATCTGGAAGATCTTCACGCCCGACTCGGCGATGAGCCGCCCCATGCGCCAGTTGGACGAGTGCAGCTCGGAGGACGGCTGGTCCATGAACGACTTCGAGTGGCGCATCGTCTGCGGGTTGTGGTGGTGGCGCAGGCTGCGGTAGCTGGCCAGGCCGGTGGCCACGCTCTTGTGACCGCCGTCCATGGCGACCAGGTTGATGTTGACGTAGACCAGCAGGTCCGAGGTGGCGGCCCGCTTGTTGATCTCCACCTCCTCGCCCTGATCGGTCTCGCCGATGAAGACGAGGTTGTCGGGGTCCTCGGCGTCGTGCTGGGTCAGCAGGCCGTGCGGGGCGAAGGCGTCGTAGACCCGGTCGCCCAGGGCGTGGCGCAGCTCCTCCTCGGTCATGCGCCGGTGCAGCGCCAGTGCGGCGATCGAGCATCGACGTCGTCGACGCCCGCCTCGGCCGCCATGTCGAGCACGGTCTCGATCACCATCTGGCGGATGTCGGGTGCCTCCATCGGGCGGCAGCGGCAGCGAGATGTCGTCGAAGCAGATCGTGAGCTTCATGCCGGGCCGCAAGAGCGCCGGCAGCGGGTCGCGGTCTCCGACGGGGTGGAGTCAGCGCGTGGCGGATGGCCCGGTAGGGGTCCTCGATCGCCTTCATGGGCTCGGGCGCGTAGACCACCCGGCTCCCCTCGGGCAGCGTCTCGAGGGTGAACCCCTCGCCGCTCCAGAACAGGGTCGGCGGCGTCGACTTGTCCACCTCGAGGACGAAGCCGGGTCGGCGGCTCATCGGGCGGTTCCTTTCCGTACGTCGAATGCGATCTTGACGGCCCCCCGGCGGCCGGCAGCGCCGGCGTGGGCCACGGCGTCCTCGAACCGGGTCAGCGGGTAGGTGGCCGACACCAGGCGGCCGGTCGCGCTGGGCGGCGGCGACCTCGAAGGCCAGTGAGAAGGTCGACGTCCGCTCGCCCGGTGCCCGCGTCGCGCTCGGTCCCGTAGGCATACGCCCCGGCCAGGCGGACCTCGCGGTGCCACAGCGGCGCCAGGTCCACCGTCACCTTGCCCGGCATGCCGACCAGCGACACCGTGCCCCGGGGCCGCACCATGGCCAGCGACTGCGCGATCGACTCGGCGCTGCCGACGCAGTCGATCACTACGTCGGCACCGCCCGACAGCGTCGCCGTCACCCCCGGAGGCGCCGCCGTACGAGAGCGAGCGGGAGTGCCGGCGCACGGCCGCGGGCCAGCTGGTCCGGCGGCAGCACCTCCGTGCCGCCGAGCTCGCGGGCCAGCCGCTGCTGGTGCGCGTAGCGGGCGCCCACGAGGATCGCCGACGGGGAAGGGCAGCGCCCGATGGACGCCAGGTGGCTCAGGGCCGCGGTGACCAGCAGCCCGAGGGTGCCGGCGCCGAGCACGGCGACCACGTCGCCCTCGGCGATCGGCGCGCCGAGCACGGCGTGCACCGCGCAGGCCGTCGGCTCGACGGTCACCGCGTCCGCATCGCTCAGGTCCTCGGGCACCGCGTAGAGCTGGCTGGTGTGCGCCACGAGACCCGAGGTCGACCAGCCGCCGCCGGTGTCCGCGCAGAACCCGGTCTGGAGGCCCGGCCGGATGTGGCCGAAGGCCAGAAATCCGCAGTTCCCCACGTTGCCCGCCCGACAGGCGGGGCACGGCGGCTCGATCCCGCGGGCCACGCACCCGAGCACCGGCTGCAGGACGACCCGGCTGCCGGCGGCCAGCGCCAGGCCGTCCGCCCCGACGGCACCGGCAGCGCCGTCAGCTCCGTCATCAGCGTGCCGACGACCTCGTGGCCCGGCACGAAGGGAAAGGAGACGATGTCCTCGAAGTAGCGCGAGCTCCGCCCGTCCAAGGTCGCGAGGTCGGACCCGCAGATGCCCGAGAGGACCGGGTCGACGTGGACCCAGCCCTCGGCCGGGACCTCGGGCGCAGCCTGCTCGACCAGGCGCAGCGGACCGACGCCCGCGCCGCGTCCCGATCCGAAGGACGACACCACCCGCGCCGCGGCGAAGCGCGGCAGCGAGCGCTCGAACAAGAGGGTGCTCACCGCTCACCGGCCCATGACCGCCCTGGGCGTCTTCACGTCGAAGGGACCGAGTGGCAGTGGCCGGTGCGACCCGCCCTCCGCCTTGGCCCAGTGCTCCACGTGCCAGCCCCGGCGCCGGGCGATGGCCGAGAGCCGCGCCTCGGGGTTGACGGCGACCGGGAAGCCGACCGCCTCGAGCATGGCGAGGTCGCTCGCCGAGTCCGCGTAGGCGACCGACTCCTCGAGCGAGATCGAATGCTGCTCCGCGTAGTCGGCCAGGAGCAGCGCCCGCGCCTCGCCGATGGGTGGCAGCGTGGTCAGGTGCCCGGTCAGCCGCCCGTCGCGTGACTCCATCACCGCGCACACGATGTCGTCGAAGAGCGGCCGGATGGGCTCGATGATGAAGTCCAGCGCGCCCGTGATCAGCAGCGTCCGGTGCCCGAGGGCCCGGTGCGCCCGCACCCGGGCGAACCCGTCGGGGAAGGACCGCGTCAGCAGCTGTCGGTGGAAGAGCTCCCACGAGTCGGCCCGCAACTGCTCGAGGGGCGCCCCCTCGAAGCGCCGGTAGAAGGCGCGGAGGAAATCGCCGCGGTCGCGCCGGTCCAGCGCCAAGCAGCGACGGGCCCTGGCGAGCGAGGTCGGCGACGAAGCGCGCCCGCCGCGCCGGCGACAGGTGGCGGCTGGCCAGCCAGGCGTAGGTGTCGACGACGTTGGACGACATGAGGGTGTGCTCGAGGTCGAACACGGCGAGATGCCGCTCGGGCGACAGGATGGCACGCCGCTGCCGATCGGGTCGCTTGTCCACCACCGATCGACCGGGCTTCGTCCGCACGCGCGTGTGCTCGAGCACCGAGGGCAGGTGGATCTCGTGGACGTAGCGGTCCCAGTCGATGGCGGCCGGGTCGAACCCGAACTGCTCGTGGTCCGTCGTCGTCGCAGGTTTCCCACAGCTCCATGAGGTTGTCCACCCGGTAGCGGGCGTCGGTCTCCGTGTAGGCGCCGTACAGCTCGACGTAGCCGAGGGCACGCTTGGCCAGGCGTGCCGGTCCTCGATCCGGGCGGCCAGCTGCGCCTGTCTGCCCCGGATCGGCAAGGCAGTGAGCAGCTTCTCGACGAATGTCATCGCCGTGTCGGCGCGCTCGAGCTGTCGCTGCACCCGGCCCCGGCCCGGGAAGGACCACTCGGGCACGTTGATGGGCTGGCCCCGGTCGTCGTAGAGGGGATTGCGGCTGAAGAAGTCCTCGGACAGCTCGACCAGTCGCCCGTAGCGCAGCGGGTTCCGCACGCCCGAAGCGACGTGGTACACCTTCGGCCGTCCCGGTTCGGGCCCGCGCGCCGCCACCGCCAGGATGGCGGCCACCACCAGGTCGACGGGGATGACGTCGACGATGCCCTCGGGCACGCCCGGGAACTCGCGCAGCAGTCCCCGCGCGTACGAGACGATGATCGGCTCGGCCATGCGGAAGCCGCGGATCCAGCCCGGCCGGGGCTCCGCCAGCGCGGACTCGATGATCGAGGGTCGCACGAAGGTGACGGGCACCTTGCCCTCCCACTGCTGGACGAGCGCTCGCTCGCCCAATGCCTTGGTGAACGGGTAGGCGTCGGGCCATCCGAGTGACAGCGCCCGCGCCGTGCCCGCCTTGACCAGCTCGTCGCCCACCCACTCCTCGCGCAACTTCTCGGCCTTGGTCGCGATCAGGTGGTCCCCCGCGCCGCCGATCTCCGTCCGCGCTCGCTTGGTGAACTGGCGCAGCTTCTCGGGCCGGCGCGACTCGGCCTGCAGGTCGTCGCGCAGGCGCCGGGCCGCGGTCACCTCGTCCTCCCACCCGACGTCGAGGCTGAACCGGTTCTCGCTGAGCAGTTCCTCCTTGGCCTCGCCCTGATGCGTGCTGGCCACATAGGCGGTCGACACGGCGATGAGGTGGGCGGCCGACCCGACCTCGGCCATCGCCGCCGCCACGCGGGAGGGGCCGAGCAGGTTGATCTCGATGGCCTGCGTCAGTGGGGCGTCGAAGGACACCGTGGCCGCGGAGTGGATGACGACCCCCGCCCCGGCCAGGGCCTCCGTGCCCTCCTCGTCGAGCCCGAGCCCCGTCGCGACCCACGTCGCCGGCGACGGCGCGGACCCGGCGGGACACCTCACCGTCGAAGCGGTCGCCGAGCTCGCTGCGCAGGCGGTCGAAGCAGTCGTTCTTGATCACCTCACGGGCGAGGCGAGCGGCGGCGTCCGCCCGGCGTCCGGGCCGCACCAGCAAGGTCACGTCGGCCTCGGGCACGCAGCGGACGATCCGCTCGACCAGGGCCGTGCCCAGGAAGCCGGTGGCGCCGGTGACGAAGAAGCGCTTCCCACGGAGATCCCGCTCAATGGGCATCGGGAATGTCTACCACCGCCCGCCGAATCTGTCTACCATTTGGTAAGTGGCCAGCTCACCGACCAGCGACCGCATCCTCGACGAGGCCCTCTCGTCGTTCGCGAGCCGGGGGTACGAGGCGACGTCGCTCGACGCCGTGGCCAAGGGCCTCGACCTCACCAAGCAGTCGATCCTCTACTGGTTCCCCTCCAAGGATGCGCTGCTCGAGGCGGTGATCGCCCGGAGCGCCGACGACCTCTCGACGGCCCTGGAGACGGCGCTCGACGGGGCGGGGGAGGGGTGGGTCCGGGTGGAGGCGGTCGTCCGCTCGGTCTTCCGCCTGGCAGCTCGCCAGCCCGAGCTGCTCGGGCTGCTCCGCGAGGTGGGGCGGCTGGGCCCTCCGGCGGCCACGCAGATGACGCTGGCCCTCGAGCCGCTCGTGCAGCGGGCCTCGTCGTTCCTGCGAGGCTGAGATGGATGCCGGGACCATGCGCCGCCACGATCCCGCGGCTGCTGCTGCTGGCCATCTACTCCACGGTGATCGGGATGGTGACCGAGGTCGAGGTGCTGCGCGCCCTCGGGGAGGAGCCCACGGCCCGCTCGCTGGTGCGGCGCCGGGCCGACGTGCTGCAGCTGCTGCGCTCGGCGCTGCTGATCGAGCCGGCGGTCTGAGCTCCGATCGCTGCCCGGGCGGGTCAGCTCCGTCGCCGGTCGTGCCGTGAACCCGGTGACCGGATGGTCGAGCTCCTCACTCGGTGGGCTTGGGGATCTTCTTGCGAGGTGGCGATTTCGGCGTGTAGCGCTTGCTCGCGGTCGGCGGTTTGCGAGCAGCCGGGCCCGACGTCGACCTTGGCCCTGCCTTCGCCGCTTCCTTGCGTTCCCGTCCTCGCGGTCGGCGTCGCGGCCTCCCGGGCGATCGCCTTGGCGTTGGTGGTCCCGTACTTGTTGAGCCTCCAGGCTCGGAGCATCAGCCAGCCTCCGAGGAGGATGAACGCGAAACCGATCAGCCCGATGAAGAGGGTGAACGCGAAGCCGACCAGGAAGAGGTCGAATGCCACCAGCGTGCGCTTGCGCTTCCACAGGGCCACGAACCCGATGACACAGAGCAGCAGGATGGCGCCGCCGAGGAGCTTGGCGTCCGGCGCGACGGCGATGGTAGTTCTTCCCCTCCTTGGTGACCTTGTTCTCGGCGATGATGTAGGCGGGAATGGCGATACCGGCAACGGTCGCCAGCACGAAGGCGCCCAGGGTCCACTTGGCCTCGAGCGGATCGAGGGAGGACATGGCCGCCTTGCGCTCCTCGGGTGGCAAGATCGCAGCGGGGGCGGCCTCCTGCTTGGAGCCTCCTGCGCCTGCGGCGGGCTTCGGGCCGGAGAAAGCGCCCAAGAGGCGGGCGCTCCAGGTCTGCGGTCTGTCGCCGCCGTCGGGGGAGGTCCACGTCATGTCGGACTCAGGGTAGCGGTGCCGCCCGGATCGCCCACAATCACCCCTCCGCCCGCAGGTGGGCGGCCCGGTCCGCCCGGGCGCTTGGCTCAGCTGGTTAGAGCGCACCCTTGACACGGCTTGGGCAGCGAGCGCCATGCCCGCCTGGAGAGGGCCAGGTGATCTCTGAGCGTGAGAGGCAAGGTTTTGCGCCGTACTTCCCCGGTCAACCATTCCTTACCAATGAGCCACCGGCGGCCTCTAAGCCCGTCCGGCACATCCTTCCCAGATTGCCTAAGCCAAGTGGTTTATCCCTCTGTCGGAGCACTCAGTAATGAACGGTGCCTGACTGGGGCCCCAGTCGATTAGATGCGTTAACGACGGGGGGGTTCTATCCTGAACACCGTGGACACACGTAGCGAGGTTGCCGACTACATCAATCCCCTGAACGCCGAGGCCTGCAAACTTGCTCTGGCTGTCGCGGCTCACGCGGTGCTCGATGAGGGGAGTGTACGACCGGGATACGAAGCAGACCCACCGGTTTCTGCGCCGGTTGAAGACATGACTATGCAGCCATGTCGTACACAGAGTGCCCCCGTTGTCCAGTAGCTATCGAAGACGTGCTGATACGCGCATCGCATTTCTGAGCGTAAATGGGACGAGTGAACTTCTCTGGAAGGCGGTCGCCCGTTCTTGAAGATCCTCACCGGAGTTCAGAGGGGCGAAATGAGTGTCAGCGCCCAGTTACCGCTGGATTTTGAGTAACTAGGAGGAATCATCATGTTCAAGAGTGCCAAGCTCATCATCGGACTGGTACTGGCTTTAGCCCTTGCCCTGTTGCCGATGAGCATCGAAGTCTCGGTTGCACAAGCCGGGGCTGCGTCGGTTGCACACACCGTGCCAATCAACTGTGCCGCTCAAGGCGTGCCTGACAGCCGGTCTACTTACGATGCCTCGGTACAGCCAGGGATCATCGTTCCCGACTTCTCTGGATTTCCCTACTTCCCGCCCACTTACACGGCGTACGGCTGGGATGCCCAGACACAGACGACACAGGTCATCGGCCCATTGAACACTGTTGGCACTACTGACCACCTTGTGGCTGCATGGGAGAGCAGCACCGACTGCTTTGGTAGCTCAGGTGCTGGCGATATCTCTCGTAACGCCTGGGTAGCCGATGCTACAGGCCATGTGTTTGGCGAGAGTGACCTATCAGGTCCTCCTGCGAACAACTTCGGTGACGCATCGAACCTGCCGCTGAACAAGCCCATCGTGGGCATGACGCCCACGTCTGACGGCCAGGGATACTGGCTGGTTGCATCTGACGGTGGGATCTTCGATTACGGCGATGCTGGCTTCTTTGGCTCCATGGGTGGCAGGCCACTCAACCAGCCCATCGTTGGCATGTCGGTGAGTCCTAATGGTCAGGGCTACACACTGGTGGCCTCGGATGGGGGAGTGTTCAACTTCGGAGATTCTCAGTTCTACGGATCGCTGCCTGGCGTGCTCAAGCCAGGCCAGACGCTGCAATTCGCCCATTGAAGGGATCGTAAATACTCCGGATGGTGGTGGCTATTGGATGGTTGCCGCCGATGGTGGTGTATTCGACTTCGGGGATGCTCCATTCCTTGGATCGCTTGGTAGCGAGCACCTCGCCAGTCCTATCGCAGGGATGTTCGCTAACGGCAATGGCTACACCTTGGTCGCACAGGACGGCACTCTTTATCCGTTCACATGACCTCGATGGAGCCCCAGGTCGACGACTTCCGGGACTGCTCTGAGTTTGGTTGACATTCTTATTGTGGGACGGGGTCCCCCGGAAGGATGGATGCCATGCCCAAAAGGTTCCCGCCCGAGTTCAAGGCCGATGTGGTCCGGGTTGCCCGCAGGGCGACCTGAGTATCGCCGAGGACGCGGCGGACTTCGACATCTCCGTCGAGTCGGTCAAGCACCGGAAGCGCCAGGCGGACATCGACGAGGGGATCAAAGACGGGCTGACCAGCGCCAAGCAGGCCGAGGTGATCCAGCTGCGCCGGCAGAACCGCCGACTCGAGATGGAAAACGAGATCCTCCGGCGGGCCGCCACGTACTTCGCCAAAGACACGCTCCGAAAATGATGTACCCGATGGTCCAAGAGATCGCCCCCGAGGTGTTCCCAGTGACGGTGACCTGCGTGGTGCTGGGCTTCACTCCCCAGGCCTTCTACAAGTGGGCGGCCAACCCGATCTGTGATCGGGACTTCGACGACGCCCGTCTGACCAAAAACGCCATCGTCGACATCAATGGTGACGATCCCGAGCTCGGCTACCGCTTCATCGCCGAGGAGCTCGAACGAAGGGGCCACGAGGTCGGCGAGGGACGGGTGCACCGGCTGTGCCGACAGCACAAGATCTGGTCCGCGACCACCAAGAAGGGCCGGCGCAGCGCCAAGACCCCTGGTCCGGCGGTCCACGACGACCTGGTGAACCGGGACTTCAGCGCCCCGGCTCCCGACGCCACCTGGCTGACCGACATCACCGAGAACCAACGTCCGAAGGCAAGCCCTGCGCCTTTGCTGCATCAAGGACTGCTTCTCGAACCGAATCGTCGGCTACACCCTCTCCGATTGAATGACAGCCGATCTGGCTGCCGCCTCCTTGCGCTCAGCGGTGGCCCGTCGGCAGTCCCGCGGCGCGGTAGTGGTTCATTTAGATAGGGGAGGCCAGTTTCGATCCAGAAAATTCCGGACCGTGTTCAAGGCCAACGACCTCACCGGCTCGATGGGACGCGTCTCCTCGGCGGTGACAACGCCGCCATGGAGTCCTTCTACGCCCTGTTGCAAAAGAACGTGCTCTACCGTCGGCGCTGGAGGACGCGTAACGAGTTGGCCTACGAGATGACCTACTGCATCGAGCACACCTACAATCGCCGCCTACGTGAGCGTGGACTGGGGCGGCTCATCCCCGTGGAGTTCGAACTCGTCTTCACCAGCCCCGCTGCTGATGTCGCCCGACAACAAAACCACCGTCAACCAACCTCATTGCAGACCCGTCCCCGGTGTTGCTTGGATCTGCGGCTGGTGGAAGGATCTAACGACGGTCACAACAGTCAGTTATACGCCGTTGGTGCGCCATGCCATGGTCATGCACGACGCTCAAATAGAAAACCCGCAGCTCAGAAGTAAAAATGCGGGCGCTTAGCTCAGCTGGTTAGAGCGCAGCCTTCACACGGCTGAGGTCGTGGGTTCGAGTCCCGCAGCGCCCACTCGTCGTCCCTGGTAGTCGTGTTGATGTCGATGATGGGTGCGATTTCGTGCCCTGAGTCGTGCCCCGAGATTCCGAGCGATTTGTCGGTGGCAGCGTCCAGGGCACGCAAGAACTCGTCGCCGTTGTCCGGGTACAGGTGGCCGTAACGATCCAACGTGAAAGCGACGGACGTGTGGCCAGCATGGACCGAAACGTCCTTCGGGTTGATTCCCGCCTTGATCCACAGACTGATAGCCGTGTGGCGTTGGTCGTGGATGCGGAACGACGGGTCAATGCCAGCTCGCTTGAGCGCAGGCTTCCAGTAGCGATTGCGGAAGTTGCTCAATCGCATCGCATTGCCGTCCTCGTTCGGGAACACGTAGTCGTCTGGTCGATTCCCGTACATCTCAGCATGCGCCACCAACGCCCTTGTCGCCTCCTGAGACAGGGGCACCATTCGTCGTCCTGCATCGGACTTGAGTGGTTGATCAATGTGGAGTTGACCGTTGGTCTCGACGACGGCGTTGGATACCAACACCCTCCGACCCGGAAGATCGACGCTGCTCCATTTCAGCCCAAGCAGTTCTCCGGCTCGAAGTCCTGCATAGCTGGCCAGGTAGACCAATGCTCGGAACCGCAGGTCGATTGCACCAGCAAGTCGTGCTATCTCGATCTCGGTGATAATCCTCATCGGTTTCTTAGTGGGTTTAGGTCGCTTCACGCCTCGGCATGGATTCGATGAGATGTGGCCACACTTGACCGCCCGGTCAAGAATCTTGCTGAGTATCTGACACGCCTTGGCGACGGTCTCATTACCAAGGGGACCTGCTTTACGACCTCCGTGTTCTTTCAATTCCACGATCCACCGATCAATGGTCTGGAAGTCCAGGTCTTCAAGCGCCAGCTTCCCGAGTCGTGGTAGGAGGTAGTTGCGCACGTAGTCGAAATCTCGGTTTTTGGTCGAGGCTCGAAGCTCAGCGACTGCTGACGATCTCTTCCAGAGTTCGACGTATTCGCTCAGTGTGACCCGACCCAGCTTTGGATCAATATGCTCACCCCGCTCGATTTCGAGACGCTTCTGGCGGAGCCACGCATCGGCGGCCTTTTTCGTGGGGAAGGTCTGGGGAGCGACAAGACGTTCATCCTCAAAGGGATACCGAGCTTGCCAACGGCCCGAAGCAAGTCGCCGAGAGCTACCCCAAGACCTTCCCCTCATTGCGGCGGTGACGACTGAGAACTGGTGACCAAGGTCTCGGGTTCTCGGCAGGCGTCGATGTACCGATCCAGGTCGTCTGGGTCGAAGCGAAGCAATCCTCCGAGCTTTATGGCTGGAAGCTGTCCGTCGCTGCGCCGGTCCCTCACGAAGCGGACCGAGACATTCAGATACTCCGCAGCTTCCTCCACGTTCAACGGCGGACGGTGCTGAGCGATGGTGCTTGTCATCGCCCCACCTCGCCGTTCTCGATGTCGCCTAAGTCGAACCCCTCGTACTTCATGACAGCCACCCACTGTCGTCGTCAATCATGGGTGCCCCGCACTCCGGGCACGGGGGGGACTCTGAGCACCGGATGCAGATGAGTCGTCCCTCGCCATCCTCCATGTCCAGGTCGGCAGGGTCATCGACAATGCCAACGCCACACAATGCACACTGGCCAGACTGAAGAATCAGGCGAGCCTCTGCCACGGTCTCCATCAGGGCCACCGTGTCGGCCTTGTCAAGCTCTGGGAAGTCGTGCTTGAACGGCTGCCCTATCACGGGAATCTGAGCGTCCTGCATCACGACTACCGGAGCGGGAAAGTTCGGCTTGGCCTTGGAGACGCACGCTGAACACACCCGAACGGGCATCGTGAGAATGCCGTCTGGAACCTCGCCAACTGCGTATCCGAAGTAGATGCTCACCGTCGCCTCCGCCTCCCGCACGGGGATACCAAACTGCATCAGACCGGCGACTAGCCATTCAGCCTCACCTTGAAAGGCCAAGGCCGTGTCGGTACCTCGCAGACACACACAGCACGAGTCCCAGTAATCGCCTTGTAAGCCGGGATCGGGATCGTTCTGGTAAAAGGCCTCCACTGCCTCCTGGTTGGTCACGACACGAGGCTGTAGATCGGGGGCCTCGTTTGGTACTCCCCCCACCGTCTCGATTGCTGGCGGCCCCAGGGAAGAGACTTCCTTCCCATCATCGAATGCGCCAACATTCTGCGTATTTTGCACTTCGTCACTCATATTTCTCTCTCCTAGGAGTCGAACGCACCGGAGTGGTCCGCTAGTAAGGCCGAGCCTTATCGACTCCCAGAATCACGGTACCAAACGACTATTTCGCCTTGTAAAAATTTCCCTCCACGAATCGGTAGCGTCCCGTCCATCTACACGTCTCGTCGGTGGCCGCACACGTCTTGATCGCCGAGCGACCCGTGTTGAAAGGGCCATCTTCTACAATTGGGAGACCACCCGCTTTGGCCTTCGCAATCCAGTAGTGGGGCAGACACGAACGGAAACGGGAGAGATCAAGAATGTTGCGACCCGTCGAAGCGCCCGACTTCTTTGAGGCCAGCGGTAGCTCGCCGCCGACAGGTCTTCGAGACTTCTCGGATGACCCACCCGCCTGGGAAACTCGACTACTGGATAAGCGATCTCGGACGACACGCAGCAAGCCGAAGAAGAAGGCAGGCGCACTTTGGACTCCGGCCAAAGTTGGCGACCTCGACCTCGGTGCAATCCAGGCGGCAATCCCTAAAGCGGCTCTCGACTACGCCGCCCGAGGATGGAAAGTCATACCTATCTGGGGAATGGTGGCATCCGTGCATGGCGAGCTTGTGTGTGCTTGTCCCCTTGGATACAAGTGCGGCTGGGACTCCGGCAAGCACCCGTGGGGCGGTTTCGGATTATTCGACCGGGCGACATCCGACCCAGACGTAATCGCTGAATGGTGGGATCAGAGGCCCGAATCGAACGTGGGACTCGTCGGCAGAGACCCCATTGGCGTCATCATCGACCTGGACCGACTACACGAAGGCGAGACCGGGCCGGACGGGTTCGAGTTGTGGCAGGAGCTTCAGGACTTCACGGACCTGCGGACCCAACCTTCACTGAAGCCTCAGGTTCAGACGGCCAGCACCTGTTATTCGCAGTCAAGCCTGATGTGGTGATCGGCAACAAACTCCCCGTGATCTCTGACCTGCCCAAAGCCAGCGGCGGCAAGGTCAAGATCGACGTAAAGGGACGGCAGGGCTACGTAGTCGCTGCACCATCTCTCCACCTGTCGGGGAACCTCTACCGAGTCACCCAGGACGTTCCGCTGGCCATGGCTCCCGATTGGTTGGTCGACCCGGCCACATCGTCTTCGTTGAGCAATCTGCCCGCCAGGAAGGCGGCGTCGGGCAAGACGAATGGGTCTTTCAAGACCAACCGACCTTCCAAGACCTACGACGCACGCATCGAAGCGATCATTGACGCTCTATTGGCCGGCATGACGGACAAGGATGCTCCGCTTTCGAGTACCACGACTCGGCTGATCCACCATGGCGTCCCCGGTGCGGACCAGTCTGCCGTCACCCAACGCATCATCACGGGTACATCGGCCAGCAACCTTCACCCCAACACGCTCTGCGAGATGCTTCGCAATCCCTACAACGGCGGCGGTGAGGGATTGCGTAGGCGCATCAGAGAGAACGGCGAGGAACCCGCCTATGAGTGGATGGCCCGAAGCTACCGATCAGCACTCCGATTCCGAGCCGAGCAAGTGGCCACCGTCCAGGACATCCGGGCCGACATCGAACAGTACGAGTGGACCCCAACTGACTTTGGCAAGGGTGGACGAGGACACCGGGCCTCACCTCAGTCGATGAAGGCAGTACTCCGTGCCGCTCTCGACATTGCGGAGCAGTTCACCACGACTAAGCCGATGCTCAACAAGAGCGACCTTGCGGACACGATCCCCATGAGTCGCAAGACCGTGTTGGCTGCCATCCAGGGACTGATCCAACTGGGCTGGCTCGAAGTCCACATCAAGCCGAAGAGGTCAGATGCGGTGTGGACCTACCGTTTCCCGCCTGCATCAGCCCGGAAGAATCCCCGGCGTCCCGCCGACGTAGTGCATCCGTGCTCCGAAGGTACGTCTTGAAACCCTGTGTGCTGGGGACTCGGTCTAGTCCAGTTAGACCCCGAAATCCCTACAACCCCTACCCCGGGGACAGGTGTGTATATGTGTGTATCAGTAGCTTCTGCTTGAGGGGTAGCGCCTTCTAGAGACGAGCAGGGATGCACTACGTGCGGAATCCCGACGACTGGCAAGACTGCCGACAATCCCGCCGCTGCACGGCCCGGAGACGGCCCCAGAATTGCGTCTCAGCCTCTTGAAGTAGTGCATGGTACGGATGTGCCCCAAACGTTTAGAGCGCCTCCCACGAGAGTCCTGCCGACACGGGGACGCACGCACATGGCCGCTTCATGGTTGAGACATTCTTTAATGTTGGTTCGAGCGCCGTTCATTCTTTAATCTTGCCGAACCGGACTCTGTTCGTGGTCTATGGCGAGACTACGTGAGCTTCTGAGTCGTCTACTGATGCGTCGGCGGGGGGTCCGCACGGTCACCAGTTTGGGGCGGCTCCTGCGCAATCCTGGGGGCCTCTAAAGCCAATCTGAATGACGAAACCGGAACCCTGAGATGCAACCGACCGACCGGACGCAGCCCGGAAACATCGACGGCCTCTTCGAGAACATGGACCCGGCTATGGCCCGGTCAACTACACCGTCGATTTCGTTGAGGTGGAGTCGGCAGTGGTGGCTCCGCAACCTCCCCTAGTGACGCAGTTGTAGGGAATTAACCCTACGAAAAGGGCCTCAACCCTACGTCGGCCCACGAAACCTACGTCCGCCCTTGCGTCACCTACGTCATCGAGATCACCAATCACGGGTACGTGCTCCCCCTCAAGGCGGACAGCGGCCCGGAGGGTGGGCGAGCACCTTGATGGTCATGGCTCCCCCTATTCACGAGTTAGCCGAGGAGGTATGGGTCGAGGCGAGAAGCTCGAACCGCACGAACTCAGTGGCCTCGAAGGCAAGCTTGTTCTAGCGGTTAGCACTAAGGCTTATGCCAAGGCTTAGTGCTAACGATTGGTCCAGAAACCACACTGGTCGGCGACAGGGCTTGTCATAGTGGCTGTGACAAGGACGGCTACGACGGACACGTTCTAAACGTAGAACCCTTCAACCTTCAACTTCTGCCCGTGACGTTGTGGATTCCAATGACGTCGGAGTCCTGCCCCGGCGTCGTGATGAGAATATTCTAATCTTCAACTTGTCGCTCAGCGTCAAGCCGAAAACGAATCGCAAAGTTGCCATCGCTCTGCATACGATGAGTCCGGTCGCTGGTGAGGTCGTGTATTCAACGTTCATCCAGTTCGTCGTTCGGGGCGGCTCTGGGTGCTCCCAGCCAAGCTTGACGAGTTGACGATTTTGCTCGTCTGTCCACCGATTCTCATCGGCTAGGTAGTAGTTGGATACAACCTCCGTAACGAGAGAGCCATCTTCATACGCCAGCGCCTGCCAGAAGCGTCGAGGACATTGGGCATCCTCGACGATGAGTATCCAACGTCCTGGGCGCTGACATAGTGAATCGAGCAGGGCTTGAAGTCCATCTCCAAAAGTGGAGAGGGTGAGGATTGACTCTGCGTTTTGACCGTCCCACTTCGCTACCCTGGACGGTGATATCCCTTGTTCACGCTGTTCTTGCAGAAGACGCTCTGCACTTTCCAACCAAGCGTCCAGGGACGCAATCGCTTTTGACACCATGCCGGTGACCTCCTCATCGAACTTGGCGTTGCCACCGTGCCCGAGGGTCGGTTGGCCGGAGGTCACAGGCCCAAGTGCCTCGCTCCGTCTTGATGTGTCGACCGCCATCGTACAGCGATCACCGGCACCCTTCGACAATCACGAAGCAGCCCCCCAATGACCCGGCGGCTGCTGCAGCTGTGCTCCTAAAGCCGCTGCTGTTAGCTGGCAGAGTCGACGGAAGAAGGCCATGCACTGCTCAGCATCGACGAGTCGAATAGTCGGCTGCCAGCCGATCGGCGGATTGGGATTCTCCCTAACCGCTTGCAACACGCTGACAGAACTGATGGCTGACTGTCCGTGGGCTATGTCATGCCGGACACGAAGCCATTCTGAAATCCTTGTGCTGGCGACGCTTGGAGTGATGTTTATCTGACCGACCCCCTGTCCGCCCATCTGTGTCCATGTCCAGGAGGGACGGGGATCGAAGCCGGCGGCCTGCATCAGCTTGCGTACGTTCTCGGCGTTTGGCGTGCTGAAGTTTCCGACTTCGTTCCTCACTCGTCCAGCTACTAGGTGGTAGTAGTTGGAGAGGGGCGACCCCGCAGGAGGTGAGCTGGCTACTACCGCAGTTTCGACCATGTCTTGGATCGCCGCCTGCCATGCCGCCACAGTCATCACGATGATGGCTCGATTGAGAGATACTTCCTGATAGCGGCGACCTTGGGCTGCCTTGCCAGGTCCTCTGTGCACTGCGACAAGGTTCGCACAATGGGACATGGCAGCTCGATAACTGGAAGCATCGTCAACAAGCACAATGCGAGTCTTTCATCACCCAGGGGAACCGCTTCGCTACCGTCCCTTCAACCTCATTTCCACCTATGGCCGCCTCTGACCACCAGAGGCCGAACTCGCCTCATAGTCATCCATGAACCGTCTTCTTCCTCTCGCTCTGTAGCTGCTGTCGGTCGCCGGCCACGTCACAAGGGTGCCACTTCGTCGAATGGTTCGTGTGGATCGCTGCTACCCGGATGGCCCCGACTGCCAGACGATCATTCACGACTGCGCCAACGGCGACAGCTACGCCTGCCATTCTAGAGAGCGTGCTCGCCAGCATCGGAAACTCGGGCAGCGGCTGCAACAACACCGGGAGCACGATGGCTCCGCCGTGGCGGTGGGAGTTCGCTCTTGGCTGACCGACCCGAGATGGCTGCTGTGTGGGGGCGCCACGTCTACACGTTCATGTACGGCGTCCTGGCCGAGCGAGAGCGCATCGAAGGGAGCTTCTTCGCTCAGCGCCCCGAGCGTTGGGCCGATGCCTGGTTCTACGCCTACGCCCTTCGGAACCTGTTGCGGGCGTGCTGGGCGGCCCAGGCTGTTGATGACTCGGGGCGAATCCAGGCGGCCGTGGAGGCGTTCGAGAATGAGGTCCCGAACGCAAGGAAAGTGCGCCATGCCCTCGACAAGTTCGACAACGAGGAACGAGCTGGCGGCCTCTCGGTCTGGTTGGGAGGCAAGTGGGGACTCGGTGAGATGACCTTGCACGTCGACAACACCGACACGGGGGACCACATACTCGACCTCGACATCGCCACCGAAGCCGCCCGCCGGATGGGCGAAACGTGTATCGCTGTGCTGACGACGATCACTGTGTCCGACCTACTGGACCCGGACGACCCGACGACTGAATCCTGACCCCGGATCGGCGAAGTGGGGCAGTCTCAATGCGATCGAGGATCGTGCCCATGGAGGATTGGGGTGCGTGAAATCGTATGGTCCCCGATCGGTGGCGGAACGTCAGTTGAAGGCCGGTGGTAGGGGAGGCATCATTGGAGCCAGATGGAGGAGCCTCGCTACCACCACACCTGGAGGCCTCACAAGCCCGTCAACGCCAGCCCCGAGCAGCAGAACTTGGGCTGGAAGGTGATCAACGCCGCCTCGGTGGCCCTGGCCGCCCTCGTGACCCAACGCCTGCTCACCATGGCCTGGCGCCTAGTGCGTCACGAGCCTCCTCCTAGCGGGCCGGCGGACCGGCGAGTTACCTGGGGCGCCGCCCTCACCTGGGCCACCTCCATGGCCGTGGGCATCGCCGTCTCCCGAGTGGTGGCCGTGCGCCTGTCCGGCAAGGTCTGGGAGGCCACCGTGCACGAGGCGCCCCCAGAAGCGCCCTCCTAGCCTGTCACCCCGTCCCGAACTGGGGCAGGGCTAAAACTCGGTGTCTGACAGAACTTCTGGTCAAGAAAGCAACGCAGCCACAGCGGAAACATAGAGCGTGTGCAGTCCGGTGATAGTCCGTTCGCTGCGCATCTGTGGCTCCCACACGGCGTCTGCCAACAGATCGCTTATGACGAAGGCGCTCGCAACCTGCACAGATCGGCACCTTGCGACCGAAAAGAGAGCCGCAGCCTCCATCTCAACGCATACAACACCTTCTTGTTGGTAGTGGCGAGCCTCCTCGGCCGTCTCTCGGTAGGGCGTATCGATAGTCCATGCGCAACCCGTGGTGTACGTGACATCACGGCTGACAAACTCGTCGGCCATCCGCTTCGTAAGCTCCGGCGAAGCCCAGGCGTACTTGCCTGGTGGCACGTAATGATGTGAGACGCCCTCATCTCGGATCGCCCGTTCGCACAGGACGATGTCACCTGCCCGGCAGGTCTTCTGAAGCCCGCCAGCTGTCCCGATTGAAATGAACTTGGCTGTACCAAGCGCAATGAAATCCTCCATGAGGAGGGAGGCCACCGGCGAACCAAATCCGAACCCGCCCAGAACTCCCACACGGTGGTTCGTACTCGGAAGGGTGAAGATACCTCGAAAGGTGGGATTCGAAGGGTCAAGGACGAGATCCTCAACTGACCGGCTGTAGTCAAGAACCTGCGGCTGATAGCAGACGACGATGCCTTCGGGCGGTTCAAACCCATCGAGGAGTCCGCTCTCTCGAACGTAATTGACGTTGTCTTCAGGATGGAAGAAAGCATCGAAAGCGTGCTTTCCCGGTACGTTCGGGTATGTCGATCCTTCGTTATCGGCCACACCAAACATATTCGCATTTGATGTGAGAGTCTCGCTGGCCAACTCTTCCTACGTGTTGCGACATGCAGCCTTCTCGGCCACTCTCAAGCCAGTACGGCAAAGGTGCCTCCATCCCGGCGGCGAACTGGGGCAGTCGGTTCAGCGTTCTGACAAGAACGCCGATAGGACGGGATACAAGTCGTCCGGTGCCTCAATAAACGGGAAATGACCCACTCCCGGAAGCCGAACGAGGCGTGAGTTCTGCAACGACGCTGCCCACTCCAGGGATCCCTCGATCGGCATCCGATCAGCTTCACCATGGACAACCAAGATCGGGGCCGTGACCTCAGACACCGCTGGCCGAAGGTCGTACCCCTCGACAGCGAAGGTCTCCCATACTCGCTCCAATGCGCCCCTCATCTGGTCAGGCCACTCATTCGGAAAACGGGACGGATCGCTGAGTCGATGGACGTAGTTCGCAGGATCTCCAAGTGCCAGAGGCGTCACGGCGTCGTAGAACGCCTTTGCCATTCGACCGGCGTCGAGTTGATCTTGCCTCGTCAGGTTTGCACGGAAGGCGTCAAGGTCCGCCATGGCCTGGTCGTAGCGCACTTGGTACCGCTTCATTGCATCGTTGGGTGGGAGTTCTCTCGGCGGAATCGGGCAGATCATTGCGACTCGTTGCAGGCCAGCGGGTTTTCGGGCGGCGAACAGAGCTACCTCAGCCCCGACATACGACCACCCAATGAGGCTGAAACATACGACACCAAAATCGTTGCACACCGCCTCGATGTCATCGAGCTCGACGGGAACGCCTACCTCTCCTGTCAGAGGTACGGGGTCGGACCTTCCACGGTTTCGGATGTCGTACAAGATCACGTGGAACTCTTGAAAGAGGGGGTCCAAGTCGTCTTCCAAGAGAGCCGCACCGGGTATAACCACCGTGTGACCCGTCCCGTGCTCGGTAGCCCACAGCCGTACGCCGTCTCGTGCGGTGACCCAACGTTCAGCCACGGTCAATCATGTCTCAGAACCAACTGCGGACCACCGATTTTGACCCGACACCCCTGCCTCGGTTGTGCCGAGGTGTCCCACCGTCCCGGTGCGAACGGGGGCACCCTCTGGCCTTGGGGACCGTAACGAACGACTAGCGGGGTTTTACCGGCAGCTGGTGCTCCATCACAAACCCGTCTTCATAGCTGATGAGAATGTCACGACCTGGCCCAGTCACGTCGTAGCCGTGATCCTCAGCCCAGCGTGCTAACTCACCGTAGACCGGCCCAATAGCGGCATGCGAGGCGGCCCCTCCATAATCAACAACTGTCGAGACCGCCTTTGTGGGTGGCAATACCATGTTGGTGACTTCGTCCGTCGCAAGCTCTCGGTTTCCTATGTCGACGGCCACGTAGGGATCCAGATCGCCGTCTTCTCTCACCAGGTAGAACAAGAAGGCGGGTCCGCTATCGGTAACTCCAGCGCTCTCGAGGTGCTCCGCCAGGGTGAAAAACGCTGATACGACGTCTTCGGACCAGCCGTCATCGAAGTTGGCGAACCGGAGCCCGGGCTTCCCTATGCCGACCGCTGCGACCTGTAGTTGAGCTATGTCCTTCGTCAGAATCTCGATGTCCATTGTCTTTTCCTGCTCTATATATCGGAGGCGCTGCTCAACCCCGGCCAAGCGGGTCTGGTCCTCATTTACTCGCTGTTCAAGCTCAGCTCTTTTCATCAGCAGCATCCCTCTCAGGGTCTCGGGTGTCATGTCGTCGACGATTGGGCGAATTTGTCCAAGCGTGAGCCCCAGCTCCTTGAGCGCCATGATTCGATGGAGGCGAGGTAGCTGGTGAGCGCTGTAGGTCCGATATCCGGTTTTTGCATTTACCGCAACGGGCGCCAGCAGCCCTACCTCCTCATAGTGATGCAGCGTCCGAACTGACACTCCGCCGAGGCGGGCGAACTCTCCGATGCTCAACATTGTCTTGACATCCTCCAACTCGCACGTAGGGTGAGAGTCAAGCGCTCACGCCACCCGACGATTTAGACCCACCGTCCCGTCTGGCCCAATCGTGCTGGAATGTCCCACCGACCCGGCGTATGGGGTCACCCCCTCGTTGCCCTTCAGCGAGGTCGATTCTTGGTTCCGATACCTGCAGTGATGATCAGGACGACCGCCCCGCCATCAACGTTGGCAGTGTGCCAAACCCCTGGAGGATTGACCACCGCCTCGCCTTCGTGAAGCACGGCTGACCGAATCTTCCCGTCGATTTCTTGGAGCAGTTCGATGGTTCCCTCAGTGCATACGACCAACTCTTCCCCTAACGGGTGCATCTCCCACGACTCCCACGACGCTGTGTATCGGTGCATCGAGACGAGTCGCCCCTCGACCCCATCGGAATCTGTGCGTGCTTCATAGCGCTCGTACCATTCAAGGTTGCCGGTGAACGGCTCCTGGGGAACCACCCTCGCTCCGAGACCCAAGTGGACTGGATTCGTTTGAAGGTTGAAGACGGCGTCATCCATCACGTAAGTGTGGCGATGTGAAAATGCGTTGTCTACCGAGAGTCAACCTCCCGACGTTCGGAGCGACCCATCCGCCAGCAAGAGCCGACGTCAACCTTGCTTCCTAGATACGCTGGCAGCATGGCTCGAATGTGGCGAAGCGGCCGACACCCGGTGTGGATCAGCGACGCTCACGAGGCCGAGGCAAGGGAGGCACAGCGGCGCAAGCCGCCCAGCCGTTTTGGCACATGGTTCCTGCGGCGTTTGGGCTTCAGGGGTGAGGTCGGGACCGCACACCGCATGTGCAGACAAGACACCCGCACGAGCACCCCGTCCACCGGCCACCCGGAAACTGACCTCGCCTCGACGAACTACTAGCCCCGAAGTGCCTTGTTTGTGGGCAGGGGTCGCACTGGTGGACGCCTGCCGAAAACAAGGTATGGCATACCCAGACCCCGCTCGACATCGGCCTCCCCTGGTCGGTCAGCCAGTGGATAGCTGTGCCCCGAACTCCTTGGGATCGAAGTAGTCACGCCAGCCGGTGATGACTCCGTCGTGAACCTCAAAGACGCCTGCAATCCTCAAGCCCGCCGTCTTTGCGCCCAACCTCACGTAATCGACCCTTTCGGTCATCACAACTGCGCCATCAGACAGTAGGTGGCGAATGTCGGCCTCCACCTCGCCGCCCAGGCTCATCATCCGGGCGAGGTCGGCCACGATGGCTTCTCGTCCATGGACTGGCTCAAGCGGGCCGTTGCAATACTCGGCGTCATCGCTGAAGAACCGGCTGAGCGTGGCGGCGTCGCCCGTCGGCCACGCCGCCATGAACGCTGCCATGAAGTCACGCACGACTTCCTCGGCGCTCGGTGGTCCGCCCACGCCCCTCATCGTTGCTCGCTGTCCCTTTTGACGTCGAATCGGGAAACCAGACCGACCGGGATTGCCACCGGATATCGGTCTGCCGGGAGTGATCGCCGACTGCCCGCAGGGTGGCACCCTGTGCCGGGCGTGCTCAGCACGATTGGCGGACCTACGTTCGCCCGCTGTTGAGAACAACAGTCGACTTGGGTACAAAGTGAGCGTGGAACTTGAACGCTGGCCCAACGAAGCCGAGATGATCGCCGAACTCTATGGAGGCGCCTGGTCGAACCGAGAACGCTGGGCCAGGCGGTGCCGACCGGCGGGCTGCATCGTGTGCACCTCGGGGCACCCCTACGGCATCATCGCCGCCCTGAACCACACCTGGGTAACCACCGATCCCGAAGTCGCCATCTTTGGCTACGTGTGCGTCATCTCCAAGGTCCACGCAGTCGAGCCCTTCGATCTGCCCGATCAAGGGGCGGCCTTTTGGCAGGAGGCTATGGCCGTGGCCCAGGTGGTCAACCGGCTGTATCGGCCTGTGAAACTCAACTACGAGATTCACGGCAACACCTTGCCCCACCTGCACATGCACCTGTTCCCCCGTCAACCAGACGACGGGTTCGTGGGTCGCCCGATCGATCTCAAAGACTTCCGACATCGCTATAGCGACCACGACCTCGCCAAGCTCAGATCAGCCCTCGCCCTCATCACCCCAACAGTCTGAGACATCGAGCGTGCCCCGGTCGGTCGGTGACATGGGCGTACCGCTGAACGCCGGCCAATAACGGTCGTTTACGCCCTTGGCATGACGAGCCACTTTGCTTCCGGGCATGACCCCCAGGAGGCTCGACACTGCTTCAGGCACCGATTGACGGGCGGGCTGCAAAGCTTCGCATGGCAGCGCTCGGCGTGGCACGCTTCCACGCTTGACAACGAAGCCAGGCAGTGAGCTGGCGTCCTCGATTAGGCGTTTGGAATCTTTCGGTCCGCCTAGCAAGACAGGGGAATGCACTATGTCGATAGGGCGTGGAGCAGCCAGGCGCAACTGGCCTTTTGTTGTACTCGCTGCCACGGCAGCGATGGCGATGTTGAGCCTGCTGAGTAGTTCCTCGGCGGTCGGTGCTTCTCAGAGGGCTACGAGAGGCGCAACACCTTCAGCACGTCCAGTACTGAAGCCAGAGCCCATCACAGTTCGTGAACTTCCGGTACCACCAACGGCCCCGTCATCGACGTCGGGATCGTGTACAGCTCCTACCGGATGCGTCCGAAGCGTGTCCTCTGGCGGTTTCCTTCCTAACAACAAAATGGTTGTGGCGGCCTTCACCTACGCCGGCGCACCTGCTGCCCCCGATCCCCGGAGCATCTACAGCGGCTCCCAGTTGGCCTTGATCATGACCAACGGGAAGACCTTCCCTGACGGCAATCCATGGCTCTGCATCACCTGCGGCATGCCGACTGCAAACAGAACAGGTGGGGGCGGTGGCTTTGGGTATCCACAGCCGTTCAGTGACGGGAAGCGGATCCTGACGGGGAACAGCGTTGTTGATTGCAGCCCCTATCTGATCGGCTCGAAGGAATGCACTCCGAACAACCTCCACATTTATCCGATCTACTGGCAGAACACCGCCAACGGGTCGGGACCAGGCGGGAGCCTGGGGGGCATCAAGCTCGATCCCGATCAAGTCCACATCGGTTGGAATGCGATTCTGATCGGACCCGGTGGTTACAACGAGTACGCATTGTTCGGTCGCCTCAGGTTTGACCCAAACCCGACGAGCGGCACTCCGCTGGGTCCACGCTACGACGTGACGAACGTCAGCATGCTCTACAACCCCAAGACGACGGGATCAGGGAACATCAAGGTTGATCCGTCGAAACCGAGCCAGTTGGAGTTCAATCCCCAAGTACCAGGCGCAGAAGTGGGTGAGTTCAAGGGATTCAACGGTGATGGCAAGAGTGTCATCGGAGTCGGGGTTGTTCAATCCGGCAACCTCGATCATTTCGCCACGAGTCTCGCCACGGGCAAATCCGTCCGCTTGGATGCCGACCCTGCCTATAGCGACCCGGATACCAGTTCGCCCGATGGCAAGTGGACTCTTGAGATGGATGTGCGATACCGAAACAGGTTTCTTTTTATAGCCGGAATGCCTGGGGTACCACCTATCCTCGACCAATCGGGACTCCCAGGCTTTATCGCTGGCTACAACATCGGATCACGTCGTCTGTTTCAGCCGTACCTGACCAAGGACAGCCTTGTTGGCAAAGGCAACTACCAAGGGCAGCAGGTCAATGCGTGTACGACTGGCCCATGCTCAACGCTTGGTACCGGACCCGACAGCACGGCGAACTCTCCGTTGTGGGGTTCAATGGCCGACTCGGCGTGGTCACCCGATGGCACAAAGGTCGTCTACTGGCAGGCGTATGCAGCGCCAGGGACATGTGGTCCGCCCTACGACTCGGTGAGCTGTCCGCAACCATCGACTGAACCTGGCGGCCGAAGCACCCGAATCATGCTGGCCGTGCTGACGAGCCGTAAACCCGAGCACAACCCGTCTGTCGCACCCGTGTCCTATGCGGTCCCCTGGGGCATTCCGTTCCCTCCGGGAAGCACCGTACCAAGTAGGTCGTTGATACCAACAGGGAACTACACGCTCCGAGGTGCTCGTGGGTCTGCCACCGTCAATGTCGTGGACAACCCGTCGAAAACTCAAGTGTCATCTATCTCGGTTTCGTACTCCAACTACAGCGATGATGGAGTGAACATCATCAACGGAACCCAGAGCACGACTCTGACCAGCTCGTCCAACCCGCTGAACGTCATACAGACATTCCATGAAGCTCTGAGGTTGAGCGGTCAGAACACCGGCACGGAGGTAACGAGTGAGCCGGGCGGCTACACCATTGCGCCGACTGCGTCGTTAGTCCATGGAACCTACGAACCAACCGGGACGATGACTACCACCCTCAACGGAAGGGTCTACACGCAACCGCCCCCGTATCCTTCGTCGTAACTTGGGCATTACGCCGCCTAGGCGTTGGCAGATGGCGTTCATCCCGCAATCAAGCGGCACCCTCGTCGCCGGGATAGTGGCACCCTTCCGTGGAGGGTCCGAAGCGAGTCAATAACGACTGTTTGTGACACGCTCGCCCGACCACTGCCGTGGACCCCGAGAACGCGGGGCATAAACCCTGTGCAGAATCTATGTGTCGTAATGGTCCCCGTAATACCCTTTTCGATACACTCTCCTCGATGGGCGATCTCCTTGTCCACGGCCAGTTTCCACTCCGCAGTTTTGGCCACCAGAAGTACGCACCCCTCGCGGTGATTCCTGACTCTACGTGAGCTTCGGGCCACCTCCCTTCTGGCGGGCCTCCTTGAGGCGGAAGGACTCCCCTGAGGTGGCCACGAGAACGCTGTGGTGGAGAAGCCGGTCGAGCAAGCTGACGGCCGTCGTGTGCTCGGGGAGGAAGCGACCCCAGTCCTCGAACGGCCAGTGCGAGCCGATGCCGAGGGACCGGCGCTCGTAGGCCGCGGCAACGACGCGGAAGAACAGCTGGGCGCCGTTGTCGTCCATCGGGGCGAAGCCGATCTCGTCGATCAAGATGAGGTCGGCTTTGAGGATCTGTTCGATCACCCGGCCGACGGAGTTGTCGGCCAGTCCGCGATAGAGGGTCTCGACGAGGTCGGTGGCGCTGAAATAGCGCACCCGCTTGCCGGCGTCGACGGCATGGTGTCCGAGGGCGACGAGGAGGTGCGACTTGCCCGTCCCGGCCGGTCCGACGAGACAGAGGTTCTCCTTGGCTGCGATCCACTCGAGACTGACCAGGTAGTCGAAGGTGGCTCGTTGCACCGATGATGCGTCCACGTCGAACTCGTCGAGTGTCTTGGTCACCGGAAAGGCGGCGCTCTGGAGACGGGCCCGGGCGTTCGATGCGTCACGCGAGGCGATCTCGGCCTCGACCAACGTGCGCAAGAACTCCTCGGGCTTCCAGCGCTGGGTCTTGGCCACCATCAAGAGTTCGGGCGAGAGACGACGCATGGCACCGAGGCGGAGTCGCCGAAGCCCTGCTTCGAGGTCGGCTGGGAGTGCAGGAGGTGTCGTGCTCATGACTCAGTCCCGATGGCGTAGTCACCGAGCGAGCGGACGGCGACAGCGGGCAGGTCGACGATGAGCGCGTCACCGGGCTGGCGGGGTCGGGCCACGCCGGTGCCCGCGGCGAGGATGGAGCGCACGTCGTGAGCCCGGAACCGCCCGAACTCGACCGCTCGCTCGATGGCGGCCACGAGGGCGTCCCGGCCGTGGACCGCCTCCATGGCGCACAGCTCGACGAGGTCGGCCGCCAGCGTGGTCGACCCCCGCACTGCGGCCGCCTTGATGAATTCCTCGGCCGCCGGCCCGAGCGCGACGAACGCCTTCTCCGCCGCGGTCTTGGGCCGCACCGCCCGAGCGGGCAAGGGTCGCGCTCCGCCGTAGTGGTCGTCACAGATGGCCGTCTCACCAGGAGCGACGAGTCCGTGCTCGGCGATGATCTCGCCCAAGAACACGGCCATGACCATCCCGTCTGCCACCCGGAGTTCGACGGTGCGACCGATGTGGGCCGTCGGCACCGAGTAGCGGGCCGAACCGAAGCGAACGCAGCTGAGGCGGTCCACCTTGCGCAGCACCACCTTGCCGATCCGGGCCCGCAGCGCTGGCAGCTCGCCCAGCAAGGAGCGCTCGATCTCGAGGCGTTCAGCGGGAATGGCAGCGATCTCCGAATGCACTTGCGCGTTCACCTCGATGCACCACACGCGGCCCTTGGCATTGGCTCGCGCCAGGTCGGCGACGCTGAGCTCTTCGGGGATCATGAGGTCGGACTTCACGTAGCCGACCAGGTTCTCGACCAGGCCCTTGGACTCGGGGTCCGCACCACAGCAGAAGTCCGGGCGCGTGCCGTAGTGGGTGACGAAGCGCACGTAGTCGGGCGTCGGGACCACGAGCCCGGCCACCGTGGCGCCCTTCAGGCACCCCATGCGATCGGTGAGGAGCGTCTTGGGCACACCCCCGATCGTCTCCATGCACTCGGCCAACGCCGCCATGGTGCGTCTGCGCACCGAGGTTGTCGGCGAAGTAGACGAAGCGGAACCGGCTCCACGCCAGCACGGCGCAGAACACGAAGAGCGGGCCGATCTCACCCCAGTCGAACACCAGCATGTCGCCCGGCGCCCACACCCCGGGCCGACGGCCCCGATGATGGTCCACCCGCCACTTCGCCTTGGCCTCGGCCACCGCCCGGCGTAGGTTGCGGGCCGAGCCCTCGTAGCCCGCGGCCGCGGACCACCGGCAGGAGCCGCTTGGCCGAGATCCGTCCGTCGGTGCGTTCCACCCGCTCGGCGATGATGGTGGCCACCTCGTCGTAGTTGTGGCGCCACCACCTCAGAGCCGGACGGTGCTGCCTCTGGCGCACGGGCCTTGGCCACGGCCCGCTTGACGGTTTTGTCCGTGGTGCCGCAGATGGCGGCCGCTGCTCGATAGGAGCCCACCTCTTGGTAGGCGGCATTCATGTCCATGCGTTCCCTCGCTGATTTCATGGAGGTGTCCCTTCGGTCGGTCCGGCGGTTGGCTTGCACCGCCACCGTGACCGGCTGGGGGGACCCTCACGTGGATGCTTCAGCGAGGGGTGCGGACTTCTCGTGGCCAAAAGCGGGGACTTCTGGTGGCCATCAGTGCGGACTTCTTCATGGCCATAAGTGCGGACTTTCTCGTGGCCACGGACACTCCTGGGCTACACGAGGGTTTCGACGACTGACCAGGACCCCGCGCTCCAACTCGACGCCCTCCACGCCGCCGGCTGCATCAAGGTCTTCACGGACAAGACGTCGGGGACCCTCGACCGCCGGCCCCAGCTCGACCGGCTTCTCGACCAGCTCCGACCTGGGGACACCGTCGTCATCTGGCGACTCGAGCGTCTTGGCCGGTCCCTGAAGCACCTCATCGGCCTCGCCGAGGACCTAGCCGACCGCAAGGTGGGTCTCAGGAGCCTCCACGAGGCCATCGACACCACCACGGCCAACGGTCGGCTGTTCTTCAAGATCATGGGGTCCCTGGCCGAGTTCGAGCGGGACCTGATCTCCGAGCGGACCAAGGCCGGCTTGGCGGCGGCGCGGGCTCGCGGTCGCAAGGGTGGCCGGCCCCCGGTCATGACGGCTCAGAAGGTCAAGGTGGCGCGGAGATGTACGAGGGCGGGGACTGCACCGTCGAGGAGATCGCCAAGACGGTGGGGGTGTCGAGGAAGACGATCTACCGCCACCTTACCGACGGATCGCGGCCGTAGCCTCAGCACAAGGTTCAACCACACTCACTCCGACGGCTCACATCGAGCCCGATGACTTAGACCGGCGCGGACCTCACGGAGATCCCCCAATGACCCAAAGAGGAGCTGATGAGTCACTGGGACGAGATCGTGACCGACAGCGTCTGACTCTCGCCTCGGCCAACGAACACCTCGGTACCGTCGGACGTGAAGGTCCCTCAATCCTCCTCGACCGCTACGTGGTGGTAAGCACGAGCGGGACATAAGACGCTCCGCGGTCGTGGCCTGGGATGCCGGGTGAGTGTTGTTGAATCGTTGTGTGGCGTCAGTCCGGTCGGCTCTACTCCCGTTCGGGCCGCAATGTCAGCATCCGTACTGAGGGGCCGTATCCGGGGGGAAGAGTGATCTCGGAGTGGCACAAGTGGGCCGCTTGCAAAGGCGCGACTGATTTATTCTTCTCGTTTGACGAGGAGACGGTGGCGCGTGCTCTGCAAATCTGCGAGAGCTGCCCAGTCCGCGAGGAGTGCCTTCGGACGGCACTGGCCGACCGCGATCTTCACGGAGTGTGGGGCGGCACTACCCACGCCCAGCGGCGACAGTTCCATCATCGACGTGTTGCGTAGGTGCTCGTGGCTCTCGTCGAGTTCGTCGACCACCGCTAACCACTGGCTTATCACCTCGGTGTCGTCTTGCATCTTTCATCCCCGTCGTCGGATTCGACTCCGGCTTGAGGACGTCGAGGGGGAACAAGAACGAAGAACACAGCGGGCGTTAGGCCGCGCGGCCCCCATGGTTCTTGAAGATCGACTCGGCCTCGAACTGACTCGAAATGGGCACGCCGATCCCAATGAGCATCGAGACCCCGTCGAGCCGCTCGCACTGCTCGCAGCGAACGGTGTACCGGCCGTCCGCGTGTCGCACGAGCCGCGGTTGGTGTCCTGCCTGAAGGAGCGTCGCCATGGGTCGGAGGGTACTTGCCGGTTGTGACACCGGCCAAGCCGACAAGGGGCCGTTACGGAGGCGTCACGGAGGGCTACGCGCCGTTCGCTCGTGGTCGCCCACCGGCTACCTGGACGTCACCCACCCCGGCGCGACGATGGGCAGGTGGCCATGCCCGTCCCCGGCGACCGCTACGGCCCGGCGTTCACCTTGGATGCCGGACGCTGCTGGGCCCTGGTGTACGACCACCTACTCCAGGCGACCCACTGCGCTGAGCCGACCACGTACACGGGGCGGTGGCGGTCACCCGAAGGTGAACGGTGGTGGCGGGTATGGTCCTGTCCCGCTCACCTCGACGGGTTGACAGCTGTCCGCCAGACGGGTTGGCGCCGGTCGACGTAGCGCACGCCTAGAGCGCCGGACAGGGGTGCCCCACTCCGGCACCATGGGGGCACTCCCTCGGGTCGCCTGAATGGCCGGATTGGTCCCTGACCGCTGCCGGTTCGGTGGTCCATTCAGGGTGGATCGACCGCAAGTGGCTCAGCCTGGCGAACCAATCCCGTGTACGCAGCGTCATACTGTGGCGTGGAGCTCCTGAGCCGCGTCACGACGGTCGTTGCCCCTGTCTTGCTGGCGATGCCCATGGCCTCGGGACCACTACCGGCGGGCGTCCTCGTTGTGCCCAAGGCTGGTGTGATCGAGGTCACCGGGTACGAGGTCGTCGGTGAGGCCGGAAGTCGCGGCCCTACCACCGTGGTCGTCAACGGACAGAGCGCAAAGGTGCTGAGAGCTGCACTGGAGACTTCACCACCGTGGACCCCGCCACGGCAAGTCTGTCTAGAGGGCCTCAATCCCTTCCTCATCAGTGTGCTGCCGCGCCGAGGAGCGCGCGCCACCATTGTTGCCAGGGCTATTGACACCTGCGACGGGCAATACGTGATGGTCACGGTCGGCAAGCTCACGACCGATGTGAAGGACGAGTGTGTTCTGCAGTCTGCCGTGGTCGCCGCTCTGCCCCGTGGGCAAGCGAATGCGACCCGAATGGATGTCGCGGGGGCTTGCACGAAGTCAGCGGGGTCCTGACAGCGTCCGGCCAGGGTGTCACCTACCGCCGGGAAGGGGTGCCACCCTCCGGCACCATGGGATACGCCGGATCGGCCCGCCGTGGCTAACCGAGTTGCCGCCGGCAAGTGTAACTTCGGCTCGTGAAGCGGCTTCTCGTCGGCTTCGTTGCGGTGTCGGCTCTCGTTGTCCTCCTGGCCGGCTGCTCTGGGACAACCGGCCGAACCACGGCGCCGAGGGTGCCGGCAGCGACCACAACCACTGCTCCGAAAGGGGCGACGAGCACGGTTGTAACTCTGCCGACCACGACGTCGACGACCGTGCCACTTGCAGGGGCCGGCAACCAGTGCACGGCCGGCGACCTGAGGCCGTCGTGGCCGGGATTCGGCAACGGTGCCTCCGAGCACCTCTTCTACAGCGTGAATCTGCAGAATGTCACGGGGCGAGCCTGCGTGACCGGGGGTTATGTCGGTGTCGCAGCCTACGATCCGGCAGGACATCTAATCCCAGCCGCCGAGCAGCGTGCATCCATGGCTCCGGACGTCGCTCTGTCCGTGGGAGCGGGAGGGTCAATGCACTTCTCCATCGGCCTCCCCGACGTCGACATCGAAGCCGGTGGCACGGAGTGCTCGACGGTGGTGGGTGCGCTGCATCTCATCCCTCCCAATGAGCGGACGGAGGTGCAGGTCGCCACTCCGATCAGTACGGGCTACCCGAAGCTCTGCGGCAACAGCTTCCTGGTCGGTCCGCTCGTGAGCGGTGCGATAACCAACTGAACGGACCTAGCCCCGTACGCCGGGATAGTGGGGCAGTTCGACATCCTGTGGTATCCCGGAATGTCTGGACTAGGACCCTGGTAGCCGGATCCGACCGGTCTCATCGATGGTGTCGTCATCCTCGTCGATAACGATCGACGTGCACAGTTCAAGCTGAATGTTGTCAGGGTCACGGAGTACGAGCACTGAGAGCGCTGGCAGTTCGGTAAACGAGTACTTGACGTTCTGGTCGTCGAGGCGCTGCCGCCAGTCCTGGAGCGCGCTCCGATCACCGACGCCGAATGCGAAATGATCAAGGCCCAATGTGTGCTCGTCGAATGGGGTTCCGTTTGACGCATCCCACTGCATGAAGGAGAGGATGAACCCGTCGATGTCGGGATGGGTGAGGATGTGACACGTCCCCTCTATCGCGTCGTTTCGATACCGAAGCGTGTCCTCGAAGCCGAGCACGTCCCTGTACCACTTGGCGGTTCCATCAAGGTCGGTGACGGTCAAAGTGACGTGGTGGATTCCAGTTAGCCCCATGGGGTTCCCCCTGACTGCCCGTCCATGCGACGAACTCGGGCGATGCTAGACCCCTGCCCCACACCGCCGGGTCAGGGGGACAGTTCGCCGTTCGGGTATCTCTCGCCGCGGTCACCAAGGAACAGCACTGTTGCGGTCCGAGAAGGTGCCCGTTGGACCATCCAACCCTACCGTCGCCAACCGGATGATCTCGTCGGTGCCCTCCTCAACCGTCTGAACCCCCCTGTGCTGGTTGAGATCTGTGGCCGTGAAGCCGGGGTCGGCCGAGTTCACGCGCCAGCGGGGATGAGCTTTGGCCCATTGAATGGTCAACATGTTCAGAGCAGCTTTTGAGGCCGGATATGCCAGCAGGTTCAAGTCAGAATACGGGCCGTTGGGATCGCTGGCATAGGTCAGTGAGCCAACACCGCTTGACACGTTGACGACGACTGGTGACGTCGATTCCTCAAGGATGGAGGTAAAGGCGCGGACAACTCGAACTGGTCCGAGTACGTTCGTCTCTAGGACCCGAAGAACGTCCGACGCGGCAGTATCCACCACGGGCGTTCGATCAGAGATTCCGGCATTGTTGACAAGGACATCGAGGCCACCGGTCTTCGCCACCAAGGCTGCGGCAGCTTCGACGGACGCATCGTCGGTGACATCGAGCTGAACAAAACGCGCATCGATTGTCCGAGCGGCCTCCTCCCCGAGTTTGGTGTTCCGAGCCCCAACCCATACCTCGTGGCCCTCGGCGACAAGACGCTTAGCGGCCTGGTAGCCCAGGCCCTTGTTCGCACCGGTAATGAGTGTTTTGGTCATGCGTTGAGTATGCCGTCGTGCCCCATACCGGGGGAGGGTGCGTCACCGACCGTGGCTGACCTGGCCGACGAGGCCCTCGATCTCCTCTCATCGAGCGCGTCACGTTGGCACACCCTGTGGGCCCGCGGCCGGGAATGGCGGGACACCGCCCTCTCCTCGGCAGCCTGGAAGGCCCAACTCGACCGGCGTCGAGGGGAGGGTCAGACCATCAGCCTCATCACGAATAAGGCGACCTCGCCGCGCCCTGACCAGACCGACGAGCCGTGGCGCCTCTGGATCGCCGATGACTGGAGACGGGCGAACTTCGTCGCCGGCGGTTCTGAGGTCGACGTGGTGTTCCACGGAGCCGAGTGGTGGAGCAATGGACACGGGACCTCGCGGACGAACGGCGGAGCGCCCAACTATGGACACGGGCAAGGACCGGGCCAGCACCTGGTGGACACCGCTGAGTACCCGCCTCTTATCGGGGTCACGAACGTGGCCGTGGGCTCGCTTCTCCGCCGGGAGACCCTGGATGTGATGGCCACGGCCCGCCGCGAGCTGCCGCGCCGGCGAGGACTGGGACTCCACGGGCTGGTGATCGGGGATGTGGACGAGATCGAGTTGTCCGTCGACCGCGAACGAGGAGTCATTCTCCGGGCCACGAGCTGGTTCGGCGGGTCGCCCTGTCGAATCATCGAGATGACCGAGGTGACCTTCGACGAGGAGCTGCCGGTCGCGACCTTCGAGATCGCTCCCCTGCCTGGGCTCGATTGGCTCGACGTCGGGGAAGGCGGGTGGCCGGGTTGACGGGCCCACCGCGTGTGTCGCTTCTGGGGCGAAGTGATGTGGTCTCGGCTGGCTGCATCTTTCCATTCAGTCGGCACCGCCGGGTTGGCAGCGGTCGACGTAGCGCGCGTCTAGAACGCGGGTAGATTGCCCGCCTCCGAGACGAGTGGGGCAGGGGGTGAGCATCGCTTGCTCTGCGATTTTCGCGTTCGGGGGCGCCTCCAGCTTCCAGCCCGTGTTGCCTGTTGGGCTTCCGCCCCAGCGACCCGTATCAACGCCCTGCGCGAGCGCCTCTCTCAGAGCGGACAAGTGGTGGAAGCACCAAGGTCCGCAGGGAGGCTTCCACCCTTGGATCGCCCGTGGCGCCTGCAAGGATTGGCGCTGAAGCAACCACGGCACTCTCGACCATCGGGGGCAAACAACGAGGGGGTAACGACCAGGGGGTCACCATGAGAACAACCGCGCTGTTGAAGATGGCGATGGGGACCGGAGCCGCACTTCTAGTCTTCACCGTCGCCCCGGCCACGACGGCCTCTGCTTCACCAGCCACTTTCGTGTCGTGCTCGAGTGGAGGCGCCGGACTGGTCGCCGCCATTACTGCTGCAAACGTGGCCGGCGGGACCATCAACCTCGCCCCCGGTTGCACGTACGCCCTCACGGCTCCCAACAACACACCGAGTCCGATGATCGGGGGAGTCGGCCTCCCCGTCATCACGAGCCAGATCACCATCAACGGCCTTGGCAGCACAATCGCAGGAAACCCCGCCAGCGCCAAGCCCTTCCGCATTTTCGCGATCACCCAGACCGGGAACCTCAACCTTCAGGGCTTGACCCTCACCGGAGGGGTCGGCACCTTGGGCGGCGCCATCGTGAACGACGCCGGCACCGTGACGCTGACTCACAGCCGGGTGACGGGCAATACAGCTACTCAGGGCGGCGGTGGCATCGCCTCGGGCGACCTGGGTATGTCAGAGGCCATCGTCGGTACGCTCACGCTCAATAGCAGCCAGGTGTACGGCAACACGACGGGCGGTCCGGGTGGCGGCATCGCCGAGAAGTTCGGCACCGTTGTCCTCAACTCCAGCAGCGTGAACAACAACACGGCTGGCGCCAGTGCCGGTGGCATCGCCAATATCGGAGGCGCACTGTCCCTCAACTTCAGCCAGGTGAACAACAACACCGCTCAGGGCGGAGGCGGTGGTATCGCCAGCGGGAACGGCAGTGGAGGAGTCGTACCTCCACCTCTCGGCACGCTCAACCTCTTCTTCAGCCAGGTGAACAACAACACGTCGAACGGTGGCCCGATGGCAGGCGCAGGCGGCATCGCGAACGGCGGCATCGCCACCATCACCTTGAGTCAGGTGAACGGCAATACCGCACCTGGTTCCTCTGGTGGCGGCATCTTGAACCACGGCACGATGACGATCAACGCCAGTCAGGTGAATGCCAACACGGCTCCGAGCGATGGCATGGGCGACCTCGGTTCCGGCGGTGGTATCGCCAACCTCGACTTCGCGGACATCGTTTCTCCGCCTGCCCCAGCGCCCAGTGGGGTGCTGACCATCAACCTGAGCCAGGTAAGCAACAACTCGGCTTCTGGTGTCGGTGGCGGAATCGTCGAATCTGATGCGACAGAGACTGCTCCCGGTAACACGCTCGCCCTCAGTGGCAGCCTGGTGACGGGCAACAGCGCCCCAGGTGGAGGTGGCGGTATCTACGCCATCGCCGGCAGCCCGGTGACGCTCAAGCTCACCCTGGTGGCCAAGAACACACCGGACAACTGCGAACCCTTGAACACCATCGGCGGTTGCCTCAACTGAGTTCTAGGGGGCCGCTCCACTGCCCCAGTGGCAGCCGGGAAGGCGCAACTCGACCGTCGTCGAGAGGAGGGCCAGAACACACGGCGAGGCGCCAGGAGGACGACATCCGACCGGCTGGCTGCTCGGCCCTCGGGGCCTCGCGGGCTCGTAAACGCCCGAGCCTGCGGCTACGCGCGTAGTCGAGGAACTTTCATTCGGGAGCGAGGTTGTCAGGCCGTAACGGCGCGTCCCGACAACGTAGTTGAGCCCGTTTTGGCATAGTCGAGGCAACTTATTGCCGACAAGGTTGTCGCGGCAACTAATGGATAGGTAAACGGATGGGTAGGAAAGGATCGGACGCCAGCCTCCGACCGGCTGGCTGCTCGGTCCTTCCGTACCCTCGTGTCAACGTATCTGACCCCGTTTTGGCACGGTCGAGGCTACTTATTGTCGGCAAGGTTGAGGTCTCAACGAATGGATAGGTAATCGGATGGTAGGAATGGATGGGACGCCAGCCTCTGACAGGTAATGGATCGGAGCGAGGAGGGGTGAACCGAGGTCCAGGGACCTTCGCCCGTGTTTGGATATGTCTCGGCGCGGGTTTGTGGGGAGGGTTTACACGATCTCGACCAAACCTCCAGGTCAGGTCGTTGGACCAAGTGTAGGAACAAGTGTTTTGTTTTGAGTAACCGATATTCAGCTTCCATGGGGCACTGCGCTGGATCATGTCTGACGACGTGCCCCGAACCACGGAGGAGCTCGTCACCATCGGGACCAAAGAGCTGGGGTACAAGGCTCGGGGTAAGCGAATCGTTGCGGCACTTGAGAAGGCTGTAGCTACAGCAAGAGCTCAGGGGGAGCGGGAGCGTCGCTCGGGCTCTTGACAGCTCTTGGAAGGGCGGCATGGTGCCGTAGGGTGGCACCCCCACCCGGCAGCGAACTGGGGCCGACGGTGTCCCCAACGTTGTTGAAGTGAGGCGGTGGTCCCCCGCCTGAGACCTGCCAGCTGGTAGGGATCGGGCACGACCAAGTAACCCTTAGGAAGGGGACCACCGTGAAGAAGAAGGTAGCTGTTCTGAGCGTTGCCGACGCGGAGGAGGCGGCCCGCTTGGCTGACCTGCCGTTGGAGGCAACGGTCGCCCTGGCCGAGGTGGCCGGGGCGATCAAAGACGGGCTGTTGGCGTTCGCCTCGGCCGCCGGGCTCGTCGTGATGCGACAGATGATGGAGGCGGAGCTGACCCAGGCCATCGGCGAGAAGCACGCCAAGATCGGGGCCCAAGAGCGTGTCGGCAACTGGCACGGCAACGCGAAGGGCTCAGTCGTGCTCGGCGGGCGCCAGGTCACCACCGAACGCCCGCGAGGCCGGACAACAGCGGGCACCGAGATCGGGCTCGACACCTGGAAGGCGTTCAGCTCGGCCGATCTGCTCAACTCCCTCGTCGTCGAGCGCATGCTGGCCGGGGTGGCCACCCGACGCCACGGCGACGTGGCCGAGCCGGTCGGAGCGGAGCTCGAGGGGCACTCCAAGTCGATGTCCAAGTCGGCCATCTCCCGACGCTTCGTGGCGGCGACCACCAGGGCCATGGGCGAGCTGATGGCCCGGAACCTCTCGGACCTCGACGTGGCCGTGCTCATGATCGACGGGCTCGACGTGGCCGGGTCGTGTGCTGTGGTCGCCCTGGTTATCACGGCCGACGGCACCAAGGTCCCCGTCGGGCTCTGGCTGGGCGACACCGAGAACAAGACGGTCGTCACCGCTCTGTTGGCCGACCTGGTGGCCCGGGGGCTCGACGTCGAGTCCGGCGTGCTCTGCGTCATCGACGGCGCCAAGGCGCTGGCCGCGGGCATCAAGAAGGTGTTCGGCGACGCCGCACAGGTGCAGCGTTGCGTGCTGCACAAGCGTCGAAACGTAGAGGGGCACCTGCCCAAGGACCTGGCCGGGGTCGTCGACAAGCGACTGGCCCTCATCTTCGCTCAGCCCGACGCGGCCAAGGGCCTGGCCGCCGCCAAGGGACTGGCCAAAGAGCTCGAGGCCGACCATCCCGATGCCGCTGGGTCACTGCGCGAAGGGCTCGACAACATGTTCACCGTGAGGAGTCTGGGTGTCGGCGGCACATTGGCCGCGACGCTGACCACCACCAATTGCATCGAGTCGATGATCTCAATCGCCAAGCGGACTACCCGCAGGGTCACGAAATGGAAGGACGGCTCCATGAAGAAGCGATGGGTCGCCGCCGGGATGCTCGAAGCAGAGCGCTCGTTCCGACGCGTACGAGGTCACAAAGACATGGCCAAGTTGGTCGCCGCCCTTCGCCGCGAGGTCACGCCCGCCGTTGTTACACCCGAAGAGTACGATCGGGCAGCAGCCTGAACGAGCTGTGACCACCGCTGAACTTCAACAGCGAACGGGACAACGTCCTGGGGCCACCGCCTAATGCTACGGAGGGGAGAACGACAGCGACCTTGTCACAATGCCTTTGAAGTCGAACGCCCCCGGCTGAGGCTGCCCAGACATTGTGGACACGGTTTTAAGCGGCTTGTTGCTTGTGGGCCAACGTTAACTCGTAGCGGATGGGGCTGAGGTTGCCGGCCTTGGCACAGCGCCGCTGGTGGTTGTAGAAGTTGATGTAACGGGCGATCCCGGCTTTGAGTTCGTCGATGCTGGCGAAGGTGTGCCGGTAGAAGTACTCGTGCTTGAAGATCGACCAGAAGCTCTCGGCGCTGGCGTGGTCGAAGCAGCTGCCCGTCGCTCCCATGGAGCGAACCAGACCGACGGACTCGCAGAGCTCGACGACCTTGCGATCCGAGAACTGACTGCCCCGGTCGGTGTGGAACAGTGTGCCGTCGATCTGTCCGAAACGGGTGGCCGCCGATTGCCCCAACGCCTCGAGGACGATCTCGGTCCGCATGTGATCGGCGACGGAGAACCCGAGCACCCGAGATGATCCTTCGTCGCGGATGGCGCACATGTAGGCCTCGCCGCTTCCGACGGTGAGGTAGGTGATGTCAGAGGTCCACAGCTCGTCGATCCCATCTGGATGGAAGTCGCGCTTCACCAGGTCCTCGGGGAACGTGGCGACTGGATCGGGGCTGGTGGTGACCTTGAAGAGGCGTGGGCTCACCCCGACGATCCCGAGGCTGGCCATGCGGGCGGCCACGGTGTTGTGGCTGACCTGCTCCCCGGCCTCGTGCAGATCCAGGGTGATCCGAGGAGCGCCGTAGGTGCCCTCCGAGCCCTTGTGGAAGTCCATGATCTTGGCGTCGAGATCGGCCCGGCGAACCTCGCTCGGCAGCGGTGGACGGTCCTGGGCGCTTCTCCAGCGGTAGTAGCCGGCTGTCGAGACTTCCAACAGGCGGGCCATGCGGGTGATCTCGAAGTTCGCGCACTCGGCGGCCATCAACGCAAATCTTTCTGCTTTGGTGGATTCGAAGCGAAGTACGCGGCAGCTTTTCCCAAGAACGCCAGGTCCTTGTCCTGCTCGGCGACCTGGCGGCGCAAGCGCAACAGCTCGGTGCGCTCCGCCGCGCTCAACGGCTCGTCGCTCGAGCCAGCCACCGCGTCCATCCGGCGGCGCTCGTCGCGCACCCATCGGGCCAACGAGCTGTCCGACACCGTCAGCTCGGCGGACACCTCGGCAATCGATCGGCCGGTATCGATCACTCGATGCGCGGCCTCTGTCTTGAACTCCAGCGTGAATCTTCGTCTCGTAACTCCCATATCGGACATCCTTCCAGCCGACCGAAGGTCAGCGTGTCAGGTGTCCACTTATTCTGGGGAACCTCACCTCGAGTTTTCGGGTCCGGGGAGAATCACGAAGAGTGCAGGAGTTTTTCGGCGGTGGCTTTGGGGTTAAGGGGGCGGCGGAAGGAATGGCCATTGCTGCGGTTCTCAATAGCATTACGACTAGGTCGGAGATCCGATCGGTTATCCGGTGGGAAGCGCAAACGATGGAGGCGTTCGTCTTTACTGGCACGGCGACACCTGGTGACCTCCGAATCCAGCTCTCTCCGGTTCTGAGTCGCATCAAGCGGTCAGCGTCAGGCCTGAGTCGACCCGATGACCGCTTGGATCGACTCGAACAATTGGCGAAGCTTCACCAAGAGGGCTCCCTCACCGACGAGGAGTTCTCCGCGATGAAGCGTCAGCTGATTGGAGATGCGTGATCGTCGATCACTCCGCTTTGTTCCTGGCGGACCCTTCGCTTTCAGCGGCCGCGCGTAATTGCGCCCCGCCCTGCGGTGCCCCTCCGTTTCCCGGTGGCGCCGGCCCCTGGGTGCCCCGGGCCCCGCTTCTCGGCCCCCGCGGCGTTTGTGTTCCGTTCCGGCGCCTGGGCCCCTCTCTCCCGGCCAACAACAGTGGAGAAGGCAAGGGGACCCCGCGGGAACGGGACGAAACCCCCGCGCGGCGGGGCCCACCGGGGACGGGGGGGCGGCGGGGCGGGGCGGGGCGGGGCGACGGCAAGCTCAACAATCAAGCGTTCGATTCCGACCGCGCCCGCCGGAAACGTCATGAGGAGTCGCCGATTCAGATCCTCACGCGGACTGGTCCCGCCCGTCCGTCTGACGGGCGGCGTGTGGTTCATGGGCCGTGACAAAGGCCCAACCTCGGTGCGAATTCACTTTGTCTTTTGCCCCCTAGATAGCCGGGTGCAACCTACGTAGATTGCTTGTAGGGGAGACAAGCGGACGATCCTCGTTCCTCCTTTGTCGGGGGTGTCTCATGCGGCGGGGCGGTGGAGTCTCGGCACGCTTTCGAACCACGGAGGATGCCATGTACCTCTTCAGTCGTACCGTCCGTCTCGGGCCGGGGAATCCCGAGAAGCAGCTGGCGTGGGCCCTCAAGATCACTGAGAAGGTCAACCAGATCTCGGAGGTCCCAGTCAGCTTGTGGACCACCGTGTTCTCGCCTTCTACGAACAGGCTGGCGTGGACCGCGATCATCGAGGACCTCGTCACGCTCGAGACGGCCCAGGATAAATTGATGGCCGACTCCGGCTACGGGTCCCTGGTCGAAGAGGGCGCCGCACATGCCTCAGGCGATCCCATCGACGATGGCCTGTTGCAGTTTGTCTTCGCCGACCCCAAGGCGGCCGAGATCGAGTCGCAGTACGCGCTCGCGGTGCGAGCAACGCTGGCTCCAGGTGGCATGGTGCGAGGGATGGAGCTCGGGGTGGAGACCGCCCAGCGCGCCGGCCAGATCACCGGCTCTCCGACCTCGTTCGCCCTCGCCATGACGGGGGGGTACGGAGTCGTGGAGTGGCTGAGCGTCTACACCTCGATCGAAGAACTGCAGCGCGGACAAGAAAAGATCGCAGAGGACGCCGCCTTCAACCAGCAGGTGGACAAGGAGCTCAGCAAGGTCTACCTGCCGGGCGCCATGCAGACGGCATTTCGTCGGATCGTCTGACTATTATCCGGTGGAGGGTCACCCGGCGAACTGACCCTCCACCGGTGCAGGCGGTACAACGGCGTGGTGCAGGGCGGCCGGCGCCACTGGGAACGGAGCGGGCGCCGAGGCGCTGGGCGAAGCGGGGGGCCTCGAGCGTCTGTTGCTGACCACGCCCCCACGACAGCGCCTACGCCAGTCACGAGACGACACGTGGTCAGCGGCCCCTCCTCCACTCGTTCCGAGGGGCCGCTCTGCGTAGCTCGGCGTACTCTCGAGGCTTATGGACCGGATGCCTGAGCCGCTCCATCGGCAGCCGCGCTCAGCCGGCCAAGCGTGCCTGTGAACGCTGAGAGGTGGGACGGTTCGGCGCCATAGGGATACCAAGAGTGCCAGGAGATATGGCCCACGAGCACCCTGATGTGCTCTCGATCTGGGAACAGATGGATCCGTTTCTTGAGGAGCGCGATGGCCGCCCGAAGTGGGAGTTCCCCCACTATCTGCGGCTCGATGTGAACAGTTGAGCCCGACCGCCCGAGGTATCAAGGATCTAGAGGATCTTGAAATCGTCTTTGGGGCGCTGGCTCATCAGTCAAGACGGACCATCCTCACCATCCTTCGTGCACGAGGAGGCGAAATGACTTCGGGCGCTATCGCCGCCCGATTCGACTGCTCATGGCCAACAACGACGAGGCACCTCAGGATTCTCGAGGAAGCCGGCCTGGTCCAAGTCGGGCTGAACGGACGTGAGCGGGTCTATCGCCTGGACGCTCGGCGACTGAAGGCCATCGCTGGATCGTGGCTGGAGCAGTTCAACGCAGATCAACCGGCGCCGTAGAGTCCCGCTTCAGCGTGCGCTCCGAGCTGACGGCGGTATGGGACAGTTGGGGCGCTTGGCTGTTCTACGCTCGTCCAATGACCCTCGAGTGGGAACAGACGATCGTCGAAGCACGGGATCCCGGCGCCCTTGGAAGATGGTGGCGAGATGCGCTCGATTGGGTTGTCGTGAACGACGATCCTGATGAGTTCGAGATCCGACCGACTGCGGATCGTCTCCCTGGGCTCCTGTTCGTGCCCGTTCCAGTGCAGAAGACAACCAAGAATCGGCTGCACCTCGACTTTCGTCCGGACGACCGAGATGCGGAGGTCGACCGACTGCTCGCGCTCGGAGCCACGCGAGCGGACATTGGGCAAGGGGAGCAGACCTGGGTTGTGCTTCAGGACCCCGAGGGCAATGAGTTCTGCGTACTCGCGTCGCGAGTGCCCTGAGGCTATGCCGGCGACGGGGGCAGTCATTTCGACGTACCCTTGGTCTCGTCTTTCGATGCGGTCAACAGTGCTTGTGGCGACTGGACGCCTAGCGACGTCCTGGCGTCGGCCAAACTGGTTGGTGTGACTGGCGAACACGGCGCCGAGAGGCCAGGCTCCTGGGAGTATTACGACCGTCGCGTTGTCGAGGGGACGAGAACGATCGGTCATGCTCTGGCGTATTGGAAAGGGTTAGGAGTCCAGGCCACCGCTGCCGACATTGAGGCGGAAGCAGCAGAGGTGCGGCGACTGATTCGTTCAATGCAGCCATCAACCTTTGTCGAGGTCGGCGCTGGGCCCGGCACGTTCACCGCTGACCTGCCCGGATCGGGAGTCGCGCTCGATCAGAGCGACGCGGCACTTCGAGTCCTCCGGTCGGGCTCTGCCCATTCGCCTGTTGTTCGGGGAGATGCTCTTCGACTACCGATAAGGGACCGAGCCGTCGCCCGAGTCTTCGCGGCCCACATTTACGGTCTGCTCACCGAAGAGGAGCGCAGACCATTCGTGAGCGAGGCCCGCCGGATCGCAGAGGAGTTGGTTGTCGTCGATGCAGGCCGACCACCCGGCGTTCCCGCTGAGCACTGGCAACATCGGACCTTCGGCGGCGGTGAGATCTTCAGAGTGTTCCGACGCCATTTTGATGCTGCAGCGCTCGCAGCCGAGATTGACGGACGACCTCTGTTCTCAGGGCGTTTCTACGTGATGGTGACCGCATAAACGATCCGCCGTGCGCTCAGCAGGGCGCAGAACGCTCGCCCCGCAGCCGGCGGATGGGGACACGTCAACGTATTCCGGCACTTTGGTGCCTACGTGGGTGGCGGAGCGGGGGAGCGGAATCTCACTCTGAAGTCAGTGGAGCGGATCGCCGAGAGGCTCGACATCGACCCCATAGACCTCCTATGGTCGCCCAAGAGGAAGCGATAACCGCCGCCCTCACTGTTCGGCCACCGGATCATCCAGTGGGAATCGTCGGAATGGTGACCTTCCGTATCACCGGTTGGTAACCGGTGGTGCCGTACCAAAGTGAGACAGCCTCCAACCGACAATAAGGCCCACATGCGCGTGATACACAGCGTGGACGCCCTGCGGAAGGGCCAACGCGACGACATAGCCATCCACGACCTGTGCTCTTGCTGGCGTGTCGAGAGCAACATTGTCGGGAGTAGGCGCGGCGTGCGAGAGTGGCGCGTACGCCACCCAGCCAAGTGCGAGGTCGAGTTGTGGAACGACGAACGAGTACGTATCGCCGTGGCGAGTCACCTGTGTCGCACCCTGAGGAAGACCCAACGGCGGAAGAAGGAACACTGGGCCAGTCGGATCGCCGAAGGTATCGAGAGCAGTCGAACTCAGTTTGAGAGCCACTGTCTGCCCCCGCAATTCTGGAAGATAGAGAGTTGACCCGATAGCCGTTTCGGACGAGAGAGGGCCACTGCTCAGGCGATTGCGGACCTTGCGGGTGGATTGTCTCGCCCCGGGCCAACATCCCTACAAACGTCCGATGCGTCTGGCTCGGTTCTCAATCTTCTTTGCGCTTCCGATCCGATAGAGGATTGCGTACCGGTTCGCACTCGTGAGCTTGCGAAACATCGCTCGAGCACGGGGATTGGCGGCCAAGGCTTTCTCCAGATCTTCTGGAACTTCCACGGTGGCTTGTCCGGCGTAGGCGCTTTTCCATCGGCCATCGGCTTTCGCCCGCCGAACCTCGTCTTCTCCTGATCGATCCATCCGACCGGCGGCGCTCAACCGCTCGGCAATGGTGACGTTCCGTTGAGACCAAGGGCTCTGAGCGCTTCTGGGGTGTTGTCGCGCCCTTCTTTTGCGAGGACGAGCCACACTCCTTGCGACTCGAGCCGGTGGCTACTCAACCAGGCCCGCCATTCGGCAGCATCAGCGACCAGCAGCTCTGGAAGATCCACGGCGTCACGGTATCCCCGAAGTGATGGCATGAAGGAGCGGGGCCTCCGCTCCCCGTGACGGTTCCGGTCTCGTTGACGAGACTGGTTGCTGTCACACAAACCCCTCTCGAAAAGGGAGGCCCGATGGCACAAGTGACCATCCCCCCGTTGGCCGGACACCTCGAATAGGAGGTAGTCATGCCAATGGTGACAGAGAAGCAACCCGAGTCGGCCAAGCGCCGGGGTAGGTACCCAAAGGAGTTCCGCCGAGACGCGGCGTCCCTGGTCATCGACCAGCACCGCACGATCGCGGACGTGGCCCGAGAGCTGGGTGTCGTCGAGCAGACGCTGGGCAACTGGGTCCGCCAAGAACGCATCGACCGCGGGGAACGCGAGGGGACGACGAGTGAGATCCGCGAGGAGAACGCGAGGCTCCGCCGAGAGGTCAAGCGCCTGACCATCGAACGGGACCTGCTGAAAAAAGCAACGGCCTTTTGGGTGAGGGAGTCGGACCGGTGACCCGCTACCGCTGGATCGACGCCCGGAAGGCCGAGCACTTCCCCGTGGCGGCCGCCTGTGCGACAGCCGGGGTCTCGGCCTCGGCCTATTACGACTGGGCCGAGCGCTCGAGTGCTCCGAGCCAGGCCGAGTGGGACGAGGCGATGCTCGTCAACGAGATGTACGAGATCCACTTCGGCCACGACGACACCTATGGCAGCCCCCGCATGAGAGACGAGCTCGCCCGCCGGGGCTTCTCGGTCAACCACAAGCGCGTCGAGCGCCTCATGGCCCTCTACGGCCTCTACGCCCAAGACGGCCGGCGCAAGAAGTGCCGCACCACCATCCCCGACATCAGCGCCCCGCCGCTGCCCGACCTGGTCAAGCGGGACTTCTCCGTCGGCGCTCCGGGTGAGCGCGCCTGTGGCGACATCACCTATGTCCCGACCGACGAGGGCTGGCTCTACGTTGCCGACGTCGAAGACATCGGCTCTCGTCGCATCGTCGGCTTTGCCATGGCCTCCCACATGCGCACCGAGCTGGTCGCCTCGGCCATGGACATGGCCATCGCGACGAGGGGCGGAGACGTCGCCGGCATGGTGTTCCACCACGACCGCGGCGCCCAGTACATGTCGCGCGAGTTCCGAGAGCTCTGCGAGCGCCACGGCATCGCACAATCGACCGGACGCACCGGGTCGAGTCTGGACAACGCGGTGGCCGAGAGCCTGTGGGCCTCCCTCAAGCGCGAGCTCGTCAGCCGCTGCCGCTTCGCCTCGAGACCCGAGGCCCGCCGGGCCATCATCGTCTGGATCAACCACTACAACGCCGTGCGCCTGCACAGCTCGCTCGGCAACGTCCCGCCGATCGAGTGGGAACTGAGGCACTACCACTCATCGATGGTCACAGAGGCCGAGGCGGCGTGAAACCGTCCTCTCAGATCGCTCATGCGGCCCTCAAATCCACCGGTCGGGGTCAACCACCAAGCAGATCGTGGCGATCAGCACATACCATCAGCCCAAAATCAACCTGTCCGGCTGGCGGGGGGAAGGCCAAAGAGTATGTCGGCATCGACCTGCACCGCAGGCGTTCGGTCCCACCGTCCGCGGCGAACCGGGCTACCCCGACACTCAGGACCCGGCAGCCAGATGGACCAGCTCTGATCGCGACAGGCGAACATCGCTCACGGCCCAAATCAGCAGTTGGAAGACATCTCCATTCCGCTCGCCACCTCCATGGCCTGACCTTGCCACGCCGCGCTCTGCCCCAGCCTCGCCAATGTCTCCGCCAGCCGATGACGCAGCGTCCAGCACTGAATGTGGGACGCGCCCAGCCGGGCCCTCCGTTGTTCAGGCGCTGCTCTGAGCCCGGCAACAGGTGCCTGTAGCGGTCGAGCGTGACGCTGACCAACCTGTGCCCCGCCCGTGCCGCCATCTCCTTCGGGTTGGCGCCGGCGGCCATCCACAACGCCACCGCATCGCCCTAGCGCTCGGAGCCAAGTCTCAAGCAGGCGCTTCGGGGACGGAACTGAACCCCGATTGCCGGAAGTGAAGATCCGCCCTATGTTTCTGAAGGAACGTCCAGAGGAGGCCGGTAATGAGCAACGTCCAGTTAGTTCGAGATGCCTACGAGTGTTTCGGCCGAGGTGACATCCCCACCCTGCTCGGCATGATGGACCCCAACATGCAGTGGAGCGAAGCAGAGGGGAACCCTTATCAACCGAGCGGCAAGCCGTGGCATGGACCAGACGCCGTCCTGCAGAATCTGTTCGTGAAGATCGGGGCAGACTTTGACGGCACCTTCGTCGTCCATCCAAAGGACTTCTACGATGCAGGTGACACGGTCATCGTCGAAGGGCGCTACACGGGGACCTTCAAGGCCACCGGCAAGACTTTGGACGCGCAGGTCTGCCACGTGTTCAAGGTTCGCGACGGCAAACTGACGAGCTTCCAGCAGTTCGTGGACACGGCGCAGCTGCAAGATGTGATGGGTGTTCGATAGCGCCAATGCTGGGCCGCGACTTCTCGGACTGCCCCCGAATAGTCGCCGGCTTTGCGGCGGATTCGCACGAGGAGGACGACGGCGTCTCCTCGTGCAAAATGGTTCGGTGGACCCGCCCTACCGACCCGGCGCCATCCCGGCTCCGCCAGAGCTGAGGGACGGAAGAGTGCTCTCTCGGGAGTGGTCGTATGGCGACCTTTCGTGCATTGAAGAGGCCAGCAGGGACCCAGCGATCCGGCTCGGCACGACGGTGTCATCCGCGTCTTCTGAGGAGACTGGGCGCGCCTTCGTCGAAAGGCAAGTGCGGACGGTGGACCCACGGGCGAAGTCCGAAGCCTCGCAGTGGTTGAACAACGAACGGCCCGCGCAGCCGGTCTTATGTGTGCCTCCTCCATCGCCAGCAACCAGGCCTGGTTGGCGTGGGTTATTGGATGGTCGCACGCTGTCGGAGAAGAGGATTGACGCTGGCGGGCCTTGTCCTGGTGAGCAACTGGGCCCTTCGCCTGTCAGCTGTTGCTCGCTTGGAAGCACTCGTCGAGCCTGGGAATAAAGCCTCCATCCGGGTACTCCGACGAGCGGGGTTTCGTCTGGGGTCGTTGCTGTGTCGTACCTGGAGCTCGGCGGACACGGGAGGGAGATGCTCCTATGCGCCTTGTCGTAAGCGATCTCGAACGCGCCAATCCTGCGACCCGTCAGGCCTCAGCTTGACGCGAATCGTGTGCCGACCTCGAGCCACGTGTGCAAGTTGACGGTCTCGAAGAGATCGCCCGGCGTCGAGATCGAGCCATCGAGAAGCATCGGCGGATGCATCTGGGCCAGCGCGCCGATGGCGGCCCGGACTACTGGGGAGATGACAGCGAGTGGCCGAATGGCGAGGCGGTAGCCCCACGCGGCCAGCTGTTCGAGCTCGACGCGAGGCGAGGTTCCGTTCTCGACGATATTGAACATCACCGGTCCCCCGACCTCGCCAGGGATGGTCGAGATCTCGTCGATCGTCTGCGGAGCCTCGATGAAGATCAGGTCGGCTCCTGCCTCGAGATAGGCATTGGCGCGACGGACCGCCTCCGCGAAACCGAGCGGGCCCCGGGCGTCGGTCCGAGCGATGAGCACCAGCTCTGGGTCCCTTCGTGCCTCGACCGCCGCCCTGACCTTCTCCACGAACTCCTCGCGTGGGATGACCGACTTGCCGCTCAGGTGCCCGCATCGCTTCGGAAACGTCTGGTCCTCGATGTGAAGTCCGGCGACACCGGCACGCTCGTACTCGACGACGGTCCGCTGCACGTTGAGTGCGTTGCCGAATCCGGTGTCGGCATCGGCCACGAGCGGGCCGGAGAGGATGCCGCCGAGCCGGGCGGCCTGGGTCGACATCTCGGTCATCGTGAGAAGTCCGAGGTCGGGAACGCCGCCCATGGTGATCGACACCGCCGCTCCCGACATGTAGGCCCCCGGGAATCCGTGTCGCTCCACCAAAGTCGCCGACAATGCGTCGTAGACGCCCGGCAGCACGGTCAGTTCGGGGGCGGCCAGCATGCGCCGAAGCGCCGATCGCGGTGGTTCCTTCGGAATGGTGGTCACGCTGTCTCCTTGGATCCTTCGATGCGGGTGGTCCGTCCTTCGCTCCGCGACCTCCCGCTCGGCGAGGGCACTTACCCGGGCTCGTCCGACGGGAAGACCCTATAGTGCGAGTTCTGCGTCCCCGATTGTGTCGACGTGGGACGACGTCAAGCACCGCGGAACTCCGTGACGACCCAAGAGGGGACGGACATGACCGACAAGGACATCATCTCCAAGTCCACGATCTCCGCCGACTTGGCTGCCCGCATCGTCGACGCCGCCACCGCCAAGGCGGTGTCACTGGGCAAGGGCTTCGCCATCGCCATCGTCGACGACAGCGGGCTCCTCAAGGCCTTCCGCCGGATGGACTCGGCTCCCTTGATCTCCATCCAGATCGCGCAGGACAAGGCCTACACCGCGGTCGGCTTCGGCATCCCGTCGCATGGCTGGTACGACTTCATCAAGGACGATGCCCCACTGGCCCTCGGCGCCCCGACCGGTATCGACCGCCTGGTCGTCTTCGGTGGTGGCTATCCCATCATTGTCGGAGAGGCGCTCGTCGGCGCGATCGGCGTAAGCGGTGGCCACTACAGCGAGGACATGCAGGTGGCAGAAGCCGGCTTGGATGTGCTCACCGCCTGACAGCCTTCGCGAGGGCCTGAACGGCGGCGCCAAGCGCCATCAGGTCGGTGGTGCGCGGTCTTTGGCAATACATGGTGCTGGTTCAGCTCGTCGTCCATCAGTCGACCCATTTCGGCAGGCGCACGTACTGGAGGGCAGGCGCAGAGCGACAGAGAGGTCTGAACCATGACAGAGGAAGGCAAGCTGGTCGAAGTGTCACGCAGGATCGAAGCGCCAGCAGCCCTCATCTTCGAGATTCTGGCGAATCCGCAACGCCACATGGATTTCGACGGGTCCGACATGCTCCGGGGAGCCGTCTTCGATCGTCCCATCTCCGGCGTCGGCGACACCTTCACCATGAAGATGCATCGGCTCGGTCGCGACTACCTCATGGTCAACTATGTAGTGGAGTTCGAGCAAGATCGCCGCATCTTCTGGGAACCCGCTCCAGGAGACGTCCCCACGGCAGGCGGTGATCCATCCAAAGTCGGCATCCCTGCGGGTTACCGCTGGGGCTACAGCCTCGCTCCGGACGGTGACGGCGGCACCGTCGTCTCCGAGGTCTTTGACTGCGGCCCAGAGGAGAACCGTCAACACCTCCTACGCGAGGGTGGGGAGTGGATCAACGGGACCAATTCGGTGCTTGAGTCCATGACGGCCAGCCTGGAGAGGCTCGAGGAGATCAGCACCGAGTAGGCGGAGCAGCCCACCCTGGGGGCGTGCCCCAATGCGCCGGGACAGTGGGATGGTTCGGTACATTCCGGCGAGGCGCGCATCCAGCTGGGGCGGGCGATCGGCGGCCTCAGTTTGCGGTACCAAGCAGGGTGTGGGCGATGGCTCGGTCTGACTCGGTGTGCCACATGGTGTCGTCGTGCTCGACGTCCCAGAGTGCGTTTTGCAGGATGCGGGCCAGTGTCCAGGCGGATGCGCGTTTCTGGTCGAGGCCGAGAATGTCGGTCATCAGGTCGAAGCGGCGGCGGATCGCCCGCGGTACGTCGCCGGTGGCGACGGCTTCCTCCCACCGGTTGTGCAGTGCCGCGAGGAGCGCGAAGCCGGGATCGCCGGCCACTGGGTTGGGGTCGATGGCCAGCCAGGGCTCTCGCTGGTCGGCCGGGTGTGGTGCCAGGATGTTGTCGAAGTGCAGATCCTCGTGCACGAGGCGGTCGCCGGCTTCTGGGAGCACCTCCTCGAGCGCGGAAGCGCATGCTCGGATGAGGCCGCGTTGCGATGGATCGCACACGAGCGTCAGTGCGCGTGGTACACGGTCGAGTAGGTCGGCGCCGAAATCGGAGAGCTGGCGTATGGCGACGGGTGCGGGAAGGGCGCTGAGCCGGGCGAGGAGCTCGGACAGGATCTGCAGGGCGGCGAGGTCGTCGCGGACGGTGGCGAGCGAGCGGTCGGCGTTGAGGCGTTCGAGCAGCATCGAACCCGATTCGGGGTCGTGGTCCAACAGGCGTACAGCGCCGTTTCCGTTCCACGCGCGCAGTGCGTCGGGCTCGCCGACGGTGTAGTCGGTGACGGGTTGGAGCTTGAGTACCGCGGGCGTGGCGTCTGCGCGCACGACGGGCAACACGAGCGCGGTGGCGCCGCAGGTCGGAGCTCCGTCGGGCCGTAGCTGCCACCGGTCCAGGAGGCCTGCGGCGAGGTCTGGTACTGCGTCGATCCAGGCGCGGCCGATCTCGCCGAAGAACTTGCGGTGCCAGCAGACCAGCGCTTCTGGAACTTCGATACGCGCGCCGGCGGGATTGGTCACGGTGCTTAGGCTCGCATAGTCCGGTGCCCCAGAATGCCGGCTCCGAGGCGGTTGCGGAAAGGATCTCATGGCCCAAGGATTTAGGGGGGGACGATAAGGATTTAGGGGTGGACGATGCGGAGGGCCCTTCTAACCCTGAATCTCTGGGCAGGCAGCACCTCGACGTCTACGCGAGCAAGAACGGTCAGTGGAATCCCGAGCACCGAGATGTCGAAATCCCTGCCGGGAGTTCCTGCAGTCCGGCGATGCATTCCTCACCCGCACCGTCAAGGCTGCAGGTGTCTATGGGCTGTCGTGGCAACCGCGAAGCCGGCATCGTCAGCATCGTCAGCTCCTTGGACTTTGGGCGCCGAGCCACGCCATTGCGGCAGCTCGGGTGCGCGCCGAGGAGACGGCAGGGCGACGGACGGCCAAGCGTGCCCTCGGAGCTCGGACCCGTCAGCGGCAGGAAGATCGCTACCGACAGGAGTTGGAAGGGGCCGTCTGGCGCTTCCTCGCCTTCGCTCCGGAACACCAAGGACTCGAACGGCGAATCGCCAAGGAGACCGCGGCCCACGCTGCCGTCGTAGGCAGCGGCCGAGTCGGTCGGACGCGCAAGCTCACGCTCGACGATCGGGCTGCTCTCAGCGTCCGGGCCTACATCCGGCACAGTTTCACGAACTACCACGACGATCTTGACGCACTGCCCGAGCAATGGGACGACGAGTACCCATATCGAGAGACAAAAGGCGCCGCGAACGAGGCGGTAGATCGCTTCCTCTTCGAGGATCGCGGCAGTTGAGGAATCTGCCATGGCTGTCTTCCACACGAGAAAGCGGGTCACGAGAACCCTTCTCGAGGCACCATCCGGTATCGCCGCCTGGAGACAGTTTTGGGTTTCCTCTCGTTCCGCCCGAAGGGCCGAGTCTTCGCCCATGTGGAAGAAGATGTGTCCCTCCAGGCAGGCGTCGGGCTCGAGTGCCGCCCATCCTCGCTTACTGGCCGGATCGAACTCGTCGTTGCCTTCCCACGAGAACTCCAAACCCGGGCGGTCGTCGATCGTCGCTTCGCGGCAATCCATCCGACCCTCAACGGCGCTGAACCCGAAATTGCCGGTCCGACCGGCCCGGTATTCTATGAACGCGGGACGGACGAGATCGAGGGCGTCTCGACACCAAAATTCCATCTCGCAAATCCGCCACCTACCCACGAGCTTCTTGGGCCCATCACGCCGACGCCGGGTCATCACCGAGTCCTTCCGGCGTGTTGGCTCCCGGAACCAGCTCGCAAGCCACACGTCGTAGGTGCTCCGGCCTCTCCCGGTAGGATGCCGGGTCGGGTCGCAGGGATTCATTCGCCTGAGCCGTGCTCTGGCCCAAGGAGTCGTCGCCTTTCACGCCCCGGGTCCTCGGACTACGAGGACGCCTCGCGACCAATGCTGCCCGGAGGTGGGTCGCTGCTCGGGACACCACCGTCTGTCACGTGCTCCGTCCACTCGGACCCCGACCAGTACCTGCGCTCATGTCGGCCCGAAGGGTCGGTCAGCCAACCGGGAGCGATCCCGGTGAATGTGACCCCGGTGAATGGGACCCCGCGGGATGAGGTGTCGCCGGCACCAGATGCGTGATTCGGAGAAGAGGCATCCATGAACGAGCTCATGGGAGAACTCGTCTGCCGACCCCGGCGGCGTCGCTGAGAGGAGATGGCCCGCAGCCCGAACAGGCCGAAGAAGACCACCAGGGCGATTATCGAGGAACCGTGGCCGTAGTACGTGTCCACAGCCTAGCCACGCTCGGCAAAGGGACCGAAGGGGCGTGCGTCCGACGAGGCGATGGAGAAGGGACACCGCGGCATCCCCAGGTGACGGAAACCACGCAGGACGGATTCAGACGGCTGAGGTTGAGGGCGGCACGCTCGGGCCGGGCAGCAGCGGGCCCACCCGGGGGCCCCGGGGCCAGCCCTACCAGACAAATGGGCTACCCCCACCTGGTCTCAGGCATCGCGGACGGACGTCTGCACGGTCGCTTGTCGGCCGGACGTAGCGTGGGTCCATGCGCTTCGCTTTCAAGACCTCGCCGCAGGAGACTACCTGGACCGACATGCTCGCCGTGTGGAAGGTGGCCGACGACATCGAGCTGTTCGAGTCGGGCTGGACGTTCGACCACTTCTACCCGATCTTTTCCGACAGCACCGGACCCTGCATGGAGGGCTGGATCACCCTCACGGCGCTGGCCCAGGCGACGACCCGCCTGCGCATGGGGACGCTGGTAACCGGCATCCATTATCGCCACCCGGCAATTCTCGCCAACATGGCGACCACCCTCGACATCGTTTCCGGAGGGCGCCTCGAGCTGGGGATCGGGGCCGGGTGGAACGAGGAGGAGTCGGGGGCGTACGGGATCGAGTTGGGCACGCCGGCGCAGCGCAGCGACCGCCTCGAGGAGGCTTGTGAGGTGATCGTCGGGCTCCTCACGCAGGAGACGACGACCTTCAAGGGCCAGTATTACCAGCTCAGCGATGCCCGCAATGAGCCCAAGCCGGTCCAGCGCCCCCACCCGCCGATCTGCATCGGGGGCAGCGGAGAGAGAAGGACGCTGCGTACGGCAGCCCGATTCGCCCAGCACTGGAACTTCCTGGGTGGCACACCGGAGGACTTCGCCCGCAAGCGTGACATCCTCTATCAGCACTGCGAAGACCTGGGCCGCGAACCGAAAGAGATCCTTCTCTCCAGCCACGTCATCTTCGCCGGCGACCCGAAGGGCACCGCAGAGCAGGCCGCCGCACTGGCCGAGGTCGGCGTCGACTTGGGCATCGTGTACCTCCGACCGCCCCTGGATCCCGCAGTACTCGAGCCCTTGGCGACCGCCTTGCGCGAAGTCTAAAAAACCGACAAGGAAGCTCCTCGTCCGGGCCGAGCTCCGGCCGGTCGCCCACCACTGACCTCTGCAGCTTCGCCCACCCCTCGCCGGATCCGCCTGGTGGATGTGTGCACACGGCCCATGAGCACGGGCCGATACGTGCGAGCCACCAGTGGCTCTCTCCTCTCGATGTCCGCAGACCGTTTGCCCTGTTGGCGACATAGCGTTCGTTGATCATGGCCGCCGCAATGTGCTGGGGCCCCTGAATCCTGTGGCCGCGCAACTTCCCCGGCATGCCTCATGGCCGGCCAGTGATCGTTCCGCACGGGCGCGAGGCGCTGCACTCTCATTGGCGAGCCTGCCGCGGACTTCCCGCTACCGTGGCCCTGTGAGCAGCCCGCGAGTGCCCGGTGGGGTAGTGCACAAGCTTCCAGGAGACCTGCGCAAGGCATTGATCGCCAACCCCACGGCACTCGATGCCTGGAAGGACATCACCCCTCTCGCCCGCAACGAGTTCATCTGCTGGGTCGACGATGCCAAGCAAGAGACGACCCGAGAACGCCGCATTCGCCGGACCCAGGAGGAGCTGGAGGAAGGCCAGCGTCGGCCCTGTTGCTGGCCAGGGTGCGCGCGACCGCGAGCGCACCGGCAGATAGCAGTGGAGTCGTCGAGTTCCCGGGACGTTTTTCTCATGGACGTCTTGAACCGGCTTTGCGAGGTTCTCGCCGTGGACACGAAAAGCTCGTGGGACTTCACATAGGCAGGTGCCTTTCCCGATGCGCCCGCAGTGGGCGGGAATCGTTCGTGAACCTCAGGACTCTGGGGGTTCGGGGATCTCGTCACTCTGGGGGTTGGTGCGATCCCCTCGTTGGGCCACCAGAATGGTCAAGACCGAGAAGAGGAGGAGCCTCTCATGCCTGGTGTCTTCGTGGTCACCGACAGCTCTTGCGATTTGGAACAGGACGACATCGATCCCTTCGACATCGAGATCGTGCCCCTCACGATCCGATTTGGGAGCGAAGAATTCACCGACCGCCAGGACCTCACCGTCGAAGACTTCTACCAACGATTAGCGAATACCGAGGACCTTCCCCAGACGGCCTGCCCGTCGCCGGGTGCGTTTGAACAGGCCTTTCGCAACGCAAGAAGCGCTGATGCTCAGGCAGTGGTTTGTGTCACCATCTCGAGCGACTTGTCAACCACATTTCAGTCAGCCCTCACCGCGGCCGCCACGTGCGAGGAGCAGATTGCCGTCCATGTGGTCGACAGCCGATCAGTGTCAAGCGGGCTCGGCACTCTTGTGATTGAGGCCGCCAGATCAGCCGCCGACGGGGCCGACATCGGCACGGTATTACGTCGAGTGAGTGACCTCGTCCCTCGCACGCACGTGCTCGCGGCTCTGAATACGCTGGAGAACCTGAAGAAGGGTGGGCGAATAGGGGGCGCGACGGCCATGGTGGGGTCGCTGCTATCGATCAAGCCGGTGATCGACCTGACCGGTGGCGTCGTCCACGAGGCCGGTAAGGCTCGGACTCGCAAGAGGGCGCTGCAGATGCTCTATGAGCGCATGGGTTCCGCCGGACCGATCGAGGACGTTGCGGTGATGCACAGTGGCGCGCCTGACATCGACCAGTTTCTTGACCTCATCGCCCCCCGCTTTCCCCGGGAGGCCATTCGGATCGGCACCTTGGGTGCCGTCGTCGGTGTGCACGGCGGCGCCCAGATGATCGGTGTCAGCTGGATTGCCGCTGCCTAGAGAATCTGGGAACCGCCCGGGAGGAAGCGTCTCTCACCCGAGATCCACTGGAGGCGGAACACTGGATCCGACGTTGGAAGCACGAGCCACCGGAGCACCGGTCAGGGGTGGATCACCCGTTGGGGCCTACTGCTTCGAGGCGATGACGTGTCGAAGGGTTGGAATCGGTCATGGCGATGAATGGGGACCGCTGGGAGCACTCGCCGGGGAGTGGGAGAGTGACAGGGGTGGCCTCGACACGGCGTTCTCGCACTCCGAGGGGAGGGTTCTCGGCAGTCCCGACCTGGAGAAGTGCACGATGAAACCGTTCGGCCCGGTCGACAACGGGGCACAGCATGTCTATGGCCTGGACTACAAGAGCGCCAGGTGGCGAGGCGACGAGGAGAATCCCTTCCACACAGAGGTCGGTTACTGGCTGTGGGATCCGGCGACCGGCGAGGTCATGAAAGGGTTTGTCGTCCCCCGCGGCATCACCGCTCTGGCTGGAGGAACGGCGACCAGCGACGCCACCGAGTTCACCCTGAAAGCAGCGCTTGGAGAGGCCCAGTACACCATTGGCGAGAACAAGTATTGGCCAGGAACGCCAGCACCCTGAGCTACGAGGCGACCATCACCGTGGGCGTCGACACTCGTCCCACGAGAGGTCACCATGCTCCGGACGAAAGAGTTCGATGAGCCGTTCGCTCACACTGACCACAACACCTTACGCCAATGGGTCGGGCTGAGTCCAAAACGACCATGAGCCTGGGCGCAGGAGACCTGGCTCCGCTGCCGAATCTCACGCGGCGTCCCCGCTGATCCTTTGTCTCGAGTCGAGGACCGGCATGATCCGGCCAGGGACCGACGAGTGCAGACGGGCCTCGGGCAGTAGCCCCGTGCGCCATCGGGAGGCAGGTGGACCCGGCATCTCTCAGGGGGCAAGCAGTGCGGGCAGATCTCGCATGTCGTCAAAAACGACCGCATCTCCGATCGACAGTCGCGCGGGACCCGTGACACCGCCGGCGAATGCAAACACAGCCATGGCTGCGGCCAATCCGGCGGTCACACCCGTGACGCTGTCCTCAACGACTGCGCATCGCTCTGGTGTCACATCCATCTTCGTCGCGGCATGCAGGAAGATGTCGGGGGCAGGCTTTCCGTGGGATACTTCGTGGACGCTGAAGATTCGCCCGTCGAATCGTTCGTAGAGCCCAGTCGTGCCCAGGGTGAACCGCATCTTTTCGTAGGTTCCGCTCGACGCCACGCAGACCGGTATCGAGATCTGGTCGAGTGCGTCGACCACACCCGGTACGGGGGCAACCTCTCGCTCGAACACCTTGTGATACCGGGACTCGAACTCACGGTCCCAGTCGATTCTGCGACCCAGGTGTCGCTCGACCTCCTGGTGCATGTAGGCAGCGGACCGTCCGACGAATCGCTCAACGATGTCAGCTTCGGAGAGTGGCCATCCGAGGCCCGCCAAAATTTCAGCCTCGGTGCGAACTGCCAGGCGCTCGCTGTCGACCAGGACGCCATCGCAGTCGAAGATGACCAGGTCAAATTGGCCCACCGCCAAGCCAGCGGTTGCGAGTCGGCCTTCAGGGCCCCGCGAAGTGCGGGACGTGGCGCGCCGCGGGGCCAAGATCCGAGACGTGGGCCTGGCGGATGGCAGGGTTGTCGGCCATCGCCTGGAGGGTGGGGCCGCCGTCGGAGGCCATGTCCACCACCGCACCGAGACCGGTGCCGACGCCGCTGCCCAAGAAGGGCGCGTCCCCATAGTCGAACAACCCGCCGTCCGCGGCGCTGAGCCAGTAACCACCCCCGTCGGGCATCGCCGCCATGGCCACGATGGGTTGGGCCAGGTGGATCGATCCGGTGGAGCCGTAGAACGGAGCGTCGCCGAAGGAGAAGATCCCGCCGTCGGAGGCGACCAGCCAATACCCCTGGCCGTCAGGAGTGGGAGCCATACCCACGATCGGCGCGTTGAGGTTCATGGACCCGGTCGATCCGTAGAACTGGGCGTCACCGTAGGTGAAGACCCCTCCGTCGGACGCCACGAGCCAGTAACCGTTTCCGTCGGGGGTGGGTGCCATGCCCACGATCGGTGCGTTGAGGTTCATGGACCCGGTCGAGCCGAAGAACTGGGCGTCGCCGTAGGTGAAGACCCCTCCGTCCGAGGCCACTAGCCAGTAGCCGCCCGCATCGGGCGTCCGTGCCATGCCCACGATCGGCTCGTTGAGGCTGATGCCGCCGGCCGAGCCGAAGAACTGGGCGTCGCCATAGGTGAAGATCCCGCCGTCGGAGGCCACGAGCCAATAGCCACCGTCGTCACCCGTCGCTGCCATACCCACGATCGGCGCGTTGAGGTGGGTGCCCACGGCGTCGCCGTAGTAGCCCGCGTCCCCGGCGTAGGCCACGTGGCCGGATGAGTCCACCTGGTAGTAGCCGATCGTCCCGGTGCCCGAGAGAGATACGGACCACGTCGTGCTGGTGGACCCTTGGATCGTCATGGTTGCAGAGCGGTCGCCGAGCGCGCCGGGAAAGAAGTAGACGTCCATGGTGCAGGTGGAGCCAGCCGTGAGGACGACGGTGCTGACGCCGTCGCCCCCGCAGCCAGGTGTCGGGGTCACGGCGTAGTCGTCCGCGCCTGGGCCGGTGAGGGACACGTCGGTCGAGAGGTCGATGGTGTTCGTGGTGTTGGTGGTAAGACTGCTGTCCTGTAGATTGAAGGTGTTCGGGCCCGAGTAGGTGCCGAGCGTGGTGTCGCCAAAACTCACGCTCGCGGTGGGCGATGTCGCGAGTGCGGGGGTGGACGCACCCGCCGCTGTGCCGAGGCCGCCACCGACTCCGAGCCACAGCGCGGTGACCAGAGCCCCGGCCGAACCCACGGATGCCCTTCGCCAAGTTCGCAGACCCACTGTGGCCTCCTTCCGTATCGGAGCGTCTTGCTCCGCCACACCTCCGGCTGCGAGACCGTAGCCGCCGTGGGACCAGGTGGCTGAATCCCCGTCTTTCTGGGCGCCCCGCGGGGGTCGGTTCCCCCCGGAGCGGACTCTCCGTCTGCTTCATCGGAGGCCTTGCAACGATGCTTCGAAACGCTGCGCTGGGATCGCCGAGGAGGCGCCCCGATGACCCATCGATCCCACGCACTCCGGCTAGCCCAACCACGTGGGCCGGGATGGGAGTCGCCGGGGGCGCGGGGATCACGAGTCGATCGACGCCACGGGGGCGCAGTCGGGAGTCGGGACCCCAGACGACGTGAGGGTGATGCGCTTCTGAGGTGAACGGCCCCATGCGGCAATCCGACGCGAAGGAAGAGACGCATCCGGGCGGTTCGGGCTCGGCTGGCCCCGCGAGCATCATCGCGACCGCACGAACGGCAAATGAGTGGCGCGCGAACGGCGACGGCCGTCTTTCGATGCTGATGAGCGCAGACCGTCGATCCTCGACGCTGGCGTGTGTAGACGAGATCACCTGTCGGCGGCCGAGGGTGCGAGGGACGGTTGCCACGAGGGACCCCGCTCGCGTGATCGCGATCCGCGCGGGAAGTCGAACGCCGGGGCGCGCGTTGCGCAGTCGCCTCCGAGGCGTATCGAGCGCGCACGACCCGCCCCGACGGTCCGTGTCCGGTCCCCTTGTCCACTCCGCGGCCGCCAATGGGCCATCTCGGAGACCCGGGAGCCGTCGATGTCCACTCTGGAGCGCTCGACCGCCCGTCGCGACCGCGGTGGTGACATGAGGAGGTGATGGGGGGCGGGATGATGCGTGTACCCGTACACAAAGAGCATCGGCGATCACCCCGCCCCTCGCGTGATTCTGGCGAGCGGTCCCAGTCGCCGAATAGAGCCGTCCGGACGCAACTCACACAACGCCCGGACAACAGAAAGGCGCTAGGCACGCTGATCAATGCCGCCCCCAAGCCCGCGCGCCCGTCCGGGTCGCGCGTCGGCCGTTGAGCCGGTCGCCCGGGCGACCGGGCGATCGGGCGGGCGGCCCCGGGTCGGTTCGGCCCACCGCGCCGGCCTGAGTACCCTGGCCCCCCGGAGCTCCGAAGCTCGTCAGGCCGTGCGAGGGGTTCGGGACATCCACGAGCGACCCTGCAGACAAATGCGGGGAGGTGAGTCACCGCCTGTCGCAACAGGGTTCTCACGTGCCACGGTTCGACGCGGGAAAGACGATCACCCCTCGTATGGAGACGGGTCGTCGGCGGCCGTCCAACCCGGGACCGGGAGACCCGACGGATCGACGCGCTTCCGTGGGTGTGCCGCGGATGGCCAGGAATGCGTCCTCCGTGGTGGACGTGATCCTGATGGTGCCGAACTGCTCCGACGGTCGTGGGACACGTCATCCGGTGCGCATCACGCCAGGGCCGGGCAGCGGACTCGTCCTCCTTGACGGGAGGCACACGCCATGCAACGAGAGTCGAATGCGGCGGTCCCCATCACGGAGGACGACAGAGAAGACCGCGGTTAGCGTACGCCGGTGACCGCGGACCCGGAACAGGAGGCTTCGTGGAGGCAACGGTTCTCCCGGCGGTCGCTCCTGGCCGGGACCGTCGCCGGGGGACTTGCCGCAACGGGTCTCGCGTCCGTCGTCGGCAGCGAGACCTACGCGGCCGCGACCGCGGCCCGAGGTCTTGGACGGAATGGATCACTTCTCCCTCCCGGATCGCGTCCGTATCCCGATCTCCCGGCGGGTGTCGATACGATGCCGGAGATCGAGCACATCGTTGTGCTCATGATGGAGAACCACTCGTTCGACGACCACTTAGGCACGTTGGGTCGCGGGGACGGGTTCACATTCGGACCAGACGGAAAGCCGCTCAACTACAACCCGGATCCCTCCGGTGGCTACATACGATCGTTCCACAACCCGAACACATGCGGTGAGATGGATTCGGGCATCACCCAGACGTGGAACGCCTCGCACATTGCTTGGGACAACGGCACGAATATGGGCTTCGTCAAGGCGTGCAGCGGAGCGGCAATGGGCTACTGGGAGAGCGATGACCTCCCCTTCTACCATTCGATGGCTGGTCTCTTCCCAATCGGTGACCGCTACTTCTCGTCCGTCATGGCACAGACGTACCCGAATCGCCGGTTCCTGATTGCTGGCACCGCGCTCGGAGACATCCGAACCGACGTGTCGGGTATCTCAAAAGTCGACGCCCCCAACGGCACCATCTTCGACCGTCTCAACGAGTATGGCATCTCGTGGAAGGACTATTACCCGGACCTCCCGACGTGTGCCCTCTTTGAGCCCGTCTTCTTCAATAATCCGACCAAAGCCGTCCACGTGAGTCAGTTCTTCGTCGACGCGGCGTCGGGGACCCTACCGTCCTTCAGCCTGGTGGATCCTTACACGAGCTTCTCGGAGGAGGACGGGGACATCACGGTCGGAGAGGGATACGCCGCTCTCGTCATCAACGCGGTGTTGCAGGGGCCCGCATGGGAGAAGACGGCCTTGGTCTGGGTGTATGACGAGCACGGAGGCTGGTACGACCACGTTCCCCCGCAGCCGGCCGTGAAACCGGACAACGTGCCCCCCGCCCTCGGGCCGGGAGACCTCCCTGGTGCGTATGACTACACGGGGTTCCGGGTGCCCTGCTGCGTGGTCTCCGCCCGCTCGAAGAGGGATTACGTGTCGCATCAGACGTTCGACCATACGTCCATCCTGAAGCTCGTCGAAACCAAATGGAATCTCCCGGCCCTGACGTACCGCGACGCCAATGCGCACAACATGTTGGACTTCTTCGATCTCAAATCGAAGAAGCCGCCCTTCGCCGAGCCCCCGGAACTGCACGCGCCCAAGAACCCGTTCTCGAGCCCAGCCGCCCTTCCCGCCGGTTCCATAACGGCGGCGCAACAGGCGATGTTCCACACGACGTGTGAGGAACTGCCCGCCGGATCACTTCCCCCGGCAAGCGCGAGGATCTCCGAGGTGCCGCCACACGCGAACGCGCTCATGGCGGCCCAACAGGAGCGGATCCAAAGGGAGATCAAGGCTCAGACGACCTAGGCGTTCCCCGAGGGCGTCCCCAACGCCCGGCCTTGCTCCCTGTGTCGCCTCGGGTCGCCCGGTGCGCTGCGCCATCGGCACCAGCACGCCACCCGAGTTGTCAGAGCGTTGTGCGGAGTGGGTTCGGATGGCTCTACTCCCGCGGGCGCCGTGGCCGGTACAACAGTTCCCGGGGGCGGGGGAAGTGCGAGCCCCCCGCCCCTGTTCCACGCACCGGCGGACGCGGGAGACACCTTCGAGAGGATGGCCACGTCGCGCCCGGGGGAGGAGACCCGCCACCTGCTGGTCCCTGGCATCTTCGGTGAGGCCGACGCACGTGGCATCGCCACCCACGAGGACCGGGGCTGGCCTCTGTTGTCAGAATGTTGTGGTCGGCAGGGTTCCAACGGCTCTACCTGCATCGGCGGCTGCATCAGCACAATCAGCGGCCAGGGGGCGGGGTGTAGGAGAGATACCCCGTAACCGCCATCCCGCCCCCGCGAGGCAGCAGCCGTCACGCGACGCGACCACGCCGGAGCGGGGCCGCGACCGTGCCACCCGGCCAGGCGTCCGAGACCCGAGCGAAAGACCCCGCCCCCGCCGGGCTGGGGGCGAGGAGCGGGGCCGTTCGCTGGGAGGCCTTGGTCTACCAGCGGTCGCTGACCGTCCTCTCGCAGTTCACGCATCGCCTCGGGCGGGTCGCTCAAGCTTGACTTCTCGGTCACGCACGTGACTCGGCCGCCAGGAGTCGACGACGAACCGGCCGAGGCCCGGGCCCGCCGTGCCGCCAACGTCGTGTCGGAAGGGTCGGCCATGCCGAGCGGTCCCTCGGGCTCAGCGGCCTCTCGGCGTGTCCGCCGAAGCCTGACCTCGGAGCGATCTCGAGGCGAGCTTGCGTCGGGAGACGCGTGCGAGACGGGAAAAGGCAATGAAGGACAGGGCGCAGAACGACGTGCCGGCGGACGCGGGGTCGAGCCTTCGGTGCCGGGCAGATGTCGCGGCGGCCGGGCCTCTCTGTCGCTTCGGCCGGAAGAGCAGCAAGCCAAGATCCTCGTTTCGCGTCGGCGTGCCCCGAAGGTGGACCTCCCGCCGGGCCAACGACGCCCTTCGCGCTTGTCGAAGACGCGTGCGGTCGCTTGATGATCCTGGCGCCCCGCAACGGGTGCCGGACTGCTGCGGCATCGCCTGAGCCAACGGGTGGGGCGGCCGCGACGGCGCGACCAATCCCGTCACGCCACGGGAGGCGAGTCCGTCTCCGCCTTGATTCGTGCTGGCAGCCGACCGGGACTGTTGTGGCTACGTTGCGTCACTTCGATCCGAACGGCCCTAGAGCGCACCGGGAGCGATCGCCACAATCTCCGGAGAGGGCGGGGTCGGCAAACCCATTCTCAGAACCGCGAGTTGCCATTCTTCGACCATCCATGATCATGCACAGACAACCAACGGGATACCTCGTACAGCCCCAACGGACGCCGCAACGCCCGGTGGACGAGGGCCTCCTCGGCTGGCTGATGCAACCCCACGCCGAGCACATCCCGGTGACGCTCGAGGACGTCCTGCGTCGGCCCGAGTGGCACCGTCAGGCAGCCTGTCGAGGAATGGGAGCGAGCGGCTTCGTCAAGTCCACGGGGGGCGCCTACGGGGCGACCAGGCGGGAGTGCGCCCGCTGTCCGGTGCGCCAGGAATGCCTCGATTTCGCCCTGGCGGATGAGTCGATTGTCGGCCTGTGGGGCGGGACGAGCGACGCCGAGCGGCGAGAGCTACGCCGGCGAGCGGTTGCCTGACCGACGTCCCGCCTCGGTCCCTCCGAGGACGACCTGCTGAAGGGCGCGGCCGGGGCGATCGAGGACAGGCACCCATCCTGACGCCGATCGAGCACGGCCCTGTCGCTCGACTCCTGGGAGCTCCTTCGTCAGCGACGGTCCGCGGCATGCTCGCGACCGTGTCGCGGCGACCGCAGGATCCGGCGCGAGCGGTGTGATCAGCGACCGCGCCAAACCGGGGGCCTCTTCTCGAGGAAGGCGGCGACGCCCTCGCGTGCGTCGGCCGAGTGGGCCGCCGTCGTCAGCGCGCGCTGCGTGTGTTCCCAACCGAGCTCGTCGTCGGATGCGACGATGTCGTTGACGGCGGCGAGACAGGCCTGCACCGAGACCGGCGCATTGGCGCAGATCTGCTGCGCCAAGGTCTCGGCCTCGGCCAGGGCGTCACCCGGATCGGTGAGCACGTTGACCAATCCCGCTTCGTAGGCCCGTTGCGCGTCGATGGGCCGGCCGGTGAGGATGAGCTGGCGCGCCAGATTGAGGGGCAACGCCCGCGGCGAGCGGAACAGGCCCGCACAGGTCGGGACCACGCCGATGCCCACCTCGGGCAGGCCGAACCGAGCGCTGCGCGCCGCGACGACGAGATCGCAGGCCAGGACGATCTCGAGGCCACCGCCGAGGGCCGGTCCCTCGACCGCGGCGATCAACGGCTTGGCGCGCCGGCGCCGGATGATGCCGTACTCGCCGCCACGGTCGGTGACGTAATCTCCGCCGGCGGTCAGATCGCTCCCGGCGCTGAACACCTCGGTGGTGCCGGTCAGGATCCCCCCCCACACCCCCTCGTCGTCGTCCAGCTCGTTCAGCGCGTCGTCGAGGGCGTCGGCCATCGCCCGGTCGATGGCATTCCGCTTGGCGCTGCTCTCCATGGAGATGATCAACACCCGCTCCTCGCGTCGCGTGACCACCAGCCGGCCCGTGACGTCGTCACTGCCCTTCACGCGCACCCCCCGATCCACCGAGCCCGAGGAGGGTCAGGATACTGCGCCTCCAGCCTGCTGTGGCAGGTGCGCCGAGGACCGAGGCACCGGGCACCTGTCGTCGGCGAGTCGGCGAGTCAGCGAGTCGGCGAGTCAGTGTCGCCCTCAGCCCGCGATGGAGACGACAGGTTTGTTGAGCGGCTTGCCGCCCATCGACCCGAAGAAGGCGGCGTTGTAGGAGAAGATGCCGCCGTCGGACGCCACGAAGCGGTAGCCCGAGCCGTCCGCGTTGGCCGCCATCCCGACGATGGGGGCGTTGAGGTGCAGGCCTCCGGTCGAACCGTAGAACGGGGCGTCGAACGAGAAGATGCCCCCGTCGGCCGCCACCTCCCAGTACCCGCCCGTCTGGGTGTCGGCGGCCAAGCCGACGACGGGGGAGTTGAGCGGCGCGCCGCCCATGGAGCCGTGGAAGGAGGCGTCGCCGTAGCTGAAGATGCCGCCGTCGGACGCCACGAGCCAGTACCCCTTGCCGTCGGGCGTCGCGGCCATGCCGACGATGGGCCGGTTGAGGTGGATGGACCCCGTGCTGCCGTAGAAGCCGGCGTCGCCGAAGTTGAAGATGCCGCCGTCGGACGCCACTTCCCAGTACCCGCCGCCGTCCGGCGTCGCGGCCATGCCGACGATCGGTGCGTTGAGCGGTCTGCCGCCCATGGACCCGTCGAAGCCGGCGTCGCCGAAGTCGAAGATGCCGCCGTCGGACGCCACTTCCCAGTACCCGCCGCCGTCCTTGGTCAGCGTCGAGGCCACCACCGGCTTGTTGAGGTGGATGCTCCCGGTCGACCCGCAGAAGGGGATGTTGCCGTAGTTGAACACGCCGCCGTCGGATGCCGACAGGAGGTACCCGTTGGGTCCACCGGCCGGGGCGTTGCAAGGCACCTCGATGGGTGGGGGGTCCGGCGTGCCGGCGTCGCCCGTCAACTGCGGGTCGTGGTGGAACTGCGGCCAGGCCCCGTTCTCGTAGACGCTCGACCCTGAGCCGTTGGTGTTGTCGATCTCCCAGTGCAAGATCACGCCGACCAGGGCGCTACCGGTGTTGGTGTAGCCCGCGCCGGTGATGCCGATGTGACCGTCGGGGTCGTCGGTCACGAGGGGCGAGCTCTGGAAGCCGTCCCCGATGGCGAGCTGTGTCACGTCGGCGCCCGAGCGCCCGTCGAAGATGTCGATCCCGTTGGAGGTGGGGACGATGACGTCCTGGTAGCCCCCGCCGGTGAGGTCGGCCGTGACGGGGGAGCCGATGACCTGGCCCGTCGTCGTCGCCGACCAGACCGCGGCACCGTTGGCGCCGTTCAGCACGTAGACGGTGTTGGCCGAGGTCCCTTCCACCACGTCGAGCTGCCCGTTGCCCGTGACGTCGGCGAGGGCCGGCGAGTCGGCGGTGACCCCGTTGAGGGTGTCGCTCCAGGCCAGGCCGCAGGACGTGTTGAGGGCGAAGACCTTGTCCGAGTCGGAGGCACCCGGGTAGTAGCTGCCGTCGCCGATCGCGATGCCGACGCCGCCGCCGGCGAGGAACTGTCCGACGGCCGGCGACGAACGGTCGATGTTCTGCGTCGTGTTGTACTCGCAGATGAGACCGCCGCCCGGATTCCCGGTGGCGAAGTTGCCGGCGCTCGTCATGATGCGGATGTGGCCCCCGTTGCCATACGACTCGCCGTAGGCGGAACCCGCGCTCGGAGTCGCCGCCGCTGATGATCTCGTTGTTGTTGTCGCTGTAGAGGTCCGCCACCGCCGCCGTCGAGAAGACCGAGTCGGCGGAGAACCACGGGAAGCCGGTGAGCATGGCCCCGTTGTCGGCCGCCAGGGCGTAGGTGTTCTGCCCGAGCGATCCGGCCTCGACGCCGTAGCTTCCGGCGTAGTTGTCGACGGTCAGCGACGCCGACACCGCGGAATGGGCCGTGGGGTCAGTCCCGGGGTTGGTCTCCTGGACGAACCACTGGTCGCCCCCGCTCGGAGTGATGGCCTGGTACCCGCCCGTCGTCGGGGCGGCCGCATTGCCGTCGCCCACGTAGACGGTGTCCTGCCCGTTGGCGTTGATGGGCGCCACCGAAGGGGAGGAGTCCACCGGCGCGCCGGCGTAGTAGGGCCAGCCCGGGACCTGCGTGCCGCCGCTGAGGTGGTAGGCGTACACGTATCCCTCCCGGTCGCCCACCACGACGGCCGGCTGGCCGTCGCCCAGGGTGGCGACGTTGGGCGAGGACAGGGCGATCGGATTGTTGGGGTCGTTCAGCTGCACGTTCCACATCGGCGTCGTCGTGAAGCCGGCGGCATGGGGGACCTCGGCGGCCTGGGCGACGGGTGCCGCCTCGACGGTGGTGGTCAGGATCAGGGCGGCGGCGGCGGCAGCGACCACGGACGCCGCAACGTGAAGCTTCGGCACTCGACGGATCACGTCACTCCTCTCACGTGTGGTGCGGCCCGCAGCCGCCGGTCGTCTGGCGCGCCATCGGGCGCCCGCGGCGCAGGGCCGAGGGCGGGCGAGAAGGAATGGACGCCCCACAGCCAGTCCATCGGCACCGCGGTCGTGCGCCTTGAACGCTCGGCGCATCGGGCCACCACAGAGACGGTGTTCGGCCTGGGACCGGTCGGACCGGGGTTGCGAGGTGGCTCTGGCGTGCGGCGGCTCAGCGGGGCGTCGGCCCGGTGGCCGGGCGGCTCATCGCAGACGGCCACCAGTTCCAGCGGCCCAGGAGCTCGACGATGGAGGGAACGAGCACGGTGCGGACGACGAACGTGTCGAGCAGGATCCCGATGGCGAGGCCGATGCCGATCACGCGGATCTCCTCGTTGCCCGGGCCCGATCCACCGACGATGGCGAGGACGACGAAGCTCCCGGCGAGGACCAGCCCCGCCGAGGTCACGGTGGGGCCGGTGGCACCGACGGCCCGCACCACGGCGTCCCCGAGCTCGTGACCGCGCGCCTCCTCGCGGATCCGGGTCATGACGAGGATGTTGTAGTCCTCGCCCAGCGCCAACAAGAAGACGAACATCAAGAACGGGAGGAGGAACACGATGCCCGAGTCACCCGGGATCTTCATGAACACGATGACGGCGATGCCGAGGGACGCCAGGTAGGAGAGGAGCACGCTGAGGATCAGGTAGACCGGCGCGACCAGGCTGCGCAGGACGAGCACGAGCACGAGTCCGATGGCGAGGATGGCGATGGGCACGATCTTGCCGACGTCGCTGTTGGAGATGGAGCTCACGTCGTAGAGGGCCGGTGCCTCGCCGGCGACGCCGCTGGCGTCGGCACCCGCCCGGCGGGCGGCTCCTTCGACGGCGGTACGGATGGCCGGCACGGCGCTGATGGCGGCGTTGCTGCCCCCCGACCCGGCACGCAATCCGGTCGACCACTGCACCGTGTGCCCGTCGGCGCTGACGTAGCGGGCCGTGGTGAGGTAGGTGACGTAATCAGAGACGGTGATGCCCGAGCCGGCCGGAGGCTCGAGCGGGCGCATCACCAGCTCCTGCGCGCTCCCGTAGGGGTGGATCCGCGCGTAGAGCGACTCCAGCTGCTCCGGCGTGACGAGCGATCCGTTGGAGTTGAGCGGGCCGGTGATGGTCGCGAACTCGCCGGTGCGCCGCAGACCTTCGGTGGCCGCCGCCAGCTGTTGGGGATGATCCCAGACCGAGGCCGGGAAGTGCATCACGACGCTGGTCGGGTTGGCGCTGGCCTGCGGGAAGTGGGCCGTGACCGCGGCGTTGCCCTCGGCGGCGTCGCTGCCGGCCGGGGCGTTGACGTCGCCGCCGAAGCCGGTGGGGACGAAGCCGAGTGCGAACACGGCCAGGATCCCGAGTGCTCCGACACCGACCACGAGGGTGAGGACCGGCCGGCGGACGAGGCGGGCGGCGACGCGGCCCCAGACCCCGTCGGCGCTCTCCCGCGCCGCGGTCCCGCTCGGCCAGAAGACGGCGCGGCCGAAGATGGCGAGCAGCGCCGGCAACAGCGTCAGGCCGGCCAGCAGCATGGTGGCGATGCCGAGGGCCAGGGGCACCCCGAGGTCGTGGTAGAGGCCGAAGCTCGCGGCCAGCAGGGTGAGGAGGGCAACGATCACGGTCGAAGCCGAGGCGGTGATCGACTCACCGACCCGTTGCAGCGCGTAGACCACGGCCTCGTGGGGCTCGCTGCCGGCGTGGAGCTGCTCTCGGACGCGGAAGACGAGGAAGAGCCCGTAGTCGGTGCCGGCGCCGAGGACGAGGACGATGAGCAGGATCTGGGTGAAGAACGAGACCTGCAGCGCGCCAACGCTGCCCAGGGCACCGATGAAGGCACCCGAGAGCAACAGGACCAGCGCGGCCGGCAGCAAGGTCACGAGTGGCGCCAGCGCCGACCGGAAGATCAGGAAGAGCAGGACGATGATGAAGAGGAAGGACGCGTCCTGGATCTGCTTGCTCTGCTTGGCGGACTGCTGGTTGGAGGCGGCATCGGTGGCCAGCTGCCCGGACAGGTGGGCCTCGAGCCCCGCGGGCAGGGCGGTGCGTTCGAGGACGGTGTGCACGTCGTTGACCAGTGTGTTGCCCTCCCCCTGGTTGAAGGGTGAGGTCGACGACACGAGCAGGAGCTGGGCTGCCTCGTGGTCGGGCGAGGTGCCCAGGTACTCGACGGACAGCGCCGTGGGTACGTGGCGCAGGTTGGTGAGGAGCGCGTGGATGGCCGCCTGGTCGCCGGCGCCCAGCGGGCGTCCGTCGGTGACCGCGACCACGGGGATGGAGCTGTGGGTGACGGGACCGATGAGCGGCTGCGCGAGCGTGGCGGCCTCGTTGCTGGGTGCGCGCTCGGGGAGGAACGCGCCGTTGTTGTCGTTGACCTGGCTGGCCAGGGACGGCAACGTTGCCACCGCCGCGATCGTGCCGGCGAGCCACACCGCGACGACGAGGTAGCGGTGCCGGACCACGAACGCGCCGAGCGCGCCGAAGAGGTTCCTCACGGGCGGTCTGTCGGTCGCGGAATCGGTCCTGGTCGTGAGTGGGTGTGCCGGGGAGTGTTGCCGCTGCCAGAGGTGCGCGTCGGGCCCGGTTGGCCCGCACCGGACGGTGAGCCCGAGCCCGAGCATGATGCTACCGGGGTGTGCCGAGGGACGGGCCGATGCTGCCCATGAAGCCCTTTGCGAGGTGCCGGCGCCTACCATGCACGCGGTGATCGGGTCGTCCACGAAGCGTCCGGCGCGCTGATGGGGCGGCGCATCCGGTGGCTCGGCATCATCATGGTGGCCTGCCTCGGCCTCGTGGTGGCGCAGCTGGTGAACATCCAGCTGGTGAAGGCCAAGCAATTGCAGACCTCGCCCTACAACCCACGCGTCGCCGTCCTGCGCTTCGACAATCCGCGCGGGATGATCACCGCAGCGGACGGCACCGTGCTGGCGAAGTCGGTGCCGACGCCGGCGGGGACGGACACGGCGGCCTACGGGTACCACTACGTGCGCGAGTACCCGCAGGGTCCCCTCTACGCCGGCATCACCGGGTATGACTCGGCGCTCTACTACGGCACCTCGGGTATCGAGCAGGAGTACGACAGCTACCTGGGCCCGCACCAACCCGCGCCCCAGACGCTGAGCCAACTCCTCTTCCGGCAGACGCAGCCGCTCACCACGGACAACGTGAGCCTCACCGTCGAGCCGAGCCTCCAGCTCGCGGCCTGGAACGCCCTGACGTCGACCCCGGGGAACAACGACGGGGCGGTGGTGGTGCTCGACCCCAAGACGGGAGCGGTCCTGGCCATGGTCTCCAACCCGACCTTCGACCCCAACGCGCTGGTCAGCACGTCGCTGCACGCGGAGAACCTGGCCTACTACAGCTACACCCAGAAGGACCGCGAGGGGTACTACCCGCTCCGACCGATCGCCACGGGCGAGGTCTTCTTCCCCGGGTCGACCATGAAGGTGGTGACGTCCACCGCCGCCTACAACCTCAAGCCTTCCCTGGCGGGATTCGACTATCCGGTGCAGCAGTGCCAGACCTTCCCCGACTCCAACAAACCGCTCTGCGACGAGAGCGGTCCCTGCGGCGGGACCATGACCCAGATGCTGCCGTTCTCCTGCGACCCGGGCTACGGCGAGCTCGGGGTGCAGGAGGGCGTCTCGACGTTGCGCCAACAGGCCGAGCTCTTCGGCATCAACTCGGTGCCCCCGATCGACCTGCCCAGCAACTCACAGCAGCCCGTGGGCGGTGTCGTGGCGTCGCCCCTGGTGAACCTGCCGGCGAACTCCCAGGCGTTCCAGGCCTACACCGCCATCGGGCAGTACGGCGTGCAGGACACCGCGCTGCAGAACGCGATGGTCGCCGCCGGGATCGCCAACGGCGGGGTCGTCATGACGCCGCACCTGATGTCCTCGATCCACGACTCGCAGGGGGCACTCGTCGACAGCTACACACCCAAGGCCATGGCACAGGCGGCGTCGGCCGAGGCGGCGCAGGCGGTGACCGCCCTCATGGAGGGCGTGGTCGCGAACGGCACGGCGTCGGGCGTCGGGTTCCCCGGCTACCTGTGTGCGGCCGTCAAGACGGGCACGGCCCAGACCGGCGCGGCGCAGGGGGTCAACCACGACTGGATGATCGGCTTCGCGCCCGCCAACAACCCGCAGATCGCGGTGGCCGTCGTGGTGCCCGAGCAGAACATCTCGTCCGACGGCGCGTCGGTGGCGGGACCGATCGTGAAGAAGGTCATGGAGGCGGCGCTGCCGCCGGGCTCGGTCAGCCAGCCCTGCAGCGTGACGGCCCCGCCGCTGTCGGTCTTCACGGGGCACTGAGCCGATCGGGGTGACCGGGGTGGACCGCCACCGGCTCCGGTGTGTACGCTATCTGCGTGCATACGCAGATAGTTGAGAGTCCGGCCGGGGAGGAGTTCCGCTCCGCCGTCGGGATGCTCAAGCTGCTGGGCGACGAGACGCGCCTGCGGGTGATCTGGGCCTTGCTCGAGGGCGAGCACTCGGTCAACGAGCTGGCCGACGTCGTCGGCGCCCACCCGGCCGCCGTGTCCCAGCACCTGGCCAAGCTCCGCCTCGCCCGCCTGGTCCGGAGCCGGCGGGAGGGGACACGGATCTTCTACGTGCTCGACGACGCCCACGTTCGGCGGCTGGTCGAAGAGGTGTTGAGGCACGCGGACCACGTGAGCGCCGATGGCTGACGGCGGCCACGAACGGGGCCACGGCCCCCATCGACACCCCGGCCTCCACCACCGACCGAGCGGGCACTCGGCGGCGGGGGACCGGCGCGCCCTGACGGTGGCGCTCGTCCTGCTGATCGCGTTCATGGTCTTCGAGGTGGGCGCGGCCGTGGCCTCGAACTCGGTGGTCCTCTTGGCCGACGCCGGCCACATGCTGGTGGACGTCGGCGCCATCGCCGGCTCGCTGGTGGCGATCCGGCTCGCCGCCCGCCCCGAGACGGGGTCGCACACCTACGGCCTGAAGCGGGCCGAGATCCTGGCCGCAGCGGCCAACGGCGTCACGCTCCTCATCGTCTCGGCGCTGGTGACCTACGACGCCGTGAGCCGGCTGTTGCACCCCGCGCCGGTCGACGGCGTCGTCCTGATCGTCGTCGCCGCGGTCGGGGTGGCGGTCAACTTCGCCGCCACGCTCACCATGGCGAGGGCGAACCGGCAGTCGCTGAACGTGGAGGGCGCCTACCGCCACATCCTCACCGACCTCTACGGGTTCGCCGGCACACTCATCGCCGGCGTGGTGATCGTCGTGTGGGGGTTCGACCGGGCCGACTCCATCGCCTCGCTGGTGGTCGTCCTCCTCATGGTGCGGGCGGCGGTGGTGCTGTTGCGGCCGGCGCTGCACATCTTGCTGGAGGCCACCCCGGAGGGCATCGACCTGCAGGAGGTCCGTCGTCACCTGCTGGAGCTCCCCGAGGTCACCTCGGTCCACGACCTGCACGCGTGGACGCTCACGTCGTCGTTGCCCATCCTCACCGCCCACGTCGTCGTCACCGAGGAGTGCTTCACCTCGGGGGAGGCGGGCAGGGTGCTCGACCACCTGCAGGACTGCCTGTCGGGACACTTCGACGTGGCGCACTCGACGCTGCAGTTCGAGTCGGCCGGGCACGTCGAGCACGAGCTCGGGGGGCACGCCTAGCCATTAGCGGGCTGGTCGGTCCTCCTGCGCGCGAGTCGTGCGCAGGGGGCTCCCCGTCAGGCCGCCGGGGGCGTCAGGGACGCGACCAGCTCGACGTGCTCGGTCATGGGGAAGATGTCGAAGGCGCGCAGCGCGCCGAGGCCCCAGCCGCCGTCGAGCAGGACCCGGACGTCCCGCCCGAAGGAGGCCGGGTCGCACGACACGTAGATCAGCGTGCGCACGGTCGGGGCGTGACCGGCGAGCGCCCGCATGACGCCGGTGCCGGCGCCCTCGCGCGCCGGGGTCCAGGACGACGATGTCGGGGCGCCCGACGGCGGTGGCCACGAGCTCGGGCGTCACCACGTCACGGGTCACGTGCAGGTTCCGGTAGGCGGTGCCGTTGTGCCGCAGCGTCGGCGCACGCCCGCGCGTCGCGCTCGACCGCGAGGACCGATCCCGTCGGGCCCACCGCCTCGGCCAGCGGGACGGAGAAGAGCCCGGCGCCGGCGTAGAGGTCGAGGACGGACGCACCGCGGCAGTCACCGGCCAGGGCGAGCACCGCAGCGAGCAGGGCCGCGGCGGCGCCGGTGTGGACCTGCCAGAAGACCCCCGCGCTGATCCGGTAGGTGCGCCCATCGACGACGGCGTGCACGGCGCCGGGCGGCCGCCGGACCTTGCCCCGGACGACCAGGCCGGTGCCGAGGTCGGGCAAGCGCGGCTCGGGTCGTCCCCGGGGCGTGACCGAGACCACCACGTCGCCCGGATCGGTCCCCGTCATGATCTCGAGCTGTGCCGCGCCGGGCCATCTGGTGACGAACGCACCGGTGGCGCAGACCGCGGCGCCGGCGATGGGGCAGTCGTCGACGGTCTCGATTCGGTGGGAGCGGTGACGGCGGAACCCGACCAGGCCGCCCCGGTCCACCGCCAGGCGCACCCGGCTGCGCCAACGGAGCCCGTCGTCGTCGCCGGGGACGGGCTCGACCTCGAGCGGGCGCTCCACGCCCGCCAGCCGCGCCAACTGCTCGGCGATCAGGAACGCCTTCAGCCGGCGCTGTGCGCCGAGCTCGACGTGCTGGAAGTCGCACCCGCCGCAGCGGCCCGGTCCGGCGTGCGGGCACGGGGGGACGACCCGGTCGGGGGAGGGCGCCAGGATCTCGACGGCGTCCGCCCGCAGATAGGAGGTCGTGCGGGCGGTCGGGCGTGCCCTGACCCGTTCGCCGGGGAGGGCATGGCGGACGAAGACCACCTTGCCGTCCGGAGCCCGGGCCACGCAGCCCCCGCCCGCGGCGATGGCCCCGACCTCGAGCTCGAGCAGTCCCGCCTCGTCGGGGGTGGCCGTCGCCATGGCCGTCGAGCGTAGGGGCGACGGGGTCGGCCAAGATTTTCCCGGCGGGGTGTCGATCCGGCCCGTATCCGATCGTCGTAGGAGCGAACCAGCCCCGAAGAAGGAGGAGCACCGATGGAGTACCTGTTGATGATCGCCGTCGACGAGCGTGCGGGCTCGAGGACGGACGAGGAGGTCGGGCAGGGCGTCAGCCCCGAGTACGAGGCCTTCGCCAAGGAGATGACGGAGCGGGGCGTCCTGCGCGGCGGCAACCGCCTCCGGCTGACCAGCGACGCCACCACCGTGCGGGTGCGCAACGGCGAGGTCCTCGCCACCGACGGACCCTTCGCCGAGACCAAGGAGCAGCTGGCCGGCTACTTCCTCGTCGAGTGCAAGGACCTCGACGAGGCGATCGAGGTCGCGGCCTAGATCCCGGGCGCCAAGGACGGCTCGGTGGAGGTGAGGCCGATCTGGGAGATGTGACCGCCGACGTCGAGGCGGCCGTCGCCGATGCGTTCCACGCCGAGTGGGGCCGGGTCGTGGCGACCCTGGTCCGGCTGACCGGCGACTGGGACCTCGCCGAGGAGTGCGCGCAGGATGCCTTCGCGACCGCGTTGGAGCGCTGGCCCCGCGACGGCATCCCGCGCCGCCCCGGTGCGTGGCTCACGACGGTGGCCCGTCACCGTGCGGTCGACCGGGCGCGCCGTCGCCAGTGTCGGCGCGTCCAAGGAATTGGAGGTGGCGCTGATGGACCCGGGCGGTGCGGCGCGGGCGGAGGAGGAGGAGGTGCCCGACGACCGCCTGCGCCTCATGTTCACGTGCTGCCACCCGGCCCTCACGTTCGAGGCTCAGGTGGCGCTCACCCTGCGCACGTTGGCCGGCATGACGACGTCGGAGATCGCCCGCGCCTTTCTCGTCCCGGAGGCGACCATGGCGCAGCGCCTCGTGCGCGCCAAGCGGAAGATCCGCCACGCCGGCATTCCGTTCGCCGTGCCGCCGGCCCACCAGCTGGTGGAGCGGACGGCCGCCGTGCTGGCGGTGCTCTACCTCCTCTTCAACGAGGGCTACTCGGCCACCTCGGGTTCGGACCTGGTCCGGCGCAGCCTGACCGCCGAGGCCATCCGCCTGGGTCGGGTCCTGTGCACGCCTCATGCCCGACGAGCCCGAGGCGCTGGGCCTGCTCGCCCTCATGCTCCTCCACGACGCCCGGAGCGCGGCGCGGGTCGACGCGGACGGCGAGCTCGTCGTCTTGACGCGCCAGGACCGCTCGCTGTGGGACGCCGCGGCCATCGCCGAGGGCTCGAGCAGCTGCTGGCGACGGCGGCACGCCTCGACCGTCCCGGGCCCTTCCAGGTCCAGGCGGCGATCGCCGCCTGCCACGTCAGCCGTGACGGCGAGACGGACTGGGCCGAGGTCGCCGTGCTCTACGACCGCCTCTTCGACATGGCGCCCTCGGCCGTGATCGAGCTGAACCGCGCGGTTGCCGTGTCGCTGTCCGAGGGACCCGAGGCCGGGCTGGCCCTCTTGGAGACGCATCGCACCGGACGGCGAGCTGCGCGGGTACCACCTGCTCCCGGCGGCACGCGGCGACATGTTGCGGCGCCTCGGCCGCCGATCGGAGGCGGCGGAGGCCTACCGGCGGGCCCACGAGCTGGCCGGCACCGACGCCGAGCGGCGCTACCTGGACCGGCGTCTGCGCGAGGCGACGGCGCACGCCGGCGCCGGTTTGACAGGCCGGGGCGCCGTTGCAATCGTCTCGCCCGGCGCCGCCGCCCGCCGGCGGCGCGGTCGACGGACGAGAACCGAGAGGACGGCTGAACCATGTTGCAGGACAGAGTGGCGATCATCACCGGGGCGGGGCGGGGCATCGGCCGCGAGCACGCGCTGCTGTTCGCCTCGCTCGGCGCCAAGGTGGTGGTCAACGACCTCGGCGGGGCCGTCGACGGCTCGGGCGCCGACGTCTCGGCCGCGCAGTCGGTGGTCGACGAGATCACGGCCGCCGGCGGTCGAGGCCGTCGCCAACACCGACAGCGTCAGCTCGTTCGCCGGCGCCAAGGCGCATGGTCGACCAGGCCGTCTCGACCTTCGGCGACCTCCACGTCGTGGTCAACAACGCAGGGATCCTGCGCGACCGCATGCTCGTGTCCATGAGCGAGCAGGAGTTCGACGACGTCATCGCGGTCCACCTGAAGGGGACCTTCAACGTGACCCGGCACGCCGCCGAGGTGTGGCGGGAGGCGGCCAAGGCCGGGCACGATCACCGATCGGGCCATCGTCAACACCAGTTCGGGCGCGGGGCTGCACGGCAACGTCGGCCAGACCAATTACTCGGCCGCCAAGGCGGGCATCGCCGCCATGACGGTGGTCAACGCCATGGAGCTGCAACCGCTACGGCGTCCGGGCCAACTGCATCGCCCCCGTGGCCCGGACCCGGCTGACCATGCAGACCCCGGGCATGGGCGAGTCGATGCAGCAGCACGTGTTCGATCCCGAGAACGTCTCTCCGCTCGTGGCCGTGCTGGCGTCGGAGACCTGCCCCTTCAACGGCCAGGTCTTCAGCGTGTACGGGGGCTCCGTCGGGATCTACGCCGGGTGGTCGATCGCGGACTCGGTCGAGACCGACGACCGCTGGACCGCCGAGTCCCTGGCCGTGGCCATGGACAAGCTGCCGCGCACGGTCGAGGTCAACAGCCAGATCGCCGAGCTCGCAAGCACATGGGGCGCTGAGGCCACGCCGACGACGGGACCGCACCAGTCGTAGGCTCACCGCATGGGTCGGGTGATGCGACGGGGCGGCCGATGGTGCGGCACGGCTGGTGGCGGCCTTCGCCGCGGCGGACGTGCACCCGCTCCTGTGCGCGGTGGCGCACCGGACGGGCGACCTCTCCCTGCTGCGCCCGGAGCTGGCGCCCGACCAGGCCCAGCTCCTCGTCCCGGGACGCGGCCTCGGCCCCGAGCAGGAGGCAGAGGCCCGGCGGCTGGCCGCGGACGCGCTGGCGGCCGCACGCTGGCGTCGGGCGCGGCCCGACCACGAGCTGACCGCGCGACGAGCGGCGGCGCGTCTTCGCCTTTCTCGTCGGGTGCCGGCGCGACGGAGCAGTGGGAGCCGCTTCCTGACCGAGGAGCTCGCCCTCGAAGGGACCGATCCGCGGCAGCCCTCGTGGCACCTGCGACGACGTGGGTGGCTCGTTCCGCTGCGCCGTCGATCGGCGCCGGCGCCTCGGGCCTGGCCGCGGCGCACCGGCTCCGCCAGGCCGGCGTGGAGGTCACGGTCTTCGAGAAGAACGCGCGACGTGGGCGGCACCTGGCTCGAGAACGTCTACCCGGGCTGCCGCGTCGACGTGCCCAACCAGCTCTACAGCTTCTCCTTCGCCCAGACCAACGACTGGGTGTCGCGCTTCTCGGCGCAGCCCGACCTGCTGGCCTACCTGCAGCGGATGGCGCAGGGAGCTGGGGCTGGGCGAGTGCATCCGCTTCCGCTGCGAGGTGACCGAGGCCCGGTTCGACGACGCCACGGGCGAGTGGACGCTGACGGTGCGCTGCCGCCGACGGCACCGAGCGCGACCGAGGTCGTCGACGGCGATCGTCTGCGCGGTGGGCCAGCTGAACCGGCCCTCCTTCCCCGCCATCGCACGGGCGGGACGACTTCGCCGGCCCGTCCTTCCACTCGGCGGCGTGGGACGACTCGGTCGAGCTGGCCGGGCCGCCGCGTCGCGGTGATCGGGACCGGGGCCAGCGCGGCCCAGTTCGTCCCGTGCCTGGCCGGGGAGGTGGCGCACCTCGACGTGTACCAGCGCACGCCGCCCTGGCTCCTGCCCGACGGAGAACTACGGCGACCCGTTCCCGCCCGAGTTCCACGACCTGCTGGCGCTCCTGCCCAACTACGGGCGTTGGGACCGGCTGTGGCAGTTCTGGCTCATGCACGAGGGGCTGCTGGCGGCCGCCCGGGTCGACCCCGACTGGGACGAGCACACCGAGGCCGTGAGCGCCGGCAACGACTTCGTGCGCTCCATGCTGCATCGACGTCCTGCGCGCCCAGGTCGAGGACGACGAGCTCTTCGAGAAGATGGTGCCGCACTTCCCGCCCTTCGCCAAGCGCGCCCTGCGCGACGACGGGCGGTGGGCGGCGGCGCTCGGGCATCCCGACGTCGACCTCGTGACGACGCCGATCGCCGAGATCACCCCGCACGGGGTGCGGACCGTCGACGGCGAGGAACACCCGGCGGACGTGCTGATCTACGGCACCGGGTTCAGCGCGTCGGACTTCGTGGCGCCCATGCGGGTCTTCGGATCGGACGGCGTGGAGCTCAACGAGGCGTGGGGCGGCGACGCCCGGGCCTACCTCGGCATCACGGTGCCGGGCTTCCCCAACTTCTTCATGCTCTACGGGCCGAACACCAACCTGGTCATCAACGGCAGCATCCTGATCATGGTCGAGTGCCAGGTGCGCTACGCCGTCGAGGCGATCGGCCGCCTGCTCCGGCGCCGGCCACCGGACCATGTCGTGCCGGCGCGACGTGCACGAGCGCTACGGACGTGAGATGGAGGAGGGCAACGGTCGCGATGGTCTGGGGAGTGGCCGACGTGCCGACCTGGTACCGCAACGCGCACGGGCGGGTGACCCAGAACTGGCCCTTCGACCTCCACTCGTACTGGGCCCGCACGCTCGAGCCCGATCTGGCCGACTACGAGCTGGCCTGAGGCCCGTGCCCGGCGTGGAGCCGGCGTCTGACCCCCGGTCGCCGGGTCACGCGCCCGAAGACGTGCCCGCCCGGTGCTCGAGCACCTGCTTCATGAGGCGGAGCTCCTTCGTGATCTGCTCGAGGCTCCCTGCCGCCGCCGCGGCGACGGCGTCGTCGGGGAGCCCGTCGGGCAGCGTGACCCACAGCGTCAGACTGGCTTCGCAACCGCCGTCCGGACCCGGGCGCACGACGAACTCCTCGTAGGCCTCGCCGCCGCCGGCCATCCCCGCCGCGACGAGCGTGGGCTGCACGGCCTCGACGGTCCACAGCTCGACGGGCTGGCTCAGACCGGGCTGGCGCGCATCGGCGAGGCGGAAGGTGTAGCGGGCGCCGGGGCCGCAGGCGCCGCCGACCCCGTCGCGTGCGCCGTCGCGCACCCGTTCGACACCGGACACGTCGGGGTTGTACTCGGGGAGATTGGTGAAGTCGAGGCGATAGCTCCACACCGTCTCGTCCGGGACCGCGAAGGCCTCCGACGCCACCGCCGTCGGTGCTGCGGCGGGAGGGCCGGTGGGCACGGCGCCAGTGTGCGCCGGAGTCGGTCCGGCACGCAAGCGCCACCGGGACCGGGAGCGGGACCCCCTAATCTGGGGGTCCGACGATCTGCGCCGCCTCCCGGGCCCGCCGGAGGCAGAGGGCGGTCAGGTCGGCCCCGTCGTCGGCCAGGACGCCGGCGGCGTGCTCGACGAAGATGCCGACGACCATGGCGCTCAAGAGGCGCGCCACCGCGGCGGCACCCGACCGCTCGTCGAGGTCGGGGCGGTGCTTGCGGACCCAAACCTCGATGATGGTCTGGAACGAGGTGAAGAGGTCGAGCCCGACGGCCCGCGCCGTCGACTCGTCCCGCATCGATTCGCCGACCATGAGGCGGACGAAGTCCTGGACCGCGAACATCGAGACGAGGATGTCGGCCAGCAGCTGCTCCAGGGTCGAGGAGGCCGGCTGCCGCCCGACGCCATGGCCGTCGCCATGGCCGTCGCCATGCCCGTCGCCGTGCCCGTCGCCGTCGGGGCCGGGCGCCTGGATCGGGAGAAAACCCTGTTCGACCAGGACTGCCTCGAGAAGGTCGCGCTTGGAGGGGAAGTAGTGGTAGAGCGACGCCACGTTGAGACCGGCCGCCGAGGCCAGGTCGCGCATGCTCGTGCCGTCGACGCCCCGCTGCGCCATCAACGCCAACGCGATCTGCAGGATCCGCCGCCGCGTCGACGATCCCTCTCGCTGGGCGGCCGCCCGGCTCGCCTCGAGGTGACGTGCACCCTGCTTGGCGTGGTCGATCGTCATCCTCGGTCCCATTTCTCCGCCCCTCGATCCGGGAATACCAAGTTTCCGGCTGGCTGCCCCCTCCGGCCCTTCCCTCCCGCCCGCTGCTCGCGGAGCCCTCGACGCCCCAACGCTCGTTTGCGTACTATGACACCGGTGTCAGCGGACGCCGACCCGATGTGACACCCTAAATCTAGGGGGTGAGCAGGCGACATGCCAGGGATTAATTCGGCGGCGGATTCCACCGAGGTGCCCTTCGACCCCTACGAGCTGAAGGACGTGGTCGGCGGGAGCATCCGCGACCCCTACCCGGCGCTGCACGAGCTGCGGCGTCAGTCCCCGGTGCACCTCGGCCCCATCGACGTCGGCGAGGGCGCGGCCGTCGCCGATCCCACCAAGCCGCCCCCGGTCACGGTGCTCGGCTTTGACGAAGTCGTGCACGTGCTGCGTGACAACGACACGTACTCCTCGGACGTCTACGCCGACGTGACGGAGGTGGTGATGGGCCGGACCATCTTGCAGATGAACGAGCCCGAGCACCGGGTCATCCGGGCCCTCGTCGCCTCGAGCTTCCGCTCCAAGATGCTGGAGCGCTGGGAGGAGCAACTGGTCGCCGTCGTCGTAAACGAGCTGATCGACTCGTTCGCCGAGCGCGGCCGGACCGATCTCGTGCGCTCCTTCACCTTCAACTTCCCCGTGCAGGTCATCGCCCGCATCCTCGGCCTGCCCCGGGCGGACTACCCGAGGTTCCAACGCTGGGCGCTCGAGCTGACCAGCGTCGCCGCCAACTGGGAGCGAGGCCTGGCGGCGTCGGCGGCGCTGCGCGACGTACTTCGCCGACGTCATGGTGGAGCGGCGGGCCCGTCCGGGCGACGACCTCATCAGCGACCTCGTCCGGGCAGAGGTCGAGGGGGAGCGGCTGAGCGACGAGGAGATCTTCTCCTTCTTGCGCCTGCTCCTGCCGGCCGGGGTGGAGACCACCTACCGGGCCTCGGGCAGCCTGCTCTTCGCCCTGCTCCACGACCGGTCCCAATTCGACGCGCTCTCCGGGGACCGCTCGCTGTACCCCCAGGCCTTCGAGGAGGTGCTGCGCTGGGAGCCGCCGGTGACGGTGATCCTGCGCCGGGCCGCCCGGGACGCGGAGCTGGCCGGCGTGAAGATCGACGAGGGTGCCGACATCGCCCTCATGATCGGGGCGGCCAACCGGGACGAGCGCAAGTACGGCGACCCGGACCGCTACGACCTGTTCCGCCAGCAGCGCCAACACGTCGGTTTCGGCTTCGGCGTCCACGTCTGCCTGGGCATGCACCTCGCCCGCATGGAGTCGCGCGTGGCCGTCAACACGCTCCTCGACCGCCTCGGACCATTCACGCTGGACCCCGAGGCGGAGCCGCCGCACATCGAGGGGATGGCCTTCCGTTCGCCCCTCGCCCTGCCCGTGGTGTTCGCCGCCGGAGGGTAGGTTCTCGCGCATGGGCGGACGAGCCAACCCGCTGCGCGACGCTGCGGCCATCGTGGGCATCGGGCAGACCGAGTTCGCCAAGGCGATCGACCGCCCCGAGGGTCAGCTGGCGGCCGAGGCCGTCGTGGCGGCGCTCCACGACGCCGGGATCGCCCCCGCCGAGGTCGACGGCCTGTCCTCGTTCACCATGGAGTCGACCGACGAGGTGACCCTGGCCAAGACGATCGGGGCGGGGGACATCACCTACTTCTCCCAGGTGGGCTTCGGCGGCGGGGCGGGCTGCGCCACCATCGGGCACGCCGCCATGGCCATCGCCACCGGCCAGGCCGACGTCGTGGTCGCCTGGCGTTCCCGCAAGCGCGGGGCGCGCACCGCCCGGCCCTGGGCGACCGCGCCGTCCCGGCTCCCCATCCAGGCGCAGTGGACGCGACCCTTCGGCCTCTTGCGACCGGTGGACGAGGTGGCGATGCTGGCCCGCCGCTACATGCACGAGTACGGCGCAGGACGCGCGCACCTGGCCGAGGTGGCCCTGGCCGTGCGGTCCCACGCCAACCGGAACCCGGCCGCGCTGATGCACGACAAGCCCATGACCCTCGACGACTACATGGCCGCCCGCTTCATCAGCGAGCCCCTCTGCCTCTTCGACAACTGCCTGGAGACCGACGGTGCGCTTGCCGCCGTGCTCGTGTCGGCCGAACGGGCCCAGGACTGCCCGCACCCGCCGGCCCTCGTGCACGCCTTCGGGCAGGGGCTCCACCGCCAGCACGAGTCGATGGTCAATTACTACTGCGACGACCCGCTGACGGGGCCGGCCTGGACCTGCGCCGAGAAGCTGTGGTCCCAGTCGGACATCGGCCCCGACGACATCGACGTCGCGCAGATCTACGACGCCTTCACACCGCTGATCCTGTTGTCGCTGGAGGGCTACGGCTTCTGCCGGCGCGGCGAGGCGCCCGATTTCGTCGCCGACGGGAACCTCCGCTGGGGCACGGGGGCCCTCCCAACGAACACGTCGGGAGGCGGCCTCTCCGAGGCCTACGTCCACGGGTTCAACCTCGTCACCGAGGGGGTGCGCCAGCTCCGCGGGACCTCGACCAGCCAGGTGGCGGGGGCACGGACCTGCCTCGTGACCTCGGGCGAGGGCGTGCCCACGAGCGCGCTCGTCCTGCGGGCGGCGTGACGATGGGCGGGCCGCTCGAGGTGCGGATCGACTGGGACCGCTGCATGGGCTCGGGCAATTGCGTGTTCTGGGCCCCGGACACCTTCGAGCTGGGCGACGACGGCCACGCGGTCGTCGTCGACCCGGCGGCCACCGACGAGGAGCGGCTCCACGTCGCGGCGCAGGGGTGCCCCGTGGGCGCCATCTCGTTGTGGCGCGACGGCACCGAGGTGCCGATCGAGGAGGGCACCTAGTGCCGATCGCCGTCACGGAGGACCACGAGTCGCTCCGCCTCACCGTGCGGCGGTGGGCCCAGACGCACTGCCCCCCGGGCGTGCCCCGCGCCGTGGCAGAGGCGACGGCGCCCGACCCGCCGGCCGTGTGGGAGAAGCTCGGCGCCCAGGGGTGGCTCGGGCTCCACCTGCCCGAACGCCACGGCGGCCAGGGTTTCACCGTCGCCGAGCTGGCGGTGGTGCTCGAGGAACTGGGGCACGCGCTCGTGCCGGGTCCGCTCCTCCCCACGGTGCTCGTGTCCGGCCTCATCGCCGCCCACGCGGGCGAGGCGCTCCACGCCGAGCTGCTGCCGGGGCTGGCGGACGGCACGATCACCGCCGCCGTCGCGCCGGGTGGCGCCGCGGTGCGCGGGGAGAGGGTCGACGGCATGGCCGTGCGGCTCACCGGCACGGCCCGCCCGCTGCTCGGGCTGCCGACGGCGCGGCTCGTGCTGGTGCCCGCGTCGGTCGAGGAGGGCGCGCCGCGGTGGTGCCTCATCGACCGCGAGCTCGCCCGCGCCGCCGGCCCGGTCGATCCTCTGCCGGCCCTCGACGCCACGCGCGCCCTCGGGTGCTTGGACCTGGGCCCGGGGATCATCGTCGACGCGCGCCACCAATTCCGCGCTGCCCGACGGCGCGGTGCGCGGGCTGCTCCTCGCCCTCGCGGCGGCCGAGAGCGCGGGGATCGCGCGCTGGTGCCTGGAGACGGCATCGGAGCACGCCAAGCTCCGGGTCCAGTTCGGCCGGCCCATCGGCCAGTTCCAGGCGGTCAAGCACGCGCTGGCCGACATGCTGGTGGCGGTGGAGCAGTGCGCCGCGGTGGCCTGGGACGCCGCCGCGGCGTGGAGCGAGGAGCGCCCGGACGAGCGGGGGCGGGACCTCAGCGCGCACATCGCCGGAGCGATCGGGCTGCAGGCGGCCGCCCACTGCGCCAAGCAGTGCATCCAGATCCTCGGCGGCATCGGGTTCACCTGGGAGCACGACGCGCACCTCTACCTCAAGCGCGCCATGGCCAACCTGCAGCTGGTCGCCGCCGGCGACGTCGACGCGCTCGAGCACGAGGTCGCCGTGCTCGCGGCGGCCGGCGCCCGTCGCACCCTCGCGGCCGACCTCCCGCCGGAGGCCGAGTCGCGGCGCGACGAGATCCGCGCCATCGTGGTCCGGGTCGCCGCCACCCCCGAGGTCGACCGGCGCGCTGCCCTGGCCGAGGCGGGGCTGATCATGCCGCACTGGCCGTCGCCGTGGGGGCGGGACGCCTCGCCCCTCGAGCAGCTCGTCATCGACGAAGAGCTGTCCGCTGCCGCCGTCGCCCGCCCGCACCTCGCCGTGGGGGCGTGGGCGCTGCCGACCCTCATCGCCTACGGGTCCGAGACCCAGCAGGAGCGCTGGGTCCGGCCCACGCTGCTCGGGCAGCTGCATTGGTGCCAGCTCTTCAGCGAACCCGGCGCGGGGTCCGACCTCGCCGCGCTGAGCACGAGGGCGGAACGCGTGGAGGGGGGTTGGGTCCTCAACGGCCAGAAGGTGTGGACCTCGCTGGCCCAGACGGCTGACTTCGGCATCTGCCTGGCCCGCTCGGACCCCGATGCGCCCAAGCACGCCGGCATCACCTACTTCGTCGTGGACATGCACGCCGAGGGCATCGACATCAGGCCGCTGCGCGAGCTCACCGGAGCCGCCATGTTCAACGAGGTCTTCTTCAACGACGTCTTCGTCCCCGACGACGCCGTCGTGGGCGTCCCGGGAGAGGGCTGGCGCATCGCGCGGACCACCCTGGCCAACGAGCGCGTCTCCATGTCGTCCGGCGCCTCGTTCGGCAACGGCGTGGAGTCCCTGATCAGGACCGTCGCCCGGCGCAGCGAGCGTGGCCGGCCCTGCCCGCCCAGCCTGGTGGTGCGGCTGGGCCATCTCATCGCCGAGGCACGGTCGGTCGCGCTGCTCGGGCACCGCGCCACCCTGCGCGCGCTGTCGGGGGTCGATCCGGGCAGCGGGTCCAGCGTCCGCAAGTTGCTCGGTGTCGAGCACGAACAGCGGGTGCAGGAGATGGGGATGGCGCTCTACGGCGCCGACGGCGCGGTGCTCGACGGCACGGCGCAACGCTGGGAGGAGGGCTTCCTCTCGACTCGTTGCCTCACCATCGCCGGGGGCACCAGCGAGGTGCAGCGCAACGTCATCGCGGAGCGCATCCTCGGCCAGCCCCGTGACCCCGAGCCCGGCGCCTGAGCCGACCGCCCCCGGTACGCTTGCCCCGCGATGTGCCCCGGCCCCGATCCCCGTGCCGACGACGTCGCCGGAGACCCCGACGAGTCGCTCGACATCGACGTCGAGGAGGACGTGTGGCCGTTCCCCTCCGAGCGCTTCCTGCACGAGTGGGCACCGGGCGTCCTGCAGGCCCAGAACGCATGGATGGCCTCCATCGACTCGCTGCGCGCGCCCGACCGCAAGACACACGAGCTGATCCGCATGGTGTGCACCGTGATCGCCCGCCAGCCCGGTGGCGTGCAGCGCCACGCCCGGCTGGCCGCCGAGGTCGGCGCCACCTGGGACGAGATCGCCGGGTCGATCCTGCTGACCGAGCCCGCCTTCGGGATCGTGCTGGCCATCCAGGCCCTGCCCGCCGCCCGCCGCGGCTTCAAGCAGGGCACGGCGGCCTGCCAAGAGGACGACGACGGTGACTCGCCGGCAAACTGACACCCATGTCATAGTTGGCCATGCGCCTCGCCCCTGACGACACGGTCGCCCGATTCCGGCGGGCGTTCGAGGCGTGGCTGGACGAGCACCTGCCGGTGTCCGAGGTGGTGGAGGCCGAACCGCGCCGGAGCTCGTCCCACCTGCCCGGGTGGGCAAGGACGTTCCAGCGAGAGCTCTTCGAGGCCGGGTACCTGGTGCCGGGCTGGCCACCCGAGCTCGGCGGGCGCAACGCCACGCCCGAGGAGCAGATGGCCTACTTCGAGGTGGTCACCGAGCGCATGGTGCCGCGTTCGTGTAACCCGCAAGGCCTCTCCATCTGCGCGGCCTCCATCGTCGAGTTCGGGACCGAGGCGCAGAAGGAGCGCTTCGTCCTCCCGACCCTGAAGGGCGAGATCACCTGGTGCGTGGGCATGAGCGAGCCGAACGCGGGCAGCGACCTGGCGTCGCTCAGCACCAAGGCGGAGAAGCGCGACGGCCACTTCGTCGTCAACGGGCAGAAGGTGTGGACGTCGGGCGCCCACGAGTCCGACTACTGCATGTGCTACGTGCGCACCGATCCCCAGGCACCCAAGCACCGCGGCATCAGCGTGCTGATCATCGACATGCGCACGCCGGGCATCACCTGCCGCCCCCTTCCCGAGCTGACCGACCCGCACCACGTCGACTTCAACGAGGTGTTCTTCAGCGACGTGGAGGTGCCCGAGGAGAACCTGCTCGGCGAGCTCGACCATGGCTGGACGGTCAGCCAGGGGTCGCTCCGCCACGAGCGGGGGATGCTCTGGATCATGAACGTCTCCCGGCTGGAGCGTACGGTCAAGGGCCTGGTCCGGGTGGCCCAGCGACCCGACGCCCACGGCGGAAAGCTCGGCGACGACCCCCGGCTCGCCGAGGCCATCGGCCGCCTGGCCACCGATGTGGCCGCCATGCGCTGTCTCGGCTACCGCGGCTTCGCCAAGGCCACGCGGGGCGAGATGCCGCCCGAGCACATGGTGCTCAAGCTCTTCAGCAGCGAGGCCGAGCAGCGGGCCGATCTGGTGGCGGCCGAATCCCTCGGGCTCGAGGGCCTCGACCTCGACGGGCCCGGGCTGAACCGGTTGACCGAGTGGGACCTGAGCCACCTCGGGCGCGACACCGTGGAGTTGAGCGCCATGAACGCGTTCTACGACGGGGCCTGGGCCGTGCAGTACCTGCGTTCCTTCTCCAACACCATCGCCGGCGGCACGTCGGAGATCCAGCGCAACATCGTGGCCGAGCGCGTGCTCGGCCTTCCCCGGGGGTGAGGGACCGGCTCGCATGCTCGCAGAGACCGCGGCCGAAGCGGCCCAGCGTTTCGGGTCGTCCCCGGCCTTCGTCGCCGACGAGGGGCTGACCCTCAGCTACGAGCGGTTCGACGCCTTGGCCGACGAGACCGCGGTGGGCCTGGCCGAGCTGGGGGTGGGGGAGGGGGACGTGGTGGGCCTGCTGCTCCCCTCGGTGCCGGAGCACTTCGTGGCCTACGTGGCCGCGGCCAAGCTCGGCGCGCTGACGGCGGCGGTGAACCCCAAGCTGGTGCAGGCCGAGCGCGCCGCGGTGCTCCGGGCGGCCAACCCCTCCGTCGTCGTCACGACCGAGGATCTGGCGCCGGCCGACCCCGACGGGCGGTTCGGCACCGTCCTGGTGCAGCCCGCGGCGCGACCCGACGCCGTGCTCGAGGGGCTGCGCCGTCCCGGCGCGCGGCCCGGGCCCCTGGTCAGCGACGCCGACCGGCCGATCGCCATCGTCTTCACCTCGGGCACGACGGGCAGGCCGAAGGGGGCGGTCTTCTGCGGCCGCCAGATCGCCTTCATCACCCGGTGCGACGTCGGCGAGACCTGGGGCGGCGGCGGCCAGGCCATGGCCGGTTCCGCCCTGGCGCACCTGGGTCCGACCACGAAGCTGGCCGGCAACCTGAGGAAGGGCGGCACCCAACACCTCTCGCAGAAGCCGTGGAAGGCGGCCGACGCGCTGCGCACGGTGGCGGAGCTCAAGATCGCGGCCCTCGGTGGCGTGCCGACCCAGATCGCCCTGATGCTGCGTGACCCCGCCTTCGACACCACCGATCTCTCGTCGGTGCGTGCCGTCGTCATGGGCGGCGGTCCGGCGACCCCGGCGTTGGTTCGCGAGGCGCGGGCGCGCATCGGTGCGCCGTTGGCCGTGCGCTACTCGTGCACCGAGGCGGGCATCGGATGCGGCACCTCGTTCAGCGATCCGGACGAGGACGCAGAGGTGAGCGTCGGGCGGCCGCAGCCCGGTGTACGCCTGACCATCGTCGCCGCGGACGGCGGGCCGGTGGAACCCGGGGGCATCGGCGAGGTGTGCCTGGGGTCGCCGGCGGTCATGCAGGGGTACTGGCGCGACAGCGGCGCCAACGCCGAGGTGTTCACCGGGGACGGCAGCGTCCGGACCGGTGACCTCGGCTGGGTCGACGACCGGGGCCGCCTCCGGTTGGCCGGACGGAGCCGTGAGCGCTACGTGCGTGGCGGCTACAACGTCTACCCGATGGAGGTCGAGGGTGTGCTGGCCGACCACCCTGACGTGGCCGCCGTCGCGGTGGTGAGCCGCGAGGATCCGGTGATGGGCGAGGTCGGGGTCGCGGTCGTCGTCCCCCACCACGACGGGCCGGCGCCGGACCTGGCCCGGCTGCGCGAGTTCGCCTCCCGGCGGCTCGCCCGCCACAAGCTGCCCGAGGACGTGGTGGTGCTGAACGCGCTGCCCCTCACCGCCGGCGAGAAGGTGGACCGGCGGGCGCTCGAGCGGCTCGTCGCCTCCCGCTGACGCCACCCGAGCACCGAGCCCCCTGCGGGCGCGGACCGGCGCCCGGACCTGCGCCCGCGCACCCGAGGTCGCCCCGGCCCGGAGGTCACCGCAGCCCCAATTCTCGTCGGCCGGCACGCACAATGGACGCACAACACGGCGGGGGACAACCCCGCGACAACCGGTGTGGACGCTGGTGTTTTCCGCCTCTACCGGCGCACGTGCGGCCCGTAGTCAAAAGGACCCATTCAATTCGTGACGTCGCGTCCCGATACTGATCCTCGGAAGAGGAGTCAAGAGGGGGAAAGACAACGTGCATCACCATGCCCGTCGTCGTGTCGCGACGCTTCTGTTGCCGGTCGCCGTCATGATCATGAGTTCCATCGCGGCCGGACTGACGAGCACGTCGGCGTCGGCCGCCGGGATCCTGCCACCGGCCAACCCGCCGGCGAACATCGCACCGGACAACGCCGACTGGCTGACCTCCATCAACGACGCGCGCGCCCAGGAGGGCGTCGGCGCCATGAACGTCTCCGAGTCTGCGCTGGACACCCTGCCCCTTCCCGAGCAGGTGTTCACGGTGGTGAACGACGAGCGCATCGACCGCGGCCTGCCGCCGATCGACGACATGTCGGCTCAGCTCGATGCCTACGCCCAGGGCGGGGCGAACTCGGGGTCGGACCCGACGTTCCCGACCTCGGTGACCGGGGGCGCGCCGATCACCTTCGGTGGTTCCATCTGGGCCGGGGGTCTGACGTCGGTGCTCGAGGCCGACTACTACTGGATGTACGACGACGGCTGGGGTGGCTCGTCGACGACCAACTCGGCGTGCAGCCTCTTGACCCCGTCGGAGTGCTGGGGCCACCGCGACATCATCTTGCACCAGTTCCCCGACTGCCCCACCGGCCCGCCGGTTCTCTCCATGGGGGCGGCGTTCTCGCCCACCGGGTACGCCGGCGGCTCCATCGCCGCCATCTTGGTCAGTTCGTGCGCGCCGCCCAGCGACGTGACGCTGTCGTGGGGCCAGGTGGCGGGCCAGGTCCAGTCGGCGTCGAGAACGGTCGACATCGCCCCGGTGAGCAACGGGACGGGGTATTGGGAGGTCGAGGCGGACGGCACGGTCGCCGCCTTCGGCTCGGCCCAGGACTACGGGTCGCTCACCGGCTCGCTCAACGCGCCGATCGTGGGCATGGCCTCCACGCCCGACGGCGGCGGTTACTGGCTGGTGGCCGCCGACGGTGGCATCTTCAACTTCGGCGACGCCGGGTTCTACGGGTCGACGGGCTCGCTGCGGCTCGACCGGCCGATCGTCAGCATGGCCTCCACCCCCGACGGCAAGGGCTACTGGATGGTGGCCTCCGACGGTGGCATCTTCAGCTTCGGCGACGCCGCCTTCTACGGTTCCATGGGCGGCCGGGTGCTCAACCAGCCCATCGTGGGCATGGCGGCCGACCCGGCGACCGGTGGCTACTGGGAGGTGGCGTCGGACGGAGGCATCTTCAGCTTCGACGCGCCCTTCCTCGGGAGCACGGGCAGCATCCGTCTCAACAGGCCGATCGTCGGGATGGAGGCGTCGCCCAACGGACAGGGCTATCGCTTCGTGGCCTCCGACGGCGGCATCTTCACCTTCGGACAGGCGCCCTTCGAGGGTTCCACCGGCAGCCTGACCCTGGCCGCGCCGGTGGTCGGGATGGCGCCGGACAACGCCACCAACGGCTATTGGATGGCCGCCGCGGACGGCGGGATCTTCACCTTCGGCGGCGCCAGCTACATGGGCCGCGTGGTCAGCACGCTCTAGCCCGCTCGCCCTCTCGCCGCAGGCCGACCGCTCAGACGACGCCGCGCGCGGTGAGGTCGGCCAGCTCGTCGGCGCTCAGTCCCACCAGGCCGCACCACACCTCGTGGTTGTGTTCGCCCAGCCGCGGGGCGCCGCTGGGAACCCGGGTCGGGTTCTTGGTCAATCGGGGGAACGGTGCCTGCTGGCGCACGGGCCCGATGACCGGATCGTCGACCGAGACGAGATCGCCCCGGGCGCGCATGTGCGGGTCGGCGAAGATGTCGGCTGCGCTGTAGGCGGTTCCGATCGGCACGTCGTGCTCGACGCAGCGCGCCGTGATCGCCGCGGCGGTCATGCCCGTGGTCCACTCGGCCACGATCCCGTTGATCTCGTCCCCCCGCGCGCCGCGCTCGGCCAGGGTGGCGAAGCGCGGGTCGAGCGCCAGGTCGGGTCGGCCCATGGCGGCGCACAGCCGCGAGAAGTTGGCGTCGGAGCCGGCGACGATGCACACGAAGAAGCCGTCGGACGTCGGGTAGTTGTCGAGAGGGGCCGAGTGCGAGAGGCGGTTGCCCTCGCGTTGGCGCACGATGCCCAACCGGTCGTACCCGGCCAGCGTCCACTCGAGGATGCGCAGGATGGAGCCGTACAGCGGTGCGTCGATGACCTCTCCGCTCCCGCTCCCGCTCTCGTCGCCGGCCTGGCCCCGGGCCGCATCGCGGCCGTAGAGCGACGCCACGGCCGCGAACGCGGCGAAGGCACCGGTGAGGTAGTCCGATACGGTCACGCCCGGCCGCACCGGCGGCCGGTCCGGGTCGCCGGTGAGGTGCAACAGCCCCCCGAACGCGATGCCCAGACGGTCCAGGCCGGGTCGGGGGGCGTAGGGGCCGCTCTGCCCGAAGACGCTGATGCGCACGTAGACGAGCGAGTCGGGCAGGTCGGCGGGACCGAGGCCCCAGCGCTCCATGGTGCCGGGCCGGAAGTTCTCGCAGAGGACGTCGGCCGTCGCCACCAGCCGCTTGAAGAGGTCCTTCCCCTCGGGCCGCCGCAGGTCGCAGGTGACGCCCCGCCGTCCCCGTCCCTCGATCGCCCACGACAGGGAGTATCCGGGCCCGTCGTCGACGGGCACGAACGGCCCCATGCTGCGCATGAAGTCGCCCTCGCCGGGCAGCTCGACCTTGATCACGTCGGCTCCGAGCTCGCCCAGCAGTCCCGCGCAGAACGGCGCGGAGATGCGCGTGCCGACATCGATCACCCGGATGCCCGCGAGCGGTCCGTGCGACCGGTCGCTCATGCGTCCGGGTCCGGGTGGCCCTCGTCCCGTTCGGCCATGACCTCCCGCATCGAGCCCTTGGCCTTGCGTGCCGCCAGTGCGTCGAGCGCGGTGGCGGAGTTGTGGACCCAGTGGTGCGCCATGAAGTGGTACTTGAGGGCGTCGCGCTTTCCCATCAGCGTCGCGGTGTGGTTGAGGGTGTCCTTGACGGTCTGGGCCGTCACCGGCGGGACGAGGGCGATGCGGTCGGCGAGCTCGCGTGCCTTGGCCGTCGAATTCGGCCCGGGGGACGACGCGGTTGACGAGGCCGAGGCGCCACGCCTCGTGGGCGTCGATGGTGTCGCCGGTGAGCAGGAACTCCTTCGCCTTGCGGATCCCGAGCTCCCACGGTTCCACGAGGAGCTCGACGCCGGCGCCGGTGAGGCGGAGCACCGGGTTGGAGAAGACGGCGTCGTCGGCGGCGACGATGAGGTCGCACATCGCGGCCAGCATGAGGCCGGCGGCGACGCAACTGCCCTGGACGGCGGCGATCGTCGGCTTGCGGAAGTCGTGGATGCGCAGGCAGCGGTCGAAGTACATCGTCTTTTCGTGCTCGAATTTGCCCTCGGGGGTCTCGCGCCGGGCCACCCACGGATCGGAGTCGCCGCCGCCGACCAGCGCCTTGAGGTCGTGGCCCGAGGAGAAGTGCTTGCCCGCACCGGCCAGGATGACGACCCGCACCGTGTCGTCGGCGTCGGCCAGGTCGAACGCGGCGTCGATCTCGTCGATGAGCGTCGAGTTCTGCGCGTTGGCCACCTCCGGTCGGTTCATGGTGAGGGTGGCCACCGCACCATCGGTCTCGTAGCGGATCGTCTCGAAGCCCTCTGCCATGTCACCCATCCTCCCTGCGTCGCCCATCCTGTCTTCCCGCGCCGCCGCCCCGGCGGACGCTCAGCCCCTGGGGAGCCCCAGCACGCGCTCGCCCACGAGCGTCCGCTGGATCTCGTTGGTGCCCGCGAAGATGGAGGACGCCTGGTAGTACAGCCACGAACGCTGCCACGCGCCGTCGGCGGGGTTGCCCGGCGCTCCCTCCCAGAGGGGCGAGGCCGGTCCCAGCACCTCGAGCGCGGTCTCATGGAGCCGCTTGGACATCTCGCTCCAGTAGAGCTTGAGGGCGGAGCCTTCCGGGCCGGGCGCCTCGCCCTTGGACAAGCGGGTCAGCGAGCGCCAGTTGTGGAGCTGGAAGAGCCGGACCTCGGTGGCCGCCTGCGCCAGCCGCTGGCGCAGGCGCCAGTCGTCGAAGCTGCCGTTCTCCCGGGCCAATCGGAGCAGCTCCTCGATGAGCTGGGTGTGGATCACGAGCTGACGGGGGTTGATCCCGCGCTCGTGGGCCAGGGTCGAGCCGGCGACGGTCCAGCCCTCACCCTCCTCGCCCACCCGTCGGCCGGCCGGCACGAAGACGTCGTCGAGCTCGACCTCGTTGAACTCCGCCTCCCCGGTCGACTGCACCAGGGGGTGGACGTGGATGCCCTCGGCGTGCATGTCGACGATGAGCGCGGTGATGCCCTGCTGGCGCTTCGGCGCGGCCGGGTCGCTGCGGGTGAGGCACAGCCCCCAGTCGGCGAATTGGGCGTAGGAGGTCCAGACCTTGCGGCCGCTCACCCGGTACCCGCCCTCGGCCGGGACGGCCGCGTGGTCAGCGACGCCAGGTCGCTCCCGGCGTCGGGCTCGCTGAAGAGCTGGCACCAGAGCTCGGCCGCCGAGAGGATGCGGGGAAGGAAGCGTGCCTTCTGCTCGTCGGTGCCGTAGGCCAACACGGTGGGCCCGACCAGGTTGATGCCGATGCGACCGACGAGCTCGGGTGCCCGCGCCCGGGCCAGCTCCTCGATCACGACGTAGTTCTCGAGGGCGCCGAGGCCGCGCCCGCCGTACTCCTCGGGCCAGGTGATGCCGACCCAGCGGTCCGCGGCCAGGTCGGCCTGCCACTGCCGCCCGAAGGCGACCGTCTCGGCGAGGTCCTCGAAGCGCGGCGGTAGCCCGACGCCGTAGGGCCACGGGAGATGCTCCATCAGCCAGGAGCGGAACGCCGCACGCAGCGATTCCTGTTCGGCCGTGGGGTGCAGATCCATCGGCCGCAGCATGGCACAGTCGCCGCCGATGGTGACACCCGTGTCAGGTGGGACCATAGACTGCGCCGCCGTGGACTTCGACCTCTCGACGGATCAGCAGGCGCTGCGCGGCGCGGCGGCCACGCTGCTCGACGGGATGGCCGGACACGACGCGCTCCGGGCGCGGGTCGGGACCGGGGCGGTGGTGGGCACCCTGCCAGGAGCGGGAGCGCTGCCGCGCGACGGTGACGGGCCGGCGCCGGACGTGCCCCACGGCTTCGACGCCTCGGTGTGGTCCGCCATGGCCGAGCAGGGATGGCTCGCCCTCGAGGTGCCCGAGGACGAGGGCGGCCTGGGACTCGGCGTGGTGGAGGTGGCCGTGCTGTGCGAGGAGATCGGGCGCCGCCTGGTGGCGGCGCCCTTCTCGTCCTCCGTGCTCGCCCTCGGGGCCGTGAGCGGCGCCGAGGCCCGGGCCGACGCCGCCACCGCGGGCTGGCGCGAGGTGCTCGGTCAGGGTGCCGCCGTCGGCTGTGTCGCCTGGGCCGCGGTGCCCGGCGGCGTCACCGCCGCGTCGGGATCAGACGGGCGGGTGCGCCTGAGTGGTGAGACGCCGCCCACCGCCTTCGCCCCGTCGGCGGACGTGGCGGTGGTCGTGGTGGGCGACGGCGTCTACGGGGTCGACCTGCACCGGGAGGGGCGGCCGGCCGCCGTGGCCGCCATGGACCGCACGCGCGAGTTGGGCGTCCTCTCGTTCGACGCGACGCCGGCGCTGCGCCTGGGCGGCGCCGACGCCGCCGAGCTCCTGCTGGACCGTGCCGCCACCCTGGCCGGGGCCGAGATGCTCGGAGCGGCCGATCGCGTGCTGTCGATGACGGTGGACTACGCGAAAGACCGCGTGCAATTCGGCAAGCCCATCGGTTCCTTCCAGGCCGTCAAGCACATGCTGGCCGACGCATTGGTCGACGTCGAGGGGATGCGGTCGACCGTGTACTACGCCGCCTGGTGCGCCGCCGCCGGAGAAGCGGACCGCTCGCTGGCGGCCAGCATGGCCAAGGCATGGTGCTCCGATGCGTCGCGCCGCGTCATGGCGGCCGGGCTGCAGGTGCACGGGGGGATCGGCTTCACCTGGGAGCACGACATGCACCTCTACGTGAAGCGGGCCCAGCTCGACCAGGTCAGCTACGGTGACGCCGGCTTCCACCGCGACCGGATCGCGGCGATCCTGCGGGGGCGGCTCGACGCGGGCCAGGCCCTCTCCTGACGACGGTCCGGCCGCCCGCGCTACGAACCGAGTTCGCGGACGCGGGTGCCGTTGATCTGCACCAGCACCAGCGACTCGTCCACGCTGCCGTGGGCCGCCGGGCTCCCGTTGCTCAGCGTCTGCGGCGGCACGACCACGGTCACGCCGACGCCGATCAGATAGCCGGACCGGACGTCCGCCTTCTCGTAGACCTGGCCGTGCTCGCTGGACGGGCGCGGTGCGCAGGAACTGCCCGTCGCGGTCGGCACCCGGGCGGAGTAGCTGGCGAGGCTCTCGGTCCTGGTGTAGGCGTCGCCGCTCGGCGTCCAGGGCGTCGAACCACCGACGACGGCCGCGTAGGTGCTCAGGGCGCACGTGATCTCGGCCTGGTTGAGCAGCCCGAGGAGTTGCAGCTTGGTGCCGACCTGGTAGACGGCCATGCGGTCGGGCGGAACGTAGTCGATCAGCCGCACCTGGCTGGTCGCCCCCGCCCCTGCGCCGAGGACGATCTCCATGGCGAAGGACGTCGATCCGGTGGGGGAGCCGAACGTCCTGCCCGATCCGTTCTGCACGCTGAGCGTCGCCCCGCTCGGTGCGGACGAGGCGCCGAGCAGGGCGAAGAGCAGGGTCAAGAGCGCCAGGACGGCCAGCAGCGCGAACGGAATGAGGTTGCGGCGAGGCACGCGTCAACGCTAGTGCGCCCCGCGCGGGCCGTCCGTCCGGGGGACGGACGGCCCGCATCCCCTCGCTCAGCCCGCGGCGGCCCGGCGGCGCAACGCGGCGCGGTCGGCCTTGCCCGACCCCAGCTGCGGCAGCTGGTCGAGGCGCTCGACCTTCTCGGGCGTCTTGAACGGCGCCAGACCACGGCTGGCAAACCAGCGCCGGCACTCCTCGAGGTCGAACGGTGCGGCGGACTCGACGAAGACGGCCACCCGCTCGCCCATGAGCGGGTCCGGGTAGCCGACGGCCACGGCGTGGCGGATCGCAGGGTGCGCCTCGAGCGCCGCCTCGACCTCGGAGGCCGAGATGTTCTCGCCGCCCCGGATGATCACGTCCTTCAGCCGGCCGACGATGCGCACCCAGCCGTCGGCGTCGACGGTCGCCAGGTCCCCGGTGCGGAACCATCCGCCCCGGGCGATGACCGCCGCCGTCTGGCTCCCGTCGGCGTATCCGGCGAACACCTCGGGCCCGCGCACCCACAGCTCGCCGGCCGTGTCGCTCCGCAGCGGCGCGCCGGTCAGCGGGTCGGACACCCGGAGCTCGACCTCACCCACGGCGCGCCCGTCGGTGTCGCGGGCCTTCTCGAAGGGGTCGTCGTCGGTGCTGGTGGTCACGGTCGGCGCCTCGGTCGAGCCGTAGGTGCGCTTCACCCGGCAGTCGAAGGTGCGCGCGGTGTCTTCGACGAACGCCGGCGTGACGGAGGCGCCGCCGCTCGAGACGAGCCGGACCGACGACACGTCGACGGCCGGGCCCTCCGCCAGCGCACGTCCCATGGCGATGAAGAAGGTGGGCGGACCGGCGAGGAACGAGATCCGCTCGCGTGCCACCAGGGCGAGGGCCTGCTCGGGATGGAAGCGGCGGACGAGGACCGAGCGCATCCCCGCCGCGCCCGGCACCAAGACGCCGTTGAGCAGGCCCGAGATGTGGGCCATCGGCGCCGGCATGAGCACCGCATCCGTGGAGCCCAGGCCGTGCACGCGGGCCATCAGCGCGGCCTTCCAGCTCAGGCCGCGCTGCGTGTGCAGCACCGCCTTGGGCGTCCCCGTCGAGCCGGAGGTGAACAGGACCAGCGCGACGTCGGAGGGTCGGCCGGGACAGGTCCCGGCGGCGACGGGTGCACCGCCGACGGCGCCCACCAGAGCCGCGGGGTCCGAGATCGTGTCGGGTGCGAGCGCCAGGACGAGCGCCGGGTCGATCTGCCCCAGGGCCCCCTCGACGTCCGCCGCACCGAAGGAGTGCAGGACCGGCGCGGCCACCGCCCCGATGCGCCAGCACGCCCGAGGCAGGACGGCGGCGGCCAGGCTGTTGGGGACCTGCCAGGCCACCGCGTCCCCTCTGGTGACGCCGCGTTCCTTCAGGCCGCCGGCGACGGCCGCCACCAGCGCGTCCGCCTGGGCGGCGGAGAGCCTGGCGTCACCGTCGACGATCTCGCCGCCGCGGGCCGAGATGCGCGCGTCGAGCGTCGGCACGTCCCAGGGGCCGCCCGGCCGGCGGTAGGTCCGGGCCAGGCTCGGCACCCAGGTCGGTCGGAGGCGGTCCGTCACGGCAGGGCACCCTACCCGGACCCCACTAACGTGACGTCGGTGCCAGGCTCGTCGACGGGACCGCCGTGGACCTCTCGCTGAGGCGAGAGGACGAGGAGTTCGCCGCCTCGTTCCGCGTGTGGCTCGCCGCCCACGAGCATCGCCCACCGGCCTTCGTCGACCTGGCCGAGGAGGTCGCCTGGGGCCGGGCCTGGCAGGCCACCCTCGCGGCCGACCGCTGGATGGGTGTCCACTGGCCCGAGGCCTACGGAGGGCGGGGCGCGACACCCGTCCAGGTCGCGCTGTACCAGAGTGAGTACGCCCGCTCGCAGGCTCCCCAGCCGGTGAACCGGGTCGGGATCAACCTGGTCGGCCCCACCCTGTTGGCGCACGGCTCCGAGGAGCAGCGCCTGCGCTACCTGCCGCCGATCCTCTCGGCGGCGGAGATCTGGTGCCAGCTCTTCAGCGAGCCCGATGCCGGGAGCGACCTGGCGTCGCTCTCGACGCGGGCCGTGCCGACCGACGGGGGTTACCTCGTGACGGGCCGCAAGGTCTGGACGTCCTACGCCCAGTTCGCCTCGTGGGGCCTGTGCCTGGCGCGCACCGATCCGGACGAACCGCGGCGCCAGCAGGGGATCACCGCGCTCGTCGTCGACATGTCCGATCCCGGCGTCGACGTGCGCCCGCTCGTGCAGATGACCGGGGACGCCGAGTTCAACGAGGTCTTCCTCACCGAGGTCTTCGTGCCGCTGGACCAGGTGGTCGGCACCGAGGGCCAGGGCTGGACCGTGGCCGGCTCCACGCTGGCCCACGAGCGGGGGACGAACTTTCCCTTCAAGGAGCAGGTCGTCCACGAGACCTATCTGGCTCGGCTCTACGAGGAGGCCCGGCGCAACGGCGCCCTCGAGGACCCCCTGGTCGCGGACGCCCTGGCGCAGTCGTACATCGACCTCGGCGTGCTCCGACTCCACAACCTGCGCACGTTGACGCGCCTCGGGCGGGGCGAGGAGCCCGGTCCCGAGTCGAGCTGGATCAAGCTCACGTGGACGGCCATGACGCAGGGCCTCTCCGACGCCGCGCTCATGGTGACGGGTCGCGACCCGTCGTCCGCCGAGGCCGGGCCGTGGGCGCGCCAATGGCTGTGGAGCAAGGCGGCCGGCATCGCCGGGGGCACGTCCCAGGTGCAGCGCGACATCATCGCGGGAAGGATCTTGCGCCTGCCCCGCTGAGCGCCGGGAACCGAGCCGAGAGGGCGCTCAGGACGGCGCGGGCCCCGAGGCCGAGCGGCGGCGGTGTCGGACGAACAACACGGTCACCAGGGCGCCGACGAACAGCCCGACGAGCAGCGTCCCGACGTCGGAGACCGAGTGGTGACCCGTGAAGATCCTGCCCAACCCGTACGAGCTGGCGGCCACCGACAGCGAGAAGGCGAACGACGCCAACAGGTTCCACACGACGAACTGCCCGTGCTGCATCTTGGCGGTGCCCGAGACGATGGCCGGCGTGAAGAACACCGCGGCACGACCCCACCTGGCGTAGGCCCGCTCACCGCGCTGCACCACGCGCCGGCGCCCGGCCTGGTGCTTGCCGGGACGCTCGAGGAGGAGGCGACCCCATCGGTCCCCGATGGCGTAGCCGATGAGCCCTCCCACCTCTCCGGCCCCCGTCGACACCAGCACCACCGCGGTCAGGTCGAGCTTTCCCTGGCTGGCCGCGACGCCGGCCAGCCCCAGTGCGGTCGCGCCGATGACGGGCACGCCCACCCACGACGCAGCCACCGCCACGAAGAGCGCGAGGTATGCCCACCACGTGCTCGCGATGCCCGCCGTCGCCAGGGTGTGCACGGACGGCGGCCCTAGGGTCTCGGACCACACCGGGTCGAGTCCGGCGCAGACCGGCGCGTCCGGGCGGGCGTCATGTCGCCGGCGACGGGTGCGGGGTGCCCGGTGCCGCCTCTCGTGGTGCCTCCGAGCCGGCGAGGAGTGCGATGCCGACGACGGCGACGAGCAGGCCGGCGATCGTGGAGCCCGTGTGGGAGGACCCGCTCTTCGACAGGGTCTCACCGTAGACGGTGATGCCGAGGATCACGCTGGAGAAGAGGGTCACGGAGTTGCTCGACGCCATGGCGGGAGCCAGGACGCCGGTCTTGAGCGCCGACTGCTGCAGCGCGAAGCCGCTCAGGGCGGAGAGGATCAGGACGTACACCGACCAACTGCCCAGAATGCCCAGGACCCCGCCACCGAGCTCGGTGACGAAGGTCTTTGTCACGGCGGCCTGCAGCCCGTAGCCGAGACCAGCGGCGGCGCCGAAGGTCAGCGCCTTCGAGGCGCCCGTGAAGCGCCGGCCGACCCCGAACAGCACGACGACGAGCGCGCCCGTGATGAGGCAGGCGGACCACCAGGTCGCGGCACTCGGGTGGGACGTGCCGCCTTGGGGTTGTCCGGCCGAGACGAAGACGACGATCCCGACCAGGGTCAGGGCCGCGCCGGACAGCTCGCGTCGTCCGATGTGCTGATCGGTGAGCAGCGCGCCCATGGGGAGCGCGATCACCAGGCTCAGTGCGGTCAGGGACTGCACGACGACCAGGGAGGCCCGGTCGAGCGCCGCCGCCTGGACCACCCAGCCCGAGGATTGCAGCACCGCGCCGGCCAGCCAGACCGGACGGTGCAGGATCTGGATCAAGAACCGCGGGTCGTCCGACCCGGCGGAGGTGGTGAGGGTGCCCTTCTGCTGGAGGACCGTGCCGAAGGCGAACAGCACCGCCGCGACGATGGCCAGCGACGCGCCCACGACGGGAGACAATACCGAGGTCACGCAACCGTGTGGTGCGGGGGACCTAACGTGGTGCATGGGCGGAAGGGAGTTCCTCACCCAACGGGCCGCCAGCAATCTCGTCGCGGTGCAGATGGATCTCGCCGGCGCCACCGTCGAGGGCGACACCGACAGGGTCACCGTGCTGCAGACACTCGTCGAGAGCGGCGGGCAGATCCTCCTGTACCGTCCCCAGCTCCAGCACTACGCGCTGCTCTTCGGCGACATCGAGGCCGCCGAGCACGTGGCGGTCGTGGTTCCCGGCGTCGGAGACGGCACCAACCTCTGTGACGACTGGATCCCGGGCGCCCGCAACCTCTACGAGGCCGATCCCTCCACCGCCGTCGTGCTCTGGAAGGGCTACGACAACCCGCCGGATGTCCTCGTGGCGGCGGCGGGTTCCATCGAGTGCAACGACGACCTGAGCACGGCCGCCGCCGACCTGACCGCGTTCGTCGACTGGCTGTCGCTCGACACCGGGCAGACGCTCACCGTGGTCGCGCACAGTTTCGGGTCGATCGTGACGGGCGCCGCGCTCGCCGACTGCGACCTGCACGTCACCGACGTCGTCGTCGCCGGGAGCCCGGGCATGACCGTCGACGATCTCCGCCAGCTGCATCTGGACCAGGCCCACTTCTTCTCCGAGCAGGCGCCGGGAGACGCCATCGCCGAGCTCGGCGTCTTCGGGGCTCCTCCCAGCGCGCCGACGTTCGGGGGAACCCGGATGGCGACCAACGCGCCGGACCACGCCCCCGTCGAGGCGCACTCCGGCTACTTCGAGCCGGGGTCCGAGGCGCTCGAGAACATGGTCCACGTGGTGACCGGCCACTACGAGAGGATCGTGCGGCACCGCCCCGCCTTCCCCGAGATCGCCGGGGGCCTGGTGGCCTGGGCCCTCCGGCTGCCCGCCGTCCCGCTGCGGATGGCGGGGCGGCACTTCCGCGGACCCGGCTTCCGGCTGCTCACCAACTGGTGCCGCCTCGTCGACCTCGGGGCGAGCGAGACCGGGAACCTGGTGTGTGAGGCCCTGGACGAGAGCGAGCGGGCCCTCTTGTGGATCGCCCTCCGCGTCGGCGCACTCCCGCACCCCGACGGGAGCGGTGCGACCGAAGCGGAGCCCGGACGGGGGTACGAACCCGGCGCCGACTGAGCCCGGCGCGACCACGTCGCACGGCGACCCTACGATGGCGTCGATGGACGTGGTCGTCTCCGAGAAGGCGAGGGACTTCGCCGTTGCGCACGGTGGTGTGGTCTACGTGCGCTCGCACGCGCACCGCTGCTGCTCGGGGCCGATCACCCTCCTCGACACGACGACCGACGAACCGGCGGACGCGGGCGACTACGTCCCCGTCACTGCGGGTGATCTCACGGTGCGCTACCGCGGGGACCCCGAGGCGGGCCCGCACGTCCTCACCGTCGAGTTGCGGGGCGCCTTGAGGCGCCGGCTCGTCTCCTATTGGGACGGCTGCGCCTTCAAGACGTAGGCGCGCCGCGCGTCAGGCCGACCGCCCGATCGTGATGTCCCCGGTCTTGATGTCCCCGATCGTGATGTCGTAGTTGCCGTGCTCGTCGAGCACCGCCACGTCGGAGGGTGCGAGCACGAGCACCGTGAAGGGCTCCTCGATGAGGGCCGGCCCCGCGATCAGCGCGCCGGCGCCGAGAGACGCACCGTCGTAGGTCGGCACCTCCGTGAACCCCTCACCCAGGTGGACCGCACGTGATCCCGTGCGGGCGTCGGCGGCGTGGACCACGTCGCCCATGCGGGCGAGCACCGGCGGCTTGGGTGTGGCGCCCCGGTGCACCAGCCGGATGCCGCGCACGAGCGGCGGCTGGGTCGGGAAGGCGAAGCCGCGCGCCGCCTCGTGCTGGTGGTGGAACCGGTCGGCCAGGTCGAGCAGGTGGTCCTCGGAGAGCGACCCGCCCTCGGGCAGCGGCACCGAGATGTCGAAGTTCTGGCCGTGGTAGCACATCTGCGCGAAGAGGTCGGCCTGCACGGCATCGTGGCCCAGCCGCGCCGGGGCCAGCTCGGCCTCCGCCTCCCGCTGCATCTCCGCCGCCAGCGTCCGTACCCGTTCCAGGTCGATGTCGGAGAGCTTGACGACGTAGGCCCGCATGAGGTCCACGACGTAGTCCGACACGAGCAGGCCCAGCGCCGAGAAGGCGGGGGAGGCCTTGGGCACCAGCACGCGGCCGATGCCGAGCTCGCGGGCCTGTGCCCACGCGTGCACGGGGCCGCCGCCGCCGTAGGCCACCAGCGACAGCGTGCGGGGGTCGGCCCCGTGCTGCGACAGGACCCTGCGCACCGCGTTGGCCATGTTGGCGTTGACGATGCGCTGAATGGCCCAGGCGGCGTCGTCGACGCCGAGCCCGAGCGGCTCCGCCACGTCATGGTCGATGGCGGCGCGTCCGGCCTCGACGTCGAGCTCCATGCGCCCGCCGGCAAAGCCCTTGGCGGGCAGGTAGCCCAGCACGGCGTCGCTGTCGGTGACCGTCGCCCGCCCCCCGCCGCGGCCGTAGCAGACCGGTCCGGGCACCGAGCCGGCGGAGTCGGGGCCGACCAGGAGCGCACCCTGGCGCACGCGGGCGATGGAGCCGCCGCCGGCGCCGACGCTGTGGATGTCGACCATCGGCAGGTTGACGTAGTAGCGGTGGCGCCAGTTCCAGTCGGTGGTGACCGCCGGGCGCCCCTGCTGCACCAGGCACACGTCGTAGGACGTGCCGCCCATGTCGGCTGCGACGAGGTCGTGCACGCCGCTGCGCCCGGCGGCCAGGGCCGCTCCCATGACGCCACCGGTCGGTCCCGAGCCCAACAGGGCGACGGCGCGCCGCGGCACGGACTGGGGGGGCATGACGCCGCCGCTGGACTGCATGAGCACGACCGCGCCGGCGAACCCGGCCGACCGCAGCTTCTCGACCAGCCGGTCGACGTACGCGGTGATCTTCGGTGCGACGTACGCGTTGACGAGGGTCGTGGAGGTGCGCTCGAACTCGGGCGCGCGCGGGAGCACCTCGTGCGAGAGCGAGATGTGCCCGACGTCGGGGAACTCCTCGAGGATCAGCGCGCGGGCCCGCCGCTCGTGGTCGGGGTTGACGAAGCTGAACAGGAAGCACACGGCGATGGACTCGACGCCCAGCTTCCGCAGGCGCCGCACGCCCCGGCGCACGGCCTCCTCGTCGAGCGCGAGGACGACGTTGCCCTCGAAGTCACAGCGCTCCGGGATGGGGATCCGGGTCCGCCGCCGGGCGATCGGCTCGGGCGGCGGCGCGGTCGGGTCCCAGATCTCCTCCTTGTGGTCCCGCCGGAGCTCGATCTCGTCGCGGTGGCCTGCGGTGGTGAGCAGGCCGGTGGGGGCGCCGCTCATCTCGATCATGGTGTTGTCGGCCGTGGTCGTCCCGTGCACGAAGGCCTCGATGGCGGCGCAGAACGCCCCGGCCTCCACGCCGAGGTCCTCGGCGAGCTGCTCGACGCCCGTCAGTACCCCCCGTGACTGGTCGTCGGGGGTCGTCGGCGTCTTGTCCAGGATCACCTGGCCCTCCGGCGTGAGGCAGACCAGGTCCGTGAACGTGCCGCCCACGTCGACGCCCACCCGGTAGCCGCCCTGCGTCATGCCGAGATCCCTCCCCGCCCGCCCCCGGCGGGACGGGTGAGGCACGATCCTAACCTGACAGCAGCGTCAGCAATTGGGGACGACGGAGGCTACGTTGGCCCGGTGCCCGTCTGGCTGAGCGAGCAGGAGTACGCCACCCTGCGGGCCGCCTGCGCGCAGATGCTCCCCTCCGACCAGGGCGCACCGGGCGCCGAGGAGGCGGGCGTCGCCGACTACATCGACACCTTCCTGGGTGCGTTCACCTTCGAACCGCCCCGGATCTGGGCCGGCGGCCCGACGTCGGGGCGCCACGGCGGCGTGGCCGGGTTCGCCCGGTTCGTGCCCCTGTCCCCGCTGGACGAACTGGCCTGGCGCATGCGGATCGAAGGTTCCCAGGGGCTGCCCGAGCGCGAGTTCAACGGGCCCGTCACCGGGCTGCAACAGCGCTACCGCGAGGGGCTCGCCGCGTTGGGCGATGACTTCACCGAGGTCGGCGGCACCGAACAGCGGCGTCGGCTCCGGGCGGACGAGGACTTCTGCAACCTCCTGTGGGGTCACTGCTGCGAGGGCATGTACGGCGCACCGGAGTACGGGGGCAACCGCGACTGCGTCGGGTGGGTCTCCATCGCCCACGAGGGCGACGTGCAGCCGCGCGGCTACAGCGACGCCGAGGTGTCGCAGCCGTGACGGCAGGGGCCGACGCGCTCATCATCGGGTCGGGACCGGGCGGCGCGACCGCCGCCGAGGTGCTGACCCGCGCCGGCTGGTCGGTGGTGATCATGGAGAAGGGGCGCAACCACCTGCTCGACCCCGACGATCCCACCACGCCGGCCGGCGACTACTCCAACGACGAGATCAAGTTCATCTCGCGCTACTTCCTCGGGCCCGACCCCCTCGTCGAGCCACGCGCCTTCCGCCGTTCGGCCGAGGAGGGCGAGCACACCCACGTCGGGGAGGTCAACTCCATCCCCACGACGGTCGGGGGCGGCGGGACGCACGCCGACGGCAAGGTGCCGCGCTTCCGGGAGGAGGATTTCCGGCTCTTCTCCACCTACGGACCGCAGGAGGGGGCGGCGGTCGACGACTGGCCCGTCGACTACGACGAGCTCGAGCCCTACTACGCCGAGGTGGAGCGGGCCATCGGGGTGGCCGGCCGGGAGGGGGCCAATCCGTTCGCCGCCTGGCGATCGGGGCCCTACCCGATGCCGCCGGGCGCGCCGATGTACGGCGCGGTCCTGTCGTCGGCCGCCGCGGAGAAGGTCGGACTGCACCCCTACGAGGCGCCGACCGCGGCGAACAGCATCGCCTACGGCGGGCGTCCCGCCTGCAACAACTGCGGCTACTGCGCCTTCTTCGGCTGCCCCATCCACGCCAAGGGCGACCCGGTCGCGCTGTTGACCAAGGCCATGGCGACCGGCCGCGCCGAGCTCATGGCCGAGACGTGCGTGAGCCGCATCGTGACGCAGGGGCGCCGGGCGACGGGGGTCGAGTACATCGGCCCCGACGGCGCGTCGCACACGATGCGAGCCGATCTCGTGATCGTGGCCGGCGGCGCCATCGAGACGCCGCGCCTCCTCCTGCTCTCGGGGTTGGAGCACCCGGCGCTGGGTCGTCACCTGATGACGCACTTCCAGACGATCGTCGTGGGGCACTTCCCGACCCTGCGGCTGCACCCGCACAAGGGGCGGGCGGTCACCCACGTGCACGACGACGCCATGGTGCAGGACACGCGCTCGTGCGAGGCGGCCACCGGGGCCGGGCTGCCCTGGTTCCGGGGCGGGATGGTCGAGCACAGCGGCGGCGGCCTGCCGATCATGGAGGCACGTCACTCGCCCTGGGGGCGGGCCCACGCCCAGGCCATGCGCGACTCGAACCTGCGCGAGCGGATGTGGGCCTTCATCATGCAGGGGGAGGACCTTCCCTATGCCACCAACACCGTGGACCTCAGCCCCTCGGTGCGCGATGCACGCGGCCTCCCCGTGGCGCGTGTGACGTACCAGCCCGGACGCCACGAGCTGGCGGCCTCCAAGTACCACGGCAAGATCCTGCAGTCGGTGCTCGAGGAGATGGGCGCGGCGTGGGTCATGCACACCTCGTCGCCCGGGGTCTCGTACCACGGCATCGGGGCCACGCCCGTGCCGGAGAGCCGGCACGTCATCGGCACGGCTCGCATGGGCGACCACCCCGGCACCTCGGTGGTCGACCGGTGGGGGCGGGTGCACTCGCTCGACAACGTGGTCGTCGCCGACTCCTCGGTGTTCGTCACCTCGAGCGGGTACGGTCCGACCCTCACCCTCGTCGCCCTGGCGGCCCGCGCCGCGCACCACCTGGCGGGGACCAAGCCCGCCTGAGGCAAGCCCGGCCGAGGACGGCCCGGCCGAGGAGACCCGGCCCCTCAGCCCACGCCGCGCGTGAGCAGCATGGTGCCGGCGATCGGGCCACCCCCGTTCGCCACCGCCGCCACCTCGGGGACCCGGCCGCCCGGCCGGAGCACCTGGCGCTGGCCACCCTCGCCCCGAAGTTGGACGCAGGCCTCGTGGATCAGCCCGAACCCGTGCAAACGGCCGCCCGAGAGCTGGCCGCCCGCCGTGTTGAGCGGCAGGAGCCCGTCGCGGGCGATGTTGGCACCACCCTCGATGAAGGGCCCGCTCTCGCCCCGGCCGCAGAACCCCAGTGCCTCGAGCCACACGATGGTGAGCACCGAGAAACCGTCGTAGAGCTGGGCCGTGTCGACGTCGGCCGGCGTCAGCTCGGTGCGCTCCCACATGCTGGCCGCGGCGTCACGCGCCGCCATCGTCGTCATGTCGTCGAACTGGTCCCAGCTCGGGCGCCCCCGCAGTGCCGTGCCGAGGGCGTTGATCTGCACGGCGGCATGGTCGAGGTCGCCGGCGACGTCGCGGTGCGAGACGATGACCACCGTCGAGCCGTCGCACGGCGCGTCGCAGTCGAAGAGGCAGAGCGGCGTGGTGATCATGCGCGCCGCCAGGTAGTCCTCCATCGACATGGGGTCGGTGTAGATCGCCTTGGGGTTCAAGGCGGCGTTGCGCCGGCCGTTCAGAGCGATCTGCCCCATCTGCTCGCGGGTCAGCCCGAACTCGTACATGCGCCGCTGGGCGACCTCGGCGAGCCAGTTGGCCGCCGACACCGCCCCGAAGGGCAGGGACCACTGCATGAAGCCGCCGAAACGGGGCACGCCCCCACCCCCACCCGAGCCGCCGATGCCCTGGCGCCCCCCGGTGCCCTGGGCCGTGCCCTCGGTGACGGTCCGGTAGACCAGGACGTGGCGGGCCAGGCCGGCCGCCACCGCCAGGGCGGCCGCCATCACGGCACGCATCTGGGCGGGGCCTTCGCCGCCGCCGTCGTGCCAGTCGAGGGACAGGCCCAGCGCGTCCTGGACCTCGGGCGTGGAGGGGCCGCCGAACCCCGCCGTTCCCGCCCCCATGCCGGGATACGTCGCGAGCCCGTCGATGTCGTCCCGGCTGAGCCCGGCGTCGGCGATGGCGTCCAGCGCCGCCACCACGGTGAGATCGAGGTCCGAGCGGCCGAGCCGGCGTCCCACCGCGGACTGCCCGATCCCCGAGATGACGGCCCGTCGCTCGAGTGGCTCCTCGCCCCGGCTGCTCACGACTCGTCCCCCGCGCCGTCGGGCGTGAAGAGGGGGAGCCAGACGTCGTCGACGTGCTCGAAGACCACGCGCGCCGGCATGCCGATGCGCACGTCCTCGGGCTCCACGTCCACCAGGTTGGTGGTCAACCGGACGTCGGGCTGCTCGTCGATGGACACCCAGGCGATGATGTAGGGGTCGCTCCCCGGGATCCACTGCTGGTAGTTGACGGTGAACGTCTCGACGCGGCCGCGGCCGCTGACCGCCTGGGGCGCCAGGTCGCGCGACAGGCAGCGACGACAGACCGGTCCGGGCGGATGGTTGAAGAACCCGCAGGCGTTGCAGCGCAGCAACCGCAGGGCGCCGTCGGCGCCGGAGGTCCAGTAGAAGGAGACGTCGTCGCTGAGGCGCGGCAGCAGACGCAGCTTCGGGCCGTTGGCAACCATGGGCGAGCATGTTGGCACAGGCGACGCGGACGGCGCCGGTTGGCCCGGGCGGACGGTCGCACCTCAGCCGCCGATGATGCCCGCCGCGGCCAAGGCGTGCCGCGTCGCCTCGACGCCGCGCACGTGGCGGCCGACGAAACCGGTCTCGGTCGCTGCATCGACGTTGGCCGCGTTGTCGTCGAGGAAGAGCACACGGTCCGGCGGGGCGGGCAGGCGTTGGGCCACGGCACGGAAGATCTCGTGGTCCGGTTTGACCATGCCCAGCTCGAAGGAGAGGAAGCGGAGCTCGAAGGCCTCCGTGATCGGCGTCGCTTCGTAGTTCGCCTCCCACTGCACCCGGTTCGTGTTGGAGAGGTATCCCACGGGCACCGCCTCGCGCGCCGCGGCGACGAGCTCGAGCGCCCCCGGATAGGGGGTCCCAGGCCACCCGGCGAACTCCTCGAGGAACGCGGCCGGCTCCAGGTCCAGCCCCCAGTCGTGCACCATCCCGGCGGCGAAGTGCTCGGGCGAGCACCGGCCGGCCTCGAAGGCGCGCACCCAGCGGCAGCCCAGCCAGCGCGTCCAGAGCTCCTCGTCGCTGCCGATGCCGCTCAGCTCCCGCATCGGCCCGACGCCACCGGGATCGATGAGCACGCCGCCCAGGTCGAAGAGGACGAAGTCGACGCGCCGGGCCGCCATGGCTGCGATGCTACGGGGCGCGAGACATGACACGAACCGAGGAGGAGACCGCGTGAAGCTGTCCATGACGTTGAGCTACGCCGGAGGGTTCGCCGAGTCCGCCCAACGGGCGGTCGAGCTCGAGAAGGTGGGGCTCGACGTCGTCTGGGTGGCCGAGGCCTACAGCTACGACGCCCCGAGCTTCATGGGCTACCTGGCCGCCAAGACCGAGCGGGTGGACATCGGCTCCGCCATCCTGCCCATCTACAGCCGCACCCCCACGCTGATCGCCATGACCGCCGCCGGCATCGATGCGATCTCGGGCGGCCGCTGCCAGCTGGGCCTCGGGGCGTCGGGTCCGCAGGTGATCGAGGGATTCCACGGCGTGCCCTACGACCGCCCGCTGACCCGCACCCGCGAGATCATCGAGATCTGCCGCGACGTGTGGGCCCGCGAGGCGCCGCTCACCCACGACGGCGTGGCGTACCACATCCCGCTCCCGCCCGGCGAGGGCACGGGGCTCGGCAAGCCGCTGAAGCTCATCAACCACCCCGTGCGGCCCCGCATCCCGATCTGGGTCGCCGCGCTCGGCGAGAAGAACGTCGCCCTGGCCGCCGAGGTGGCCGACGGCTGGCTCCCGATCTTCTTCGTGCCCGACAAGGCCAGGGAGGTCTTCGGTCCCTCGCTCCGCGCCGGTGCGGCCACGCGGGACCCCTCGCTCGGCCCGCTGCAGATCGCCGCGGGCGGCCTGCTCGCCATCGGCGAGGAGTCGGAGGTCGCGCCCATCCGCGACCTCGGTCGTGGCGCGGCGGCGCTGTACATCGGCGGCATGGGCGCCAAGGGCAAGAACTTCTACAACGCGCTGGCCTGCCGCTACGGCTACGAGAAGGAGGCCGCCGAGATCCAGGACCTCTACCTGTCGGGCCAGAAGGAGGAGGCGGCCGCCCTCGTGCCGGCCGAGCTGCTCGAGGCCACGTCGCTGTGCGGGCCCGAGTCCTACATCAAGGAGCGTGTGGCGGCGTTGGCCGAAGTCGGCGTGACCCATCTCAACGTGTCGCCCGTCGGCCTCGATCCTGTCGCCATGATCGAAAAGCTGCGAAGCTGGGTGTAGTCCGCCGCCCGGTCCCGCCCGGACCGGCCGGGGCGGACGGACCCGGCGGCGCCGGAGAGGAGCCACCCGTGCACGACCTGATCATCCGTGGCGGCACGATCGCCGACGGATCGGGCCGGCCCGTGCGCACCGGCGACGTCGCCATCGACGGCCGCGTCATCACCGCCGTCGGCGAGGTCGAGGGCGCCGCGCACCGCGTCCTCGACGCCGACGGCCTGCTGGTCACGCCGGGCTGGGTCGACATCCACACGCACTACGACGGCCAGGCCACCTGGGACCCCGAGGTCTCGCCGTCGGGCTGGCACGGGGTGACGACGGTCGTCATGGGCAACTGCGGGGTCGGGTTCGCGCCGGTGCGCGACACCGACCGCGCGTGGCTCATCCAGCTCATGGAGGGCGTGGAGGACATCCCGGGCACCGCGCTCGCCGAGGGCATGAGCTGGAATTGGGAGACGTTCGGCCAGTACCTCGACGAGGTGGAGCGGACGGCCCGCGTCCTCGACGTGGCCGCGCTGGTCCCGCACGGTGCGCTGCGGGCCTATGTGCTCGGCGAGGGCCGGGCCAACGACGCCGCCACGGCGGAGGAGATCGCCGAGATGGCCGCCATCGTGCGCGAGGCGGTGCAGGCCGGGGCCATCGGCGCGTCGACGACGCGCACGATGCTGCACCGCGCCAAGGACGGCGAGCTGGCGGCCGGGACGACGGCCGCGGCCGGCGAGCTGATCGCCATCGGCGAGGCGTTGGGCAAGGCGGGGCACCGCGTCTTCTCCGTGGCCAGCGACATGCGCGACCTCGACGACGAGTTCGCCTGGATGTCGGAGATCTCGGTGCGCGCCGGCGTGCCCGTGACCTACCAGGTGCTCCAGGCCGACTTCGCCCCGGACCTCTGGCGGGAGTGGATCGACCGCGGGGTCGCCGCCAACCGGCGCGGCGCGTGGCTCGTGCCCCAGGTGGCAGGCAAGCCGACGTCGCTGATGGTCGGCTTCCAGTCCGTCACCCATCCCTTCGCGCACCACCGGGCCTACCAGGAGATCGCCCTCCTGCCGCTGCCCGAGCGGGTGGCGCGGTTGCGCACGTCCGAGGTGCGCACCGCCATCCTCGGCGAGGAGCCGCGTGCCGCAGGCTTCGTCGGGCTGCTCCGGGCCAACCTGCACCGGCTCTTCCCGCTCGGGGACCCGCCCGACTACGAGCCACCGCCCGAGCGCAGCGTGGCCGCCCTCGCCACCGCCCAGGGGAGGACGACGGACGAGGTCCTCTACGACCTGATGCTCCAGCGCGACGGCACGGAGCTGCTCTACCTGCCGCTGCTCGACTACTCGGCCCAGAACCTCGACGCCGTGCGCGAGATGCTCATGCACCCGGCCACGGTGCTCGGGCTGGGGGACGGCGGGGCGCATTGCGGCCTGCTGTGCGACGCCAGCCTGCCGACCTTCATGCTCACCCACTGGGCCCGCGACCGCAGCCGGGGTGCGACCCTGCCCGTCGAGACGGCGGTGCACCTGCAGACCCGGCGCACCGCCGAGCTCTACGGCTTCCGCGACCGGGGTCTCGTGGCCCCGGGCCACCTGGCAGACCTGAACGTGATCGACCACGGGGCCCTGACCCTGCAGCCGCCCGAGATGGTCTATGACCTCCCGGCGTCGGGCAAGCGGCTCGTCCAGCGCGCCCGGGGGTACGTGGCGACCGTCAAGTCCGGTGTCGTGGTCCGCCGGCACGACGAGGCGACGGGGGAGCGGCCCGGGCGCCTGCTCGCGCGGTCCCCAGCCCCGACCCGCCGGCTGACACGCAGACGGGCTCAGGTCGTGCCCGCGGCCCGCAGCACGTCGGAGAACCCGCGCACGCACAGCGACGTGATGCGCTCGCCGTCCGTCTCGAACACGTCGCGCACCGTGCGCGTGGCCCCACCCAGGTGGACGTCGATGTCCACCGTCACCCTGGAGCCGTCCACCTCGAGCGGACCGGGAGCGGGACGGAAGTCGTCGAAGCCGAAGGTGTGGTCCCGGTAGTAGCCGAGAATCGCGTCGTGCCCGGTGCGGAGCTCCTCGTCGACGTCGAACACGGCATCGGGCGCGAACAGGCGGCGTAACCGCTCGGCGTCGTGCGCGGTGACCGCGGCAAAGTAGTCGTCGATCACTCCGGCCACGCCGGCGCGCCGCGGCGGGAGCCCGTAGAGCTCCCTCGCGTTGAGCCCGAGCACGCGGACCTGTGTCGCGGTGGGGCAGGGGGCGACGGTGGCACGGATGGCGTCCACGGCGCCCGGGAAGGTGGCGTCGTGGTGCGGGTAGTCGCTGCCCCACACGATGCGCGACGCTCCGACGAAGGGGGCCAGTGCGGGCAGGGTGCGCTCGTCGACCTCGAAGCTGATGGCGCACTGACGGGCGAAGTACTCCGAGGGCCGCAGCACCATGTCGGGGCAGAAGCCGCCGAAGGAGGCGGCCTGCTCGTCGAGGCGTTCGAGCCAGAACGGGGCCCAGCCCCCGGAGGACTCGAGGAAGACGCAGCGCAGGTCGGGATGCCGCTCGAGCACCCCGAACGCGATGAGCTGCGCGCAGGCCAACATCTCCTCGAAGGCGTGCGACACGGCGTGGAGCACCAGCGGGTTGAAGGGGCGGTCCGACCCGAGGGTGGGCACGATCACCGAGCTGCCCTCGTGGATCCCGATCGGGACCCCGAGCTCCTCGGCCGCGTCCCACACGGTGTCATAGGCGCGGTCCGACAGCGCCCGGCCGCGGCAGGGATTGGGCCGGACGAACCCGGCGACGAAGCCGAGCTCGGTGACCGCCCGTCGCAGCTCGCGAGCCGCCGCGTCGGGGTCCTGCAGGGGCAGCATCGCCGCCCCGAAGAGCCGCCTCGGGTCGGCGGCGCAGTAGCCGGACAGCCAGTCGTTGTAGGCGGACGCCAGCGCCACCGCGGGGCCGGGGTCCTCGACCGCCGAGAAGTACAGGCCGAGGGTCGGGTACAGCACGGCCTGGTCGATGCCCTCGGCGTCCATGTCGCGCAGGCGCGCCCGCGGGTCCCACCCGCCGGGCAGGGCGTCGGCCAACGGGCGAAAGGAGGCGGGGTCGTCGAAGGTGGAGCCGGGCCGAGCGAGGTTGCCGAGCGGGACGGCCAGGATCTCGGTGTCGCCCACCACGACGTGCTCGTAGCCCGACGAGTCCGCGCCGATCCGGGGCCGGTCGGAATCCGACAGGGCCGCCCAGGCCACCTCGGGCTCGACCACGTGCCCGTCGGCGTCGACCACGGGACCGGCGCACGGCGGGAGCGGGTCCGGCCTGCGCTCTGCCGGCGCCCTCACGGCCGGGGCGTGCGCCAGTCGTCGGCCGGCGGCAGCGGGTGGCCGAACAGGCGGCTGGCGTTGCCCCCGGCCACCGCCCGCAGCTCCTCGTCGGGGAGCGCCCCCCAGGCCTCGGTCAGCACGCGCTGGGTGTCGGGCCACGAGGAGTCGGCGTGGGGGTAGTCGCTCTCCACCATGATGTGGTCGACACCGATCACATGGCGCTGTGCGACGGCCGACGGGTCGTCGATGGAGCAGAACCAGAAGTTGCGGCGCAGGACCTCGCTCGGCAGCAGGTCGGACGGCCAGGCTCGGCTCTCGGTCCCCGACGCCGAATGCCCGAGCACGTAGTCGGCGCGGTCCATCAGCATGGGCACCCATCCGATGCCGCCTTCGGACATGGCCACCCGCAGGCCCGGGAAGCGCAGCGGGACGCCCGACCACAGCCACTCGCCCGCCGCCAGCAGGGCGTTGACCGGGAACACCGTGGGCAGCAGCTCGAACGGCGGATCGGGTGAGGGGAGGGGGGCCCACGACGGACGCGCCGGTGTGCAGGCACACCACCGTGTCGGTCTCCGCGCAGGCGGCGAAGAAGGGATCCCAGTGCCCGCTGAAGATGGAGGGCAGCTTGAGCTGCGCCGGGAACTCGGGGAAGCTGACCGCCTTGAAGCCGCGCCCGGCGTTGGCCCGCACCTCGGTGGCGGCGACCGCCACGTCGGGCAGCCAGGGCAGCTGGAGCGGGATGATGCGCTCGGGGTGGCTCCCCGCCCACACCTCGATGTGCCAGTCGTTGAAGGCGCGCAGGCAGGCCAGGCCGAGGTCGGGGTCGTGCGTCCGTGCGTAGACGGCGCCGCAGAACCCCGACACGAGCGAGGGGAAGCACACGGAGGCCCAGATGCCGGCCCGGTCCATGTCCTGGACCCGTGCCTCGATGTCGAAGCAGCCGGGGCGCATCTCGTCGAAGCGGGCCGGTTCCATGCTCCATTCGTCCCGGGGCCGGCCCACCACGGCGTTCAACCCCACGTTGGGGTAGTGGTTCCCGTCGAAGAGCCAGCTCTGCGACCCGTCGTCCTGTTCCACCACCCGAGGCGCCGCGTCGGCGAGCCTGGCGGGCAGGCGCCCCTCGAAGAGGTCGGGCGGCTCGATGAGGTGGTCGTCGACCGAGATCACCGGGACACGGATCGGCCGTGGTTCGGGGTCGGGCAGCAGGGTGGCCCGGTGCTGCGCCCACTCCGTGTCGACGGCTCCCACGAGATGGTGACACTATCGTCACCAAAGTCGGCCGGCCCCGGGGGTGCGCATGACGGCACAGGTGAAGGACGTCACGACCCGCGTCGGGCTCCTCATCGGCGGCGACGTCGTGGGGGGCGGCCGGGGCACCTACCCGGTCACCAACCCGGCCCGGCCGGCCGAGGTGGTCTTCGACGCGCCGGCCACCTCCCCGGCCCAGCTGGACCTGGCCGTGGACGCGGCCCGGCGGTCCCAGGCCGCCTGGGCGGCGCTGCCCCGTGACGAGCGGGCGGCGCAGGTCGTCCGGGCGGCCGAGGCGGGCCTGGCGGCGGTCGAGGCGCTGGACCTGGCCCGACTGCTCACGCCGCGAGCACGGCAAGACCCACGTCGAGGCGGTGTTCGACACGGCCACGCTGGCCGGCATGGCGGCCGCCTTCGCACCGGTCGCGGCCGAGGCGCTCGCTCCGCGTGACCTCAGCGGCGGGGCCACCCGGGTCGAGTGGGTGCCCCACGGGGTCGTGGCGGCCGTCTTGCCCTTCAACTGGCCGGTCTCGGTCATGGGCAACAAGGTGCTGCCGGCGCTGCTGGCCGGCGACACGGTGGTGGTCAAGGCCCCGCCCACCTGCCCGGGCGCCGTCCTCCTCGTGGCGGCAGCCATGGCCGACGTCCTGCCGGCCGGGGTGCTCAACGTCGTGAACGGCCCCGATGCCGCCTTGGGTGCCGCGCTGGTGGCCCATGCGGGCGTCGACATGGTGTCCTTCACCGGCGGTGTCGGTACGGGGCAGGCGGTCATGGCCGCCGCGGCCGCCACCACCCGTCCGGTGGTGCTCGAGCTCGGCGGCAACGACCCCGCCATCCTCGCCCCCGACGTCGCGGCCGACCGGGCCCTGGCCGACCGCATCGTCGAGGCGGCCTTCGTCACCAGCGGGCAGGTGTGCATGGCGATCAAGCGCCTCTACGTGCACCGCGACCGGCTAGACGAGACCGTCGACGCGCTGTCCGACCGGCTGGCGCGCGAGGTGGTGGGCGACGGCCTGGCCGCCGAGGTCACGATGGGCCCGGTCCACACGGCGAGCGCGCGCGACCGGGTGGAGGCGATGGTCGCGGAGGCGCAAGCCGCCGGGTCCGCCGTGCTCCGGCCGGGCCGGATCCGGGCGGACGACGAGGCGTCGGGGGGTTACTTCGTCTCCCCGGCGCTCGTGGTCACCCCGGACCCCGGCTCCCGCATCGTGCGCGAGGAGCAGTTCGCCCCCGCCCTCCCGGTGATCCCCTACGACGACCTCGCCACCGCCGTGGCCGCGGCCAACGACACGACCTTCGGGCTGTGTGCCTCGGTGTGGAGCAACGACGAGCGGCTGGCCGCCGACGTGGCCGCCCGGCTGTCGGCGGGGACGGTGTTCCTCAACGCCCACGGGATCTCGGTCATCGACATGTACGCCCCGATGGGCGGGTGGAAGCAGTCCGGCTTCGGCGTCGAGCTCGGGACCGAGGGCATGCAGGCCTTCGCGCGCCAGCGCGTGCGCGTGCGCCGCCCGGCCCCGGCCGAGCAGGCGGGTCTGGCGGAGGAGGCGGGGCAGGCGTGACGGTCGCCATCCGGGGCGGGACCGTGGTCGACGGCACCGGCTCGCCACCCGGGCGCGCCGACGTCCTCGTCGAGGGCGCTCGGGTGGGCGCGGTGGGTCCCGACGCCGGGGCGGACGCCGACACGGTGATCGACGCGTCCGGCCTGCTCGTCGCCCCCGGCTTCGTCGACCTGCACACGCACTACGACGCGCAGCTCTTCTGGGACCCCAACGCCAGCCCGTCCCCCCTGCACGGCGTGACCACGGTGCTCGGGGGGAACTGTGGGTTCTCCCTGGCCCCGCTGACACCCGAGCACGCCGACTACATCGCCCGGATGATGGCGAGGGTGGAGGGCATGCCCCTCGCCGCCCTGCGGGAGGGACTGCCGTGGGACTGGACCTCCTTCGGGGAGTGGCTCGGCCATCTCGACGGACGCATCGCCGTCAACGTGGGCTTCCTCGTCGGGCACTCGACGCTGCGCCGGCTGGTGATGGGCGAGCGGGCGGTCGGTGGTGCGGCCACCGCCGAGGATCTCGAGGCCATGGAGGCGGCGCTCCACGCGGCCCTCGCCGAAGGCGCGCTGGGCTTCTCGACCTCGCAGGTGCACACGCACAACGACGGTGACGGCCAGCCGGTCCCGTCCCGCGCCGCCGGCCGTCCGGAGATGGAGCGGCTGGCGGCGGCCGTGCGCGCCCACGAGGGCACGACCGTCGAGCTCATCGTGCCCGGCTGCCTCAACGGCTTCACCGACGAGGAGATCGACTTCCTCTCGACGATGTCGCTGCTGGCGGACCGCCCGGTCAACTGGAACGTGCTCGGCGTCTCGGCCGTGAACCCCGACGGTGCCTGGAGCCAGCTCGCGGCCGGCACTGCCGCCGCGGCACGCGGAGCCACCGTGGTCGCGCTGACGCTCCCGCATACCATGCAGCTGCGCCTCAGCTTCGAGCACGGCGCCATCCTCGACGGGCTGCCGGGATGGCGCGAGGTGTTCGCGCTCCCGGTCCCCGAGCGCATGCGGGCGCTCTCGGATCGAGCGACCAGGCAGCGACTCGACGCCGGGGCGCAGTCCGACGAGGCCGGGATCCTGCGCCACCTGGCGGTCTGGGACCGCCTCGTCATCGAGGAGACGTTCGCCCCGGAGAACGCCGACGTCGAGGGCCGCACCGTCGGCGAGGTCGCCCGCGCCGCGGCGTCGCCCCGTTCGACGCGCTCCTCGACGTGGTGGTGGCCGACCGTCTGCGCACCGGGCTGCGCCCACCCATCCCCGAGTCGGAGGAGGACTGGGCGCTCCGCGTGCAGACCTGGCAGGACCCGCGGGCGATCGTCGGCGGCTCCGACGCCGGCGCGCACCTCGACACCATGTGCGGGGCCATCTACTCGACCTCGGTCCTGGGCGACGGCGTGCGCGCCCGCGGCCTGCTCAGCTGGGAGCAGGCGGTGCGACAGCTCACCGACATCCCGGCCCGGCTCTACGGCCTGCGGGACCGTGGGCGCCTGGTGAAGGGCGCGTTCGCCGACGTGGTGGCGTTCGACCCCTCCACCGTCGGCCACGGCGCCGTCCGCACGCGCGACGACCTGCCCGGTGGGGCCAGCCGACTCTACGCGGAGGCGGTGGGCATCGAGCACGTGCTGGTCAACGGGAGCGAGATCGTCCGTGGCGGTGCCTTCACCGGTGCGGTGCCCGGACGGGTCCTGCGCTCTGGTCGCGACACCGACACGGTGCACGCCGGAGCGGACTGGGCCGGAGCGGCCGCCTGAGGGGGGCGTCGCCGCGGCCTCAGAGCAGGCGGGTCTCCAGTGCCACCTCCCGGGTGACGCCGCCCGCCTTGGACAGCGAGTAGGCCACCTTGCCCTCCACCTCGGTGAAGGCGTCGACGAGCTCGGTGCCGAAGAAGACCAAGCCGGTGCCGTTCTCGGTGGCATAGCCGTCGGGCAGCGTGCCGTCGGCGATCAGGCGATGGATCAGGGGCCGGCGCTGCTCCTCCGCGTCGTGGTGCGGGCTGTTGGAGTAGGGCAGGAGCCCCAGGGCGTCGGTCACCGGTCGCAGGGTCGGTCCGAACGAGTCGGTGGTGCCGCCACGGTGCCAGCACAGCGAGCCGGCCGACACGCCCTTCAGCACCACGCCCGCCTCCCAGCACTCGCGGAGCGTCACGTCGAGCCCGTGCAGACGCCAGAGGGCGAGCAGGTTGGCCGTGCTGCCCCCCGAGACCCAGATTACGTCCTGCGCCAGGAGGTGGGCCCGCATGTCGGGCACGTTGGGCTGGGGGAACAACGCGAGGTGCGAGCTGACGAAGCCGAGCTTGGAGAAGGCGTTGTGCACCGCCCCGAGCCGGGACATGTCGTCGCCGACGGCGGTGGCGATGACGCAGACGCGGGGGTGCTCGCCCGCCCGGGCCAGCCGAGCCGCCAATGCATAGGACGGCCCGGGGCGCAGGTTCCACGGGTCGGCGCCCTCGGGCTGGAACCCGATGGAGGTCGCGATGATGGTCGGTTGTCGCGCCGCCACGTCAGTCGGGGAGGACCTCGGGGTTCACGATATGCAGGGGCCGTGCGCCGGCCATGAGGCGGCACAGGTCCTCGGCGATGGTGCGTGTGTGGTTGGACTCGGTGTCATAGGTCGCCCCGCCGATGTGCGGTGTGAGCACGACCTGGGGGAACGCCGTGAGCGGGTGGTCGGTGGCCAGGAACTCCCCCTCGAAATGGTCGAGCCCGGCTGCGGCGACCTTGCCCGACGCCAGCGCGGCCACCAGCGCGTCGGTGTCGTGGATCTTGGCCCGCGCCGTGTTGAGGTAGACGACGCCGTCGCGCATCTTGGCGAAGGCGTCGGCGTCGATCATGCCGGTCGTCTCCTCCGTCACCGGGGCGTGGATCGAGATCACGTCGGCGCGGGCCAGCAGGTCGTCCAACGAGCTGGTGGCGTCGGGCGCGTACGGGTCGTAGGCGAGCACCTCCATGCCCAGGCCGCGCAGGCGCCAGCGCAGCGCACGACCCACCGCGCCGAGCCCCACCAGCCCGACCGTCCTGCCCGCCAGCTCCCAGGTGCGATAGCGCTGGTAGGGGATCTTGCCGTCGCGGTAGACCTGGCCCTCCCGTACGTCGCGATCGGCCGGAACGACCCCGCGGCTGGCCGCGAAGAGGAGGGCGACGGCAAGCTCGGCCACCGCGTCCGCGTTGCGACCTGGGGCGCGCAGCACCGGGACGCCCGCGGTGGTGGCGGCCGCCACGTCGACGTTGGTCGGGTCGCCCCGGCAGCTGCACACCGCCGTGACGGGTTGCTCGTAGAGCTCGGCGCCGCAGGCGTCGCCCTCGACGATCACGATGGAGGCACCCTCCGACGCCACTCGCTCCGCCAGCTGGGCGGCGTTGTAGATGCGGAGCGTGGGCTGGTCCAGCCAGGAGTCGAGCACGAGATCCGCCAGCTGGTGCAGCAGGTCGAGACCCGGCCCGCTCACGGCGGCGGTCACCAGGGCCTTCGGGCGGGAGGCTGTCATCGGGCGGGAACTCTCCTCTCGTGGCCTTCGTCGTCCATAATGACGGCATCATGACACGCGTGTCAGATTCGTGACGTCGTCCGCACGACCGGTGACCGTCGGGGTCGACGTCGGCACCACATCGGTCAAGGCGGTGGCGGTGGACGAAGAGGGCACGGTCGTCGCCCGCGGCAGGGTGCCCCACCGTGTGATGGCGCCGGAGCCCGACATCCTGCGCCACGACGCCAAGCGGGCCTGGCGAGCCGGCCCCCGCAAGGCGTTCTCGGCGGTGGCCGCGCAGCTGGCCGAGGGGCGGCATCCCCTGGCCGGGGTGACCGTGGCCTCCATGGTGCCCTCGCTGACCGCCGTGAGCCGCCAGGGGGTCCCACTGCTCCCGGGTCTGCTCTACGGCGACCGCGAGGGTCGCGCCGCGGTCGCCGAGGGCGCGGTCTTGCTGCCGGGCACCATGCCCGACGGCGAAGGGTTCCTGCGCTGGGCGTCCACCTCTGCCCCCGGGGCGCGGGGCTACTGGCCGTGCCAGGCCGTGGCCACCTACGCCCTCTCCGGGCTGCCCGCCATCGACACCGGGGTCACCGCCGCCCTCGGTTCGCTCCACCCGCACGGGCACTGGAACGCCGACCTGCTGGGCTCGCTGGGGGTGTCCTCCGAGCAGATGCCCACGGTGGTGCCGATGGGCCAGGCGGCCGGCACGTTGCCCGGGAGCGACGCCGTGGTCACCGGCGGCACCATCGACGCACTGTGCGATCAGATCGTGGCGGGGGCCACCGAGCCGGGCGACGTGCTGGTCATCTTCGGCGCGACGCTCATCGTCTGGGCGGTGTGCGACGAGTGGGTCGTGGCGCCCGGGCTCATCAGCTACCCGCACACGACGCCCGAGCGCTTCTGCATCGGTGGCCCGAGCAATGCCGGAGCCCTCTTCGTCGACTGGGCTCGCCGCCTCCTCGCGCGGCATGCCCGGGCCCGGTCCCGAACGCGAGCAACTCGAACCGCGGCTCGGAGCGCCGGACCGGGTCCCGGTGTGGCTGCCCTATGTGCGGGGCGAGCGCACGCCCTTCGAGGACCATACGTTGCGCTCGAACCTCTACGGGCTCGACATCGGCTCGGATGCCGCGTCGCTCGAGCGCGCCGCGTACGAGGCCAGCGGCTTCGTGGTGCGCCGCATGCTCGACCGCGCCGGCGTGAAGGCGACCCGCATCGTCGCCAGCGGCGGCGGCTCACGCGTGACGGCCTGGATGGCGGCGGTGGCGGACGCCACCAACCTTCCCGTCGATGCGGTGGCCATCCCGGAGGGCGCCGCGCTGGGCGCCGCCTACTTCGCCCGGATGGCCGCCGGGCTGGAGACGTCGCTGGACGACTCGACCCGTTGGGCCGCCGTCGGACGCAGGATCGAACCGGACCCGGCCTGGGTGCGCGCCGCCGAGGCACGTTACCGCGCGGTTCAGCGAGCTGGGCACCGGCGCGTAGGCCGTCCGCCTACCCGTTGGGGGTGAACGCCACCTTGAGGGCGCCGCTGCGGTCTTGGCGCGCCAGCGCCTTGAGCGCCGGCCACCACTCCTCGAGCTCGAAGCGGTGGGTCAGCATGGGCGTGATGTCGAGTCGGCCGTCCGCGACGAGTTGGAGGTAGTGCGCGATGGCGTGTTGGCGCCTGCCCTCGAAGTCCTCGACGCCGAACGCGTTCGAACCCGCCATCGTGATCTCCTTGAAGTAGACGGGCGTCGACTCCCACCGTTCGGGGGTGGCGACGCCGGTGTAGACGAGGCGCCCGCGCTCGGCCAGGACCCGGACGCCGACCTCGAGCGTCTCCGCCTTGGCGATGGAGTCGTAGACGACGTCGATGTGACCGGGATGGGTCACGGGCAGGCCGTCGAGCGGGTTGTGCAGGACGGCGCCGGACCATCGCGCCAGGGCTTCGACGAGTGCCAGCCGGGGCTCGTGGGCGAAGACGACGGACGCCCCGAAGCGCAGCGCCATCTCGCGCTGTGCCTCGAAGCGCGCCACCACGCCCACCTCCACGCCGGGGTAGAGGGTGCTCAGGATGGCCACGCTGGTCAGGCCCAGGGCGCCGGCTCCGTAGACGAGCACCCGGCCCGTGGGCGGCGGTGGATGACGGACGATGGCGTGGAAGGAGACGGAGAAGGGGTCGGCCAGCACGGCGGCCTCGTCGGTGATGTCGTCGGGGACCGGGATCAGCATGGAGTCGTGCGCGGCCAGTTGCTCCGCCCAGGCGCCGGGAGCGGCGGCGATGACGCCCACGTGCACGCCGGGGCCCAGGTCGCCCTTGGTGAAGCTCCAACACAGGCTGAGGTCACCCGCCTGGCACGGCGGGCAGGGTGGGTCGATGCCCCGCGGCCCGCAGGTCAGCCACGGGTTGAGCACGACGCGTTGGCCGACGTCGAGCCCGCGGGCCTTTGGTCCGAGCGCGGCCACCCTGGCCACCACCTCGTGTCCCGGGACGTGGGGGAGCGAGGAGAAGGCGGCCATCGGGTTGTCGATGTCCCCCGTGTTGAAGTCGCCCAGCACGAGCTTGGCGTCGGAGCCGCAGATGCCCGAGAGGATCGGCCGGGTGACGACCCAGTCGGGGCGGACGAGGCGCGCGTCGTCGATCTCGTGCAGGCCGAAGGGGATGCCGGCCAGCATCGCCTCCAGCTCGTCCTCCGGCCTGGGCCGGACCTCACCCTCGTCGGGCGGCGCACCGAAGAGCAGCGCCTTCACGAGCCCGACCCCTCGGTGAGGGCGCGCATCCCGACCATGAAGCCGTCGATGTCAGACGTCTTGAACTCGACCACGGCCTTCATGTCGGGGAGGTAGTGCTCGAAACGATCGCTGTCGATGGCGTCAACGATGCCCCCGGCGATCGACTCGGGGGGATCCTTGGGGCCGTCGTAGAGCGGCGGGTCGTTGTCGGGCTGGTCCCAGATCTCGGTGTCGATGGAGCCAGGGAGGATCAACTTGACCGAGACACCCGAGCGGTCCAGATCGATCGCCATCGACTCGCTCCATCCGGCCAGGGCGAACTTCGAGCCCGAGTAGGCGGCCTCTCGTGCGATGCCCAGACGCCCGACGAGACTCGACACGTTGACGATGGTCCCCGAACCACGCTCCAACATGCGGGGCAGGACGGACAGCGAGATGGCCACCGGGGAGAAATAGTTGATGCGCATCGTCCGTTCGACCTCCGTCATGGTGAGACGCGTCACGTGGCGGCGCATGGGCACGGCGGCGTTGTTGATCACGACGTCCAGCGCCCCGAAGTAGTCCCAGATCTCGAGCGCCAACCCCGCCGCAGCGATGGGGTCCGAGAGATCGGCGGCCCAGCGCCTCGACGCAGGCGACGTGGCGCGGCAGTCGGCGAGCACCTCGTCGAGCCGGTCGGCCCGTCGGGCGACCAGGGCGACGGTGTCACCCCGCGCGGCGAGCTCACGGGCGACGGCGGCGCCGATGCCCGAGGACGCGCCGGTCACCAGCACCGTCCGACCGTTCGCTGCAGGACTCACCCTCGAACCTCCCCCGGGTCGCGCCGCCGTCTTTCTGCCGTCGACCCCGATCGGAGGGGCTCGGGCATGTTTCGGGGTGAGCGAGGGGTCTCGAACCCCCGACCTCCAGGACCACAACCTGGCGCTCTAACCAACTGAGCTACGCCCACCGAGGGGCACAAGTGTGGCACACGCTCCCGAGGGGGTCCGGAACCCGCCGCGGCGTCCGGCGTCGTCCCACGTCGCGGGTGCACGGCCGCGAGGCCGCTATGTCAGGCTGTGCTACCGGCATCGTGCCGGAGTGCCCCGGTGGCCGAGCGGACTTAGGCAACGGACTTCTAATCCGTTTTACGCAGGTTCGAATCCTGCCCGGGGCGCGAGACGAAGAAAGACCTAGCTACCTCCACTTCGAACCATGCCGCCGTAGCCGAGGAGACGGCCGTCGAGGACCGCGCGCCGTACTGATGGTGGAGGGCGGGTTATACCCGCCCCGGACCCGTTGAGACGCTAAAGAAGGCCCGGAGGTCTCTCGTGGGCGCCCTGTGGGTCATCACCAACCGCGAGAGCGTCTCGGATCCAGCCCGTCGAGATCGAAAGCCGGGGTGGCCGAGCTCAACGAGGATGACGACATCTCGACCAGGGAGCCGTAGGCCAGTGATTGCCGCGGTCCCGGTGAATCCCTGCATCACTCAGTAATCACATCCTGCCGCCAGTTGGTGCCCAGAAAGCTCACAGCCTCGTCAAGTAGGTGCGTACCGTGCCGCGACGTGCAGGAGGGTGGGGTGCCCTGGACAGTCCGGCGCTGCTGGCCACAGGGGTCGTCGTGGCAGCGACGGCTTTCGCAATCTGTCGCCTGGAGGTGTTCGCGCACGGGGACATCACACGCTTCATCGACGTCGGCTCGGCGTTCGCCAAGGCGTCACAGATCCCCCGCGGCATCGCGGTCACCCCCGGGAGCGGGTACGACGGGCAGTTCTACTACCGCCTGGCGCTCGACCCGGCCGACCTGCATCGCAGCGCATTCGGCATAACGATGGACAACGCCTATCGGGTCCAGAGGATCACCTACTCGGCGTTGGCCTGGCTTGCCGCGGGTGGCCAGCAGGGCGCTGTCCCCTACTCGCTGGTGGGGGTCAACATCGTCGCTCTGGGCGCGCTGGCCTGGTTGGGCGCCCTCCTCGCCCGTGATTGCGGGAGACGGCCCGCATGGGGCCTGCTGATCGCCGCATACTTCGGCTTCTTGTTCAGCCTGGGACGCGATCTCACGGAGATCTGCGAAGCATGCTTGGTTGTTGCCGGTCTGCTCTTGCTGCGCCGCGGCCGACCCCTGCTCGCCGGGTTGGCGTGGGCGGCAGCCGTCCTCAGCCGCGAGACAGCCCTCGTTGTCGTGGCGGGCGCGGTCATAGTGGCAGTGGCCGATATCGCCCGGGGAAGGCGCCGCTTCGGGCGCGATGACACCACCTGGATCGTCCCCACCGTCGCCTACGCCGCGTGGCAGCTGGTCGGATGGAGGTCCTTCGGGTCGATCCCCTTCCGAACGGACAGTGAGAACAACCTCACCTATCCCTTCGTCTCCATGGTGCGGGCGCTCTCGCACAACCTGGCGCAGCTGCCCTCCGAGCATGCCGCCATCTGGCTGGCCGAGCTGGCCGTGCTCGGGACGGTCGCCGTCTCCGCCGCCGTCGCCCTGCCCGACGCGCGCGCCACCTCCGCCGAGAAGTGCTCATGGGCCGTCTCGGCACTCCTCGCCCTTTTCCTGACCACGACTCTCTGGGAGAGCCATGCCGACTTCCGGGGCTTCGAGGATCTCTACCTGTTCTCGGTTGTCGTGCTGCTGTCCTCCGACCGAAAACTGACGCTTATCGCCGTGCTGGTGTTTGTCATATGGGTCGTGACATTCGTCCACCGGGTGTGGCTCTTCTGATGATCCCGCGTGGGTCAGGGGGCCAGAAAGGACTCAGGGGTGCCCCATTACCCAATCGGGTACGCGGGACGATTGGGCGCTTCGGCAGCAGGAACTCCTGAAGTCATGGGGTTGTTGATCCTCGACCGGAGCCATGTTCATCTAGCTCGTTATCGAACCCCTCCGCGCCGTCCACGACTACTGGATCGGCACCGATGGTCATCAAGAACAACGCCCGATGACCGAACTCGTTGCCAACGATTCCGTTTGTCCAAGCGGAGAATGCTAGGTACGTGTGACCATCTGCCGCGAAGAACGATGGGCTACCCGCCCCGGTGGCAACGCTGGAGGAGATCGTGACGGGTTGGGAGGCGCTGCCTGCGCAAGGTCCCAACGGGGAGGAACAGGTGGTTGTGCCTATCGCGTAGTCCGCACTCGACCAGTCACCTGCGCTGAAGTAGAGATGGAGGACCCCGGACGCGTCCATCAAGGCAGGACGTTCGACTACTCCGTTTTCCCAGTTCAGGTTTGCGCTGAGCAAGGTGACCGGCTGGCCGACGAGCTCAGAATCACCTGCCGTCAGGCGCGCGGAGAGAATCGCCTGTTGTTGCCCGCCTTCCCCATCGGCCTTCCAGACGAGGTAGTCAGTTCCGTCGGACCGATACACGGAGGGATCGATCGAGCCCCCGGCACTCACCTGACACAAGAAGGGCACTCCGCTGACGTCTACGAAGGGTCCGAACGGTGACCTTGCAGTCGAGCGACCCAGACACATGACACCTTCTGACTCGTCGTACGCGCTGAAGAAGAGTTGGTAGCCGCCCCCCGGCGCACGGCTCACCGATGGTGACCAGATATACCCTTCGCTTGCCCAGAACGGTAGGACCGACATCACATCACCGATTGCGTGCCAATGCACCAGGTCGTGCGACTCTATGACGGGAACGTTCTCACCGTCGGAGTTTGTGGAGTACGCGAAGTACGTGTGGCCTACCACGAGAATGCTCGGATCGGGGAAGTCGTGGTCGTAGACCAATGTGGCCGTGCTCGGAATGCTCGTTATCGGGACTTGATCGGCGCCAAAGGCCGGAGTCGCGCATGCGGCCAAGATCGAGATGCTCATGGCAGCAATCGGCATCCCGAGGCTCCATTTGCGAGTGAAGCCGAGCCTCATTCTGGAACTTAAGGTCGACTCCATATGGACCCGCTGTGAACCCGCCATGCATCGGCTGTGGAGTCACGCAATCCGCTCACGCAACGTTGTGAAGAGGACCAAGGACCCTGGTCCGCTGCTTGGTACCGGAAGACACTGATATCTCAGAAGACACTGATATCTCAGGAGGTGGCTTCGGCTGGACGGAGCCACCCAGGCCAGAAGATGTCCTATGAGCGAACTTCGACTCAGCGGCGCCGACGGAGATGGGTCTCTCCACTCGTCGGAAAGTGAATCGCCGGAATCGGTGCGACAGGGTCTTGTGGACAGTCCCTCCATCGTCGTGCCGTCATCAGGGACCGGAGAACCCGCAAGAGAAGCAGGGGCTCGTGACGCTGGATAGCGACCAATCGGAGTCGACCATCGGGACACAACCGGAATCGGTGCGCCGACCAAAGGACGAGCGTTCCCACCGGCGTCATGTCCGAATCGAGATTGCGGCCGCGGCGGTGCTCGTTGCCGCCGCGATCGGCGCTCTGGTCGGCTACGAGATCTCGTCGTCTTCGTCGACGACGTCGAGTGCCCCGACGACCTTGCCCACCTCGACCGTTCCGAGTAGCGGACGGGCCTCCACAGCCACGGGCGCGCCGTCGAACGCGGCGGCGCTTGCTGCCGCCACCGATCCTGGACTGGTCGACATCAACGTCACTGACAGCTACCAAGCGGTGGAGGGTGCGGGCACCGGCGTGGTGCTCAGCTCCAACGGCGAGGTCCTGACCAACAACCACGTCGTCGAGGGAGCCACCACGATCAGCGTTGTCGACGTGGGCAATCACAAGACCTACGGCGCAACCGTGGTCGGGTACGACCGCTCAGTCGACGTTGCCGTCCTCCGGCTCAGCGGCGCATCCGGGCTCCACACGGTCAAACCAGGAGACTCGTCGACGGTGAAAACGGGCGACGGTGTCGTTGTCGTCGGGAACGCCGAAGGCACCGGGGGAACCCCGAGCTACGCCGGGGGGTCCGTCACCGCCCTCGGGCAGTCCATCACGGCCCAGGACCAGGTCACCGGCTCCACGGAGCAGTTGACCGGGCTGATCGAAACCAACGCCGACGTCATCCCCGGTGACTCCGGTGGTGCCACGGTCGACAGCGCGGGGCTGGTGATCGGTATGACCTGCGCTGCCTCCGAGTCCTATCAGTTCCAGCCCTCGAGCCCTCAGGGCTACGCGATCCCCATCAATCAGGCGTTGACCGTGGCCGCGCAGATCGAAGCGGGACAGGCATCGAGTACCGTCCACATCGGTCCCACGGCCTTCTTGGGTGTCCTCACCCAAAGTCCGTTCTTCGGCTACTCAGGTGCCGAGATTGCCGAAGTCGTCCCAGGCAGTGCGGCAGCACAGGCTGGACTGACTCCCGGCGACGTGATCACCTCGGTCAACGGTCAAGCCGTCACCTCATCTGAGTCCCTCACCGAACTGCTTCTCGGTGAGACACCCGGCGCGTCCGTGCAGATCGAGTACCTCGATACCTCGGGCCAGCAGCAGAGCACGACGGTCACGCTCGGGACCGGACCAGCACAGTGATCACGGACAGCTGGGGCCTGCTCGTCGGGTCGGGGATCACCCACCCTGACCGAAAAGGGCACCCATGTGTCGAAGGGTGTGCCGGACGAGTGGCGGCTCTTGAGCGGCGGGGGCGAAAGGCTGGCCAGCACCAGGGCTACCAAGTGACGGGTCAAGGACGCGGCGGCGCTGGTCGCCGCCTGCCGAGATGCTCCAGTCCACGGCCTGCGTGTTACTCAGCCGACAACACGGCGGCGACGGGACGACGAAATACGCCCCCGAACCTTTCTTCTGCGCTCCCGTGCCGGACGGGCTCCATCCTCCAAAGCCACCCAGATCAGAGGCTCGGGCGCCCATCAACCGCCACACAACGCGCGCGCCCAAACCACGGCCGCTGGTGTTCCCAACCGCCTGATGAGCGGCGTTCTAGACGCCAGTCAAAAGGTTTACGACTGCTGTGGTGTCGGATAGATCGTCGAGCACGGCGTTGGCTCCGAGGCCCTCCAGCGAATCGGCTGTATAGCGACCCGTCCCAACGAGCAGACACCGGACACCGGCAGCTCGGGCGCATTCAAGGTCTCGCGGCGTGTCACCGATCACCCAGACTTGATTTGGATCAGCCTGCCAGCCAGTCTGCTCGGCTACCCGCGACATTGCACGGGGCACCAAGAGGGTGCGATCGTGATTGTCGCTGCCGTATGCGCCCACGCTCAGGTCGAGCCACCTGTCTAGACCGAAAGCTGCCACTTTGACGACGGCGTTGGGGTAAACGTTCCCAGTTACGAGGGTGGACAATACGGACGGGCGGGTGGCAAGTTCGCCCAGAATGGTGGCAGCACCCGGACAGGCCGTGCCCTCAGCGGCGAGGCGGCCTGTGGAGGCGACAGCGGCCAGCTCTCTCTCGATGTGGCCCAGTACGGCCTCGATCAGATCAGGGGCCTCTTCGAAACCCATGTCTGACAAGTACTCGCGCACGATCTGTGGATCCGTCTTGCCGCTCATCCTCACGCGAACCTCAGGCCGAACACCGAGCACACGTTCCAACGCGACGTCGAACACGGCTGCACCTAGCCCGCCGGTCTTGACCAATGTCCCGTCGACATCCCAGAGCAGGACCCGGCGGATCATGGGGCAACCGTACAGGTAGCCACCGGTGCGGACGAGCGACCCCTATCCCGGTAGGCCGGGAGAGGGTGACACCGTTCAAGCGGGCACATTTGGGCTACCCGGCACAGCCGCCGTGTGTGGCCCTTCGGCTTAGCATTGAAGGATCGTGAAGGTTGCCGTAGCTCTTGCAGCAGCGCTTGGTCTCGGACTCGTCATGACCAGCTGTTCGAGCGGGCCAAGCGCCACAGAAACCGCCGCATGCAAGGCGATCCTCAAGATCACACTTCCACCGGGCATCGGAGAGCCGATGGAAGGGAGCGCGATTGGGATTGCCCTTCCGGCGAATCTGACCGAGAACCTCATTCACTCCGGCGATCCAATCTTGAGCCACGATGGGCGTGAGATCGCGTCCGCAGGCGGTAAGGGTCTTGTGAAGGCCTTCGACGGTGCTCAGACCGAATGTCGAATGGCTGGGGCCTGACGAACCTGCTGCCCCGCCGGCTTTGAGATGCAGTTGGCCCTCGTCACCGAACACGAAATTCGCCTTGTCGGAAGGGGCGTTCGCGTGTAGAACCCCGCCGTGCACTACTGCCAGTCCTGTACTCAGCCCACCCCAATGGAGCCCACCGAGGGCCCGGCTGTCTGTCCAACTGTGGACGAACGGACACCACGGTGGCTCTTCAGCCCGTTTTCGTGGTCACTGGTGCTTCGGGTTCGGGGAAGACCACCATCTTTGACCCTCTCGCCCGGTTGCTGGTCTCTCGCTGCGCGACCTTCGGTGTCGACTGGCTCCTCGAGGCCACCGGAGCGTTAAGCGGAGCCAGAACCGTCACCGAGATCCCGTGGGAGGGTTTCCTCCAAGCCTGGTCGTCCGTAGCCCACGGGGTCGCACAGTCGGGGTGACGCACCCTCGTGCTCGGTCCGGTGGGCGACCGCGTGACGTGTAATCCGGCTCGAAGATGGGTCGGGGAGATCCAATCGCGGGTTCTGGACTGCCCCGAAGAAATCCGTCACCCTGGCGGCTTCGTGACATCGATGAACAAGCTGCTTTCGGGCGCTGGTTGCGGGAGAACATTGTCGACCAGGTTGACACTTCGCCGTGTTCCCCGGACGAAGCGGCCGAGATGGTTGCCGACTGGGTCTTCCGACACCTCGCCCCATAACGACAGGGGCCGGTTCGCCCCAGAGTTTCCCGGCCCGCCGGCTCGCGGGCATGCCTGCGGTTCCCAAACGTCTTCGTTGCCTACTCCGTGCCGGGTGGATCCCACTCCGTTGCGAGCCGGTTGTTCAGGCCCAAGGCGTGACCGGGCTGACGTTGTAGCGCAGTTCCCCGGTCGACACGTCGATGTCGTAATACTCGACTCCCGTCTCCACCTGCGGGTCGTCCGCGTCGAAGGCGACAGCGATCTTATTCGCGGCGTTGCGGACGATATCGAGGGTCAGCTCGGTGGCGGCGGCAGGACCCAGAGAGTCCACGACCTTCTCGCCAAGCCCGGATGGCCACCGGATCGGCTGCCACACGAAGGCATCTACGACCTGGAGGGCCAGGGCCTGGGCGTCGGAAATACCGCTCGGATCCTTGTCATCGAACAGATCACTGCGACCGGCCAGATCGATGGCACTCACGCTCCTGCGGGACTGGCAGAGCCGGCAGCCGTGGGCTCTCGCCCCGCGGAGCCTGACTAGTTCGGAGGTCACCGGATCGAGGGCTGGCAGTTTGGCCACCTCGAGGAGAAATCTTTCGTGGGCAACCCAGGGGTCGGTCTCAGCAGAAGTCGGGATCGGACGCCATTCTTCGCGGAACATCTCGTTCCAGGCAGCACCGGCGCGAATCATCATGTCCTCGGTCCATACGGCAAGGACGAAGGCGGGGGCACCGGCACCGAGTTCGGCCAGCCCGGCTGCTCGAACATCAGTGGTCATGGACGCCACATCGACGACCATCTGTTCGGCGAAGGCGATCGCGTCGGATCTCGGGACGGCAGGAAGAGCCGGGTCCAAGCTGGCCCGAGCGATGGCACGGGCCAACTCCGTAAGGTCAGTCGGCGTGGTCGAGGCGACGGCGTCGATCAATTCGTCCCATGCCGCAAAGGCCGCCGGTGCCTGATTTCGGGCGATCACATTTCGACCCTACTGGTCATGTGGCGCGTCATGAGAATCCCACAAGCTTGCCCAGACAGATGCAACGCCTCGGTACACCGGGACTGGACGCCCAGCACGGATCGCCACCCTCGCGCGACTGAGCACGGAGGAGCTGGGCGCCTCGGCCATCCGCCTGAACGCAACGACGGGTGCGATGCCCATTCGGCACCTGATCGATACTGAGTCTTACTTGACTCCGCGGGTCACGTCCGCTCAATGCGCGCTTATGCCGGTGCGTCCCTGGCGCAACGACTTGATGACCTCATCCAGCGTGCTCGGAGCGTTTGGCGCCTCCTCGTCACGGACGAGGGCGCCATAGATCTGGGACGCGGCTTGGTGGAAGCCGTCCGGAAGGTCGGCGTCGCGAAACGTCCTCGCGATCTCCTCCATCTCCGCCCGCCACCGCCACCCTTTCGCGACCGCCTGCTGTGCGGCTGACAGGGAGCGGTCTTTTAGTCCGGGCATGGAACCTTCCCACTCGGCGAGGAGCGCGACCGTTTCCCCGAGTGTCTCAGCGAGCGCCCGAATGTCGAGCAGGAGGGCGGTCGTCCCCTTGGTCCATGCTGCGAAGCACATCTTGAGTGCCGACGCTGCAGTCGGGTCATCGGAAAGCACACGGGCATCCACTGCGGTCCCAGAGAAGAGCTGGGAGACCTTCGGGCCTTCGGGCCCCGATAGGTAGAGGCGGGTGCCGCGCGAGCGAGGGCTGGGCGGGCCGCCGATGATTCCGCCGTCCAAGTAGCTACCGCCGCCTGCCTCGATCAGCGTCGCCACCTCGCGAGCCGTCGCCGGAGCAATGGCGTTCGCGTCGAGATACAGGCCCTGAAAGCCCGACACCTGCCGCGCGACATCACGTGCGACCTCGGGCGGGCAAATGGAGATGATCAGCTCACATCCGTTTCGGATGGCTTCGACCGAGCCCACGTCGGTGAGCCCGACAGCCGACGCCCGACGGGCCGACGCCAGGCTTCGGCCGGAGGAGGCCCACCACACCGGGTGCTCTGCCGCAAGGACACCACCGACTGCGGCGCCCATCTCGCCGGGATGAAGTAAACCGATCGAACCGAACTGCATCGTGCCGACCTCCTCGGAGGCACGGCCAGAACACTCGCACGGTCGGAATCCGAACCGGGCCCCTGGCGGAGCTTACGAGGTCGGCGGATAGCCTCCGGGAGCTTCCGAGCATGGGCCGGTGAGCAGCGTCACGTAAGTTTTTCGAGTCGCGCCTGCCCCTGCCGGCTCGGGGACCGTCTCCTGGTAGACCTGCCCGATATGGCTCCTGATCGAATGCTCGAGCTGGTCGGCTTGGCTGGCGGACCGTTGGCCGACGCCAGTCTCTGGCATCTTGAAGTTGTCGATACCGGACCGCTCGGCCCCACCATGCAGAGGATGGTCCTAACCGCTCCTGGTCTCGATGGACTTCGGTACGTGGCCGGCCAGGACTTGATGTTACGGGTGCCTCGGGCGGACGGGAACGTGACGAATCGCCGGTACACGATTCGCTCATTCGATGTCGCGCGCCCGGCAGTGACCATCGACGTTTCTCTTCACGGCGCAGGGCCGGGGACTGATTGGATCCGCGCCGCGAGTATCGGTGACCGGATCGAAGCCATTGGACCACGTGGCAAGGTCACTCCGCGGAGGGAGGCTGATTGGCATTTCTTCATCGGGGACGAAACGTTCATGCCCGGAGCGCTGGCGATGATAGAAGCGCTCCCGTCCGCATCAATGGTGCAGGCGCTGCTCGAAGTCGACGCGCCTGCCGACGAACAGGATCCAGACTCCAGCGCGGGTCCCCAACGGTTGCGACTCCGGTGGGTGCACCGTATGGGCGATTCGGTGCCGGGTGATGCGTCGCCGCTGCAAGAGGCGCTGGCCGATATCGACCTACCTGTTGGCATCGGACATGTCTACGTGGCGGCGGAGGCGGGCGTCGTGCGAGGGATCCAGCGACATTTGGCGGAGCGTGGTCTCCAGCAAGCTCAGATTTCGGCCAAGGCCTACTGGCGGCGCGGCCTTCCCAACGCCGAGCACGGAGAGCCGGCTCGCCAGGATTGACGTCGAACTTTGTCGGCAGTCGCAATAGGTTCGCAAATCTTCGACCCGGCGAGTCTTACTGCGTAGGTGCCCCCGTTCGTCGGTCTGAGCACAGCTACCTGCGTCCTCTGACTTCGATCCATTCATCGTCACTTATGACGGCTTCGACTGACATTCCGGCGTTTTCGACTGCTGCGGTGAAATCGCGCTGGTTCCAGATCGAGAACCAGCGTCTTCCCCTGGGCTTGTCATCGGCCCATCCCGTGGCTCCGGCGGTCTTGACCGACACGCTCACAGGGGCACCGGCTTTCGCAACCCTCGCGATTTCTCGAAGCGCGACAGCGGCGTCTTCGTGAGGGAGGTGGATCAAGGAGGCATTCGCCCAGACCGCGTCGAAGAAGCCGACGCGCAACGGCAACGCTCGAAGATCCCCGAGGATGACTGTCCCATGAACTCGAGCCCGATCGATGAAGTCTCGATTCAGGTCGACCCCTACTCCTCTGTGACCCTGAAGGGCGAAGCGAGCCAGGTCTCGTCCCGGACCACAACCCGCATCGAGCACCCTCGATGCGGGCTCGAGGAGCGCCGCGAAGGCGGCGAAGGGACCAGCGACCGCAGACGCACTGAAGGCGGCGAAGGCATCCGGGTCGTCGGAGTACGTAGCGACGCTGACGGCGACAACATCGCCGGAAATCTCACTTCGGTCCATTCACCGGAATCTAGGAGAAAGGGTCCGGGAGGACACACTGGGGAACCGACTCATAGGCGTGTGGTCGGCTCTGCACCCTGAAGGCGGGCTCTTTGGCGAAGTCACTCCCGGACCCATCCCAAGCCTACGCATCTGTGCCTCGCGCGAACGGGTCGATTCTTCGCCTGAAAGGCCCTGAAGTTGGGCCCTTGACTCAAAGAGGATCCGTAGTTGGCGACCCCCTCCCCATTTCCGCGTTCCACTCGCCTTGCCAGGTCGCCCGCACGGACCCACCGTCGCCTCGGAACCCGCACCTCCGACCGCCCACCGTCCGCCTTCCGCTCGGGCCGGGGCCCCTTACTCCCTAGCGCCTGTGCACCGGGGCGCGCTGCCCGGGGCGCGCCGTCCGGGTCCACGGGCCGCTGTCCTCGCGCCGCGTGCCCGGAGGGAGGAGGGCGCAGGAGTCCGCCCCGTTGCGCTTCACGTACAGCTACGCGTGGAGGGGCCTTGGTGTGCCGTTCGACGGGAGCATTCGCTGCAGGGACGAGGCGGCCGCCAGCGGCGACGGAAAGTCCGAGCACTTCTGCGCCGGTTTCTCGCGGGCCGTTGATAACGCCATGAACATGGATCGGTGGCCCGTCAGTCCTCCGGGTGATGCGGGACAGCTCATCGCACCACGCCGCGCGCCGAGTTGGCGCATAGCCGGCAGCGTGCGGAACAAGTTGCCTCTGGTCGTATCAAGCATGTTGTGCTCTCCAGACCTCTAGGCCCGACCCTCTGTCATGATGTGCGAAACTACGAAAAAGGAGTGCCGGTCATGGCGGTTCTGGTTGAGGTTGTATTTCCGGTCGGGGTAACCAACGAGTTACTCGATGCTGTCACCGACGAGATGGGCGTCGACGCCGAACTCCCGCCCGGTGGGATCGTGCATGTGCACTTTGAGAAGGCCGACCGTTCTCACGGCGTCGACGTGTGGGACTCAGTCGAGGCCTATCATCAGTTTGTCCAATCGACGCTTGTGCCTGCCATGGGCAAGGTCGTTGCGGAAAGAGGCCTCGATCCGTCCAAGATTGGCGAGCCCGAAGAGACGATCACCGAAGTCCATCGGATCGTTCGCTAAGCGATGACTCTGGACGACCCACAGACGCAGGACGCGGATATCCGGTGCCGTACGGGGATATTGAGTTGCTCAGTTCGGCGCTAAGCGCTTCTTGAATACCATCATCAGTGGAAGCGCTACGGCAACGACCGGACTTGGATCACCTCAACGCGAACGCCCAGCATCCCCCGGCTGGCGCGACGCACGTCGCGCCAGCCGCTGAAACCCCACTCGGACCGTGTCCCGTGGCAGAATCCACATTGTGGCGGTCATCGCTCTTCAACGGCTCTCCCAGAGGACTTGCGAGGACTGCGGTTACCACGAGCCAAACCTGCTTCCGCTGGCAGCGTGGAAGGAGTCGAAAGACTACAGATCGCCGGGGTGTGTCGTCGGGGTCGGATAGTGCCCGGTCGTGTCATGGATACCCAGGTAGTTCTCCGCAGCGCTACAGCCCCTCGTCCAATCGGAGTGTGATGCGATGGCCGACGGCACGGTGTCGCAGTCGTATCCCGGAGAAGCAACCGCTCGGTCCCAGCCCTGTTGATACGACTTCGCAGGACCCGCTGACCCACAGCCTGTGAGAGTCAACGACGTCCCCACCAAGACGGCCAGTATCAAGGGACGAAACAAGTGGCCACGGGACGATCGGACTCGGGCGATGCTCGTCACAGCTTCCTGGGACATGGTCCCCGCGCTCAATCGCATGTCCTCCCTCAAAGAACCACAAACCACTCGGACTTTAGAACGCACGGTCCTGAGGTGCCGAGTGCGCCGGGCCGGGGCCGCAGCAATCGGTAGGCGGACATCCGCTTGACGCCCCAGAAATCGTCTGGCTTCCTAGTGTTGATGGGGACTGCAGAAGACGACGTGCTGTCGGCTCAGCTCACCTATTACAACTCCAGGGCTGGCGAGTATGACGGTGACCTATATCAAGACCCGGCAAGCACGGATCGGATCGAGCTGCTCCTGACCAAATTGACGCCGAGCGGTCGGACCCTCGAACTCGCCTGTGGGACCGGGGTCTGGACGAAGTCGTTGGCCACACGAGTTCAGAGCCTCACCGCCATTGATGGCTCACCCGAGATGCTTGCCGTGGCTCGTCAACGCCTGGGAGATGCGTCGGTGAACTTGGTCGAGACGAATCTTTTCGACTGGCAGCCAGAGGAACGATACGACACCGTCTTCTTTGCGTTTTGGCTCTCCCACGTTCCGCCCGGTCGTTTCGAGTCCTTCTGGGGAACGCTCCGCAGCGCTCTGGCGACTGGAGGCCGGGTGCTCTTCGTAGACACAGGTCCCGAAGAGGCACGCTTCGAACGTTTCGTGCCAGAAGCGGGTATCCCGATGGTGGAACGTCAACTGAAAGACGGGAGCGCACACAAGGTCGTCAAGATGCTCTATGACCCCATCGATCTTGCGGAGAGACTGGCAGCGATCGGTTGGACAGCGGAGATAAGAGGAGTAGGCGGAACCCTGTTCGCAGGGAGTGCGGTTCCTGATTGACGAAGTGGCGCTCCTGCCCCCGCCGCCGGGTAGGGGCTGCCGTGGGGGCGCCGGCGGAGTGAACTCACCCTGCTGCCGATTCCGAACGTGGGCCGCCGTCGCCCTCGGTGTCCGTGCCGCCCTTCCCCCCGTTCCCTGCCGGGTCCTCCCCTCTCACCTCGGTGCTGTGAGCGCCCCGTACGCACGTTCTGAGCGTTTCCGAGCGCCCCTGCCGCTGACGGACAAGAATGAGACGCCGTGGTAGAGGTGCCCGAGATCCGCTACGCCACCACCAACGACGGCTTGCACATCGCCTACCAAGTCGAGGGATCTGGTTCGCTGGACTTGCTCGAAACCGGCGACGGAACGCTGTTCTCGATAGACGCCACAAGTGAACAACCCCGATGGCAGCAATGGGTCGATCGTTTGGCCTCATTTTCCCGGTTCATCCGTTTCGACCTTCGAGGAGTTGGGCTGTCGGACCCTCTGGGTTCGTCAGATCCCCCGACAGTCGAGAACTGGGCAAGCGATGCGCTAGCGGTCATGGACACCGTGGGTGTCAACCAGGCGGCCATTCTCGGGTGTGCCATGAACGGATTGCTCGCCTTGCTGCTGGCCGCCAGCCATCCGGAACGAGTAAGAGCATTAGTGCTTGTCAACGTGTACGCCTGCATCGTGCAGGACCACGATTACCCGATGGGATTTCGTTCTGACCTTGTCGAGGAATTCGTCGAGGACTTGACCGATCCGGGAGAAAGTAACGAAGACGACCTCCCCTTCATGGCCCCGAGCTTGGCCTCGGACGCCGCCTTCGCTTCATGGTGGGACCGAGCGAGCCACAGGGGCGCAAGCCCCGCGGCGTCGCGAGCAGTCTGGCGAGTTGCGACGGGTACCGATCTGCGCTCTGTCCTCCCCTTGATCACCGTGCCCACGCTGGTGGTGCACAGCGCGGGAAACGACTTTGTCCCCGTTGGGCACGGGCGTTACCTGGCCGAGCACATCCCAGGCGCACAGTTCGTCGAACTCGATACCGCCGATCACGTGCCGTGGGCGAGTGAAGCCGATGTGGCGGGCGAGATCGAGGAATTTCTGACGGGAACGCGCACGCTCGCGCCCTCGAGTCGCATGCTCGCCACCGTCCTGTTCACAGACATCGTCGGTTCTACAGAGCAAGCCAGCAGCCTCGGGGACCGATCGTGGAAGGATCTCCTCGAGAACCACGACAGAGCAGTCGAGCGCCAGCTCCGCCGTTATGGAGGGCAACTCGTAAAGGAGACTGGTGACGGCGTGCTGGCCATATTCGACGGACCCGCCCGAGCCGTGCAATGCGCGAGCGCAGTCCGAGAGGCCGTGCAACAACTAGGCCTACAGATCCGAGCAGGCCTGCATACGGGTGAAATTGAACGACGGGGTGAGGACGTTTCGGGCATAGCCGTACATCTGGCTCAGCGCGTACAGGGCCGAGCAGGGCCAAGTGAGATCCTCGTGTCCCGAACGGTCGTGGACTTGGTTGCCGGATCGGACCTCCGCTTCGACGACCGGGGCGAGTACGAATTTGAAGGGCGTTCCCGGCTCCTGGAGGCTGTTCTCCGTCAGGGGCTGACCACCACTGGTTGGCCGGCATCTGCAGCGCTCGCCTCCGCCCTGAACAGCCGATACCGACCGTGGGCCCGCCCTTCATGTACTGCGCACGGAACTCACCCAGCGCACCTGCTCGGTATCGGCACTTCCGATGCGCGACCACCCGTTGCACCTTGCGAACGGTGTTGCTGATACCCAACAGCGAGGGTTAGGTCAGCGCCTCGGCCTGCTCGACCAGGGGGCCGAATCCGTAATGTCGAGCGGTGCTGAGCGCGCTCTTGACCATCGCCTCGGCGTTCCCTCCACTCCCTGCACCTCGCTCACGAAGAAGTCGAGTCCATTCGATCTGCGTCCTGGCGATCCAGTAAGGGGAATCCAGTCTGTGGCTGATCTCGAGGGCTTCCATGAAGTGGTCGTTGGCTGCCTCGCCGCGGCCGAGGAGAGCGGCCAGCCTGCCGAGATGGAATGCCACGGGACCACCCACCACGGCGTACATGGCGATCACCTGGGAGTGCCACGGAGCTAAGCGCTCGTATACGAGGGCCGCACCGTCGACGCTTCGAAGATGGACGCAGATCTCAGAGAGCGACCCCAGGGACAACATCAGCGTGTAGTCGTCCGGGAACCTGGAGAACCCGTCATCGATGTCCTCGCGGATGACGGCGCGGGCATCGTAGTCCCGACCCAGATCGCAGTAGGTCACCGCGAGTCCCGCCCGGAGGGCGGGGAGGCCGGGGTTCTCAGTGGCGAAGGCGGCCATGAGGTCCGCCATCTCGGTCAGCTCCGACCAGTTGCCCCGGACACTGTGCACGTCAATGAGTTGAGCGGCATAGACGCCCATGGCTTCGGGCACCCCTTGCGCTCCCAACGAAAATGCCGCCTCAGCTTCTCGCTGGGCGCGATCCAGATCGCCCGTCAAATATGAGCTCATCGCCTCAAGGATCTTGGCCTGCCACCGCACGAACGCCTCACCGACGCGCTCAGCGAGGGCCGAGCCCGCGTCCACGTGAGTGTCGAAGCCCGACCGGTCGGCCACTTGGAGGCAGGCAGTGGCTCGCGCGTAGTTGGCAACGAAGCTGGCCTTCGGATCACCGAGCGCCTCGGCCACGGAGACGGCGCGGGCCAGGTCGGTCAGACGTTCCTCGACGGTTTCTGGGATTGGCGAAGCGTGCGCGAGGTTTATGACGCGCAGGAAGCACAGGGGATCGTCGAGTCGCCGGGCCATGGCCAACGCTTCGGACATGAGCGGAAGTGCTCGATCTCGGTACGACTCAAAGGTCAACTCGGTCCCCAAGATGGCCAGCAGGTGGGCCCGCTCGCTGCTGTCGTCGGTTCCCACGGCGTCGAGAGCTGCTTCGAGGACAGCCACCCGGTCGTGGTCCACCAGGCCCGATTCGCTCATGCCGGTGCCTCGGTTGTTCGCCAAGGCGGCCGCCACCAGTCTGTCGCTGTCGCCGGTGGCGCGGGCGATGGCGGCCGCATCGAGGAGAGTTTGGCGATGGGCCGGGTCTCCGGTGCGAATCTGGGCAGTGCCGAGCCCGACGAGCAAGTCGCAGTGGAGGCCCTCGTTAGCGGGGAGCTGACGGTAGAGGTCGAGTGCCTGGGCGAACCACCCGACGGCGTCGGCCGGAGCGACCTGGGCGAGCGCCTGGACGCCCGCCATCTCGCAGTAGGTGACAGCCTTGGCGGCGTCGGCGGTCTTGGTGGCGGCCAGGAAGTGGTGCGCCAGCTCCGCGGCCCGGGACTCGGGGCTGGAGCCGTAGAACTGCTCCAGGACATCGGCGATCTTCCGATGTGCCCGCGCCCGCCGTGCCGATCCCATGTCCTCGTACAGGGTGTGTTGGGTGAGGGCGTGGGTGAAACTCAGGCGCTCTGCTACTCCCTCGACCTCGGTGAGGAGCCCCGCTTGGACCCCTTGGTCGACGATGTCCAACACCACGTCCTCGTCCACACCGGTCACAGCCGACAGCACGGAGATGTCGAAGTCCCGCCCGATCACAGCCGCCTGCGACAGAACCTTGCGCACGTCCTCGCCCAGGCGGTCCACCCGTTGTCCCACCACTTGTCGCACGCTCTGGGGGAGGCCCTTCTCATACAGGTCGTCGCTCGCAGTCCAACGCCCGGCGTCGTCTTGGTAGATGAGCCCGGTCTCTACCAGATGGCGCAGCAACTCGGTGGTGAAGAAGGGATTTCCTTCTGTCTCTCGCTTGACTGCGTGAGCCAGATCTACTCCGTCCTGGTCCAAGTCGTGACCGGCGACGCGCTCCATCATGGCGATGATCTCGATGTCCTCCAGCCCGACGAGGTCGAATCGTTCGGTGCGTGTCTCTCGGGTGATGCTGGCCAGCGCATCGGACAAGGGATCCCCCGCCGACAGTTCCGAATCCCGGTAGGTGCCCAGCACCATGACCTTGGGCAGCTGCGGGGAAGAAGCCACATGACGAAGAAGCTGGAGGCTCGCTCTGTCCGCCCAGTGCAAGTCGTCGAGGACGACGAGAAGGCCGTCATCAGACGACGCCAGTGCCAGCAGGTTCACCACTGCCCCAAAGAGGCGCAAGCGCTCGGAGTCGGGATCGGCGCTCTGAGCCGGCGCGACATCGGGCGTGCGCTTCGCCAGAGCAGGAACAAGGCTACGAAGCGATCCGCCGGTGTCGGCAACATGCTCCTCAAGAAGGTTATCGGGAGAATGGATGACCAAATGGGACAAAGCTTCGGCGAAGGGCTGGTAGCTCACCACCAGGTCCTCGTCGCAGCGGCCGTACAACACCGGGATGCCGACTTCGTGAGCTGAGCGGGTCACCTCTTTGCACAACGACGTCTTGCCGATGCCCGGCTCCCCGCTGAGAAACACCGTGGTTCCGCTCGCTTCGGCGGTGTCTTTCACCGCGGCGACAAGACGCTCTACTTCTGTTTCGCGTCCGAAGAACCCGAACAACGAGTTAGACGTGGTCTGAAGGCGTTCCGGTAGGGGGATACCTGAGCGAGTCGCAGTCGGTTCCCATCCGACCTCACAGACGGTGACTGGGTCGGGAAGGCCCTTGAGCTCTCGGTCCCCGAGGACGGTAAAGGGGTGCGGGCAGCGTCTTCCTGCCATCGTCTTCACTGAGTCTGCGACGAGGATCTGGCCCCCCTGACAGAGCGAGCAGATCCTCGACGCCTCGACCACGGGGTCCCCGAAGTAGTCGTCTTCTTCGACCGTGGCCTCGCCGCAGCTCATCGCCACCCGGAGCCCGAGAGGATTCGTCGAGCGCCGGTTGGTTTGGTCGACCGCTTGCTGCATGGCAACACCACAGGCGACGGCTGCAGAGGGGCTGGCGAAGACCGCCATGATGCCGTCGCCGAGGTTCTTCACCTCCGAGCCGTCGGTGGCCGCCAGCGCCTGGCGAAGCACGGAGAAGTGGTTCTGTCTCAGCTTGTCGGCGTCTTCCGAGCTCAGGCGCGAGGAGAGTTCGGTCGACCCGACCATGTCGGTGAAGAGGATGGTGACAGTCTGGGTATGCGCCAAGTCAGCCTCCCGGCCGATCCGGTCGTCCGAATCATAGGATGGATGTGCTACTGGCGTTACAGAACCGAGCCGGACGGGAGTCACGGCTCGACGTGGCTCCCAGCGTCAGACGTGCGTACTCGAACCGGCCCGATGCTGGAGAGAGGCTGGCCCGTCGCCATGAACCCCTGCCCCCATGGTGCGTCAGGGGCGACCCCCACCCACGCCCCCTCACCTCGGTTCCCCGGCTAGCGCCCGGCGAGGAGGTCCCGTCTCTCGGCTCCGTGGGCAGGAAGGCCGGCCGGCTGGTTCGGCATGTGCGGGGTCAGGCTCGGCATTGGTCCCTGGGCTGTGCGGGGTCAGATCAGGCGGGCGAGCGGGAACGGGGGACGGTGCCAGATTGTCCCAGCGTCCTGGTCGACCTCGGTCGACTGCAGGAGATCAGCGTCGAGTCGCTCCAGGCGCAGAGCTTGACACTGCTCTGATCGGCTGTTGACGAAACCGCGCAGTCACCACCCCGGTGTTTGGGGCCTCACGGCCGTACGCTGCACTCCTGGTTTCTGAAGTCGAATCACTCTTATTCGCACTGATCGGCGACGGGCAGGATTACGCGGACCGCCTCGCTGAGACACTCGCGGCGTTCCGGGCGCACTTGGACAACGGCGTCGTGCCGAGGGATCTGGCGATTATCCACAATTGGGAGATCTCGTCCACAAAGGACCCGATTCAGAGGGGTGCGTCGTGCTGGCGGACGATTCCTCGTGAACTCACCCGGCCAATGGGTCCAACTGGTCGGCAACCACGAGGCCCAGTATCTCGGGGGCATACGTGTCGCTCCAGACCTCCCCGAAGAGGCTCAAAGCGACCTTCGCCGCTGGGACGACGAAAGGCAGATTCGTATCGCCGTGGCGATCGAGTCGATGGAGCTTGGCTCACTGCTTGTGACTCACTCCAACATGACGATGAGCAAGTGGACGGCCCTTGGGCAGCCCGAGACGGCGGCAGAAGCGGCCGAAGTTCACAATGACGAGCTCTCACGCGAGCCGCTTCCTGAGCTTCTTCTTGACAGCCGAAGCTCTGTCGTGGGCTTCTTTTGATCGTCGCAGCGCCCGCGCCTCGGTTGCCTTGAGCCGCTTCAGTTCGTCCTCGGCGAGAGCAACGTCTCGTCTCGCTTTCGCGACATCAGCAACGGCTTGTTCCACATCGCGGTCTGCCTTCTCCAGTTCGCGCCGTGCCGTGACCTGGTCAGCCCTCGACCGAGAGCTTCGGTCGGACGGAGATGCTTTTGTGCGCTGGAGCGAGCCCGATCGAGGCTGCGCAGCGATTCCGAGTCCCGAATAGTGCAGCCCGCTGCTCAAATTGCCCCCACGGAGGCTGTCCGCGGCCTGCGGATCCGCAAAGGCGGCCTCGAGGGTCGCCTCGAGCTCTTGCAGTGCAGCCGTCGAAACCGGCACGTCCATGCGAGAGGCCTGTGCTTTGGCCTCTCGCACCAGTTTGGAGATGGCGTCGCCCTTCTCCTTCGAGACCCTTCGAATCTGCTCACCTTCGAGGTTGTGCTCTGGCGCTCGCAGTTCGACGCCCAAGTCGATCAGGCGCTCGACATCTTTCGACTGCTCGAGTACGAGGTGGTTCGCCAGCCATGCCCCGACCGACGGCTTGCGCAGCTTCTTCAATGACGAGGCGAGTTCCGGATGGCCCGCTTTGCGAGCTTCAGATGCCTTTGCGTCTCGAGCTGCGGTGAACGCGCCTGGGACCAACCCGTAGAGCTCTTGGCTTGTGTTCTCGAGATCCATACCAGCCATTCTGCCGGGATCGACTTCGACCGGGTCGAGATGCCGATGCCGACGGTCAAGATCACTGTGCGGCAGCCCGCAGTTGCGATGGGTCACAGCCGATGACGAGGCTCTCGTCCCCTCGGGCATCTCCAGGGGCAACGGGTCCAAGGAGAAGCCGGCCTCCCCGGCGATCGCGGGTACCGTTGGGCGAGCATGGACCAGGGGAACGAGGGCTGGCGGGACGGGGTCAAGAACCGGCTCAAGCCACTGCGCGATCGGCTCGTGCACCGCCTGGGCGGCACGCTGCCCGAACGTGGCCTGACCTACGAGCAGCTCGTGCACCTGCTGTACCCGACTCTTCCCGACGAGCTGCGGCACGATGTCGACGAGGCCGCCGCCGGAGATCTCGCGGAGGTGTCGACCATCCGCAAGATGCTCGGGACGATCGAGCACCAGGTCGCACCGACGACCTTCTCCGTGCAACTCGGCGCGGAGGATGCGCTGCGCTGCACGGTGGGTGGCGTCGAGATCCTGTGTGACGTCGCCGATGCCGCGGTGACCCCGGGACTGCGCTCCGGCGAGTACGAGCTGCATCTCACCACCGTCTTCGAGCGCTACTGCACGCCAGGCATGACAGTGGTCGACGTCGGCGCCAACCTGGGCTACTACTCACTCCTGGCCTCGAAGCTGGTCGGGTCGTCGGGCCGTGTCGTCGCCCTGGAGCCGAGCTCGGAGAACTGCCGCCTCCTGTTGTCGTCACTGCGCCTGGGTGGTGTCACCAACGTGGACGTGATCCCCGTGGCGTGCGACCGGGCCACGGGGTGGGGGTACTACTCGACCCATGTGGGATCCAACGGCGGCCTGATCGACGACCACGACCTGCTGGCCCACCCGGGGGTGGTGGTCCCGACCTTCCGTCTCGACGACCTCGTCGAAGGCCCCGTGGGCTTCTTGAAGATGGACGTCGAGGGGGCCGAAGGGCGCGTCGTCGCCGGCGCCACGCAGCTCATCGAGCGCGACCGGCCGATCATCACCACGGAGCTGAAGGAGGAGATGCTCCGCCGCGTGTCGGGGACGTCGGTCGCGGACTATCTGGGTTACTTCGAGGGCCTCGGGTACAGGCCCTCCCTGCTGCAGAAGGGCACCGCCGCCGAGAAGCCGTACCCCTCCGTCGGCGCGCTGGTGGCCGACTGGGGAGACGGCGACCAGCTGCGTGACGTCCTGCTCGTGCCGTCCGCCTCCTGAGCGCCCGTCCCTCCGGCAGGGAGCGTGGGCCTCTCATCGGCGTCTACCGCGCCACCGCCTGATGGTCGGGCGATCCCACGATGGTGTCGAGCAAGGCATCGGCGTCGTCGGAGATGACCAGCCCCTGCACCTGTCGCGCCCGGATGAAACCCTGGTCCACGGCGGTGCCCAGGAAGGCGAGGAGGTCGTCGAAGAAGCCGTGCACATTGAGGATGCCGCAGCGCTTGTCGTGGATACCCAGTTGTGCCCAGGTGACCGCCTCCATGAACTCCTCGCAGGTGCCGAATCCTCCCGGCAGCATGACGAACGCGTCCGACAACTCGGACATGAGCGACTTGCGCTCGTGCATGGTCGTCACGACGTGGAGGTCGTTCAGCGCCGAGTGGGCGATCTCGTGCCCCGCCAGCGATTCGGTGATCACCCCCGTGGCCCGCCCGCCCGCTGCCAGCGCGGCATCGGCGACCACGCCCATCAGCCCGACGGAGGCGCCCCCGTACACCAGTCCGACGCCGCGTCGGGCCAATCCGGTCCCGAGGCGTCCTGCGGCCGCCGCGAAGGCCGGGTTGGTGCCGAGGCTGGACCCGCAGAAAACGCAGACGGTTGCCGGAGGGGTCACGCCGGGCTCCCCTCGGGCACCGGGACCGGCGCCCGCGCCGAGGGCCGTCGGCGCCGCACAATTGTCTCCGCGGCGTCGCTGTCGTGGATGGTGAGGGAGAAGCCGGCCGCCACGAGCGCAAAGACCGCCGCCGTCAAGAACGCGGCGTGGTAGGCGGTCAGGTCGGGTGCGGCCGTGCCGCCGGTGGCCTGCGTCGATCCCACTCCGATCAGCACCGTCGAGAGGATGGCGACGCCCACCGCACTGCCGAGCTGGCGCATCGTGTTGAAGAAGGTCGAGGCCCGGCCCATCGATTCCGGGGTGATCATGGCGAAGGAGGCGGCCTGGTTCGGCACCATTACCTGCGCCATCATCCAGCCCAGCACGAACATGAGGCAGCGGATGAGCCACAGGTTCGTCGTGAGGCTGATCTGGGTCAGCGCCAGCATGGCCAGCGCGAGTCCGATCAGTCCCCCGGTGATGTGGCGTCGGGGGCCGATGCGGGGGTAGATGAGCCGGCTGGCGAATTGTGCGCCGATCATGACCCCGAACGCCTCGGGGAACGTCGACAGGCCCGACTGCAGCGCGGAGAGGCCCCGCGCGTCCTGGAAGTACAGCGGGATCAGGTAGAGCATTCCGAGGAACGCCGCCCCGGCCAGAAACATGACGCAGTTGGTGGAGCGGAACAAGCGGTCCGACAGCAGGCGCAGATCCACCATCGGCCGGGCGGTCCGCAGCTCCACCACGACGAAGACGGTGAGCAGCACGGCGCCCACCAGGCACGAGTAGATGACGTCGGTCGACGACCAGGACTTGAGCGGTCCCTCCGACACGCCGTACATGACCAGACCCAGACCGGCGCCCCCCAGGACGAATCCGGGCACGTCGAAGCGGCCGGCATCGATTGTCCCGGTGCGCTCCAGGCAGAGCACACCGAAGATCACCGCGGCGATGCCGATCGGCAGGTTGACGAAGAACACCCACCGCCACGAGAGACTCGTGACCAGGAAGCCACCGAGCACCGGGCCGAGGGCCGGCGCCATCGTGGTCGGCACGGTCAAGATGCTGGCCGCCCTGACCCGCTCCGACGGTGGGAAGACCCGGTAGAGCATGGCCATGCCGACCGGCGCCATCATCCCGCCGCCCGCACCCTGGATGACCCGGAAGACGACCAGTTGGGTCATGTCCTGCGCGAGCCCGCACAGGACGGAGCCCAAGGTGAAGACGACGATGGCGCAGAGCAGCACTCGCTTGCCCCCGAAGCGGTCGCCCAACCATCCGGAGGCGGGGATGAAGACCGCCAGGCTGACCAGGTAGGCGATGACGACACCGTCCACGGCGGTGGGGGCGATATGGAAGTCGCGGCCGATGGTCGGGAGCGCCACGTTGACGATCGTGATGTCCATGATGTTCATGAACATCGCAGACACGAACACGGCGCCCACGGCAATCTTCTGATTCAGGCTCAGTACAGCCACGTTCCAATTCCTGTCTGGTGAACCGGGCGGAGCGGATGCCGCGGCAGGCGGCCGGCGGGCGTCGCTGTCCGCTCCGCCCTCGACACTATGCGCTCGGGCACCGACGCCCCCCACGCCCTCATGGCCTCACGGTGACCGTCGCCCGACCGTCGCCGCCTCGTCGGACCCGCCTGGGGCCACCACCCCCAAGGACGTGAGCCTCGCCCTGGGCAACCTGGTCGCCGACGTGGCGAGCCGGCAAGCCGCGTCTCGCCGAGGGGGGCATTTCGCCGTCGGGAGACTCTTCATGGCTGCGGTCCTATAGTCACGCGATGGTCAAAGTCCTCGCGGTCGCCAATCAGAAGGGCGGCGTCGCCAAGACGACCACCGTGCAGTCGCTCGGTGTGGCCCTTGCGCAACAGGGACGTCGAGTCCTCGTGGTGGACCTCGACCCCCAGGCGTGCCTCACCTTCTCCCTCGGCTTCGATCCCGACGACCTCGGCCCCTCGCTGCACGACGTGCTCGTCCGCCGGTCCCGCATGGCCGAGGTGGTGCGCGCCGTCCCCGGCGTCGACGGCCTCTACCTCGTGCCGGCGACGATCGACCTGGCCGGGGCGGAGGTGCATCTGCTCAGCCGGACCGGGCGTGAGCACGTGCTGGCCCGTGCACTGCTTCCGGTGCTGGACGAGTACGACGCGGTGTTGATCGACTGCCCGCCCTCTCTCGGTGTGCTGACCATCAACGGCCTCACGGCCGCCGAGGCCGTCCTCGTGCCTCTGCAGTGCGAGGCCCTCAGTCACCGCGGTGTCGGCCAGCTGCTCGAGACCATCGAGGACGTGCGCCAGTTCGCCAACGAGAAGCTGCGGGTCCTCGGCGTCGTCCCCACCATGTTCGACAGCCGGACGACGCACGCGCGCCAGGTCCTCTCCGAAGTCGAGGACCGCTACGGTCTGCCACTCTTCGAGCCGCCGGTGCCGAAGTCGGTGCGCTTCGCGGAGGCCCCCGGCCTCGGGCAGTCGGTGCTCCAGCACGCCCCCGCTTCCGCCGGCGCGGTGGCGTACCGGACGCTCTCGACGTCGGTCTACGACGCCATGCAGAGCACCTGACATGGCGGGTTCACGCGGTGACAGGGCACCGGATCCCCTGGGCAAGCGCGCGCTGTTCTGGGTGCCCTCGGGCGAGTCCAACGAAGGCCCGGGCGGATCGCCCGCCTCGGCGGTGACGCTGCCCGTCGGCAAGCGCGCCCTCTATTCGGGTGCCCGCCCCGAAGCCGACAGCAGGGTGGCCACGTCGGGGAACCCACTCGACGCCCGGGGGACGTTCACGGTCGTGTGCGAGCGGTGCCGCCAGACCTCCCACGTCGGTGCCCTCGACCTGCTCATCTTCCAGTTCCCGATCGGCATCTGGCTGCCCCGGGGGCGCTTCGATCGCCGCATGACGTGCCCCGGTTGTCGCAAACGTGCGTGGTGCAGCGTCACCCTCCGGCGGGCCTGAGCCGCCCACTCGTCGTCGACTCGCCGCTTCCCTCGTCGCCGCCTCCGTCCTCATCGACCTCCTCGTCGACCTCCTCACCGGGCACCGCCGTGTCCTTCGGCTGGACGATGGGCAGGTGGCGGGTGAAGGCGAGGGCCACGAGGGCCAGGAGGGCCAGCACGGCCAGCGCGGCCCTGAGCCCGCTGATCCGGCTCCTCGCGTTCTCGTCGACGATCGCCGCCGCCGTGGTCGGCGGCACCTCGGCCTTCTCCAGGGTTGCGTCGAGTTCGGCGTCACTGACGAAGGGGATTCCGGCGGACAGCTCCACCTGAGCCTGAGCCGACATCTCCTTGGGGATGGCCGGGTTGGCGGCGGCGCCCCCGAGGAAGGTGGTGGTCAAGACCGCGATGAGGATGGTGCCCGCCAGGGCGGTGCCGATCGACGCGCCGAGGTTCGTGACGGTGTTCTGGATCCCGCCGACTTCGCTGCTCTGCGACTCGGGCACCGACGACACGGTGACGGCACCGAGCTGTGAGGCCAGGCTCCCGATGCCGAGTCCGGCCAGCAACATGGGCCACGTGGTGATCTCGGGCCCGGCTCCCTCGTCCAGCGCGACGAGCAGCACGACGATGCCCAGGAGCAGGAGTGCGAAGCCGATCCGGACGATCCGTCGCGGCGACGCGTCGGGGAACAATCTCGGGACGCCGATGGCGGCGACGAGGAGGGTGAGGGAGAGGGGCAAGAGTCGGACGCCGGTGGCCACCGCGGAAAGGCCGAGGGCCACCGACAAGAAGAGGGGTATCACGAAGAACAGGCCGGCCTGCAGCAGGAACTGGAAGAAGAAGGCGGTCAGGCCGGCCTGGAGCTTCGGCAGGCGCAGCAGGCCCGGATCGAGCAGGGCGGCCTTGTCCCGCCGCAGCTGGCGGTTCTCCCACAGCAAGAAGACGGTCAGCACGCCCGCACCACCCAGCAGGAGCCAGATGACCGGGGAGGCGCCCAGCCACTGGGGGGCGTCGGGCTTGGGCTGCACGAAGCCCCACGTCCCCGAGCGGATGATGCCGAAGACGACCATGCCGAGCCCGGCCGCCGAGAGCACCGTGCCCACCGGGTCGAGCCGGACGCCGGGCACCGCGGGGGAGTCCGCCATCCGCCGGGCCAGGATCAGGATGCACAGCACGATCACGATCTCGCCGGCGAACACCCAGCGCCAGCTGGCATAGGTGGTGAGCAGCCCTCCCACCAGGGGTCCGACGGCGACGGCGATCGCACCGGCCGACGCCACCAGTCCGTAGGCACGGGGGCGGGCGGCTGCCGCGAAGTTCGTCGCCACCAGCGCCACGACCGCCGGCATGATGAGCGCCGCCCCGAGGCCCTCGAGCAGGGACCACCCGAGCAACAGGACGGGCAGCGAACCGGCGAGGGCCGTGATCAACGAGCCCGTCCCGTAGATCACGCAGCCGATCATGAAGACGCGCCGGCGCCCGAGGATCTGGCCGAGTTTGCCGCCCGTGATCATGAACGCGGCCATGACGAGCGTGTACAGGGTGATGGCGAGCTGGATTCCCGTCACGGTCGTGCCGACGTCGTGGGCGACCGTGGCGATGGAGACGTTCATGACCGAGCTGTCCAGCGTCATGAGGAATTGCGCCGAGGCGAGGGTCAGGAGGACGATCCGTCCGGCTGGGTGGCTCGCCTCCCCGTCGCCCGTCACCGGCGCATTCTTGTCCAGGCGGGCTCGCGGCCCGCGACGCGCGGCCGCGCGGGGACGCCCGGGCCGACCGAGCGGGGTCGCGCCCGAGCGGTCCACCCGACGGGATCGGCCGCCGACGGTCGGGATGCGGGGATTTGAACCCCGGACCTCCTGCTCCCAAAGCAGGCGCGCTGCCAAGCTGCGCCACATCCCGTTGACGAAACGCTAACCGAACCACGCCCCTGACCAGGGCAAGTGCCCGGTGGTGGGAGATGGCCCTCGATCCAGCTCGAAACGCGCCACGTCACGGGCACGTGGGCGGGCAGCGGATGCTGCGGGTGGTTCAGGCCTGGGCCACCGCCAGCACCTGCCACTGGCCGGGCACGCCCTTGAGCTCGACCCGGCCGCGGTCGGCGAAGACGATGCCCGAGCCGACCACCAGATCGCGCACCGTGCCCGTCACCAGCACCTCACCCGCTTCGGCCATCGCGCTGACCCGCGACGCGATGTGGACGGCCAGCCCGCCGATGTCGTCGCCGCGCAGCTCCACCTCGCCCGCGTGCAGCCCCGCCCGCAGCTGCAGGCCCCAGCTCTGGGCCGCCTCCACCATGGACCGCGCGCCGCGCACCGCCTGCGCCGGCGCGGCGAAGCGGGCCAAGATGCCGTCACCGGTCGTCTTCACCAGGACCCCGTCGTGCCGGGCGAGCAGCCGGCCCACGTTGACTTCGAACTCGTCGAGCACGCGGCGCCATTGGCGGTCGCCCACCGCGGCCGCCCGGCCCGTCGAGTCGACGATGTCGGTGAAGAGCACGGTCGAGAGCAGACGGGTGACGGCGTGCGCCTCCCGTGTCCCGGTCACGAACTCCTCGATCTCGTCGACGATGGAGTCGAATTCCCCCGCCCAGGGGAGGAGATCGTGTCCGGGGAACGTGACGAAACGGGCGTCGGCGATGTGCTCGGCCAGGTAGCGGCCGTGCTGGGCGAGGTTGGCGAAGCTCTCGGTGCGCGCGATGACGAGGGTTGGGCACGCGATGTCGGGGAGGCACCAGCGCAGGTCGGCGGAGAACGTGACGAGGTTGAAGGCGGTGGCCGTGGCGGGGCTCGCCCCGCGCCGGGCCGCCCGCCCCCACCAGTCCTGGAAGCCGACGCGGTGGGCCAGGCTCGGGGCGAAGATGGCGATGTCCTGCGGCACGTTGCCCTCGGTCAGCGGCACGTCGATGTCTGCCGCGCCCGCCATGAGGTCGTCGGGCACGCCGAAGCCGTAGTCCTCGGCCTGGCCCACCCGTGCGGTGCCGTTCACGATCACGAGCGAGGTCACCCGCTCGGGGTGCCTGGCCGCCAGCCACAGGGCGGCCATGGTGCCGCCCGTCACCGCCAGCACCACCGCCTGCGTGCAGCCCGCCGCGTCCATCACGGCCAGCGCGTCGCGCCCCCAGCCCTCGATGGAGGGGTCGGTCCCCGTCGGCAGCGGGTCCGACAGCCCGAGGCCGCCGGCGTCGAAGCGGATCAGCCGCGAGAAGTCCGCCACCCGTGACGTGTAGCGCAACCAGTTGGGCTCGTCGACCGTGTCGTCGACCGAGATCATCAACCCGCTGTTGAACTCCACGACGTCCACCGCGCCGGGTCGGCCCGCCCCCCACACTTGGTAGCCGATGTGGACGCCGTCTCGGAGCGCGTACTGGGTCAGCGGCGCCTCCATACGGAGTGCAGTCTGCCGTACGAGCCGCCCACCGGCGCCGGCCGGCTCCTCCCGTTCAGCGGGCGCCGCGCACCAGGCGCCCGGGCAGCTCGCCCGTCGCCTCGCCATGCTCGAACGTGACGGTCCCCGCCTTGATGGTGGCCACGTAGCCCGAGGCCTTTTGGAGCAGCCGCCGGCCGCCGGCCGGCAGGTCGGCCTTCACGTAGGGCGCGCCGAGCGCCAAGCCCTGGTAGTCGATGAGATTGACGTCTCCCAGCGCGCCCGGTTCCAGCGTCCCGCGGTCCGACATCCCGTAGAGGCGCGCGGTGTCGTGCGTCTGTTTCTTCACCACGTACTCGAGCGGCAGCCGTTCGCCGCGGGAGCGGTCCCGCGTCCAGTGGGTGAGCATGAAGGTGGGCATGGACGCGTCGCAGATGGTCCCGGTGTGGGCGCCCCCGTCGGCCAGCCCGATCAGTCCCTGCGGGTGCAGCATCATCTCGCGCACGTGGTCGAGGTCGCCGGTGGCGTAGTTCAGGATCGGGATGTAGAGCAGCCCCTGGCCGCCGTCGCGGGCCAGCTCGTCGTAGGCCACCTCCAGCGGTGGCACCCCGCGCGCCGCGGCGAGGCCCGCCAGCGAGCGCTCGGGCCCGGGCTCGTAGTCGGGCGGGTCCCCCAGCACGAAGGTGCGGTGGTACGCCCTCTCCATCGCCTCGGCCGCGGCCGGCGACGAGGGCGTCCACGACAGGATCGAGGCCCGCACCGCGGGATCGGCCAGCGCTCGGGCGAGCTCGTCGGCCGACGAGCAGCGGGCGCGCAGCTCGGCGTACGCCGGGATGTCGCGGAAGAAGCACAGCGTCGTGTGGTGGCCCGAGAGGATCCCCGTCGGTCGCCCGGCGATCTGGGGGTAGAGCCGGGCCCCCTCGGCACAGGCGTCGAGCGACGCCGCCAGCTGCTTGCGCCACAGCTCGGGGTCGTCGTCGTGTTGGAGCAGCACATAGGAGACGGGCCGGCCGGTGGCGGCCGAGAGGCGACGCATCCAGTCGACTTCCGTCCACGCGTCCTGCAGCAGCTCGCCGGCGGAGCCGAGCGGGGCGAGCTCGAAGACGCCGGTGCCCGCCTCGCCCAGTGCGGACCCGATGCCGAACAGCTCGTCCTCGGCGGCAGAGGTGCCCGGGACGAGCTCACCGTCGATGGCGCGGTGCCCCGTCGTCCGCGACGTGGAGAACCCGAGGGCGCCGGCCCGCAGTGCTTCGAGGACGATGGCCCGCATGCCCTCGATGTCGTCCGCCGTGGCCGGTTGGTTGCGGGCGCCCCGCTCGCCCATGACGTAGGCCCGCACCGCGCCGTGGGGGACCTGGGTGCCGACGTCGACCGTCCACCGCCGGCGCTCCAACGCGTCGAGGTACTCGGGGAAGGACTCCCACTCCCACTCGATCCCCTCGGCCAGCGCCGTGCCGGGGATGTCCTCGACCCCCTCCATCAGACCGATGAGCCAGTCGTGGCGGTCGGGGGCGGCCGGAGCGAAGCCGACGCCGCAGTTGCCCATGACCAGGGTCGTCGCGCCGTGCCACGACGACGGGGCCAGCTCGGAGTCCCAGGTGACCTGTCCGTCGTAGTGCGTGTGGACGTCGACCCAGCCGGGGGTCACCAGCAGGCCGTCGGCGTCGATGGTCCGGGTGGCGCCGCCCCCGACCGTGCCCACCTCGGTGATGCGGCCGGAATCCACCGCGAGGTCGGCCTGGCGCGACGCGGCACCGGTCCCGTCGACGAGCGTCCCGCCCTTGATGATCAGGTCGTGCATTGACCGCATCGTCTCACGTCGGCCCGCGGCACGCTCGCCGGGCCGACGTCCGGTCGGATCAGACCTTGGCCTTGCCCAAGATCCGGTTCATCTTGGTGCCGCAGACCGGGCAGGTGCCCTGAGCGGCGCGGCGGCCGTTGGCCAACTCGACTTCTTGGCCGTCGAACTCACGCTTTTCCCGGCACTTCACGCAGTACCCCTCGTAGTTAGCCATGGCAACTCCTCTGGTCGGTGATGGCCCTGGACGGGTGACGAACGTAGCGGGGGGGTCCCAAAAAATGGGGGATGGTCACCCGGCGGTCACCCGGCGGTCACCCGGCCGCCGGCGCGGGTTCGGGATAAGGTCGGTCTCGTGACGGACGTCGGCGCAGGTCACGACAGTGGTTGGGCGCAACGGGGACTGGAGGCCACCGAGGCGTTGGCCGAGACCTGGGGCGGGCTGGCCGAGGTCACCTCCGAGTTGTCCGACACCGAGTGGGCCCTGCCCACCGAGTGCCCGGGCTGGGACGTGAAGGACCAGTTGTCGCACCTGATCGGGATCGAGCGCATCATCATGGGCGAGCCGGCGCCGGAGTGGGACGGCCCGCCGGGCGACCACGTGAAGAACGACGTCGGGGCCCGGAACGAGGCCTGGATCGCCGTGCGCCGGCCGTTCCCCGGCGCGACCGTCCGCGCCGAGTTCGTCGAGGTGACCCGCACCCGGCTGGCCCAGCTGGAGGCGCTCGGTGCGGACCAGTGGGCGGCCGTCGGCTGGAGCCCGGTGGGCGACGTGCCCCATGCCACGTTCATGGAGGTGCGGGCCTTTGACAGCTGGGTGCACGAGCAAGACGCCCGCCGCGCCCTCGACCGGCCGGGCGGGAGCGGGAACCGGGCCTCGGCGCTCTCGCTGGGGCGGGTGCAGGGCGCCATGCCGTTCGTCGTCGGCAAGCAGGCCGGCTGCGCCGACGGCACCGCGGTCCGCTTCGACGTCTCGGGGCCGGGCAACGACGCTGCGCTGTTCACGGTTGCCGTCGAGGGTGGACGGGCCCGGCCGGTCGGCGACGAGGTGGACCCGACGGTCACGCTGTCGCTCTCGAGCATCGACTTCGTGCGTCTCGGCTGTGGCCGGGCCACGGCGGAACAGGTGCAGGCCGCCGGTGCCGTGGAGCTGCGGGGCGATGCGGTGGTGGGCCGCAAGGTGCTCGGCGCGATGAACTTCATGTTCTGATCGCCTCCATGGGCACCGTTGCCTCCACCGACCTCGGTGCGCCCCGGCCCCAGGTGGCCGGTAGCATGGCGGATTCGTGATGCGTGCCACCACCGAGCCACTCGAGGGGAACCTCATCCGCCTGAAGGTGGAGATCGACGAGCCCGAGTTCGATCGCGCGCTCGGTGACGTGGTGCGCACGCTCGCCCGACAGGTGCGCGTGCCGGGCTTCCGGCCGGGCAAGGTGCCGCGCAAGGTGCTCGAGGCACGGCTCGGTGGTGCCGGGGCGCTGCGGGCCGAGGCGCTGCGCGAATCTTTGCCGGACTTCTACGCGCGCGCCGTGGTCGACACCGAGCTCGATCCGATCGCGCAGCCCGAGATCGACATCACCGGCGGCGAGGACGGCGGCGCCGTCTCCTTCGACGCCGTCGTCCAGGTGCGCCCCCTGGTCGCCATCCCCGGCTACGACGGCCTGCACGTCACCCTGCCCGGCCTCGGCGTCACCGAAGAGGAGGTCCAGAGCCAGCTCGACCGGCTGCGCGAGAACGACGCGGAGCTCGACGTCGTAGACCGCCCCGCCATCGACGACGACTTCGTGACCATCGACCTGCACGGCAACGACGCCACGGGCGCCGAGGTCATCGGCGTCGACGACTACCTCTATGAGGTCGGCAGCGCGTCCATCGTCCCCGAGCTCGACGCAGAGCTGCACGGCGCCAAGGCCGGCGCCATCGTCGCCTTCGACGCGGCGAACCCCAACGACCCCGAGCAGTCGATCGCCTTTCGGGTGCTCGTCAAGGAGGTCAAGGTCAAGAAGCTGCCCGAGGCGACTGACGAGTGGGCGGCGGAGAGCTCGGAATTCGCCACCGTGGCCGAGCTGCGAGCCGACATCGAGGACCGGATCGGGCGTGTGAAGCTGATGCAGAGTCAGATGGCGCTGCGCCAGAAGACGATCGAGGCGGTGGCCGGGCTGGTCGACGACGACGCGGTCCCCGAGGTCCTGGTCGATGCCGAGGTCAACGAGCGGCTGCACGACCTCCAGCACCGGTTGGAGGCCCAGAAGCTGGGACTGGCCGAGTACTTCCAGGCCACGGGCACCACGCCCGACGAGCTGCTGGACGCGATCCGGGTGGACGCACGGGCGGCCGTCAAGGCCGACCTGGCGCTCCGTGCCCTGGTGGAAGCCGAGGAGTTGACACTCAGTGACGAGGCGCTCGATGCCGAGATCGTCACCATGGCCGAGCGGATGGGGACCTCGCCGGCCGAGCTGCGCCGGCAACTCGACACGGCCGGTCGGACTGGCGCGGTACGCTCGGAGTTGCGCAAGGGCAAGGCGCTGGAGTGGCTGCTGGACCATGTGGATCTCTTCGACGAAGAGGGCAACCCGATGTCACGGGAAGACCTCCGGGGTGATGCCTCGAAGGACGACGAAGTCGAGCAGAGCGAGGAGAGCGAGTGAAGATGCAGAATCCGGGGGACCGAATGAAGGCGTACAACTACCTGGTCCCCACGGTGATCGAGTCGTCCAACCGCGGCGAGCGCGCCTATGACCTCTACTCGCGCCTGCTGCGTGAGCGCATCATCTTCCTCGGCACCCCCGTCGACGACGCGGTGGCGAACCTCATCTGCGCCCAGATGCTCTTCCTCGAGTCGGAGGAGCCGGACAAGGACATCCACCTCTACATCAACTCGCCCGGTGGCGAGATCACGGCGCTCTTCGCCATCTACGACACGCTCAAGTTCATCAAGGCCGACGTGTCGACCTTCTGCTTCGGGCAGGCCGCCTCGGCCGCGGCCGTCCTGCTGGCGGCCGGGGCCAAGGGCAAGCGCTTCGCCCTGCCCCACGCCCGCATACTGCTGCACCAGCCCTGGGGCGGCGTGGAGGGACAGGCCAGTGACATCGAGCTGCAGGCGAAGGAGATCCTCCGCATGCGCGACCTGCTCTCGGGCATGCTGGCCGAGGACACCGGGCAGACCCAGGAGAAGGTTGCGCAGGACACCGAGCGGGACTTCATCATGACGGCGGAGGAGGCGGTGACCTACGGTGTGATCGACGAGGTCATCACCGCACGCACCGTCGCCCCGCTCGAGGCCATCGGCGCCGCATAGGACCATCGAGGACAGGGACGGGAGAAGCGATCTGGTGGCGAAGTTCGGTGAGGGTGGGGATCTCGTCAAGTGCAGCTTCTGCGGTAAGACGCAGAAGCAAGTCAAGAAGCTGATCGCGGGCCCCGGCGTCTACATCTGCGACGAGTGCATCGACCTGTGCAACGACATCATCGCCGAGGAGCGTGACGAGTCCACCGAGCTGAACTTCGAGGACCTGCCCAAGCCGCGGGAGATCTTCGACTTCCTCAACGACTACGTCGTGGGGCAGGAGTACGCCAAGAAGATCCTCTCGGTCGCCGTCTACAACCACTACAAGAGGGTCCAGGCCGGGCCGCCCACGCAGGAGGACGGCCTCGAGCTGGCCAAGTCCAACATCTTGTTGCTGGGCCCGACCGGGTGCGGCAAGACGCTGCTGGCCCAGACGCTGGCCCGGATGCTGAACGTCCCCTTCGCCATCGCGGACGCCACCGCGCTGACCGAGGCGGGCTACGTCGGCGAGGACGTGGAGAACATCCTCTTGAAGCTCATCCAGGCGGCCGACTACGACGTGAAGCGGGCCGAGACCGGCATCATCTACATCGACGAGATCGACAAGATCGCTCGCAAGAGCGAGAACCCCTCGATCACCCGCGACGTGTCGGGCGAGGGCGTCCAGCAGGCGCTGCTCAAGATCCTGGAGGGCACCACCGCCTCCGTGCCCCCCCAGGGCGGGCGGAAGCACCCTCATCAGGAGTTCATCCAGATCGACACCACGAACATCCTGTTCATCTGCGGCGGTGCGTTCGCCGGGTTGGACAAGCTCATCGAGGGGCGGATCGGCAAGCGCGGCATCGGCTTCCGGGCCGAGGTGCATCGCAAGGACCGCGACGACGGCGAGATCCTGCGTCACGTGCTCCCCGAGGACCTCATCAAGTTCGGGCTCATCCCCGAGTTCATCGGGCGCCTCCCCGTGGTGAGCGCGGTGTCACCGCTCTTCAAGGACGCGCTGGTGCAGATCCTCGTCGAGCCGAAGAACGCGCTGACCCGGCAGTACGAGCGGGTCTTCGCTCTCGACAACGTGGAGCTCGAGTTCACACCGGACGCGCTCGAGGCGGTGGCCGAGCAGGCGTTGCTGCGGGGGACCGGCGCCCGCGGCCTGCGCGCCATCCTTGAAGAGGTCCTGCTCGACGTGATGTACGACCTGCCCAGTCGCACCGACGTGGGCAAGTGCGTGGTGGACCGTTCCGTGGTGCTCGACCGGGTCGCCCCGACGCTCGTGCCGCTCGGCGGGGCGCCGGCCAAGACGTCGCGCTCCCGCCGCGCCGCGTCCTGACCCACCCGGGACCGGTCGCGGTGGACGAACCCGTGTCCCTGCCCTTCGACGGGGTCGAGGACGCGCTTGCCTGGCTGGACGGTCACGTCAATTTCGAGGCGACCATGCCTGCCCGCCGGGCCCTGCCCACGCTCGACCGCATGCCGCGCCCTGACCTCGTTGCTCGGTGAACCCCAGGACTCCATCCCGTCCATCCACATCACCGGCACCAACGGCAAGGGCTCGACCTCGGCCATGGCGACCACGCTGTTGATGGCCAAGGGGCTCAGCGTCGGGACCTTCACCAGCCCCAACCTGCACGTGGTGGCCGAACGCCTGGCTCGCAACGCGCAGCCCGTCGACGACGAGGCGCTGACCGACGTCCTCACCGAGCTGGCGTTGCTCGAGGCGCTGCTGCCCGAGCGTCCGACCCGCTTCGAGCTGCTCACCGCGGCGGCCTTGTCGTGGTTCGCCACCGAGGCGGTCGACGCCATGGTGGTCGAGGTGGGTCTCGGCGGGACGTGGGACTCCACCAACGTGGTGCGCGGTGACGTGGCGGTCATCACCAACGTGAGCTTCGACCACACCGACGTCCTCGGCCCGACGCTCGAGGGGATCGCGAGCGACAAGGCGGGGATCGTCGAGCCCGGCAGCCGGGTCGTGGTGGGGGCGATGGCGCCCGAGCTGGTCGACGTCGTGGTGCAGCGGGCCGCCGACGCCGGTGCGGCGTCGGTCTGGGTGGCCGGGACGGACTTCGGGTGCTCCCTCAACCGGGTCGCGGTGGGTGGGCGGCTGCTCACGCTGTGGACCCCGGGGGGACGCTACGAGGACGTCCTGCTGCCGTTGCACGGCGCCCACCAGGGCGACAACGCGGCCGTGGCCGTGGCCGCGGTGGAGGCGTTCTTCGGCGAACCGCTGGCCCCCGCCCTGGTGGAGGAGGGACTGGCCGCCGTGCGGGTCCCCGGCCGCCTCGAGGTGCTGGGGCGCCGACCGCTGCTGTTGGTCGACGGCGCGCACAACGCAGCGGGCATGGCCGCGCTCGGTGACGCGCTGACCGAGGAGTTCGCCGTCGACGGGGTCTCGGTCGCCGTGGTGGGCATGCTCTCGGGCCGCGACCCGTCGGCCATGTTGGCGCCGCTGGCGTCGGCCGGCGTGACCGCGGTCGTCGCCTGCGAGCCGGAGTCGCCGCGCGCCATGCCGGTCGCCGCCGTCTCCGAGGCCGGGCGCGCGCTCGGGCTCGCGGTCGTCGAGGAGCCCGAGGTGCGCGACGCGTTGCGACTGGCTCGAGGGATGGTCGACGCCGACGGCTTGGTGGTCGTGGCGGGGTCGCTCTACGTGGTGGGCGCGGCGCGGGCCGACGCGCTCGCTTCGGCGGTTCCCTGGGAGGATGCCGGTCGCTGACGGCGGCCGGACCCCGGGGGCGGGCGTGTTGGTAGTGTCGGCCCCTCGTGGACCGCACCCTTGTCATCGTGAAGCCCGACGGCGTCGAGCGGGGCCTGGCCGGAGAGATCGTCAGCCGGCTGGAGCGCAAGAAGCTGCGCCTGGTGGCGGCCGAGCTCCGGACCATCCCCACGGGGGTGGCCGAGGCCCACTACGCCGAGCACGCGGAGCGCCCGTTCTTCGGCGACCTGGTCGCGTTCATCACGCGTTCGCCCTCGCTCGTCATGGTGGTGGAGGGACCCAAGGACACCTACGCCGTCGTGCGCCTGATGGTGGGTGCCACCAATCCGGCCGAGGCGGCGCCGGGCACCATCCGCGGCGAGTTCGGGATCGAGACCACCGAGAACCTCGTCCACGCCTCCGACTCGCCCGAGTCGGCGGCGCGGGAGATCGCGCTGTTCTTCCCGGGCCGGACGGGGTCGTAGGCACACGGCCGGTCGCGCCGTCGGGCGCGCCGAATCCCAGGTCAGGCGGGCGCGGCACGCCGGCCGCCTTGTGGACCCAGCGTGCGTCCCGTAGCCTGTGGGCGCACCGTCTCGGGTGCCGGGTCCGTCCGGCGCCCTCGCCGCCTTCCGTCGGGAGAGTTCCAGCTATGGCCGAAAATCGTCTTTCCCTCCTTGGTCGTGACATGGCGGTCGACCTGGGCACCGCCAACACGCTGGTGTACGTGCGCGGCCGCGGGATCGTCCTCAACGAGCCGTCCGTGGTCGCGGTCGACATCAAGGACGGACGCCCGCTGGCGGTGGGCGCCGAGGCCAAGCGGATGATCGGCCGCACGCCGTCGAACATCCAGGCCATCCGGCCCCTCAAGGACGGCGTCATCGCCGACTTCGAGATCTGCGAGAAGATGCTGCGCTACTTCATCCATCGGGTGCACCAACGCCGCTTCGCCAAGCCGCGCATGGTCATCTGCGTGCCCTCGGGCATCACGGGAGTCGAGCGTCGCGCCGTCATGGAGGCGGCCGAGTACGCCGGCGCGCGCCGGGCCTACATCATCGAGGAGCCGATGGCCGCGGCCATCGGCGCGGGCCTGCCGGTGCACGAGCCGACCGGCAACATGGTGGTGGACATCGGCGGAGGGACGACCGAGGTGGCCGTCATCTCGCTCGGCGGCATCGTGACGAGCCAGTCGGTGCGCATCGGGGGCGACGAGCTCGACGAGGCGATCGTCTCCTTCGTCAAGAAGGAGTTCAGCCTCGCCCTCGGTGAGCGCACGGCGGAGGAGATCAAGATCACGCTCGGGTCGGCGTACCCGCTCGAGCAAGAGCTGCACGCGGAGATCCGCGGCCGTGACCTCGTGAGCGGGCTCCCCAAGACGATCGTGGTCTCCACCGAGGAGATCCGGCGGGCGATCGAGGAACCGGTCTCCGCCATCATCGACGCCGTCAAGGTCACCCTGGACCGGACGCCCCCGAGCTGGCGGCCGACATCATGGAGCAGGGGATCGTGCTGACCGGCGGGGGAGCGCTGCTGCACGGGCTCGAATCGCGCCTGCAGCACGAGACGGGCATGCCCATCGTGGTGGCCCGGGACCCGCTCAACTGCGTTGCCGTCGGCAGCGGCCAGTGCCTGGAGGAGTTCGACGCGCTGAAGCGGGTGCTGATCACCACCTCCACGCGCTGATCGATCGGCCGGTCGTTCCTGGGTGGCCCGGTCCCGGCGGTCGCGCCGCACGTTGACGGTCATCATCCTGGTCGTCGCGTCGTTGTCGCTGATCTCCCTCGACCTCAACGGACGGACCCACAGCCTGACGTCGGGGGTCAAGTCGGTGGCCAACGACGTCTACGCGCCGCTGCGTCAAGGGGTGCTCGACATCATCGGCCCGATCGGGAGCTTCTTTGCCGGCGCGTTCAACTACGGGTCGCTGCAGACGCAGAACGAGCAGCTGCAGCGAACGATCGGACAACTGCGGGCCGCGCAGAGCGAGAAGGGCTTCGAGGCGAACCAGCTGCGTGAGCTGACGGCGCTGCAGAGCCTCCCGTTCCTGCAGTCGCTGCCGACCGTCACCGCGCAGACCCAGGACGAGTACTCCTCGAACTTCACCGCGACCATCACGCTGGACAAGGGCCGGGCGGACGGCGTCGACGTCGGCTTCCCGGTGGTCGGGGCCGGCGGGCTCGTGGGCCAGGTGATCCAGTCCTTCCATCACACCTCGGTGGTCCGCCTCGTCACCGACGGCCAGTCAAAGGTCGGGGTCACCTTCGGGCCGGGGAACCAGTACGGCGGGATCGTCGACGGACAGGGTCCCGGGAGCTCGATGACGGCGGACCTGGTGCCTCCACACACACCGCTGCACAAGGGCGAGGTCATGTTCACCAGCGGGCTCCAAGGGGCGTCGTTCCCCTCGGGGATCCCCGTGGCGACCGTGTCGTCGTTCCACACCGCGGCGGGGGCCAGCCAGGAGACCATCGAGGTCGATCCGGCGGCCAACCTGAGCCAGCTGGCCTACGTCGACGTCGTGCAGTGGGTGCCGCCGGCATGACCGCCCGCTCGATGGTCCGGGTGGCGCTGGTGATCTTCGTCGTGCTCATGGTGCAGCAGACGGTGGTGGTGGCCCTGCGCGTCGGCGGCGTGCACCCCGACCTCGTGTGGCTGCTCCCCATCAGCGCCGCGCTGCTCGACGGTCCCGAGACGGGCGCCATCGTGGGGTTCTGGGCCGGGTTGTCCTTCGACCTGGTGCTCCCGACGCCCTTCGGGTTGTCGGCCCTGGTGGGTTGCCTGCTGGGCTATGTCACCGGGTCGCTGACGGCGCCCGTCGACCCCCGTGCGGCCTGGCTCAAGCCGGTGGCCGCGCTCACGGGGAGCGTCGCAGCGGACATGCTGTTCGCCGTGCTCGGCGCGATCTTCGGACAGGAGCAGATGGTGCAGATCGACTTCCTGTCGCTCTTCTTGGTCGTGGGGATCTCGAGCGTGGTCCTGATACTCCCGGTCAACCGGCTCATGCGGTGGGCCCTGGCCGGGGAGAGCAACCGCCGTTCGCTGGTCTCGGCGCAGGCCGACAGCAGGCTCTGGTGAAGCGGACCCTCCGCCATCCCATCCGCGGCGACCGGCTCCACCCCAAGCCTTCGAACCGTCCGGCACGGCGCCGCTCGCAGCGCCACGAGGCGCGCCAGCCGCGCATGCGGCCCCGCAAGAGCGTCAACGTCGCCTCCTTCGTCGGCTCGCCCGAGGAGGAGGAGTCGCGGCCGAACCTGCGCCTTCGCATCGTGGGCATCGTCGTGCTGCTCCTCTTCGGCGTCCTCGTGCTGCGTCTGTGGACGCTCCAGGTCGTCGAGGGGAAGACCTACGCCGCGGCGGTGACCCGCAACCAGGTGCGGGTCGTCAGCATCCCGGCCCCGCGAGGCGAGATCGTCGACCGCAACGGCACGGTGCTCGTCTCCAACACCCCGCAGCAGGAGATCCTGCTCTCGCGGGCCGAGGCGGCGCAGAACCCGAGCATCGTGGGCATGGTGGCCGCGCTGGTGGGACAGACGCCCAAGCAGGTGCAGGCGTCGATCAACAACAACCAGTACAGCCCGTACGAGCCGGTGCCGGTGGCGGTCGGCGTCTCGCCCGCCACGGTGCAATACCTGCAGACGAACCAGGCCGAGTACCCCGGTGTCAGCGTCGAGACCGTGGCGCAGCGCACCTACCCCCAGGGCGGGACCACGGCCACCCACATCCTCGGGTACGTCGGCGACATCTCACCGAGCTATCTGTCCGCCCACCCCAACGACGGCTACACCCAGGGCAGCCAGGTCGGGGTGTCGGGAATCGAGGCCCAGTACGAGCCCTACCTGCGCGGGGTCGCCGGGCGCCAGGCACTCTCGGTCGACGCCAGCGGCACGGTCGTCGGCACCCTCAGCACGACCGCTCCCCAGATCGGCGACACCGTGGTGCTCAACATCGACACCGGCCTGCAGCAGGCCGTGCAGAACGACCTCGAGCAGCAGATCCTCGGCGACCGTAAGACGCCCGACGAGGTCGACGGTGGACGGCTCCCCGCCGCGCCCAACGGGGCGGCGATCGTGATGGACCCGCAGAACGGCCAGGTCCTGGCGTTGGCCTCGTACCCGACCTACGACCTGAACGAGTGGGTCGGGGGGATCTCGTCGGCCGACTTTGCCGCGCTGCAGGCCAGCGGTGCCGAGAACAACTACGCCATCGAGGGCCAGTACACCCCCGGGTCGACCTTCAAGCTCGTCACGGCCACGGCGGCACTCCAGGACGGCCTGTGGTCACCCACGCAGTACTACGACGACACGGGGAGCTTCAAGATCCCCGGCTGCCCGGCCCCCGGGGTCAACAACGACACGGGGTGCGTCCTGCACGACGACCCGGGCGACAGCGGCGGCACCTACGACATCTCGGGCGCGCTCACCGTGTCGAGCGACTCGTTCTTCTACAACCTGGGCGACCTGTTCTGGCAGGACCGAGCACAGTTCGGCGACACGCCGATCCAGAACGAGGCCACCGCCTACGGCGAGGGGACGATCACCGGGATCGACCTCCCCGGCGAGGCGCAGGGGCGCGTGGACAGCTACCTGACCCGGGCCAAGCTGCACGCCGAGGCGCCGAAGGCGTTCCCCTATGCCGCCTCGTGGTTCACGGGTGACAACATCGAGATGGCCTTCGGGCAGGGCGAGACCGTGCTGACGCCCATCGAGCAGGCGGTGGCCTACTCGACCTTCGCCAACGGGGGCACGCGCTACGCGCCCAGGTCGCCTCCGAGGTCGTGGACCCCGTGACGGGCAAGATCGTCAAGAAGCTGACGCCCCAGGTGACCGGGCACGTGGCCATCTCGCCGACCAACTACGCGGCCATGCTCCAGGGCTTCGAGGGGGTCATCTCGAACCCGCACGGCACGGCCTACGGGGCCTTCGAGGGGTTCCCGGCCTCGTGGAACCTGGCCGGGAAGACGGGCACCGCGTCGAACCAGGCCGGGGAGGAGCCCAACAGCTGGTTCGTGGCCTTCGGCCCCAACCCCAACCCGCAGTACGTCGTGCTGGCGGTGATCGCCCAGGGTGGCTACGGCGCCGACGCGGCCGCCCCGTTGGTGCGCAACATCTACGACTACCTCGCCGCCAACCCCGTCAACGCCACCGTGAAGACCCCCACGCCGGCGAGCCCGCCCAGCCAGAACGCGCCGCCCACCAACGCGCCGCTGGGCACGCCGACGACCACCACGACGACGAAGCCCGGCGCGACCGGCGCCACGACGGCCACGCCCACGTCCGTCCCGGGCGGTTGAGCCCCGCCGGCGTCGTAGGGTTGAGGGGGATGGAGTCCCTCTGGCCGCGGATCGAGCGCCTGCTGCCCCGCGTCGCCAAGCCCGCCCGCTACATCGGCGGCGAGCAGGGGGCCGTCTACCCCGAGCACGGGCCCGGGCGGGTGGCCTGGCTCCTGGTCTACCCCGACACCTACGAGATCGGCCTGCCCAACCAGGGTCTGCAGATCCTCTACGAGATCCTCAACGAGCGTCCCGACGCGCTGGCCGAGCGGGCCTACGCCCCCTGGGTCGACATGGAGGCCGCCATGCGGGCGGCCGGCGTGCCCCTCTTCAGCGTCGAGCAGCACCTGCCCGCCGCTGCCTTCGACGTCCTGGCCTTCAACCTCTCGGCCGAGCTGGTCTACACGAACGTCCTGAACCTGATCGACCTGGCGGGCCTGCCCCTGCATGCGGCGGACCGGGGCAGTGCCGACACCCTCGTCGTGGCCGGCGGCCACTGCGCCTTCAACCCCGAGCCGTTGGCCGACTTCGTCGACGCCTTCGTCCTGGGCGACGGCGAAGAGGCGGTGGGCGAGGTCACCGAGGTGCTGGGCGCCTGGCTGGCGGCGTCGCCCCCGGCCGAGCGCGAGCGTGGTGCGCTGCTGCGCTCGTTGGCCCTGCTCGAGGGGGTGTACGTGCCGGCCCTCTTCACCCCGTCGTACGCGGACGGCCGGTTGGTGTCCACGGTCCCCGTGTGCGAGGACGTGCCGGCCGAGGTGACCAAACGGACCATCGGTGACCTGGCCGACTGGCCCTACCCGGCCCGGCCGCTCGTGCCGCTGACCGAGGTCGTCCACGACCGCCTCAACGTCGAGGTCTTCCGCGGCTGCACCCGGGGCTGCCGCTTCTGCCAGGCCGGCATGATCACTCGCCCGGTGCGCGAGCGTCCGGCGGCCCAGGTGCGCGAGATGGTGCGCCGCGGCCTCGAGTGGAGCGGCCACGACGAGGTCACGCTGACGTCGTTGTCCTCGGCGGACTTCTCGGGCATCGAGGACACCGTGCGCGACATCGTCGAGGACCCCGAGCACCGCGGGCAGGTCTCGGTGAGCCTGCCCTCGCTGCGCGTGGACGCCTTCACGGTCGGCACGGCGGCGGAGATCCAGAAGGTCCGCCGCACGGGCCTCACCTTCGCGCCCGAGGGCGGCACGTGGCGGATGCGCACGGTGATCAACAAGCTGATCACCGAGGAAGACCTCTACGGTGCCGTGGACGCCGCCTTCAGCCAGGGCTGGCGGCGGATCAAGCTGTACTTCCTCGTCGGCCTGCCGACCGAGCGCGACGAGGACGTGCTCGGCATCGCCGAGCTCGGGGCGCGCTGCGTGGAGATCGGCCGGCGCCACCAGAAGTCGGTCACGGTCGTGGCCTCGGTGGGCGGCTTCGTGCCCAAGGCGCACACCCCGTTCCAATGGTTCGGGCAGGACACCGTGACCGAGCTCGAGCGCAAGGTGGCGCTGCTGCGCGACGCCGCCAGGCGCACCCGCGGCCTGACCATCCGCTGGCACGACCCGGCCGCCTCCGTCGCCGAGGGGCTGGCCAGCCGGGGCGACCGCCGGATGGGCGCCGTGATCGAGCGGGTCTGGCGGGCGGGCGGGACCTTCCAGGAGTGGTCCGAGCGCTTCGACCTCTCGCTGTGGGAGTCGGCCCTGGCCGCCGAGGGTCTGAGCACCGGCGAGGTCTGTCACCGCGAGCGAGCCGGCGACGAGGCCTTCCCCTGGGACCACATCTCGGCGGGGCTGCACCGCGACTTCCTCTGGGGCGACTGGCAAGACGCGTTGGCCCGGGTGACGGTCGAGGACTGCCGCTGGACCCCGTGCTACGACTGCGGCGCCTGCACCGGCTTCGGCCTGGAGCACGTCGTGGCGTCCCCGGTCCCGCCGGCCGGCGGCAGCCAGGGCACCGGCCAGGACCTGAGCGTGGGGGACCGGATCCCGGTCCGCCTGGTCAGCCGTGCCTCCTGAGGACGAGCGCCGCCTGCGCCTGCGTTTCACCAAGGCCGGGAAGGTGCGCTTCACCAGCCACCGGGACGTGGCGCGCCTGTGGGAACGGGCGTTACGCCGCAGCAAGCTCCCGGTGGCCTACTCGCAGGGCTTCGTGCCCCACCCTCTCGTCAGCTTCGGGCTGGCGCTTCCCACCGGTTGCGAGTCCCGCGGCGAGTACCTCGACGTGCGCCTCGGGGGGGCCGCACCGGGGGAGATCCCGGTGGCCGCGCTGCCGGCGCGCCTGAGTGCCCTGCTGCCCGTCGGGATCGACGTCACTGCGGCGGCCCTGGTCGGCCACGGGGAGGGATCGCTCCAGCAAGAGGTAGCATCGTGTGATTGGGAGCTGGAGGTGCTCGGCGTGCCAGGTGAGGAGCTGCAGGAGCGGGTGGAGAAGACGCTCGCTGCTCCCATCCTCATGGTCCGGCGGGAGCGGAAGGGTCGTCAAGCGGAGGACGACGTCCGGCCCGCCATCCTGGCCCTGTCCGTGACCAGCCCCAACGGTCGTCTCCGAGCGGCGCTGGCCACGCACCCGCGTGGCGTCCGCCCGGCCGACCTGGTAGCGGCCCTGGGCACCGGTGCGGTGCCCGGACGGGCCTGTCGAACGCATCAATGGATCGAACGCGACGGCGCACGGTTCGAGCCGCTCCCCGTGAGCGGCTCCGAGGCCGGTGCCGACGCGACACGGCACGCGAGGAGGGACTTCCCTCATGTCCGAGACGGAAATCAGCCCGACCCCGGAGGGTCGTCCCCCGGAGGCTGCGGGGGGCACTAGCCCCCCGGACGCGGCGCGCCCGACGCCCCAGCACAAGCCCAAGATCGGGGACACCCGACCGGCGCCGGTCGTGGCGCCGCCCCCCAAGCCGCCCGCCCCCGTGGTGCCGCTGGTGCGGCCCGATTCCACCGCGCCGAAGGAGCCCGCGCCCGGCGGGGCAGGGACGGCAGCGCCCGCCGGCAGCGACGCCGACGAGCGGTCGAAGCCCGCGCGCACCCGGCGCCGCTCCGGGCGGGAGCGGCGCTCCAAGCAGGTGGGCCGCTACCTGGTCTGCGTGCACGTGCAACCACACATGACCCAGATCGCCATGCTCGAGGGTCGCACGCTGGTGGAGCACTACGTGTCGCGGGCGGCCGACGACACCAACCAGATCGACGGCAACGTCTACCGGGGCAGGGTCCAGAACGTCCTGCCCGGCATGGAGGCCGCGTTCGTCGACATCGGCATCCCCAAGAACGCGGTGCTGTACCGGGGCGACGTGCGCTACGACAAGGACGACATCGAGGGCGGGGCGTCCCAGCAGCAGCCCCGGATCGAGGACGTGCTCAAGGCGGGCCAGGTCATCTTGTGCCAGGTGACCAAGAACCCCATCGGGGCCAAGGGTGCCCGGCTGACCCAGGAGGTCTCGCTGCCGGGTCGCTTCGCCGTGCTCGTGCCCAACTCGAGCGCCTTCGGGATCTCCAAGCGCCTGGGGGACAACGAGCGCCGGCGCCTGCGCCGCATCATCGACGAGGTGAAGCCGGCCGGCCACGGCATGATCGTGCGCACGGCCGCCGAGGGCGTCTCGGCGGAGGAGCTCCAGCGCGACGTCACCTCCCTGCTCGAGCAGTGGAACGCCATCGAGGCCGAGGCCAAGCGGTCGGACGCCCCGGGCCTGCTCTACCGTGAGCCGGAGCTGTCGGTGCGGATCCTGCGCGAGGAGCTGAACGCGGAGTACCGGGGTGTCGTGATCGACGACCTGGCGCTCTTCGAGCAGGTGCGCGACTACGTGCGAGCCGTCAGCCCGGAGCTCGCGGACCGGGTCGAGTACTACGACCCCGAGGTGGAGGGCCTGCCCATCTTCGAGCGCTACCACGTGCACGAGCAGCTCCACAAGGCGCTCGACCGCAAGGTGTGGCTGCCTTCGGGCGGGTCGCTGATCATCGAGCGCACGGAGGCGCTCACCGTGATCGACGTCAACACCGGGAAGAACGTCGGCAAGACGAACCTGGAGGAGACCGTGTTCCGGAACAACCTGGAAGCGGCCGAGGAGGTGGCCCGTCAGCTGCGTCTGCGCGACATCGGGGGCATCATCGTCATCGACTTCATCGACATGGAGATACGAGAGAACCGGGACAAGGTGGCGGCGGCCCTGCGCAACGCCCTGGCCCGGGACAAGACCCGGACCCAGGTCTTCGACATCTCCGAGCTGGGCCTCGTCGAGATGACGCGGCAAACGGGTCTCGGAGGGCCTGCTCGAGACGCTCTCGACCGAATGCGCCATCTGCGGGGGCCGGGGCGTGACCCTCGACGACTCCGTCCTGCGCTAGGATCTCGCCCTCATGTACGCCGTCATCAGGTCCGGAGGGAAACAGGAGCGTGTGGCCGAGGGGCAGCGCGTCCGCGTGGAGCTGCTGGGCCAGCCGGTGGGCGCCGAGGTGTCCCTCGAGCCCGTCCTCGTGGTCGACGGCGCCACGGTGCTGGCCACGCCCGAGCAGCTGGCCGGTGCTTCGGTCACGGCCAAGGTCGTGGGCTCCGAGCTCGGCCCCAAGATCAACGCCATGACCTACAAGTCCAAGTCGAACCAGCGCCGCCGGTGGGGCCACCGCCAGCACTATGCCACGCTGGAGATCACCGCCATCACGGCGGCCGGGTAGTCCGAGGAGTCCGAGATGTCCAAGACCAAGGGTGGCGGGTCGACCCGCAACGGCCGAGACTCGGCGGCGCAGCGCCTCGGGGTGAAGCGGTTCGACGGCGCCACGGTGACCGCCGGCTCCATCATCGTGCGCCAGCGGGGGACGAAGTTCTACCCGGGCGCCAACGTCGGCCGGGGCGGCGACGACACGTTGTTCGCGACGGCCGACGGCACGGTGAAGTTCGGCGAGCGCCGCGGCCGCAAGCACGTCAGCATCGTCACCGGCTAGCAGCGAGCTCCGGCGGGCGTTCCAACGCCGGTGCTCCCTTGACGGGGGCCGCGGGTCGGCTCATATTGGGTCGAGGAGGAGCGAGCACCCCGATGTCGCCTTGACGTCCTTGCGGCTGAGTCAATCCGACCCGAGGTTCGAGGCCCTCTCGTCCGACACCCAGCCGGCCGGCGTGCCCACGGCGCGGCCCGGCAGTGGTGCGCGGCCAAATCGATCCGACGACCAGGAGGTGGTCCGCATGGCATTGATGCGACATGACGGGTTGGAGAACGCGTGGGCGCTCGAGCCCTTCGAGCGCGGCTTCTTCGATTGGCCCCAGCGTTCGATGGAGATGTGGCGCCACCTCCTCGGCGACGACGACATGATCAAGGTCGAGGAGTTCACGGACGGCAACCAGCTCGTCGTGCGCGCCGAGCTCCCGGGCGTCGACCCCGAGCGTGACGTCGACGTCTCGATCGTCGACGGCTCCCTCGTCATCCGGGCCGAGCGTCGGCAGGAGACCACGTCCGAGGAGCGCCGGATGCGGCGCTCGGAGCTGCGCTACGGGTCGTTCTCCCGGGTCATCGCGCTCCCTCCGGGCACGAAGGAGTCGGACATCGAGGCGACCTACAAGGACGGCCTGCTGGAGGTGCGCGTCCCGGTCGAGGACCGGAAGTCGAAGCGCTCGTCGGTTCCCATCAAGCGGAGCTGACCGACCGCCCTCAGCCGGGGCGCTGGTGCAGCTCGATCCCGTTTCCCCAGGGGTCCGAGGTGAAGGCCTGGTGGCGCCCCGTCGTGCCGACCGGCACGGGATCCGTCACCTCGAGCCCGCGGGCGCGCAACTCGGCGACGACCGCGGCGAGGTCGTCGAAGACGAGCGCGAAGTGCTGGCCGACGTTCTGCGGCACCGATGCCTCGATGAGATGCACCTGTTGACCGTTCGCAGTGTCCAGCCAGGCGCCGGGGAAGCCGAAGTCGGGCCGGGTGAAGTTCTGGACGAGGCCGAGCGTGCCCGTGTAGAACGCGATGCCGCCCGGGACGTCGGGGACGTTGAGGGCGACGTGGTCAACGCCGATCGGGGTGATGGTCACCTTGGCGACTCTACGGCGTGGACGGTCCGCCCGCCCACGGGCCAAGGACCCGGCCGCACGGGGCGTGCCGGCGGGTCCGGCACCGGGTGCCCGGGGTCCCGAGAGGCGGTCCCCTGTCATGCGGTGGCCGGTGCGACCAGGGCCTCCGCTCCCTCCAGGGACACGTCTCTCGGGCCGGCCGAGACGAACACTGCACTGACGACCGCACCCAGCGTGAGGAGCCCGGCACCAACGGCGAAGGCGACGGCGAAGCCGTGCACGACTCCGGCCGGGGATGCGGCGACCCCGTGGTCGACGGCGAGGCCGCCGAGCGCCGATGCCCCGGCGAAGCCGAGCAGGCCGACCGCGAACATCCGCTTCCGGCCGGAGTAGTCCGCGATGCGCCCGCCCAAGGGGAGAAGACCCCCGAAGGCGCACGTGTAGGCGGTGATGACCCACTGGCGATCGGCCGTGGAGATGTGAAGGGCACGCTGCGCCGAAGGGAGGGCGATGGTCACGATGGAGGCATCGAGGACGATCATCAGCTGCGCCACGACCACCACGGCGAGGATGCCCCAGCGCCTTGGGTCGGGTCCCATCTCGCTGCTCGCGCTGGCAAACGGGGGGGTCGTGGTCGCGCTCGATTCCTAGGTGCTCTGCCTTCCCTGATCGTTCCCCCACCAATGGCGGTTGTCGGCGCCGCGCCGGACCGACCGGCGCGATCGCCCCGCGGTCCACCTTCCCAACTCGCTGTGGCAACACGTGCTCGCAGGCCGGTATTCCGCCGCCGCTGCGGGTGCTCGCCCCGAGGCCGCGGGGTCTCCCGAGAGGCGGGGCGCACCCCGAGGACGCTGCTCGGCTCAGCCGAGCGACCCCACGACGTGGCGGACGATGGCGGCCACGGCCGGCGCCGTCGCGGCGCCGACGCTCGAGATCACCGCGATCTCCGGGAGCGCGGTCGCCGCCGTGGCGGCGGCGTTGGTGACCAACGCCAGCCCGAGGACCCGGGCCCCGGCGTGCCGGGCGGCGATGGTCTCGAGGGCCATGGACATGCCGACGACGTCCGCGCCGGCGGTCCGCAGCATCCGGACCTCGGCCGGAGTCTCGAACTGCGGGCCGGGCACCTGCGCGTAGACCCCCGGTCGAGAGGAGATCTGCGCGCCCGCCGGCTCCGGTGTCGCGAGCGCCAGCTCGCGCAACCGTGGGTCGTAGGCGTCCACCATGTCGACGAAGGCCGGGCCGCTGAGGGGACTGCGCCCGGTGAGGTTGAGGTGGTCCTCGACCACCATGATCGAGCCGGTGGTGAGGTCGTCCCGGATGCCGCCCACGGCCGTGGTGAGGATGACCGTGGTGCAGCCGGCGGCGATGCCGGTGCGCAGCGGGTGAACGGCCTCGGCCGGCCCGATCCCCTCGTAGAGGTGGCACCGCCCGCCCAGGACCAGCACCCGGCGCCCTTCCACCGGCAGCGACCAGCCGTGGGCTCGATGCCCGGCCGCCGTGTAGGGCGGGAAGGAGGGGAGCGTGTCGAGCGGGAGGGAGTCCTCTCCCGCGCCGAGGAGCTCGGCTGCTCCCGAGAGGCCGCTGCCCAGCACCACCAGCACGTCGTGGTGGTCGGTCCCGATGCGACGAGCCAGCTCGCGGGCGCTGCGGGCCGCCAGATCGTCGGCGTCGTACATGAGCGGCATGGTAGGCGGCCGGCGGGCACCGGGCCCCCGCCGCGTACCATGGCGTCGTGTCGACCACGGCCGTCCCCGCCCCTCCGTCGTTGCACCCGCTGTCGCCCCTGAGCGGAGACGAGATGAAGGCAGCCCGCCGGATCGTCTTCGACAGCGGGCGCGCCGCGGTGCCCAACGAGGCGTTGCGCTTCGCGTACGTCGGCCTGTGCGATCCGCCGAAGGACGTCGTGCGGGCGGTCGACGAGGGCGAGCCGGAGGCGGCGGCGCGCCTCGACCGCCAGGTCCGGATGGTGCTCCTGGAGGGCCCGCAGGCCGACGTGGTCGAGGCGATCGTCTCGGTCACGAGCGGCGAGGTCCTGCGCTGGGAGGTCGTCACGGACGTCCGCCCACCGCTGCAGATGGAGGAGGCCTACGCCGCTCTCATCGCCCTCGACGAGAGCCCCGAATGGCACGCCGCCCTCGACCGGCGCGGCATCACCGACCATTCCCTCGTCCAGGTCGACCCCTGGCCGGCCGGCACCTTCGGGCTCGAGCACGAGAGGGGGCGCCGCATCACCAAGTGCATCCCCTACCTGCGCGCCGCTCCCGACGACAACGGCTACGCCCGCCCCATCGAGGGCCTGCTGGCCATCGTCGACATGGGACGCGGCGAGGTGCTCGAGGTGCTCGACGACGGGAGGGTTCCCATCCCGCCCACGTCGGGCAGCTACTACCCCGAGCACAACGGGCCGCTGCGCACGGACCTGAAGCCGCTGCAGATCACCCAGCCCGAGGGCCCGAGCTTCGAGGTGCAGGGCAACCTCGTCCGGTGGCAGAAGTGGTCGCTGCGCGTCGGCATGGACCCCCTGGAGGGACTGGTGCTCTCCACCATCGGCTACGAGGACGGCGGACGGGTGCGGCCGATCGTCTACCGGGCCTCGGTGAGCGAGATGGTGGTGCCCTACGGGCATCCCAGCCCCATGCACTCGTGGAAGAGTGCGTTCGACGCCGGGGAGTGGGGGCTGGGACGCATGGCCAATTCGCTGACCCTGGGGTGCGACTGCCTCGGCGAGATCCACTACCTCGACTACGTCTTCGCCGACGAGCGGTGCAAGCCGCACACGAAGCACAACGCCATCTGCCTGCACGAGGAGGACTACTCCATCCTCTGGAAGCACGTCGACATGGTGTCGGGCCGCACCGAGGTGCGCCGGTCGCGGCGCCTGGTCATCAGCTCCATCGCCACCGTCGGCAACTACGAGTACGGGTTCTACTGGTACTTCTACCTCGACGGCACCCTGCAGCTCGAGGTCAAGCTGACGGGGATCATGTCGACCATGGGGGTCGACGGGGACGAACCCGGTGTGCACGCGCGCCTGGTGGCACCCGGCCTGGCCGCGCCCGTCCACCAGCACCTCTTCAACGTGCGCCTCGACGTCGAGATCGACGGGGCTGACAACGCGGTCTTCGAGGTGGACGCCGTGCCGACGCCCCCCGGGGAGGGCAACCCCGTCGGCAGTGCCTTCGAGACGGCGACCACGCTGCTCGAGACGGAGCTGGCGGCGCGCCGGAACGCCGACCCGGCGCGCTCGCGCACGTGGCGCATCGCCAACCGCAGCCGGAACAACCGCCTGGGCCAGCCGACGGCCTACAAGCTCGTGCCCGCCGCCACGCCGACGCTGCTGGCCGGTCCCGAGTCGAGCATCGGCCGCCGCGCCGCCTTCGCGGCGCACAATCTGTGGGTCACCCCCTTCGCCCCCGAGGAGCGGCGGGCGGCGGGCGACTACCCCAACCAGCACGCAGGCGGCGCCGGGCTGCCGGCGTGGACGGCGCGCGACCGGTCGGTGGTCGACACCGACATCGTGCTGTGGCATTCGTTCGGCGTGACGCACGTCCCGCGACCCGAGGACTGGCCGGTGATGCCCGTCGAGTCCACCGGCTTCGCGCTGCTCCCGTTCGGCTTCTTCGACCGCAACCCCGCGCTGGACGTGCCGCCCTCGGCCGAACCTTGTCATGACTGAGCCGGGGGCCCCGACCCACTCGCCCCAGGAGTACCATCCCCCTGTCGAGGAGTACCTCGAGACGATCCTCGCCCTGGGCGAGGAGGGTGTCCCGGTCATCCAGGCCCGCATCGCCGAACGGCTGGGCCGGTCGGCGCCGTCGGTCTCCGAGATGCTCGACCGCCTCATCGAGGAGGGGTACGTGACCCGGAACGGCCGGCGGCTCTCGCTGACCGACGACGGCCGGGCGCTGGCGGAGAAGGTCGTGCGCAAGCACCGCCTGGCCGAACGCCTGCTGGTCGACGTCATCGGCCTCGAGTGGGCCAAGGTGCACCGCGAGGCGGGGCGCTGGGAACACGTGATCTCCGACGACGTCGAGGCCCGCCTGGTCGAGCTGCTCGGCGACCCCGCCACCTGTCCGCACGGCAACCCGATCCCGGGCTCGCACTCGCCGGCGCCGGCCGTGGTGACCCGGCCGCTGGCCGAGGTCGGCGCGGGCGAACGGGTGCGCCTCTTCCGCATCAGCGAAGAGGTCGAGCTCAATCTGGGCTCGTTGACCCTTCTCGACGAGGGTGGTTTCATCCCGGGCGCGGTGGCCGAGGTGGGTCGGCGCGACCCCGACGGCAACGTGGAGGTGACGGTGGAGGGCGGCGCGGGGGCCCTCCGGGTCTCGCGCGGACTGTCCGATCGGCTGTTCGTCGCCGCGCCATGACGGTTCGGCTGGTGGCCGACGCCGTCTTCACCGTCGACGCGGACGACACGATGCTGCTGCCGGGCGCGGTGGAGATCGAGGACGGCCTCGTCTCCTGGGTCGGCGACCCCTGGCAGGTGCCCCCCGCCGCCGGGACCGAGGTCCACCAGCTCGGGGGCCTGCTCATGCCCGGGCTCGTCAACTGCCACGGCCACTCACCGATGACGCTGGTGCGCAGCGCCGGTGACGGGCTGCCCCTGGACCGCTGGCTGAGCGAGTCCGTCTGGCCACGCGAGGCGCGGCTGACCGACGAGGACGTCTACTGGGGCATGGCGCTCGGTGCGGCGGAGCTCCTCGGCAACGGCACCACGACCACCTGCGAGCAGTACCGCCACCCCGGGCCCGTCGTCGAGGCACTGGTGGACTCGGGCATCCGGGCCGTGTACACCCCGGCCATCTTCGACGTGGAGGGTCCGGGCGACGAGGACACCTGGGAGACCATGCTCGAGCAGGCGTGCCGGTGCTTCGACACCATGGAGGGCCGGGAGGGCCGCCTGCATCTCGGCTTCGGCCCGCACGCGGCGTACACCGTGCCGCCCGAGGGGCTGCGGGCCGTCGCGTCCGAGGCGCAGCGGCGCGACGCGCTCTTGCAGATCCATCTCAACGAGACGGTGACCGAGGGCGACATGGTGCGCGCGCGCTACGGGATGGGCGCGCCGGCGCTCCTGGCCGAGGCGGGCGTGCTCGACGGGCGCGTGCTGGCCGCCCACTCGGTGTGGCTGGACGACGCCGAGCTCGACCTGCTCGTCGCGCACGACACGGCGGTGGCCCACTGCCCGGGCTCCAACGGGAAGCTGGGCGCGGGGGTGGCGCGGCTGCGGGCGTTGCTGGACCGGGGCGTGCGGGTGGGGCTGGGGACCGACGGGCCCGCCTCCAACGACGATCTGCACCTGTGGGACGAGATGCGGCTCGCCGCGCTGCTGGCCCGCGCCGCCGCGACCGACCCGGGCGCAGTCACCTCCGCCGCAGCACTCCGCCTGGCCACCCGCGGCGGCGCGGAGGCGCTCGGGCTCCCGGTGGGCGCGCTCGAGGCCGGGCGGCCGGCCGACGTGATCCGCCTGCGCACCGACGACGCGCGCTTCACTCCCTCGGCCACCGACGCCGAGCTCCTGGGTCACCTCGTCTGGGCGGGAGCCGGCTACCTGGTGACCGACGTGTGGGTGGCCGGACGCCGTGTGGTCGACGCGGGGCGGTGCACGACGATCGACGAGGAACGGGCCCGCGCCGAAGTGGGCCAGCGCGCCCGCCGCCTGCTCGCCTCTTAAGCTTTCCCGCCTATGCCCGGCTTCGTCGACCAGGCCCAATTGCACGCGCGCGCCGGCGACGGGGGAGCGGGCGCGGTGTCGTGGCGCCGCGAGGCGCACGTGGACCGGGGCGGCCCCGACGGCGGCGACGGGGGCCACGGCGGCGACGTGTGGCTGGTCGCGTCGTCGAACGAGTCGTCCCTCCTCGGCTTCCGGGACCACCCGTTCCGCCGCGCCACCGACGGTGCCCACGGCTCGGGGTCCAAGCGGCACGGCGCACGGGGCAAGGACCTCGAGGTACCGGTGCCCGTGGGCACGGTGGTGCTGGACCGCAACGGCGAGGTCGTGTGCGACCTGGCGACCGGGGGCTCCCGCTTCCTCGTGGCCGAGGGCGGTCTGGGTGGGCGGGGCAACGCGCGCTTCTCTCGAACCGCCGGCGCGCCCCCGCCTTCGCCGAGCAGGGGGAGAAGGGCCAGGAGCTCTGGTTGGACATGGAGCTCAAGTTGATGGCCGACGTGGCGTTGGTCGGCTTCCCCAACGCCGGGAAATCCACGCTGATCTCGACCGTCTCGGCCGCCAAGCCCAAGATCGCGGACTACCCCTTCACCACGCTGGAGCCCCACCTCGGGGTGGTCCGGGTGGGGTCGGTGCGCGACGGCTCCGCGTTCGTGATGGCCGACATCCCCGGTCTCGTCGAGGGGGCGGCCCAGGGCAAGGGTCTCGGGACCCAGTTCCTGCGCCACATCGAGCGCGCCCGCGTGCTGGTGGTGCTGCTCGATCTCGGCGCACCCGACGCGGGCGGTGCGCCGCCGGCCGAGCAGCGCCGCGTCCTGCTCGCGGAGCTCGCGTCCTATCGGCCCGAGCTCCTCGAGCGCCCCCGGCTCGTGGTGGGCAGCAAGGCCGACATCGCGTCCGACGACGAGGGGCTGTGTGACCTGGAGCTCTCGGCCGCGACGGGGGCCGGTGTCCCTGCGCTGGTCGAGCGCCTGGCCACCCTCGTGCGGGCGGCGCGGACCGAGTCGGCCGCCGCGGCATCGCGCGAGGTCGTCGTGCACCGGCCCGCCGCCGAGGGCGTGGACGTGCGCCGGGCGGGGGCCGGCGCGTGGATCGTGGTCGGCCGCGCCGCCGAGCGGGCCGTGGCGCTCTCGGACCTGAACGACGACGGCGCCCAAGCGGAGGCGGTGCGGCGGCTGCGCCGCCTCGGGGTCGACCGGGCCCTGGCCCGGGCGGGGGCGCGCGCGGGCGACGACGTCACCGTGGGCGCCATGACCTTCACCTGGGGCGAGCCGTGATCGCCGTGGTCAAGCTCGGCTCGTCCTCGGTGACCGAGGACACGGTGCTGCGGCTCTGCGGCGAGATCGTGTCGGCCCGCCGGGCCGGCCACACCGTCGTCGTCGTCACCTCCGGTGCCATCGCCGCCGGCTGGGCGGCGCTGGACCGGGGCGAGCAGCGCCCCTCGGACCCCGCCGTCCTCCAGGCCGTCTCTGCAGTGGGCCAACACCGCCTGATGCGCCTGTGGCAGGACGGCCTCGATCCCCACGGCGTGCTGGCGGGCCAGGTCCTGCTGGCGCCACTCGACTTCGTGCACCGCACGCAGTACCTCCACGCGCGAGGGACGCTGCGCCACCTGGTCGACCTCGGCGTGGTCCCGGTCGTCAACGAGAACGACGCCGTGGCCGACGAGGAGATCCGCTTCGGCGACAACGACCGCCTCGCCGCGCTCGTTGCCCACCTGGTCGGCGCACAGCTGCTCGTCCTGCTCACCGACGCGCCGGGGCTGCTCACCGCGGACCCCCGGCGCGACACCGAGGCGTCGCTGATCGAAGAGGTGGTCGAGATCGACCACCAGCTCGAGCGCATCGCCGGTGGTGCGAGCAGCGCGGTGGGGAGCGGAGGCATGGCCTCGAAGCTGGCGGCGGCCAAGATCGCCACCTGGTCGGGTGTGCAGGCCGTGATCGCAGATGCGGGGCGCCCCGGCGTGTTGGCGGCGGCGCTGTCCGGCGAACCGGGGGTGGGGGGGACCGCGTTCCGGGCCCGGGGGAGCCGGCTGCCGGCCCGCAAGCTCTGGATCGCCTTCGCCGTGGGCTCGGCGGGGAGCCTCACCGTCGACGAGGGGGCACGGGAGGCGCTGACCGACCGGGGCCGCTCGCTCCTGGCCGCGGGGGTCACCGGCGTTGACGGTGGCTTCCGCCCCGACGAGGCGGTCGAGATCGCCGGCCCCGATGGTCAGGTCTTCGCCAAGGGCCTGGTCCGGGTGCACGCGGACCGGGCCGCCGAATGGATGGGGCGCCGCAGCCAGGTCGTCGTTCACCGGGACGACCTGGTGCTTGTAACCTGAACCGATGACCTCGCCCGCATTGGAGCTGCTGGCGGGCCGCGTCCGGTCGGCGGCCCGGGTGGTGGCGAGGGCACCGGGCTCGGTGCGCGACGACGCACTGCGACTGGCGGCCGACCTCCTCGAAGAGGAGCGGGCGGCGCTGGTCGAGGCCAACCGGGCCGACCTGGAGCGGGCCGAGGCGGCCGGCATGGTGGAGGCGGCCCGGGACCGCCTGCGCCTGAGCGACGAGCGGGTGGCGTCCATGGCCGGCGGCCTGCGCACGGTGGCGGCGCTGCCCGACCCGGTGGGGGAGGTCACCGAGGGCTGGGTGCGGCCCAACGGGCTGCGAGTGACCCGTGTCCGCGTCCCGCTCGGCGTGGTGGGGGTCATCTACGAGAACCGCCCGAACGTGACGAGCGATGCCGCCGGCCTCTGCCTCAAGGCGGGCAACGCGGCCTTCCTGCGCGGGTCGTCCTCCGCCCTCGGCTCGAACCGGGCCATCGTGGCGCTGCTGCGCCGCGCCGTCGTGAAGGCGGGGTTGCCCGAAGACGCCGTGACCCTGGTCGAGGACACCTCGCACGAGACAGCGATCGCGTTCATGCGGCTGCGGGGCCTCATCGACTGCCTGATCCCGCGCGGCGGGCAGGCGCTGATCGCGTCGCTCATCGAGCATGCCACCGTGCCCTACGTGCTCGACGGGGACGGGAACTGCCACATCTACATCGACGGCGCGGCCGACCTGGCCATGGCGCACGAGCTGGCGATGAACGCCAAGACGCACCGCTTCGGGGTGTGCAATGCCGTCGAGACGATCCTGGTCCACGCCGGGGTGGCGGACGCGTTGCTGCCCCGGCTGGCGACGTCGCTGTCGGCGGCGGGCGTCGAGATCCGGGCCGACGACCGTGTGCGCGCCGTGGTGCCCGACGCCGTGCCGGCCCGGCCGAGCGATTTCGCCACGGAGTTCCTCGGGCCGGTGGTGGCCGTCGCCATGGTGGACGACGTGAGCGACGCCATCGAGCACATCGCGCGGTACAGCTCGGGGCATTCCGAGGCGATCGTGACCTCCGACGTGGCCACCGCCGACCGCTTCGTGGCCGAGGTGGACGGGGCGGCGGTGCTGGTGAACGCGTCGACGCGGTTCGTCGACGGCGAGGAGCTGGGGCTCGGCGCGGAGGTGGGCATCTCCACCCAGAAGCTGCACGCCCGCGGGCCGATGGGAGTGAAGGAGCTGACGACGTCGAAATGGGTCGTGCGGGGCGACGGGCAGGTGCGCCGGTGAGCGACGGTCGCACGGCGCTCGGGCTGCCCGAGAGCGGTCCCCCCCGGTTCGAGTCGCTCGACGTGGTTCGGACCGGCCTGGCCCAGGTGGGCTATCTGGCCGACGACTCCATCAGCGGGGTCGTCTACCTGGCCGACCGCCTGTCCAAGCCGGTCCTGGTCGAGGGACCGGCCGGCACCGGCAAGACGCAGCTGGCCAAGTCGGTGGCCGACCTCACCGGAGCCAGGCTCATCCGGCTGCAGTGCTACGAGGGGCTCGACGAGTCCAAGGCGCTCTACGAGTGGAACTACCGCAAGCAGCTGCTCCGCATCCAGGCGGGGGAGCACGGCAAGGCCGAGGAGGAGGGCCCGAGCTGGGCGGAGCTGGAGGAGGACATCTTCTCCGAGGACTTCCTCCTGACCCGGCCGCTGCTCGAGGCGATCCGGGCCACCGAGCCGGTGGTGCTCCTCGTCGACGAGGTCGACCGCGTCGAGCTCGAGACGGAGGCGCTGCTGCTCGAGATCCTCTCGGAGTACCAGGTGTCCATCCCCGAGCTGGGCACGGTACGGGCCGTGCAGCTGCCCATGGTGTTCCTCACCTCCAACAACACCCGCGAGCTCTCCGAGGCCCTGAAGCGCCGCTGCCTCTACCTGCACATCGACTACCCGGACCTCGACCGCGAGCGGGAGATCGTGCGGGCCAAGGTTCCGGGCATCAGCGAGGAGCTGGCCGACCAGGTGGCCCGCATCGTGCGCTCGCTGCGCACGATCGAGCTGCGCAAGGCACCGTCGGTCTCCGAGACGTTGGACTGGGCCCGCACGCTGGTGCTCCTCGGCGTGCAGACCATCGATGCCGCGGGCGCGAAGGACACGCTGCACATCTTGTTGAAGTACCAGGCCGACATCGAGCGGGCCACCAAGGAACTGCTGTCGGCCTCGTCGGGCTGAAGAACCCGTGCTCGACCTCCTCTCCGGTTTCGTCACCGAGTTGCGCCGCTCCGGGCTGCCCGTCTCCCTCACCGAGCACCTCGACGCCGCCGAGGCGGTCCAGCACATCCCCCTGGAGGACCGCGAGGCCCTCAAGTACGCGCTGGCCGCGACGCTGGTGAAGTCCTCCGCCCACTGGCGGGCCTTCGAAACGGCGTTCGAGGTGTTCTTCGCCGTGCGCGCCGGCGGCGCCGAGGCGGGAGGCGAGGGCGAGGAGCCGGGGGACGAGGTCGCGCACGGGGGGGACCAGGCCGGTCAGGGTGGGGCACAGGGCCGGGGCCGTTCGTGGAAGGGCGGCGGCGCCGGGGAGGCGATGACCCCCGAGGAGCTGGCCGAGCTGCTCTTCAAGTCGCTGCTGTCGGCCGACGCCGCGCTCATGAACGCGGTGGCACGCAACGCCGTCGACCGCTACGCCGGCATGGAGCCCGGGCGCCCGGTCGGGGGGACGTACTACCTGTACCGCACGCTGCGGAACCTGGACCTCGACGCCGTGCTCGAGCGGCTGATGGAGGGGGCACGGGCCGGGGCCGCCGGCGGTTCCCTGACCGAGCTGGAGGAGCGGCTGGCCGCCGACGAGTTCAAGGCACGTGTCGAGAAGTTCCGCCGCGCCGTCGAGACCGAGATCCGCCGGCGCCTGGTCGAGGACCGGGGTGCGGAGGCGCTCGCCCGCTCGGTGCGCAAGCCCTTGCCCGAGGACATCGACGTCATGCACGCCACCCGCGAGGAGCTGGCCATGCTGCACCGGGTGCTGCACCCGTTGTCCCGCAAGCTGGCGGTGCGGCTGGCGCGCAAGCGCCGTCACGGGCGCAAGGGGCCGCTCGACTTCCGGGCCACCATGCGGCGCTCCCTGTCCACCGGGGGTGTGCCCATCGAGCCGCGCTTCCGTCACCCGCGTCCGGCCAAGCCGGAGATCTTCGTGATCGCGGACATCTCGGGGTCCGTGGCCAGCTTCGCCCGCTTCACCCTGCACCTCGTGTACGCCATCTCCTCGCAGTTCTCGAAGGTGCGCAGCTTCGTCTTCGTGGACGGGATCGACGAGGTGACGCGGTTCTTCGAGGGTGTGGTGGACCCGGCCGAGGCGGTGGCCCGCATCAACCTCGAGGCTGACGTGATCTGGGTGGACGGCCACTCCGACTACGGGCACGCGCTCACCGAGTTCCACCGTCGCTGGGGCGACCAGGTGACGTCGCGCTCGAGCATCATCGTGCTGGGCGACGCGCGCAACAACTACCACGCGTCGCAGTCGTGGGTGCTCGAGGACCTTCAGGCCCGGGCCCGCCACGTCTTTTGGCTGAACCCCGAGCCGCGCGACTACTGGGGGTCGGGCGACTCCATCGTGGGCGAGTACGCCGCCCACTGCGACGACGTGGTGGAGTGCAGGACGCTGCGACAACTCGAGCACTTCGTCGGAAACCTGGCGTGAGCGCAGGCGGGAGCGGACAGGAGGACGACGGCCAGGCCCACGCCGGTGTCCTGCGCATCTTCCCGCCCGAGGCAGGAGCGACGCGCATCGTGCTCGTCCGTCACGGGGAGGCGGAGTGCAACCTCAATCGGGTGGTGGGCGGTCTGAAGGGCTGCACGGGGCTGACCGACCTCGGGCGACGCCAGGTCTCGTTCTTGGCCGACCGGCTCTACGAGAGCGGCGAGCTGCGCGGCGCGACGGCGCTGTACTCCTCGGTGCTGCCGCGTGCGGTCGAGACGGCCGAGCGACTGCGCGCGGTGGTGGGATCGGGACCCAAGGCACTCGGCCCGGTGAGGCAGCGCTGCGACCTGTGCGAGCTGCACCCGGGAGCATGCGACGGTCTGGCCTGGGACGAGGTGGTCGATCGATTCGGGGTACCCGACTGGGACCTCGATCCGAGCCTGCCCCTGGCGCCGGGCGGCGAGAGCTGGTCCTCGTTCGTGGTGCGGGCCTCGGACGCCGTACGCGAGCTGGTGGGTCGCCACCCGGGTGAGCTGGTGGTGGCGGCGGTGCACGCAGGGGTGATCGAGGCGACCATGATCAGGTTCCTCGGCGTCGCGCCGGAGATCTACCGGCGGGGCTGGGTCCGCATCGTCCACGCCTCCATGACCGAATGGGAGTGGGTGCCGGCCGAGGATCGCTGGGTCCTGCTGCGGTTCAACGATTCGTGCGGGGTGCCGCGGGCCTGAGGCGTGCGGCGGGGGCTCGCCCTACGAGCGGGCGAGCCAGGCGCTGGACAGTCGTTCGGGCGCACAGGTCAGCCAGGCATCCTCGATCGCCTCCCGCAACGGCCTCTTCGGGGCGGCCGCGAGCTGCACCAGGACCGCCGCGAACCCCTCGAAGTGCGGGATGGTGAAGAACCCCTTGGTGCCGAGCGCCAGCACGGCCTCCTTGTCGGCCAGGTCGGCCGTGCGCAGGGCGAGGATGGGGCCCCGCGGGGGATCGGCCTCGCCGAACCGCTTGAGGTCGGCCTTGGAGTACGGGCGCTCCCACGCGAAGGCCTTGCCGCCGACGAACCACGTCCGGTTGCCGTGGCGCTCGCCCTCGCTCACCTCCGGCAGCGCCGACACGTAGTGCTCGACGTCGCTGAAGCTCGCCACGACCCCACGCTAGCGATCGCCTGGCTAGCGTGGCGGCCGATGGCCTCCCCGCCCGCACGCATCGCGTCGTGAGTGGCGCCCCGGGGCTGACTGCCGCCGGACTGCACCGGCTGCACGAGTCCCTGTCGGCACACGTGGAGCGCGCCGAGGTGCCGGCGGTGGCGGCGTTGGTGGCCCGCGGCGATGTCCACTCCGAGGTGCTCGGGTCCCTCGCGCTGGACGATCCGCGGCCGCTCCCGCCCGATGCGAGCCGCCTCGGCCGTGGGGCTTCGGCTGGAACGGGGGCACGGGGACCGTGTGGACCACGGACCCGGCGCGCGGCCTCACCGGGATCATGCTGTCGACGCGGGCCATGACCTCACCCGAGCCACCTCGCCATTTCGTCGACTTCTGGGAGGCGGCCTACGGCGCCATGGCGCCCTGAGCGGGGCGGGTCGGGGCGAAGGCGGATACGCTGATCGCTCCGCGCACAAGGGGACGAAGCTATGTACAAGATTGTCGTGGTCGGCACCGACGGATCTCCCACTGCCGACAGGGCGGTCCAGGCGGCGGCGGACATCGCGGCGCTCGTGGGGAGCGGAGTTGCACGTCGTGACGGCCGTCAAGGCGCCTCGCCCCGGCATGGCGTCGGCGACGGGCGCGCCGCTGATCGACAGCGGCGCCGGACAAGCCCTGGTCGAGGAGGCGGCCAAGGCCGTCGGCGAGGCGGCGGTCTCGAGGTACGGGGACGACCTCAAGGTCCTGGCCCACGCGGCACAGGGCAACCCCGACGACGTGATCTTGAACACGGCGGTCGACGTCGGGGCCGACCTGATCGTCGTCGGGAGCAAGGGGATGCGCGGCGCCCGGCGGTACCTGGGCAGTGTGCCGAACTCTGTCGCCCACGGCGCCCACTGCGCCGTCCTGGTGGTCAAGACCGACTGAGGGGCGCTCCGGCATCGGCGGGACCCCGTGGCCGATCGCCGCTACGTGGCGGTGTCGGGACCGCCGGGCAGCGGCAAGTCGACCCTGGCGCCGCTCGTGGCCGGCGAGCTCGGGCTCCCGCTGCTCAGCAAGGACACGATCAAGGAAGCGCTGCTCCGGGCGATGCCGGCGGCCGACGTGGTGGCCTCGCGTCGCGCCGGGCAGGCCGCCATGGAGGTGTTGTTCGCCCGCGCGGCCGGTGCGCCCACGGGTGCGGTCCTCGAGGCCAATTTCCATCGCACCCTGGCCGCGCCGTCGATCCTCGCCCTGCCCGGCCGGAGGCTCGAGGTCTTCTGCCGCTGCGACCGGGAGGTGGCGCGGCGGCGCTACCGGGCCCGGGCGAGTGGGCGCGATCCGGGGCACTTCGACGCCGTACGATCGGACGAGGAGATCTGGCACGACGAAGTGAACCGACCCGTCGCCGGTGGCTGGCCCGTGGTCGAGGTGGACACGAACGGACCGGTCCCGTTGGAAGAGCTGTTGGGCCGCCTGCACGCCCTGTTGCGGTGAGGAGGGCGGCCACGCCACGGCGGCCGCGGCATCCGCCTGGCACAGTGGACCGGTGGAGATGAACTTCTTCGACGAGCGCATCGCCGGCACCTACGACGCCGATTCGGCCGACCGGTTCGACCAGGCTGCCGTGAGCGCGACGGTCGACTTCCTCGAAGAGCTGGCCGGAGGCGGCGCGGCGCTGGAGCTCGGCATCGGGACGGGCCGCATCGCGCTCCCGCTGAGCCGGCGCGGGGTGCCGGTGCACGGGATCGACCTCTCGCCCGACATGGTGGCCCGGCTGAGGGCGAAACCGGGGTCCGAGGCGATCGGCGTCACCCTCGGGAACTTCGCCACCACCCCGGTCGACGGGTCCTTCCGGCTCGCCTACCTGGTGTACAACACGATCGAGAACCTGACCACCCAGGACGAGCAGGTGGCGTGCTTTTGCCACGTGGCGGCGCACCTCGAGCCGGGCGGCTGCTTCGTGATCGAGGTGGAGGTGCCCCAGATCCGGCGGTTGCCCCCGGGCGACAGTGTCCGCGCCTTCACGGTCACCCCGACCAGGTTGGGGTTCGACCAGCTCGACGTCGCCCGGCAAGCGGGGGTCTCGCACCACTACTGGGTCGGGGAGGGCCGCGCCGAGACGTTCTCCGTGCCGTACCGCTACGTGTGGCCGGCCGAGCTCGACCTCATGGCGCGCATCGCCGGACTGCGCCTGCGCGAGCGCTGGGGCGGCTGGCGCCGCGAGCCGTTCACGTCCGAGAGCGCCTCACACGTGTCGGTCTGGGAGAGACCGGGTCGTCGCTCGGGCGAGCCGCGACCGGCCGGTGACACTGCTCGATCCGCCGCGCTCCTCGTTGTGGTCACCGGTCTGCCGGGCACCGGGAAGTCGACGATGGCCGAGATCGCGTCCCGGGAACTCGGTGCACCCGTCTTGGGCCACGACTGGGCCATGAGCGGGCTCCGGCCCTATCCGGAGATCCAGCGGGCCCTCGATGCGATGGAGCCCCCCGGGCACCGGGCCGTGGGGTGGTCGCTCCTGTGGGCCTTGGCGCGTTCCCAGTTGAGGAGGGGCTCCTCGGTCGTGCTCGACGGGGTGGCGCGCCAGCCCGAGGTCGAGGGCGCTCGCCGCCTGGCGCGCGAGGAAGGCGCGGGCGTCCTCGTGGTCATGACCACCTGTGCCGACGTCGAGACGCACCGGTCGCGGGTCGAGGGGCGCCAGCGCCGCATCCCCGACTGGTACGAGCTCGACTGGGAGCACGTCAGTAGGTCGCGGTCGTCGTGGACACCTCCTGGCGGTGTCGATCTCGTCCTGGAGGCGACGGAACGAGTCGAGGACAACGCGGATCGCATGCGGGGTGTCATCGTGGCGCGGTCCTGACACCGCCCTGGCAGTGCCCGTGCACCGGGCGGCTCGAGGCGCTGCGGGAGAAGACGGGCGATGGCCCCGGCAACGACTCAGATCGACTCGCGGAACTCGACTGCCGCGGCGAGTTGCGCCACGCCGTCCATGATGTCGACGACGGGGATGACCTCGAACTCGAACCACGTCCCGAACTTGGCCGGACCGTCGGTGAGGCTCGCCGGGTCGTCGGTCTCCACGACGGCGTAGCCGCCCTGGTTGTCCACCCGCCCCAAGAACTGCAAGAAGTTCTGACCGGCGGGGACCTGCCACTTGGCGAACGTGTCGAGGTTCTTCTTCACGTCCTCGTGGTTCTGCTGCGCGCCCCCGCCCTGCCGCAACTTCCAGGACACCAGGTATTTGGCCATTGCAGCCTCCTCATCGGATGCGTCCGGCTGATTCCGGACGACCGAGGAACCCTAAACCCCTGGAGAACGGCCGTTGCACGGGAGTCGAATCCGCCCGTGATCAGCTAGCAGGCATAGTCCTCGTCGTACTGCTGGCTGTCGTACTGCACGATCTCGAGCGGCCCGCTGGGGAGCTGCGCCCCCGCCGACTGCCACCGCGCGATGTCGGCGCACGAGCCAGGGCCGCTGGCCGGGCTCAGGTAGTCGGCCATCCAGTACGGCACGTCGGGCTGGTAGCCACCCACGATGTCGTTCCAGACGCCCGGGCTGGCATAGATCCCGACGTCGGGGATGCCCTCGGTCTCGTGGAGCGCGTTGAGCGCGCCCTGGACGAACTGCGCGTTCTCCGAGAGGTCGCCCGACCAGTTCGCGTTGGCGGTCTCGACGTCGAGCCACCACGGGATGGTCGTGGATCCCACCCCGGCCGTCTGGGCATCGCCGTACGCGGAGAGCCCCGCCTGGTAGCCCGCGTTGCAGGACGTGTCGCCGTTGCACCCCGGCTCGTCGGTGGCCGAGGTGCCGTAAGTGAGGTACGTGTAGAGGTTCAACCCGCCGCCGGCCCATGCCGCCTCTTGGGTGAGGCACGGGTTGGTGTCCGACGACGACGCCCCGTCCACCTGCACGATGCCGATCTGGTGGTCGCCCGTCGGGAAGTTCCCGCACTGATAGGTGCTGATGTCATAGCCGTAGGAGCCGGACGGGTACGAACCGCCCACGAACGAACCGTTGCCCGGTGCGTCCGCCATGCCGACGATCGGTTTGTTGAGCGGGGACGGGGCGGAGCCGTAGTAGTGGGCGTCGCCGAAGTTGGAGACGAGCCCGTTGGTGTCGGTGAACCAGTACCCGCCGCCGTCCGGTGACGCCGTCCCCGCCACGACGGGGTGCTTGAGCGGCAGTCCGCCCAGTGAGCCGAAGAAGGGGGCGTTGTAGCTGAAGACCCCACCGTCGGAGGCGAGGAGGAAGTAGCCGGTCCCGCTCGGGTTGGCGATCATGCCCACGATCGGCTTGTTGAGCACGATGCTGCCGGTACTCCCGTAGAACTGCGCGTCGCCGAAGGAGAAGATCCCGCCGTCGGAGGCCACCAGCCAGTAGCCGCGCCCGGACGGCGTCGAGGCCATGCCCACCACCGGCTGGTTGAGCGTCATGGCCCCGGTGCTCCCGTAGAAGTGCGCGTCGCCGTAGGAGAAGATCCCGCCGTCGGAGGCGACCAGCCAGTAGCCCTTCCCGTCGGGCGTCGACGCCATGCCGACGATCGGCTTGTTGAGCGTCATGGCACCGGTGCTCCCGTAGAACTGCGCGTCGCCGTAGGAGAAGACCCCGCCGTCGGAGGCGACCAGCCAGTATCCCTTGCCGTTGAGCGGAGAAGACGGGCTGCCGACGGCGGCCATGCCGACGATGGGCCTGTTGAGGACGATGCCGCCCGTCGACCCGAAGAAGGGCGCGCCGCCGAAGCTGAAGATCCCGCCGTCCGACGCCACCAGCCAATAGGCCGCGACCGGTGCGCTGGCCGCCGCGGGCGGGCCGGAGGTGACGCCCGCGGTCACGACCGCCAGCAACGGCAGTGCCGTCACCAGCAGGACGAGGACGAGGCGACGGATCAACTTCTGAGGAATTCCGCGACGCGGAAGGCAAGGTCGAGCGACTGGCGGGCGTTGAGCCGCGGGTCGCACGTCGTCGTGTAACGCGCGGCGAGGTCGCCCTCGAGGATCTCCTCGGCACCCCCGAGGCACTCGGTCACGTCGTCGCCGGTCAGCTCCACGTGCACCCCGCCGGGCCAGGTCCCCTCGTCGCGGTGCACGTCGAAGAACGAGCGCAGCTCGGCCAGGATGTCGTCGAAGCGGCGCGTCTTGTGGCCGCCCTCGCTGGTGAACGTGTTCCCGTGCATGGGGTCGCAGACCCACACGACGGGGTGGCCCTCGCCCTCGACGGCCCGGACGATCGGCGGCAGCAGCGCCCCGATCTGGTCGGCGCCCAGCCGGGTGATGAGCGTGAGCCGACCGGGGAGCCGGTCGGGGTTCAGGCGCTCGCAGATCGCCACGACCTCCTCCGGTGTGCAGCCGGCCCCGACCTTGGCGCCGACCGGGTTGTTGATGCCCGAGAGGAACTCGAGGTGGGCGCCGTCGAGCTGGCGGGTGCGGTCGCCCACCCAGACCATGTGGGCCGAGCAGTCGTACCAGTCGCCGGTGAGGGAGTCGACGCGGGTCAGGCACTCCTCGTAGGGCAGGATCAGCGCCTCGTGGCTCGTCCAGAAGTCGACCTCGTGGAGACCCTCCTCGGCGCCGAGGTCGATGCCGCAGGCCGCCATGAAGCGCAGGGCACGGTCGATCTCCGAGGCGACCCGCTCGTAGCGCTGCCCCTCGGCCGAGGACGCGACGAACTGCTGGTTCCACAGGTGCACCTGCGACAGGTCGGCGAAGCCTCCCTTGGTGAAGGCGCGCAGCAGGTTGAGCGTCGAGGCCGACTGTTGGTAGGCGGCCACCAGTCGCTCGGGATCGGGACGGCGCGCCTCGGCTTCGAAGGCTTCGTCGTTGACCATGTGGCCGCGGAACGACACCAGCTCCAGGTCGCCCACCCGTTCCGTGTCCGCCGAGCGCGGCTTGGCGAACTGCCCGGCGATGCGGCCCACCTTGACCACCGGCACGCCCGCCGCGTAGGTCAAGGCGACCGCCATCTGCAAGATGATCTTGAGCTTGTCCCGGATGGCGTCGGCCGTGAACTCGGCGAACGACTCGGCGCAGTCGCCGGCCTGCAGCAGGAAGGCGTTGCCGTTGGCGACGTCCGCCAGCTGCGCGGTGAGGTGGCGCGCCTCGCCGGCGAAGACGAGGGGCGGCAGGGTGGCCAGCCTCGCCTCGGCCTTCTTGAGCGCGTCCGCGTCGGGCCACTCCGGTTGCTGGGCGGCCGGGAACTTGCGCCAGGACGCGGGCCTCCACGGGGAGTGCTCGGGCGGGCTCGTCACCGCACCAGGTTAACGCCGTAGGATGCCCCGCCATGGCCGCCTTCCGCTTCGCCCTGCAGGCCTCGGGTGCGGCATCCCCCGCTGCGTGGCGCCAACTGGCGCGCAAGACCGAGGATCTCGGGTATTCGACGCTGTACGTCCCCGACCACCTCGACGACCAGTGGGCCCCCCTGGTCGCCCTCGCCGTCGCAGCCGAAGCCACCACGGCGCTGCGCATCGGGACGCTCGTCCTCGACAACGACTTCCGCCATCCGGTCGTCCTGGCCAAGGAGGCCGCCACCCTCGACGTGGTGACCGGTGGCCGTTTCGAGCTCGGCATGGGTGCCGGCTGGATGACGACCGACTACACCCAGTCGGGGATCCCGATGGACCGACCCTCGGTCCGGGTGGCCCGGCTGGCCGAGAGCCTCGAGATCATGCGCGCCCTGTGGCGCGACGGGACCGCCACCTTCGCCGGCGAGCACTACCGGATCACCGAGGTGGTCGCCTCGCCCGCTCCGGTCACGCCCGGGGGGCCGCCACTCGTGATCGGCGGCGGTGGACGACGCATCCTCACGCTGGCCGGCCGGTACGCCCAGACGGTGAGCATCGTCCCCAGCCTCGCGTCCGGGCACATCGGACCCGAGGTCGCGGCGGAGTCGGTCGCGGACAAGTACGCCGACCGGGTGCGGTGGGTCCGGGACGCCGCAGGCGCACGCGCGGACGAGATCGAGCTCCAGTGCTGGACGGCGACCGTGCAGGTCGTCGCCAACGCGGACGACGTCGTGGCATCGCTCGCGCCGCTGTTCGGCCTCACTCCCGACCAACTGCGGGCCGCGCCCGTCGCACTGATCGGTTCGGAGAGCGAGATCATCGAGACACTGCAGAAGCGGCGGGAGGAGCTCGGCTTCAGCAACATCGTCGTGCACGAGGCCGAGATGGATGCGCTGGCACGGGTGATCGCCGAACTTGCCGGCACCTAGGTCGCCCACTCGCATCGGGATCCTCGGCGGGACCTTCGACCCCCCGCACGTCGGGCATGTCGCCGCGGCCCGGGCCGTGACCGAGCAGCTCGGCCTCGATCGCCTCCTGCTCGTCGTGGCCAACGACCCGTGGCAGAAGTCGGGCCAACGGGAGATCTCCGCCGCCGAGGACCGGTTCGCCCTGACCGAAGCCCTGGCGGGGGAGATCCCCCGGGCCGAGGCGAGCCGGCTCGAGATCGACCGGGGCGGCGCCAGCTACTCGGTGGACACGGCCGAGGAGGTCTTGGCCCACGCCGGCTCCGGCGGGCGCCCCGTGGAGTTGTTCCTGGTCGTGGGCGCCGACCTGGTGCCCGAGCTCGCCTCGTGGCACCGGGTCGACGACCTCCAGCGACTGGTCACGCTGGCCGTCGTCTCCCGCCCGACGGGGGCGAGCCCGGCCGTGGGCCCGGGATGGCGGGTGGAGCGGGTCGACGGCCCCCGGGTGGCGGTGTCCAGCTCGGACGTCCGCGACCGGCTGGCGGCGGGCCGGCCGGTCGCGGACGTGGTCCCCGACGCGGTGATCCGTTGCATCCGCCGCCGCGGTATGTACGCTGTCGGTTAGATGAGCGCCATGCCGGCCGGGTGGACGGAGCTGTCGGACAGTCCCCATGTGGGCGCGCTCTCGGTGCGCGCCGAACGCCGGGCCGACCGGCGGGCGGAGCTGAAGGTCGCGCGCCGGTCTCGTCAGCGGTGGGCCGTCGCCGGTTGCTCCATCTTGGCGGGCGCCTTCGGGCTCACGGTAGGGATTTTGGACGTGCTCCATTGATCCCAGGGTTGGACGTGCACGTCCAGCTGCCGCCCGCCGTGGCCACCGCGGCCGGGTCGGCCGACGCCAAGCTCGGGCACGAGACCGTGGTCCTCGCCATGGGGGAGCTCTTCGGTGTGGTCGACGCCTTCGTCATCACCAGCGCGCAGAACACGCGCCACGTGCGCACCCTCGTCGAGGAGATCGAGCGCAGCGTGAAGGAGACCCACGGCGTCGCGCCGGTACGGATCGAGGGCCTGGCGGACGCGACCTGGGTGCTCATGGACTACGGCGACTTCATCGCGCACGTCTTCTTACAGGAGACGCGCGACTACTACGACCTCGAGCACCTCTGGTCGGGCGCGCCACGGGTGCCCTGGCGCCACGACGTCCAGCACGCCGGCTGATCCCGCCCGTCGGAGCCGTTCATGGCGTGCCGTTGAGGAAGTCGATGAGGTAGACGGGTCCGGCCACCTGGGAGCCGTTGGCGATCGGGACGCTCGTGCGCTGGCCGTCGATCTCGAAGACGACCCCGGTCCCCAGCCCGTTCTCGGTGGCGATGGTGGCGACGATCTGCGCCACGGCCAGTTCGATGTCGTTCCCGGTGATCTCACCGAACGCGGCGTTCATGTTCACCGTCACGACGCCACCCTGGGTCGTCGCGGAGAGCACCGCCACGTCGCTCGGGATGGCGGTGAAGACGCCGTCGGCCGCTTCGGCGCTCGTGGGACCCGCCAACATCGCGGTGAGGATGGAGCTCAACGGCGCCGGGGCGGCCACGACGCGCGCTTCGGGCTGCAGCTGATTGTTCGAGTTGAGGAAGAAGACCCTGACCGGCACCAGCGAGGATGGCTTCGGCTGCGTCGTCGTGGTGGTCGGGAAGTGGGGATCGAGCAGATTGAAGGGGACCTTCGACGGTGCGATGGTGTTCGGCGAGCTCTGCGTCGGGATGGCGCACCCGGCGGCGACGGCCGCCACGGCCGCCACCGCGAGCACCGCGAGCCCCGCCCGCGGGCACCTCACGGCTCCACCTCCGACTCGTCACCGTTCGAGAGGACCGGCAGGGAGAGCACGAAGCGCGCACCGCCGGCGGGGGAGGACTCGACACGGACCTGGCCGCGCATCACCTCCATGTGCTCGGCCACCAGTGCGAGCCCCAACCCGGTGCCGGTTCCGGTGCCGCGCCGCCCCGACGCCGAGCCGCGGTAGAACCGCTCGAACACCTTGGCGCGCTCGGGCGGGTCGATGCCCGGCCCCGCGTCGTCGACCACCACCTCGACCTTCTCGCCCGCTCCGGGTCCCACCGCGATCTCCGTCACCCCACCCCCGTAGTGGTCCGCGTTCTCCATGAGGTTGACCATGACCCGCTCGAATCGGCGCTTGTCGACGCCGACCCGCCACTCCCGCACGGCGGGGTCGATGCGGACCTCGGGCGGCGGCGCTCCGTGCCGGTGACCGTCCATGTGCCCGATGCCCGTCTCGACGGAGCGCTGCACCAGCTCGGAGACGTTCACCTCTTCGAGGAAGACGTCGACCGAGCCGGCGTCGGCCCGCGACATCTCGAGCAGGTCACCGACCATGCGCTGGAAGCGCCGCAGGTCGTCGCCGAGCAGCTGCAGCGCCCGCTGGGACCGGACCGGCAGCTTGTCGCGGTCGGCCTCGAGCACCTCCAGGGTGGCGGCGAGGGTCGTGAGCGGTGAGCGCAGCTCGTGGCTGACGTCCGAGTTGAACCGGGCTTCGCGCTCGATGCGCTCCTGCAGCTGGTCCACCATGGCGTTGAAGGAGTTGGTCAGGCCCTCGAGGTCGGGGTCCGCCGCGTCGGCGTCGAGGCGCGTGTCGAGCTCACCCCCGGCGATGGCGCCCGCCGCCCGGGACACGGCGGCCAGCGGGCGCAGCGAGCGCGCGCTGGCGAAGCGGCCCAGCGCGATGCCCAAGATGGTGGTCACCACGCCGGCGCCGAAGAGGGTGAGCCCGAGGACGCGCAGCGTGTGGTCGAGGTCGGACAGGTCGAACACCTCGAAGTAGAAGGCCTGCTCCGAGGGGACCGGGACTCCGACCACGATCTCGGCCGTCCCTGCCGGCGTGCGGTAGGTCTGTGTGGCCGCGGTGCCGCCGAGGACAACCTTGCGCAACTCGCTCGGGATGGACGAGGCGTTGACCGACAAGGAGGAGACGTACGCCTTGGACTGGTGGTACAGGACCGCCTGGGTGTCGGTGCCGGCGACGGTGTCGGCGAGGAGCCCGACGTACTGGGTGTAGCCGGCCTGGAGCGAGCTGCGCACGAGCACGGCGTTGGCGAAGGCCTGTTGCTGGGCCGCCGACTCGCGGCCGGCGAGGAGGAAGTGCCGGACCGTGAAGTAGGACAGCCCGCCCATCAAGATGGACAGCATCAGCGCCCCGAGACCGAAGACGGCCGTGATGCGGGCGCCGATGCCCAGCTTCACGTCAGGGCACCAGCTTGTAGCCCATGCCCCTCACGGTGAGGATGTGCTGAGGCACCGCCGGGTCCGCCTCGACCTTGGTGCGCAAGCGCCGGATGTGGACGTCGACGAGGCGACCGTCGCCGAAGTAGTCGTAGCCCCAGACCCGGTCCAGCAGCTGCTCACGGCTGAGCACCTTGTTGGGGCTGGCCGCCAGCTCGCACAGGAGACGGAACTCGGTCCGGGTGCAGTGGACCTCCTCCCCGCTCAGGCGGCGAAGCACCCCCTGCTCCGGCAGCAGCTGGAGGTCACCGAAGGTGAGCGCCCCCGGTTCCTCCTCGGCCGGGCGGGCGCGGCGCAGCAGGGCGCGGATGCGTGCCGCCAGCTCCTTGGCCACGAACGGCTTGGTCACGTAGTCGTCGGCCCCCGCCTCCAGCCCGGCCACGACGTCGTGCGTGTCCGCCCGCGCCGTCACGATGATGATCGGGACCGCGCTGCTGCGCCGCAGGGCACGGCAGCACTCGAAGCCGTCCATGCCGGGCAGCATCAGGTCGATCAGGGCGACGTCGGTCGGCGCCTCGGCGAACAGGTCGAGGCCCTCCTCGCCGCTGGCGGCGTCCTTTACCTCGTAGCCCTCGCCCTCCAGGGCGAGCCGCATGGAGGACCTGATGCGCTCATCGTCCTCGACGACCAGGATGCGTCCGCTCATCGGCCTCCGGCTCAGCTGATCCAGATCTGTGTGGGCCAAATCGATCCCCCGATCATGCCGTACGCGGCCTGGCCCTGCGGCGTGGTCGGGTTGTTGAAGTTCTGCACGTCGGGGTCGCCGATGACGGCCCAGACCGCCCGGTCCAGCCAGAGGTAGGGGAGGTCGAGGCCGAGGCGCTTGTTGACCGTCTGGTAGGCGGCCGCGCGGACGGCGGGGTCGGTGCTGGAGCGGCCGGCCAGCAGGGCCGTCTCGATGGTCGGGTCGGCGTTGCGGGCCATGTTGATGGAGAGCGAGCCCGAGCTGACCGTGGTCGTGCTCCAGAAGATGTAGTTGAGGTCGGGTTCGACCGCCCCGAACTGCCGCCAGCCCAACGCCTGGTACTTGCCGGCCAGGGCGTTGTTGATCGTCTCGTTCTGCTCGACGATGGACGTCGAGACCTGGAAGCCGACCGCCTTCCAGGCCTGCTCGAGATACTCGGCGGCCCGGATGGCGGCCGGCGAGTTCGTCGAGCCGTACGAGAAGGAGATCGGTCCACCGTTGGTCTTCTCGGCCTGCTTGACCAGCCGGGCGGCCTCGGACGGGTTGTAGGCCGGGTAGGGCGTGGTCGAGTAGTACGGGGAGCCCGGGGTGAAGAGGCCGTTGCTGACCGGCAGGACGTTCTCGTCGATGACCTTGGCGTACTGGTTGCGGTTGATCGCCATGGCCGCGGCACGTCGCACGGTCGGGTCGCTGAAGGGCTTGGCCAAGCAGTTGAGCTGGGTGCAGTTCATGTCCGGCTCACCGGCGACGTGGGTGCTGTCGTCGATGTAGGAGTAGCTGCGGTTGCCCCGGAACTGGGTGATGATCTGGGGCGTGTCGGTGATCATGAGGTCGATGGTGCCCGACTTCAGCGCCTCGGCCCGTGCCTCCTCGTCGGGGATCGGCTTGTAGGTGATGGAGTCCAGGTAGGGCATGCCCGTCCGCCAATAGTTGGGATTGGCGGTGGCGGTGAAGTGGTCGTTGGGGACCCACTCCTGGAAGACGAAGGGCCCGGTCCCCACGGGATGTGTCGTGCCGTTGGGATTGGCCAGCATGGACGGCGCCGCGAGGTAGGCGATCTGGCCGCCGATGCCGCCCGCCAGGTAGTAGGGGAAGGGGACCCAGGGCGACTTGAACGAGATGGTGGCCGCGAGAGGTCCGCTCTGGGTGATCGACACCAGGGTCGGGCTGATGACCACCCCCGTCAGCAACGACTTCGCCTGGGCTTCGAGGTTGGTCACCAGGGCGGCGCCGTTGCAGGGCGTGCCGTCGTGGAACATCAGGTTGGGACGAAGGGTGATCGTCCAGGACGTGTACGACGCGTTCGGGACGACGGACTCGGCCAGGTAGGGGGCCCAGTCCCCGTTGAGGAGTATGACCGTCAGGGGGTCGAAGACGGTCCGGGCGTACATCACGCCGACCTCGTCGAAGCGGGCCGTGGTGGGGTCGAAGCCCGACTCCTCGGCGTCCACCCCGAAGACGAGCGAGCCCCCCTTCTTCGGGGTCGCCTTGGAGACGCCGTTGCGTCCGGGTCCGTTCGTCGTCGCCCCTGCGATCCCGTCCCAGCCCAGACCCAGGGCCGATGCCCCCGCGAAGCCCGCTGCGGCGGCCGCGCCCCCGGCGAGCAACGTGCGGCGATCGAATTTCGAGACCATCGGTCCTCCATTTCCCCGAACCCAGCGGACCCCCCGGAAGGTTCGCGGGTGACGATAGTGCCCGTGGTCCCCGGCGTGGGGGCGGTACCGTGGTCCGCCGTGGCGACCGACTGGGATCTACCTGGCTTTTCCGCGTGGCTGGGCGGGCGGGCCGCGGCCACCCGGAAGGCCTACGTCGGCGACGTGGGCGCGTTCGCGGCGTGGATGTCCCGGGCCGACGTCGAGAGCCCGCAGGGCGTCGACCGCATGCACCTGCGCCGCTATCTGGCCTCTTTGGGGACGAGGAAGCTCGCCCGGGCCACCGTCGCCCGCAAGGCGGCGGCACTGCGCTGCTACTTCTCCTGGCAGGTGCGGCAGGGTCGCCTCGGCTCCGACCCCACCCGCACCCTGCGTGCGCCGTCGGGCGGTGGGCGCCTCCCGCGCGTGCTGTCCGGCGGGGAGATGACATCGCTGCTCGGAGCCGGTGCGGAGACGGCGGTGGACCGGCGGGACCTGGCCGTGCTCGAGCTGCTCTACGCGGCGGGGCTGCGGGTGTCGGAGCTGTGCGGTCTCGACCGGGGGGACATCGACCTGCGCGGCCGCACGGTGACGGTGCTCGGCAAGGGAGGCAAGCAGCGCCGCGTCCCGATCCACGACGTCGCCGTCGAGGCGGTGCGGGCGTGGTTCGAACACGGGCGGGACCAGTTGGACGGCCCGCCCGAGGCGGCCTTCGTGAACCGGCGGGGGGCGCGTCTCGGGCCGCGGGACGTCCGCCGCATCCTGGACCGCCGCGCCCTCTCGCCCACCCACCCGCACGCCGTGCGCCACACCTACGCCACCCACCTCCTCGACGGGGGTGCCGACCTGCGGGTGGTCCAGGAGCTGCTGGGGCACGCCAGCCTGGCCACGACACAGGTCTACACGCACGTCAGCAAGGAGCGGCTGCGCTCGGTCTACGAGAAAACCCACCCCAGGGCCTGAGGGCCCGCTGAGCGGCTATCATGGCCGGGCCCACCAGGGGGTGGGCGGCACCACCGACCAACATCACCTGCGCGCGTCCCACGGTCGCTGCCCTCGGGCGGCGCTGCGCCAGGGGAGCAACCGACTGGAGGAATGTGTATGGCCGTCGTCTCCATGCGACAGCTGCTGGAAGCCGGGGTTCACTTCGGCCACCAAACGCGGCGATGGAACCCGAAGATGAAGCGCTTCATCCTTGGTGAGCGCAACGGGATCTATCTCATCGACCTGCGCAAGACGCTGACCGGTATCGAGTCCTCCTACTCCTTCGTCCGGGACCTGGTGGCCGACGGCGGCACCGTCCTCTTCGTCGGGACGAAGAAGCAGACCCAGGGCCCGGTGGCCGAGTACGCGGAGGCGTGTGGGATGCCCTATGTCAACCAGCGCTGGCTCGGCGGCATGCTGACCAACTTCGCCACCGTGTCGGGCCGGGTGAAGCGCATGCAGGAGCTGCGGGCCATGCAGGCGGCCGGCGACTTCGACGGCATGCCCAAGCGGGAGGCGCTGCAGCACACGCGCGAGCTCGAGAAGCTGACCCGCAACCTGGGGGGCATCGCCGACCTGGACCGTCTCCCCAACGCCGTGTTCGTGATCGACACCAAGAAGGAGCACATCGCCGTCACCGAGGCGCGCAAGCTGGGCCTCCCGGTGGTCGCAGTGGTCGACACCAACTGCGATCCCGACGTCATCGACTACGTGATCCCGGGCAACGACGACGCCATCCGCTCCGGCTCCCTCATGTGCCGTGTGATCGCCGACGCCGTGGTCGAAGGCCGCTTCATCGCCGAGCACCGGCGCCAGATGGCGCCGGTGGCGGCCTCGGAGGAGGGGGCGGCCACCCCGACGCCGCGGCCCCGCCGGGTGCACGCGCCCCAAGAGCCGGTGGAGGTGGCCTGATCGTGGCCGACTACACCGCCAAGGACGTGTCCGCGCTGCGCCAGATGACCGGCGCCGGCATGCTCGACTGCAAGAACGCCCTCGAGGAGTGCGGGGGCGACATGGACGAAGCAGCCAAGCTCCTGCGCATGAAGGGCCTGGCCGGCGCGGCCAAGCGCAGCGAGCGCGACGCGTCGGAGGGCGCCGTGGCGGCCGCCCGCTCCGGCGATGCGGCGGCCGTCGTGGAGCTGCGCTGCGAGACCGACTTCGTCGCCAAGGCCGACGAGTTCGTCGCCCTGGCCGACGAGCTGGCCGCGCTGGTGGCGGCCAAGGGCGAGGACGCCACCGAGGAGCTGGCCGACGAGATCGACCGGCTGCGGGCGACGCTCAAGGAGAACATCTCGGTCGGGCGGGTGCGTCGGCTGGTGGCCGAACCCGGTCAGGTGCTCGACACCTACGTGCACCAGCAGGCCGGTCGCGGCGTCAACGCGGTGGCGGTGGTGCTCGAGGGGGGCAGCGAGGAGCTCGCCCACGACATCGCCGTGCACATCGCCTTCACCAAGCCCGCCTACCTGAGCCGGGACGAAGTGCCCGAGGCCGAGGTCGCCGCCGAGCGCGCCACGCTCGAGCAGATCTCGCGCAACGAGGGCAAGCCCGAAGCCGCGCTGGAGAAGATCGTCGAGGGGCGCATGACGGGTTGGTTCAAAGAGCGCGTGCTGTTGGACCAGGCGTACGTGCGGGACGAGAAGCAGACGATCGCCGGCATGCTCGGCTCGGCCCGCATCGTGTCGTTCGCGCAGGTCGTCATCGGCGCCTGAGCGCTCGCATCGTGGGAGAACCGCGCCGCATCGTGCTCAAGATGTCGGGGGAGGCGCTCGCCTCCGCCGCGTCCGACGAGACCATCGACGCCGCGACCGTCGAGCGCATGGCCAAGGAGATGGCGCGCGCCATGGAGGGAGGCGGCCTCGAGCTCGCCGTCGTGGTCGGCGGCGGCAACATCTGGCGCGGCACGACCGGAGCGAGCGGTGGCATGGACCGCGCCACCTCCGACACCATGGGGATGCTGGGGACCGTGATCAACGCGCTGGCGCTCCAGGACGCCCTCGAGCAGCAGGGCCAGCCCACACGGGTGCTGAGCGCGCTCTCCATGGCGGAGGTGGCCGAGCCCTACATCCGGCGCCGGGCCATCCGGCACCTCGAGAAGGGCCGCATCGTGATCTTCGCCGCCGGCATGGGGAACCCCTTCTTCACCACGGACACCCCCGCTGCGCTCCGGGCGGCCGAGATCGGCGCTGAGCTGCTCTGCAAGGGCACCCACTCGGGGGTGGACGGCGTCTACAGCGCCGATCCCAAGCTCGACCCGACGGCCACCCGTTACGACGAGATCTCCTTCATGGAGGTCATCAACCGGGACCTCCGTGTCATGGACCTGACCGCGATCACCTTCTGCAAGGACAACAACCTGCCCATCCGGGTCTTCGACCTGATGATCCCGGGGAATATCCCTCGTGCGCTCAGCGGCGAGCAGATCGGTACGCTGGTCCGCTGATGGACGATGACCTGGCCGCCCTGGTCAAGGAGGACACCAGGGAGAAAATGAGCAAGGCCATCGACCATGTGCGCCACGAGATGGGCAACGTGCGCACGGGCCGTGCCTCCTCGGCGCTCATCGAGACGCTGCTGGTCGACTACTACGGCACGCCCACACCGCTGCGCCAGCTGGCCGGGTTCAGCGTGCCCGATGCCATGCTCCTCGTGATCTCCCCCTACGACAAGGGGGCGCTGGGTGCGATCGAGAAGGCCATCATGGCTTCGGATCTGGGTATCAACCCCACCAACGACGGCACCGTGATACGACTGGCCTTCCCGCCGTTGACCGAGGAGCGGCGCAAGGAGCTGGTCAAGGTCGTGCGGCACAAGGCTGAGGAGGGGAGGGTGGCGGTGCGCAACGTGCGCCGGGCCGGGCGTCACGAGCTCGAGGCGCTGCAAAAGGAGGGGGAGCTCTCGACCGACGAGCTGGAGCGCGTCGAGAAGGAGCTCGAGAAGATCACCCACGAGCAGGTCGCGCTGATCGACCAACTGCTGGCGCACAAAGAGCAAGAGCTGCTGCAGGTCTGAGGGACGACGAGCCATGTCCGACGACACCGACGACCACGAGGAATACGAGGAATACGAGGTGTTCGACGGCGACCTCGACGGCGGCGGCGACCCCGGCACCGAGGAGATCGAAGAGGAACCGCCGAGCTACCACTCGGGCCGGGTGCGCATCATCGGCGCCGAGCCGGCCGGCGACACGGTCCGCGAGGTGACGGGTCCCGTGGTCGACGAGCACCCCGAGCTGCCGCACTGGAACGACGCCCCCACCGGGCAGGTCCCGGCGGTGCTCGACCGCAGCAACGGGGAGGAGCAGTTGGTCGCGCCGCCGACCTGGCGGGAGGAGGAGAACGACTGGGAGGCCCAGGAGGAGGTCTTCGAGCCGTCCATGCTCTCCGAGGACCTCCCTGCCGTCGGCGCGCTCCTGAGCGAACAAGAGGAGTTCGACGTCGAGCGCCAGCCCTGGCATTTCGAGTCCGACGACACGCTGGTGATCCCCCCCGAGCCCGGCAGCGAGCCCGAGCCCCCGCCGGTGCGCGAGCCCGAACCGGTCGCGCTGGCCGAGCCGCCCTCCGGCGTGCCCGAGTTCGAGCCGGAGTTCGAGCCGTCCGAGGTCTCCCCGCGCGTCGCGTCGCCGGTGACCGCGGCGGCCTCGGCGGCCGCGGCGACGCGGCTCAGCCCGCCCCAGCCACCCGAACCGAGGGCGGCGCGCTCCCCCGCACGACCCGCTCCGGCGCCCGAGCCCGCACGGGCAACGTGCACACCGCCGGGACGGGCGGGCGCGACATGCGGGTCGCCATCGGCACCGGCGTGCTGCTGGGCGTGGTCGCACTGCTCTGTTTTGCCGCCGGCAACGTGGCCACCATGGCCATCGTCTGTGTGGTGGTGCTGCTGGCGACCGCCGAGGCGTACGCGGCCTTCCGGCGCGCCCACTACCACCCGGCCACCCTGCTCGGGCTGGTCGCCGTGCTGTCGCTGCTCATCGAGACCTACAACAAGGGCGTGGCGGCACTGCCGCTGGTGCTCGTACTGCTCGTCGCCGGCTCCTTCGTCTGGTACCTGGTCCGGGTCGAGCCTGCGGCCGAACCGGTGTCGGGGATCACCTCGACCGTGTTCGTGTTCGTCTGGGTGGGCGCGTTCGGGTCCTTCGCCGCCCTCCTGCTCGACCCCAACCTGTTCCCGGACCGCCACGGCATCGCGTTCATCCTCGCCGCCGTCATCGTCACCGTGGCCGACGACATCGCGTCGCTCCTGGTCGGCTCGGCCATGGGGCGCCATCAACTGGCCCCTTCCATCAGCCCCAACAAGAGCTGGGAAGGGTTGATCGGCGGTGCCGTCGCGGCCGTCCTCGTCTCGGTCATCGTGGTCCACTTCATCCACCCCTGGACCATCGGCAAGGCCGCCCTCTACGGCGTGGTGGTCGCGGTGGTGGCACCGTTGGGCGACCTGAGCCAGTCGATGATCAAGCGGCACCTCGGCCTCAAGGACATGGGTCGGCTCCTGCCGGGCCACGGCGGGATCCTCGACCGCGTCGACGGGTTGCTCTTCGTCATCCCCGCCACGTACTTCGTGGTCAAGGCGATGCACCTCGGGTGAGCTGATGCGCACCGTCAGCCTGATCGGCTCCACGGGCTCGGTCGGTACCCAGGCGCTCGACGTGATCCGTCGAGAACCCGAGCGCTACCGGGTGCACGCTCTGGCGGGTCACCGCTCGGCCGCCGTGCTGGTGGCCCAGGCCGCCGAGTTCGGGCCTGACCTCGTGGTGATCGGCGACGCGGACCTCTACCAAGAGGTGCGGGACGGCGTGCCGACCGGGACCGAGGTCGCGGTGGGGGAGGAGGGCATGGTCGAGGCGGCCCGCGGCGCCGACGTCGTGTTGAACGCGGTGGTCGGGTTCGCCGGGCTGCCCGTGACGATGGCGACGCTCGAGGCGGGCAAGCGCCTCGCCCTCGCCAACAAGGAGTCGCTGATCGCGGGCGCGCCCGTCGTGCAGAAGGCCCGCCGCACCCCGGGCGCGGAGATCGTCCCGGTGGACTCCGAGCACTGCGCGTTGCACCAGTGCCTGGCCTCGCTGCAGGGGACGACCGACGTGGCCCGGCTGCTCCTGACCGCCTCGGGGGGACCCTTCCGGGGCTGGACGGCCGAGCGGCTGCGCACCGTCACGGTGGCGGACGCCCTGGCCCATCCGACGTGGTCGATGGGACCGAAGATCACCATCGACTCGTCGACGCTGATGAACAAGGGTCTCGAGGTGATCGAGGCCCACGAGCTCTTCGGGGTCGACTACGACCGCATCGGCATCGTGGTGCACCCGCAGTCGATCGTCCATTCCATGGTGGAGCTGCGCGACGGGTCGACGTTGGCGCAACTGTCGGAGCCGGACATGCGCCTCCCCATCGGCTACGCCCTCGGCTGGCCGGACCGCGCCGCCGCGCCCTTCGGTGCGCTCGACTGGTCGCGCCCGCAGAGCCTCACCTTCGAACCGCCCGACCGCTCGGTCTTCCGGTGTGTCGACCTGGCCTACGCGGCGGGACGTCACGGGGGCTCCGCCCCGGCGTGGCTGAGCGCGGCCAACGAGGTCGCGGTGGACGCGTTCCTCGACGGAGCGCTCGAGTGGAGCGGCATCGCCGACGTCGTGGCCGAGACGATGGACGGGTGGGCGGACGACCACGTCCACGAGGTGGCAGGGGTGTTGGCGGCCGACGCGGAGGCCCGGAGGCGGGCGCGGGCCGCCGTGGCCCGCCGTCTGGCCGGCGGGGGCGGACGGTAGCGTTGGTGGCGCCATGACGCTCACCGACCAGGAGGCTCCGGCGGCGGGATCGCCCCTCGGCGAGGGTGCGACGCCCTCCGGCAGCCCGACCCGCATCATCCAGCTCGTGGTCGCCGTGGCCTTCGTCACCGCCGTCTTCGTCGCCCTGGGCTGGGGCTACCTGCTGCTCTTCATCGCCATCCTCATTGCCATCGTGATGCTCCATGAGCTCGGCCACTTCTTGACGGCCAAGCGGGCCGGCATGAAGGTGACCGAGTACTTCGTCGGCTTCGGGCCTCGGTTGTGGTCGGTGCGCCGGGGCGAGACCGAGTACGGGGTCAAGGCGATCCCGGCCGGCGGGTACGTGCGCATCACGGGGTTCACGTCGACCGAGGACGTGGCGCCGGAGGACGAGCCCCGTGCCTACCGCCAGCAGCCGTTCCACCAGCGGATCATCGTGGCCTCGGCGGGCTCGGCCATGCACTTCCTCATCGCCTTCGTCCTGGCGCTCATCCTGGTCCTCAGCTTCGGGAAGCTGACGAACAACTACACGATCGCCTCGGTCGAGCACTGGCCGGGCAGGCAGACGCCGGCCGCGCTGGCGGGCCTGAAGCCGGGCGACACCGTCGTCTCCATCGACGGCAAGACGTTCAGCAACGAGAACGCCATGACCGACATCATCAGGGGCTCCGTCGGCAAACCCCTCACCCTCGGGGTCGAGCGGGACGGCAGGCTCATCCACCTGACGGCGACGCCGGCCAACGGCAAGGGGATCACGGTGGCCGGTGAGCCGCTCGAGAACCGCGGCTACCTGGGCGTCGAGATCGAGCACGCCACCGCCCCGGTCGGGCTCCTGGCGGCCGTCGGGAGCTCCTTCAACACCATGTGGCAGGTGACCGACCAGGAATTGACGGGCATCGCGCAGACGTTCTCCCCGCACGGCCTCAGCTCGGTGCTGCACCAGGTCACCAACCCCAAGGCGGCCCAGTCCGCGGTGAACAACCCCGGCTCGGCGCCGCGCCCGGTCTCCATCGTCGGCATCGCCAACCTCGGTGCGCAATCCGAGCAGGCCGGCCTGGCCTCGGTCCTCATGTTGCTCATCGCCATCAACATCGTGTTCGGGATCCTGAACATGCTGCCGATGATCCCCCTCGACGGAGGGCACGTGGCCATCGCGGCGTACGAGTGGGTCCGCACCAAGAAGGGCCAGCCCTATTACCGGGCCGACATCACCAAGCTCTTCCCGGTGGCCGCCGTCTTCATCGCGTTCCTGGCCTTGTTCGTCTTCGCGGGCATCTACCTCGACATCACCCACCCGCTCCAGATCCCGCACTGAGCGCCGTGGAGCTCTCCTCCTCCTTGTTGTCGCCCCGCCGGCCGACCCGCCGCATCACCATCGGCGGGGTGGCCATCGGTGACGGCGCCCCGATCACGGTGCAGTCGATGACGACGACCAAGACGGCCGACGTCGACGGCACGCTGGCGCAGGTCTACGCGCTGGCGGCAGCGGGCGCGGACATCGTGCGCTGCACCTGCAACGAGGAGGCGGCCGCCGAGGGCCTGGCCCACATCGTCCCGCGTGTCGCCCGTGCCGATCGTGGCCGACATCCACTTCCACCACGAGATGGCGCTCGCCGCGCTGGAGGCGGGGGTGCAGGGGCTGCGCCTCAACCCGGGCAACCTGCGCAAGGAGGCCGAGATCAAGCAGGTGGCCGCCGAGGCACGCGACCGTGGCGTGCCCATCCGCATCGGGGTCAACGCCGGCTCGTTGCATCCCGACCTCTACAAGAAGCACGGAGGGGCCACGCCCGAGGCGCTGGTGGAGTCGGCCCAGCACGAGCTGGCCCTCTTCGAGGAGGTCGGGTTCAGCGACGTCAAGATCTCGGTCAAGGCCTCGTCGGTCGCGCTCGATGATCGCGGCGTACCGCCTGGCCTCGGAGACCTTCGACCACCCCCTGCACCTCGGCGTCACCGAGGCGGGACCGCCGCCCGCCGGGCTGGTGAAGGGCACTGCGGGCATCGCCACCCTGTTGGCCGAGGGCATCGGCGACACCATCCGGTTCTCGCTCACGGCCGATCCGGTCGAGGAGGCCCGCGCCGGCCGCCAGCTGCTCGAGTCCCTGGGGTTGCGCGAGCGCAAGGGTCTCGACCTGATCGCCTGCCCGTCGTGCGGTCGGGCCCAGGTCGACGTCATCGCCGTGGCCAACGAGGCCCAAGAGGCGCTCGAGAAGCTGAACCTGCCCATCCAGGTCGCCGTCATGGGCTGCGTGGTCAACGGCCCCGGCGAGGCGCGGGAGGCGGACCTCGGCATCGCGGCGGGCAAGCAGAAGGGCCACCTCTTCATTCGCGGCAAGATCATCCGCGTCGTCCCCGAGGCCGACATGGTGCAGTCCCTCGTCGACGAGGCCGAGCGTCTGGTGGCCGAAGGCGTCGAGGCGCGCATCGCCGCCGCCGACGAGAGCGCCGAGGCCGAGGCGGAGGCCGACCGGCGCGCGCTCCTCGAATCCACCGGGGACGACCCCAACCACACCTCGGACAAGATCGAGATCATCAGGCGCCACACCGACCACTAGCCTGCGCACCCATGACCAAGGGCGCCATCGTGACGCGCGAAGAGGACTTCCCGCGCTGGTACCAAGAGGTGATCGCCGGCGCCGAGATGGCCGACAACGGCCCCGCGCGCGGCACCATGGTCATCCGCCCCTGGGGGTACGGGATCTGGGAGCTCATGCAGGCCGAGCTCGACCGGCGCATCAAGGAGGCGGGCGCCGAGAACGCCTACTTCCCGCTCTTCATCCCTGAGGCGTTCCTGAAGCTCGAGGCCGAGCACGTCGAGGGCTTCGCCCCGGAGCTGGCGGTGGTGACCCATGCCGGCGGGAAGGAGCTCGAGGAGCCCCTCGTCGTCCGCCCCACCAGCGAGACCGTGATCAACCACTTCTTCTCCAAGTGGATGCAGAGCCACCGCGACCTGCCGCTGCTCCTCAACCAGTGGGCCAACGTGGTGCGCTGGGAGCTGCGCCCCCGGCTCTTCCTGCGCACGAGCGAGTTCCTCTGGCAGGAGGGCCACACGGCGCACGCCACCGAGGACGACGCGTGGTCCTACGCGCTGCGGATCTTGAACGACGTGTACCGCTCGACCATGGTCGAGGTGCTGTGCATCCCGGTGCTGGCGGGCCACAAGACGGCGCGTGAGCGCTTCGCCGGCGCGAACCGGACGTGGACCTGCGAGGGGATGATGGGCGACGGCAAGGCGTTGCAGATGGGCACCAGCCACGAGCTCGGGCAGAACTTCTCGCGCCCCTTCGACATCACCTACACCAACGCGTCGGGGTCCCTCGAGTACGTGTGGCAGACCTCGTGGGGGGTGTCCACCCGGCTGGTCGGCGCGCTCGTCATGGGCCACGGCGACGACCTCGGCCTGCGGCTCCCGCCGGCGTTGGCACCGGTGCAGGTGGTGGTCCTCGTGGTGAAGGACACCCCCGAGGTCCACGCGGCGGCGGCGGCGTTGGTCGCCGAGCTCCGGGTGGCGGGGCACCGGGTCCGCCTCGACGACCGCACCGACACCGGCTTCGGCCGGCGCAGCGTGGGCTGGGAGCTCAAGGGCGTGCCCGTGCGGGTCGAAGTGGGTCCGCGCGACCTGGCCGAGGGCAACGTGACCGTGGTCGTCCGCCACCGGCGGGAGAAGCACGACGTCGGTCTCGGCGGCGTGGCGGACACGGTCGCCTCCGTGCTGGCCGGCGCCGGGGCGGCGCTCCTGGCCGAGGCGACGGCGGCCCGGGAGGCCCGGACGTTCGACGTGGCCTCGCTCGAGGAGGCCGTCGAGGGGGGAAGCTCGGTTTCGCCCGGGTCCGGCTGGGTGCCCTGGGCCCCGACGGCGAGGACCGGCTGGCCCAGCACGCGCTCACCGTCCGCTGCCTGCAGCGAGCCGATGGGTCGCTGGCGCAGCCGGGCGACCACGAGGACGACCTCGTCGCGGTCGTCGGCCGTTCGTATTAACCCCGGGATTGCTATAATTCAGCCGCTGTCCATTTTAAATCAGTACCTCGTTGAAGCGTGGGCTGCGGCCCACGCTTTCACTTTGCGGGGGTACGAATAGACGAAGAGAGAACCGGAGGAGGTGACGGCGATGAGCAGGGAGACGACGGACCTGGCGGGCGCGCTGTCGCCCGTCCTCGAGGCCAGGGGCCTGGACCTGGTGGACGTCGAGGTCCACGGGGCCCAGCTCACCGTGTTCGTCGACCGCGAGGGCGGCGTGGGCCTGGACGAGCTCGGCGAGGCCACCCGGGACGTCTCGGCGGCCCTCGACGAGCTCGACCCCATGCCGGGGCGCTACACGCTGTCGGTGTCGAGCCCCGGCCTCGAGCGTCGGCTCCGCACCCCGGCGCACTTCGCCCGCGCGGTCGGTGAGACCGTCACGGTCCGGGTCGACGCGGGCACCTCCGAGGTCCGCAGGATCACGGGGACGCTCGTGGCTGCCGACGAGACGGGGTGCACCCTGGACGGTCCCGAGGTGCCCGGTGGTGAGGCGCGCGTCGAGTACGACCAGATCGAGCGGGCGAGGACGGTGTTCGAGTGGGGGCCCGGGGCACGGAGAACGAAGAGTGAGAGGGTGAAGCGGCCATGAGCAAGACCAACTTCGAGTTTCTCGACGCGCTGGGCCAGATCGCGCGCGACAAGGGGATCTCGGTCGAGACGCTGCTCGACGCCCTGGCCAACGCGCTGGTGGCGGCCTACAAGCGCCGCCCCGACGCGGCCGAGGAGGCCGTGGTCACCATCGACCCCGACTCGGGCGAGATCCGGGTCTACGGCCAGGAGCTCAACGAGGACGGCGAGGTCATCCGGGAGTGGGACGACACCCCCGACGACTTCGGGCGCATCGCTGCGCAAACCGCCAAGCAGGTGATCCTCCAGAGGATCCGCGAGGTGGAGCGCGACATGAAGTACGAGGAGTATGCCGGCCGCGAGGGCGACATCGTCACCGGGATCGTCCAGCAGACCGACAACCGCTACACCCTGCTCGACCTGGGCAAGGTCGAGGCCTTGCTGCCACAGGCCGAGCAGGTCTCCTACGAGCGCTACGAGCACGGCGCCCGCCTGAAGGCCTACATCGTGGAGGTCCGCAAGACGACCAAGGGGCCTCAGATCGTGGTCAGCCGGACCCACCCCGGGCTGATCAAGCGGCTCTTCGAGCTCGAGGTGCCCGAGATCGGTTCTGGCGTCGTCGAGATCAAGGCGGCGGCGCGTGAGCCGGGGCACCGCACCAAGATCGCCGTGTGGTCGAACGACCCCAACGTCGACCCGGTCGGCGCCTGCGTCGGTGCCCGCGGCTCGCGGGTGCGCATGGTCACCAACGAGCTGCGCGGCGAGCGCGTCGACGTCGTGCCCTTCTCCGACGACCCCATCGAGCTGATTCAGAACGCGCTCGCCCCGGCCCGCGTGCGCGAGGTGCGGCTCGACGAGGAGACCGGCACCGCCACCGTCATCGTGAGCGACTTCCAGCTCTCCTTGGCCATCGGCAAGGAGGGGCAGAACGCCCGCCTGGCGGCGCGCCTGACGGGCTGGCGCATCGACATCAAGAGCGAGACCCAGCTGGCCGAGGAGGAAGCCGGCTACGGCGACCAGGAATGGGCCGAGGGCGAGTGGGTCGAGGACGAGCGGGGCGATCTGGTCTGGAAGCCGGCCGAAGGGGGCGAGGCCATGTCGGCCGAGGAGTGGTCGCACGCGGCGGAGGACGTGGGCGGGGCGCCCGCCACCGAGGCGGTCCAGGCCGACGGGGCCGCCGAGGCGTCAGCCGAGGCGGAGTCAATGGCGAGTGGGGCACCCGACGCCGAGCCGGTGGCGGCGACCGAGGCGTCCGAGGAGGCCGAGACATAACGCCGACACGGACCTGCGTCGGCTGCCGGAAGGCCCTGCCGGCCGACCAGCTGGTCCGCATCGTGCGGGGGCCGGGCGGGGTGCTGTCGGTGGACCGCCACGGGCCGGGCCGTGGCGCCTGGCTGTGTCGGGGATCGCCCGGTTGTCTGGACGAGGCGATGCGCCGGCACGCCTTCGAGCGGGCGTTCGCCGCGTCGATCGACGCCACCGACGTGGAGCAGTTGCGTGCACAGCCGGATGCGGTGTGGGGGAACCGCAGGCCCGATGTGCGAGGATGGGGGGCTGGGTTGACGCCGGGCCCCGAGAGGAACAAAGGACAAAGAGAACCACTTGCCGAAGAAGATACGCGTCTATGAGCTGGCCAAAGAGCTAGGCCTCACCAACAAGGAGGGGCTCGAGCTGGCCCTTTCCCTGGGGATCGGGGTCAAGAGCCACTCGTCCTCGATCGAGGATGCCCAGGCCGACCGCGTCCGCCGGAAGGCCGACGCGGAGGGACTGCGGCGCCCCGTCCAGCCCGAGGAACCGGCGCCGGTCAAGAAGGCGGCGAAGACCACCAAGGCCGAAAAGGTGGTGTCGTCCGCCCCCGCCTCGGCTGCGGCGGCCGCCGCTCCCGCCGCCACGGTCGCGCCGGCCCGCAAGGCCGTGGCGTCCGCATCGAGCTCCGCCGCCCCGACGGCGGCCCCGGTCAAGAAGGCTCCGGCGCGCAAGGTCGCCGCGGCGTCCAGCGCCGCCCCGGCGACGGCCCCGACCGACCCCGACGCGCCCGCCCGTCCGTCGCGCCTGGTCAGCAGTCGGCCCACCACGGCTCCGGCGCCTGCGGCCGCCCCGGCACCGGCCGCCCCGGCACCGGCCGCCCCGGCACCGGCCGCCCCGGCACCGGCGGCGCCGGCACCGGCCGCCCCGGCACCGGCGGCGCAGGCGCCCGACAGCGCGGCGCCGCCCGCCCCCCAACGCTCCTCCCGCCCGCCCCTCAGCCCGTCGGGCAGGCCGGTCCCGCCGCCGCCCGGGCCGCGCCCGCCCCTCGGTCCCAGCGGACGTCCGATCCCGCCGCCGCCCGGCATGGGCGGGCGACGGCCCACCGCTGCCCCGTCGGGCCCCCGGCCCGGTGGTTCCTACCCGCCGCGCACGGGCGGCCGCCCCTCGGGGGCGGGCCGGCCCGGCGGTGGCCCGTCCACCGGTGGCGGCTTCGGCGGCCGGCCCTCCGGTGGCGGCTTCGGCGGCCGTTCCGGCGCGGGCGCGCCGACGGGTGCACCCCCCCAAGGGGGCCGCGGCGGCATGCCCGGCCGCCGCCCGCCCCAGCGCAGAGCCGCGCCGGCGCCGGCGCAACCTCGAGGAGCTCGAGCCGACCCAGCTGACGACGTACCAGCCCTCCACGGCGCCCGTCCCCGAGGGCGAGGTCATCGTCGAGCGCGGCTCGACGGCACGCGACCTCGGCCCCAAGCTCAACCGGAGCGCCGGCGACATCGTGCGCTTCCTGCTCCTGCAGGGCGAGATGGTCATGGCGACCCAGTCGCTCAGCGACGACATGATCGAGCTCTTCGCCGCCGAGATCGGGGCCGACGTGCGCCTGGTCGACCCCGGCGAGGAGCAAGAGGCGGAGCTCCTGGCCCGCTACTTCGAGGAGGAGGACGAGGAGGACGAGGCCGACCAGCGGCCGCGGCCCCCCGTCGTCACCGTCATGGGGCACGTCGACCACGGCAAGACGCTGCTGCTCGACCGCATCCGCTCGACCGACGTCGTGGCGGGGGAGGCGGGCGGCATCACCCAGCACATCGGCGCCTACCAGGTGGAGTGGCAGGGCCACCGCATCACGTTCATCGACACGCCCGGCCACGCCGCCTTCACGGCCATGCGGGCCCGCGGGGCGCAGGTGACCGACATCGTGATCCTCGTGGTGGCGGCCGACGACGGCGTGATGCCCCAGACCATCGAGGCCATCGACCACGCCAAGGCGGCCGACGTGCCGATCATCGTGGCGGTCAACAAGATGGACCGGCCCGACGCCGACCCCGAGCGCGTCCTGCAGCAGCTCTCCGAGCGCGAGCTCGTGCCCGAGGCGTGGGGCGGCGACACCATCGTGGTCGAGGTCTCGGCGCTGCAAGGAGCCGGGATCGACGACCTCCTCGAGCAGATCGTCCTGGTGGCCGAGGTGGAGGAGCTCACGGCGCGCGTCGAGGGCGAGGCCCGCGGCGTCGTGCTCGAGGCGAACCTCGAGGCCGGCCGCGGCCCCGTGGCCACCGTGATCGTGCAGCAGGGCACCCTGCGTGTCGGCGACCCCGTGGTGGCCGGTGCGGCGTGGGGCAAGGTCAAGGCGCTGGTGGACGACCGGGGCGACCACATCAAGGAGGCGTTGCCCTCGACGCCGGTGCAGGTCCTCGGGTTCTCCGAGCCGCCGCACGCCGGCGACGAGATGCGGGCGGCCAAGGACCTGGCCAGGGCCCGCACGCTGGGAGAGGCCCGGGCCCAGCGGTTCCGGCTGTCGGGGCACAAGCCGGTGGCCGCCGCGACCGGGGCCAAGCTCGAGGACCTCTTCGAGCAGATCTCCCGGGGCGAGACGGCCACCCTCAACATCGTCCTCAAGGCCGACGTCCAGGGTTCGCTCGAGGCGGTGACCGAGTCGCTGAAGCGCCTCGAGCGCGACGACGTGAAGCTGAGCTTCGTCCTGCGGGGCATCGGCGGGATCACCGAGAACGACGTCCAGCTGGCCGCCGCCTCCAACGCCACGATCATCGGCTTCAACGTGCGACCCGACAAGCGGGCGCGCGACCTGGCCGAGGCGTCCGACGTCGAGATCCGGACCTACGAGATCATCTACAAGCTCCTCGAGGACCTCGAGGCCGCCATGCTCGGCCTCCTGTCCCCGGTCTACGAGGAAGTGGTCACCGGCGAGGCCGAGGTGCGCGAGGTGTTCCGTGTGCCCAGGGTGGGCGCGGTGGCCGGCTGCTACGTGCGCGAGGGCAAGATCACCCGTGGCTCGAAGGTGCGCTTCTTGCGCGAGGGCACCATGATCTGGAAGGGATCCATCAATTCCCTCCGCCGTTTCAAGGATGATGTACGAGAGGTCGCAGCCGGCTTCGAGTGCGGGATCGGGCTGTCCGACTTCCAGGACCTCAAGGAAGGCGACGTGATCGAGACGTTCGAGGAGCGCGAGATCGCTCGGACTTGAGGGGCTCTCGAACGGGACGAGCTGAGGAGCTGACGCTGTGAGACGGCGGACGGCGACATACCCGCGAGCGTTGCGGGTCAACCAGGTGTTGCGGCAGGTGGTCGCCGAGGAACTCGAGCGGCTGGTCGACGCCGACGAGCTGCCGATGGTGACCGTGACCTCGGTCGACACCGCGGCGGACATGCGGACCGCCGTCGTCTACCTGGCTTTCCTGGACGACCGGACCTCCGTGGTCCTCGAGGAGCGCCGGGGGCATCTCCAGCGCATCGTGGGGGCGCAGATGACGATGAAGCGCACGCCGCGACTGAGCTTCCGGGCCGACCCGGCCATCGCCGCCGGGTCCCGGGTGGAGGAGCTGCTGCCGCGGGCTGCACGAGGGGGAGTCTCCGGCCGACGAGCCATGAGGCGGGTCCTCCATCTCGGGCCGGTCCCGGAGGCCCGTCGATGAGCCTCAACGGCCTGGTGGTCGTCGACAAGGAGGCGGGGTGGACCTCCCACGACGTGGTGGCCCGCTGCCGGCGCATCTTCGGCCAGCGCCGGGTCGGGCACGCCGGGACCCTCGACCCCGACGCCACGGGTGTGCTGCTGGTCGGGCTGGGCCGGGCCACGCGGCTCATGCGCTTCCTGACCGCACTGCCCAAGACGTACACGACCGACATCGTGCTCGGCACGGCCACGTCGACCCTCGACGCCTCGGGCGAGGTGGTCGGGACCTACGACATCGGCCACATCACGCCCGAGCTGGTGCAGGCCGCCGCCGAGGGCCTGACCGGGGAGATCGAGCAGGTGCCGCCGATGGTCTCGGCGGTGAAGGTGGGCGGGCGCCGCCTGCACGACCTGGCGCGCCAGGGCATCGAGGTGGAGCGGCCCGCCCGCAGCGTGACCGTCTACCGCTTCGACACCGCGCCCGATCCCGACGCGCCCGGGGGTGTACCGGGCCGAGGTGGAGTGCTCGTCGGGGACCTACGTCCGCGTGCTCGCCCACGACCTCGGGAAGGTGCTCGGTGGGGGGGCGCCACGCGGCCAACCTCCGGCGCACCCGCATCGGCTCGTTCGGCCGGGTCGAGATGCGTCCGCTCGACCGCATCGGCCCCGGCGAGGTCCTCTCGCCGGCCGAGGCCATGCGCGATCTCGACGTGGTGGCGGTCGATCCGGCGGCCGCGGCCTCGATCCGCACCGGGCTCCCGCTCGACAAGGTGCCACTCGGGGCCGTGGGTGAAGGGCCCTGGGCCATGCTCGACGAAAGGGGAAACCTGCTGGCCGTCTACGAGGCGACGGGCTCCGACCGGATCCGGCCGGCCGTGGTGCTGGCCGGGGAGTGACGGTCATCGGACTACCCTCGGTCGCGATGTCAGGACCGGGAACCGCCGTCACGATCGGGGCGTACGACGGTGTCCACCTCGGGCACCGCGCGCTCCTGCGCGACCTTCGCGCCCGCGCCGAGGCGGCCGGCCTCTCCACGGTGGTGGTGACCTTCGACCGCCACCCGGCCTCGGTCGTGCGCCCCGAGTCCGCCCCCACGCAGCTGACCGGCCTCGAACAGAAGCTCGAGTTGTTGGCCGACTGCGGCATCGACCGCACGCTCGTGCTGCCCTTCGACGAGGCCCGAGCCCATGAGTCGGCCGAGGACTTCGTGCAGGAGGTCCTCGTCGACGAGCTGTCCGCCCGCCTCGTCGTGGTGGGGGAGGACTTCCACTTCGGGCACGGCCGTCGGGGCAACATCGAGCTCCTGCGCCGGCTCGGCGCCGAGGACGGGTTCGAGGTGGTCGGCTTCGGGCTGACCGGCGACGGTTCCGAGCCCGTGTCCTCCACCCGCATCCGGGCGCTGATCGCCCAGGGCGACGTGGAGGGGGCGGCCCGCCTGCTCGGCCGCCCGCACGAGGTCCGCGGCCTCGTCGTCCCCGGTGACGGTCGGGGCGGCCCCGAACTGGGGTTCCCGACGGCCAACCTGGCCGTTCCCGACGACATCGCGCTGCCCGCCGACGCCGTCTACGCCGGGCACTACCGGCGGCCCGACGGATCGGTGCACCGGGCCGCCATCTCGGTGGGGCGCCGGCCGACCTTCTACGAGCCGGGCACGGCGCCGGTACTGGTGGAGGCCTATCTCCTGCACTTCGAGGGGGACCTCTACGGGGAGCGGGCCCGGGTCTCCTTCGCCCACCGCCTGCGCGACGAGCAGCGTTTCGACTCCATCGACGCCCTGGTGGCCCAGATGCGGGCCGACGTGGCGGCCACCGAGCGGGTGCTCGCGTCGGCCGATCTCCCCTGATCAGCGAGCGGCTGCTACCATGGCATGCGGCCGGGAGAAGGTCCCCGGCGCACTCCGACAGCATCTTCGAGGTTCTTTCTTCATGCCCGACACACAGGCCACCATCGCCGAGTACCGGCTGCACGACAGTGACACCGGCTCTCCCGAGGTGCAGATTGCCCTGTTGTCGGGACGGATCAACCACCTCACGGAGCACCTGAAGGAGCACAAGGGGGACCACCACACTCGGCGGGGCCTGATGAAGCTCATCGGCCAGCGCCGCCGGCTGCTCGACTACGTCCGCAAGAACGACGTCGAGCGCTACCGCACCATCATCGGCCGTCTCGGCATCCGACGGTAGCGGGAGCAGCACAGAACCGGGCGTCTCGAGCCAATGGCTGCCAGTCGCCGGTCACTTCGGGTGCGAGGTGGTCGACCACTGGGAACCAGCAACAGAGATGCCCCCGATCACGAGGAGCATCATGGCTGACGCCATTTCCGTGTCGGGCCCGATCAGCGGGACCGACCGCACCATGTCCTTCGAGGCGGGCAAATTGGCCCAACTCGCCGACGGGGCCGTCGTGGCCCGCATCGGGGACACCATCCTGCTCGCCACCGCCACGGCGGCCCGCTCGGTGCGGGAGGGGACCGACTTCTTCCCCCTCACCGTGGACATCGAGGAACGGGCCTACGCCGCCGGCAAGATCCCCGGCTCGTTCTTCCGCCGGGAGGGCAAGGCCTCGGACCAGGCCATCCTGACCGACCGGCTCATTGACCGCCCGCTGCGGCCGTCCTTCCCCGAGGGGTTCCGCAACGAGGTGCACATCGTCGGCACCATCCTCGGCGCCGACCAGCTGAACCCGCACGACGTCCTGGCCATCAACGCCGCCTCGGCGGCGCTGATGATCTCGGGCATCCCCTTCGACGGCCCCATCGGGGCCGTGCGGGTCGCCTACACCACCGAGGGCACCTGGATCCCGCACCCGACCTTCGAGGAGGGCGAGGCCTCGACCTTCGAGCTGGTGGTGGCGGGTCGCGCCCTGACCGAGGACGCCGACGGGGAGATCGCCATCATGATGGTGGAGGCCGGCGGGAGCGAGAAGTCGTGGTCCTTCTACCAGGCGGGCGCCCCCAAGGTCACCGAGGAGGTGCTGGCGGAGGGCCTCGAGGCGTCCAAGCGATGGATCCGCGAGTCCATCAACCTGCAGCGCCGGCTGGTCGAGGCGTACGCCGCGGCGCGGGGCCCGATCGAGACCATCCCGTTCTCGACCTTCACCGACTACGCGCGACGACGTGTGGGCCCGGGTGGAGGCGGTGGGGACCGAGCCCGTCGCCAAGGCCAACCTGGTGACGGGCAAGGCCGAGCGCAACGCCGCGCTCGACGCCGCCGGCGAGGAGATCCGTAACGCCCTGGGCGACGAGTTCGCCGAGCGGCCGCACGAGGTCAAGGCGGCCATCCGCGCCCTGACCAAGAAGCTGGTGCGCAAGCGCATCGTGGAGGAGGGCGTGCGCGTCGACGGCCGTGGCACCAGCGACATCCGGCCGCTGTCGGCCGAGATCGACCTTTTGCCCACGGCCCACGGCTCGGCGCTGTTCCAGCGCGGCGAGACCCAGGTGCTCAACGTGACCACCCTGGGCATGCCCCGCATGAACCAGCTGCTCGACACGATCACGCCCGTCGAGTCGAAGCGCTACATGCACCACTACAACTTCCCGCCCTTCTCGACGGGCGAGACGGGGTTCATGCGCGGTCCCAAGCGTCGTGAGATCGGGCACGGCCTCCTGGCCGAGCGGGCGCTGCTGCCGGTGGTGCCGAGCGAAGAGGAGTTCCCCTACACGCTGCGCGTGGTCTCCGACGTGCTGGCCTCGAACGGCTCCACGTCCATGGCGTCGGTGTGCGGATCCACGTTGTCGCTGATGGCGGCCGGTGTGCCGATCAAGGCGCCGGTGGCGGGCATCGCCATGGGCCTCGTCTACGACGGCGGCACCTACGTGACCCTCACCGACATCCTGGGCTCCGAGGACGCCTTCGGCGACATGGACTTCAAGGTGGCGGGCACGGCCGAGGCGGTCACCGCCCTGCAGCTCGACACGAAGATCGACGGCCTGCCGGCCGACGTGCTGGCCCAGGCCCTCCTGCAGGCCAAGGAGGCCCGCCTGACCATTCTCGGGGTGATGGCGGGAGCGATCGCCGAACCGCGCGACCGACGTCGCCAACAGCGCCCCGAAGATCGTCTCCATGGAGATCCCCATCGACAAGATCGGCGAGGTGATCGGGCCCAAGGGCAAGGTGATCAACACGCTGCAGCAGGAGACCGGGGCCGACATCGCGGTCGACGACGACGGCGTCGTGGGCACCGTGACGATCGGGGCCAAGGACGGCAACGCGGTGGAAGAGGCGCGGCGGCGCATCGCGCTCATCCTCGACCCCCCCACGGCGGAGGTGGGGACCGTCTACGGCGGCAAGGTGGTCAACATCACCAAGTTCGGCGCCTTCGTCAACGTGCTGCCCGGCCGGGACGGCCTGCTCCACATCTCGAAGCTGTCCTCGCTGGCCGGGGGCAAGCGCATCAACAACGTGGAGGACGTCCTCGTCCTCGGGCAGTCGGTCGAGGTGCGGGTCGACGACATCGACCCCCAGGGCAAGGTGTCGCTCTCGCTGGCGTCGGTGCCCGAGGGCGGGCCGGAGGTCGCCGACAACGCCGGCTCGGCCAACGGGGATGCCGGGTCGCCCTCCTCCTCTTCGTCGTCGGGGGCACCGGCCAAGGCCGCCACGCTCTCCTTCGAGGATGCGTTCGAGGCCGAGCTGGTGGCCGACCTGGGCGACCTCGGGCCGGGGGCGGCGGACACCGACAGCGGCCGTGGCGGGGACCGCGACCGCGACCGCGACCGTGGCAACGATCGCCGGTCCTCGCGTGGGCGCTCGCGCCGTCGTTGACCGAGACGTCCCTCTTGCCGTGCGGCATCCGACTGGTCACCGAGACCATGGCGGATGTCCGCTCGGTGGCGGTCGCCTACTGGGTCGGCACCGGCTCGCGTGACGAGCCCGGCGAGCTCGCCGGGGCGTCGCACTTCCTCGAGCACCTGCTCTTCAAGGGGACGGAGCGCCGCAGCGCCGCGGCGATCGCCGAGGACCTGGACGAGGTCGGCGGGGACTGCAACGCGTTCACCACGAAGGAGTACACGACCTTCTACGTGCGGCTCCTCTCCGATCACCTCTCGCTCGGACTCGACATCCTGAGCGACATCATGTGGGAACCCGCGCTCCGCTCCGACGACGTCGAGGCCGAGCGCGCCGTCATCCTCGACGAGATCCTGATGCACGCCGACGAGCCGTCCGACCTGGCGTCGGAGCGGTGGCAGTCGGCCCTCTTCCCGGGCCACCCGCTCGGGCGCGACACCCTGGGGACGGCCTCGTCGGTGCAGGCCATCACCCGCGAGGACATCCGCCGGTTCCTCGAACGGCACTACCGCCCCTCGAACATCGTGGTCTCCGTCGCCGGCGACTGCCGGCACGACGCGGTGGCGGCCGACCTGGAGCGGCGCTTCGCCGGGACGGCCGGGGGCGCGGTCCCACAGCGCACGGCGCCGGGCCCCGACGTGGTGGCCCTCGACGTGGCGCGCCGGCCCACCGAGCAGGCGCATCTCGTCTACGGGACGCGCTCGGTGAACCGGTTCGACGAACGGCGTTGGGCGCTGGCCGTGCTGAACCACGTGCTGGGTGGTGGGCTGTCGAGCCGTCTCTTCCAGAAGGTGCGCGAGCAGCGCGGCCTGGCGTACTCGATATGGTCGGAGCGGGCCGCCTACCAGGACGCCGGCTCGTTGGCCGTGGTGGTGGGGACGGCCCCCGAGCACGTCGACGAGGTGCTGCGCATCGTGGGCAACGAGTTCGAGCTGCTGGCGACCGAGGGCGTGACCGAGCGCGAGCTGGCCGTGGCCAAGGGCAACCTGCGGGCCGAGATGTTGCTGTCCGGGGAGGATTCGGGCGCCCGCATGAGCCGCATCGGTGCCTCGCTGCTGCTGCACGACGAGGTGCTCTCGGTCGACGAGGTGCTGTCCCGGATCGACACCGTCGACCGCCAGCAGGTCCTCGACGCCGCGGCCGAGCTGGTCCAGTCGCCGCACGCGCTGAGCGCGGTCGGTCCCTTCGACGCCCACGACTTCGAGTCCCACCGGCCCACCCTGGCTGCCCGGTAGCCTGCAGGCCATGCACACCGCCGGCGGCTCGCCGGGCCCGCACAGGGTCGGTGTGGTCGGCGCCGGCGGCCGCATGGGCCAAGAGGTGTGCCGGGCGGTGTCCGAAGCGGAGGGCATGGAGCTGGTGGCCGCGGTCGACCCGGCGCACGTGGGGGGGGACGCCGGTGGCCGGACCATCGTCGGCGAGGTCAACGCGTTGCGCGACCTCGGTGCCGACGTGGTCGTCGACTTCACCATCGCGGACGCCGTGCGCCACAACGTCGTGCACTACGCGCGCCTGGGCCTCCATGCCGTCATCGGGACGAGTGGGCTGTCCGACGAGGACCTCGCCGACGTGGCCAGGCACTTCGAAGGGAGTGGTGCCAACGCGATCGTCGTGGCCAACTTCGCGATCGGTGCGGTGCTGCTCCTGCACCTCTGCCGTATCGTCGCACCGCACATGGAGGGCGTCGAGGTGGTCGAGTTGCACCACGGCGCCAAGCGCGACGCGCCGTCGGGCACGGCGATGCACACGGCGGCGGCCATCGCGGAGGCACGCCGGGCCGCCGGCAGCGGCCCGCTCGCGCCGGACCCGACGACGGACTTCGTGCTGGCCGGTGCGCGCGGCGCCGAGGGCCCCGGCGGCGTCCACCTGCACTCCGTGCGACTCCCCGGCCTGGTGGCACACGAAGAGGTGATCTTCGGCGCCCCCGGCCAGAGCCTGAGCATCCGCCACGACTCCTACGACCGGCGCTCTTTCATGCCGGGCGTCCTGCTGGCCGTGCGCTCGGTGGCCGACCGCCCGGGCCTGACGGTGGGCCTCGAGGCGTTGCTGGGCCTGTGAACCCCGAGGTCCGGGAGCGGCTCCTGCAGGCGACGTACGCCTGCGTGGCGCGCTGGGGCCTGGCCAAGACGACCGTCGAGGACGCGGCGCACGAGGCGGGCGTGTCGCGGGCGACGGTGTACCGCTACTTCCCGGGCGGACGCGACGAGCTGATCTCGGCCGTGGTCGGTTGGGAGTTCGCCCGTTTCTTCCTCCGGCTCTACGAGGAGGTCTCCGACGCCGAGACACTGGAGGAGGTGATGGAACGCGGCCTGGTGTTCGCCCACCGGGCCCTCGTGGAGCACGAGGTGCTCCAGCGCATCCTGGTGACGGAGCCCGAGATCCTCCTGCCGCGGCTCACCACCGAGTCCGACCGCACGCACACGCTGGTGGCCGCGTTCCTGGCCCCCTACCTGGTGCGCCACGGGATGGCGGAGGGCGCCGAGCTCGACAGGGCGTCGGACTTCCTGGCCCGCATGGTGCTCTCCTACATCAGCTCTCCGGGCCGCTGGGACCTGAACGACCCCGAGCAGGTGGCGCTCTTGGTGCGGTCCGAGCTGCTGGCGGGCATCCGGTGAGCGGACCCCATCTCGAGCCCGCGCCGACCCCCGTCGTGCCACCGCCATCCGGAACGGGCGGCGTCGGTGCTCTGTGCCCACTGCGATCGCCCCATCTGCACCGAGTGCATGGTGGCGGCACCCGTCGGCTGGCAGTGCCCCGAATGCACGTCCGCGGGCGCGCGCGCGCTCGCGCCAGGTACCCGCGTTCACCCACACCAGCCCGGGCCGGACGGGCGCGGTCGGCTCGACCAATCCCACGCCGGTCGTCCTCGTCATCATCGCCATCAACGTGGTGGTGTTCTTCCTCGAGGACTTCGGCAACAACCTCCGCGTCGTCGACCGGTACGCCATGTGGCCAGCGGCCGTGCACCTGCAACACCAGTACTACCGGGCGTTCACCGCCATGTGGCTGCACGCCAACTTCGTGCACATCTTCTTCAACATGATCGCCCTGCTCATCGTGGGCCCGGCCGTCGAGGTGCTGCTCGGCAAGGCGCGCTTCCTCGCCCTCTACCTGATCGCGGGGCTCGGGGGGAGCGTGTGTTCCTACCTGCTCAGCCAGCCCAACGTGGCCGGCATCGGAGCCTCGGGCGCCATCATGGGCGTCCTGGGCGCCTACGTGGTGCTGGGGACGCGCCGCCACCTGCCCGTGGCCCCGGTGGTCGGGCTGTTGGTGCTCAATTTCCTGATCGGCTTCACCGGCGACATCGACTGGCGGGCCCACCTCGGCGGGGTGGTCACCGGCGCCGTCCTCGCCTTCGCCTACGACTACGCCGGGGGCCTGCGGGACCGCACGGCCGAGCTGGCCGTCACGATCGGGGCCAGCGCGGCGATCCTGGCGCTGCTGGCCCTCCTCATCACCGGCGTCGCCCCCGGCCACGTGAACCTCAGTTGAGCCCGGTCGGTTGACAGTGAGACAAAAATCGCCATACTGTTTCATCAGTGGGTGCCACCGCGAAACGACCTCGAACCGGATGGTCGCGGCCCGCCGACCGCCGAGCGCGACGGTGTCGTCCGCCACCTCGGCGCCGACGACCGCTCGTCGACCCGGGTGCGCATCGTCGACGGGGCCCTGCGCTGCCTAGCTCGCCAGGGCATCGCCAAGACCACCGTGGACGACATCGCCCGGGGCGCCGGCCTGTCCGCGCGCCACCGTCTACCGGACCTTTCCCAAGGGCAAGGAGGGCATCCTCGCCGCCGTGGTCGAGACCGAGGTGGCCCGGCTGTTCTCGTCCCTGGCCGTCGTCATGGGCGAGGCGACCGACCTCGAGGACGTGCTCGTGGCCGGCATGGTCGAGACCGCCCGGCGGCTGCGGTCGCACCAGGCGCTCACCTACCTGCTCGAGCGCGAGCCGGGTGCCGTCCTGCCCTACCTCACCTTCAGGGAGCTGGACCGGGTCCTGCTGGTGGCCGGCGACCTCGCGGCACCCTTCTTCGGCCGCTGGCTCGAGCCCGAGCAGGCGTCGCGGGCGGCGGAGTGGGCCGTCCGCATCGTGCTGGCGTACTGCTCCAACCCGTCGCCCCACGGCGACCTGGCCGACCCAGGCGACACCCGCGTGCTGGTCCGCAGCTTCGTCCTTCCCGGCATCCTCGCCCTGCGGATCGAGGCCGCCGGCTCCTCGTCCCACTCGGGTTCCAACCGGCCCCCAGTCGTCCCAGTCCCACCAACCAACGTGACGAACCACAAAGGAGGCGGCGCACATGACCACCCTCGATGACAACAAGGAGCAGCTCAGGTCGAACCTCGAGCTGATCGGCCGCGAGAGCATCGACGACATGGAGGCGGTGCTGAGCGTCGTCGGCAGGTACGACGAAGAGGGCTACCACCGGGTGCCTGACCATTGCCCGGCCGAGTTCACCTGGGACTACGAGAAGGGCGCCAAGCCGCAGCTCGACAAGCTCTACGAGAAGGCGAAGAAGGCGCAGTGGAACGCGCAGACCGACCTGGACTGGTCGATCGAGGTCGACCAGGAGAAGGTCGTGCTGGCCAACGCGCGAGGCCAACCCCGCCCAGATGCAGTGGGACGCCGCCGCCCTGGCCGGCACCGCGCTCGAGCAGTGGGACGACAAGCAGCTTCCTCCGGTTCGGCATCGAGAACCAGAACTGGCTGCTGTCCCAGTTCATGCACGGCGAGCAGGGGGCGCTGCTCTGCACGGCCAAGATCGTCGAGACCGTGCCCGTGGATCGACGCCAAGTACTACGCGGCGACCCAGGTCATGGACGAGGCGCGCCACGTCGAGGTCTTCTCCAAGTACCTCGACGAGAAGCTCTCGGGTCACTACCCGATGAACGCGCACCTGGGGCTCCTGCTCGACGACATCGTGGCCGACTCGCGTTGGGACATGACCTACCTGGGTATGCAGATCATGGTCGAGGGCCTGGCGCTGGCCGCCTTCGGTTTCATCCACATGATGACGACCGAGCCATTGCTCAAGAAATTGCTGCGCTACGTCATGGCCGACGAGGCCCGCCACGTGGCCTTCGGTGTGCTGAGCCTCCAGGAGTACTACAAGGAGCTGAGTGCTGCCGAGCTGCGCGAGCGCCAGGAGTTCGCCTTCGAGGCCGCCATCCGGATGAAGGATCGCATGGCCATGCAGGAGGTGTGGGAGCGCATGGAGGTCCCCACCGTGCGACGTCCTCAAGATCATGTCGGCGGCGCCGGACCGGGACGACTTCCAGATCCTGCTGTTCTCCAAGATCGTGCCCAACCTCAAGAAGCTGGGGCTCCTCGACGCGGCCGACGGCTGGCTGCGGACCAAGTTCACCGAGATGGGGGCGATCGCCTTCGAGCACCTGAGCGACTCCACCGAGGAGGAGGACGCGTTCGCCGACGGATCGCCCGCCGAGCGACAGGTCGTCTGAGCGCCACGCAGTACTGGTAGCGTGAAGGGGCGATGAGCCCCGCGCAGGACGCGCCCCGCTTCGGGCGGGTGGTCACCGCCATGGTGACCCCCTTCGACGACGCCGGAGCGCTCGATCTTCGACGCCGCGGTGGAGCTTGCCCGCTGGCTGGCGGCGCACGGCAGCGACGGGCTGGTCCTCAGTGGCTCCACGGGCGAGAGCTCGGTGCTCACCGACGAGGAGAAGGTGGCGCTGTGGCGCGCCGTGGCCGAGGCCGTCACGGTCCCGGTCATCGCCGGCACGGGCTCCAACGACACCGCCCACTCGGTCAAGATGACCGGCCGAGGCCGACCCGCTGCGGGGTCGACGGCGTGCTGGTCGTCACCCCCTACTACAACCGGCCCTCCCAGGCCGGCCTCTACGAGCACTTCCGGGCCGTGGCCGAGGCGGCGGCCGCTCTGCCCGTGGTGCTCTACGACATCCCCGTCCGCACGGGGCGGCGCATCGCCACCACCACCTGCTGCGGCTCGCTCGCCAGGTGCCCGGCGTCGTGGGGCTCAAGGACGCGGCCGGGGACCCTCCGACCACCGCCCACCTGGCAGCGCAGGCGCCTGCGGGCTTCGAGATCTACAGCGGCGACGACGCCATGACCCTGCCCCTGCTCGCCGTCGGTGCGGTCGGGGTGATCAGCGTGGCCTCGCACTGGATCGGCCCGCAGATGCCGCGCGGTGGTCGACGCCTTCCTGGCGGGCGACCTGGCCGACCGCCATCGCCGGCCACGCCGAGCTGCTCGACTCCTTCGACTTCGAGTCCTCGGCGGAGTTCCCCAACCCGCTCCCGGCCAAGGCGATCCTGCGTGCGCTGGGCCTGCGGGTCGGGCAGTGCCGCCTGCCCATGGGGGCCGTCCACCCCCGAGCTCGACGCCCAGGCGGCCAAGATCCTGGCTGCCGTGGGGCCTCCCGCGGTCACGGTCGCCCCGCTTGGCTGACAGAGGCAAGCCAAAGCCGGTCCGGGTCGTCTTCCTCGGCGGCCTCGGCGAGATCGGCCGCAACTGCGCCTGCATCGAGGTCGAGGGCCGCATCGTCGTCCTCGACTGCGGGATCATGTTCCCCGAGCCCGACATGCCCGGCGTCGACCTGGTCCTGCCCGACTTCACCTACCTGCACGACCGCCGGGACCGGGTCGACGGGATCGTGCTCACCCACGGCCACGAGGACCACACCGGCGGTCTGGCCTACCTCCTGCGCGACCTGCACGTCGCCCATCTACGGCTCCGAGCTGACCGTCGGGCTGGCCCGGCACCGGATCGAGGAGGCGGGCGTGCTCGACCAGACCCGCTTCGTCTCGGTGGCCGACGGCGAGCGGCGGCGCATCGGCCCCTGCGACGTCGAGTTCATCCCGGTGACCCACTCGGTGCCCGACGTCCATGGCCATCGCCTTCCACACGCCGCAGGGGGTCATCCTGCACTCGGGCGACTTCAAGCTCGACCTGCAGCCGGTCGACGGCCGGCGCACCGACCTCCCCCGCATGGGCGCGCTGGCCCGCACCGAGGGCATCCGGCTCCTGCTGTCGGACTCGACCAACGCCGAGGAGCCGGGCTTCACCGAGTCGGAGTCCTCGGTCGGCGTGACGCTGCGGCGGGTCTTCGCAGCCCACGTCCGGCAAGCGCATCATCGTGGCCTGCTTCGCCAGCCACATCCACCGCGTCCAGCAGATCATCGACGCCGCCGTCGCCAGCGGCCGCAAGGTGGCCACGCTCGGGCGCTCCATGGGCAAGAACGTGGACCTGGGCATGCGGCTCGGCATCATCAGCATCCCCGACGGGGTGCCAGGTCGACATCGAGGACGTCGGACGACCTGCCTGCCGGGCGAGGTGTGCGTGATCTCCACCGGCTCCCAGGGCGAGCCGATGTCGGCGCTGTCGCTGATGGCCGCCGGCGAGAACAAATGGCTGCGCATCGGCGAGGACGACGTCGTGATCATCAGCGCCCATCCGATCCCGGGCAACGAGTGGTCGGTCGGCCAGGTGATCGACGACCTGCACCGCCGGGGCGCCGAGGTGGTCCACTCGGCGGCGGAAGCGGTGCACGTGAGCGGGCACGCCCGCCAGGGCGAGCTGCGCACGCTGCATCGACGGTGACCCAGCCCGGAGTGCTTCGTGCCCGTGCACGGCGAGTACCGCCACATGGTGCACCACGCCCGTCTGGCCCTGTCCATGGGCCTCGACCCGGCCAAGGTCCTCTTGTGCGAGGACGGCGACGTCATTGCAGCTCGACGCGAAGGGCATCGCCCGCGACGGCAAGGTCCCGGCCGGCTACGTCTACGTCGACGGGACGGTCGGGCGACATCGAGCACGGTGTGCTGCGCGACCGCCAGAAGCTGGCCGAGGAGGGCGTGGTCATGGTCGTGGTCACGGTCGACCGCCAGCAGCGGCACGCTCAGCTGCCCGCCGGTGATCGAGACCCGCGGCTGGGTGCACGCCCCCGAGGCCGAGGAGCTGCTCGGCGAGGCGAGCGAGGTCGTGGGGGCGGCCGTGACCCAGTCCCTGCGCGACGGGGCGCACGACATCGAGGTCCTGAGCCGCCACACCCGCAAGGCGCTGGGCAAGTTCGTCGGCGAGCGCACGCGGCGCCGGCCCATGATCGTGCCCGTGGTGCTGATGGTCTGAGGAAGGCCCCCGCGACCTCGCGTCAGCGCCCGGCACGGCGAGCATGGACGAACATCTCACGAGCACCGCGTCGACCTGTCGAGGGCGCCCGACAGCGCCCGCCGACCGTCCACCCGGCGCGGCGCAGCGCGTCCTCCACAAGGCGCACGGCGCTCAGGACGTCCTCGTCGGACGAGGCCAGCGTTGCTCGGTGCAGTTCGAAGGTCGGCTTCACGAGTGCGACGACGTGCGTGGTGGGGCGGAGGGGAACGCGTTCGAGCTGCGGGATGGCGTCGACCACGGAGAGGTAGCTGACATCGAGTGCGACGAGGTCGATGGGCTCGGGCACACGCGTGGGGTCCAGGACTCCGAGATTGTGCCCCTCGAGGTTCACGACCCTCGGATCGGTGCGCAGCCGCCCGAGGAGCTGGCCGACTCCCGCGTCCACGGCGTAGACCCGGCGTGCGCCCCTCGCCGGGAGGGCGGTGTGAAGCCTCCCGCGCTCGCCCCCACGTCCACGGCGACGCAGCCCTCGACTGGGACCGAGAGCCGATCGAGCGCGATGGAGAGTTTGCGCTCGCCCCGAAGCTGTGCCGCCGGAAGAACCCGTAGCGCGGAATCGGACCGCACCAGGGCGGCCGCGTTGGTGATGACTCGTCCATCGACGAGGACGCGACCGCTCCCGATGACACCGACATCGGCGTCGAAGCCGCGACGCGCCAGCAGCACGGTGAGCGCGACAAAACGCGCTCGGCGGAGTTTCGCCACGAGAGTGCCTCCTGGGCTCGGACCGGACAGGGACCGAGCCGTGGCGGGGGCGCACGGGCGGGACGATCAGTTCACGCCTAACGGAATGGCACGAGGCAAGCTTGGACCGCTCGCCGCGCCGGGTCAAGACGCACCGGGCGGTCTTGGTTCCCTCCCGCCGCTCCGGCAGGCACGGTGTGCAACAGTCTTGCGACATGCGGGCCTGGCGCGTGCACGAGTTCGGGGAGCCCGAGGAGGTCCTGCGGCTCGAGGAGGTTCCTCCGCCCGTGGCGGGCCCCGGCGAGCTGTTGGTGCGGGTCGCGGCGGCGACCCTCAACTTCAACGACGTGGACGGCGTGCGCGGTCGCTACCGAACCGTCCGTCCGCCGCTGCCCTACACCCCCGGCATGGAGGTGCTGGGCTCGGTGGAGGCGGTGGGGATCGGCGCCGAGGACTGGCTCGGCAAGCGGGTGGTGGCGGTGCCCAGCGGTGCGTTCGGTGGCTACGCCGAGTTGGCCGTCGGCCCGTGCGCGATGGCCTTCGAGATGCCCCCGGAGCCCGACCTGCCCGACACACCCGCAGCCGCCATCTATTTCCCGTTCCACCTGTCGTGGCTGGCCCTGCACGAGCGGGCGGACATCCAGGCCGGCGAGACCGCGTTGATCCACGCCGGCGCCGGCGGGGTCGGTTCGGCCGCCGTCCAGCTGGCCGCGCTGGCCGGCGCCCGGGTCATCGCGACGGCCGGGTCGGCCGAGAAGGTCGAGCTGTGCCGGTCGCTCGGTGCCGAGGTGGCCATCAACTACCGCGACGCCGACTTCGTCGACGCGGTGCTCGATGCGACGGAGGGCCGCGGGGTCGATGTGGCGTTCGACTCGGTCGGGGGAGAGGTGACGACGAGCACGTTCCGGTGCATGGCGTTCAACGGCCGCCACCTCTTGGTCGGGTTCGCGTCGGGCATCGAGGCAGAAGACGAGGGGATCGTGCCACGACCGGTGCTGTTCGGGAATTTCTCCCTCGCCGGGGTATGCCTCGCCTACGTCGAGGACCCGGCCTCGCTCAAGCGGGTCAGCGGCTCCAACTTCCCCTCGCACGCCGACGGCACGCGGATCCATGCCCACATCCTCGATCTCGTCGCGGCCGGCCGCGTGCGCCCGGTCGTCGGCCGCGAGGTTGCCTTCGGGGACCTGCCGCGCGCCCTCCAGTCAATGGCGGAGCGTCAGACGGTGGGGCGCACGGTCGCCCACCTCGATCCCCACCACTGAGCGCGCGGTGCACCTCGGTCAGCTCGGGTGACCGGGGTGGCGCCGCAGGAACGCCACCAGCTCCGCCACCCGGTTGCTCACGACGGCGTCCACGCCCGCCGAGACGACACGGGCCATGTCCGCGACGGCGTCGACCGTCCAGGTCGACACCGACAGGCCCGCGTCGTGCACCGCCGCCACCCCCGCCGGTGTCACCAGGGTGAACATCGGGTTCCAGCACTCCGCCCCCAGCTCGGCCAACAGGGCCAACGGCGGCTCCGGGCCCTCCACCCAGGTGAGCCCGACGCGTGCCTCCGCCGACGCTCCACGCAACAGGCGCAGCGCCTCGACGTTGCCCGTCACGAAGAGCGCGCGGCCCAACGCCCCGGCCGCTCCGCACGGCTTCCAGCGCGCCCGGCACCACCTCCCGGCGGGTGAAGTCGACCATCAACGGCACCGCGACCCGACCGAGCACCTCGCGCAGCGGCGGGATGCGCAGATCACCCTCGCCGATCGCCGCCAGGTCGCCCAGGTCGAGGTCGCCGACGGCGGCCCCCACACCCCACAGCCGCTGCAGCGGCTGGTCGTGCAGCACCACGATCTCTCCGTCGCGGGTGCGCCGCAGGTCGAGCTCGACCATGTCCGCGCCCAGCGCCACCGCCGCCGCGAAGGCCGGCAGGGTGTTCTCGCGGTCGCCCGACCGGGTCGCCCCGGTGGGCGATGGCGGCGACCCTATGAGCTCCGCCGGCGTAGACAGCCCCCGCCACGTTGGCGATGATCTGGTTGAGCGCCGGCTCGATCAGGTTCGTCCACCGCCGCCTGGGTGATGTGCACGCCGTCCGCCGCCCGCGCCACGATGCCGTCGACGACCGTGGCATAGGCCCCACCGGGGTCGAGCACCGTGTAGAGGTCGTCGATCGACACGTAGGAGTACTCGGCGGCCACCGACTCCACGATCTGGTTGTAGGCGTCGACGAGGTTGGACGGTGTGCCGTCGTCGAAGTAGGGCGAGGTCGACAGGATCACCGCGCCACCGTCGGAGTGGGCGATCTGCACCGCCTCGGCGAGGTTGGACGCGATGTAGGCGGAGTAGGCCGGGTCGGCCAGCGTGGTGTAGCCCCCGTCGAACTGGCGGTTCTGTGTCTCCCAGTACCCGGTCTGGATGACGGTCACGTCGGGATGGAAGCGCGACACCACCCATTGCAGCTGTGTCGCCCAGAGCGCGCAGGCGGCCGGGCTCAGGTAGAGCGAGGTCGGGTCGCTCCAGGGCAGCGTCGGCGCGCCGTTGGTGTAGCCGCAGCCCGCCGCGGCGCCGTCGTCGACGGCGTAGGGGGGGTTCGTCTCCTGCACGTACTCGCCCTCGTAGAGCGACAGCGAGTCGCCGGAGAAGGCGACCCGCAGGGTTCCCTGGTGGGTGGCCTGGGGCCCGGGCGCTCGTTGATGATGGTCACCGCCGGCGGGATGGGGTTCGAAAACGGCTTGGGGAAGAGGGGCGGGTGGAGGGGCGACTGCGCGCTCCCCGAGAAGCCGGCATCGCCGAAGTCGAAGACACCGGCGTCCTGGCCCACCAGCCAGTACCCGTCCCCGTCCGGCGTGCGGGCCATGGCCACGATCGGCTCGTTCAAGGCGATGCTGCCCGTCGACCCCCAGAACTGGGCGTCCCCGTAGGTGAAGATGCCACCGTCGGAGGCGACGAGCCAGTACCCGCCGCCGTCGGGCGTGGCCGCCATGCCGACGACGGGCTTGTTGAGCGCGATGCTCCCGGTCGAGCCCAAGAACCGGGCGTCGCCGAAGGCTGAAGATGCCGCCGTCGGAGGCGACGAGCCAGTAGCCGCCGCCATCCGTGCGTGGCGGCCATGCCGACGATGGGCTTGTTGAGGCGGATGCTCCCGGTCGAGCCCCAGAACTGCGCGTCGCCGAAGGTGAAGATGCCACCGTCGGACGCCACCAGCCAGTACCCGCCGCCGTCGGGCGTCGGCCGCCATGCCGACGATGGGCTGGTTGAGCGCCAGGCCTCCCGTCGAGCCCCAGAAGGGCGCATTGCCGAAGGTGAACACCCCGCCGTCGGACGCCACGAGCCAGTAGCCGCCGTTGGGGTCGGCCGCGCCGCCGACGATCGGCTTCGGAGCGGCACCTCGAGCGTGTCACCCTCGTACCCGGCGCCGCCGAAGGTCATCACCCCGCCCGCGGCGTCGACGATGGCGTAGGACCCGTCGGTCGCCCTGGGCGACGCTGCACCCGCCCGGCCCTTGGTCCCCGGTCCCGCCGGCGGTGCGACGACCAGCACGCAGGCCGCGAGCAGCACCGCCATGCCCAGAGCGGCACGTCGGCGCGCCCGCCACGTCCACGATCCCGGGCCCGCCATGAGGCCATGATCATAGGGAGCGGCGAGCGCCGCGCCGGCGCGCCCCGTCTCAGAGCAAGCGGAGCTGCCGACCGCTCTCGCCGGCGGGTTCCACCACCGGGGCGGCCGCCGGTGGTGCAGCGCGGTAGCGGTCCCGCCCTGTCACGCCGCACCGGGCCGCCGCCTGCCGCACGATGCGCTCAACCCGCTCGCGCTGCGCCTCGTCCTGGTAGGCACCACGCCGGAAGCGTCCGCGGTGCAGGCGGACCAGGTCCGGGCGCGTCCCCTCGAGCCAGTCGAAGTAGTGGCGGCGCAGCGGGCCCCGCAGGTGCAGCGCCACACCGTGGATGGACACGGCGCCGGCCGCCGCGCACGCCTCGACCACCTCGCCCAGCTGTGCCTCGGAGTCGGACAGCCCCGGCAGCACCGGCGCCACCAGGACCCCGCACGGAATGCCCGCGTCGGTGAGCCGCCGCAGCGCCTCGACCCGCCGGTCCGGCGGGGGAGTGCCGCGGCTCGGTCAGCGACCACACGGAGCGGTCGAGTGTCCCGACGGAGAAGCTGACCGCCACCTCGGTGCGCTGCGGACGCCGCGGCGAGCAGCGCGGCATCACGCAGGATCAGCGTCGACTTGGTCAGGATGCTGAACGGGTTGCCTGCGCCCGACAAGGTCTCGACGATGCCCCGGGTGAGGTGGTACTTGCCCTCGGCGTGCTGGTAGGGGTCGGTGTTGGTGCCCATGGCGATGGTGTCGCCGCCCCACCTCGGCGACCGCAGCTCGGCGCGCAGGCGCTCGACCGCGTTCACCTTGACCACGATCTTGCGCTCGAAGTCGGTGCCGATGCCGAGCCCGAGATAGTCGTGGGTCGGCCGGGCGAAGCAGTACACGCAGGCGTGGCTGCAGCCTCGATACGGGTTGATGGTGTGCCGGAAGGGCATGACGCTCTCCGGCGGCACCGTGTTGATGATGGTGCGGGCGTTGACGTGGAGGAACTCCATCCCGGCGTAGGCGCCCTTCCCGACGTGGCGCTCGGCCACCCGCTCGTCGGGGAAGAGCGTGCCGCCCTCCTCGCTCTCGGCCAGGGCCCACCGCAGTGCCATCCGGGGCTAGGATAGCGAACACATGTTCGCATTTCAACGGGCCGGGTGTCCGCAAAAACGACCAGGTCAGGCACTAATCTCGGCCCCACTGTGGTGACCAAGACCCGCGGTGGCGCCTCCACGCGTGCGCCCGCCCGCGACGCCGCCAAGAAGCCAGCCTCCCGTGCCAAGCGGCCGGCGCCCTCGCGGCCGCCGTTCTGGCGGGTCCAGGCCCGGGATCTGTGGGCCGTCGGACTGATCACGCTCGGCGTCCTGCTGGCGCTGGCCCTCTGGGGCCAGCAGCTCGGCCCCGTCGGCCACGGCACCGACACGGGGCTGGCGCTGGTCGCGGGCTGGGCCCGCGTCCTCCTCCCCCTGGTGGCCGCCGGCGCCGGCGCCGCCCTGCTCTTGGACCGCGGCGGCCGGGTCGGCCGCGACGACGACGCGGATGACGAGGCGGCCCCCGGCACCGATCCGTGGCGCCTCGCCGTCGGGACGCTGCTCGGCCTGCTCGGCGTCTGCGGCCTGGCCGAGCTGGCCAAGGGCACGCCCCGGCTCTCGGCCTCGCACTGCGCTGCGCGACGCCGGCGGCTACCTCGGCGCGGTCGTCGGGCGCCCGCTGCACGCCGGCCTGGGCACGGCCGGCGCCGCCGTCCTGCTCGTGGCCGTCGTGCTCGTGGCGATCCTCATCGCCACCGGCGTCTCCCTGGCCTCGGTCGGCGCGGGCCCTCGCGCGCCTCGGCGCGTCGCCCTGGGCCGCGCCGCCGCCTCGCTGTGGCGGGGCAAGCCCTTCGTGATCGCCCCGGACGGCGTGGTCGACGCGGCGACGTCGCCCGGGACGCCCCACCCCCCTCCGATCGTCCCCGAGGACGCCGACTCGGCCGACGAACCCCTCCTCGACGACAGCGACGCGGACATCGACATCCCGCTCGATCCCGAGCCCGACGAGGTGGAGCCGGCTCCGCCCCCGCTCGCGGCCGCCTCGTCGCGCCGTGCCGGGAGAGTGGGCGCTGCCGAGCATGTCCCTGCTGCACGCGTCCAAGAAGATGCGCCAGGACCAGCGCCAGATCGACGCCGCCGGCGAGGACCTGGTGCGGGCGCTCGCCGCGCACGGCGTCGAGACCAGGCTGGTCGGCAGCCGGGTGGGCCCCACGGTCACCCGCTACGAGCTCGAGCTCGGGCCCGGCGTCAAGGTGGCCCGGGTCACCAGCCTCTCCAAGGACATCGCCTACGCCATGGCGTCGCCCGACGTGCGCATCCTGGCGCCCATCCCCGGCAAGTCCGCCATCGGCGTCGAGGTGCCCAACCGGACCCGCCAGCTGGTCTCCCTGCGCGACATCCTCGAGTCGAAGGAGGCGCGGCCGTCGGCGGCCACCCACCCGCTCGAGGTGGCCATGGGTCGCGACATCGCCGGGCGCGCCGTCATGGCGAACCTGGCCGAGATGCCGCACATCCTCATCTCGGGCGCGACCGGCTCGGGGAAGTCGTCGTGCATGAACTCCATCATCACGTCGATCCTCATGCGCGACACGCCCGACAAGGTCAAGATGATCCTGGTCGACCCCAAGCGGGTCGAGCTCGGCCAGTACGACGGGCTGCCCCACCTGCTCAACCCGGTGGTCGTCGACCCCAAGAAGGCGGCCAACGCCCTCGCCTGGGCGGTCAAGGAGATGGAGCGCCGCTACGACCTGCTGGCCGAGAACGGCGTGCGCGACATCACCGGCTACAACCAGCTGGTGGCCGAGGGGCTCCTGGCGCCGGCGGCGACCGTCGGACCAGGCGCCGGGCGCGTGACGCCGCCGCCCGGGCCCTGGGCGAGGACCATCCGGCCGTCGACGACGAGGGCGAGATCGACGACGAGCCCGAGCCGCCCGAGGCGCTGCCCTTCATCCTCGTCATCGTCGACGAGCTGAACGACCTGATGATGGTGGCGGCCCGCGACGTCGAGGACTCCATCGTGCGCATCGCCCAGATGGCGCGCGCCGTCGGCATCCACCTGGTGATCGCCACCCAGCGGCCCTCGGTCGACGTCATCACCGGGGTCATCAAGGCCAACATCCCGAGCCGCATGGCCTTCTCGGTCTCCTCGCTGGCCGACAGCCGGGTGATCCTGGACCAGCCCGGCGCCGAGCGCCTGATCGGCAAGGGGGACATGCTGCTGCTCACCGCCTCGTCCAACATCCCGCGCCGTCTCCAGGCCCCCTGGGTCTCGGAGGAGGAGGTGCGCGAGGTCGTCGGCCACTGGCGTGCCCAGGGGGGCCAGTCCGAGGCCATCGTGGGGATCGACGGCATCGAGGACGGCCCGGTGGGCGGTGCCGGCGTCGACGACGACGACGACGAGCTGCTGGTGCAGGCCCGGGACCTCGTGGTGCGCTCCCAGCTCGGCTCCACCTCCATGCTCCAGCGCAAGCTGCGCGTCGGCTTCGCCCGGGCCGGCCGCCTGATGGACCTGCTTGGAGCAGGCGGGCGTGGTCGGGCCGAGCGAGGGCTCCAAGGCACGGGCCGTGCTCATGACCCCCGAAGAGCTCGACGCGCTGAGCCGGAGGTGAGCGAGGACAGTCCGGCGCCGCTGATGGTGGCGCCGTTCCGGCTCGACTCGCTGCGAGACCCGCCGCCTCCGCCCCCGCCGCCCCCAGAACGGGGGCGCCATGTCGTGCACTCGCACCGACGGCGGCACCCGGCCCGCCGCCTGGTGCTGCTCGCGGCGTTGCTCGTGCTGGTCGCGGCGGGCGCCGTCGTCGTGGGCGTGCGGGCGAGCACCCCGGACCCGCCGCCGGTGGTGACCCCCGTGCTGGCCCGGACCGTCGGCGTCCCCCGGCACACGGTCACGCTCCCGTGGCCGGCCACGGGCCAGGGAGCCATCGCCATCCCGGCCATCGGCGTCAGCGTGGCGTCGGCACCCGAGAAGCCGGCGCCGGTGGCGAGCCTGACCAAGCTCATGACGGCCTACGTCGTGCTGCACGACCACCCGCTGGCTCCGAGCGATCCCGGCCCCACGATCACCGTGACCCAGGCCGACGTCGACGACTACGACAGCGACACCGTCGACGACGACGCCAACGCACAAGTCACGCTGGGCGAGCAGTTGACCGAGCGCCAGGTCATCAGCGGCCTGCTCGTGCACTCGGCGGACAACTACGCCGACCTCCTGGCCCGGTGGGACGCCGGCAGCATCCCGGCCTTCGTCACAAAGATGAACGCGGCGGCAGCCCGCCTGGGCATGAGCCAGTCGCACTTCGCCGATCCGAGCGGGGTCAGCCCCGCGTCGGTGTCGACCGCCTCGGACATGCTCAAGGTGGCGGCGCCCGACATGGCGAACGCGGACGTTCGCGTCCATCGTCAAGCTGTCCTCCGTCACCCTCCCCGTCGCCGGGACGATCTCCACCTACACGCCGCTGCTCGGCCTGGAGGGGGTGATCGGCGTCAAGTCCGGCTTCACCAGCGAGGCGGGCGGGTGCGACGTGCTCGCCGCGATGCGGACGGTGCACGGCCGGCCCGTGCTCCTGCTCGCCGCCGTGACCGGGCAGACCGGGCCGGGGGTGCTGGCGCAGGCCGGCCTCCACGGGTTGGCGCTGGTCAACGCGCTCGGCCCTTTGATCGGGACGACCGCGGTGCTGCATGGCGGCGACGTCGTGGCGCACGTGAGCGAGGCCGGACAGACGGTCGACGCACGGGCGGCGTCGTCCGCCTCCGTGCTGACCTGGCCCGGAGTCAGTGTGTCCCGCGCGTTCGAGCCCCAGCACGACGTCACCGACCAGGCGCGCCGGGGCAGCCGCGTCGGCACCGTCGTGGTGACGCTCGGCACCCAGCGTGTCGCGGTGCCGGTACGACTCGAGCCGGACGCGCCCCGCCTGTCGCTCCTCCAGCGCATCTTCTGAGCGCAGTAGCCTGACCCCGTGCGCGCCCGGGCCCCCGCGTCGTCCGCCAACCTCGGACCCGGGTTCGACACGCTGGCCGTCGCGCTCGATTGCTACGTGAGCGTCGAGGTGGAGCCCGCGCCCTCGCTGCGCGTGCACAGCGAGGGCGAGGGGTCCGGGCTCTTTGACGACGCGTCGCACCTGGCCGCACGGGTGGCGGTCGAGGTGCTGGGCCACGACCGCGTCGCCGTCACGGTGCGCTCGCAGATACCCGTCGCCCGGGGATTGGGCTCCTCGGCCGCCCTCGCGGCGGCGGCGGCGGCCGCCGCCGGAGCGGAGGATCCCTTCGCCGTGGCGGCCGCGCACGACGGACACCCCGAGAACGCAGCGGCCACGGTGTTCGGAGGGCTCGTCGCGGCGACGACGGTGGAGGGCACGGCCGTGCACGCGCCGCTGCCGCTCGCCGACGAGCTCGCCTTCGTCGCCGTCGTCCCCGAGCGCAACCTCGCCACGCCCGCGGCGCGCAGGCGCTGCCCGAGACCATCTCGCGGGCCGACGCGGTGTTCAATTTGGGTCGCATGGGGCTGCTGCTGGCCGGCCTGGCCGATCCGGCGTACCTCGTCGCCGGCGCGACGGCCGACCGCATCCACCAGCCGGCACGCACGGCGATGTTCCCCGAGGCGCCGGCGTTGCTGCGCAGCCTCGTCGACGCCGGCGCCCTCGCGGCCAGCTGGTCGGGCGCCGGGCCGACGCTGATCGGCCTGGTGGACGTCGGCTCGGTGGAGGTGGTGCGTTCGGGGGCGGAGGCCGCGCTCGGCGCGTCCGGCGTGCCCGGGCGCGTCTTGTCGCTGCGGGCGGACCGACGGGGCATCGTCTACGGGGACGAGGCCGAGGTCCCGCTCTAGGTGCGCGGGCCGGTCACCCGCCGGTGGCGCCGTCCGCCTTGCGGACCGCGCCCTGCAGCTCGCTGATTGCCGCGCCGACGTTGAACGTGTTGAGCACCTGGTCGTAGTTGGCCTGCGTGGGCTGCGCGTCGCCGAGGATCTCCAGGCTGTTGGCGAGCGTCTGGGCGTGGTTGCGGGCGTCGGTCAGGTCGCCCCGCGGCGTCGTGAACCCGTGGCCGACGGCGAGCACGTTGGCGTAGGTGTGCATCTGGCCGCCGAGGGTGCGGTCGGCGGCCTCGAGGCACACGACCGAGTTGGGCTGGGACGCGCACCGATGCGCGGCCGCCTGGTAGGAGGCGATCTGGGCGAGCACGCTGACACCGGCAGCCTTGAGTCGGGCGTCCGCCGACTGTTGCGAGCCGGCCGAGCCGCCCAGCCCGAGCCCGAGCCCGAGCCGCATGCCGCCAACAGCAGCGCCAGCGGCACCAGCACCGATGCCCAGCGCGCTCTCCCCAAGATGCGTGCGCCTTCGAGGTCCACGGTCGAAAATCTAGGCGTCGGCGTTCCCTAGACTCTGGCGGATGCCCCGCACCTACTTCATCCGGACCTTCGGGTGTCAGATGAACGAGCACGACTCCGAGCGGCTCGCCGGGTTGCTGGTGGCCGAGGGCCTGGCCCCGGCCGCCGCCATGGAGGACGCCGACGTGGTGGTGCTCAACACGTGCTGCATCAGGGAGAACGCCGACCAGAGGCTCTACGGCACGCTGGGGCGCCTCAAGGAGCTGGTCGACGCCAAACCGGACCTCCAGATCGCCGTCGGAGGATGCCTGGCCCAGAAGGACAGGGAGCGCATCCAGCAGAGGGTGGGGTGGGTCGACGTCGTCTTCGGCACGCACAACCTCACGAGCGCGCCCGGGTTGCTGCGGCGAGCCCGCGCCGAGGGTCCCGTCATGGAGATCCTCGGCGCGCCGGACCCCGAGGCGGGCACCAACCCGCCGCTCGGTCCCGGCGCCGTGCGAGAAGCTGCCCTATGCCGCGTGGGTCAACATCCAGACCGGATGTGACAACTCCTGTGCCTTCTGCATCGTGCCCTCGGTACGCGGGCCCGAAGTCAGTCGGCCCATGGACGACGTCGTGGCGGAGGTCGAGCTGCTGGCCCGCCGCGGCGTGACCGAGGTGACGCTGCTGGGCCAGAACGTCAATTCCTACGGCCGCGACATCACCAAGCGGCGGCCCCTGTTCGCGGGGCTGCTCCGTGCGGTCGGCGCGGTGGAGGGCATCGGGCGTGTCCGCTTCACCAGTCCCCACCCCAAGGACCTACGGCCCGAGACGGTCGAGGCCATGGCCGAGACACCCGCGGTCTGCGAGCAGCTCCACCTTCCCCTGCAGTCGGGGAGCGACAAGGTGCTGCGCGCCATGCGACGGGGCTACACCGCCCGGCGCTACCTCGAGCGGCTGGCCTCGGCCCGCGCCGCCGTCGAGGACTTGGCCGTGACGACCGACGTCATCGTCGGGTTCCCCGGTGAGACCGAGGCGGACTTCGAGGACACGCTCGCGGTCTGCGCCGAGGCCCGGTACGACTCCGCGTTCACGTTCATCTTCTCGCCGCGTCCCGGGACGCGGGCGGCCGCCCTGGAGTCGCAATTCGTGCCTGCCGACGTCGTCGCCGAGCGCTTCGAGCGGCTCAAGGCCGTGATCGACCGTTCTGCGCTCGCCCGCCACCAGGCCCGGGTCGGCCGCACGGAGGAGGTCCTCGTCGAGGGCGTCAGCCGGCGTGACGACGCGATGTTGAGCGGCCGTACCCGCCAAGGCAAGCTGGTCCACTTTCCGGCGGCGGGCCCGGCCGGTGCACCGGCGGCGGGCTCCGTGGGCCGGGTGACCGTGACCGCGGGCCATCCGCACCATCTCTCGGGCCTGCTCGACGAGGTGACCGCGACGGCCGCGGCATCGGGCGCGCCTGCCTGTGGCGGGCGCTTGACCGCAGTCGCCCTCGTCGGCGTCACCGCCTCGGGCAAGTCGGAGGCGGCGTTCCATCTGGCCCGGCGGCGGGGCGACTGCGAGATCGTCTCGGTGGACTCCATGTGCGTCTACCGGGGCATGGACATCGGCACGTCCAAACCGGCACCGGAGGCCCGAGCCGCCGTGCCCCACCACCTGGTCGATCTCGTCGATCCCGACGAGGACTTCACCGTCACCCGGTACCAGCAGGCAGCGCGCGAGGCCTTGGCCGGCATCGCGTGGCGGGGGCACCATGCCCTGCTCGTCGGGGGCACGGGGCTGTACCTCCGCGCCGTCGTCGACGATCTCAGCATCCCGGCCCGCTACCCCGACGTCGCGGCCGCGCTCGAGGCCGAGGTCGACGAGGGGCGTGCCGAGCCGCCCGACCTGCACGCCCGGCTCGCCGAGCTCGACCCGGTGGGGGCGGCCCGCATGGAGCCCACCAACCGCCGCCGCGGTCGTGCGCGCCCTCGAGGTCACCATCGGTGCCGGCCGACCCTTCTCGGACTTCGGCCCCGGACTCGAGGCCTATCCCTCCACCGGCGTGCGCCAGGTCGGGCTCGCCCTGCCACCCGAGGAGATCGACCACCGCATCGAGGCGCGCTTCGCGGCGATGCTGGCGGCCGGCCTGTTGGACGAGGTGCGGACGCTGGTCGCCCGGCCCCGACGGATGTCGCGCACGGCCCGCCAGGCGCTCGGCTACCGCGAGATCCTGGCCCACGTGGAGGACGGCGTACCGCTGGAACAGTGCGTGCAGGAGGCCCTCCGGCGCACCCGCCAGTTTGCCCGCCGCCAGGCTTCGTGGTTCCGCCGGGACCCGCGCGTCACCTGGGCGGCCAGCGCCGCCGAGGCGCAGGAGCTGCTCGAGCAGGCACTCCACGTGCACGGCTGAACGACGCCACCTGCGAGAATGGAGTGGTGCACGCCACCAAGCACGAGGGTGCGGGCAACGACTTCCTCGTCGTGCTCGATCCGAACGACGCCATCCGGTTCTCGGTGGCGCAGGTCCGCCTGCTGGCCGACCGCCGCCGGGGCATCGGCGCGGACGGGATCATCCGGGTTGGCCCCCGTCGTGCCGGCTGCGACCTCTCCATGCAGCTGCACAACGCCGACGGCGGCGAGGCCGAGATGAGCGGGAACGGCATCCGCTGCCTGGCCCAGGCCGCCGTGGACGCAGGCCTCGTCACCCCGCCGCGCTTCACCGTGGCGACGGCCGCCGGCCGCCGGACCGTCGAGTACACGCCGGGGGAGTCCCCGGGTTGGGCGAGGGCCCGGGTCGACATGGGTCCCGCCCGGCTCGGGCCCGACCAACCGCAGGAGTTCGTCGACCGTCGGGCCAGGACGGTCGACGTGGGCAACCCGCACCTGGTGCTGCTCGGACCCGACACCGCCGGCGCCGACGTCGCCGAGCTCGGGCCCAAGCTCCAGGCTGCCTTTGCCGGCGGCATCAACGTGGAGTGGGTCACCGTGCTCCACGACGCCGAAGGCGAGCTCCTCGACTTCCGGGTCTGGGAGCGCGGGGTCGGCGAGACGCTGGCCTGTGGCACCGGGAGCGTCGCCGCTGCGGCTGCGGCGCACAGTTGGGGTGCGGTGAGCGGCGACGGGCCCGTCCGGGTGCGCAACCCGGGCGGGATCCTCGAGGTCACGCTCGGGGCGGACGAGGAGGCGGCCACGTACCTGGCCGGTCCGGTGCGCAAGGTGGCCGACCTCGACATCCATCCGGGAATGCTCTCTTGAGCAGCGTGCTGCCCGGCACGCTCATCGAGCGCGCGTTCCGCGAGCGGATCATCCTCGTGGGCGTCGTCTTCCCCGGACTGACCAACGAGATGGTCGAGGAGAACCTGGACGAGCTGGCGCAGCTGGTCGACAGCGCCGGCGCCGACGTCGTGGGCCGGGTCGTGCAGCGGCGAGACGCCCCCGATCCGGCCACGTTCGTCGGGCGGGGCAAGGCGGAAGAGATCGCCGAGCTCAGCCGCAGCCTCGACGCCGACACGGTTGTCTTCGACGACGAGCTGACACCGGCGCAGCACCGCAACCTCGAGAAGGTGTTCGGCCGCACCGCCATCGACCGGACGGCGGTGATCCTCGATATCTTCGCCCAGAATGCCCGCAGCCCCGAGGGCAAGGCCCAGGTGGAGCTGGCGCTCTTGCGCTACCGCTTGCCCCGCCTGCGAGGCCGGGGTTCGTCCCTCAGCCAGCAGGCCGGAGGCATCGGGACCCGCGGCCCCGGCGAGACGCAGCTCGAGGTGGACCGCCGCCGCCTGGTCCGGCGCATGCACAAATTGGAAGCCGAGCTGCGCGACGTCGAGCGCACGCGGTCGTTGCAGCGCCGCAGCCGCGCCCGCGGCCGGCACCGCGAGCTGGCCCTGGTGGGCTACACCAACGCCGGCAAGTCGACCCTCCTCAACCGCCTCACCGACGCCGGGGTCCCGGCGGAGAACCGTCTCTTCGTCACCCTCGACCCGCGCACCCGCCAGCTGTCCCTTCCCGGCGGTGAGACGGTGCTGGTGACCGACACCGTCGGCTTCGTCCGCAAGCTCCCTCACGAGCTCGTCGAGGCCTTCCGCTCCACCCTTGACTCGGTGCGGCTGGCCGATCTCATCGTCCACGTGGTCGACGGCACCGCGGCGAACGCCGAGGGCCAGATGGCGGCGGTGCGCGAGGTGCTCAACGAGATCGGGGCGTCCGGCGTGCCCGAGTTGGTCGTGGTGAACAAGGCGGACGCTGCACCCCAGTCGGCCAAGGCGCTCGCCCACGCCACCGAGGGATCGGTGCTCGTCTCGGCCCGCACCGGCGAGGGGGTCGACGACCTCTTGCGGGTCCTCGGCGACCGGCTGCGCGGTTCGGACCGGGTGGTGAAGCTCGTGGTGCCCTGGTCACGCGGGGACGTGCTGGCCGCCATCCACCGCGAGGGCGAGGTCGTGGGCCAGACCGACGGCGACGAGTCGGCCACGGTGCAAGTCGTCCTGGACGAGGTCGGGCGGGCCCGGTTCGCCGATTTCGTGGCGGCACCGTGACCTTCCGCCTGCCCCCGTATCCCTACGACCGGCTGGGCGGCCTCGCCAAGCTGGCCGACGCGCACCCCGGGGGCATGGTCGACTGTTCCGTCGGGACGCCCTGCGATCCGCCCCGCGCGCGGTCGTCGACGCGCTGGCGTCGTCGGGCACGGAGCGCGGCTACCCGGCCTCCGCCGGCAGCGCGCAGCTGCGCGAGGCTGCGGCCGCCTGGCTCACCCGGCGCTTCGGGCTCGGCGAGGTGCTTGGCCCGGCGACCTCCGTCGCCGCCTGCGTGGGGACCAAGGAGCTGGTCGCCTCGGTGCCGCACCTCCTCCGGCTGCGCCGGCCGGAGAAGGACACGGTGCTGCACCCCGCCGTGTCGTACCCCACCTACGCCATGGGCGCCGAGCTCGCGGGCTGCCGCGCCGTCCCCGTCCCACCTCGGCCCGGTCGGCTCGGCGGCCTCGACCTGCACGCCATCGATGCCGCCGACGCGGACCGTGCCCTGGTGCTGTGGTCCAATTCGCCGTCGAACCCGACGGGTGGCCTCGGCGATCTCGGCGCAGAGGCCGCATGGGGGCGCGCGCACGGTGTCCCGGTGTTCTCCGACGAGTGCTACGCCGAGTTCACCTGGCACGGCCCGCCCCACTCGGTGCTCGAGCACGGTCTCGACGGAGTGGTGGCCGTGCACTCACTCTCCAAGCGCTCGAACCTGGCCGGGGTGCGCATCGGGTTCTATGCCGGCGATGCCGCACTGGTCGAGTTCCTCCGGGCCGTGCGCCAGCACGCCGGCCTCATGGTCCCGGGCCCGGCCCAGGCCGCCGGCGTGGTCGCCCTCTTCGACGACGAGCACGTGGAGCTCCAGCGGGCGCGCTACCGAGAGCGGCTGGCCTACCTGGCCGATGTCCTGGGCGACTACGGCTGCCCGGTCGACCTGCCTGAGGGCGGCTTCTACCTGTGGGTCCCCGTTCCCGCGGACCGCTGGCCGGACGCGTGGGCGATGGCCGAGGGACTGGCCACCGATGGTGGCCTGCTGGTCAGTCCCGGCGACCTCTACGGGGAGAAGGTCGGCTCGCACGTGCGCGCCGCCGTGGTCCAGCCGATGGAGCGGCTGGCGTTGGTCGGGGAGCGCCTCGCTAGGGTGAGTCATGGCTGATCTGCAGGCGGGCATCGAGGAGTTGTGGGAGCGACGGGGCGAGCTCTCACCGGCCGACGCCGACGCGGTGACGCTCGTCGAGGAGGCGATCGACCTCCTCGACACCGGCCAGGCCCGGGTCGCCGAGGTGGACGCGGCCAGCGACGAGGTGGTCGTCCACGAGTGGCTGAAGAAGTCGATCTTGTTGCTGTTCTCGCTGCGTGGGATGGAGACGATCGAGCTCGGTCCGTTCGAGTACGCCGACAAGCTGCCGCTGAAGCACGGGTTTGCCGAGGCGGGGGTGCGCGCCGTGCCGGGGGCCTCCGCGCGCTGGGGCTCCTTCCTCGGGCGTGGTGTGGTGCTGATGCCCTCCTACGTCAACATCGGCGCGCGGGTGGGGGCCGGCTCCATGGTCGACACCTGGGCGACGGTCGCCTCCTGCGCGCAGATCGGCGAGCGGGTGCACCTCGCCGGCGGGGTGGGGATCGGGGGTGTCCTCGAGCCGCCCAATGCGGTGCCTGTCGTGGTGGAGGACGATGCCTTCGTCGGCAGTCGCTGCATGGTGACCGGTGGGGCCCGCCTCGGCAAGGGATCCGTCCTCGGGGCGGGCAGCTTCCTCGACCCGTCGATCCCCGTCATCGACGCCGAAACGGGCGAGGAGATCTCCCGCGGCGTGGTGCCGCCGTGGTGCGTGGCCATCCGGGCCAGCCGGCGCCGGGAGTACCCGGGCGGCGAGTTCTTCGTGCCGTGCGTGCTGGTGATCAAGCGCCTGAGCGAGGGCGAGCGCCACGACAAGGCGCAGTTGACCCAGGTCCTGCGGGACCACGGCGCCAGCACCTGACCCATGGGCGACCTGTTGGCGGTCACCACCGAGCTCATGGCCGTCCCCTCGGTCAGCGGTCACGAGGCCCCCATCGCCGACCTCGTGCACGAGGCGTTGAGCGGTTGCTCCTGGCTGGAGGTCGAACGCGTCGGCGACAACGTGGTGGCCCGTACCGCGTTGGGCCGGGGCCAGCGGCTGGTGCTCGCCGGCCATCTCGACACGGTGCCGCCGGGCGACAACGACGTGCCGAGGGTCGACGGCGACACCGTGTGGGGCGTGGGCGCGTCGGACATGAAGGGCGGACTCGCCGTCATGCTCGATCTGGCCGCGACGGTGCGCGAGCCGGCAGTGGACGTGACATGGTGCTTCTACGCCCGAGAGGAGGTCGATCGCGACCAGAGCGGCCTGCTCGAGTTGTGGCGGGCGCGACCCGGGCTGCTCGAGGCGGATGCCGCGGTGCTCGGAGAGCCGACCGGCGGGCTGGTCGAGGCCGGTTGCCAGGGCACCATGCGGGTGCGCATCACCCTACGCGGCGTGCGGGCCCACACCGCCCGCCCCTACACGGGCCGCAACGCCATCCATCGACTGGTCCCGCTGCTCCAGGCGGTGGCGCACTGGGAGGGACGCGACGTGGTGCTCGACGGGTGCGTCTATGCCGAGCAGCTCCAGGTGGTGGCGGTCGGCGGGGGAGTGGCGCCCAACGTCGTCCCCGACGAGGTGCAGGTGACGCTCAACCACCGTTACGCGCCCGACCGCGGCAAAGCCGAGGCGGAGACGTTCCTGCACGACCTCCTCGACGCGACGCTCGAGCCGGAGAAGGGCGACACCTGGGAGCTCCTCGAGGCGGGGGATGGCGCCCCGCCGTCCCTCGAGCATCCGCTGCTCAAGACCCTGGTCGACAAGAGCGGAAAACCGCCCACGGCGAAGGTCGGCTGGACCGACGTCGCCTCGTTCTGGGCGCACGGTGTGCCGGCCGCCAACTTCGGACCGGGTGACCCGTTACTGGCGCATCATCCCGACGAGCGCGTGTCGACGGCCGCGCTCGAACGGGCGCGTGACGTGCTGCTCGCCGTCATCAGCTGAGGTTTGCGCTGGCGCCGACGAGACGGACCCACCACGCCGATCACGCCGGACCGTCCGCCGCATCGGGGAAGGCCAGTCAGGTGCCATAGGCGTGGGTCAGGACCTCCATGTTGTGACCGGACGGATCCTCGAAGTAGAAGCCCCGCCCGTGGTCGTTGATCACGTTCTCCCGTGTGTGACCAGGGTCGGCCCAATAGCTCAGCCCGCGTTCGGTGATGCGGGCGAAGATGGCGTCGAACTCCTCCTCGGAGACCAAGAACGCGTAATGAGCCGGCTCGACGGATCCGCCGTGATCGGCATAGTCCAAGCTCACGCCATTGGCGGTCTCCACGCACAGGAAGGGTCCGAATGGGGTCGGTGCTCCCAGGTCGAGGATCTCGGCCAGGAAGGTCGCGGACGCCTTCTTGTCCTTCGCCGCGATGATCGTGTGGTTGAGCTGCACCGCCATGTCGTCCTCCTCGCTTCGCCCTCCCAGTATCGGCCCGTCCGAGCCAGGCCGCCACCCGTCGCAGGAGGGAGGGTACGTTGAGGACGGATGCCATTCTTCGAGCCAGCCCCACCGGAGCCCCCACCGCGGAGAGCGGCAATGGGCGCCGCCACTCTGGGACAGGCCTTCGGAGGGAACGATCCCGGCCGTCGTGGCCGTCAACGAGGTGGTCCATCAGAGCGACGATGCGGTCGTCGTGGTCGAGTCCCTCAACGTGTACCCTAACGGTTTCACGATTCAGCTGGGCATCCACCTCAATCCCCACCACCCGCCGGAGAACGCCATGAGGATGCGCTCCGTCGGACCACAACGCTTGCCGCGGGTGGGGGTCCGGTTCTCGGACGGGAGAGAAGCGGGGCGCCGGGTACGCCAGCGGGGCACGGCCGACCTCCCCAAGGACGAGTGGGGCGCTCCGATCGAGCCCTTCATCGGATTTCACGGGGGAGGGGGTGGGACCGGCGGTTGGCACTTCGGCGTCTGGGTCTATCCCCTGCCGCCCGACGGACCGCTGGAGATCTTCGTCGGCCTGCCCGCCGCCGGGCTGACCGAGACGAACGTGACGGTGGACGGTTCGGCCGTTCGCGCCGCCGCCTCCCAAGCGAGCGTCGTGTGGACGTGAGGCTACCCGCACGTGCGTCATCGGGTGTGCGTGCCTGAGGCCATGGAGACGGTCTACGAGGCCGTGGGCGGCGCCGACGGCCTGCTCCGCTTGGCCGGCGTGTGGCATGCCAGGGTCATGGCCGACGAGGTCGTGAGCCACGCCTTCAGCCACGGCTACCACCCTGCCCACACGGAGCGGCTGGCGGCGTACTGGGCCGAGGCGCTGGGCGGGCCGCCGGGGTATTCGGAGGCGTGCGGGGACGAGACGTCAGTGGTCAGGCTGCACAGTGGCAATGGGCCGCACGAGGAGATGGATCGTCGTGCCGTCACCTGCTTCGATGAGGCGCTGGCCGACGTGGGCATCCGCGCCAACGAGCGTCTCGGACGGGTGCTGCACGACTACTTCGCGTGGGCAACCACGAACACGATGTCGGCGTACCGCTTCGCCGACGATGTGCCGTTCGGTCTGCGCATCCCGCAGTGGTCGTGGGACGGTCTCGTCGACGGAACCGGCCCCGACGTCCCCGGCGGATGAGCCCGGTGACCGTGTGAACTGGGCCGCGGTCGGGTTTGCGTGACCCAGTGCTTGGGCGTCGGGCGCAGGTCCCACCGACTCGTCGGGGACCGCACGAGTCGATGATCGTGCGCAGCGCGCCTACTATTCGTGGGACAGTCGACGCCCGGACGGGCGGACGCTGTGACATCCGGCAAGGGGAGCGGGCCCGAACAGGTCGAGGATGCAGCCCATCGACGAAGTGAGCGATGCCCAGCTGGTCACCTCCATCGCCCGCTACAACGAGGTGGCGCTGGCCGAGGTGTACCGGCGACACGGCGGAGCCGTGTACGGCCTGGCCAAGAGGGTCCTGAACAACCCGGCCGAGGCGGAAGACGTGACCCAAGAGGTCTTCCTGCGCCTGTGGAACCAACCCGATCGCTTCGACCCCGCCCGGGGTTCCTTGCGCTCGTTCCTCTTGGCCCAGGCCCACGGCCGGGCCGTCGACTGCTGTCCGCTCCTCGAGCTCCCGGCGTCTGCGCGAGGCTCGGGACGCCATGCGCACGGCCGAGGCCGGCTACGACCTCCAGCACGAAGTCTGGGACCTGGCCGTGGCCGACCAGGTCGTCACAGGCCATGGGCGAGCTTCCCGAGGAGGAGCGGCGGGCGATCGAGTTGGCCTACTTCGACGGGCGCACCTATCGCGAGGTGGCGCAGCTGCTCGACCAGCCCGAGGGCACCGTCAAGAGCCGCATCCGCAACGGCATGCGTCGCATGCGGGCGGTCCTCGCCGACACGGGGGTGCGGGGCGTGGACGCGTGATGTCCCACGACGAGGCCAGCGAGCTCCTTGCTGCGTACGCCCTCGATGCCGTCGACGGCGAGAGTGCACCGAGCTCGAGGAGCACCTGGAGAGTCTGCCCGCGCTGCCGCGCCGAGCTCGACCGGCCTGCGCGAGGTCGCCGCGGCCATGGGCAACTCGGTGGAGCCCCTGCCCGAGGGCCTCTGGTCCCACCATCGCCAGCCGGCTGCCCGAGCGCCAGGCAGGACGAGGAGCCGCCGCCGATGCCGACGCTCGTCGCCCGAGCGGCCGCTCGCCCTTCCGGGCGCCTCCCGATGGGCGCCGGCGCCGCCGGCGCACCACGGTCACCACCGCCGGCCGCCCTCGCCGTGGCGGCCGCCGCCGTCGCCGTCGTGCTCGGCATCGGGCTGGTGCGGGCCGACAACAGGGTCTCCGACCTGCAGGCCGCCGCGGCCAAGCCCGACGCCACGGTGACGGCCGCGCTGCACGCGCCCGGGCACCGGCTGGTCGACCTGGACACCGGCTCGCACACGCGAGCTGGCGCAGGTCGTCGTCGTGCCCTCGGGGCAGGGCTACCTGGTCTCGTCCCAGCTGCCGCCCCTGGGCGGCGGCCGGACCTACCAGCTGTGGGCGATCGTGGGGACACGGCCGATCTCCCTCGGCCTGCTCGGAGGAGCGCCCCGCCAGGCCGCCTTCACCATGGCCGGCTCGACGCGGCCGTCACACCTCAGCATCACGGCCGAGCCGAGCGGCGGCTCCGTTTCGCCCACGGGCCCCATCATCGCCACGGGGACTGTCTGACGCCTGCGGCCGGCTGTTAGGTTCGCTCCCCATGCCCGAGGAAGACGCAACGAAGAAGCGCCGGCCCATCGAGGTCGGCGCGGAGGCCGAGCCGGTCAAGCTCGGATCCATGCTGCTCACGCTGGTGGAGCCCCATCGCGGCCACGAGGTTGCCTACAACCGCTGGTACGAGCGGGACCACTTCTACGCGGGCTGCATGGTCGGCCCCTACAACTTCGCCGGGCGGCGCTTCGTCGCCACGGCCGACCTCAAGGCCCTGCGCGACCCCGACCCGTCGGCCATCACGGGCGAGCCGGACCGGGGGTCCTACGTCGCCGTCTACTGGGTGCTCGACGGCTACTTCGACGTGTGGAACCGCTGGGCGCTGCGCCAGGTGAACGCGCTGCACGCCGCCGGGCGCATGTTCCAAGAGCGCGACCACGTGCACACGCTGCTCTACCACTTCCGATGGGAGCACCGGCGCGACCCCGACGGTGTCCCCGTCGAGCTCGCCCTCGACCATCCCTACCGGGGCTTCGTCACCGTCTTCATCGACCGCGACGACGTCGGTGTCCAACGAGGAGCTGTGGTCGTGGCTGCGCACGGAGCACCTGCCCGGGCTGCTGCCCGGGACCGACGCCGACCTGGTGGCCGCGTTCACGCCGATCGCGCTCGAGGTCGACGCGCCCGGCGACGTGCCGCGCGAGGCCGCCCACGACAACCGCACCGTGTTGTTGTGGTTCTTGAACACGCCGCCCGAGGTGGCCTGGGAGCCCGTCATCGCCGAGCACCGGCGCCGCCTCGAGGAGGCGGGCAAGGGCACCGTGGTGGCCGCCCTCCCGTTCATCCCGACCATCCCGGGCACCGACACCTACACCGACAAGCTCTGGGCGGACTAGCGACCACCAGCACGGCAACGGCCGCGACCGGCGGGCCCCTAGGTCCAGCCCCGGGCCAGGATCTCCACGTGGGTGATGACGAAGACCGCGTCGGCTGAGTCCGCCCAGCGGAGGAACGCCTCGGCGATGGCCTCCAGCTCGTCGGTGTCGCTCAGCCCGTACTCGACCGCCTGCTCGGCGAAGCGCGAGTAGCGCACCCGGTCCGCCCACAGCCCGCCCCACCACGCCCGCGCCTCGGGGTCGGCGTAGGTCCACGTCGAGCTCGAGGTGACGACGTCGGCGAACCCGGCCTCGTGGGCCAGCCCGAGCAGACGCGGCCCGATGCGGGCGTCGTGGCCGTTGCGCGCCGTCACGCGCCAGGTACAGCTCGAGCCAGCGGTCCAGCAGCGGGTCCGCCGGCGCCCAGGTGAAGGCCCCGTAGTCGGAGTCGCGCGCCGCCAGCACGCCGTCGGGGCGGAGCACCCGGCGCAGCTCGACCAGCGCGGCGACCGGGTCGGCGAGATGCTGGAGCACCTGGTGCAGGTGGACCACGTCGAACGAAGCGTCGGGGTAGCCGAGGGCGAAGAGGTCGCCCACCTCGAAGCGCAGGTTGGCCAGGCCCAGCGCCGTCGGCGTGCTGCCGGGCCTGGGCGACCACGTCGGCGGCCGCGTCCACCCCGACCACCTCGCCCGGCGCCACCAACAGGGCCAGGTCGGCCGTGATGGTCCCGGGGCCGCAGCCCACGTCGAGCAGGCCCTGGCCCGGCGCGCAGGTGGGGCAGGAGGTAGGCGGCTGGAGTTCTGGGCGGTGCGCCAGGTGTGGCTGCGCAGCACCGACTCGTGGTGCCCGTGCGTGTAGGTCATGCGTACATTGTGGCGTGCCCGAATTGCCCGAGATGCAGGCGCTCTCCGAGCGCCTCGACGCCCTCCTGGCGGGCATGACGCTGCGCCGGGCCGACCTGCTCGGCTTCTCGTCGCTCAAGACCTACGACCCGTCGCCGGACTCGCTGGAGGGCCACCGGCTCCTCTCGGTCGGGCGCCGGGCCAAGTACCTCGTGTGGGAGTTCGACGACGGGGAGCCGGATCGTGCTCCACCTCTCCCAGGCGGGCCGGCTCGACGTCGAGGAGCCGCCCAAGAAGACGAAGCCGCGCGGCTCGGTGGCCCGCTTCGTCTTCGGCCGGGGCGACGCCGGGCTCGACGGGGAGGGCATCGGCGTCCTGGTGCGCGAGTACGGCACCCAGCGCAAGGCGTCGTGGTGGGTGCTGGCCCCGGGCGACGAGGGACCGCTGGCCGGTCTCGGACCCGAGCCGGGGAGCGAGGCGTTCGCCGCGCTTCATCCGCACCAGCGACTCGAACCGCCACCTCACCACCGACCTGCGCGACCAGCACGTGGTGTCGGGCATCGGCCGCGGCTGGGGCGACGACATCTTGCACCGGGCCAAGCTGTCGCCCTTCGCCTCGCTGCGCTCGCTCAGCCCCGCGCAGCGTGAGGCCCTGCTGGCGGCGGCGACCGACGTCCTGGCCGAGGCGCTCGAGCTCGAGCGCGGACGACAGGGCGGCCTCTCGGAGGCCAAGCTGGGCGGCCGCTTCGAGGTGCACGGGCGCTTCGGCGAGCCCTGCCCGACGCCGGGTGCGGCGACACGTTGCGCGCGGGTGTCGTTCGAGTCCTACGAGATGGCCTACTGCCCGACGTGCCAGACCGGCGGCAAGGTGCTGGCCGACCGCCGCCTCTCCCGCCTGCTGAAGTAGCGGGCCGCGGTCACGCCCGACGTCGCCTAATTCAGCTGGCGCACCACGGTGACGACCTTGCCGAAGATCGTCACCTCGTCGGGCCCGTCGAAGACCATCGGCTCGTAGGCCGCGTTGGCCGGCGTGAGCACGACGCGGCCGTTCTTGCGGCTGAACGTCTTGACCGTGGCCTCGCCGTCGCCGATGCCGGCCACGACGACGTCGCCGTTGTCGGCCTCGGGCTGCTGGCGCACCACGACGTAGTCGCCGTCGAAGATCCCCGCCTCGATCATGGAGTCGCCGCGCACCCGCAGCATGAACGACGGCCCGCTGCCGGTGAACTGCTCGGGCATGGGCAGCAGCTCCTCGATGTTCTCCTCGGCCAGGACGCCGGTGCCCGCGGCCACGTCGCCCACGAGCGGCACGTTGTGCACGGCGGAGGCGGGGAGCCGGATGGTGGTGTCGGGGTCGAAGTGGACCTGGATGGCCCGGGGCTTGCTCGGGTCCCGGGACAGGTAGCCCTCGCGCTGGAGCACGGCCAGGTGGGTGTGCACCGTGGCCGAGGAGGCCAGGCCCGACCGCCTCGCCGATCTCGCGCACCGACGGGGGATAGCCCCGGTCGCGCTGGCAGTCGGCGATGAAGTTGAGGATCTGCAGCCGCTTCCCGCTCAGGACCTCGGCCATCGGTGCCCCTCCTTGTCTCCGTTCGTGTCTCGTGTCGTGGGTCCGCCTCGTGGTGCCCACCCCGGCACGCCGCCGGGCCCCTCCCGGGGGCGAACATCCGTTCGTGACGGACCAAGATAGCGAACACGGCCGTTCGAAGCAAACATCTGTTCGGTTTCGATTGATTCGAGGTGGGCATGCCGCCCGTCTGCCGGCATGGAGGGCCCGCGACGGGCAAGGCGGCTTCTTGCGGCGGGAGCGAGGGGATGTCCTGGTCAGCGGGGTGTCACACCGTGTCGGTACGGTCCGGGGGTGCACGAACAGCCGTTCGCTTCTGTGGTTGACAGCGAACAGGTGTTCGTGTTCCAATGGACGGAGAGCGAACAGGTGTTCGGAGCAGGGAGACGCCATGTCGGTCGCATTTGAGCTCGAGTTCGAGGCGTGCCGCCCCCGGCTGTACGCCTTGCCCGACCAGCCGGCGCGGACCGCACCTTCCCCCCGGGTGCGCCGCCGCCGGGTGGTCCTGGGCGCGGTCGTGCTGACCCTGCTGGTCCTGCTCGCCCTGCCGATCCGGGCCTTCGGCGGGAGCACCCTGGCCCAGGCGGCGCCGGCCCCGGGCCAGGAGTACATCGTCAAGGCGGGTGACACGCTGGCCTCCATCGCCACCCGGGCCGACCGCTCGCACGCGCGTCGCGCTGGCCGGGCAGCTGGCCCGCGAGGTCGGTTCGACCGTGGTCGTGCCGGGGGAGCACATCTTCATTCCCTGACTATCGTCGGCGGTGTGCGGTGTCCCTGGTGCGGTGTCGATGACGACCGCGTCGTGGATTCACGCCAGGCCGAGGACGGCGGGGCCATCCGCCGCCGCCGCGAGTGCCTCGGCTGCGGGCGCCGCTTCACGACCTTCGAGCGGGTCGAAGAGGTCCCGCTGTGGGTGGTGAAGCGCAGCGGCCTCCGTGAGCCCTTCGACCGGGCCAAGGTCGTCGAGGGCGTCCGGGCCGCCTGCAAGAACCGGCCCGTCAGCGACGAGCAGATGGAGGAGCTGGCCCAGAGCGTGGAGGACGCCCTGCGGGCGGAGACGACGGAGCCGACCAGCCAGCAGGTGGGCGTCGCCGTCCTCGAGCGCCTGCAGGGCCTCGACGACGTCGCCTACCTCCGTTTCGCCAGCGTCTACAAGGGGTTCGAGGAGGCCGGCGACTTCCAGCGGGAGGCCGGGTTGCTGACCAAGACGACGGAGCCGAAGCGCAAGTGATGGACGACACGCCCGGCGTCGTCCTGGCCGTCTACGCCCATCCCGACGACGCCGACGTCGCCTGCGGCGGCACCCTGGCCCGCTGGGCCAAGGCCGGGAGCGCCGTGCACCTGGTGGTGTGCACCGACGGCGGCAAGGGCACGACGGACCCCGATGTGGTCCCCGCAGCAGCTGGCGGCCGAGCGGGCCGGCGAGCTCGATGCGTCGTCGGCGCTCATCGGGCTCTCGAGCGTCGAGAACCTCGGCTTCCCCGACGGCGAGCTGACCGATTCCGACGGCTTCCGGCGCACCCTGGTGGAGCGGGTGCGCGCGGCTGCGCCCCGACGTGGTCTGCGGCCACGACCCGACGGCGGTGTTCTTCGGGCAGGACTACTTCAACCACCGCGACCACCGGATCGCCGGGGCGGCGCTGCTCGACGCCGTGGCCCCGGCGGCGGCGCTGCCGCACTACTTCCCCGACGCCGGGCCCACCCCACCAGGTGGCGACGGTCCTCCTCTCGGGGACGCTCGAACCCGACGAATGGGTCGACGTCACCGACACGATCGAGACCAAGGCGGCCGCCGTCGAGTGCCACCGCACCCAGTTCGCCGGCCAGGAGCGGCTGGGCCGGCGAGGCGGTGCGGCGGCGGGCGGCCGAGGAGGGCCGGAGGGCCGGCGTCGCCTACGCCGAGGGGTTCCGCCGGCTGACCCTCGGTGGCTGAGCGGCCGCTCGCTCCCCACCATCCTCCACGTCGACATGGACGCGTTCTTCGCGTCGGTCGAGGTGCTCGACGACCCGTCACTGGCCGGCAAGCCGGTGATCGTGGGCGGGGCCGGGGCGCCGCGGCGTCGTGGCCTCGTGCACCTACGAGGCCCGCGCCTACGGGGTGCACTCGGCCATGCCGTCGATGCGGGCCCGCCAGCTCTGCCCCGATGCGATCTTCCTGTCGGGGCGCCACGGCCGCTACGCGCGAGGTGAGCGCGGAGCTGCACAAGATCCTCGCCGACATCACCCCGATGGTCGAGCCGATCGGCCTCGACGAGGCCTTCATGGACGTGGCCGGTGCGCTCCGCCTGCTCGGGCCGCCCGACCAGATCGCCCACGGTCTGCGCCGCCGGGTGCACGACGAGCTCGCGGCTGGCCTGCGCCGTCGGGATCGGGCGCTCGAAGATGATCGCCAAGCTCGCCTCGCGGGCCGCCAAGCCACGGGCCAGCCGGGCCGGGCTCCTCCCGGGGCCGGGCGTCTTCCTGGTCGAGGCCGCCCGACGAGCTCGCGTTCCTGCACCGCCACGATGTCGAGGCGCTGTGGGGGGTCGGCCCGGCCACGGCCAAGCGCCTGCACGACCTCGGCGTGCGCACCGTGGGCGACCTGGCCACCCTCCCGCCAGACGCCCTGGTGCGGCGGCTCGGCAAGGCGAGCGGCGCCCATCTGGCGGCGCTCGCCCGCGGCGAGGACCCCGATCCCGGTCAACCCCAACCGGCCCAACAAGTCGATCGGGCACGAGGAGACCTTCAGCCAGGACCTCGTCGACCCGCACGAGCTCGAGCGCCATGTGCTGCGCATGGCCGAATCGGTGGCCACGATGCTGCGGGGCGCGTCGACGTCGGCCCGGACGATCACGGTGAAGGTGAAGTTCAAGGACCTGTCGCTGCAGACGCGATCGCACACCCTCGGGCGGCCGATCGCGACGGGCGGGGCCATCGGGCAGGTGGCCGCCGCGCTGCTGGCCGGCATCGACCCGGGCGAGGGCATCCGGCTCCTCGGGGTGAGCGCATCGGGACTGGCACCGGCGGGGTGGACCAGCTCTCCTTCGACCTCGGCGACGGGCTCGACGAGGACAACCAGAGCGCCACGGCGCGTGAGCAGTCCTGGCACGACGTGACCGCCGCGGTGGACGCCATCCGGACCCGCTTCGGCCGCGGTGCGGTGGGTTCGGCGGCCATGGTCACCGACGAGGGCGTGCAGGTACCGGCCCGTCGCGACGCGCCGTGGGGTCCCGACGAGTGAGCGAGTGTCCCGGTGGTCGGGCTCCTCGGCCTGGAGGGATTCAAGGCCCCCGCGGATCCAGTGTCCATCGAATTACGTTCAACGGCTGACGCTTCTGGTCGTCCTGCATGAACTGCAGCAACAGTCACACCGCTCACGCCTGTCATCAACGCTCCTAAAAATGTTGCCACGTTGTAGCCACGGGATAATGGTCGGGCAGTCCGTTCGGTTGAAGTGGGCGTCGCGTAGGGCGGGTGAGCATGACGCGCCGCTGTTGCATGAGGCCGACGGGTCCGACCCGCCGGCGAGGTCCGACGGCGACGACTACCTCCGGTAGCGATCCTCTCTGACTAGGCAGCGAACGATTGTCATGGACACGAGCAACGGCGTCGACCAACGCTCACCTCTCGAGGAGGCGCCTTCGGTGTCGAAGGCAACGGCAGACCGTTGCCCTCCTGTGGCTCCGGCGCTCGTTTCGGGCTCCCCGGTTAGCTTCCAGGCCATTGCGTGGTTCCGCGCCGCGGATGTGCCGATTCTCACGTCAGTACGCCGCAACTCGGGCATTGCGATCAGCGCATGTAGGATGGCAGTGAAAGAAGCGGCCCCCGTCGGCCCATCGGCGTGGGGTCGAGCCCAGCCTTTAATCAGTTCGGCCCCTTTTGGGGATCCGCTCCAGTGATCGCGATCACTTGATGTACCCGTTGGACGCTCCGCTCAGAATGGTCGGCGCCGGCGTCCTAGGTCCTGCTTCCTTGCCCTCTAGCCTCACCACGTCCTCGCCCCGGCGAGCGACGCTCTCGCCCACGCCCTCGGGCGGCTCCTCCCCCGGCGAACCTACGCTTGGACCATCCAAACTCTCAGGGTCTGCCTCTGTGGGGGCACCCTCGCCAGCCATCTGGCGCCTGACGCTCTCGGCTCGGTCCTCTGGCGACGGGATGTGGCATCGTGACGCTCCCCCGCGGTGTGTGCTGACTGGATTGTTCTCCCAGGCTTGCCCCACCCTGACGCCTTGCGGGCAAACGCACACGTCCAGGGGACGACAAGGGGATCCGCTTTTGCACGCCAAGACCGGGCGACAGACAGGGCCATCCATGTGGGCGTGCTCACTACACCCGTCCGGATGCGAACGCCATCCAGGCGGCTGGCGATGTTCGTTGTCCGCGAGGACGTCCCGTCCTAGAGGCACATCGACTCAGTCGAGTCTGCCACGAGAAAGTCGGAAAACGAGAAAACGAAAATCGGGACTTTGATCAGGCGTGGTGGGTCCTGTTGTGCAGCGGCTCCAGGGCCCACCGGAATGCCGGCGAGACCATCCCCACGATTGTCGAACCGGGCTACGGCGGAGCGGTCCCACGTGGAAGAGCCGGTGTTCGTTCGCTCGGCATCGAGGACGACAACAGCCCCGCACCCGAAATGCGGGCCGTTGTAACGGCACCATCCCCCTGGCCAGGTTGGGCGCTTCCATGAAGACGTGACTCCGTTTTGAGACCCCGACCCCCTTGATTCGGCCCCCAAAGCGGGGGGTAAAGTTCAACGCCGGATGGATCGCTCTGCTCCTTGGCAGTGGGATCGGCCAGAAACCAGCGTTGCGGACCAGGGACGGCCGCTTCGAACGTGGGCGACCGCTCTGGCCGCCAGTCGTTCTGCCCGAAAGGGCGGAATGGCTCCTTGATATGGCACTGGAGGTGAAGATGGTGGAGCCGTTGTTCAGTATCACGGTCCGCGAGATTTCGGGCGGTCGGGTCATCGGATTGAAAGGAGAACTCGACGTAAGCAACAGTCACGTTGTCGCCGAGCTGCTCACCGGATCTCCTGGGTCGCTGGTGGTCATCGACCTGCGTGAGCTGACCTTCGTAGATTCCTCCGGCCTGGGTGCGATCCATTCAGCACGGCGTGCCATGTTGGCGGCCGGGGGGAGCATGGTCTTGGCTCGTCCTCAGCCGAGTGTGCGCCGGGTGCTCGAGATAACAGGACTCGACTGCTGGATCACTGAATGGGACCCTGCATGGTCAAGGCCCTCCACGGCGGTGTCGCTATCTGACCCTGTTTTCGACCGGACAAGCAGAGCTGCTGCCAGCTAGGCCAGGCCAGAGCTCTCGTCGGGAGCAGACCGCCGGGTATCCAACCCTGCGAGGACGGGACGCCAACCACAGGGTTCCCGTTAAAGTCCGCTCCCGAACATCGCGTGGACACTGCCGTAAACAAAGTCTTGGCCCAGGGCTACCCGAGACTGGGACGGCCCGACGTGTAGACGCTGGCTCACCTTCCAGCGAACCAGCCGCGCCGAAACAGCGTCGTAGATGTTGTGAAATCCCGTATCGGACTCAGGCCGCAGGCCCGCGCCGTGGCACGATCACCCTCGCCGCGCTCTGCTTCGCAGGTGAATGTGCTCGTTCCTGCCAGCGGATCCGTCAGGAGCGTGAGGGTCGCGGACGCCAACAGCAGGACAGGGCTCATTGTCGAGGTGCCCTATCAGCCCTGGGGGCCGGCCGAGCCCGCTTGGGTCCGATGTTAATCCTTACCGGCGGAGGGCTCCACGGCGAGAGCCTCGGCTCAGAGCGAAACTTGCGACCCACACCACCGCCAAGACGACAGCAGCGATCCACAACAGGTGAACCGCAAATCCGGCGCCGAAAAGAACCAATACCAAGAGGGCCAGCACAATATGAACATGATCGTTCCCATTTTCAGGTGCCCGAATACGACACGCGGGTCTCGATGATCAGTTGACCGTGAGGCCTTTCTCAAGCAAGGCCGAGGGCCCGGTTGAGACCTACTTCTTGAATGCGTCCTTCACCTGTTCTCCGGCCTGCTTCAAGTTGCCTGCGGCCTTGTCGCCTTTGCCTTCCGCTTGCAGAGACCGATCCTTGGTGGCCTTCCCGGCAGCATCCTTGAGATGACCTTTTGCTTCTTGGGCTTTGTTCTTGGCCTTGTCTACCGTTGACATGGAGCCTCCTCTATCTCGTTGCCGATTACATACCCACCTCGACGAACCTCAAGTCAAAATGGTGCTGATTGATGCGTCATGGCGGCGCCAGTCGGTCGGGAGGCCCGGATGGCGACTTGCTGCGAGAGCAGGTTTGCCGCCGGCCCGGCGGGGTAGCGATTTGTGGACCGAACATTGTTCAGAAGGGACACTCATGGCCATCGCACCGGCAAGACGACCTCGTTTCGCTCTTACTCAGGATCACGCCGCTATATGCCAACGCCTATCGGAGTTCGATTCGGTAGGAGCCTCGTCGCGCGGGGAACTGTTTTGGAAGCTGACTGATCAACTGGTCCGGCACGAAGTTGGCGAGGCGGTCGTCGTATATCCCACTGTCAAGGATCTCCCAGGGGGTGCCGAGGTGTCCGAAGCTCGGACAGCTGAAGAGGCTGAGGCTGAGAGGCTCCTCGCCACCATGGAAGACCTCGATCCCACTTCAACAGAATTGTGCGCACCCTCGGCGAACTCCGCGCAGCAGTCTTAGCGCACGCCCAAAGAGAGGAGTCAGAAGTCTTTCCCCTCCTTCTGCGCACTTCTGGCGCACGAGACGATGTCCCCAAGTTGTTGAAGTAAGGCGGTGGTCCCCCGCCTGAGACCTGCCAGCTGGTAGGGAATCGGGCGTCCACCAAGACAACCCAAACAAGAAGGGGACCACCGTGAAGAAGAAGGTAGCTGTTGTGAGCGTTGCTGACGCGGAGGAGGCAGCCCGATTGGCTGACCTGCCGTTGGAGGCGACAGTCGCCCTGGCTGAAGTGGCCGGGGCGATCAAAGACGGATTGCTGGCGTTTGCCTCGGCCACCGGGCTCGTCGTCATGCACCAGATGATGCAAGCTGAGCTGACCGAGGTGATCGGTGAGAAGCACGCCAAGATCGGCGCGGAACGCTCGGCAACTGGCACGGGACCACCAAGGGCTCGGTGGTACTCGGCGGACGTCGGCTGAGCGCAGAGCGCCCGAGGGGTCGCACTACTGCAGGCACCGAGATAGAGCTCGACACCTGGAAGGCCTTCAGCTCGGCCGATCTGCTCAACTCCCTCGTCGTCGAGCGCATGCTGGCCGGGGTGGCCACCCGACGCCACGTCGACGTGGCCGAACCCGTCGGAAAAGAGCTTGAGGCACGGACGAAGTCAATGTCGAAGTCGGCTGTCTCCCGGCGCTTCGTGGCGGCGACGACCAAGGCGATGGGCGAGCTGATGGCTCGCAGCTTGGCCGACCTCGATGTCGCCGTCCTCATGATCGACGGGCTCGACGTGGCCGGTTCGTGTGTCGTCGTATGCCTGGTGATCACCACCGACGGGACCAAGGTGCCGGTCGGGCTGTGGCTGGGCGACACCGAGAACAAGACGGTGGTCACCGCCCTGTTGGCCGACCTGTCAGCCGGGGGCTCGACACCGAGTCCGGCGTGCTGTGCGTCATCGACGGCGCCAAGGCGCTGGCGGCCGGCATCAAGAAGGTGTTCGGCGATGCCGCCTGTGTGCAACGGTGCGTCCTGCACAAGCGCGGAACGTCGAGGGCCACCTGCCCAAGGAGCTGGCCGGGGCCGTTGACAAGCGATTGGCCCTCATCTTCGCCCAGCCCGATGCAGCCAAAGGCCTGGCGGCGGCCAAGCGCCTGGCCAAAGACTTCGAGGCCGACCATCCCGATGCGGCGGGGTCATTGCGCGAAGGGCTCGACGACATGTTCACCGTGAGGAGCCTGGGCGTCAGCGGCACATTGGCCGAGACGCTGACCACCACCAACTGCATCGAGTCGATGATCTCAATCGCCAGCGCACTACCGGCAGGGTCACGAAATGGAAATACGGCTCCATGAAGAAGCGATGGGTCGCCGCCGGGATGCTC
>CAWBJX010000001.1:0-2086561 GCA_963789235.1 uncultured Acidimicrobiaceae bacterium | reverse complement strand
CGGCATGCATGTCCATGTGTTCCCTCACTGATTTCATTGAGACGTCCCTTGGTCGGTGCGGCGGTTTGGTTAGCACCGCCACCGTCACCGGCCAGGGGGCCTCGTTGGTGGACATCCTCCAGTGAGGGGTGGGGACTTCTCGTGGCCAAAAACGGGGACTTCTCGTGGCCACCAGCGGGGACCTCAGCTGGCCATAACCGGGGACTTTTTCATGGCCACGGACAAGCGCCCTCTAAGAAATCCGTCACTGGTAATCCTCAACATCAACAGGGTCAGCTGGACCGGTTCGTGCGTAGGCGGGATGAAGGGTTCGGGTTTGGCGTCCGAGTACGCAGACTGCTGAGCGAGAACTTCCTTCTGCCGAGCCAGCCAAGCATCGAGCGATTGCAGGGTTTTTGAAACCATTACGGTCACCTCATCGAACCAAGCTGGACCACCGTGCCTCTCGGTCGGTTGGCTGGGGGTCAACGAGCTTGGTCTCTCGCCCCATCTGGATGATTTCTACGACACCATTATAGAAGCGGTCTGGTGGTGCCCGTCCAGGGGTACAGGCGTCCTCCCGACCATGGGAGCGCATACAAAGTGCGGCCCCGAATGACCCGACCCTCCGAGGCTTCGTGTATCAGCCTCTCCCTCCGGTCGATGGACCCCAACTTGCGCTGCCCATGTTGTTCTTGACGAAGACGGGGTGGGACGGTCGCCCATCCGATTGGGTGTCGACAGTCCAGCGGTAGAGCCCTCCGGCCCCGAGGCCTTCTCCGATAAAGACCAAGTGGTGCCCTGAAGCGTCGGCATGAAAGCCACCGCTAGGTCCCACACCAATGAGGCCCCGTACTTGTGGCAACTTGCGGACGACCTGACCCGTCGCAAGATTCACGATGACGGGCTGAGTCCAGTTACCCGCCGGTGTGAGCCCGACGTGCTGGCACATGCCGATTCCGTCCTTGGCGTTCAAGAACCCGGCCCAGCCATGTCCCTGGTGGCACCGGTCCCCGCCCATTGGGTCGGGGAAGGACAGAGCGGTAGGCGAACTTGGGGGAGGCCGTCGAGCGAGCGATTCGGATCCGACAGCCACAATCTGCCTATTGAAAGGTGCCACGACGATTTGGGGCCGGTCCTGACCAGTGTCTCGCTCCAAACCATGAGTGATCGTGAATCCGGTGACCACGAGATCGTGTTGATGTCTGGAACGTTGGTCGAGTACTGCCATGTGCTGACCGCTCCGGTGAAGCGGTTTATCACCACGACTCCCTCGGGCCCGTCGGTAATCTGCGTCCAGATGAGATAGGCCAGGTCACGTCCGTTTGGGCTGACCACAGGATCGTGCCCGTCAGCGACGAATGTTGAGGGACCCCCGGTGATCGGGACACTCAGGATCTGCTCGACGGGCGGATGAGCACCTGGTCCTCGTCGAGTCGCTCCGATGGCCTTGTCGTAATAGACGGTTCCATCAGGAGCGGCCGTTGGCTGCGGCGTGCTGTTGAAGAGGCCGAGGTCTGAGGCGAGCGTCCGCACGACTTGCCCCGAACGTGAAGAGATGACCTGGATGCTCATCGTTTTGGCGCTCTGGGCCCAGACGACCATCTGAGAGGGCACTGCACGAATGGCTGCGCCCTCGGCGTGTGAGGCGGGCAAGGTGCCTGTAGGCGCAGATGGTTTGCTTTCGACCAGCACGACATAAGCGACGGAGAAGGCAAAGAGAATCACTCCGATGACAGCGGCGCCGACCATTCGGCGTTGACGTCTTCTCCGCTGGTGCGCCTCTCTGAACAGCGCTTCAGCCGAACCAGCCGCTATGTCATCGCCGTATGGTGGGAACGAAGTGGAAGTTGGTCGTTCACCGGTGACAGTCATAAGCGGCCGAACCTCGCCGGCACCCACCTGATCGAATGCCGTGCGCTCACGGCAATCCAGCAATCATGTCGATGACCTCGTCTCGTCGGTAGCCGTGTTGGCGAGCGAAATCGACCAGCTCTCGCACCCGAGACATCACGACGCTGCGTTGTGGTGTGCCCGACACCGTGATACCCCTTCCCCGGGTGAACTCCAGCAGCCCCTCGTCTCGCAAGATGTGCAAGGCCCGAAGCACTGTGTTCTTGTTCACTCCAAGCACCGCAGCGATGTCCTTCGCCAATGGCAGACGCTCTCCAGGTCCGGCTTCGCCATCGGCGATGGCCCGTCGGATCTCGGCCGCCACTTGGTCGTGCAGTGGGAGTGCCTCGGAGTGGTCGACCTTGACTTTGATCATGGTCCTAGTAATAGTAGATCTATCCAGAACCGGGAACAAGGCTTGGCGTGACCCTCACCGAGAGAGACTCTTCAAGGGAAACGGCAACGACACGGCCGCCCGAGTTGCTGTTTCCCGAGGCAAACCAAGGCGTCGACGACGTCGACTCACCATGGGTTTGGTCGCATTGGTCCTGATCGGGAGTGTTGCGTTGGCTCTGACGACGCTATCGATCAGCCGGTCATCTTTTCCCTCTCCAATGCTCCCATCATTGCCACCGGGCACGGTACTCTAGCCACAGGCAGTTCCTCGTGTTGCTTGGTCCGACTACGAGGGAAACCTTCACATCGGGAACCTCAGTGGTCTTGGTGAAGAAGTCGTCGCCCAGACCGACGCCGATCCAACTGCCTCCTTGTTGGCGGTGGGCGGCGGCATCTTCTGGGTCCGGTCGATGTCGCCCACTCCCGACGGGACCGTCAATCCGATTGCCGACCCGACGGTGCAGCGATACGACCTGGCAACAGGGGCGGTTACCTCGCTCGGTCCGGGCAACCAGGTCTTTGCCTCGGTTAATCGTTCGTACGTTTATGTCGCAACCGCAACTGGCACAGGTCAGTTTGCTCAGTTCACGTCAACTCAGCTTGCTCAGTTCACGTCAGGCGGACAACCCACTGGACACGATCTTCACATTCCCAGCGGTTGGTTCCTCTCCGACACGAACCTTCTCGGCTATCTCTATCCCGTGATCGCAAACGGAATCCTTGTCCAGTCGTCTCCGGTGCAGATCGGGAGAAGTCCACTGACCTTGGCTATCTGGGACCCGAGTACCCACCACGTTCAGATCATTGGGAAGGTGTGGAAGGTCATCGGCACGTATACCAGCCCCAGGGGGCACAACAGTCTCATTGCGTGGCTTCCAGCCCGCTGCGAGGTTGTTCACAACTGCCCACTCGAAATCACCGATTCGTCGACTCTGAGAACTCGCTCGGTTCATAGCCCGTTCGGCCTGGGATTCGACTGGGGTGGCGGATTTCACCTGATGGCTCGATGCTCGCCGCCTTTGTACCGGGACCTTTCACACTGAGTCCGACGACCCGGCTGGTGCTGATCACTGGCGCTGGTCGTATTCGGGCGGTGCCTGGGGTGACGATCAACGTCGGGGACGCTCTGGCGTGGGCCGCTTGGTTTCCCGATAGCAGACACCTCATCGTCGGCGGAGTTGGTTCACCGGACGGGATCCCGAACGACAACCATTACCTGGTTAATGCAACGAAGCGGTCTGCCACGTCATTCCGCTTTCTTTCTGATGGGCAAGACGACATCAACTTCAGTGCGGCGATCATCCCCTCAAGCGGTTGATGCTTTGCTCGGGAACAGGTCCTGCGGTAACCGAGCAGATGGTTCAGTCCGCACATGAGCATCTCGACTCGGTTGCATCTGGATCCATCCCAAACCTAATCAAAGGCCAAAGGTGCGAGCCTGTTGACAACTCGTGCCGTTCACGTTCCCATCCATGCCTTGGAGATTGATGGACGAGCGGCCATTCTCAATGAGTGGTGGACAAGATCAAGTCTCTTCATCGACCGATCGAGGTCGTAATCAACGGCCAGCGCTGCGAGATGCTCACGATTGGCCATGTCGCCCACGCCGTGGGACGCACCACGTGGACCGTTCGCTACTGGACGAAGATTGGGTTGTTTCCTGTCACGCCATTCTTCTGGGACCCCTTCGGAGACCCGAGCCCGATTTCGACTGTACCCGCTGCCCTTCGTTGAGTCCCTTCAGGCGATTACGAACAAGGGCTACTCGGGACGTCGGCTTGACCGTGAGAGTTGGGCCCGATTTCAGGATGATGTGTTTCGGGCATACAAGGAGACCGTGACACCACTACTCAGCTCGCCGGTCTGATTACGGCACTCGGGATGGAGCTTTTCCGCACTGCCCCATACCCGCCATTGGGATGGTCGGATCTGGGGAGAGCGACACCAAGAGGAGCTACTCCTCGATGTCTCGGACAGCTTGCTCGCTGAGAAATCGGTCCATCCATGCATCGTTGACGTGGTCCGCTTGTCGGTGTGTCCTCGGAGGAGGAATCTCGACAGTGTCATCGAGGTCTAGATGCCGGAGCACCGTACGAACGGTTAGTTCGTAGCCGCCTGGAGCGACGAGATCCTCGTACACAACCTCAAGTGGTTCCACGCCCAGCTTCTTGTACAAGTCGAGCCATGCCTTCTCCCCGGTGGCGATTAGATCCATCATTCCAGCGATGACGGTCTGTTGGTAGACGGGCTGACGCCTTGGGCGAGCTGGCTCTTCGTCAGATACGACCCAGACACCATCCTCAGCCGCTCGGAGCCATGAGATGGCCGGTCGAAGTCGGTCCCGACGAATCATGTGGACGACCCGCAGGCCCGGGTACATGTTTGCGAAGATCTCCTCGGTCGTCGCTCGGCTAAAACGAGAGAGCTCCTGGAAACTCTCTACCGCCCAGCCGACGTAGTTCCACATCCAGGTCGCTCCGAATACTCCGTTTGGAGTCGAGCCAACCTCGTAGACCAACTGAAGGAAGTCTTCACGTTGACTCATTCCGTGTCTTTGGGCCACATCCCGTCTTCCCAGAATTGGCGCCCGGTGAGAATGCTCGGGTGGCCCGGTGACGTAGTACTCGTCAGGATGCCCAGCGATTCCAGTGTCCGACAGGGCACGGGACAGCAACGTGGACCCGCACCGAGCGTTGGCACAGATGAGATAGCACTTAGCGGCCTTATCCACAGACGGTACATCGGCCCTCAAGCTGGCACTTAAGTTGTACGAGCATGACCCCCGTCTCCCCACAGGTGACCGTCTTCTGGCGGCCAGGATGCATTTACTGCTGGAGACTCCGCTCCAAGTTGAGGCGGGCCGGTGTGCGGGTCGATGGAGTGAACATTTGGGAGGATACGGCCGGGGCAGCCTTCGTTCGGTCAATCACGGGTGGAGACGAAACGGTCCCTACCGTGCGCATCGGGACGCAGTCACTCGAAATCCTTCGCCACGCCGGCTCCTCAAGGTAATCCGTGAGACTCATGGCTAAAGCGGCACGAGTGGGACAGGGCGTCAGCCGACAAACTCGGCGACGATGCTTCCCGTTGGGCGGTCTCGACAGCGTGAGCGCAGTAGTTGGCTCGGACCCAGGGGATGGCGTCGTAGGAAGGATGTCCACTCATGATGGCCAGGCAAGCCAGGGCCGTACCGGTCCGTCCATGGCCACCGAGGCAACCCACCTCCACTCGCTCAAGGCCACGCTCCTGCTTGAGCAATCTCCTCAGAGCGGCGGCTACTGGCAAGGGATCTTCGGGCACTCCGAAGTCCGGCCAGTCGAGATGATCGTGGCTCCACGGCGGTTCCCACTGCGAATCCAGATAAAGACCGTAGTCAGGTGGCTGGTCTCGGGCATAGGGGTCCCTGGCGTCAAACGAAACGGCGGTCACCTCGGTCCCATCCGGCAATGCGACGACGGATCGGTGTAGGTGCCAGACGAACTGCCGATGATCGTGGTCGGGATCAGTGCACTTGGCTAGTTCATCGTCCATGTACCAATGGACCTGGCACTGCGTGCATGCCTCTACCGAGCGTGTCATCCTTCCATTCTTACAAGAGCCAGACGTATCGATTACTGAGGTCCATCACCGTCTTGAGATTTCCTTTACCGCCGGTTGCGAGGCGAACGCCTTCCAGCGACAATCTCCGCCGTGAGACGCCTCCCTCACGGATACACGAATCAGACATGCCGTGTTGGAGACCGCATAGAAGCGGATGAGGGAGCGGATCGAATAGCCCGGGCGGAACGAGAGTTCACTACTCTGACCCGGCTTCTCGGGCACTACCCAGTGCCCGAAGTCGTGCAGTTCGATGTTTCAGTCCCGATGCTGATCATGACCGAGATCATCGGTCGCCACGGCCAAGAACTCATCGACGAAGGCCGGACCGCTACGGTTTTACACCTCATCGGCATCCGAGGTGAAGGCCGCCGCTGCGCAGTGGGAGCGACGACTTCATGCGATGGAGCGCTGGAGTGAGTAATCGTCGGCGACGCTTTGTCGGAGCTACCCCAGCACGCCTGGCGACGACTAGAGAGAGCGGCTGCCTCAGAGCCAGAGGGCGGAAGAGGCGATCTCGGTTCACGTACTCCTGCGCCGCCGCTTACACCGCCCGGGCCTATCGTGATCGCCTGTCTAATATGCCAGGTTGCGTACGCTGAAAAGGTAAAGCCTTTGGTGTCGTCGAACTTCTCGATGGCGATTACAAGGCCTTGCTCGCCGAGTCGTATCCGCTCGTCGGAGGAGAGATCGGTTCGTTCATACCGCTTGACAAGCCTGGCCACTATCCGACGGTGTGACTCGATCACATTTGAACGGGCCAGAGGTTGACCGCTCTGCGCCAGGGCCACTAGCTCTGCCGCCTCCTCATCAGTCATCCTCGGAGCTGCTGCAGCCCGACGGGCATACTCGTCGCCTTGATCCGAAGGCACGTAATCAGAATAGGGGTGGCTTCGACGAGAGCGGGCAGTTCTCCGATGGCCTTGAACGCTGGGGCGGGACTGCGTCGCCATGACGTCGAGGCGGGCCAAGGATTCAGATTTTCCCAACCCCTCACGGGAGCAAATACCTTCTCCAGCCCCGCTATCTCGATGTGGCTCAACTGCTGTGGACCGTTTGCGTTGTAGTTGATCCGACCTCCTTGGAGACCGACACAGTTGAAGATCAGTACGCCGCTGAGCCGGGAGGCGCTCTGAATCAGCTCGTTCGCTGTCTCCGGCCATGTCCGTTTGAGGAACGTGCTGAGCGAAATGTCTGTCACCGGCGATCCAGTCGGCATCTGCTTAATCGAACCCATGTTGGGCTGCCCACTGAAAAGTTCATCAAAAGCCCATCGGATTGCGGGGGAGAACGGAAGCGGCGAACCGAAGACAGGAAAGCACGACAACAGCAGCACATTAGGGTTGTCATCGGACGTCTGCGATCGACCGGGGTCTCCCTCCTTCTGCAACTTGTGGAAGACCTTTATGTAAAAGCGGTTGGTGTCGTAGTACGGACTTGGACCCTTGGACCCTGGCGCATCAAAATGACCGGGCCGTGAGCGGCAATCGGTTCGGTCTTACGGGCCTCCATCCACGCAGCATGGACGGCCTCATCCTCATCCGACTCGGTAATCACTGTGCACTCCAGGTAATACGTGCGATCGTCTGTTGTGAGGACGACGTCGACGTTACGTCCGTTCTGTAGCGGCACATCAAACGCCACCGACCATCCGTTGTTGTCTCTCGCCGCAGCGAGAGCCTTTGCCCTGACGCATGTCTCAAAGAAACCACCCCTCCACAATCTTCCCTCGGTGGACTTCGCATTCAGCCATCGAACTGCCGCTGCTTTGTCCGACGTCGGATCGTCACGGATCATTCGCACGTCCGTGTCGAGGAGACGCAGTTGTTCAGGCGTGTGCCAGGGGTCATGGCGTACAGGATCAGAGGTGGCCAGAGCGCATTGAGCAGGTCGGGTTCGTTGCGCACCCATGCGTCACACTGGTCGAAGTACTCGTCCGTCAGCACAACCCCAATAGGGCCATCGGAGGGAAGAGTTCGGGCGGCATCATGCGCAACATCAATGCGGTCGAGAGAGGCTGATCGGGCCTCGGTAGTGTCGTCGCTCATGGTTGGTGAGCGTACCGTCGCCAATAGCTCGGTCGTCCCAGCTCCGAAGCATCCGAGGAGCCGGAAGAATCGGATCGAGAAGCCTCAACCCGCAGGATTTGGTTCCGGTCTCCACGTTGTGTCACGGCGGGCTTGCTCAAAGATTTCCTTAACCCGCTCGGGCGTCAGCAGCACTGTGCGTGCCTTCAACCACCGGGCGATCGATTTGCGACCAACGACCGCCACGTCCGCTGGCTCGGACTTGACCTTCAAATCCGCAGCCATGATCACGATCATTGGTTGGACGACGACATCAACGCCACATGCCACCGAAAGGAGGCTGCTCGCACGCTTCCCCTACGAAACCGAGAGTTCCTGAGGTAGTCCGTTGGCTTACCGTTTACGTACACGCCCCGCTCCGTCACCGTCACTCGATTACGTGAATGGTTCTTGGTGTTCAACGTGAACACGCCAGCAGGCCCGATTACGACGTGATCGATGTCGGATCCTTTCTCACCGACAGGAACGGAGTGGATTACGTGCCATCCTTCGCCGAGCTTGCGTAATCGCCAAGCGACCTCCTCTTCCCCATCGGCTCCGACAGCCCAATGTTTCTCTTCACGAGGGCTTCCGAGGAGCCTGGCAAGGACCGATTTGATGGGCGCTTCCTTCCATAGCTCTGTCGCCTTCTCACGGGCCGATTGCCCGGCTCTGTTCGTGGATAGGTCTTTCCACTCCTGTATTTTCTCGTCCGCCTCGTCAGTGCTCATGTCTGCATTCTGCTCGATGGATGGGGCACTGCTCGCTCATCGTGTGTTTCAGACCTGGCCACGATCGCCTCCGCTCAGAGGGACGGCAGGGTTTCACCCGATGTGCCCCCCAAGGGAACTGCCATCACTGCCCTATCCTCAGCAACTCGCTTCATCACGGCACCCTGGAGGGCAACAAGATCACAGGTTCAGAGCACCGATCATCCCCTGGGATTTGTCCTGAGCCCTTGAAGCTATCTCCGGCTACCTGGGGACCTCCTCCTTGCTACAGCGCCTCGGAACAAATCCAGGAGGCCTCTCACAAATCGTTTCGTCTCTGGTGATCGCTCCACTTGTGTCGTTGGAAGGCGATCACCTCAGCCTCATCTCGATTGGCCAGAGTCGGACCCCCCGCTCCGTCCCGCCAAAAGCCATGGGAGGCGTGAATCAATCGACGTCGTTTGACCGATCCATTGAGGTCGAGAAATCGCTGAGCCATGTAATACCCACGAACCAAAGACTTCATCGGGTAGCCGAAGTAATCGACCCCAGATGGATTGTGGACTGGATCGATCTCCCAGTGACGGCCTACACACAGCTCGCCCTACTGCGTTGTCGAAGGTTTCATGCCTGATCCTTCGCTCGTCAACGGCAGCATGAAAGTAACCATGTACGTGGCATCCCGTATGATCAGGATTCTCCTCGGCAGCCCAACAAGCTTGTAGCGAGGGGATCTCCTTTCTTGCGTAATGAATGAACAGGCCGACTCTCTTGTGGATCTCAGATGAAGAGTCGCCAACAAGGGTCAGACAGAACCACCAGGAGGGCTCAGCAAGCATGATGGCCCCAGCGATCCTTTGGGCGTTGATTACCACGCACACTGGGCACGAGTTCTTACAGCATCGATTGATCCGATCTTTACCGTCCTCATCTCGCCATGGCTGGGGCACGTAATCGATTTCACCAGTCACGTCGTCGATTACCCGCCTCCTCTTGGGATCAGGACACAGGGGCAAATGCACGTTGAAAAGGTTTGGTGGTTCATCTTCATGATTAGGAAGTAGAGGGAATGCACCTGTGATCCCTTCATGACTCTCACGTTCTTGGTGAATAGAAAGGGGATAGGAAACAAGTGCAGTGGCGCTCATCTCGTCCTCTTTGCGAAGTAGTCCCTCATGAGGCCGTCGACTCCAGCGAAAGCCAACTCATCTGCGACGGTTCCCCTCGTCTTTTCACGCCAGGGCATAAGACCGAACTTCCGCATTTGGTGCAGCTGCCTATCCGTCGGCGGGAGTGATCGCCACGATTGATCGGATTGACCCAGACGATTGATGCCGAATCCCATGTCGGCGAGCACTTCGCATTTGCCTTGCACCTCGTCTAATGACCCGAACCACGGAATATGTCGGACCGGAAGAGGAGCACCGTGTGCGGTGTCGATCAGATAGGCCGTGAAGCGACCGGATTTTTGGAGGACTGTGAGTATTCGATGGGTGCCGTCCGCAAGAATCAGAATCGTTGGATTCCCCTTGCGGCCCCAGTGACACATCGGCTGAGCGTTGCCCCGTTGGGCTGATTGCGGATACGCTTTGTGTGAGCAGCTACCAAGCTCATTGCTGGACCCGAGTCGCCCTTGCCCGGCGGCTCGGTTTGTTTCAGGCTGTCTTCGCATCTCTGAACTGGACTCCTTTCTCTCATTGATCCTTTGAAAACACTGAGGCGCTGGCGTCTCTAATCCCATTTGGGAACTGCACTCGCAGCTGGTCACGAGATCCGTGCGCAAGGAACTCATCGATGGCGCTCATAGGTACGACACGGCGACGACCGATCTTCAGCGAGCGCAGCTCTCCGCTCTTGATTAGGTCGAAAATGAGGGTGCGGCCGACGCCCAACTCCTCGGCCGTCTGCTTCACGCTAAGGACCTTCATTCGGGTCGATTCGGCTCAGTACGCTGGTCTTCATCCACGTCCGCTAGCATCCATCGCAGTGGTCAGTGCCACATAGTCACTATCGGATTGCATCCTCCACGGGGGAGTCTGCGGCCGGAACGAACGCCATGGGGCCGCTCGGTCAGCTGTCATCGAGAAGTCTTTTGAGCTGCTCCCAGTCGGAAGCTCCGAACCCAGGCTGGTGGATCTCGGAGCGGTAGTCCTCAGGTTGAGCCGAGTGCGGCACCAGAGCGGGCACGTTGTACCGATCAGCGATCCTGGCTAAGACGGCGTGATCCTCAGTGAAGATCCTTTCGATGAGTAAGAGCGCCGCCACCCGACCGGCCTCGGCCCGGTAGCCCTGGGTCGCTGGAATGGTTCGCCCGCCCAGTTCCACGATCCCGAGAACCGGCGCCTCGTTACACAGGTAGTCGTTGACCACCTCAAGGTCGGTCGTGGCGTAGATGCCGCACGTGCAGTCTGGATCAGGGACACCGCTTTCGTGCTTCTTGTCCCGGAGGCATTGAGCAACCATCAGTTGACCTGGGCGCCACTCGCCTTGGGGAAGGGGATGGCGTTGGCCATCCATGTGGGTTCTTGACCCTCTGACCTGCATTGACTGATAGGAGAACGGTACGGGCACGGTCGAATCGCCACAGCCGAAATCCGAGCCGAGTCTCGGCATAGTCGGGGACTTTCCTCGTTACTTCGTCACCCTGGGTCATTGCACGACCTCGCCGCTGACTGGCACCTCTGCTGGTTCGATCACTGAGGGATCCGAATCTGGCACCCACTCAGGCACTGTGGGTAGAGGAAGCTCAATGGGTGCCTCCTCCTCGCCGATGTCCATCTCAATCGCCTCCTTGATCCTCTGATCGGTCGGGGTACGAAGTTACGAAGAAAGGGCCAGAGTCAGATGCACAGGCTTTGTACTCGGTCCGTGGGCGACCGTTCGTCGGCATCACTCGCCGCTCGATGTCGCCGTCGTTGAGCAGCGAATCGACGATGGCGTCGAGGGTTGATTTTGAGATATTGCGGCTGAATAGGTTTATGAGCTGCTTCCGATTAACCCAGTCGCCTTGGCGGACAACAAACTCGAACGCTCGGCCCACTCGTTTGGGGTCGACCTGTGGCTCAAGCCATCCCGTGGGCACCCCAAAAATCCCCTCCATGGACTCGGCACAAAAGGTCCACAGAGCCAGGGCAGCATCAATGTGCTCAACGTTGAGTGTTGGGGACACGTCGGCGATCCCATAGGCATGAGCTAGCCGAATCACATGCGTGGATGCCCGACTGGCCAAATGGCGAAAGTCGGGCTTGACCTGCGGGAGACGGTCGAGAATGTCCTGCCACCGGTAACGAAGGGTCGGGGCTGGTATGGCGAAGGACGGCTGGACACCACGCAAGAGGCATAGTTCCTGTGAGATCGGATCAGTCCGTTCCAACACTCTTTCTCGGGAAGATTCGATCGCAAGACGCAGCCGCTCGACGAGTTTGGGGTCCTCGCCCCTCACCCTGGCGAAAGGATCGGTGTCAGCCTGTTGGGCACTTATGACGTAGAGAACCCTCGTCTCCAAGCCTCCTGCCGCCTTAAGCGTCGGATAGATGCGGATCAGCTCTTCGGGCGTGATCAGGGCGCACATCGAAATGTGCGGGGTCGAGGATCGCACGGATCGGTTGTTGTTGCTTCGTCCACCCCTGCTTCGACTGATCTGAAGAGTCCGGCCGTCGTACGCATTGCGCATAATCGGCCCAAAGTTGCCGGATCGACTCATGCGTGAGACCAACCTGTGATATTCGGACTCGACGATGAGCAAGCGGCAGTCGTCGCTGCCGTCTGCGACTCGTTCGATCATGGCCTCAGGGCTCTGCAGGCCATATTCGATTCGACTAGAGAACCATTCAGGATCAGCCCGAGCGAAGAGATCTTCGACGGCTGCAAGGATGGTGTCCTTGCGAGAGGCGGAGTCTCCAACGATTACGGCAAATATGCGGGCCGCATGCTCGGCACCACCAAACCAGACATGCGGCTGGGGACCAACTGCGTTCCCTATCATGGTGAGGAAGGAGATGAGGGCCGCCGCGGGATCTCCTCCCGTTCTTTCGCTGACACACCGGGCGACATCACCGGCCAAGCCATGGAAGGCGTCCGCCGACAGGCGTGGTCGCAGGTAGGCAAGCGGAGATGACGTGTTGTTCGTCATTGGCCCATTAGGTCCGTCGAGTCATCTTCTTCTGTAATGGGATTGATTACGTACTTGCCCTTGGGGTGGGGACAGTCGGGAACATCGTCAAAGATTGATGGTGGTTCATCAGTAACAAGATGCAGGTATGGAGGTAATGCTTGGTCTGTATCACGTCCCTCCTCTGTCTTGTGTCCAGAAGATTGGTATAGAGCAAGATCAGAGACGAAAGGACCTTCTTGTTGACTTCTTGACTGTCGTGACGTCCTGCGAGAGGATGGCATTCGAAGTAACTCCTTTGGTTGGACAAACTGAGGGTGTTCCCGATGCCTCGCCCTCGTACGGCGGGGCATCGGTCTATCTTGCGAGTGTTGCTGGTCGGCGTCGTGTAATCGATGAGTCTGCAAGAACGTGTTCATCGCAGAGGCTCGATGCATTCCGATGTTGCCCACTCGTCCAAATCACATCTACGAAAGGCAAGCCAGCGACCGTGCTTGAAGTAGCGGATCCGGCGTTCGCTCACTAGACGTCTCACGAATCGAGGATTCTTGCCCAAATATGCCGCCGCACTGATTAGGTCTAACCACTCAGCTTGACTGTTCTCTCGTTGATTACTCTTCCGAGTAATCGAGGTAATCGAGGATTTCTTTTTCGTAATCGTGACCACCTCTATTCCGCTAATACAGTCGCCACATGGGACAATGAGAGGCTGGCACGGGCGGTCTCGGCAAAGCAAGGCGGCCAAGAAACTTTACGTCTACTAGGAACTTTGGACTCGATTGCTCCCACAGATCCCATTGGCGGAGATCGGCGGGTTCTGAATAGCGTCTTCGATTAGAAGGGAGCGATTACTCAAATAGACCAGCTTGGATTAGGAGTTTCTAATCTGATTTTGTAATCCTGGCAGTCGAGAAGGAAACAGATTAGATAACCGAGGGTCACTCGTGAGAGGCCCTACGAAGAAAGGGTTCCTTTAGTAATACTCAGGGGTGCACGCATTGTGCCGAGTGGTGCTACCAAGATGCGCTAACGATGAGATGCTCATACATCAGAGCTTCCAAACAGCAGCTGCCCGATCTTGTCCGCCGCTTCACGCTGCATCGTCGGCGTCACGTGGCTGTACAGATTTGTGAAGAGGGTCGGATCTGCGTGGCCCAGCCGCTCTGCAGCGACCTTCGGTGGCACCCCACTGGCCAGCATCAGCGTGGCGCTCGTGTGCCGGAGTCCATGGGCGGTCAGTCGGGGCAAGCCGAGCTCCTGCGTGTAGTTGCCGAGCAGTCGAGACAGGCGCTGTGGGTGATAGGGCACCGCCTTGCTCCTTGGTGAAGACGTAGTCGGTGGACTCGTAGTCTTTCGCTGCCTAGTTCTTCCTCCATCTGAAGTTTCCGTTGACGGCGCAAGACGCCGACCAGGCCCGTCATCGAGTTCCATCGTACGGACGGCATCACGGCTCTTACCAGGCGATGGGACCAGTCGTGACCTAGGGTCGATGCGAACTCGACTACCCGCACGAAGCGGCCGTCCAGGTCCACGTTGGACCACGCAGCCAAACAAGTTCACCGATGCGCAGACCCGAGCCCAGTAGGAATGCCCAAATCGGCCATGTGCGATCACCCTCCATCAGGTCCAGGAAGGCTTTCGGGCCTGCTCTGGAGACCAATGCTTCGGGATCGATCGACGGGGCCGGGGCTCGGAACCTGGGAAGGGGATTGTTCGCGATCATGCCGAGCTGAACAGCCAGCTTGAGTGCACCAGACAAGGGTGACCTTGCCAACCTGATTGAGTTGGATGAGAGCCCCTTCGGGGGCAGTGAGCGTTTCCGTCCTTGTCCCTCAGTCGTTTGGTGGCACCGCCTTGGGTCAGGGTTCGTTGCCAGGCCTGCAGGAGTTTCCGGCGTTAGCTCACGGACCTTGATGCCCCCCGAAGTGGGCCGAACGTAATGGTCGGCGTAGTGCCGGTAGTCGAACCGGGTCTTCCTTGAAAGTCGCCCATCAGCGTCGATCCCATCTAAATAGACGCTCAAGAGCTCGTTTACAGTCCTGCCGCCGCCCCCAGGCCGAAGCTCACCCTTGTCAAGCTTTGACATGAGGTCCCGACGTGCCTGGCCCGCTTCGGAAGCAGATGAGAATCCCCGTTTGGTGACCTGATCACGTTTGCCAGTAACGGGATCACGACCCAGGGACACCTTGATGTACCAGCCGCCGTGTCCGTCTGAATAGACCCCGGGCTCCTTCTTAGGCATGAGAACCACCTCGTTGCAGCAGTTTGGTTCTCACCGGGTTCTCATTTCGGCATCCCCAGGTCTGATCATAGACCCGATTATAGCCTTTGAACTGGGCTTTCTATGCGCGCTCGGAGGGATTCGAACCCCCAACCTTCTGATCCGTAGTCAGATGCTCTAGTCCGTTGAGCTACGAGCGCTGGGTGAGAAGGGACAGTGTACCGGAGGCTTGGCCAGGCCTCGAGGGCGCCCGCTACCTGGTCAGACGGAGATCGGCAGCTTCGAATATCCCCGGACGGTGCTCGTGTAGAGGGGGACCGCTTCGTCGCGGTCGACCGACCACTCCGTGAAGCGCTTGAACGTCTCCTCGAGGGCCACCCGCCCCTCCATCCGGGCCAGCGCCGCCCCCAGGCAGAAGTGGATGCCGTAGCCGAAGGACAGGTGGTGGTCGATGGTGCGGTGGATGTCGAAGCGGTCGGCGTCGGGGAAGGCCCGCTCGTCCCGGCCAGCGGATCCGGTGATCATCACCACCTTCGAGTTGGCCGGGATGGTCTGCCCGTGGATCTCGACCTCCGCAGTGCACCAGCGGCTCTGCACCGGTGACGGGGCCTCGTAGCGGAGGAGCTCCTCGACGGCGTTCGGAATCAGGCTGGCGTCGGCCGCCAGCTCGACCCGCTGGTCCGGGTTGTCGTCCAGCGTCAGCGCCGCCCAGCCCAAGAGCCGGGCCACCGTCTCGGTCCCGGCGCTGCCGATCAGGAGGGCGAAACTCGAGGCCTGCGGCAGCGTGAGCCGGCGCAGCTCGCCGTCCTCGTCGACGATCTCGCCGTTGACCAGGTCGGTGAACATGTCGTCGCGCGGCGACGTCTGCCGGTCGACCAGCTGGGCCGTCACGTACTCCAACATCTTGCCCATGGCCTCGGCCGACACGTCGTTGTACATGCCCAGCTCGGGGTCGAGGTGGAAGCTCTCGTCGATCCAGCCCCGCACCATGTCCCGGTCCTCCTCGGGCACGCCGAGGAGGGCGGCGATCACGTAGGCAGGGACCCGGGCCCCGAAGTCCTGCACGTAGTCGAACGAGCTCTTCCCCATTTGTGCGTCGAGCAGGCGCGCGCAGAGCCGGCGGATGTCATCCTCGAGCACCATCATCCGCCGCGGCGTGAACGCCTTCGACACCAGCCGGCGGTAGCGCGTGTGCTCCGGCGGGTCCATGAAGATCATGATCTCCATCTCGGTCGGCTCGGCAGTGATCATCTCCATGACCGTGCCGTGCGAGGAGCAGAAGGTCTGGGGATCGCGGCTGAACGCGTCCACGTCGGCGAACCGGCTCACGGCATAGAAGTCGTGCCGCTCGTTGTAGTAGAGCGGCGCCTCGTCACGAAGGCGCTTCCAGATCGGGTGTGGGTCGACCTTGTACTTCTCATCGAGGGGATCCCACGCAAGCGGTTGCATGTCGAGCGCAGTCATGGTGATCCCCTCTCAGACGCCGACGTGCGACTCGTCCCAGAGCTTGAGCCCGCCCAAGATGCCCGCCGAGTTGTCCACGACGGTGATCCGCTCGAGCACATCGCCCAGGTCGCGCCGGTTGATGCGCGGCGCATTGCCGCCGCCGATGTACAAGTGGTCGAAGAAGGTCAGCGCATCGAAGTAGGCGATCATCTTGCGCACCCGGCCGTTCCACTTCTCGTCGCCGATCTTCTTGCGGACCGGCTCGCCGAGGTGCTCGTTGAACGTTTCCCCCTTGCGAAACTCGAGGTGCGAGAACTCCAGATGCGGCAGGAGCCGGCCGTCCATGAAGAAAGACGTGCCGACCCCGGTGCCGAGGGTGATCACCGTCTCGAAGCCGTTGCCCTGCACGACGGCCAGGCCTTGCATGTCGGCATCGTTGGCGATCCGGCAGCGCTTCCCGATGGACTGTGCCAGGGCGTGCGCCAGATCGAATTCGGACCAGGCCTTCTCGAGCTCGGGGACGGCTTTGGTGCCGGGACCCTTCTCGGTCACGAAGTGCGGGGCGCTGAGGATACGGCCGTTGCGCACCATGCCCGGGAAGCCGGCGGAGGTGCGATCCGCCTTCGGAAGCCTGGCTGCCAGTCCGGTGAGCTGGTCGACGAGGCGCTCGGGTGGCATGGGGTACGTGGTCGAGATCCTCTGCCTGTCGGCCATCATCGTGCCCTTGGCATCGAGCACGTCGGCCTTCAGGCCGGTGCCGCCGATGTCGATGCACAACGTGAACGGGCGCCGATGCTGCGCTTGCGGCGTCGAGGTCTCGGTCACCCCGAGCACACTAGCCAGGTGGCTGATTCTGTTCCGGCGGAACCCGCCCCGTCATCCTTGGAGGACGCTGCGGATGACGCCGCGGAGCATGCCCGCCAATTCCTCGTTGGTCGTCGAGGAGAAGGCGTCGCCGGAGAGGAAGAGGCTCGAGAACACGACGCCGAAGGAGGCGGCCATGCGCACCCGGTCCTCCAGTGGCACCCGGGTGTCGGCCAGCACCGTGCGGAACTGGTTCTGGAGATCCTCGTGCTCGGCGTCGTGGTCCTTGCGGTGCAGCTTCTCGAGGGCGGCCTGGTTCCGCTCGTGCATGAGGAAGATCTTGCGCTGGCCCAGCATCTGGTCGACGATCTGGTCGAGCAGCTCGCCCCACAGCTCGAGGGTCACCGGGCCCTCTGCCATCCTCTGCAAGGCGTCCTTGCCGAACTCGTGCAGGCGCAGGTGCAGCGCCATGAGGATGTCGTCCTTCGACTCGAAGTGGTAGTAGAGGGCCGCCTTGGTGACGCCCAGCTGCTCGGCGATCTGCCGCAGGCTGGTGCCGTCGAAGCCCTGCTCGGTGAAGAGGTCGAGGGCCACATCGAGGATGCGCTGGCGGGTGTCGAGCGTCGGGCCGGCGGCGACGGCGGTCGGATCGGCGGCGTCGGTGAGGGGCGCGGACGCTCGCTGCCGGGCTCCGCCACGCTGCCAGCCAGGGCCGCTTCGTCTGTCTCTGCGTCGGGTCGCAGATGTCTGGGACATTCGCCTCTACTCTACTTGACGGCAGGTAAGTAGAGTCTTACCATGCCCTGTGCGGGCAAGTCTACTAAACGACAGGTAAGGAAGCCATGGGTGTCTGAGCTGATGATCGAGGCCGAGGGCCTGACAAAGCGCTACGGCGAGACCCAGGCCCTGGCCGGCGTCGACTTCTCGGTCCCCGCCGGGACCATCCTGGGCCTGCTGGGTCCCAACGGCGCCGGCAAGACGACCGCCGTGCGGATCCTGACCACGCTGGCGCTGCCCGATGCGGGACGGGCCGCGGTGGCCGGCATCGACGTGGTGAAGCAGCCGGGCGAGGTGCGGCGTCACATCGGCGTGGCGGCCCAGGACGCGACGCTGGACCCGCTCTTGACCGGGCGCCAGAACCTGGTGCTGGTGGGCGAGCTCTCCGACATGGGCCGAGCCGCGTCGAGGTCCCGGGCCACCGAGCTGCTGGCGCAGTTCGAACTGACCGACGCCGCCGACCGGGTGCTCAAGGGCTACTCGGGCGGCATGCGCCGGCGGCTGGACCTGGCCGCATCGCTGATGACGCGACCCCCCGTCCTCTTTCTGGACGAGCCGACGACGGGATTGGACCCCACGAGCCGACAGCGCGTGTGGGACGCCATCCGCGAGCTGCTCGGCGAAGGCGTCACCGTGCTGCTGACGACGCAGTACCTGGAGGAGGCCGACGCACTGGCCCACCGCATCGTCGTCGTGGACCACGGGCTCGTCATCGCCAACGGCACCCCCCAGGAGCTCAAGGAGGCGAGCCGGAGCGCCCGCCTCGAGGTCACGCTCCCGGCGCCGCACCCCGAGGCGGTTGGCGCGATGGCACCGCTGGTCGCCGGTCCGGTCCACGTGAGTGACGACGGCCGGCGCCTGAGTGCCGGCGTGGACGCCGCACCGGGCCTGGCCACCTCGGTCGTACGGGCGCTCGACCAGGCGGGAGTGCTGGTCGACAACATCGAGGTGCGCCAGCCGTCGCTCGACGACGTGTTCTTCTCGCTCACCGGCGGGCACATCGAAGGGGACGGCGAGGATGGCGACGACGCTGTCGGGGACCGCGCGATGGCGGCGGCGGATCCCGGCGGTGACGCCGGCGGCCGTCACGAGCTGGAAGGAGCGCGCGCATGACGACGACCACGTTGACGCCGAGGCCCCTCGGGATCGATCGCCCCCGCTCGTCGGGGGCCGTGTTCGGCTCGCTCTCGGACATCTGGGCGATGACCCGGCGCAACCTCGTGCACATCGCCCGCGAGCCGATGCAGCTGTCGGACGTGACGATCCAGCCCGTGCTCTTCACGGTGCTGTTCGTCTACATCTTCGGCGGCGCCATCGCCCTCCCCGGGGGCGGGAGCTACGTGGACTACCTGCTGGCGGGGATCCTGGCCCTGAACCTGGTCACCTCGGTCATGGGCACCGCCGTCGGGCTGAGCACGGACCTGCACGAAGGAATGATCGACCGCTTCCGCGCCCTGCCCATGTGGCGCTCGGCCGTCCTGGTCGGGCGTTCCATGGCTGATCTGCTGACCTCACTCCTGTGCGCGCTCATCGTGGGGCTGACCGGGCTCGCCGTCGGTTGGCGGCCGGGGGCCAACGACATCTCGGTGCTGGGCGGCTTCGCCCTGGTGATCTTCTTCGCCTACGCGCTGACGTGGGTCGCCGCCTGCGTCGGGCTCAACGCCAAGAGCCCGGAGTCCGCCGCCTCCTTCGGCTTCATCGTCCTCTTCCCCTTGGCCTTCGTCTCCAACGCCATGGTGCCCACTCAGCACATGCCCGGGTGGCTGCAGGCGATCGCGCAGTGGAACCCGGTGAGTGCCGTGTGCGCCGGGACGCGCGTGCTGTGGGGCAACCCGAACCCCGCCGGGGCGATCCATGCCTGGCCCATGCAGCATCCGATCGAGGCGTCGCTGATCTGGTCGGTGGTGATCATCGGGCTGGCCGCGCCGTTGGCGGCGCACTTCTTCAAGAAGCGGACCACGGAGTGAGACCGGCATAGGGCCCGGTAGCCTGCGCAGCGTGCCGGGAGAACCATGGATGGGAGACGCCTGCTCCCTGGTGGACGCCTTCCGTGCGGGCACCACCTCGCCCACGGAGGCGCTCGAGGGGTCGCTGGCGGCGCTGACGGACTCCCGGCTCAACGCCGTGTGCTTCGTCGACGAGGAGCGGGCGCGGGCGGCGGCGGCGAGCGCCGACGTCGACCTCCCCTTCGGGGGCGTGCCCATCGGAATGAAGGAGCTCGACCCGGTCGAAGGTTGGCCCCAGACGGAGGCGTCGCTGGTCTTCAAGGACCGGATCTCGGACCACGACGCCACGATGACGGCCCGACTCCGGGCAGCCGGCGCGGTGCTGGTGGGCCAGACCACGGCGTCGGAGTTCGGCGGCATCAACTGCACCTACACCCGCCTGCACGGGGCGACCTCGAACCCCTACGACGTCGAGCGGACTCCGGGCGGCTCGTCCGGAGGCTCCGCGGCGTCGGTGGCCGGCGGGCTCCTCCCCATCTGCACGGGCGGCGACGGTGGCGGTTCCATCCGGATCCCGGCCGGCTTCACCGGCCTGTTCGGCCTCAAGGCGACCTTCGGACGCATCCCGAAGGGACCGAAGACCGAGATCGAGCCGCTCACCACGGTCCTCGGGTGCATCTCGCGCTCGGTGCGCGACACGGCCCGGTGGTTCGACGCCTGCAACGGCCACGACGAGTTCGATCCGTTCTCGCTGCCCAGGGTCGAAGGCTGGGAGGCCGGCCTCGGCCAGCAGGAGGTGCGAGGTCGGCGCGTCGCGGTGTCGGTCGATCTGGGCGCGGCGGTTGTCGCGTCAGCCGTGCGGGAGAGGGTCGAGGAGGCAGCGGACCTGTTGATCAAGGACGCCGGCTTGGAACGGGTCGACGTGCCCGTCGCCCTCCCGCGGGGCGGACTGGAGTGGGCGCTCGCCGGCACGGCCAGCCTGCTGGTCGGTCTCGGCGACCTCTATCCCGCCTGCGAGTCGGAGCTCACGCCCGAGATCATGTTGGCCACCAACATCGCGACCCATCACTCCAACGTCGAGACGGCCAAGAACATCGAGGCGTTCCGCCGCGCCGTCATCGTGCACATGGCCCAGATCTTCGAGCAGGTCGATTTCATCGTCTGCGCAACGAACCCCGACGTCGCCTTCGGCGCGCGGGGGCCGATGCCGACGACGGTCGACGGGGTGGACCTCGTCGCGCAGCTCGGATTCGAGGCGGCAGTGGGCAACAACGGCGCGTTGACCATCCCCGCCAACACGACCGGCCATCCGGCCGTCGCCATCCCCGTCGGTGTCGTCGACGGGCTCCCGGTCTCCATGCAGATCATCGGGCGCAGGCACACCGAACCGCTGCTGCTCGACCTGGCGCGCATCGTCGAAGTCGAACGACCGTGGCCCCTCGTGGCGCCCGGCACGCCGAATTTCGAGCCCAATTCTCCGTGGCTTTTCGGCCGGGCTTCGAGGCCGTCCTGCCGACGCGATCGCCGTCACGCGTCGCCAGCAACCGGGTCGCAATTCGACTGCAACCATTGGCGCAACGAAATGAGGGTGCAGTGTCAACGCATCCGCAATGAACCTTCGTCTGTCAGCAGTTTTGGGGTCCCGTTGTGCGTTTCTGTGACTTTTGGTTCAAGCGTATCAATGACGGTTTGTCCTACCCTGTCCAAGGCTGATGGCGGAAGAGATGCTCTTCACAGTTGCCGGATCCGTTGCGATGCCGGCCCAGATGATCTCGCTGCAAGAGGCGGGTCTCGAGGAGCGCGCGGACTTCCAGGAGTGGGTGCTCGCGAACCCCGCCGTCCTGGGACCGGCCGTCAAGGTGATCACCTTCGAGTTCGACGGCATCCCGACGTCGGCCGGCGCGAACCGTGACCGGCTCACGGTGCTCGGTCTCGGCGCCGACGCTCGCTTGGTCATCGCCGAGCTGAAGGCCGCCCGCACGCCCGACACCGAGGTCTCCGCCATCAAGTACGCGGCCATGGCCAGCCGGATCCTGCCCGAGACCCTGGCCGACCAGTACGCCCGCTTCCAGTCCCGGCGCCAGGTCCCCATGACGGCGGACGAGGCGCTGGCCGACCTGCAAGCGCACGCCCCCGACTTGTCCCAAGAATCGCTCCGGCGTCCCCGCATCGTCCTGCTCGCGCGGGACTTCTCACCGGTCGTCACCGCCAGCGTCGTCTGGCTCAACGAGATGGGCCTCGACATCTCGCTCGTCCAGATCAGCGCCTTCCGCTCCTACGTCTACGGACAGTTGGGCAGTGGCAGCGTCCCGATGATCTCCGTCAGCCAGATCTATCCCCTGCGGGAGGTCGAGGAGTTCACGATCAGTCCAGAACGGCAGCTGGCCAAGCAGATCGCGGAGTCCCGCCGGCGCGTCCAGGACGCCAGCAACGTGCGCCGGCTCGTCACGGCCGAGACCGTGGCCGACGGCACCATCTTCACCTTCACGCCGCGCAGCGACCTCAGCTTCGACATGCGGAGCCAGCTCGAGGAGTGGCTGCACGACGACCCCGCCCGGCGCACCGCGTACTGGCAGAACAACATCAACGCCCCGCTGGTGTGGGACGTCGACAAGGCGGCCTACACGCCGGCGTCCCTGGTGCGTCACATCGTCGAACAGGCCACCGGCGTCAGCCGCGACTGGTTCGGTACCCAGTGGTGGCGCGACCGTACCGGCTGGACCCTGCTCGAGCTCGCCGGCCCGCACAACGGCGGCAAGGGCGGGCTCTACCGCGAGTACTGGTCGCGTTGGTTGGAGAAGGTGCGCCAGCGGCACAGCGACTGGACCCAGATGTCCACCCTCCCCGCCCAGAACTTCATCACCCTGCCCTCCCCCATCAAGGGCACCCACTACGGGCTCGCCTTCGCGGCCGGCGGCCGGCTGCGCTCGGACTTCTACGTGGACCTCGGGTCCGCCGAGGCCAGTGCGGCACAGTTCGAGGTGCTCCAGTCGCAGCAAGCGTTCGTCGAGTCGATCTACGGCGCCCCGCTGTCGTGGGAGCGCCTCCCCGACCGTGGTGCGTACCGTCTCGCCGAGTACAGCGAGGGTGACATCACCACGGTCGAGGACTACGCCTTCTACATCGACTGGATGATCGACGCCCAGGAGCGCCTCCGCGCGGCCGTCACCGCGGTGCTGCGCAGCGACGAGCCCCCCGACGAGCCCTTCGACCGCCGCTAGCGCTCACGACGTCCGCAGCTTGCGGACCGCCAGCGGCGCGAACACCACGACGAGCCCCGCCGTCCACAGGAGCGAGCGCACCAGGTAGTACGAAAGGGGGTGCCCGAGCAGCTCCTGGGCCGCCGGGCCCCCCGTCAGCAGCCGCACGGTGTTGACCATCTGCGTCATGGGCTGGTTGGCGGCAAAGGCCTGCATCCAGCCGGGCATGGTGGCGATCGGCACGTAGGCCGAGGACACGAAGCTCAGCGGAAAGACCAGGAAGGAGAGGCTCTGGGCCGCCTGCGGGCTGCCCGCCGCGAGCCCCATGAAGATGAACATCCAGACGAACGCGAAGCCGAAGAGGATGGTGAGCCCCAGGGCCGCGAGGGCGGCAGCCGTCGAACCGCCGATGCGGAAGCCGACAACGAAGCCCACCGCGGTCATGACGAGCACACCCCAGGCGACGAGCGCAGAGTCGGCGCCCACGCGGCCCGTGATGATGGACAGCACCCGGATCGGCAGCGAGCGCAGCCGGTCGAAGAGCCCGCCCGCCTGGTCGTCGGCCACGCCGCTGGCCGCGCTCATGCCCTGGAAGAGCACGCCGGTGACGACGAAGCCCGGCACCAGGAAGTCCACGTAGTTGAGGGCCCCGGTGTGGGCGATCGCCCCGCCGAAGACGTAGCGGAAGATCAGGAGGAAGAGCACCCCTTGCGCGGTGCCCGCGACGATCAGGGCCGGGGAGCGGACGAACTTCTTGAGTGTCCGCGCGGCCACCTGGCTCGAGGCGACGAGATACGACGCCCCCTGGTTCGTCGCCGCCCCGACCGGGCCCCCTGCCTGGCGAGGAGGGTCGAGTGTGAGGTCCATCGTCATGCTGCGTCCTCCTTCGGTGTGGCCGTGGTGTGCCCGGTCAGGGCGAGGAACACCTCGTCGAGGGTGGGCCGGCGGAGCGCGATGTCCTCCACCGGCACGGCGGCGTCGTCCAGCGCACGGACGACGACGGGCAGGAGCCGCGGGCCGTCCGGGGCGGCGAGGGAGCACCGGCGTGTGGCGGGGTCGGTGGCGGGCTCGGCGAGACCGAGCGAGCCGAGCACCTCGGCGGCACGCTGCATGGTCGGCACGTCGACCGCGTGCAACTCGATCATGTCGGCACCCACCCGCCGCTTGAGCTCGTCGGGAGCTCCTTGGGCGATGACGCGGCCCCCGTCGATGATGACGATGGAGGCCGCCAGGTGATCGGCCTCGTCGAGGTACTGCGTCGTCAGCACGATGTCGGTCCCGGACCGACTCATCTCACGGATCGCGTCCCATACCTCGTTGCGGCTCCCGGGGTCGAGGCCGGTGGTCGGCTCGTCGAGCAGCAGCACCCTCGGCGAGCCGACGAGGCTCGCCCCGAGGTCGAGCCGCCGCCGCATGCCCCCCGAGTACGTGCGCACCAGCCGGTCCGCCGCGTCGCTCAGGTCCACCAGCTCGAGGATTCGCTCGGCGCTCTGTTTGGCCGCACGGCCCGACTGCCCGTAGAGGCGGGCCACCATCACCAGGTTCTCGCGCCCGGTCATCATCTCCTCGACGGCGGCCGACTGACCAGCCAGGCCGATCAGGCGGCGCACCGCCATGGGTGCGCGGACCACGTCGTGACCGCAGACGCGCAGCGAGCCGCGGTCGGGCTGGAGCAACGTCGCCACCATGCGGATGAAGGTGGTCTTGCCGGCACCGTTGGGGCCGAGGATGGCGACGGGCAGGCCGCCCGGCAGGGTCAGGGTCAGATCGGAGAGGGCCTGGACCTTCCCGAACCTCTTGCTGAGGCCGTCGGCCTCGATGAGCGCGTCCATTGGCGCGCCTCCTTTCGTCGTGTCGAGCCCGTCGGAAGGAGGTCGCCTACGCTGCGGAGTGCTGCCTCGGGCGAAGCCCCCTCGTGGGTCGGGCTCGTGGTCGTGTGGGCCCGGGGCCGCGTGGTGCAACACGCGGCCCCGGGTCATTCAGGGCTGGTGTCGAAGACGAAGTGCACCTCCTCGGGGTCGAATCCCTCGGTGTGGAACATCCGCCACATGTCCAGGCCCTCGAGCGTGCCCGAAATCATGTCCTCGATGATCCCGTTGACGAACGTGAGCTCGGCGGCGAGCTGGCTCTCCTCGTACTCCGCCTCCAGCTCGAACAGGCGCGGCAACCCTGCCTCGTGGGCCGCTTTCATGGCGCCACGAAGGCCGACCAGCTTCATCTTGAGTGCGTCGGCCCGTGACCGCAGGGCGGCCAGGGCGTCGTCGGGATCGAGGGAGGGGATGAAGGAGAGGCCGGCCATGAAGGCCGGGTACTCCTTGGCCGGCACGCCGATGAGCTCGGTCATCCAGTCGTCCATCTCTCGCGCGCCGTCGTCGGTGATCTCGTACACGGTGCGCTCGGGGCGCTTTCCCTCCCGCACGGTGCCGGTGGCCTTGATCAAACCCTTCTTCTCCAGCACCTCGACCACCGCGTAGAGCGAGCCGTAGTTGAGGCGCACGCTCTCCTGCTTGGCCCGCTGCCGCAGCGTCTGGGCCACCTCGTAGGGGTGCATCGGCTTCTCGTACAGGCACACGAGCACCGCCAGGGCCAACGGATTGGTGCGGGACCATCTCGGCATACGACTCATAGTATTCGATTCAGAGTAATCCGTAAAGAATGTTCCGGGGATCGCCGGCGCAACCAGGGCCTGACACGGGTCCCGTTTCTGACAGGCTCTCCCCGAGGACCATGGAGCGCACCGACGAGCACCACCACGGCCACGACGCCGGTCACCAGCCCTTTCACGGGTTCAGCGGCTTCCTGCTGGGCCTGACCTTCCTGTTCGGGCGCAACAAGGACGCTGTGCTGGCCGCCGATCTCACCGGAGTCGGTGCGGGCGACGACGTCGTCGACATCGGCTGCGGTCCCGGCGTGGCGCTGCGCGAGGCACGCCGCCGCGGCGCCACCGTCACGGGCGTGGACCCGGCGCCGCCCATGCTCCGCCTCGGTCGGCTGGTCTCGAGGCGCGACATCACCTACCTGGAGGGAACGGCCGAGGCGCTGCCCCTCCCCGACGGATCGGCCTCCGTCGCCTGGTCGCTGGCGACCGCCCACCACTGGGACGACGTCGAGCGGGGTCTCGCCGAGATCCGGCGCGTGCTGCGTCCCGACGGCCGCCTGCTCGTCCTCGAGCACCGGGTGACCCCCGGCGCCAAGGGCCACACCCGGCACGGATGGACCGACGAGGGGGCCGCGACGTTCGCTGCCCTCTGCGGCGCAGCGGGCTTCACCGACGCGCACGTCGAGCAGCACGAGGGACGGCACGGACCGGCGCTCGCCGTGCTCGCCGTCGGTTCCCACTGATCGTCCCGACGGCACCGCGGCGAGACCGCACGGCGGTCGGGAGGTGCACGGTGACCGAGAGTTCACCCGATCCGCCGGCGGGCGCCGCCGACTGGCCTCGCCGTCTCCAGGCCCTGCGCGACTACGACTTACAGGTGACGTTCACGACGAACGACCCACCCGAGGCGTCGGGAGTCCGCAAGACGGTCGGGGCCTCGATGTGCACGGGCACGCCGAAACCCGAGAGGCGGAGCGTGTCCGTGGTGGTCACCGGACGGGTCAGTCCGAGCGAGCGGAACGTGCCCCGGACCGCCGCGGGCAGATGGCCACCGACGCGCAGTGACCCCGTGACCTGCACCAGCCGCCCCTTGGCGTCGACCCAGACGAAGCTCGGGCCCTGCGTCTCCACCACAGTGGAGGGGTGCACCGGCTTGCAGACCGGAGCGGTCGACACTTCGTAGCGGGTCGTCGCCACACCGCCGACGGTCGCGGCGCCCAACGCCCGCACGCCGACCACACGGCGCGACCCCTCGAGCTCGTCCAGCGCGATGGAGGCGTTGCCCACGAACGTGAGGCCGAGATCCTGGCCGGGATCGCGGTGCCACGACAGCTTGGTCCAGGGAAGCGCGGTCAACCCCGCCGGCTCGAAGGATTGGTACATGGTCGTGCCGATCCCGATGAACTCGAGCCGGGTCGCCGTGAGCTCGGGATGCGTGAGACCGCCTGCGCTCGACGTGAACTCGGTCTGGTGGTCCACCTCGGTGGCCTGCACCGTCCCCGACCGGAAGTCGATCTCACCCCCGCCCGCACTCCGACTGGCGTAGGCCACGCTCGCGCTCGTCGAGACATGCGTGTAGCTGAAGCGCGCCGACCCGGACGCGGCGGTCCGTGCCAGCAGGGCGGTCACCCACTGCGAGGGCGAGACGCCCGGCGGGCCCGGCGGACCGGGCGGGCCGGGCGCGGTCGCGCCCAGGGCGGCGCCCAGTCCCGCCCCCAGGACGACCAGCCCCAGCAAGGCCCAGGGAACCAACCGCCGCATGGGGAAATAGTGCCACCGGGCGCCTAACGTGGGCCGTCGTGGCCCCCACCGTCGTCCACGTCGCTCCACACCCCGACGACGAGGCGGTGGGCTGCCCCGGTGCCCTCCTTCATCTCCTGGACCGGGGCTGGACCGTGGTCAGCGTCGTCGCCAGCCTCGGGTTCTCGGGGCAGCGGGACCGCCGCCGCGCCGAGGCGGAGGAGGCCGCCCGCCGCGCCGGCTTCGTCCCCGTGTTCGTGGACCCGCCGCTCGACATCGACCTCGACGCGGACCTGGCCCTGGCCACCCGCCGCATCGCCACCGAGCTCCCGGCCATCGTGCGGGAGCACGACGCCGCCATCGTGGTGTCCCCCTCGCCCCACGACGTGCACCACGGCCACGAGACCGTCGGCCGTGGCGTCCAGCGCGCCCTGGCGGTGCTGCCTGCGACCCTGCGCTGGTGGATGTGGGGCGTGTGGGGCGACCTCCCGGCCCCCAACGTCTTCTACGGGTTCGACCAGACGACCCTCGAGCGCGCCCTGCACGTCCTCGACGCGTACGCCGGCGAGCTCGCTCGCAACGACTACCGGTCCTACCTGACGGGCCGGGCCAGCGCGAACGCCGTGCTCGGCTCCGAACGCGTCTTCGGCTTCGGCTCCCCGGCCGCCAGCACCCTTCCCTACGCGGAGGTCCTGACCGAGGTGCGCCTCCTGGACGGCCGGTTCATGGCGTCCGAGCCACACTTCTTGGACGAGGGGCCCCAGCCGACGACGACGTACGACGTCGACCTCACGCCGTGGCTCGACGCACCGAGCGTGCACGAACTGGTGGGCTACATCCGCGAGGTGCGGGAGGAACGGGCGCCGTGAGGGCACTCACGCCACAGCTCGTCGAGGACTTCCGGCGGGACGGGTTCGTCGTGATCCCGGACGTGCTGCGGGCCGACGAGCTGGAGCGCTTCGGGGCGGCGGTCGACGAGGCCGTCGCCCGGCGCAGCCGGCACGACACCCGCACGCTGGCCCAGAAGTCGCGGTATGAGCAGAGCTTCATCCAGTGCCAGAACCTCTGGGAAGACTGCCCCGCCGTCCGGCCGCTGACCTTCCACCCGTCGATCACCGAGGCGGCGGCGCGGCTGCTCGGTGTCGACGCCGTCCGCATCTGGCACGACCAGGCGCTCTACAAGGAGGCGGGTGGACGTGAGACCGACCCGCACCAGGACCAGCCCTACTGGCCCATCGTCGAGACCGACACCATCACCGCGTGGATCCCCTTCGACGGCTCGACGCTCGAGCGCGGCGCCGTGGGCTATCTGCCCGGCAGCCACGGCCTCGGCGTGCGGGAGTTCGTGGACATCTTCACGGGCCGCGGCGAGGACCCCCTGGCCCGGCGGGAGCTGGCAGGGATCACGCCCGTGTTCGTCGAGGTCGCGCCCGGGTCCGTCGCCTTCCACCACGGCCTGACCTTCCACTTGGCCAAGCCGAACTCGACCGGTACGGTCCGTCGGGTGCACACCGCCATCTACTTCGCCGACGGGTCCACCCGGGGCGAGGGGCGCTACCCGCATCCCTCGGTCGAGCGGGCGGGGATCGCCTTGGGCGCGGTCATCGCGAGCGACGTCACGCCGATCGCATGGCCCCGTCCCGAGGGCGACCTCCCCCCGCCACCCGCCGCACCGATCGGGTGAGCGGCGTGCTGACCGGCGAGCAGCGCTCGTCGTGGACCGAGAGGGGCTTCTTCCGCATCGAAGGTTTCGCCCCGCCCGAGACCTGCCGGGCGATGTTGGCCCGGGTCACCCGCATCGTGCGGAACCCCGAGCTCGCCGCGGAGCTCGGGGTCAAGGTGGTGCCCGAGAGCAACAAGGCCGGCCTGGACGTCGCCCATCCCGAGGACGGGGTCTCCAAGATCTTCAAGCTGCACCGCGACACCGTCTTCGCCGACTTCGCGCACGCGGCGGTGGTGGTGGACCCGGTCTCCGAGCTCATCGCGCCCGACATCGACGTGTTCTTGTCCCAGTTCATCTTCAAGACCACCGGCGCCTGGGGCCAGCCCTGGCACCAGGACTCGTTGTACTTCCCCTTCGAGCCGGCCCGCCCCGTCGTCGGCGTCTGGCTGGCCGTGACCGAGGCGACGCTGCGCAACGGGTGCCTGCACGTCCTGGCGGGGTCGCACACCGAACCGGTGCACGCCCACGTCCCGGACCGCCGGCCCGGCGCCAACTACGGCTACTTCGAGATCGTCGACCACGACATGGACGCAGCGGAGCCGGTGCTCATGGACCCGGGCGACCTGTTGGTCTTCGACAGCCACCTGATGCACTGCTCGACGGACAACGAGTCCGACACCATCCGCGCCGCCATGGTGTACCACTACGCCGCGTCGGGCACGGTCGACCGCACCGACGAGTACTTCCCCAGCGTGAACGACTGGGTTCCGGTGCGCACGCGACGGTGCCACCCTCGGCAGGAGATAGGCGGGCCCGTGTCGCTGAAATTCGACGCCATGCTCCCGGCGCAGCCGTTACGCCAGGCCGCCGATCTCGGGCGGCGGGCCGCGGACGCCGGCCTGTCGGGCCTCGTCGTGACCGAGGCCGGTCGCACGGCCTACCTCACCTGCGGCGCGCTGGTCGTGGCGGCCGACATCGACGTGTTGACGGGCATCGCCGTGGCCTTCCCGCGCAGCCCCATGGTGACGGCGGCCACGGCGTGGGAGCTGGCCGAGGCGAGCGGCGGCCGCTTCCGTCTCGGACTCGGTGCACAGGTGCGGGCCCACGTCGAGCGCCGCTACGGCTCGGAGTTCGACCACCCCGGCCCGCGGCTGCGCGAGTACGTCGTCGCGGTGAAGACGATCTTCGAGTCGTTCCGTCACGGTGCGCCGCTGGCGGTGGAGGGCGAGTACTACAACCTCTCGCTGTTGCCGCCCCTCTGGTCGCCCGGTGCCATCGACTGCGCCGATCCGCCGGTGGACGTCGCGGCGGTCAACCCCTGGATGCTCCGCATGGCGGCGGAGGTGGCCGACGGCGTGCACATCCACCCGCTGAACACGCCGACCTACCTGGGCGAGACGGTGCTGCCCTACCTCGAACAGGGTGCGGCCCTCTCCGGACGCACCGTCGAGGACCTCGAGGTCATCGTCCCGGCCTTCCTCGTCGTGGGCGACACCGAGGTGGAGCGCCACAGCTGGCGCGAGATGGCGCGGGTGCAGGTGGCCTTCTACGGGTCCACACCCAACTACGCGTTCATCTTCGAACAGCTCGACCGGGAGGGGACGACCGAGCGGATCCGCGAGCGCCAGCGTGTGGGCGACATCCCGGGCATGGCGGCGGTCGTCGACGACGACCTCTTGCAGCACTTCGTCACCGAGGGAACCTGGGACGACATCGACCAGGCCATCGTCGACAAGTACGACGGGATCGCGACCCGGGTCGTCAGCTACTTCACCGGGTCCGACGTCGTGCGCGATCCCGACGCGTTCGAGCGCTGGGGGGACGTGGCTCGCCGAGTCGCGGCCATGTCCTAGCGCCGCACCACGTCACCGATGTCGAGGGGTGCAGCGGGACGCGCTCGGGATCCTGTCCACCGGCCGCCTCCGCCTCAGGCGAACCCGTGGCCAGCGATCCCTGTACGTCCTCGCTGCCACTCCCCCTCCGGAATTGCTATCGGCCGGACCCGGGTCCTACCTTGAGCCCTCCCGTCGGCCTCTTTGATGCGTCGAGCCTCGGGGCGGGGACCGGCCGTGTAGCGGTGGTCCGGGGCCAGGCGGTAGAAAGGGAGACCCGCCGCCGAGGCGAGGGCGGAACGGGGCGGCCGAATAGTATCCTGAATTCCCTTTGGGAGGGCCGAAGGAACGAACGCTCGAGGGCGAGGAAGGACGTGCGGTGGGCATGCAACTGAAGGCAGGGACGAGGCTGCGCAGCGCGACCGACGCCTGCGAGGTCGTCGTGGTGAAGGCGCCGGCCGACCCCGTCGACCTGCGCTGCGGGGGCCACGCCCTCCTGCCGATCGACGCCGAGGGGTCGTCGGAGAGCATCGAGGCGGGGTTCGACCAGGGCACCCAGCTGGGCAAGCGCTACGCCGACGAGGAGCTGGGCCTCGAGGTCCTGTGCACCAAGGCGGGCGCGGGCTCCCTCTCGGTGGGTGACACGCCGCTGGAGGTCAAGGGCGCCAAGCCACTGCCCGCCTCGGACTGAGCCCCGGGTCCGGTGAACATCGCCATGCTGCTCGAGATGGCGGCCGAGGGCGACCCCGGCCGCATCGTCCTCGGCTCGCACGACGGTGGCATCGCAACGGCCGAGCTCCTGGAGCGGGCGAGGCGGGCCGCCTTCTACTTCGAGAAGCGCGGAGCCGACGTCGTCGGCTACTTCGGACTCAACTCCGACGTGTTGCCCGTCGCCTTGTTCGGGGCTGCGCTGGCCGGGGTGCCCTTCTCGCCGATCAACTACCGGGCCCCCGACGAGCAGCTGCGCGGGATCCTCGGCCGTGTCGCCGGTGGCCTCATGATCGCCGACGACGACGAGGTCGAGCGGCTGCGGGCGTGCGGGGCCGCCGACGTCGTGACGAAGGACGAATTCGCCGCGGCCATCGCCGAGCCGGTGACGGGGGAGCACCCCTTCGTCGACCCCGACGAGGTCGGCGTGCTGTTGTTCACCAGCGGGACGACGTCGGAGCCCAAGGCCGCGGTGTTGCGACACCGGCATCTCGTCTCCTACATCATCTCCAGCGTCGAGTTCCTGGGGTGCTCGACCGACGAGGCGCAGCTGATCTGTGTGCCGCCGTACCACATCGCGGGGATCGCGGCGGTGTTGAGCTCGCTCTACGCGGGCCGGCGCATCATGTACCTGCCGGCCTTCGACGCGGCGGAGTGGGTACGGCTGGCGACGTCGGAGCGCATCACCCACGCCATGGTGGTGCCGACCATGCTCGGCCGCATCCTGGCGGCCGTCGAGGACCTGGGGGTGGAGCCGCCGTCCCTGCGGCACTTGTCCTACGGCGGCGGGCGCATGCCCTTGGAGCTGGTCGAGCGGACGCTGCGGGACATGCCCCACGTGGACCTGGTCAACGCGTACGGGCTCACCGAGACGTCCTCGACGATCGCCATGCTGACCCCGGACGACCACCGCGAGGCCTTCGCGTCGTCGGACCCTTCGGTGCGGGCGCGCCTGGGGTCGGTGGGGCGTCCCCTCCCGTCCCTCGAGGTGGAGGTACGGGGTCTCGACGAGGCGGTGCTCCCACCGGGTGAGAAGGGTGAGATCTGGGTGCGCGGCGAGCAGGTGGCCGGGGAGTACGTGGGGCGCAGCGTCCTCGACGAGCAGGGCTGGTTCCGCACCCGGGACGCGGGGTGGTTCGACGAGCACGGGTACCTGTACATCGAGGGCCGGCTGGACGACGTCATCGTGCGCGGGGCGGAGAACATCTCGCCGGGCGAGATCGAAGACGTGCTCATGGCGCACCCGGCGGTGGCCGAGGCCGCCGTGATCGGCATCCCCGACGCCGAGTGGGGCGAGGCGGTGGCGGCCGTGGTCGTGCTGCGGCCGGGCGGCCCGGGGACGACCGAGGGCGAGCTGCGGGACTGGGTGCGGTCGCGCCTGCGCTCGACCAAGACCCCGGTCGTCCTGGAGTTCCGCGGCGAGCTGCCCTACTCGCCGACGGGCAAGCTCCTGCGCCGGGTGCTGCGCGACGAGCTGGCGGAGGTCACGGGCGGGTCGACGTAGCTCCTCGTCCGGGCCTCAGTGCGGGTAGTACAGCGGCGTGTCCTGGCCGACGACCAGTTGGCGCAGGCCGTCGGGCTCAACCAGGCGGTGCGCGACCGCGTCGGACAGTTCGAGGTGCACCACCCCGCAGCGCTTGGTCCCGATCGTCCTTTGCCACGACTCGGGCAGGATGGCCCACGTGGTCGGGGCCCAGACGTGTGACGTGCCGTCGAACTCCAGCGACCGGAACTGGTGCACGTGGCCGCTCACGACCAACGGATTGACCGCGACGTCGTCGAGCAGACGGCGCAGGCGGTCGCGGGCTGGCGTCGGGACGAAGCGGACGGGGGGCGCCGTCGCCAGCTCCTCGTCGCTCGCGTGCAGCGGCTTGTGCGAGACGAGCGCGAGCGGGCGCTCCCGCGTCGCCGGCGCGGCGACGACCCCCTCGAGCCAGGCCCACTGCTCGTCCTCCGCCGGCAGCCCCGACCCGAACAGCTGTGCATTGACGCCGATCATGGACCAGTCGCCGACGCCGGTGACCCACCAGTGGGGGCCCACCGACCGGGTCCATCGCCCCAGCCTCTCCTCGGTCACGTCGTCGGCGGGGTCCGCGCCCGGGATCGGGTTGTCCCCGATGTCGTGGTTGCCGGGCACCACCACCCATGGCGTCGGTGCGAGCCGGTCGAGTTGGGCCCGCGCGTAATCGAGGTCTGCTTCGTCGTGGGTGCCGTCGAGGGAGAGGTCGCCGACGTGGACGACGAGCGCGGGACCGCTGCGCCGGACGTGGTCGACCACCGCCGACCAGTTGCGTTCGGCCTCGGCCGCCCGGCCCGACAGGTGGCTGTCGGACACCACCACCACCTCCGTCGGCCCCGCCACGAGGTCAGGCTACCCAGGGCCGCCCGGTCGGTCGGGGAACCGGACCGCGCCCAGGGCACGTGCGTCGGGCGGGATATTAAAGTATCCTAAATCCCGTGATCTTCTCCCGGGGGGAGGTGCCAGACGGAGGTCCCGGCCTGACGGCCAGAGCATGAGCACCTACGTCGAGTTCCTCCTCCTCGGTCTCGGGAACGGCGGCGTCTTCGCCGCCTTGGCCATGGCGCTGGTGGTCACCTACCGCTCGTCGGGGGTCCTCAACTTCGCCACCGGGGCCCAGGCGCTCTACGCCGCCTACACCTACTCCTTGCTGCGCAACGGCCAGCTGCTCCAGCCCATCCCGGGGCTGACCCCGACCATCGGCATCGGGACCGATCTCTCCTTCTGGCCCGCCCTGCTGATCACGCTCGGCATCCAGGCGGTGCTCGGCGCCGCGGCCTACCTGCTGATCTTCCGCCCGCTGCGCAACCACCGGCCCGTGGCCAAGGCGGTGGCGTCCATCGGCCTGATGGGCCTGCTGACTGCGATCGTGAGCTACCAGGTGGGGACCACCTCCGAGATCCTGGTCAACCCGATCTTCCCCCAGAACCACCTCAGCTTCCTCGGCGTCAACATCTCGGTCGACCGGCTGTGGCTGGCGGCCACGATCATCGGTCTCGGGATCGTGCTGACGGTCCTCTTCCGCTTCACCCGCTTCGGCCTGGCCACCCGCGCCTCGGCCGAGACGGAGGTCGGCGCGCTGGTCAGCGGGCTCTCACCGGATCGCATCGCACTCGTCAACTGGATCATCAGCTTCGTGGTCTGCGGGGTGGCGGGGATCCTGATCGCCCCCCTGGTCCCGCTGGTGCCGGGGACCTACACCCTGTTCATCGTGCCGGCGCTCGCGGCGGCGGTGGTCGGGCGCTTCCACTCGCTCGGCTGGGCCATCACGGCCGGGTTGGGGATCGGCGCGCTGGAGTCGCTCTCGGTGTACCTCAACGGAATTCATCCCGGGTTCCCCGCCGGCGCCGGCGAGCTCATCCCGTTGGTGTTGGTGCTGGTGGTGCTGGCCGTCCGCGGCCAGACCATGCCCAGCCGGGGCACGCTCCTGCAGGTCACGCTGGGCCGGGCCCCCCGTCCGCACTGGCGCCTGGCCACGACCGTGGTCGGCACCGCGGTCGGCCTCGGTGCCATCTACTTCTTCTCCGGCAACGACCGGGCTGCGTTGTACTCGAGCTTCATCTTGGGCGTGATCTCCCTGTCGCTGGTGGTGGTGACGGGGTACACGGGGCAGATCTCGCTGGCGCAGCTCACGTTTGCGGGCGTGTCCGCCTACATCCTGAGCACTTTCGCCAACTCGTGGGGGATCCCCTTCCCCATCGCGCCGATCCTGGCCGCGCTGGTGGCAGCGGCGGCCGGCGTGGTGATCGGGATCCCCGCCCTGCGGGTGCGCGGCCTCATGCTGGGCGTGGTCACGCTGACCTTCGCCGCCGGGGTGGAGGCCATCTGGTTCAACAACAACTCGATCGACGGCGGGGCGGGTGGCCTGGCCATCCCGACGCCTCGGCTGTTCGGCATGGACCTCGGCATCGGGTCGGGGAAGGACTTCCCGCGGCCCGCCTTCGGCATCCTGTGCCTCGTCGTCCTGGTCCTCGTGGCGTTCGGCGTGAGCTGGCTGCGCACCAGCCGCCTGGGTTCCGCGATGCTGGCGGTGCGCTCGGACGAGCGGTCGGCGGCGGCGGCGGGGATCAACGTGGTCAAGATCAAGCTCGTCGCCTTCGCCATCTCCGCCTTCATCGCCGGGCTGGGGGGGTCCTTGCTGGCCTACCAGCTGGGGAACGTGACCTTCCAGGACTTCGACGCCTACCTGGGGCTGGTGGCCTTCTCCATCGTGGTCGTGGCCGGCATCACCTCGGTGAGCGGTGGCATCCTGGCCGGGATCATCACCTCGGGGGGCATCCTGGTGGCGTTGATCTCGTCGGGCGTCGGGAGCGGGGGCGTCGACAACTGGTACGGCGTCGTGGCCGGCATCGGTGTGATCCTGACCGTGATCTTCAACCCCGACGGCATCGTCGGGCCGACGCACGTGTTCTTGGAGCAGCGGCGGGTGCGCGGCGTCATGGCCCGACCCGAGGGGGCCCTGGTGCCGTCGTTGCGGGCGGCCGCCCCGTCGGGGACCCACGTGTCCACGCCGCCGCTGGCGCCGGTGGCGGCCGCGGCGGGTGAGCTGGTCGGGAGCGGGGCGGGCGTCGGGACCAACGGCCACACCAAGGCGGACGGGCCCGGTCCCCTGCTCGAGGTGCGCAACCTCACCGTCCGCTACGGCGGCGTCGTCGCGGTGGACGACGTCACCTTCAGCGTGGAGGAGGGCCAGATCGTCGGGCTGATCGGTCCGAACGGCGCGGGCAAGACCACCACGATCGATGCGCTCTGTGGGTTCCACGACTACCAGGGCACGGTGGCGCTGGCGGGGCAGGACGTGGCTGGATACTCCCCCCACCGCCGCGCCGCCCTCGGCCTCGCCCGCACCTTCCAGCTCGCCGGGGTGTCCGACGACCTCACCGTGGAGGAGAACGTCCAGGTCGGTCAGCACCGGGCGACGGCCCACGACGCCGACGCGCTGACCAGGATCCTCGACGAGCTGGGCCTGGTCGAGATGCGCGACCTGCAGGTGTCGATGCTCTCGCAGGGCCAGCGCCAACTGGTGTCGGTGGCCCGCGCCCTGGCGGGTGAGCCCCGACTCCTGCTCCTCGACGAACCGGCGGCCGGGCTCGACAGCACCGAGAGCCTCTGGCTGGCCGACCGCCTGCGCGCGGTCCGCGACACCGGCGTGACCATCCTGCTGATCGACCACGACATGAGCCTGGTGCTGAAGCTGTGCGACACCATCGACGTGCTCGACTTCGGCGCGCTCATCGCCACCGGAACGCCCGACGAGATCCGGGCCAACGAGCAGGTGTCGACGGCCTATCTGGGCGCCACCCACCAACGCCTGGTCGCATCGTGACCGACACCGTGGTCGGCGTGCCGCCGGCGGGCGACACGCCGGTGCTCGAGTGCAAGGGCCTCGACGTCGGTTACGGCAAGCTGACCGTGGCCCGCGACATCACCTTCACCCTCGAGCCCAGGAAGGTCCTCACCGTGCTGGGCCCCAACGGCGCCGGCAAGACGACGCTGCTGATGACGCTCGCCGGGTTCTTGGCGCCACGCCGCGGCACGATCGCTCTCAACGGTCGGCCGGTCAAGGGCTCCTCCCCCCGCCGTATGAACCAGTCCGGCATGGTGCTCGTCCCCGACTCCCGCGCCCTGTTCACCGAGCTCACGCCGATCCAGAACCTCAAGCTGGCCGCGGCCCGCAGCGCCGACCTCGATCCGGTCCTCGATCTCTTTCCCGCCCTGGCCCGCCGCCAGAAGCTGCGCGTCGCCGACCTCTCGGGCGGCGAGCAGCAGATGCTGGCCATCGCGCGGGCCCTCGTGCAGTCACCCAAGCTGCTGCTCATCGACGAGATGTCCCTGGGGCTCGCCCCGGTGGCCGTCGAAGCGCTGATGCCGGTCATCCGCCGGGTGGCCGACGAGCACGGCGCGTCCGTGATCATGGTGGAGCAGCACATCCAGCTCGCGCTCGAGGTGGCCGACCAGGCGATGGTGCTGGTGCACGGCAGCATCGTCCTCTCCGACTCGGCCGAGAAGCTCCGGGCCGACACCTCCCAGGTGGAGTCGGCCTACATGAGCGGCTCGATCACCTCGGGCTGAGGCCACCGCCCGGTTCTGCCTCGGGCTCGGTCACGGCGGACCACCCGACGAGCGCCTTCACCTCGAGGTACACGACGTGGGCGAACGCCGCGTCGGTGTACTGCGGGTACCTCTCTCGGAGCGCCCGCTCGCCCTCCTCGTGCTGCCGCGCGGTCACGTCGTGGTCCGGCCGGCGCACCAGGTGCGCCCGCACCCACCACAGGCGGGACCAGTCGTCGGGGTCCCAGCGCTCGCAGAGGAGGGTGGCGGTGGCGTCGTGGTCGAGGTTGCGCAGGCGTCCGAGCCCGGTCGTGCTCTTCGGCTTCACCCGGTCGATGGGGGTGGCGATCAGCGGGGGGACGACGGCGAAGCAGACCGGCACGGCATCGATCGCCCCGTGGGGGCTCGACGTGCACAGGATCCCGTGATCGGCGGCGCGCACGGCGCGCCAGCAGTCGTCGCTGCTCAGACGCACCCGCCGGCTACTCCTCGGCGGCGAAGCGCTCCCAGGCGGACTGGCGCGTGGTCCCGAGGGCGTCGCCGATCTGGGCCCAGGTGGCGCCGAGCGTGCGGGCGCGGCGGACCCACCCGAGGAGGCTCTCTTCGACCTGGGCCTGGGCGCGGGCGACGTTGGGGAGGTTGGCCAGGGCGGCCTCGAGCGACTCGGTCTGCTCCCAGGGCAACAGCCGCGGTTCGGGCCGTTCCTCGGGGAGCTCGCGGATGATCTGGCAGCACAGGTCGACGCAGCCGTCGCAGACGAAGACGGCGGGCCCGGCCACCAAGGCCTTCACCTCGTTGTTGGGCTTGAGGCAGAAGGAGCAGCAGGCCATGACGCCCTGTTCCTGCGTCTGCATCGGTGCGGACCTCCCGGACGAGTTGTCAGGGTGGACCTTACTGCGTCAGGTTGGGCCTGACACACGTTCGATCCACTTGTCCGCCGTGAGCACGTCGGCCTGGCGCGGAAAGACCTTGTCGAGCAACATCCGATGGACCTCGTCGTCCGGGTCGGCACAGCCGTCGCGCCGTACGGTGAGTCCGTAGTCGAGGTCGGCCGCTTGGCGCAGCGTGGAGAGGACGACGCCGCCGGTGGCGAGGCCGGCCAGGACGAGGTGCGTCACGCCACGGGAGCGGAGCACCACGTCGAGGTCGCTCCCGGCGAACGAGCTCACCCGTTTCTTGGTGACGACGATGTCGCCGGGCTGCGGTGCGACGGCATGATGGATCTGCGCCCCCGACGCGTCCTCGGTGAAGGTGGAGGAGCCAGCGAGCGCGGCGAAGACGCGGTTGTTCGGGCTCACCTCGGGGGCGCCGGGACGGAAGGCGACCCGCACAGAGACCACGGTCAGCCCCTCGGACCGAGCGGCGGCGGCAACCCGGTCGATGACGGCCAACAACGATTCGGCTGCGTCGCCGCAGCGGTCCACCGCGGAGACCTGGTAGTCCATGATCAGCAGCGCGGTGTGGGGCACAGCCGTCATGTTGCCCGTGACGCGCCACGGGGACGGCCCCTCGAGAGGTACCGCCCCCGTGGGGAGCCGGCGAGGCCGGCTCCCAGAAGACCCCTACTAGAACAGCGGTGTCGGGTTGTACACCTTGATGTCGGTGACCTTGCCCGCCTTGCCGCTCTGGATGACGCCGATGGCGGCCGCCGACGAGCACACGGACTTGAGCAGCGGGATGGCCGTCCCGTTGCAGGTGAAGGTGAGTCCGCCCGAGAGCGGCACGACGACGTTCTTCGCCGTCTCGGTCTGGGTCTTGATCCCGGCGGCCGTGACCGGCTCCGTCGAGCCCTTCATGATGGCCGCCAGTGTGAGGACCGGGGTCACGCCCGAAGCCTGGTTGCTGCTGACGTTGGGGTTCGGGCTCACCTTCGGTAGGTACTTCTTGATGAGGGCACCGTAGAGCGCCAGGTCGGACTTGGACGCCTGCGTGGTCGTGGTGATGTAGGAGCCGGCGAGCGCCTTGTCGAGCGAGGCCGAGTCGAGGATGCTGGGGTCCTGACACGTCGAGAGCACGTACCTGGGCAGCTTGAGGCCGAGGGTGTTGTAGGCCTGGAGGAACGAACTGCAGAACGTCACGTCGCCGACCATGCCCACCGCGTCCGCGCCGCCCGAGACCACCGACTGCAGCTGCGGGCTCATGTCGGCCGTGCCCGAATTCACCGGGACCACCTGGAAGCCGACGCCTGCCGCCTTGAAGACGATGCCGCCGAGCGCCTCTGCGCCCTGGATGGCGGCCGGCACGTTGTCGACCAGGAGCCCGACCTTGGTGTAGCCGTGCTGCTTGGCGCTCAGCGCTTCGGCACCCAGGTAGGCCGGGAAGCCGCCGTCGATGGCAAAGGAACCGGGCGTCGTGAGCTCGGCGGTCGATGCCCCGCTGATCGTGATGTAGGGGATGCCGGCGGCGGTGATCGTCGGCACCTCGGTCTGGCCCTGCCCGGTGAAGGGTTCGACGACGGCGACGACGCCCTTCTGGACCATGTCGTTGGCACAGGCCTGACCGCCGGCCGGCGTCGACTGGTTCTCGCAGATGTACAGATCGATCTTGTGGCCCTCGAGGCCGTCGCCGTACTCGTTCTGGTAGGCGACGGCCGCCTTCGCCCCCTGCTCGACGAGCGCCGCGGTGCCGATGGAGCTGCTACCGCCGCCGTCGCTGATGAGGCCGATCGTGACCGCGGGCAACGTGGCCGGATGGGATGAACCGAGCCCGCTGGCCCCCGCCGTGCCGGCGCCCACGACTGCAGCCGCCGACAGCGATGCCGTCGCCATCACGCCTGCCGCCAGCAGTGACCGTCCGATCCCCCGCTTGGATCGCACACCGGACCGCCGCGTCGCACCTGTCATGAGCACTGTTCCTCCTCGGAGTCAGGGGGCGGCACTGTGCTCCTTCAGCCGCAGCGAGCCCCCCCGGAGGCCACGGCCAAAAGAGTGTACCGTTTGTCCGTTCCAATCGTCAACATATCGCAACATTCGGCGGATGGCCCGGCAGGTTAGGGAATATTTTCGGTGATCCGAACCGATAGAGGAAACTCTTCTCGAGAGGGGCGGGCCACGACAAGCCCCCAGGGGCCCATTCCTAGCCCAGGTCTTCAGAAGAGTGGCGTCGGGTCGTAGGCCTTGATGTGGGTGACCGTGTACCCCTTGCCCATGATCCCGATGGCCGCCGTCGACGAGCACACGGACTTGAGGATGGGGATGGCCGTGCCGTTGCAGGTGAACGTGACGCCGCCGAACATCGGGAGCGGGACGTCGGTGGCCGATGCGGTCTGGCGGAGGACGGCGGCGGCGGTGACCGTCGACCCGGCGTAGCCCTTCATGATGGCGGCCAACGAGAGGATCGGCAGCATGCCCGCCAGATCGTTCGCGCTGGCGTTGGGGTTCGGGTTGACCTTGGGTGCGTAGCGGTGGACGATGGCCGCGTAGAGCGCGTCCTGCTTCGGCGTCGCCGTCCCGGACCCGGCGAGCCACGAGCCCTGCATCACCTTGTCGAGCGACGGCGCGTCCAAGATGCTCGGATCCAGGCACAGCGCGGTGACGTAACGGGGCAATTTCAGGCCCAGCGTGCCGTAGGCACGCAGGAAGGAGCTGCACAGCGTGACGTCGCCGGCGACGCCGAGTGCCGACGCGCCGTCGGAGACGGCCGACTGCAGTTGCGGCGTGATGTCGGCGGTCCCGGGATCGACCGGGATGACCTGGAAGCCGACGCCCGCGGCCTTGAAGACCAGGCCCCCGACTGCCTGCGCGCCCTCCACGACCGCAGGCACGTTGGAGACCACGAAGGCCACCTTCGTGTAGCCCTCCTGTTTGGCCTGCAGCGCGACGGCGCCGAGGATGGCCGGGAAGCCGCCCTGGAGGGCGAACGAGCCCGGCGTGGTCAGCTCGGTGGTGGACTCGCCCGACATCGTGATGTAGGGAATGCCGGCCCTGACGACGGTCGGCACCTCGGTCTGGCCCTGGCCGGTGAAGGGCAGCGCCACCGCGATCACCCCGTGCTGCACCATGTCGTTGGCGCAGGCTTGTCCGCCGGCGGGTGTCTCCTGGTTCTCGCAGATGTCGAGAGCGATTTTGTGGCCGTCGAGGCCGTCGCCGTACTCGTTCTGGTACGCGACCGCCGCCCGCGCGCCCTGCTCCACGAGGGCGCCAGTGCCGACGATGCCTGGCCCGGCATCGGTGATCATCCCGACGGTGACGGCGGGCAACGTGGCGGGGTGGGGCGCGCCGAGCGCGCTCGACGCGGCGGCAACGCCGGGGGTCACGAGTCCGGCGGCGAGGACGCCGGCCGCCAGGAGCACGAGGGCGGTGGCGCGGTGGCGAGCGGAGCCGAGTGGTCGGTGGCAGCACCCTCTTCCTCCTCTTCAGGGGAGCGACCCCGCACACGGTAGTTGCCGAGCACCCCGGGTCGGGTGCGGGCCGGTCAGGGCACGGTGACCGGCAGGCTCTCCCAGCCCCGCACCGTGGAGGTGTGGGCCTGGACCGCGTGGTCCCAGTCCACCTCCCAGGTGGGGAACCGCTGCAGCACCTCGTCCAGGGCGATGCGACCCTCGAGCCGGGCCAGATGGCTGCCCAGGCAGAAGTGGATGCCGTAGCCGAAGGAGAGGTGCTGGTCGAACCTGCGGTGGATGTCGAAGCGATCGGGATCGGGGAACGTGCGCTCGTCGCGGTTGGCGGCGCCGTTCATGAGCAACAGCACGCTGCCGGCCGGCACGGCCCGGCCGTGGTGCTCGACGTCCTGGGTCACGAGCCTCGCCTGGACCGGCGAAGGCGCCTCGTAGCGGAGGAGCTCCTCGATGGCACCGGGGATCAGGCTCGGGTCCTCGACGAGCTCCTGGCGCTGGTCCGGGTGCTCGGCCAGGAGCTTGCCGGCCCAGCCGATGAGCCGCGTCGTCGTCTCGTTGCCGGCGCCCGCGAGCAGGCCCACGTACCCGAGAACCTCCTCTCGGGTGAGCTTCCTGGTGGTGCCCGTCGTGTCCTCGAACTCGGCGTTGAGCAGCTTCGTCATCAAGTCGTCGGAGGGATGCTGCGCCCGCCACTCGATGTACTCGGCGAACCCGTCACCACCGACGGCTCCGAGACCCTCCCGGGGAGGGTTGGGCGCGCTCCCCTCTTCGAGGCGCAGCGCGTTGTCGAGGCGGTCCCGGATGGCCTCTTGGTCCTCCTCGGGGATGCCCAACAGCATGCCGATGACCCGCATCGGCATCTCGGCGGCCAGGTCGTGGATGAAGTCGAAGCGCCCGGTGCCGACCAGGGGGTCGAGCGTCCGGGCGCAGAAGCGACGGACCTCGGGCTCGATGGCCAGCATCGCCCTGGGCGTGAAGACGCGGCTCAGCAGACCGCGGTGCTCGTCGTGGGCCGGCGGGTCCTCGAAGAGGATCGAGCCCGGCGGGATCTCCATCCCGCTCTTGATCAGCTCGAGGACCGACCCCTTCCCCGAGATGTAGGTCTTCCAGTCGGCCAGGCCGCGCCGGACGTCCTCGAACCGGCTCAGGGCAAAGAAGTCGTGCGGCTCGTTGTAGTAGAGCGGGGCCTCGTCGCGCAGTCGCTTCCAGACCGGGTACGGGTCGGCGTCGATGTCGAAGTCGTAGGGGTCGTAGTAGAGGTCGGTGCCCGCCGGGGTCGTGGTCATGGGACTCGGTGCTCCTGTCTCGTCAGCCCGTCGGGCCGTTGGGGAATTTGATCAGCGACCCGGCGTCGACCCGGATCTGTTGACCCGTGACGTAGCGCGACTCGTCGCTGGCGAGGAAGAGGGCCGTGTTGGCGACGTCCTCGGGCTCCACGTAGGGGATCGGCATCGCCTGGAAGTACGTGAAGGCCGGGATGACGTCGTCCCGGGTCGGCGACTCGAGGTCGGGACGGAAGATGCCGTAGAGCCCGTCGTTGTGGATGAGGTGGGTGTTGCAGTTGGTCGGGTGGATGGCGTTCACCCGGATGAACCGGGGAGCGAGATGCAGCGCCAGATGCTCCACGTACTCGGCCAGCACCCGCTTCGACCAGCCGTAGCCGTCGCCACCCGGCCCGAGGGCGGGGTTGTCGGTCGTGCCGCCCCCCATGAGGCCCGCGGTCGAGCCGGTGACGATGATCGAGGCCGCGTCGGGGAGGTGGGGCAGCGCCACCGCCACCGTGTTCAGCACCCCGAGCAGGTCGACGTCGGTCGCGTCGACGAAGTCGGCGGGGTCTGGATCGCCCATCGGCATGGGCAGGATGCCCGCGTTGGCGACGACGACGTCGAGCCGGCCCAGATCGGTGAGGCCCGCCTCGAGCGCGTCGCGCAGCTCGACCCGCTCGCGCACGTCCGCCTGGCGGGCCACGACGCGCCGGCCGAGCTCCTTGACCAGGCGCTCGGTCTCGCCGAGGTCCTCCACCGTCGCCAGGGGGTAGGGGTTCGATTCGATCTGGCGGCAGATGTCCACGGCGATGATGTCCGCCCCCTCTTCGGCCATGCGCACGGCGTGGGCGCGTCCCTGCCCGCGCGCCGCGCCGGTGATGAAGGCGACCTTCCCTTCCAGCCGTCCGCTCATGTCACTCCTCCAGTACGGGTCAGAAACTGCGGCAGTAGACCGTGTCCAACTTCTGCGTCCGGGGGCGGGTGACGATGAAGAGGTGGACGTCGCCGATCGCCTCCACCTCCTGGCCCGCGTAGCGGCCGAAGGCCTGGTTCATCAGGCCGAGCTCGGTCCAGCGCGTGGGCCGCCGCCGCGTGCTCGGGATCCCAGTCCCAATCCGTCGACCCCATGCCGGCTCCCTGGGCGGTGCCTTGGACCACCGTCGTCACCCTGATGTCGTCGTCGCGCACCTCGAGGGCGAGGACCACGCCGAAGGCCTCGAGCGCCGCCTTGCTGGCGACGTACATGGAGAGCATGGGGAACGGGTGCAGGGTGGACTCGCTCGAGGTGTTGACGATGTCGCCGCCGCCCGCCGCACGCAGAAGGGGGATGGCGGCCCGCGACGTGTACACCGGTCCCATGAGGTTGGTGGCGAGCTGGCGCTGGATGTCGCCGTCGCTGAGGAGCTCGACCGGACAGGGGCGGTAGACCGCGGCGTGGTTGATCAGCACGTCCAGCTTGCCGAACCGCCGCGCCACCTCGTCGAAGGCCCCCCGGACGCTGTCGGGGTCACCGACGTCGGTGGCGACGGGGATGGCCGCCTCCCCCAGCCCCTCGGCGACTTCTTCCAACCGCTCCTTGTTGCGGGCCAGCAGCACCACCGACGCGCCCTCGTCGAGGAAGCGCCGGACGATGCCCAGCCCGGACCCGGCCGATGCGCCGGAGACGACCGCGACCTTCCCGTCGAGGACGCCCACCATCAGCTCCAGCTCAGCTGCTTGACTTCGGTGAACTCCTCGAGCCCGTGGTGGCCCCATTCCCGCCCCAAGCCGGACTGTTTGTACCCGCCGAACGCGCCCGCCTGGCCGATGCCCGTGAACTCGTTGCCCCAGCCCGGGCCCTGGCCGTTCCCGGGTCCGGTCGACGCCAGGGGTTCGCTGCCGACGCCCTGGGCCGTGACGTTGCCCGCCCGGATCTGTCGAGCCACGTTGAACGCGTGCGACGTGGACGTGGAGACGACGCCACCCCCGAGCCCGTAGATGGAGTCGTTGGCGATGCGGACCGCGTCGTCGTCCTCGCCCGAGTAAGGCACCACGGTCAGGACGGGGCCGAAGATCTCCTCCTGGGCGATGCGCAGACCGTTGTCACTCACGAACACGGTGGGCTCGTAGTAGAAGCCCTTGTCCAGCCCCTCGGGGCGCTTGCCCCCGCACAGCAACTCGGCGCCCTCGTCGAGCCCCGACTGCACGTACCCCTCGACCCGAGCTCGCTGCTGCTCGCGGATGAGGGGTCCGAGCACCGTGTTCTCGTCCCGCGGATCGCCGACGGTGATGAGGGGCCGGATGGCCTCCAGACCCTCCTTGTACGCATCGAGCAGCGACTCGGGCAAGAGGAGGCGGGTGTTCAGCACGCAGCCCTGGCCGCAGTGCATGAGCACCATGCCGAACCCGATCGTGCGCGCGTAGTCCTCGCCGACGTCGCCCAGGACGACCTGGGCGCTCTTCCCGCCGAGCTCGAGGTGCAGCTTCTTCACGGTGCCCGACGCCGACGCCATGATCCGGCGCCCGGTCGCCGTCGAGCCCGTGAAGGTGACCATGTCCACCATCGGGTTGGAGGTCAGCTCGTCCCCCACTTCGCCGTGGCCGGTGATCACGTTGAAGACACCCGGCGGGATGCCGGCCTCCGCGGACGCCTCGGCGATCATCATGGCGTCGAGCGGCGTCCAGGGGTGCGGCTTCAGGACCACCGTGCAGCCTGCGGCCAGCGCCGGCGCCGTCTTCACCACGTTGAGCATGAACGGGAAGTTGAAGGGGGTGATGGCGGCCACCACGCCGATGGGCTCGCGGATGACGGCACTGCCGGCCATGCCGGTGGCCCCGCCCGTGGGCGGCCCGTTCTCCATCCACTCGAACGCGTGCTCGACGATGGCGGCGTTGGAGCGGAACATGCCGACGGAACCCGCACCCTGGACGGCATCGGTCAGGAACCCGGTGGATCCCGTCTCGGCCACGATGAGCTCCCGGAGGTCCGCCGCCCGCTCGTCGAAGATCTCCGCCATGCGCAGGAGCTTGGCGGCCCGCTCGGCCGGCTTCATCCAGGGCCAGGGACCCTCGTCGAAGGCGCGGCGCGCCGCCTCCACGGCGCGCACCGCCGTCTGCGGAGAGCCCTCGGGCACGGTGCCGATGACCGCCTCGGTCGCCGGGTCGATCACCTCGATCGACCCGATCGCCTCCTTCGCCGTCCACTCCCCGTCGATGAAGAGGTCGTAGTTCCAGGTCATCGTCTTCTCCATTCCTCGAGTCTGCGGTTGCGGCTCAGCCGAGCGCGCCGGAAGCCCGGGTCTCGGCGATGGCGTCCCAGTCACGGCCCAGCTCGAGCAGGATCTCCTCGGTGTGCTGCCCGAGCTCGGGTGCGGGCCCACGCGGGACCGGCGCCTCCCCGCCGAACTGCATGGGTGGTGCCGGGAGGCGGAACACCGCCCCGTCGTTCGCCTTCACCTCGGGCAGGTAGCCGTTGGCCGCGACCTGGACATGGTCGTGGACCTCGGCCGGGTTGAGCACGGGCGCCCACACGCCGGTGAAGGAGTCCAGCTGCTGCCTCCACTCCGCCAGGGTCTTCGTGCGGAACGTCGCCTCGAGCTCGGCCACGCACGCCGCCGCGTGCCGGGCCCGCGCCCCGATGTCCGCGAAACGCTCGTCCTCTCTGAGGTCGGGGCGGCCGATCACCTCGCACAGCTCACCCCAGAAGCGGTCGGCCTGCAAGCAGACCAGATAGAGCCAGCGATCGTCCGCCGTCGGGTACGAGTTGACGATCGGGTTGGGGACCGCGGTCCGGTCGGGGGCGCGGATCGACCCGATGTAGGGGGCCGCCATGAGGTCGGGGCTGAGCGTCCACATGCCCACGCCCAAGAGGGAGACGTCGATCTCGGTGGGGGTGCCGCTGCGCTCGCGCTGGAACAGCGCGGTCCCGATGGCGCCGACGATCGTGTTGGCCCCCTGGAGGTCGAAGAAGGCCGCCGGCTGGAACATCGGCTCGTCCGTGCCCCGCGACATCTTGAACGCCATGGAGGCCGACGCCCAGCCCGAGGCCAGGTCGAACCCGCCGGTGTCGGCCATCGGTCCCTTGGCCCCCCAGCCGTGCCCGCAGGCGTAGACGATCTGGGGGTTCGCCGCACGGAGGTCGGCCAGCTCGATCCCGAGCTTCTTGCGGGAGGCCGGGAGATAGCTGGTCAGGAAGACGTCCGCGGTCGCGGCGATCTCGAGCAGCAAGTCCCGCCCGCCGGACGTGGACAGGTCGATCGTGATGCCCCGCTTCCCCCGGTTCGGGATCTCCACGAACGGGTTGGCGGCCGGACCGCCGACGAGAGCGAGCATGTTCATGAGCCCCCGCTGCGGGTCGCCGGCGGGCGGCTCGACCTTGATGACGTCGGCTCCCAGGTCGGCCATCGCCGCACCGGCGGCGGGGACGAACGTCCACGCCGCCACCTCGAGCACCCGGACGCCGGTGAAGGGGAGCGTCACGCGGCGCGCCCGGGACGCCGGGGAAAGTTGAAGACGCGGCGCGCGTTGTCCTCGGCGATCTTGCGGGCCTCGTCGTCGGGCACGCCCGAGAGCACGCCGGCCAGCTTCGCCCGCGAGGCGGGGAAGTTGCTGTCGCTGTGGGGGTAGTCGCCCTCGAACATGATGTTGTCGACCCCGATCAGGCCCCGCTCCTCGATGCCCGTGTTGTCCGCGATGAAGCAGCCGAAGACGTGGTCCCGGAAGAGATCGGACGGGCGCACCTCGGGGTCGATGCCGGTGTACCACCGGTGCCGCTCCCAGGTGTAGTCGGCCCGCTCGAGCACATAGGGGATCCAGCCGATCCCGCCCTCGGAGAGTGCGACGCGCAGCCGGGGGAACTTGTGGAACACCGGGGAGTAGAGCAGGTCGATGGTGGTGGCCTGGGAGTTCATCCCGAACAACGCGATGGAGACGGCGAAGTTGGCGTCCACCGCGACCGGGGGGGCGCCACCGCTGCCGAAGTGCAGGCACAGGGGCATGTCGGCGTCTTGCGCCGCGGCCAGGAAGGGATCCCAATGGTCGCCGTGGAAGGAGGGCAGGCCGAGGCGGTGCGGTGCCTCGCTGAAGGTGATCGCCTTGGCCCCCTTGGCCGCGGTCCGCTGCACCTCGGTCACCGACGCCGCCACGTCCCAGAACGGGACGAGGACCATGGGGATGAACCGGTCGGGCGCCGCCGCCGACCACTCGTCGAGGATGAAGTCGTTCCAGGCGACGACGCAGGCGGTGGCCAGCTCCTTGTCGTCGGCCGCGCACAGCGTGCCGCCGGCGAAGCCCGGGAAGGACGGGAAGCACATCTGTGCCCAGATGCCGTCGGTGTCCATGTCGGCGAGGCGCGCCGTCACGTCGTAGCAGCCGGGCCGCATGTCCTCGAAGCGGACCGGGTCGAGCCCGAAGTCCTTGGGGTCCTTGCCCGCCACGGCGTTGAGCCCGATGGTGGGGACGATCCGCCCCTCGAAGGACCAGGCCTGGTTCCCGCCGTCGAGCTCCACGACGCGCGGCCCGGCCTCGTGGAACCTGGCCGGCAGGCGGTCGGTCCAGACCCGTTCGTGCTCGATCACGTGGTCGTCGACCGAGACGAGTTGGACGTCGTCTTGCAACATGCCATACCCCCGGAGAACCCGACCAGGCCCTCAGCTCAGAAAATCGTCACCTCATGACAATCTAATCGACCGCCCGCGGAATGCAAGTGGCGACCACCCCCTCAGCGCGCCGAACCCGCGGCGACGACCCGGAGTCCGGGGATGGACCGCTCGGCCGCGTCGAGGATCTCCCCCAGGGGGACGCGCGATCTCCCCCACAGCTCCACCACCGACGACTCCACCCCCACGAGCACGCCCGCCAGCACGCGGGGGCGCACGTCCTCGGTCGGGTCGGCGCCGATGCAGGCGGCACAGTACGCCGTGAAGGCCTCGGTCAGGGCGTGCGTCCGCTCGCCCCGCACCCGCGCGTGGACCTCGGGTGCCTCCGCTGCCGCCCGCCGCCACAAGGTCAGTACCTTCGGATCGAGCGGGAACTGCAGGTAGTAGTCGCGTACCTGCCGCCACCCCGCCTCGAGGGGCGTCGGGCACGGATCGAGCCGGGCGACCATCGCGACGAAGCCGGCGATGCCCCGCCGGGGATACCCGAGCAAGAAGTCCTCCTTGGTCGGGAAGTAGCGGAACAAGGTGCGCGTCGACACGCCCGCCGCCTCGGCGATCTCGTCCACCGTGACGTGGGGGAATCCGCGGGCGGCGAAGAGCTCCCAGGCCACTCGCTCGTACTTGGCCAGGAGGAGGTGACGGCGTCGCTCCCAGCCCGACTCGGTGTCGCCCACGGGCGCGATTGTCGCACGCTGTCATCTTCGGGGCCGAGACGGGCCAGCACGCCGGACCCCCGGACCCCCGGACCCCCGGACCCCCGGACCTCGGACCCCGGACCTCGGACCTCGGAGCCGGGATGAGCCAGGCCCAGGGTCACCCGTCCTCCGGCACGTCCCACAACCGCGCGCACCAGGTTGCGCTGGGCCCGGAAGTGCGAGTCGAGCCCGGAGTGCGCCGTCAGGAGATCACGCTTGGCCCCGGTGCGGAAGAGGTGCCCGCCCGTCCGGCTGGTCATGCAGGCACCCAGGCAGACGAAGACCCGGTAGAAGGCGATCGCGCGCGTATCGACGGCCTCCGCCGGGCCGCCGGCGGCGCGGTAGGCGCCGACGAACTCCCCCCACTCCATCAGTGTCGTGGCGGCGGGCCACACCGCGGCGAGCTCGCGAGCCGGAGGCCCGACGGTGGCGGCCTCCCAGTCGACCAGCGCGGTGACGCGATCGCCGTCCACGAGGATGTTGTGGAGGCCGACGTCGCCCCAGAGGAGGCAGAGTCGATCCGCGGGAGCCACGTCGGCCACGTGGTCGAGCAGCCACTGCCGCGCCAGGGGCACGGCCGCGATGGGCGGTCCGCTGAGCTCGCCGATGCGCCCGGCCATCCCCTCCACGGCCCCCGCGACGCTCTCCGGTGTCACCGCGGCGACGATTTGGATGGTGGTCTCGCCGAGGGCGTCGAGCGGCAGGGAATGGAGACGGCCCAAGGCCGCGGCCAACTGCTCACCGAGGGCCCGCCGGTGCTCGGTCGGGGCGGCGAGGTCGGGGAAGTACTCACCGGCTTTGCTGCCGCTGGCCCGCTCCATCACGAGCAGCGTGCCGTCGCCCAACCCGTTCTTCACCTCGTCGGCAAAGAACGGGCGTGGCACCGGTACACCCCCGTGGTCGTAGACGGCCCGCAGGACCGCGAACTCGTCTGCCGCCTTCGTCGGGAGCAAGCCGACCGGCCGGTCCTTGCGCACGATCACGCTGGGCGGGAGGTCCGCGGTGTCCGAGAGAGAGACCAGGATGGTCTCCTTGGAGCGCCCGCCCGGGACGGCCTCCACCGCCGTCACCGTGAGCTCGGGCGAGGAGGGGAACTTGTTGCGGAGGTAGGAGGTGAGCTGCTCGGCCGTGACGGAGCACTCGACCGCCGCTCCCGCGGCATCGGCCTCCACCCTCTCGGCCATCGTGACCCGGCGCAGTTCGTCCACCCGATCGAGGAAGCGTCGCTCGACGTCCACCACGTCGCGACAGAGCCGGCGGGCCACCGGATCGGTGCTCCCGGAGGTCGCGGCCACCAGGTCCGCCGCCCGGCGGCGCAGCTCACCGAACTGCTCGGGCGTGACGGGCAGGTGCTCCGCCGCGCTGGTCGTTCTTTTCGTCGAGCAGCCCGGTGAACTCGGCCCCGTATTCGTTGCTGAGCGCGTCGGCCCACTCCTCCTCGACGATGAACTCGGCCAGGATCCGGTCGACCAGGGCGGCGGCGTCGAGCGCGGTGGTACTGGTCAGCTCCGGTTGGAAGACGGTGGCCACGGTGGCGCGCAGCTGGCGGTAGTACTGCGCCCGGTCCTTGGGGGACTGCCTCACCGTCTGAAGCGGCGTCGGTTCCGCCGGACCGTCACGGCACGACCGGCCGGATGACGCCATTGCTCAGAGCATCGGCCAGGACGAACGCCGGTGGGCTGGCGCCCTTGCGCGCGTTGAGGTTGGACTCGAGAAAGCCCCAGCCACCGGGCCGGCCGTCGACGCTGACGTCGCCCACCGACTCCCAGCCGTAGCGCTGGGCCGTGACACCCACCATCCCGCCGATGGTGTCGATGCGGACGGTGGTGGCGGTGCCGTCCTCCAGGGTGTAGCGGACCTCTGCGGCCGGACAGCGGACCGAGTCGTCGTCCACGTGCACCAGCATGGCGGCCTCGGCCACCGGCAACGGCCCGTCGTGGCGCTCCAGCGAGCCGCGCCGGAAGAAGCTGCCGTTGGCGCCGACCATGGATCCGAAGCGGAACCTCAGGGCGTCGTCGCCGGTGCCGTGCGACCCACCGAAGCTGCGACTGGAGACGAAGCTGTCCCAGCGGCGCACGCCCCACGAGTGGTCCCGCCATGCCGGCGCATCGATCTGCGCCGCGATGCCGTCGAGCTCCACCGACCCGCGCACTCGGCAGAAGACGTGGAAGTTGTTGGAGAAGATGGTGCCGGCGGTCCCATACGTCTGTGCGTTGGTATACGAGCGGTCACCCTCGTCGACGACCTCGAGCTCCATGCGGCAGCCGTCGCCGTCGAGCACGAAGCGCAATTTCTCTCCGTCGTGAACGATCCTCTGCGGCCCAGCGACGAGCCCGTCGGCTTCGTCGAGACGCACGAGCGGCAACGCCTCGCCGTTGCACCGGAACCGGGTGCCGTCGTCACGGTAGACGCCGCACCACAGGTTGGCGGTGCCACGGTTGAGCTCGTTGCCGATGCGGTGGTTGCCACCGAGCCCACTGGCCGGGTCGCGCCACGCCAGGTAGGCGCTCTCTTGCCAGTCGGGATCCTGCCCGGCCGCGTGCAGCCCCTCGTCGGCGATGTCGTGGGCAGGCACCGCGCTCAGGATGTCGGTCCGCCGCCGCACCGACCGCCCGAACTCACTTGTCGCTGACCTTCTCGGTCCCTTCGGCGGCCGGGATGTCGGGATTGCAGATGTAGCGGACGTTGGCGATCGTCACGTCGCACGCCGCCAGGCTCGCCGAGACGGCGAGGGAGGGCACCAGACGCGCGTCTCCCCAGGCCTCGGCGTCGAACCAGGCGAGCGAGGGCAGCCCCCGATCGGCGCGGCGGAACTCGTACTCGGAGTCCACCTGCACGATGCGCGGTTTCAGCACCCCGTCCCGGACGATCCGCGCCAGGTGCATGCCCGGCGGGTACTGGACGTCGTGCCCCGTCACCGGCACCGGGTCGACGAGCGACACGTCCAGGATCGTCACCCCGCCGCCGTCACGCACCACGCAGTCCACCCGGTCGTGGTACCGCCGCAGGCCGATCTCCCCGGGGGCGACGCGGAATCCCCACGAACCCGCCAGCACCGCGGACAGCGCCGGGTTGTCGCAGCGGGCCGAGATCAAGTACGCCCGCGGCCGGACACCGGACCGCGCCGTCAAGCGCAGCTGGGCGAGGGCGAACGGGCCGAACTCGCTCTCCTTGGCCCGGTAGACGAGGAAGCTGATCACGGGCGGGATGGTCGGGTTGAGGGCCGGCGGCACGAGCGCCTCCCGGTCCGCCACCCGGATCTCGTAGAGGACCTGGAGGATGTCGACGTCGTCGAACCGCAGCTCGCGGTCGTCGAGGACGACGTCGGGCGCGCCCTCGACCAGCGCGCGGATGTCGAGGCTTCCGGCGAGCGGCATCAGGCCACCCCCGCCGCCGCAGCCACCGGCCGCCCGGCCGCAGGCGCCGCGGCCTGCGGCCGCCCCGCTCCCGACCTGAACCGTGGCATGACCTGCTCGGCGAACAGCCGCATCGAGTCGAGCACGTACTGCTGGGGCACGACCTCCATGAACTGGTGGATGAAGTTGATCCCGTCGAAGCCGACGTTCTCCCACGCCGCGATCGCCTCCGCCACGTCGTCGGGCGTCCCCATCGTCACGCCCTTGAAGGCCTTGGCGGCGTCGCCCGGGCTCCCCGACTCACGCCGCAGGGCGGGCAGGAGCCCCTCGGACGGGTACGAGTGCGTCGGCAGCACCTCCTTGGCCGACAGGAGCTGCGCCGCCATGTAGGAGAACATCGACGCCACCTTCAGCCCGTTGCGCCGGCCCAGGGCACCGTCCTCGCAGCAAGACAGGAAGTTGACGGTCAAGACCTTGTCGTTGACGAAGGCGCCCACGGGGTCGCACACCTGGATACGACGTCGGTAGTTCGCCACCTTCTTCTCCGAATCCGAGAAGCTCCCCGGCGAAAGGCCCAGGCACCCCAGTCCCCGGTCCGCCGCGTCGACCTCCGTCCCCGGCGACGTCACCGCCACCCACATCGGCGGATGCGGCTTCTGCAGGGGCTTGGGCAACACGGCCCGCTCGGGCATGGAGAACATGCGGCCGTCCCACGAGAAGCGCTCCTGCATCCACATCTTGGGGATCACCCGGACGAACTCGTCCCAGGTCTTCTTGGTCTCGTCGGGGTCGGCCCCGAAGCCGCTCAGCTCGGGCCACGTGGCCGAGCGGCCGGTCCCCAGCTCCAAGCGCCCGCCCGAGATGATGTCCAGCACCGCCGCCCGCTCGGCCACCCGAATCGGGCTCTGGTACTGCGGCACGCACGCCACCACCCCGTGCCCCACCCGGATGCGCGACGTCTGCGCCGCACACGCCGCCAGGAAGACGTCGGGCCCCGAGCAGTGCGAGTACTCCTCCAAGAAGTGGTGCTCCACCGCCCACACGTAGTCGAAGCCGAGCTCGTCGGCCAGGCGCACCTGCTCGAGCGCGTTCTCGTACACCGTGCGTTCCGAGTCGGCCGTCCACGGGCGGGGCACCGACAGCTCCATGAACAAGCCGAACTCCATCCCCAGCCTCCTCCGACCTTGCACTTTTGTTAATGAGCATTAAAATCTAAACATGGGTGCAGCCCTGAGTCAACGTGATGGGGCCCTGTTTTGTGACGGGTGGCTAACATCCGTGCTCCTATGAGCCCCAACGTCACCGCGCGCCGCACCAAGGGCGAGCGCACCCGGGAGGCGATCATGGCGGCCGCCACCGACCTCTTCCGCCGAGCGCGGCTTTCGCGAGACGAGCCTGGGCGACATCGGCGCGGCGGCCGGCGTCAGCGGGCCGGCCATCTACCGCTACTTCAAGAGCAAGGGCGAGCTGCTCTCGATCCTGATCGAGGAGGCGGCGATCACGTGGCGCGAGACCGTGGACGACGTCCTCAACGAGGACACGCCTCCGCTGGTCACGCTCGAACGGCTGATCGACGCGGCCATCGTGCTCCAGCTGAAGAACGGCAATCTGCGAGACGTCTTCGTCAAGGAGTACCGCTCGCTCGATGACGACGCCCGCCGGCGGGTGGCGCGCATCGAGCGGGTGCGCATGGCGGAATGGGTGCACCTCCTCTGCGAGGTCCGGCCCGGTCTGAGCGAGGAGGAGGCACGGGCGGCCGTCACCATGATCGACGGCATGCTGCGCTCCATCACCTCTCTGACCGCCATCGACCAGGAGCAGCTGGCCGGGGTCATGAAGGACATGGTCTTCGGTGGGTTGCTGTCGGTCGGCGTGCCCCGCCCCGCCGCGGTGGTCCCCGCATGAGCGAGCTCCCCGACGATGAGGCCTTCCGACAGGAGGTCCTGGCCTTCCTGCGGGCCACGCTCCCGCCCCGGGACGCCCGGCCCGAGACCGGAGGTGTCGGGATCACCCGAGCCGTCGCCTATCAGCGCGAGCTCGCCGGGGCGCGCCTGGCCGGGATCACCTGGCCGGTCGAATACGGGGGGCGCGGGCTGCCCGGACGCTACCAGCGCATCTACGACCGCGAGGCCAAGGCGTTCCGCGTCCCGCCCGCGCCCTCGAGATCGGCCTCGGCATGTGCGGACCCACGCTCTTGGTGCACGCCAGCGAGGAGCAGAAGCGGGAGTTCATCCCGCCGCTGCTGCGGGGCGAGCACGTCTGGTGCGAGCTGTTCAGCGAACCGGGGGCGGGCTCGGACCTCTCGAGTGTGCAGACGCGGGCCCGACTCGACGGCGGTGAGTTCGTGGTCGACGGGCAGAAGGTCTGGACGTCGGGCGCTCAGCACAGCGACTACGCCGCCTGCCTCACACGCAGCGATCCGGCGCGCCCCAAGCGCGAGGGCATCACCATGCTCATCGTCGACATGCACAGCGCCGGCATCACGGTGCGGCCGCTGCGCCAGATCACCGGCGAGTCCCACTTCAACGAGGTCTTCCTGGACGCCGTGCGCGTCCCGGCGACCAACGTGATCGGCGAGGTCGACGACGGCTGGCGCGTGGCTCGGACCATGCTCGCCTTCGAGCGCCAGGCGCTGGGCGCGCTGGGCTCCGGGGGTGGGGGCAAGGGCGGCTTCGCGGCGCTGGCAGCCGAGGCGCGCCGACGTGGCGTGTCCGAGCGGCCCGCAGCGCGCGACCGCCTGGTGCGCCTGCGCATCCGTCAGATGGTGCTGCGTCACCTCACGGGCTATCTCCAGGTGCGGGCGCGCGGTGGGGACGGTGCTGCGGCCTCGGTGCTCAAGCTGGCCATGGCACAGTTGGTGCAGGAGTCCGCCCTCGTTGCGGTCGAGATCGCGGGCATGCACGCCACGGCATGGGACCCCGCCGACCCCGAGGGCGGACGCTGGTCCAACCAGCTTTTGAGCTCACAGTCGGCATCCATCGGAGGAGGCACCAACGAAATCGTGCGCAACGTCGTCGCGGAACGGGTTCTCGGCCTGCCCCGCGACGAGGAGGGGGACCTCATGCCGGGCGATCTCAGCGGAGTCGTCGGTGGCCACTGAGCCGGTGCTGCGGGGGCTGAAGGTGGTGGAGCTCGGCCAGTACGTGGCCGCGCCACTGGCCGCGACGATCTTCGCCGACCTGGGCGCGGAGGTGGTCAAGATCGAACGGCCCGGCGGCGACCCGCAGCGGGCCGAGCCGGCCCGCTTCGCCGCCTGGAACCGCGGCAAGCGGTCGGTCGAGCTCGACCTGCGCACCGACACGGGCCGAGCCGAGGCGTGTGCCCTCATCGACGAGGCCGACCTCTTGGTGGAGAACCTGCGGCCGGGCGCGCTCGATCGCCTGGGTCTCGGGGCCGGTGGCCCGCGGCTGGTGACGTGCTCCATCACGGCCTGGGGCAGCACCGGCCCGTCGCGCGACGAGCCGGGATGGGAACCGCTCGTCCACGCCCGGGCCGGCGCACAACAGGGGCTCTTCACCGGCGATGACCCGATCTGGCTCCCCTTCCCCGTGGCCAGCGTGGCCGCCGCCCTGCTGGCGGTCCTCGGCGCCGGCGCCGCCCTGGTCAAGCGCGAGTCGACCGGATACGGGCAGCGTGTCGAGACGTCCCTGCTCGACGGGCTGCTCTTCCTCAACGCGGCGCCGATCTTCCACCGGGAGGGACACCGCCCGCGCGTCGTCCGCCACACCAAATCGCCCATCTTGCGGGTCTTCGAGACGGCGGACGGGCGCGCGGTGATGGTGAACATGAGCGGCACCGAGCGTTGGCGCGAGCTGTGCCGCCTGCTCGGCGTGGACGACGGCGGACTCGACTATTCGAGCCCCGAGGGGCTCTCGAAGCTGGCCGACCGCGCATGGAACAAGGCGATGCTGGCCCGCTTCATCGAGGGCTTCGGGCGCAGGACGGCAGACGAGTGGGAAGCCGCGCTCGCCGCCCAGCCCGCCGCCGTGGCGAAGTGCAACACGCTGGCCGAGTGGCTGGCTCACGAGCAGGCGCGCGTCGAAGAGCTCGTGCTCGAAGTGGAGGATCCGGTGCTGGGGCGGGTGCCGTTGGTCGGCCCGGCCGTGCGGATCGAGGCCGCGTCCGGCGAGCGGCGTCCCGGCCGCCGGCGCGGGGCGGAGCAGGGCGCGCTCGGCGGCCACCGCATCATCGACCTCTCCAGCTTCTGGGCCGGTCCCCTGGCGGCCCGTCTATTGGCCGAGCTCGGGGCCGACGTGGTCAAGGTGGAGCCGCCCGGGGGCGAGGGTTCGTTCCAGCTGATGCCGGTGCTGCCCAACATCTACGTCGACGGCAACCGGTCGAAGCGGGGCCTCGTCTACGACCTCAAGACCGCCGAGGACCGGTCCCGGCTGCTCGACCTCGTCGCCGTGTCCGACGTCGTCGTCGAGAACGCGATGGCGGGCGCGTGGGAACGCCTCGGGCTCGACGAGGGGCAGTTGCGTGTGGCCAACCCGTCGCTGGTGTACGCCCGGGCCAAGGGGTTCGGCGTGAACGGGCCACTGGCGGCGCGGCCCTCCTTTGACTACGTCGTGCAGGCGGCGACGGGGATGGAGATGACCCAGGGCGGCGGGGGGCGGCCGGTGCCGGTCAACTTCACCGCCAACGACTACGGGACCGGGCTGCTGCTGGCGGCCGGGATCGTGATGGCACTGCTGGGGCGGGCGCGGGGCGTGGCGGTGACCGGCGTGGACGCCTCGTTGGCCCTGACGGCGACGCTGTTCCAGTCCGAGGACGTGGCGGCGCTGGGAGCGACGGGTGCGGTCCCCGACCGGGTGGGCAGCGATCTGGGCGGACCCTCGGTGGGGTGCCGTCTGTACCGTGCCGAGGACGGATGGGTGACCGTGTGCTGTGTGACGGACGAGCAGCGAGCGGCGCTGGCGCGGGCGCTGGACCTCGGCTCGTCTCCGCTGTCGGTGGAGGGCGTGGCGGAGGCGGTCGGTTCGGACACGGTGGACGGTGTGCTGGCGCGGTTGCGTGACGCGGGCGTCCCCGCCGCCGTGAGCCTGCACCCTTCGGCGGTGCCCGACGACCCCCAGGTCGTGGCGCGTGAGCTGTTGCGACGTTACCGCCACCCCGCGGCTGGTCGCTTCGTGCAGGTGGGGATCCCGCTGACGCTGTCGGTGGACGCGCCGGCGGTGAAGGGTCCGGCGCCCACGCCGGCGCCGGTGCGGCGACGCGTCCGATGAAGATCGACACCGGCCTCGGAACCGAATTGTCGTCGGTGGCCGACCGGGTGGTGGCCGCCGAGGCGGCGGGTCTGGACTGTGTGTGGGTGGCGGAGACGACGAACGACCCCTTGCTGTCGTTGACGTTGGCGGCCGAGCACTCGTCGTCGGTCTCATTGGGGACGGGGGTGGCCATTGCCTTCGCCCGCAACCCGATGAGCCTGGCCTATTCGACGAACCAGCTGCAGGAGTACTCGGGCGGACGCGTGGTGCTCGGGATGGGCTCGCAGGTGCGCCGGCACATCGAGAAGCGCTTCAGCTCGACGTGGTCGCACCCGGCGGCGCGCATGCGGGAGTTCGTGTTGGCGCTCCGTGCCATCTGGTCGTCGTGGAACGACGGTGACGGGACGGCTACGGGGCCGGTCTTCGAGGGCGAGTTCTACACCCACACCCTGATGACACCCGTCTTCGCGCCGAAGCCGCACCCGTTCGGGGCGCCCCGGGTCTTCCTGGCCGCCGTCGGCCCTCGCATGAACGAGGTAGCCGGCGAGGTGGCCGACGGCGTCATCACCCACGGCATCTGCTCGGCGCGCTACCTGCGCGAGATGATCGTGCCCGCGCTGGAGCGCGGGCTGGCGACATCGGGGCGGGAACGTGCGGCGATGCAGGTGACGTGCCCGGGCTTCATCTCGGTGGTGGAGGACGAGTCGAAGATGGAGAGGGCGCGCGACGCCATGCGTCGCCACGTCGGCTACTACGCCTCGACCCCGGCCTACCGGCCCGTCCTCGACTTGCACGGCTGGGGTGACCTGCAGCACGACCTCTACCGGTGTTCGAAGAGCGGACAGTGGGAGGGCATGGCCCGCCTCGTCGACGACGAGGTACTCGACACGCTCACCATCGTCTGCCCACCCGACCGGCTGGCCGCCGAGGTCGGCGCCCGCTACGGCGGGCTGGTCGACCGCATCAACGTCTCGTGGTGGCGCAGGGAATGGTGGCCCGACGTCGAAAAGGAGTTGCGCGCACTGTGAGCGGGCTCGACGCGAAGGGCTTCGCGGCGCCCGGCTTCGAGCGGGTGGCCGAGACGCTGGGGCAAGGGGCGTCGGTCGTCGTCGACGAGCGGGAACGGCGAGCCGACCTCGGCGATGGAGGCGGCGCGTTCTGCGCCTTCGTCGACGGTGAATGCGTGGTCGACCTGTGGGCCGGGTCGGCCGGACCGGGCCGACCGTGGGAGGAGAATACCCGGGCGGTCGTGATGTCGTCGACCAAAGGGCTGACGACACTGTGCGCGCACCTCCTCGAGGACCGGGGCCAGCTCGACCTCGACGCGCCCCTCGTGCGGTACTGGCCCGAGTTCGGGTGCGCCGGCAAGGAGCGCACCACCGTACGCCAGGTGCTGAGCCACCAGTCCGGCGCCATCGGCCTGCCCGGGTCCGACGAGCTGCTGTCGTGGGACGGGCGCGGTTGGGACGACACGCCGGCCATTGCGGCGGCAGTGGCCAGCGCCCCGCCGGCCTGGGAACCGGGCACCCGCCACGGCTACCACGGCGTGACGTTCGGCTGGCTCGTCGGCGAGCTGGTCCGCCGGATCAGCGGCACCAGTCTCGGGACGTTCTTCGAGGCGGAGGTGGCGCAGCCGCTCGCAGTGGCGTGCTCCATCGGGACGCCGGCGCCGGTGCTCCCGAGCGTGGCCACCGTCATGGAGTTCCCGGTGCGACCAGGGAAGGAGAGTGCGTTGCGGGCCATCGACCCCGAGTCGAAGGCGGGGCGCTCGGTCCTGGCCGGAGCGCACGGGAGCCTCTTCGCCGACGAGGAGGGTCGTCCCCGCTTCGCCACCTTCATGAACACCCCGGCCGTGCTCGGCGCCGAGATCGGTGCCCTGGGCGCCACCGGCACGGCGCGGGCGCTGGCCCGGACCTACGCATCGCTGGCCGTCGGCGAGGAGCTCGTCTCGCGGGCCTCGGTCGAGCGCTTCCGGACCGAGCAGGTGTGCGGACGCGACGCCGTCATGGGCGTGCCCACCCGGTGGGCGGTCGGCTACTCGCTCGAGCCGCCTGCGCTGGTCCCCGGTGCGCCACCCATGCACGGGCCGCACGAGGGGGCCTTCGGGCACATGGGCGCCGGGGGCCAGATCGGCTTCGCCGACCCCGTGGCCCGTGTCGGCTGCGGTTTCGTGCGGAATCACCTCGAGAACCAGGCGCTCCCGCTCATGGGCGCCTGCCTGGTGGACGTGCTCTACTCGTGCCTCGGGGCACCGCGCGAGAAAGGGGGCGGGGGTGTACGCAGCTGAACACGCGGCAGCACATCCGGACCAGCCGGCCATCGTCATGGCGCCGTCGGGCCAGACGCTGACCTTCGCCGAGTACGAGGCGGCGGCGAACCAGGTCGCGCACGTCCTTCGGGACGCCGGCCTGCGGCGGAAGGACCACATGGCGATCTTCATGGAGAACGATCCCGCGATGCTCGTCACCGAGGCCGGTGCGGAGCGCACCGGGCTCTATTTCACCCCGGTCAACTCGTACCTCTCGGCCGAGGAGGTGGCCTACATCGTCAACGACTCCCAGTCCCGGGTCGTCGTGACGTCGGCGGCCAAGGCGGAGGTGGCCGAGCAGCTCCCGGCGCTGTGCCCCAAGGTCGACCGCTGGCTCATGGTCAACGCCGACGGCAGTCCGAGCGGCCCGTTCGAGTCCTTCGAAGAGGTGGTCGGTGCGCAACCGACGGTTCATGTGGCGGATGAACAGTTGGGTGCCCCCATGATGTATTCGTCGGGGACGACGGGGCGACCCAAAGGAATCCTCCGCCCCATGTTCGACATCCACCCCTCGGAGAACAGCATCGGGGTGATCGGCATCGCGATGTTGTGGAGCCTCCGCGACGACATGGTGTACCTGTCGCCGGCGCCGCTGTACCACACCGCCCCGCAGGTCAGCGTCGCCATCGCCCTGCGGATGAAGTCGACGGCGATCGTGATGGAGCACTTCGATCCGGCGCTGTATCTCGACCTCGTGGGCCGGTACCGGGTCACGCACTCCCAGGTCGTCCCGACCATGTTCACCCGCATGCTCAAGCTGCCGCCCGAGGTTCGGGCGGCAGCGGACCTGTCGTCGTTGGAGATCATCATCCACGCCGCGGCGCCGTGCCCGGTGCCCGTCAAGGAGCAGATGATCGAGTGGTTCGGGCCAATCCTGCTCGAGTACTACGCGGCGTCCGAGGGGAACGGGGCCACCTTCATCACCTCCGAGGACTGGCTGACGCACAAGGGCAGCGTCGGGCGGGGGGTCCTCAGCGAGATCCGCATCCTCGACGACGAGGGTCGCCCGTGCCCGGTCGGGACGCCGGGGACGGTGTGGTTCTCCGGCGCCACCGACTTCGAGTACTTCGGCGATCCCGAGAAGACGGCGAGCTCCCGACGCGACGGTGGCACGACCAGCACGGTCGGCGACGTCGGGTACTTGGACGCTGACGGCTACCTTTTTTTGACGGACCGCAAGGCGCACATGATCATCTCGGGCGGCGTGAACATCTACCCCCAGGAAACCGAGAACCTGCTGGTCACCCACCCCGCGGTCCTCGATGCGGCCGTCCTCGGGGTGCCCAACGAGGACCTGGGCGAGGAGGTTAAGGCCGTCGTGCAACCCGTCGAGGGGGTGACGGGCGACGACGCGCTCGAGCGTGAGCTCATCGCGTTCTGCCGTGAGCATCTCGCCCACTTCAAGTGCCCTCGCACCGTCGACTTCGTCGACGAGCTGCCCCGCTTGCCCACCGGGAAGCTGTACAAGGGGGTTCTGCGCGAACGCTACTGGGGCGACCACTCGACACGCATCGTATGATGCGCGCTTGGGGGAGGGTGCGGTTCGGGTGAGCGCGGACATCGCACTGCCCGACGACCTGGTGTCATGGGTCGAGGAAGTTGGCGGTGGCCGCCTGACGCTGGCGGACCGCCAGCCCGGCGGCGCGCGCAAGGAGGCGTGGTACGTCGATCTCGTACGAGCCGACGGCACCGTGGCGCACTGCTTCTTGCGCTACGACCGCTCAGATCCTTCGCACACGAAGGATCCCTGGACGCTGCACCGGGAGGCGACGGTCTACCTGGCCCTGCAAGACGGCCCAGTGCCCGTGCCCCGCGTGATCGGCGTGCACCGGAAGCACCAGGCGATGCTGTCCGAGCGGGTGGCCGGCGGCAACTGGTTCTCCCGCATTGCGGACACGGCCGAGCAGGAGGCGACGGCCCGCGACTTCATGACGAAGCTGGCCGCGCTGCACGGACTCGACGCGTCCGCGCTCGACTTGCCGGCGTTCCCGTCCATCAAGACCGTGGCCGACGCCGTGCACGCCGAGCTCGACGAGTGGGACCGGGTGCTCGCCGAACGAGGCGGGACGCCCGACCCGGCCCTCGTCTTCTCGCTGCGCTGGCTCCGCCGCCACGTTCCGGCCTACGACGGGCCACCGGTGTTGGTGCAGGGTGACACCGGGCCGGGAAACTTCATGTACTCCGGCGGGCGGGTCATCGCCGTGGTCGACTGGGAGCTGGCGCACCTGGGGGATCCGATGGACGACATCGCCTGGCTGTCGCTGCGGGCGACCCAGGAGCCCTTCACCGACTTCCCCACACGGCTGCGCGAGTACGAGGAGCTGTCGGGAAACACCATCGACGAGGCGCGTGTGCACTACTACCAGGTGATGGCCGAGACGAAGCTCCAGGTGATGGGTCACCGGCCCGGTGGGGGCGACGACGCTCATCACGGCGACGGTGGCGGCGGCGGACGCGACGTCGGCAACGGCTTCATCTACCAGCTGCTGCACCGGCGGCTCTGGCTCGAGGCCCTGGCCACGGCCACCGGTCTGGAGCTGACCCCGGCCGAGGCGCTTCGGGCTCGCGACGAGCGTGACCACGGGTGGATGTACGACGCCGTCCTGGCCCAGCTGCGCGAGGTGATCGTGCCCCGCACGTCGGACCCGTTGGCCCAGGCCCGTGGCAAGGGGATCGCTCGCATCATCAAGTACTTGGCGCGGGTCGACGCGTACGGAGACTTCTACGAGACATGCGAGCTCGGCGACCTCGAGGCATTGCTCGGGGGGTGCCCGGAGTCGGTGGCGGCGGGGCGGAAGGCGGCCGCGGCGGCCGTGGCAGCGGGCACGCTCAGCGACGAGGACTACCTGCGCACGCTCTGGCGCCGTGTGGCCCGCGAGACCGAGTTGGCCCGCCTCTCCATGGGGGCACTGGCGGACCGGCACTGGCCGGGACTTCGATGAGCGACGGGTTCGGCGTCGACGTCGACCTCCGGCGTGCCGAGCGAACCTATCGAGAGATCCGCTCCGAGGACGACGACTTTCACGACGAGGAGATGACCGACCGCTGGTGGGAGACCGAGACCTGCTGGTTCTCCTGGAACATCCCCGAGCGCGAGCTCGGGGGCTGGACCTATTGCCAGGCCCGTCCGAACGCGCACCTCTGCAACGGCGGGGCATGGGTGTGGGACAGCACTGCGTCCTACCCGTGGGAACTGCCCTATCGCGCCGAGTACTCGGGTCTGCAGCTCCCACCACGCGAAGAGCGAGACATGCGCGACTTCGAGTGGCCCAACGGCGTGCACGTCCGCACGCTCGAGCCGCTGAGGCGCTATGCCGTGACCTACTCGGACCCCGGGGCGCTCGAGCTCGAGCTTGAGTTCGAGGCGATCATGGCGCCCAACCCGCACCCGACCGGCGTGATCCCCTTCCTGAAGGGTGCCCACTTCGACCAGGCGGGACACGTCACGGGGGTGATGGTCTTGCGCGACGAGGAGGTCCCGATCGACTGCTTCTCGGTGCGCGACCGTTCCTGGGGTCCGCGACCACTCGGACGCCCGAAGCGGCGCCCGGACGACTCCCGGGGCCAGGCGAGCAGCTTCGGGGGCGTGGGTTACTCCTTCTGTGCGGCGGGGCCGGGCGAGGCCTGGTTGGTCTACGCCATCCCCGGCCCCGCGGTGGAGCCGGTCAGCTGCGGCTTTCTGCTCCGCCGGGGCGAGTACGGGCACATCCTGGCCGGGGAGCGCAGCCTCACCTTCGATCCCGCCACGGGGTGGCCACTGGCCTTCGAGATCGAGGCGGTGGACGAGTTCGACCGCCGGCTGTCAGTCCGTGGAGACTCGCTCAGTCGACACTGGCGGGGTCACGGCGGAGACTCACTGGTCCGCTGGCACTGGGACGGAGCCGAGGGCTGGGGCGAGGACCAGAGCTACTTCAGCCGCGCCCAGTGGGAGGCCAACCGGCGGCGAGCTGCCGGCGCGACGAAGTGACCTCGTCACGCCGGCAGCTGGTGCATCACTTGATCGCCACCTCGACGATCTTGATGACGACCAGGGCCAGCGCTACGACGAGGTAGGCGCGCAAGGCCATGAGCCCGATCTTGCGCCGGAGTGACATGGTGGGGCGCTCGAGTCTGGCCAAGGGCGGCATCCTCCAGGTGTCACGGCTCATGGTCTCAGCCAGCACGTCGTCCACCGTGACCTGGTCTCGGTGACGCCTGGCTTGGATCAGCAGGAAAGCCCCGAGGCCGAGGCCGACGAGCGTGCCGACCGCCAGGACGTCCACGATCTGCGCGCCGGTGATGGCGGGGAACAGCACGCTGGCGGTGAGGACCACTGACAAGACCACGAGGACCCAGATGATCACCCCTGTCAAGATGTTGAGCTTCTTTCCGTTGACCCAAGGTCCGAGAACGGCCTTGTCGTTGCACAGGATCGCCAGGAAGACGACGGCGCTGGGCAGGAGGACGCCGGCCAGGACCTGCACGCCGAGGGTGAGCAGACCGAGCGGCACCTGGGGGATGAGCACCAGCGCGGCAGCGAGCACGATGAGCGCGGCGTAGCACGCGTAGAAACCCTTGGCCTGGGACACGGGCCGGTGCAGGGAGTGCTTCTGGTTCAGCACGTCGCTGGCGGCATAGGCCGTGGCCAGACCGACGGCGGCCGCACCGATGATGGCGGCGTCGATGAGGGCGATGGCGAACAGATCGCCCACCGCGCGCGACACGTAGGTGGCGAGCCCGTGGGCGACGCCGCCGGCATCGGTGAAGTTCCCGAAGCCGGGCGTGTGGGCGAAGGCGGCTGCCGTGAAGCCGATGATCGCCACCCCGCCGACGACCACCAACGCGATGCCGATGACGAGGTCGACGCGCTCGTAGTTGATCCAGCGCGGCGTAATGCGCTTGTCGATGATGTACGACTGCTGGAAGAAGAGCTGCCACGGGGCGACCGTCGTGCCCACGATGCCGATGACCAGCAGCATGACCGAGGACAACGGCGCGTTGTGAGGGACGCGGGGCACGACGAAGTCGTGGGCCACCTGACCGATGGGCGGGTGCACCATGAGGACGATCGGGATGAGGAGGAGCGATCCTGCCACGAGCATCAGACACAGCCGCTCGAATCGCCGGAAGCTCCCGGTGCTCACCGCGCCGACGATGGCCACGGCGGCGACGATCACGGCCGGCACCTTGGGCAACCCCAGGTAGGACACCGCGAGCGAGATGCCGATGAACTCGGTGACGATGGTCAATGCGTTCAAGAGGAACAGGTCGATGACGCTGAACGCGCCCCAGAACTTGCCGAAACGCTCGAGGATGAGTCGGGCGTGGCCCACACCGGTCACCGCGCCGAGGCGAAGCACCATGTCCTGGCAGACGTAGAGCACCGGGATCAGGAGGCCCAGTGTCCACACGAGGTGCGTTCCGAAGTCCTGACCGGCCTGTCCGTAGGTCGAGAAGGCGCCGGCGTCGTTGTCGCCGACCATGACGATCAGCCCGGGCCCGACGATGGCTAGCAGTGTCTTGAGCTTGAGCGACATCCTCGGACGGGCGGCGGTGTCGCCGTACTCGATGGTGCCCAGGGCGCCGTTGATGTGGCCGATGTGGGCGTCGTCGAGGACGGCGACGTCCCGGCCGGGTGGTGCGAGATGGGTGAAGTTCTCCATGGCGGTCTCCGATGTGCGAGGAGAGCGCTTCTTCGACCGTCGGACCATGTCGCGCGAGTCAGCACGGCCGGGGAAGGGTTCTCCGTCTCGAATAGTGAAAGTCGAGGGATCCGACACGCCGACGGACGGCGAGGTCGGAGATGGCAGAGGACTGCGAAATGAGCAGGCCGTCGCAGGGCCAAGGCTCCTGCGAAGAACCCCGACGTCGGTCGGCTGACCTAGGCCAGAACGGTGGCGGCTAGACCAGGCGGGAGACGACGCCGGGGCACGGCTGTGGGGGCTGGCAACTATGAGGTTCTGAGCTCATGACCGGCCCTCCTTTCAGGCTGTGCACGACGGCGTCGACCGCTAGTGTACCCGGCCTGTTGCCGGCACCAGAACCGGCGTCGGTGTCGCAGGTGCGTCTGGTTCGCAACGTGCATGAGGCAGCAGGGGGGCGGGAGGCCGTTGAGATGACCGCCGACCATCATGGTCACGGCCCCGGACACGGGCACGTCCGGTCGATCTTTGTCCCGCACCGCGGCCTCGGCGTCGTCGCGGCCCACGACATATCCGAGCGCTCTACCACGAGCTCTTGCACCGGCTGCCGCGGCTCAGCGACGCCATCGTGCATACCGACCCGTTAGATCAGCACGGGAGCGACCCTCACGACCATCGGATGAGGGCCTGATCACCCGCGCCGGGACAGGCGCGGGCTCGCCCACAAGGGCGACGGTCGCGACGTCATGCACCGGCCGGAGGGGCCGACGAACGTCAGCTCCTCGTTCGCATCGCCGGACATGGTCCATTCCCGGCTGTGCACCCGGTGATGGTGGTGATCGCAGAGGAGGGCGAGGTTGTCAAGATCGGTCCGACCGTCGGGCTTCCAGGGCGTGATGTGGTGCACGTTGGTGAACGTCACGTTGGTGCAGCCCGGGAACCGGCAGTGCCGGTCTCGCCGCATGATCTCCCGGCGTTGCGTCTCGGTCGGATCGCGGCGGCCCCGGCCTTCGTACATCGTGCGGCCGACATCGTCGTCGACCGCAAGGATGACCGTTGCGTCACAGGCGATCCGGCGCACCGTCTCACCACTGATCAGCTCGCCGCGCTCGAGCTCGCCCGCCAGTTCCGACGACTCGTCGAGCAGGGAGTCGAGTGGGACGTGGGCGACGACCGCATACGACCCGTTGCTCCCTTTTCCACCTCCCCGGATGATCGCCAACAAGCCGTCACAGAGGCGCTGGTCCCAGCGGGTCTCGCCGTCGGAGGGTATGTGGCGGGCTCGCGCCTCGAGGGTGGCGCGCACTTCGGCGTAGGACTCGGGCGGGAGCTGAGCCGTCACGGTGCGGAAGCTGTCGTTGAAGCGGACCGAGCGCATCTCGTACTCGGTCTGGGCGGATTTCGCCGGGGCCCCCTTGGCCGATCGGCTGAGTTGGGCCAGCTCGCGCACCGAGCAGGCCCGGGCACGCTCCCTCATCTCCCGATCAGACTCGGGCGTCGCGGCGTCGACCACGGCGCGGACCTTGTCGAAGGTCAGCTCGCCCTCGGAGAGCCCGGCGGCCAGCTGAGGAAGGTCAAAGAGCCGCTCGGCCACGTGGGCCCAAGCACGGGCCGTCGGGACCGACACCCCGCAGCGCTCGACGATCCAGGCCTCGAGCGACGTGGCGCCCTCGGCCCGCCAGCCCTCGCGCCGGCCGAGCTCCCCGAGGAGCAGAACGATGCGCCCCGCCAGGGAGGCCAGGTGGCGGGACGACTCGGCGGCCAGCTCCATGATCTCGTCGTCGGACATCGTCGCCACATCGGTCATCGGAGGGGAACGGTCGGTCGGGCTAGTGCAAGGTCAGGGGCAGGCTCCGGAAGCCGCGCAACGCCTGCACCGGCTTGTAGACGAGGTGGTCACGCGGGACGGCGAGTCGCATGTCGGGGAAGCGCCGCACCAGTTCGCCGATGGCGATCTGGCCCTCCAGGCGGGCGAGCTGGTTGCCCAGGCAGAAGTGCTTCCCGAAGGCGAAGGTCAAGTGGCGGTTCGGGTCACGGCCGAGGTCGAGGTCGTCGGGGCGGTCGAACACGGACTCGTCCCGGTTGGCCGAGATGATCATCCCCAGCACCTTGCTCCCCTTGGGCATGGTGGTGCCCTCGATCTCGACGTTGTCGAGGAGGGTGCGGGCGGCGCCGACGGGGACCGGCGTGGTGAAGCGCAGCAGCTCCTCCACGGCCGACGGCGTGAGGTCGGGCTCGGCCCGCAGTCGCTCCGCCTGGTCGGGGTGCTCGATCAGCGCGAGGGCCGAGCTCCCGATGAGGTTCGCCGTCGTATCGTGGCCGGCGAGCATGAGCAGGAAGATCATCGCCATGACCTCGTCGTTGCTCAAGGTGTCGCCCTCTTCGTTCGCCGCCAGCAGGCCAGAGATCAAGCCGTCGTCGGGAACAGCCCGGCGCTGCTCGGCCAACCGCTCCAAGACGGCGTAGAGCTTGCGGGCCGCCGGGACGGCCCGCAACGCGTCGGCGGCGCTTCCGCTGCCCAGCCGGACCACAAAGCGCTCGACGAGGACGTGAAACTCGTCCCGATCGGCGTCCCCCACGCCGAGCATGCTCGAGATGACCGACAAGGGCAACGGGGTGGCGACCTCGTGGACGAGGTCGACGGTCTCGCTGCCGCGCCGCTCGGCCCGGTCGAGGAGCTGGGCCACGATGCGCTCGACCTCGCCCGTCAGCTGCTGCACCATGCGGGGCGTGAACGCCTTGTTGACCAGACGGCGCAATCGGGCGTGATCGGGATCGTCCTTGTAGACCATGGAGCTCATCAAGAGCCGGAACATCTTGGGCAGGTGGCGCATCAAGACGCTCGAGCCACCGCTCGTGGGGTCGCTCGAGAAGCGCACGTCGTTGTGCAGCAACAGGACGTGCTCGTGGCGGGTCAGCATGTAGCCGCGGCCGCCCAGGAGTTGCTTGGAGTACGCCCCGGACACAGGGTTGGACCGGCGGAGCTCGGCATACCGGGGGTAGGGATCGGAGAACATGACCGGGTCCGCCAGGTCCGTCGGGGGGGCGTCGGTCACCGGCGCTCCTCGCCGGTCCCCCACGGGGATGACGGGGACGGGTCGGCGCTCACGTGGTCGAGAACACCTTGCGCGAGTAATAGAGCACGGCCACCGCGCTCAGGGCCACGGCGAAGACCGCCAACGCACCGATCTGGGGCAGCGTGTCGGTGAAGGTCGCGTGGTCGGAGATCAACTTGATGAAGGCGTCCATGGCCCACGCCTGAGGGACGATGTGCCCGACGTTCTTCACCGTCGGGCTCACCGTGCTGAGCTGATAGACGCAGCCGCCGAGCATGCCGGCGATGATGGCGACGATGACGGCGGTCGCGATGGCCTGTTCCTGCGAGCGCGACCAGGTGCCGATGATCACTGCCAGGGCCGCGATGCTGATGCCCAGCAGTGCGACGACGAGTAGCACGCTGAGCGGGTTTCCCCAGTGCACGTCGAAGAGCACGAACCCGACGAAGATAAGCCCGATCGCCATCGCGACCGCGGTGACCATCATGCTGGCCATCTGCCCGAACACGATGGACCGCTTGTGCACCGGGGCGGCCGACAGGCGCTGCAGCACGCCGAGGCGGCGCGTCTCGACCATGCCGGCAGACAGGACCAGGACCGCGATCCCCATGAAGAGGACCAGGTTGGCCGGCGCCACGTACCAGAACGGGCTGAGCGGCGACTCGGTCTGGGTCGCTTTGAGGGTGGCGTCGGTGAATTTGGTGTTCGAGCCCTCGGCCGCCATGAGGTCCATGAGGGCGACCACGTCGGTGCGCGCCTGCACGGCGTCGGTGGTCGACGACTCGATCAGGAAGTCGGCCCGGACCGAATCGCCCTGGGACGGGAGCTGGACGATCCCTGCCACCACCCGTCCGCGCAGGATGTCGTCGGTCAGGTCGGTCCGGTTGGACTCCACACGGACCTTTACCCCATTGGTGGTCTCGGCCAGGTGCAGCAGACGGGGCGATGGGTGCAGGAGGCCGATGGGTTCCCGGGGGCTACCCTCCAGGAGGCCCGTGATGAGGATGATGACGACGGGTACGAGCGTGCCGATGATGAGCAGCCGACGGTCGCCCATGGCCCGGCGCAGGTTGACCCAGATGACCGCTCTCACGGTTCGACCATCTTGCGCACCCGGGTCATGGCCAGCCCTCCCGCCACCAGGGCGATGACCAGGAGGACCACGAAGGGGCCGACGATGCTGCTCGCCGGCTCGCGCAACTGGTCGAGGCGGCCGAAGCCGACCAGCGCCCACCCGTTTGGCGTCCCCAGCGCCAGCACCTGGAAGGCGTCGGGGAGCGATCCCGACGGGAGCAGGTTGCCGCCCAGCAGGGCGAGACCCAGGCCGACCAGCATCGTGATGCCGAAAGCCTGTTGCTCCGTCTTGGCCAACGAGGTGAGGAAGACGGCGATGCCACACACGGCCAAGGTGGCGCCGACACACATGAGCACCACGCCGAGGGGGTCCCCCCAGTTCGCGCCGAAGGCGAGCGTCGTCACGGCCCAGATGACGAAGATGGTGGCCAGGCCGGTCACGAAGATGGCCAGCAGCTTCCCGAGGACGATCTGGGTGGGCCGCAGCGGTGCGGCGGTGATCCGCGCCAGCGTGCCGGCGGAGCGCTCCATCAGCAACGAGCGCATGCCGAGGCCGGCCCCGATGAAGAGGAAGACCACCGCGATGTTGGGCGCGAAGAAGTTGAGGTTGACCTTGCCGCCGTGGCCCACGCTCTGGGTGGTGATGGCCACCGTGGCCCGGTCGGAGGCGCCGTCGTGCGGGACACGGGACGCGTAGAGGACGCTCGAGATACCCGCCGCCACCGACTCGGCGAACTCCTCGCCGAGCGGCGACGTCCCCCGGGTCACCACGTTGAACCCCGGAGTGTGGGTGGCGCCAGGGTCGACGATCGGGATGAGCATGGTGTGCAGGGCCAGCTGCCCCGGCAACACCGACACCCCACCGTCGAGGTCGCCGTCGGAAACCCCGGTCTTGACCGCGCTCTCGCTGGCCAGGGAGACGACGGTGACACCGGGCGGCAGCTGGCTGGCGTGGACGGCCGCGGCCATGAGCTGGGCGGAGGCACCCGACACCCCGATGTGGGCGACGGTCGCCTCGCCGTTGCCGGCCAACGACAGCCCCAGGACGGCCGACATCAAGAGCGGGGCTGCCAGGCAGCCGATGAGAACGGAACGATCGCGCAGTCGGCGCTTGAGCTCGTTCAGCGCGATGACGCGGATCAATCCCGCAACTCTTTCCCCGTGAGACGCAAGAAGACGTCTTCGAGGTTGGGCGAGCGGACCTCCACGCCCGTGAGGTCGACACCGTGGCGCGTCGCCACGGCCACCACGGCCGGGAGGATGGCCGGGCCGTGGTCGGTGGTGAGCTCGAGGTTGCCGTCCACTTCGTGCACCTCGTGCACGTTGTCGAGCTGGCGGCAGGCGGCGGCCAGCTCGTGAAGCTCCGCCCCGTCGCAGGTCAGGTGCACCTTGTCCCGCCCCCCGTGGGCGGCGATCAGCGAGTCGGCCGAGCCCTCCGCGATGAGGTGGCCGTCATCGATGATCCCGATGCGGTCGCAGAGCTTGGCCGCTTCCTCCATGTAGTGCGTCGTGTAGAGCACCGCGATGCCGAGCCGGCCGACGGTCTCGAGGATGGCGTTGCGGCTCTGGGGGTCGACGCCGACCGTGGGTTCGTCGAGCACCAGCACCTTGGGCCGGTGCAGCAGGCCGGCGGCCATGTTGGCCCGCCGCTTCATGCCGCCCGAGTAGGTGCCGATGCGGTCCTTCCCGCGATCGGCCAGACCCACGAGCTCGAGCGTCTCGTCGACGCGCGACTGCAGCTCCTTGCCCGACAGGTCGTAGAGCTGTCCGAAGAAGGTGAGGTTCTCCACCGCGGACAGGTCCGGGTACAGGGCCAGGTCCTGGGGGACGTAGCCGATGGACGCCTTCGCCTCGAGCGTGCCGCCCACGAACCCGTTGACAGAAATCTCCCCCTCGTCGGCGATGGTCAGCCCGCACAGCATGGAGATCGTGGTGGTCTTGCCGGCGCCGTTCGGGCCCAGGAGCCCGTAACACTCCTGCTCGGCGATGGAGAAGGACACTCCGTCGACGGCCAGCCGGTCGCCATAACGTTTCCGGAGGCCCCGACACGACAACATCGGTGGTTGGTCCAGCTCCGGCAGGCCCGTTCTGCTGCCCCCGACCGCCTGCTGCATGCGCCCTCCCCAGGGAAAACATGTCGAGAGGGAAAGAGGGTCCTCTTTCGCACCCTAGCAGAACTGGTGCGCGCCGAGAGTCGACGACGAGTCAGTCGGCCAGTCGCAGCGGGAACGAGGCGGCCGCCACCTCGAGGATCTCGGCACGGTCCTCGTCGAGGAGGAATCCGGCCTCGATGGTGGCATCGAGAGACGTCTCGAACCGCTCCAGGTACTCCGACTTGCCGCCGGGGTAGAGCGCCGCGAGCGCGGCCTCGTCGAAGGGCTCAGTCTTGCCGAAGAGCATGGCGAAGGACTCCCCGCTCTGGCCCAGGCCCGACAGAACGGCTGTCGGCACCTCGACCCAAGGTGTGCGAATACCGCCGAGCGCGTTGCCCCGGTCGTCGAGGCGGTAGCCCGTCCTCTCGCCGTCGAGGTCGAGCCGGGGCGCCTGCGGCGGAGCGACTCCGTCCCGGGCCCATCGCGTCAGGTGCGCCAGCGCCGCCTGGGCGACGTAGTGCTGCTGGGGCCCGGCATTGACGGGCGAGTTCGTGCTCCCGATCATGAGGTTCGTGGTCGGGCGCAGCAATTGGGCCAGACGCTCCCCGCTCAGCGTGCCGTCGTCGTGGCGGCCGGCGCTGACCGTGTACGTGTCGGCGTGGGCGGCGCCGGCCATCTCCCAGACGCGGACGCGGTCAGAGTCGGGCTGCTCGGCGAGGCCGCCCCCTAAGAGGATCACGTCGGTCTCGCTCTGTAGCACGAGCACCGGCACCCGGGTGTCCTCACGGATGCGCTCACCCTTGGACGCGATCGCACGGGTCGTCTCCTCGAGTCCCTGGCCCCGTGCGGAGGGGATGAACACACCGTCGATGGCAACGCCCACCCCGGGACGCCCGTGCACGAAGAATCCGTCGAACGCTCGGGCGTGCCCGTCGACCGCGTTGACGTAGGTCACCAGGCAGGCAGCGGACTGGGATTCGCCCGCCGCGAGCACGTGCTCGGCCACGCGGCCGCCACCCAGCGGGTTCTCCGGTGCAGGCACCCGCAGAAGCTCTCCGACCTGGGTGAAGATGTCGAACGACCACGCATCGCCCGGATGCTCGAGGTCGGCGTAACGCTCCGGTGCCAACAGCTTGAGGTGGATGCCCTCGACGAACCCTCCGCCGTCGATGCCCACCTTCTGCGCCGACACGCCGACCCAGGCGTGGCCCTGCGCCGCCAGGTGGCGGTGGAAAAAGCCCCAATCCGGTGCTGCGTCGATGCCCGCCGAGACGTTGTGCCATTCCACGACGACCGTGCCGCTGAACCGCTCGTGGTCCGACGGCCGCCGCACGACGATCCGCGTCCGGAAGTGCGCCTCGTCTCCTGGGCGCACCGTCCAACGGCCGTCCGCGCCCCGCTCGCCCTCCAGCTCGTACGAGGTCGCCGTTCCCGCAATCCCGTACTCGGTCTCGGAGTACCCGAGCGCCGCCAGGTCGTAGTCCCGCATGATGTCCGGCGCCGCACCCGGCATCTCCCAGAACGACAGACGTCGTGTCGTGGCCATCGTCACCCTTCCATCGGGACGGAATACCGCCCCGGCTCGCTCAGCCCCTCTATTAGGGATACTCTTTCGTGTCGCCGATGCGGCCGCGGGCCGCATCGGGCTGACAGCAGTCGTGCAACGAGGATCGAGGATACGACGTGACCGAGGCTTGGATCATCGACGCGTGCAGGACCCCCCGAGGTGTGGGGAAGGTCGGCAAGGGGGCGCTGGCCGAGTTGCACCCGCAGGTCCTGGGCGCAACCGTCCTGAGGGCGCTAGCTGAGCGCAACGGGCTCGACACCGCAGACGTCGACGATGTCGTCTGGGGCACCTCCATGCAGGTCGGCTCCCAGGGCGGTGATCTCGGTCGCATGGCCGCTCTCGATGCCGGCTACGCCCTCACCGCCAGCGGCGTCACGCTGGACCGCTTCTGCGGGTCGGGCATCTCGGCGGTCAACTTCGCCGCGGCGTCCGTCATGGCGGGCATGGAGGACGTGGTCATCGCCGGCGGCACAGAGATGATGTCGTCCTACGCTGCCAACGTCGTCGAAGTCACGCTCGCCGTTCCTCGACAGCGGCAACGACCACCTGCGCGCCATCCACCCCCAGACGAACCAGGGCGTGGCCGCCGACGCCATCGCCACCCTCGAGAAGATCGACCGCCGGGCCGTCGACGAGTTGGCGGCGGAGTCCCAGCGCCGGGCCGAGGTTGCCATCAAGGAGGGCCGCTTCGACCGCTCGCTCGTCAGCGGTGCACAACCTCGACGGCACGGTCGCCCTCGACCGGGAGGAGTACCCACGCCCGGGGACGACGGCCGACTCGCTGGCCTCGCTCCCCTCGTCCTTCGAGGCGCTGGCCGACGTCCCGCTCGACGAGAAGGGGACGACGTACCGCTCCCTCGTGCTGCAGAAGTTCCCCGGTCTCGAGATCACCCATGTGCATCACGCCGGCAACTCGTCCGGGGTCGTCGACGGCGCGGCGGCGCTGCTCATCACGAGTCCCGACTACGCCACCGCGCACGGGCTGCGCCCCCGGGCCAGGGTCGTCGCCACGGCCAACGTCGGCGACGACCCCACGCTGATGCTCAATGCGCCCGTGCCCGCCACCCGGAAGGTCCTCGCCAAGGCAGGGATGGCGCTGGATGACATCGACCTGTTCGAGGTCAACGAGGCCTTCGCCGTCGTGCCGGAGAAGTACATCCGCGACCTCGATCTCGATCGGGAGAAGATCAACGTCAACGGCGGCGCCATCGCGTTGGGCCACCCCATCGGAGCCACCGGCTCGCTGCTGGTGGGTACCGCGCTTGACGAGCTCGAACGGCAGGACAAGCAGGTCGCGCTGATCACCATGTGCGCCGGCGGTGGCATGGCGCCCGCGGTGATCATCGAGCGCATCTGAGGCTGCTACTGCTCGGGCGCGGGACGATGATGTGGTCGCCATGGTGACGTCGCTACGGGACACGCTGGACTCGAACGACTACGACGAGTTCGGCCTCCTGCACGAGAACGCGGCCGAGTGGGACATCCCCTTCGAGACGCAGCCGGTCGTATCGCGACAGTCGTACGCCCTGCCGTCGGGGCAAAACCTGTCATACCTGCGCTGGGGCCAGGGCGAACCCGAGCTCGTGTTCCTGCACGGTGGGGCGCAGAACGCGCACACGTGGGACACCGTCATGCTCGGCCTCGGCAGCCCGGCGGTCGCGGTCGACCTTCCCGGGCACGGTCACTCCGACCGGCGGCCCGACCGCGACTACGGGCCTTGGCAGAACGCCGAGGCCGTCGCGACACTGATGGCGTCGGTCACGCCCGCCGCCCGCTGCGTCATCGGCATGTCGCTCGGCGGGGCCACCACTATCCGCCTGGCCGCCCAACACCCGGAGCTGTGCCGTCGCGCCGTGTTCGTCGACGTCACCCCCCAGGTGAACGACTCGACCCGCCAGCTCACGACGGCGGAGCGCGGCACCGTCTCGCTGATCGGCGGGCCCCCGGTCTACGACACCTTCGAAGAGATGGCCGACGCCGCCGTCGCCCTCAGCCCCTTCCGGGCCGCCTCGGGTGTGCGGCGCGGCGTGCGCCACAACGCCTACCGGCTCGACGACGGACGCTGGACGTGGCGCTACGACCTGTTCGGTGCGTCGGCCGGTCACACCGAGGGCGGTCCTCCCTCTTGGGTCGACTTCACCCCGCTGTGGGAAGACGTCAGTGCCATTACCGTCCCGTCCCTCCTCGTGCGCGGCGCCCTGTCCCCCTACGTGCGCGACGACGATGCCGCCGAGATGCAGCGGCGCCTTCCCACACTCGAGGTCGTCCTGGTCGAGGACGCCGGCCACGCCGTGCAGAGCGACCGGCCCCTCGTGCTCGCCGACCTCATCCGCTCCTTCGCCCTGTGACGGCAGCCGGCGACCGGCGTGCCCGGGACGCCTTGCGCACCGCCTGGCGTCACGCCGGCGTCTATCCCGACCTCACCGTCGGCGAGGCGATCGCGGCCGGCTGCGCGTCCCATGCCGACGACCGCATCCTCTTCGCCCGGGTCGACGGGGGGACGACAGCGGTGACGCTCGACGAGTTGCTGGAACGCGCCACCGACGTGCGCGGCGCGGCTGGCTGCGGCGGGAGCGTCGCAGCCGGGGACACGGTCGTTGTGCAGGCCCCGGCCGATCTGACGGGTACCGAGGTCCTCGCCGCCGTCTGGCTGCTCGCACGCCGTCGCCGTCCCGATCGCGACCACCGCGACCGCGGACGAGGTCGCCCATGCCGTGGCCGAGACCGGTGCGGGCCGCGTGCAGTCGTCGCGCCCGGATGGCGCGGGCGCGACCTGCGTCAGCGCCCGGTCGAGGCGACCGTCCGGCCACCGCGACACGTGATCGTCCTCGGCGAGACACGCTCGCGCCGGGCCACGTGGCGCTCGAGCAGTATCGCACCCGGTTCTCAGTCGTCCCGTGGCCGTCGCGCCCGACCCGTCCTCGGTCGCCTGCGTGCTCTACACGTCGGGCTCCACGTCGGCGCCGAAGGGCGTGCAGCACAGCCACGAGACGCTGCTGGCCGGTCTCGTCGCCGTGCCCGCCGACGCGACCAGCCGGATGCTCGCCACGTTTCCGGCCGGCCACGTGGCCTCGCTCCTCGGCCTCCTGCGACCGCTGGTCGCCGGCGGGACGACGGTCGTGATGGACCGCTGGAGCGCTCGGGCCGCGGCCCAGCTCATCGAGGAGCACCGCATCACCGCCAGCGCGGGCACGCCCTTCTTCCTCTCCACCCTGCTCGACGAGGCAGGAGCGCTGCCGGGCGTGACATCTCGTCGCTCGACCGCTTCCTCTGCGGCGCGGCGGCGGTGCCGCCCGCGCTGGTCGAACCGCAGCGAGGCGGCCGGGCATCGTGACCTGGCGCACGTACGGGTCGACCGAACATCCGGCCATCAGCTCGGGTGGATCCGGCCGACCCGCCCGACAAGCGGCGGCTGCACCGACGGGAGGGTGACCCCGGGCAACGAGGTCCGACTGCTCGATGACCACGGCCGCGACGTGGCGCCGGGCGAGGAGGGGGAGATCGTGGCCCGGGGCCCGAAGCAGTTCCTCGGCTACCAGGACCCGGCGGCCGACGCCGAAGCGTTCGTCGAGGCCACGTGGTTCCGCACCGGTGACCTGGCCCGCTTCGACGAGGACGGGTACCTCGTGGTGACAGACCGGGCGAAGGACATCATCATCCGGGGCGGAGAGAACATCTCGGCCCGCGAGGTCGAAGAGGTGCTGGCCCGTCACGGTGCGGTCGCCGAAGTGGCGGTGTGCGCCGCGCCCGACGAGACGTGGGGGGAGGCGGTGTGCGCCGTGGTGGTGCCGCGAGAGGGCGACACTGCCCCGACGGTCGAGCAGCTCCGCGCGCCTCGCGTCCTCGGCCGGGCTGGCCGCGCACAAGGTGCCGACCAGGGTCGTCGTGGCCGATGCGCTGCCCCGGACGGCGGCCGGCAAGGTTCGCAAGAGGGACCTCCGCGCCCTGCTCTGAGCCCCGGTCGGAGAAAAAAGAGTACACTTTTTTTTCTCGATTCGGACGGGCGCGGATGTGCCCGCCGACCGGGCGATCGAGTAAGAAACCCACACCGACCGAGTACGCGACAGAGAGGAACACGCCGTGGAGATCCAGGGAAAGAAAGCCGTCGTCGTCGGCGGCACGTCCGGCATGGCCAAGGCCACAGCCGAGCTGCTGCGCCAGAAGGGTGCCGACGTCGCCATCCTCGACCTGCCCAACTCGGCGGGCGCCGAGGTGGCCAAGGACCTCGGGGGCACGTTCCACGAGGTGGACGTCCTCGACGAGAACCAGGTCGAGACCGCCCTGGGCGATGCTGTGGCCGCCCTCGGGGGCCTGCACATCGCGGTCAACACCGCCGGGGGCGGCACCGCCAAGCGGACGCTCGCCAAGGACGGCCCCCATCCGCTCGAGGACTTCCGCCGCACCATCGAGCTCAACCTCATCGGCACCTTCAACCTCAACCGGCTGCAGGCCTTCCACATGTCGAGCAACGAGCCGGAGGACGGCGAGCGTGGCGTCATGATCGACACCGCTTCCATCGCTGCCTTCGAGGGGCAGATCGGCCAGGTGGCCTACACGGCGGCCAAGGCCGGCATCGCCGGCATGATGCTGACCATGGCCCGTGACCTCGGCAGCATGGGCATCCGGGTGATGGCCATCGCGCCAAGTCTCTTCAGCACCGGGATCACGAAGGGAATCCCCGACGAGTTCGCCGACGCCCTCACCAAGGACGCCGCCTTCCCCAAGCGCATGGGCCGGCCCGAGGAGTACGCCAGACTCGCCGTGGCCATCGTCGAGACACCGATGCTCAACGGCTCGTGCATCCGCCTCGACGGCGGGCAGCACTTCGCTCCCAAGTAAGCGAACGACGTCACGATGCCGTCGGTGAATGTGCAGCTCCGGGTCGACGTCACCGAAGCGGCCGGCCTGGGTGAGCCGGCGCACGTCGCGCTCACCGTCACCGTCCCCGACGAACTCGGGATCGATCCCTTGGTCTGCTTCGGCAAGCCCGGCGGCGGGTACGCCCGGGGCTACTACACCGAGGACCTGCCGGGCCCGGGCTCCGGGGCCCAGGCCGCGTGGCACGCCGAGCGGGGCTGGATCTTCGTCTCGGTCGACCATCTCGGCGTGGGCGACAGCTCCCTGCACGAGTCGGAGCGGCTCACCTACACGCCGGTCGTGGCGGCGAGTCAGGCCGCCGAGACCGAGGTGCTGCAGAAGTTGGCGGCGGGCACCCTGATCGACGGCCTCCCGAGGGTCGAGCGCCCGGTGACGATCGGCATCGGCCAGTCGATGGGCGGCGCGCTGCTCGTCGTGCAACAGGGCCGGTACCACTGCTACGACGGCATCGGGGTGCTCGGCTACAGCGCGGTGCACACCCTCCCGCCGACGGCGCCCGGCACCCCGCCTCTGGCCATGCCCTGGATGCCCCGCGACACCATGCCCTCCGACGGCGTCGTCACCAACGGGCCCGCGCTGGCCGAGCTCGACCCGTCGGAGGCGCCGGGCCCCTCGGCCATGGCCTGGGGCTTCCACTACGACGACGTCGACCCCGAGCTCGTCGCGCGCGACCTGGAGGACTTCCCGGCCCGGAAGGGCGACGTCCCGCCGTGGGGCTCCGCCACGGTCCCGATGACCGTCGCCCTCTGGTGCGTCACCCCGGGCGGCGTCCAGCCCGAGGCGGCGGCGGTCCGCTGCCCGGTTCTGGTGGCGCTCGGCGAGCGTGACGTGCTGGTCGACCCGCGGGGCGAGCCGCGGGCGTACGTGTCGTCGCGGAGTGTGGACCTCTTCATCTGCCCGAGGATGGGGCACATGCACAACTTCGCCGGCACGCGGGAGCTGATGTGGCGGCGCATCGAGGCCTGGGCCGACTGGGTGCGGGTGGCGCGGGACACCTGAAACGGTCCCGAGAGACAGGAGCGGGAGGATGGGGACGTGACGACCGGAGGACCCGCGGCGCCGACACGACACGATCCCGACGCGTGGCGAGCGCATGGCCGGGCCACCTACGAGCGGGTGATGGCCGTGCCGTGCGAGCTGCCGGCCAGCCCCGCGTCCGAAACGGGGCTGTTGGACTTCGTCTTCGCCGAGGTGTGGAACCGGCCGGGGCTGAGCAGGCGCAACCGGCGCTGGGTCACGCTGGCCTGTGTCTGCGCGGCGGACACCGTCGGACCGATCGAGGCCCACGTCTATGCCGCGCTCAAGTCGGGCGACATCTCATTCGACGAGATGCAGGAATTCGTCCTGCACTTCGCCGTCTACTGCGGATGGCCCAAGGCGTCGTTGGCCGAGATGGAGGTCTACCGCCAACAGGCTCGGATCAACGCCGAGCGGGGCGAACCCCCACCCGAGCCGCGCCGGCACGAGGCGTGGAACCCCGGCATGGATCCCGAGCTACGGCTGCAGAACGGCGAGCACGCCTTCGCGACGATCAACTGCATGCCCGCCCCGGGGCGCACGAGCCCGTACATGACAGCCGGCATCCTCAACTTCGTCTTCGGCGAGGTGTGGCAACGACCGGGTCTCACGGTGCGGGACCGGCGCTTCATCACCTTGGCCTGCGTGGGCCACGACGACACGGTGGGTCCCATTCACTCGCACGTGCACTCCGCCCTTGAGAGCGGGGACGTGACCTACGACGAGATGCGCGAGGTGGTGCTGCAGTTCGCGGCCTACTCCGGGTGGCCGAAGGCCTCCTTCCTCGACCAGGTGGCGGCCGAGAGCTGGAGGGCCGTGCAGGCCGCCGAAGCGGACGGGGCCGGCGAGCGGGGATGATCGAGGACCTGAACGGCTGCGTCGCCGTGGTCACCGGCGGCGGCAGCGGCATCGGACGGAGCACCGCCCGGGCACTGGCCGCGGCCGGGGCGGCGGTGGTGATCGCCGACATCCACGAGGAACGCATGCGGTCCGCCTGCGACGAGATCACCGGAGCCGGGGGCCGGGCCGTCGCATGCCGGTGTGACGTCGCCTCCGACGACGACGTGTTCGCACTGCGAAAGTCGGCGTTGGAGGCGTTCGGGCCGGTGGACGTCGTGATGAACAACGTCGGGGTCCTGATGCTCGGTGCCCCCGAGACCATCCCGCTGTCGGCCTGGGCGCGCACGCTGGACGTGAACGTCCTTTCCGTGGCGAGGAGCATCCACGCCTTCCTGCCCGGCATGGTGGAACGGGAGCGGGGTCACGTCGTCAACACGGCGTCGACCGCCGGCCTCTGGGGCTACTCGCCCGACCGGATCCCCTACGCCACCAGCAAGGCGGCCGTCATCGCGCTCTCCGAGTCACTGGCGATCTACACGCGGCCGCGCGGCGTGGGGGTGACCTGCCTCTGTCCGGGGCCGGTGAACACGAACATCGCCGAGCAGGTCCAGGTTTTCGGGCAGATCGGGCCGATCCACACGCCGCCACTCAAGGTCTTGGAGCCCGACGAGGTCGCGGTCAGGGTCGTCGACGCCATCCGAAACGACACGTTCCTGGTGCCGACGCACGACGAGGTCTTCGGGATCCTCGTCGAACGGGCCGGGAATCCGGAGGCCTTCCTCGCGAGACAGGTGCGAGAGCACGCCGAGCCCTCATGAACGGGCCGAACCCGCGCCGATGTCGCCCGCGGCACGGCCGAGCAGGGCATCGGCGGCGGCTACGAAAGCCGCTGCTCGGCGACGGCGGGTGCGGGGCTGTCGGCCGCCGCAACGCCACCGCTCGGCGCGGTCGCTTGCCAGAGCTCACGGACGACCACTTGGATCACCGCGGCAACGGGAATCGCGAGGAGGACGCACACGAATCCGCCGAAGAGTCCGCCGACCCAGCTGCCGATGTCCGCCCCGATGAGGACGGCCACGAAGACGAGCAGGGGATTCACCTTCACGGTGCGACTCATCACCACCGGGTTCAAGAAGTGGTTCTCGACGAAGGTGTAGAGCAGGAACACCACCGCGGTGACGATCCCCGCCGTGAGCGAGTGCCCGAGAGCGAAGAGAACCGTCGGAATACCAGCCAGTGCCCCACCGATCGTCGGGAGAAAGTCGACGATCGCCACCCAGAGCCCGAAGAGGAGTGCATAGGGCACCGAGAGTGCGGCGAGCGTCACGAAGACCACGGCGCCGGCAACGATCGAGGTGAGGATGTCCCCCAGGACGAAGCCGGAGATGGACCGGCTGATCTTTCCACCAATTTCCGTGTAGCGCCGCGCCCGCTCGGGGGACATCACCCCGAGGATGGCGACTCGGATCTTGGGGGCCTCCAACAGAAGGAGCAGCACGAACGCAAAGGTCGCCGCCAACGAAGCGAGCACGGAGATGGCGCCCTTGCCGAGAGCGAAGGCCGGCTTGCTCAGGCTCTCCGCATAGCTCACGAGCTTCGGCGAGTTCTTGTGCACCCAGGACTCGATGTGATATTTGCGGACCAGGTGGCCTATCCAACCTTTCCCGTGTTGCGCCTTGTTCACGTAGGCCGGCAGAGCGTTCGCGAAGTGGGTGATGCTGTTCACCAGGGGATAACCGAACGCCAAGGCGAGACCGACGAAGATGAGAACGGCCCAGAGCGTGACGATGAGCACCGCAAAACCCCGCCGCGGCACCTTCCATCGTTGCAGGGCGACAACCAGTGGGTTCAAGACGAGGGCGACGAAGCCGCCGACGAGCATGAGGAGCACGACGTCCCGCAGCCGGTACAAGAGCTTTGCCATGAGGTAGACGGCCACCAAGACCCCGACCGTGACGAGAATGGTCCGCAGTGGCACCGCCCTGAAATCGGCCCACCGCAAGATGCGTGCGCGTCTCGACGTCACGTCTGGCGGCGGGGACCCCGAGCCTTCAGAGAGCATGGTCGCGCATGCCTAGGCGATCGGTCGCCTCCACGAGAGAAAGGCCACTCGGAAAGGCTAACGGTCGCGCCTGTTCCGGGCTGTGATCAGGCGGGATCCCTCGATCGGCAAGGTACAGCGGGCCGGCGACCCGTTCGCCCGCGGCTCGGAGCGCGGCTCCCCCAAATGGCAGAGAATGGGCCCATGGAGCTCGACCTCGCCGAGGACCTGCCCTCGTTGCTCGCCCTCGAGCGGGTCGACCGTGACCTCTTTCGGGGGCGGAACGCCAACTACGGCCCCCGCCGGACCCTCTTCGGCGGGCAGGTCGCCGCGCAGTGCCTCGTCGCGGCAGCGCGGACCGTCGAAGGGGGCCGCCTCCCCCACTCGCTGCACGGGTACTTCCTCCGGACGGGGCGCAGCGACCTACCGGTCATCCTCGAAGTCGACCGCGACCGGGACGGGCAGTCGTTCTCGGCCCGCCACGTGGTCGCCGTGCAGGAGGGCGAGGTCATCTTCTCCATGGTCACGTCGTTTCACGCCGAGAGCGAGAGCGGTCAATTCGACGACGCCCCCCGGCGCCCGGCCCCCGAGCCCGAGGACGTCGCGACCGGTGGTTGGAACCCGCTGCTCGAGGTGCGGCCGGTCACCCCGACCGATTTCTTGAAGGGCGTGTTCACCGACTGCCTGTGGGTCCGCTCTGTCGCACCCCTGGGCGAGGATCTTCTGCTGCACCGGGCCGGGTTGACCTACCTGTCCGACCTCGGCACCGGCTTCGGCCAGCAGGACCGCTCGCTCATTGGCCGGGGCGGCCCGTCCATCGACCACTCCGTGTGGTTCCAAGAGGACATCCGGGCGGACGACTGGGTCCTGGTCGACTTGCGTCCGATCAAGGCCCGCAGCGCGCGCGGTGCGTACCACGGCTCGCTGCGGGACCGCCGCGGCCTGCTCGGAGCGACCATCTACCAGGAGCAGCTCCTCCTGCCGGGCTCGACGGCCGACCTGGTCGCCGAGGTGCCGAGGTCCGAAGAGGAGCAGGCGACGTCGCAGCGTCCCGATCCCGACCAGGTGGCGTCGCGGCGCGAGGCGCAAGGCCAGCACCCGGCCGGGCGCTGACGGCGCCACAACGAGCGAGGACCGTCACAGCCAGTCGGCGACCGCCTCGATGTCCTTCAGCCCGTTCGGCCCGACCGGCTGCACGTTGAGCACGGTCACCCCCGAGTCCCGGTAGGCGGCGACGCGGTCCTTCACGTAGCCGGCGTCCCCCACCAGCGACATCCCGGCGATCAGGTCGTCGGGCACCAGCGCCGCCGCCTCCTTGCGCTTGCCCCCGAGATAGAGGTCCTGGATCTGCTCGGCCTCCTTCTCGTACCCGTAGCGCCGCAGCACGTCGTTGTAGAAGTTCGTGCCCTTGGCCCCCATGCCCCCGTAGTAGAGGGCGAGCATGGGCCGGTCCCGGTCGCGCAGCCCGACCACGTCGTCGCCGATGGCGAGCGACCCCCCGGCCACGATCTCCAACCGTGCCAGGTCCGCCGGCCGCTTCGCCAAGCCGGCCCCGAGCGCCGGGCCCCACAGCTCGTGGGCCCGGTCGGGCCAGTAGTGCAGCGGCAGCCACCCCTCGGCCAGCTCGGCCGTCATCTCGACGTTCTTGGGCCCGAGCGAGGCCACGTAGATGGGGATCCGCCCGCGCACGGGGTGGTCCAGGATCTTGAGCGCCTTGCCCAACCCCGTCCCTCTCCCCTCGCCCAGGGGCACCTGGTAGTGCGCCCCCTGGTGGTCGAGGCGGTCACGCCGCCACACCGAGCGGCAGATCTCGATGATCTCGCGGGTGCGCGCCAGTGGCGCGTCGTAGGGCACGCCGTGGAAGCCCTCGATGACCTGCGGCCCGGACGCGCCCAGGCCGAGGACGAAGCGGCCCCGCGACAACTTGTCGAGGCCGACCGCCGTCATGGCCAGCAGCGTCGGCGTGCGGGAATAGAGCGGCAGGATGCTCGAGCCGATCTGCGCCTGTCTCGTCACCGCCGCCAGGAAGCCCATGGTGGACACGGCATCGGCGCTGTAGGCCTCACCCGTCCAGAGGTACTCGACCCCGATGTCCTCCAGCCGCCGGACGTCCGCGGTGAGCGCATCGGGGTCGTCGCGCATGCCCACCGTGGTGCCCAGCTTCATCGACCGCTCCTCCCGAGGCTCCAATAAAGGATACTATTTAGTCATGCCGATCGCCATCACCGAAGACCACCGGGCTCTGGGGCAGACCGCCTCGGATTTCCTCGCCAAACACGATTCCCGAGGGGCGGCCCGGGCCCTGCTCGAAGCCGAGACCGAGACGGTGCCCCCGTTCTGGGGCGACCTGGCCTCCCTGGGCTGGCTGGGCCTGCACCTCCCCGAGGTGCGGGGCGGCTCGGGCTTCGGCCTACCCGAGCTCGTCGTGGTGGTCGAGGAGCTGGGCCGGGCGCTGACCCCCGGGCCGTTCGTGCCGACGGTCATCGCCAGCGCGGTCGTCGACGCGGTCGGATCCGACGAGCTGGCGGCGCGCCTGCTGCCCGGCCTGGCCGACGGGTCGGTGCTCGGCGGCGTGGGCCTGACATCCGACATCACGGTGCGCGAGGGGCGGGCCGCCGGGACGGCGCCGGCGGTCCTGGGCGGCGGCCTCGCCCACCTTCTCGTGCTGCCGGCAGGCGACGACGCCATCGTGGTCGACCCGGCGGCGGGCGGCGTCACCGTCGACGTCCCGGCCAACCTCGACCCGACCCGGCGCACCGCCCGGGTGACGCTCGGCGGCGCGCCAGTCGAGGTGATCCCCGGGGGGCGGCGGGTGCTGGTCGACCTGGCGCGCCTCCTCGTGGCAGCCGAGGCCACCGGCGTCGCGACCGAGTGCACCGAGCAAGCCTCTGCGTATGCCAAGGTGCGCGTGCAGTTCGGCCGCCCCATCGCGATGTTCCAGGCCGTCAAGCACCATTGCGCCAACATGCTCGTCGCCTCCGAGCTGGCCACTGCGGCGGTGTGGGACGCCGCCCGCGCCGCCGAGGAGGGAGGCGACCAGCTCTCCTACGCCGCGGCCATGGCGGCCGCGCTCGCCCTGGTCGCCGGCGACGAGTGCGCGCAGCTCAACATCCAGGTACACGGCGGCATCGGATTCACCTGGGAGCACGACGCCCACCTGTACCTCCGCCGAGCCACCGCGCTCGAGGCGCTCGTCGACGCCGAGGACGCCGCCCACGACGTCACCGATCTCACGCGCGCCGGCGTCCGCCGGACGCGGACCATCGACCTGCCGCCCGAGGCCGAGCCCATGCGCGACGGGGTGCGCATCTTCGCCGAGCGGATCCATGGCCTCGATGCGGCGGCGCAGCGCGAGGCCATGATCGAGACCGGCTACGTCATGCCCCACTGGCCGAAGCCCTGGGGGCGCGATGCCGGCGCGGTGGAGCAGCTCGTGATCGAGCAGGAGTTCAAGGCGGCCGGCGTCACCCGAACGCAGTACGGGATCACGGGGTGGGTGATCCTCACGCTGATCCAACACGCCACCGAGGACCAGATCGCCCGCTGGGTGATGCCCGCCCTGCGCCAAGAGGTCATCTGGTGCCAGCTCTTCAGCGAGCCCGATGCCGGCAGCGACGCCGCCGGGGTCAAGACGCGGGGCACGCGGGTCGACGGCGGCTGGCTGGTCAACGGCCAGAAGGTGTGGACGAGCGGCGCCCACTACGCCGGCTTCGGCCTGGCCACCATCCGCACCGATCCCGACGTCCCCAAGCACGAGGGCATCACGACCATGGTCATCGACCTGCACGCGGAGGGAGTGGAGGTGCGCCCGCTCAGGATGGTCACGGGGCAGTCCGAGTTCAACGAGGTCTTCTTCAACGACGTCTTCGTGCCCGACGACGACGTGGTGGGCCCCGTCAACAGCGGCTGGACCGTCGCCCGGGCCACGCTCGGCAACGAGAGCGTGTCCATCGGGGGCGGCCAGGGGGGCATGACGATGCCAGCCGACATGGTGCTCGCGCCCTTCGACGCCAACCCGGGGCGCCTGGCCGGCGGCGCCGGGCGGGTCGGTCGCCACGTCGCGCGCAGCGAGGCCATGGCGGTGCTCAACATGCGGAGCGCCCACCGTGCCGTGGAGGGCGGCGGACCAGGCCCCGAGGGCAACGTCACCAAGCTGGTGCTCTCCGAGATCGGACACGAGGCGGCGGCCATCATGGCCGCCGTCGGCGGTCCCGAGACGGCCTACGCGGACGGCGCGAGCGCGATGACGGCATTGATGGTCCTGATGCATCGAGGCATGTCGATCGCCGGCGGGACGTCGGAGATCAAGCGCAACCAGATCGGCGAGCGCATCCTCGGCCTGCCGCGCGACCCGCTCGTCAACTGAGGCGGCGCCGACCGCTTCCCTCTTGCGTCCCCCCCGACCCCCCGAAGGTGGTCTCGGGCGAGCGCCAGTCCGTCGACACGAAGCGGTGCGCGATCAGCCACCGTTCGCCCACGGGGACGAGGCGGTCCCGGTAGCGGCCCATGTGGTCGAGACCGATCTCGGTGAAGACGGTGAAGTAGCTGGCGAGGGTGGCCTCGGTCGGCGTCACCGACTCGAAGCGGACGTTCGTGACGCTGTGGCGGACGACGCGCCGCTGGCGCCCCTTGTTCGTGGTCCGGACGGCCGCCTGGCGAACGTGCGCGGCAGCGGTGGTGCCGCCGAAGCGCTCCATGATGGCGTCGCGACCCCGCAGCGGATCCTCGCCGCGGATCTCGAGGACGCCGTCCTCGCAGAAGGCCGCCGCGAACTCCTCGAGCAGGTACCGGTCACCCGCATGGTTGTACTGGGCCAGCGTGTCGCGGCACGCCTCACGGGCGGCGAGCTCCCAGAGTTCCATCACCGGCGCTATCGGATGGTGGGTGGTTGCGATCGCCGATTCACGAAGATCTCCTGCCCTTCCTTCAGCGACTGTGCGCTCATCGAGAGGTTGAGGAAGACGTTGCCCAGTTCGGTGACCTGTCGCGGGGGCACGTCCCGGGTGGCCCAGAGCGTCCGGAGGGAGGCCTGCACCGCGGCGGGGGGCTGGGAGGCGATCGTGCGCGCGACGCCGAGTGCCACCTCCATGAGCTCGCCCGCCGGCACCACCTGGGTGACCATGCCGATCATCTCGGCCCGCCGCGCCGAGATCCGCTCGTGCGTGCCCATCAGGGTCATGCGCATCAACTCGCCAAAGGGCATGCGAGAGGCCATCAGGGTCGGCTCGAAGACCGCGGGCATCCCGTACGTCACGTGGGGGTCGAAGAACGTGGCGTTCTCGGAGGCAATGATGAAGTCCGACTCGCCAAGCAGGTAGAAGGCGCCGCCACCCGCCATTCCGTTCACCGCGGCGATCACCGGCTTCCACAGTTCCTGGCTGCGCGGCCCGATGTCACGACCAGGGTCCTCGTAGGTGTACGGACTGAACGTGTAGTCAGCCTCGGAGACCGGTACCTCGCTCCGGTCGATGCCTGTGCAGAAGGCCCGCTCACCCGCCGCCGTGAGGACCACCGTCCGCACGGCGTCGTTCCATCGCAGTGACTGCCACACCTCTCGGAGCTCGCGCTGCATCGTCTCGTTGAAGGCGTTGTGCACCTCGGGTCGGTTGAGCGTGACGACGGCCACGCCCTCTGACTCTTCGTAGTCCAGCGTCTCCAGCACCATGCGGTACGCACACTAACCCACGACGCGTTCGACTCGATTGCTCGGGACTACCCGCCGTGCCGCCGCGCCGGTGTCCTCCGCGAGGCGCGCGTGTGCCGATCAGTCGATGGCGAACCAGGCGCGCACCTGCGCCTCGTGGTCCACGTAGCGCTCACCCGAGACGTCCACGACGACCTTTTCGACGGAGCTACCGGCGAACGTGAACGGCGCCTCGTAGGCGGTGGTCACCGCCGAGCCGCTGTCGCGCCCCACGCAGATGCCATCACCGACGAGGCAGAAGTGGCCCGGTTGGGTGACGATCTCCTCAGCGGCGACAGCGCGGTCGGCGACGTACAGCGTCAGCGTCCCGGCCATCCCCGGCATGTCCGGATCCGGCGAACTCGGCGCTCAACACGTGCGGGCCGGGCGTCAGGTCGTGTTCGGCCACCACGTCCTGCATGGTGGTGCCAACCCAATTGTTCGAGTACCGGAGCCGGCGCCCCTGCACGTAGAGGCTGTGGCCGCCCGCCACTCCGCCGTGGGCGTAGAGCACGCCCTCGGCGTCCGCCGCGTCCACCTTCACGCCGGCCGCGATGGTGAAGGGAGCGCCCGTTGACGGCTACACCGGCGCGCTCCGGTACCTTCGCGCAATCCGGGAGGTGCTCGAAGCGCGTCCGGTCCGGGTAGGCCAGTGGGCGTCGCGAGAGCACCTGCTCCAGCGCGGACCGGTCGTCCAGCGGCAGCCCCTGGTAGATCCCGGCGTAGTACCACCAGCCCGTTGAAGAACCGCCACTCGTTGAAGGATCCGTCGGGGCCGCCCTCACCGCTCGAGCCGTTGTCGGAGATCACCACGACGATGGTGTTGTCCAGCTGCCCGGACCCCTCGAGGTAGTCGAGGACCCTACCGAGCTGGTCGTCGGCGTAGGCGATGTAGCCGGAGAAGACCTCGGCCATGCGGGAGAGGAGCCGCTTCTCCTCGTCGCGGAGCGACTCCCACGGTCGCACGGTGTCGAGCTCGGACCAGGGCTGGCCTTCTGCACCGGTGGTCGTCGGCTCCCCGTGGGGGTTGATCGGCGAGACCCCGGTGTCCTCGGGCGTCAGGCCCAGCTCCTTCTCGCGGGCCAGGATCTCGGGACGGATGGCCTCGTAGCCCGTGTCGAAGCGGCCCTTGTACCTGTCGACCCACTCCGCCGGCGCGTGACCGGCCTGCGGGGCCAGGTACATGAAGAAGGGCTTGTCGGGGTTGATCACCTTTCCGTCGCTGATGTACGCGATGGCCTTGTCGGAGAGGTCCTCCGACAGGTGGTACCCCTCCTCGGGGGTGGCCGGCGTCTCGGCGGGGTGGTTGTCGTGGTACAGACTCGGGTACCAGCTGCTCGACTCCCCGTTGAGGTAGCCGTAGAAGCGCTCGAAGCCCCGGCCGAGCGGCCAACGGCCCTTGAAGGCCGAGACATTGCACTCCTCGCCCGGTGTGAGGTGCCACTTCCCGACGCAGTAGGTGTTCCAGCCGCGCTCGGCCAGCACCTCGGAGATCAACCCGTTCTCGAAGGGGATGCGGGTCGAGATCCCGGGATAGCCGGCCGCGAACTCGGCGATGGTCGCCATGCCATTGGACGTCGCGTTGCGGCCGGTCAGCAGCGATGCCCGCGTCGGCGAGCACAGGGCAGTCGCGTGGAAGTTGGCGTAGCGGACGCCGCGGTCGGCGATCTTGCGCATCGCCGGGGTCTCGATCGGGCCACCGAACACGTCCACGGCGCCGTACCCGACGTCGTCCCAGGCGATGACGAGGACGTTCGGCGCCCCTCGGGTGCCTCGGGCGCCAAGAAGGGAGCCCAGTCCGGCGTCGACGCGCGGATATCGACCTCGACCTTGCCGTTCCAGCTCTTCGCCACGGGACTCCTTTCGGCCGTTCGTGCTCACCGCATCGGACCCAGTCTCACCCTGCCTTGCTCTCGCCGACAGGGGCGAAGGGCCCCTCCCGCCGGTGGGGTCCCGGCCGTATCTAGAGTGCCTCCATGGCAGACCCCCAGAGCGGCCGGGTCGACTCCGTCTGGCACCTGCTGGTGGGGCCGCCGAGGTCGGCGCGGGGCGCGGGCAAGGAGAAGATCACTCCGGTCCAGGGGTTGTCCGCCCTCTCCCTCGACGCGCTCACCTCGGTGGCCTACGGGCCCGAGGCCATCATCCTCGTGCTCGCGGTCGCCGGAGCCGGAGCCCTGCACCTCGTCCTCCCCATCACGATCGCCATCGTGGCCCTCCTGGCGATCCTCGTCTTCTCCTACCGCCAGGTCATCGACGCCTATCCGATGGGCGGCGGGGCCTACGCCGTGTCCCGGGCCAACCTCGGGGCGAACGCCAGCCTCGTCGCCGCCGCCGCGTTGGTGGTCGACTACACGCTGACCGTCGCCGTCTCCATCGCGGCCGGCGTCGCCGGCCTCCAGTCCGCCTTCCCCTCACTGGACGGCGCCACGATCCCCCTGTGCCTGGGGATCCTCCTCTTCATCACCCTGCTCAACCTGCGGGGCCTGGGCGAGACGGCACGGGCCTTCCTGCTGCCCACGATGGTGTTCATCGTCGGGTTGCTGGCCATCATCGCCGTGGGGCTCATCCACCCCCTCGGCCTCAACGAACAACAGCTGGGCACGTCGCAGCTCCCGACGTCGGGTCTCAAGACGGTGACGTTCCTGCTCATCCTCAAGGCCTTCTCGGCCGGGTGCAGCGCGCTCACCGGCGTCGAGGCCATCGCCAACGGTGTCCCGTTGTTCCGCGAGCCCCGGGTCGTCCGGGCCAAGCGGACCGAGATGCTGCTCGGCGTCATCCTCGGGGTCATGCTGCTGGGCCTGGCCGTGCTGGCCAAGCGCTGGCACATCGGGCCCCGCAGCGGACAGACCGTGCTGAGCCAGATCATGGCAATGGCCGTCGGTCGGAATTGGGCCTATTACGTCGTGTCGATCACGATCACCATCGTGCTGGCCCTGGCGGCCAACACCTCGTTCGGCGGGCTCCCGGTCCTGGCCAGCCTGGTGGCACGGGACAACTACCTCCCGCACCTCTTCAGCATCCGGGGCGACCGCCAGACCTTCGCCAACGGCATCGTCGTGCTCGCCGTCATGGCCGGTGCACTGCTGATCGCCGTGGGCGGCGACACCAACACCCTGATCCCCCTCTTCGCCATCGGGGTGTTCATCGGCTTCACGCTGTCGCAGACGGGCCTGGTGTTGCACTGGCGAAAACTCCGTCCGCCCGGGTGGCGACGCCGCGCCGTCATCAACGGTGTCGGCGCGGTCATCACCGCCATCGCCACCATCGTCTTCTTGATCTCGAAGTTCACCGAGGGAGCCTGGGTGGTCGTCATCGCCATCCCGTCCTTCATCTTCCTCTTCCTGCGCATCCACGCCTACTACGAGCGGGCCCGCAGGGAGCTGCACATCGACGAGACGCCGATGCACCCCGAGCCGAAGTACACGCTCGTCATCGTGCCGGTCAACCGCGTCTCACGCCTCACCGAGCACGCCTTGTGCGAGGCCGAGTCGCTCGGTCAGGAGGTCGTCGCGGTGACGGTCGTCCTGCGTGGCGGGGACGACGCCAGCCGAGACGTCGACCGGCTCCGACGCCACTGGAGGAGGTGGGACCCCGGCGTGCCGCTCAAGGTGCTCCACACCGACTACGCATCGGTCGTCCAGCCGATCGTCGCCTACATCGACGAGGTCCGCACGGAGCACCCCGAGTACCAGATCGTCGTGCTGATCCCCGTGATACGCCCCGACAAGTGGCGCTACCGGCTCCTGCACAACCAGATCGACCTGGTCCTCTCCTCGGCGCTGCGCAGCAGGGAGGACGTCGTGGTGGCGCGGGTCTCCGTGCCTCTCGAGGTGGCGGGGAGCCAGGCGAGCCCGCGCTGAGCACGGCGCCGGCGGCTCAGCGCCGTCGGCTCAGCGTCCCTTCCACACCGGGTCGCGCTTCTCGATGAACGCAGTGGCGCCCTCCTTGGCGTCCTCGCTGCCGAAGACCTTCGGTTGCCACTCGGCCGCCAACGCGCGCGCCTTCTCCAGATCGGTCGACGCCGTGCGCACGAGCTCCTTGGTGGCCTGCAACGCGAGTGGTCCGTTGCGCGCGATGCGCTCGGCCAACGCGACGGCCGCGTGGAGCACGTCGCCGGGGGGCACCACCTGATTGATCAGCCCGAGCGACAAGGCGCGCCCGGCATCGATGGGATCTCCGGTCAGCGTCAGCTCCAGGGCCACGGCCAGCGGGATCCGCGTGCTGACGAACACGCCGCCGCCGGCCGCGAACAGGCCGCGCTTCACCTCGGGGAGACCGAACGACGCCGCCTCGGAGGCGACCACCACGTCACACCCCAGCAAGAGCTCGAAGCCGCCCGCGACCGCCGTGGCGTTGGCCGCGCCGACGACGGGGACGGTGATCTGCCCTTGCGTGAAGCGCATGAAGCCCCTCATGCCCTCCGGGTCTCCGCCGAGCGCCCCACCCTCGGCAAAGGCGCGCAGGTCCATGCCGGCGCAGAAGGCCTTCTCGCCGGTCCCGGTCAGCACGACGGCCCGGACCTCGGGGTCCTCCTCCACCTCCAGCATGCCGAGGCCGATGGCGGCGAGCAGCTCGGGGCTCAGGGCGTTGCGGGCCTCGGGCCGGTTGAGCCGCAGGACGGCCACCGCGCCGCTCCGCTCTTTGACCAGGACCGGTTCGGTCTTCGCCTCCGTGTCAGTCATCAGGCCACGATCTTCCTCTCTCGCAGGTCCGCGATCACCTCGACCGAGTACCCCAGCTCTTCCAGGATGGCATCGGTGTGCTGGCCGGCCAGCGAGCCCGGCTCGGCCACGGTGGTGCTGCGGGACATCGCAATATAGGGCCGCAGCCGTAGGTGCTGCCCGAAGGTCGGGTGCTCCACCTCGACCAGCATGTCGGCCGCGCCGGCAAACTGGGAGGACTGGAGCACCGTCTCGGGGGGGTCCCGGTGCACCACCACGCACCCGACGTCGGCCGCCAACAGCGTGTCCTCCCAGTGCTGGGCCGGCTGGGATGCGAACACGCCCGCGAGCACATCGGCCAGCAAGGCGTCGTTGGACGCCCGAGCCGCTTCGTCGGCGAAGCGCCGATCGGCGGCCAGGTCGACCTCGCCCGAGAGCGCCCGACACAATGCGTCCCACTCGCCCGGATAGGGCGCAGCCAGGTAGACCCACTCGTCGGCCGCCCGGTAGAGGCGATAGAGCGCCGAGTACCCGAAAAGCTGGGGGTCGGCCGATTGTGTCGGTGGGCGCTCCTCGTATTCGACCATGTCGTCAGCCAGCGCGTGCGCCGTCGACGTGAGCATGGTGGTGAGCATCTGCTGCGCCGTGCCCGTCCGGTCCCGCACCAGTAGGCCGAGCGCCATGGCCGAGGCGGCCGTCAGCGCCGAGACCCCATCGGCCTGGGCGTACTCGGTCGTACCCGCGCCCGCCAGCCGGATGGCATCGGCCCGGATCTCTCGCAGGGACAGACCCGGTCGCTCCTCGATCGCGGTGCCGATGTTGCGCATGACGAGACCGCTGCCGGCGCCGATGGTCGGCGCGTAGGCGGGGCGGTCGCCGCAAGGTCCGTCGATCCCGTAGCCCGGCGCATTGAGGTAGACGAGGTTCGGGTTGACCCGGCGCAGCGTGTCGGCATCGACGCCCTGGCGTTCGGCCACCCCGGCCCGGAAGGACTGCAGCACCACGTCCGATCGGCGGGCGAGCTCGTGCACGATGGCGCGGCCCTCGTCACTCGACAGGTCGACGCAGATCGACTCCTTTCCCTGCATGCACTTCGCCGCGCCGACCTCGGGGAAGGGCAGCAGCGTCCGCATCGGCTCGCCGTCGATCGGCTCGACCTTGACGACCCGGGCCCCCAGCTCGCGCAGCACCGTCCCTGCGAACGGGGCCGCGAAGAAGGTGCCGATCTCGAGCAGGGTGACGTCGCCCAGCGCCGAGCCGTCCGGCGCCGAGCCCGCCCCGGCCACGACGTGGGCGGGGCCCAGCACGGCCCACGGGTCCGCCCGCACCGCGGCGCCGTCCGCGTCGAGCATCGGCGCACCCCGCCCCAAGACGGCCGGGGTCTCCCACATCTTGACGATCGGGCCCGGCTGGCGTACCAGCCCGCGCTCGGCGTCGTCGACGCCGACCACGGCACCGAGATGCTGCATCTGCGGGTGGTCCAACAACTCGCTGCCCCGCCGCATGGTCTCGGCCCACACGTCGTGGTCCTTCTCGAAGACGTCGTTCCACTCCGGCAGCGTCTTGGCCTGCACCGCCTCGTAGAGCTTGTCCCAGTACTCACCCGTCTTGGGGTCGTCGGCGGCCCAGACGGCGTCCTTCCATTCCTCGTCCTGGAGCATCCAGTCGAGACCGAAGACCTTGAGCATCTCCATGTAGAGGTGCAGTTGCACCTGGGAGAACTGCATCCAGCGCCCGTCCTTGCTGAGGGCGATCAGGAGCATGAAGGTCATCGGCGACAGCGGCAGCCCGTGCTTCCCGAAGGGCGAGGACGGTGTGAAGGCGTCGGGGAAGCTGGACGTGACCACGCTCAGGTACCAGTTCCAGGTGCCCAGCGAGGCCAGCCCGTTGACGAGCGTGGCTTCGACGCGCTGTCCCTCACCGCTGCGCTCGCGTTCGTGCAGTGCGGCGCAGATCCCGGCCAGCAGCTGCTGGCTGGCCCCGTAGCTGCAGTACGGCACCGACACGTGCGCCGGGCCGTCCCGCGCCACCATGGACTGGGACGCCCACAGCGCACCGACCCGGGCCATCACGAGCGCCTCGTAGGCCTTGGCGTTGGCGTAGCGACCCTTTCGGCCGAAGCCACTGACCGACCCGTAGACGAGACGGGGGTTCTCCTTCGCCAACTCCTCATAGCCGAGGCCGAGCCGCTCCATCACACCGGGCCGGAACGTCTCGACCAGGACGTCGGCCCCGAGTGCCAGCGCGCGGGCCAGAGCGGCGTCGCCCGCGTCGTGGAGATCGAGCACCATCGACCGCTTGCCCCGCGCGATCAAGGGGAACGACGGGAGGGTGCGAAGCGAGCTCCCGCCCGGCGGCTCGACCTGCACCACGTCCGCCCCGAAGTCGGCCAGCGTCTGCGTGGCCTGGGCCCCGGCCGGGCTGTTCGACAGGTCGAGGACCCGCAGGCCGACGAGGGGGCCGGCGGTCTCGGTCGTCTTGTCTGCCATCAGCTGCCACCCCCGGCGAGTTCCTCGGGCCCCGGTCACAACCAGCCCCTTCCCAGAGCGATTCGGATTTTGAGTATACTCAATTGGGCCGCGGCAAAACGAGTGAGGAGCGCGTGGGAGACGTCGACGACCAGGAGCCTGTGATCCTGACCGAGGTCACGGACCGCATCGGCACCATCACGTTGAACCGGCCGGCGCGGCGCAACGCGCTGAACGGCGAGCTCATCGCTGCCCTCGACGACGCGGTGCGGCAGATGGCCGACGACCCCGACGCCAAGGTGATCGTCCTCTCCGGCGCAGCCCCCGAGGGCGCCCATGGCGGCTTCTGCTCGGGCGGCGACGTCAAATCGACCATCGGACGCGGCGAAGCGGGCAGCGAGAAGGCCGTTCCCGCCGACGCCCTGTCGGGCGACCTGTCCCGCCACGACCTGCACGCCGCCATGCTGCTGCACCTGATGCCGAAGCCGACCATCGCCATGGTCGGTGGGCCGGCGGTCGGCGCCGGGTGCAGCTTGGCCGCAGCCTGCGACCTCCGCTTCGCCTCGGAGGACGCCGTGTTCGCGACGAACTTCTCGCCCAACGGGCTGTCAGGCGACTACGGAGGCTCGTTCTTCTGGACACGCATCGGCGGGACGGCGCTGGCCCGGCGCCTCTACCTCCTCAACGAGAGGATCCCGGGCCCACGGGCATTGGAGCTCGGCATGGTGCACGCCGTGCTCCCGCCGAGTGAGCTCCGCACCTACACGTACGAGATAGCCGGCCAACTGGTGCGCACCCCGGCCACGTTGCTGGCGCTCGTCAAGGACAACCTCAATGCCGCCGAGGACGCGGCGGAACGCCGGCGCTGGCTCTTCGCCCACGAGGCCGAGAACCAAGGCAAGTCGGGCCAGGCGATGGCCGAGCGCCTGGCGCGGAAGCAAAACGGGGCGGAGCAGCCGGCCGGGGCTGAACGCGCTCCCACCGGCCGTCGTGCCATCCTCGGCGGACGCCGGGGGTAATGCGAACCGTTGGTGGGTATGTGTCGGCCTGGGCCCGCTCGAGACCGGCGGGCTACTTGGTGCCGTGCGAGGCCGCGCTGCACCTGTGACCGTGCCGTCGCGGCCGCGTTCGAGTGCAGGGCTCCACTGGCCGCCGCCAGCGGCCCGCTCCACACGGCGACGGTGGCGGCGACGGAGCACAGGATCCCGGCGGCGATCATCCGGCCCTTGTACCTGCGCATGAGCCAACTCTCTCCCCCGAACATTGGGAGAGTACGAGCAAACGGTAAGAAATGCCGAAGAACGCGCGCCCGCTCTCAGGGTCGGCTCGGCCTAGGGGGCGCTCTGGGTCCCCACCTTGAGGTCCCGGTAGGGCACGTCCTTGTCGACGCTCGGCTCGCGGGGCAACCCGAGGGCCCGCTCGCCGATCACGTTGAGCTGGATCTCGTCGGTCCCACCCCCGAGGCGGTTGCCCGGGCTGGCCAGGTTCACCGTTTGCAGGTCGCCCCCCAGCGGTGAGGGCTTCCCGGTCAGCATCCCGTGCGCGCCCACGATCCGGTAGGAGAGATCACGGGACTGCTGGCAGATGCGGGCCGTCGTCAGCTTGGCGAGGGAGCCGTCGGCCCCGGTGAGCCTCCCGCCCGCCGCGCCGCTGCGGCGCATCGTCCAGCCGTTGACCCGGACCTGGGTGATGTAACGGGCCAGCTCCTGGCGGATGGCGGGGTCGTCCGAGGCGCCGTAGCTCTGGGCCAAGTCGACCATCAGCTTGGCCGGCACCGCCCCGGCCCGGATCGGGCTCTGGCGGGCCTGGGCGGCGTCGCGGGCCCGGTCGAGCACTTCGCGGACCTTGGCGTCGAGGTCGCCCTCGGAGCCCGATCGGGCCGCGATCAGGCCGGGCAGACCACCGCCAGCCACCATGTTCCGCTCGTGGAGCATGGTCGTCTGCGCGACCTTCCAGCCCCCGTTGACCTCGCCGATGACGCGGTCGCCCCGCACCCGAGCCTCGGTGAGGAACACCTCGCAGAAGTTGGAGGCGCCGTTCATCTGCTTGAGGGGCCGCGCCTCCACCCCGGGCTGGCGCATGTCGATGACGAAGTAGGTGATGCCGGCGTGCTTGGGGACGTCGGCGTCGGTCCGGGCCAGCAGCATGCCGAAATCGGCCGTGTCCGCCGCCGAGTTCCACACCTTCTGGCCCGTGATCACCCACTCGTCGCCGTCGCGCTCGGCCCGTGTGCCGATGCTGGCCAGGTCGGACCCCGACCCCGGTTCGCTGAAGAGCTGGCACCAGGCTGCCTCACCCGTCGCGATGGGGCGTACCAGTGCGGCCTGCTGCGCGGCGGTGGCGTGCTCGAGCAGGGTGGGCGCGGCCAGCGTGGCCGCCAGGGCGCCCACCGGAGGCCCGATCACCTGGTTACGTGCCAGCACCCCGGTGATGGCCGCGGCGGCCCGCCGCGACGCCCCCGACCCTCCCAGCCCCGAAGGCCAACTCGGATACGCATAGCCGGCGTCGGCCAGGCGAAGCCACCACTGGCGGACGGTGAGAGCGGTGTCCCAGTTGGCGTCGACCCAGTCCTGGACCTCGGCCGCCGGGTCGTCGCCCTGGATCACCCGTCGCCCCTGGCCTTGCGCTCCGCCACGATCTCGTGGTGCCGCTCGAGCATCTGGACCGCTTGGGCCGCCAGGTCGGCTGGCGGCTCGGGCAGGCGCACCGGACCGTGCTCGCGGCTCGGCAGCGCGACGGTGGCCTTGCCCGGGCAGGTCACGGTGTCACGCTGGTTCGTGCCGCGCATCTCGATGTCGACCACGCACCGCCCGTCCTCTTGGCGCTTGTCGACGACCTCGCCGGTCAGGATGTGCGTATCGCCGATGTAGTTGAACTTGCGGATCTCGCTCGACTGCGAGACCAGCCAGCCGTCGTCGCCCATGTAGTCCGTCATGTAGTGGCTGAGCCAGCAGTCGCGCATGACCCCGTAGTCGTAGGCCATCGGGTTGCCGATGGCCTGCGCCCAGGCGTTGTCCCAGTGGACGCGCTGGGCCACGTCGGGCACCCCGTACTCGTTCTTCACGTAGAAAGGGGCGATGCGCTGGCGGTTCTTGTAGGCGATCCGGTTGGTGCAGGGCTCGTAGGGGACGAAGCCGTAGCCGCCGGCGTGGAAGACGATCATGTCGGTCGTGGTCAGCGGGCCCTTGGCCATGGGGTCGAGCACGTCGCCGACGCGCACGTCTTCCCAGTAACGGGGGTCGGCGCCCCGGGCCTCCTCGGCCGCGTAGACGGCATCGATCCTCTCGATGTCCTCGTCGGCATAGGTGCCGGGCTCGATCGCGGCGTACTTGCCCTTCTCGCGCGCGGTCTTGCGCTCCGTGTGGATGGCGAGCGTGCGCGAGATGGCGACGATCTCGGCCCGCTGGTTCATCTTCACGCTGGCGTAGGTGACGAGCAGCGAGCGCTCGGCGAACTCGGACTTCTTCTCCACCACCGACTCGGTGCCCCCGAAGCTGTAGAGCCCGTCGCCCTCCTGCAGCGGACGGAACCACTGCCACGTGCTGCCGGACACGAAGACATGGATGCCGCGGAACGAGGGCCGCTTGATCCGCTCCTGGGGCGGGTCGGCGTAGAGGGGCCGGTTGAGGGCGATGGGGATCATCGGCGGGGCGAGCTGGCCGCCCCAACGCGTGGTCGTGCCGTAGTCCGCCGAGGCGAACAGCGGGTTGTCGTCCCCGTAGCCGCGGGCGAAGTTGCGCATGGCGTCGGGCGTCACGGTGGTCAGGAACTCCCGCGCCCCCGACGGCGCCCACCGCCCGACCAGCGCCTTGGCCCGATCGATGTCGTCTTCCTTGAACTGGAAGTCGGTGGCCTTCTCGAATTCTTCCGAAGTGGTGGTCGCCATCGCTCCCCTGTCGCTGCCGCTCACGTGCCCTAAAGAGTATACTAAAAGAACCCTTGGGGGCCAACCGCCCGGATCCGCCGGGCAGCTTCCCGGCGGGCCTCAGCCCTCCGGGGGCGGCGGGACGCTCGGGAACAACTCGGCGAAGGCGCCGATGCGGATGCGCCGGCTGACGACGGGGTCGACCCCGTCGAAGAGCTCGTGCAGCGTCTTCTGCGTGTGGCCGAAGGTACCCTCGAAGTGCGGGTAGTCGCTGCCCCACATGACGTTGCGCCACCCCATGGCCGCGTTGGCGGCCACGGCGGAGATGTCGTGCTGGAACGACGCGTACACCTGCTCGTAGAGGTACCGACTTGGCAGCTTCGAGAGCGTCGGCCGCACCGCGGCGCCGTGCTGTCGGTAGCCCTCGTCCATGCGGTCGGCGATGAAGGGGCCCCAGGTGGCTCCGCCCTCCGACACCAGGACCTTGAGCTCGGGGTGGCGGTCCAGGGCGCCGCAGGCGATGAGCTGGGTGACGGCGCGCTGGCCGCCGTAGGTGGTCTCGACGTAGTTGAGCACGGCGCCACCGCGCCCCGGTAGTACACCCCGGTGCGCTGCGTCGGGTCGTGCGGCTCGGTCCCGATGTGGAACCCGATCACCATGCCCGTCTCGGCGAAGGCGGCCCAGAGCGGGTCCCACTCCTCGTCGTTCCACTCAGGCCGTCCGGCGGGCGGCCGAACGGGCAGGAACCCGCACAGGAACCCCCCCTCGTGGGCCCGCTTGAGCTCGGCCACCGCGTCGTCGATGTCGACGAGGGGGATGGAGGCGACGCAGACGAAGCGGGGCGAGTGCTGCTGGAAGTCGAGGGCCCAGTCGTTCAGGGCGCGGCAACCCTCCTTGACCACCCGCGGGGTGCGGACGTTGAAGGTCCAGATCCCGAGCGAGGGGTACATGACCTCGCCCCAGACGCCCTCGGTGTCGAGGTCCTTGATGCGGGCCACCGGGTCGTTGCCGCCGATGACCCGGGTGATGAAGTCCTCCTCCTTGGAATCGGTCGGGCGCGCGTTGATGCCCAGGCCCTTCGGCTTGTCCCCCTTGGGGAGGTCGCGCCGGAACTCCTGGCCGTCGATGTAGATCGTCTCGAAGTCGCCGCTCGGGTCCTTTACGCTCCGGGGCAGGCGCTCCCTCACGTCCTCGGGCAACGATGCGAAGAGGTCGGGCGGCTCCATCAGGTGCGAGTCACCCGAATTCGCCCACAGCGTGTTTCCCGAGAGATCGGCCATTGGTCTCCTCCACTTGGCGGCGCGTAAAAGGCGCTTGCGCCCTCACTCAATATGCAAATAGTGTTCTCATATACGGCCCCTGTCAAGCCCGGAGCGGGTTCCGGGCGTCCCGGGGGGCGTTCGCTCAGCTCATGAGTGTGCCGAGCGCCTCGAGGTGACGGCGCATGCGGTGGCGGGCGAGCTCTCGATCGCCCGATTCGATGGCGGCGGCGATGCCCTCGTGGGTTCGGAGCACCTCGGCTGTGATCTCGTTGCGGGCCTTGGGTGCCAAGCGCTCGATCTGGTGCAAGCGGCTCAGGCGGATCAGCACGAGCGCGACCAGCTCCAGCACCCGGTTGTGCGCTGTGGCCGCCACCGCCGCATGCAGGTCGTGGACGGCCGCGACGCGCTCGGCATCGGTGGCGTTCGCCTCCCGGGTGAGGGCATCGCCCAGGATCGCGATTCCCTCGTCATCGATGCGCTGGGCGGCCAGGTCCGTGATCGCCACCTCGACGCCGGTGCGCAGCTCGGCCAGCTCCGACAGCTGCATGCCGCGGCGGGCCAGATAGATGGCCGCCGTCTCGGTGACCGCGTTGGCGCTCGGGGCCATGACGAACAGGCCCCCGCCCGGCCCCCGTCGCATGCGGGCGATGCGGTGGTGCTCGAGCAAGCGGACGGCCTCGCGCAGGAGGGCCCGGCTCACGCCCTCGCGCTCGATCAGCTCCGGCTCGGTCCCCACCAGGTCTCCCGGTTGGAGGTCCTCGGCCACCACCAGCTGGGTGATGTGGCGGGCGACCGCCTCGGCACCCTTCTCCTGGGCCGACTCGGCCAGCACCACGGAATCGGGCAGCAGCTGGCGCGTCGAGCGGCGGCGGCGGAAGAAGTCGGCCTCGGCCTGCAAGTGCTTGCGCATGCGGTTGCGGGCCAGGCTGGGATCGCCGGCCATGAGCGCCTCGGCGATCTTGGCGTGCGCGTGCTCTGTCTCGCCGGCGATGGCCGGGCCGAGCTTCTGCCAGTCGGGCGAATAGAGCTGGGCCACCTGGTTGAAGACGTCGACGAAGAGCGCGAGCCCCGCGTTGCGGCTGATGCCGGCCACCAGCGCGTGCAGCCCGCGGGGGTCGCCGCCGGGGGCGACCGGCTCGCCCTCGGCGAAACGCCGCAGCGCAGCCAGGTCACTCTCGTCGGTCCGCTCTGCCGCCAACTGGCACGCCAGCTCCTCCAAGACGATGCGCGCCTCGAAGATCTCGTCCAGGGTGGCGTCGACCCGGTGCAGGTAGAGCACGACGGCGTCACCGACCGCACCGACCGTCGGCTCGCTCACCACCAGGCCCCCGCCCGGCCCGCGGCGGGTGCGGGCGACCTGCTGGTGCTCCACGAGGCGCACCGCCTCCCGGAAGACGGCCCGGCTGACGTGGTAGCGCTCGAGCAGGTCGGTCTCGGAGCCGAGCACCTCACCGACCGGCCAGCCCAGGGCCATGACGTCCTCGACGATGAGGTCCGCCACCTTGGCCGCCCGCTTGGCGTTCGAGTCGGCGCCGGGCCGCGGGACGTCGCGAGCGGCCGTCTGCGTCGTCATCGGCCAAGCCTATCCGTGGGCTCGGCCAGTTCACTCGCTTTTGACCTGCGCCTTCGTAAATAGAGTGGTCCGAAAGGTGCGGCCTCCGTTCGGCACCACCTAGCATGAAAACATGATTTGCGAAAAGGGGGGCCGGTGGTCTCGGCGCTGACCCCGCCCCCTTCGGACCCCGCCGTCGCGCCCCCCGTGCGGCGGCCCGGTTCCGTGCGCCGAACGTCGACCATGATGATGTTCTGGCCCGATGGTCTTGGCACGGACCTCCATCTCCAGGGACGGGCGCGCGACCTGCTCACTCCGGCCGGCGGCCAGCCCGAGGTGATTCGGACCGCCGATCTCTACGCCATCACCGGGCGAGAGCGCGACATCCGAAGCATTCGCGCACAGCCGCACATCGCTGATCTGGACCGCCTCGTCGGCTACCGCGCCGGTGCCAACCTGCGCTCGGCGATCGCCAAGGAGCTGCCCAACGAGGTCGAGCACGGCACGCCGCTGCACCTCCTGCTGGACGACATGGCAGGATCGACCCTGATCGCCGGCTTCGTCTACTTCCGCTGGGCCGACCGCGTCCCCGAGATCCGCGAGCGGATCTCGGCCAACGCGCCCAGGCGTGTCATGCGTGATATCTGCTCGGGCTTCCGTGAAGGGTCGAGCGCGCTGCTCCCCGACGGCACGATCTCCGGCATCAGCCACAACACGGCGCACCCCGGCCCTCTGGCCGACCCGGCGGACCCTCTGGGTTGGCACGAACTGGACGACCACCCCGAGATCGCCATGCGCCGGGCTCGCCGCATCGACGTGTGGGACGACGACGGAGTCCTCGGGATCGACGCCATGTTCCGCGACAGCGCCTGGGACCCCGACGGTCAGGAGGTCGTCGTCCACGAGTACCAGATGCTCGGCCAGGCCGATCGGGCCACGGGGAGCCTCTTGTCGGTCGAGGCGATGCCCCGGGTGCTGCCGTATGCGGAGTGCCCCGGGGCCGCTCCGAACGCGTCGCGGATGGCGGGGACCGACCTGCGGTCCATGCGCACCGAGGTGCTCGAGCGCTTGCAGGCCAGCGACTGCTGCACCCACCTCAACGACGGGCTGCGCTCGCTGGCCGAGGTGCCGGTGCTCGCCGCATCGCTGCCCGAGTAGTCGATACACAGCGAAGAATTCTCGTGGAAGGAACGCCATGCCAGAGACATTGAGGGACAAGACCGCCATCGTCGGCATCGGGGCGACGCCGTACTACAAGAGGGGCGAGTCGTTGCCCCAGACCGAGCTCGAACTGGCCTGCAAGGCGATCCTCGCCGCTCTCGACGACGCCGGCCTCACCATCAAGGACCTCGACGGTTTCACCATCTACTCGAGCTCGTGCGACCCCGCCCAGGTCGCCTCCGTCCTCGGTGTGCCCGAAGTGCGGTTCGCCGCCTCACTGACGTCCGGCGGCGGCGGCTCGGCCGGCTCCCTCGGATTGGCCGCGTCGGCCATCGTCTCGGGCCAGGCCGAGGTGTGCGTGACCCTGATGACGCTGCAACAAGCGAAGCGCAGGCTGGGTGGCAGCGCCGTCGGGGGCGGCGGGCCCGGGCTCGGCGGTGGCGGGGGCAGCCCCTACGGGGGCGGCGGCGTGCCCAACTACGCCGCCTTCATCGCCGGCGCGGGGCTCATGGCGCCCGGGCACAGCTTCGCCCTCCTGACGAGGCGGCACATGGAGCTCTACGGGACCAAGCGCGAGCACCTGGCCGAGGTGTGCATCTCGCAGCGCGAGAACGCCATCCGGCGCCCGACCGCCATCCGCACGGACCCGCTCACGCTCGACGAGTATTTCGACGCGCGGATGATCAGCGACCCGCTCTGCCTCTACGACTACACCATGGAGACCGACGGCGCGGTGGCAGCCGTCGTCACCTCCGTCGAGCGGGCCAAGGATCTGCGGCAGAAGCCGGTGTACATCGGCGGGTCCGCAAACGGCGGGGCGGGTCGCTGGGGCTCGGCGATCTTCACCTACTTCCAGATGCCCGACGAGTACTTCGCGTCTTCGGGGAACCGTCCGGTTGCCAAGCGGATGTACGAGATGGCGGGCATGGGGCCCGAGGACGTAGACGTCGCGCTCGTTCTACGACCACTTCTCTCCCATGGTGATCATGCAGCTCGAGGACTACGGCTTCTGCCCCATCGGTGAGGGTGGGCCATTCGTGGCCGAGGGCAACATCCGCTGGAAGGGTGGTTCCATCCCCGTCAACACCCACGGGGGGCATCTTTCGGAGGCCTACATCATCGGCATGACTCACATCCGCGAGGCGGTCGAGCAACTGCGGGGCGTCGCGGTGAACCAGGTCGACGACGCCGAGGTGGCCGTCGTCACCGGTGGGCCGTCGGGGCTCCCCGTCAGCGGCACGCTGCTGCACAACTGATCACAACGACAAGAGCGAGGACAGAGAACGATGACCGATCTCATCCGGGGCACCTTCCCCTCCATGCTGCAGGACCCCTACGCCGACGACCTGACCCAGCCCTTCTGGGACGCGGCGGCGGAGGGGCGTCTCAGCGCGCCGCAGTGCACCGTGTGCGGCACCTTCGTCCTGCCGCCTCAGCCCTTCTGCTTCGCGTGCCAGAGCCAAGCCTTCGCGTGGGTCGACCTGCCCGGCACCGGGATCATCTACACCTACACCGTGGTGCGCCACCCGCTGGCCCCGCACCTGGCCGAGGTGGTGCCGTACGTGTCGGGGGTGATCGAGCTGGACGGGACCCAGGGCGCGGGGGCACGGCTCCTCCTCAACATCACCGACGCCGACCCCGAGACGGTCAAGATCGGCGACGCGGTGCAGATCTGGTTCGACCGGGTCTCCGCCACCTTGCCACTGCCCCGGGCCCGGATGGCTTGAGGTCACGGTGAGCGAGCCCACGACGCCGGTGCCGGCGGCCCGGGCCGGGCGCCCCCGTCGCTTCGAGGCCGAGGACGAGCTGCGCCTCCTGCTCGATGCCGCGCTGGCGGTGATGGAGCGCAACGGGTACGTCGACGCGGCGGTGGCCGACATCCTGCGGGAGGCGGATCTCTCGACCCGCTCCTTCTACCGGCACTTCGAGTCCAAGGACCAGCTGCTGTGCGCGCTGTTCCGCCGCGAGGCCGAGGCGGCCGCGGCACGTCTCAACGCCAAGGTCGATGCCGCCCCCGACCCCCGCGCCGCGCTCGACGCGTGGATCGAGGAGATCCTGAGCTTCGGCCACCACCGCACCAAGGCGGCCCGGGTGTCGGTGCTCGGCTCGCCCGGCGCCATGAAGGCCGAGGGCTACGCAGACGAGATGCGCCACGCATCGAAGCTGCTGCTCGCACCGCTCGAGGCGGTGCTCGCGGACGGGGCGGCGGACGGTTCGTTCCCGCTGGCCGATCCGGCCGCCGATGCGCCGCTGATCCAGTCGGTCGTCTGGGCCGCTGCCGGTCTCGACCCGACGCGGGACAAATCCTCGTCGCGGGCGGAGGCCGCACGCCAGGTGCGCTCCTTCTGCGCCCGCGCGCTCGGGTGCGGACCGACGCGCTGAGCAGCGGCTCGGTCGGGCCGTTCAGCCGGACGCGGCGGCGGCGCGCTCGGTGAGCGACCACAGGGCGGGATCGCCGTCCTCGACCTGGACCACGCCATCGATCTCCAGCGCGCGCAGGTGCGAGACCGTTTCACCGACGGCGGCGCGGCGCATGAAGCCCGCGATGTCGTCCCACGGTCGCGACCACCTCATGTGCGACGCGATGTCCCAGGCGGTGCGCGGCCCCTCCCGCAGCATGGCGATGATCTCGGCGAAGCGGTCCCGGTGGTGTTGGCGCAACTCCTCGAGCCGTGCCCGCAGGTCGTCGAAGCGGTACTCGTGCGCCGGCAGCACCTCGCTGACCTCGTAGGGCTCGAGCTTGTCGAGCGAGGCGAGGTAGTCGCCCAGCGGGTTGGCCCCGGCCTGGGGATGGAACGGTATGTTCGGCGTGATGCGGGGCAGCACGTGGTCACCCGAGAGCATGAGCCGCTGGCTGGACTCGTAGAAGCACAGGTGCCCGGGCGAGTGGCCGGGCGTCCAGATGGCGGACAACTCCCACCCGGGGACCTCCGGGCGCGCCCCGTCCTCGAGGAGCACGTCGGGGATGACCGGGTCGACCAGCGGCAGGACCGGCATGGCCGCGTTGCGCAGCGGTTCGAGCTCCTCGGGCGGCGCGCCCATGCGGCGCAGGGCACCCGCCACCCGGTTCAGCAAGTCCTCGGGCTCGTCGTAGCGGTCGTGGATCAGCTCGGCGTCGGCGGGGTGCAGGGAGATCCAGGCGCCCGACGCCTGGCGGATCCGTCCGGCCAGCCCGTAGTGGTCCGGGTGGATGTGCGTGACCAAGACGCCCTGGACGTCGGCGACGGCGCAGCCGACTTCCTCCATGCCGCCCTGCAGCGCGCCGAAGGCGTCGTCGGTGTTCCAGCCGGCGTCGATGAGGTAGGGCCCGCGGTCGGTCTCGAAGAGGTAGACCAACACGTAGCGCAGCGAGTTGTTCGGCAGCGGCACCGGGATGCTCCACAACCCGGGCCTGACCTTCTCGACGCCGGGGAAGGGGTCGTTGGCCGCCGCTGCACCCCTGGCGCGCTGCGCGTGGGGCGGGGGGGCATGGTGCGTGTGGGGCGAGGTCGACGTCACGACTGGCCCCGCGGCTCGCGGGGGAGCCCCAGTCCTCGCTCGGCGATGAGGTTGCGCATGATCTCGTTCGATCCTCCTGCGATGGTCAAGGCCCGAGCGTAAAGGAAGGCGTCCTGCCAGCGCCCATCCTCCTCGCTCAGCTCGTCACCCTCCGTGACCAGGGAGCGGGCACCCTGCAGGGCCAGCGCGGCCTCGGCGAGCTGGAGGTTGAGCTCGCTGAACCAGATCTTCGACGAGGGCGCATCGGCGGGCGTCAGCTCCCCCCGGACCGCCTTGGTGGCCATCCGTTGGCCCAGGTGGCGGCCGATGCGGGCCCGGGCGGCCAGGTCCCCGATCTGCTGGCGCACCCCGCCGTCCTCGAGGGCCGGCCGTCCACCCCGGTTGTGCCGGCGGGCCACCCGCACGAGATCGTGCACCGGGTCCCGGCCGCCGCCTCCGCCACCCACGTTGGCGCGCTCCTCGACCAGGCTGGCGCCGGCGACCTTCCAGCCGGCGCCGGGGGCGCCGATGACGTTGGCGGCGGGGACCCGGACCTCGTCGAAGAACACCTCGTTGAAGTCCGTCGTCCCCGTCATCTCGCGCAGCGGGCGGACGTCGACGCCCGGGCTGTGCATGTCGAGGATGAAGGCGGTGATGCCGCCCGCGCCCTCGACGGGCTCGGTGCGGGCCAGCAGGTAGCCGTAATCCGCCCACTGGGCCCACGTGCTCCACACCTTCTGCCCCACGATGACGTAGTCGTCGCCGTCCCTGGTGCCCCTGGTCTGCAGCCCCGTGAGGTCGCTCCCGGCGTCGGGCTCGCTGAAGAGCTGGGTCCAGATATGGTCGCCCCGCGCCATGGGCGGGAGGTACATGGTCCGCTGCTCCTCGGTGCCGAAGTGCGTCAGTGCCCCGGCCACCAGCGGGTTGCCCAGGAGGTGCGGGATCCGCGCCGCGGCGAACTCCTGCTGCATGATGCGCTGCTCGTGGGGATCGCCGGGTTCCGTCGAGAAACGATCCGAGACGTACCCGGCGTCGTAGATGGCCCGGGCGTAGGTGCGCAGCTGCTCGACGTCCTCCGCGCGGTCCGGAACGCGCATACCGCTGCGCTGCTTCCAGTCCAGTGCGGGCCGGTGCGCCGCGATGAACGCGCGCAGCTCTCGCCGGTACTCGTCGTAGGTGTCCGGGATGGGCGGGACGACGACGTCCATCGTCAGGCTCCCGTCTCGGCGCCGGCGGCTTCGGCGGCGGTCTCGGTGAGTCGGGCCAGGCGTTCGCGGTGCCAGGCGCCATCGCCGTAGAGCACCTGGTTCACCTTGGCTCGGCGCACGTAGAGGTGAACGTCGTGCTCCCAGGTGAAGCCGATGCCGCCGTGCAGCTGGAGGGACTCGCCGCAGAGATGGGCGAAGGCGTCGCCGACATAGGCGCCGGCCGTCGCGACCGCCTCGGCGGCGTCGTCCAGTCCGTCACCGAGGGCCAGGGCGGCGTAGTACGCCGCGGCCCGCATGGCCTCGAGCTCGACGAGCAGGTCGGCCAGGCGGTGCTTGATGGCCTGGAAGCTCCCGATGGTCCGGCCGAACTGCACGCGCTTCTTGGCGTAGTCGACCGTCGCCTCGAAGAGCAGCTCGGCGGCGCCGACGTCCTCGGCCGCCTGCAGCACCGTGGCCAGGGAGAGACAACGCTCCACCACGTCCCAGCCGCCGGGCAGTTCGCCGCCGCCCGGCACGGTCACCGCCTCGAGGCGGACCTCGGCGAAGCGCCGGGTCAGGTCGAGCCCGGTGAGCACCCGCTCCGACAGCCCGTCGCTGGGACGGGGCACCAAGAAGTTGCGGACCTCGTCGTCGGGGCCGGTCGCCACGACCAGCAGCAGTGCGGCGTTGTGGGCGGCCTGGACGAAGCGGGCCGTGCCATCGAGGCGCCACCGGTCACCCTCACGCCTGGCCCGCACCCCGACGGCGCCGGGCTCGGGCGAGCCGTCGCCGCTCAGGCACCAGGCGGCCGTCGCCTCACCCCGCGCGATGCGGGGCAGGTGCTCCTTGCCCTGGATCTCGGTCCCGAAGCGGACGATGGCGTCGGACACCACGTTGCACCCCACGAAGGGGCCGGGGTTGAGCGCGCGACCGAGCTCCTCGGCCAGGACGACGAGGTCGACGAGCGGTTGCTCGGTGACACTCCCACCCTGGTGCTCGGGTGGGACGAGCATGGCCGTCCATCCCAACTCGGCACCCCGGCGCCACAGGCCCGCGTCGAAGACGTCGGGCTCTTCCAGCGAACGGCGCACGACGGCGAGTGGTTGGTGCTCGGCGAGGAAGCGACGGGTCGTCGACCGCAGCAGTTCCTGGTCCTCGCCGAATCCGAAATTCATCCCTGGCGGTCCTCTCCGGTGCCCGTCGCCCTCCCCATCACACGTTGCGCTCGGCCGCCGCCCAGTACTCGTCGCGCAGAAGCCGCTTGTAGAGCTTGCCACCGTCGGTACGCGGCAGGTGGGTGCGGAAGTCGATGCTGCGCGGGCACTTGAAGTGCGCCATCCGGTCGCGGCAATAGGCCATCAGCTCCTCGGCGAGCTCGTCGCTCGGGGCCGCTCCGTCGACAGGCTCGACCACCGCCTTGACCTGCTCCCCCCACTCGGGGTCGGGCACGCCGATGACGGCAACGTCGCCGACCGACGGGTGGCCCGCCAGCACACCCTCGACCTCAGCCGGGTAGATGTTGACGCCGCCGCTGATGATCATGTCCTTGGCCCGGTCGTGGATGAACAGGTAGCCGTCCTCGTCCATGTAGCCAATGTCGCCGAGGGTGAACGCGTTGCCCCGGCTGACCGAGGCGGTCAGCTCCGGGTCGTTGCGGTAGGCGAAGGAAGGCCCGTGCTCGGGTTCGAGGTACACGTGGCCGACCTCGCCGCGCGGGAGCTCGTTCCCGTCCTCGTCGAGGATCTTCACCGACATGCCGGCCACGGAGCGGCCAACGGTGCCCGGCTTCTCCATCCAACGGTGGGGCTTCGCGATGGTCGCCGCACCCTCCATCCCGCCGTAGGTCTCCCAGATCACCGGGCCCCACCACTCCATCATCTGCCGCTTGACCGCGAGCGGGCACGGGGCGGCCGAGTGCACGACGACCTGCAGGCTCGAGAGGTCGTATTTCTTCTTCACCTCGTCGGGCAGGCGGAGCATCCGGACGAACTGGGTCGGCACCATGTAGGCGGTGGTGACCCGGTACCGCTCGATGGCGGCCAACGTCTTCTCGGGGTCGAACTTGCCCAGGATGGCCAGGGCCTGGCCCACGTTCAGCGCCCCGAGATAGAAGCCCTGACAGCCTCCGTGATGCATGCCGGCGGACACCAGGTGCACGCCGGAGAGGGGCTGGAACTGGAAGGCGTGACCGAAGCTCTTCAAGGCATCGGCGGCCACCGAGGGGTCGATGGCGCGCGTGGTGGCCCGGATGACGGCCTTGGGCTGCCCGGTCGTACCCGAGGAGTAGACGATGGGGATGCCCAGGGCGCGGTCGGGGGGCTCCGTCGTCGGCTGGCCGTCGATGAACGCGTCGTACGTCGTGAAACCCGGGATGTCGCCGCCGACCGAGACTCGGAGCGTGATCGACCCGGTCCCCGACATCTGGTCCACCCGGTCGGCGAAGTCGCCGTGCAGGATCAGTGCCGCCGCTCCGGAGTGGTCCACGATGCGCTGGATCTCGGCGCCCGAGAGGGCGGGGTTGAGGGCGATGGGCTGGAACCCGCCCTCGTTGGCTGCCAGCTGCCAGTACAACATGTCGACGCCGTTGGGCAGCGCGTAGGCGAAGATGTCGCCGGTGCCGAGGCCGTGGGCCCGCAGGGCGTGCACGACCTGGTGGGCCCGCCCGGCGAGTTCGGCGTAGGTCAAGGTGACGCCCGACGGAGAGGCGACCACGGCCGGTTGCGTGGGATGGTCCTCGGCGATCCACCAGAATCCGAGCCGCCGGTCCCAAGGGTGCTTCATGGCAAATAGAGTATACCAATAATGGCAAAGGCCCACCGTGGCGAGGGTCCCGCCCCTCCCGCTCCGCCGTCGCCGGCACCCGCCGACTGCTGGGTTTTCGACGTGGACGGCTGCCTGGTCGACTCCCTCACCGGCACCTCGCTGCGTCCCGGCGCCCGCGCCGTCCTGGAGCACCTCGCGCGGGCTGGCCGGCGCATCATCCTCTGGAGCGCCGGAGGCGACGCGTACGCCCGGGCCCGGGCCGAGCAGTTCGGTGTGAATCGCCTCGTCAGTGGCTACTTCTCCAAGCAGGATCGCGACGGCGAGGGCGCCTTCCGGACCGAGCATCTCCCGCTGGCGGGGAGCCACGCCGTCTTCGTCGACGACCGCCCGGAGGACCTGGGCCACGACCTCGACGTGATGGCGGTGTCGCCCTACCTGAGCGACGACCCCCACGACCGCGGGCTCGAGCCGGTCGCCCGGCGCGCCGGCCTCCGCTGATGACAGGGCCGACCTCCAAAACAGGACACTGTTCCTCGGAATCGCCCTGCTTCGAGCGGGTCAGCGCTCGAGCTCGTCCACCAAGCCCCACCGGTGGGCCGTGTCGGCGTCGATGGTGCAGCCGGAGAACGCGAGCCAGGCCGTGCGCAAACGCCCGATGCGGCGGGGCAGGCTGACCGTCCCGCCGGCGCCTGGTACGAGCCCCAGACCGATCTCGGGCAGCGCGATCTGCGTGTCGTCCGCGGCCACGACGGTGTCGGTGAACGCGGCGAGCTCGATGCCGGACCCCACGCAGGCGCCGTGGAGATAGGTCACGGTCTCCTTGTTGAGGCGTGACAGCGCGCGGGCGACGCTGCGCTGCAGGCGGATGAGATGCGCCGTCGCCGGGTCGGATCGCGTACCGAACTCGTCGAGATCGCCGCCGGCACAAAAGGCCTTGCCCTCGCCGCGCAATTCGACGCGGGTGATGCTCGGGTCGGCCGCGGCCAGCGTGAGCGCCTCCACCAGCTCGTCACGCATCTGGGCGTCGAGGGCGTTGAGGCGCTGGGGTCGGGTCAGGGTCAGGCTCAGCGTCGTGCCGTCGCGCTGCACGGCCACTCGGGGGCCCTCGTCTCTGTCGGCGCGGGCGGGGTGCGTGGCCCGCCAGGCTGCGAACTCGGGCCCGGACTGCAGGACCGAGTAGGCGGTGGACTCGGCCACGAGCCCGTCCCCCACGGACACGCCGAGCTGCCCGCGCAACAACAAGGCCAGGGTCGCTCCCGTGATGGGGCACGCCGTGAGGTTCTCCTCGATCCGGCCGAGGGCGGGGTCGTCCTCTTCGACGACGACGTCGCACAGATCCAGCCATCGATCCTCGACCACCTGCGCGGTCACGCCGACGACGACGAAGGGCAGGCTCGCTCTGCGCTCGACGGGCACCGTGCCCGGTGGAGGCATCGGTTCCTCGAGGGGGACCAGCACGGCGCCGGTGCGTTCGGGGGCGATGTCGCTGTGGACCTCGGCCAGGAGTGCTTCGGCGCTGAGGAGTTCGAGGATCGACAGAGGTTACCGTGCCGGCATGGAGGACCCCCGCGTGGCGCGCTGGGCGGCCAGCGGCGCCATGGCCTTGACCGGGCTCCCCGACGAGCCGCTCGGGCCGCCCGAGCCACTGGTCGAGGGCGTGGAACGGCTCGCTCGCCGCTTCCCCGGCCTGGACGCCCTTGCGCTGCTCGGCGAACGGGCCGCCCTCATGGGGTTGTGGCGCCGCGGCACCACCAGCTGTGGCGGCAGCTGCCGGCTCTTCGCGGTGAGAGACGGCTGGATGGCCGTGTCCCTGCCGCGTGCGGAGGACATGGAAGCCGTGCCGGCGTGGCTCGAGCTCGACGAGGTGCCCCGGTCCGGTCCGGCCACGTGGTCCGCCGTCGAGGGGAGCCTGGGTGCCGGGGACCCCGACGTCTTGGCGCAGCGGGCCGCGCTATTGGGCCTACCCGTGGCCCGGCTCGGGGAGGCGGGCCCGACGGCCGTCGCCGCCGAGCCTCTCGGCAGGGCGCCGGCCCGGGAGGCGGCGGGACTGCTGGTGGTCGACCTGTCCGCCCTGTGGGCGGGGCCGCTCTGTGGCGACCTGCTGGCCGGTGCCGGGGCCACCGTGGTGAAGGTGGAGTCACGGAGCCGGCCGGATGGTGCGCGCCGTGGCCCCGCGGCGTTCTTCGACCTCCTGAATTGGCGCAAGCGGTCCGTTGCCCTCGATCTGCAGCGCGCCGAGGGCCCCCGGCTGCTGCACGCGCTGGTGCAGCGGGCGGACGTTGTGATCGAGGCGAGTCGGCCACGGGCGCTCGCTCAGCTCGGGATCAGCGCACGCCGCCTGGTCGAGGGGGACGGCCCGCAGGTCTGGATCTCCATTACCGGGTACGGGCGCTCGGGTGACGGGGCCAACCGCGTCGGGTTCGGCGACGACGCGGCGGTGGCCGGTGGCTTGGTCGCCTGGGCCGGGAGGACGCCGATGTTCTGCGCGGACGCCATCGCCGACCCGCTGACTGGGCTGACGGCGGCGAACGTGTGCCTCGACGCGCTGTCCGCGCGGCGGCCGGTGGCTGTTGGACGTGTCGATGGCGGGCGTGAGCGCCGGCCTCGGCGGGCCGGCCCTGAGGGTCTCCGGGGAGCTGCCGGTCGCCTACCCGAGGGCGCGGGTGCCGGAGCGACCGGCCCCCGCGTTCGGGGCCGACACGGCGCACGTGTTGGCGGAACTGGGCCTCGATTCGTCACCCGCGCCGGGCGCTTTTCAGAAACCATAAACAGACTCGTTGAGAGTTGACGAAGAACGCGGCGGGCTGCGGCTGCGGCCGCGTTGTTAAGTCGCTCGCCGTGTGCGCTCCGTGGGCCCAGCGGGTGAACGCATGAGCGATCCCGAGAAGGCGGCGCTGCTGTTCGTTGGAATGCCAGCGCGGCGTCATCGGGCATCTCTCGGTCCTTCCCGCGCTGGCCGAGGCAGCCCGGCCCGTCGCCATCGGGGCGTCTCGCCGGTGCACGGCACGGAGGTGCTGGCCGTGCCGCCCAACATGGGCACGGACCACATCGTCGTGGCCGCTGTCTCGACCAAGCTTGCCGTCCTGCTCGTCACGGTGGGCGCCAGAGACGAGGACTTCGCCGTCACGATCGCGACGGACGCCACGGTCGGCACACCGCCCCAGCACCACGCGTCCGTGCTCGCCCACAGCCTGGCCTTCGTAGGCCGCCTGGCCACGACCGACGAGCTGCTCGCAGAGTGGTCGGGCGTGTCCTCACTGTCGCCGATCTCCTGACGCCGACGGCCCGCGGCGCGGTGTCGGCGCGGCGGACCCAACGCTTCAGGCCAAGGGCCAGGCAATCGCCTTCGTCTCCAGGTACTGCTCGAGGCCCTCGATCCCGCACTGACGCCCGATGCCGCTGTCCTTGTAGCCCCCGTAGGGCGAGTCCCCGCCGTACCACATGCCCCCGTTGACGCTGATGGACCCGGTGCGGATGCGGCGTGCGATGGTGGTGGCCCGCTCCTCGGATCCCGAGAACACCCCACCGGAGAGCCCGTATCTGGACTCGTTGGCGATGCGGACCGCGTCGTCGTCGTCCTCGTAGGGGATCACACAGAGCACGGGACCGAAGATCTCCTCTTGCGCAATCGTCATCGAGTTGTCCACGTCGACGAAGAGGGTGGGCTCCACGTACCAACCCTTGGGCAGGTGTGCCGGACGGCCGCCGCCGTAGACCAGCTTCGCCCCCTCCTCCTGGCCCTTCTCGATGTAGCCGAGGACGCGGTCACGCTGGCGGGCGCTCACGACGGGGCCCATGAGCACCCCGTCGTCGGTCGGGTCGCCATAGGGCACGGTGCCCATGGCGGCAGTGATGAGCTCCACTCCCTCGTCGTAGCGTGAGCGCGGCAAGAGCATCCTCGTCTGCATGGCACACCCCTGGCCGGCATGGACGCAGACCATGGACCCGCCCGGGACAACGGAGGCAAAGTCGGCGTCGTCACACACGATCATGGCCGACTTGCCCCCCAACTCCAAGAAGACCCTCTTGAGGGTCCCGGCGCCCTTCTCCATGATCCGGACACCGGTGGCGGTCGAGCCGGTGAACGAGATCATGTCGACGGCGGGGGATAGCGTGAGCTCCTCGCCGACCAGGTGGTCCGAGGAGGTCACCACGTTGACCACACCCGCGGGGATGTCGGTCCGCTCCGCAACGAGACGGCCGAGGCGCGTCGCGTTCCAAGGGGTGTCGGGGGCCGGCTTGAGCACCATCGTGTTGCCCGTGGCCAGGATCGGGCCCAACTTGTTCAGCGTGACCTCGACGGGATAGTTCCACGGGACGATAGCGCCGATGACCCCCATCGGTTCCTTCAGCACGGCACGCCGGCTGGCCATCCCCATCAGGTTGGAGTCGGGCAACGCGCGCTCGAACGCGAACTCGTCGATCATCTTGGCCGGGTACTTCAGCGCCTCGTCGAGGGGCCAGTCGACCTGGGCGGCGTAGGTCATCATGCGGGGCGTCCCCACTTCTGCGACCACCTCGTCGCGCAGTTCCTCCCGCTCGGACTCGAGCGCGTCCTGCAGCTGCTCGAGGCAGCGCTTGCGCAGCGCACGATTGGTCGACCAGTCGGTCTGGTCGAAGGCGCGCCGCGCCGCGCCGATCGCCCGCTGCATGTCGTCCGCCGACGCGTCGGCTACCTCGCCGAGCACCTCCTCAGTGGCTGGATTGACGTTCTCGAACCGTTTTCCCGACGCCGCCTCGACGAGCTCGCCGTCGATGAGCATGCGGACTTCACCGCTCCCACCCTGGCTGGACATGGTGTGACCCCCTTCGGATCCGCAGGAACCCCCCTTGGGGCGAGGCTACGGACTCCCCCTTCCACCGGTCAAGACGCCCAGCGAGGATGGCCCGAGGACTCGGGCCACCAAATCACTCGCACGTGTCGATTTCAGCCCCTCCGGTTCGACGCTCTGCCACAGTGAGGCGAGAGCCGCCCCACGCAGAGCAGAAAAGGAGCACCGCCGTGCGATTCCTGGGTTACACGCTGGGCAACGAGGCCGAGATGCCGGCCGAGCCCCCGCCCCCCGACCTCTACGAGAGGATGGGCACGTTCGTGGAGGAGGCGACCAGGGAGGGGGTCATCGTCGCGACCGGCGGCATCGCCCCCACGTCCGAGGGCGTCATCATCTCGTTGCGGGACGGCGCGTACACGGTCGTCGACGGGCCCTTTACCGAGGCCAAGGAGCTGGTCGGCGGCTGGGCGCTGCTCGAGTGCCGCGATCTTCCCGAGGCGATCGAGTGGTCGAAGCGGTTTCTCGGTGTGCTCGGCTTCGGGGAGGTCCGCGTCCGCCCGGTCTCGGGTTGACGGGGGAACCGCGTCCCAACGGCGTGGTGGTTGAATCGGTGGCGTGCCGGTCACCGATTCGACCACCGCGATCGAGGCCGTCTACCGGTTGGAGTTCCCGCGGGTGGTGGCCTCCCTGGCGCGGTTCGTGGGCGACATCGGGCTCGCCGAGGAGCTGGCCCAGGACGCCCTCGTCGACGCGTTGCGCCAGTGGCCCCGCGACGGCACGCCCACCAACCCCGGGGCCTGGCTGACCGCGGTCGGAAAGCACAAGGCCGTCGACCTGTTCCGCCGCAATCGCACGCTGGCGGCCAAGTACGCCCAGCTCGGGCGTGAGCTGCAGGCCGAACCGCCGTACCTCCCCGCCGGCGAAGAGCCGGCGTCGCCCGAGGAGATCGCCGACGACCGGCTCCGGCTGATCTTCGTCGCCTGCCACCCGGTGCTCTCCGTGCCAGCACGGGTGGCGCTCACGCTGCGCCTTGTCGGTGGTCTTACCGTGCCCGAGATCGCACGGGCCTACGTCGTTCCCGAGGCCACGATCGCGCAGCGTGTCGTCCGGGCCAAGAAGGCCATCGCCCGAGCCGGCGTGCCCTTCGAGGTGCCGGCGGAGGAGGACCGGGCGGACCGTCTGGGCGCCGTGCTCGAGGTCGTCTACCTGATCTACAACGAGGGCTACTCGGCGACCGCTGGCGACGAGTGGCTGCGACCGGAGCTCTGCCACGACGCGCTCCGGCTCGGCCGCGTGCTGGCCGGCCTCGCTCCCGACGAGCCCGAGGCGCACGGGTTGGTGGCCCTCATGGAGTTCCAGTCCTCCCGCCTGCGCGCCCGCATCGGTCCGACCGGTGCGCCGGTGCTCCTGCTCGACCAGGACCGCCGCTCCTGGGACCGGCTCCTCATCAGCCGAGCTGAGGCTGCGCTGGCCCGTGCCGATGGGCTGAGCGAGCGCCGAGGCCCCTACACCCTGCAGGCGGCCATCGCCGCCTGCCACGCCCGCTCGATCCGGCCCTCGGACACCGACTGGGACCAGCTGGTCGTGCTCTACAGCGAACTGGGCCGGGTGGCGCCGTCGCCCATCGTCGAGCTGAACCGCGCCGTCGCCGTGTCGATGGCGTCGGGGCCGGGCGCCGCGCTGGCCCTGGTGGACCAGATCGTCGCAACGCGGACACTGGAGCGCTACCACCTCCTCTCCAGCGTGCGGGGCAACCTCCTCGACAAGCTCGGACGCGATGGCGAAGCCGCGGTCGAGTTCGACCGTGCGGTGGCGCTGGCCACCAACGCGCCGGAACGCGCCTTGCTCGAGGAGCGGGCCCGCACGAGCCGGGACCGAGCCGGCTCCTCGTCGGCCGGCTCGTCGCCTCTCACGGACGGCGTCCCCAGATGAGCCGGCCCGGGGCCCGCGGGCCCGTGGCCCACCAGGGCCGCAACTGCAGGCGCACCGGCGGCAGCGTGCCGTACACCAGGACGCCGCGGCCCGGGGGCAGGCAGCGAAGCTCCTCGGGGGGCAGTAGCCGGCGTGGCCCGGTCGTCGACGTCGTGGAGCGCCGGCCCGTGGGGTCACGGGTCACCGAGGGAAGGGTGACTTCCTCGTCACCGATGAGGCGGCTTGCGTAGTCGAGGGTGTCGGGGTCGGCGATCCCGGGCAGGAACAGCTTGGCCCGGTGATTGTTCAGCACGGTCGCTGCCCGCGCCCCGTAGCGGCCCCGGACCTGCGCCAGGTCCTGCCAGATCGTCACGAGCTGGATGCCGTGCGACGCGCACGTCGCGGCCAGGCCGTCGAGCTCGGGAAGCGGGGCGATGTGGGCCGCCTCGTCGAGCACGACGAGCAGCGGCGGGTCGAGTGGTCGGCCCGCCGCGCGTGGCGAGCGCGAACGCGTGGGAGAGCACCTGCTGAGTGAGCGCCGTGAAGTAGCCGCGCAGCCGGCGCTGGTCGTGGGCGGGCGCGCAGAGGTAGGTGGTGTGCGGACCGCCCAGAAGGTGTGGCGGCTCGAAGAGGTCGGGCGTGGCCGGACTGCCGGGGGCCTGGGCAAAGGGCCCCAGCACCGTCTCGGCTGTCGTGGCCACCGAGCTGCGGGTGCGCTCGTCGCGGCACCAGGTGGCCCGTGCCGCGTCAAGGGCTTCGGTTGGCGCGGCGCGCTCCAAGATGCCGGCCACCTCACTGACCTCCTGGGTGTCGACCCAGCGCACCACGTCGGCCACGGTACGGCCGTCGAGCGCCGCGGCGTGGAGGAGCGGCGCCAGCATCTTGGCCGCCGTGGCGTACCAGAAGTCGCCGTCCGCCGTCGTCCCGTCGGCCTTGGCCGCCTCGCAGAGGTCGGCGGCGGCGCGGCAGGCCTGGTGCCACTCCGCACACCCGGTGAGCGGGGACCAGGTGCTGGGCCGGGTGCCCGTGCAGCCGGTCGGGTCGATGCACCACACCCGCCCACGTCGTGCGCGGACGCCCAGCGTGTGGCGCAGCAGATCGCTCTTCACGCTCGCAGCCAGCACCGGACCGCACCACCCGAGGATGGCCGGCACGGCCAGGCTCGTCGTCTTGCCGCTCTGGGTCGGCCCGACGACCACGAGCGATTGGGCTCGCTCGGCGGCGATGCCCGGCGGCCGAACGAGACCCGGGACCACGCCGAGGAGCAGCCGGCCGCCCGGGGGTGTCCCCGCCTTGACCAGCAACGGATGCAGGTCGCGCCGCCTGGCCCAGCGAGCGCCGCGGCGCGTCACGCTGCGGCGGGGCCCGGGGCGCGCCCCATCCCGGTACGACAGGCCCGCCAGGAGCGCGCCGCCGAGCGCGATCGGCAGCACCGCCCCGGCCAAGTCCGCCATCGCCTAGCGGGCCGTCATCGCCGCGTCGGTGTCGACGATGCCGCCGTTCGAGCGCGCTCAGCGCGATGCTGGACCAGGAAGGAGCGCTGGCCCACCTTCCACAGGGCGATGCCCCGCCGCAGCTGCGGCAACAGGTCGGCCTCGGTGTGTCGACAGCGACAGCAGCTCGGCCGCAGCGTCGAGCTCGCCCGGCGACTGGGCGTAGACGACGCGTGTCTCGGAGTCCGAGAGCAGGCCCTGGGCCAGCGCCACCTGCTCGGAGTCCGAAGCGCCGACCGAGCGCAAGTCCGACACCCGGTGCAGCACGGCGACATTGGAGACGCCGAAGGCACGAGAGAGCTTCCACGAGGACTGCAGCCAGCGCGCCACACCGAGGTTGGAGAGGATCGCCCACGCCTCGTCGACGACCAGGAAGAACTGCCCGCGCCCGGTCGGCGCAGCACCGCTCGAGACCGCCGTCCGCGCCAGCGCCGCCTGCAGCCAAGCCGTGGCGCACGCCATCAGGACACCGAGCGCGGCCGACGAATACAGCGCGGACAAGTCGAGCACCACCAGCGGCGCCGAGAGGTCGAGTCCAGGTGTCGTCGGTCCGTCGAACATGCCACACAGGTCCCCGTGGACCAGGCGGCGCAGCTCGAGAGCCACGTCGCGCCCGTCCTCGAGCAGTGCGCGCCGCTCGGTGCGCAACGAGCGCGCCGAGTCGTCGCTCGGGGAGAGCAACGACTCCACCACCATCGGAACCGTGGGTGCGCTCTGCGCCTCCCCCGTCTCGAGGAGCGCCGCACCCAGCGCGGCGCGTTCGCGCGGCACCAGGCTCCGGCCCAGGCAGGCGCTGGCCAACGAGGCCAGGAGCTCCATGCGCCGGCGTCCCGTCGCGTCCGGCCCGGCGCCCTCGCCGTCGGGCCCGGGGTCGAGCGGGTTCAACCGGATGGCGCCGCCGGGGCGCAGCGCCACGGGCCGGACGCCCCACGCGTCGGCCAGGTCGCCGTACTCGCCCTTGGGGTCCACCACCCAGGCCCGCCGGCCGAAGACCGCCTGCCGCCAGAGAAAGGTCTTGACGAAGGCGCTCTTGCCCCGGCCGATCTGGCCGAAGACGACCATGTTCGGGTTCGACACCACGCCGGCCGCGTAGAGCTCGAAGGGGTCGAACACGAACGAGCCGCCGAGCAGGTCGTCCCCGATGACGACGCCCCGCCGACCCAGACCCGCCTCGGCGACGAACGGGTACGCCGCGCCGAGGTTGCGCGTGGTGACCTGGTGGGCCGGCAGGTGGGGGTTGCGAACGGGCACGGTGGGGAACGGTCCCCGACCGGTCCCGCCGAAACACCGCCTCATGCTCGTAGCGTGAGGATCGTGGCAGCACCGCTGATCGTCTACCGACACGGCTTTCACTTCGATCTGGTGCCGGAGCAGCTCTGGGAGCGGATCGAGCGGGTCGACCAGTTCGAGCGTTGGTGGCCCTGGCTCTCCGAGTGCGAGCTCGAGGGCGACGGGCTCAGCCGGGGGTCGGTGCTGCGCGGCGTGGTCGCGCCGCCTCTTCCCTATCGCATGCGCCTCAGCGTCGAGCTCGGCGAATGCGTACGCCCGCACTCCATCGATGCGATGGTCAGCGGGGACCTCGCGGGCGTGGCCGGCCTCCGGTTGCGTCCCGAGGAGGGCGGGACCTGGGCCGAGGTGCGCTGGGACATTGAGATGCGACAACCGGCCATGCGCCTGGCCAGTCGCTTCGGCCATCCGCTCCTGCAGTGGGGACACGATCGCGTGGTCGAGATCACCGTGGCCGGGTTCCGCAGGAGACTCAAGGCGGGCGACATCTGACTCTGACCGATGGCGTCTGGTGGACGTGGACGTCCAGCGGTAGGCCGAGGCGCAGGAAGGGACTCCGGTCAGTCCCTGCCTCCGAACGGCACTGATACGGGTGATCCGCCCACCCCCGTTCGCCCATCGGGTATGTGAACCATGAGTCTCCGACGCGGGACTGGGCCAGTTTTGGCAGCCCGCTCCCGAATACTCTGAGCAGGATCCGGGACGATTGAGGTCGGCCGATGCCGAACGAGAGCACACGAACTGTCTTGGTCTCCCTTGGGGCGGGCCTTGGGGTCGCACTGACAAAAGCGGTCGCGGCGGCCATCACGGGTTCGGCGGCCATGGCCGCCGAGGCGTCGCATTCAGTCGCCGATTCCGCCAACGACGTGCTCCTCTTCGTGGCTCAGCTCCGCAGCAGCCACCGTCCTGATGACCAGCATCCCCTCGGGTACGGGCGAGAAGCCTACTTCTGGACACTCATCGCCGCTCTCGGAGTATTCGTCGGTGGTGCGGCCTTCTCGTTGCGGGAGGGCATCGAGGAGCTGATCCATCCCAGTACGACCAGCTCGTTCCTCGTCGCCTACGTCGTCCTGGCGTTCTCAACCGTCTTCGATCTGGTGTCGATTCGCCAGTCGGCAGGTCAGATGGCAGCCCGGGCCCGCCGTTACAACCGAGAGTTCCTCGACGAGTCCAAGGCCACCTCTGACACCACGCTGCGCGCTGTGTTTCTTGAGGACGCGGTATCGATCTTCGGAGACGTGATCACGATTGCCGCCTTGGGTCTGAATCAGATCACCGGATCTTCCATTTTTCAAGGAGTGGCGGCGGTGCTGATCGGGTTGGTGATGGTCCGCATCAGTCTCCGCCTCGTCAAACGCAGCCACGACTTCTTGGTTGGCGCCTGGGTTCTGACCCCGTCGGCGCTGCAAAGCGGCCATGATCACTTCACTCGTGCCTTCCGCCCTGCCGATGAGGAGCGAATACGAGCCTTTCTCCTCGGGTATCCCGGTGTGGCCGGTATTCGCGAACTCCTCCTCACCTTTGTCGGTCCAAGCCGGGCCTGGGTTGTGGCGCGGATTGACGTCGATGGGGGCCTCCACGGCGTTCAGATCGAGTCACTGGTGCGCGGAATCGAGTCGGGAATGAAGGCTGAGTCGGAAACCATCTACCGCGTCGATGTCGTACCTATTGGCGGAGCGCCTGCTACGCGCACATAGGTTGCCTGCTCGCCGTCGAAGAGCCAGAGGATCATAACGTTCAACCGAGCGGAGACTGGTCGAATCCCCTGGTAATCCCTGTTCTGGGTGTGGGATACCCCGCCGTAGAGTGGTCGAGATCATCGTGGCCCGGTTCCGTCGCCGGATCGAGCGCTGAACGTCCCTCAACGGAGCCGGGACACGGCGAGGGCGGCGGCCAGGAGGACGACGGCCCACGCCATCGTCCGCAGCGCCTGCTCCAGGGGAGCCAGCAGCGTGGGACGGTCGACCGGCTGCTGCCTCCCGTCGGACAGGGACACCACCCCGGTGACGTCGGCGGCACGCCGGCGCAGCAGCCGGGCCGGCGTGCTCAGTGCACGCTGCGCCAACGAGAGCCCCAGCGCCCCCGCGGCCGCCAGGATCGGGGCGAGCGCGAGCGTCCCGGTCTGAGCGACGTACGCCGTCAGCACCGGGAACGCTCCCCAGCTGGCGGCGAACCCGACGTCGTTGTGGATGGCCCCGCCGAGGACCTCGAAGTTGTACCCGATCACGAGCACGGGTCCGAGGACGAGGAAGGGCACCAACGCCCAGCCCACCTCCACGACCCCCACCACGCCGAGGACTAGGGCACCGGCCAGTCCCACCGCCGCCGCGCCGACCAGGGCGGGCGTGGGTATCCGCGTGCGCAGCGGACGTCCGTGCAGTTCGTCGAGCGCGTGCGCCGCCACGCCGACCGCGAGGAAGAACGCGAGGAGCGTGGCGAGCAGGCGCGTCGTGTTGACCACCGGCGCCAGACAGGCGCCCATCACCACGTAGGCGAGGTGCCACGCGGTGTAGGGCGGATGGAGCAAGGTCCACCAGTCCCGCCAGCCACCGGGACGCGCGGCGTAGAAGGCCGGACGCTCCCGGGACGGCGAGTTCCCGTGTGCCGCGTCATCCACCACGGCGCCGTCCCCACATGACCAGACCACCACCGAGACTCATTCGGCGCACACCGACGTCGACCAGTCCCGCCGTGCGCCATGCCTCGACCGTCCAGCGCAGCGGATAGCGCCGATAGTGCGCCGAGATGTTCGGCCCGAGGAACCGGCCGACTTCGTACCACTCCCTGCCCCCGGTCACGAGGCCCCCGAGAGGCAGGATCAGCCTGGTGTAACCCCACCACCAGAAGCGCCAGAAACGGCTCTGTGGCAGGAGGAACTCGAGGTTCGCCACCACCCCTCCCGGCTTCACCACCCGGGTCAGCTCGTGCAGCGTTGCTTGCGGGTCGTCGACGTAACGCAGGAGGTAGGTGAAGGTGAGCGCGTCGAAGGTCTCGTCGGCAAAGGGCAGCTGCTCACCCCGGCCGGCGACCAACGAGATCCTTCCGGCCAGGTTCCGCTCGGCAATGTTGCGCCGACCCTGGCGCAGCATGTCGAGCGTGAGGTCGACGCCGACCACGTCCGCACGCGTGCGCTGGGCGATCTGCAACGAGACCCCGGCGGGCCCGCAGGCGACGTCGAGCACCAGGCCGGGCTGCTCCGGGACGATGTGGTCGACCATGGCCCGCCGCCAACGGCCGTTCTGTCCCATCGACAGCACCTCGGCCAGGCGGTCGTACCGTGCCGGGAGCGGGGTGAAGAGACGCTGGGCGAACCGGTTGAGATCGCTCGGGGCCTGGGTCTCCATTCCGCCTCCTCGGGTGTGAGGATCTCACCGTAGACCGTCGACGTTCGAAGGGAGCCGCCGTGGGAGCCGCCGGGGGTGCGAGGCGTTTTGACGTGCTCGTCGTGGGTGCCGGCCCGGCGGGCAGCACGGCGGCGCTCGTGCTCGCCCGCGCCGGCGCGCGCGTCGCACTGCTGGACAAGGCACGCTTCCCCCGGGACAAGGCGTGCGGCGACCTCATCGGACCGAGGGGGCTGCAGACGCTCGCCGACCTCGCGTTGCCCGAACCAGCCGGAGTCGACGTCGGAAACCTGGTGGTGGTAGGCCCGAGCAACCGGAGGGTCGTGCTCACGTGCATCGACGGCATCGCCTACCCCGGCCGGGGCCACGTCGTCACCCGCACCGTCTTCGACAACGCATTGCGCGACGCCGCGCTCGCCGCGGGCGCGGTGCCCGTGGAGGGTCGGGCCGATCAGCCCCTCTGGTCCGATGGTGACCTCGACGGGTTCACGATCGACGGGGGCGAGGCACTCCATGCCGACTTCGTGATCGGCGCCGACGGCGCCACCAGCCGCGTGGCGCACGTCGCCGCCCTCGTCGATGAGCCACGGGCGCTGTGGGGGTTCGCGGTTCGGTGCTATGTGGACCAGCACGTCGACCACCCCGTGATCGCCCTGTGGGAACGGGCGCGCGGGCGCGCCTTTCCCGGCTACGGATGGATGTTCCCGGCCCCCGGTGAGGGCGCCAACCTCGGCGTCGGCATCGGGACACTCGGGAACCGTCGGGGCGGCGCCGGGGCGGTGCGGGCGCTTCCGGACTTCGTCGACCATCTCGTGCACCTCGGGCTCCTGGACGGGGCGAAGGCTCGCCCGGTCCCGCGCCAGCTGGGCGGCTGGCTCAAGATGGGGATGGTCGGGACCAGGCCGGCGTCCGGGCGGGTGCTGTTGGTGGGTGACGCCGCCGGGCTCGTCAACCCCCTGCAGGGCGAAGGCATCGCGCAGGCGATGACGAGCGGCCGCGCGGCAGCCGAGGCCATCATCGGCTCTCCCGGATGTGCCGCGGCACGCTACCGCCGCGCCCTCGTCCGCTCCCACCTGCCCTATCAGCGCATCGCCGCAGCCGGACATGCGGCCCTAGTCGGCCGCCCGCGTGCCGTGTCCGCGGTCGGTCGGATCGTGACCGCCCCCGGGATCGGGAGGGCACTGGCCGACGGATGGGGGGTCTTCTGGAACGAGCTCCTCGTGGGCGCGGCGCCCGGCAGTGCACGGACGGTGGCGGCCGCAACGACCTGGCTCGGCCGAGGCGTCACCGGGGCCAGCCGGGTGGCCCGTTGGTTCGACGCGCTGGCGGACGACGCCGATTGAGCATGCGGTGCTCGTGCTGAATACCGTGACGGACCTACGACCTTGACGGAGACCGCGACCACACCTGGGGCGCGGGAAAGGTGGAGCGCCCGTGAGCGAGCCCAGTGGACCGCCCCAACCCCTCTTGATGTCCTTCGGGGCGCTCACCGTGGTGAGCGGCTTCGTCGATGCCGTGAGCTATCTCGGCCTCGGGCACGTCTTCACCGCCAACATGACCGGCAACGTCGTCCTGATCGGGTTCGCTTTCGCCGGAGCACCTGGGTTCTCCGCGACGGCCAGCCTTTGTGCGCTCGGATGCTTCCTGGCGGGCGCGGTCGTCGGTGGTCGCCTGGGACTCCATGTCAAGCCGCAGCGCACCTTGCTGCTCGTCGTCCTGGGGTTCGAGGCGACTTTCACGGCCGTGGCCGCGATCGTGGCCGGCACCGTGCCGGCGATCGGCTCGGGCTGGCCGCGCTTCACCGTGATTGCGCTCCTCGCCTTCTCCATGGGTGTCCGTAACGCGGCGGTGCGCCACGTCGGCGTTGCCGACATGACGACGACCGTCCTGACCATGACGCTGACCGGGCTGGCGTCGGATTCGTCGTTGGCCGGGGGCACCAATCCTCACGCCGGACGCCGGGTGGCCTCGGCCCTCTGCATGTTCGTCGGCGCGCTCGCGGGGGCCGCCCTGGTGATCCACGTCCACCCGACGTGGGCGCTCGCGACCGCGGCCTTCATCGTCGTGTGCACGACGGTGTACTTCGCCCGAGAAGCGCCGCTCGAGCTCGGTGTCGCCACATGACCGCGCAAGGCGTCGCTTCCTCAGCGCGGGCGCCCATCCTCGAGGTAGATGCACTCGTTGCTGTCCAGCACCTTCAACGCCGCGCCGACCCGTCGCCGCAACGGGCCGCTGAGCAACTCGAGGGCCATGGCGGCCTTCACGAAACGGTGCTCGGAGAGCTCCTCTTCCTGCAGCGTGATCGACCCGAGGATCGATTCGGGAAGGACGCCGCAGTCGAAGAGGAACCGCAACCCCCCGGGCTTGGCGGGCTTCGGGCGCAGGAAGTCGACCGCCACCAGACGGCCCTGCTCCACCACGAGGCCCACCTCCTCGCGCACCTCGCGGCGGCAGGCTTCCCAGGGCGTCTCGCCGTCCGCCTCCATGATCCCGCCCGGGATCGTCCAGTGCGCTTTGTAGGTCGGGTCCACGATCAGGAGCCGGCCGTCCCCGTCGAAGATCAGTGCGCCGGCCGACGCCGGGATCCGCGGCAGGACGAAGGGCACCTCGATGTCCGTCACGCGACGCCCAGGCGCTCGAACTGCTCGGCGGGAGCCGCCACCGCCAGCAAGGCGGCCCGCAGCAGCTCGACCATGTCCGCCTCGGCCGCGGTGCCCGTCAGGTTCTCGTTCTCGTCGGGGTCGTCGGCCAGGTCGAAGAGGAAGTGCGCGTCGACCGCGTCGCGACCCACCCAGAACGGAAGACGGTCGCCGGGCTCGAACGGCTGCACGATGACCGGGATGTCCGAGCCGGGCATGAAATCCAGGCGGGCCCGGCGGTCGGGCGGGGGCAGCCGCACCGCGTCCTCAAACCCCTGCACCGGCATGGTCGACCACCGGTTGGACCACATGGACAGCGGGAAGTTCTCCATGGCGGCGCCGCGGGCATACTTGTGGCGGCCGTCGGTGACCTGCACCCAGTTCCCGTAGACCCCGCCGATTGCCCACGCCCGGACCTGCGAGGCGTCCCCCCGCACGAGGGGAGCCAGGGAGACGCCGTGCGCCATGGCCGCCGGGGGGAGACCGAACACCTCGGCGATGGTGGCGTTGATGTCGACGTTGGTCGTGAGTGCCGGGCACTCGGTGCCGCCCGCGACGCCGGGCCAGTGCACGAGGAGGGGGATGTGGCCGAGCGGCTCGTACTGCATGACGCCCGGCTTGCCCCAGATGTCCTTCTCGCCGAGGTAGTGCCCGTGATCCGTGCACACGATGACGGCTGTGCTGTCCCACAGCCTGCGGGCCGACAGCGCCGCGAAGACCTCACCCACCCAGTGGTCGATCATGCTGAGCTTGGCGCCGTAGTTGGCTCGGATGTGCCGCCCCTCGCGGCTGCTCAGGCGTCCCTCGGCCACCGCGCCGACGTCGTAGGGAGGCCAGATGAGGAGCTCGCCCTCCCAGCCGGCGTCGTAGCGCCCACGCCATGGCTCGGGCGTGTCGAACGGCTCATGGGGGTCAAACTCGTCCACGAACAGCATGAACGGTGCGTCGTCGGGGGCCCCGCGACGCAGCCAGTCGGCCGCGGCCCGCATCGTCCGCGGCCCGGGGAAGTCCTCCTCTGTCCGAAAGAACGTGCGGGACCGGTCGTAGGGCCGGTCCCGTGCCGGTCCGCCGCGCCGCTGCCAGTACCACCCGCCGCCACGGGCAGGCAGCGCGGGCGCGCCGATGTAGCTCGGGTCACGGTAGGTCCGCCACGGGTCGCCCTCGTGGCCGCGCACGTAGTCCCAGCCGCTGAACTCGGTGTGGTAGTTCTCGCCCCCGACCTCAAAGAGATGCGGGTGGTCCGACACCAACATCGTGGTCACCCCTGCGCGGCGCAGCTGCCGAGTGATGGGCTCCTCCCAGAGCTCGATGGAGCCCCACGGCCGCCACAGGAAGTCGAGCGAGCCGCAGAGGATGTCGTGGCGCGCCGGCATGCAGGGCAGCGAGCCCGTCACGTGCGACGTGAACCGGACCGCCCGCTCGCGGGCGAAACGGTCGAGGTGCGGCGTGTCGAAATCCGTGCCGCCGTAGCTCCCCAGCATGTGCCGGTTGAGGCTGTCGAGCAGCAGTACCACCACGTTGTGCACACGACCGGGTCTCGCGGCGGCGCCCCCGCTCGCGGGGTCGGTACCGGTGCGTGGAGTCACCGGGTCATGGTAGAGCCGCCGCTCGGCGCCGACACCGTGACGTCGCCCGAGTACCGGAAGGAGGCATGCCCTCGGCCAGCTCCGCCTCGCGACGGGCCAGGACCTCGGACTCGCGGGCGTGCCGGACCGTCGAGGCGAAGCCGCCGCGGCGGCGAAGCTCGGCGTCGGCCACATTCAAGTTTGACCGCCCGAAGGCGTCGACGGCATCCTCGCATCGCGGTACCGGCCTCATTACTCTGCTCGGGTCTGCAAGCCTGCCAACCAGAGGAGGCGCAATGCGCTCGCTGCTCCGCTTCAGTGCCCTCGGCTGTGCCCTCGCCCTGACCGCCCTGCCGCTGGCGATCGGCGGCATGGGATCGGTGGCCGGCGCCGCCTACTCCTCGCCGGCCACGGTCAGCGCATCGACTTGGAGCAGCATGGCGAACACCTTGACCACGCCGGGGGCCGGCACGGAGGCCGGCGCCGTGTCCTGCGTGACCTCAGTGTTCTGCGTCGCGGTCACCGGCAATGGCGGTCAGGATGACAGCTATTACGGTGGGCAGGACTACGCGGAGCTTTGGAACGGGTCGACATGGTCACCCATGACCCTTCCGAGTGTTCCCGGCTCTGCGTCGACGACGCTGATAGGCGTCTCCTGTGTCACCACGTCGTTTTGTGTCGCCGTGGGTCAGGCGACCGGGCCGGCCGTCCTCGTCGAACAGTGGAACGGAACGGCTTGGACCGTCGTCACGACAAGCCTCGGGGCTGCAGTCGACCTGCGCAGTGTGTCCTGCACGAGTCAGAACTTCTGCCAGGCCGTCGGCGACACGGGTGGCGCCGAGCCGGGCCTGCCCGTCACCGCACAGTGGAACGGCTCGACGTGGTCTGCCCAGACGATGAGCCTTCCCGGCTACGACGTGAGTGGGAGTCTCGACAGCACGTCGTGTACCACTCCCTCGTTTTGCATGGCGGTCGGATTCGGTCAGAACGCTTCCTCTCAAAATGGGGGGCTCGCGTACTCGTGGAACGGGTCAAGCTGGACGTTCAGCGCGATCTATTCAAACGCTTTGCAATTCGTCCCCTACGCCGTTTCGTGCGCCGGACTGGACTTCTGCGCTGCCGGTGGTGCCAATGGTGCGGTTAGCCTGGTGACGTTCTGGGATGGGTCGGCCTGGTCGCCGGCCCAGAATGTTCCGAGTCCGGGCGCGGGCGCGCTCTACGGCATCAGCTGCTTCAGCCCGACCAGCTGCACGGCCGTCGGTAGGAGTGGGACGAACAGCCAGGTGCTGACCTGGAACGGCCAGTCCTGGACGCAGGTGGGTCAACCACCCACGGGGGCCGCGGGGTCGTCGAACGTCCTTCTGTTCGGCGTCGACTGCCTGACCAACTGGGTGTGTGTATCGGCCGGCTCTTCCGAGTTCAATGGCATACCCCCCACGTACCAGCCTTTGTTCGCCATGGCCCCCATCGCGCGCAGCGGTTACTACTTCGTGGGCTCTGACGGCGGCATTTACAACTACGGCACCGGCGGCAGCGCCCCGTTCCTGGGCTCCATGGGCGGCACCAAGCTGAACTCGCCCATCGTGGGCATGGCCACCCTGCCGGCCGGTGACGGCTACGACTTGGTGGCCGCCGACGGCGGGGTCTTCAACTTCGGCTCCGCTCAGTTCTACGGCTCCATGGGCGGCAAGCCCCTCAACAAGCCGATCGTCGGCATCGCGGTCACACCTGACGGCGGGGGCTACTGGCTGGTGGCCTCCGACGGCGGCATCTTCGCCTACGGCGACGCCCAGTTCTACGGCTCCATGGGGGGCAAGCCGCTCAACAAGCCGATCGTCGGGATTGCCCCCACCCCGAACGGCAACGGCTACTACGAGGTGGCCAGCGACGGCGGCATCTTCACCTTCCCGACCGCCGGTGGCCCGCCCTTCCTGGGCTCGACCGGCTCGCTCACGCTCAATAAGCCGGTCGTCGGCATGGCCGTCGCCTCCAACGGCGGCTACTACCTGGTGGCCAGCGACGGCGGCATCTTCAGCTACCCGAGCACGGAGCCCTTCTACGGCTCGACGGGGTCCCTCAGACTCAACAAGCCGATCGTCGGCCTGGACCTGGTCAGCAACGGCTACTACCTCGGGGCAGCCGACGGCGGCGTCTTTGCCTTCCCCACCACCAACGGCCCACCCTTCTTGGGGAGCCGAGGTGGCCAGCCCATCAACGCCCCGGTGGTGGCCATTTCGGGCTGATCTCTCGATGTGAGACAGCTCAGCGCAGCCCGCGGCAGAGCGGGAGGGTGCAGGTGTAGGCCGACGCCTGGTCGCCGTAGAGGCGGCGCAGTGCCAACCGACTCTGTCCCGCCGCGTGCTGCACAACGTCGCAGGCGGCCACCAGTTCCTCCTCGCTCGGGGCGGAGACCGTGACGTAGCCCGAATACCGGAACGAGGCATGGCCTTCGGCCAGCTCCGCCTCGCGACGGGCCAGGACCTCGGACTCGCGGGCGTGCCGGGCCGTCGAGACGAAACCACCACGGCGGCGGAGCTCGGCATCGGCCAAGTCTGCGGTGCGCGACGCCTCCACCTTGCGGACCGCGGCGTCGGGACCGAGCGGCTCCATCACCACCGAGAACGTCGAGCGGGCCGAGCCCAGAAGCAGTGGCGCGAGAAAGTCGCTTCGCACCTCGACGCGCGGCCACTCCGCCACCCAGAAGCTGGCGTGGAGCATGCCGTCCACGCGCAGCGTCGACCAGCTCTCCTCCATCGCCATGGGCCACGGATCGTCGAGCGAGAGTGTGGCGCCGCCCGCCGAGGGCACGCGCGCCTCGTAGGTACGGAGGAACTGGTAGGCCAGGTCGTCGGCGGTGAGGACCGACTCGACCTCCACGTCAGCGTCAGAGAGGAGGCGAACCAGCGATCCCACCTCGCGGGCCAGCGTGGCACACCCGGCCTCGACCGACCGGGTGAGCCGCACCTGCACGGCCAGGAGGACCTCGTGCGCACAGGTGTGGGAGTCCATGTCGCTCAGCAGTGCCTCGTACGACGCGGTGCAGGCCGACGCTGCGCCCGGGATCGCCTCGCTGGCGAGATACGACCGCACGCCCTGCCCGTCGTCGGGGAAGCCTGCCGCCACCCACTGCACCCGGTGCACCGGGGAGCCCTCGCGGGCCAACGACGTCAGGACCGAGGCCCACGCACCCACCCGGCGGTCCTGCTCGTCCTGGCCCAGCAGGGCGAAGCCACCGCCGCGCAGCGAGAGCACTGCGGTGAGCGTGCGCGCCGAGTGGTCGTGTACGACGCCCATGTCGCGCCAGCCGGCCCGCAGCATTCGCATCCCGCGCAGCGCGCCCATGGGACGGGCGCCCGGGCGGGAGGCCCGACGGGCACCCCAGCACAGCGCGACCGGCAGCCACTCGTCGCCCGTCCGGCCGGACACGGGCACCGTCGCCAACCCGCCGTAGAGGACGAGAATGGCGATGGCCGCCGCCACACCCGCTGCGTTGGGCTCCCAACGCAGCACGAGCACACCGAAGACGAGGCCGACCGCCACGGTGACGATCTGGCCCGCTCGCCACCCCGCTAGCGCGCCGCCCCGCTCGCGGGGACCGAACCGATAGCGCAACCCCCCGTCGGCGCTCACGACCCACCGGCTTTCTGCCCATCGCCGCCCTCGCCCGGCGGCCACGCCGGCGGCAACCAGCAGATCTGTGGACCATGACCGTCGTCGCCCATGTAGTAACGCATCTCGCCCGCTTCAACCTTGCCGATCAGGCTGCGGCCCGGTGGGACGCCCTGCCACTTCCACGCGTCCTCGGGGGTGGCCGGGCCGGTCGGCGCAGGGTGGAACTCGTACGGCCGTGCGCGCGGCACCGGCGTCCCCTCGGCCGTCCTCGCCGGCGTCGCCTCCCCCTCCACCCCGCCAGCCGACTGGCTCGTTCCGTCGGGCGGTGCGGACCCCGTTCCGAGGATCGGCTTGGGGCCCTTGCGCGCCGGGGTCACACCGCGGGCGACGAGCTCGTCGAACCGGCGCGCCGAGGCTGGGTCGCCTTCGCCGAGCTCCACCGCCCCGGTCCGCCTGGCCCCGCCGGCCCCCGGGGTCTCGGCTGCCTCGGGCCCGGTCTCGGCTCCAGGCGGGGTCTCGCCGGCCGCGCGCCCCGCCGGCGTCTGGGCCAAGAGCCGGGCGTCACCAAGGGCCCCGAGGCCCTCGTGGAGCGCATGACTCGCCGCCGAACGGGGCAGCCGGGTGGCGGCGGTCGTCCCCCGTGCCCGCAGACCGTCGAGATGCGCCACCGCACCCGCCTCGACCGCCGGGATCAGGCGCAAGATGGCGAAGGGAACGAAGGTCGCCATGACGAGGAGAGCGCCCCCGGCGAGGACGGCCGAGAACCCGCTGCCATGAGCGCTCGTGCCGGCAGTTCCCGAAGAGACCGCCCCGGCCGCCAGGCTGAGCGTGGCCACGATGACGAATTTGGAGAGGATCAACGCCGCCAGCGTCTCGACAAGGCGCCGGCACCAGTGCGAAACAGCCGGCCAGACGAGCGTGGCCAGCGCCAGCGGGAGGAAGAGGACCGCGACGTAGACGGCGGCCGCTCGGATCAGCAGCTCGATCCACAGCACGAACGCGGCGACGGCGACGAGCAACGCGATGAGCAGGAGCACGAAGCTGGCGATGGTGGGGTCGGCCGCCGCGGCCACGAGCCCCGTCGTCACGCCGGAGAGCAGCGACTGCACGTCCGCGCCCGAACCACCAGCGATGGCGTCACTCATGGCGTCGGTGGCCGAGAGGCTCAAGATGACGACCTGGACCGCCACCACCGCCAGCAAGAGCGCCAGGGGCAGCTGCACGAGGAAGGTGCGGACGAGCTGTCCCGGGTTCTGGCGCACCACCGCCTGGAGGGTCGAGGCGAGCAGCATCGGGAGGATGACGACGCCCGCCAGTGCCGTCATCTGGCCGTAGTGGGCGCGGAACCAGGTGGCCCCGACATCCACCGTCGTCGTCGACACGAGCACGTCGCCGATCTGGGCCAACAGCCATTCTGCGCCGCTGGCCACCCACTGGCTGATGCCAGTGGGCTATTTACCTATATGAAGAACTACCAGGTGGCGGGGCAATCTCAGAAGGGCAGCCATCAACTTCGACCCCAACCGGGTGGAAATCTCCGTCAGGTCGCCCGTCGTGGGGCTGTTCTTCCACCGAGACGCAGACGGCCACCTCGTGACACAGCGGAGGCTCCGGGCCAGTAGTTGCTAGCTCATGAACCGTGGTGAAGAGGTCGGGCTGTCACCCTTGAACTGTCGGGGTGCAGAACCCTGCATACGAAAGCAGGCAATACAATGCCAGTTGAAACAGATACCAAGACCACCGAGGCCGAGGCAGTCGCCCGGTTCCCGGTGGGAGCCAAGGTGGAGTACCACGAGTTCCGAGAGGGGTGCGTCGGCGTCAAGCCCGAGAGCGCCTCATTCGGTTCCCACATGTTCGGCGGTCGGGTCATCGGCCACGAGGGGTCGGTCGTACTGATCCGCCGCTACCGGAAGGGCACCACGTTGAGGTACGACCTTGATACGTGCCCCAGGCTGCCCACGGAGTATGTGACCAGTGGACTCAAAATGGTGGACGCACCCTTGGTGGTGCCGCCGCCCCCGAGTCCGAAGCAGGTCGCTCTGAAGGCCAAGCGCCGGGCTGCTGTGAAGAAGACCACGCTCCACCTGGGCGACCTGCTCTTCGAGTACGGCGGCTGGAAGGAAGCATCTCCCGCTCAGCGTGAAGAGCTTCTTGCGGCAAACCGTGCCGTGGCAGCCGCCAAACGGATCGGGAGGAAGTCGTGAGCACCGACGAGCTGAGCGAGACGAAGGTGTGGCAGGCGCTCTACGCCACCCAGCCCCATGGAATGACCCCCGAGGAGCGTGCCGCTCAGTTCGCTGAGTGGGACGCCGAGGCAGAAGCACGGGACGAGGAGGTGGCGTCGTGAGCGAGAACCTAGCTGGCGACCTGCTGGTGGCCGAGGCTGAAAACGTCGTCCTCCGGGATGATGCGTCGATGCTGGCCGCTGTCCGAGACTTGCACTACGTCCCCGGCCCCGACCCGGAGCGCCCTTGGCGTAGTGGACGGGCCGAGTACGGAAGTGACGAGTACGTCAATGGCGAGTGCTTCTGTGGTCTCCCGTCCAAGGACTGCTTCACCTTGATGCTCCTGGACGGAGAGTTCGATTGAGACCTCGCCACCAGAGCTTCGCAAGGCCCGAGCGGGGCCTTGTACGCTGTAGGCAGTAACTAATAGGTGGACCGGGCGCTGCGCTAACAGCCCCGGTCCTGGACGATCCTTAACTACTCCCCCCGAAAAAGTCGCCGTACTTCCTTGTGATCCGGAGTTGTTGCCCGAAAGCTGAAGGCTCAGCCCTGACCTGGCCAGGGCGGCCTCCATGGGGTCGCCGATGACGGTAGCGAAGGAGGTGATCGTGAGGTGCTCGTGGCTGTCGAGAACGAAGATCGAGGGGCAGTCGGGAGCGTCGCAGACGATGGTGTAGGCCACGACCGACACCGAGTGAGGGTAACCCGGTGGACTCGCCACCGATTGTGAGAGCCGCCTTCATACGGATGTCGGGCTTGGCATCTGCCCACAAACGGTTCAAGTGGGCTAGTGCGCTGTGAAAAGGCGGGACCTATAGCCGCCGAAGACCGAGGCCGATAATGACCGTATGAGGGGCCATCCGAGAGCCGCTCAGTTCGGTGGGGACGGATGATCTCATGACATCGCACGTTGGACCCGGTGAGCTGGCAATCGTGAACGTTGCGATCGTCGGTTTCATTGCGCTTCTCGTGGCGGGCCTCTCCGAGATGGGGCGTCGGGTCGAAAAGCGACGTGGTGTTCGGTCCTCCATGCCAGTACCGGAAAGGCCAAACCCCAAGTTCCTCATGCTGCACTGGCTAGCCCTCCATCTCGACCAACCCGGCACCAGGGCGAGAGTCAGGAACGTGTGCCTTGTGGTTGGGGCGTTTGCCATCGCTCCTTACATCGCTCTTGTCGTCTACAACCGCACCTAGCTGGAGACTGCAACAGGTGACAGGTCCGCCCGACCCGTCGGCCTGCCCAGGGTTCCCAGAACGCCGGACGAGGAGCCACCAAGCGGCACGATTGGTTCGATGTAGCACGGAAGTCGCACGGCCAAGGCACCGAGTGGAAGCCAGCCATCATCCCCGTAACGAGGGTCGGATGCACCCTAAATGCCTCCAATGTGGCTGCCGAAGAGACATTCAGTGAACTTGCGCCGAGGGAGGTGACCACATGCGAATGAAAGACCGAATCGCTCGGGAGCTGGTCGACGGTGAGACATGCGAATGGAGTATCGGAGCACTGCGCACAGTTGGCCGAGTCACTCAGGCAGGCAAGTTGTGCCTAACTCAGCGAAGGCTTGTCTTTGTTCCTAATGGGTACGGCAACCTGAAACAGCGCCCCGGATGGTCGGCTGATCGTGCCAATCTCTCCGGCATCTCCGTAGCGAAGCGAACATGGCAGCCATACAACGGGGGGATGCAAAGGAGACTGTTGATTCGAGGTGCGGACGGCAGCGAGCAGCACTTCGTCCTGAGACACGTGGACGCTGTGGCAGCAGACCTGCGTGACCGGCTCTCCCTACAAGCGGATGACGTGGTGAACGAGGCGTAGCGTGTCGCCTAACCGGTGCTGGGATGGCCCGGGACTAAGGCGTCGGCCTGGCTTGGACGAGAATCACAGGTGTGGATCAGGGTGAGGGTTCTCCGCCTGCGGGTTGGTATCGAGATCCTTCCGGGGACTCCTCCCGGGAGCGTTTCTGGGACGGCGGACAGTGGACTGAATACACACGAGCAGTTGGAGCGACGCAATCCGATCCCAACGAAGACGGGACCTTCGCTGAGATCGAAGTTGCACGCCAGTTCAATCTCTGGATGGGCATCGCCCTTACTTGGGATGTTTACGTGGACAACTCGCTGATGGGCACCTGCAAGAACGGAAAATCGATTCGCTTTCAGGTTCAGCCCGGATGGAGGACACTCATCATTTGGAGCCAACGCCGAAAGGCTTGCAGCAATGTCTTGCAGCTCGATGTTCGACCCGGGACCATGCGCTACCTCTGTTGCCGTATCAACAAGGCTCAGCTCTGGGATGGGATGTGGGGCAGCTACGGGCAACGTTGGAACTACCAGAAGCAGCTCAGACGCCAGGTTCGGGAAGCGGGCGGCGTGAACCGGGAAGGAATCCTTCTGTACGAGGATGAACGGTTGATGCCGTCGACGTGGGGTTCAGATACCTAGCCTCCGACCCAGCGTTCAGGGACGATCTTCTGCGGCGTGATCAAGGGGGTAGCCCGGAGCGCTGGGTCTTGGTCCACCCAGCGGTCTCCATGCGGTCGCCGATGACGGCAGCGAAGGAGCTAATCGTGAGGTGCTCACGAGATTCGAGAGCGAAGATCCCAGGGCAGTCGGGGGAATCGCAGACGACGGTGAAGGCGACAACCGACATCGAGTCACGCTAACGCAGTGCACTCGCCAGACCGATGGTGAGAGCGCCGCCTTGTCGGGCTTGGCCCCTGCCCACAAACGGCACCATGGGCTAGTCGGCTCCCTATGGAGTAGGGCATCCTGGTGGGATGACACCAGAGCAGTTTGTGGATGTCTTGCGCTTGGCGGTCATCGACGGAACGACCGATGGGAAGCTGGATCAGCTTCGCCAGCCAAGCGGAAGCGCCCCGTGGCCCAACACTGTACGACGGAGCGAGTGGTTCAACGCCCTGAGCGGTAACGATCAAGAGATGGTGGCCGAGCTTGTCCGATCGGTGGCGTTCGATGCGACCTTCGGGGTCTGTTGCATCTTGGATGGAGTCCGAGCCTCGGACAATGAGGGTGGATCGCTGCGCCTTTTTCACCTATCCGCCGACGGCACCGAAACGTGGCTAAACGATCCCAGTCGATGCGAACTCCACGACGAACTGCGAGGTGATGGCCCACCGCCATGAGCCTCATGTCAGGTGTCCCACTCGCCTGGGACGGTGGGGCAGTTCGGCGCAACTGAGGCAGGATTGAATAGTGGCCCAGCCGAAGAAAGCAGGCGGCACTAGAACGATGTGGGACGTGCTTAGGCACCCCATTGAGGTCTTGCGTGACCCAACTGGCTCAAGCCGTTCCAAAGCCCAGTCGGACCTGGAAGCTCTGGCCGCAGGCGAGGCGAGACAGGTCAGTTGCTGGTTGCGTGGCTCGGACCCAGAGCTGCCGCAGAAGCTCACGCAAGGGATTCTCCTAATCGGACCCGATGGGATGGCGTGGCACCACTGGTTTCGCCACAAGGATCGCCTCGTTGTGATTCCGCCCCTCGACCGTGTCGAGCAGGTGATACGACCAGCAAGCCGATCAAACGGCACAAAGCTGAGACGAGGGCAGTTCTCAAACGTCGTTACCTCAGGTCCATCGGGGAAGGTGGAGTTCGTTGTTCCCGGTGTCGGACCGGCTCTGGTGCGGCAAGCGGTGGAACGCTTCGGAGGTGAACGACCCAACTAGCTGACGTTGCGCAATACGTCGGGAAGCAGTCTTGTGTGATGGTGATGGGATAGTGATTGGCCGGTGAGACCAACCTTGTACTCGGTCAGGCGGTCGGGTGCGGGCCGGTTGAGCACCATGGCTCGCCCAAGAGGGAACGACTGGCTTCAGGACGAGATGAAGGGTCTCCGGGAAGCCGGAACGGATGTACTCGTCTCGATGCTGACCTCCGACGAAGTGGACGAGCTGGACCTTGGGGGAGAATCTGAGGCAGCCATAACTGCCGGTCTGGTTTTCGTCTCTTGTCCGACGCCCGACCGAGGTGTACCCGATGCTCGGAGGTTTCGAGAGCTACTGGGAGAGTTGGAGGCTGCCCTCAACCAGGGGCAGAACGTCGTCGTGCACTGTCGGGTCGGCATCGGTCGATCCTCGTTGGTGGTGGCGGGCCTCCTCATGGCAGAGGGCATGACGGGCACCGAAGCCTGGGACACAGTTGCCGCTGCCCGAGGTGTGCCGGTGCCCGACACGGAAGAGCAGAGGGACTGGCTTGAAGCAGCGATGACGAGCCGGTAGCACTACCCGAGTACGTCTGGCATTGGGTGCCAACGTGCGAAGCAAGCTTTCGGACTAAGGGCCGCTCGCCGCAGGTCGGCCATGATTGGGACATGGACGAAGCCCAAACGGATTCTGTGCCCATCCAAAAGAGCGAACTGTTCGCCGTGTCACGCCTGCTCTGGGACATCGGAAGCCAGGACGGAACCAGCCACCAACACCGTGTCGATTGTTACCACTGGGCGGCGATTCTCGATGATAGGGCTGGCCTGCCACCTTGGCCCACGGGAGGCGAACCAACCAATGCGGTCATCGGCTTCTACGAAGGGGTCAGAAACCACCTGGATGAAGTGATAGGACGGCTCCAACGAGGTGAATCCGAATAGGTCTGCCCGCCCACGCCGGGACGGTCGGGCGCTTCGGTACAACTGAGGCAGGGCCGCAGCGATCAGGATTCGCTGCCGGATTCCCCCGGCACCACGCCGTGGATTTCCACTCGCTCACCGGGCAGCTCATCGAAGGTCGTGTAGTGACCCCATCCCATGTGGTCGTAGTAGAGCTGCATCGCTTCGTCGTGAGTATCGGCCTCAACCACCCATGTGAGCTTCATGTTGGGTTCATGGGCCAACATCGCACGTGACCTCTCGTACTCCTCAGACTCCCCGAGAAGCATGCTCTGTGTCCCGTCCTCATCGGAGGCTTCCCACAACTCAAAGCGCATGTGTCTCATTCTGGATCAGCCGCTTGGACGCCGCCTGGGCTGAAAGTCCTACCGCTTTGCCCGCACCGCCCCTGTCGCCGGGCCGGTGGGGCAGTTCGGCACTTATGGGCGTGTGGATAGTCCCGGCCTCGAACGCTAGCGACCGCTCTTTCGTGCCGTTGTTGACTATGTGGGCACAGCCAGCCGGGCGTCCTTAGTCGCCCCAACCCCTCATGGCCGTGCTCGTTCAAGAATTTGGGTGGGAATAAGAGGGATAGCGAAGCGTCCAATCTGGCACCACGGAATGTGTCCACGATTGACCCCCATCTGTGCTGCTGAGCAACGGCGACCCTGAGTACGAGCCATTGGTCATCACGCAGTTCTGCGACCCCGTACCGCAAGCTACGGATTCGTAATCTGGGTCCGCGATTCCTTGGACGACAACCGACGGCCATGTCTGCCCGCCGTCGACGGAGCGATGGATGTACGTGGTCTTGTTCCCGGTTCCTGCTGCCCCAGTCGGTGCGGCAAAACACACGTCTGCACTCACACATGAGAGACCGCTCAAACCGTCCAGGGTTTCTGATCGAAAGACAACATGATTTGCCAGGAGCAAACCCGATGGAGATATGACATCGACACCAGCCACTAGCACGGGCGGATTGTCGCCTTGTTGAGTCTGGGTTGCGGTCGCAACGAGACAGCTGCCCATAGACAGACAAGTGAACCAACCGTCCAGCTCTTGATTTGGTGCGAGATGGAAATCAACGGGCTTCCAATATTCTCCTCCGTCCGTGGTCGACTGGATTTGCTCGGAATCCCTCTTGTCCGTCGTGAGGATCAGACAGGTATCCACCGAAGAGCATGCGATGGGTCCTCCTGTCAACGCCCCAGGACTGGCGAGACTCGACATCCGTTGCCATGTTCGTCCGCCGTTTCTGCTTCGAAACACAATGACCTCTTCCGATCGACTATTTGCCTCGAAGCACGTCTGGTTCAGACAGGCCAGTCCCACAGTTCCACCCATCACAGGGGCGTCCATCGTTCGCCAGGTTTTGCCTCGGTCAAACGTGATCACGCCGAAATCAGATAAATCTCCTGCAAGGCATTCGCGTGATGTGACACATACCAATTGAACTGACGACCCACCATCCCATCCCAGCAATGGCATGGGCGTGGCGCGAGACCAGCTGATGCCGCCGTTCTCGCTAGTAGTCATGAACAGGTCAAATGAACCGGGCCCGCTCTTATTCCCGAGAAGAGCCATACAGAAGGAGGCTGAGCCGCACGAAGCCGCTTGGGCACCAACGCTTTCGTCTCCAGGCCCCGATGTACGACTGCACGCGGAGGCGAGAAGAGCTCCAATGGCCAAGAGCACGAGCAACAAGCCGCTCCGCCTCATCAGCCCCAACCTTCTCGCACGATTCGAACGCCTTCCTCGGCCTCGGGTCGGCTGTTCCAACTGGTCGGTCACACCAGGCGTTCCTGACTTATAGGTTGCCCCACCCCGCCATTATCGGCGCCGACAGCACTGCCAGAACAACTGACCCAGTTCGCCGGTTTGTGGCTCAATGCCGACAGTTCGGTGAGGATTCGGTGATTGCTTCTTGTGAGTATGGGACGCCAACCCCGCCAGCCTCCGTCACTGAGATAGGCGGTGGAGGGTTGTTCGGGATCGCCGTACTGAATCTCGATCCATCGGTTCATGAAGTCGGAGCCACGTCGGCCCTTTTCCACCGACAGGATGGGTTGCAACTCGATGACCCCATTCCCGCTGCGGAACTCGGCCCTTCCGTCCTTGATCCTGAGGACTCCAGTGAGGGTTGAGCGACGGGCATCCATCGCCGCCCTCGGAAGCTCCTGCTGGAACCAGATTGGCTCGTATGAGGAACCGACCACGCCAGGAGCCTAAGGCGATGTGACACCTGCCCTCGTACAGCAGGACCGTGGGACACTTCGCCACAACGGTGGCAGGGGCGAACAGATCAACGCCACAACCGGAGCAAGGGCGGGTCGGTAATCGAGACCGAGGTTACGCACACGCTCTCGGGCGCACGATTCCAGCTCGACCCAGTCCGGGACCCGAGGCGTCTCGCAGACCGTCGTCTCCGGCATCAAGACCCCTGCCCCAGTGCGGACACCTTCGGGCTAGTCCGACCAGATAACCGCAGGGGCTATAGCCACCGAATCGGTAGCCGATAATGGTCGTGTGACCGGGGAGAAGGGAAACGCTCAGCCTGAAGGGGGCATCGAGGTCCTCAACAAGTACCAATGGGTGGGAAACCCTCGCTTGGGCCGCCTCGGGGTGTCCATCGACGGCAAGGCGGCAGGTTCCGCCCCGCTCGGAGGCTCGTTCTGGGCCACGGTTGCGCCCGGAAGCCACACGGTGAGGATCTCGCTATGGCGTTGGTACCGGAGCCGACGTGTGGACATCGATGTGCCTGCTGGCTCGACTGTCGTCCTCGATGGCGACATCGACCGGTCTGTCTCGGTGGTTCGACGGATGGCGGACATGCTGTTCCACCCACTCTCGTGCATGGTGCTGAAGGTGCAGGCGACCCGTCCGACTGGCGAGCGGGTGCTCGACGAGCGACCAGAGGCAGCTACTCAGGCTCAGCGCCGGTTCTCTCGGCAATTCGCCCTCGGTGCCCTGGTTGAAGTCGTTGGGTTCCTACTCATCGTCGTAGGCGCTCGCATTTCCTGGCCGGTCGCCCTGGTGGGACTCGTAGCCGTTGTCGGCGGCTTCGTGTGGACGCTGCGCTCAATGCGGACCCGCAAACGGGCCGTTACAGGCTGAAGCCGTATCCAGCCGGGCTGACGATGGTTGGCGTCCTGAAGGCACTGTTCTCGATTGGAGCAGTTCGGCTACTCGTTGTGTTAGCAGTGCTGATTGTCGGGGCGGTAGCAGCCGTGATGATCGGCAATCGGTACGGTGACTTCTGGGGCGCTTTCGTCGGGATCTTCGTCCTCCCGCTCGTACTAACTCAGTGGATGCGTCGTGCGGGAATCGGCACACCAAGGTCGAAGCGGCGTGGCCCGGATTGAGAATCATGGGGCTAGCCCAGTACCCCGTCAGGACGGTGGGGCACTTCGGCACGTCGGGGCATCCTCACCATGCGAAAAGAGCGACGGTTGCCGGAGGGTCGTCCGTGTTAGAGCGGCCAAGCGTTGATGCGACGTTCATGCACAGAGCCATCTGGCAGCGTGACGATATGGACCGTGGCTTCTGTCTCTTCGGTCTCATCGCTAGTGACGTGAGCCCCGTTCGCAGTCAATGCCCTTAGTGCAGTGAATGCCAGCGTAAAATCTTCACTCGAAAGAATGTCAAGGAGCATCGGCAGCGATTCGGGCGTGACTCGCCAATCGGTTCTGAGCCGAAATAGGTTCTTCAGACTCGGGCGACGCATGTCAATCGAGGTTCGTGAGCGAACCCACTCAACTGCCGCCTCCGGGCTCGTGAGATTGGCGACCGGACCCCAGATGGAATCTCGTTGAAGTCGCCGAATGATGGGGTTGCTACTCGGAACGGGCGGTTCGTTGAAGTACCGGGCAAGGCGTTCCCTCATGAACTCGTCGTCGTCGGGACCCACTCGACCAAACTAGGCCAAGATTGAAACGTCGATGGTGTCCCTTTCGCCGGGACGGTGGGGCACTTCGGCACTCTGGCAGAGGTCGTGTACAACTGTCGAAGTAACGATTCCGGCATTTCTGGATGAATGGTTTCTCGTGCTGAGACTGGGGTTGATTTGCCCTGCGTCGGGATGCTCCGAGATGAAGCCTTAGCTGCTGCGTGGTCAAACGGAGTTACGGTTGTTCGGGTGATCGAGATTCCTCCGAACTCGGCCTTCAGACCACTCGTCCGCCCTCAACGACTCAGCCTCGCAATCATCGAGGACCGTGTCGTCCGGGCTGCGTTCTTCTGACTCCGGTGGGGTCTCCCCGATCGGTTGTGCGACCTGACACACCACGTTGGGTCACTGATCTCGACCCAGCGTGGACGTTGGTGCTAACCCAACGGTGCCTTTGAGGCACTATCAATTGTGACTTGGCTCGAATGCCCTGACGCTCCCGACGCTCTCCTGGTGAAGTCGGCCCTGAGTGGCGACAGGTCTGCCTTTGCGGTGCTGGTCAGCCGACACGTGAAAATGGCCAGGTCAGTGACCCTGCGGTTGCTCCGAGACCGCACCATGGTCGCAGACGTCCTTCAAGAGGCGACCGTCGCCGCCTTGATCGGATTGCCACGCCTGAGATCCCCAGAACGATTTGGTTCTTGGTACGCCGGAATCGCCCTCAACGTCGCCCGGCGTTCGATACGTGAGGTCGCTGCGAGCCCACTCTCTGGCGATGTAGTCGATGGCGGAGCGGGACCCGATGACCAGGCCGAGGCGGCAGCGGTGGCTAAGCGGGTCCGCGATGCGGTCCTGGAACTGCCGCTCGGTCAGCGCGAGGCCGTGCTGGCCTTCTATTGGCAGGGTCTGAGTCACGCCGAAGCAGCACTTGAACTTGGGATCCGCCCTGGGGCTGTCAAGGCACGTCTTCATCAAGCACGGGCGAACCTCACCCAGACTCTTTCCGATCTCATCGATGACACAGAGGAGGTAGCCGTGTCCCCTATTGACAATGCCACCTATGTCGAGGCATCCATCGTGGAGGTCCGCAGCTTGACCTCGGATGATCCAGTGCGTCGCGCTCACTCCGTGACGCTAGAGGAGACCTCTGGAGATCGTCGTGTGGTCATATTCGTTGGTGCCCCCGAGGGTCGGGCAATGGTGTCCTCCCTTGAATCGGTGGAGTTTCCTAGGCCGATGACGTACCAACTGTGCGTGAGCCTCATTGAGGCAACCCAAGCGACTATCACTGAGGTACGGATCACGGACTTCACGGAGCTGACCTACTTGGCCGAGATCGTTCTTCGCACGCCCACTGGGGCCGTACCGATCGATGCACGGCCGAGTGATGCCATCAATGTCGCCCTGATCGCCGAGGTTCCCATTCGGATCTCGGAATCCTTGCTCGATGCCTGGGCTTCAGAGCTGGCTCACATTCCCCAAGGCACCATCGAGGAAGCCATCGGTGGGTCGTTGAAGGGAGACTGGGAAACCAGGTGGCAACAGCCTCCAACACTGCCCGATTGAGATGTCGGAGCCATCCACCTCCGGTGAACCTGTTTGATTGCTCATCGTTCGCCTGAGAGCAGAACTCTCCTATGGGACCGGCCAGGGTCAGTGCCGTTATGTCCCGTTCTTCCATCACCCCTCCCCGCCACAAAAAGGCTATTCGTCCCAACAGGTGCCCCCGTCCGGCGGAAATCCAGCGCCGGAACCGCTGCCTATGGCACCCTGATTGCGTGAGCAAGCCACGTCGAGCAGGAGGCTCTCGGTCCCTGCTGGACGTACTGCGCCATCCGGTCGACACGGTCACCGATCCCTCTGGAACGGCTGAATCAAAGCAAAGGAGTGACCTGGCCGCTCTGGATGGCGGGGAATCCCGAAGCGTGAGTTGTTTCCTGAGGGGCCAGGCTGAGGGCTTGCCCCGGTCATTCACGCAGGGAACGTTGACAATCGGCCCGACCGGAATGACGTGGCAGCGGTACTGGAAGCATCGAAGAGATGTAATCCCGATACCGACCCTGGACCGTGTGGTTGAGGTCAGACGCCCTGGCGGGCCGGGAGAGCGCAACATCAAGCGAAATCTGTTCAAGGTTGTCGAGGCATCCGGCCCGGACGGTTCAGTCGGCTTTGCGGTTCCTGGGGTTGGACCTGAGCTAATCCGTCATGCCATTGGCAGGTTGAACGGCTCCACAGCAGAATCCGACTGACTGCCGCCTCGCTGCCGGGCCGGTGGGCAGTACGGCATCCGTGGTGAGTAAGTGAGGCCGCCACGATCCGGCTACGAAGAACGCAGGACTACGTCAATGTGCGAGAACACGCCGGTACGACGCAGGTCCAGACCCATCGTTTCGACCTGGCTCATGGTGCTGATTTTGAGGACGCTCAGGCTCATGCTGTGCTGCCCGTACTGCGCTGATACGACGCACAACTGCACTCCGCTACCAGCGAAGGCAGGGAAAGAGGCCTTTGCAACAGCGCTCCTTGAAAGCCCAGGCCGATAGTTGGCTCGGATACCCAGGACAGAGGGTCTTGGGTACACAGTGTGGAGGGTCGGTCGGCAGTTCGATGGCAGGCCAGATTGCGGCGCAGCCTTCGCCCCTGCGGAGTCCGTTGAACAAACGGTGAGGACGATGAAGAGCAATGGTAGGAGCAATAGAACCCTGCACCACCATCCTCGGACAGAAGAACGCACCTTGCTGATCCTACGAGTCTCGGTTGCGTTCCGTCGAGAGGTGCCCCCTTCGCCGGGACGGTGGGGCAGTGCGGCACGTCGGTGTCGGCACCCCTTACGGCGCAAGCTCGACCCGGTTCGGGACCCGAGGCATGTCATGGATCGCCGTTTTCGCCTGGCGACTTCGGGGCCAACCCCTGCTACCTACCGGCACATGGCGATGGAAGGGCCAAGTGGCCATTGTTTCGGGCCTCAGGAATCGTGGGGTCGCTGACGCCTTAGCCAGAACAACGGTCGCACAACTGAGCGCATGACACAGCGCACGGCCCGCCAGTCGGTCTGCGACACTGTTGCCCGTGAGGCCACACCTGTTGCGGAAGCTGCTCGGAGGTGGCGTTCTCTTGCTCTGTGTCGTGGCTTCTACTTTCTGGACTTCCACGGCAGGAAGTGCGACCGCCAACCGCTCGGTGACGTATCAGGGGCTGGTTTTTTCCGTGCCCCGGACTTGGCAAGTTTCTGCACGTTCCGGCAAATGCCTCGGGAGCCGACCAACTGTGGTCGTAGGTAACTACACAAGCTTCTCGCCTACCGAGTGCTCCGATTTTGATGCCTCATCCCAGCCCAGTGTCGTTATCGACACGTTGGGGCCCCCTCCGGTTGGAATCTATTTCCATAAACAACGCAAGACGCTCAACAAGGTCAGCCATGGAGTCCACTACACGCTCACCTACGGGCAGGGCACAATCGGAATCGGACTGAATGGCAAACCCGCTGCGGTTCGGGGCATCGCAGCCGTCTTCACCGGCTCACCGGTTTCCTTCTTGGCGATAGGCACGGCTTCCGGCAGTTCCTCTGGTCTCAACGCCGCCATGAGGATTCTGATGTCGGTCAGACGCAGTTAGCCCAGTACGCCAGGCCCGGAGACGCCCGACGAGTGACTACGGCGATTCAGCGGGGATTGTGTGCACCACCCCGTTCGGCATCGTGACCCGGTAGACAGTGGGGTCCGTAGTCGGCGTCGCATCGGAATCCATGTGGGCGCCGTTGTACATGAGTGCGAGAGTTGCTGTCATCACGAGTTCCTGATCGGTACTTCCCAAGAGCGCAGCGATACTTGGCAGAGACTCCGGTGACAGGCGAAGATCGACGCTTTGTTTCCGTGAGCGCCCGGTACGAAACCCGACCTGGTGTGAGCGTGCCCATTCGAGAGCCTCGGTCTCGCTGGCCGGGCTTGCTAGGGGCTCCTCCTCCATTTTGCGGGCAAGTAGCCGGTCTTTCAGCGATGGAGTGGGCCGAGGGAACATATGGTCCATCATTTCCCTCTGCGTGCTGGCCGTTATCTCCGGTATCTCCGGCCAATCTCCCCCGCTGCTGGCTTGGTCTGCGAACTTGGACACTGTGCCCATCAGTCCATAGACGAACCCGCACCAGGCGGCGATGAGCACAAAGAACACGGCGGGGATGATGAGGACGATCCGAAGGTCCCCACTCACGAAAACGGCGCCTATCCCAAAGCAGCATCCAACTGCGAAGTAGCCGAGTGCGTATCGCTTGCCGGTTCGGATGAACACGGCAGGGTCCTCAGTTCGAGTGGGTTCCCCTCTTCCCCAGTCATCTCCCCCTGCGACCGGGTCCGCTGACGTCGGTTTAAGCCTGACATACCCGGAGCCTGTCCCCGGTTCGCCGGGACAGTAGCACCACAGCCGAAGTGGGAGAGTTGAGGAATGGTTCAGCGGCAGAGCTTACGCACGGCCCTTCCGGCGCACGATTGCGGTCTCGACCGATTTCGAGACCCGAGGCGTGTTTAGACCGTCGTAGGCAGGCGCTCGCCAGTACGTCCCCATCACCTACCGGCAGGAGTCGGGCAGTGCTGCCAGGTCAACATCGAGACTCCCACCCCCGGTCTCCATCAACCGGCAAAATGATCCCAGTGTCCGACACTCCGTCTGAAGATCAGGACCCAGATGGCGCCCTGGCCCGACAACGAAGGTTGTTTGAGTCGACGTTCGGCGTTTCAGAGGACGAGCTGGTTCGACATGGCATTGACCCGACGAAGTACGCACGAGACCACATATCCGAGGAACTGCGAGACGACGACAAAGCAAAGAACCTCCTGCCCGAGTCTCAACGCCTGATGCTTCGATCCCTCCGATTTGGCCGATCCTTCTACTCCTGCCTGTTTCTCGGCTTAGCGCTTCTATTCGTGCTGGCAGCCAAGCCGCAACCCTGGCTCCGGGTCGTCGTCTTGGTGCTGGCGTCATTCGCCGTAGTGGCTGCCTTTGCTTGCCTTGTTGCTCAAATCCGTCTCTACAGGCAGTACGTACAAGCCTGTCATATCGAAGGCAGGTCTCCACTGACCATGTGGGGTCGGAGGACGCCAGCATGGCGGCACCGGCAGCAGCCGAGGTGACGATCCTGCTGAAGTCTTGAATCATGGCGGGGGTTCCGACTGCCCCCGTCGCCGTGACGGTGGGGCAGTCCACACGAGTGGGGCGCTCCGCTACTGTTGAGCGTGCCACTGATCGACCGTAATCGACAGGAGGTCATGGGGTAATCCCCGGAACTCGATCGTGCCGATGGTACGCATCCCGATTCGATCTGCCACTCGGTGAGATCGATCATTTGATGGCTCGATAAGTGCAAAAACCTCGGAGAGGTTGCGATCGACGAAGGCGAGTTCAAGCAAGGCGGACGCCCCTTCCGTGGCATAACCGTGTCCCCAAAAGTCTGGATGAAGTCTCCAACCCACCTCGTATCCATGGTCTCCTGAGGGTCTGAGTCGCTTCAGCAGCACTAATCCCACTAGGTCGCCCTCTATGAGGCCGAGTCCCCAGACGCCGAAATTGTTTCCCTCCCCGAACCGATCCCTGAATCGTTCGATTCGCTGCAACTCCTCCTCTACTCCGGTAGAGAGCATCATGCCGAGCGGCTCAGTTACTCCGGGTTGAGAATGAAGGTCGTAGAGAAAGGCGGCATCCTCCGCAACGAGCTGGCGTACTACCAGGCGGTCCGAAGCGGTAATCGTGTGCACTCTGACATTCTTCCCTCTCCGTCCACATTGCTTGCCAGAATGCCCTTAACCGACGGGAAACCGGGGTCACGCAGACACAGATCACATTGCCCGCCTGACTGCAATCGTGAAACCTATTGCGCATCGCCAAAACCCCGAGGGGAAAGCGTTGACGGCACCTTCCTACTGAGGCAAGTAGCTGGTCCCGTTTAACACATGTTGTCGCAGGGTTGTGAGGGTCGGGTCCGAATGGCCCTATTCCCACATCGGCTGCGGTCGCCAGAATCATTCTCTGGGGGTCAAACGCTTCGCACGGTAGATCGGATTGCTGCGGTCCAGGTGTCGGAGCCTGTTGGCGGAGGTTCAGACGATGTCGTGGCGGTTCCTGCGGGCTCTCGCAGCGTTGGTCACCCTCTGTTCGATTGGCATTGTCCTATCGAGCACTGCGATTGGCGCTGCCACTGCTAGTCCCTCGATTGCAGAGGTGAGCCCGATCACAGCCAGCAGTTCTGCGGCGCATGTGGGGTCGGTCGATGGACCCTCGCCATTTGGACCCTCCCCGGTGCAATGGGTCGGCGGTCAACGTCCGCATGTCATCGGGAGTACAACGGGCGATGCAGCTGGAAACGGAACCCAAGAATCCATTGCCAGCACGAACTGGGCGGGCTGGATCGCCAGCGGTACGACCTTCACCGGCGTCGGGGCCCATTGGACTGTCCCGTCGGTCGTCACGTCCCCAGCACCCGAATACTCCTCGGAGTGGGTCGGCATCGACGGGGTGCTCGACACTGACCTCATCCAGACCGGAACCAGCCAAGACACGCCGAGCACCAGCACGTCCTCTCCATACTTCGCCTGGTTCGAACTCCTTCCCGCCTCCCCTGTTGAGATCAATGCCCCCGTTGTACCAGGCGACGTCATGCTGGCGACGATTGTTGAGGGTTCGCCGGGCAGCTGGACCATCTCCATCGAGGACCAGACGCAGAGTTGGATCTACACGAATACCTTCTCGTACTCGATTTCGGCGCAAACGGCAGAGTGGATCGAAGAAGCCCCAATCGTGGGTGGTGCGCAGTCGACGTTGGCAGACTTCGGGTCGAGCACCTTCTCTTCCCTTGGTGTTAGCGGTGCAGATACGTCTGCGGTCGGCCTGACGGACGTGGACATGACAAATCCCTCTGGGACGATCATCGCCTATCCGACCTCCGTTGCCTCGGGCTCATTTTCAGCCCTCTATGGCACCCCCCAGCCCAGCGTCGCCTCCGTCAGTCCAGCGTCGGGCAGTACCGCTGGGGGTACGACGGTCACGATTCAAGGCAACTACCTCTATGGGGCGACTGCAGTCACCTTCGGAGGGGCGAGGGCCGCTGGGTACATCAATAGCGATGGCTCGCTCTCGGTGACTGCGCCCCCTGAAGGTCCTGGCACAGTTGACGTGGTCGTCACCACGCCCGGGGGCTCGAGCCCGGTTGTTGGGACCGACAAGTTCACATACGTGGCTCCGTCATCCCCCGTCAACCCCCCGCCATCGAGCACCCATGGCTACTGGCTTGTTGGTTCGGACGGCGGGATCTTTACCTTCGGCTCGGCGCAGTTCTATGGCTCGACGGGGTCGCTCCATCTTCAGCGTCCAGTTGTGGGCATCGTGCCGACGGCGACCAAGGGTGGTTATTGGCTCGACGCCTCCGACGGTGGAGTGTTCGCCTTCAATGCCGGCTTCTATGGCTCGATCCCGGGCCTCGGACTCCACCCCGCAGGCTCGGGGATGGCGAACTCGCTCGACGCTCCCATCGTGGGGATGGTGCCCTCCGCTGATGGCGGTGGCTACTTCATGGTGGCTTCCGACGGAGGGGTCTTTGCCTTCGGTGATGCCCGCTTCGCTGGGTCCTGCCCGGGCATCGGCGGCTGTGGTGGTGCTGCTGTTGCGGTGGCCCCCGATGCCTCGGGCAACGGGTACTGGCTGGCCACCGCCACGGGCAACGTTTATACGTTCGGAGACGCCCCTTATTTTGGTGCCCCGGCTTCGCAGTCATCCCCGATTACCTCGATGGTGCGCACACCCGACGGAAAGGGCTACTGGCTCCTCGACGCCGCCGGTCAGGTCTTCGCCTACGGGGATGCGGCGAATCTGGGCGGACCGACGGGTTCGACTGGAGGCTTGAACCCTGCCTCGGCAATCTTCGCCACCTCCGACGGCGGGGGTTATTGGGTGGCTACTGCTGACGGCTCGATCTACAACTATGGAGATGCCCCCAACGACGGCTCGATGGCGGGCACACACCTGAACGGCTCGATCATCGCAGGGACGGGATGGTAGGGCAGCGACACAATGCGCACGGCGCCCCATGCACAAGGCGACGAGTTCCGCTTGGTCCTACGGCCCCAACAGGCATAAGCATCGGACTTCGAGGCGGGAAGCGCAGCGATGATGCCGTCCCTGGGTGACGGCGCTAACGAGCAGAAGGAAGTTCCCAGCGGGTGCGACCGCTGAGCAATTCCGGTCAGTGCCTCCAAATCACCAAGCTAAAGGAACTCCACGTCACTGACGAATCCTCATGTGGAGTCGAGGGAAGGTGTTCGATGAGTGACGATCGTCTGAATCGCCGGTCTCTGCAGGTTGGAGTATCGGCAACGCTTGTGGCGCTTCTGCTTATCTTGGGTGCGACAAGCGCCGACGCATCATCCGGAGTCGTCGTCAAGGAACCTCAGTACGGATTCTCCTTCACCCTTCCATCCAACTGGAAGCAGGTACCTCTGAACGGCAGTGACGTGACGGCACTGCTGAACGCCGAGACACATGATGATCCCACCCTCGCCAATGCGCTAGACAGCGAAGTAACTTCAGGGGCGTCGAAAGGGATGAAAGTATTTGCTATCGGACCGGTCGTGGGATTAACGGTGCCGAATGTGAACGTCATCGTCACTTCCTCTGCCGGTGCCCCGACTGGGAGGCTATTCGCTCAGGAAGCAGTGGCAGAAGCCAAGATCGAACTGACCCAAGTCGGCGCCAGTCATCTGAAGACGTCCATCGTCACGAATCGTCTGGGTACATCAGCCCAAGCCACCTACCAGTTGAATCTGCCAAACACCGGTCCCCAGTTCGGTGAACAGTTCTACGTGCAGCACAAGTCCTATGTGGAAATCGTGACAGTGACCACGTCGAATCCGACTAGCACCCAATCAAACGCCCGACTCATCGTGAACAGTTGGCGGTGGTAGCGATTTGGTGAAATCCCGCACAAAGTGACGCTGGCTGTCCAGCGTCTGTGAAGCGGGTGGGTTGGATTGTGACCAGCTAGGTGGAATCTGTTCTCCTAAGGGTTCCGACGGGCGGCCAGGACTCGCTGATCTGAGTCCGCCACCTGACTGGCTCTAGGCGGACAGGCGGGATCGATATGAGTGACACAGCGCAGGGCCCCGGTTGGTGGGAGGCATCGGATCGCAAGTGGTATCCGCCCGAGCTGCACCCGAGCCAGAGGCCGCCGTGGGGCCAAGGGCCCTACGCACCAGCGAGTTCACCCCGGACCAACGGTCTTGCCGTCGCCTCGTTGGTCCTCTCACTTACGCTGTTCTTCATCGGGCCTATCTTGGCCATCATCTTCGGCGTCATCGCTCGTCGCCAGATCCGAGAGTCAAGGGGTTCGCAAGGCGGTGACGGACTCGCACTGGCCGGGCTGATCATCGGAATCGTGGAACTGGCGCTGTCTCTCGTTGTTATTGCGGTCTTCGTCGTTCTCATCGCCAACGGCTCCTTCGGGCAACGGGAACTGGCGATCAGCGGAGCGCCCGGCTACTCGACCTACACGGGAGAGCACGGGTTGCCCCTGGCCGAAGGAAGCCCTTGGGGACGCCCGTGTCAGCCCATCGTGTTCCAAGTGAACCCCGCCATGCCCAGCGAGCAATACGACCTGATCAAGCAGGCAGTCACTGGTGCCAGAGCAGTCGGCGTTGATGTGACGCTTGAAAGTCCGAATCTGCTCTGGTACCCGTCGTTGCTCTATCCGGCCGGACAGACCAACGCCACCGTTCAGCTGGTGCCGATCTTCGCCTCTACGGAGTCGCCTCCGATCTTGCCGGGCGGTCATCGAGAGAACATTGGTTTCGGATGGGATACTCGGATCTCGACTGATGGAAACCACGAAGTCCTGACCGATCTCCAAGCGACGCTTTATCTGGTTTCAGTGCGAGGAAATCCTCTGGCAACCGAACGGTCCGTTCGCCAACTGATCGCATTCAGCCAGGGCGTAAACGACACGACTGCCCCTGGGTCAGCTATCGCCCCGGGGAACACCGAACATGCGTTTAGCACACAGGACATCGCCGCCATGCAACGTATGTCGGGATGTACGTTCCAGCCAACGACGCAGCCTGGATTGCTCCAGCCGTAAACGACGGAGGCGGCGCTTGGTCGCTCTCAGCGGGTCCCTTGGTTCCACACTTGATCCGTCCACTGCACTCCATCCCACCAACGAAACTGACCCAGACTGTCCGGATACCAACCCGGAGGTGGGGCCCCCGGATGGGACAACGGAACAGGATTTGGTTCCCAACCGGCATAAGTCATGTGGCCGGGCCCGTACTCGCCTCTTATGGCAGCTTCTCTCACTGCAAGGAGTCTCTTACGAATGTTGAACCAATAAATGAGTGAAGGAATGGCCAGGAAATTGACGAGAATCACGAGCAGGAGCCAAAGAGTCTTCTCCTGACCAGCTATCTTCCACTCCCACTCTGGGCGTCTGACGATATCTACCAGGGCAACGATCATCATGACCAGCGATCCCACGATCACGACGAACCAAACAATGAACAAGGCGGCGATACCCACGCCTATTCCAACGTTGTTGGCGGCTCCGCTCACCTGATCAGGTTACGGGACCGCTTGCGTGGGCTTGGGCAGACGACAACGCCCCAACCGACCCATCAGTCCCATCCGCCCGGCGTGGTGCTAACGGCGAACCGAGGTCAATATCGAGACGTGGGAAAATCCGTTTGCTTTAGCGTCCACGGGTTCTAGAAGCTCCTCTGACGAGCGTGAGCGGGAACGTGAGGCTGATGGAGCCGGTCAGCCGGGCACGAAACGCACAACTTGGGCCTTTGGCACTACCAATATCGCAATTGTCGTTAATCCGACGGGCAATCGGTTCGAAATCACGTCGAGGCTCGAAGGGGGGTGCGATGGCGGACGTGAGCCAGGGACCAGGTTGGTGGATTGCGTCGGGACGGAAAGTGGTACCCGCCCGACCTGCATCCGTCGGTCGCTCAGCTTCCCCCACCACCACAGCACTATGGCGCACCTGAACCCTCTGTGGCGCAGCCACTCTGGACTCAGCAGCAACCCGCCGGAGTCCCATGGTCCTCATCTGCCCCCTCTGCGACCTATCCGCCGGGATACGGCCCACCGCCTGCCTATGGGCAGCCCCCGGGAATGGCAACGATGGGCGTTCCCTACTCTCGGAATCCGAACGTTCGCCTGGACGACGTACTCCACCTTGCGCTGGCACCTTGGTGGAAACGATTCCTGGCTTTTCCCATCGACACCATGGTGCTCGGTGTCGGCGTCTTCATAATCCTTACCATCATCGGGGCGGCCTCCCGGAACTCGAACACCTCAACAGCAAACAACCACACCTTGACTCCGGGCCAGGCGGTGGCCGGTTTCATCGGGATCTTCATCCTGTTCTCCATCCCGTACATGCTCTACTTCGGCATCATGAACGGCTCGAAGCGAGGTCAGACGTTGGGGAAAATGGCGTTGAGCATCGTGGTTCGTGATGCCCGTACCGGCGGCCCCATCGGCTTCTGGCGTGGCGTCGGTCGCTACGCCATCACCGTCGTCTTCTACGTGATGCTCTTGATCCCCTACATCATCGACAATCTGTCCCCACTCTGGGACGCCAGACGCCAGGCATGGCACGACAAGGTGGTCCACTCGGTCGTCATCGACCGGAACTCATGATGGGGTAAGTGGCTACGCAGCCCGTACCCGTGGGCCAGGGTGTCGGGGTACCGGCGTTCCCGCCGAACTGGTATCCGGACCCGTGGGCCGTTGCTCCGTGGCGTTGGTGGGACGGCACGCAATGGACGTCGGTCATCTACGGCCCCTACGGGGTGGCCTGGCCCCTGCCCGCACTGTTCCCTCCTCCGTTCGTCCCCAAGGGCCCGGGAATAAAGGGAGGTGGTGTCGCCGCTGTCGGCGCAGGCATCGGGCTCGTTGGCTCCGTGTTTGTGGCCATCGCCTATGCCATTGGGGCACCGGGCCCGATCGACTCCAATGACCCGTGGTTTCTCTTGGCGAGCCAGCTCGCCCTGTGGGTCGGTTTCGTGGGCTCGGTGGTGGTCGCCTCCCACCTGAACGGCACGGGACGCCTCTCAGACGACTACGGATTGTCGTGGCCCCGAGTCAAGGATTGGTGGATGGGGACAGCGGGTGCTGTCGTGAGCCGCCTCTTGCCGGTAATCGTGTTGATCTGCCTCGTCGTCGCCGGATCGGGATTCGGCACCCCGAACCCAGCCTCCCCGGAGATCCTGGGGGTAACCCCCGCTGGTCCAGCGGGGTGGGTGGTGGTAATCACGCTGGCCGTGATCGGGGCACCCTTGGTCGAGGAACTCTTCTTTCGTGGTTTGCTCCAAGGTGCCTTTACCCGCCGTGTCGGGGCGGTTCCAGCCCTCTTCATCACCGCCATCATCTTCTCCTTCGCCCATGTGCTCAACGAGGGACCTCTCGCTCCGATTGCACTGTTCCCCTTGGCTTTGGTCCTCGGGTATCTGCGGTATCGGACCGGCAGGCTGGCGGCGGGAATGGTGGCTCACGCCCTCTTCAACGCAAGCCTCTTCCTCTTATTCTTGGTTCCCGCATTCCGCTAAGGGTAGGGGTCTGGCGTTCAGCCTCGCCGAGGAACCGAAAGCGCTGACCTTTAGAAGAGTTACCGTGACCGCCCTTCATCTACCGCTCGATTTCGCACGGAAGTCGCACGCATCTGATCCAAAATTCGATCCGGTCGGCGACACCATTTCTGACGGACTGGACCTGGCCTCGTCCACCTAGAATCCCGGCTTGTGACGGTGCTCACGTGTGCTCTCAGGAACCTCGACACAATAGGATGAGGAAAGCGTGCCGAAACGTCCACCTCCTGGAACACCACTTCCTGAGTTCGAGGCGCCTCCCGTAGAAGAAGTGGCGTTGGCTGTTCATTTTCCGGTCCCACCTGGCCTGACCAACGTCCGGATGATCTCGATGGGACAGCAGTGGCCCGACTATCCAGTAATCGAGGAAATGCCACCCCTCCCTCCCCTCCCCTCAATCGTAGGACCGGCACCGGCCATTCAGATCTTTCAAGTAAATCAGCTACCACCTATCCGGTACTGGTTTCGAAATGAAAGCGGGACGCACCTAATCCAGCTACAAAATGACCGACTGGTCCACAACTGGCGACGCATAAAGCCGGACGACCCTTATCCCCACTATGCCGACCTCAAACCACGATTCGAGGCGCTGTTCACTGAGTTCTCAGCGGAACTTGGTGATGACCCGTGGCCCAATGGGGAGTTCATGGTTGAGGTCACGTATCTCAACCCTGTGGAGATTGGCGATGGTGCCTCTCAGGTGGCACGACTTTCTCAGTTGATTGCTCCTTGGCATGAGGACTTCAGCGACTCCTTTCTAGACACTCCGACACGGACGGCGCTGAGCATGCAATACGAACTGACCGAGGAACAGGAGCTAGTGGACGGCATCCTTAACATCACGGTCAATGAAGCAAGGCGGGACAGAGACGCACACGACGTCCTTCTGTTGCAAGTCAACTGCCGGGGCAAAGTAAGTTCAACTGCCACTCTCTCCTCCGCACTCGACGTGGCACACGAGTGGGTCATTCGATCGTTCAAGTCAGTAACTACGTCCGAAATGCACCGTGCATGGAGAGAGCCGGAGGTGTAGGTGAGTGACTGAAGGGACGGGCTTGCTCTACCAGGCAGACGAGTTGGAGTCGCTAGCCAGCTACAAGCAGAGTTCACTCGTTGGCTCTTTCGTTGAGTCGATGAGTATTGGGGACCGCACCTACGTGGTTAACCCACCAAGGCGAAAGGCCACCCTGGCCGCCTCTCATGCTCATCTGCTTCCAGCCGTGGAGCGTCTCTGTACGCTGCCGTGGGGTTCCGGCCACCGGGCCGAGTTTCCAGTCCACGAATTAGCCGTTCGTGCAGCGACCAACTTCCTTTCAAGGTTCGGTGACCACATCGCCTGTCCCCTCGTGGTCCAGACATCGGAAGGTGGAGTCCAGCTTGAATGGCACAACAATGGTCAGGAAGTGGAGTTAGAGTTCGAGCCAGCGGGCACCGTCTTGCTATTGGTCCAATCCTCAGACGGGGAGATTGAATCCGTCGAATCCTCCACATTCAGTGGAGATCTATTCGATCAAGCCATCGACCAGATCCGTCTCTCGTCGCCGGGGAATGTTGCCGCCACGAGGTGATCGGCGTCCCAGCCGTGAAGTACCAGGCGGCGCAGTGGTTCTGCGGTACATGGAGGACCATCATCTTCCCGACCCCGGCGACAGTCGACCCAAGAGCGATACATACAAGCCGAGTGACGATGGTTCCGGAACGTCTGTCTTGATCGCACTTCACGAGGACGAGATCATCGATATCAAAGCCCGCCACTCGCATCGAAAAGGGTGGGCGTGGCACACGGCTCAACAAATTCGGGACCTTGGGCTTACTGTTGAGTGGGACAACTTTTCGGTTGGGGACGACGAACGACACGGCTGCATCGGAAACTGGCCCGACGGCGGGGCGAAGCGTAAGACGTTGCGCAAGAAGTTGGTCAACAGCTGCGACTGGTCCATCACCGACAACTAGGGCGCAGCTTCCGCCTATGATCACCTACGTACGTCTCCCGCTCGCCAGCCCATTCACCAAAGTTCCTCACCGATCAGAAGGGATCGGCTCGTCACAGGCCACTGGCTGTAGTCGAGCATCACGTACACGCCAAGCACCCATCGCATCGTCATGATCAGAGGCTAGAAGGTCGCCGCATAGCCAGCGTAGGCGGCACCTTTGCCGAGTGGGTTCAGGATCTGGACATAGGCTTGTGTTGGTGGGGGTACGGTCCGACTTTGGAGATATCGCACCTGGCTGTGAGGCCAGTCACCATGAAGAGTGTGGCCACAAGCGGGGAGGCGGCACCAACATCTTCAGGTCTGGCCACGCAACAGCGCTCTTGTGCCAGTGCGAGTGCCATTCCAGATGTCCGGTGGCGTCGGCAGCGCCGATCGCCAACAGTGAGTGGGAGGCGAGGTGTACATGTCCGGGCTCCACTGGGCAGCGACTTCGTGAGCAGGACGTAAGGCACGAGAGGGCGCAGCGTAAGTCCCTCATCAAAGAAGCCATGGGGACTGTCGATGTCTGGCCTGGCAGGAATGAAACCGATCTTCGGGCGGACCTGGAGATCGCCTTCCGAGAACGAGGGGTCGAGATGTCGCCCCAAGAACTCAACACGCACGCCAAAACCTTGGCCGTTCTCACTGGCCCAAAGCATCTTCAATCACTCCGTGTCGCAGGACTCTTCGCAAGCATGATCAGGGGAGTCATCGAAATCATTCACAGCGATGACGGAGGCGAAAACCAGTCCTCATAGACAATCCATTGGTTGGGAACGCCGAGCCGGGCAGTGGTCTGGGATGGCCCCCAGATGTGCCGGGTAGTGACACCCCCACTGGTGGTCGGGGCAGTCGGACCGACCCGAAGTGGCTAGGCCTCTGCCTGTGTCAGGTGGCGATATACCGTCTTTCTGCTCACCCCAATCGTCTTGGCGATCTCCTCGACGGTTAGCTCCTGGGCGTCGTAGAGCTGCCGGGCCACTTTGGTTTTCTCGGGTGTCATTACGGGCGGGCGACCCCCAACTCGGCCTCGTGCACGGGCGGCATTCAAGCCAGCAACGGTCCGCTCACGAATGAGGGACCGCTCGAACTCGGCCAATGCGCCGAAGATTGAGAAGATCAGTTTCCCGCCAGCCGTCGTGGTGTCCATACCCTCCGTGAGCGACCGGAATCCCACGCCCTTCTCATCGAGATCCTCGATCAGTTGGATGAGGTGCTTCAAGGATCGCCCAAGGCGGTCGAGCCGCCAAACGACGATGGTGTCGCCGGGACGAAGCTGGTCCAAGAGCCGGTCAAGCTGCGGCCGTCGGTCGAGCGACCCAGAAGCTTTATCCGTGAAGACCTTGATGCAGCCAGCGGCCTTCAGGGCATCGAGCTGTAGTGAGGCGTCCTGGTCTTGCGTTGAGACCCGTGCATAGCCGAGGAGATCTCCCATTCGGAAAGTGTGTCATAAACGATTAGAGCCGTCCATACGACACATAGATATTGCGCAAGGATTGTGACACACGAGGTCAGGCAGGATGCCACGGTGCGTCGGGAGTGGGTCACAACCGAACGTTTCTGTCTTGGGAAAGCAGAGTGCCTTTGACCGACCCTTAGGCCGGTCGGGGGCAGGATGGGCGGATGCGTGTTGCTGACGCTCTTGAAATCGCCATGACTGCCCGAATCGACCCGGCGCTGTACAGCGTTGAGTCGGAGAAGCACGAGGCGTTGTGCCTTCTGGCCCAGGGGCAGACGTGGTGCGTGTTCCTTAGCGAGCGAGGACAGCGGCATGAGGAAAGGAGGTTCAGCGACGAGGACCTTGCTTGCGTCTACTTCTTGAAGAGGCTTTTCAGTCTGAGCCGGAGCGTCTGACCACTATCCGGCTGTAGGGGGACGATTCAGTCGAACCAGAATCGCCAAACGAACCCATTCAGGAGCACACCTGCCAGATCCCGGATCGATTCGACGAACAGCGGGGACTCGTAAGCCTGAAACCCATCCGTTCCAGCAAAGGCGAAGTGTTCGGCGGCGACGGCAAGGGCGCTGGCCTCGCCTGAAGGAGGTCTCTTCACCAAGATTTCAAGTCTGTCGAAGCCCAGACGCAATAGCCGTGCTCCAAAGCGATCCTCCCAGCTCCGCATCATGACACTGAGCGGCGTGGCTCCAGTCTCGGAAATGAAGTGATTGACTGCGCCCACCCAGCCAATCGTGTGCAAGATGTCGGCGGGTCGATCCGCCGCAACGAGCCCAATGCGTCCTGGCCCAGTTTCAATCGCCGTTCGGCGATATGCCTCAACGTCTTCCTCTGTTCGCTCTGCCAAGGCCAGCCCGGGAAATCCGACACCCCAAGGCGCAACAAGTTCGAGGAAGATATCTCTCTCCTCCGGGTCTTCCTCGTATTCTTCCTCGAAGACGGGTCGAGAAGGTCGCCCCGGAAGCTGCAATGGTGGCGGGCGGTCTTCGGCCGGCAAGAGTCCGACCGGCACACTCATGTTCCAACGCTGCCGAAAGACAGTCGCCTCGTCGAGGTCATCGGGTCGAGGACTCGTATGCGGGTCAAGCTCTCCACTGTCCCATGGCCTCCCGGGATCACTTCGCTCCAAGACATCCAGAATCACGGGAATCAATCCCAAGTCCGGAGCCGCTTCGCTGAGAGTCAGCCACTGTTCTCCGGGATTGGATAATGGCTCGTTTGTCGCCCATAGAACCGGGTTGCCCGAAACAGGACTCGTCAGTCTGGGGCGCACCAGCCTTCCCGGAGGAAGATCCGTGCCGGCAACTTGGAGCGTGCGTCCCTCGGCTAGTTCGTCCAGGTTCATCCCGACATGATGGACCACCAACGCCGCACCGGTAACGACTTATGGATCAACGGACAATCATTTCGTTGTCGCCGAGTCGGCATCGTGCGGGGATAATGGCTCTAGGAAGGCCGAGCCTCGTCGTTGTGCTGGCGGGTGGGACCTCGCCTGCCTCTCCTGGTTGGGCCGTTGCTTCGATCGTGCTCGATATTGCGGAGCCTGTGTCGCACTGACGATGATCATCACCCGTCCCGGCGGCTTGGGGCGTACCGGCTCTGGCAAAATCAGTGGGGTGGGGGTCACATTCACCTTCTCGACCAGAGACGACGGGCAAGTGGACGCATGGGTGTGGCCAGACCGCCCCGCCCTTCAAGAAGCCCTTCATGACAGCATCTCCTCACTGCCTCCAAGGGGTGTCGCTGGAAACGGGCCGTCCACGTACTGGATCGACCGGGCCGAGCATGGCGCTCGTGAAGCTCAGAGAACGGGTGATCAGCGGCCATTCCTGTGGGGAAACTCAACCGTTCTCTTCGTGCATGGCGACACCGTCGTAGGCAACTACGTCTATGCCGGACAAGATGAACCGGGTGATGCCATACCTCTCGGGCAGTTTTTTCGCTCCTTGCGGAGTGGAGGGAGAAGGTCCGGGAAAGCGCTGCGAGATCGAAGGAGCCTTTACCCGAGGTCTACCGGCGTAACCCCATTGAGTGACACGGCCGCCAGTCCGAGAGCGCCTAAGGGGAAGGCAGACTAGGGACTAATGACGACGCTGATCTTCGGCAGTGCGAATAGCGAGTTTGTCCGTGGCTCTTTTGGGGAGCGTCCTTATCTGAACTCAGAGCACGCCTTCGATCGAAATCAGGTGGTCGTTCGTCTCGACTTGGTTATCAGGCCATTCCAGGCATCCTTTGAGACAACCTGGTTGGTCGATACCTTCCCAAGCTTCCGATCGGAACTCGAACGTGCCTACGAGAGCCTCGAAGGGGAAGCACGATTTCTTCCTGACTATGCCAGGACCTTAGAAGTGGCACTAGCGGGTGATGGACTGGGCCACTTCGCCATCAAAGGCGAAGTGTGCGCAAACCCGGCAACCGGACCGTGGTTCAGGTTCAATCTGCCAACCATCGATCAGACCTATCTGCCCGACATGATCAACACCCTGTCGGAGCTGGAAGGTGAGTACCCCGTCCTTTAGTCGTAACCCGCCGCATGGTGCCCCCGGATGCTGCGGGGTGAAACAACCCAGCGGGTCCGTATTGGGTCAATCGAGTGCTTCTGGGCTTCACGGCGCCAGGTGCCAAGTCTCCAACTCGGGCTGGGAATCCACCGCACGTGCCAACGCCGATGATCCGCTCACTTTGGTACCGAAGAGGTCGTAGTCCGTATAGATGAACCAAGAGCGGTCCTCGGGCCAGAAGTTGCTGGGCGAGAACCTCTTGCTAGTCGTCAGGTCGATAACCTCACCTAGCTGGCCCACGAATACCGAGGGTTCCTCGAAGGTTCCCCCGATCATCGGCGAGTAGTAGCAGGTGCATTGCGTCGAGATGCCGTGTTCGGAGTGCTCTGCCAGTATGGCGATCAATGTCCTCAGGGTGTCCAGATCTAGGGACCCTTCACCTGGAGGCTGGATGCTTACGGGCCAGCTCTCGAACGAAAACCATCGAAAACATGGCGGAACGCCTGTGCGATCCATAGGTGCAGAAGTACGGATACCGAGTTCTGACCAACGGAGCCGATGCCAGCCCCGGCCTGGGGCGTGTGTGAGGCCGAGGGGTATGCCGGTGAGCGTGGTTGCTTCATCGAGATTGACCGACCCAACCACCTGCGGTTCCACCGTTCCTCTCTTCAGCTGCTCCTGGCGAACCTGGTGATATGTGACTTCTGCCTCATCGTCGTCCTGCTCGTAGATCGCATTGAGAACCCATGTGTGAGCGTCCCAGTCTTCGAAATCGAATCCACACAACCCTGATTCGGTTTGGATGGCAGCCGTTCCGCCGAGCCATTGGAGTGCCTCCTCGGGTTCCACTGCGATCATGAGATCAGTTTGTCACCCCACACGTTCTGGTCGGTTACCGACCCCGTGTTCGAGGCGAGTATCAGCAATGGGATTATTGAGGTGTGACGACCGACCTCAGCCGACTCGACGGTGTTGTCGATGAGAGCACCCTCCTACACACCTGGTTCGATCCGGCCACTCAGGAGCTGGTCCTCCATCTCGGGATCTTGGCGCACCCGAAGGCGGGCGGCGAAGGGCGCCCCGAACGACTCATCCTTCTCAAACATGTCGCTCGGATCACCGTGTGGCTACGAGACCTGAAGAAGATCGAGCATCCACCTTCAGAAGGTTTTCCGGGGTTCGGCCACGCATGGATGAGCTTCGAACCGATCAGTCCGCCGGTGCCCCTTTCGACAACGACCGAGTTGATCGACGCAATGAACAGCTACTCGCCCGAGCTGTACTGGTTGCCTGAAAGGGTCTTCGATGATCCGGTACCTCCCGATTGGCTGTCTTCACCCAGCCTTGACATCACCTTTGCGACATCTGGGGACCACACCATGCACCTCTGGATCGATCAGAATCCGGGTCTCGGCAATCGAGAGTTGAGTCTCTACGTGAGCTTCCAGGACGTGGTGGTCCTAACTGAAGATCTGAATGAGCAATCCGTCGATGAAGTTGCCGATGAGGTCAAGCGATGGTGGTGGGATATGCGAGGCGGCAAAACAGGTGGGCAGTTCGGGATCGTGCCAGCAGCTCCGCTTGACGAGTAAAGCGAGGTTCAGCTCCTGGTGCTCGGGGATGTTGCTGGCGGGGCGACCCCGACCAGTCCTCACTTGGCGGCTGTGACCGCTGCAAGAAGCAGGAAATCAATCAGCAGCAGTACGCCGAGCACGACACCTGTGAGATTCAGCCAGAGTCCGTGCAACGAACAAGCCAGCACCTTCTGCGGATCACGCAGGTCGTGTAAGTGCCCGATCTGACCAGCACTGACAACCACCAAAGTCGTCAAGAAGGTGGCTGCGACGAAGGCCACAAACAGCCCCGCCCACCACCGAACTTCGAACGCCACCAACAGCTCCGTGCCGATCAACCAGACTGCCAGCAGGAGAAGAGCTGTATTCGCCAGGGCCAACGGAACCGACAAGATCCACTTCACAGTCGCTGGCAATCTCATCGGGAGCCTGACTTCGCTCGCTTGTGCCGCATGACGATCTGATCGGGGCACACGGTGGAGAGGAAGCCGCCGACGCATAGAGCGACTCGCTCCTCAACTAGTCGATAGAAGACTCGGTTGCCATCCTTTCGCTCCTCCACCAGCCCTGCGTTACGGAGAATGCTCAGGTGTCGTGAGATAGACGGCGCACTTATCTGGAAACGGCTGACAATCTCACCGGCGGTTAGCTCACCGGGCTTTAGATCTTCAAGAATCTGTCGCCGAGTGGGATCTGCGAGGGCCTTGAAAACCCCTGCTTCCAAGACCTTGTTGACCATGCTTCGAAAGTTAGCACATTAGCTAACAATGATCACCCAACTCCGCTGCTCCTCAGATGCCAGCGGTCACCTGAAGGACCGAGCCAGATGACAAGTCCACCCTCATTTTGAAGATCCATGGACCGGGAACCGTCCAGTAGTGGGCCGGGATGAACTCGATCTCCACCCAGGATGCCGCCTTCGGAATCCCTCGACCAAGGTCCTCATCACCCCAGTGCACGATGCCATCGGGATGAGCACCCCACCCGCCACATCCTTGGTGGTCGTATTCACTGCCGAGGTCGTCACATACCTGGCCGAGACCCCACGACGTGTCCAGGTCCTGATCACGTGGATCACGTCGCACGAAGCCTGGCACGAAGTCGTAGTGCAGAACAGAACCTGACGTGGTTCTCAACTCGATGCCCTGCGTCACGATGTGCTGGCCCTCAATCAGTTCGCCGAGATCGACCTTGAAAGCAATATCGATTGTCCTGGACCTTGTGTTCGGGTCGAGGGGCTGGGTCGCTCGATATGACTGCGTGTGCTTCTCACCGCAACTCGGGCAGCGGTACGTCCACGATCCAGCGGCAAAGTCCGAGGGGGCAGGACCCTTCTCGATCAGGCACTTGTCGCCCGTGTCTGGACAGCAGATGTTGATGCTGCGTTCTTCGAGCGATTCATAGTGAATGTCAACTGGAGGTCCCTCACCGCCCACCGGCACGTAGATGACGGATCGGAAGCTTCCCTTCTGCTCGGGCGAACTCACAAGACCATTGTGCCCCCTGGCCCAGTCGTGGGTGTCCTCGTCCTCATGTCCTGGATCGCCGTACGGGACTGAGGCCCTACGTATTCCGCAGAACTACCTTCGCCCTTGCCCCCGCCCGCTCAGTTCCGGCCACTGAAACGGCGATGCCGTACACCCGATCGAATCCGGTCCATCCGTTGATGCCGCCTCGATTGTTGCCAATCTGGACCCGCCGCTTGCCTGGCTCAATGGCCTTGACTAGATGGATGTACACGTTTCCGGCGACCTTCGAGAGGACGATGTCGCCCACCTCGACCAAGTTCGGGTCCACGGGAGCGACGACAACCTCGTCACGGCTGTTGATCAACGGAACCATCGAGTTGCCGGTTGGTCGAAATGTGACGGTCTCGCCCTCTGCGACTCGCTCTGCCACTTCTCTGAGCATCGCCATTAGGGTACCCAACCTGACCTGGCTCTCGGGATGTGAATGCTTCCGAATACTGATCTGCGACACAGCAACGTCTCGCACAGTGCCGTCTGGTAACAACTGATCATGAAGTTCGTCCGCCCGGCGGACTCACCCGCAATGCTGCAACTCGTCGAGTCGCTGGATCAGTGTGAACCCACCTATGCCGAGATCGGGGCAACCCTCGACGGTCTGCTTCCTGAGGGATTTCATCACGACCGTTACGAGAGGAGTCTTGGTCGTGGAACCGACACTTTTCAACGGGCCGTTCACGGCCTGAGGACCTGGAAAGCCCACCAGCTACCCGGCGTCCGGGTGTTCCCCGTTAAGGCGAACATCGAGAGTGGTGCGAGCGTAGTCGTGACGCTCGGCACACCGTATCTGGCCCTTGCCGCACCGTGTCGGATCGTGAGGGTCGTCGATAGTCCGACTCAATGGGGCTTCGCTTATGGAACGCTCCCCGACCATCCAGAACAGGGGGAGGAAGCCTTTATCGTCTCAACCTCAGGGGACGAGACGGTGCAGTTCAAGATCATTGCATTCTCTCGACCTGGTGACCCTCTCGTCCGGCTGTCTGGCCCTGTCGGTCGAGGAATACAAAAGTGCGGGCCCCGTGGCTACCTGCGTGCTCTCCGCCGCTATGTCGGTCGGGAGGCTTAGAGCAAGAAGTAGCGCATGGCACCGGCACGTGAGTCAGTACCGCCATAATGAAGCCGATGCCAGTGATCGTGTGCGCACACTGCGGCCGGACCCTGACCGAACCGCTACATGGAGCGCCCCTCGATTCACTAGAGCCGGGTGACGTAAAGGTCCGGGCTGGCACCTGGGTAATCGACCCGGAAGCCCGCACCGTGCGGGTCGGCAGCTTCCGAGGCAAGAAGCAGGAGTGGACCACTCAGGAGACCGACCCTCCCCGGTGCATCGTCGTAAACCCCGCCGACCGGCTCTCGCATGCCATGACCGACATCCCCGAACACTCAGCCGGGTGCTGCGGTCTCGACGGCTGCGATGGACCCAATCAAGCATGCTCGAACTGCGGTCGCACACTCGGCACGGCACGAACTGACTGCTGGACTGAGAAGGAGATGAGGTTCTGGCCAGAGGCTGTCGTTCCTAGATGAGACGGATACCGGAGCCACCCGCCGGGGTGCGATCATGGATCCATGGAGACGATGTGGGTTCGAGTGCTGGGGTTCGACTGCGTACTCGTGGGTGACTTCGAAGTGAAGTCGTACACCATCTATGCCAACGGCAACCTGCGTCTGGACATGGCGGATGGATCCGAAAGGACGCTCGATTGGGAAGAGTGGATTGACATACGTGACCACCAGGTCTCCGAGGAGTGGGCGACCAAGAACCCCCGACGGGATGAACGCTCCTAACTGCGGCTCGACTTGCGTTTCCTACTCCCGTCGCTAGCGGCTGGACCTTGCTGACTCGATCAGAGGACACTGGACCAGTGGGCGAGTTTGATAGTGCGTGGTGGAAGTGGAAGTGGGGCGGCATCCACGCACAGGGTCTGAAAGACTGCTTCACCGATGGCGCCAATAGCTATCCATTCATGGCAAACCCAGTCGTTTCCCGCTATGACCCCGACACCCACACCATCGTGCTCACCATGGGAGCGATTGCCCCTCCACCTCCCGAATGGGCACTCCGGTTGGGAGACGTTGTGGCGAACTACAGCGCCGCTCTTGATCATGTGGCGTGGTCTATCTATCTGCGAGGAACGAGCGTTGGCAGCCTGAGTGAGGACGAGGTGCCCCACTCCCGAACCTCCTCATGCCAAAATCTTGTCCACAGTTGTGCGGAATCGCTCCCATTGGGCGCAGAACAACTTCAGAGCTGCCCGCCCTTCTCTCGTGATCCGGTAGTAACGCCGGGGCGGCCCGTTGGGAGACTCCTCCCACGTGGCGTCGATCAGACCTTCTCGACGGAGTCTGGTCAAGAGTGGGTAGACGGTGCCCTCGCTGGTAACCAGGCCATCGGCCTCAGCCAAGGTTCTCGCAAGCTCCAAGCCGTATCGGTCTTGCTCCCTCAAAAGGGCCAAGACGCAGTACTCAATCGCTCCACGGCGCATCTGGGCGAGCATCTTGCTGGTACTGCCGGGTACCATGTACAACATAGTAGTCGATTCCTTGCGTAGCAAGGTGTGTGCGCCCGCCGTGTCAGGGTGCGGGCCGGGCACCACAGCCAAGGTGGCGTTTCCGAATCCCAGTGGCCAAAACGGCTTGCCGATGTGATAATCCACATGTGCCGGTGGAGGGCCACCTATATGGCGAACGAGTGTGGTTCCACGATGCACGGGGCGTCGTTCGCAGGATGGGGGTCTCAACTCATCCGGCAGATTCCACCATTGTTATTTCGCTGTGGCAGGGCGATACCTGCACTGGCACCTTCCGGTTGCCCGCCAACGATGCGGCCCGTCTCATCTCGACCCTGGCCTATGGAATGACCGAAGCGATTCCGGGTCAGTGGCCCGATTCCGAAGTGGGACAGAGCCGACTTCGCCAGCTCTGGTCAAGATTCCTTCGTCGTGTGTTGGTCCGATCACGGGGAACGACCGAGACGCATCTTCGGCTGCTGAAGTAGGCCCGCTCCGTAGCTGGAAGTGCCCGTCCAGGGACCGCCCCACTTCGGGGTGGGTGGGACACTGAGGCCCTCCGGTTCCTCCTGGCTGCTCGAACGAACGGCAGGCCCCGGACAATTGTTCCATCGAATGGGGCGACGATGTGCAATAAATGCTCCAAGCCGGCCATGAGGTGGGTAGATGGGAGCGTCCGGCGTTGGGTGACGACAATCACCATAGATTCGACGAACTCTTCACAGAGAACGTCAATGCGGTGATGGCGTTCGCACTTCGGCGCACGTATCCAGAAGATGCGAAGGATGTCGTTTCCAAAACCTTCACCGTGGCCTGGAGGCGTATCGAGGACGTGCCCCCCCATCCTCTTCCTTGGCTCCTGGGAGTTGCCAGAAACGTCCTCTTGGAGCAGCGCCGATCAGAGCAGCGCAAGAACTCCCTCGATGACCGCCTCACCGATGCGGCGAGAGTGCATCAGTCCACAGGACACGTCGATGTTGCCGATTCCCTGATTGCCCAGGTCGCCATTCGGAGCGCTTTGGGGCGACTTCGTCCCTCCGACCGGGACGTTCTCACTCTTGTGGCGTGGGAGGGTCTCAGCACGACCGAGCTGGCTACGGCGTTGGGCTGCACAAAAGCGACGGCTTCGCTGCGACTGCACCGTGCCCGACGGAGATTCGCCAAGCACCTCGAAGCGGAGGACTCCAACGTGCCTGTGTCACTCACCGAGAACGAGCAAGTGGCGCTGAGGTCAACTGGGAGGGAGGCTCGATGAACTCGAAGACAACTGAAGCCATGATCCGCCTTCGATCTGCCTCCCCAATCCCGGCATCGGGCTTGGCAGATTCAATGACGCAGGGGGAACTCGACGAGCTGCGAGCATCAGTCCCCGTCAGTCCGTTTGCTGTTCCAAAGAAGCGACGATGGGCGTCGCTCTCGGCGCCGAGACGCACCGCCATTGTTGCACTTGTGGTCGGACTTGTAGGCGCTGGTGGGGGCCTCGCTGCTGCAACATCCCATTCAACGCCGACGCCGAGGGGTTCGGTCTTCCAGCCTTTCTATCCCGAGGCCCAGCGAAAGGTGATTTACGCCAATCTCCTCAAGCTCGCTACCTGCATGCACGCACACGGTTATCCGACCTTCCCCGATCCGCAGCCGAACTACGGAAATGGGAAGGTTCCCGCCTTCATGATGGGCGGCCCTAGCGGGGGAAACATTGACGTGCTATCTCCCGGCGTTCAGGCAGCCTTGAAGGAATGCTCAGTTGGGATGCAAAAGGTCCCTGGGAATCTTCGAGCGAAGGCGTTCCCTCCTGGTACACGCTGATGCTTCAGTGATCATCTTCCAGGCCCCCAGCATGACTTCCCAGTACCCGCCGGGCCGGTGGGGTAGTTCGGCGCAACGGTGGCATGGCGCATTACCCGCCGAATGGGCGAGCCGAAGGTCTGACGTGTCAGTTCAATGGCACGGCTGTCCTGTGCATGTTCTGAGCCGCTACGGAGGCCTCAATGGCCACCACCTACGCTCCTACGAATGAGCGCAAACCAGTCCTGCACCGACTGCGGAGCCGACCTTGAAGCGGTCCCCGATGGCCAACCTTGTCCGCACTGCGGCAGTCACAGCCGTTCCGTCTTTCTCACCGCCGCCGTAGCAGTCGGTGTGGCTGTGAGTGCTACCCCGACGGTCTCTGTGGAGTACAACCCCGTCGGTTCATGGATGGACCAATGGCGGCGCATGATGCGACATCTCGATGAGATCAGGACCTTATATGCTCGCACGGGCGGAGTTGACGACCTCACCAATGCGGTCCAGCAGTTTTTCGTGGCGTGCTGGCATCTCAGCGACTACATCTGCAAGGACAAGGTCTACCTACCGAGCTTCGACGAGAATCACGTCTGGGCCTACAAGAACGCCGACGCCCACTTGCCCATAGCGCAGGCACTTGCGAATACGTTGAAGCATCTAGAACGCAGAAACCCAGCTGACCCGGTCGCACGTGTCAAGAGAACAAGCATCGGCCCACCGGGCAACTTCGCCATCGTTTCCTACGAAGCTCCGCCGCTACTCGAAGTCGAGCTTGATGCGCTGAAGCTGGCGGAAGACTGCGTAGCGACGTGGGAACGCTTCCTCGCCATCGAGGGAATCACCCCCCCCTCGTAGTCCCTGCCGGGCCACGCTCTGCTGTGCAATACAATGACTGCGACACATCAAGACGGAGCGAGGCACTTGGGCCTTTGACCTCCGGGCAGCGGACCCCTTCGGGCACTGTGCCAATGCCAAGCGATGAGGAGCACCATGTTGGCTGATCCCTATGAGGGCGTTACGAGACCCGATCCTGAGCGGGAACGGCTAACTCGGAGCGTATTCCGGCCATCCTCGCTCGAAGAGGTGGCTGAGGCCGTCTCAGTGGCGACCGAGAAGTTCCATGACATCTACGTTGAGCGACGAGGAGATCAGTACCGCTGGAGCTTCGCCACTAAGGGCGGCCCGTATCCGTTGTTGCGCATCACAGCTCGGTTCCTGGAAATGGACCCTTGCTCACTTGTGGGCGTCGGTTCCCGAGTAGTTGGTAATGGGTGGTGCGTCCAGATTGTCGATGAGACCGACACTGAACCGGATGCTCGGGCCGTGCTCAGGTTCGATGAACCAACATCACCCGATCAAGTTGGCGTGCGAATCCTCATCGAGTTGGGGAACGATGGACCACATCACGCTTCATGACTCGAACCTCGCCCACCGGGTCTCTACGTTGTGGAGAAAAGCGTCGGCCTCGTCGGCAAATATCGTAATGATCGCTCTACCCGAGGGCACGCAGTCTTCGAGTACAGCGGCGATGTGACGCATGTCGACGGTGGTGCAGAACTCAAACCGCACTGACCCGTCGTGAGTCTCGATGGGCACAACGTCACCGCTCATGCTCATCAGTATCCGCTCTTGCTTTGCGAAGTCTCGACGGGCCGTCATGACACCACCTCACCGGGCGTGTATTGCGTGTAGCTGGACGAACCGCACACCGAACACTGTGCGTTCGTCAGCGCCCGGTCACGGGCCTGGTTCTCGTTCATCTGCATCATGGCCTTCTCAGACCTAGGGTGCCGACCGAATGGGGTCACTCTTGGCACCTGCCATCACATAGGCCATCGAAGCCATCGGCGGCGTCGTACTCCACGCCACAGGTGGTGCAGGGTCGATCATCGGGTCCACGCATGCACTTTGTCTTTGATGACCAGAGGCGCATCCTCGGGGCCTTTGATGAAGGGAGCGATCCACTGCAACCGGCGCAGAGAGTGGCCTACGCCATACGGCTGGTTGCGCCAGTGTCCATCCACGATCCACTGGTGAGTCCAATCGACTCCCCCACCGGGTGCGTCTTTTGCACCGTTGTGTCCATCAGGGCGGCGGAGCGTAATGACGATGATGTCTTCCGGCTCGTGGCCGTGCTTGCGCTGCCAGCGTTTGACAGACGGGCGAGGACTCTTGCGGGTCTCGGTCAGTGCGATGCGGTCCCGCAGCAGCGTCCAGAGGCTCAGGAGTATATAGAGGTTAGGGTCTCTCTCGATGGGCACGGAATCACCAAACGGCATCGGCCATGCTGCCCTAGGCCAGAGTGGAGGCAGCAGGCTAGTCGGGTCTTCTGATCGGCTCCGGCTCTGCCAGAAGATAACTACGACGCCGGTCTCCCCGTTGGCGTCGGTTTGGGTGACCCACTGCATCACGTCAATGGGACCTTCGTCGGTACCGGCGTCAACAAGCTCTTCGGGTACGACGAACAGAGGAGTCTCGAAGACCACCGTACCGGAAGGCCACGGCAGGTCATCGGCATGTAGAGTGATGCCGCCGTCAGTCAGCTTCTCCGGCAGCGTCGTGGCGGCGGCTGCACACAGTTGACCCATAGCATCAGACACCCACAAGCGGGCGCCATGGTTCTCGGGTCCACATAGGAGTCGGGCCGCTGAGTGACAGCCATTGGTGTACCCATCCGCCAGCGTTCCAGCGATGCGGTCTGCATGCCGCTCGTAGTCGGCCACGTCGCTACACGTGTCGAGCACGTCGATCGGGCGGGTCGTCACGGGTTCCTCTGATCGGCCCGACCACCCTGCTCGACGTTCAGCCGTCCGTCGTCGCTGAAGAGACGCACCTTGGCGGTATCGTCCTTTCGCCCATTGCGCTTGAGGTCGAGCTACAAAGGATTCTCGCCCGGCCCGCACCGGAATCGTTGATCGTGAAGCTACCTACCGGCAGTGCTTGCTCTGGGCGAAGTAGATCCCGCTTTCGACGGCCTTCTTCCTAACGCTGCTTCTCCCCAGGCCAAGAGTCCGTTCACGATCGCCGACCCGACTTCGCTGGGTAGGTCTTCGTGTGCCTTCTCCTTCTCCTCCATGAGTGACAGGAGGGCCTGAAGCTCTCGGGTCGACATTTCGTTGATGTTCTTCATGTGACTCCTCTTTGGTTCGGTCGGGGGGTTCAGAAATGACCAGTTCGAGGTAGGCGTCGCCGATCTTGGCCGTAAGACATTGAAGGGAAGGGCCGTCCAGGGGGAACAGGCCAAACCGCTGCTTGGTTAGCTGGTGGGCGAGCCACGTGAGGTCCGAGGTCAACAGGGGAAGGGGCGACCACGGGTTCGTCGGGACGCAGCGATAGAAGCTCCTGCTCGAACTCTTGGTGGTAGAAGCGAATCCCACGGTGAAGGGAGGTGCGGATTCGACCACCTGCTTCAGGACGCACCCTGCCGAGGGCGATGTCAGCCACTTGACGTTTGCTCAGCCCGACCTGCTTCCCGATCTCGTCTTCGTCGTGGCTCAGAGTGGCGAGCAACCGAATCCTTCGAATCTCGCTATCGGGTAGTTGGCGGATTCTTCCCCTGGTGGCCTTCCGTGGCTTCGGCTTGAACTGCTCGGTGGGTTTAGTCCACCAATGCGAAGCTTTCACGCAGAGCTTGTTGCCGCACAGGTTTCGCATGTAGGGGGGCAGTCGGCCAGTGGCCAACATGTAGGAGATCCGATGCGCCAACACGTACCTTCCATCGCCTCCATCTTCCGGTCGCCAGAGACATCGTCCGTGCCCGCTGCTATGGACTGGCCCCAACCAAGGCCAGCACCCATCACCGGAAGTATCCACCAACAAAAAGAAGCGACCCTTGAAGTTGTCCATGGCTGCTGCGCTGAGAGATACGTCCTTCACCTTCACGACTGAACCGCCTTGCAAAACTTTGAGCGGGAGTGCAAGTTCTTGCGCTCAGACCCATACGGTCCGCTGCTCGTGATCATCTCGACTCCCTCTGATGGGACTTGCCACTTCTTAGGAGGATTCAGGAGTTGGAACACAGCGAGCGCAGCCCTTGCGGGTGTTGCGGGAAGGTCTCTACAACGGGACCTGAGTCGATTCTGGACACCGTCGACCGCCTCCGGGAAGTCGAGCCTTCTCTGGGACCGTCAAGCCAAGTTCGGTCCGGCTGCGAGAACCCCCGCACCGGGGTTCGTGGGCTGCTTTGAGGTCGAAGGCGTCCCCGTGTCGGCAGGACTCTCGTGGGAGGCGCTGAAGGCAAGCTCAACGTCACGAAGGTCAACCTGATCGCCAGTTGAGGATCATCAAAAAGATGATGATTGGGTGGATCATCAAAAAGATGATGATGGTTGTCGTCAGTTAGTGCGCTGTACGCTTCGTTCTAAGCCATCGGCTTCGTCTTGGGTGGCAAGGCCCAATCCGGGGCTGTAGCGGGGGAGAGGCGTACACACAGACGATGTCGTGGACGTTCAACCGAAGTCACGAAGTGCTTCTCTGATCTTCGACTCGGTCGGCCGTTGCACTGTACGATTTCGTTCCCGCCTGGAAGGTGGCGACGGCGGCAGTAATCCAGCACGAGTCAGGGCAAGCAATCGAGCGATACCTGCTTCATCAGCGTCGACGAACTCACCGGGGCGTAGCGGCACTGGTGGTGGCTGTGGGGCCTCCTGAGTGGCTCGTGGTGGCTCCGGTGGCGCCTGCACGGGCACTGGTGGCCCAGTGGGGTGCCAGAGCCGGTCTGAGGGGCTGTGGAGGCGCCTGAGCGGGCTGTACGAATGGCTCCCGAGGCCTCATGATTCTTGCCTTCACTCGGGCGGCTGACTCGTTCACTGCTTGCTGCTCGGCATCGGTCAGGGGTGCTCGCATGATGATCTCCGTTGGTTCGTTAGTGGGTGTGTGAGTGAGTCGGGCGCCCGGTTTCCGGCTCCGGCGCAGGCGGTGTATCCGTGCTCTCATCTTGATCCTCAGACCCCTCTGTTCGGTCCTGGTAACCCTTGGTTACACCTATACACATGGTTGCCGTGGGGGCCGGGGAGGGGTGTGGGTCTAGGAAAGGACTAAGGGCTAACGAACCAGCCACCTGGGGTTCCACAGGACTTACTGAGCCCAGACACATTGCCTCCGGGGGCCTGCCGGGATCGGCAGGCAGCAGCCGGTAGGTCCACACCCCATCCATCTTCTCCGGCTTGGTCTTCACTTCCATCCGGCCGAGTGCGATCCACCCTTGAATGGCACGCCACACGGTCATCCGGCTCAGCCCGGTGACCTTGGCGATCTTGGTCTTGCTCACCATCGGCTCGGTCGTCGTGAACTCCTCGGCCACGTCGAGGATCGCATGAAGGACGGTCTTCATGGCGTCGACCGAGACTCGGCGTCCGTTGCTGATCTCGGTGGGGCTCCCCTCGTCCTCATCCATCTTGGCCCGGAGGTCTTGGACGATCACCACTTGCTCGGCTCGGTATCGGAGTGCCTCCCGGTAGTTTGTGACCATCCACTCGTAGGCAAACGCTTCGCCATGCTCCCTGATACGCCTGCGGAGTCCCTCGCCCCCGCCGTAGTTGGGATTGCGGAGCCACTCGAAGAGTGTGTCCGGGTGGAGGTTCTTGGCCGACGCCCCCGTGATGATCTGCTGAATGACGACCGACTGGTCCGCACCGGGGACGCCATGATGGATACGTCGGTTCGTGGGCGCCGCCAGCTTGGCGTCCCGGTCGGTCATCCTTGCCAGTAGCTCGTCGATGACCTCTTCTATGTGGGCGTTGTACGCCTTGGGCGTCCACGACGTAGGGGTACGCTCGCTCGTCTGACGAACCCCTGTCGTCAATGACGGGCCGATCAGCCAACTGGGCGCCATGGCCAGTGGGAGATCCTGGGTGACTCGATAGAGGTTGCCCGACTGGTGCAGCGATGGTGCGGCCACTACGTAGCCGTTGCGCCCCTTCACGTCGATCTTCACCTTGGCGCCACTTGCCTTGGGCAGCTTGGCGATGACCTCCAACCAGTTGCCGACCGATACGTCAGGCGGGACTGCAAAAAAAAGATGCCGACCCGTACCGGACTCCTCGGTGAAGGTGGGGTCCGCAGGGCCGTGCTTGTCTTCAAGCTTCTGCCAAAGCTCGAAGCCGTCCGGGCCGTTCTCGTTTTCCTTCAGCCGGTCGAGGTCGATGATGACGCCGATGGGGTCCCGGCCAACGATGCCCACGTTCGACTCGGGGTGTTCGTCCCACCAGCGAGCGATGGTGTCGAGATCCGATGTAGCCCGGTCGAAGAGGCCAGCGGAGTAGTCCACCGGATGCTTCCCGGACTTCTCCTTGCACTCGGCCCCCAGCGGACACGCACACACCAAGTCGCCGTCCGAGTTCGCCACCATTCCCCAGACCTGGATGACCTTCCAGCCTCGGCGTCCGAAGTCGAGGGCGGCGGCCCGGATGTTCCGATGGATCTGGTCGAGATCGAGGTCTCCGACCTTGGCGGGCGTCCAGAGCTTTGGGCTGCGGAGTGCAGACCGGGAGGGTGGGTCGTGGGAGAAGTCTTGGAGGACTGTCGATGCTGTCGATACCGATACTGCCGGTGCGGGCATGGCGGTTCCTTACGCTTCGGGCCGTCCTGGGTGCCAGGGACGGCGGATGTTGCCCGCTCTCCTAGTAGGGTGCCATAGTCAAGAGGCGGCGTTGACAGCCACCGATTGAGGATTGACGCCTATATCAGGCGTCCCATGGCTGGATGACGACTAAATCTGCTATCCTGATGGGTGGACGGGTTGATCGGTTTTCCTTACGCTGGCCGACTACCCGTGGCGGGAGTGGTGTCCCGCCAGTTGATCCACGGGGTGTTCATCCTTCGTGACAGAGAGGCCCTCGGCTTCGGTCGGGGGCTTCTTCGTACTCGGCTTGGGTTCGAGCATTCAATGCGCTCGTTAGGAGCGGTCTGGCCCGTGAGACTGGCTCTGCTGGCTCCTGATTCGCCTAACTCGCTTGCTGAGTCGGCGGCCAAACAGCGAAGAGACGGTAAGACTCACCCTTCTCGTGCATGCCTGCGAGAACGGCACCGATTCCCTCGTATCGCCACACAAACTTGATTCGGCTCATGTCCCTGGTTGTCCTTCCGGGTGACTCAGAAGGCATTACCTCGATGCACTCGACCATCGACAAGATGATCGAACGGCGGGCTTCGGCATCCATTGAATCCCAGTGCGACATAACGTCACGGCCTAAGTGACCAAGTGCCGACCGATTCTGAAATGTCAGAAGCTCGGCTTCCTTCTGTTCGATCTGTTGATTGACACTACGTGAGAGCCTGAGGAATGCGGGACGATCTAGCGCCTTCTCGATGTAGTGATCGTCTTCGATCTGCTGAAGCGTCTTCCGATCCTCGGCTATCGACACCCGTAGTGCTTGTGCTTGTGCATAGTCACCGGCATCGGCAGCTTGAATCACGTTGCGGAGTTCAGGCGAATCGGCCATTGGAACCACCATGGCGAGGATTCGTCCTTCGTATAGTCGTTGACTGAGCGACAGCCGACCGCATCCGAGGTTGGAAGAGCAGAGGTACCGGTTCCGGTCAGGCGTGAGCATCCTGCCGCATCGACCGCACTTCAGAACACCTCGCAAGATGTAGTCCTTGTTCGCTTTCATCGTCTTGCGAGACGGATCTGTGAGGATTGTCTTCACCTGCTCCCACCTCGCCTCATCGAGAATGGCAGGCCACTGAGCCTTGCCAAGAACTTCACCCTTGTGCTCGATCAGACCGGCAATCCGAGGCTTGATGAGTGTCCTAGCAATCATGCTCTCGGTGATGTTGCCGCCACGGGTGGACTTAATGTCTCGTGCTCGCCAGTCCTTGGCAATAGACCTGAGCGACCCGCCATCCAGAATCTTCTCAGCGGCAAGTTTGAGCAACGTAGCTTCTGCCTCGTTGATCTCGTTATACGTGGCGATGGAGGCACGCTTAGCCTCGTCGGAATCGTCAATGGGTGGCTGGCCGTAGCCGAACGGTCTCGGACCGCCGTGGAACTCGCCTGCCTCAGCCTTCTGAAGCATCCGGCGCTTGATCCGCCGCTGAGTGCGCCTTACCTCACCAGCCGCAAACACGCCTTCGATCCGCAACATGTCCACATCGTCGGTGGACAAGTCGTAGTCCCGTCGAAGTGAGGTAACTCGGGTCATGCCGAGTCGTTCACAGGTCCGAATGAACTCCTCTTGCTCTAACGGTTGGCGCCACAGTCGATCCGTGGCCGATACGACGATCACATCGAATGCGTCCCGCTCCATGTCCCGGACCAGCCGCTCGTACTGTTCCCGGCGCTTGTTCGGATCCGCCGCACTGGCGTCGTTGTCGATGTACGGGCCGACGATCTCCCAGCGTTCGGCTTCACATAGCTCTCGGCAGTCCTTCTCTTGGTCAGCGATACCCTTCCGGTGGTCTTCTCGGTCGCTACTGATCCGGCAATACACCGCCGCCCGCATGTTTTCCCTGGTCCTCGCCATATCTCCATCCTAGCACCCCATGTAGGTAAAACTCCCACTGGCTGATGCCGTTGAGGACGGACTCGAAGCCTGAGGCCGCGATGGATCCGCCGATGCTCCCGACCTGGCAGATCGGGTTGAGGGCGTCGAGCCCGGTGCAGCCGGCGGCCAGCATGGCGGGGACGGCGCCGCCGCGATCAGTGCAGGTTCGTCCCGGTGTGGAAGAAGAAATTGATGATCGGTGGCGCTGCGCCGATCAGCAGCGCGGCGAGTCCCGACACCAGCACGGCACGCCGACCGACCAGCGACTGCTGGAAATTCTGGGCGTGCACGCCCAGGGCCCAGGCTGCGGCGCCGATGAGCAGGCCGGCGAGCGCCGCGATGAGGGCCCAGGCGCCGAGGCCGTTGGTCAAGTCCTGCAGCGTCCCTCCACCGGGCAACGCGTTCACGCTCGGGTTCAGCGAGACATCGGCCAGGTGCCATACGACCATGGGGGGTCCTCCGTGATGACTGCCGGCGCCGGAACCTCCGAGCCGCCGTTCGCCCGGAGAACGGTTCCGGCGCCGGCCGATTGGGCCCAATTCGCACGCGGCGGCCGGATGACCGATCCACGCGGGCTGCTCCCGGGTCGCAACGTGGCAGTTCCGGGGGGAGGTCGCCCCGCGCACCCCAGCCCTGTCATATTGGGGGCGTGCCGCTGATTGCGCCCGGGGAGATCAATCTGAGCCAGACACAGGAGATCGTCTTCGTCGCGGCTGCGGTCGCCGTCTGCGTGCTGGTCGGGTTCGTGGCCGCCCTGCTGGGACGGCGTTCGGGGCGCCGGGCGATCTCCCAGCGCCTGGCCGCGCTCGGAACCCGGCTCGGGCTTGAGCCGCCCGAGGACGAGTACAACATCGAGACCTCCCTGGCCTACCTCGAGCAGGTGACGGGCGGAGCGGCCCAGGCGGTGACCGAGTCCAGCTCCGACGCCATCCGCCTGCGGCGCTCGCTCGACACCCTCACCCAGGGGGTGGTCCTGTGCGACGAGAACGGCACCGTGATCTACCGCAACGGGCGCGCCAATGGCCTGATGGTCAGCCGCCACGGCGATGCCCTCGCCGCCCAGGCGGTGACCGAGGTCCTCGAGGACGCCTGGCACCAAGGATCGGCGGAACGCACCCTCGATCTCTACGGACCGCCGAGGCGCACGCTGCAGGTGCGCGCCGCGCCAGATCGACGACGGGCGCAGGCCCCTGGGGGTCATCGCGCTCATCGAGGACATCTCCGAGCGGCGGCGCCTCGAGGAGATCCGCCGTGACTTCGTGGCCAACGTGAGCCACGAGCTCAAGACGCCCATGGGCGCGCTCGGCCTGCTGGCCGAGACCCTGGTCTCGGAGCCCGACCCCCAGGTGGCACAACGCCTGGCCGGCCGCATCCACAACGAGGCATTCCGCGTGAGCCGCATCATCGACGACCTGCTCGACCTGTCGCGCATCGAGTCCGAGGAGGCACCCCCGCGCGAACCGGTGCTGGTGAACCTCGTGATGGCCGATGCGATCGAGCGGGTACGGGCCACCGCAGACCAGCGCGGCATCGAGATCGTTCTGCACGAGCCTTCTCCCCCGGTCGCCGTGCTGGGGGACCGGCGTCAGCTCGTCTCGGCCATGCACGCCCTCTTGGAGAACGCGATCACCTATTCCTACGACAACTCCAAGGTTGTGGTGAATGGTGCCGTGCAGCGCACCCACCCCAACCTGGAGCATCCCGCGGCGCGAGCGTTCGCGCGGGGCGGCGACGCGGAGGGAGCGGCGGATGCCCCGACGACCGGGGAGGTGCCCTCGGTGATGGTCGAACCCAGGCAAGACTCCAGGTCCGCGGTTGCGGGTGCCGAGGAGGTAGCGAAGACCGAGAAGGAGGGTGCTGTGGAGCCGGTCTTCACCCCGGAGATCCTCGACCAGTACACGCCACCCGGCGAGACGACGGGCGCCGGGAGCATGGCGGCGACCGGCACCACCGCACCGCTTCCGCCTGCCACCTTGGAGGGTGACGCCGCCGCCGGGACCGGTCCGGAAATGCCGCCGATGGCCCACGCCAATTGGCGCACCGAGGAGCGTGACAATGTGCGGCTGTCCGTCCAGGACCACGGCATCGGGATCCCGGCCCGGGACTTGGATCGCATCTTCGAGCGCTTCTACCGGGTCGACCACGGCCGGAGCCGCGACACCGGCGGCACCGGACTCGGCCTCTCCATCGTGCGTCACGTGGCCAACAACCACCAGGGCTGGGTGGACGTCGAATCACGCGAGGGCGAGGGGTCGACCTTCACCCTTGTCCTGCCCATTCAGGCGGAGCGAGTCGCGTGAGCAAGGGCGGCAGCGGCAAGGCGGGCGGGCGGAAGGGCGGTCGGGCCACAGCGAGCGAGGGTCCGGTGAAGGTTCTCCTGGCGGAGGACGAGGAGTCCTTCATCGAGGCGTTGGTGATCGGGCTGTCCAACGAGGGGTTCCGGGTCACCGTGGCGCCGCGACGGTGCCGAGGCTCTGCAGCTCTTCGAGGAGACCGGGCCGGACATCCTCTTGCTCGACCTCATGCTGCCCAAGCTGTCGGGCATCGATGTGTGCCGGACCATCCGGACGCGCTCACAGGTCCCCATCATCATGGTGACGGCGAAGGGCACCGAGATCGACACCGTGGTTGCGCTCGAGGTCGGTGCCGATGACTACGTCACCAAGCCTTACCGCCTCCGCGAGCTGGTGGCCCGCATGCGGGCCGTGCTGCGTCGCACCCCGGGCGGGACCGAGTCGAGCGACGTGGCGGCCGGGATCGAGTTCGGCAGTGACGGCATCTGGGAGTCCAACGGGATCAAGGTCGACTTCGACCAGCGGCGCGTGTTCGTGCGCGACGAGGAAGTGCACCTGCGCCGCAAGGAGTTCGAGCTGCTGCGGTTGCTGGTCGAGAACTCCGGCCGCGTGCTGACCCGAGACGTGCTCATCGACCGCGTGTGGGGCACCGACTACATCGGCGACACCAAGACGCTTGATGTGCACATCAAGCGTCTGCGTTCGCGCATCGAGGCCGACCCCTCGACACCGGTGCTGATCACGACGGTGCGCGGGGTCGGCTATCGCTTCGCCGCTGCGACCGGCTGAGCTGTCTGGTCGATCTGCCGCTGTCCCATGGTCCAGTGGACGTCGCCGCCGGCTGTATTCCGGTTCTCAGGGCGTGATGAACCTTCCGAAACCGGGCCCTTTGAAGAACCTCAATGCCATTACCTTTCCGTAACTATCGGTTTACAAAAGGTTTCTCATACGGCGAAACTTCACGTCCCGAGCGCCCGACAGTCCTCCCCCGGGTGGCCTCAGACCGTCAGCCGCTCGAAGTCCTCGGGGATGGTCACGCCTGGGAGCGACGCCGTGTCGACCTGCTCGCCGAGGTGAGTGAGGACCAGCTGGACCTCCGGGTGGGCGGACCGCAGCGCGCCGATGGACTCCTCGTCCATGTGGCTCGGCAGCGTGCCGGGCGGTGCATGGCGCCCGTTGCACTCCACCACCAGCACATCGGCGGTTCGGGCCAGTTCGTTCAGCCCGTCACAGGGGGTCGTATCGCCCGAATAGGCGATGGTCTGCCCAGCCCGGTCGAACAGAAAGCCGAAGCAGCGAAGGTAGGGCACGTGCACGACCTCCACCGCCCGGTAACGCAATGGGCCCGCCTCCTGCCAGGCTTCGTCGACCTCGACGAAACGCAGGTCCAGGTTGGCCCGCGCCATCTCGGTCACGGAGCGCACGGCGCCAGCCTCGTTCATGTTCTCGAGGTGCGATTCGATCCCCGGCGGTCCCACCACGTACAAGGCGCGGCCGTCCCCGCTTTCGGCCGCCGCCTGGAGGAAGAAAGGCCACCCGAAGCAGTGGTCGGCATGGAAGTGCGACACCACCACCACCTCGATCGCATCGGCCGTGAACCCGCAGCGGCGCAAGTGCGGCAGCGCGGTGGGCGACGGTTCGACTAGCACTGAGCCGTCCATCACGAAGCTGTTCCAGTAGCGGCCCGGTGGGGCCATGAAGTTGCCGGTCCCGAGGAAGATCAGCTCCGTCACGTTGCCTCGGTCCGGGACAGAAGGGTGGCGACCACACACGGGGTGCCCTCCGCGGCCATCGTCATGGCGCCTTCAGCAACAGCTCGCCGCCCAGGTACGGCGCCAGGCACTCGGGCAACATGACCGTCCCGTCCTCCTGCCGCCCGTTCTCCATCAGGGCGGCCCAGATTCGCGGCCAGGCCAGCGCCGAGCCGTTCACCGTGTGCACGAGCTGGAGCGGACCACCTGCGGCGGGGCGGTAGCGCACGTTGGCCCGGCGGGCCTGGTAGTCCCGGAACCAGCTGACCGAGCTGACCTCGAGCCAGCGATCCACTCCGGGCGCGTAGGCCTCCAGGTCGAACGTACGCGCCGACGAGCCGCCGAGGTCCCCCGCACACAGGTCGAGCACTCGGTAGGGCAACTCGAGCTCCCGGAGCATCGACTCCGCTCGCCGCAAGATGTCCGCCTGCGCGTCGAGCGCACCCTCGGGCGTGGCGTAGGCGAACAGCTCCACCTTGTCGAACTCGTGCACCCGAAGCAGCCCACGCGTGTCGCGCCCCGCCGAGCCCGCCTCGCGGCGATAGCACGCCGTCGACGCCGTGAAGCGGAGCGGAAGCTGTGATTCCTCGAGAATCTCCCCACGGTGCATGGAGGTCAGCGGCACCTCCGCCGTCGGGATCAGCCACAGGTCGTCGCGCTCGATGTGGTAGGCGTCGTCGGCGAATTTCGGCAGGTGACCGGTCGAAGTCATGGTGTCGGTGAGCACCACGGTCGGCGGGCGGATCTCCTCGTAGTCCGGGGAGTGCCGGTCGATGGCGAAGGCGGTGAGCGCGCGCAGCAGGCGCGCCCCGGGCCCGCGGTACAGCGGGAACATGGAGCCGGCCAGCCGTGCCCCGCGCTCCATGTCGAGGAGCTGCAGCGCCTCGCCGATCTCCCAGTGGGGCACCTGCTGGTAGTCGAGTCGTCCCGGCTCCGGCCGCCCCACCTCCTGCCCCGGCCACCAGCGCCGAAGCTCCACGTTGTCCGCCTCGCCATCGCCATCCGGCGCGTCCTCGGCCGGGATGTTGGGTAGGTAGAGCAACCCGGTGCGTACCACGTCCCACAGCGCGTCGACCTCTGCGGCCGCAGCTCGCTCCTCCTCCCCGAGGGTGCGGCTGTGCGCGCTGAGCTCGGCGGCCCGGGTGTCGTCGCCGTCCTTCTTCGCTTGCCCCACCTGGCGGGAGAGCTCCTTCACCTCGGCCCGCATCGCCTCCGCCCTCGCCACCTCGGCTCGGTGCGCCTTGTCGGCATCGATGACCGCATCGACCTCGGCCGCGTCGACCCCACGCCGGGCCAACGCCGCCTTCACCGGGTCGGGGTCGTCACGCAGGGTCCGGATATCGATCATTCCTGCTCAAAGTAGCCTGCGACGCCGTGCCAGCCGTCCAGGTCTCCGGCCTCACCGTGCGCTACGGCCCGCCCGGCACTCGTCCCGCTGTCGACGGCGTGCACCTGTCCGCTGAGGCCGGAGAAGTGCTCGTCGTACTGGGGCCCAACGGGGCGGGCAAGACATCGACGGTCGAGACGCTCGAGGGCTACCGGCGGCCCGTCGCGGGCGACGTGCGGGTCCTCGGACTCGATCCCATTGCCGACCATGCCGCGCTCACCGGCCGCATCGGCGTCATGCTCCAGCGCGGTGGTGTGTACCCGATGCTGGGGCCGCGCCGGGTCCTCGACCTCTTCGCCCGCTTCTACCCGGATCCCCTCCCCACGGACGAGTTGCTCGACCTCGTCGGCCTGCGCGCCGTCGCGGCCACCTCCTGGCGCCACCTCTCGGGCGGCGAGCAACAGCGCCTCTCCCTCGCGCTGGCGCTGGTGGGCCGACCCGAGGTGGCCTTCCTGGACGAGCCGACCGCGGGCGTCGATCCCGAGGGCCGGATCGCCGTCCGCGGCGTCATAGCCGGGCTCAAGGAAAGGGGAGTGTGCGTCGTCCTCACCACCCATGAGATCGCCGAGGCGGAGAAGATGGCCGATCGCATCGTCATCCTGTCCCTCGGCCGCATCGCGCTCGAGGGCACACCGCACGACCTGACCACAGGCACGGGCACCGGCACCGCCGTCGCCCCACCGGTCGTCACCTTCGGGGGCCCCCCGGCCTTGGACACCGGCGCACTGGCCGTGGCGGTGGGCCCCCGGACCGTCGTCACCGAGACCACCCCCGGTCGCTACCGGGTCCAGGCTGTGGACCTCCCCGCCCCTGCCGTCACCGCGGCGGTCGCCACCTTCTTGGCCGAGCACGGCGCCACCCTCACCGACCTCGTCACGGGCAAGACGCTGGAGGACGTGTACCTCGAGGCGGTCGGGGCGGCGGCGCCGCCGGGCGAAGAGCCGGCAGCGCCGCCGGTGCGGCGGGGACCGCGTGGGCAGCGGGGACGGAGCGGACAGCCGCGACAAGGGGGGTCCCGGTGAGCCAGACCGCGGACGCCCTCCGCCCGCTCACCGCCCAGACCGGCGCAGAGATCTACATGACCCTGCGCCGGGGCGAGACCCTGCTGCTGACCATCGGCATTCCCGTCGTCTTCCTCCTCTTCTTCTCCAAGGTGTCCGTCGTGTCGACCCCCGCGCCGACGCCAGTCGACTTCTTCGTGCCCGGCGTCTTGTCCCTGGCCGTCATGTCGACCGCCATGGTCTCCCTCGGCATCGCGACCGGCTTCGAGCGGGGCTACGGCGTCCTGAAGCGCCTCGGGTCGACTCCGCTCGGGCGCCCCCGTCTTCTCGGCGCCAAGATCGTCACCATCGTGGCCGTCGAGCTGCTGCAGGCGGCGGTGCTGCTCCCGGTCGGGCTCGCCCTCGGCTGGAACCCGGGCGGCGACGCCGCCGCCGCAGTGCCCGGCGCGCTCGGCGCCATCCTGCTCGGCTCCGCCGCCTTTGCCGGCATCGGCCTGCTGATGGCCGGGACGCTACGGGCGGAGGTCAACCTGGCCGCGGCCAACGGCCTCTACCTCATCTTGCTGCTGCTCGGCGGCATGATCGTCCCGCTCTCCAAGCTGCCGAGCGGCCTTGCCACCTTCGCCAAGCTGTTGCCTGCCGCAGCGCTCTCGACGGCACTGCACGCCACCTTGGGGACTGGTCGCCCGGTGCCCGCCGAATCGTGGGGGGTCTTAGCGGTCTGGGCCGTCGCCGCGCCGCTGGCGGCTGCGCTCACGTTCCGCTGGGAATGAGGGCCTGCTCGTCGAGGGTGAACGAGGAAGGGGTCAACACGGCGCCCGCCACGACCTGATCGATGGTCCCATTGCCCTTCACAAACACGGTGTAGGGATCACCGTGGAAGTCGAAAGTTCCCTCAGTGATCGTGACATTGGGGTCGTACGCCACCGGGAAGGTCACTCCCGAGCTCTTGATGAAGGACTTGGCGCTCGGCACGGTGTCCTCGCTGTCGACGCCGATGACGCGGATCTTCGACAGTGCGCCGCCCGCCTCGTCCTGTCGATGGACCGCCGCCGCCAGCGGAGGGAGCTCCTCGTGGCAACTGGCGCACCAATTGCCGAAGAACAGAAGAACAGTGGGCGTCCCGTTTCCGTCTCCGTGGCCGGGCACGGCAACCTGCCTCGGCCCCACCGGGCCGATGTTGGGAGCGCTGAACGACGGCACCATGTCACCCGGCTGTGGCTGTCCCCCCGAGCCACCGCCCGATGACCCCGAACCACGGCCGGTACCGACGCTGGTGAACAGCCCGACGCCCAGCACGACGGCGGCGACGATGCCGACGACGAGGAAGATCTTGCGAGGCTTGCGCGGAGCCGGATCGGCTTCCGGAACGGAACCCGGCGCAGGCGGGGCCGACGGATCGGGTGGTGCGGCGTCCGTCATCGCGCGGGGAGGCTAGTGAACGTACGCCCTGATCAGTACGTCGCCCGCCATCGCCACGAAGAGCACCGTCAGGTAGGTGATGGAGTACCCGAACACCTTCATCGCGTCGCGGCCCGTGACCTGCCCGTTCTGGGCGAGCCCCCACAGGCGGGTCGCCAGGTACAAGAATCCCGCGCCGAGCACGGCGGCGGTGATCATGTAGATCCAGCCCAGGTGGGCCACCGGCCCCAACAGGAAGGTCACCGCCACCAGAGCCACCGTGTAATAGACGATCTCGGTCGTGGTGCGCTTCATGGAGGCCACAACCGGCAACATCGGCACGTCGGCCGCTTCGTAGTCCTCCTTGTAACGCACCGCCAGCGACCAGAAGTGGGGCGGAGTCCAGATGAAGATGATGGCGAACATCACCACCGGCGTCCACGCCAGGGAGTCGGTGACGGCAGCCCACCCGACCAGCACCGGCACCGCACCCGCCGCGCCACCGATCACGATGTTCTGCGCCGAACGGCGCTTGAGCCACAACGTGTAGACGAAGACGTAGAAGAGCGTGGCCGAGATCGCCAGGACGGCGGACAAGAGGTTGACCGCCAGCCACAGCTCCACGAACGCCGCCACCTCGAGGGAGAGAGCGAAGACCAGCGCCGCCCTGGGTGTCATGGCGCCCGTCACCAACGGGCGGTTCTTGGTCCTCTTCATGAGGCGGTCGATGTCGCGGTCGGCCACCATGTTGATGGCGTTGGCCCCGCCGGCGGCCAGGGCGCCCCCGGCGAGCGTGGCGACCATCAGCCAGACCGGGGGCAAGCCGCGCTGCGCCACCACCATCGTGGGAAGCGTCGTGACCAGCAGGAGCTCGATGATCCGCGGCTTGGTCAGGGCGACGTAGGACCCCACTGTCTGCCACGACGACCCCGCTCGCCGGCCGGAGAGGGCTGGTGCCTCGATGGACATGCGCCCAGAGCCTACGGCCAGGGCACGCCCGGGACCAGGCGACGGGCCCCAGTACGCTTGGGCCGAGTGTCGCGGCGCCGCACCCCCACCGTCTCGCCCTCCTTGAGCCACCGGCTCGATGTCCTGGCCCTGGTCCTGACCGCCCTCATCGTCGTCACGGGGGCGGCGGTGCGCCTGACCGGTTCGGGGCTGGGTTGCAGCGACTGGCCGGAGTGCTCGGTCGGCCACCTGACACCGGCCCTGCAGTTCCACGGCCTGGTCGAATTCGGGAACCGCCTGGTGACCGTGGTCCTGACCGTCGCCGTGGCGGCCGCCTTCCTCGGCTCGATCTTCCGCTCCCCCCGGCGGCGCGACCTCGTCTGGCTGAGCGGGGCGCTGGTGGCCGGTGTCCTGGCCCAGGCCGTCCTCGGCGGGATCGTCGTCTACACCAAACTCAATCCCTACCTCGTCATGGTGCACTTCTACGCCACCATGCTCCTGCTGGTCGACGCCGTGGTGCTGGTGCACCGCTCGAGCCGCGAGTACACCCCGGGATCGGCCTCTCTACTCGTGCCGAGGCCGCTGATCCGGCTCTACTACGGCCTTCTCGTGCTGCTCGCACTCGTGATCGGGGCCGGTACCGCTACCACCGGGGCCGGCCCCCACGCCGGCGACAGCACGGGCCAGCAGGTGGCCAAGCGGATCCCGATCGCGCTGCGTGACATGGCCGAACTCCACTCGAGCCTCGCCCTGCTGCTCATCGGCGTGACCATCGGCCTGGTCGTGGCGCTGCACATGGGCGACGTGCCCGAGCGGGTGCGCCGCTCGGCGCGCATCCTCATGACGGTGATGGTCGCGCAGGCCGCCGTCGGCTACGCGCAGTACTTCACCCACCTCCCCGCACTGCTCGTCGAGGTCCACATCCTCGGTGCCACCGCGCTCGTGATCGGTGCCGTGCAGACCTTTCTCGCCTGCACGTATCACGCGCCCGAGGCGCTGGCCGCCCCGCTCGTCCGCGACGCCTCGGCGACGGGCGTCCCCATCGGCGCCCATTAGGCTCGGGGCGCCGTGCCGCGGGTACGGCCCCGCCCCCATCGTCTAGCGGCCCAGGACACCGCCCTTTCACGGCGGCAGCACCGGTTCGAATCCGGTTGGGGGTGCGCCTCGCTGCCTCCGCGGGCTCAGCCCGAGGGGCAGCCTCCTGCCGTCACCGAGACGTAGACCTGCTCCGGTTGACCGGTCGTCTGGATGGTGAGATGCGTCGCCCCGGGTTGGGAGGTGATGCGTCCACCCTTGACCGCCGCACACCACCCGCCGGGATAGTGCTGCGACGCTGGGATCACGATGCTCGTCGCGCCGTGTGCGGAGAGTGTCGGCGCATAGACCATATTGAAGGCGCCCGTGAAGGGGTTGAACAAGATCGAGTTGGGGTCGCCTGCCACTTCCTGTGGGTACGTCCGCGCCAGGACCGTCACGATAGGGGTGTAGTTCCCGTCGGGTTGGACGAGACCCTCCGCCGACGAACCGGTGGGGTCGTCGTAGTACTTCCAGGCCCAGTAGGCCCATCCCAGCTGGTCCAGACCCGCCCATTCGGCATCGAACCCGACGAGCGACGTGTCCGTCGTCGCGCCGAACTCGCTCATGAAGATGGCCGGTCCGCTCGACTGGTACGCGGAACTCATGGACAGGCGCGTGATGTCTTGTTCGGCCGCCGACGTCTCCTCGGACTGGAGGCACCCCAAGAGATTGGTCGGATTGCCGGTGAGCGGGCTGCGGTCGCCGCAATAGACGTGGAAATTGAAGACCAGCCGCTGGAAGGGCATCGGGCCAAGTTGGGACGGGATGTTCCCGCCGGTCACCCAGTAGATGTCCGGCTCAACGAAGATCAGGTGGTTGTGGTCGACGGCCTGGATCGCCGGGATGACGCCGTCGCTGGGCACATCCGCTGGGCACACCAGCGGAGTGGCGCCGTTGGCCAGGTAGCCGGTGTGGTCCTTGCCGGTGTAGAAGCACTCCAGCTGACCGGTGAACGTCGATTCGGACGCGACCTGTGTTTCCGTGGAGAACGGCTCGTTGAATGGGTCGTAGCCCACGACCCAGGGATCGTTCTTGAAGTAGTCCGCCACGGTCGCCCACACGAGATCGAAGTTGCCCTGGAGATCGCCCACGACGTCGTTGGCCCAGAAGTGTTGGATCGCCGTCTGCAGCTCCGGATTCGCGTAGTTGTTGGACCACCGGCCCCCGCTCGGCACGATGGGGACGTTGTTCGTGCACACTGCCCAGTTGGGGGCCCCTTCGCCGCGGAAGCTCTTGTTGTAGACGTCTTGGTGCATGTCGAGCAGGGTGTAGATCCCGTAGCGGCCGAGCAGGTTGACTGTCGCGGCCACATGGGCCAGGTAGCGCTCGGCCACGGCGCGGTCGAACTCGTGGGGATTCCCGGGAGGACCGGGCGCACAGACCTGGGGCTGGTTGGGACCACCGGTCCCCGGTTCCAGGGCTTGCCATTCGATGCCGAGACGCACAACGTTGAAACCGAGGCTGCGCATCCTCGCCGCGTCCGAGGCACTGAAGTCCCACGGCTTGCCAGCATCGGGATAGGCGACGTACGGCGCATGCTTGTAGACGACGTTCGTGCCGTGGAGGATCACCACTCGCCCGTTGGCGTCGTAGAGGTACGGACCACCGGGTGAGTGCAGGAAGCTCGGCACCCCCGTGTCCGATCCCCCCGAGAGACGCGCCGGGGCTGAACTGGTACCGAACCCCAGCCCCGCTCAGGGCCTCGATGTGGGGGGTCAGGGCGTTCAGGTTCGGCTGATTGACGACGTGTTGCGGCGACGTCGCCGCCGTGCTCGTGGTCACGGGCTGCGACGTCGTGGTGGTCCTCGTGGCTGCCCCGACGACACCGGCCCCAAGCAGGAGAGTGGGGCACAGCGTGAGGGCTGCGACCGCGGCGATGGTCTTCCGATCGTGCACCAGTTCGAGCCGACCACCCCGGAAGCCTCTGCCACGCATCGAATCGGACCTCTCTGACCTGTGCACACGCGCTCCGCGCTGAGCCGCCTCACTGTAACCATGACCCACCGCAGGCAAGTTGAGTCAAATCAACATGCCGCGGCGCTTCCCTCTGATGAAGAGGTTGGCGGAGGCCAGCAGATTGGTCTGCATCTGTCTCTGGTTCTCGAGCAGCTCGTCCGCCCACAGCATCTGCAGCGTGGTCTGTACCCGGTCGCCGCGTTGCTGGCTCCGGACGTCGTCGAATGCGTTGCGCAGAACACGATAGAGGACCTCGTCGTGCGGAAGAGGAAGCTCCAGCGATGCGCGTCGCTCCGCCAGCAGGTCCGCGAAGTCCTGGTACCAGCGGTGGGCGGAGGCATACGAGTCCCGCAACACCGCCTCGGCGATGGCGACGGACTCGACCTCGGACTGTCCGGTTGCCGGTGGACGGACTGGAAGCGTGGCCAGGGTGTAGGCCGCCAGTCTGAGGCGATTCGATCCCGTGAAGAGCCGGGCAATGGTCTCCACCGAGACAACCTTGGCCCCACGTTCGGCAAAGTACTGGCGGAAGGCGTCGTCGAGCAGGAGGTAGGCGCGCTGCGATGCCCGCTCGCCCGACTGGGTATCGACATGCCGGCTGGTCATGGTCATCCGGTCCACCGCGTCCGCCAGATATCCCGAACTGGCGACGAACGCGACGGACAGGGCGCGCCCCAGCGCCCTTGTCGCGCCACGGGGCCAGAACAGCAATCCGACCACGATGCTCACGCCGCAGCCAAGGGCGACGTCCTCAACACGGGTCAGTCCAACCTTCCAGCCGGTGGGCTCGATGATGTTGAACAAGATGACGACCATCGTGGTGAAGGCGGCCTGACCGGCCGCGAAGGAGATCATCGACGGTGCGATGCCCGAGACGAGCACCGCGAACGGGAGAACCACCCACAGCAGGCCCGCATGGTCCGCCATGCCGACCATGATGAGCGAGCCGACAAGGAAGCCCACCGCCGTCCCGCCGACGGCGCGGAGGGCGGTGGCGCCGGTGCCCAGCGCATTGGACCGCAGCACCGACAAGGTGCCCAGAACCACCCAGAAGCCGTGTTGGACGTCGGTGACCTCGATCACCAGCACGGCAAGGGCCAACCCTGTTGCTCCTCGCAGCGCATTGCGGAACCACACCGAGCGGAACGAGAGATGGGGGAGGAGCCGATGCGCGTAGGCGCGCGAGGCGGACTCGTCGGTCATCGCCGTCCGCCGGTCGACCACGGGATCCGCACCGGCCGCCTCGAGCGCGGCGTCGGCGACCATCTCGGTGGCGATGCCGAGGGCGCGAGCATGGAACCCCGGGTCGAGTTCGCCGGCCAGGCGCTCGTCCTCGTCCGGCTCTCCGTCGGGGGCACCGGGTGCTGGTCCTTCGGGGTCCGACGTTGCCGAGGTCAGCGACGACACGTCGGCCCTGAGCGTGGCACCGATCAGCGCGTCGAGCCGACGCGTCGAGTCCTGCACCGCCCGGATGCGCTCGGGATCCTCGATGGGGTGGCCATCGCCGTCGCAGATCAGGTTTGCCGTCTGGCGGAGTGTGTCCGCGACCTCTTCGGTGACCGCCCGCGCTGGGGGCGGCCCCGTCGACCAATGCTCGTCACCCACCATCGCGGTGTTGCCGGCAACCCACTCGACGCGGCCCACGAGCTTGGAGAGCGCCACTGCGCCCGACGCGGCTCCCCCCGGCGGGTACGGCGTTCCGGAAAACTGGTTGCGCAAGCGCGCCAACGCGGTCGTCACGGCCTCGTGCGCCTCGGGATCGGATGTGCCCCGCGCCCGTGTGTCAGCCAGGCGGGCGACGGCCGCGATCGCCGCTGCGAGACGGCGACGCAGGTTGTCGTGCCACGGGGCGGGCCAGACCACGAGGCAAGCGGTGATGCCGAAGGCGGCGGCCAGCGTCCACCCCACGATGCGGGGACCGACCGCCGAAGCCGGTGCGGCGACGGACACCGGGAGGACGAACGTCAACAACGCAGCGGTCGAGGCCGTCGCCGCCTGGGGGACGACGATGCCCGCGAAGAGGACGCCAAAGCCCACCAGGCCCATGGCCACGACCGCAACCGCCTTGTGGCTCGAGACCACCGTCCCGACCACGATGAAAAGGCTGCCCACGACGTAGAGGCCCATGTAGGAGACCAGGCGCGTCTTGATGCGCCCGGTGAACTCCACCAGGAGCAGGACCGCGAAGGAACCGAAGGCTCCGAATAGCCCGACCTGGGGATCCGAGAACAACCCGTGGGCGAGGGCGAAGACCGACGGCATCACGACCGCCGCCCGAACCGAGCGCTTGACCACGAGGAGCTCGGGATCCTTCGAGAGCAGCCATCGGGTGACGCGCGTGCGCGTGGAAGGGTCCGCCGGCACCGGCGGAGCGGCGGCGTCGGTCATGAGCCCCTATGCGTCATGTCGAGGTCCGGAGTCAGTGCTTCACCGGCAACGAACGAGCGGAGCTGGTGCCGAGGCCGACCCGCTTGGTCAGCTGGCGTTCGGGGTCGACCCGGGCCAAAGGCCCGCACCGCCCGTTCTCCGCGATCACCACGTTGCCGCCGACCAGAACCGCTCGGAGACTTCGTCGTCGACCACGCCCGCAAGCGTAGACAGCAGGCGAAACCGGTTGTCGGGCTCCTCGTGGTTTCGCGCGGGTTCGCCTCGGCACTGCCGGCCGACGCCCTCGCCGGTTGAAGCCCGCCAGCGCCGAAGTCGTTACTCCAGCTCGCCCAGGAGCTCACGGCAACGCTGGGCGTCGCTCAGGAGCTTGGTCCGGAAGCCGTCCATCCGGGCGAGCTTGGCGCTGATCTGGTGCGCCAGGGACTCGTTGAGCACCAGTGCCTCTTCGAGGGTGACCTTCTGGGCTTCCTGCGCCTTCTTGGTGGTCCCACCCTTGGTGGCGCGGTAGGAGGCGCGCAGCTCGTCCAGCCGCGTCTCGAGCGCGAGGAACTCGCGAATCTCGTCGAGATTCATGCCGAGGACCTCGCGCAGCTCCAGGATGCGCTGCAGATGGTCCAAGTCCTCGGGCGTGTAGCGGCGTTCTCCTCCCGCCGTGTACAGCGATGGCGTGAGCAAGCCCAGCTCCTCGTAGTACCGCAGGGTGCGGGCCGACACCCCGGCCCGGGTCGCTGCGTCGCTGATGCGAATGCCTGCCTCGGTCGTCTCCCCGCCAATCGAGCCTTGCTTGCGTTGCGTCGACACGACCATGTCAGTCCACCAGCAACGGCTCTGTCTCGGCCACCGCCTCCTGAGCCGGCACCCAGTCGGAACGTCGGTCGAAGGTCAAAACGACCCCGTCCTCGTGGTGGTACTTGCCGCCACGCAGGAGCGACGCCACGGCACCGAGCAGGCACACGGCGGCCGCGAAGGTGAATGCCTCGGTCAGGCCCCGGGAGAAGGCCGAGGAGATGAGGTGGGGGAAGAATTGCCTGCTGGTCAAGTAGTTCGCGGTCGCCTGGGGCAGATGCGCCAGCTCCGCGTGGCCCAAGAGGACCTGCATCGGGTTGTAACCCAAGAACGCGGCGAAGAGGCTTCCGACCGGTGGCAGGTGCGAGATCCGTGCGGCCACCCCGGGGCTGACACCCTGGGCGGTGAGCCCGTGGTACAGCGCGCCGGGCAGCGTGGACGCCAGGCCCAGGATCATGAGCGTGAAGAAGATGCCGATGGACAGGACCTGCGCCGAGGAGTTGAAGGTGCCCGCCATGCCGGCACCGGCGCCACGCTGGTTGGCCGGCAGGCTGTTCATGATGCCGGTCTGGTTCGGCGCGATGAACATGCCCATCCCGACCGAGTTCAAGAAGATGAGCGCCGCAAACCCGCCGTACGAGAAGTTCACCGGCAGCTGAACGAGCGCGATGAACGTCAACGCCACGAGGACCAGGCCACCGGTGGCGAACGGGCGGGCGCCGTAGCGGTCGGCGAGGACGCCGCTGAGCGGCCCCGCCGTCAGGAACCCGACGGTCAGGGGGATCATGTAGATGCCCGCCCAGAGCGGCGTCTGCTCGAAACTGTAGCCGTGCAGGGGAAGCCAGATCCCCTGCAGCCAGATGATCAGCATGAACATGAGACCGCCCCGACTCAGCGACGCCAGGAAGCTGGCCACGTTGCCCGCCGTGAAGGCGCGAATGCGGAACAGCGACAGGTGGAACATCGGTTGGGGCACCTTGGTCTCGATGACCCCAAAGAGCACCAGGATCGCCATGCCCCCGAAGATCTCCGCCATCACCACGGGGCTGGTCCACCCCATCGTGTGCCCTCCGTAGGGAAGGAGGCCATAGGTGATCCCCACCAGGATCAGGATCAGGCCGACGGCGAAGGTTATGTTGCCCAGCCAGTCGATCTTCGCCGGTGTGCGGACCCCCCGATCCTCGAGCTTGACGTACGCCCAGGCTGTCCCGAGCACACCGAAGGGGACGGAGATCAAGAAGACGAGGTGCCATTCGACCGGAGCCAGCAGGCCTCCGAGCACCAGCCCGATGAAGGAGCCGGAGATGGCGGCCACGTTGTTGATGCCCAGACCGAGGCCGCGCTGGTGGGCGGGAAAGGCGTCGGTGATGATGGCCGAGGAGTTGGCGAAGAGCATGGCGCCACCTACCCCCTGGCCGATCCGCATGGTGATGAGCCAGATGGCACCTGCGGTGCCGGTGAGCCAGGTGGCCGCCAACAAGACCGAGAAAGCGGTGAACACGGCGAAGCCGAGGTTGAAGATCTTCACCCGGCCGAACATGTCCCCCACACGGCCAAGGGTCACGACGAGGACCGCCAGCACAACCATGAAGCCCATGAGCATCCAGAGCATGTAGCCGGTGTTGCCGGGGGTGAGGGGGTTGAGATCGATCCCGCGGAAGATGTCCGGCAAAGAGATGAGCACGATCGACTGGTTGATGAAGACCATCAGGGTGCCCAGCGTCACCGTCGAGAGCGCGATCCAGCGGTAACGGGAGTCGTCCTCGGTCTGGGCCCGGCCGTTTCCGTTGCTCAGGGTCGCGGTGCGCACCGACAAAAGTTTAACGTTAACGTCAGGGTCACGAAACGTCAGACTCCGTTCGACCCTGCCCGGGACGGCGCCCCGGCTCCGCTACCCCCCATTGCAATCGGGGGCGCATCGCCGCCTCCGCGCGCCGACCGGGCGACACGAACGAATTGGTGCAAGCCTGGCCCGCCGCACCCACGGACGGCCCGGCACGGCACACTGAGCGAGACGCTGATCGGAGCTGCTTGATGGCGGACCTCGTCGAGACGGAGACGACGCACTTCGACGTCCTGATCGTCGGTGCCGGGCTGTCAGGAGTCGGTGCCGGCCACTATCTCCAGACGGAGTGTCCCTGGGCCACCTACGTCATCTTCGAAGCTCGCGACACCATCGGAGGGACGTGGGATCTCTTCCGCTACCCGGGCATTCGCTCCGACTCGGACATGCACACGCTGGGCTACTCGTTCCGGCCCTGGGGGGGCGAGAGGTCGATTGCGGACGGCGACTCCATCCTCCAGTACATCAAGGACACCGCCGCCGAGTCCGGCGTCGACACCCACGTCCGCTTCAACCACAGGGTCATCGCGGCAGACTGGTCGACGCCCGAATCGCGCTGGCACATCAAGGCGATGCGGACCGACACGAACGAGATCCTCCATCTCACGGCCGGCTTCATCTTCGCTTGTAGCGGGTACTACCGGTACGACCACGGCTATCTGCCCCACTTCGAGGGCATCGGGGACTACGCCGGGACGTTGGTCCACCCGCAGTCCTGGCCCGAGAGCCTCGATTTCGCCGGGAAGAGGATCCTGGTCATCGGCAGCGGGGCGACCGCCGTCACCCTCGTCCCGGCGCTGGCCCAGTCCGCCGCCCACGTCACCATGCTGCAGCGTTCGCCGACCTACATGGCCTCGCTACCCGTGAGAAGCCCGGTGGTGGCGATGCTGCGCAGGCTCCTGCCGCCGCGCCAGGCGGGCACGGCTGCGAAATGGTTCCACGCCCTCGTGACCCAGGCCTTCTACCAGGTGAGCCGCCGGTATCCGAAGATGGTCCGACGCATGCTGCTCAAGGGTCTGGCGCGGCAGCTGCCACCCGGCTACGACATCGCCACGCACTTCACGCCGCAGTACGACCCGTGGGACCAGCGGTTCTGTGCCACGCCCGACGGCGACCTCTTCAAATCCATCCGCGCCGGGACGTCGTCGGTGGTCACCGACCACATCGAGCGTTTCACCGAGCGGGGCCTGCTGCTCACGTCGGGGCGCGAGCTCGATGCCGACATCGTCGTGACCGCCACCGGGCTCGAACTGCTCTTCCTCGGGGGTATTGCGCTCAGCGTGGACGAGGCGGCGATCGACCCGGCGACCCGGCTCACCTACAAGGGGATGATGCTCGAGGGCGTCCCGAACATGGCGATCGCCATCGGCTACACGAACGCGTCCTGGACGCTCAAATGCGACCTCACGTGCGACTACGTCTGCCGCCTCCTGAACCACATGCACGAGCACGGACTGACCCGGTGCGTGCCCCGCAACAGCGGGGCGGTGGTCGGTTCCGAGCCGATCCTCGGGCTCACGTCGGGCTACATCCAGCGCTCGGTCCATCTCCTCCCCAAGCAGGGGTCGAGCGACCCCTGGCGGGTCCATCAGAGCTACCTGCGCGACTACCGCGCCCTGAAGATAAGTGAGATCGACGACTCCGTGATGGAGTTCGCGGGCCCCGCCGTCCCCGAGGAGACCGCCGGGGCGATCGCCTCTTGAGCCGTCGAAAGACGCGGCCACTCTCGCCACTGCCCGGCGTGACCTCGGTCGGGCGGCCTCTGCGATGCGGCGCACGGGACGACGGTGGGACGGATCCTGCGCTATCCCCGCTGGGCGCCGAAGCCGTTCAACAGCGTGCCGACGGCCAGCCGCCAGCGTCGCTCCACTGACTCGGTCGAGGTCCCCAACCGCTCAGCCGCCTCGGCGAACGCCATGCCCTGGAGCAGCGCAACGAACACGTGCGCGACGTCGGTCTCGTCCCCGCGTAGTCGGCCGGCCTCGATGCAGCGCCGAATCCGACCCACGATGAGGGTACGGACCGACGCCGTGGCCGCCAGATCGTCCGGACCCGGTGAGAAATCGGTGAAGGGCCGGGAGAACATGACTTCGGCCAGCTCGCGGTTGGTGCGAACAAAGCGGCGGTAGGCCGTGGCGAGCTCCCACAGGTCCGCCAGCGGATTCGCTGTCTCGGGCAACGCCGCCAGCTGCCCCCCGAGGCGGCGGAAGCCCTCGAAGTAGAGCTCCCGCACGACGCCGGACTTGTCCCCGAAGAGCTCGTAGACCGCAGGCGCGGAGGTCCCAGCCTTGCTCGCCAGCGCCCTGGCCGTCAGTCCTCTCGCACCCTGCTGGGCCAGCAGGTCCATGGCGACCGCCAGGACGCGGTCCCGCAGCTCGGGGGTGCGCTCCTTCGTCCGGGGCATCAGTTGGCCCTCACGTGGTCCCGCACTTGACGGTGCGCCCCAGATTTAGAAACATTGTTTCGAAACACTGTTTCAGAATATATCGCCGATTTCGCTGGGAGGCGCCATGGCAGAGCTCGTCACGTACCACCGGACCGACGGCGTCAGCACCATCTCGATGGACGACGGCAAGGTCAACGTGTTCTCCATCCCGATGCTGCGCGCCCTGCACCGGGCCTTCGACGAGGCGGAACGCGACGAGACCGTGGTCCTGCTGACCGGACGGCCAGGCTATTTCTCAGCCGGGTTCGACCTTCAGGTGCTTGGTGGCCCGCCGGAGGGCGTCGTGACCTTGCTCAGGCTCGGAGCCACCCTCGCGGAGCGGATCCTCTCGTTTCCCGCGCCGGTGGCGGTCGCCTGCACAGGTCACGCCTTCCCGGCTGGCGCCTTTCTCCTCATGGCAGCCGACACGCGGGTTGGAGCGGACGGCCCCTTCAAACTCGGGCTCAACGAGGTCAGGATCGGGCTCACGTTGCCGTGGTTCGCCCTGGTGCTCGCCCGGCACCGCCTCACCCCGGCGCACTTCGACCACGCCGCCGTGACGGGTACGATGTTCGACCCGCAAGCCGCCCGTGAGGCCGGGCTGCTCGACGCCGTCGTACCACCCCACGAGATCGACTCGGTCGCACTGGCGGCCGCGCAGGACCTGACCACGCTCGACCGGCGGGCTCACGCCGCCACCAAGCTCCGGGCCCGCCAGCGTGTGCTCGACGAGCTGCGCTCCTCCATCGAGAACCAGCTCCTCTGAACCGCAGCGGGCCACGTGGCAGAACTGGACACCCGGCTCCAACCGGCCCATGATCGCGAGATGGAGTCTCCGTCGTTGCTCGAGTCGATCCGCCGCTTCCCCGGGGCGGTGATCCGCTTCCCGAGCGCAGCGGTCGACACCCTCGATGCGCTCAACGCTCTCGCCGAGCGGATCGACCGCCTGCTGACCCTGCTGGAACCGCTCCAGGGCGGCATGAACCTCGCCGGCACCGGAGTGGACGTCGCGACCACCGGCATCACGCAGGCCATCGTGGGCCTCCAGCAAGCCGTCGGCACGTTCGACAGCTCCCTGCCGGGTCTTTCCTATTCCAGCTCCGCGCTCCGCAGCCTTGCCGAGCGCCTCGGCGGGGTGACCATGGAGGTCGTGGCCGCCCCTGAAGAGTCCGCCCCGCCACTGGGCGATCCTTCCCTCGACGAGCTCTCCACATTGGTGGCCGAACTGATCCAGCTCGTGCTGTCGACCGTCGGCAGCATCCCGGGGGTGCGACAAGTTCTCCGCGTCACGACGACGACGTCGGACCGCGAAAAGAACTGACGGGAAGAGGGCGGTGAATGCCACGGACCAAGCCGCGCTCGAGGTGGTGCGGGCGACCTCGGTGCCGATCCACGACATCGGCACCGCGATCTACTTGAGTCCCGATGTGTCCGGGTGAGAGGCGGAGTGGGGGTGGTCGAACCCCTTCGCGTTCTACTTCGCCGGACGAGGGGCATGCTCGGTGACGTCGGACCGGAGGTCGTGACGTCCGCCATGGGATGGTTCGAGCCCAAGGCGGTCAGGGCCATGTACTGCGAGGGCATCGGGGTCGCCGGGGCACCGGACGCGGCGGCCGCCATGGCCGAGGCTCTGGACAGCGCCAAGTACGGCGCGTTCGAGGCCGGGGGTCGGGCCCTGCGCGCAGCCACGCCGTAGCGCTCCAGGCGCTCGGGCCGGCCCGACCCTCGACGGGCTACACTCAAGGGCTGCTCAACGGGAGGAACACCCCGACCGGAGAGCACGACGGCTATCGCCGCCACGGACCTGTGGTGCAGCTCGGAGTGCACGCCGCCCTGTCAAGGCGGAGGTCGCGGGTTCAAATCCCGTCAGGTCCGCCACCAGGTTCAAGCATGCCCAAGGCGGCTCGAACCTGATTACCCGGTCGGGTAGCTCAGTTGGTAGAGCGCGCGCCGAAAAGCGTGAGGTCACCGGATCGACGCCGGTCCCGACCACTGCGAAGTTGCTGCTCACAGGTCAACTCAACTACCCGTCGGTCTGCCTCCTCCAATCAGTTCTCGTTTTTGTCAGGATTCATCCGCTTTTGAATCGACTTTCAAGGCGGCGCGACGGATGGTCGGGACGCCGGCTCCAGAGCGTCTTCGGGGATGAGCGGCCGTTCCTCGGCGATCCCCTGTCGAGGCTCTTCGGCCAACTGACGACAATCCCCCTTTGGCGCGAAGGCCTTGGCGAACAACCTCGACTCGCAGTCGAGAAAACAGCCCGCGGCGGGCTGGGACTTTGTGAGATCCCATTACATTGCGGCCGCCTCCATTTGCCAGGCTCGGTCCTCCCACCAACTTGGTCCGTCGCCGACCGTTGACGTAGAGCTGGCGGTCGACCTGAACCAACTCCGACATCGCGCCGTTCGACAAGCCCTTTGTACCGCTCGGCGTCAATGACCCACACCTCAGAGGCACCGGGACGCTGCGAAAGTCGACGACGGGATCGCCCAACAGCTGCGAACGCGTCGCCCCCGGTGACCGGCGCGATCGTGTGCCGTCGTCTACCGTGGCCTAACCGCCCGTTCACGCACGTCAGTCCGGGAGTCGAGGGAACACCCCATGCCGCGAGCGCACGTCCGTCAATATGTCCGTGCCTGCTCGTTGGTTATCGTCGCCATGCTGAGCGCCGTCGCGACGGGCGTGCGGGCGGCCGCGCCGGCGACAATAGCCTCGCCAGCCCCGCAGTGGCCCGCCCATCCCGACTGGCAGCGCTTCGTCATGGCGCCGACGGCGTCCGATGTCCATCCGGTGCGCATCGTCAGCACGGTCGGCTCCGTGAGTGGGGCCGCGACGCTGGTCGGATCAGGCGTCGGGCGGGCCACCTTGACGATGACGCCGGGGGGACGATCTCCCGTGATCGTCGTCGACTACGGCCAGGACGTCGGTGGCATCCCCTACTTCGTCGTGCAGTCGGAATCGGGAACTCCCCTGCTGCACTCCGCCTACAGCGAGGGTCTGCAGTACCTCGGACCCCAAGGCGACCAGACGCCCCCGAACAGCCCGACCGGCGATCCCAACAGGTTCGACGACCTGATCGTGGGCAATTCCGGCATGTTTACGACGGGGACCATCCAGGGCGGTGAGCGCTACGAGCGGATCAGTCTCACCTCCCCCGGCCGGGTGACCCTGACGTCGATCGGCATACGATTCACCGCCGTCCGGGCCACCGCGAAGGACTACCGCGGCTGGTTCGACTCGAGCTCACCTGAGCTCGATCGCATCTGGTACGACGGCGCCTACACCACCCAGCTCGACGAGCTGCCGCCCGATGCGGCGCCCTCGGCCTGGACGATTGAGGCGGGGACACTCCACGCCGTGATGGGGACCGTCGGCCTCCTGCGTCAAGGCTTCGCCTGGACCGACTACACCATGTCATTCGACACCCGCGTCGTGAACAACCAGGCCGGCTGGTTGGTGCGGGCCTCGTCGACGTCATCGGGCTATCTGCTCGTCCTGCACCACGCTGCCTCGGGGACAGGCGCGTCGAGCTCCCTGATTGAGATCGCGCTCGGGCCCACTGAGTTCGCCACCATCGGACAGGTGGTCCTCCCCAAGTCATTCGATACCGCGGCCTGGCACCACGTCACGACCCAGGTCTCGGGCAGCACCATCACGACCTCTCTCGACGGTCGCCAGGTTGCCTCCTTCGACACCCATGCCCTGCCGGACGGGATCTCCGTCTACGGAACCGGTTCGGTCGGGTTCGCCGAACTGGGATCCTCTGCGGTTTTCCGGGACCTCGACGTCACCAGCCCGACGGGAGCGACCCTCTATACCAGCGGCCTGTCCGACCCCTCGGCCCTGAGCGACTTCACCGGCTCCGGAATCGTGACCTCCGATCCCCTGCCCGTGATCATGGACGGAGCCAAGCGCGACCGGGTGGTCTGGAGTGGCGACCTCGGTGTCGAGACCCCGAACGTGCTCTACACGACCGGAGCCGACGACTACGTGCGGCGTTCGCTGCAGCTCCTCGGCAGCTACCAGGTAGCCGACGGCGAGACGGGCACGAATGTCAACCCGACGGCTCCGTTGGCCACGTTCCCCCAGAACGGATCGACCTACTCGACCTCGTACTCCATGGACGAGGTCGACAACATCGCCACCTACTTTCTCTACACCGGTGACCTCGCCTTCGTCCGGGCCGAATGGCCGGTGATCACCCGTGAACTTGCCTACAACGCGTCGCTGGTCGACGGGCGCGGACTGCTCGTCACCAACTCGGACGATGGACAGGACTGGGACTACTACAACGGGAGCCATGTCGGGGCGGTCACCTACTTCAACGACATCTACTTCGAGACCCTGACCGACGCCGCCCTGATGGCCGATGCGCTCGGGCAACCCGACCAAGCCGCCTCCTACCGGCAGCAGGCGGCAAATCTCCGGACGGCGATCAACCGGAGCCTCTTCGATCCGTCCACCGGGCTCTACGTATTGTCCGACCAGCAGCCGGCCGCCGTGGCCCAGGACGGCAACTCCCTCGCCGTGCTCTTCGGCGTGGCCCCGACCGGGCAGGACGCGGCCATTCTCGCGTCGCTGGCCAAGACGCTGCCGTCGACGCCCTACGGCCCGCTGGCGTTCACCGCCGATGCCGGGCTGCAAAACGGGGTCAGCCCGTTCGTCACCAACGACGAGGTGCGCGCCCTCTTCTTCAGCGGTGACACCGCCTCCGCCCTCTCCCTGCTGCAGAGACTCTGGGGATACATGGACGCTCCGGGGCCGGACTACACCGGGACCGACTGGGAACTGGTCGGGTCAAATGGTGCTCCCGGTTTCGGCGAAGAGACGAGCCTGGCGCACGGCTGGTCCTCGGGGGCCACAGCCGACCTGTCCTCGTACGTCCTCGGGGTCCAGCCGACCACGGCGGGCTTCGACATCTGGTCGGTCGACCCCCATCCGGGCTCCCTTTCGTGGGCCGAAGGCAATGTCCCGACGCCCCACGGCACGATTGAGGTTCGCTGGGCTCGGCAGTCCTCGTCGGGCCGCTTCGCCCTCCAGGTGACCGCGCCGGGTCGGACCACCGGCACCCTGACCGTGCCGGTACCACGGACCGGTGCAGTCGTGACGGTCGTGACGACCAAGGCTCCTTCGGGTCGTCGTTCCAAGAAGGCGATCACGGTGGCTCCGGGCGCCGCGTCCGTACCCGTCTCTGTTGTGGGCGGGGCGACCTACGACGTGTACGTGGCGCGATAGTCGCTGTGACTTTGATCAAGTGTCGTGCCCACGCCGTGCCCACACGGAAATGGGGCAAGCCCGTGGAAGTCGTTCAGGTTGTCAATAGCGGTCATCGTTGACGCATCTCCTCTCCGCGCTGTCGCTCTTCGTCGGGTGAATTCGGCAAACTCGTTGGGGCATCCCGGGTACCCTTCTCCACGCCACCGTTCCCTCCGACCTCAGGGCGCCTCATGTGACGTGGATACACCCCGAATGATCGCATTGCCATCTTGCAGCGTCGTTGACACGTCGGCCCACATGGACTATTTCGTGAGTCAAGTATGAGATGTTCTCAAGGAAACGAGGTTCGACACGATTGCCGTGTATGGGCGCGCGAGCGGTGTCATGACGAGCGGTTTCTGGTCGGCTCCGACCACCCGCATCCAGAGGGGGCGGCGGAACCCGACGAACTCAAGGGCCTCGCTGAGGTCTCGAGGCGTCGCATTCTCCCCGAAAACGCCGCCGGGCTCCTCGGCCTTTCTGCCTGACAGATGTTGGACCCCGAGACTGGCGCGCCGCCGGGTGGACCGATGGAAGGCGTGCGCGTGCTGGACCTCTCGATCGCACTCACGGGGCCCTACGTCGCCGCGCTGCTGGCTGACCAGGGTGCCGAGGTGGTCAAGGTCGAGCGGCCCGGGATCGGCGACATTGCCCGGTGGGTGGGGGTGGCCGTCAACGGGATGAGCTCGCTCTACCTGGTGTGCAACCGAGGGAAGCGCAGCATCGCGGTCGACCTGCAGCAACCCGAGGGCGTCGACATCGTGCTCCGTCTGGCCGAGGGAGCAGACGTCGTCCTCCAGAACTTCCGCCCGGGCGTCATGGACCGCCTCGGGCTGGGCTACGAGGACGTTCGATCGGTGAACCCCGACGTGGTCTACATGTCGCTCTCTGGATTCGGGACCGTCGGCCCCTACCGCGACCGCAGTGCGTACGACACGGTGATCCAGGCGTACGCCGGATTCGCCGCCAGCCAGGCCGACCCCGGTGACGGGGTGCCGGTGTTCCTACGCCAGTCCGCGGCCGACAAGGTGACCGCTCTGTTCGTGTGCCAGGCTGTCACCGCCGCCCTCTTCGCCCGGGACCGCGGCCGCGGGGGACAGCACCTCGAGCTGTCCATGGTCGACGCCGTCACGACGTTCTTGTGGGCCGACGCGGCGGCCAACGAGGTCCTGCTCGAGTCCGATCACACCCAGCACTCGAGCTTCCAGGCGGGCTTCTCCCCCATGCGGTTCACAGACGGCTGGGGCATCGTCACCCCGACCTCGGACCACGACTTTGCCGGGATGTGCCGGGCGCTGGGAGCCACAGGCTTCGACGACCCAAGGGTGGCCACCATCGCCGAGCGGATTCGCCACCGCGATGTCCTCGAGCCGATCATCGACATGTGCTATGCCCTGGCGGCCAACCTCTCGATGGCCGAGGCCTCGGCCCGCCTCGAAGCCGAGCGGGTGCCCTTCGCCATGATCCTTTCACCCGAGGACCTGCCCGAGGATCCCCACGCCCAGGCCATGGGTCTGTTCGTGGAGGCCGATCATGAGGTCGTCGGGCGCACTCGCCTGCCCCGCCACCCGACCCAGTTCTCGGCCACCCCGCCAACGCTGCGCGGCGGCGCACCAGGCCTCGGTCAGCACACCGACGAAATCCTGGCCGAGCTCGGGCTCACCACCTCGATCGCGGACCTTCGTGGCCGCGGCGTGGTCGCTTGAGCAGCTCGCGGAAACACGTCGGACGTCTTGTTCGGCCGAGCCACCTCCAGGAGCGATTCGGCGGTCTGTCTGCATGATGCCTGAGGCATCCGGGGACGAGCTGCTGGGTCATGCGGTCCGAGAGCCCAACGGGAAGATCCAGCTCTATGCCGTCGGCGAGTTCGTGAACGTCGTCGACTTGTCTTCGAACAAGATCGTCGACAACATCGACGTCGGGATGCTCTCACAGCCGACCGGCATCGCCGTGTCTCCTGACGGAGCCGACCTCTATGTCACCTTGGGCCAATTCGGCCGGCGTGGGAACCAGATGGAGGTGATCAGCACCCGCACGGACCGGGTCGAGGCTCTCTTCGGCGACGGGATCCCGCTCAGCCGCAACCAGGGTGACTACGACATCGCCGTGACGCCCAACGGGAAAGAGGCGTTCTTGAGCTCGTTCGCCGTGGTGACCGCCGGACCGTACGGCCCGGTGACACTCCGGGGTGTGGTGACGGTCAATCTCGAATCCCGTACGGCCAATCCGGCCATCAGCTTCGGAACACCCGTGTCCTATGGGACATCGACAGGGCCCGTCATATTCGGTGGGTAACGTCGTCGCCCCATGGCAGGGTCGCCACATCGACCTCCTCGAGGTCGCCGGATCCGGAATCGCTGATGACCACGGTCGTCCCGCCAGGACCCACGGGCATGTCCCCCGGAAAATCACCAGCGCGAGACGAGGTCCGAGGCGGAGAATTCGAGGAGCTCGTCACTCTCCCGGGCTCTCACATAAACCGAGGACCCGGTGGCCTCAACTCGTGCCGGACTGCACCTATGGCCGCCGACCGAGAATGGCGGAGACGCGCTGGTGGCTGATCTCGAAGAGGCGGCCGATTTCGCGGGTGCTTCTGCCCTCCTGGGCAAGCCCGCGGGCAATGACCCGGCGGAGTTGGCCGGCACTGGCGCCCAGCCTCCCCGCAACCCCCTGGACGGTACGCACAGACCTGTCGGGTGCCTCGCCCCCCGAGACGATGGACATCCAGCTTTCTCCTCGTCGACGAGCCCCGGCGAGCCGTCGCACCGCCTGGGTTGCCTCCTCCCCCTCCGCAATGGCCTGATCGATTTCTCGAGCCACCATGTCCAGCTCGGTGGCGTCTACGTCAGTTCCGTCTTCGCTGCCGTTGGGCATCGTGTCGCGCCTCCGTGTGGCGATTGTTGATACCCGGCGAACCCACGTGGTCAAACAATCGTTGCGACGCGCCGCCTTTCCCTGTGAGCGAATCGAGAGGCGACGACGTTCAGCTGTGGCGCGCGTCGTGAAACGACGGGGTGTAGCAGACGGCGACGAGCAGGCCTTCCGGGCTCAGCAGCCTGGCGGTGATCTGGGACCACGGCTCCGTGCGCGCCTCGTGGATGAGCCGATAGCCCTTGGCAGTGAGTTCGGCGGCTGCGGCGGTGACGTCAGGGACCTCGAACTCGATGCTCGCTTGGGGGATCGGGATCTCGGTGGGCCATTGGGTGGTGCCGAAACAGGCGTTCGCCGCCTCCGAGAGGGGCCACAACCCGAAGTGTTTCGTCCCCTCCAGCTTCTGGGTGAATACGTAATCACCCTCTTCGCCTTCAAAGGACAGTCCCAAAGCGTCCCGGTAGAACGATCGAGCTGCGGCCGCATCTCGCACGATCGGGGCGACGCTTGCCACGAATTGGACCTCCATTATTTCCACCTCCGTCGGCCATCGTCCCCGGCGTTTCACCTGGTTATACCCGGTCGTCACCAAGGCTCCACACCACTGGTGCCGGGCCGCTCCACCAGCCCGCCGGCTGGATACTCGGGGCCGCGGCTAGCGACCAGTCTGTCCGTCGATTTGCTCTCGAAGGATGTCGGCGTGGCCGGCATGTCGTGCGGTCGCCTCGAGCATGTGCACCAGAAGCCAGCGAAGTGACAACGGCTCGGGAGTGGTGAGCGCCCTCAGCACAGAGACGGTCCAGGTCGTCGCACTGATCCACGATGTCGCCGCTCGTGCCGATCGCATTGCGGTAGGCGGCGACAACGGTCGTCACTGTGTCAGAAGGGCCTGCCTCGTCGCCCGGAACGTTGATGTCCCATCCGGCAAAAGCGAACTGGAACCAGAGCGCTTCGACGGAGGTCAGGTGCTTGATCAACCCGAGAAGGCTGGTTCCGGTGGGGACGCTCGAGCGCCGAGCCGCCTCTTCGTCCAGGCCGGCCACCTTCAAGATGACGAATTCCCGCAGGTAGTCGAGGAAGTCCAGCAAGGTCGCCTTCTCCCCGGCAACCCGAAGAGGAGTGCGGCGGGCACGGTCCGAACCATAGCCGCAGAGGCACCAGCGTCTCGCTCCCGACGCGCAGTGGGACACTGACCGCTTGCTCCCTCGGCCAGACTTCCTGATTGGCGGCTCGTGCTTCTCGCTGTGAGGTGTACGCGGGCCGTCGATCGGACCTGACCGGCCAGACCGACAGGCGGACCACACAAGGAGCAGATCAGTCCTCGAGGGATGAGGCGAGGCGCTCCAAGGTGAGGCTCATGGTCCTGCGGTTTCGCTCCGTGCGGTCGTCCACGCCAGAGATCTGCTGGCTCAGCTCCATGACGGACGCGGGCCGCAGATCGTCGTTCCACTCGGTCACCCGGCACCCGTCTTCGGTCGGCTCGATGCGGTACCCCCAGGTCGAATAGTGGAAATCCATCATGGAGCACTCGAAGGCGAATGCCCGTCCGGGGTCGGCCTCGATGACCCTGCCCTGTGTCGTCCACTCGTGTGCGCCGTAGCGGTTGTGGCCGTCGAATGTGGCGCCGACCACCGGGCCGTCGAAACCCTCATGCCACTCGCAGGCATGGCATTCCTCTGACCATTCGCCCATGCGTGTCACGTCGGAGATGGCGGCATACGCCAGCTCGGGCGATGCGGCGATGTCACGGGAGATCTCGAGCCTCTTCGTCATGATTCGAAGTTCACTTCACGTCTCTGAGGGATGTCGAGCCGGGTCATCGACTCATCCCTTCGCGGCCGCCGCCCGCCAGGTGCGGATCGTGTCATATGGCCCTCGGTATCCTCTCAGGAAATGGGAATTGGGGGGACTCGTGACCACCTATGACGCGTCATCTCGAAGAAGGACACTCGACAAGGGCCGGATGGAGGGATTCAGCGATGGCGTCCTGGGCTTCGCCATCACCCTGCTCGTTGTCGATATCGCGGTCCGAGCACCTGGCTCGCCAACGCAAGAGTTCCTCCATGCGTGGCCGTCCTATGCGGCATACCTTGTCAGTTTCTTCACGATCGGGGCTGCGTGGCTCGCCCACCACGGCCTGACCGATGAACTTGACCGGGTGGATTCGATCTTCCTCCGGCTGAACCTCCTCTTTCTGCTTGCCGTTGCCTTTCTGCCGTATCCAACCCGGCTCATGGTGGAGGGACTGGAGAGAACGACGGCATGGCAACGGCTTGCGGTCGTGGTCTATGGCCTCACGCTTTTGTTGATACGACTCTTGTTCACCGCGTTGAGTGCCTACGCGTTCAGAAGGCACCTGCGAAGCGCGGGTGCCGCCGATCCGGATTTGAACGAGGCTCGCAAGAAATTTTATTACGCAGTGTGCGGATACCTGTTGACCATCGTCATCGGACTGTTCCTTCCCAAGCTGGCGATCGTCCTCTTCTTCGCGATAGCGGTTTTCTTGTTCATCCCATTCCGCACCGTCGCGCGGGAAATCTTCGGAGAGAGGTCACACCCCCGACCTCGTGCCGGTGACTAGGGCGGCGCCGGGACCGCCCGGCGGACCGGAAGGCCGCGAAGAATGCCCCGAGGAGAGGAGCGGGACGACGGGCGCCACCCTGCGCCGCGAACCGTGACGAAAGGCCCTAGGCAATCCCCGCCCGGGGAGGCAGGGTGGAGGCGGGTGTCGGCACTTACTTGTGGCGCGCCCATGGAGGAACGATGACGATGCAGCAGGAATCCGCGCCCACCGCGGCTCCTTCGGCGAAGAAGGTGGCCCATCTCACACCCAAGGAACGGGCCCAGCTCGGCAAGGAAGCACGGGCCCGGGTCCCGCGATCGTCGCTGGGAGCTTTCAAGGCTCCCCCTCGCGCCCCGACCCGGTGGGACTGTTGGAGCGGCAGGCGCAGACCCGGGTCCCCGAGCTCGTGCCGATCCGGTACGGGCGGATGCTCGTCTCCCCGTTCACCTTCTACCGCGGCGCAGCCCTGATCATGGCGTCCGACCTGGCCACGACTCCTCGTTCTGGTCTCAATGTGCAGGTCTGCGGTGACGCCCACCTCAGCAATTTCGGACTGTTCGCCTCACCCGAGCGGGCGACGATGTTCGACGTCAACGACTTCGACGAGACGCTCCCGGGTCCCTGGGAGTGGGACCTCAAGCGGCTGGTGACGAGTGTTGTCATCGCGGGGCAAGACCAGAAATTCTCGAAGAAGGACTGCGCCGCCGCGGCCAGGGAGGTCGGGGCTACCTACCGAAAGGAGATGCATCGCCTGGCCGAGTCGAGCAACCTCGAGGTGTGGTACTCACGCGTGGATATCCAGGAGATCATTGCCGGTCTCACCGCCCGGGCGGAGAGGCAGGCCAACAAGGAGAAGGCCAAGCGTGACGAGCAGATGGCGACCAAGGCGTCATCCATCGTTGCGAAGTCGCGCACGAAGGACTCGCTGCAGGCCCAGGCCAAGTTGACCGAGGTCGTGGACGGCCAGCGCCGGATCATCAGTGACCCCCCATTGATCGTCCCCCTCGCAGAGCTGGCGGCCGAACAACAGCCCGACGCCGTGTTCGAATCGCTCCATCAGCTGGTGCGCAGCTACCGCCGCACCCTGCAGACCGACCGCCGCCACCTCCTCGAGGGCTACGAGCTCATCGACGTAGCTCGCAAGGTCGTGGGTGTCGGCAGTGTGGGAACCCGGGCCTGGATCCTGCTCTTCGAGGGTCGGGACAGCGACGACCCGTTGTTCCTCCAGGCTAAGGAGGCCGAGGCCTCCGTCCTCGAGCAGTTCGTGGGTAAGAGCCACTACGCCAACCACGGCGAGCGGGTCGTGGCCGGGCAGCACCTGATGCAGGCGGCCAGTGACATCTTCCTTGGCTGGCAGCGCGTCGAGGGCCTCGACGGCATCAGCCGGGACTTCTACCTGCGCCAGCTCCGCGACTGGAAGGGCTCGTTCGAGATCGAGGGCTCACTGCCCAAGGGCCTCACGGTCTATTCAGGGGTCTGCGCCCAGGCGTTGGCCCGGGCCCACGCCCGCTCCGGCGATCGCATCGCCATCGCGTCGTACCTCGGGAACAGCAGCGCTTTCGACGACGCGCTCGTCGAGTTCGCCGAGATCTACGCCGACCAGAACGAACGGGATTACGGCGAGCTGCAGAAGGCGGTGTCCGACGGGCGCATCAGGGCCGAGACCGGGCTCTAAGGGAGTGGATGCACAAGAAGGGAACAGCCACGATGAAGCACGTCGAATTGGGATCCCTGGACGTCTCCCGCATCGGTCTCGGCGCCATGGGCATGTCCACCGCCTTCACCGGCGCGGGCAGCGACGATGCCGAATCCATCCGCACCATCCACCGAGCCCTTGATCTCGGCGTCACGCTGATCGACACGGCCGAGATCTACGGACCCTTCACCAACGAGGAGCTCGTTGGTGAAGCAATCAAAGATCGTCGTGACCAGGTCGTGTTGGCGACGAAGTTCGGCATGATCTCCCACGCCGGCGGTGGACCGGGTCACCTCGACAGCAGCCCGGCAAACATCCGCACCGCCTTGGAGGGCTCGTTGAGGCGCCTCGGCAGCGACCACGTCGACCTGTACTACCAGCACCGGGTGGATCGCAGCACGCCCATCGAGGAAACCGTCGGCGCCCTCGCCGAGCTGGTCACCGAGGGCAAGGTGCGCTCCATCGGCCTCTCCGAGGCCTGGGTCGACACGATCCGGCGCGCCCACGCCGTCCACCCGGTCACCGCCCTCCAATCGGAGTACTCGTTGTGGACTCGAGATCAAGAAGAAGAGGTGCTCCCGCTCCTGCGCGAACTGGGCATCGGCTTTGTCGCCTACTCGCCGCTCGGAAAGGGCTTCCTGACCGGGACGATCCGCTCGACCGACGAACTGGCGGATGACGATTTCCGCAAGACCAACCCTCGCTTCGTGGGTGAGAACTTCCGGCGCAACCAGCGCATCGCAGACGAAGTCGATGCGATCGCCGCCGAGATCGGCGCCACGCCGGCCCAGGTCGCCCTGGCCTGGCTGCTGGCAAAGGGCGACGACATCGTGCCGATCCCCGGAACGAAGCGCGTGTCACGGGTCGAGGAGAACGTCGCCGCAGACGAAATCGAGCTCGGCTCCGAGGAGATCGACAGGCTCGACAAGCTCCCTCCGGCGGCCGGCGAGCACCACACCGAGCAGCAAATGCGGTTGATCGAGCGGTGATGGTGGCCCCACGTCCCGTCCTTCCCGACAGTGAAGGCACCCCAAGGCGCAGAGCTGATCTTCTGACTCGGGCCCTGTCTGGTCGCTACGGCGACGAACGGCTCAGGTGGGGCAGGTTCTCTCGGGGAGAGTTCGCCCGAGGCCGCGTGATTTCGAAGAAGCCCTCGTACTCCGAGAGCACCTGGATGGCGTCCCACAACCGGACGGCGGCAGACCCCGTCGGGGCCGGTGCCATCACCGGTCCCTTGAACCCATGTGGCGGATCGGCTCGCACCACGATCGTCGGCGTCTGCGTCTTCGGTCCCCCAAACGCGTAGGCCACTTCCATGGCGTCCCGTATCGGGGCGTCCCACTTCTCGTCGTCGGCGGCTGCGACGAGCCGGTCGTCGAGGCCGGCCGCCGCGACACAATCGACCAGCAACGTGCTGGTGTCGGGGCGCTGCGGGGCGATGTATCGTGCGCCCCATTCGGCGTAGAGCCGGTCCACGGCGTCCTCGCCGGCCTGGGCGCGCGCCGCCTCGAAGATCCGTAGCATGCGGTGAGAGAGCGCATGGCCGTCGAGAGCCTGCTGTCGGTACTGCTCGGGAACCGTCGGCGCCACCCCGTAGTCGTCGCGAATCTCCAGGCAGTACGAGCGCCAGGAGACGGCCAGGTCCCGCTCCGGCGCGACCTCCAACAGCCAACGCGAAGTCACCCATGCCCACGGGCAGCTGGGGTCGACGAAGAACTCGACGTCTGTCATGACACGGAGGCTACAGCCGGGCACGATGGGACTGGCCCTGATTGTGGACGGTTGTTCTCGGCTTGGGAGAACGCCATACTTGGCCGGTGAGCGGCACGGCCGAGTCCTCTCGCCCCGGACGCACTGGCGGGGTCACACTCGACGACCTGCGGCGCCAACGGGGCGAGGGCTGGCAGTGGGCCCGTGCCCAAACGGACCGTTGCCCTCAGTGCGGCGCGCATCCTGCTGCCATGGACCGGTCCTCCCTGGGCACCGAGTTGATGGGGTCGGCGGCGGCGTGGCGAGGCTTCCTCATGGAAGCGGACGAGACGTACCTGCGCACCAACCCCGCTCCCGGCATCTTCTCCCCCCTGCAGTACGGAGCCCACGTTCGTGACATCCTGCAGGTCTACGGCGACCGGATCCTCATCATGCTCGCGGAGGACAGTCCCGTCTTCCCCCAGTTCAATCCCGACGAGAGCGTCTGGGAGGGCTACAACCGGCTGGGCCGATCCGAGTTGGCCGACGACCTGGAGGCACAGGCGGGACGCCTGGCCGCCATTCTCGAAGGACTGCAACCGGCACAGTGGTCGCTCACCATGACCCGGGACGGCGGAGGCGACGGCGTGTACCGCTTCACGGTGGCCGGCTTGGCCAGCTATGCGGTTCACGAGGCGCATCACCATCTTCTCGATGCCAACGGGACGTTGCCGGCGCCGACGCCGCAGGGCTGAGCGAGAACGGGGCCAGGGTGGAGCACGAGGTCGAGCTGCGAGATCGGCTGGCCGCCCTCGAGGGCCGCGTCCAGCTGCTCGAGGACCACGTGGCGATCCTGCGGCTCGTCAACAGCTGGGGGCCCGCCGTCGATACGGGCAGCAGCCAGGCCGCTGGCGCCCTCTTCGAGGAGACCGGGGTCCTCGAGTCGGACATGTCGCGCTTGGAAGGCCCGCACGACGTCGTGGCGATGGTCGAGAGCGACGGGCAGCAATCGCTGATCCGTCAGGGCTGTGCGCACGTGCAGACCGCGCCGGTCGTGACCGTCGACGGCGACCGGGCCACGGCGGTGACCTACTCACAGGTCTACCTGCACACTGAGCACGGCCACGACGTGTGGCGGGTCTCGGCCAACCAATGGGAGTTCGGACGCACCCAAAGTGGTTGGCGCGTCACGCGGCGCGTGAACCGCGTCATCGACGGTAGCACCGAGCCCCACCAGATCCTGGTGCGCGCCCTGGGTGAGCCGCCCTGACGACGCGAGGAGATCGCCCCTAGGTCCACGCCAGGTGGGCCTCGGCCACACGGCCCCCTTCCACGTCGAGGGAGGCCACGGGTCCCTCGGCGTCGCCGCGCCGGCGAACCTCGTAGCGCCCGCGCCCGAGGGCAGGGAACAGAGCGGCGTACACCTCGCCGTCGGGGATGTGCCGGGCCCGGACCGCCACGTGCGTGCCGTCCCACGGAGCGCCGTCACGGCGGATCTCGATTTCGCAACCGGCGAGTGCCGCTGGTGCATGCACGATGGCGGCGCCGACGTCACCCCCGATGTCGAGCACGACGGACCCCTCTTCGCTGGGGTCGAGGACATGGTGCGTGTGCATCGCGCTACGGCGCGACCGACACCGGCGTGGCCGCTGGGTTCGAGTACCCGCTGTAGGGCGTTCCCAGGTACGGGAACACGTCGAGGTAGTTCTCGGTGCCCTTGGCCGAGAGGTCGGTGCCCGTGCCCCCGGTCGTGATGCCGAAGTCGACCAGTCCGGCCGCAGCGTCGGCGCTGAACGAGTGCACCACGAAGCCCAGCGTGGCCCCGGCGACGGCGCGCAACGCGATGGTGGCCACGTCGTCGAACACTCTCCGGCCGTTGGGCCACCCGGCCGCGTCGAGCCCGAGGAGTCCCAGGCTGTTGGGACTCGAGGACGGAGGGATGGCCGTGTTGAGGCGCAGCATGTCGGCCTTCACGCCCGTGCCGTTGTAGTTGGTGAACGTCGGGGCAGGGGTGATCACACCCGCCGGGATCCCCGTGAGGAAGATCGCCTCGATGTCGGGCCGCGTGTTGGGTGAGCCGCTGTTGTACTTGGCGAGGTTGGGGAACACCCCGGGATACAGGGTCGGCAGCAGCTGGGCCAGCAGCGGCTCGGTGAAGTAACTCAGGAACTCAGTGCCGTCCGCCGTCGGCGGCTGCGTGTTCCACACGTCCTTGGCGCCGATCCCGATGAGGAGCTCGTTGGCGAGCGGGTTGCCGAGGCGCGACACCTGGGTCCACGGGCCGCTCCAGAGGTCGCCTCCGTTGAACCAGTTGCCCCACACCCGGACCCGCTGGCGGCTGGCCGTCGTCCACACGCCGATGACGGCCGCGGGGTCGCTCGGACCCGTTGGCGTGGACCGGGTGAGCTGGGAGCTTGGGACCTGCAGCGCCAGCGTGTGCACGTTGACGTCGGCGGTGGAGTTCACGCCGGGCATGCCGTTCATGAGGCCCGCGGCCGGACCCCCGGCGTGGTCGCCGGCAAAGCCGCGCAGGTCTCCGAGGTCGAAGACGGCGCCCAAGTCGACGTAGAAGCCTTCGGCCCGCTGCCCGGCGAACACCTGTGCCGAGAACGGCCCCGCCCCCACCCCGTGGATGGCGGCGGTCGCCAGGGCGGCATAGTTCGGGGTGGACAGCGGCCCGATGTTGCACGGCGGGCACAGCAGGCCAGTACCCAAGATGGCGGTCGATCCGCCCCAGCGATTGGCCGGATTGTGGTCCACCCGGGTCAGGGTGTAGGTCTGCTGGCGGTTCCAGTTGGACGAAGGCGACGGGGGCGTCAACGACGTGATCGGGCCGTCGTTGTAGAGGAACGACGCCGGGATGTTGTTGACGGTCGTGAAGCGGAACTGGTAGCTGATGTCCGGGACGCCGTCCCCGGTGTTGTCGATGTGGATCTCGTAGAGCACGTCGTCGGCGAACTCGTAGAAGTTCGGGCCGCCGCCGGGAGCCTGGAGCGGGATGTAGTTGGCGATGAGCGTGACCGTCCCCGCCGCACCCTTGTCGGGGCTCATGAAGGCGTAGACATCCGTGCTGTCGGCCACGGGATCCTTCGAGATCTCGGGCGCTTCGCGGTGTGACGACATGGTTTTCCTCCTGAACGTGAGATGGACGGGACTACGGATGTGAGATGGACGGACTACGGTCGGACGGCGGACATCAAGCTGCGAGCGAGGGCGGGGGATCGGACGACGACCTCTCGTTCTCCTTGGAACAGACTGATCTCGCCGGTGTCGAGGTCCTTCACCTGGGCGATCAACGGTTCCGTCAGGGCTCCGCCGTCATCGGCCGCATCGCTCACGCCGCTGTCGACGGCGGGAGCGTTCGCTGCGGTGCTTGCGACGAGTGTGGAGATTCCGGGAACACTGCCGGCCACGGCAACGGCTGCGGCGGTAAACGTGCCACGGCGCAAGAAGGTGCGGCGGCTCAGGCTTCCCCGCCAGCCATCGGCGTCCGGCGCACGCTCGTCACGCAGTTCGGGGCTCATTGCCTTCCTCCGTTCCGTTCTCCTCGGTGTATCCGGAGCCGTACGGGAGTTGGATGTCGGCGCCCCCCCTATTCGAGAATTTTCGGCCGACCACGTGTCGGCTCGGAAAGGTGGCGAACGAGATCGGTGACCCAGGCCGCATCGAGCGGCGGGGGGAGCCACGGCGACGGCGTGTCAGGTCAACGGAGAACGAGTCAGGTCAACGGAGAACACGCTGGGGCAGAATCGAGACCTCGGCGTCGCGCAGCTGCCCGAGGACGCGGTTCTCCCGCCCGTACGCCAGCGGAGTGAAGAGGATGGTGTCGAGCGGGAACCAAAAGCCGACCCAGACCAGAACCCATCCGGTGGTCGAGGCGACGAGGTTGACGTTGCCCGACGGGCCCACCAACGCGCCGGCATAGATCACCAGCAGGTATCCGACGAACGCGATGGGGATGCCGACCCACAGCGACGTGAGACCGCCCAACCAAGTGGCACGCCGCTCTCGTTGGTTGTACGTGATGCGGTTGACGCAGTACCGGCGCAGCGCCCCGGTCACCCGGTCCCCCAAGCCCTCTTCGATCTCCGAGGGCGGCAACAAGAGCTTCAGCTGCACCGGTGCCCGCGTGTAGTGGGCGCGGAGCACGCTGATGCAGTACTCGATCCCCGTGAGGTAGTTGCGGTACTCGGAGAACAGATCGGTCGGAGCCAGGACGAACAGCTCCTCGGCCCCGTTGAGCCTCAGCTCGATGACCTCGTGTTCCTTCCTGGCCACGGCACAGTTCTAGCCGAGACCGACCGCGACGCACGGCCATCCGCGAGCAGAACGAGCCGCCGTGGCGCTCGAACAGGACGGACCTGGTCGCGCCTTTCGCACGCGGTCACTCGACTCGGTGATCCGTTCGGTTCATAATCGCCGTATGCGACCGCGACGCCTGAGCATCCCCGACGCTCGAGGCCACGGGGCGACGCTGAGGGTCACGCGGCACCCCGAACAGCGAAAGGTCGTTTTGAGCCATTGGCGAGACGGACTGTGCGTTGCCTCCACTCCCGTCGACGTCGCCGAGTTGTCCTCCCTCATCGGGGTCCTGGCGGATGCGCTCGGTGATGCCGTCGGCGAACCGACGCATCAGGTCGCCGGTTCCGTGCAAAGACCGACGCGGCTGTCATCGATCCGAGGATGGCTGCGACCGAAGTTGACCCAAGTCGTCGAGCTTCGCCTCGTGCGTGACCCAGCTGAGCATGAGAGGGCCCGGAAGCGACCTCCGGAGACGTCGCACGAACACGGAGGACACTCGGCGTTCTGATCTGGGTACCTCCGTGCCGTCAGACCGATCGACCGCGCCGTACTCCCGAGTGGGAACAAACGGCACGGCATGCGCTCTCGTGGGACAGGGGAACGTGCGGACGTCACCGTTGCGTTCAGGGTTCTCTCGGACCGGTTCGCCGCCGACCGCCCCAATGGCGCGTTCGGTCCGCGTCGTCGATCGGACGGGGTGGCCCCGCCCAATGAGGCAGCGGGTCGCTGGCCGGAAACGTGTCGCGCAACTCGGCGTCCAGCCAACCCCCTTCGAGGGCGGCCTCGGGCACGGCGTCTTCTTGGATATCCCCGTTGTCCTGCATAACGACGAACAGATCATGCGTCGTGGAGCGCGCCCGTGCCACCCCCGCCCGATTCCCGGTCATCTCTCGCGGGAAACCGCGCCCGGACGCTCGCGCTCTCGACCTCAGCGTCCCCCGTCATCCTCCGCTGCAGCGTCCCCCGTCGCCCCCCTGTGACCGAGGTGGTTCGGCCCGGGTCGGGCGTGGCGCGAGCACCCGCCCTCCGAACGTCCGATCCAGCCGGCCCACCGTGGGGAATGATGGCCGTATGTCGACCGGCCCCGAGCGTCCGGTGCTGCGGCGGAAGGCCCGGCCCGGCGAATCGCGCTGGCCCATGGCCATCGCCGTCATCGCGACCGGGGTGCTCCGGGCCACGCTGCCGCACGAGTTGCGCAACGGCGACGCCCCCTGGCTCTTCCTCGTGGTGCTCGCCGTCCTCCTGGCCGCGCTCGTCATCGGCGACCCGGGGCGAATCGACCGGGACCGCCCCTGGCTGCACAACTTGACCAGCGTGCTCATCGGCCTCATCTCGCTGGCCAACGCGGATGCAGCCGTCCGGCTCGTCGTGGGCATCGTCGACGTGTCGAACTTCACGCAGAACGCGAAGGTGTTGCTGGCCAGCGGCGCTGCCATCTGGCTCTCCAACATCATCGCCTTCGCGCTGTGGTACTGGAACCTCGACCGTGGTGGCCCGGCGGCCCGCGCCTCGGGCAACGAGAGTGCTCCCGCGCTGGTCTTCCCCGAGATGGTGCACACACAGCACGTGGGCGAGGACTGGTCGCCCACCTTCGTCGACTACTTCCACTTCGCCTTCGCCACCGCCACCGCCTTCAGCCCCACCGACGTGTCCGCGGTCAAGCGATGGGCCAAGCTCATGATGATGGCCGAGGCAGCGATCTCGCTCGTGGTCGGCATCCTCGTCGTGGCCCGGGCGGTGAACATCTTGAAGTGAACGGCCCGCGCTCGCCCGAGCAGCTCGCCCTCTCTTCCGCCCGTGGGCGTTGGGTCGTCGTCGCCACCGTGCTCGGCTCGGGGATGGCCTTGCTCGATTCGACCGTCGTCGGCATCGCCCTCCCCTCCATCAACCGTGCCTTCCACGGCGGCCTCGGCGCATTGCAGTGGGTCGTCAACGGCTACACCCTCACCCTGGCCGCCTTCTTGCTCCTCGGAGGTGCGCTCGGGGACCGGTACGGGCGCCGCCGGATCTTCGCCGTCGGTGTCGTCTGGTTCGCCCTCGCCTCGGCCTGTTGCGGCCTGGCCCCCGGAGCGGCATGGCTCGTCGGCGCGCGGTTGGTCGAGGGCGTCGGGGGGGCGCTGCTGGCCCCGGCCAGCCTCGCCATCATCCAGGCGTCGTTCCGTGCCGAGGATCGCGCCCGCGCCATCGGCGCCTGGTCCGGGCTGGGTGGCGTGGCCGCGGCGGCCGGCCCGCTGGTGGGCGGCTACCTCCTCGCGGTCGCCTCGTGGCGCTGGATCTTCTTCATCAACCTCCCCGTGGCCGCGCTGGTCCTCGCCATCACCTTCCGCCATGTGCCCGAGTCGAGGGACCCCAACAGCACGGGCTCCGTCGATGCCCCCGGCGCCGCCCTGGCGGCCGCCTTCCTCGCCGGGCTCACCTACGGGCTCATCGAGGCGCCCACGAGGGGGTGGTCGAGCCCAGGCGTCGTGGCGGCCCTCGTCCTCGCCGCCGTCACCGGGCCGGTCTTCCTCGTCGTCGAGCACCGCCGGGCCGGACCGATGCTCCCGCTCCAGTTGTTCCGGTCCCGCCAGTTCAGCGGCGCCAACGCGGTGACCTTCGCCGTCTACGGCGCCCTCGGCGGCGCCCTGTTCCTGCTCCCGATCGAGTTGCAACTGGTGGCGCACTACAGCCCGCTCGACTCCGGCCTGGCGCTGCTCCCGCTGACCGTGGTCATGCTGGTGTTCTCGGCGCGCTCGGGACAGCTGTCGGCCCGCATCGGTCCCCGGCTCCAGATGACCCTCGGACCGTTCGTCGTCGGCGCCGGGCTCGTGCTGCTCACCCGGGCCACCGAGCCCGGAAGCTACCTCACCCAGGTGCTCCCCGCCGTGCTGGTCTTCTCCGCAGGCCTGGCCATCGTCGTCGCCCCGCTGACCGCGACGGCCATGGGCGCCGCGCCGACCGAGCACTCGGGCATCGCCTCGGCGGTCAACAACGCGGTGGCCCGGGCGGCGGGCCTCTTCGCCGTGGCCCTGTTGCCGCTGCTCTCGGGCCTCACCGGTGCGGGCGCGCTGGGAGCCTCGGCCCTGGCCACGGGTTTCCGGACCGCCATGCTCATCTCGGGCGTCGTGAGCACCGGCGGCGGCGTCATCGCCGCGCTGACCATCCGCAACCCGGCGCGCACGCCGGAGCCGGTGCGGGAGTACTGCCACACCTGGCACTGCGCCCTCGGCAACCCGCCGCTCCGTCCGGACCCCGCGCCGGCGGCCACGGACGCGGCCGGGCCCTGATCCCGGCGCCGCCGGGCGCTGGGGCCGACGCCGATGTGCGGCCGGTCCGCCCGTCGGCAAAGGTGGGTGCCGTGCCACGCTCGCCCCGAACCGCCGCGCCACGGGTCTTCGCCCCCGCTCCCCTCGGCCCCATCACCCTGCGCAACCGCATCATCAAGGCGGCCACCTTCGAGGGCGTCATGCCGGGCGGCACCGTCAGCGACGAGCTGATCGCCTTCCACCGCCGCGTGGCCGCGGGCGGCGCCGCCATGTCCACCGTGGCCTACCTCGCCGTTTCGCCCGAGGGCCGGACCGACCGCCACTGCCTCCTCCTGAACGAGGACAACCTCCCGGGACTGCGCCAGCTCACCGACGCCGTCCACGCCGAGGGCGCCGCCGCGGCGGCGCAGGTCGGCCACGCCGGGCCGGTGGCGAACGCCCGCTCCAACCGCGCGCCCGCGCTCTCCCCCTCCGGCGGTTTCACCCCGATGGGCTCCCGCCTGCACGCGGTCGACGCGGCGGGGATCGAGCGCATCACCGAGGACTACCGGCGCGCCACGGCGCTGGCGGTGGAGGCCGGGTTCGACAGCATCGAGGTGCACGTCGGCCACAACTACCTCCTCAGCGCGTTCTTGAGTCCCAAGCTCAACCGGCGCGACGACCAGTTCGGTGGTTCGCTCGAGAACCGGGCCCGCTTCGCCCGCAACGTCCTGCGCACGGTGCGCGACGCCGCCGGGCCCACCACGGCGGTGACGGCCAAGCTCAACATGGCCGACGGCGTGGACGGCGGCCTGTGGCTCGACGAGAGCGTCCGGATCGCCTCGCTCTTCGAGTCCGACGGCGCGCTCGATGCGCTCGAGCTCACCGGCGGCAGCTCGCTGGCCAACCCGATGTACCTCTTCCGCGGCGATGCACCACGGCGCGAGTTCGGCGCCACCCTGCCGCCAGCGGTCCGTCTCGGCTTCCGCGTCGTCGGCCACCGTTTCCTCAAGGCCTACCCCTACGAGGAGGCCTTCTTCCTCCCTTATGCCCGCCAGTTCCAGCGTGCCCTGTCGACGCCCGTCATCCTGCTCGGAGGCATCACCGAGCTGGCCACCATCGAGTCCGCACTGGGCGAGGGCTTCGCCTTCGTCGCGATGGCCCGCGCCCTGCTGCGCGAGCCCGACCTGCCCCACCGCATGGAGGCCGGCACCTCCGCGTCGTCGCTGTGCATCCACTGCAACAAGTGCATGCCCACCATCTACTCGGGGACGCGCTGCGTGCTGGTGGCCGACCGCCCCGGTTCTCCCTAGCTACGCCGCCACCGGCGGCCGGCGGGCCGCCCAGGGCGCGGCCCGCTCGAGCTGGCCCGCCAGGGAGAGAAGGGTCTCCTCGTCGCCGAGGCGACCGACGAACTGCACGCCGACGGGCAGCCCGGCCTCGTTCCAGTGCAGCGGCAGCGAGATGCCGGGCTGGCCCGTCACGTTGAAGGGCGGGGTGAAGGGCACGTAGGCGGCGGCCCGGAAGAGGCCGGCCAGGGGCTCACCCGGCGGCGAGTCGAAGGTCCCGAGCGGCGCCGGCGGCTCGCCCAGCGTCGGGGTGAGCAGGACGTCGAAACCCTCGAAGGCGGCGGCGATCTGCCGGGTGGCCCGCTGCAGCCCCTGCACCGCGGCCAGGTACCGCCCGGCGTCGAGCGAACGCCCGAGCTCGATCAGCGCCCAGCTCAGCGGCTCCAGCTCCTCCTCGGTGGCGGCACGGCCGAGCCGGTGTTCCCAGTCGCCGATGGCCCACGCGTTGCCGGCGGCCCAGGCGTTGATGAAGTCGGCGGTGAAGGCGTCGCCGTCGACGTCGAGCGTGGTGCCCTCGACCCGGTGCCCGAGGGACTCGCACAAGGTGGCCGCCGCCCGCGTGGCCGCCACGCAGTCGGGGTGGACCTCGCTCCCCGTGGGCGAGGCCGTCAGGACGGCGATGCGCAACGGCGGCGGCGGGGTCGCGGCGGCCGCCGCGAAGGACGGCCCGCGGCGCGGCGGCGCCCAGTAGGGGTCGCCCGGCACGGGCCCGGCCGTGGCGTCGAGGATGGCCGCCGAGTCGCGCACCGAGCGGGTGACGACGTGCTCGGCGACCAGGCCACCCATCATGTCGCCGTACTGGGGCGCCAGCGAGTTGCGCCCCCGCGTGGGCTTGAGGCCCACCAGGCCGCAGCACGACGCGGGGATCCGGATCGAGCCGCCCCCGTCGTTGGCGTGCGCCGCGGGCACCATGCCCGACGCCACCGCCGCCGCCGATCCACCCGAGGACCCTCCGGTGGAGTGCCCGGTGTTCCACGGGTTGCGCGACGCACCAAAACGACGCGGCTCGGCCGTCGGCAGGATCCCGAGCTCGGGCGTGTTGGTCTTGCCGCAGATGACGAAGCCGGCGTCGATGTAGCGCTGCGTCAGCTCCTGGGTCACCGTCGAGCGGTAGTCACCGGCGAAGGCCAAACCCTCGCAGAAAGGCGTCCCCGCGAGCTCGGCCCCGAGGTCCTTCAAGAGGAAGGGCACGCCGCGGAACGGCCCGTCGGGCAACTCGCCGGTGGCCTCGTCGCGGGCCCGGCCGAACAGCTCGTGGATGACCGCGTTCAGCTGCGGGTTGAGCTTCTCGATGCGCTCGATCGCCTCGCCGACGAGCTCGGCGGGCGAGACCTCCTTGGTGCGGACCAGTTCCGCCTGTGCCGTTGCGTCAAGCCATGCCGTGCCGTCGCTCATGGGCGGCCACGGTAGTCACGGCGTGGGGACGGCGACGGCAGGGACGGCGGCGCCCGGCCGGCGCGCCCCGGTGCGGATGGCGGCGGCCTCGGTGACCGAGACGTCCGCCCCGCAGGCGGTGCAGCGGCGACGGTCGTCGAGCTCGCCGCCGCAGCCGCGGTGCTCGAGGATCATCGGCCGCTCACCCTCGATGCCGTAACGGTCCCCCCACTGCAACAGCGCGACCAGCACCGGCCACAGGTCGGCACCCTTCTCGGTCAGGCGGTACTCGTGACGAGGCGGGCGCTCCTGGTAGGGGCGCCTCACCAGGATCCCCTCTTCGACCAGTCGCTCCAGCCGGGCCTGGAGGATGTTGCGCGCCACCCCGAGGTCGCGCTGGAGGTCGTCGAAGCGCCGGATGCCCAAGAAGACGTCGCGGATGATCAGCAGCGTCCAGCGCTCGCCCACCACCTCGAGCGTCGAGGCGACCGGGCAGTACTGGCTGGCGTAGTCCCGCTTCAACATCGCGCCAGCATACCGCATATTTCTGGTCAGTGGGTTGCTTTGTGAAACTTGTCTGCCTAGAGTGGGTTGCATGATCGAACTGATGGACCAGGCACCGACAACACCCCTGTCGTCGAAGCGCTCCCGGCCGGCGCTGACCGCCCTGATCGTCCTCACCGGCGTGTTCTTGTCCTCGCTCGACCTCTTCATCGTCAACATCGCCTTCCCGAGCATCTCGGCCACCTATCACGGCGAGAGCCTGAGCTCGCTCTCGTGGGTGCTGAGCGCCTACACCATCGTCTTTGCGGCCGTTCTCGTCCCCGCCGGACGCTGGGCCGACCGGACCGGGCGCAAGAGGGCCTTCCTCCTCGGGCTGGCGGTCTTCACCGCCTCCTCCGCGCTGTGCGCCGTCGCTCCCTCGCTGGGGTTCCTCGTCGGGGCCCGGGTGCTCCAGGCGAGCGGCGGCGCGCTCATGCTGCCGACCTCGCTCGGACTCCTGCTGCCTGCCTTCGGCCCCGGGCGCAAGGGGGCCGCCATCGGCCTGTGGTCGGCCGTCGGTGGCGCGGCGGCGGCCTTCGGCCCGCCCATCGGCGGGCTGCTGGTCCAAGTGAGCTGGCGCTGGGTGTTCCTCGTCAACCTGCCCTTCAGCGTGCTGGCGCTCGTCTTCGGGGTCCGCCTCCTCCATGAAGTGCGCGACCCGGCTGCCCACAAGGCCGACCTCCTCGGCGCGGGCCTCCTGACCGTCGCCGTAGCCAGCCGCGGTGGCCGGGATCGTCCAGGGCCCGGAGTGGGGCTGGTCCAGCCCGCGCGTCGTGGCCGCGTTCGCGTTGGCGCTGGTCGCCGGTGGCGGGCTCGTGCTGCGCTCCTCCCGCCACCCCGACCCCATCCTCGAGCCGGCCGTCATCCGGCACCGTGCGGTGGCCCTGGCCGACCTGAGCTCGCTCACCTTCTTCAGCGGTTTCGGCGCACTCGTGCTGGGCGGCGTCCTCTTCCTGACCGGGGTCTGGCACGAGTCCGTGCTGCGCGCCGGCTTCATGATCGCCCCCGGGCCGCTGCTCGCCGGGCTGACCGCCCTCCCCGGTGGGCTGCTCGGCGCGCGGCTCGGGCACCGGGTCGTCGGCACGGCCGGGTCGCTGTTCTTCGCCGCCGGCGGGTTGTGGTGGGTCACCCATGCCGGCGCCGTGCCGGACTGGGCGGGCGACTACCTACCCGGCAGCCTCCTCGGCGGCTTCGGCGTCGGGCTGATGCTCCCCGCGCTCGGCGGTGCCGCCACCGCCCCGCTGCCGCCGCAGCGCTTCGCGACCGGCTCCGCGCTCTACGCCATGACCCGCCAGATCGGCGTCGCGCTCGGGGTGGCCTGCCTCGTCGCCATCCTGGGCAGCACCACCGGGGCGTCCGCCGTGAGCGCGTTCCACCACGCCTGGGTGTTCATGATGGGCTGCGGCCTCCTCGCCGGGCTGGTGCTCCAGGGCATCGGGTCCCGGGTCACCGAGACGGCCGACGCCGTGCCGCTACCGGAGGACGCGGGCTGCGACGTCGACGACACGGTCTACTCGCTGGCCGCGGGCAGGTAGGAGGGGTTGGCCACCAACAGCTGGTCGCGCGCCGACGCCGCCAGCGCGGCGGCCACGGGTTCCCAGCCGTCGTCGAAGTCACCCGCCCGGATCGCCGCCGCCAGCGCGGCATCGTCGCCCATCCCGAGGTCGCGCAGCCGGTCCGCGTGGGCGGAGGCGACGTCTGGGCCCACCAGCAGCTCGCGTTCGGCGATGGCCAGCACGTTTCGGGCCACACGGGCCTCGAAGCGCGCCCCGTCCTCGGTGTGCTCGATGTCGGACTCGAGGTACTCGCGCACCGCCTCGACCAGCTCCGCCGCAGTGGGGCGTCCGAAGGGAGCCGCCACGACGCTGCGGGCCGTGGGCTCGGGGACGGGATCGCCCGGGCTCACGCCGAGCAGCACGAAGAGATCCCACTCGCTCTCGCAGACCCGCCGCCCGATGGCGGCCAGCTCGACCGACCGCGTCACCCCGCTCAGGTGCGCCGAGGCCTGCAGCGCGCAGATGGTGGCCCACTTGACCGTGGCGTAGACCTGCCACCAGTGCACCCGGTCGCGGCCCATGCGCTCGCCGCCCGCCGATTCGTACGCGTCGAACAGCTCGTCGAGGGAGCCGAACCCGCCGACCTCGGCGCGTCCACCGAAGCGCCAGGCGGGTGCGCACAGCCACCCGACGTCCTCGGCCGGGTCGCCCGCGTGGGCCAGCTCCCAGTCGAGGACGCCGCGCAGGCCCTCGGGGCCCACCAGGAAGTTGCCCAGGCGGAAGTCACCGTGCACCGTGACCCGGGCCCCGGCGGCGGGGCGGTGGGCCTCGAGCCAGCGCACGCCGAGCTCGAGGGCGGGCCGCACCTCGCCCAGCGCATCGAGGTACGGCAGCGGGTCGCCCAGCGGGTCGTGGCGCGGCAGGCCCACGACCGCCTCGGGGTCGACGCGGTGGATGCCGGCCAGGGCACGGGCGCACTGCGCCACCAGCGCGCCGCGCGCCGCGGCCCACTCGCGGTCACGCAGGATCTTGCGCGGGATCGTCTCCCCCTCCAGGCGCTCGACGACCAGCCAGGCGGATCCCACCGTGTCGCCCGGGTCACCCCCGCCCATGGCGACGACCGCGGGAACCGGCACGCCCGCCACCCGGGCCGCCTCGAGCAGCGCCCGCTCCATCCGCACCTTGGTGCCCCCGTCGGTACCCTCCCCCCGCTCCGTCTGCAGGATCAGCCGGCGGGGCGCCCTCCCCGGCACCTCCAGCTCGAAGGCGCTGGTGATCCTCGATGCGCCACCCGAGAGCCGCCGCAGGTCGCGCACGGTGCCGCCGAGCCGGTCGCCCAGCGCGGCCGCCAGCTCCCCGTCGTTGGGGCGGGCCCGGGTGGTCACGCTCGCCCGCCTACTCGACGGGGACGACAGGCCTCCCGCTGTCGTCGAGCTGGTGCAGGTACTCACAGATGCCGTAGCCGGTGCGGGTCACGCCGGACGGGTCCTGGTAGGTCCAGCGGGCCAGGCCCTCGTTGACCATGGTGCCGCCGGCCTGGCCGATATCGGCCACCCGAAGCACGTCGCCCCGCAGCGGGTGAACCCGGCCCCGCTTGTCCACCACGTCGAGGTGCACGACCCGGTGGGTGACCCCGTCCTCGGCCAGCTCGGTCCACACCCGCCATTCAGACACCGAGGTGGCCGTCGCGCCGTCCCACACCCAGCCCCGGTGGAGGTCGCCGGCGCCGGTGCCGAGCCGGATGCCCCCGAAGTGCACGTCCCCGCCGCTGTTGCCCCCGCCGCTGTTGTCCTGGCCGAAGTTGATGGAGAACCAGCGCCACATCTTCGGGCCGCCCCAGCGGCGCGGGCCCCAGGAACGGTCGCGGTTGCCGTAGGCCCCGTGCCATTCGTGGCGCACGCCCTCGACCTCGAGGAAGCCGGTCCAGCGCCCCGCCTGCTCGAGATGCCCCTTGCCCACCGTGCCCGCCGCCGCCTGCGCCTCGGCCGACTTCGGTCCTCCGTTCGGTTGCCCGTCGGTGCCGACGGCCGGCGTGACGGCGTCGAAGCGGACCTCGAGCACCACCGGCACCGGGTGGGTCGTGCGCTCGCCGCGCGCGCACGGGCGGGCCCGCACCTCACCCTCCATGCTCAGGCGCCACGACTGCAGCGCCTCGAGCATCTCGTAGCGCACGGCGCCGACCTCGAGCACCGTGTCGACCACCTCGCGCTGCTCGACGACCCAGCGGTACTCGCCCAGCTCGCCGCCCGGGAGCCACAGCGACAGGCCCACGTCCATCGTCCCCTCGTTGGGCCGGATGCCGACCCGGCTGAAGAGACCCGAGTCGGTCTTCGGGTCGTAGGCGTTGAAGTAGTACGACTCGCTCCAGGCGGTGTCGCCCTCGACGGGGTGGGCCAGGTCGTGGCGGGCATCGAGGATCGGCATGGCTACACCATTGTCTGTCCGGCGCTGACGTTCAACGCCTCGCCCGTGACCCCCCGGGCCGACTCCGAGAGGAGCCAGCAGATGGCGTCCGCGATCTCCTCGGCACTCTGGAGGCGGCCGAGCGGGATCTCGCGCCCGATGTAGGCCGCCAGGCCGTCGGGGCCGCCCATCAGCGTCTCGAACATGGCGTCCTTGTTGACGAGGTCGGTGTCGACCGTGCCGGGGCACACCGCGTTGACGGCGATGCCGGCGGGCCCGAGCTCGGCGGCCATGGTCTGGGTGAGCAGGATGACCCCCGCCTTGGCCGCGCAGTAGGCGCCGAGGAAGGGGAAGGCCCGCTTCCCCGCCTGGCTCGAGACGTTGCAGATGCGTCCACCCACGCCCTCGCCCACCATGCGGGTGGCGCAGGCCTTCGAGACGAGCCAGGTGCCGATCACGTTGACGTCGAGCACGCGCCGGAACTCGGCCGCGCCGACGTTGAGCAGGGGGCCCATTCCGAAGCCAGGCCCGCTGCCCCCGGCCACGTTGGCCACCAGGGTCACGGTGCCCAGCTCCTCGCTCACCCGTGCCACCGCGGCCTCCACGGCGGCCTCGTCGGAGACGTCGGCCACGGCGGTGGCGGCGCGCCCGCCGAGCGCAGTGATCTCGGCCGCCAGCGACGCCAGGTCGTCACCGCTGGCGGTGCCGTGGAAGGGCGCGTCCTCGTAGGGCCCGGCGATATCGAGGCAGGCCACGTCCGCCCCGCCCCGGGCCAGCCCGAGCGCGGTGGCCCGGCCGATGCCGCGCGGCCGGGCCGCCCCGGACACCGAGCGCGACGTTGTCGGCGAACGGGCGTGCCGCGGGCCCGTGTGTGAGACTCATCGCGCAAACGTAGCGACGAATGCGGGCGGTCGCGCCGTCCGTCCGGGGGTGGCTCTGGCATGCGTGCCGCGGTAACCAGGGGTGGCCGGCTGGTGGTCGGCGAGATCGGCGAGCCCGTTGCGTCCTCGGGCCATCTCGTCGTGCGCCCGCTCGCGGCCGGCATCTGCGGCTCCGACCTCCATGCCCTGGCCGACTTCGCCCACTTCACCGAGCTGATGGGCTCGGTCGGCGTGCCCACGCTCGACCCGGCGGCCGACTGCGTGTTCGGCCACGAGTTCTGCGCCGAGGTCGTCGAGCACGGGCCGGACACCGCCGGCACCCTGCCGGTGGGGGCGCGTGTCTGCTCGGTGCCCGTCATCGTCGGCCCGACCGGCGTCGAGCAGATCGGCTACTCCAACGTGTACCCGGGCGCGCTGGCGGAGCACATGGTGCTCCAGGAGCTGCTCTGCCTGCCCGTGCCCGACGGCCTGTCCACCGACCTCGCCGCGCTGACCGAACCGCTCGCCGTGGGCGAGCATGCGGTGCGCCTGGCCGGGCTCAGCGAGGGGCAACCCTGCCTCGTCGTGGGCTGCGGGCCCGTCGGGCTGGCGGTGATCGCCGCTCTGAAAGGACGCGGCCACGGCCCGGTGCTCGCAGCCGACTTCTCGCCCACCCGGCGTCGCCTGGCCGAGGCGTTCGGGGCCGACGAGGTCGTGGACCCGGCCGAGTCCTCGCCCCACGACCGCTGGCCCGGCCTCGGCATCCCCCGCACGATCACGGAGCGCATGGGGGCGGCGATGCTGGGAGCCGCCGTGCAGGACCCGGTCATTTTCGAGGCGGTCGGCGTCCCCGGCATGATCCAGTCGCTCGTCGCGGAGAGCCCCCCGCACAGCCGGATCGTGGTGGTCGGGGTGTGCATGCACACCGACGCCATCGAGCCGTTCATGGCGGTGACCAAGGAGATGGAGCTGCGCTTCTCCTTCGGCTACACCGCCGACGAATTCGCCGCCACCCTGGCGCGCCTGGCCGCGGGAGTCCCCGGCGCCGAGCTCTTGGTGACCGACACCGTCGACCTGGCCGGCACACCGGGCGCCTTCGAGACCCTGCGCACGCCGGGCGAGCACGGCAAGATCCTGGTGAAGCCGTCGGCACCGACGGACGCCCGTACCGAGAGGCGCAGAGACCGACGACGAGACACCGACAGGGAGACCGATGACCACCATTGACGCCGACGGCCGCTTGAGGTTCGGGATCTTCCTGGCCCCGTTCCACCCGGTGGGCCAGAACCCCACGCTCGCCCTCGAGCGCGACCTGCAACTGATCGAGCACCTCGACGAGCTCGGCTTCGACGAGGCCTGGATCGGCGAGCACCACTCGGCCGGTTACGAGATCATCGCCTCACCCGAGGTCTTCATCGCCGCCGCCGCCCAGCGCACCAAGCACATCCGCCTCGGCACCGGCGTCTCCTCGCTGCCCTACCACCATCCCTTCATGCTGGCCGACCGCATGGTGCTGCTCGACCACCTCACCCGCGGCCGCGTCATGATCGGCGTGGGCCCGGGCGCGCTGCCCTCCGACGCCTTCATGATGGGCATCGACCCGGCGAAGCAGCGCGACATGATGGAGGAGTCGCTCGAGGCGATCCTGCGACTGCTGGCCGGCGAGACGGTCTCCATGGCGACGGACTGGTTCACGCTCGTCAAGGCGCGCCTGCAGCTGTTGCCCTACCAGCGCCCCTTCCCCGAGGTGGCGGTGGCGGCGCAGATCTCCCCCGCCGGTCCCCGGGCGGCGGGTCGCTTCGGGTGCTCTCTGCTGTCCATCGGGGCGACGACGGCGGCCGGCTTCGACATGCTGGGCGCCCACTGGGACGTCATGGAGGAACGGGCGGCGACGTTCTCGACCACGGTGGACCGCAACAAGTGGCGCCTGGTCGGGCCCATCCACATCGCGGACACGAAGGAGCAGGCCGTGGCCGACGTGGCCTTCGGGCTCGCCGACTGGGTCGACTACTTCGAGCGGGTGGCCGCACTGCCCCTCGCGCCGAACACCGAGAACTTCGACTCGCTGGTCGACGCCCTCAACGCGTCCGGCGTCGCCGTCATCGGCACGGTCGACGACGCCATCGCACAGATCGAGCGCCTGCAGGCCCAGTCCGGCGGCTTCGGCACCTTCCTCGTCATGGGCCACGAATGGGCGGACACCGAGGCCACCCGGCACTCCTACGAGCTGTTGGCCCGCTACGTGGCACCCCGGTTCCAGGGCTCCTCGGCCTCGCTGACCTCGAGCCGGGACTGGGCCGCCGAGAACCGCCCGGAGTTCATCGGCGCAGCGGGCAACGCCGTCATGTCGGCCATCCAGAAGCATCACGCCGAGAAGGCGGACAGAGCGGAGCAACCCGACGAAGAGACACGTGTCTGAGATCATCCACGAGCAGGTGCCCGCGAACGGGATCGAGCTGCACGTCGCCGTCGCCGGGCCGGCCGACGGCGCACCGGTGGTGCTGTGCCACGGCTTCCCCGAGCTGTGGTACTCGTGGCGCCACCAGCTCGGGGCGCTGGCCGACGCGGGGTACCGGGCCTTCGCGCCCGACCTGCGCGGCTACGGCGGCAGCTCGCACCCGACCGAGGTGGCCGACTACGGATCGGACAAGCTCACCGGCGACCTGTGCGGCCTGCTCGACCACTACGGCTACGACGGCGCCGCCTTCGTCGGGCACGACTGGGGCGCCATGGTGGTCTGGGAGATGGGACGCCTGCACCCCGGGCGCGTCTCGTCCCTCTACAACATGAGCGTCCCCTACTCCAACGCCCCGGCCCCCCCGACGCAGATCTTCGAGGCGATCTTCGCCGACAAGTTCTTCTACATGCTCTACTTCCAGCCGGTCGGGCCGGCGGAGGCCGAGTTCGAGGCGGATCCCCGCCGCTTCCTGCGCACCATGCTCTACTCGGCAGGCGCCGAGGGCATGGCCGACGCGAGCCCGCTCGTCTCGGACGCGCCGCGGGAGGGCACCCGCTTCCAGGACATCCTCACGCCGGCCCCCGACGTGATGCCGGCCTGGATCACCGAGGACGACGTCGACGTCTACGCCGACGCGTTCGAGCGGGGCGGCTTCTTCGGCCCCGTCAGCTTCTACCGCAACATCGACGCCAACTGGGAGCGCTCCAAGGACATCCCGGCCTCCGTCTACACCATGCCCACCGGCTTCCTCACCGGCGCGCTCGACCCCGTGCGGCTGATGATGCCCGACGCCGCCGAAGAGATGGCGGCGACGCTCCCCGACTACCGCGGCACCACCGTCGTCGACGGGGCCGCCCACTGGGTGCAACAGGAGAAGCCGGCCGAGACCAACGCCGCCTTGCTGTCCTTCCTCGCCTCGGCGTGAGCGAGCCCCGCCGCTCGGTGCACGACCTCGTCGCCCTCCCGCCACAGCCGGCCGGCGTGCCCTGGCCCACCGAGGAGTGGCCCGAGGGCGCGCTGCCGGCGAGGCGTCGACCTCGAGGCGCTGCTCGACGAGGTCTTCGACGACGACGGACCGCTCGCCACCACCTTCGCCGTCGTCGTCGTGCACCGCGGCCGGGTCGTGGCCGAGCGCTACCACGGGGCGTTGGAGCACTTCGACCGCCCGCCCACGCCGGTGACGCGCGGAGACGCCGCTGCTCAGCTGGTCGATGGCCAAGTCGATGCTGCACGCGGTGGTCGGTCTGCTGGTCGGCGACGGCCGGCTCGACCTCGACGCCCCGGCCGCCGTGCCGGAGTGGTCCGACCCGGCCGACCCTCGCCGCGCCATCACGCTGCGCCACCTCCTCGCCATGCGCGACGGGCTCGACTTCGTGGAGGACTACGTCGACGACCGCGTCTCGGACGTGATGCAGATGCTCTTCGGCGAGGGGCGGCCCGACATGGCGCACTTCGCCGCCGACCGCCCGCTGGCGGCCGCTCCCGGCACGCGCTTCAGCTATTCGTCGGGCACCTCGAACATCATCTCGGGCATCGTGGCCCGCACGGTCGGACCCGGCGAGGACTACGCCCGCTTCCTGCACGGCCGGCTCTTCGGTCCCCTCGGGATGGCGAGCGCCGACCCCGAGTTCGACGAGGCCGGCACCTGGGTGGGCTCGTCCTACGTCCGGGCCACCGCCCGCGACTACGCCCGCTTCGGGCTGCTCTACCTGCGCGACGGCGTCTGGGAGGGTGTGCGTGTGCTCCCGGCCGGCTGGGTGGACCACGGGCGCACCATGGTGTCGATCGACGACCCGGCGGACCCCAGTCCCTACGGCGCCCACTGGTGGGGCCAGCGCGGCGACACGCTCGGGGCCCTCAACCCGCTCGGCACCTTCCGGGCCTCGGGCTACGAGGGCCAGACGATCACCGTCTGCCCGGCCCTCGACCTGGTGCTCGTGCGCCTGGGCAAGACCCCGCTCGAGCGTGAGGACGCCCTCGTCCCCTGGCGCGCCGCCCTGGTGCAGGCCTTCGCCGACGCCCGCTGAGCCGGGACGGGCTCAGCGCTTGGGGGTGGCGACGAAGACGGGGATCGGCCGGTCCGTCTTCTCCTGGTACTCGGCGTAGGGCGGGTAGGCGGCGACGCCGCGCTCCCACCACTGCGCCTTCTCGTCCCCGGTCACCTCGCGCACGGTCACGGCGAAGGGCTCGGGCCCGTCCTGGATCGTGACCTCGTCGGGGTGGGCCACCAGGTTGTGGTACCACGCGGGGTTCTCGGGCGCCCCGCCCTTGGAGGCCACCAGCGCGTACACCCCGCCGTGCTCGACCCGCATGACCGGGCTCTTGCGGACCTTCCCGCTCGCGGCTCCGCGGGTGGTGACCACGATGATGGGCATGCCCGTGTCCATGAGGGTGTTGGCCCGCTCACCCCCGGACGCCTCGTACTCTTCCACCTGATCGCGCACCCAGTCCCAGGTGCTCGGCTGGTACTCGCCTTGCAGTGTCGTCATGGAGCCATGGTAGGGCCAGCGGGCTACTGTCCGACCGTGCCCCGGGCTCCCCTGGCGACCGCCGACGTCCTGGCTTTCCACCGCACGCTGTCCAACTGGGGACGCTGGGGTGACGAGGACCAGCGGGGGGCGCTCAACCTGATCACCCCCGGGGTCACGGCCGCTGCGGCGGCGACGGTGCGCTCGGGCCGGACGGTCTCGTGCGCCCGCGCCCTCGACACGCGGGCGGCCGCCGACAACCCGAACCCGGTGGCCCACCACATGATCGGCACCGTCACCGAGGGCGGGGGCGCCGACTACATCGCCCTCGCGCCGCACGGCTTCGCCACCAGCCACCTCGACGCCCTGTGCCACATCTTCTGCGACGGCAGGCTCTACAACGGGTACCCGGCCGAGTCGGTGACCGCCCACGGCGCCACCCGGCTCGGCATCCACCACCTCCACGCCGGCATCGTGACCCGAGGCGTGCTGCTCGACATCCCCGCCCTGCGGGGCGTCGACGCCCTCGAGCCGGGCGAGCCGGTGTTCCCCGAGGACCTCGAGGCCGCCGAGGAGCGGGCGGCCCTGCGGGTGCGCGCCGGCGACGCCCTGCTCGTGCGCACGGGACGTTGGCGCTGGCGCGACGAGCACGGGCCGTGGGACGCCAGCGCCCTGGCCGCCGGCCTGGACGCCTCGTGCCTGCCCTGGTTGCGCCGGCGCGACGTGGCGACGCTGGGCGGCGACGGGGTGTCCGACGTCCTCCCGTCCCGGGTCGAGGGCGTCGTCATGCCGATCCACATGGTGACGATCCCGACGATGGGGGTCCACCTCATGGACAACCTCGACCTCGACGCCCTGGCCGATGCGTGCGCGCAGGAGCGCCGTTGGGAGTTCCTCCTCACGGTGGCGCCCCTCGTCCTTCGGCGCGGCACCGCGTCGCCGGTCAACCCGATCGCGGTGTTCTGAGGAGGGACGCGGACATGGCCACGACGCACAACGGCCAGGTCGAGCTCTACTACGAGACGTTCGGCGACCCGGCCCGTCCGACCCTGCTCCTGATCAACGGACTCGGGTCGCAGTGCATCAACTACGAGGTCGAGTGGTGCGAGATGTTCTGCGCGCAGGGCTTCTCGGTGGTGCGCTTCGACAACCGCGACGTGGGGCTGTCGTCCAAGCTCGACGGGGTCGACTACACACTGGCCGCCATGGCCGCCGACGCCGTCGCGGTGCTCGATGCGGTCGGCGTCGAACGGGCGCACGTCATGGGGTGCTCCATGGGAGGGATGATCGCCCAGCGCCTGGCGATCGACCACCCCGAGCGCCTGCTCTCCATGACGTCGGTGATGTCGCGCACCGGCGAGCCCGACTACGGCGCCAGCTCCGAGGCCGCCCTCGCCTTCTTGATGGCACCACCGGCTCCCTCCCGCTCGGCCTACGTCGAGCATCGGCTCGAGGCGCTGCGCGTGTACGGATCAAAGCCCGAATGGCTCGACACCGACGACATCCGCGCCCGCGCCGGGGCCGCCTACGACCGCTGCTTCTGTCCGGACGGGGTCCGCCGACAGATGCGGGCGGTGGCGCACGACGGCTCCCGCGCCGTCGCACTCGCCACGGTGGACCTGCCCGTGCTCGTCATGCACGGAAGCCGTGACACCCTCATCGACCCGAGCGGCGGCCGGCGCACGGCGGCGCTCATCCCCGGCGCCCGCTACGTCGAGATCGAGGGCATGGGCCACGACTACCCGCCCGCCGTGTGGACCGCCTGGGTCACGACCTGGGCCGAGTTCGCACGCGGTGACGCCGGCCGGAGCGCCCCCGAGGGACCTCAGCCCCCCTCGTAGTCGAACCCGAGATCGGGCGCGGTGAGGACGGCGCGGAAGGCCAGCCCCTCCGCGGCCGCCATCGCCGCCACCGTGCCGCCGCGGTCGACCAGGGCGACGAGGAGCACGACCTCCGCGCCGGCCTCTTGCACCGCGTGCGCCGCCTCGAGCAGCGAGGTGCCCCGCGTCACCGTGTCCTCGGTGACGACGACCTTGTCGCCCGGGTCCAGCGCACCGGCGATGCGGCCGCCGGCCCCGTGGTCCTTCGCCTCCTTGCGCACGCTGAAGGCCTTGAGCGGCCGGCCCCGCGTGGCCGCCACGCCCGCAGTGACGAAGGCGACGGGGTCCGCTCCCATGGTGAGCCCGCCGATGGCGGTCGCCTCGGGGGGGACCACCGAGAGCACCGCGTCGGCCACCGCCAGCATGGCCTCGGGCCGGCACACCGTCTGCTTGGCGTCGATGAACCAGCTGCTCTTGCGGCCCGACTTGAGCGTGAAGTCCCCCCGGCGCACCGAGTACTCCAAGAGGTGGGCCCGCAGCTCGGGGAGGCCCCCGGCGCCGGTCACGCGAAGCGGACGCCCGACACGCCCTCGACGACCTCGCCGATCACCGCCGACGGCTGCCCCGCCTCGTCGAGCGCGACGAGGAGGGCTTCGACGCCCTGGGGGTCGCTCACCAGTGCCATACCGATGCCACGGTTGAACACCCGGTCCATCTCCTCCTCGGCCACCGCGCCCAGACGCTGGATCTCGGAGAAGATGCGGGGCTCCTGCCAGGCCGAGCGGTCCAACCGCGCGCCGAAACCCTCGGGGAGCACCCGGGGGAGGTTGCCCACGATCCCGCCGCCGGTGATATGGGCGCAGGCGTGCAGCCAGCCGCCACCGGCGGCGCGCGCCGCCGACACCGCCGGCGCGTAGATCACCGAGGGCCGCAACAGCTCGTCGGCCAGGCTGTGGGCGGCGCCGTCCCACGCCGGGTCGGCCAGGTCGCGCCCGGCCCGCTCGAGCAGCACCTGGCGGGCCAGGGTGTAGCCGTTGGAGCGCAGGCCCGGTGAGGGGATCCCGACCACGACGTCCGCCGCCCGCACACGCTCGCACCCGAGCTGGTCCCCCTGCTCGACGACGCCCACGGCGAAGCCGGCCAGATCGAGCTCGTCGGGCCCCATGACGCCCGGGTGCTCGGCCGTCTCGCCCCCGAGCAACGTGCAGCCCGCCTGCCGGCATCCCTCGTGCACCCCGGCCACCACCGTGGCGATCCGGTCGGGGTCGACCCGGCCCGTCGCGATGTAATCGAGCAGGAACAGCGGGTCGGCACCCACGCACACCAGGTCGTCGACGCACATGGCGACCAGGTCGATGCCGACGGTGTCGTAGCGGCCGGTCGCGCGCGCCACGACCAGCTTGGTGCCCACCCCGTCGGTCGAGGCCACCAGCACGGGCTCGGTGTAGCGCTGCGTGTCGAGGGGGAACTGACCGCCGAACCCCCCGATGCCCGCCACCATGGAGCGCAGGCGCTCGACGGCGACCTCGCCGGCCGCGATGTCCACCCCGGCGCCGGCGTAGGTGGCGCCGTCCGGGCCCACGGCCGTCAGACCCCGGGCAGCGCGGCCTGGTGGGCCGGAGCCGCCACCCGCTCGGAGGCCCCGAGCGTGACGGGGGTCGACACGGCCGCCGGCACCGGCGTCGGGTAGTGGCCGGTGAAGCAGGCGTCGCAGAAGCCGGCGTCGGCGCCGATGGCCCGCTTCAGGTTCTCGATGCTGATGTAGGCCAGGGAGTCGGCGCCGAGGATCCGGGCCATCTCCTCGACGCTGTGGTCCGTGGCCAAGAGCTCTTCGTAGGAGGGCGTGTCGATCCCGTAGAAGCAGGGCCAGCGCCAGGGCGGCGACGAGATGCGCAGGTGCACCTCCGCCGCGCCGGCCTCGCGCAGCATGCGGATCACCGAACGCTGCGTCGTGCCGCGCACGATGGAGTCGTCCACCACGACCAGCCGTCTGCCCGCGATGGCGTCGGTCAGGGGGTTCAGCTTGCGGCGCACCGCGTCGGCCCGCTCGCGCTGGTCCGGCGCGATGAAGGACCGGCCGATGTAGCGGTTCTTGACCAGCCCCTGGCCGTAGGGGATGCCGCTGGCGCGGGCGAACCCCTCGGCCGCCGGCACCCCGGACTCGGGTACCCCCATGACCATGTCGGCCTCCGCCGGGGCCTGGGCGGCCAGCAGCTCGCCCATGCGGCAGCGGGTCTCGTGGACCTCCCGGCCGTAGAGCCGGCTGTCGGGTCGCGCGATGTAGGCGAACTCGAAGATGCACAGCCGCGGCTGCACCTCGCGCAGCCAGGGGACCTCGACGCTCGTGGGCCCGTCGGCGTCGATCACCACCAGCTCGCCCGGCGCGATCTCGCGGACGAAGGTGGCCCCGATGACGCTGAGCGCCGGCGTCTCGGAGGCCAGCACCCAGCCCTCGGGTGCCGCGGCCGGACCGAGCCGCCCGAGGCACAGCGGCCGGAAGCCGTGGGGGTCGCGCACGCCGAACAGCCGCTCGGAGCTCATGAGGACGAACGAGAACGCACCCTCGAGGATGGGCAGCACCAACTGCAGGGCGGTCGAGAGGTCCTCGGTCTCGGGAAAGGACTGGGCCAACAGCTCGGCCACCACGTCGCTGTCGGTGGCGATGGAGCCGGGCAGCATCCCGACCTTCTCGGCCAGGGCGGTCGTGTTGGTCAGGTTCCCGTTGTGACCCAGGGCGAAGCCGGCGCGCCCCACCGGGCGATAGACGGGCTGGGCCCCCGCCCAGTCCGAGGCGCCGTGCGTCGAGTAGCGGGTGTGGCCGATGGCCAGGTGGCCCTGGAGGCCCGAGAGGGTGCGCTCGTCGAAGACGGTCGCCACCAGGCCCATGTCCTTGACGACCGTCACCGTGTCGCCGTCGCTCACCGCCATGCCGGCGGACTCCTGCCCGCGGTGCTGCAACGCGAACAGGCCGTCGAACGTGAGGTTGGCCACCCTCATCCCGGGCGCGTAGACCCCGAAGACACCGCATGCTTCCTTCACGCGGCGCCCATTGTCGCACAGGCCCGCGACGTCACGGGTCGCCCAGGGCCAGGGCCAGGTTGGCCTCGTAGGCCCCCCGCAGGGCGTCGACGGGGAGGTCGACCAGATCGCCCAGGCTGAAGTGCTCCCCCCCGGCACGGCCCAGGACGGCGGCGGGGATCCCGAGGGCGGCGGCCCGGGCACACACCTCGTCGGGGACGCCCGTCGCGACGACGACGCGCGAGGGGAGCTCGGTGAACAGTTCGGCCGGGCCCGCCACCTCGAGGACGCAGCCCACCCCGTGCGGGGCGGCCATCTCGGCCAGCGCGACGGCGAGGCCACCCCCCGAGACGTCGTGGACGGCGTGGAGCAGCGGGGGGTCGGCCGCGCCGCCCACCGGCGCGGCCACGAGCTCCGCCACGAAGGCGCACAGCGCCGCGTGGGCGCCGAAGTCGACGGCGGGCACCCGGCCCGAGCGGTGGTCCCGCCGCTCGGTGGCCCACCGGGTCCCCTCCAGGGGGAACGACCCGTCCCCCGCCGCCCGCGCCCCGAGCAGGACGACCGCGTCGCCCGCGGACCAGCCGGGCCCCGGCGGCGCCGCCCGGACGGCCTCGACGAGGCCCAGCACCCCGAGCACCGGCGTGGGGTCGATGTCGGACCCGCCGCTCTCGTTGTAGAAGCTGACGTTGCCCCCGATCACCGGGAGCGCCAGGGCGCGGCAGGACTCGGCCAGTCCGTCGATGCACTCGGAGAGCTGCCACATCACCTCGGGGTGCTCGGGGTTCCCGAAGTTCAGGCAGTTCACGACGGCGGCGGGCGTGGCGCCCACACAGGCCAGGTTGGCCACGGCCTCGGCGAGGACCAGCGCCGTCCCCGCCCGCGGGTCGAGGGCGCAGGCGCGCGGATTGGAGTCGGTGGTGAGCGCGACGCCGCGGACCGAGGGGGGCAGCCCGGGCCCGGCCAGCCGCAGCAGCGCGGCGTCGGCGCCGGGGCCGACGACGGTGTTCAAGAACAGCTGGTGGTCGTACTGGCGGTAGACCCAGCGCGGCGAGCGCACCAGCGCGAGGAGGTCGCCGGCGCAGTCGGCCGGGGGGTCGAAAGGCGCGGGCGGCCGGAGGGCGGGCGGCCGGCGGGGGCGGTCGTAGAGCGGCGCGTCCTCCGAGAGCGATGCCGCCGGCACGTCGGCGAGCACGGGACCCTCGCCTCCGTCACGGATGCGCAGACGGCCGCCCCGGGCGGGGTCGGGCGCCGTCACCGTGCCGATGACCGTTGCCCGCACCTCCCACCGGGCGCAGATGTCCGCCACCGCCGGCCACGACCCGGGCGTCACGATGGCGAGCATGCGCTCCTGGCTCTCGCTCGTCATCACCTCCCAGGGCTCCATGCCCTCCTCGCGCCGGGGCACGGCGGACACGTCGACGTCCATGCCGACACCGCCGCGGGCAGCGGTCTCGCTGGTGGCACAGGCCAGGCCGGCGCCGCCGAGGTCCTGGATGCCGACCACGAGCTTGGTGTCGAGCAGCTCGAGGCAGGCCTCGATCAGCCGCTTCTCCTCGAAGGGGTCGCCCACCTGGACGCTCGGCCGCTTGGTGTCGTCGGCGGCACCCGCCTCCTCACCGCTGAAGCCGGCCGAGGCCAGCACGCTGACGCCTCCGATGCCGTCCCGCCCCGTGCTCGAGCCCAGGAGCACGGCCAGGTTCCCCGGCCCCGACGCGATGCCGAGGACCAGCCGCTCGGCGGGCAACGCGCCCATGCAGAGGACGTTGACGAGCGGGTTCTGGGCGTAGCAGCGGTCGAAGGTCAGCTCCCCGCCGACGGTGGGCACGCCGACCGAGTTGCCGTAGCCCGAGATCCCGCTCACCACCCCCTCGACGAGCCAGCGCTGCCGGGCGTCGTCGGGCGGCCCAAAGAAGAGCGGGTCCATGACGGCGAGCGGGCGGGCTCCCATGGTGAAGATGTCGCGCAGGATCCCGCCCACCCCGGTCGCCGCGCCCTGGTAGGGCTCGATGGCCGAGGGATGGTTGTGGCTCTCGATGCGGAGCGCGACCGCGATGCCGTCGCCGGCGTCGATCACCCCGGCGTTCTCGCCCGGCCCGACGAGCACCCGGGGGCCCTCGGTCGGCAGGCGGCGCAGGTGCAAGCGGGACGACTTGTACGAGCAGTGCTCGCTCCACATCACCGCGTAGAGAGCCAGCTCGAGATGGTTCGGCGGGCGGCCCAGGATCTTGCCGATGGCCTCGAACTCGTCGTCGCCGAGGCCGAGCGCCCGGTGCAGCCGCTCCTCGGCCGGTGGCTGGTCGGGCGGAGGCGCCCCGGCCGAGGGAGTCATGGTGCCCTCCACGATAGAGGCCGCGCCGGGCCCTCCCCGCAAGGCCCGGGAGGGAAACCGGAGAGGGGACTCGGTACGCTCTCCGCCGGGCGTCACAGCACTGAGGGGGGTCGCCATGGCCGATGCGGGCACGAGGCAGTCCACGACCACGGCGGACGTCGCGATCGACCCCGCAGCGCCCTACGGGTACGCGCGGGCCGGCACGCTCCAGGCCAGGTTCGAGCAGTCGGCGGCCCGTCTCCTCGCCGCCGACGGGTGGAGCGGCGGCGGGACGAAGGAGCTCGTGGCCGACCTCGCCCTCGAGGGCGGCGGCGTCAAGGGCATCGGCATCGTCGGGGCGGTGTCGGTGCTGGCGGAGGCGGGCTACCGGTTCGCGCGGGTCGCCGGCACCAGCGCGGGCGGCATCGCGGCCGCGCTCATCGCAGCGATCTCGAAGAAGGGCGCCCCCATGACGAGCCTGCGCGGCTACCTCGGCGACCTGGCCTTCACCGAGTTCATGCAACCCAGGGGCAAGCTGCACGATTTCATGGACCACCACTTCGGGAACGCCGGCGAGAAGCTGTCGGATGCCGCGGTCCTCGCGCGACCGGATGGGCGTCTACGATGGCGACTTCCTCGGGACGTGGCTCGACCCGATCATGGACGACCTGGGCGTGCACACCTTCGCCGACCTCAAGATCACGATGGCGGACGATCCGGGCATGAGCCTCCCGCCGAGCCGCCGCTACCGGCTCGTCGTGCACACGTCCGACATCACCCGGGGTCAACTGGCCCGCTTGCCGTGGGACTACGACTTCTACGGGCAGAACCGTGACGAGCAGGACGTCGTCGCCGCGGTGCGCGCCTCCATGTCCATCCCGTTCTTCTTCGAGCCGGTCACCTTCACCGCGCTGCCCGCCGACGTCGACGTGCCCAGTCCGGGTGGGGGCTCCATCCGGGCCCACTACGACGGGGGCACGGTGACCTGGGTCGACGGGGGCATGCTGCGCAACTTCCCCATCAACGCCTTCGAGCGGGCGGACGGCGCCCCGCCCCGCTGGCCGACCATCGGCGTCAAGCTCTCCTCGCTGCAGACCCAGTACCCCGCCACGCAGGCCGCCCGGTCCACCTACGTGGAGGCGCGAGGGTGCCTGCACACCATGATGAACGAGTGGGACGCCTACGGCGTCGACGCCGCCACGGCCGGACGCACGATCTTCGTGGACAACGCCGGGATCTCGACGACCGACTTCGACCTGGATCCCGCGGAGCGCAACGAGCTGTTCCTCAACGGCGTCCGGGCGGCCACCGCCTTCGTCATCGAGATGGGGGCCAGGGGCAGGGTCCCGCGCACCGAGGACGAGTCCCGCCAGCTCTTCGGGGAACGCCGGACCCCGGTCGGCGGCTGACCGCGGCGGCCCAGCGACCCCGGTCAGGCGTTGCGGTCGGCCCGCACCACGACGAGGTCCCGCTCCGACCAGGTCGGGGCCGCGTCGAGCCCGGCGTCGGCCAACCACGCCAGCTGTGCGGCCAGCGTGGCCGGCCGGTCGTGGTCGGAGGTCAGCGGGGTCACCGCGTCGGCGGGGTCGAGCGGGACGACCACGTCGCCCAACACGAAGCGCCCGCCGGGGCGCAGGACGCCCGCGACGCGGGCGAAGAGCGACGCCTTGTCCCGGTCCTCGAGGTGGTGGATCGCCAGGGCGGAGACGACCAGGTCGAAGGGGCCCCTGGGCAGCGGGTCGGTCAGCCGGGCCACCCGCAGCTCGACGGGTGGGCGGACACCCTCCAGTCGGGTCCGCGCCGCGTCGAGCATCGCCTCGTTCTCGTCGATCCCGACCGCGGCCGCCCCGCCGTGGCGGCCGAACACGCTGACCAGGGTCTCACCGGTCCCGATTCCGAGGTCGAGCAGCGACGAGACGACCACGCCGTCGCTCGCCGCGGCCACCGCCTCCTGCAGGCGCGCGTAGGCCGGCACCTCGGCCCGCATCAGGTCGTGGTACGTGGCCGGGTCGAAGCGGAACCGGCTCACGAGGCGAGCAGCTCCTCGCGGCGCAGCCAGGTCCAGCGCAGCACGAAGACGGACAGCCCCAGCGTGAGGGCGTTGATGGCGAGCTCGAGCAACCCGTTGCCGCCCTTGCCCCAGACGCCGTGCTGCAGGTCGTAGAGCACGTCCATGGCGCACAGGTAGAGGCCGGCGCCGCCCCCGGCCAGGAGCCAGAAGAGGGCCGCCCGCCGCGCCGTCAAGAGGCAGAAGGCGGCGGCGACCAGGCACAGGGCCAGCCAGCCGTCGGCCAGCGGGAAGGCGTCCTCGAACTGGGTGTAGCCGGCGCCGGTCCCCGAGGCCACGAGGGAGCGGTGGGCCAGCCAGGCCACCCAGTAGGCCACGATCAGGAGGGCGGCCGCCAGCAGGACGGCGGCCATGGCCCGCCGGCTCCGCACCCCCAGCCCCGGTGCTGCCGTCGTCGGCGTCACGACAGCAGGGTAACCCCCGTCCGGCAGGCAAAATGGTCCGCGCCCGAGGGCACAATGCGGCGACGGCGTCCCCGATGCATTGCCGAGTGCACCGCGCAGATTTAGGGTGATCGATCGCCGCCTCTGACCCAAAATGGACCGCGCGGAAACTCACAGAAACAAACCCCCGTCAATTGACACATATGACTCGAGCCGGTGCGTCACAATGGGTGCATGGCAACCAAGGCAAAGACTCCGGCACCTCGCAAGCCCATGAGCAGCGGCCACAAGGCCGCACTGGCCCGTGGGCGTGCCGAGAGTGCGACCGTGCGCCACTATCTCGAGGCGCTCGAGACCTCCAAGCCCAAGCGGGGCCGCAAGCGCACCCCGGCCTCCATCGATCGCCGGCTCGCTGCCATCGACTCCCAGCTGGTCGGGGCCGACGCGCTCACCCGGCTCCACCTGCTCCAGGAGCAGAAGGACCTGCTCGACGAGCGCTCCCGGGTGGACCAGGTCAAGGACCTCACCGCGCTCGAGAAGCAGTTCATCAAGGTGGCCAAGGCCTACGGCGAGCGCAAGGGCATCACCTACTCCACCTGGCGGGCCGCCGGCGTGAGCGCGGCGGTCCTCCAGAAGGCCGAGATCTCGCGCGCCCGGACCTGAGCGGCGCCGCTCACCCGGAGGGCTCGGCCCCCTTGGTGCGGTGGGTCGGGTCGGGGGACGGCGCGCTCGGTGCGAAAAACTGCTCGACGGCCTGGGCCAGCCCACCCGCGATGACCTCCTGACCGGAGGCGCTGGCGGCGATGCTCCCCTCGTAGGGGTCGGTGATGAAGAGCGGCTCGATCAGCGCGCCCGGCATCTGGCTCGGCGTGGAGAACCAGCCGGGGTCGGCCGGGCCGAGCAGCAGCAGATGGTCGTAGTCGGCCGCGGCGTCGCTGAGGGCCGGACCGCCGAGCTGGCTGTCGTCGGTCACGCCCAAATCGGGGATACCCCAGCCCTGGGCGTTCATGGCCCCGAGGACGTCGTTCTGCACCAAGGTGGCCAGGCGCAGGTTCTCCGCCGCGAAGGGGCGGTCGGGGTCGTAGCCGGTCACGCTGCCGGCGTTGTAGGTGTAGGCGCCGGCGTCGAAGTAGATGCCCACGAGCACGTTGGCCTTGGCCATGTTGGCGCACACGTCGCGCCCCGCCACGTCGTCGTGCACGCCCTGGACCGTGAAGAGGTTGCCCGAGACGTCGCCGGGCTGCGGGCGGATCACCGTCTCGGCCTTGGTGCGCGACACCACCACGGTGAACCCCTTGGCGCGCAGCAGCTGCATCGTGTCGAGCTCGACGGGGAGCGTCTCGTCCGCCTCGTAGATGGTCTGTCCCGTTTCGGTCTGCCCCACGCCCCCGGGGTCGATGCCGCCGTGACCCGCATCGAGGAAGACGGTGAGGTGGCGGTCGCCCGAGGTGGGTCCGTACTCGACGCAGGCGCCGGGCTCGAAGTACTTGGTGTCGATGGCGCGCCCATTGGCGACCCGGCGGGCCGTGGCCGCGTGGCGCACGGCGCCGAGCGCCGGCGAGGAGTGCGCCAGCAGCGTGACGGCGGCGGCGGCCACGGCGGTGGCGGCGGCGACGAGGACGCCGCGCCGCCTCACCCACAGCGGGCGCACAGCCGGTTCCCTGACGCGCGCCGCGACCCGATGCTGCATACGAGTCACCCTAGGGAACGAGGCTGCCGAATTGGCGGCACTTCGAGAAAGGAGGACGCCACTGATCGGTGCGTGCAGGCCGGGCGGCGGTGCGTGCCGGCCGTCAGGCGGCGGTGCGAGCGCCGGCCGCCGCTACGAGCGAGCGCAGCAGGACGAGACCGTCCTCGGAGCCGAGCAGGGCGGAGCTGGCGCGCTCGGGGTGCGGCATGAGGCCGACGACGTTGCCGGCCTCGTTGGCGATGCCGGCGACGGCGTCCCGCGAGCCGTTCGGGTTCTCCGCGTAGCGCAGCACGATGCGGCCCTCCGCCCGCAGGCGCTGCAGCGTGGCCTCGTCGCAGGTGTAGTTGCCCGAGAAGTGGTTGATCGGGATGACCAGCTCGTCGCCCACCGTCGCGCCGGATGTGAGCACCGACGACGTCGAGGCGACCACCAGCCGCACCGGCTGGCACAAGAAGCGCAGCCGTCCGTTCTTCTGGAGCGCGCCGGGCAGCAGGCCCGCCTCGGTCAGCACCTGGAAGCCGTTGCAGATGCCGACGACCGGGCCACCGGCGCGGGCGAACTCGCGCACCGCCTCCATGACGGGCGAGAAGCGGGCCAGGGCACCGGGGCGCAGGTAGTCGCCGTGGGCGAAGCCGCCCGGGAGCACGACGGCGTCGACGGCCCCCAGCCGCGCCTCGCCGTGCCAGAGCAGGACGCCCGCCCCGCCCACGCGCTCGACCGCCTGCACCACGTCGTGCTCGCAGTTGGTCCCCGGGAAGACGACGACGCCGATGCGCGGCGCCATCTCAGATCGCCTCGAGCTCGAGCCGGCTCTGTTCGATCACCGGGTTGGCCAGCAGCCGGTCGGCCAGCTCGGTCGCCCTCGTGCGCGCCGTCCCCTCGTCCGGGGCGTCGACCTCGAAGCGGAAGGACCGCCCCGCCCGGACGTGCGCCACGCCGTCGAAGCCCAGCGCGGGCAACGCCCGCTCGATGGTGGCCCCCTCGGGATCGGCGATCCCGGGCGCGGAGCTGCACCTCCACGCGCGCCCGGAACCTCATGGCGTCGCACCGTACCAGTCGCTCAGCGAACGCCCGGTTATGCGCTCGTAGGCCGCGACGTAGCGTTCGGACAGCGAGCTCGTCACCGCGGGCGGCAGCGGCGGCGGGGGCGGGGTGCGGTCCCAGGGCTGCGCCGCCAGCCAGTCGCGGAACGGCTGCTTGTCGAACGCGGGCGGCGTGCGCCCGGGGACGACCTCGTCGGCGGGCCAGTAGCGCGACGAGTCGGGCGTGCAGACCTCGTCGCACAGACAGAGCACGCCGTCCACGTAGCCGAGCTCGAACTTGGTGTCGGCCAGCACGAAGCCGGCGGCGGCGGCCCGGGCCGCCGCCCGCCGGTAGAGCTCGAGGCAGATGTCCCGGGCGGCGGTCGCGGCCTCCCGACCCACCAGGTCGACGGCGGCGGCGAAGTCGATGTTGACGTCGTGACCCTCGGCGGCCTTGGTCGAGGGCGTGAAGATCGGCTCGGCCAGCCGGCTGGCCAGCTGCAGGCCGGGCGGCATGGCGGTGCCGTGCACCGTCCCCGTCCGCTCGTACTCCTCGTAGGCCTGGCCGGCCAGGTAGCCCCGGACGATGCACTCGAGCTGGAGCATCTCGGCCCGGCGCACCAGGGCGGCGCGTCCGGCCCAGCCGTCGGGCAGGGCGCCGCCGCCCAGCGCACGCTCGATCTCTGCCGGGTCCACCGCCAGGATCGTCCCCGGCACCACGTCGGCCATCTCCTCGCACCAGAACCAGGTCATGGCCGTGAGCACGCGGCCCTTGTCCGCGATGGGCTCGGCCATGATGACGTCGAACGCGCTGACCCGGTCCGACGCGACCATGAGCAGCCGCCCTTCCCCGGCGTCGTAGAGCTCGCGGACCTTGCCCGAATGGACCCGGGGCAGCTCGCGTCGTCACAGCACGACCACCGCGTCGGCGAAGCGGTCGACGTGGCGCAGCGTGCGGGACAGGTCGAAGCGCGGCGTCGAGCTGCGCTGCGGTCAGCGCCGCCTCCGGATCGTCCTCGAGCACGGCGCGCAGGGGACGCCGTTCCTCCCACGCCGTCCTGGCGTCGCGCTGGACGATCCGGTAGGCCTGGTCGCGCGTCAGGCCGGCGTCGACCAGTGCCAGGAGGACGGACTGGGAGAAGACGAGCCCCAGCGAGCCCTCGGTGAGATTGGCCAGCGCCCGGTCGGGGTGGATCACGAGGCCCGCGGCCAGCGACGTCGCCTGGCGCAGCATGTAGCAGGCCAGCATGGACGCGTCGGGCAGGGCCACCCGCTCGACCGAGCTGTGCGAGATGTCCCGCTCGTGCCACAGCGCCACGTCCTCGAGCCCCGCGCCGAGGTACCCGCGCAGCAGGCGGGCCAGGCCGCAGAGCCGCTCGGAGAGGATGGGGTTGCGCTTGTGCGGCATGGCCGAGCTGCCCTTCTGCCCGGCGCCGAAGGGCTCCTCCGCCTCCCCCACCTCGCTGCGGGCCAGGTGCCGGATCTCGGTGCACATGAGCTCGACCGTCGCCCCGATCGACGCGCACGCGGCGAGGTACTCGGCGTGGCGGTCGCGGGCGATGACCTGGGTGGCGGGGACCGGGGTCAGGCCGAGGGCGGCACAGACGCCGGCCTCGACCGCGGGATCGATGTTGGAGTAGGTCCCGACGGCCCCCGACAGCTTGCCCACGGCGACGGCGTCGCGGGCGGCCCGCATCCGGCGCCGGTCGCGGTCGGCCTGGAGCGCCCACAGGGCGAACTTGACCCCGAAGGTCGTCGGCTCGGCGTGCATGCCGTGGGTGCGGCCCGCGACGGGCACGTGCAGCAGCTCGAGCGCCCGCCCCTTGAGCGCGGCCACGAAGGCATCGAGGTCGCCCAGCAGCAGGTCGGCCGCCCGGGTGAGCGTGGCGCACAGCGCGGTGTCCACCACGTCGGAAGAGGTCAGCCCGTAGTGGATGTGCGAGCCGGCCGGCGCGCCGATGCGCTCCTGCACCACGTCGACGAAGGCGGCCACGTCGTGGTCGGTCACCTTCTCGCGCTCGAGCACCTCGGCCACGAACACGTCATCGACGGTCGGGGCCTTGACCCGGCAGGTGGCCGCCTCGTCCGCCGGCACGACCCCGAGGGCGGCCTGGGCCTCGGTGGCCAGGAGCTCGACCTCGAGCCAGAGCGAGAAGCGGGCGGCGTCGCTGAAGAGCGCGGCCATGTCCGGGGGGGCGTAGCGCGGGATCATCCGGTGCCCTCCCGCGCCCGGGCCCGCTCATCGGGGACCCGGGCCGCGATGTCGTGGCGCATCTGCATGCCCTCCCAGTCAATCGGCGCCGCCGCCGCATAGGCGCGCCGGCGCGCCTCGCCGAGCGTCGGGGCGGTGGCGGTCACGCCCAGCACGCGCCCGCCGGCCGTGTGGAAGGGCCCGTCGGGGCTGTGGCGCCCGGTGCCCGCGTGGAACACGGTGACCCCCTCGACGGCGGCCACCGACTGGCCTGAGGCGTCGAGGCCCTCGATGGTGTCGCCCGTGCGCGGGTGCTCGGGGTAGCCCTGCGAGGCGAGGACGACGCAGACGGCGGCGTCGCCCGTGAAGCGGGGCGGGTCCGATCCGGCGAGGTCCCCCTCGGCCACGGCGAGGAAGAGCGCGGCGGCGTCCGAGGCCAGGAGCGGCAGCACCACCTGGGTCTCGGGGTCGCCGAAGCGCACGTTGTACTCGATGACCTTGGGCCCGTCGGCCGTGAGCATGAGCCCGGCGTAGAGCACGCCGCGGTAGTCGATGCCGCGGCGCTGCAGCTCCTCGACGAGCGGGAGCACGGCGGTGTCCACGAGGCGGTCGACCGCGCCGGCTGGTACCTGGGGCATCGGTGCGTAGGCACCCATGCCGCCCGTGTTGGGGCCGACGTCGCCGTCGCCGATGCGTTTGAAGTCCTGCGCCGGGACGAGGGGCACGGCCTGCGTTCCGTCGCACAGGACGAGCAGGGAGCACTCCTCGCCCTCGAGGCCCTCCTCGATCACGATGTGCCGCCCGGCGTCGCCGAAGGCCGCCCCCGAGAGCTTGGCGCTCACGTCGGCGCGGGCCTCGTCCAGGGTGCGAGCCACCAGGACGCCCTTGCCGGCGGCGAGGCCGTCGGTCTTGATCACCCAGGGCCCGGGCAGGGTCTCGAGAAAGGCATGGGCGGCGCCGGCCTCGAGCCGGTCGAAGGTGGCGAAGCGGGCCGTCGGGACGCCGGCCGCGCTCAGGACCTCCTTCATGAAGGCCTTGGACCCCTCGAGGAGCGCACCGTCGGCGCCCGGCCCCATCACCGGGCGGCCCAGACGCGCGCAGGCGGTCGGCCAGCCCGGCGACGAGGGGCGCCTCGGGCCCGATCACGAAGAGGTCGGCCTCGATCTCCTCGACGGGCCCGTCCGCCACGGTGATCGGGGGCGCCATGCCCGGGTTCCCGGGTGTGACCACGACGTCCGCCGTGCGGGCCAGCGCGTGGGCGAGCGCGTGCTCACGGCCTCCGCTCCCGACGACGCAGACCCTCACGCGGTGGCGAAGGAGACGGTCTGCTCGCGCCCCGGTCCCACCCCGACGAGGCGGACCGGGACGCCGATCTGCTCGGACAGGAACGCGATGTAGTCGCGGGCCGCCACCGGCAGGTCGCCCGGGACGGTCGCCGCGCTGAGGTCCGTCCGCCAGCCGGGCAGCGCCTCGTAGACGGGCGCCGCCTTGTGGAAGGTCGACTGGTGGTAGGGCAAGTGGGTGAAGCGGATGCCGTCGGCCTCGTAGGCGACGCAGACCTTTACGGTCTCGAAGGTGTCGAGGACGTCGAGCTTCGTGAGCGCCACCTCGGTCAAGGAGTTGAGGCGCACGGCCTGGCGCAGCATGACGGCGTCGAACCACCCGCAGCGACGCCGCCGCCCGGTGTTGGTCCCGAACTCGTGGCCGCGCTCGACGAGCAGCTCGCCGACGTCGTTGTCCTGCTCGGTGGGGAACGGGCCGGCGCCCACCCGGGTCACGTAGGCCTTGGCGATGCCGATGACCCGCTCGATGTCGCGGGGCCCGAGCCCCGAGCCCGTGCAGGCGCCGCCCGCCACGGGGTTGGACGAGGTCACGAAGGGATAGGTCCCGTGGTCCAGGTCGAGGAAGGTGGCCTGGGCCCCCTCGAGCAGGACCTGGCGCCCCTTGTCCAAGGCGTCGTGGACCATGCCGACGGTGTCGCCCACCATGGGCTCGATCCGAGGGGCGTACTCGCCCAGGTAGCGGTCCGCGATGTCGGCGGCCGCCAGCGGCAGGCGGTTGTACACCTTGGCCAGGACGGCGTTCTTCTCCTTGAGGGCCACGTCGAGCTTCTGGCGGAAGATCTTGGGGTCGAAGAGGTCCTGGACGCGGATGCCGACGCGGGTGGCCTTGTCGGCGTAGGCCGGGCCGATGCCGCGCTTGGTCGTCCCCAGCGCGTTCTTGCCCAAGAAGCGCTCGGTCACCCGGTCGAGCTCCTGGTGGTACGGCATGATCAGGTGGGCGTTGCCGCTCACCACCAGGCGGATGGTGTCGATGCCCTTGGCGGCGAGGCTGTCGAGCTCCTCGAGCAGCACGGCCGGGTCGACGACGACGCCGTTGCCGATGACGGGCGTGATGTGGTCGTAGAGGATCCCGCTCGGCACCAGCTGGAGGGCGAAGGCCTCGCCGTTGACGACGATGCGGTGGCCGGCATTGTGGCCCCCCTGGTAGCGCACCACCATGTCCATCTCGCGGGCGAGCAGATCGGTGAGCTTGCCCTTCCCCTCGTCGCCCCACTGGGTCCCGACCACCACGGTTGCGGGCACGCGTCTCTCCGTTCGCTCTGTCGCTTCGGATTACGCACCAGTGTAGCGCTCCCGGCAACGGAGCCTCGGCCAAGACGGCGGTTCGACCCCCCCGGACCAGGGGGAACGCCCCACGGGGCGCGGCCGGCCCCGGAGCCGGCCAAAGGGACGAGGGGGGGCGACGGTCGGGAGCGAGCGGGAGCACATCCGGGTTGCCCTCCGGACCGGGTTCCTCGCCGGGCCCACACCGGCGCTCCCGCACGCCGACCCGCTCGGGGGCCGCGAACGACCCGGCACGACCCTGAGCACCCCGCTAGGGTCTGGCCCGGCCGGGGCGGCTCTCGGTGCATCGAGAGGGGAGAACGAGGATGCGCGGTTCCGCGTTGGGCAACTGCGGGTGTGGCGGGCGTCGTCGTGAGCGTGGTGCCACTGGTCGGGCTGGCCGGTCTCGGCGCGGCGGCGCCGGCGCCGCCCGCGCTGCCGTGTCGACCACCACCTTGGACTTCGGCCCGCTCACCCTGGGGAGCTACGAGGTGATGACGTTCACGGTTACGAACACCAGTGCCTCGCCGGACACCATCAGCGAGATCACCGGGGACATGGGCCCCGATCCGTACGACTTCTACCCGTCCCCCGAGACCAGCTGCGGGGCGAACGCCAACGGCGGGTTCATGTTGCAGCCCGGTGCCTCGTGCGCCGTCGACGTCTACTTCACGCCGGGTGCGCTCGGCGACCGCTCGACCGTGTTGGACATCATCGACGACGTCTCCAGCGCGGAGCCGTCCGTCGACGTCTCAGGCGTCGGGACGATCGGCTACTACCAGGTGGACTCGCCAGGGCAAGGTGGCCGCCTCCGGCGATGCCGCTGTTCTACGGCGACGCTTCGAGCACCCCGCTCAACCACCCCATCGTGGGAATGAGCCACACCGGTGACGACGGCGGCTACTGGCTCGTGGCGTCCGACGGGGGCGTCTTCAACTACGGCGACGCCGGCTTCTTCGGCTCGCCGGGGGCATCCACGCTCAACAAGCCCATCGTCGGCATTGCCGCGACGCCCGACGCCGGCGGCTACTGGCTCGTCGCCTCCGACGGGGGGATCTTCACCTACGGCGATGCTCCGTTCTACGGATCCACCGGCAGCCTCCACCTCAACGAGCCGATCGTCGGCATGGCGCGGACGCCCGATGGCGGCGGGCTACTGGTTGGTCGCCTCCGACGGGGGGATCTTCAACTACGGGGACGCGGGCTTCTTCGGATCGGCGGGCGCATCCACCTGAACCAGCCGATCGTCGGGATGGCGTCGACGCCCGACGGCGGTCGGCTACTGGCTGGTGGCCGCGGACGGCGGGGTCTTCGCCTACGGCGACGCCCAGCTTCCAGGGCTCGGCCGGTTCGCTCCATCTCAACCAGCCGATCGTGCGCATGGCCGCCATGCCTGACGGCAGCGGCTACTGGTTCACGGCCGCCGACGGCGGCCTGTTCAGCTACGGCGCGCGCCGTTCTACGGCGCGGCGGCGGAGCAGGGACTGGGGACCGTGGTCGGCATGGCCACCGACGGTGCGCCGACGGTGCAGGCGGACATACACCTCCCGGCCGACCGCCCCGGCGGCACGGGCGCCACCGCCCGGGGCGCGCCGCTACGCGGGCCGACTGAGGGGCGGCTCGAGGCGCCGCGCCGCGCTCCTGCGCTAGCGCAGCACGATCTTGTCACCGTCCACGTCGACGGTGATGGTGGCGCCCTCGAGGTAGTTGCCCTCGAGCAGGGCCAGGGCCAGCGGGTCCTCGATCTCGCGTTGGAGCACCCGGCGTAGTGGCCGGGCCCCGTAGTCGGGGTCGTAGCCGGCGTGGGCCAGCCACTCCTCTGCCGCCGGCGTCACCACCAACGAGAGGCGCCGCTCGGCCAGGCGCGACCGCAGCCGGCCCAGTTGGATCCCCACGATGACGGCCAGGTCGTCCTCGCTCAGCGGCTTGAAGCGCACGATCTCGTCGATGCGGTTGATGAACTCGGGCTTGAAGTAGTCAGCCGGTTCGCCCTTCAGGTTCGACGTCATGATGAGCACGGTGTTGGTGAAGTCGACCGTGCGCCCCTGGCCGTCGGTCAGGCGCCCGTCCTCGAGCACCTGCAGCAGAATGTTGAACACGTCCGGGTTGGCCTTCTCCAGCTCGTCGAGCAGCACGACCGAATAGGGCCGCCGCCGCACCGCCTCGGTCAGCTGCCCGCCCTCGTCGTAGCCCACGTACCCCGGCGGCGCGCCCACGAGGCGCGACACGGTGTGCTTCTCCTGGTACTCGCTCATGTCGATGCGGATCATCGCCCGCTCGTCGTCGAAGAGGTACTCGGCCAGTGCCCGGGCCAGCTCGGTCTTGCCCACGCCGGTCGGGCCGAGGAAGAGGAACGACCCGATCGGCCGGTTGGGGTCGCTCAAACCGGCTCGGCTGCGCCGGATGGCATTAGCCACGGCGGAGACCGCCTCGTCCTGCCCCACCACGCGCTCGTGGAGGGTGGATTCGAGCCGCACCAGCTTCTGCACCTCGCCCTCCATGAGCCGCGACACGGGCACGCCGGTCCAGCGGCTCACCACCTCGGCGATGTCCTCGGGGTCGACCTCCTCCTTCAAGAAGCGCGAGTCGGCCTGCAGCTTGGCCAGGTCCTCGTTGGCTTCCGCGATTCGTCGCTCCAGCTCGGGCAGCTCGCCGTAGCGGATGGCGGCGGCGCCGGCGAGGTCGGCGTCGCGTTCGAGCCGGGCCGCCTCCTCCTCCTTGAGGTTCTTCTCCTCCTGTAGCTGGCTGACGGCGTTGAGGGAGCTCTTCTCCTGCTCCCAGTGGGCCGCCATGGAGTCGCGCTGCTCGCTCATCTCGGCCAGCTCGCGCTGCAGGCGATCGAGGCGCTCCTTCGAGACCTCGTCGCTCTCCTTCTCCAACGCCAGCTTCTCGATCTCGAGCTGGCGGATGCGCCGCGAAATCTGGTCGAGCTCGGTCGGCATGGAGTCGATCTCGATGCGCAGCTTCGATGCCGCCTCGTCAATGAGGTCGATGGCCTTGTCGGGCAGGAAGCGCCCGGTGACGTAGCGGTCCGACAGCACGGCGGCCGCTACCAGCGCCGCATCCTGGATGCGTACCTTGTGGTGCGCCATGTAGCGCTCCGACAACCCGCGCAGAATGGCGATGGTGTCCTCCACCGAGGGCTCTCCCACGAAGACCGGCTGGAAGCGGCGCTCCAGCGCGGCGTCCTTCTCGATGGAGGTGCGGTACTCGTCGAGCGTGGTGGCGCCGATGAGACGGAGCTCGCCCCGGGCCAGCATGGGCTTGATCATCTGGCCGGCGTCCATGGCCCCCTCGGCCGCGCCCGCCCCGACGATCGTGTGCAGTTCGTCGATGAAGGTGATGATCTCGCCCTCGGCGTCGGTGATCTCCTTCAGGACCGCCTTCAGACGCTCCTCGAACTCGCCGCGGTACTTGGCCCCGGCGACCATCGAGCCGAGGTCGAGGGCGACGACCCGCTTGCCCTTGAGGCCCTCGGGGACGTCTCCCTCGATGATCCGGTTGGCCAGCCCCTCGACGATGGCCGTCTTGCCGACGCCGGGCTCCCCGATCAGGACGGGGTTGTTCTTCGTGCGGCGCGACAGCACCTGGATCACCCGGCGGATCTCCTCGTCGCGCCCGATGACCGGGTCGAGCTTCCCCTCGCGCGCCGCCTCGGTGAGATCGCGCCCGTACTTGGCCAGGGCCTGGTAGGTCTGCTCGGGATCGGGGGTGGTGACCCGGTGATTCCCCCGCACGGCACGCAGCGCGGTCAGGAGGGCGTCCTTGGTGACACCGATCTGGTCCGCCAGCGCCAGGATGAGGTGCTCCACCGACACGTAGTCGTCGCCCAGGTCCCGGCGGATCTGGTCCGCCGACTCCAACACCGCCCGGGCGTCGCGCGAGAGCCCGGGCTCCGCTCCACCCTCGGCGCGGGGCAGGCGTGACAGCTGCTCCTGCACCTTGCCGGCGAGGGTGTCGGGGTCGACCCCGACCTGCGACAGCAGCGGGCGCGTCATCGTCTCCTGCTGCTGCAGCAGCGCGTCGAGCAAATGGGCCGGCGTCAGCTCCGGGTTGTTCGACGACGCCGCGTGGCCGGTCGCCGCGCTGAAGGCCGCCTTGGTGTTGTTCGTCCAGCGTTCTGGGTCTATCGGCATTGGCCTATCCCTCTCTTCGTGTCCTTCGTCTCACGTTCACGTTCACGACGGTCCGGCTTCTCGTTGATGACGGTCGGGCCGTTGGGTCCGGCACCCGACCTCACGAGCCCGTCCGGCGCCCGCGGTAGGGCACCGGGGCCTGGCGCACCGGGACGAGGTCGCGCCGGTACTGGCGGTGGGTGGCGGCCACGGCGTCGAGCGCCTGGGCCCGTGCCTCGACCAGCTCCTGGCGCAACCGGGCGAGCTCGGCTTCCAGCTGGAGCACCCGGCGCACCCCCTCGAGGTTCAGCCCCGTGGCCGTCAACTCCTGGATGTGGCGCAGGCGCTCCAGGTCGCTCTCCGAGAAGCGCCGGCTCCCGCCGCTCGTGCGGGACGGATCGAGCAGTCCCTTGCGCTCGTAGATGCGCAGGGTCTGCGGATGCATCCCCGTCAGCTCGGCCGCCACCGAGATGACGTAGACCGCCTGGTTGGCGTCGCGGTCTGCCATCAGCTCACTCCCCCTTCACCTCGTCACCCCTCCACCGCGAGGCGTGGCGCCGCCTCGGTCACCGCGGCCAACGACTCGACGGCCGCCCGCTGCTCGTCGGTGAGCTCGGTCGGCACGACGATCTCGACCTTCACGAGCAGGTCGCCCGGCTTGGACCCGTTGCGACCGGACCCGCCCGGCACCCCCCGGCCCCGCACGCGCAACACCTTGCCCGACGAGGTGCCCGGCGGCACCTTGAGCGTCACCTTGCCGTCGAGGGTGGGCACGGTGATGGTCGTCCCCAGGGCGGCCTCGGGAAAGGTGATGGGGACCGTGATGGTGAGGTTGCGCCCGCTGCGCCCGAAGACGGGGTGGTGGGCCACGTGGACCACCACGTAGAGGTCCCCGGGGGGCGCCATGCCCTGCCCCGGCGCGCCGCGGCCTTTCACCCTGATGCGCTGGCCGCCCTCCACGCCGGGCGGGATGCGGACCTTGACCGAGCGCACCTTCTGCTCGGTGCCCGTCCCCCGGCAGACCGGGCAGGGCGTGTCGAAGAGCGTGCCGCGCCCCCCACAGTCGGGGCAGACCGTGCTGAGCGAGAACAGGCCCTGGTTGTCGTTGAGGCTTCCCGTCCCGCCACAGCGCGGGCAGGTGTGCGTCGAGGTCCCCGGGGCGGCCCCGCTACCCCGGCAGTTCGAGCAGCGGACCTCCTGGGGCACGTTGACCGAGGTCGTCACCCCGTGCACGGCGTCCTGGAAGGACAGGTGGAGCTGTGCCTCCATGTCGGCGCCGCGTTGGGGCCCGCGCTGGGTGCGCGTGCGGCCACCGCTGCCGAAGAGGCCTCCGAAGAGGTCGCTCAGGTCACCCATGTCCTCCATGCGGAAGGTGCCGCCGCCCGGCGCGCCGAAGCCGCCGATCGGCCCGTGCGTCCGCACCTCGTCGTACTCCTTGCGCTTCTCGGCGTCGCCCAGCACGTCGTATGCCGCGCTGATCTCCTTGAAGCGCTCCTCGGAGCCGGGATTGGCGTCGGGGTGATGCTCCTTGGCCAGCTTCCGATAGGCGCGCGTGATCTCCTTGTCGCTCGCCGTCGAGACGACGCCGAGCACCTTGTAGTAGTCCTTCTCGAACCATTCGCGCTGTGGCGCCATGGGTCAGCTCACCCCCGTACGCGGACCATGGCGGCGCGCAGCCCCTGACCCTTCCAGCGGTAGCCGGAGCGCAGGACCTCCTCCACCACGGTCTCGCCGCCCGCCCCGTCGCCCTCGGAGCGCGCCACGGCGTCGTGCACCGACGGGTCGAAGGGGACCCCGGGCCGGTCCACCCGCTCGAGGCCCTCCTTGGCGAGGATGTCCATCAACATCGCCCGCGAGGCGCGCAGCGCCTTGCCGGCCTCGCTCACGTCGAAGGACTCGTTCAGGTGTGCCTCCGCCAGGTCGAGCGCGTCGAGCACCGGCAGCAGCTTGTCCACGAGGCCGGCCGCGGCGCGGGCCGACTGCTCCTCTTGGAGCCGGGCGACCCGCTTGCGGTAGTTCTCGAAGTCGGCCTGGGTGCGCTGGAGCGCGAGCAGGTACTCGTCCCGCTCGCGCGCCAGCCGCTCCTTGGGATCGGCTGCCTCCTCGGCCGTCGCGGCGGCCGTCGCTGAGCCCGGGCCGGCCGCCTGGGCGGCCTCTTCGGGGAGGAGCTCAGGGCCGCCCGCAACCTCCTCCTCGGGAAGATGCTCGTCCGACAGGCTCATTGCTCATCGACGATCTCGGCGTCGACGACGTCCTCGTCGGAGCCGGCCTCGCCCGACTCCCCGGCCGCCCCGCCGTCCGCGGTCGCCCCACCGGCCGAGGCCGACGCCTGCTCGTACAGGCGCTGGCTGAAGCTCTGCGAGACGCCCACCAGCTTCTCGGTCGCGTCCTTGATCGCCTCCACGTTCGTCCCGGCCAGCGCGTCCTTGAGCCCCTGCAACGCGTTCTCCACGTCGTCCTTCTCGGAGCCCTCGAACTTCTCGCCCTGCTCCTTGAGCAGCTTCTCGGTCTGGTACACGAGCGTGTCCGCGGAGTTGCGCACCTCGGCCTCCTCGCGGCGCTGGCGGTCGTCCTCGGCGTGGGCCTCGGCGTCGCGCACCATGCGCTCGATGTCGTCCTTGGCCAGAGAGGACTGGCCGGTGATCGTCATCGACTGCTCCTTGCCCGTCGCCTTGTCCTGGGCGGACACGTGGACGATGCCGTTGGCGTCGATGTCGAAGGTGACCTCGATCTGCGGGATGCCGCGCGGTGCGGGCGGCAGGTCGACCAGCTGGAACTTGCCGAGCGTCTTGTTGTACATCGCCATCTCGCGCTCACCCTGGAGCACGTGGATCTCCACCGAGGGCTGGTTGTCCTCGGCGGTGGTGAAGATCTCCGACCGCTTGGTCGGGATGGTGGTGTTGCGCTCGATGAGGCGGTGCATCACCTGGCCCTTGGTCTCGATGCCCAGCGACAGCGGGGTGACGTCGAGCAGAAGGACGTCCTTCACCTCGCCCTTGAGGACACCGGCCTGCACGGCGGCGCCCACGGCGACGACCTCGTCGGGGTTCACGCCTTTGTGGGGCTCCTTGCCCGTCAGGCTCTGCACCAGGTCCTGGATGGCCGGCATCCGCGTCGACCCGCCGACCAGCACGACGTGGTCGATGTCGGAGGTCTTCATGTTGGCGTCCTTGATGGCGGCCTCGAACGGACCACGGCACTTGTCGACCAGGTCGGCCGTGAGCTCGTTGAACTTGGCCCGCGTCAGCTTGAGGTCGAGGTGCTTGGGGCCCTCGGACGTGGCGGTGATGAAGGGCAGGTTGATCTGGGTGTCCTGCACCGAGGACAGCTCGATCTTGGCCTTCTCGGCGGCCTCCTTCAGGCGCTGCATGGCCATCTTGTCCTGCGACAGGTCGACGCCCTCGGTGTTCTTGAACTCGGTCACCAGCCACTCGATGATCTTGTCGTCCCAGTCGTCGCCGCCCAGTTGCGTGTTGCCCGAGGTGGACTTGACTTCGAAGACGCCCTCGCCGATCTCGAGCACCGAGACGTCGAACGTCCCGCCGCCCAGGTCGAAGACGAGGACGGTCTGATCGGCACCCTCCTTGTCCAGCCCGTAGGCCAGCGCGGCGGCCGTCGGCTCGTTGATGATGCGGAGCACCTCGAGGCCGGCGATCGCGCCCGCCTCCTTGGTCGCCGTGCGCTGCGCGTCGTCGAAGTACGCCGGCACGGTGATGACGGCCTGGGTCACGGTGTCGCCGAGGTACGCCTCGGCGTCCCTCTTCAGCTTGCCCAGGATTCGGGCCGAGATCTCCTGGGCCGTGTAGGCCTTGCCGTCGATGTCGATGGTCCACTTGGTGCCCATGTGGCGCTTCACCGAGCGGATGGTCCGGTCGGGATTGGTGATGGCCTGGCGCTTGGCCACCTCGCCCACGAGCACCTCACCGGTCTTGGAGAAGGCGACGACGGACGGCGTCGTCCGTCCCCCTTCGGCGTTGGGGATCACGACGGGCTCCCCCGCCTCCAACACACTGACCACCGAGTTGGTGGTTCCCAGGTCAATTCCTACGGCCTTGGCCATTGTCTGCAGTCCTTCCGGTTGTCTGTCTCTGCGATCGCTGCTGGTGTCTGTTCCAACAGTCTCTGTTGTCCATAGTCTCTCGTTGCTGCCAACCATTGTAGCAAAGTTGAGCGTGGTGATGTCAAGATTTCTTCTACTAGGCCCCTGATCTTGCCCCTTGGCGGGCGGAGCGGGGCCCGGAACGCAAAAGATGCAGGTGGGCGGCGTGAAAGGTCGACTTTCCGCCGCGTTCCGTCGGCCCGGTGTGAGCGCGACGGGGGTCGACCGGGAGGGCTGCAATCCCTATTCTCGCCGGCCGAAGGTCGAGACGGGGCGTCCGCCGGCTCGCGGCTCGGGCCGCTCAGCGGATGGTGCCGACGCCCGGGATCAGCGGGAGATCGAGGGCGGTCACCCACCCGGGGGGCAGCTCGTTGACGTAGGGCACGGCGTTGAGCGCCCGCAGCCCGGTCGCCAGGCAGCCCGCCGCCGCCGCGTCGCGGCCCGAGCCGTCGGTGAACCGGAAGGCGGTCTCCTGGGTGATCGACGGGGTGCCCTCGATCACCACCCGGTAGACGTCGTCCTGGTGGCCCCGCGGCCAGTCCGGCGCCGCGTCGGTGCCCACCCGGTTCACGTGTTCGAGGCAGATGCGGGGTTCCCCGCCGACCAGGCCGTTCAGGGTGAAACGGATCGCGGCCACCGTGCCCGGCTCGAGCACGCCCTTGGCCGTGGTGACGGGGCGATCGGTGACCCACTTCTCCCACGTCGAGGTGATCCCGTCGAGCTCGACCCCGACGGCGTGCGCCATCATCGGGATGGTGCCGCCCCACGACATGGCCAGGATGTCGGTGTGCTCGAGGAGGGGCGTGAACTCGGGCGGGCGCCCGATCCCCATCTCGTCCTCGTAGTCCCCCTCGTAGTTGACGTAGTCGAGGATCTCGAGGGCGCGCACCTGCCGCACCTCGCTGCACAGGCCCATGAGGGTCAGCGGGAACAGGTCGTTGGCGAAGCCCGGGTCGATGCCCGTGGTGAAGCACGAGGCCCCTCCGGCCTCGCAGGCCTCGGTGATCGGCGCCACCCACGACGGTGGGTTGAGCTTCATGGCGGGCCAGACCCACGGGGTCATGGCCGTCGAGCACACGTCGATGCCGGCGCGCAGGAACGCCCCGATGTCGCGGATGTTGTCGTCGGCCCGCGCCGCCGTCGGGCCGTAGTGGACGAGCGCATCGGGCTCGAGGGCGATCAAGGCCTCGACGTCGTCGGTCGCCCGCAGGCCGATCGGCGCCAGGCCACAGACCTCGCCCACGTCGCGGCCGACCTTGCCCGGGTTCGAGACGCCGACCCCCACCAGCTCGAAGATCGGGTGGCGGAGTATCTCGGGGATCACCATCTTGCCGACGAAGCCCGTGCCCCAGACCACCACGCGCGTGGGCGGGCTCACCTCGGCTCGCTTTGCGGGAGCGGGCGGGCGGTGGACACGGGGGCGATGGTCATGCCCGAGTTTCTAGTGGCTGTGCGGGCCCCGCTCCCGCCGACGCCTACCATCGCAGGGGTGCTCGACCTGGTCCTCCTCCGTCACGGTCAGTCGACCTGGAACGCCGACAACCTCTTCACCGGCTGGGTCGACGTCGACCTGACCCCGGCCGGCGAGGCCGAGGCCAAGGCGGGCGGCGAGCTGCTGGCCACCGAGGAGGGGCTGGACCTGCGGCTGCTGCACACCTCGGTCCTGACCCGGGCCATCCGCACCGCCGAGCTCGCCCTGGCGGCGGCCGGCCGCAGCTGGCTCCCGGTCCGCCGGGACTGGCGCCTCAACGAGCGCCACTACGGGGACCTCCAGGGCAAGAACAAGGCCCAGGTCAAGCAGGAGTTCGGCGAGACCCAGCTCCTGTTGTGGCGGCGCAGCTACGACACGCCGCCGCCGCCGCTGGGCCCCGACAACCCCTACGACGTGGCCGGCGACCCCCGCTACCGCGACGTCGACCCCGGCGACGTCCCGCGCACAGAGTGCCTGGCCGACGTGGTGCGCCGGGCCGTGCCGTACTGGGAGTCCGCCATCGTGCCCGACCTGCGCGCCACCGCCGAGAAGGGCGGGGCGGTGCTGGTCGCCGCGCACGGGAACTCCATCCGGGCGCTGCGCAAGCACATCGAGGGGATCGGCGACGACGCCATCACCGAGCTCGAGATCCCGACCGGCATCCCGTACCGCATGCACCTCGCCGACGACCTGTCGGTGCGCTCCGCCGACTACCTGGGCGACCCCGCGGCGGCGGCCGCCGCCGCGGCCGCAGTCGCCCGTCAGGTGGACCGGCCGGCCGGTTGAAGAGAGATCTCGCCCGAAAAAGGCGGTAGGCCGGGGCGCCTCGCCGCGCCCCGGCCTCACCGACCGTCTGCAGGACCCGACGCGCGTTACAACGCGTCGGCCCCGCGTTCTCCGGTGCGCACGCGCACCACGGTGTCGACCGGGACCACCCAGACCTTGCCGTCACCGATCTTGCCGGTGGACGCCGAGGACACGATGGCGTCGACCACGTCGTCGACCTGACCGTCTTCCACCAGCACCTCGATGCGGATCTTGGGGACGAAGTCCACCTCGTACTCCGCACCCCGGTAGACCTCGGTGTGCCCTCGCTGGCGCCCGAAGCCCTGCGCCTCGGTGAGGGTCATCCCCTGCACACCGTGGGTCTTCAGGACCTCCTTGACGTCGTCGAGCTTGAACGGCTTGAGGACTGCCACGATCAGCTTCATTGTTGAACTCCTTTCGTTCTCAGTGACCGAGGCCTAGGACCCGCCGCCGGCATCGGGTATCTGTTCGGCACCAGGGACCGGATAGTCCTCTCTGGGTTCCGGTGGGCTGGTGGTGACCCCGGCCATGGCGAAGGCGCCGTCGCTGCGGGTGGCGAACTCGTCCTCGGGGAACGCCTCCTCGCCGTGGATGGCGAGGTCGCCCACTTCGAGGATCTCGTCCTTGTAGCGGGCACCACGCAGGACCCAGCCGATGATCTTCATCAGAATGAAGGTGATCAGGGCGGACCAGATGATCACGAAGATCGCCGCCCGGAACTGTTCCCACAGCTGGTGTGCCGAGCCCGTGTACATGAGCCCGTTGACCGAGGTGATCGCACAGTGGGCCGTGGCCGTGGCGTAGGTGGCCGGCGTGGTGGCCACGACCTGCCCGGCGGCGTCGAGGTGACCGCAGCCGTACTCGATCATGTTCGGGTCACCCCAGATGCCGAGCAACATGCCGCCGAGGAACCCGGCGATGCCGTGGGTGTAGACGACACCAAGGGCATCGTCGACCTTGGAAAACGGCCGCACCTTCGATAGGTAGTTCCAGCAGACCCACACGACGGCCGAGCAGGTGGCGCCGACGTAGATAGCACCACGGCCGTTCACCCAGCCGGCACAGGGTGTGATGCCGACCAGGCCGCAGATCATGCCGTTGACACCGCCCAGGAAGGTCGGCTTTCGCTCCTTGGTGAGCCAGGCGTCCATGATCATCCACACCACGACGCCGGTCCCGGTGGCAAGGTTCGTGTTGACGACGGCTGCGGCCATGCTCGCCCCGGCGTAGTACGGGTCACCACCGTTGAAGCCGTTCCAGCCCAGCCACAGGATGCCGGCCCCGACCGCCGCCATGACCAGGTTGTTGGGCAAGGCGTGCTGCCTGTCTCGCAACAGGCGCGGCCCGAGGACCCAGGCTGCGACGAAGCCGGACACGCCAGCCGACATGTGGATGACGTACCCACCTGAGAAGTCCAGTGCTCCTTCCTGGGCGAAGTAGCCGCCGCCCCAGAGCATGAAGGCGTCCACGCCATAGACGAAGGTCGACCACAGCGGCACGAGCAGGCACCAGGCGAAGAACTTGATGCGCCCGAGCACGCTCCCCAGGAACAGCAGGGGGGTGATGGCCGCGAACACGAACTGGAAGTAGGCCAGGCTCGCGGTCGGGAAGTGGAACGGGATGAGGGTGTTGGCGGCGGAGACCGCCTGTCCCTGTTCACCCACGCTGTTGGTGATGCCTCCGGGCTTGCCGACGAAGTTCTCCCAGAAGTGCGTCCAGCCCCCCACACCGGTCAACTGCGTCTGCACTCCGTTGCGTACACCACCACCGATGGACGTGGCGCCGAATCCCATCTTGTAGGACCAGAGGACCCAGGCGATGAGCACGAGTGAGAAGCCGGCGAACATCATGGCCAACACGTTGACCGCCCACTTCTTCGGGACGATCGACGCGTAGAGCACGGCCAGGCCCGGGAGGCTCATCAGTCCGACGAACGTGGCGGCGGTGATCTGCCAGGTGTTGTCGGCCGGATTCAGCCAACTCGGATACGGAACGGGAACAATCGCTCCCATTAGGTGGATCACTACGCCTCTCCTAACTGTCGTTGCGCCCCGGCGCTCCGCCCAATGACTCCGACGTCACAGAACGCAAGGTGCACAGGCCATTTCGGACGGTTCTCTCCGCCGCAGAAAGGATGCCGGGCAGGAGTTTCCGCATCGTCACCGCCGTGTTTCGAGTGCGTTAATCCACAATTCCCGGGCACATCCCCTCAAGGCTGCCGACCTACGGCGTGCATGGGAGCGCCCTTCGTCCCCGCCGCCACTACGATCGCCCGATCGCGCCCACCGACGAGCATCCCACCCTCTCCACGCACGGAGCGGCGATGAACGGTGCCGCCTCACCCGGCACCCCGCCCCCCTCCGCGGCAGCATCGGAGTCCGACGCACGGGTCGCCCCGCTGCGCGGTGCGGCGGTGCAGATCGACGGCCGCCGTGTCGCCGCCATCGTCGTGGGCATCGTGCTGGTCACCCTGGCCGTCCTCGTGGTGGCGTTCACCGCCATCGGCATCCACAAGAACCGCCAGATCAATCAGCTCCACGACCAGGGCGTCGCAGTCGCCGTCACGGTCACGTCGTGCCAGGGGCTCCTGGGGGGCAGCGGCAGCAACGCGGCCGGGTACTCGTGCCGGGGCATCTACGAGTTGGGCGGCCACCGCTACAACGAGTTGCTGCCCGGCACCGCGCTCCACGCACCCGGTGCCACAATCCCCTCGGTGGCGGTGCCCGGGGACGCGGCCCTGGTCTCACCGGTGTCGGTCGTCGACTCCGAGCACGCGTCGGACAACGTCTACATCCTGCCTGGGGTCCTGCTGGTGTTCCTAGTCGCCACGGTGGGCGCGCTGGCGCTCCGGTGGAGGAGGAAGTCCTCGCATGGAGGCGTCTCCGAGTGAGCCCTCCAGGTTCCCGACAGGCGGGAGCCTCACGTGGTCAAAGGATCAGTCCGGTGGAGGCCTCAGGTGGGCGGCGTGTAGCGCTTGTTCGGGCGCGGCCGCGGTCCGTTCGTCGGCTGGGCACCGTTGCGCCGTGTCGGGGTGGGCGCATCGGCCTGGGCACGCTTGAGCGCCTGCTGTAGCCGGTAGGCACGGACCAAATACCACGCACCACCGAGCAAGAAGGGGACGCCGAAGCCCCAGTAGTGCAGGTTGAAGACGGCCAGCCCGTAAAGGGCCATTGTGATCCCCTGGAAGAGCCGCCGACGCAGCAGCGACGACACCAGGATGAGGACCGACATCCCGAGGATCACGTAGGTGAGCTCGTCGTACACCGTCACGCTGAGGTGGTGGTTCCTGGCGTAGTCAATGGACGCCGAGCTGATGATGATGCCCACGATGGCGGCAAGCGGGGCGGCCACCAGTCCGATCGCTCGCTCCTTGTCGTCCGAGCGACGGATGGCGTCCTCCAGCTCCTCAACCGAACGTTCGTCCGTGATGCTCTTCTTGCCGTCGGCATCGTCGTCGGGCCGCACGATCGTGTACTTCAGACGCTGCCAGCGCGTCATGGGGGGCGCGTCATCGCCTCCAGAGTTACCGGTGTCTCCACTCGCGGGCATCTGTGAAGGCTACCGCCCCGCCGGGAACGACTCCCTTTGCGCAGGTCGTGGGCGTCAGGAGCGCGCGCCCGGACGAATGGCCGGTCGTGTCGGTAACGTGCTCGGCGAGGGCGTGAGGCCCGACCGATCGTGAGGAGCACCGAGATGAAACTCGTGGTAGCCGTCGTCAAGCCGTTCAAGCTCGACGACGTGAAGAACGTCCTGAAGAACATGGGCGTCCAGGGCATGACCCTGACGGAGGCCCAGGGCTTCGGGCGCCAGCGCGGCCACACCGAGAACTACCGGGGCGCCGAGTACCAGGTCGACTTCGTGCCGAAGCTGCGCGTCGAGGTGCTCGTCGACGACGACCGGGCCGAGGCGGTGGTCGATGCCATCGTGTCCTCGGCCTCCACCGGCAAGATCGGCGACGGCAAGGTGTGGGTCGTGCCGGCCGAGACCGTCGTGCGCGTGCGGACGGGTGAGCGCGGGGCGGACGCCGTCTGAGCCGTGGCGTCGGCCCGGCGGCGCAGCTGCGGGACGCTCGGCGAACCGGCACGTCAAAGGGGGGTAGGGGCTACTCTTTGCGCCATGAGCCGCGAGGACTTCGACCTCTCCAAGATCTGGCTGTTCTCCACCTCGTCAGCCAAGGACCTGCGCACCATCAAGCGGGCCCTCGAGGAGGTCACGGTTCCCCCGGGACGCGTGCTCTGCGAGCAGGGCACCATCGGGCGGGAGTTCTTCTTCATCGTCAAGGGCGAGGCTTCGGTGCGCCGCAACAACCGCAAGGTGGCCACGCTCGGACCGGGCCAGTACTTCGGCGAGATGGCCCTGCTCGACCGCCGGCCCCGCTCCGCCACCGTCACCTCCGACACCGAGATGACCCTGCTGGTCCTGGGGCAGCGGCAGTTCAACGGCGTGCTCGACGCGGTGCCCGCCCTGTCGCGCAAGATGCTGGCGGCCATGGCCACCCGGCTGCGCGAGGCGGACGACCGGGCGATGGCCGCCATCTAGCACTCACCACCCCGGGCCCGGGGGCACGTGGGCCGTTGACCAGGGACTCTGCTCCTGGGTATCCGCGCCTGCGGTCTGCCGCGCCTGCGAGACTGGCCGGGTCCATCCCCTCGCCTGGACACAGGAGGTCTCCTCATGCTGCTCGACTGGAAAAAGCTCGTCGCAGAGTTCTTCGGGACGCTGATCCTGGTCGTCATCGCGGTCGGCGTCGCCACCGAGAGCTTCGGGTTCCACCTCTTCGGCCTCAGCTACTCGGCCGGCGTGGCCGCCACCGCCCTCGCCTTCGGCCTGGTCCTCGGCGCCCTCGCCTACGCCATCGGGCCGATCTCGGGCGCCCACGTCAACCCGGCCGTGACACTCGGCTTCATCGCCACCGCCCGCATGAAGCTGGTCGAGGGTGTGGCCTACATCGTCGCCCAGTTGCTCGGCGCCATCGCGGGGGCCTACCTGCTCTACGCCATGATGGACACCTCGCCCTTCTATTCGAAGAAGGTGGTCGGCCTGGGCGCCGACGGCTACGGCTCGGCCTCCCACCTGCACATCAGCCAGGGGGGCGCCTTCCTGATCGAGGTCGTCCTCACGGCCGTCTTCGTGATGGTGGTGCTCTTCGCCACCCACCGGGCGGCCATCCAGGGCGCGGTCGGCGTCGCCATCGGCTTCGCGCTCGTGGTGGTCCACCTGATCGGCATCCCGCTGACGGGCACCTCGGTGAACCCGGCCCGCTCGCTCGGCCCGGCGCTCGTCGTGGGCGGCACCGCGCTCAGCCAGGTCTGGCTCTTCCTCATCGCCCCGCTGGTGGGGGCGCTGGTGGCCGCGATCATCCACTGGCTCATCGCCGACAACTCGAAGGACGTCACGGTCGACGTCACGCCCACGGTCGATACCGCGGCCTAGAGGCCGCTACGGTCGGGTCCATGGATCTGACCGAGGCACTCGACTTCGTCCGGGCCCGCAGGCAGGGGGTCCTCACCACCATCCGCTCGAACGGGCGGCCCCAGCTCTCCAACATCTTGTACGTGCCCGGGGACGCGGGCATGCTGCGGATCTCGGTGACCGACGACCGGGCCAAGACGAGGAACCTGCGACGCGACCCGCGGGCCTCGCTCTACGTGCTGGGCGACAACTTCTTCCAGTACGTCGTGGTCGAGGCGCAGGCCGAGCTCACCCCGGTGGCGGCCGACCCCCACGACGCCACGGTCGACGCGCTCGTCGGGTACTACAAGACGGCCAACGGCGAGCACCCCGACTGGGAGGACTACCGGCGGTCCATGGTCGCCGACAAGCGGCTGCTCGTCGTGCTCCGCCCCGAGCGCGCCTACGGGATGATCGCCCCGGGCTGACGCCCCGGGTCCAGGAGCCCCTCGACGTGCTCAGGCCGGGGTCTCGGCCGGCGTCGCCGCCGCGGCGGGCGCCGACCCACCGTTGAGCGACTCCTCCACGAGCTGGGAGAGGTCGAGCACGCGCACGTCGTCCTGCTTGTCGTGGGCGCGCACGGCGTCGTCGAGCATGATCATGCAGTAGGGGCAGGCGGTGGACACGACGTCGGCGCCGGTGCCGAGCGCCTCCTCGGTGCGCTCCATGTTCACCCGCTTGCCGATGTTCTCCTCGAGCCACATGCGGGCGCCGCCGGCGCCACAGCAGAACCCGCGTTCCTTGCAACGCCGCATCTCGACCTGCTCGACGCCGGGGATGGCGCTGAGCACCGTACGCGGCTCCTGGATGACCCGGTTGTGCCGGCCGAGGTAGCAGGGGTCGTGGTAGGTGACCTTGCCCGAGTAGCCCGACCCGGGCGTGAGCCGCCCCGACTTCACCAGGTGCTCGAGCAGCTGGGCGTGGTGGATGACCTCGTAGTTGCCGCCCAGGGCGGGGTACTCGTTCTTGATGGTGTTGAAGCAGTGCGGGCAGCTGGCGATGATCTTCTTCGCGCCCACCTCGTCGAGGGTGGCGATGTTCAGCTTGGTCTGCTCCTGGTAGAGGTACTCGTTGCCGAGGCGGCGCACCGGATCGCCGGTGCAGGACTCCTTGGGCCCGAGGATGGCGAAGGTGACGCCGGCACGGTGCAGCATGCGCGCCGTGGCCTGCACGCCCTTGCGGGCCCGCTCGTCGAGGGCGCCGGCACAGCCGACCCAGTAGAGGTACTCGATGTCGTCGGGGATGGTGCCGCTGACGACGGGGATCTCGAAGTCGAGGCTCTGCGTCCACTCGGTGCGCTTGTTCTGGCCGAGGCCCCAGGGGTCGCCCTGGTTCTCGACGTTGCGCAGCATGAGGCCGGCCTCCGAGGGGAACTCGGAGTCCATGAGGACCTGGTAGCGCCGCATGTCGACGATGGCGTCGATGTGCTCGATGTCGACCGGGCACTCCTCGACACAGGCGCCACAGGTGGTGCACGACCACAGCACGTCGGGGTCGATGACGTTGGGCACCAGGGCGGTCTGCTCGCCTTCGCCGGTGAGCAGCGGCGTGGCCGAGGCGAACATGTTGTCGCGCAGGCCCATGATCAGCAGCTTGGGCGAGAGCGGCTTCTCGGTGTTCCAGGCCGGGCAGGCGGACTGGCACCGTCCGCACTCGGTGCAGGTGGCGAAGTCGAGCATCTGCTTCCAGGTGAAGTGGCCGACCTCGCCCACGCCGAAGACGGTGTCCTCGTCGACGTTCTCCATGTCCATGTCCGGCGTGCTGTAGAGCGCGCCGAGGGCACGGGGGCGCCGGGAGAAGGCCACGTTGACGGGGGCGATGAAGATGTGCAGGTGCTTCGAGTAGGAGACGAAGACGATGAAGCCCGAGATGATGGCCACGTTGAGGATGAGGAAGACCGTGGCGAGGACCGAGTTGACGCCCGAGCCCAACGGCGCGAGCAGGTTGGCGAGCCCGTGCGAGGCGAAGGGCCCCCAGCTCGTCCCGTAGGGGAACTGGTTCTGCCCGGTCTTGGGGTCAACGATGGCGTTGATCTGCGCCGCCCGGTAGAGGAGCAGCGTGATCATCACGCCGGCGATCATGGCGAGGACGAGCCAGGCCGCACCGGTGTGCGAGCCGTAGAAGCGGGACTTGCGCTCGAGGCGCTGCGGCGCGTTCTTGATCCGGATGACGGCGAACACGATGAGGGCGACGAGCACGGCGCAGGCGAAGAAGTCCTCGATCGCACCGACCCAGTTCCACGTGCCGATGATCGGGATGTGGAAGGTCTTCTGGAAGAGCGCCCCGTAGGCCTCGATGATGGTGAGCAGCAGGATGGTGAAGCCCCACATGGTGAAGAAGTGGGCCAGGCCGGGGACGGTCCACTGCAAGAGCTTCTTTTGACCGGCGACCTCCTCGACCTCGGCCTCCGCCTTGGGCGCGATGCTGCCCCGGCTCCGGTTGGGGTCCTTCTTGCCCGAGCGGATGAGCTTGCTCAGCCAGTGGAAGCGGAACCCGGCGATGCCGAAGCCGATGATGGTCACGCCAAGGCCCAAGATGATTCTGACCGGCACACATGCTCCTTGCCTGTTGGTTACTCCAGAGTAAGTCGAGCTGGGGAGGTGGCGGGAGTGCGAGCGCCACCTGGGATTTCGAGCGCGGCCCAGAGGATAGTGGGGCGGCCCCCGGGGGGCCTACTTCGGGCGCCGTCGCCCAGGGGCTCCCTGTGCCGGCGACGCCGGTTGGCTACCCGGGGTCGGCCACCTCGAAACCTGGGCCCGAGCTGCTCCCGGAGGGCCTCATCGGAAGTGCCCAGCCCGACCACCGTGATTGGCTCGGCCCGAAGTCATGGTCGCGTCCTTCGACTTCGGATCCAGCTCAACGATGTCAACCCGGTGATCTGGCGCCGAATGCTGGTTCCCGGAACCGTGCGACTGGCCAAGCTTGCCGACATGCTCTTGACCGCGATGGGTTGGTCCAACTCGCACCGGCACGCTTTCAGGGTGGGTGAGAAGCGCTACGGGATGAATGATGACGAGTATCCCGACGGCGAGATCGACGAGAAGTCGGTCACCGTGCTCCAGGCACTGCGCGACGAACGGCACTTCACGTTCGACTACGACTTCGGCGACTCGTGGGAGCACGACGTCGTCATCGAGGCTTCGACGTGGTGCGCTTCCGGTTTGAAGTACGCGGTGTGCCTCGACGGTGCGAATGCCGGCCCGCCCGACGACGTGGGCGCGACCTGGGGCTACGCCGAGTTGCTCGGTGCGATTGCCGATCCCACCCACGAGGAGCACGAGAGCTATCTCGAGTGGGTTGGCGAGCCCTTCGACCCGACCCAGTTCGACCTGGGTGAGGTGAACGCAGCGCTGCAGAGGATCCGCTGATCACGTGAGCAGTTTTCGGCCACTGGGAAATCGCGTTTACCCAGCGTGTAGAGTTACCGCGTTCTCGCGGGCGTAGTTCAGAGGCAGAACATCAGCTTCCCAAGCTGAGAACGCGAGTTCGATTCTCGTCGCCCGCTCTCAGCTCATTCACTGACGTATGTGGAGAGTGTCGCCTCCTGGGCGACCCTGTGGCTTCGGCACGTGGACGACACGGTGCGGACGCGGCATCCGCATTGGGCGTCGCGGCCTCGCGACGATTGGTCCTCCGCAGTGGTCAAGTGACCGCTCTCATTGCACTAGAGAGTCGAAACCGGATGATTGTCCAGAAGGAAATCAGCGAACAGCGGCACCGTGAAGTCCACTTGGCCACGACGGGGGCTCCATATCAGACCCTTTTGAATTAGAGATTTCGCGGTGTACGGAGACCTTGCGCTGGTCGTTCACCCCGAACGCCTGAGCGACCGCGGCGACCGGGTACGGCCCTCGTCCCAGAGACGCCATTGCTGAGAGGTAACGCTGCTCGGTGTCCGTGGCCATCTCGAAGCGTGTTCCGAAGAAGTTGCGGGCCAGGCTGTCCTTCACGATGATCCTGGCCGAATCGAGATCGGCCATCGTGATCGGCGTTGACTCCGCGTAGTTCCAGAGCTCGCGTCCGTACTCCTGAATGAAATAGGGGAACCCAGCGGCCTCGGACACGATCTTTCGGGCGGCTGCTTCGTCGTACTCGACGCCGGCCGCCGCAGCCGGGCCGATCAGGGCGGACCGGGCCGCCACCTCCGACAGGCTGCCGAGCTCCGCGTACGAGAACAGGCGGTCGGCGTACGGCTTGGCTGCCAACAGGCGCACTTTGAGATCGGGCAGTCCGGCACCGACCATCGCCACCGGCAATCCCGCCCTGCTAACGGCCTGGAAGGCGATGCAGATGGCCGAGAGCGACTCGGCGTTGAGGTTCTGCATCTCGTCGATGATGAAAAGGGCGCCCATGCGGTTGGCCCGGGCCACTTCCCCGATCTCGCAAAAGAGCCCGGCCAGGTCCTGCTCTGGGTCACCCGAGTCCGCAACGCCTGAGGCCATTTCAACATCGAGCTTGAGCTCGACCGCCCCGGGGATGGCGACGCTGAAGGCCTTGACCACGGCGAGCGCCCGCTCGATCCGCTGCCTGGCGTGGTGCCGGCGACTCATGTTGACCAGCAGCCGGGCGGCCATGCGGGCGAAGGTTGCCCGGAAGCCGGCGTTGGTACCCACCTCCTGCACGTCAGTGGTGGCCCACCCCGCCTCGGACGCCAGGACATCGAACTCCATGAGGAGCACCGTCTTCCCCACCCCCCGGAGCCCGGTGTAGATGAGGCTGCGCTCGTAGGTTCCCGCATCAAGCCGCTCGACCAGGGACACGAAGGACTCGAGGTCCTGGTCCCGCCCGGCCAGGGTCCTCGGTTTCCGTCCGGCCCCCGGGGTGTATGGGTTGTCGCGTTTGTTCATTGTCTCCCCCCGACCGACCGATTTTCTAAATCTACCCTTAGAATAGGTTAGACAGACGCATCTCCGCGCCGCGGTTCTTTCTAATAATCCCCTTAGAGGTCGTCAGAAACCAGGCCTGTTCAGCCCCCCTTGACAGAGCTGGCGGCCGACCTGTACAGTCCCCCTGGACATGACGGACGAAGAGGAGGCAGCTGCCCCGGTCACCGCTGGGTCCGACGAGAACGCCGCCTTCCTCGAGTGGCTCAAGGACGTGCCGGATCCCCGGGAGCGGTATCGGCGGGCAACCGACGAGCTCGAGAAGTACCAGAGGGCGGTCGAGGAGCTCTCCTCGCTGCGGGCGGCCGCGGCGGCGGATGCCTACGACTCCGCCGGGTCCGTGCGCGGCCTGGCGGGCGAGCTGGGCGTCAGCCCGACCCGCGCCCATCAGCTGATCAAAGAGGCAGAGGCAAAGGCGCGCCCCTCCCAGGGCAAGCCGAGGAAGCGGCGATCGCCCGATCGCCAGAAGGAGGGCGAATCATGACTTCATCGGAGATCGGCGCAGAGAAGACCGGCACGACACTGCTCACCCTCGTGGTCGATCGCAGTGGCTCGATGGCCGGCATCAGGGAGGACATGGAGGGCGGCATCAAGACGCTGATCGAGGAGCAGGCCAAGGAGGAAGGGGCGTGCGTCGTCACGTTGACGCAGTTCGACGACGAGTACGAGGTGGTGGCCGACGGCGTGCCGGCGGCGGAGATGGAGCCGTACCGGCTCGTCCCGAGAGGAAGGACCGCGCTGCTCGATGCCATCGGGCGCACCATTGCCATGGTCCACTCACGGATCGAGAATTTTGAGCCCGCAGGACCGCCCGGCGAACGTAATCTTCGCCGTGATCGCGGACGGCAAGGAGAACGCAAGCTGCGAATGGAGCCGGCTGCAGGTCATGGACTCCGTGCAGGCGAGGACCACTGAGGGCTGGCACTTCACGTTTCTGGGGGCCGATCAGGACGCCGTCCAGGCAGGCCAGGGCCTGGGCGTTGACGCCGATTCCTCGCTGACGTGGGACAAGTCGGCGAGGGGCACCGCCGGGGCCATGAAGGCGTACTCGAATGCCGTCCGCCGAGTGCGCAGCGGCGAGTCGCAGGCCCTCGCGTACACGGAAGACGAGCGCAGGGCGGCCTCGGGAGACTGAACACGTCAGTGGCTGTCCATTGGTCGGCGCCTCCCCACCTCTTCCTCGATGTGGACGGGGTCTTGAACACCTTCGAACGCGACCCGAGCTCTGACGGCGGCGGGTTCGACGACGTCGCCGCCCACGAGGTGGAGTTCGAGTTCGAAGAAGGGCGCCTGCGGACCTTCATCGTCTGTCTCTCCCCCACGATGGGGGGCCGACTCGCACAGCTGCCTGCCGAGATCCACTGGGCGACCAGCGCATGGCGAACCGGCACTCGATGATTGATCGCCTGCTGTCACCCTCGAAGATCACCGCGTGGCTCGACTGCGCGCACTACCTGACCCTGCGCGAGCGCGCCGATGCGGGCCGCCTGGACGCCGAGCTCTCGCACTTCGGGGGCTTCGCCCGGCTGCTCGCCGACAAGGGCTCCCAACACGAGGCCGAGTGCCTCGCGCACTACCGGGCCGAGGGACGCAGCATCCACGAAGTCCCGGCCCGGGCACCGGGTGAGCGCTTCGACGACTGGGTCGCTCGGGTGGGCACCCCCTGGGACGACGGGTTCGGCGTGATCTCCCAGATGCCCTTCGTCCACGACGGCATGCGAGGGATCGCGGACTTCCTGGTGCGCGCCGACGGTGCCGACCCGGGCGCCTGCACCTATGAGCCCGTCGACGCCAAGTTGGCTCGTGTCGGGGCGAAGCCCGGACACGTCCTCCAGCTCTGCTTCTACGCCGAGGCCCTCCGTGCCGCCACGGGCGCCACACCGGAGCGCCTGCACATCTGGCTCGGGTCGGGGCGCATCGAGTCGCTCGTCACCCGGGAGTTCCATCCCTACTGGAGGCGGCTGCGCGGCCAGTTGCGCCGGCTGCTCGAGGACGACGCCCCCGCGCCGGACACCCGGCCGGTGCCGTGTGCGCACTGCGAATTCTGCGAGTTCGCCGCCGTGTGCGACGCCCAGTGGCGCGACGAGGACTCCCTCGTCTACGTCGCCGGCATCAGGGCGACCGACCTGGCCGCGCTGGAGGGCTCGGCCGTCTGCACCCTCACCGGCCTGGCCGAGCGTGTCGACGACGTGGCCTCGATGCGCCCCGAGCGCCTCGAGCGCCTGGTCTCCCAAGCGGGGCTCCAGGCCGAGGCGCGAATCGACCCCGACGACCCGCCCCCGTTCCGTCCCATCGAGGCCGGCGCAGACCCGGCCTGGGGCCGGGGCCTCGAGCTCCTCCCGGAGCCCGACGACGGGGACGTCTTCTTGGACTTCGAAGGCGACCCGTTCTGGACGGTGGACCGTGGCCTGTTCTTCCTCTTCGGGCTCGTCGCCCGCGATGCCGACGGCGCCTGGACCTACGAGGCCCGCTGGGCCCATGACCGGGCCGGGGAGGAGCGGGCGACGGGGGACCTCATCGAGCACCTGGAGGACCGCCGGGCCGAGCACCCGGCCATGCACGTCTACCACTACAACCACACGGAGCGGTCGGCGCTCGAGCGCTTGGCCGCCGAGCACGGTGTCGGTGAGGCGGCGTTGGCCGAGATGGTGGCCACGGGGTTCTTCGTCGACCTCTACCCGGTGGTCCGCAACGCCTTCCAGGTCGGTACCGAGTCCTACGGGTTGAAGGATCTCGAACGCCTGACCGCCTACCGGCGAGGCCACGAGATCGATCAGGGCTCGGCCGCCGTCGTCGAGTACGAGAAGTTCATGGTTTCGCCCGACGCCACCATCTTGGAGCGCATCGCCGCCTACAACGAGGACGACGTGCGGGCCACCTCGGCCCTGCGCGACTGGCTCGTCGGGGAGCGCCCTCCGGCCCTGCCGTGGCGCGACGCGCGCCTGGACCCCGAGGACGAGCACCCCGAGCTCGAGGCGCGCATCGCCGCCCTGCACGCCGACGGACCCGGCACCCCCGAACATCTCCTGGGGGACCTGCTCGGCTACTGGGTGCGCGAGTTCCGCGCCTACAAGGCACCCAAGGTGGCGCGCCTCTGCCTCGACACCGCTGAGCTGCTCGACGACCCCGACGTCATCGCCGGGCTCGAGCTCGTCGGACTAGAGCCCCGGTTCGGCGCCAAGGGCCAAGAGCTCAAATCGCCCGGGGCGCGGTTCCGTTGGCCGCCGCAGGTCGTCGCCGGAGACTTCGGGCGCGCTGACGCGTCGGTCCTGTTCGGGTCCCCGGACGGACCGACCGGGTACTGCGGCGTCGCCGAGATCGACGAGGCGAACGGTGAGGTGGTGCTCGTCTGGAGCGACAAGACGGCCGAGCTCGGCGTGCACCCCCAGGCCGTCGCCCTGCACGACTGGGTGCAACCGCACCCGAAGCCGGCCTCCCTCGACGAGCTGGCCGCGGGCGTGCTCGCGGTCCCGGGATCGAGGGCTCCCACCCCGGCGTCGCTGAGCCTGCTCCGCCGGGACGATCCGCGGTTCACACCGGGCGGCGGCCCACCCGGAGGAGTCTTCACGGACGACCTGGACGCCATGTGCGGCTGGGTCCGGCACCTCGACGGCAGCTGCGTCTCGATCCAGGGGCCGCCGGGGACCGGCAAGACGTACTGGGGCGCTCACCTGGTCCATGGTCTCGTCGGCGCCGGCCGGCGGGTGGGCATCACGGCCATGAGCCACCACGCGATCGACAACCTCCTGGAGGAGATCCTCGCCGTGTTCGGGGAGAAGGGGGACCTGTCCGGGCTCGAGGCGGTGCGCAAGGTGCCCGATGCCACCTGCCCCAGGCGGGCCGGCGTCACCTACGTCACCGGCAATGGGCCCTGCGCCAAGAGCGGCTACAACCTGGTCGCCGGCACCACGTGGCTGTTCGCCGGCCCCGACCTGCAGGGTGCCCCGGTCGACGTGCTGGTGGTCGACGAGGCGGGACAGCTGGCCCTGGCCGATGCGCTCGCCGCCTCGACCTCGGCCAGGAACGTCGTCCTCCTGGGCGATCCGCTCCAACTCCCGCAGGTGGCGCAGGCCCTCCATCCCGGGGGCGGGGGGTCGAGCGTCCTGCAGCACGTGCTCGGGGACGACGTGACGATGCCGGCGGATCGAGGGGTCTTCCTGACCGAGACCAGGCGCATGCACCCCGACGTGTGCCGGTTCATCTCGGAGGAGATCTACGAGGGGCGGCTCGCGAGCCATCCGGACTGTGCCCGGCAGGGAACAGAGTTCGGAACGGGGCTGCGCTGGCTCCGAGCCGACCACGACGGGTGCTCGACCGAGTCCCTCGAGGAGGCGGAGCTCGTGGCCGGCGAGATGCGACGGCTGCTTGGCACCCCGTGGGTGGACCGCCACGGGGTGACGCAGCCGCTCGGCATCGAGGACTTCATGGTCGTCGCCCCCTACAACGACCAGGTCGCGCTGTTGCGCCAGACGCTCGACGCGGACGCTCGGACCCGGGGCGTCTCGGTGGGGACGGTCGACAAGTTCCAGGGGCGTGAGGCCGCGGTCGTCTTCTTCACCATGACCACCTCGTCGTCCGAGCACATGCCGCGGAGTGCGGAGTTCCTCTTCTCACGGAACCGCCTGAACGTGGCCATCAGCCGGGCCCGGTGTCTCGCCTATCTGGCCTGCACCGAGCGGCTGTTGAACAGCCGGGCCCGGAGCATCGAGGAGATGCGCCTGGTCTCCACGCTGTGCTCCTTCGTGGAGTACTGCGGCACCTGAGTCGCCCAGGACGACGGCGCGGACCGGTGCCTTAGAGGCGAGCGGTGACCTTTCTTCCGTTCGCTTCCATCATCGCGGCGAATTTCTCCCAACTGAGTCGATAGACCATCTGGCCGTGCGCCGGTTGCCAATCGACCGAGCCCTTGCTGACGCGCAAGCGACCCAGACGCTCATCGTCGCTCCACACCGGGAAGGTGACATCGACTTGTTCGATCGTGATCCCCTGGTTCAGCCTGAGGCTGACCTCGTGTTTGGCCATGGTGCGATCGTTCCAGGGTCGAGCGACGGCCGCAACAGAACGAGCAGAGTCGATCCGATCCAGAGGCGCTCGGTTGATTGACCTCGAACTAGCCGGTCAGGAGATCGTGGGCGCCCGAATCCGATGAGGCATGACGCAGCTTGGCCATGGCTCTGGACTCGATCTGACGAATTCGCTCGCGGGTCAGATCGAAGTGCTTGCCGACCTCTTGGAGGGTTTGCGGTTGGCCACAATCGAGACCGAAACGCAGGCGGAGGATGGCCGCCTCGCGCTCGTCGAGGGGTGCGAGCAGCCGACTGATCTCGTCACCGAGCAGCGCCTCGGCTGCGGAATCGAAGGGCGACGTGGCATTGGCGTCGGCCACCACGTCACCGAGGTCGGCGTCTCCGCCCTCGCTCAGCGGCTCGGACAGCGACAGAGGCTCGGAACGCCACCGAAGGACATCGGACAGGGTCTGATACGAAAGCGTGGTCTCCGCCGCGAGCTCGTCCATGGTGGGCTGGCGGCCGAGCTTCGACTCGAGATGAGCCTGAGCCTTTTGGACCCCGCTCAACATGTCTCCGGCATGGACCGGCAAGCGGATGGTGCGGGCCATGTTGGCGATGCCGCGGGTGATGGCCTGGCGGATCCACCACGTGCCGTAGGTGGAGAACTTGAAGCCCTTGCGCCAGTCGAACTTCTCCACCGTGTGGATGAGACCGAGGTTCCCCTCCTGGATCAAGTCGAGAAGCGGAAGACCCGATGCCTGGTACCTCTTCGCGATCGACACCACCAGGCGCAGGTTGGACGACACGAAGCTCTGCTCGGCGGCGGCGGCGACCGCCTGGACCCGGCGGAGCTCGCGCTTCTTGGCCGGCGTCAGCCTGGTCCCCGGATCGACGAGCGCCGTCCCCGCTTCACGGCCGGCCTCCATGGCTTGTGCCAGACGAGTCTCGTCATCCTTCGTGAGCAGCGGATACCGGCCGATGTCTGTCAGGTACAACCTGACGAGGTCCGCATCGTCACTACCACCACGCTTCGTCACCATCGCCGTCTCCTTCGAGACATCACGACGGCTGTGCGGTCGCCTGGATGTAGGGCCGCGTGTCGCTCTGTAGCAACCCAGACTAGTGGGACAAAGGCCGCGGCCGTGCGGCCCGAACCGCGCACGGATGGGCCGGAGCTCAGTAGGCGGCGGTGTGCTCGAAATAGCGGCGGGGCGTCTCCACCAGCATGGTGGTGATCTGGGCCTCGGTCACGCCCTGCTCGCGGAGGTAGGGCAGGACGTCGTCGTGGATGTGGAGGTAGTTCCACTGGGTCATCATCGCCAGGACGTTGGGGTCGATCCAGTCGATGTAGCAGGCCGCGTCGTGGGCCAGCACCATCCGATCGGCATAGCCGCGGCGGCACAGCTCCACCACGGTGTCGGCCCGCGCCTCGAAGGTCGTCTCCACGTTGAGCCCGAAGCGGTCCATGCCGAGGATGAACCCCTCGTCGGCCAGGGCGCTCAGGTGGTCGACGTCGTCACTGTCGCCGGAGTGGCCCAGCACCACCCGGGTCGGGTCGACGCCTTCTTCGTCGCACAGCAGCCCTTTCACCTCGAGGCCGGTCTGGGAGTGCGGGTGGGTGTGCACGGTGATCGGAGCGCCGGTGTGGCGGTGGGCCCGAGCCACCGCCCGCATGACCCGGGCCACCCCGTCGGTCATGCCCTGATGGTCGATGGCGCACTTGAGGAACGACGCCTTGACCCCTGTGCCGGCGATGCCCTCGGTGATGTCGCCGATGAACATCTCCACCATCGGGTCGGGCACCTCGCTGCCCAGGGCCGCCGCCAGGGCGGGGCCCCGGTAGAAGAAGAAGAACGGCACCTGGTCGTAGGTGTAGCAACCGGTCGCGGCAACGATGTTCAGCTCCGGGACCTGCTCGGCGATCCGCTGAATGCGGGGTATGTAACGGCCCAGGCCCACCACGGTGGGATCAGCGATGCTGCGGATCCCTTGGGCGGCGAGGGCCTTGAGCTTGCCGACGGCGTCGGCCACCCGGTCGTCCTCGCTGCCCCACTCGGCCGGGTAGTTCTGCTGCACGTCGGGGTCGAGGACGAAGACGTGCTCGTGCATGTAGGTCGGCCCGAGGTCGGCGGTGTCGATCGCACCACGGACGGTCTCAACGGTTGCCATTACCCCCACTCCTTCCGTTACCCGCGGAGACCCTATTGGTCTCGGGCGGGCCTCGCCCCGAGAGGGTCGGCACGGCCAGGATCCAGCGCCCTCCGAGGGGACATGATGAGGGGATGGGACCAGCCGACGGGATCACGGGTGACCGCAGCGACCCGGCATCTCGTGGTGGGGCCCAACGCTTCTCCGAACGGGTGGCCATCGTCACCGGCTCGACATCTGATCCCAGCATCGGCCGATCCTGTGCCTTCCGTCTGGCGCGGGAGGGCGCGTCGGTGGTCGTCAACGGCCGCGACGCGGACCGGGTCGCTTCGACCGAAGCCGCCATCCGCGCCGAGGGATTCGACGTCGTCGGCGTCGTCGGATCCATGGACAGCGAACCGGCGGTTGCCATGCTCACCGACCGGGCCGTGGACGCCTTCGGCCGGATCGACCTGGTCGTCAGCACACTGGGCGGCGCCCCCTACCCGCTCTCCTTCGACGACATCAGTGAATCGCAGCTTCTGGACACGATCCGGCTCAACACCTGGCCGGCCGTTGCCCTGATCCGGGCGGCGCTCGAGCGAGGCCTCGGGGACAACGCGGGCTCGGTCGTCACCATCTCGAGCGGCTCGCCGCGCAAGACCACGTCGGCCATGGTGGCCTACGCCGCGGCCAAGGCGGCACTCAACGCCATGACGCGCACCATCGCCGCCGATCTGGCCAGCGAGGGAGTGCGGGTGAACGCAGTGAGTCCGGGGCTGGTGCGGACCACCGCCACGCGGTCCATCTGGGAGGCCGACGGCGGCGTGGCGGCGGGCTCGCATCTCCCCCTGGGCCGGCTGACCGAAGCTGAGGATATCGCCGCCGCGGTGTGCTTCCTGCTGTCCGACGAGGCACGGCAGATCACCGGGATCACCCTGGACGTCGACGGTGGCAACCACCTCTCGAGCGGCTGGACACCGATCCGGTAGCTACCGGGCTTCCCAGTCGGGAGTGGGCCACATCTCTCTCAGCGACGGGACCACCGTCGACCCGATGCGCGAGATCTGCTCTCGCACTTGCTGCGGGGTCATACCGGGAAGCTGGATCCGCAGGTTGAGCGCATCGGCACGAACCTCCCTCATGGTGGTCGCGAGCCGCCCCGCCATCTCGTCTGGGTCATCGGACGCGATCGTCTGATCCGGACCGAACGAGCCGGCGGCGTAGCTCTCATAAACCGCTCGCTGGACCTCGACCAGCCCGGAAGGCACACGGCCCAGCCACACGCGACGTATCAAAACCCTGGGACCCGTGCCCCCGGCCGTCTCGAAGGCGCGGGTCAGACGGGCGAGTCTGGCGGGTGCCGACATGCCTTCCATGAGGATGCCGGCGCCGCAACGGGCGGCTCGAACGGCGGCGGCCACCGACACGGCCGCGCTGAGGACGGGGACCGGATCTCGTCGGCAGGCGAGCAACGCCGGGTCCCCGTCGAGCTCGCCCAGGTCCTCACCTCCGAGCATCGCGACGAGCCGAGGGAGCTCCGATTTGAACCGATCGACCGAACCGGCCTGGCTGACGCCCGCCGCCTCGAAATCCAGCGGCAGGGCACCCGCGGCTACTGCGAGTCCGACGCGACCGGGGTGACGAGCCTGGAGCCAGGCGACCTCCTCGGCAACGAGCGCGGTGGACCGGAGGGGAAGCAAGAGGGGTGCCGCGGCGGCCCAGCCCGTCGAATGGTCCGCCAACACGAAGGACACCATCTGCAGCGGCTGCGCCAGGTACCCGGCAAAGCCACCGTGGTGCTCACTGGTCATGACCCCGTCGAATCCGTTGTTCAGCGCGAGACCGGCTTGCGCGGCAGAGCTCGCTGACGATGTCGGCGGCGGCAAGCTCGTTGTGCGGGTACAGCCGGATGGAGATCGATCCCCGGCCGAACGGAGCGCACGATCGCACAGCGGGCGACGCGTCCGCACGTCGCTCCGCGCCCGACGCCCCTCCTTCGCTGGTTCGCACCACGCGATCTTACGAGACGCAAACCGAACGATGCCCTACATGAGCGACGCGGACGCTCGGTAGGCCACTGAGTACGAGCACGTGATCTCCGGAATCGAACGATCAGCCGGTGATCCCCAAGCCCGGCAGCACTTCGTCGCCGGGTGCGAAGAAGCCGCCGTGGGTCTCCATCCACTCGACGAGTGCTTCTGGAGTCGTTGCGGTCAGCGGTTCGTTGTTGCACCGTGTCCACGGATCTGCGGCTCGGGCAGTGGACCAGACATGGTTCGTCCCGCGCTACAGGATCGACGAGAAGACTCGTACCGTTCCACCAATGCCGACGATCTGCAGGAGTCGCTCGGGCTCGTGGTTGCGGAATTGCTGGACGTGGTCCCCGACATCAACGGTGATGACGTTGTCGTCGACGGAGCGCAACTTGCCGGCAAGGGCTTCTTCTCTCAGGCACACCTTGACCTGAATGACGTGAGGAGTGTGGCCGCGCCGTAGAGCGCACAGCGGCGTGGTTTGAGGAAGCCCGACGCGGGATCGCGAGGTTGCTCTCGATTGCACGCCTATTCCGGGACGTCGGCTGTGCGGATTTGGGCAGGGTGCCGTCGATCCTCGGTCATCGCAGGTGACCCAGGTCGAAGCGCAGCTGGACCGGCCCTTCGGTGGACGGAACCCCGGCTTCGGATGATCGCTGTTGGGGACGGCGATCCTGCTCACCGAGAACCTCTTCGGCCAGGGCGAGCCATGCGTCGAGTGACGCGAGCGCCTTTGACACCATGATGGTCTCCTCATCGAACCTGGCGTTGCCACCGTGCCACTCGGTCGGTTGGCGGAGCATCAACGGGCCAGGACCCTCGACTCCTCTGGATGATTACGCAGTTCATCATAGACGCGGACTGCGCCCGGACGTCCAGAGCCGCGGACGGAAAAAGGCGCGATGTTCGGACTGACCTTGGCGAACTGAGCGGCGGCCTCGTCTCCGCCACGCAAGGGGAGTTACCCGTCGGCCGACTTCGGCGCCTCACCTTCGTCGGGATCGGTCCGCCCGCCGAGGTGATCCGAGATGATGCGCCCCGCCGCCACCGACGCCGCCGGGTGCCCAGTCACCGTCTGCAGGAAGAGGTCCTCCTGGAGCGCATAGAGCGAGGCGTCCGTCATGGCCGTGACGGTGGCCCGGCGCGGCACCTCGCGAATGAGAGCGATCTCCCCGAATCCCTCTCCGCGCGAGGCGGTCTGGACGACGACGCCACCGCGGGAGACGGCGAGCGATCCCGCGGCGACGGCGTGGTAGCGATCGCCGGCGTCGCCCTCGTGGAACACGGTTGTCCCCATCGGCACCGAGACGGTCTCGAGCTCACGGGCAATGCCCTCCAGGGGCCGGCGCCGGCAGCGCGGTGAAGCTAGGGATCGACCGCAAGAGCTGGATCTCCACCTGGGGGACCGTCGCCGCATCGTCGAGCTTGCCCACCCAACGCCACAGTGCGGCGACGAGCACGAACGCTATGAGGGCCGGGGCGAGAAGTGCCGCCGAACCCTCCGACTGCTCTCGACAGCTGGACGATCACCGCGCCGAGGGAGAGGCCAAGGTCCATCATGGACTCCAAGATCGAGAGCAGCCCGGCGAGGCGCAGGTTGGCACCCGTGCCGCTCCGCAGCTCCGTCAGGGCGTGGCCCAGCCACGAGCTGGACGGACCGTCCGACCCGGGGTCCGGCGAGGACGCCGCTGCGCGGTTCGGTGGAATGGTGCGCGCCGGGAGCCCGATGACGAGGAAGAAGGCCGTGGCGGCCATGGTCGACATCACCGCCACGGCGAGGCCCGTCCCGTGCCATGCGATCAGGCCGCGGCCAGGGCCGGGCCGAAGTGGCATGCCGCACCGTAGGTCTAACCACTCATGACGTTTGCCGCGGTGAGTTCGTCGGGTGTGCCCACGACTGCAGGCAGGAGGGCGGCCTGCGCGGGTCGCGCGACCGAGATCGTCAGCGAGGAAAGCGGCGCAGGATGAAGACGGTGGCACGTGGTGCCCCGCCGGCGATTGCCGCAGCGATGGCGCCCATCGAACACGCCTGGAGTGCATAACCCCACGACAGCACGAGGTGTGCTGCCGGGACTGCGCCCACGTCCGGCGACAGGAGGCACTGTCCAAGTCGGAAGTCAGTTCTTGTCGGGTAGGGACACCGGGTCGACCCAGTCTGATCGCACTGGTCCTCCGGCGTCGTCGAGGACGAGCCGCGCCACCGCGAGCAGGCGGGAGGCGTCACCCTGGTGCGCAGCTCGCACGGCCAACGCCAGTCCGGTGGCCAGTTCCGGAGAGCGTTCGTTGAACGCCCTCGCCAGCCACTTTCCCCATCCCAGCCACTGGCGGTTGTTCATAAGCCACAACTCAGCCGCTTGACGGAAGACGACCTCGATCAGGAATTCCCGCTCGGGCCCCTGAGTCACTCCGCCGAAGTCATCGAGAAGATCGCCAAGGAGTCGTCGTTGCAGTGACAGCTCAGACGGAGTCAGTGGCCGCGGGCCTTGGGCCAGGAGCCGCTGCGCACGGAGTTGGAGCTCTCTGGTCGTGTCGTTCGGCGTCAAGGGCACCCCGGTCGCAGTGATCTGCAGTACCAGCGGTCGACGGTCGTCGACCTCCTTGGCCACGCAGCGCTGCCAACCCTCGGGGTCACTGATGAACAACTCGACCGGCCATCGCCCTCCGTGAATCCCTTCCCACCGGGATTCGGCGCCCTCCTCGATCACCACGAGATCGAGGTCGGATCTCCGTGTTCTGTGCTTACCCAGCGCACTCTCGGCGAGAATGGCGCTGGTGGCGGCGGGAAATCGAGACGAGATGAGCTCTCGCGCAGCGGTCAAGACCTCTTGGTCGACCTTGGCAACGTCTCCGTCCGGCCGAGACGGCATGGGTCACTCTGGCACGGTCGAACGAGGGCCGGCGTCAATTCCGCGCGGTCAGCCCGATGGGTGGAAGCACTCGAATGGCGTGATGGGTCGGTCAGCCAGCACGCCGGACACGCTCGTCTCTAGGTGTCGGTGAAGACAGTGGAGCGGATCTCAACAATGGTGGCGTCGAGGTCGTCCATGACCGACTTGATCATGTGCACCACGTCGCGGTCATTCGTACGTTCCATGGCGCTGGCAAGGTGCATCGTGTTGGCCGAGATCCGAACGAGGACTCGGTCGTTCAACTCAGCACCGATGCGATCACGTTCGACGAGGACCAACTCGTTCTCGCGCGCGATTTGCAATTCCTTCTCGGCCCGAACGCGGTCGGTCACGTCTTCGACCCGATGGATGATGAAGAGGAGATTCCCGTCCTGGTCGAGGACGGGCGAGTTCATGGGACTCCAGTATCTGACCTCGAAACCCCCGCCCTGGTCGTCCGGACGCCTGACGTCATAGTGCTGGTCGGCCATTGTGTCTGTTTGCAGTTGTTGCGCGACCCGGTTGAGCGAAGCGCTTAGTTTGGCGACACCGTCCGCGGAGGGATCGTCGGGGTTGTCAGGGAAGACGTCAAAGAGATAACGCCCCACGATTGCCCCCCGTTCGGTCATGGTCGCGCTCAGATAGGCGTCGCTCACGGCCACGATCCGCCACCGAGGGTCAAGGACCAGAAAACAACCGGGGGCCGACTCGAAGAGTGCCTGGAAATCGGGCTTCGCCCCGGTCCGTCCCCCCGCAAGGCCTCCGCCGCTCAAAGCCATATAGGTGAAAATACCTCGCATCCATCCGTTCAGGACCCCTGCCTGCTCGAGACGTGAAGCTGGCGCTCTGGCTGGTCCGTCAGGCTCAGAGCGCCCTGGCGGGTCGCTCTCGTCGGGCCCGGACGGCCAGCTCGGAGGCGTCGAGCTGCTCGAGACCCACAGTCGCCAGGAGTGCCAGCAGCTCGGGGCGGTCCGTGACGGCAAGCCGACCTCCGGTGAATCGCTCGTCTCGAGTCACCTCCAAGGCAGACTCGGCCGGACTCGGGAACCGTGCCTCCTCATCGGCGGACTCGAACTCGATCTCTCCCATGACCAGGCCACTGAGGGCTCCGCTAAACACGTCGACACCAAGGGGGGGCACGCTGTGCACGCGTCTTGGTCAACCCGGCTCCCGGCAACGTGGCAAGCGCTTGGTACTCAGCCTCGTCCAGATAGAAGGTGGTGATCAAGCCCGGGCCGCCGTCGTCCGCGGGGATCTTCTGGGTCAGTTTGCGTACGGTCGTGGTGGCGGTCGCAGTGGTCTCGACCGTCCGTCGGAGCCGGAGCCTCGTACCAGCGAGGTACAGGTCGTTGATCTCGGCCCGCCGGATGCACGGCCCATCGGGGACCCCGAGGAGCAGGAACCGTCTTTCGCGTTCCTCGCGGGCGTATTTGGTCGCCTTGCCGGCGGGGGCATCTCGATGCTCCATCCGCTCATTGTGACGCCGTCCCAACGGATGCTCGACGGCGACCGCTCACCCTGCCGGTGCACCGGATCGCTGACCAATCGCCCCTCCTGGATCTTGTTTATTGAGAGTGACGTCAATACACTGTGGGTGGACAGATGTCGGAAGGAGGTCCAATGACCCACGTTGACCCGCTCCTCGCCCTGCGCCCCCTCAGAGAAGAGGAGGTCGAGCAGATCAGGACGACCCACCTCCCGGACGGCTCCGCGCCGCTGGCCTACGACGTCTATCGCACCGGCGACGAGGTGGTGATCGAGTTCGACGCGCCGGGCGCATCGGCGTCGGAAGTATCCGTGGCGATCGAGGGCCGGTCGGTCGTCGTCACTCTCCGGCGCCAGGTGGCCAAGGGACCCGGGGTGGACATGATCGAGTGCGGTCGTCAGCACGGCAGATTCTCGCGGCGTCTGTGGTTGGGAGATCGCTGGGATCTCGAGCACCTGACCGCCCGAACCGAGCACGGGGTCCTCTCCCTGCGCGCCCCGCTGGCCGCCAACTGGGCGAGTCGCCAGGTGGACGTGGCCACGGGGTCCGACGCTCCCTCGACAGGTGCCCCGGCCGAGGAGATGCCGTTGCGCCGCGGGCAGTCCGACTCCGACCCGATGGTCAGCACGGGTGACGGCACGGTTCACACCGTGGCGTGACGCCTCGGGCGGCGGCACAGCACGCTCGGTCCGGAAAGTCTGCTTCCGCACGGTCGCGCGGCGGCGAAGGCTCCGTGCCCGAGGCCGCGCCCGTGGAGCTCGAGGAGGTGATCGGCTGGCGGGTGCGCAGCCGGGCGCGCGAGGTGGGGCTCTCGTCCGCGGAGTTGGCCAAGCGGGTGGGGCTGTCGCGGGCGATGATCTCCAAGATCGAGAACGCGCAGGTCTCGGCCAGCCTGGCCACCCTCTCCCGGCTGGCCGAGGTCCTCGAGGTCCCGATCACCTCGTTGTTCCAGGGTCTGGACGAGGAGAGGGACGCGCTCTTCACCAAGGCGGGCACCGGTCCTGAGCTGGGACGCCCCGGAACGCGGAGCGGGCATCTCTACCAACTGCTTGGATCGATGCGGGGTCCGGCCAAGCGCATGGAACCGATGCTCGTGACGCTCACGAGCGAGACCGAGGTCTTCCCGCTCTACCAGCATCCAGGGACGGAGTTCCTCTACGTGATCGAGGGTGCGATGGACTACGGCTACGCCGGCGCGTCCTACCGGCTCCGTCCGGGTGACTCGCTGCAATTCGATGGCGAGGTGGCGCACGGGCCACTCCATCTCGCACAACTGCCCGTGCGGTTTCTGTCGGTCACCGCCTACGGGCAACCGCCCGCCTGAGCCTCGGCAGGATCCCGGACGCAACGGCTCCGTCTGGCCGCGCTGGCGCTGACCGACGGCTTCCTGCCGGCGTCCTGAGCGTGCGAACATCGGGACCGGCGGAGGCACCACCGTGGGCCGACACCGGTTCCGACGCAGAGGGAGCTCCATGGATCCGCAACGAGACGTTGCCCGGGTGGCGCTGGTCGGCTTCGGGCTGGGGGGCTCCCACTTCCACGCCCCGTTCATCGAGGCCGAGCCCCGCCTCGAGCTCACGGCAGTCATCACCTCCGACCCGCAGCGACAGGCCGCGGTGGCGTCCCGTTACCCGCGGGCCCGAGTGTTGACGGACGTCGAGGGCCTCCTGGACCAATTGCAATTGGAGGACATCGATCTCGTGGTGGTGTCGACGCCGAACGCCTCCCACGCCGTGATCGCCGACGCGGTGCTGCGACAGGGCCTCCCGGTGGTGGTCGACAAGCCGGTGACGCCGACGAGCACGGAGACGCAGCGCCTGGCCGCCCTGGCCGAGGCGAACGACACGGCAATCGTGCCCTACCAGAACCGACGCTGGGACGGCGACTTCCGAACCGTCGTCGATCTCCTGAGCCAAGGCGCCCTCGGCGCCCTGCACACGTTCGAGTCGCGCTACGAGCGCTGGCAGCCCCGCGTGCCACAAGGAGCGGAGCGGGCGTGGAAGCGGGACCCCCAGCCAGGGGCGGGCACCGGCATCGTCCACGACCTCGGAACGCACATTGTCGACCAGGCTGTCATGCTGTTCGGCCGGCCCGAAGCCGTCTGCGCCGACGTCGCGGTCCGTCGACCCGAGGGCCGCGTCGACGACGACGCGTTCGTCGCCCTCCTCTACCCCGGTGGCCCGCGGGTCCATCTCTGGACGAGCGCAGTCGCGGCCGATCTGGGCCCGCGTTTCCGGCTGCTCGGCGGCGAGGCCGCCTACGTCAAATTCGGGATGGACGTCCAAGAAGCCCTGTTGTCCGAGGGTCACCTGCCGACCGAAGCCGGATGGGGCGAGGAGCCCGAGACCTCGTGGGGTCACCTGGTCGCGGGCGCAGAACGGCTCCCCGTGCCCACGCTGCCCGGTTCGTACGGCCTCTTCTACGCGGCAATGGCGGCTTTCCTGCTCGACGGCGGGGCGCCCCCGGTCGATGTCGCCGACGCCATCGTGACGGCGGAGGTGATCGAGGCCGCCCTCCGCTCATCGAGCGCGGGGGTCATCGCCCCCCTCGAGTAGACCCCGGGGCGGGTGGCCCGAGGCTGGTCTCGCTTCGCCGGCTTTCTCAATCCGACCTGAGAAGGCCGCAGAAATGTCCTACCCCAGGTGGTCGAGCGCGACGTACCCCGCCCAGCCGTCCGTGAGTTGTCCGGACCGCAGCCGGCGGCGGAACTCCGTGAGAGAGACGGCGATCGTCTCGCAGAACTCCTCGGAGGGGTCGAGGAGAGGTTGGGCGACCTTCCGGCAGTTCATTGCGAGCGCGGCCCACTTGCGACGGGTGATGTTCGCGCCCTGCCAGGTGTGCCCGAGGACTGTCACCTCCCCGGCGTAGCCGGTCTCTTCCGACAGCTCTCGGATCGCCGCGTGAAGGGGGGTCTCGCCTTCGTTCAGCTCGCCCCCCGGGAGCTCGTCGAGCGTGCGGGCCGGTCCCGGTCGGAATTGACGGGCGAGAACGACCCGCTCGTCCTCGGTCAGCGCGACGACCGCGATCGCGTCCACAGCGGCCATGATGTCCCACTCCGCCTCTGCACCATCGGGCATCCGATAGGTGTTCGTGACGACCTTGATCCACTGACTGGGACCCGGCCGCTGGCCGATCACCTCCCAGCGCAGCGACTCGGAGCTGCCGGACATTCGACGATGTTTCCACAGCCGGGCCGCCGCGGCTCGACGACGTTGGAGATCTCGACGCCGGAATCACCGTCCATAAGCTGACAAGATGCGTGCCGAGCTCGTGGCGATCCTCGTAGACGAGTACGACCCTGCGATCGACTTCTTCGTCGAGGCGTTGGGTTTTGAGCTCGTCGAGGACTCAGCTTCGCTGACAAATGACGGACGGCCAAAGCGATGGGTCGTGGTGCGCCCCCCGCACGCGGAGACGGGCTTCGTCCTGGCACGCGCGGACGGCGATGCGCAGCGTGCGTTGGTGGGGAGGCAGGTCGCGGACCGGGTGGGTTTCTTCCTCCGGGTCGACAACTTCGAACTGGCTCATTCACAGTTGGTGTCCAAGGGAGTCCGGTTCGTTTCGGAACCGCGTTCCGAGTCGTACGGCCGCGTGGCGGTATTCCTGGACGTCCTCGGCAACAGGTGGGACCTGCTCGGACCGGTGTGACGTCCGTCCGGGTCCGATTCGATAGCTTCTGCCCCGTGTCGGCCTGTGCGGTCTGCGGATCGGGGAACCCGAGCGGCAAGCGCTTCTGCAAGGAGTCGCGGGGCGCCCCTGGTTCTGACGTGCCCGGCCTGCCGGGCGACGGTCGAGCCGGGCAGCAGGTTCTGCGGGGATTGTGGTGCGGCCCTGGAGGCCGGAGGCGTGGTCGGCGGGACGACCCATGGTGGTTCGGACGAGGCGGCGAATGGCCTATCGGTGCCCGGGACCCAGGTCGCGGAGCGCAGGGTGTGCTCGGTCATGTTCGCGGATCTGGTCGGCTTCACGCCGTTCTCGGAGTCGCGCGACCCCGAGGAGGTGCGCGAACTGCTGTCCGTGTACTTCGACCGTGCCAGGACGATCATCGTTCGCTACGGCGGGGTCGTGGAGAAGTTCATCGGTGACGCCGTGATGGCCGTCTGGGGCACCCCGGTGGCGACCGAGGGTGATGCCGAGCGGGCTGTGCGTGCCGCGCTCGATGTCGTGGCGGCCGTCGAGGAGCTCGGCGAGCAGCTCGGCGCTCCGGGGTTGGCGGCCCGCGCCGGCGTGGTGACCGGAGAGGTGGCCGTCACGGTCGGTCTCGGCGGCGAGGGTGTGGCGGGCGATGCCGTCAACACCGCGGCTCGAGTGCAGTCGGTGGCGGGTGCGGGTTCGGTGTGGGTGGACTCGTCGACCTACCGACTGGCCGGCGCGGCCATCGGCTTCGCCGACGTCGGCGAGCACGAGCTCAAGGGCAAGTCCGAGCCGGTGCGTCTGTGGACGGCGACGCGCGTGCTCTCGGGGGTGGGCGGGTCCCAACGGGTGGACGGCCTCGAGGCCCCCCTGGTGGGCCGCGACGCTGAGCTCCGGACGGTCAAAGAACTGTTCCACGCCTGCGCCGAACGACGGACGCCCCGCCTGGTGGTGGTGGCGGGTCCGGCCGGGGTGGGCAAGTCCCGGCTCGGGTGGGAGTTCGAGAAGTACGTCGACGGATTGGTCGAAACGATCTACTGGCACCGGGGCCGATGCCTCTCCTACGGCGAGGGGGTGGCGTTTTGGGCCCTCACCGAGATTGTCCGCCAGCGCCTGGGCATCGCCGAAGAGGATCCGGCGGAGATCGCGACTGCAAAGCTGGCTCAAGGTCTGGAGACATTGGTGCCCGACGAGACCGAACGGAACTACATCGGCCTTCGGTTGGGTCGACTTCTCGGGGTGACGCTCCCCGGCGACTCCCACAACAACCTGGCTCGTGAGGAACTGTTCGCCGGATGGCGGCTGTTCTTCGAGCGGCTGGCCGAGACCCAACCGGTGATGCTGCTCATCGAGGACACCCAGTACGGCGACGCCGGGCTCCTCGACTTCGTGGACCACCTGATCGATTGGGCCCGGGACTCACCCATCTTCGTTCTGGTGTTCACCCGCCCGGAGCTCGAGCAGTCCCGGCCGGGATTCGGAACCGGACGCAACCGCTCGACACTCACGCTGGACCCGCTCGACGACACCTCCATGGACGCGCTCATCGACGCCCTCGTACCGGACATGCCCATAAACGCCAGGGCGGCGATCAGGGCCCAGGCAGAGGGGATCCCGTTGTTCGCGGTGGAGACGGTGCGCTCTCTGGTCGACCGTGACATCGTCGTGCCGCGCGACGGCGTCTACCGGTTGGTCGGAGAGCTGGGGGAGCTCTCGGTGCCCGACGGTCTGCGTGCGCTGCTCGCGGCACGACTTGACGCCTTGCACCCTGACCTCCGGGCGCTGGTCGCCGAGGCGGCGGTCCTGGGCTCCACCTTTCCTGCCGATTCCCTGGTGGCCGTCTCCGTCCAATCCGAGGAGTCGGTGCGGGCCGGCCTGGCCGAGCTGCTCCGCCGGGAGGTGCTCTCGATCAGCGCCGATCGGCTGTCCCCCCAACGCGGGGACTACCGTTTCGCCCAGGACCTGTTGCACCAGGTTGCCTACGAGACCATGACCCGCCGGGATCGCAAGGCCCGTCATCTCGCAGTGGCCACCCACTTACGAGCCACGTTCCCGGCCGACGGGGATGAGGTGGCCGAGGTCATCTCGAGGCATTACCTCGACGCCTTGGCCGCCATGCCCGATGCCCCCGACGTGGCGGACATCCGCGCCCAAGCCATCGGCATGCTCGTTCGCTCAGCTGAACGAGCCGTGCGTGCCGGTGCGCCCCGCCCCGCTGCGTCGAGCTACGCCCTTGCCGCGGAGCAGGCCCAGCTCACGGGGGATCCCTCGGACGAAGACGCGGCGGTCGGCGCCGCTCGCTTGTGGGAGGGTGCGGCGCGGGCGGCACTGAACGCCTTCGACGTCGAGGGAGTCCTTGCCTACGCCGGACGGGCCGACGAGCTCTACGCGCTGCACGGGCAGGCCAGAGCCGCCGCGCGCTCCAAAGCCATCGCCGGCGCGGTGCTGACGAGAGCGGGGCGCCACGGTGAGGCCCGTGAGCGGTTGACCGCCGCCTTGGCCGTGCTCCGGCCCGATCCCGATGCCGACACGGTGACCGCGCTCGAGCAGTTGGCCGCCGTCGAGATCCTTTCGGGTGGGCCCGACGGCGATCGGCTCTCGGCGGAGGCTCTCCTGCTCGGCCAGGCCCTCGACGTCGATGCCGGCCTGCTGGCCGACCTGTTCACGAGTCGCGCCATCGCCCTCTACTTTGCGAACCGCTGGGCCGAGGCGGTGGCCGCTCTCGAGTACGCGGCCCGGCTCGCCGAAGGAGTGGGGGACAGCGCCCGACAGTCCCGTGCCCTGCTCAACATGGTGAGTTGCTCAACCGGTCTGATCCGATCGCCGCCGCCGGCGCCGCCCGCGCGGCCGCTGACCTTGCCCGACGCGACGGCGCCGTCTCGCGGTTGTTGTTCGCCCTCAGCAACGAGGCGGAAGCCCTCCTCTTAGCCGGCGAGTGGGACGAAGCCGAACGAGTCCTCCACGACGCGATCGACATCGAGCTGCGAGGCCACTGGCCCGGCTCCCAGGTCGAGTCGTGGCTGGCCGGGCTCCGCGGCGACATCGGTACCGCCTCTGGTTTGGCCGAGGAATACAGAGACCGCACCCAAGAAGACGCACAAGACCAGGCAGGGGTCGCCCTTTGTGACGCCATCATCGCCGCCACGCAGAGCCGGTACGCCGACGCCCTGCGGAACGCCGAGGCCGTCATTGCTCAGGCTTCCGCCCTGGGCATCGGCCACGCGATCCTCTTGTGGGCGTGGCCTTTGGCGGCTCGGTGTGCCCACGATCTCGGTGACGACGACACCGTCGCCGAGCTCCTGGCGCTGCTGGACGCTCATCCGGTCGGACACCTTCCGCCGCTGTTGCGTGCCGAACGGCTCCTCGCCCGCGCCCGCCTCGGTGTCAAAGGGGAGAGCCCCGACGCGGCCGGCGCGTTCGACGCGGCCGTGACCGCCTTGCGACAGGGACCAAGCCCCTACCATCTCGCTCACGGCCTGCTCGATCACGCCGAGTACCTCACCACGATCGGGGACGAGACGGGGTCGGCACCGCTCGTCGTCGAAGCGCGCGCGATCGGCGAGAGACTGCGCTGCCAACCGCTGCTCGACCGTGTCGACCAGATCCCTGTACGTCAGCGCGAACCCGAGACGAGCGCGCCCTGACCCTGTGGTTGGCAGCCGGTCACCCAAAGGGGCCCGGCCTCGGGGAGCCGCTCTGCCTACAGGCTCTCCCAGCCGGGGATCGCCACCGGTGTCGGCGCGGCGGGCTCGTGAGCCCCATCCCCGTCCCCATCGCTGCCTTGTGGCGGTCGACCGTCGGGCCGGTGGGTGGCGACGAACGCCGTCGTGCGGAGCGGGATCTCCTTGATGAGCCAGCTCAGGATGAAGCCGAGGACGACGAAGGGCACGGCGACCAAGAAGGCCGTCTCGACCGAGTGACTGAAGGCACTGACCACGAAGCTGCGCTGGGCGGCGGGAAGATGGTCGATCTGGGCCGGGTTGGCCGTCACGTTCGAACCGCTGACCAACTTCAGCTCGGCCGAGGTGGCGTGCAGCCTGAGTTGTGAGATCAGGCGGTTGGCGAAGACGGCACCGAGCACGGCCACCCCGAAGGCTCCCCCGATGGTCCGGAAGAACGTCGCCGTGGCCGTGGCCACGCCCAGCGCGGAGTGCGGCACCGCGTTCTGCACGGCGACGACCAGCACCTGCATGACCAGACCGATGCCGAGCCCGGTGATGAACATGAAGACGGCCACCTCCCCGTAGGGGGTATGCGATCCGAGCTGGGTGAGCGAGAGCAGGCCGAGGGAGAGCACGGCCGTGCCCACGATCGGGAAAACCTTGTAGCGCCCGGTGCGGGTCACGATGCGCCCGCTCGTGATGAAGGTGAGCAGCATCCCGCCGATCATCGGCAGGAGCTCGAGGCCCGAAAGGGTAGGTGAGGCTCCGTGGACGACCTGGAGGTACAGGGGCAGGTAGATGATGGCGCCGAACATCGAGAAGCCGATGATGAACCCGACGGCCGAGGTGGCGGTGAAGGTCCGGTTCTTGAAGAGCCAGAGCGGGATGATCGGTTCGGAGGCCCTGGTCTCGATGAAGCAGAAGATGCCCAACGCCGCGAGGGCGACCAGTCCGACACCGATGATGACGGGCGAGCCCCAGGCGTATTCGGAGCCGGCCCAGGTGGTGAGCAAGATGATGCACGTGACACCCACGGAGAGGAAGGCGGTGCCGGCCCAGTCGATCTTGTGCGGCACCCGCGTGACCGGGAGGTGAAGCACGGAGGCCACGACGAAGAGGGCGAGGATGCCGAGCGGCAGGTTGATGTAGAAGATCCAGCGCCAGGACAGGTGCTCGGTGAAGAAGCCACCCAGCAGCGGGCCCGCCACGTTGGTGACGCCGAAGACGACGCCGAAGTAGCCCATGTACTTGCCCCGCTGCCGGGCCGACACGACGTCGCCCATGATGGCCTGGGCCCCCACCATCAGCCCGCCGGCCCCGATCCCCTGGATCGCCCGGAATGCGATGAGCTCGGCCATGGACTGGGACAGCCCGGACAACACGGAGCCGACCAGGAAGATCACGATGGCCAGCTGGAAGAGCGCCTTGCGCCCGTAGAGGTCGCCCAGCTTTCCCCACAGCGGCGTGGAGATGCAGGTGGTCAACAGGTAGGCCGTCACCACCCACGACAGGTGGTTGAGCCCGTGCAGGTCGCCGGCGATGGTGGGGAGAGCCGTCGCCACGATGGTCTGGTCGAGGGCGGCCAGTGCCATCCCCATCATGAGCGCGCCGAGGATCACGAGGATCCGGCGGTGCTCGGCGCCTGCGGCCTCTGCGTCGACGGGGGCCGTCGCCAGGTCAGTCACGGGCGTCGTCGAGGTCTCGCTCGAGGTCCGCTGCGAAGCGACCGAGCAGGTCGGCCAGGGCGGACAGGTCGTCGTCGTCCCACTCGTGCAAGAGGCCCTCGAGCCACGCCCGGCGGGCCCGGCGCACCCGCTCGATGGTCCGGCGACCGGCCGGGGTGAGCCGGATCCTCGAGGCCCGACGGTCGTCGGGGTCGCTCTGGCGAACGACCATCCCGTCGCGCTCGAGCTGCTGGACCTTGCGCGTGACCGTCGGGGTGTCGACCCCCAGTATCTCGGCGAGGTCGGTGACCCGGAGCGAGTCACCCTTCGCGGCGAGCTTGAAGAGCAGGGTGGCCCCGGCCCGGTCGAGCCGGACCCCCGCCAGTCGCAGCAGCCGCTCGTGCAGGCGGACCTGGGTGATCGACCGGGCGACGGTCTGCAACGCCTCGTCGAAGCTGTCGACGTGACGGGCCGCCGGGCCTGACGCGGTACCGGACTCGATAGTTGCTTTCAGCACGTAAATATCTTACCAGCCGCGCTCGGCGCCACGGCCGGTGCCCGCAGGGCCCCGGCCCCGACGCTTCTAGCCTTCCCTGTGCGGTCGCGGTCGGTGAGGAGGGTCGATGGCCAAACTCGGCAAATGGAGCAGTACGACCAAGTGTTCCTTCTGCGGGAAGCCCCCGGACCGGGTCGCCAAGCTGGTGGCCGGGCCGGGCGTCTACATCTGCAACGAATGCGTCGACTTGTGCAACGACATCATGGACATCGAGGCCGAGGGCCCCGCTGCCGAGGGAGCGCGACCCTCGGCCGACACGCGGCCACGGGATCGAGCAGGCAGGCCGGCGCTGCGACTCGTCCTCGCCTCAGGCTCCGCCTCACGGCTCCGGGTCTTGCGTGACGCCGGATTCGATCCCGACGTCGTGGTGAGCGGCGTGAGCGAGGTGATCGACGGTCTCACTCCCGGTCGGTCGGTCGTCGCCCTGGCCGAACGCAAGGCCTCGGCCGTGGTCGGCCAATGTCGGGACTGCCTCGTCCTCGGATGCGACTCGATGCTCGAAATCGACGGGGAGGCACTCGGCAAGCCGACCTCCGGTGCCGAAGCCACGGACATGTGGAGACGCCTGTCCGGGCGAGAGGCCACGCTCCACACCGGCCACTGCCTGATCGACACCTCGAAGGGCCGACGCATCAGCCGTCTCGGCAGTTCGGCCGTGCGCTTCGGCCGCCCGACCGAGAGCGAGCTCGGCGCCTACGTCGCGACGCACGAGCCGCTCACCCTGGCCGGCGCATTCAGCATCGAAGGACTGTCGGGACCGTTCGTGGACGCGATCGACGGCAGTCCGAGCAATGTCCTGGGTGTGTCACTGCCCGTCGTCCGCGCACTGCTCGCGGAGGTGGGGATCGCGATCACCGACCTGTGGAGTCGCGAACGGATCGAGACACGCACCGGCCCCTGAAGCTCGCCCCAGTTCCCGGGCACTACGTCGTCACGAACGGCAGCGGCGGGTTTGACGCGGGAGAGGCGGCCGGAGTGAGATCTCGGCCACATGACGACCGAACCCGCCTACCAGCTCCTCTTGAGCGAGCTCGGTTTCGCCATGAGACATGTCGGGTCCGAACTGATCGGAACGGCCTCGGTCATCGAGGAGATGTGCGTGCCCGGTACACCGCACCTGCGGACGTCCATCCTCGCCACATGGGCCGATCACCTGGCGGGCCTGCTGGCCGCGCAGGCCATGACGCCCCGGGTGCCCGTGACCCTCCAGCTCGATGTCGATCTCATTGCGCCGGCACCCGGTTCGGGGATCGTGCGCGGCACGGGAAGGGTCCTCAAGACGGGCCGCTCCGTCTTCTTTGCCGGCGTGGAGTTCAACTCGGATGACGGCGAGGTGTTCGGCGTGGGCACCGGTTGCTTCATGGCCGCGCCGGACCAGACCCTCAACCTGCCGCCGAAGCTCAGCCTGGAGCACGCTCCCCCCGCGCAGACTCTGAGCATGCCGCTCGCCGAGCGCGCCGGCTGTAAGCGTCTCGAACCCGGCCTCGCAGCCCTGCCGCGGTCCGACGAGGGCCTCAACTCGTCCAACACGGTGAACGGCGGCCTCCTCGCGCTGGTCGTCGAGGAAGCCGCGCTGTCGCTGTCACCGGGCGCGACCCTTTCCTCGTTGAACCTGCGGTACCTGCGTCCCGTTCGTGTCGGTCCGGCCATCGCCACCGCCCGAACCACCGCGGGTCTGGCGCAGATCGAGGTGCGCGACGCCGGGAACGGGGACCGCCTCGCCGTGCTGGCCACCGCCCGGCTGTTCGACCGATGATCCGCGGAGGACGACCGCCGGCACACCGGTGAGCTCCTCAACCCGACCGATGCGCTCCCTCGGCGTGAGAACGGACACGCCTCGTTAACATTTCCCCCGTGCGAGGCCGAGGGGCCGTTCTGATGGCCGTGCTCTTCGCCGGGATCGCCCTGCCGGCGACGTCGGCAGCGCCCGCAACCACGACGCCTCGGTCGTACGCAGTCGGCATGACGACCGAGACGTTCGTCGACACGACGCGCTCGACCCCGGCATGGGGACCGAATCCAACCGAACCCAGCCGCACCCTGGTCACGACGATCCTCTACCCGGCTCAGGGCGCCGGGTCGCGGGCTCCGACGCCGGGGGCGCCCCCGGACCGCACCGGTGCGCCGTACCCGTTGATCGTCTTCGCACACGGGCTCGGCGGCGACCCCCAGCAGTACCTGACGCTGTTGCGCGGTTGGGCGGCCGCGGGCTTCGTCGTCGCCGCGCCCCGCTTTCCCCTATCGAGCGACCAGACGCCCGGCGGGCCCGACGGGGGAGACGTCGTCAATCAACCCGGCGACGTCAGCTTCGTGGTGACCTCCCTCCTCCACCTGGCGGCGCCGGGGCCCGACCCGCTCTCCGGGTTGGTCAACCCCGACGAGATCGGCGCGGCGGGCCACTCCAACGGTGGCATCACCACCTTGGGCCTCGTGGCCAACACCTGCTGTCACGATCCGCGGATCTCCGCCGCCGTGGTCATGGCCGGCGCCACCGAGGGCTACCCCGGTGGCCACTACGACTTCTCACTCGCCCCGCCACTGCTGCTCGTCCACGACACCGACGACGAGCTCGTTCCCTATGCCGGTGCCGTGAGCGAGTTCGACGAGGACCAGCAGCCCAAGGGCCTGCTGACCATCGAGGGCGTGCCGGCGGGCGACGCCGGAGACATCGGCGCCGGGCACATGGCCTCAGCCGCCGCGCTCGGTCCGGCCGCCCCGACCGTCATCCGGGTCACCACGGACTTCTTCCGGGCCTACTTGGACCACGACCACGCCGCGCTGGAGGCCATCGCGGCAGACGGGCGCAGCGCCCACACCAGGGTCGCCGTCGACTGGTCCGCCCCAGCCCGGGCCACCCTGCCTGTGCCGGCTCCACCCGTCGCGCACCTCCACGCCACGGCGTCCCCGAGCACCGGCCTGGTGAACGGTGAGCCGGTGACGGTCCATTGGAGCGGCTACACCCCGGGCAAGGTCGTGAACATCCTCGAGTGCTCACACGTTCGCGCTGGGGACCGCCAACTCCAATGGCTGCGACTTCGCGAATGGCGCCATCCTGCACCCCGATCCCTCCGGCTCGGGGTCGGTCACTCTCCACGTGGTCGAAGGCACGGTGGGGAACGGAGTGTGCGACTCGGCGCACTCCTGCGTCTTCATCGTGAACAACTCCAGCTCCACGCTGCCGTCGCAGTCGAAGGTGCTGGCGATCTCGTTCCGTCCGTAGCGTCGGGTCGGACGCCTCCCCGCAGATGCCGGTGCCGATCGTCACCGGCTGCCTTCCCGGGATGCATGCCGATCCTTGTACGAGGAGCCCGCCCCTGGACACATTGACCTTATGAGACTAGTTTCATTAGCACGATGTTGACTCCCCGGATCGATCCGGCTGACAGGACTCCTCTCCATGAACAGGTTGCATCTGAGATCCGGCGTGCCATCGGGGACGGACAGGCCAAACCCGGAGAGCGACTCCCGGCGGCACGTGACCTTGCCGCGATGCTCGGCGTCAACAACAACACTGTGCTGAGGGCGTTGCGATCGCTGAGAGACGAAGGACTTGTCGAGTTCCGACGAGGGCGTGGCGTCACCGTCTGCGGAAGCGCAGTCAATCGCAACGCTGTGCTCGAGAGGGCCCGTGAACTTGTCAGCTTCGCCCGACATCATGGCTACCGAGGCGACGAGCTCGTACAGATCATCCAACAGGTTTCTTGAACCGTGGCTCACCGCTCGCAACGGCAGACTCAACACGGCCACTGATCGTGCATCCTCAGCTCATCGAGGAGGCACGGCGGCATCAGCGCCGACGCCGCAAGCTGGTCGGGAGGGTCCTTATGCCACTTCTCGCGGTTGGTTTCCTGATCGTTGCCGTCGTGCTCGTTGACGCGGGGGAACAGGGCAAGGTCGTTGTGCACTCGGCCGCTTCGCCCGCGAACGGCCACACTTCTCCGGCAACTCCCAAGAAGTCTCCGTCTCCGAGCACGTTGGCTCCATCGAATGTGGTCGTGCTCAATCCCGCGACGGGCGAAGCCATCGCTTATCCGTCGGAGGCAGCGGCTGCGGCCCTCCAAGTTGCTCACAATGCCGCCGCCCAGGCCGACCCGGCCGCTGCTGCAGCCACCGGGTCTGCTCATCGCTGACAGAAGTGCATCCGCCGTATCACTAGGCCCGGATCTCCGCGTCACCCGAAACCGGAAGCGAGGTCATCGGCGGATTGCCGGCTCGCCAACGGCAACGTTTTATCGAACGCCCTACGGCGGGGACCACCCGGTCTTCGACGAGGCCAGCCAGCTGAGCACCTGACGGCGCGTGGTCGGGCCGTTCGGTTGCCACGCCGAAGGCAGCGCACCTTCGGAGCGCAACTGAGCCGTTTCTTGGATGTTCGACGTCAGCGGGTCTTCGACGAGGCCGCAGCGGGTCGCCATCGGGTCGACGCCGAACAGGCTGGCGGCGTTCTGCCCGAAGAGATCCGCCTTCAGCTCGTCGGTGAGGGCCGGGTACTGGTAGGCCTCCTGGAACTCGGGGGTGATCTCGAACGCCCGCATGGCCATGATCTGGGGCTCGGGGCTCCCGTACCAAATGGCGTCGGTGCCCCACAGCACCCGCTGGGCACCCACCCGGCTGAGCAGCTTGCCCAGGGCGTGGGCGGCCTGATCGGGTTGGGTCAGCAGCTGGCGCCACATGGTGGCGACGTCGACCCAGACGTTGTCGTTCGGCGGGACGTCGTAGCGGTCGAGGGCGCTGATCATGGTGTCGATGCCGATGGTGGCGCTCGGGTCGTAGGGACCCTCGATGTGGGATGGATCCCACGCGGCGTGGTACACGACGAAGCTCATGTCGGGGAACAGGCGGGAGACGGCCACGATGTCGTCGGGGTGGTTGAAGGCCGGGTCGAAGTTCACGAGCGGGAGGCCCTTGTGCGCCACGAAGACCTTGACCCCGAGGTCGTGGGCGTGCTGGACGGTGGGGAGGCCGATTTTCGGGTCCTCGAGTGAGTAACCCTGCCCGCTCGGGCTCCACGCCGTGTACACCTTGAACGCCGCGGGTGGGCCGGACGCGACGGCGCCCGACATCTCCTCGAGTGTCGCCTCGACCGGCCCGACGTTGGGGGCGATGATGTTCTCCACCAGGAGGCGACTGGCGCCACCCCGGGTGAGCCCGGCCGTGATCGCCTGGGTGCTCAGGGCGTCGGGGAACGGGATTGGTGCGTTGCCCGGGCCCGAGTTGGGCACGTCGGTCAGCACCGCCACCGTGGTCTCGCTGGCCAAGAAGAGGTCGTGCAGGTAGTTCGCCCGGTCGACGCAGTCCAACTGCGGGGTGTCGGTGCACCCGGCCGGCAGCATCGAGAGCACCAGCTCGGTGGTCTCGGGCGCGTTCTCGACCCAGGGACCCCCCGGGATCACGTGGTGGGTGTGGACGTCGAAGATGAACTCCGTCCCCGTCAGCGCCTGCTGGCACGCCGCGGTGTCCTCGGGCGGCGGCGCGGCGAACCTGCCTCCTCGGGCCCGGGGCGCAGCTGCTCGTCCGGTCGACGTCGCCGACGAGCAGCCGGCCAGCTCGAAGGCGGCGAGGGAGGCGGCCACGGCCCCGGCGCCCTGGAGAAAGCGGCGACGGTCGACGCCCAGCCGCCGAGCCGTCTCGTCGACAGAGCGTCGGACCAACTCGTCGACCGCCCGGTCGCGCGGCGCGCCCGCGGCGGGGACGAACTCACCGTTGGAGATCGGACCGGCCGGGAGCGGCAGATGGTCGTCCTGCCGATCACGCTGTCGGCGGGAGAAACGGCCGGTCCCAGCCATGCCGCGAACGATACGTCCAGGCCGCCGGCGGCGCTGGTCGGGAGCTGCGGTCCGACCTCGGGATGGCGCGTCAGGTGTGGTGGAACAGCTTCAAGGTGTTGTCACCGTCGTCGACGAAGAGGAGACCGAGACCGCCGGGGGCGACGTTCAATCCGAAGAGGTCACCGCGGGCGCCTGCCGGGTCGATCTGCACGTTGTCGTGCACTGGCCCTGGCGGTGACGGCCGCGCTGGCGGTGTCGGGGGTCGCGCCGGCGGTGGCATCGCGTCCCCATCCCTTCCTGGCCGGCTTCAACACCGTCACGACGGTGGCGTCGACCGTCCCGGCTAACGGTGACGTGAACCCCTACGGGATCGTCAACGTCCCGCAGAGCGGCCAACGCTCGAGGGACGACGGCGCGACCGGAGCGGGGGGAGACGCCACGAATCGACCGGGGGGCAGCTCTCACCGGTTTCTCTCCTTGGTCCGATGCGGTGTGGGGCAATGACCGCGACGGTGGTACGCACCGACGGTCGGCAGGGATTACGCCGGGCATCCGCGCCGGCCCGAAGGCGGCGACGTACCGTGCGTCTCGTGCGCCCGGACGGGCGCCGACACCTGGGGGTGCCATGACCACGCTTCCAAGCCACGTCGCGATTCCAAGTCAGGCCGTCGGTCTGACGGGAGGCATCTTCGCGGCGATCGCCGTCGCGCTCGCGTTGATCTCCGTGCTCTTGTTGGTCCCGATCATCATCGTCGTGGTGAACCGGGCGGAGCCGGACCAGCGGGGCCTGAGGCCGCAGAGTGTCTACCTGTTCGGGATGAGCTTCGTCAGCCTCCAGCTGACCTACGCCGGGTCCGTGCTCATCGTCACCTCGCTCTTCTCGGTCATCGCGCCCCATGACTCCCCCCTCACGAACTCCGTCGCGCGAGGTCGTGATCGGCGCACTCTTCGTCGTCCTGTTCGGCGCTTCCCTGCTGGTTCATCTCAGGAGGGGGATCGAGACGGCCCGAGGAGACGGGGCGGTGGCGGGTCCGAACCTGCGGGTCATGCAGTCCTATGCAGGGGTGGTGGGTTTCATCTATTTCCTGCAGGTCCTCTTCTCGCTGGGGGTGGCCATCTACCTGGTGTGCGCGCTGGTCGCCCCCAGCGTGTTCGGCAGCTTCGGTTCGGACCGCGACGGCACGCTCGCGCTCTTGTTGGACCTCGTGTACGTGATGCTCGCGTCCGCTTACATCGTCGTGGCCCACTCGTCGATCGGGCCGTCCGCCCTGCGAGCACGTCGTCACCCCGCGGACGTCGGCTCGGCGCCCTAGCCCTTCCTGCCGAGCCGAGCAGATTGGCTCGGCTGAGCCCACTGTGTTTACGTGTCCGCCGTGTACACGATGCGCTTCTCCATGCGGTCAGGCACGAACGACGACGCCGCGGCCCGGGCGGCCCTGTACGAGGCGACGATCGAAATGTGCGCCTGGGCCGAGGACCGCGGCGCCCTGGCGGCGATCCTCAGCCAGCACCACGGAGTCCCCGACGGGTACCTGCCCTCACCGGTGCCGCTGGCCGCAGCCATCGCGGCGCGGACCACGCGGCTCCCGATCACCGTCGGTGCGCTCCTGCTCGCGCTCTACGAACCCGTCAAGCTCGCCGAGGACCTGGCCGTCGTCGACCTGATCGGCCGGGGTCGGGTGTCCTACGTGGTCGGCATCGGGTACCGGCCCGAGGAGTTCGCCCTGTTCGGCGTCGACCGGCGGACGCGGGCCACCACGGTCGAGGAGCGCATCCCCCTGCTCCGGCGCCTGTGGTCGGGCGACGAGGTCACCCTCGACGGCCGGTCGGCCCGGGTCACGCCGCTGCCCTTCAGCCCGGGCGGGCCCATGCTGGCCTACGGCGGCGGCACCGAGGCTGCGGCGCGGCGCGGCGGCGCGCCTCGGCCTCCTCTTCATGGCCGAGACGCACGACGCCTCCCTGGAGCAGGCCTACCGTGCGGAGGGGGGTGACGCGGCGCCCGGCTGCTTCTTTCCTCCAGCCGGCACGCCGCTCACCGTCTTCGTCGCCGACGACCCCGAGAGGGCCTGGGCCGAGATCGGGGCCTACCTCCTGGCCGACGCCGTCAGCTACGCCGCCTGGAACGCCGGCCGCAGCGGCACGGCGTCGATCTCGCGGGCATCGTCCGTCGCCGAGCTCGCCGCCGAGGAGGGCGCCTACCAGATCCTCACACCGGCCGAGGCCCTCGCCCTGACGGGGGGGGGATTCCCCCTGAACCTCCAGCCCCTGGTCGGTGGGCTGCCGCCGGATCTTGCTTGGCCCTATCTCGAGGCCGCGGCCGCCCTCTGGGCGCCGGCCGGCTGAGGGACCCGATTCAGGAACGGGTGGGCCGCGTCCCGATGACCGAGGCGCGCTCCATCGTCCGGCGCTGGGGCCAGTAGTCGCTCGAGGCGTAGTGCTGCACGGCGCGATTGTCCCAGAAGGCCACCGCGTCCTCCGTCCAGGCGAAGCGGCACTGGTGCTCGGGCGCGTCCGCCTGCCGGCACAGCCGGTCCAGCAGCTCGACGCTGGCCCCGCGGTCGAGCCCCTCGATGTGGCTGACGAAGGGCCGGTTGACGTAGAGGTGGAGCTTGCCGGTCGCCGGGTGCGTGCACACGACCGGGTGGCGCACCGGCGGGAACTTCTCCTGCGCCGCCGCGCGATCCGGCGCGCTCATGGCGTGCCCGAAGGTCTGGGTGAAGTCGTGCACGGCGACGAGCTCGTCGATCTCCTCCTTCGTCACCTCGTCCAGCGCGTCGTAGGCAGCGTACATGTCCGCGAAGAGGGTGTCGCCGCCGTGGTCGGGCACCGAGCAGCGCGTGCAGGACGGCGCCCATCGACGGGCACTCGCGCCACGTGACGTCGTGGTGCCACGAGTTCTCGTACCCGGCCACCTCCGCCGTCTTCTCGAACCGCACCAGTTCGGGCTCCCCGGTGTTGGATGGCAGGAAGGGGTGGGTCTCGAGGTCGCCGAACCGCCGGGCGAAGGCGACGTGCTGCTGTGGGGTCAGTGGTTGGTCGCGGAAGAAGATGACCTTGTAGTCGTGGAGGGCTTGGCGCAGCTCTGCGACGACGTCGTCCCCCAGCGCGCCGGTGAGATCGACGCCGCTGATCTCCGCCCCCACCGTCGCGCCGAGCTGGCGGGCGTCGAAGGTCCGCCAGCGCAGCGAAGCCAGCCGGTCCCGCTCCGCCGCCACGTGGGTGAACGGCCCGACAGCGATTGGGTAGCCCGGGAGGCGGAAGGCGCCCGGCCCGGGAGCGGTCTCCGTGGTCGTCGCCATCTCGGTACTGTACCGAACCGTCGTCTGGCCGGGCGGCGCCACCCGGGTCAGTCGGCGGCGATGGCAGCCAGCACGTCCAGCCGGGCGGCCCGCCGCGCCGGCCAGCTCGCCGCCAGCAGGCCGAGCAGGGCGGCCAGGACCAGGAAGATCACGAGGTTCGAGATCGGCACCACGGTGTCGGTGATGCCCTGCGCGTGCAGTGCCGAGACCAACGCGATGCCGAGGCCGGTCCCGACGATGATGCCGATGACGGCGCCGAAGACGGCCAGGATCACCGACTCAGAGCGGATCATGGCGCGGATCTGGCGGCGCTTCATGCCCACCGCCCGCAGCAGCCCGATCTCGTGGGTGCGCTCGAACACCGAGAGCATGAGTGTGTTCACGATCCCGATGAGGGCGATGAGCACGGCCAGGGCCAGCAGTGCGTACACCAGCCCGAGCAGCTGGTTGACCTGGGCCGACTGCGACGCCTCGAACTGGGCCCGGGACTGGACCTCGACGTTGGGGTAGGGCGCCAGCGCCCTCTCGACCGCCTGCTGCACCCCGGAGTTGCCGCTCGTGTTCAACAGGACGGCGCCGGGGAGCGGGTTCTGGAAGTGGCGGAGGAAGAACGCGTCGCTGACGAGATACTTCCCGGCGAGGGCGTTCGGCTGGAAGATCCCGCCGATGCGCATGGTGGTGGGCCCCGTGAGCGCGAACCGCACGGGGACCGTGTCGCCGACGGAGAGGTGCTGGGCGTTGGCCGTGTTGGTGTCGACGAGCAGGTCGCCGTTCGCGAGCGCCCGCGAGCTCCCCGCCGCCATGTTCAAGATGACGGTCTGGGAGAGATTCTTCGTCCCGATCCCCAGGAGGGACTCGAGTGAATTGCGGACCTCGAACTGGTCGCCGTAGACGGTCGACGAGGCGGTCACGCCGGGAACGGCGGCCGCCACCTTGGGCACCGTGGTGCTGAAGCTGCCGGACCCGCTCTTGTTCGTGCTGCTGACGATGAGGTCCGCGCTGATGGCGTTGTCCACACTGCTCGTGGCCGACTTCGACAGCGACGCCCCGAAGACCGCGATGGCCGAGACCAGGGCGAGCCCGACCATCAGCGCCGCCGACGTCTGCGCCGTGCGCCGGGGGCTGCGCATGGAGTTCTCCCGGCCCAGCCGCCCCGAGGTGCCGAGCAGGCGGGCTAGCGGGCGCCCGATGGCGCTCGCCATGGGGCGCGCCACGGCCGGCGCCAGCATGGCCACCCCGACGAAGATCAGCACCGCGCCCAGGCCGACGAGCCCGATGGCCGGCACGGTCAACCCGAAAGCGAGCCCGAGGACCCCGACGAGGGTGATGACGCCACCCCGGACGAAGCGGCGGCGCAGCGGGATCTCGGCCTCTGTCTGCTGCTCCGAGACCGCCGCCACCGGGGCGATGCGCACGGCCCGGCGGGCCGGGCTGATGGCCGAGACCAACGTCACGCCGACGCCCACGATCAGGCAGACGACGACGGTGCGCGCCTCGAAGACGAGCGGGCCCGACGGCAGCGTGACGCCGAAACCGGCCAACAGCTTCTCGAGCCCCACGGCGGCCAGCACGCCCAGGCCGAGGCCGATGAAGGACGACACGAGCCCCACGATCAGCGCCTCGCCGAGCACGGAGCGGAACACCTGACGTCGGCTGGCGCCGACGATGCGCAGCAGCGCCAGCTCCCGCGTGCGCTGGCCCACCGTGATGGAGAACGTGTTCAAGATGGTGAAACCCCCCACGAAGAGCGCGATGAACCCGAAGACGAGCAGCGCGGTGTTGAAGAATCCCAGCGCCGAGCTGATCGCGCTCGTCTGCTCGTTGACGACGGTCTGGCCGGTCACCACCTCCACGCCGTGCGGCAGCGCGCGCGCGATGGCGCGCTGGACGGTCGCCTTGTCGGTGCCCGGGGCGCTGACGACGTTGATGGTGTCGAACTGGCCGACCTCTCCCATGAGCGCCTGGGCGGTCGGGATGTCGAAAGCGGCCAGCGTGGCCCCGGCCAGATTGTCGGCCGTGCCGAAACGGGCCAGGCCCGTGATGGTGAAGGTGCGGGTCGGACCCTGGAGCAGGATCCGCACCGATTGGCCGACCTTGAAGTCGTACTTCTGCGCCGTGCCGAGGTCCATGACGACGTCGTGGGACGTCGTCGGCCGGGTCCCCTGGACGAGCCGGAGGGCGGAGATCTGCTGGTCGGGGTCGAAGGAGACGCCGAGCGTGGGCGCCCCGCCGGTCGAGATTGCTTTGCCGTCGTGGCCGATGTACTGGGCGTAGCCGGTCACCGAACCCTCGGCGGCCTCCACGCCCGGGACAGCCCGCACGGTGGCCAGGAGCGACTCGGGGACGGGATTCCGGGTCGCGGTGCCCCCACTGCCGAACTGCGCCACCCCGCGCACCTGGAAGGTGACGTTCTGGTAGATGTTCCCGAAGAGCGTGTCGAACGTGTTGTGCAAGGTGTCGGTCAGGACGAAGGTCCCGGCGATGAACGTCACGCCGAGCACGATGGCCAGCGCCGTCAGCGCCAGGCGGAGCTTGTGGGCCAGGAGTCCCTTGAGGGTGACGCGCCACACGTCAGGCGCCGAGGGTCCGGATGCGCTCCAGGATCGAGTCCGCCGTCGGCGCGGCCAGCTCGTCGACGATGTTCCCGTCGGCCAGGAAGACGACGCGGTCGGCGTAGGACGCCCCGTGGGGATCGTGCGTCACCATGACGATCGACTGGCCGAACTCGGAGACCGACCGCCGCAGGAACGACAGCATCTCGGCGGAGGAATTCGAGTCCAGGTTGCCCGTCGGCTCGTCGGCAAAGATGAGATCGGGCCGGTTGATGAGGGCGCGGGCGCAGGCGCAACGCTGCTGCTGGCCGCCCGACATCTCCGTGGGCCGGTGCGTGAGCCGGTCGCCGATGCCGAGCTGGGCGACCAGGTAGTCGAACCACTCCTGGTCCACCTTCCGCCCCGCCAGGTCGGCCGGCAGCGTGATGTTCTCGCCGGCGGTGAGCGTTGGCACCAGGTTGAAGGACTGGAACACGAAGCCGATCCGGTCGCGCCGGAGCTGGGTCAGGCCCTTGTCGTCCAGGGCGCCGATGTCGAGGTCGCCGACGAACGTCTGTCCCGACGTCGGCCGGTCGAGGCCGGCCATGCAGTGCATCAGCGTCGACTTGCCCGACCCCGACGGGCCCATGACGGCGGTGAAGCGGCCGCGTTCGAAGGTCACGGTCACACCGGCCAGGGCGTGGACCGTGGCCTGCCCGGTGCCGTAGGTCTTGCGCAGCTCGAGGGCGTGCGCGGCCGGGAAGGCCGAGCGCTGTGCGGGAGGGGCTTGATCGGTGAGAGCCACGGTGTCTCGTTTCGTCGACGGGAGAGCGGTGCGGAAGGTCGCGGTCCGCCTCGCCGAGTCGCCGCTCATCGGCGACGCTACCGGGTGGTCACGACCCCCCTCGCGCTCAGTCCGGACAACGGCCGTGTGCGACACGGGGAGTGGGCTCTTGGCGCGGCCGCGCCGGACCACTACCCTGAGCCCCGCCACGAGCAGGACCAGCTGGTGCCAGAGACCAAGTGAGCTACCCGGGGGGGCCGTTCGCGATGCGGGACGAGGCATGACGCCATGAAGAAGGGCCCGGGTCGCTGAGGGCCTCCGTGCGCCTGCCCGGCGACAAGGAGACGGCCGTCGCGGCGGTGGTCTCGGTCGCGGCCGTGCTCGCCGTCCAACTCATCCTCTTCCCGATGCCGCTGGGCGTGTGGATCCAGGGGGCCGTGCTCGGGCTGCTCGGCTCGCTCATGGCGGTCGGGCTGGGACTCACGTACCGCCTCAACAAGGTCATCAACTTCGCCCAGGGCGACCTCGGCACCGCGCCCGCCGTGCTGGCCGTCGGCCTGATCGGCTTCTCGGGCGTCAACTACTTCGCCGGGCTCGCCACCGGCCTGGTGGCCTCCGTCCTCCTCACCGCGATCGTCGAGTTCGTCGTGGTACGCCGGTTCCGCCGCTCGCCCCGCCTCATCCTGACGGTGGCGACCATCGGGCTCTCCCAGCTCCTGGTGGTGCTGAGCCTGCTCATCCCACGGATCTGGGGCCAGACGCCAATCTCGAGCGCGGTGGTGACGTTCCCGTGGCACCTGAGCTGGCGCATCGCGCCCGTCGTCTTCGACGCCAACGACCTGGTGGCGGTCATCGTCTCGGTCACCTGCCTGGCCGCGGTGTCCATCTGGTTCACCAAGAGCGACATCGGGATCGCCGTGCAGGCGGCGGGCGACCGGCGCGACCGCGCCTCCATGCTCGGCATCCCGGTGGGCCGCCTGCAGACGGTCACCTGGGTGGTGGCGGGCGTCCTCTCGTTCGTGAGCATCTTCTTCCAGGCGACGATCCTGGGCCTCCCGCTCGACCCGACCTACGGGCTGACCGCGCTCGTCACCGCCCTGGCCGCCCTGGCGCTGGGCAACTTCACCGAGCTGCCGGTCATCGCCGTCTCCGCGGTCGCCCTCGGCGTCTTGGAGCAGGGCGTGGCCTGGGACGAGCCCACCAACCCCGCCCTCGGGCTGGCCGTGCTGGCCGGCGTGGTCTTCGCCGCCATCGTCGTGCGCCAGCTGGCGGCACGCCGCACCGACCGCGAGGCCGAGACGACGCTGGCGCTGGCCGGCAGCGTGCGCGACCTGCCCGCCCCCCTGCGCGACCTCACCGAGGTCCGGGTCGGGACCCCGGCCCTCGCCCTGGTCGCCTTCGCCGCCGCCTGCGCGCTGCCGCTGTGGATGGGCCCGGGCGAGCTCGTCCGCACCTCGGCCCTCGTCGTCCTCGCCATCGTCGGCTGCTCCGTCGTCGTGCTCAGCGGATGGTCGGGCCAGGTCAGCCTGGGCCAGATGTCCTTCGCCGCGGTCGGAGCCACCGTGGGCGCGGTGGCGCTCCTCGACTGGCACTGGGACCTGAGCCTCGCCCTCCTGCTGGCCGGCGCCGCCGCCGCGGTGGTGGCCGTCGTGGTTGGGATCCCGACCCTGCGCCTGGATGGCATGTTCGCCGCCGTGACCACCCTGGCCTTCGCCCTGGCCGCGTCGGGCTACCTGCTGGTCCGCGAGGAGTTCTCCTGGATCCCCCAGGACCAGCTCGGCGTCCCCTACCTGTTCGGACTGGCCATCACGTCGCAGGCCTCGGTGTTCGAGCTGTGCCTCGGGGTCCTGGTGCTCGTGCTGGTGGCCATGCACGGCCTGCGTCACAGCCGGACAGGGCGTGTCCTGCGCGCGCTCCCCGCCAACCAGCGGGCGGCGTCGGGCTACGGGGTGCGCGTGCTGTGGGCGAAGCTGACCGCCTTCGCCGTCTCGGGCTTCATCGCCGGATTGGGCGGCTGCCTCCTGCTCGTGATCAACCAGCAGTACGAGGAGACCTCGTTCCTCGTGCCGGTCAGCCTGGTCGTCTTCACCTCGACCGCCGTGGGCGGGCTCGGCTCGGCCCTCGGGGCGATCCTCGGCGCCGCCCTGGTCGAGGGCAGCACCATCTACCTTCCCCCGAGCTGGCAGTTGTTCCCCGCCGGCCTCGGTGTGCTCCTCGTGCTCATCTTGTTCCCCAGCGGGCTGGCCGGCCTCTGCTATGACCTGCGCGACTGGGCGCTCCGCCCGCTGGCCACGCGCAAGGGGGCGGCGGCGCCGGGCGGCGGCACCCCCGTCAAGCCGGTGCTGGTGCCATGAAGCGCCTGGCCCAGCTCGGCGGCGGCGCCAGCCTGTTCCCCCTGGGGGTGCTCTTCGGGATCGAGCTGCTCGACCAGGCCACCCAGAGCGCGTTCAACGTGCTGACGCCGAACGTCCGCGACGCGTTCCACCTCACCAACGCCGGCATCCTGCTCATCGTGGCCATCGCGGGCGCGGCTGCGCTGCTCTGCACGCTGCCCGTCGCCGTGCTGGCCGATCGCACCAATCGGGTGCGAATCGCGCTCATCGGCGCCATCGTGGGCGCCGCGTTCTCCATCGGCCTCGGCGCGGCCCAGACCGTGGTGGTGGCGACCATCATGCTGGTCGGCGTCTCCATGGGGCAGGCCGTGATCTTCCCCACCCACAACTCGTTGCTGGCCGACTACTACCCGGTGGCGGCCCGCCCGCGGGTGTACTCGGCGCACCGCTCGGGCATCAGCATCGGCGCCATCATCGGCGTCCTCCTCGGCGCCGGCCTCGCCGCCGTCTGGTCCTGGCGCGCCCCGTTCTTCTTCTTCGCCGTGCCCATCGCGATCGTCGTGCTGATCGGCCTGCGCCTGCACGAGCCCCCGCGGGGGCGCCACGAGCAGGTCGAGCTGGCCGAGCAAATGCTGGCCTCGGAGCGGGGCGAGCCCGTCCCCCTGGGCGACGCACCCGCGCCCGAGCCGGGGGCGACCACGCCGGTCGACATCCCCGTCGAGGCCCCGCCGTCGCTGGGAGAGGCCTGGCGGACGGTCTGGAAGATCGGCGTGCTGCGTCGGATCTTCATCGCGCTGCCCTTCCTCGCCGCGGCCATCGCCGGCTTCACCTCCTTGGCCTCGCTGCAGTACCAGGAGACCTTCCACCTCGACGCGGTGCAACGCGCCTACTTGATCGCGCCGATCCAGGTCTTCGACCTCCTCGGCCTCGCCGTGGGCGCCGTGATCGCCACCCGACTGGCCAAACGGGACATCGGCCTCGTCTTCCGCATGCTCGCCGTGGCCTCGGTCATCGCGGCGGGCTTCGCGGTCCTCTTCGCGCTGGCCCCCAACGTCCCGCTGGCCTTCATCGGCAACGCCGGCATCGACGCGTCGCTCGCCGTGGTGGGACCCGGCGTCCTGGCCTCCCTCTCGCTCGCCATCCCCTCGAGGGTGCGCTCGGTGGGCTTCTCCATCGGGGCGCTCTTCGTCCTGCCAGGGTTCCTCGTCCTCCCGAGTGTCGGCGCGCTGGGCGACGCGGTCGGCTTCCGCTACGGCCTCCTCATTCTGGTCCCGATCTTCACCATCGGCGGCCTCATCGTGGCCAGCGCCGGCGGTCTCATCCAGCGCGACGTGCGCAACGTGTGGACCTCCATGCGCACCCGGGCCCAGATGCTCGCGGACCGCCACGCCGGCCGGCTGCCGCTGCTCGCGGTCCGCGAGCTCAGCGTCGGCTACGACGGCGTCACCGTGCTCCCCGACGTGGAGATCGAGGTCGGCGAGGGCGAGATCGTGGCGCTGCTCGGCACCAACGGGGCGGGCAAGTCGACGCTGCTGCGGGCCATCGGGGGTGTCGTGGAGGCCGATCACGGCGCCATCGTCTTCGACGGCCGCGACATCACCCACCTGCCGCCCGACGAGATCGCCCGGCTCGGCATCGCCCAGGTGCCCGGTGGCGAGGGCATCTTCCCCAACCTGCGCGTTGAGGACAACCTGCGCGCCGCGGCCTGGCAGGGCCGCCGCCGCGGCGAGCGCGACGCCGACATGATCGACGAGGCGCTGGCCGCCTTCCCCACCCTCGCCGACCGCCGCGGCGAGCGGGCGGCCAACCTCTCGGGGGGCCAGCAGCAGATGCTCGCCCTCGCCATGGCCACCATCACCCGTCCCAAGCTGTTCCTGATCGACGAGCTGTCGCTCGGGCTCTCGCCGCTCGTCGTCGAGCAGCTGCTCGGTGCCATCGAGTCGATGCGCCGGGCGGGGACCGCCATCCTGCTCGTCGAGCAGTCGATGAACGTGGCGGTGGCGGTGGCCGACCGCGTCTACGTCATGGAGACCGGGGCGGTGCGCTTCTCCGGCCCCGCCGCCGAGCTGGCGGCGCACCCCGAGCTCCTGTGGTCGATCTACCTCCAAAAGGCCTCCGAGACGCTCGGGGCGCACTCCGTCGCCGCGTCGCCGGAGGGCAGCGGGCGACACGAGCTCGCCGTCCGGGGTCTGTCGCTCACCTTCGGCGGCAACGCTGCGCTCGACGACGTGTCCCTCCATGCCACCCACGGGGAGATCCTCGGGATCATCGGGCCCAACGGTGCCGGCAAGACGACGCTCTTCGACGTCATCTCGGGCTTCCTCCGCCCCGACGCCGGGCGGGTCGAGCTCTGTGGGGTCGACGTCACCGACCGGACGGCGTCGGCCCGGGCCCGGCTCGGGCTGGGCCGTTCCTTCCAGGACTCACGCCTCTTCTCCGGCTTGACCGTACGCGACGCGTTGGCCGTCTCGCTCGAGCGTTTCACCGACGTGAGCGACCCCTTCAACGCCATCTTCCGCCTGCCGGCCCAGGTGCGCACGGAGGCCGCGGTCATGCAGCGAGTCGGTGAGCTCATGGAGATGTTCGGCCTCGAGCGCTACGCCGACAACCTGGTGAGCGAGCTGTCGACGGGCTCGCGCCGCCTGGTGGACCTGGCCGCCGTCGTGGCGCACCAGCCGACGGTGGTGCTGCTCGACGAGCCCTCCTCCGGCGTGGCCCAGCGCGAGGTGGAGGCCATGGTCGAGCTCCTGCGCAACGTGCGCGACCGCCTCGATGCCACCCTGCTCGTCGTCGAGCACGACATCGCCTTCATCGCCGAGCTGGCGGACCGCCTGGTGGCGATGGACCGTGGCGCGGTGCTCACGAGTGGGGCGCCGCGCACCGTGCTGGAGTCGCCGGAAGTCGGAGCGGCCTTCTTGGGATCCGACCCGCTGGCGCTAGCCCGCTCGGGCCCGACCACGGTGACCAGCGTCACGATCACGACCACGGAGGTGGACCTGGCATGAGCGACCCCGACCCGCGACCGAGCGAGCGGCCCTGGCCGCGGGTCAGTCGGCTGCGGGTCGCGGGCCCGGTCGTCCTGATCGTGGCCGCGCTGGTGGCGGCGGGGATCTCGGCCACCGTGCACGAGAACAACGGCACCACGACGGCGGCGCCGCCGAGCGGCACGAGAGCGCCGCAGCGTGCGCGCGCCACCGTGCCGATCACCTACGCGGCGGCCGTGAAGCTGGGCGAGACGGCCGATTACGACTGGGGGCCCCAGTGCGACCACAAGACGGGGCGGCTGAAGATGCCGAGCGTCTACTCCCCACCCTGCGTGCCCGTCGTCAGCGGCGACGCTAACGGAGGCGCCACCTCGGCCGGCGTGACAGCGAGCACCGTCAACCTCGTCTACTACCAGGCCCAGCCGGGCGGGCTGGCCTCCGCCGTGACCAGTGCGGCAGGGACGCCGGCCCAGGCACTCGCCACCGTGCAGGCCTACGTGGCGATGTTCAACCACGTCTACGAGATGTACGGGCGCCACGTCAACCTCATCGTCTTCAACGCCACCGGCGCGGCCACCGACCCGGTGGCGGCGCACGCCGACGCCATCACCGTGGCCCAACAGCTCCACGCGTTCGCCTCCATCGGGGGACCGGCGCAGACCAACGCCTACGAGGAGGAGCTGGCTCGTCTGCACGTCTTCTGCATGGGGTGTGGCGACTCGAGCACCTACGGCGAGATCCAGCTCAACGCCCCCTACCAGTGGGCCAACCTGCCCTCGGCCGACACGTCGCTCTACGAGACGGTCGCCTACGTGGTCGCCAAGCTCAACGGCAGGGACGCCGTCTGGGCCGGCGACCCCGCCATGCACACACGCCGGCGGTCGTTCATCGTGGTGAGCGAGACGTCGGAGCCCCCCGCGCCCGGCACGGCCGAGCTGACGGCGTCGCTCGCCCGGCGGCTGCGGGCCGGCCACGTCAACATGGCGCAGCAGAGCCGCGCTCCAGTACACCCTGGACCTGACCACGCTGCCCACCCAGGCGGCCACCATCGCCGAGAAGCTGAAGTCGTCCGGCGCCACCAGCGTGATCTTCGCCGGCGACCCCATCATGCCGATCTACCTCACCAAGGCCTGCGCAAACATCGGCTACTTCCCCGAGTGGATCATCACGGGGATCGTGCTGACCGACACCTCGACCCTCGGGCGCTACTACGACCAGGCGGAGTGGTCGCACGCGTTCGGCGTGACCAGCCTCGGCGTGCCGGTTCCGGTCGCCTCCGGGGACGCCGACCGGCTCTACCGCTGGTGGTACGGGCCCAACACGGCGCCGGCCTCGCTGGCGGCACCGGCACTGATCCCGCCGTACCTGTCCTTCTTCGAGGGCGTCCAACTGGCGGGCCCCGACCTCACGCCCTCGACGTTCACCACGGGGCTGTTCCGCGCCCCGCCGGCCGGCGGCGGACCGACGTCTCCGCTCTACGCCTTCGGCTACCAGGGCGCGGCCCCGCTGCCCAGCTACTCGTCACCCGCCGACTACACGTTCTTGTGGTACGACGCCACGGCGAAGGGCCCCGACGAGGAGGGCGTCGACGGCACCGGTCTCATGCGCTACGTCAACGGTGGGCAGCGGTACAAGGCGGGCGCGGTGCCCGCCGGCCCGGTCCCGATGTTCTCGCTGCCGGGCTCGGTGACCAGCTACGCGTCGCCCCCGGACTTGGCGCCCTCCTACCCGGCCTGGCCCGGGTCGCCCGCTGCGGGGTCGTAGGGGCCGTCCCCGCGCCACGGCGAAGACGGGGGCTAGCACCAGTGGTGGACGCCCGGTAGCGGCATTCTCATCCCGCCCGACGGTCCGTAGGTTGGGAGCTAGGCCGCCGGCAGCACATCCCGGCGGGCGAGGAGCCAGCATGATCGTCTCTCACCATCTCACCAAGCGCTACGGGTCGACCGTGGCCGTCAACGACCTCACCTTCAAGGTGACGCCGGGCGTCGTGACCGGGTTCCTCGGTCCCAACGGTTCGGGCAAGTCCACCACCATGCGCATGATCATGGGGCTCGACCTGCCCGACGCGGGGAGTGCCACCGTCAACGGCGTGCCCTACGAGGACCTCCGGTGCCCGCTGCGCGAGGTGGGGGCGCTCCTCGACGCCAGGGCGTTCCACCCCGGCCGCAGCGCCCGCGACCACCTCGCGTGGCTGGCCCGGACCAACGACCTCCCGATGGCGCGGGTCGAAGAGGTGCTCGACCTCGTCGGCCTCACCGCCGTGGCCGGAAAGCGGGCCGCCAAATTCTCGCTCGGCATGGGGCAGCGCCTCGGGATCGCCGGTGCGCTGTTGGGCGACCCGGGGGTCCTGCTCTTCGACGAGCCGGTCAACGGGCTCGACCCCGAGGGCATCCGCTGGGTGCGCCACCTGCTGCGCGACCTGGCCGGACAGGGCCGGACCGTCCTCGTCTCGAGCCACCTCATCACCGAGATGTCGCTCACGGCCGAGCGACTCGTGGTGATCGGGCGCGGCCGCCTCATCGCCGAGACGAGCGTCGACGAGTTCACCGCGCGGCACGGGGCGGAGTCGGTCCGGATCGTCACCCCGACACCACAACGCTTCGTCGAGCGCGCTGCACCGGGCGGGCGCCCGTCCGACCGTGGACGACGGCGCCATCGTCGTCACCGGGATGCCCTCGGCGGCCGTCGGCGAGCTGGCCGCCGCGCAGTCCCTCACGGTGCACGAGCTCACCACCATGCGGGCCTCCCTCGAGGACGCATTCATGAAACTGACCGGCGACAGCGTGGAGTTCCGGTCCTCTGGCTCGAGCATCGGTTCCGCGCCGGCCCCCGTTCCCTCTCGCTGAAAGGACGAACCATGACCCTTGCCGCCACACTCGACGCCCCGCGCCGCGCCGGGCTCCGTCAGTCCATCGGCGCCGAATGGACCAAGCTCGTCACGCTGCGCTCGACGAAGTGGGCCCTCCTCATCGCGTTCACCGGCACCGTCCTCGTCAGCTTCCTCTCCACCAACGGGGTGCGCCACCAGAGCGCCAACTCCTACCAGAACTTCGATCCGACCAACGCTTCGTTGGCCGGGTTCGCCCTGGCGTCGCTCGTCATCGGGATCCTGAGCGTGCTGTCGATGAGCGGCGAGTACGGCAGCGGGACCATCCGCTCCTCGCTGGCTGCGACGCCGCGGCGCGCGGTCTTCTTCGGCGCCAAGGCCATCGTCATGGGAGCCTTCGCCCTCGTGCTCGGGCTCGTCCTCAGCTTCCTGTCGTTCTTCGTGGGCCAGGCCGTCCTCTCCGGCGCGGCACCCACGGCGTCGCTCGGCGACCCGGGCGTGCTGCGCGCCCTCGTGGAGTCGGGCGCCTTCCTTGCCCTCCTCGCCTTGTTCGGCATCGGGATCGGCGCGATCATCCGGCACAGTGCGGGCGGCATCGCGACCTTCGTGGGCTGCACGCTCCTGCTGCCGCTCCTCCTTCACAACGTGGCCGGGAACCCGAGCAAATTCATGCCTGCGATGCTGCTGGGCAACTCCGTCGCCGCGGTCGTGCCCGTCTCCGGCGCCCTGTCCAGCACCGCCGCCTTCGTCCTGATGGCCTTCTACGCCGCGGTGGCGCTGGCGGTCGGCGGCGCACTGCTCGCCCGGCGCGACGCATGATGGTGGAGCAGGCCGCCGATCGGGCCGAGGACAGCGAGGCGCGGATGCGCGTGATGGGCCACGAGGTGTCGCTCGTCGTCAGCGAGGAGCAGGCGACGCGCATCAGGGCCGTCACCCGACGCATCGTGCATGAGCCCTTCACCAGGCGAGTCTGGGCGGAGCTAGCGTTCTTCCTGGTCAGCGGAGGCCTGGCCGGCGTGGGGCTTGCCTTGGTGGGCGTCACCATGGTGGCGGGCGTCGCCCTCGCCGTCACCTTCTTCGGGCTCGCCATCCTGGCGCTCTCGCTACGGAGCGCACGCGGCGTCGGCGGCCTGCAGCGCGGCCTGGCCCGGGGGCTCCTGCAGATGGAGATCGAAGACCCCGAGTCCTTCGGCGGCCGGGCGGGATTCCTGGGCTGGCTGCAGTCGTGCCTCCGCGACCGGGTCGCCTGGCGCGCCGTGGCCTACCTCGCGCTCAAGGTGCCGTGGACGCTTCTGGGCGTCTTCGTGGCGTTCAGCCTCTGGTGGGACGCGTTGGTCTGCCTCATCCACCCCTTCATTTCGCCGGGATCCGGCACGCCGGCATTCGGTCTGGCGTGGAACCTGTTCACGCCGGGGCACCTCTCCCTCAACGCGGGTGGCGGCGGCTTCCTCCGCAACGTGGGTGTCCTCATCTTCGGCGTGGTGTTCCTCTTCGCCGCGCCCTGGGCGATGCGGGGGTTCGTGAATGTGGACCGGCTCATGATGGCCTCGCTGCTCGGTCCCGACCCCACGGCCGCCCGCCTGCGGAGGCTCGAGCAGGCCCGCACTCAGACGGTCGACGCCTCGGCCGCCACGCTGCGCCGGATCGAGCGCGACCTGCACGACGGCACCCAGGCGCAGCTGGTGGCGCTCGCCATGCGCTTGGGCATGGCCAAGGAGAAGCTCGAGGACACCGACCATGTCGACCTCGACCAGGTCCGCGAGCTGGTCGAGGAGGCGCACCGCGGTGCCAAGGAGGCCATCACCGAGCTGCGCGACATTGCCCGGGGCATCCACCCGCCCGCGCTCGACATCGGCCTGGAGGGCGCCCTCGCCACCCTGGCCGCCCGCAGCGCCGTGCCCACCGAGGTGTCGGTCGACCTGCGCAGCCGGCCGTCACCAGCCATCGAGGCGATCGCCTACTACTGCGTGGCCGAGTTGTTGGCCAACGTGGCCCAGCACGCCCAGGCTTCCCGCGCGTCCGTCTCGTGCGCGCAGCAGGGCACCTGGCTTCGTCTCGTCGTCCGCGACGACGGCAGCGGTGGCGCGCAGATCTCCCGGCTGGGCTCCTCGTCCAGCGGCCTGGCCGGGCTCATCGACCGGGTGCACGCGGTGGACGGGCGGCTGAACCTGGTGAGCCCCCGCGGCGGCCCGACCGTCGTCACCGTCGACCTCCCGTTGTCGCCATGATGCCCTGCGCGCTCCGGGTCGCCATCGCCGAAGACTCGGCCATCCTGCGCGACGGGCTGGTGCAGCTCCTGGTGGACCGTGGCTTCGTCATCACGGGTGCGGTCGGCGACCCGGGGGCGCTGCGCAGCTCGGTCGCGCAGAACCCGCCCGACGTGGCGGTGATCGACATCCGCATGCCGCCGACCTTCACCGACGAGGGGCTGCGCCTCGCCCTCGAACTACGGGCCAAGCACGAAGGCCTCGGCATCTTGCTGTTCTCCCAGTACATCGAGACGCGCTACGCCGCCGACCTCCTGGCCGACGACGCCGCCGGGATCGGCTATCTGCTCAAGGACCGCGTTGCCGACGTGAAGGACTTCGTGGAGGCGCTCGAACGCGTCGCGATCGGAGGTACCGCATTGGACCCTGAAGTGGTGACGCAACTCCTGGGTGCGACCCGGCGCACCGACTCGCTCTCCGTGCTGACGGCCCGCGAACGCGAGGTCCTCGCCCTCATGGCAGAGGGGCGCTCCAACGCGGCCATCGCCAACGCCCTGGTCGTCAGCGAGGGTGCGGTCGAGAAGCACGTTGCCAACATCTTCGCCAAGCTCGACCTGCCGGTCTCGGAGAACGATCACCGGCGCGTGTTGGCAGTGCTGCGCTTCCTCGAGTCCTGACCTCAATGGGACGACGCGCCGTGCGCGTCGTAGGGCACCCCGCCGGACGCGGCCAGCTGACGACCGGCCTTCATCTGGAAGGGGCTGATCCCCCCCTTCTCCCAGGGGCCGACGGAACCCGCCTCGACGGCCCGCCGCGCCTTCGGGAGCAGGTGGAAGCGCTGCCGGAGATCGTCGCAGGTGCGGTGGGCCAGCGCGAACCAGTCCATCTTGAGGAAGTCGATGCTGTCCGAGCCGGTCTCGGCGTCGTGGCAGCGGGCACCTCTCGCCATGGCGTCGGAGAGCCGGACGGCCATGTCCGGACTCGAGGAAAAGTGCCCCGGTGACGATTCGAACAGCCCCGCTCCCGTGGTGAGGTACCCGGTCTCGAACAGCGAGATCACCATGGCCAGCAGCGAGAACGCGTGCATGTCGTCGTTGGCCCGGGCGATCAGTCCGAAGACCTCGACTTCGGACTCGACGGTCGTGCCGTAGTCCGCCAACACGTGCACCCAGTCGTGCTGGGCGAGAAGCGGTGGTGCCGAGCCGGGCGTGCCCGGGAAGGTGAAGCCGCGGGCCTGGTACAGCTCCCAGACCTTGCGCCCGACGGCATCATCGGGTAATGCGTCGAGCGCGGCCCATCGTGCCGCCAGCTCGGGGTCGTGCACCGAGAGCTCCCACGCTTCGTGCAGGACGCGGCTCGAGTGCAACGAGACCGCCGATTCCTCCTCGTTCCACGTTCCCTCGTACCCGTTGCGCGTGAAGTCATGGGCGGCCAGACCGAGCGAGCCGGCGGCGAACTCGCGCGCCACCCGCACCATCCCCTCCTCCACCCCGAGCTCCCGGGCGAACTCCTCCACGTTGGCGGCGACGTCGTCGGGGATGGGGTGAACGACGAGCGCGCACAGCAGCATGATCTGGACCGCGCGCGAGCGGAACTGGAGCTCACGCCGGGCCAGCGCCGACGCCAACTCCCGGGCGGTCATGGCCGCGGCGTCCTCCACCTGCACGGTGTGGCCCGTCATCGCCGGGAACAGCGCCTCGATCAGCGAACGCTGAACGGGCTGCAGCCCCTCGCGCCCCGCCACCGCGGACGCGACGCCGTTCGCCATGATCTGGGCCTCGACCGCGCCGGGCGGCCGCAGGTCGACGGTCTCGGCGGTGGGTAGCGGGACGGGCACGGCTGCTCGTCGGGAGCGTACCGGCGGGTGCCGTCGGATCGTGCCGGTGGACTACCCCGCCGCGGGCCTTTCTCCGGGCGTCGCCGGCGGCCCGGGCCACCTCCTCGGCAACGGTCTCCTCGGCCGAGTCGCCCCAGAACCCGCGCGGGGCCACCAGGAAGTCGATCAGGCGCTCGAGCTCGTCCCGTACGTCGCCGCGCAGTGCCCGCAGGTCCTCCCACGCCGTCCTTGTCACGGAGCGGCACGCCGATGGCGACGAGTTGTTGCCACGCGAGTTCGAAGTTCTCCTCGACCAGCCACTGGCGGGCCTCTCCGTTGCCGGCACGTGCAGGCGGCTCGAGATCTCCATGACGGCGCGGCGCCCTCGTCGGTACTGGAAGTACGGCTCCCTGCTCCACGCGCCGACCACGCAGGTTGAGGTCAAGGCGGCGCCGTCGGTCACCATTCCGAGCGCGGTGACCCAGGACTGTCCCGGGTGCTGGGACCGGAAGAGGGCCAGCATCAGGCACGACACGTGGCTCTCGAGGACGTCGGCCGTCCACATCTGCCATTCCGCCAACGAGCGGTACAGCATCTCGACATCACCGCCGGGGGCCTCGATGGCGATCACGCGCACCGGGGTCATGCGCCCACCGAGGGGGTCGTCGAGGGTGAGCAAGCGCGCTTCTCTCCGGCTGTACGCGCCGTAGAGCGCGGGGAGGTACGCGATCATCAGCGCGATCGTGACCCCCCCCCCGTCAGGGTCTCGAGCAGGGTGAGCATGCGCACGAGCGCGCCGTGCGCCGACCCGAACACGGGGGTCCCAGCGAGGTCCCCGCGTTGTAGACGAGCGACCCCCAGTCCCAGGCGCCACCGACGTGCTGGTTCAGTCCCCAGCAGACGAGCGACCAGCCGATCATGAGCCCGACCAACCACAGGACCAGGAGCCCGAGCAGGGACAGCGCCGGGTACACGTTCAGCACGTACCCACCGGCGCCATCGGGCGGCGGGCGGCCGGGCCCCTCGCCCCGCGCCAGGTGGCGGCGGTGAAGAGCCGCGTCGGGCGCCAGAGCCCAGGGCTGCCCTGGGTGACGATCCCCGGCCTCTCCGAACCGGCCCACCTTATGGAGCGGTCCGAGCAGCAGGTTCGGTGGGCCTCAGCTGGGGCAATGGGCGTGGGAGCCGGGGCTCCGAGCCGAAGCCCGGGTGTGCCGCCGCTCCGGCGGGTAGAAAGAGGGTGTGAAGTCGATCGGCGGGGAACCTCGGAGCTCGAAGTCCCCCTCCATCGGCCTCGTGCTCGGTGCCGGGGGCGTCGTGGGTCAGGCCTACCAGGCCGGCGTCCTGGCCGCCCTGCAGCGTGAGAGCGGCTGGGACCCCCGCATGGCCTCGGTGATCGTCGGGACCTCGGCCGGCTCGGTGACCGGCGCCGCGTTGCGGGTCGGTGTCCCCGCCACCGATCTGGCGGCCTCGCTCTACGGGGTGCCCACCTCGCCACGAGGCGGCGCCATCCTGCGTCGCATCCTCCCCGCCGACGCCGGACCGCTGCCGACCCCGTCGGTCCGCTCGATGCTGCGCCCCTGGAACCTGCCCTCGCCGGCCCTCATCACCCGGATGGCCCGGCGGCCACTGGCCTTCCGCCCCGAGGTGGCGGCCATGACGTTGATCCCGCGCGGTCAGATCGACATCTCCGAACGGGCTCGGGGCCTCGACGAGCACATCGGCCCCCGCTGGCCCGACGGCCTGCGCATCTGCGCCGTGCGCCGCTCCGACGGCGCCCGAGTCGTCTTCGGCCGGCCGGGCGCCCCCCCGGCACGTTTAGCCGACGCCGTGCTGGCCTCGTGCGCCATACCAGGCTATTTCCGACCAGTCACCATCGAGGGGACGGAGTACGTCGACGGCGGCGTCCACTCGGTCACCAACGCCGACGTGCTCCGCTCGGAGGGCCTCGACCTGGTGATCATCGTCTCGTCCATGTCGGCCGACCAGGGCAGCGTCTACGGTGCCGACGGGCTGCTGCGCCGCACCGTGCACCGCCGCATGGAGCGCGAGATGGCGCGGCTCGAGGGGATCGGGACCGCCGTGATCAGCCTGGAGCCCGGCCCCGAGTCGCGCCAGGCAATGGGCCTGCGGGCCATGGCGGAGGACCGGAGCCCCAGGGTCGTCGAGGCGGCCTACGAGGAGGCCCGCCGGAGGATCCTCGCCAGCCCGTTCCTGGCTTCGCTGGGACAGACCCCCACCTCCGTCACCGCCGGTTGATCCCCCGCCGCGGGGGGACGCCCGGTAGTAGGTTCGGAGCGGCAACGCTTCTGAAGGGAGGGTGCGATGACCCCTGATCGCCTAAGCCCCCTGGACACGTCCTTCCTCCACATCGAGGACCACGTGTCGCACATGCACATCGCCTCGGTCGCCATCTTCGAGGGCCCACCGCCACGGTTCGCCGACATCGTCAACATGGTGGACGCGAAACTCGACCTCGTCCCGCGCTACCGCCAGCGGGTCAGGCCTGTCCCGCTGGAGCTCGGACGGCCCGTGTGGGTGGACGACCCGCACTTCAACATCGAGTACCACCTGCGCCACACCGCGCTCCCCGCTCCGGGGGGCGAGAGCGACCTGCGCAAGCTCGTCGGGCGCGTCATGGCACAACAGCTGGACCGCTCCCGGCCCCTGTGGGAGATCTGGGTGGTCGAGCGACTCGAGGACGGGCGCTGGGCCGTGCTGGCGAAGACGCACCACGCCCTGGTCGACGGCGTGTCGGGTACCGACCTCTTGGCGGTGATCATGGACCGGCGCCCGGATGCCGAGCGACCCGAGCCGTCGGGGTGGACGCCGCATCCCGAGCCGTCGGGCCTTCAGCTCGTGGTGGACGCACTGGAGAACATCGTGCGGTCGCCCTACGAGCAGCTGCGCGCCACCCGGGCACAGGCCCGCGCCGTGCGACGGTTGGCCGGGTACGTGCTCGGGGTCGGCGAGGGTCTGCTCTCGCTCAGCGGGCTGGCGCGCCCCACGCCGCTCTCGAGCCTGAACGGTCCGCTCGGACCCCACCGGCGCTACGCCTGGGCTACCACGTCGGTGGACGACATCAAGCGGGTGCGCAGGGCGCTCGGCGGGACCTTCAACGACGTCGTGCTGGCGAGCATCACCAACGGGTTCCGCGAGCTCCTGCTCGAGCGTGGCGAGGACGTCGAGCGGGTCGTGCGCACGCTAGTGCCCGTGTCGGTCCGGCCCCGGGACGCGTCGGGCAAGGCGGTGGGTGACGGGACCTTCGAGAACAGGGTCTCGGCGATGTTCGCCGAGCTCCCGGTCGACATCGAGGACCCGGTGCTCCGGCTCCATGCCATCACCGAGCAGATGAGGGACCTCAAGGAGTCCAAGCAGGCGCTGGCCGGCGAGGCCCTGACCTCGATGTCGGGTTTCGCGCCGCCCATGCTGCTGGCCCTGGGCATGCGCCTGGCGACCCGGGCCGGCCAGCGCAACGTCAACACCGTCACCACCAACGTGCCGGGGCCCCAGTTCCCGCTCTACGCCGCCGGGAGGCGCATGATCCGGGCCTTCCCCTACGTCCCTCTCGCTGGTCAGGTGCGCCTCGGCGTCGCCATCTTCTCCTACGACGGCGAGGTGAATTTCGGGATCACCGGAGACTACGACACCACCGCGGACATCGACGTCCTGGCTGGCGGGATCGAAGACGGGATGACCCAGATGCTCAAGGTCGGCCCGCAGCAGGCGCCCTGAGCTCATCCCCCCAGGGCGGGAATGCTCGCGACCTCGTCCTCGATGTACGCCCGCAGGTCCGACACGATGACCCGCTCCACCGAGCGCCCGACGATGGGCACGTGCACCTTCAGCTCGCCCTCGACGGCGACGACGCTGCTCGCCGGCCCGTCCGCGCCCGCTTCGAAGCGGTAGCCACCCCTGGCGCTGAGCCGGTCCGCGTAGTGGTCGGGCAGCACCTCCCAGACGGTGCGCGCCTCGGCGGGGTCGACCTCGGTGCGGGTGATCCACGACATCTTGGCGGGGTCGATCACGGCACGGACGGCCGGTGACACCGACCCCGTGAACGCGAAGCGGACCTCAATGAGGATACGGGCGCCCGAGTCGTCGTGGCGGAGGACCTCGACCACTTCGATGTCGTCACGGCGCGGCCTGCCCCGGTAGAACGCGGGCGAGCCGTAGGCGGCGACCGCCCGTGCAGGCGGCACGGCGACCGCCTGGCGGATGGAGAACCTCACCCAGTGCCCGGGCGCGTCGAGGGCAGCCCGAGCTTGCGGTGGTCCCAGCTCACGGTCCGCTCCACCAACATCTTGATCGCCACCCGCTTGTGCAGCATCACCTCGAGGATCGGCTTGAGCTCGTCGGAGTACGGGCCGTTGTAGCGCTCGTACACGCTGATGCCGAGCTCCCACAGCTTGTCGGGGTCTTCGACGATCTCTGCCTTTCCGACCAGCTCGACGCCGCGGAGCTCCTCGTAGTAGTCGCCGTCTTCGAAGAGCAGGGTGAGCCTGGGGTCGCGGCGCAGGTTCTGCACCTTCTGCGACTTTGCCTTGGTCTCCACGGTGACGCACCCGTCCAAGAACCCGTACCACATCGCCACGGCATGGATGGAGCCGTCGCGGGACAGCGAGCACATTGTCATCGGCCGCCGCTCGGCGAGGAACGCGTCCACCTCGTCGGGTGTCATCTGAATGGCTCTGCGCTGGTTCACGCCATGGCCCATGGCCTCCGTCATGCGGCACCTCCCACTCGTGTCCAGGGAGCGTACCGCTCTGAGCTGGAGCGCCGTCATAAGAGTTCATCTTCAGCACACTTCTCGGTTGCAACGGTTTCGCGACCCGTTCACCTCGACTTCGTAGCGTGATGGGCGATGGCGACCGTGGATCAGCAAATGGACCACACCGGCCGGGACCCTCGTTCCAGTCCCGCGACCGACCGTCATCGCGGCCAGGACACCCTGGCCGAGGTCATCATGATCCGGCCGGCGCGCGCACCGCGCACCGGGCTCTTCGGATTGTTGGTCACCGTAGCGCGGGTATTCGCCTCCCCGCGTGCCCAGGCGACGTCGGTGCGATCGACCCCCGGTCCACCGTCGTCGCCTGCCCCTCTCTCCCCGCCCCCGCCCCGGGTCCCTCACGACGCTGCCTGAGGCAGAGCACAGCGTGGCAATCACCAACGCACCGGCGACCAACGGCCGGGTCCCCTCGACCAGCCCGACGCGGGACAACCGACCACTCGTCCTCGTGGTCGACGACGAGGAGTCCTACCGCCAGGCCCTCGCCTCAGGCCTGACCCGCGAGGGATTCGCCGTCGAGTCCGCCGGGGACGGGCACGAGGCGTTGCGGCTCTTCCACCGCGTCCATCCCGATCTCGTGTTGCTCGACGTCATGCTCCCCGACCAGTCCGGCATCGAGATCTGTCAACAGATGCGGAGCCTGAAGCCGGTGCCCATCATCATGGTGACGGCCCGCGACTCCGAGGTCGACATCGTGCTCGGCCTGGAGCTCGGTGCCAGCGACTACGTGGCCAAGCCGTTCCGTCTGCGCGAGCTGGTCGCCCGCATGCGGGCCGTGCTGCGCCGCGGGGTAGCGGTCGCGGAGCACCACGACGAGATCCTGACCGTCGGACCGGTGCGCCTCGACGCGGGCCGGCGCGAGGTGACGGTCAACGAGAGGGCCGTCGATCTCTCACGCAAGGAGTTCGACCTCCTCGCCCTGTTGATGGCCCACAGTGGCCAGGTCGTCACCCGTGACTGGTGCATCGACCGACTCTGGTGGGACCAGGAGCTGACCGACACACGTACCCTCGACACCCACATCAAGCGCCTTCGGCGCAAGGTCGAGCCGGACCCGGCCAACCCCCGTCACCTGGTCACGGTGCGCGGGGTGGGCTTCCGTTTCGAGGCCTAGCCGGGCACGGACGGCCCGTCCGCCCTACATTGGGCTGATGCACAAAGGCGACGTCGTCCCCGATTTCGAGCTGCCCGACCAGACGGGCACGCCACGCACGCTGAACGACCTGTTGGCGCACGGACCCGTCGTGCTGTTCTTCTACCCGGCCGCCATGACCTATGGCTGCACGAAGGAGAGCTGCCACTTCCGCGACCTGGCCGCTGAGTTCGCGGCTGTCGGGGCGCAGCCGGTGGGTATCAGCGCCGACAGCGTCGAGAAGCAGAAGCAATTCGACGAGAAGGAGTCACTCGGCTTTACCCTGCTCTCGGATCCCGACCGCACCGTGGCGGCCCAACTCGGCGTGAAACGGGGCGTGGAGTTCCTCAAGGTCAAGCGGACCACCTTCGTCATCGACACCGACCGCACGATCCTCGACGTCATCCACAGCGAGTTCTCCATGGGTTCGCACGCCGACAAGGCGCTCGCTCTCCTGAAGGCACGGCACGCTGCCTGAGCGCGCGGTCGTCATAACCGGCGCCGCGTCGGGGATCGGTGCGGCCGCCGCGGCCCGCCTGGACGCCGCGGGGTGGCACGTCGTCGGCGTCGACCTGGCGGGGGCCGACGTGGTGGCCGACCTGGCGACCCCCGAGGGGCGCGAGCGCGCCGTCGCCGAGGCGGGCGATCGGTCCGCTGGGGCGTTGGCGGGCATCGTGACCTGCGCCGGTCTGGCCGCTTCCCCGAACCGCGCCGGGTCGTTGCTCGCCTCGGTGAACTACTTCGGCACCGTTGCCGTGCTCGAGGGACTGCGGCCGCTGCTCGTGCCGGGCGGCGCGGCCGTGGCCATCAGCTCCAACTCGACCACCGTGCAGCCCGGCATCCCCGCCGACCTGGTCGACGCCTGTTTGGACCACGACGAGGAATTGAGCAGGCGGATCGCGGACGCCAGGGGTTCGATGGCGACCTACCCCGCCAGCAAGTTGGCGGTGGCCCACTGGGTCCGGCGACGGGCGACCGGGGCCGAGTGGGCGGGGGCCGGGCTCCGGCTCAACGCGGTCGCTCCGGGCATGATCGACACCCCGATGGTGGCCGCCATGCGGTCCGACCCCGAGACGGGCCCGCTCCTCGACATGCTCCCGATCCCGGTCGGGCGTCCGGGGCGGCCCGAGGAGATCGCCGCGCTGGTGGCGTTCCTGCTCGGTCCCGAAGGAGCATTCTTCTGCGGATCCGTGCTCTTCTGCGACGGGGGCAGCGACGCCCTGCTGCGCACCCGGGACTGGCCCGCCGCCTGGGACATCTCCGTCCGGGACCTGGGGCGGCAGCTCTCCTGAGCACCGGCGCACCGGGCGCCGCGACGCGCCGCCGACCGTAGGCTGCTGCCATGCCGGGCCGGATCCTGGTGGACACCACCCCGCTGCGGGAGAGCCGCGACTTCCGGCTCCTCTTCACCGGTCAGCTCATCTCCATGCTGGGGACGCAGCTCACCGTCGTGGCCATCCCCTATCAGGTCTATGCCATGACCCATTCCTCGCTGCAAGTCGGTGCCATCAGCCTGGCCCAGCTCATCCCCTTCCTCGTCGGCGCCCTGTCGGCGGGTCCCCTCGGTGACCTCATCGACCGGCGTCGCATCATGGTGTGGACGACGGCCGCCATGATCCTGACCAGTGGGGCCATGGCGGTCAATGCCGCCGTGGCCCACCCGTCCCTCCTCGTGCTCTACGTCGTCAGCTCCCTTGCCGCGGGGCTGATGGGATTCTCCAACACCGCCCGCATGGCGTCGGTCCCCGGCCTGGTCGAGCGCCGTCACTTGACCGCCGCCTTCGCCATGATGCAGATCATCATCCAGGTGGGCACCGTGGTCGGGCCCGCGCTCTCCGGGATCCTGCTCCGCATCGGGCTGCCGCTCGTCTACTCGCTCGATGCCGTCTCGTTCCTGGTCGCCTGCATCGCCTCGGCCATGCTCCAACCCATCCCCCCGGCGGAGGGTGGCGGGGGGCTCACGCCCTGGCAGTCGACCCGGGAGGGCCTGCGCTACCTGCGCTCCCGCCAGGCGCTCCAAGGTGTCTACCTGATCGACATCAACGCCATGGTCTTCGGCATGCCGCGAGCGCTCTTCCCGGCCATGGCGGGCTCGGTCTTCGGCGGCGGGACCGTCACGCTCGGCTTCCTCTACGCCGCGCCCGGTGTCGGCGCGCTGATCGGGGCGGTGACCACAGGCTGGGTCACCAACCTGAGGCGGCAGGGTTGGGCGGTGATCGTGGCGGTCTCGGTGTGGGGCGCCGCCATCGCTGTCTTCGGCCTGATCGACACGCTCTGGGTCGGCCTCGCCCTGCTTGCCGTAGCCGGGTGGGCCGACGTCATCTCGGCGGTCTTGCGGAACACCATCTTGCAGTCCTCCATCCCCGAGCGCTTCCGGAGCCGCATGTCCTCCATCCAGATGGCCGTGGTACAGGGAGGGCCGCGCCTGGGCGACATGGAGTCGGGCGCAGTGGCCACACTGACCAGCGTCGAGTTCTCGGTGGTGTCGGGCGGGCTCGCCTGCATCGTCGGCGCCGCCGTGATCGGCGCGCTCATGCCGGCCTTCCGCCACCACGTGGCCGGTGAGATCGACGACGTGCCCGTATGATCCGGTCGTGACCGACACCTTCGCGGAGCCGACGTGGGGCGAGGTCGATGCGGGCGTGTTCGCCCGCATCGTCGTCGTCTCTCCGCATTTTGACGACGCCGCCATGGGAGCCGGTCACCTCATCGCCAGCTATCACAACACGACCGTCATCACGGTGCTGGGCGGGCGACCACCGGCCTACCCCGAGGAGCCGACGGAGTGGGACGCCCTGGGCGGGTTCGTCGCGGGCGACGACGTGGTGGCGGTGCGACGCCAAGAAGACGTCGCCGCGATGGCAGTCCTCGAGTCGGGCTACACGTGGCTCGACTTCGCCGACCACCAGTACCTGGCGCCCGAGGAGCGACCGAAGCCGGACGAGGTGGTGCCCGTGCTCGGTGCCGCCATCGCCGAGCTGAACCCCACCGCTGTGTTCTTCCCCATGGGCCTGGGCAACCCCGACCATGTCATGGTCCACGACGCCTGCCTCCGGGTGCGTGACGAGCAGCCCGACCGCGAGTGGTTCTGTTACGAGGACCACGGCTACAAGCACATCCCGGGACTGCTGGCCTGGCGGGTCGCCAAGTTGCTGCGCGCGCGCCCCTGGCCCACCCCGGCCATCGTTCCCCATGTGCCCGACGCGGAGCGCAAGCGGCGCGCCATCTGGTGCTACACGTCGCAGCTCCCACCGCTCGAGCGCGACCACGCGCTGAGTGCGCGCCTCGAGGGCAACGTCCCTGAGCAGTTCTGGCGGCTCGCGCCACCCCCGCAGGGGTGGGAGGCTCTGGCCGACTTCATCTGAATCTGGGCGCGAGTGAGCACTGCCGCCGCACCGATCGGTACCCCGCCTTCGGCAGACGGTGCGTTGAATCTCACCGACCCCGGACAGAGTGCACCGAGCGCGTCAAGGAGGGTCTTCGAGCTCAACGGATCGGAGGTGACCTGGCACGTCGGCAGCTCGGCGCGCCACTCCTCGGCGGAACGCGTCCGGCGGCCCATCGCTAGAGTCGACGGCGGTGCCAGGGGACGACGAGCGCACGGTGGAGGTCGACGGTCACGAGCTGCGTATCTCCCGACCTGACAAGGTGTACTTCCCGGCACTGGACGCCACCAAGTCCGACCTCGTCTCGTACTACCTCGAGGTGGGCTCCCATCTGCTCAACACCGCGGGCGGCCGCCCCGCCATGCTGCAGCGCTTCCCCGACGGCGCAGCCGGCAAGTCCTTCTACCAGAAGCGGATCCCGGCCGGCGCCCCCGACTGGCTGCAGTCCACGACCGTCGCCACGCCCAACGGCACCACCTCCAACGCGCTGGTCGTCGCCGACGTCGCCCACGTCGTGTGGGCCGTCAACATCGGCTGCCTGGGCCTGCACCTCTGGCCCTATCTCGCCGCCGACTCCACCCATGCCGACGAGCTGCGCATCGACCTCGACCCCACCACCGGCATCGGGTTCGACGACGTGCGCGCCGCCGCGCTCCGCTGCCGCGAGCTGCTCGACGAGCTCGGCCTGGAGGGCTACCCCAAGACCACGGGCAGCCACGGCTTGCACGTCTACGTCCGGCTCGAAGCCCGCTGGGACTCGGTGCGGGTCCGGGCGGCCGCCGTCGCCCTGGCCCGCGAGCTCGAGCGCCGCTACCCCGATGACATCACGGCCAACTGGTGGAAGGAGGAACGTGGCACTCGTGTCTTCGTCGACTTCAACCAGAATGCGCCCCACAAGACGGTGTTCGGCGCCTGGTTCGCCCGGCCCCGCACCGGTGGCCAGGTGTCGACGCCTCTGAGCTGGGAAGAAGTCGAGACGGTGGTGCCCGACGAGCTCACCATCCGCAGCGTCCCGGACCTGGTGCGCCGGCGCGGCGACCCCTGGGCCGACATCGGCGTGCGCCCCCAGTCCCTCGATCCCCTGCTGGCGCTGGCCGAAAGGGACCGGGAGGCCGGCCTGCACGACGCCCCGTGGCCACCCCAGTACCCCAAGATGCCCGACGAACCGCCCCGGGTGGCGCCGAGCCGCGCCAAGAAGGCCTGACGCATGGACCCGCTCGACGCCCTGAACCAGATCGCCTTCCGCTTGGAGCGCAACGGAGCCGACACCTACAAGGTGCGGGCCTTCCGGCACGCGGCCCGTGCGATCTCCGCCGTGGCGCCCGAGGAGCTGACCGCACTCGCCCAGGCGGGGCAGCTGCAACGCATCGACGGTGTGGGCAAGTCGACGGCGCTGGTGATCGCCGAGGCCGTGCGGGGCGAGGTCCCCGCCTACCTCGCCAAGCTCCAGGACCTGCCGGACGACCTCGAGCTCGATGGGCCGGCGGCGGACCTGCTCCGGTCGCTGCGCGGCGACTGTCACTCGCACTCGGACTGGTCCGACGGCGGCAGCCCCATCCGCGAGATGGCCGAGACGGCGCGGGACCTCGGCCGCGAGTACCTGGTGCTGACCGACCACAGCGCACGTCTCACGGTCGCCCACGGCCTGAACGAGGAGCGGCTTCGCCAGCAGCTCGACGTGTTGGCCGAGCTCAACGAGGAGCTGGCGCCGTTCCGCATCCTCACCGGTATGGAGGTGGACATCTTGGAGGACGGCTCGCTCGACCTGGACCTCGACCTCCTGGCCCAGCTCGATGTCGTGGTGGCCAGTGTCCACTCCAAGCTCCGCATGGACGCGCCCGAGATGACCGATCGCATGGTTGCCGCGATCGAGAGCCCGCACACCGACATCCTCGGCCACTGCACCGGGCGCCTCATCACCGGTCGGGGTCGTCCCCAATCGACCTTCGACGCGGAGGCGGTGTTCTCTGCCTGTGCCCGCACCACCACCGCGGTGGAGATCAACTCCCGGCCCGAACGGCAGGACCCCCCGGCGGACCTGTTGCGCCAAGCCGTCGGCCTGGGGTGCTCCTTCTCCGTCGACAGCGACGCCCACGCGCCGGGTCAGCTCGGCTGGCTCGGCCGCGGTTGCCGCAACGCCGTCGCCGCCGGTGTGCCCTTTGAGCGCATCGTCAACCGGCAGCCGGTGGACGGGCTTCTCGCCTGGGCCTCCGCCCACGAGGTGGCGGCGTGACCCTGCCCGTCGGTGCGCCCGTCGCCCCCATGCTGGCCAAGCTCACCCGCGAGCTGCCGCGCCAGCCTGGACTGTTCTACGAGCCCAAGTGGGACGGCTTCCGCTGCATCGTCTTCCGCGACGGCGACGACGTCACCCTCGGCAGCCGCAACGAGAAGCCGCTCACCCGCTACTTCCCCGAGCTGGTCGAGGCGCTGCGACGCGAGCTCCCGGCCCGCTGCGTGCTGGACGGCGAGATCGTCATCGCCGGGCCGCGTGGCCTCGACTTCGACGCCCTCTCCCAACGCATCCATCCCGCCGAGAAGCGCATCCGCCAGCTGGCCGAGTCGACGCCAGCCTCTTTCGTCGCCTTCGACCTCCTGGCCCACGACGACACGTCCCTGATGGAGACGGCGTACGCGCAGCGGCGCACGACGCTCGAGAAAGTGCTGAGCAAGTCGCGTCCGCCGGTACACGTGACACCGGCCACCCAGGATCCCGACGTGGCCGCCGACTGGTTCGCGCGCTTCGAGGGCGCCGGGCTCGATGGCGTCGTCGCCAAGCCGTCCGACCTGCACTATCTGCCGGACAAGCGGGTGATGCTCAAGGTCAAGCACCAGCGCACCGCTGACTGCGTGGTGGCGGGCTTCCGGACGCACAAGGACGGAGCCGGCGTGGGGTCGCTCCTGCTCGGCCTGTACGACTCGTCCGGGACGCTGCACCACGTCGGCGTCGCCTCGGGCTTCAGCGTGGCCCGGCGGCGGGAACTGGTGGGCGAGGTCGAGGCATACCGCGCCGGCGCCCGGTCGGGCCACCCGTGGGCGGGCTGGGCCGACGCGGCGGGGCGCGCGCCCGGTGGGATGAACCGCTGGAATGCCGGCAAGGACATGTCGTGGGAACCGCTCCGACCCGAGGCGGTGTGCGAGGTCGCCTACGACCATCTCCAAGAGAACCGCTTCCGCCATGCGACCTCCTTCGTGCGCTGGCGCCCCGACCGCGACCCGGCGTCGTGCACCTATGACCAGCTGGACGCGCCCGTCCCCTACGAGTTGGCCAAGGTCTTCGAGACAGGGTAGGGACGGCCGGTCGGGCTCGAGCGCTCGTCTCGCTCGGGCCGGTACGCCCGGAGGGCTCGCCTGGTCTCGGACCGACCGGACCGCATGAAGGCGGGCCACTCGGACGGGTTGAGGAACTGGCGGTAGAAGCCCACACCCCGTACCTTCTCGTAGGGCACGGGCTCGATCATCAGGACATCGGTGGAGGCACGGAGACGGCGCAGGTTCAACCGGGCCAGTTCGGTCTGCTGCGCGGTCCGGACCTGGCTCGCCACGTAGAGGATGCTGGCCCGACGTTCCTGCCAGCCGGTGGCGTCCTCTCCGGCGAACTCGGGCGGGTAGAAGCCGTTGATCCCCAGCGCGGCGTCGCACGGCTCCTCCAGCTCCAGCACGGGGCGCACCGGGAAGATGTCGACGAGGCCGCCGTCACACCAGGACTCGCCGCCGAGCGCCACGGGCTCGACGAACAACGGGAGGGCGATCGCCATGCGGATGGCGCGCGCCACGGTCAGGCCCGGGTGCGTCCTCGGGCCGATGTAGTCGAGCCGGTTCTTCTCGATGCTCCATACCGGCGCGTACGCCGGGATCTCCAGCTCGGCCAGGGTCATGTCCCCCAGCAGTCGCCGGTAGGTCGCCTCGATCCGCTCCCCCCTGATGATGCCGGCGAAGCCACGCCCGGCCGTCGGCGCCAACGAGGCCAACCGGCGCCAGTCGACGTCGACGTAGTCCGCCGGCTCGAACGCGAGCACGAACTCGGCCACCTCCTCGGCGGGGATGCCGGCGGCCACGGGGAACCCGAAGAGGGCCGACCCCGAGCACAGCGAGATCACGGCCGGCCGCACGCCGGCTTCCTCGAGGGCGCGCGCCGCGCCCACCACCGAGGCCAGCGCACCGCTGCCGCCGGTCGCCATGAGAGCCAGGCGCCTCCCTCGAGCCCCTCGACGCGGACGGGCTGCCGCGGCGGGAAGGGCCGCCGCTCCACGGAGCGGGGCCGCTCGCCCGGCAGCCTCAACGCGGCGCGGCGCACGTCGTCCAGCAGGCCGGCGTCGTCACGGATGCCGTCGACCCACGCGCGCGTCGCGGTGATGACGTCGAAGTACTGGCGCAGCCGGAACACGTCGAGGGCGGCGCTCAGCACCCGACGCCCGCTTCCTCCGGACGGCCCGCGCCGATGATCTCGGCGAACCCCTCCGAGAGGCACTCGGGCAGCAGCTCGTCGTCCGGCACCGCGGTCGTGTCCATCGTGACGCCGATGCAGCACGACCCGTTGTAGGAGAAGAGGGTCGCGTTCAGAGCGGCGCCGATCGTCGGGCCGAAGGCGGAGTACCCCGTCACCCGCGCCCCGCACAAGAAAATCTGGTACGGGAACCCGGGGACGTCACTGGCCAGGAAGTCCACGTGCTTCAGCATGTTGCCGATCACCGTGTGGGCACGAGGTTCATGCGGCGGCGATGGCGTCGGTGAACGCCAGCGACCGCTCGTGCCCGGGCCGCTCGACAGCGGGCCCCGATGGCCTGGATGCGCTGGACCGGGTCCGCCATGCTCAACGGCATCCGCAACCGCTGCAGGGTGATCCGGTTCCCGCCCGGCGGGTCCCCGGGCTTGCGGATGCTGATCGGGACCGTCACGGTCAGCTCGTCGGCCGTCGCGCCGTGCCGTTCGTGGTAGCGCCGCAGGCCGCCGGTGACCGCGGTCATGAAGCTGTCGTTGAGCGTCCCGCCGGAGACGAGAGCCCGCCTGCTTCAGCTCGTCCAGGCCGACGGTGATGGTGTGCACGACCCGTCCGGGCCCGCGTCGGTCATGACCGGCGACAGCACGGCGGGCAGCGGCCGCACGGTGCGTCCGATGGAACGCGCCGTCTCGACGACGTCGGCGCCGGTGCCCATGGGATGGCGCACCACCCGGGCCGGCCGCGCCCGGAACGCAGCTGCACCGCCCCCAGGGCGCCGTCGCGCAGCCGGGCGGCGCGGTCGGCCAGCGCCTCCAGGACCAGCCGGTGGCCCCGGACCCATTCGCCGGGTGGCGCCGCGGGCAGCGGGCCGTCGGCCCCGTGTGCCGTCGGCCTCGGCGTCGAAGAGCGCCAGCGCGAGCTGCACACCCCCGATCCCGTCGGTGAGCGAGTGGTGCATCTTCATGATGACGGCCGCCCTGCCGCCCTCCAATCCTTCGACCAAGGTGAACTCCCACAGCGGGCGCGTGCGGTCGAAACCGCTCATGGCGGCGAGCGCGGCCAGGGCGAGCACCTCGTCGCGACCGTGCGGTGCGGGGACGTCGACCCGGCGCAGGTGCCAGGCCACCTCGAAGTGCGGATCGGTGGTCCATCGTGGCGTGGAGAGGCGCCCGGGCACCTCGACCGGGCGCCGGCGGAACGAGGGGACCTGGCGGGTCGCCCACTCCGTCCGCCGCGCCAGGTCCTCCCAGGCGGGCGCCGACTCCAACCAGGCGACCGCCACCACGGTCGAGCGCAGCTCGGGATCGCGCTCCATGTGCCAGATGAGGGCGTCGCTGGGTCGCATGAAGGGCGACGGACTCATGGCCTCCAGTTATTCACCGCCACACCCGGGTGTCCAGTGGACCAAGGTCCCCTCCCGCCCCCAATCGAGCAGGTCGGGCGCGGGCCGCCGCCAGCTCGGCGCGGACCGCCGCCTCCCAGAAGCCGATGAAGCCCTCGCCGTCGCTCCGGGCCACCAGGTCGATGAAGGACTGCGGCACCCGTGACGCCCCGGTCCCCCCGGCCGCCCGGGCGTACCAGGCGTGCTGGCAGCGCTGCTCGAGGGCCACGGCCCGCTGGTGCACGGCCCGGGCCGACCCGCCCGAGCACGAACACACCGTGGCCGGCCAGGAGCGCCATGGCGGCGTCGCCCATCTGCTCGACCGCCCGCCGGGCGCTCGACGGGTCGTTGACCGGCCCCTCGTACTCGTCGACCAGGGCCAGCGTCGCCGCCGCCGAGGGCCGAGCTCTGGTCGAGGATCGGGGGCAGCTCGCCCAGGTCGGCCCACACCGTGCCGAAGAGCGGGTGGTTGTGCATCGCCCAGCCGACGTCGGACCGCAGCTTGTGCAGCTCGAGGTGGAGCGGGATCCCGAGCGGCACGGGCCAGTCCCCCTCGAGCACCCGGCCGTCGAGGTCGATGCGCAGCACCTGGGACGGGCGCAGCTCGGCCCAGGTCAGCAGCCACGGATTGCACAGCAGGGTGCCGTCGCCCAGGTTGACGGTGATGTGGCCGGCCAGATGGTCGTTGTAGCCCTCGCGCCACAGGGCGCGGGCCAGCACGACGAGCTCCTCGCGTGGGCGTGAGGTCGGGCATCGAGCTTCTCGGCGGTCGGCGTGAACATGCGGTCGCCTCCTCTCAGCGGGGCAGGACCAGGTCCGGGCAGCGGATGGCGGTAGAGCGCCGCCGCGTTCTCGCAGCACATGGCGCGCAGCTCGTCGGCCGGGATGTGGCCCCAGCACTTCTCGATGACGGCCTGGGTGTCGGGCCAGGTGCTGTCGCCGTGCGGGTAGTCGACCTCCACCATGATGTGGTCGACCCCGATGGCGTGGCGGGTGTCGATGGTCGAGGGGTCGTCGATGGTGCAGAACCAGAAGTTGCGCTGCAGCACCTCGGCCGGGCGCACCTGCCCAGCCCCGGCCGTAGCCGGAGCGGTCGACGATGTTGTCGAGCCGGTCGACGAGCATGGCCACCCAGCCGATGCCGCCCTCGCTCATGGCGATCTTGAGCGTCGGGGTGGCGCAGGGCGTAGCCGGACCACAGCCACTCGGCGCAGGCGGTCAGCGACAGCTGGCCGAAGAGCGTGGCGCCGAGGTGCAGCGAGTCGATGCCGGCTCCGGGTGGCGCCGGGGTCAGGCCCGAGCTGCCGACGTGCAGCGAGACCACGGTGTCGGTCTCGATCGACCGCCTCCATGATCGGGTCCCAGTGCGCCCGGTCCCACAGCGAGGGCAGCCCGATCTCGTGCGGCCGCTCGGGGAGCGTGACCGACGTGAAGCCCCGGTCCGGCGTTGCGCCGGATCTCGGCCGCGGCGAGCGCGGGGTCGGCCAGGTAGGTGATCCCGAGCGGGACGATGCGCTCGGGGTACGGCGTGTACCACTCCTCGAAGAGCCAGTCGTTCCAGGCCCGGATGCAGGCCAGGCCGAGGTCGCGGTCCTTGGCGTCGAAGAAGACCCGGCCGCAGAAGCCCGGTGATCATGGACGGGAAGTTCACCGACGCCCAGACGCCGTTGATGTCCATGTCCCGCACCCGGGCGTCGACGTCGTAGCAGCCGGGCCGCATCTGGTCGAAGCGGAAGGGCTCCAGGCCGTAGGTCTCGGGCCGCCGTCCCGCCACGGCGTTCATGCCCACCTGGGTGTAGCGCTCGCCCTCGAACTCCCACACCTGGTGCCCCTCGGGCGTCTCGACGATCCGCGGGGCCCGGTCGGCCAGCGCGGCCGGCACCCGGCCCTCGAACGTGTGCGGCGGGCTCGACCACGTGGTCGTCGACCGAGATCACCGTGTAGCGCACCTCCCGGGGCTCGGGCTCGGGGAGGAACAGATCGTCGTCCGCCACAGATCGGAGTATGCCCGAGGACGGGCCCGGCGCGCCGGGTCGGTGCCGCGTTCCGCGGGCCACCGCGGATGGATACTGGGGCAACGGGTAAAGGAGGCGGCATGGTCGCGTTGGTCGTTGTCTCGACGTTCGTGGTTCTGGTGCTCGGCATCCTGGTGGCGGGCCTCCTGCGCAGCCACGCCGACATCCTGCGGTCCCTGCACGAGCTCGGCGTGGGCGTCGGCGACCCGTCGGCCGACCGGCCCGCACCCTCGCCCGGCCCCCGTCCCGCTGGCGACCCCGCCGACCGGCCCGCGCTCTGGGCCCGGCTCCGGCCGTCGCCGGCGTCACCCCGGCGGGGGACGCCCGGGCGGTGGCCGTCGACAACAGCGACCAGCTTCACCCTCCTGGGGTTCCTCTCCTCGGGCTGCGCCGGCTGCGCCGCCTTCTGGGAGGCCCTCCAGGAGCCGGAGCGCCTCGAGCTCCCCGACCGCACCCGGGTGGTGATCGTGACCAAGGGCCCCGACCGCGAGGTGCCCGCCGAGGTGCTGTCGAGAACGACCGGGCGGGTGCCGGTGGTGATGTCCACCGAGGCCTGGCTCGACTACCAGGTGCCCGGCTCGCCCTTCTTCGTGCTCGTCGACGGCGCCACCGGCCGCAAGGTCGGCGCAGGGTGTGGCCGGCCACGTGGGGCAACTGGCCGAGCTGGTCCGGCGGGCCGAGCACGACCGGGCCCTGGTCGACACCGGCGCGGGCGCGGCGAGGGCGGCCTGGACGGACCGGCGCGCGAGGCGGCGGCCGACGAGGTGCTGCGGGCCGCCGGGATCCACCCGGGCGACCCCAGCCTGTACCCGCGGACGCTCGAAGACGTCTTCCCTCGGCGCCGGCGGCCGGACGCCGCAGCCGATGACCGGCGGCGCGTGGTGCGGGCCTGACGTAGTGGCCACCATCGGCGCGCACGGCATCACCGCCCGGCTCCCCGACGGCTTCGAGGGCCGGATCTTCGTGCGCCCGGCGACCGTGGGCATGACCTTCCCCGTCGGGCAGTTCGCCACCTTCCCCATCCCCGACGACATCGGCGACTTCGGCAGCGGCGCCGTCACCTTGATGGGGCCCTCCGACGTGTTCGCCACCCTCTTCGAGTACGGCCCCGAGAGCGTGGGCACCGCGCTGTTCGCCCGACAGGGCCGGCCCACCGGCTTCTCGGAGGCGGACTTCTCCCCCATGACCCTGCGGCGCGGCATCCCCGGGCAGTCCGGGCACCCAGTGGTTCTTCACCGAGGCCGGGCGTCCCTTCTCCTTCTATGCCGTGCTCGGCAGCCACGCCCTCCGGGCGGCGCTGGTCCCGCGCGTCAACACGCTGCTCGCCTCGTTGACCGTGAGCCCCGCCGTGTCCGACCTTCCCGCACGGCGAGGCCCCAGTGGAACTGATCGGCCTCTACCTGATCGCGGCGGGCGCTGCTCGTCGCCGCCGGAGCGGCCAAGGCGGCGCGGCCCGACGACACGGCCCGCGCCATGGCCACGCTGCTGCCGGGGTCGCCGCCGCTGCGCCCGCCTGCGCCTGCGTCGTCCGGGCCGGCGCGCTCGCCGAGGCCGCGCTCGGCGCCGTCGCCCTGGCCTTCCCGCGCCCGGCCACCGGCGCGCTCGTCGCCCTCTCCTACCTCTGCTTCTTCGGCGTCGTCGGCCTCGTCGCCCGCCGGCGCGGCGGACCGCTCGCCACCTGTGGCTGCTTCGGCCGACCCGACACGCCGCCGACCGTGCTCCACCTGGTCCTCGACCTCGTCCTGGCCGCCGCGGCGGTCGACCGTCGCCGCTCGGCGCGCCGCAGCCGGCGGCACGCTGGTGACCACAGCTGGCGCACCAGCCCTGGGCCGGCCTCCCGCTCCTCTTCGTGAGCGCGGTCGGCCTCTGGCTCACCGCCCTGGCGCTCTCCGCCCTGGCCGCCCTCGACCGGGGCGCGCCGCCGGCTGCACCCGGCGGCCCTCCCGGTGCCGGCGTCGTGAGCCTCTCGAGCCGCGCTCGTGGCGCGCACGGCCCGGGTCCTCGAGGGTCGCCTGTCCCGGCGGAGCCTCATCAACCGGTCCGCCTTCGTCGGGCAGCGCGGTCGCCGTCGGCTCCGGGCCTGGACCTGGCCCTCAAGCCCGGCACGGCCTACGGGCCAGATCTGCGAGTGCGGCAACGCCGGCTGTGGCTGCGGCAGCACCTGCTGCTCGGGCTTCTCCGAGTTCTGCTGCGCGGTCAGCGGCGCCAACTACTGCCCCGAGAACACGGTCATGGGCGGCTGGTGGGTGGCGGACAACTCCTCGTACTGCGGCGGCCCCCGCTACTACATGGACTGCAATTCCACCTGCACGCTGCGACAGCGGGTGCAGCGGCGGCTTCCCCTTCTGCGAGCCGGGCTGCGACGGGACCGGCTGCGGCTGTGGCCCGCAGGGCTGCGACTCCTATCCTCACCGGTTGCCTGCAGTTCCGCTACGGCCAGTGCAACCAGGACGTGGCGTGCATGGGCCGGATCGTCTGCCGCGTCGTCGCCTGCGTCCCGCCCTGGACGGTGGATCCCTCGTGCACGACGGCCGTGGCCGTGGACAACGCCACGGCCGAGCAGAACGAGCCGTGCTGGACGCCGGCCCCGCCCATGCCCCCGTGCACTTCGGCCGCCACGAACTGCCAGGTCGTGGGCCTCGCCCCCAGCGGCGACGGATGCCGGGTACGCCGTGGTCACCTCCTTCGGCAGGCTGTTCGGCTACGGGGACTTCCCCGACGACGGCGACGCCTCGGGCCTCGCGCTCGATGCCCCGATCGTCGCCGCGGCCCGGTGCCCCACCGGGGGCTACTACCTGGCGGCGTGCCGACGGCGGCATCTTCGACTACGGCGGCGCCCCGTTCCTCGGCTCCATGGGCGGGCAGGCCCTCGAACGCGCCGGTGGTCGGGATGGCGGCCACCCCGTCGGGCCAGGGGCTACTGGCTCGTCGCCGTCCGACGGCGGCATCTTCGACTACGGCGACGCGCCGTTCTTCGGCTCCATGGGCGGGCAGGCACTCAACGCTCCCGGTGGTCGGGATGGCGGCCACGCCGTCGGGCCAGGGGTACTGGCTCGTCGCCGCCGACGGCGGCATCTTCGCCTACGGCGACGCCGCCGTTCCTCGGCTCCATGGGCGGGCAGCACCTCAACGCCCCGTCGTCGGCATGGCGGCCACGCCGTCGGGCCAGGGCTACTGGCTCGTCGCCGCCGACGGCGGCATCTTCGCCTACGGCGACGCCGTGTTCGACGGGTCGACCGGCGCCATCCACCTCAACAGGCCGGTCGTCGGCATGGCGGCCGTACGGCGACGACGCCGGCTACTGGCTGGTGGCTCAGGACGGCGGCATCTTCGCCTTCGGCGGCTGCGCCGTTCCTCGGGTCGCCGGCATGACGGCACGAAGAAAGGAGCACCCATGACCGCCCTCCTCACCCTCGCGGCGGCGGCTGTCGCCGTCGTCGCGGCGGCCCGCTCGACCTGGTCCCCCTGCGGCGTCTCCATGCTCGCCACCATCACCCCGCTGGCCGAGCGCGCCCGCGGCCACCGCTACCGATCGCACGGCGACCTGGTTCGTGGCGGGCGAGCATCCGTGGGCGGGGCTCGCTCGGCCTCGTCATGGCGGCGCTGGCCCTCGGCGGTCCGCGCCGCCGGGCCCTCCACGGTGGTCGCGGTCGCCGCGGTCGCCTGCGCCGCCGCCCTGGTGGCCGCGGCAGCCGATGCCCGCCTCGGCCGGCTTCCACCTGCCCGTCCACCACCGTCAGGTCAACGAGCGCTGGCTCGACCAGTTCCGTCCCTGGGTCTACGGGGCCGGGTTCGGCTGGCAGATCGGCGCCGGGCTCGTCACCTACATCAAGACGGCGGCGGTCTACCTGATGATCGTCCTGGCCGCGCTGACCGCCGCCCCGTCGGTCGCCCTCTCGTCGGCGCGCTGTTCGGCCTGGTGCGCGGCCTCGCCGTCCTTCTCGGGCGGGGCATCACCACCGCACCGTCGCCCTCGCCGCGTTCCACCGGCGCTTCACCGATGCCTGGCCCGTCATGCTCGGCATCGTGGTCGCGTCCGAGACGGCGGCAGCCGTGCTCTGCCGCGTGGCTCCTCTCGCCGTGGGCCGTCGTCGCCGTGGTGGCGCTGGGCGCCCTCGGTGCCCTCGTCCGGCTCCGGAGGCGCCGGGCGTGGCCGCCCCCGCGGTGCGGGCCGACACCGTGCGGACCGACACCGTGCGGACCTGACGAGTCCCACTACGCTCGCGCCCATCGTCCCCGACACCGCCGCATCCGAAGGACCGCCCCTACCCATCCGCCTCCTGCTGGCCGACGTGGACGGGACGCTGGTCACCCAGGACAAGGTCCTCACCGAGCGCCGCCGTCGCCGCGGTGCGACGCCTGCGCCAGGCCGGCGTCGCTCTTCGCCGTCACGAGCGGCCGGCCGCCGCGCGGCATGGAGATGCTCGTGGAGCCCCTCGCACCTCGACACGCCCATCGCCGCCTTCAACGGTGGCCTGATGGTGGACCGCGCCATGAACGTCGCTCGAGCAGCACGTCCTGCCCGAGCACCTCGTGGTCCCGGTCGCCGACCTCATGGCGTCCTTCGAGCTCGACGTGTGGCTCTACCGCGGCGCCGACTGGTACGTGCCGCGACCCCAAGGGCCCGCACGTCGACCGGGAGGCCTGGACGGTCAAGTTCGCGCCCAAGGTGATGCGACGGCTTCGACGGGCTCACCGACGGCGTGGTCAAGCTCGTCGGGCGTGAGCGACGACCACGGTGCCATCGACGCCGGCCTCGCAGCCGCGGCCGAGACAGTTCGGCGACGACGTGACGGCGGCCGCCTCGCAGCCCTACTACCTCGACGTGACCCACCCGCACGCCAACAAGGGCTTCGTCGCCCGCTACCTGGCCCGGCGCTACCAGCTCGAGCCCGAGCAGATCGCCACCATCGGGGACATGCCCAACGACATCTTGATGTTCGCCCACTCGGGGCTCAGCATCGCCATGGGCAACGCCGACCCCCAAGTGAAGCGGGCCGCCCGGAGGATCACGAAGAGCAACGAGGAAGACGGCTTCGCCTACGCCGTCGAGCACTTCGTTCTCCCCGCGGCCGCCCCTACACCCCGCGGTGGTTCTCGAAGCGCGCGTACTGCTTGAGGAACAGCAGGTTTGCCTTCCCGGTCGGCCCGTTGCGGTGCTTGGCCACCTCGATCAGCGCGTCGTCGGCCCGGTCGATGGGCACCTCGTCGTTGTACTCGGACTCGCGATAGATGAACAGGACGACGTCCGCGTCCTGCTCGAGTGACCCCGACTCGCGGAGGTCCGACAGCTGCGGCGTCTTGTCCTGGCGGGACTCGAGGTTGCGCGAGAGCTGCGAGAGGGCGACGACGGGCACCTCGAGCTCACGCGCCAGGATCTTCAGGCCGCGGCTGATCTCGGCCACCTCGGTCTGGCGGTTCTCGGCCCTGCCCCGGCCCGTCATGAGCTGGAGGTAGTCGACGACGACGATGCCCAGGTCACCCTCGGACTTCTTGAGGCGCCGCGCCCGGGCCCGGATGTCCATGACCGTGACATTGGGGTTGTCGTCGATGAAGATGGGCGCGCCGGACAACCGGGTCACGGCCATCCCGATCTTGCTCCAGTCCTGGCTGCGGATCCGGCCGGTCTGCAGGCTCTGTCCGTTGACCTCAGCCTCCGAGGCCAAGAGGCGCTGGGTCAGCTCCAGGTGGCCCATCTCGAGGGAGAAGAGGAGCGCCGGCCGCTGCACCGCCATCCCCACGTTGGCCAGGACTCCCAGCGCGAAGCTGGTCTTGCCCATACCGGGACGGGCTCCCACGATGTTGAGCGAGGAGGGCTGGAAGCCGAGCAGGATCCGGTCCAGCTCGTGGTAGCCCGTGGCCACGCCCGTGATGTGCGACCCGCGCTGGCCCAGCTCCTCGATCCGGTCCAATCCCTTGCCCAGCAGCTCGTGCAACGGTGCCATGGTGTCGGCCGTCCGGCGCTCGCCCACGTCGAACACCAGTTGCTCCGCCTCGTCGACGGCTGCCTTCACGTCCTCGGGCACCGAGTAGCCGATGTCCGCGATCTCCCCCGCCACCCCGATGAGCCGGCGCAGCAGTGCGTGCTCCTCGACGATCTCGGCGTAGTGGCGCGCGTTGGCGATCGAGGGCGTGTTGGCCTGCAGGGAGATGAAGATCGACGGGTCCCCAACCTGCTCCAACACCCCCGAGCGCTTGAGCTCGTCGGTCACGGTCACCGCGTCGATGGCCTCGCCCCGCTCCATGAGGGCCCGGATGGCCCCGAAGATGTGCCCGTGCGCCGGTTTGTAGAAGTCACCGGCCGAGCACTTCTCGATGCCGACCGACGCCGCGTCGTTCGACAGCAGCATGGCCCCGAGCAGCGACTCCTCCGCCTCGAGGTCGTGGGGCGGCACGCGCGCGCCACTCGGCGGATATGGGGCCGCTCGCAGCGGCCGGGGGCGGGTGTCGTCGAAGGCTTGGACCACGGCTCCCCTACTCTGACGGTCCGGAGCTGGGGAACGTAAGGGCGAACTTGCTGTGGGTAACGCCACCCTCCATGTGGGTAATGGTGGGGGTAAGCCCAGCTCCGGTGTGGATAAGCCGTGGAGGAACGGTCGGGCCAGGAGGGCCTCCGAACACGGGCAGGCGCGCCATCACCATCGCGATCACGGACACCACCACCCCGTCATGATGGGCACGCGCCTGTGACATCGGCGCGGATCCCGCTCCCGCCGCGCCTCAGGTGGCGGGGCTCACCTCGACCGTCACCACCACCTCGACGTCGCGGAACAGCTGCACCGGCACCTCGAAAGTCCCCGTCTCCTTGATGTGCTCGGGTAGCACCACGTGCCTGCGGTCCACCTCGACGCCCTTCACGGTCCGGATGGCCTCGACGACGTCCGCCGGGCCGATGGAGCCGAAGAGCCGGCCGCCGCCGGCCGCCCGCGCGGCGATCGGGATCACGGCCCCGGCCAGGAGCGTGGCCTGGGCCTCGGCGGCACCACGGTCCTGGGCCTCGCGCAGGTCGCGGCCCCGTCGCATGAGCTCGGCCTGGCCCTCGACGCCGTCGGTGGCCACGATGGCCCGACCCTCGGGGAGCAGGAAGTTGCGGGCGAACCCGCCGGCAACCTTGACGATGTCCCCCCGGCGGCCGACGCCGGCGACGTCGTCTCGCAGCAGCACCTTCACGCGTCACCACCGGGGGTGCCGGCGCCCGCGGCGGCCGCATCCTCGGCCAGCTCCTCGACGAGCTCGACGACCTCTTCGACGAGGTCCTCCTCGGTCTCGGGATCTCCCAGGGCGTCCGTGTTGTCGATCACCTCGACCGAGAGGTCGGGACGCGCCGCCACGGCCGGCAGCGTGTCGCCCAGTGTCCGCTCCGCCCGGTCCCGGCCGCCGCGCCCACCGGGGCGCTCGGTCACGGTGCGCTGGGTGTAGGGCAGCAGCACGAGCTCGCGTGCCGTCTTGATCGCCTGGGCCAGGGCGCGCTGGTGCTGGGCGCAATTGCCCGTCACGCGGCGCGAGCGGATCTTGCCCCGGTCGCTCATGTACTTGCGCAACATCGGGACGTCCTTGTAGTCCACCCACTCGACCTTGTCCCGGCACAGGGCGCAGGGCTTCTTCTTGACCCGGCGGCCGAGGTCCTTGGGGGCGCGCCGCGCCGCCGACCCGCCGCGCTGGTTGTTCCGTGCCATCAGAAGGGCTCCTCGTCGAATCCGTAGCCGCCGGCATCGGCGGCGGGCTGCGGGGTCGGCGCCGGTTGACGGCCGCCGCCGCCACCCCCGCCTCCCCGTTGGTAGCCCTCGCCGGGACCGCGGCGCTCGTTCTTGGTGATCTGCGCCGTCGCCCAGCGCAGGGAAGGGCCGATCTCGTCCGCCACCACCTCGACCTTGGAGCGCCGCTCACCCTCCTGGGTCTCCCAGCTGCGCTGCTCGAGCCGCCCGGCCACCATGACGCGGGCGCCGCGGGTGATGGTCTCGCTCACGTTCTCGGCCATCTCGCGCCAGCACACGACGTCGAAGAACGACGTCGCCTCCTCCCACTCCTGGGTCTGGCGGTTCTGCCAGCGCCGGTTGACGGCCAGCCCGAAGGTCACGTTGGCCTGGCCGGTGTTGGTGAAGCGCAGTTCGGGGTCGCGGGTCACGTTGCCCACGAGGGTCACGCTGTTGTCTGTTGCCATATCTGCTCCTGCTCCTCTCGCGTCGCGGGCCGCTGGCCGGTCAGCCCGCCGCCGGCCCGGCCGTTACGGCACGCTCGGGAAGGCGTACCACCTTGTGGCGCACCACCTCGTCGGCCAAGCCGAGCATTCGGTCCAAGGCAGCCACTGTCTCCGGCTCCCCGGCGAACTCGACCACCACGTAGTAACCCTCGCGCTTGTGGTTCACCTCGTAGGCGAAGCTGCGCTTGCCCCAGCGGTCGATGGCACCCGGGCTGCCCCCGCTGTCGCGGATGGTCTCGAGGGCGCGGTCGAGAACACCCTGAATGATGCCGGGTTCGGTGCTGGCCTCGAAGATGGCCATGACTTCGTAGGGCCGCATGTGCGGCGTACCTCCCTCTGGACCGGGCGTGCCCGGGCCCCTGGCGGTCAGGAGCAGGGTCTGTTTCGGGGATCCATGCTAGCCGGGTTCAGGCCAGCGCGTCCCCCAGCCCGGCGGGACCGTGGTAGCTCTCCTCGTCGCTCGGGAAGCGCCCGCTGCGCACGTCGTCGGCGAAGGCGGCAATGGCCTCGGTGGCGATGCGGCCGATCTCGGCGTAGCGGCGGACGAACTTGGGCGGCGTCCCCGTGCCCAGTCCGAGCAGGTCGTGGAAGACCAGCACCTGGCCGTCGCAGGCGGGTCCGGCCCCGATGCCGATGGTCGGGACGTCGAGGGCCTCGGTGACCGCCGCGCCCACCACGTCGGGCACCCCCTCGATGACGAACGCGAAACAGCCGGCCGCGGCCAGCGCCTTGGCCGCGTCGAGCAGGGCGGTGGCCGCGTCGGCGCTCTTGCCCTGCACCCGGAAGCCGCCCATGGCGAGCACCGACTGGGGGGTGAGGCCGAGGTGCCCCATGACGGGGATCTCGGCTCGGATGATCGCCTCCACCACGGGCAAGCGGGCCCGGCCTCCCTCGAGCTTGACGGCGTGCGCGCCGGCGCGGACAAGGGTGGCGGCGTTGCGCACGGCGTCCTCGGGCGACAGGTGGTAGCTCATCCAGGGCATGTCGCCCAGAATCAGGCAACGCGGTTGGGCCCGTGCGACCGCTGCGGTGTGGTGCGCCATGACCTCGATGTCGACGTGCAGCGTGTCGGGGTAGCCGAGGACCGTGTTGGCCACGGAGTCCCCGACCAAGATGATGTCGGCCCCCGCGTCCGACACGATGCGCGCGCCCGGCTCGTCGTAGGCCGTGACCATGACGATGGGGGCGTCGCCGTTGCGCCGCTTGCGCGACCGCAGCGACGGCACGGTGACCGGCCCCCCGCTCACCGTGCCGGCGTCGCCTTCTTCGGGCGCTCCTTGCCCCCACCGGCGGGGTACTTGCGCATCAGGTGGTGCCAGGCGCAGGCGGGGCACACCTCGACCTCGTAGCAGAGCACCGGCTCGGGCCGGCGGCAGAGCGCCTTGAGCTCGGCGGCCGTGCCCGGGCAGCGTCCGCCCGGTGGCAGCTTGGCCCCGAACACGAAGGTGACCGTGACCAACCGGCCGTCGTCACAGATGGGGCAGACCTCCTTGGTGGGCCGTCCCACGTTCCGCGCCGCCGCGCAAGAGCTCGGGGTGCGCGTCGCAGACGTCGGTGCGAAGGACCTTGCCCCGCTCGACCTCCCGCACCAGGCCGTTGCGCACGATCCGGTATTCGACCTGGGCCGTGACGTCAGGGCTCACCGCACGGGATGACGACCTCGGCTCCGAGGTGACGGACACGGCGACAGGCTACCCCTCACGCCTGGAAACGACACCGCTTTGGCGGCACTTTCAGGCACGGCGGTGATCAGTGTGTGACCAATGCCGGTGCGCCACTATATCGATCCGATATACTCGTCCGTTATGTTGGATCTGGCCATTCTGGGACTGCTCGAGGAGCGCGACCTCCACGGCTACGAGATCCGACGCCAGTTGCGGGAGCACCTCGGACTTCTGGCCAACGTGTCGTTCGGTTCCATCTATCCCGCCCTGACCCGGCTCGAGAGGTCGGGTGCGGTGGTGGCCACCGAGGGTGGCGGCGCCGAGCGGACGGCCACCCCGGCGCCCCCCACCGGGTCGCTGAGCGGCGAGCTGGCCGTACTCCGCGCCCGCCGCCCCTCCCCCGCCCGCGCCCGCCGGGGCCGCAAGGTCTACCGCATCACCGACGCCGGACGGCAGCTGTTCGCCGAGTTGCTGGCGGGCGGTGGCGCCGGTGACGACGCCCGCAGCTTCGGGCTGCGGCTGGCCTTCGCCCGCCACCTCGCCCCCCAGGCCCGACTGGCCCTGCTCGAGCGCCGGCGCGCCCTGCTCGTCCAGCGCCTCGGCGAGGTCGAGACCGCCCGCACCGACCTCGACGTGTACGCCCGCTCGGTGGTCCAGCACACCGCCGACGGCGTCGCCCGCGACATCAGCTGGCTCGACACCCTCATCGCGTCCGAACGCTCCGCCCTCGCCAACGCCGGCACCGAGCCGGTGACCTGACGATCCCCCGCAGCACCGACACCGAAGGAGACCACCCCATGCACAGCCCCATCCGCCTCGCGATTGCCGGTGTCGGCAACTGCGCCAGCTCGCTCGTCCAGGGCATCACCTACTACCGCGAGGCGGAGCCCGACGACGTGGTGCCGGGGCTCATGCACGTGGAGCTCGGCGGCTACCACGTGCGCGACCTCGTGCCCGTGGCCGCCTTCGACGTGGACCAGGCCAAGGTCGGGACCGATCTGGGCAAGGCCATCCATGCCGGCCTCAACAACACGGTGCGCTTCGCCGAGGTCGGCGAGCTCGGGGTGACGGTCCAGCGCGGCCCCACCTTCGACGGGATGGGGCACTACTACCGCGAGATGGTCGAAGAATCGCCCGCCGAGCCGGTCAACGTCGCGGCGGCGCTGCGCGAGGCCGGGGCGGACGTCCTGGTCTCCTATCTCCCCGTGGGCTCGGAGCAGGCCCAGCGCCACTACGCCCAGGCCTGCCTCGATGCCGGCGTGGCCTTCGTCAACGCCATCCCCGTCTTCATCGCCTCGGACCCCGAGTGGGCCCGCAAGTTCCGCGACGCCGGTGTGCCAATCGTGGGCGACGACATCAAGAGCCAGGTCGGCGCGACGATCGTCCACCGGATCCTGACCCGCCTGTTCGAGGACCGCGGGCTGGCGCTGGACCACACGTACCAGCTCAACTTCGGCGGCAACATGGACTTCAAGAACATGCTCGAGCGCGAGCGCCTCGAGTCCAAGAAGATCTCGAAGACCCAGAGCGTCACCAGCCAGTTGGAGGACAACGTGCTCGACGCGGACGACGTCCACGTCGGACCGTCCGACCACGTCCCCTGGCTCAAGGACCGCAAGTGGGCCTACATCCGCATGGAGGGGCGCAACTTCGGCGACGTGCCGCTCAACCTCGAGCTCAAGCTCGAGGTGTGGGACTCTCCCAACTCGGCCGGCGTCATCATCGACGCCGTGCGCTGCGCCAAACTGGCGCTCGACCGCGGCATCGGCGGCCCCCTCCTCGGCCCATCGGCCTACTTCATGAAGTCCCCTCCGGTGCAGTACCACGACGACGTGGCGCACGCCCTCGTCGAGGGGTTCGCCGCCGGCGAGGCCCACGGGAGCTGGCCCGAGGCCTGACCGCAGCGCCCGACCGCAGAGCCCGACCGCGGGCCGCTCGGCGTCCCCGGCGGGTCCGTCTGCTCAGACCAGGATGCGTTCCGCCGGCGCCCGCACGCCCACGACGGCCAGGGTGCGCCCCATGCCGAGGAAGCACCCGCAGCAGATGGTGAGGTCGGCCAGCTCCGCGTCGGAGAAGGCGGCGTGCAGGCGGGCCCAGAACGCGTCGTCCATGGCCAGGTGGTCGAGGGCGAAGCGCTCGGCGAACTCGGCCGCCAGACGCTCGCGCTCGCTCAGGTCGGTGGCGGCGCGCCAGTCGCTCACCGAGACATAGAAGGGCTCGTCGGCACCGGTGCCCTCGCCGTCGCGCGCCCGCGTGTCACGGCAGACGGCGCAGTCGTTGATGAGTGCGATCGTCCACCGTGCCGCCTCGCGCTCGCGCACCGGCAACTGCGAGTTGCCGTAGACGGCCTCGGACAGCTTCCCCATGCCCGCCGCCATCTTCGGGCGCAACAGCGCCCAGTCGATGTGCTCGCCCATGCCGCTCTCCGGTGCCTCGATGCGTGCCATGGCCCCGACGCTACCCTCGCCCGGTCACTGCCGCCCGGTCTGCTGCTCGGCCCACCACGCCCGCAGGCGCGCCGCCGCCGCCTCCTCGCCCAGGGGACCCTCGTCGAGACGCAGCTCCATCAGGAAGGCCAACGCCTGCCCGACGGCGCGTCCGGGGCCGATGCCCAGCAGCTCCATGACCTGGGTCCCGTCGAGGTCGGGGCGCAGCGCCTCGAGCTCCTCGCGCTCGGCGCAGCTCCTCGATGCGGGCCTCCAGCTCGTCCATGCGCCGAGCCAGCGCCCGGGCCTTCGACGCGTTGCGCGTGGTGCAGTCGCACCGGGTGAGCTCGTTGAGCAGCTGGAGGAGCGGTCCCGCGTCGCGGACGTAGCGGCGCACGGCCTTGTCGGTCCACCCCAGCCGGTAAGTGTGGAAGCGCAGGTGGAGCTCGACGAGCCGCACCACGGTGTCGATCTCGGCGCTCGGGTACCGCAGCGCTTCGAGCCGCGCCCGCGTCATGCGCGCCCCCACCACCTCGTGGTGGTGGAAGCTCACGCCACCCTCGGTGATGGCGCGCGTGCGCGGCTTGCCGACGTCGTGGAAGAGGGCGGCCAAGCGGAGCAGCCGGTTCTTCGAGGTCTTGTCGACGACCGCCAGGGTGTGGGCCAGGACGTCCTTGTGCCGGTGGATCGGGTCCTGCTCGAGCGCCATGGCGGGCAGTTCGGGCAGGAAGTCCCCGGCCAGGCCCGTACGGACGACGAAGCCCAGCGCCTGCGAGGGCACGTCGACCATGAGCATCTTGTCCAACTCGTCGCGGATGCGCTCCGACGAGACGATGGAGAGTCGGCCGTGCATGCGCTCCACCGCGGCGGTGAGCGCAGGGTCCGGTTCGAGCGAGAAGCGGGCGGCGAAGCGGGCGGCGCGCAGCATGCGCAGCGGGTCGTCGCCGAAGGAGACCTCCGGGTCGAGCGGCGTGCGCAGCCGTCCCGCCGCCAGGTCGCCCAGCCCGTCGAAGGGATCGATCAGCTCCATGTCCGGCAGCCGCAGCGCCAGCGCGTTGATCGTGAAGTCGCGTCGTGAGAGGTCGACGACGATGTCGTCGCCGAAGGTGACCTCGGGCTTGCGCGACTCGGGCACGTAGACCTCGGCCCGGTGCGTCGTGATCTCGTAGACCACGCCGTCCTTGCGCGCCCCGATGGTGCCGTAGCGCGCCCCTTGCATCCACACGTCGTCCGCCCAGGTCCGGACCAGCCGCTCCGTCTCGTCCGGCCGGGCGTCGGTCGTCAGGTCGATGTCGGAGTCGACCCCCGCCGCATCGGGGAACAGGGCGTCGCGCACCGATCCGCCCACCAGATACAGCGTTCGTCCCGCCGCGGCGAAACGCCGCGCGATCTCCTCGGTGGCGCTGACGTAGGGTCGGAACCGCTCGGGGACGGACGTGGACTGCACCCGCCCACGGTAGTGCGCCCTCTAGCCTCTCCTTGTGTCGACGCGCTGGGCCACGACCGTCTTCTGCACGTTCGCGGTGGCCGCGGCAGCCCTCCTCGGCACGGCGGGCGCCGGTGCCGCGACCCCGGTGCGCGCCGCTGGTGGCCCGGCCCTGACGCTGGTCTCGCAGACCCCGTGGATCACGCCCACCCAGCCCTGGTTCAACCTGGCGCTCGGCATCGGAGCCGCCGCGGGACCGGCCAGCGGTCTCCACGTGAGCCTCACCTTCTACGCACGGCTCGACGACTCCTCCCAGCTGCAAGAGGCCGTCGGCGGCTCGCCCCCCACCACCGCGCTGCTGCGGCTCTCCGACGTCCCCGTCGGCGAGGTCGGGGCCACCGGCACGCTGACCGCGTCCGCCTGCGTGACCGTCCTGCCCGACGCGGACGCCAGCCCCCCGGCCACCGGGCCCGGCGCCTGCCCGGCGGGCGGCCCCACCCTCACCCTCGACTGCACGCCGCTGACCGGCCGCTGCGGCGACGTGTACCCGGTCGCGGTGGCGCTCCTGCGCCAGGGCTCGACCACCCCACTGGCGCGCTTCACCACCTTCCTCACCTATCAAGAGCCCGGGGCGATCGGCGAAGGCGGCCCCCTGCGGGTCGGCGTCGTCGTGCCGGTGACGGCGGGCAGCGCGCCGGCCCTGGCCGATGCGCTGTCGGCCCACCGCGACGTCGCCACCACGCTGGCCGTCAGCCCGGTGGCCGTCACCGCCGTCGAGCGGACCCACTCGCGCGACGGACTGCATGCGATGAGCCAGCTGGCCGGGCTGAGCGGTGCCCAGGTGCTCGGCCAGTCCTTCGTGCCGGTCAACGTGGCGGCGCTCTCGGAGGCCGGCATCGCCGGCGAGATCGCCGCCCAGGTGGGCCGGGGGGACGCGATCCTGCGGGACGCCGGGTTCAAGGTCACCGGAGGGCCCTGGGTCGACACCGCCTCCTCCTTCGCCCAAGGCGACGCCTCCAACCTGGCCTCGGGCCTCCAGGTGGCCGGGTCGTCCCAGCTGGTGCTGAGCGACGACGACCTGGCCGCCGGCGGCCTGAGCAACTACACCTTCGCCCAGCCCTTCACGCTCGACCTCGGCCACGGTTCCACCGTCCCAGCCGCCGCGGCCGACAGCGCGCTCAGCGACCGCTTCACGGCCCAGCCGGCCGACCCGGTGCTCGGCGCGCAGCAGCTGCTCGCCGCGCTCGACTTCGTCCACTTCGAGAACGCGTTCTTGAGCGATGCCCGGGGCGTCGTGGTCGATCCCCCGGCCGGGTGGCAGCCCTCCGGCACCTTCCTGGCCACGCTGCTCGCCGGGCTGAGCGGCAACCCCGCCCTCAGCGCCGTCACCCTGAGCCAGCTCTTCACCCAGGTTCCCGTCGGCGGCAACCGCGAGCCCGCCGTCCGCCAGCTGCAGGCGGGCCCGGCCGACCCCGGCATCTCGCACAGCGCCGCCGACCGCATCGCGCTCGGGCGCCAACAGCTCTCCTCCTACACCGCGGCCGCCAACCTTGCCCTTGTCTCGCTGCACACGGACGTCCACCCGCCGCAGCTCACCACGCTCAACGACACCCTCCTCGCCACCGAGGCGCGGGGGCTGAGCGCGGCGCAACGCAACGCGGCGCTGTCCGTCTTCGACAAGGCCTTCGCCGGCCAGACCGACCGGATCACCCTGGCCACCGAACGCACCGTGACCTTCACGGCGCAGCGCGCCGCCATCCCGGTCACCGTGCTCTCGAGTGCGCCCTACCCGATGAGCGTCGTCGTCACCTTGGACAGTGACAAGTTCACCTTCCCCGACGGCAACTCACGCCAGCTGCTCCTCGACCGCCCCACCACGTCGGTCCGGGTCACGGCCCAGGCCCGCACCTCGGGCGACCGCCTCCCCATCGAGGTGACCCTGCACACGCCCGACGGCCAGTTCGTCCTCGCCCACACCGTGCTGACGGTGCAGTCGACGGCCATCTCCTTCGTCGGGGTGGCCCTCACCCTCCTGGCCGGCGCCGTCCTGCTCGTGTGGTGGGTGCGGACCTGGCGCCGGTCGCGCCGGGCCCGGGTCCGGGCGCACTGACCGTGGTTCCTGCCCGGCGGGCCCGGACCCTCCCACTGCGGACGTCGGCCGCCTACGTGGCGGTCGGCACCGGCGTCTCCCGCCTCACCGGCCTGCTCCGCTTCGTCGCCCTGGCCTGGGCGCTCGGCCAGACCTTCCTCGCCGACTCCTACAACCTCGCCAACACGACGCCCAACATGCTCTACGACGTCGTACTGGGCGGGGTGCTCTCCGCCACCTTCATCCCGGTCTTCGTCGATCGCCTCGCCAACAAAGAGGAGAGCGAGGCGTTCGAGTCCATCTCCGCCGTCGTGACGGTGTCGGTCGTCGTCCTCCTCGTCACCACGGTGGCGGCGTTGTTGGCGGCCCCGTATCTGATCGACGCGCTCACCGTGCTCGATACCCATGCGCCCGCCGCCCACGTCCAGCGCGTCGTGCTCGAGCGTGAGGTGGCCACGACGTTCCTGCGCTGGTTCGTGATCCAGATCGCCGCCTACGGGCTCTTCGCCCTGGGCGCCGCGCTGCTCAACACCCGCCGCCGCTTCGTCGCCGTGGCCTGGGCGCCCATCGTGAACAACATGGTCTGCATCGGGATCCTGATCTGGTTCGGCCTCTGGGCCGGCCACGGCGCGTCGCTCGCCAGCGTCGAGCTGCACAAGTCCCAGCTGGTCCTGCTCGGCCTCGGCACCTCCCTCGGGGTCGTCCTCCAGGGGGTGGCCCTCCTGCCCAGCCTGCGCCAGGCCGACCTCGGCCTGCTGCGCTGGCACTGGAACCCGCGCGACGAGGCCCTGCGCACGGTGGCGCGCCTGGGTGCCTGGACCTTCGGCTTCGTCCTGGCCAACCAGGTCGCCCTCTTCGTGGTCACCGTGCTGGCCGGCAGCGTGGCCGGATCCGACCCGGTCTCCTCCTACACCTACGCCTACGCCTTCTTGCAGCTGCCCTACGGCGTCGTCGCCGTGACGGTGATGTCGGTGGTGACGCCAGACCTGGCCGAGAAGTGGTCGACCGGGCAACAGTCCGCCTTCCTCCGGCGCATGACCGGTGGCCTGCGGGCCATCCTGGCCCTCATCATCCCCTCCGCGGTGGGGATGCTCCTGCTGGCCAAGCCCGCCGTCGCGCTGCTCCTCGGCAACGGGCACTCGACGCCGTCCGAGACGGCCACCACCGGCGCTGCGCTCGCCATGTTCGCCCTCGGGCTGCCGGGGTTCTGCACCTACCTCTACTTCGTCCGGGTGCTCCAGTCCATGCAGCGGACCAAGGTCGCCTTCTATCTCTACCTGGTGGAGAACGGGCTCAACATCGCGCTGGCCCTCCTGCTCGTCCGTCCGCTCGGCGTGCGCGGCCTCGCCCTGTCCCTCTCGATCGCCTACAGCGTCGCCGCGTTGTTGGCCCTGGCCGTCTTCCACCGGTGGTTCGGGCGCCTGGCCGAGCCCGGGACGTGGGCGCCGGTCTGGCGCGTGGTCGTGGCCTCGATCCCGATGGGCGCCGTCGTGCTGGTGGTGTCGAACCTGTCGGGGTCGACCAGCATCGCCGGGCTGCTGGCCCGGGTGGTCGGTGCCATGGCGGCCGGCGCCCTGACCTTCGGGGTGGTGGTGATCTGGCTGGGGCGGCGCCACGAGGCCCGGCGGCGTCCGCCGCCGCCCCCGCCGAGTACTCCGGTCCGTCCGCTCGGCCCCCTCGCCGGCCCCCTCGGCTCGACGCGCGGCCTCTGATCTGCCCTGGGGCCTGCTGGTGGTGGCCCTCCGTGGCAGACTCCGTGGATGCCCGGCGTCCACATCGTGACCGACAGTGCCTGCGACCTGACCGACCAGCTCGTCAAGGAGCACAACGTCATCGTGGTGCCGCTGACCATCCGCTTCGGCCAAGAGGAGCTCGAGGACCGTCGCCAGCTGACCCCGGCGGAGTTCTGGGAGCGCTGCCGTGGCAAGGGCGCCCTGCCCGAGACGGCGGCCCCGTCCCCCGGCTCGTTCCAGGGGGCCTTCCAGCAGGCCGCCGACGAGGGCGCCGAGGCCGTCTTGTGCCTGACCATCTCCTCCAAGGTCTCGGGCACCTACTCCTCCGCCGTCACGGCCGCCGACACGTTCACCGCGGTGCCCGTGCGCGTCGTCGACACCTTCTCGTTGACGATGGGCCAGGGCCTGCTCGTGATCGCGGCGGCCGAGGAGGCCGCCGCGGGCGCCAGCCTGGACGAGCTGGTGGCCGCCACCGAGGACCGCATCCCCCGCACCCGCATCTACGGCGTGATCGGCGGGCTCGAGTTCCTCCAGCGCGGCGGCCGCATCGGCGGAGCCCGCGCCCTGGTCGGCTCACTGCTCAGCATCAAGCCCGTGATCCAGCTGAAGGACGGCGAGGTGGCCGAGGAGTCCAAGCAGCGGACCCGCGCCCGGGCACTGGCCTATCTCACGGCCAAGGTGGCCGCCGACGCGCCCCTCGAGCGCATCGCCGTGGCCGACGGTGCCTGCGACGACCTGGCCGAGGTCATGACCTCTCTGGCGGGCATCGCCACCGAGCACCCCCTCGTGCCGGTGGACCTCGGCCCGGTGGTGGGCACCCACGCCGGACCCAACACCGTCGGCGTCTGCTACATCGTTCCTGCCAGGGCGGACGGGACCGCCGGGTAGTCTCACGCCGTGGCCGAGAACGACCTGACCGACGCGCTGTCGGAACGTGCCCTCGAGACGATCGACACCGTCGTCGCCACTGTCAACGACCGCGCCATCCGCCCGGCCGTCGTGGCCGCCCGCGGCATCGTCTTCGGCATCATCATCGCCGTCGTCGGCATCACCGTCGTGGTCCTCTTCTGCGTGGGCTTCATCCGCCTGACGACCATCGCCGGGCACCGGATCTGGGCCTCCTACATCGTGCTCGGGCTCATCTTCAGCGCGGTCGGCGCCGTCTTGTACTCGCGCCGGGGCGTGCCCCCCGATGCCTGAGCGCCGCAAGGTCGTCATCATCGGGAGCGGGCCGGCGGGCCTCACCGCCGCCCTCTACTCGGCGCGGGCCCAGCTCGCGCCCCTCGTCTTCGAAGGCGAGCCTTCCTCGACGACCGACCAACCCGGGGGGCAGTTGATGCTCACCACCGACGTGGAGAACTACCCGGGGTTCGTCGACGGGATCATGGGCCCCGAGCTCATGGGCATCATGCGGGCACAGGCGCTGCGCTTCGATGCGGAGCTGCGCACGGCCAAGGTCAGCCGGATCGACATCACGCCCCGGCCCTTCGAGGTCTGGGTGGGCGACCCGATGGCCGAGGAGCCGACGGTCCTGGCCGACGCGCTCATCATCGCCACCGGCGCCCGCTCGCTCATGCTCGGCGTGCCCAACGAGGAGCGCCTGCTCGGCTACGGCATCTCGACCTGCGCCACCTGCGACGGCTTCTTCTTCCGTGACCAGGCCGTCGGTGTCGCCGGCGGCGGGGACTCCGCCATGGAGGAGGCCCTCTTCCTCACCCGCTTCGCCGACAAGGTCACGGTCGTCCACCGGCGGGACGAGCTGCGGGCCTCCAAGATCATGCAGGAGCGGGCCTTCGCCAACCCAAAGATCGAGTTCGCGTGGAATTCCGTCGTCACCGAGATCCTCGGCGACACCAAGGTGAGCGGCGTGCGCCTGCGGGACACGGTCAGCGGGGCGCCCTCCGAGCTCGCGCTCACCGGGTTCTTCGTCGCGATCGGCCACGAGCCCAACACCGCGCTGGTCAAGGGGCAGCTGGAGCTCGACGAGAATGGCTACGTGCGCACGTTGGACCGCACCTCCCGCACCAGCGTCGAGGGCGTGTTCGCCTGCGGCGACGTGCAGGACCACTACTACCGACAGGCGGTGACCTCGGCCGGGTCGGGCTGCATGGCGGCCATGGACGCCGAGCGCTGGCTCGAGATGCGGGGCGAATAGCGGGAACAGACGGCGGGGGTGCGACGTTGCACCTGCTGACAAGGAGATGCGATGAGCGAGAAGATCGAGACCTTTACCGACGCTACATTTGATGAGAATGTCAAGAGCTCGGAGGTCCCCGTCCTGGTGGACTTCTGGGCGGAGTGGTGCGGCCCGTGCAAGATGATCTCCCCGGTGTTGGAGGAGATCGCCCAGGAGCACGAGGGCAAGATCCGGATCGGCAAGCTGAACATCGACGACAACCTGGACGTGACGCGTCGCTACGAGGTCATGAGCATCCCGACGCTCATCTTGTTCAAGGACGGGGAGGTGCAGGCGCGCCTCATCGGGGCGAAGCCCAAGGGCCAGCTGCTCGAGGAGATCTCGGCCTACCTGTAGGCCTGCCCCTCGCCGTGGGTGACCGCGGCGAGGCCGTCTCCGACGTCCAGCACCGCTTGACCGCCATCCGGCCCAGCGCGCCCGTCGACGCGGACGGCGTCTTCGGGCCCGCCACCCGCGCCGCCCTCGAGGCCTTCCAGCGCCTCCGGGGCCTGCGCGTCGACGGCGTCTGCGGGCCTCAGACCTGGAACACCCTCGTCGAGGCCGGTTTTCGGCTGGGTGACCGGTTCTTGTACCGCCGGACCCCGATGCTGCGGGGTGACGACGTCGCCGAGCTCCAGCAACGCCTGTGCACTCTCGGCTTCGACACAGACCGGGTGGACGGCATCTTCGGCGACGTCACCGTGCGCGCACTCGGTGAGTTCCAGCGCAACGCCGGGCTGCCCGTCGACGGCATCGTGGGGGGCGCCACGCTGCGCGAGCTGCTGCGCCTCGAGAACCGTCACCAGATCCGGGACCTGGTCTCCTCGGTGCGCGAGCGTGCCGCGCTCCGTGACGCCCCCCCCACCCTGCGAGGCCGCCACGTCGCGGTCGGCGAGAGCGGCGGGCTCGGCACGGTGACCGGTGCGCTGCGCCGCCGCCTCACGCTCGGCGGGACCCGGGTGACCGAGCTCCACCACCCCGACGACGCCGTGCAGGCCAAGGAGGCCAACGGGCTCGAGGTCGACGTGTTCGTCGGGCTGCGCCTCAATGTCTCGACCCCCGCCTGTCGGACCGCCTTCTGGGCCGGCATCCACGACGAGTCGGCCGGCGGGCGCCGTCTGGCCGAGTTGATCCAGGGCATGGTCCCCGGGGCGCTCGGGATCGCCGACGCCGGCGTGCACGGCATGGCGCTCCCCCTGTTGCGCGAGACCCGGATGCCCGCCGTGCTCGTCGAGGTGGGACCGGCGAGCACCGTGGTCGAGCGGACGCCCGCCCTCGTCGCCGCCCTCTCGGCTGCCTTGGGCCGCTGGGCCGAGGCCTCCTGGGACTGATCACAGCAACGATTACGGGTAATAAATCCCTGCTCAGGAGCCCGCCTGCGCTCTCTGGGCGTCGGCGCGGGCCCGGCGACGGTTACGCGATCAAAGCTGCCGGGAGATGAACGAAGTGACAATCCACAACATCATGCACAGGTTGTGGATGAAGCTGAACCGACCCTTGACGGTTGCGTGAACTACGCGACGCCGCCGTCACCGACCATGGCGCGGTAGATGCGCTCGAGGTCCTCCAGGGTGGCGAATTCGACCACCAGACGGCCCCGTCGGTTCTGGATGTCGACCTTGACCCGAGTGTTCAGGTAGGTCGACAGCAACTCCTCGAGCTCGAGCACACCGGGCTCCGGGAGCTTGCGCACGGGCGCCCGGCGGACGCTCACCTCGGTGTTACCTGGGGTAACACTCACCGTGGGCACCGTTTCCGGGGCCACCTCGGGCTCGGCGGGGACGACGCGCAGCTCCGAGCCGCCCTGCCGGACGAGGTCCTCGACGGCACGAACCGTCAACCCCTCCTCGATGATTCGCACGACCAGGCGCTCCTGCAGGGCCCGGTCGGGGGTGCCGAGCAAGGCGCGGGCGTGACCGGCCGAGATGGTCCGCTCGGCCACGGCGCGCTGGGCACCCGCTGGCAGCTGCAGCAGGCGGAGGGTGTTGGTGACCGTGGCGCGGCCCTTGCCCATGCGCGTCGCCACCTGCTCATGGGTCAGGCCGAACTCGTCGATGAGCTGCTGATAGGCCGCTGCCTCCTCGAGCGCGTTCAGGTCGACCCGGTGGAGGTTCTCCACCAGGGCCTGTTCCAGACTCGCCACATCGTCGGCCACCTGGACCAGGACCGGGATCGTCTGAAGCCCGGCCCGTCGTGCGGCGCGCCAGCGCCGCTCCCCTGCGATCAACTCGTAGGTCTCGGCCTCGTCGTGCAGCTCGCGCACCAGGACCGGCTGAAGCAGCCCGACCGCCTTGATCGAGGCGGCCAGTGCCGCCATCGACTCCTCGTCGAAGTGACTGCGAGGTTGGAAGACGTTGGGTCGGATGTGCGAGATGGGCACCTCTCGCAACAGCGAGCCCGACTCCCCTGTCGCCTCGCTCGGAATGAGGGCGCTCAGCCCCTTACCGAGCCCGCTGCGGCGCGCCATTGCTCACCTCCTTGGCCAGCTCGCGGTAGGCCACGGCCCCTCGCGAGACAGGATCGAACACCGTGATGGGCTGCCCGAACGACGGTGCCTCCGACAGTCGAACGGTTCGGGGGATCACTACCCGACACACCCGGTCGGAGAAGTGCTCCCGAACTTCGTTGGCCACGTCGACGGAGAGTCGGGTACGGGCATCGAACATGGTCAGCACGATCGTGGTGACCTCCAGGGTCTCGTTCAGATTGGTCGAGACCAGGTTCACATTGCGCAGGAGCTGGCTCAGGCCCTCCAGCGCGTAGTACTCGCACTGGATGGGGACGAGCACCTCGTCGGCGGCCGCAAGGCCGTTGACGGTGATGAGGCCGAGCGAGGGCGGGCAGTCGATGAGGACGAAGTCGAAGTCGTCTACGACGGTGTTGATGGCCCGCTTGAGCTTCAGCTCGCGGCTGAAGGCCGGCACCAGCTCGATTTCGACCCCGGCCAGGTCGATGGTCGCCGGGGCGACGAACAGGTTCTTCACGCTCGTCGGCTCGATGCAGTCTTCCAGCGGCTGGTCCCGCATGATCACGTCGTACATGGACAGCTCGAAGTTTCGCGCCTCGACCCCCAGGCCCGTGGTGGCGTTGCCCTGGGGATCGAGGTCCACCACGAGGACCCGATAACCCTGCTCGGCGAGGGCCGCCCCCAGGTTCACACAGGTCGTGGTCTTGCCGACGCCCCCCTTCTGGTTGGCGATGGCGATGACGCGGGGCAGCTCACGGACGGTCGGCTTCGACCCGTTCAGGAGCTCGGTGGCTTCGTCGCTGATCGAGGGGGTCCGCATGACGGGCTCCTTGGCTTCCAGGGGCTCGGAGGTCGCATCCTGGACCGGCTCGTGCTCAGGCGCCGTGGCGGCGTCTGGCCCGGCCGCAACCGGGAGCGGATCGGCAACGACGGTCACCTCCGGGGCGATGACGTCCGCAGGTGCCTCGAAGGCCGGCGGGTCGGAGGCGGGCGGGGGAGTCGCCTCTTCGGCAGGTGCCTCGAAGGCCGGCGGGTCGGAGGCGGGCGGGGGAGTCGCCTCTTCGGCAGGTGCCTCGAAGGCCGGCGGGTCGGAGGCGGGCGGGGGAATGTCGGCCACGGGCGCCTCAGCTTCTGGGGTTGGGGGAATGTCGACCACGGGAACCTCGTCGGTCGGTGTGCGTTCGTCGAGCGTAGTGGAATGACCCTGGTCGTCCTGGGAAGACGTCGGACGAGCCTCGGAGAGCAGGCTCTTCACGGGATCGATGGAGGTTGGGCCTTGGTGTCCCGGGGGCGGCGCCGTGTCCTGATCGAACGGAACGAACTCTGGTGACCGGGAGGCTTCCCTGTCCTTGCGCCTGATGCGCATCAAACAGGGCCTCCGAGTTGCCATGGCACGGCGACTATCCTGGCCTGTCGGCGGCCCGAGGTCAAGGGTTGAGTGTGTTTCACGTGGAACGGCGGTATGAGGCAGCGGCACGATTTGTTGTCCGGAATTTGTTTCACGTGGAACACGGCACACTAGGGCGGCGGTGCTCCGGCGGAGCCGCCGACTCCTAGAACAAAGGCTTCTTGGCGGGAACACCGTTCCGGCGCGGGAACCGATCGGGACAAGGGGTCGCTTGGCGCAGGGCCTGGAACTCGAACTCCTGATGGACAACATCCGTGGGCTCGAGACCCAGGCGCTGCAGCGGCGCGGCGGGCCATCTAGCCTGCTCCTCGCTCCGGGTGGCCGGGTCCGGCGGGGGGGGCTCCGAGACGAGGAGCCAGCCTCCGACCTTGAGAAGAGGCGCCGCGCACTCCGCCACCACGGCCGGACGTCCGAAGGAGCGCGCCAGCACCCCGTCGAAGGCGCCCCGGAAGCCCTCCTGGCGCCCGCAGACCTCCGCCCGCTCCTGGAGAACCGTGACCCGGCCCGAGAGTTCCAGAAGATCAACCGCCCGTTGCAGAAAGGCGGCCCGGCGCCGGCTGGCATCGAGAAGCACCATGGCCACTTCGTGCCACGCTGCGGCCACGACGAGCCCGGGGAGCCCGCCGCCCGAGCCCAGGTCGACGACGCGCGGCGTCGTGGGACCCTCGGCAGCAAGGCCCCGGGCCGCAACAGCAAACCCCTCGGCGTGCCGGATCTGTGGCTCCAAGGCCCCGGGGCCGAGAAATCCCGCGGCGCGGGCCTCGGCGAGGACTGCGTGCAGTGGCCCGGGGGAGCGGTCCACGCCCTCGGCGCGCGGCACCGAGGGCGGGTTAGCCCGCAGGCGCGATGACGATGTGCCGGTTGGGGTCCTCACCCTCGGAACGGGTCACGACTCCGGGCATCTCATTGACGGCGTCGTGCACCGCCTTGCGATCGGCCGGGCTCATCGCCTCGAGGGCCTTCTCCTGACCCGACGCCAGGACCTCCTCGGCGATCTGGACGCTGAACCGCTTGAGCGCCGCCGATCGGCGCTCGCGATAGCCGGCCACGTCGACCAGGATGCGGTCGGTACGAGACGGGCATTGGCGCTGCACGACGGCCCTCGTCAGATCCTGCACTGCGCTCAACGTCGAGCCCCGCGGCCCCACCAGGATGCCCAGGTCCTCGCCCGTGGCGGCGATCTCCACGGTGTCCTCGTCGAGCATGCGGCATTCGACCGTGCCCTCCATGCCGAACTCACTCAGGAGGCCGGTCAGGAACGCCCGCCCCGCTTCACCCTGCTCCTCGAGCGTCATTCCCTCGGCCATGTCCACTGTCTCCTTCGGTTCCCTGCTCCGCTGCGGAGCCTTCTCGGCGGACGGCCCCGCCGAGGAACCGTTCCTCGAGCCTTCCCGCGATTCCGTACCGGCCGTTGCCGACCTGCTGCGACTCCGGCGACGGCGAGCCGAGCGGCTCGTCCCCGTCCCCGTTCCTCCGGCCGCGGCCCGTGATCCGTTCGTGGATGCCGCGTTGTCGCGAGCTACCGCGGTGCTGTCGCGCGCTTCGGAGGAGGCCCCGGAGCCGCGCTGGCCGCCTTGACGACTGCCCTGACCCGGTTTCCCCCCGCGCCGTGACCGCTCGCGTCGGGGCCGGGCCCCCACCGGGCGCACCCGGGCCCTGACCCGGGCCTCGACCCGCACCCGGCCGAACAGTCCGGTCTTGGGCTCGCTCACCACGATGACCTCGGCGTCCCCGACGGCCACTCCCAGCTGATCCAGGGCACGCTCGGTTGCCTCTTCGACGGTCCGCCCGGCCACCTCTACCCATTCCACTCGCTATCGAGCCTTTCTCGTCCGCTTCGAGCGCGACCCGTGGGTGCGGCTTCGGTGCCGGTGCCACGTCGTCCTCGACCTTTCCGTTCGCCGGTCGCTTGCCCCCAGCGGGCTTTCGTCCGTTGGTGTTGGTGCGCCCGTTGGCACTGCCCTTGGTCGGTGGCAGAGTCCCCTTGGCCGCTGCGGTGCCGTCGGTGGCGGTCGACTTCTTCACCGCCGGCTTGGGCGGCGGTTTCTCCTTCTCCTTGTCCTTCTGCTTGTCCGCCGTCGACCCGATCTCACGTTCCGCCGCGACGGGTGTGACCATCCCCGTGCGGAACATCACTTCCTGCGTCCCGATCCGCATCGCCGAAGAAACCACCATGTAAATGGTTGCTCCAGCGGGCACTCTTAGGTAAATGACACCGAAAATAATAGGGAAGAACTTCTGCATTGTTTGCATCTGTGGATTCGCCGCAGCAGCCTGCGGATTCCTGCTATTCATCTGCTTCATTTGGTAATATTGCAGGAACATCGCGGCTGCAATAAGGACCAAATACGGGATGGTCAGCAGTGCCTGGTTGGCGCCATGATGCGACAGTGGGAGAGACGACAAGTCCATCCCGAACCACCAGTGCATTTGGCCTTTCGACAACACAAGGGCCTGATGCATTTGGGAATTGATGGGGATGTATCTTGGTGCCCCGCATGTTTTGGCATGGCAGACAGCCGTCTGCCCGGCGGCGTTGACATAGCTCGCTCCACGGGCGACGGTATTTGAGAGGCCCCGGATCAGCGTGTAGAGGACGATCAGGAAGGGCATCTGCAGGAGGCTGGGGAGACAGGCCCCGAAGGGACTGGTCCCGTTGTCCTTGTAGAGACGCATCATTTCCTGGTTGAGCGCCTCCCGGTTCTCCGGGCCCTTGTACTTGGCCTGGAGCTTCTTCATCTCGGGCTGGAGGCGCTGCATGGCCAGCATCGACTTGGTGCTCTTCACCGTCACCGGGGTGAGCGCCAGCATGATGATGATCGTCAGACCCGTGATGGCAAAGCCGTAGTTGGGCCAGATGGCGTACAGGCCGGCCAGGATGAGCCCGAAGAGCTCGAAGAGCGGGTGGAAGATCTCGCCTATCAGCTTGAACAGGGAATTCTCCGCCAGGAGCGGATGGCTCAGCACCGCCGGCCGCCCTCATGGGTGTGCACCCGCAGGGGGACCAGGTCCACGCCGTGGGGGCCGAAGGGCCGGCAGCGGAGGAGGCGGCGCCCGGTCAGGGCAAGGCCCCGCCAGAACCCGTGGCTGGTGAAGGCTTCAACGGCATAGTTGGAGCAGCTCGGGTAGAAGCGGCAGGGGGACACGCGGCCCGATGCGGCGCCCTGATAGGCCGTGAGCAGGGCCACGGCCACGCGGACCGGTCGGCTCAGGGGGACAACCGGGCTGCTCATGCCTGCACCGCCTTGCGCCCCGCTCGAGCCAGGGCACCGATCACGTCGGCCCGGAACTCGGCCGGGGCCAGCTCCGCGGCTCCGGGTTCGAGCCGGACCAGGTACGACCCTCGGGGCAGGCGGTGGGCCTCCGACCGGACCACCGCGCGGGCGTGCCGCCGCAGCGAGTTCCGTATGACCGCGCCGCCGCACCGCCGGCCAATTGCATATCCTACCTGCGGAAACACGCCGGGAGCACTCTCGTCGACCGGAACGAAGGCTGCCTTGACCGGCCCGCAGGTACCCCGGGCGCGCGATCGTTGCAGCTCCGCGAAGGCAGCGCGGCTGGTGATTCGTCCAACCGTCCGAGCAGGCATGCGACGCCTTCAGACGGTGAGACGGTGGCGCCCCTTGAGCCGCCGCGACTTCAGGATGGCCCGCCCGGCGCGCGTGGACATGCGCTTGCGGAACCCGTGGGTCCGAGCCCGCTTCCGGGTGTTGGGTTGGTAAGTGCGCTTCACTTCAATTCAGCCTTTCGCGACGTGGAGCGGCATCCGGAGCCGGTCGTCGCAGGGTTCATGCCTCGGCCTTCGAGTCGAACCCGGCCGGCGGCGGCGAGTCCTCCCATGTTAGGCGCGATTTGGGGATCGGCTCTAGTCGCACCGGCCGTCACGGTGTACGTTCGTCGAATTACCCGCACCGAGGATCGTTCCGAACAAGAGGCTGGACGCCGAGGCGGGAGAAGGGGCGTTCGGCCGTACCAGTGACCCAGGCTGGAGATCTTTGGACGAGGTGCACCGGGTCGTTGCGCGACCAGGTCTCGGAGAGCACGTGGCAGCTCTGGCTCTCGGGCATCGAGCCCGTGGGCTACACCGACGGCGTGTTCGTCCTGTCGGTGCCGAACGGACTCATCCGCGAACGGGTGGAGTCGCGCTACCTCCCCATGATCGAGGACACCCTGGCCAATGAGGTGGGGGTCCCGGTCCGGGGACGGCTCGAGGTCCAAGAACGCGGCGCCGTGGCGACGCAAGCCGCACCCGAGCAGATCTTGGTCCTGCCTCCCGAACCCGAACCCGAGTCTCACCCTGAGCCCGTCCAGGTCACCCGCGTGGGTCGGGAGTCGCCGGCGGTCCAATTGGATTCGAAATTCACCTTCGAGACCTTCGTGGCCGCCTCCTCGAACCGTCTGGCTCATGCGGCCGCCCAGGCCGTGGCCGAGACGCCCGGGCGCTCCTACAACCCCCTTTTCATCTACGGGGACTCAGGGCTTGGCAAGACCCACCTTCTCCACGCCATCGGGAACTACGTCACCGAGAACTACTCCCGCCGCAAGGTCCTCTACGTCACGACCGAGACGTTCATGAACGACTTCGTCGACTCCCTGCGCACCTCGACCACCCTGGCCTTCAAGCGTCGTTATCGCGATTGCGACGTCCTCTTGATCGACGACGTCCAGTTCATGGAACGCAAAGAGGGCCTCCAAGAAGAGTTTTTTCACACCTACAACGACCTCAAGGGTGCCTCGAAGCAGATCGTCCTGACCTCGGACCGGCCCCCCAAGTCGATCGAGACGCTCGAGGACAGGCTGCGCAGCCGGTTCTTGTCCGGCCTCATCACCGAGATCGACCCTCCTGACCTCGAGACACGCCTGGCGATCTTGCGCTCCAAGTCCCTGAGTGAGCACCAGGAGGTCCCCGACGATGTCCTCGAGTTCATCGCTTCGCACGTCAAGGACAACATCCGGGAACTCGAGGGCGCCCTCACCCGCATCTGTGCCTTCGCGAAGCTCAACGGTCAGCCCATCTCCCTCGGCCAGGCCGAGCAGGTCCTCTCCGACCTGGTCCTGGCCGGCGAGCCGCGCCGCATCTCACCGCAGATGATCCTCGAGACCACGGCTGCGAGCTACGGCTTCTCGGTTGAGGCTCTTTGTGGCCCGAGCCGGACCCGCCCGCTCGTGACGGCGCGCCAGGTCGCCATGTACCTGACCAGGGAACTCACGGACTACAGCTATCCGGCGATCGGCCGGGTCTTCGGCAAACGCGACCACACCACGGTCATCCACGCCGTCGACAAGATCGCCGGCCAAATGCAGGAGCGCCGGCAGATCTACGAGCAGGTCACCGAGCTGATCCAGAAGATCCGTGCGGGCTCGGCCTGACTCTACGACCCGCCGGCCCACGGTCTGTCAAGTTGTGGTTTGCCAGACGCAAAGACTGTGGACCGGCAGGGCCCACCTTGGGGACCACGGGCGATCTTGTCCCCAACGCCGCAGCGCTCCGACAAGACTTGCCCGGCCAGGGTGTCCCGGCGCACACGGGGATGGGGATCATGGGGGTCCGGCCGAACAGGGCCAGGACGATGTCATCCACAATCCACACCCCTTACTACCTTTACAAGACACATACACCTCTCTCTTCGCGATGAAGGGCTGGGGAACCCGAAAGGACTGGCATCGGTGAAGTTCAGATCGGAGCGCGACGCACTCGTGGAGATGCTGGCGACTGCGAGCCGTGCCGTCGGTGCCCGAGGTGGCTCGTCGCCCGTCCTCTTGGGCCTGCTGTTGTCGTGTGCCGGGAATTCGTTGTGCGTCACCGGTACCGACCTCGACCTGACGATTCAGGTGACCGACGAGGTGATCGGGATCGACGACGGGAGTTGTGTCATTCCGGCGCGCCTGTCCACGGACATCGTGCGGCGTCTCGAGCCAGGCGCAGTGACCTTCGCCGACGACGGCGACTCGATCTCGATCACGGCCGCCCGTTCCACGTTCAAGCTGCACACCTACCCGGTGGTGGAGTTTCCGCCCGTGGGCAAGACGAGCGAGCCGACGGCCCAATTGTCCGAGACGGCCTTCGGTGAAGCGGTCCGCCAGGTGGTGCGGGCAGCCTCGCACGACGACGGCCGACCCTTGTTGACCGGGGTCCTGGTGTCGCGTGTGGACGGGTCGTTGCGAATGGTGGCCACCGACTCGTACCGCATGGCGATGCGTGATCTCCCCGGTGCGAGCACCATCCTCGCCGAGGAAGATCTGTTGGTTCCGGCCCGTGCCCTCTCGGAGCTCCAGCGCCTGCCGAGCGGAACGGTCTCGGATGGATCGGAGAAGAACCAGGTCCGTGTGGCCGCCAGCAGCAACGAGATCACCTTCTGGCAGGGCAACGTGCAGATCAGCACCCGCCTGCTCGAGGGGCGCTACCCCGACTACAAACAACTCATCCCGGACCACTATCCGAACCGGCTCCATCTGGGGAAGGAAACCTTCGTTGCTGCTTTGCGCCGGGTTCAGCTTCTCGTTCGCGACAACACCACGCCGGTCCGGCTCTCCATGCGGGCCGGTGGCGTGGATCTCAGCGTGCAGAGCCAGGACATCGGCGATGCCGCGGAGACCGTCGACGGCGATTACACGGGCGAGGACCTCGTGATTGCGTTCAACCCGTCGTACCTCATCGACGGTGTCGAGGCGGTTTCGGGCGACGAGGTGATCGTCGAGACCGCGGACGCTTCGCGCGCCGCGACCGTGCGGGGCGCCGAGACCGACGACTTTCGCTACCTGCTGATGCCGGTGCGAGTCTCCTGAGGGGGTTTTGGTCGCGGTGAGCGTCCGGCACCTCGAGCTGGCCGACTTTCGTCTTTTCCACGCCGCCCAGGTCGATCCCGAGCTGGAGGGAACCACCGTCATCACGGGACCCAACGGCACGGGCAAGACGAGCGTGCTCGAAGCACTCGCCTATCTGGGGACCCGGCGCTCCTTTCGGGGCGCCCCGACCGAGGCGCTGGTGCGGTCCGGCGCGCCGAGTGCCATCATTCGGGCCGACATCGATTCGGCCGACAGCCCCACGCTGGTCGAAGCCGAGATCCGGCCGGCGGGGCGGAGCCGAACCCGCCTGAATCGCAAGTTCGTGGCTGGCAGGAAGGAACTGGGCCTGGCCGCGCCCTGCACCATCTTCTGCCCCGAGGACCTGGCCATCATCAGCGGGGGACCCAGCGGCCGCCGTGACCTGCTGGACGACGCGCTGAGCGTGCTCGACTCCGAGGGAGCCCGCGCCGCGGACGAGACCGACCGCGTCCTGCGCCAACGGGCGGCCTTGTTGCGTCAGGCGGGAGGGCGCAACAACGGAGATGTCGCGACCACCCTCGATGTGTGGGACCAGCGGCTGGCCGACGCCGGCAAGGTGCTCGTGGCGGCGCGCGAGCGGCTGGTGGCCGGCCTGGCGCAACCGGTCGGATCCGTCTATGCCCGCCTGGCCGGAGCGCCCGATGGGGTCCTGGTGCGCCAGCAGTACACCAGGAGCTGGGAGGGAGATCTGCTCGACGCGCTCGACCGCCAGCCGGGCAGATGACCTGCGACGGGGCGTCAACACCGTGGGGCCCCACCGTGACGACCTCTTGCTCCAGATCGACGGGCGCGAGGCACGGACCCACGCCTCGCAAGGGGAGCAGCGGTGCCTCGCCCTGGCGCTGCGCCTCGGAGTGCACGAGCTGGTCCGGGCCAGGACATCCCTTGTACCGACACTGCTCCTGGACGACGTGTTCTCCGAGCTGGACCCGGCACGGAGCCGCGCTCTCGTGGCAGAGCTGCCCACCGGCCAGTCCATCTTGACGACGGCCACACCGTTACCCGCGGGCATCGTCGTGGCCCGGACGCTCCCCATCGAGAGCCTGGCGCGATGAGCGCCGCCCGCCACCAGGGGCCCCGACCGGTCGGCGACTCGATGCCCAGGCTGCTGGCCCGCATGGGTGCGCCCCCGACCCCTGCCCTGATGGACGTGGTGTTCTCCCGTTGGGAGGAGGTGGTGGGCACCGAGCTGGGTCGGCACGTGCGTCCCTTGCGCGTCGACGGTCGCGTCCTCGTCGTGGCCGTTGACCATCCGGCGTGGGCCACCCGGTGCCGCATGGAATCGGGGCAGATCCTGGCCCGGGTCAGGGCGTCGGCGGAGACCCCGGTCGAGCGCTTGGAGGTACACGTCGAACGCGCCTGACCGGCGCGCGCAAGAACTTCACGCGGACCGTTCAAGAGTGCCGAATTGTCACGTCAGTCGGGTAGAATGCCTTGTTCGCATCGAAAGGCCGGAAGAGCACCTTCGGGGATTCGATACGCACCGCGAAGACCGATGTTCTGAAAGGGCGCGCCTGTGGCAGTAAAGATGGACGAGAGAGCAGGTGGAGCCGCTGCTTCCTACACCGAGGCCGATATCACCATCCTCGAGGGGCTCGAGGCGGTGCGCAAACGGCCCGGTATGTACATCGGCTCCACCGGTCCGACCGGTCTGCACCACCTTGTCTGGGAGGTCGTCGACAACTCCGTCGACGAGGCCATGGCCGGGTATTGCACCCGGATCGACGTCACCCTCCTCGCCGACGGAGGGTGCCGGGTGAGCGACGACGGGCGGGGCATCCCCGTGGGTCCCCACCAGAAAAACCCCAAGGTCTCGACCGCCGAGATCGTCCTGACGACGCTCCACGCCGGCGGCAAGTTCGGCGGCGAGGGATACCAGGTCTCCGGCGGCCTCCACGGCGTGGGGATCTCTGTCGTCAACGCCCTCTCGACGCGGCTGCTGCTCGAGGTCGACCGGGACGGCCAACACTGGGAGGCCGAGTTCGAGAAGGGCGGCAAGGTCAAGCGCAAGGTCGCTGCAACCGGCCCGTCGGCCAAGGACCGCGCCACGGGCGAGCCCCGAACCGGCACCACCGTCACCTTCTGGCCCGACGGCACCGTCTTCGACGAGACCGAGTTCCGGGCGCAGACGATCGTCGAGCGGATGCAGATCATGGCCTTCTTGAACAAGGGCCTCGAGATCCGCTTCGTCGACGAGCGCACCGACCCGGCGACGAAGACGACCTACCGCTACAACGGCGGCATCGTCGACTTCGTCAAGCACCTCAACGCGTCGAAGGAGTCCCTGTTCCGCAAGGTGGCCGCGTTCGACCAGGCCGAAGAGGGTCAGGAGGTCGAGATAGCGCTGCAGTGGAACGCGGGGTACCACGAGTCCATCCACTCCTTCGCCAACGGCATCTCGACCATCGAGGGCGGGATGCACGTCGAGGGGTTCTCGAAGTCGCTCACGAACGTGGTCAACCGCTACGCCCGCGCCCGCAACCTCTTGAAGGAGAAGGAGGAGAACCTCAAGGGCGAGGACATTCGCGAAGGCCTGACGGCCATCATCTCTGTCCGTTTGCGCGACCCGCAGTTCGAGGGTCAGACCAAGGCCAAGCTGGGCAACACCTCCATCCGATCGCTCACGGAGCGGACGACGAACCAAAAGCTCACCGAGTGGTTGGAGGAGAACCCTCGCGAGGCGAGCCAGATCGTGCAGAAGTCGACGCAGGCCGCCCGCGCCCGCATTGCCGCGCAGGGCGCGCGCGACCTCACCCGCCGCAAGTCGGCGCTCGACGGCGCCGGCCTGCCGGGCAAGTTGGCCGACTGCTCGTCGCGTGACCCGCGCGAGTCCGAGCTCTTCATCGTCGAGGGCAACTCCGCCGGTGGCTCGGCCAAGGACGCGCGGAACCCGCACACGCAGGCGATCCTCCCCATCCGGGGCAAGATCCTCAACGTCGAGCGCGCCAGGATCGACAAGATGCTCAAGAACGCAGAGATCCAGGCGTTGATCTCCGCGATCGGCGCCGGACTGGCCGAGGAGTTCGACGTCGCCAGGATCCGCTACCACAAGGTGATCATCCTGGCCGACGCCGATGTCGACGGCAGCCACATCCGCACCTTGCTGCTGACCTTCTTCTACCGTCAGATGAAACCCCTCGTCGAAGGTGGCTTCGTGTACGTCGCGCAGCCGCCGCTGTACTCCACGCTGGTCGGCAAGGAGAAGATCTACCTGAAGGACGAAGCGGCCAGGCTCGCGTTCCTGGCCGAGCACCCGGACCACAAGCACGACTTCAACCGGCTGAAAGGCCTCGGGGAGATGGACTTCGCCGAGCTGCGCGAAACGACGATGGACCCCGTCAAGCGGTCGTTGCTCCAGATCAACGTGGAGCAGGCGGCCACTGCGGACGAGGTCTGCTCCATCCTCATGGGTGAAGACGTCGAGCTGCGGCGCCACTTCATCCAGACCAATGCCAAAGACGTCCGCTTCCTCGACATCTGAGCGAACGGACGGGGAGTAAGGAAGCCATGCCACGTCAGTCCACACGCGGCTCGGGTCGCGGGGGAGCGGGCTCGGGGGGCGGGAACGAGAATCCGCCGCCGGGCGACGAGCCCGTCAGTGGGTCCATCGAACCCATCGAGATCCAAGAGGAGATGGAGCGCTCGTTCCTCGAGTACTCCATGTCGGTCATCGTCGCCCGCGCCTTGCCTGACGTGCGCGACGGCCTCAAGCCCGTCCACCGCCGGATCCTCTATTCGATGTTCGACAACGGCCAGCGCCCCGACCGGCCGCACAGCAAGTGCGCCAAGGTCGTGGGCGAGGTCATGGGGACGTACCACCCGCACGGCGACTCGGCCATCTACGAGGCGCTGGCCCGGATGGTCCAGGAGTTCTCGCTCCGCTACCCGCTGATCGACGGCCACGGCAGTTTCGGCGGCCGCGGCCCCGACGACGGCGCAGCGGCGATGCGCTACACCGAATGCCGGCTGGCGCCGCTCGCCCTCGAGCTGATGGCCGACATCGACGAGGAGACCGTCGATTTGGTCCCCAACTACGACGGTTCGGCCCAGGAGCCGGTCGTGCTGCCGGCGCGGTTCCCGAACCTGCTCGTCAACGGGTCGCAGGGGATCGCCGTCGGCATGGCGACCAACATCCCGCCGCACAATATGGGCGAGGTGATCGACGCCACCATCCACCTGATGCACCACCCCGACGCCACGCCCGACGACCTCATGGGGTTCGTCAAGGGCCCCGACTTCCCGACGGGCGCGCTGATCCTCGGGCGCCAGGGGATCCTCGACGCGTACCGGACCGGCCGCGGCTCCATCAAGATGCGGGCGGTCGCCGAGATCGAGGAGGGCCGCGTCGGCGACCGCATCGTGGTCAGCGAGCTGCCGTACCAGACCTCGGTCGAGGTCATCGAGCAGAAGATCACCGAGCTCGTCCGATCGGGTGATCTCGACGGCATCAGCGAGCTGCGCAACGCGTCGGCCAACCAGGAGCCGCGCCTGGTCATCGAGCTCAAGCGTGATGCCAACGCCAATGTCGTGCTGAACAACCTCTTCAAGCAGACGCCGCTGCAGACCAGCTTCGGTGTGAACATTCTCGCTCTGGTCGACGGAGTGCCGCGCACGCTGAACCTGGCCCAGGCGCTCTCGCACTACATCGACCACCAGATTGAGGTGATCCGGCGCCGGTCGGAGTTCCGCCTGGAGAAGGCGCGCAACCGGGCACACATCGTCGAGGGCCTCCTGCGGGCCATCGACATGCTCGACGCCGTCATTGCGACCATCCGGGCTTCGGCCGACCGCCCCGAGGCGCGCGCGGCCCTGATGGCCGAGCCCTTCTCCTTCACCGAGGTGCAGGCGACGCACATCCTCGATATGACGCTGGGCCGGCTCACCCGCCTGGGCCGCAGCGAGCTCGAGGAGGAGATGGAGCAGCTGCGCACCACCATCGCCGAGCTCGAGGCCATCCTCTCCGACGACGCCAAGCTGCGCGGCGTCATCGAGACCGAGATGACGGCGATCCGGGACAAGTACGACAACCAGCGCCGCAGCGTCATCACGCACGACCCCGGCGAGATGGGCGTGGAGGACCTCATCGACGACGAGGAGATCGTCGTCACGATGACCCGGGCGGGCTACATCAAGTCGGTGGCTGCCGCTGCCTTCCGCACGCAGGGTCGTGGCGGCCGGGGCGTGCAGGGCGCCCGACTGAAGGAGGAGGACCTGGTCAGTCAGGTCGTCCACTCGTCCGCCCTCGCCCACCTGCTGCTGTTCTCCAACCAGGGCAAGGTCTACCGGCTGCGCGGCCACGAGATCCCGATGAAGGACCGCACCGCCCGCGGCACCGCGGCCGTGAACTTGGTGCCGCTGGCGCCCAGCGAGTCGATCACCGCCATCATCGCCACCCGCGAGTTCTCACCCGAACAGTTCCTGGTCTTCGCGACCGCGCAGGGCCAGGTGAAGAAGACGGCGATGAGCGAGTACGACAAGTCGCGACGCGAGGGGTTCATCGCCATCAACCTGCGCGACGGCGACGAGCTCGTCCGGGTGGTCGCGACCTCTGGCCACGACGACCTCTTCGAGGTCACCCGCAACGGCATGACGATCCGCTTCAACGAGGAGGATGTGCGGGCGATGGGGCGGGACGCCGCCGGCGTGCGCGGCATCCGTCTGCGCCAAGGTGACGTCGTCGTCTCGTGCGACGTGGCGGCGGACGACACGGACATCTTGATCGTGACCGACGCCGGTTACGGCAAACGGACGAAGCTCGAGCGCTTCAACCGTCAAACGCGCGGAGGTCAGGGCGTGCGCGGCATCCGTCTGACCGGCAGCCGCGGCACCGTGGTCGGCGCGTTCATGGTCGCCCTGGACGAGGAGATCCTCTTGGTGTCCTCGGGTGGGGTGGTCATCCGGACCCAGGCCCGGGAGATCGCTTCGCAGGGGCGCGACGCCACCGGCGTCCGGGTCATGAACCTCGACGAGGGGCAGACGGTCGCGGCGGTGGCGAGGGTGGCGGCAGACGAGGACTGAGGCGGAGTCGCCCGCCGGACGGCCGCGGCGTGGCTCAGAAGATGTGGAAGGACGAGATGGGCCAAACGCGCACCTCGACCTTGCCGACGATCAGGGACTTGTTGATCGGACCCCAGTATCGACTGTCACACGAATCGGTGCGGTTGTCGCCCATGACGAAGTAGTCGTTGGCCGGGACACGGTAGGGGTGCGCGAGATTGAAGCTGTTCGACCCCGGACCTGGGAACGTCTCGCCCTGCTCCGACGCCGGGAGCCAGGTCTCATCGAGCCGCTTCCCGTCGACATAGACGTAATGATCGGACAGCGACAGCACGTCGCCGGGGAGGCCGATGACGCGTTTGACCAGGTCGTTCACTTCGGGGCCACCGCAGTTCTCCGCCGGCGGCCGCGAGAAGACCACGATGTCCCCGCGGTCGACGCCGTGGAGGTCGTAGCTCAGCTTGTTGACGAGGATGCGGTCGCCGATTTGCAACGTCGGCTCCATCGAGCCCGACGGGATGTAGAAGGTCTGGACGACGAAGGCGCGCAGAAGGACCGCGACCAGGACTGCGACGACGACGACGATGACGGCCTCCCGGATCCACCGGGTGGTTGGGGACCCGGGTGCGGGTTCGGGGGGTGGCGTTTGGCTTCCGGGGAGCCCGCCCGGCGGGGGTTCGTCGACGGCGAGCACCGGCTCGTTCGGTTCGGGCGTCACCGAACGCAGGCTAGACGGCGGCGCCGGGGTCGCGGGCTCAGGCCGGAGTCGGGATCACCGACGCCGTGTCGCGGCCGGAGCGAAGGAGCGCGCCCGGCAGGGCTCCGGTGGCCACGCCGTCGCGCACGGTCTCCACTCCGTTGACCAGCACGCGCACGACGCCGTGGGATCCCGCAAAGAGCCGGGGAGTGTCGCCGGGGAGGTCGTACACGAGGCGGGCGGGTTCGGAGCCCACCGTGGCGGGGTCGAAGACGAACAGGTCGGCCGCGAACCCCTCGCGGACCAGGCCGCGCTCGCGCAGCCCGAAGAGCTGCGCTGGCTGCTCGGTCATCATGTGCACGGCCTTCTCGACCGGCACCAGCTTTCGGCCGCGCAGGCAGTCGCCCAGGAAGGCGGTCGGGTAATTCGAGCCACACATCCGGTCGAGGTGTGCGCCGGCGTCAGAGCCGCCGACCATGGCGCGGGGGTCGCTCCAGATCGCGGCACGCATGGCCCACGTGCTTTCGTCGCCATCGTCGGTGTTTGGCCACAGCACGGTGCGCAACTCGTCGGCCAGGACGATGTCGAGCAGAGTGTCGAAGGGCGCGGTGCCGCGCTCGGCGGCGATCGCGGCCACGCTGCGGAAAGCGCACCCGTCGTTCGCCCGCGCATAGGTGTCGCCGATGACGTAGGTACCCCAGTGCGACAGCCCGCGGAAGACCCCGGCCTCCTTGCTACGCGCACGCTCGTCCAGCGTGGCACGGACGGCGGGATCGGCCAGCTGCTTCATGCGCTCGTCCTCGGGGAGTCCCATCACGTCACCCCATCCCGGAATCAGAAAGAGCGCGCAGTGGGTGCGGAAGCTCATGTTCATGGGGACCAACGTCGGCATGATCAAGGCGACGATGCGCCCGCCCGCGGCGGCCGCAGTCGACGAGGCCGACAGCTGATGCTCGATGCGTTCGGCCGAGCGGCCGTCGACGGTCAACACGTTCCAATTGAGGGGCCGCGCTGCGGTGACGCTCATAGTGGTCATGAGATCCACCTCCTCGGGACTGAACGAGTCCAGGCAGCCGTTGGTGATGTACTCCAGGGTCGTGCCCTCGTGGGCAGCGACTTCCTCGCAGAAGGCGAGCATCTCGCGTCGGTCGGCATGGCGTGAGCTGATGGGCCGGCCGTCGCCGTCTGAATGCGTCCGTGACTGCGACGAGGAGAAGCCCAGCCCTCCGGCCGCGAGCGACTCGGCCAGCAGCGCGCGCATGGCGGCGATCTCGGCATCGGAGGCCACCTCGTCGGAGCGTGCTGCGCCCATGACCTTGCGCCGGAGCGCACAGTGCCCCACCAAGAACCCAGCGTTGACGCCCAACCGTCCGTCGAGCGCGTCGAGGTATTCGGCGAAACTGGACCAGGTCCACGGAACGCCGTTCTCCAGAGCCGCCAGCGGCATGCCCTCGACCTTGGCCATCATCCTGCGGATGTAGTCCGCATCGTCCGCATTGATCGGCGCCAGGGTGAACCCGCAGTTGCCTCCGATCACCGTCGTCACACCGTGCACGTTGGACGGAGAGGCCAACGGGTCCCAGAAGAGCTGCGCGTCGTAGTGCGTATGGGGGTCGATGACTCCGGGGGCCACCATGAGGCCGCTGGCATCGAACTCGGCGGCGGCGGGCTCGTCGATGTGTCCGATGGCGACGATGCGCCCGTCCCGGATGCCCACGTCGGCCTGGCGGCCGGCCTCCCCGGTGCCGTCGATGAGCGTGCCGGAACGGATGATGTAGTCGAGCATGGAACCTCCGGGGGCGTGCACAGCGCCCGGGCGCCATGCAGCCAAAATCTGACGACCCGTCAGCCTATCGCCGCCGCCAACCGCCCTCCCGGGGCCTGCGGCTCAAGCCGGCCTGTTGCGAGTGGAGACTGCGCCCCGCTGGTACTGACCGATGATGGCGGACCGGATCTGCTGCAGGCGGATCTCGACGGCGCCGCGCCGCTCTGTGACAGCGCCCAGCTGCTCCTCGAGGAGGCCGAGCAGGCGGGCGACCTGCTCTGGTGCGGACAGGTCCAGCTGCGCCATCTCCTGGTGTGCCGACATGAGCATGTCCGAGCGTACGAAGACGTCCGGGTCCATCCTCGCCCGGTCCGGCGTGTCACAGGGTGAGGACCAGCCCTCGCCCCACGGTTGTGACGCCATGACGGCGGGGAGTTCGGCCACGACGGACTGGTCGTCGGAGCCCGCGCGCAGGCAATGGCGCAGTATCGCGACGTCGGTGGAGAGAACCGCCCCGGCGTACGCCAGGGACTCCAAGGCGAGCGTGAGCTCCTCCCGCCAGGTCCGGACGGGTGCGCCCTCTGGGGCGTCTTCCACCCCAGCGGACTCACCGAGGACCTGGTCGATGTCGGCCAGGCGGACTGGGCGATCCCGGACCAGGAGGGCTTCGATGGCGTCCCCGGGATCGCCCTTCGGCATATCCGCGCGAGCTGATGGCATCGGATCAACTCCCTCTCCACTGTGGAGATACAACGAGCCGACCCTCGCCCCCCCTCTCTAGCACGGTCGGGGCGGTACCTACGAGCCCGGGGGTGGTCCGAGTGATCCTCGTTGCTCGGCCGGAGCGAGTGGCGCCACCCAGCGAGATTTTCGGGGCCCTTGTGGATGACCGCTTGTTCCTGCGGAACCCCCGTGTGGACCCCACTCGTCCCCAAGTCATCCACAGCCTGTGCCCGACGCCGTCCCCCGACCCCCCTTCCGTTGTGACGCGGCACGTGCTTTGCTCTGTCGGTGCCCGAGCCAAGACCATCAGACGCAGGGCGGCGCCACAGGTGCTGAACCTCCAGCCGACTTCCGAGGGGGTGCTCCCCGGCCAGCTGCTCGAGCGGGCCATCCGCGCTGGGTACATCGATGCCGGGCGCTTCAAGATCCCCGACGGCAATATCCAGCCCGCCAGCCTCGACCTGCGCCTGGGTGAACGGGCACTGCGCATCCGGTGCAGCTTCCTCCCGGGAAACGACTCGGTGGAGCGGAAGCTGAAGGACTACATCCTCGACGAGATCGACCTCCGCGGCGGGGGTGCGATGCTCGAGGCTCGCTGCCCCTACCTGATTGAGTTGAAGGAACGACTCGACCTCCCTGCAGGGTTGCGCGGCAAGGCCAACCCGAAGAGCTCGACCGGCCGCATTGACGTCTTCACGAGGGTGATCACGGATCACAGCGACCGGTTCGACGAGGTCGCCCCGGGCTACCACGGCCCTCTCTACCTCGAGGTGGTGCCGCTGTCGTTTGCGATCCGTGTGAAGGAGGACTTGACGCTCAACCAGCTCCGTCTCTCCATCGGGCGGCCTTGGCTCCCCGACGACGAAGTCCGACGGGTTCACCTCGCCGAGCCCATCCTCTTCAAGGGCGGACAGCCCGTACCGGTCGACGACCTCGTGTTGTCGCACGGGCTCTTTCTCGGACTCGACCTTCACGGAGACGAACGGGGCAAGGTGGGCTACAGCACGCGCGACAGCGCGCCGCTCCTCGACCTGACCTCGGGCGGTGAGGTCGACCCGGTGCCCTTCTGGGATCCGGTCTTCCGGGAGGAAGGTGACCGGCTCGCCCTCTCACCGAAGCGCTTCTACCTGTTGATGTCACACGAGGCCGTGAGCATCCCGCCCAACCTCGCGGCCGAGATGACCGCCTACGACCCCACGAGCGGCGAGCTCCGCACTCACTACGCGGGATTCTTCGACCCAGGCTTCGGGTTCGACCCCGGCGGCGGTTTTCGGGGTTCGCGCGCTGCACTCGAGGTGCGCGCCCACGACGTTCCCTTCATGGTCGAGAACGGGCAAGCGGTTTGCAAATTGACCTTCGAGCGCATGCTCGAGGAGCCGACTGCCCTCTACGGGTCCGGCATCGGATCGTCGTACCAGCAGCAGGAAGAAACCCTGAGCCGGTATTTTCGTCGGTTACGGGAGTAGCTCGATTCCCGGGACGAGGGCAATCAAGTCATGCGAATCACAATTGACGGTCCCGGCAAATCATGCGAATCACAATTGACGGGCCAACCAAATCATGGGGATCACAATTGTTCGGTGACCGCCCGCCAGCGCGTGGAACCCTCAGCGTTCGCTTGTCGGCGCACGGTCGCATAGAGCGGGCTCGAGAGCCGCTCTCCTCGCCATCCCCACGAAAAGAAGATGGAGGGCAACAGCCCAACTCGGGCCATTTCCCGGCCGCAGCCCGCTCACCAGGCCCGTCAAGGGTGCCGCAGCCACCGTGAGCGAGCCCGTTTAGACGCCGAATTCGACAACGACGTCACAACGCAGCACCGGGTTCACGGGCGCCCGCGGGATTGGTGCGCTCGGCCCTTTGCTCGACTTCGATTTTCGAACTTCAAAGGACCGTTCGAAGAAAAAGCCACCAGTTTCGGTAGACGTGGTTCTCTCATTGCCTGTGCCGCTATATGGTTGAAGCAGAGGGGGTTACGACATTCCGGGGCCATGGGCTCTGGTCGGCAAGTCCTCCTCTTGATGCGCGACTTCAGTGGAGGATCATGGAGGGGTCGAGGCCCGAGCGGGCTCGTGTTGGGGATCATGCAACCCTCGAAGACGTCTTCGCGTCCCGTACCTTGGGCCACTCATCGCCCAAGGTACCGGCAGCGGCTGCTGTGGCGGCGAAGGCCGTCGCCGCGACGCCGAGCCTCGCCGGGCGCGGCGTCGTCGCCTCCTTTGCCGTCGCGGCCGCCGCACTGTGGGCGGTGACGGGTTTCAACGTCGGGAAGGGTCCGGTGGTTCGACCGCTGATCAGTGCTCAGCCGCCCGCTCCCACCAACTCCGGCCCGTCGAACGTGCCGAATTTCCTGGACCCGCCCAACACGACGACGCCGGCCGCTGCGGGCCGGGGGGCATCCACTGTGAACGGTGCCTCCGGGAGCGCCGGCATCGGGTTGACGGGGACGTCGTCGTCCAGCGGGTCTGGAGGGTCGTCAACGTCCGTCTTCGCCGTTGCCGCCGTCACGCCCAAGCCTGCGAGCGCGAACCCGACCGCCGTACTGACGGTGGTGGGAACAAGTTCTGCCCCACCAGCGGGGACGACGCCCACGACGCCCACGACGCCCACGACGCCCACGACGCCCACGACGCCCACGACGCCCACGACGCCCACGACGCCCACGACGCCCACGACGACCACCACGACGACGACGACCACCATCCCGACCATCTCGACCTCGACGGGCGCAGCCCCCGGAGGGGGTACGAGTCAGGGGGGTAGCGGCAACGGCCAGGGCAACGGCCAGGGCTACGGACAGGGCTACGGCCAGGGCAATGGCCAGGGCTGCGGTAACGGCCAGGGCGACCGCCGCGGTGACGGTGGCACCCGAGGTGACAACTCCGGCGCCGACTCTGGCGGCGCCGGGTCTCAGTGGTCCGGCTCCACGAATGGCGGTCGCGGCTGGTAAGCATGCCGGTGTCGACCGGGTCGTGGGTCGGCATGAGCGAGGTCAGCCATGAATTACACCAATCTGGGCACGTCGGGTCTGCGCGTGTCGAGGATCTGCCTCGGCATGATGGGTTTTGGCAACGAGAGCGATCGTGCTTGGGTGATCGACGAGGACGCCGCCGAGCCGATTGTCCGGGCCGCAGTGGAGGCAGGCATCACCTTCTTCGACACCGCCGACACCTATTCGGCGGGAGCCAGCGAGGTGGCAACCGGCAGGTTGGTCTCGAAGTTCCTCACCCGGGATGAGGCGGTGATCGCCACCAAGGTCTTCATGCCGGTGACGCCCGGGGAGAACGGCGGTGGTTTGGGACGCAAGCACATCCTGTCGGGCATCGACGCGTCGCTGCGCCGCCTCAAGATGGACTACGTCGACCTGTATCAGATCCATCGATGGGATCCCCGGACGCCTATCGAAGAGACCATGGGTGCCCTGCACGACGTCGTCCGGTCGGGCAAGGCGCGCTACATCGGCGCGAGCAGCATGTTCGCTTGGCAATTCTCCAAGGCGCAGCACACCGCCGAGGCGCATGGCTGGACAAAGTTCGTGTCCATGCAGAACCACTACAACCTCATTTACCGAGAGGAGGAGCGCGAGATGATTCCGCTCTGCCTCGACCAGGGAGTGGGGTGCATCCCATGGAGCCCGTTGGCGCGTGGCGTCCTGGCCGGAAACCGGACGCGGGAGGGCGGCCGGCTGACCACGCGCTCGAGCACAGATCCGTTCACCGACTATCTCTACGACCAGCCGACTGACTTCGACGTCGTCGATGCCGCGGCGGAGGTGGCCGCGGGGCGCGGAGTGCGCACGCCACAGATTGCCCTGGCCTGGTTGCTCGCCAAGGCCGGGGTGTCGGCTCCCATCGTGGGGTCGACGAAGGAGGAGCACCTGAAGGACGCGCTCGCCGCCGAAGAGCTCACCCTGACCGAGGACGAGATCACCGTGCTCGAGAAGCCCTACCAGCCGCACCCGGTGCTCGGGCACTTCTGAGGCGAGACCCCCGGAAGACGTCCACTAGGGTCACCACCCGGGGGTGCCGTGACGAGAGATCGGGGGTTGCATGCGGGTCGCGTTGACGGTGGCCGATTTCCTGGATCGGGCCACCCTCGTCTACGGGCATCGAGTCGCCGTGGTCGACGAGCCCGCCGCACCGGGTTCCTTCGGTGTGCTGACCTACGACGAGCTGGAGGCGAGGGCGCGTGGCATGGCGGTGACGCTCGACGACCTTGGGGTCGCCCAGGGTGAGCGGGTGGCCATCGTCAGCCCCAATTCGGCCCGGTTCCTGACGGCGTTCTTCGGGGTGAGCGGCTTCGGCCGCATCCTGGTGCCCATCAACTTCCGTCTGACCACCGACGAGATCGCGTACATCGTCGGTCACTCCGGGGCCTCCGTCCTCCTGTACGACCCTGACCTTGCGGGCGAGGTGGACTCCATCAAAGTGAGTCACCGCTTCTGTCTGGACGGGACCGACGACGCGGCGCTCTTCGCGCCAGCGTCGAGGCGGGCGATGCCGAGCGCCTGGGAGCCTGACGAGGATGCAACCTGCTCGGTGAACTACACGTCGGGCACCACCGCGCGACCGAAGGGTGTGCAGCTGACGCATCGCAACTGCTGGCTCAACGCGGCAATGTTCGGGTGGCATACGGGTGTCAGCGACCGTGACGTGCTCTTGCACACCTTGCCGATGTTCCACTGCAACGGCTGGGGCATGCCTTACGCGGTGACGGGCATGGGTGGCACCCACATCGTGCTGCGCAAGGTGGACGGCGAGGACATCCTGTCGCGCATCGAGCACAACGGCGTGACGTTGCTGTGCGGCGCACCAGCGGTCGTGGCCGCCATTCTGAGCGCGTCGGAGGAGCGTGCGGCGGCGGGCCGGGCGGTGCCCGGTCGGGGCACCGTGCGCATGGTGGTGGCCGGGGCACCTCCGCCCTCGAAGACGATCGAGCGGGTGGAGACCGAGCTCGGATGGGAGTTCATCCAGATCTACGGGCTCACCGAGACGGCGCCGCTGCTCACCATCAATCGTGCGCCTTCGGAGTGGGACGAACTGGACCCCGGGCCCCGCTCGCAACTGCTGGGCCGGGCCGGAGTGCCGGCCATGGGCGTGCAGATGGCTCTCGACGAGGAGGGAGAGGTGCTCGCGCGTTCGAACCACGTCTTCGCGGGCTACTGGGAGCAGCCCGCGGAGACGGCAGCGGCGCTCGCGGACGGATGGTTCCACACCGGTGACGGTGGTTATCTCGACGGGGCGTACCTGGTGATCTCGGACCGCAAGAAAGACGTGATTATCACCGGCGGTGAGAACGTCTCGTCGATCGAGGTCGAGGACTGCCTGTACCAGCACGCGGCGGTGGCCGAGGTCGCGGTGATCGGTGTGCCCGACGAGAAGTGGGGGGAGACGATCAAGGCACTGGTCGTGGTGCGCGAGGACGCAACGGTGACCGAGGCCGAACTCATCGCGCACTGCCGGGAGCGGCTGGCCCATTTCAAGGCGCCGACGAGCGTGGAACTGCGCTCCGCGCTCGACCGCACGGCCACCGGGAAGCTGCAGAAGTACAAGCTGCGCCAGCCCTACTGGAGCGGGCGCGAGCGGTCCGTCAACTGACTCCGGGGGCGCCCTGTACACGCCCGGCGCCCGGGGGCGCGGCGAGGCGGCGGGAGCGCTGTTCGAGCACGATGTGGCCGTGCCGGTCGAAGGCAGCCGAGACATCTCCGGCGATGAGGTGCCGTAACGGGTCTCCGACGATGCTCCGCCGCCAGCCGGTGTCGAGCCGGCTCGGCTCGCCGCAAAGCAGCTCTGCGATGTCGGAGCGGGTGGCCAGCAGCGCCTGATCGAAGTCGAGGTCGTCGGCGATCTGGCGCACCACGCCCGAGCACACCGCGATGGCCGCTGGCGGCGCCGGTGCGTCCCTACCTTCCGAGGGCATGCGTAGCCGGTCAGGGGGGAGGTCGACGCCGTGCTGGATCGCACGGAGGATCTCGGCGGCGCGCCCCTGCGCCAGGTGCCGCCCGTCCACGCCGCGGGTGCGCCGCAGCTCCTCCGCGTTACGGGGCGGTCGTTGCGAGATGGCCAGCAAACCGAGATCCGAGAGCACCATGCGCCGCGGCCGGTTGGTCTCGGCCGCAGTGCGCTCACGCCACGCCGCGACCTCCTGTGCCACGGCGCGCGAGCGGCGCGACATGCCGCGGATGTCCCCCAGGCGCCACCAGGCCTCCTCGGGGACGCGCGCCGGCGAGCGGTCGCCCAGCACCTCGTCGCATTCGCTGAGGGCCCACTCCAACCGGTCGAGGGCGCGCAGACGCTCGGTCAGCACGGTGCGCAGCTCCAGCAGGTGGGCGACGTCGCTCACGGCATAGGTGATCTGCCGCGCCGAGATGGGCCTCACGAGCCAGTCCGAGAGCCGGTCCGCCTTGGGCAGCGAGATGTCGAGCATCCGCTCGACGAGGCGCGACAGGGAGGGGGTCGACATGCCCAAGAATCCGGCCACGATCTGCGTGTCGAAGACGGTGTCGGGGACCGTGCCGCATGCGGCCATGAGCACATCGAGATCCTGGGACGCCGCGTGCGCCACCGCGATGCCGGGCCCGGCGAACAGGGCGGCGAGGGGGGCGGGGTCGACGGCGAGGGGATCCACGAGGGCGACCCGGTCTTTCCACGCGATCTGGATCAGCGCCAGATCGGGCACATACGTCCGCTCGGTGTGAAACTCGGTGTCGAAGGCGTAGTACTCCTCGCCGACGACATCGGCAAGGAGGGCCTCGAGGCCCTGGGGGTCGACGATCATCGCGGGTGGTGGTGCGCTCATCGGTGGGCGGCCGTGCCGAAGCCGGTGTCAGGTGCGGTCGTCATCGCGGCAGGAGTGATGGCTGAATCTCCGGACCCGTTCGTCGTGGCGATCATGTGTGCCCGCACACGGCGGCGGCGGGCGATGGCCGGCGCGCTACCCAACGCCCGCGTTGGCCTTCGTGCCGAGGCTATCGCGGCGATGTCGAACGCTCACCCGACCGTCTCTCGTGCCTCGGGACGGCCCAGCCGCCGCAACGCGATTGCAACCGGGAGGGTGGTGGACGCGTCCCAGCCGAGGTCGTGTGGGGTGCCAGTCGGGCGCGGCCCGGCGCGGTGCCGCCCGTCCGGTGCTCCCTTCCTGGTCATGGGCACGCAGGGTGCGCCCGTCGACGTCTGGGGGATCCGCCGTCTGGAGCCTCGGAAGGTAGAATGGTGGCCTCAGCGAGGCAACGGTTCGGGTGCGAGGACGTTTCATGGAGCGACGCCGGTCATGACTTCCGGCTCTGGTTCGGTCAGCGGGAGTTGGTTATGACTGAAGGGTCGGCAGTGGAGGGGGGCAGCGTGCATTGGGCCAAGAGGAAGCTTGGCGAGGACCTTGAGGGTGGCGACAACGCGCGGGCCGACGAGGAGACCAAAGGGGGTCGGTCGGGCACGGCAGCGTCACGTGGCGGGAACGCGGGCAGCGTCGAGTCGATGTTGCAGGAGTTCAGTTCCATCGGCACCGACGCGCCGCCCACGAGCGCCTCGCCACGGGCGGGCAAATACGACCAGCTGTGGCAGCTCTCAATGGCCGATCCCCACACCGGGCTGGCGAACCAACTGCTCCTCCTCGACCGCCTGACGCAGGCGCTGGTGCGCCGCCGGCGCCATGGCGGTGAGGTGGTCGTGTGCCACATCGGTCTCGACAACCTGGCCGAGATCAATCTCGACCTCGGGTACACGACGGGGAACACGGTCCTGTGCGAGGTGTCGCGCCGCCTCACCTCTGTGTTGCGCTCCGAGGACACCACCGGGCGTGTCGGAGGAAGCGAGCTCGTCGTGGTCGTGACGGTCAACGCCGAGCAGGCGGTGGGCCCCCTGCTGCGCCGTCTCCAGCACACCCTCGACGAGCCGGTGATCGTGGGGGGCCAGGCGATCCGACTCCACGCCTCGCTGGGGGTTGCGATCGCCGAGGACTCCGAGTCCGCCGAGGACGTCTTGGCCCGGGCCGACCGGTCGACCCGTGTGAGCAAGCGCTGAGGGTCTCACCGATGGGTGCGTCGTGCTGCGGGTGATCCGCTGGATTCTCATCGTCGGGGTCACCGCGCTGGCGGTACGGTCGGTTCCCGACGTCGCCCGCTACCTCAGAATCCGCTCCCTGTAGCGCCGCGCTGGACGATGTCCCGGGCCCGCCCGAGGATCGTGGTCATCGACATCTGCTCGCCCGAGGCGGGATCGATCCTCCGCCCCACCTCCTGAAGCAGATGGCCGGCGTGGGCACGCAGCGCACGGACGAGGTCTTCGAATTCCTGTGATGCCGCGACAGCTTTGGCTGCGTCGATCACCTCGTCGAGCGCGTCACTGCCGTCGCGGGCACCGATGACGTAGCCTGCAAGGAAGGCCAGGACCAAACCCATGTGCACCCCCTCCTAGCGGCCCTGTCCCGCGACGGCGGACGCGGGAGCCATCGCCCTGCGCAGCGGCTCCACCCTGGGATCGAGGCGCACCCTCGGGGGGAGAGTGGCGGGAATCTCGAGGTCGTGTCGGGCCGCGGCGAGCACGGCGCCGCACCCCGGGATCACGCCGCAGGTCTGCGCTACGTGTCTGGATCTCATGACCCCGCTTCCCGTAACTCGACCTGGCTGGGGTGAGCCTCGCGAACGCACGCACTGTACCTTCCGCGCCGGGACGACAACCTTGCGTCGATTCCTCGTCGCCCGACCCGTGCAACTCCCGTGACACCAGGGGAGGTCGGAGGCAGCGCGTGAGACGTGGCGGGCCCCTGCTCGTCGACCCGGAGGGGCGCTGGCAACACCGGCCCGAACGAATGTTCGGAGGCCTTCGAGCACGATAGGAGTATTGGCCCTATTGAAAACAGGAGTATCGGCCCTATTGGGTTCGCCCAATTCCAGCGAAAATTATGTTGTGATGTCGATGTACAGCGAACTGCTCTCTGGTCTGTGTGCCGACATTGACCCGTTACCACTTCCACCTTCGCGTGACGAGCTCGTCGTCATCTTGTTGCAGTGCCGGCGGCGCCTGAATGGACACAACATGGGCGCTGGGCACCTGATGGCCGAGGACCTGGCTCTGGAGCTCGACCACGACCGCATGCTGCTCCGGCTCTGCACGGCCATGGGCATCGAAACCGAACCCAGCCGGTTTGCCAACCCGTTGGCAGAGCGTGAGCGTCTGGAAGACCTGCTGCGTGGGGCGGGTGTCGACTTCCGCACGCTTGACGACCACCGGCGGGTCAAGGTCGCCTAAGCACGGGATAGGGCCGGGTCCGACTGCTCTGGGCCGGGGAGCGGACGCTCAGGGCCGGGGGTTGGAGTTGGGATTGGTGGCCTTGCGCTCGGCGAGGACGGCGGCGTAGACGGCCGCCTCGGTGCGCCGGCGCATACCCAGCTTCGAGAGAAGGCTCGACACGTAGTTCTTCACCGTTGCCTCGGCCAGGAAGAGCTGCTCGGCGATCTGACGGTTGGACTGCCCGAGCGCAATCAGTTCCAGGACCTTGCGCTCCTGGGGGGTGAGCACGGTCAGCCGCGACTCCGCCTCCTGGTCCTTGCGCAAACGGTCGAACAACTCCTGGGTCAGCACCGGATCCAACAGGGACATGCCCTGGCTGACCCGCCTGATGTCGCCGAGCAGGTCGCCGCTTCCGACCTCTTTGAGGACGTAGCCCGAGGCGCCGGCCATGATGGACGAGAACAGCGCGTCGTCGTCCGAATAGGACGTCAGCATCAGGCAGCGGACCTGGGGCGCCACCGACTGGATCTCACGGCACACCTCGATCCCGTTCCCGTCGGGGAGGCGGACGTCGAGTATCGCCACGTCCGGCTCGAGGTCGCGGATGAGCTTCAGGCCTTCCTCCGCCGTGCCGGCCTCGCCCACGACATCCATGTCGCTCTCGGCCTCGAGGAGGGTGCGCAGGCCCGTCCGGACCAGTTCATGATCGTCGAGGACGAACACACGAATCGCCACGTGCCCAATGATGCCACGGGAACCACCAGGGCCAGTACAGCCGACAACCCCCGTGTCCAGCGTCCCGGTGCGCCCGCCCGCCTCTATCCTGGCAGGCCGTGCAGCCACTCGACCGTATCGACGATCCCGTCCGGCTGCGCCGCCTGGTGCAGGCGATCCTGATCCTCGATGCGGAGCTCCACCTGCCGGTCGTGCTCCGACGGATCATCGAGGAGGGGTGTGACCTCGTCGACGCGCAGTACGGGGCGTTGGGCGTCCTGACCGAGGACGGGCGCGCCCTGGACCAGTTCGTCACGGTGGGACTCAGTAGCGAGGAGGAGCAGGCCATCGGCCCCCGGCCCACCGGGCGGGGTGTGCTGGGCACGCTGATCGCGGACGACAAGCCGCTCCGCCTGCCCAACACCGCCGACAGCCCTGACAGCTTCGGTACCCCGGCACACCACCCCACCATGACGTCGTTCCTGGGCGTCCCGATCAGGGTCCACGGCGAGGTCTACGGGAACCTCTACCTGACGAACAAGAAGACGGCGGCCGAGTTCTCCGAGGACGACGAGGAGCTGGTCCTCGCTCTCGCCATGGCGGCCGGGATCGCCATCGAGAACGCACGCCTCCACGGCCTGGTGCGAGACCGCGCACTGACCGAGGACCGGGACCGGATCGCCCGGGACCTCCATGACTCGGTGATCCAACGCCTCTTCGCCATCGGGCTGTCGCTGCAGGGTACGGCTCGCCTGGTGGAGCGGCCCGAGGCCGTCATGCGGATCGGGGAGGCCATTGACAAGATCGACGACACGATCCGTCAGCTCCGCAAGGCGATCTTCGACATCGAGCTCACGATCAGCAAGGAGGGCCTGCACCCCAAGATCCTCGACCTCGTGCACGAGCTGCGGCCGGTGCTCGGCATCCATCCGCAGCTCTCGTTCAGCGGCCCGGTCGACGCCGTCGTGACCGGGATGTTGGCCGAGGACCTGCTCGCCGTCCTGCGCGAGGCGCTGACCAACGTGGGCAAGCACGCCCGTGCCTCCCAGGTGGTGATCACGGTCGCGGTGGGTGACGAGGTGCGCCTCGTGGTGGCCGACGACGGTCAGGGGATGAGCGCGGGATCGTCGGCGGGGCTCGGCCTGCGCAACATGCGCCAGCGCGCCGAGCGCCTGGGCGGCAGTGTCGACGTCGGCACGTCACGGGAGGGAGGCACGCGGCTCACCTGGCACGTACCGATCGCCGTGGTCGATCAGGGCCCACCAGCGGCGCCATCCTCGACCTAGGCGGACAGCCCCCGCGCCTGCTTGCCTGGAGGTGCCCACCCGGCCTGCGCCACGAGCTCGCCGAAGCAGCGCCCGATCCCCTCGCTGAGCACCTCAACGTCGGGGCAGGCGACGGGATCGGCCAGGATGCCGACGGAGAGCTGGCCGTTGTAGGACAGGGCAGCCACGCCCACGCTCAGGTTGCCCCCGAGCGGGACCAGCGGGATTGCCTCGATCATGCGGGCCCCGAGCACGTAGAGGGGGACGCTGGGGCCCGGTACGTTCGTCACGACGAGATTGACCAGCGGCTGGTGGTGCACGAGATGGCCGGCGGCCGAGAGGGCCACGGGTGGCCATGTGTCGAGCGCCGACAGCAGGAGGTGCGTGGCCAGCGCCTGGTCGTGGGTCTTGGCGGACCGCTCTGCATCCGCCACCACGCGTAGCCGCCGCGCCGCCGGCGCAGCGTCGATCGGCACGTGCACCACCATCGCCGAGACCTCGTTGCCGAGCCCGTGGTCGTGGTGGTCCGATCCGACGGGAACGAGGACCGCCACGTTGCGGCCCTCCGTCACCTCTGCCCGCGCCGACAGGAGGTCGTGCACGCCGCCGCCGATGGCCGTGAGCAGCAGATCGTTCAATGTCACGCCGAAGTGGCGCTCTGCCCGGTGCAGGCCATCCAGGGGCTGACGCACGATGACGGCTCGGCGGTCGAAGCCGACGCGGGTATTAAGCGAGCAGGCGGGCGTGGCCACGGGCTCGGCGAGCAGACTGGCGAACGCCGAGGAGTAGTGGGTGATGACGTGGCCGGCCCGAGACGGATGACGGAGGGCGCTCCACCCGTCCGCCAGGACCCCCCACGCCTGCCGACCGAGGCGCTCCAGCCCGGCCTCGGCCACGGTCAGCCTGGGCGGGCCAGGGACTGGTTCCCAGCCATCGGAGGTGTGTGGGACCGGCGAATGGGGTTCGAGGTCGAGCAGGACCGTCGCCAGTTCGACGCCGGCGAGGCCGTCGGCCATGGCGTGGTGGAGCATCTCGAACAGCGCGACGCGACCGCCCTGGAGGCCGTCGATCAACCACATGTCCCACAGGGGTTGGCTGCGATCGAGGGGAAAGGACATCCGCTCGGCGCAGAAGGCCAGGAGCTGGGCCTCGTCCCCCGGCTCCGGTAGCGCCGCCTGGTGCACGTGGTTGGCAATGTCGAATTCGGGGTCGTCGACCCACACCGGGGCCGGCTCGCCGAGCAGGGGGAGGCGAACACGCTGGCGCAGCTTGGGGACCAGGTGCAGCCGGCTCTCCACTTCCGCCCGGACGTCCAGGAGCCGCAGAGAGCCGCGCCCGTCGTGCAGCGGGGCGCCCTCGAAGATACCGATGGATCCCATGTGCATGGGCGTCTGCGGGGATTCCATGTACAAGAACGACGCGTCGAGCGAAGTCAGGACGTTACCCACCGTCATGGTGACCCCCCGGCGGGCGCGCCGAGCAGACCTCGGCAAACCCGTCCTCGATGCAGCCGGCGAGCTTCGGACTGTCGGGCACGGCGGCAACGTCAGCGGTGATGGTGACGCAAGCCCGGTCCGCCGAAGAGATCAGCGACACGTTGAAGGCGGCCCCGGACGGCGGTGATACGGCGTAAATGCCCTCCACCCGAGCGCCCGCCAGGGTGACCGGGAAGGGGGGACCGGGGATGTTGGTGACGCAGAAGTCGTTCCCCAAGAGCATCGACCCCCACAGGCTCCGGGCGACCGGGCCGGGCAGCGCGCTCAAACCGGTGGCGAGCACGTCACTGATCCCGAGTCCCGGGGCGTTCTTCCACTCGTCGGCGGTCCGCCTGACCTCGGCCACGCAGTCGGCGACGTCGGCATGGGCGGGAATGACGAACCGGGCGGGAACGAAGTGGTTCCCCACGGCGCCCCCTTTGTCCTTGTCGCGGACGTTGACCGGCATGAGGGCTCGGAAGCCCCTGGACACCACGCCGTGCTGATCGTGATACAGGATCAGGCCGCGCACGACGGACGCAACGAAGACATCGTTCACGGTGCCGCCCCATGCCGTCGCGGCACGCTTGATCGTCGGGAGATCGAGGTCGAGGACCTCGGCGTGGCGCCGGAAGCTGCGGCCGGTCATGATCGGGGAGATCGGCTTTCCCGCCGGTGCCATGAGCCGGGCGACCGAGGCACCCAGGTCGGTCACGCGACCGCACGTGCGGAACGGGTGCATGACCGCGTCCATGGCGCCGTCGACGAGACGGACCGCACCAGGCAGGTCCCCCAGCCGCTGCGGCTGCGGGCGAGCGGGTCGCTCTGCCGGCAGCGCCGTCGGCTGCCGGGTTGCACCGGCGGTGTCGAAAAGGTGGGCCAGGACCGCGAGCCCGCCCACCCCGTCGATGAGCGAGTGGTGGACCTTCAGCACGAGGACGGCACCGTCGCCTTCCACGCCTTCCACGCCTTCGACGAGGACGGCCTCCCATAAGGGGAGCGCGGGGTCGAACCCGCTCGTCGCCATCGTCTGTGCCAGGTCGAGGACGTCGCGCCGCGTCCCGTGCTCGGGCAGGCGCATCCGCCGCAGGTGGGTGGCCAGCTCGAAGGCATCGTCCGGCACGAACTGTGGCCGCCCGCGTCCCGGTGCCCGGTTCACCGCCCGCGAGCGAAGACGAGGCACCGTCTCGGTCAGAAGGGCGATCCGGCTCCGGACTTCGGCCCAGTCCGGGGTCCGGTCCAGGACCACGAGGGCGACGATGGTCGGGCGCATGACCGGGTCGGCGCTGATAGTCCATAACAGGGCGTCGGAGCCGCTCATCGTGTCGGCACCGCTCACCGTGTCCGCGCCGCTCGTCGTGTTGGTCTCGGCCATCGCAGACCCCCTTGGGAGCGATTCTGCGCGCTGCCCGAGAGGGACCATAGAGCCAGAAGTCCCCTCTTCGGGCGGGTTGCCGCGACCGCCACGCCCTCGACCTCGAGGTGCCGCCGAGGGGTGGCCCCGCAGAATGTGGCTTTGGGCCCTTCAGGCCACTCGAGGGTGGCCCTAGCATCGGGGTGAGCCCGAAGCCGTGGCACGTTCCCGGGGGGGACCGTGGGGGCATGGGCGAACGTGAAGCCGGAAAGGGGATGGGACATGACCACGACAGCGGTGGCGGCACCGGTCCCTGCACGAGGCGGCCTGGCCAACGCGTTCGGCAGGCGCCAGCTGTACCGCTACCCGGACACCGTGCCCAGGCTGGGGTACCTGGCGATCGTCGTGCTCACGACGATCATGCTCTATTACCTCTACTACGTGGAGGGGGCGGTCACCCCGCTGTTGCTGCCCTACTACCACATGTCGTTCCAGTACTTCTTGTACCTGCTGGTCGTGTCGAACGCGATCGGCGCCTTCAGCGCGTTCATCGGCGGCCTCTCCGACAAGATCGGCCGGGCCAACCTCACCATCTACGGGACCCTGGTCGTGGCGCTCATCCAGCTGTTCGCCATCCCCCACATCAGTGACAAGTTCTGGTTCTCCGCGTCGCTACTGCGTGATCGGGTTCGTCGAGGGTGTCATCCTCGTCTCGACGCCGGCGCTGATGCGTGACTTCTCGCCCCAGATGGGCCGCGGCGTGGCCATGGGGTTCTGGGCGCTCGGCCCCACCATGGGCGCCCTGGCCGCCAGCCTGGTGGCCACGCACACGCTTGCCGCACCTCGGGCCCTGGCAGGACCAGTTCATCATCTCCGGCCTCGTCTGCCTGGGCGTGGTCGTGATCGCGTTCCTCTTCCTGCGCGAGCTCTCGCCGCAGCTGCGCGACCAGCTCATGGTCACCGAGCGTGAGCGCGCCCTCGTCGAGGCGCGCGCCAAGGGCATCGACGTCCAGAAGGCGACCAGCGCACCCGATCCGCTCCATGATGAAGCTCGACCTGATCTCCTCCTCCGTCGCCATCTCGGTGTTCCTGCTCTTCTATTACGCCTCGGTGAGCGTGCTCACCATCTACTGGGTGGTCACGTTCAACCGCGTCCACTCCGCAGGCCAACGGGATCAACGTCTGGCTACGCCGCGTTCCTCTCCGGCGGGCTCGTCCTGGCGGGCCTCCTCTCCGACTGGGCGCGGGTGCGCAAGCCCTTCATGCTCGTCGGGGCGATCTGCGCCATGGTCATGATGGGCTTCCTCATCGGCAGACGGACCATCCCCACACCGGCTACTACTCGAACGTCCTCGTGATCGTGCTGCTGGCGGTGTCGATCGCGTTCGCCTACGCGCCGTGGATGGCCAACTACACCGAGCAGGTCGAGTCGCACAACCCGGCCCTCACCGCGTCGGGGCTGGCCGTCTGGGGCTGGATCCTGCGCATCACGGTCGCGCTCTCCTTCCTCGTGCTGCCCTACGTGATCACGACGTCGACGGTGCTGGTCGACAACCAGGCCGCGGCCACCGCGCTGCAGGCGATCCAGGCCGCCGAGCCCTACGCCCCGTCGGCCTCGCCGCCGGCCTGCGCCGCGAAGCCGGCGCCCAGTCGGTGATCACCGGCCTGCAGGCCACCAAGGAGGCCGGGCCCGAGACCCTGGCCACCATCCTGAGCGCGTGCAACTCGACCCACAACCTCTGAAGGCGTTGGCGGCCGCCGGCGGCCTGTCCAACCCCCAGGTGCAGGGGCTGCTCGCCTACAACCCGCTGGCCCTGGCCATTCAGAAGGGCCAGCCCGGTGAGCCAGGCCGAGATCGCCTCCAAGGTGGGCGTGCACTCGCAGAACCTGGCCAGCCTCCTCGTGGCCGAGCAGAAGCTGGTGCCGGCCCAGAAGACCTCGCCCGGTGAGTGGAAGCGGTGGTGGACGGTCTGCCTCATCGGCCAGGCTGGTCTTCGCCGTGCTCATCTTCACCATGCGGGGCCGCTGGAGCCCGCGGGCGGCCCGGCGCGACCTCGAGGAGCACGATCGCATGGTCTCCGAGGAGCTGGCCAAGCTGAGCGAGGAAGCGGTGCCGGTGGGCTGAGTCGGCGGTCCGCCGGAGTGAGGGGGATCGCTCGGACGCGAGAGGCGAGCGTTCCCGACCGGAGGTCCTCCGTGGCTGAGGGCGCGCGACGGGCGCCCCATCGTCCGTGCCGTGGGCGGGGCCGTATCCCACGTCGTAGGGTGGTCATCGTCGCTGAGCTGGGAGGGACCATGGCTCTTGCACTTGAGGGGCTGAGGGTGATCGATGCGGACACGCACCTGACCGAAGCCCACGACCTGTGGACCAGCCGCGCTCCGGCCAGGTACGCCGAGCGGGTGCCCCACGTCCAGGAGATCGAGGGGCGCCCGATGTGGGTGGTCGACGGCGCCGAGCTCGGCTTCGCCGGCGGCGGCGGGGTCATCGACCGTGAGGGCGGAAAAGGTCGGGCGCTCGAGGCACTCTACGAGTGGACCATCGAACGGATCCACAGGGGCGCGTACGACCCCAAGGCGCGCATCGAGGTCATGGACGATTCGGGCATCTGGGCCCAGGTCTGCTTTCCCAACTCCATCGGGCTCGGCGGGCAGGGGATCTCCGACGTGGTGAAGGACCCGGAGCTCCGCCTCCTTTGCGTGCAGATCTACAACGACGCCATGGCAGAGGTGCAGGCCGACTCGGGCCGGCGGCTGCTTCCCATGCCGGTGCTGCCGGCCTGGGACGTGGACGCCTGTGTGGTCGAGGCCAAGCGGGTGGCGGCGCTGGACCTGCGCGGCGTCAACATCACCTCGGACCCCCAGGACGTGGGTGGCCCCGATCTGGCCAACCGGGCCTGGGACCCCTTGTGGGAGGTCTGCGCCGATCTGCGGTTGCCGGTGCACTTTCACATCGGCGCCAGCCTGACCACCATGACCTACTTCGGCACCTACCCGTGGGAGTCGCAGGACGACGACACCAAGCTGGCCATCGGCGGGACGCTGCTGTTCATCGGCAATGCCCGCGTGGTGACGAACATCATCTTGAGCGGCATGCTCGACCGCCACCCAGGACTGAAGATGGTGTCGGTGGAGAGCGGGGTCGGCTGGATCCCCTTCATCCTCGAGGCCCTCGACTACGAGATGTCCGAGAACGCGCCGAGACAACTGGCGCACATGTCGATGCTTCCCTCGGAGTACTTCAGGCGGAACCTCTACGCCACGTTCTGGTTCGAGAAGAACAACGTGCCCGCCCTCATCGCATCGGTCGGCGAGGACAGCGTGCTGTTCGAGACCGACTTCCCTCACCCCACCTGTCTCTACCCCAAACCGCTCGACACGGTGGCCGACAAGATGTCGACCCTCGCCCCGTCCGTGCAGCGCAAGATCCTCGGAGAGAACGCAGCCAAGCTCTATCGTCTCTGATCAGGCCGATGACCAGGCCCGACGCGCACCCTAACGCTGGGCGTCGGTGAAGTCAGCGTGAAGTCCCCATGTGCGTCAAGTGTCGAGTGTCCGACCGGCGAGGGCGTGGAGACGACGGTGTGCCAGGTCCCGCGCAGCGGGAGACCAGTGGCGGCGGAGAACCACGTGGTCGCCGAGTTGAAGCGGACGCTGACCCCCCGAGAATGTGACCTGTTCGTCGATCTGGACAGTGGCAACCGCCTGGCCGGCGACCTTGACGCTGGTGGGTCCGACCACGGTGGAGGCGCCCCGCATGAAGACGGGTCCGATGGCGAGGTGGTTGTTGCTGCCTGTGCAGGCAACGACCCCCCGGGCTGCCCGCACGATGTCCGCCGGGATCGTGACGATTGCGGGGGCTACAGCGGAAGGTGGACGTGTCGTCCACGTCGAACGCCACGAAGTCCCAGACGTAGGCTGGCCCGTGAAGGGCTCTCGAGCGAGCCCGAACGCACGCAGTAGTCCCAGCTCTGCCAGTGGCGGTCTGAGTAGTCGAGCCGGAACTCGAAACATCCGCCGCGCAGTCCGAACGGTGCCGGGGATACCGGGGCCCTCGGACTGCGACTTGGGCGGGACCGAGATCGTCTCGGTGCCAGAGCCCTGATAGGAGTAGACGCCGGGCGCGGGGCCTGCGCCACCGGGATCGGACCCGGCCTCGTGGCGGAAACGCTCGATGGCCACGCTGGTGGGCAGCGCCTGCGCCCCGCTGTGGAACCAGCGTTACGCGAACAAGCCGGCTCCGGCCAGAACCCGCAGGGCGACTGCCCCCAGGATCCAACGGAACTAATGCCGTCGTGGCCGGCGGCGCGCTCCGTTCGGGTCGTCGGGAACCGACGGTCCAGCCGAGGGGGATTTGGCGGGCTGGGTCGCTTCGGTGGAGTGTGACATCGCGAATCTCTTCCTCCCTTGTTCGCGCCCGAAGCAACGGGGGGGAGGGTCGTAGGCCCTTATTCGAACCGTCTGGGAAGCCTCCGAAGGACGCCGGCCACGCCCGCCCCTGTCCGAGGCCGCGAGGGCGGGTCGTCCGGACCAGGGCGGGTGGTTGCTCCGTGGGGAGCTGAGTCGACGGGTAAGACGGATGACCGGCCGGGTCGAAGAAACCGAGGTACCGCGCGGGTGCTGAGCGGGAAGCCGCTCGCCAGGCACCGAGGGAGAGCCACCGCAGGTGACCCCTCTTGGCCGGGAGAGAGACGCAGGAGCCCATTACACGAGAGCGGCACAAGCTGGCGCTAGCGACTCGGGAACCCAAAGACTCCGATGGCCGTGCTCAGCCACCCTGGCGGGTGTCCGAACACCTGTTCGCTCCTGGCCAGCGCCCGCCTCCTCGAGCTCCGGCCTGACTCGGGCCGGGCTTCCGCCAAGAGCGCCCCCGGAGCCAGCGCCGCCGGGATTCTGTCGCTCGGAGGGCGCGGGTTCCGTCGTGACCCCCCTCTGCGTGCGTGCGTGCGCTGCGTGCGTGGGCGAGGGGGGACTTGAACCCCCACATCCTTTCGGACACAGGAACCTGAATCCTGCGCGTCTGCCAATTCCGCCACTCGCCCGGGTGACCGGACAAGAGTAGTCGCTGGGCAGGACATCTGGTTCGGGCCCCGATCCCCAGCGAGAGGAGAGGTGACCAGGTCAGACGGCTGCCGAATCCCTGCTGAGCGCACCGGACCGGTAATCTCTGGGAGACCATGGGACTCCAGCAGTTTGAGGAGCGACTCGAGCGTCTGGTGGAGGGAACGTTGGCCAAGCCGTTTCGAAGCAACCTCCAGCCGGTCGAAATCGGCCGGAGGTTGACACGCGAGATGGACCTACACCGGCGCGTGGGCGTGCGCGGCCTCATTGCACCCAATGCCTTCGCCGTCACTTTGTCGCCAGCCGACGTCAGTCGCTTCTCGAACTTCATCGACGCGCTGTCCCGCGAGCTCTCCGACGCTGCTCGGGAGCACGCCCGGATCGAGGGATATTCGTTCGTGGGTCCGGTCGAGGTGGAGGTCTTTGAGGGATCCAACCTCAAGCCGGGGCGTTTCACCGTCACGGCCGACGTGCATGAGAGCGAGGACGGGGGATTCCTGGCCGAGCTCGTCCTGCCCGACGGCAGGCGGGTGACCGTGGGCTCGGAGGCCCTGGTCATCGGCCGGCTCCCCGAGTGCGACGTCGTCCTGCCGGACTCCAACGTGAGCCGGCGCCACGCCGAGCTCCGGCGAAAGGGTGACGGTGTGTTCGTCACCGATCTGGGCTCAACCAACGGCACCAGGGTCAACGGGACCCCGGTCCGCGAACACCTCCTCGCCAGTGGCGACGAGGTGAGCGTGGGGTCGACGAAACTCATCTTTGAAATGTCGTGACGGCACCGGATCCGGTGGCGGTCCTGGTCGCCACGCAGAATCTCAACGCGGTCCTCCGCATCATGCAGTGGGGGGTCATCGCGTTGATCTTCCTCTTCTTCCTGCGAGTGCTCCGCGCCGTATGGGTCGAGATGAGCCCGGCCACCGTCCGCAAGTCCCGCTCGGTGCGACGTCAGGAGCGCCGTCAGGAACGGACGGCCGCCCGGCCACCCGTTCGCCCCCGTGAGACCCGTCGCCGGCAGCTGTACCTCAAGGTGGTCCAGCCGGCGGCGCAGGCCGGCCGCACGTACGACCTGGACGACGAGCTGACCGTCGGGCGCTCTCCGGGCTGTGGTGTCGCCATGCCAGAGGACATCTACACCTCGACCCTCCACGCCCGCCTCTTCCGTCACAACGAGCAGGTATGGGTCGAGGATCTCGGCTCGACCAACGGGACGTTCGTGAACTCCGAACAGATCAAGCAGGCGGTGCGCCTCAGCAAGGGCGACTTGCTCCAGATCGGTTCAACCGTCTTCGAGGTCTCGCGGTGACCGTGCTGCGGTCAGGCTCGGCCACCGACGTCGGGCGTGTTCGCACTGTCAACCAGGACATGCCGCTCGAGCGTCCGAATCTGTACGCGGTGGCCGACGGCATGGGCGGGCACGTGGGCGGGGAAGTGGCGGCGCGGGTCGCAGTGGCCACGCTGGAGCAGGCCTTCGAGCGGGCGCCGACGGTCGCCGGTCTTCGTGAAGCGGTCTCGGAGGCCAACACCGCCGTCTGGCACGAGAGCCAGGCCAACGCCGACCTGCGCGGGATGGGGACCACCCTGACCGCCCTGGCGCTGGTGGGCGGCACCGAGGGCCGTGACACGCTCGCCCTGGCCAACGTCGGCGACTCACGGGCCTACGTCTTCTCCGACGGGGACCTGATTCAGGTCTCCGACGATCACAGCCTGGCCGAGGAGCGGATGCGTCACGGCGAAATGACCGAGGCAGAGGCGGCTGTCCACCCCCAGCGACACATCCTCACCCGGGCCCTCGGTGTGTCCTCGGAAGTAGAGACAGACATGTGGGAGCTCGAGCTGCGCGCCGGAGACCGGGTGCTCCTCTGCTCCGACGGGCTGTCCAATGAGGTGGAGACGGAGGAGATGGCCTCCGTTCTGCGGACGGTGGCAGACCCCCAAGATGCGGCCCAACGACTGGTCGACGTGGCCAACGAGCACGGTGGCGCCGACAACATCACCGTGGTCATCGTCGACGTGCAAGTGGGGGAGGAGGGCAGCGCCACCGCTTCCAAGGTCACCCCGCTCGCCCTCGGCGCCGCCGCCGTGTCCGCTGCGACCGGCGCGCTCTCGGCTCCGCAGGCGGTGTCGGCCGAGGACGTCGCCACTGGCTCGCCCGCGGTGCCGGCGACCGGGTCATTGGCCCCCGCGGCGGCCACGACCGCTCGGCCCGGCGTCCGCGAGGACGACACCCTGGCTCCGGGGGCCCGGCTGAGCTTCGGTGACGAGACCACGACGCTCGCCGACTCCGGGCCGCGCAGCGACGAGTTCCTCTTGGGCACGGCGGCCTCCGTGCCGGTCGCCCGCTCCACGACGCGGGTGCCCCCGCCCCCGGTGGAACGGGTCCCCGAGAAGGAGAACAGGGCCGCACGGCGCCGGCGTCTGGGGATCCCCCGCCGCATCACGTTTCGAGTCATCGGCTTCGTCCTGCTGGTGGCTGCGGTGCCGGTCGCGGCGTACTTCGTCTTGCGCTGGTACGCCTACGACAACTGGGTCGTGACGGTCCAAGGCAACCAGGTCGTGGTGAAGCAGGGCCAGCAGGGCGGTGTCCTCTGGTTCCATCCCACGATCGTGGACCGGACCGGCTACACCGTGAGCCAGATCGATCCCAACGCGGTGACGCCGGTGAAGTCAGGCGTCCAGGAGTCCTCGTTGGACGCGGCGAAGCGCTACGTCGACATGATCGTCGTCACCACCACCACGGCGACGACGACGACGACACCACACCCGGCTGTGGCCTCCACGACGCCCACTTCTGGGTCCTCGGCCACGACCACGACCGCCCCGACGGCAGCCCCATGACCGGCGCGTGCTTTTCCCGGCGCCGAAGGCTCCCAGCGTAGGCTCAGGGCTCCATGCAACCGGTCGACAAGCCGCGCATCTATTCGGGGCGGTACGAGCTAACTCACCTGATCGCCCGCGGTGGCATGGCGCAGGTCTATCGGGCCATGGACCGCCAGCTCGACAGGCCCGTCGCCCTCAAAGTCTTGTTCCCCGAGCTCTCGATCGATCGCACGTTCGTGGAGCGCTTTCGGAGGGAGGCTCAGGCTGCCGCCAACCTCTCCCATCCCAACATCGTCCCCGTCTTCGACTGGGGCGAGGACGACGGCTCCTATTTCATCGTCATGGAGTACGTCGAAGGTCGACCCCTCTCCGCCGTCCTGCGCGACCCGCAGCGCCTGCCGCCTATCCAGATCGCCACGATCGGTGCCGGGGTTGCCGCCGCGCTGGCCTTCGCGCACCGGCACGGGGTGGTGCACCGCGATGTGAAGCCTGGCAACGTCTTGATCACGCCCGACGGGGACGTGAAGGTGACCGACTTCGGCATCGCCCGTGCGGTCAACACGGAGGAGAGCCTGACCCAGACCGGCGCGGTCATGGGTACGGCGGCCTACTTCTCTCCCGAGCAGGCCGAGGGGAAAGGGGTCGACGCCCGCAGCGACATCTACTCCCTCGGCGTCGTGCTCTACGAGATGGCGGTCGGCCGACCTCCCTTCACCGGTGACTCGCCGGTGGCCGTGGCCTCGAAGCACGTGCGAGACGCCCCTGTTCTGCCGCGCGAGATCAACCCGGCGGTGCCGGTCGCGCTCGAGGCCATCGTGATGAAGGCGATGTGCAAGAACCCCGACGACAGGTACGGGTCGGCCGAAGAGCTCAGAGCGGACCTTCTCCGATTCGCCGACGGGCGACCCGTGGAGGCGGCCGACCCAGGGGTGACCTCCATGATGTCTGCGGTCGGGGCCACCCAGGCTGTCCCCACGGCGACTGGCCGGACCCTGGCCGTCCCCGCCGGCGCCGGCGGGTCCCCCGACCGCGAGGAACTCGAACGCAAGAAACGTACGCGCCGGCTCATCGTCCTTCTCATCGTGCTGCTCGTGGCCCTCGGCGTCATCACCTTCTTTCTCCTGCGCTCCGTTCTGGGTGGCAACGTGACCGTGCCCAACGTGGTGGGGGTCCCGCAGGCCGCAGCTATGCAGACCTTGCAAAACGACAACCTGAAGGTCGGCACCACGAAGCTCGAGACCAACTCGCAGGCCAAGGGGGTCGTGCTCTCGACGAACCCCGCCGCGGGTGCCTCGGTGTCCAAGAATTCCGCCGTGAATCTCGTCGTCAGTTCGGGCCCGAACGTCCCGATCGTCGCCGTCCCGACCGTGACGGGCAAGCAGCTCACGCAGGCGACGCAGCTCATTCAGGCCGCGGGCCTCACCCTCGGGCCGGTCCACTACGTGACGAGCCAAAGTCCCATCGGGACGGTGCTCAATCAGGATCCGGCCGGGGGTTCCAAGGTCAAGGTGAACGTGCCCGTCGTGCTCACCGTGTCGGGAACCCAGACCTCGGTGAAGGTGCCGAGCGTGCTCGGCCAGACACCCGCGTCGGCCGGTGCAACGTTGAGCCAGGCCGGACTGAACGTGGGCAGCCAGTCCAGCGCGTGCTCCAGCCAGTTCTCGTCGGGGCTGGTGTCGGCCCAGAACCCCGTTGCCGGCGCCGACATCCCGCCCAACACGTCGGTCAACCTCGTCATCTCGAGTGGCAGCTGTGCCACGGTGCCGAGCGTGGTGGGGCAATCGGAGAGCGCGGCCCAGTCGGCCATCACCGGCGCGGGCCTGGTCGCCAACACGACCTTCGATACGACCTGTGCTGGCGGGGCCATGCCGGGGAACGTCGACGCCCAGAACCCTGCTGCCAACGCGCAGGTCACCAGTGGCAGCACGGTGAACATCTCGGTCTGTCAGTCGACCGCCACCACGACCACCACCACGACCACGACAGTCCCGTCGTCCACCACCTCGACGACTTCGAGCACCGGCACGACCCACTAACGAGGGGCTCCCTCGGAGGGGTTGCCCTCGCAGGCCTTTGTCGCGACGCCCAGCTGCCCGAGGAAGTTGGCCAGCAGCGCCGGCCCCGAGCCGGTGAGAACCGACTCGGGATGGAACTGCACCGCCTCGACCGCCAGCGAACGGTGACGCAGCCCCATGACCACGCCGTCGGTCGAAGTGGCCGTGACCTCCAAGGCGGCGGGCACCGAGTCCGGGCGCACGACCAGCGAGTGGTAGCGCGTGGCAACGAAGGGGTTCGGCAGTCCGGCGAAGAGGCCCCGGCCGTCGTGGTGGATCTCGGAGGTCTTGCCGTGCATCAGGTGGGGGGCGGCCACGATCTCCCCGCCGTAGGCCTGACCGATGCACTGATGCCCGAGGCAGACGCCGAGCAGGGGGATCTCCCCGGCCAGGCTCCGGACGGCCGCCAGGCTCACTCCGCCGTCCTCGGGCCTTCCCGGACCGGGAGAGATCAACACGGCGTCCGGCCGTTCGGCCCGGATGCCCTCCACGTCGATAGCGTCATTCCGGAACACCACCGGTTGGGCACCGAGCTCGCCCAGCTCCTGGACCAGGTTGTAGACGAAAGAGTCGTAGTTGTCGACGACGAGCACCCGCGGTCCCATGGGCTGACGATCGTACCCGCCTGCCCCGAGCCCCCCGCCGCCGGTGGCTAACCTCTGACTCCGTGGCAACCAGTACCAAAGGCCCCGGCGGCGCCTCGCGTAAGGGAAAGTCCGCGTCGGGCCGAGCGTCCAAGGTCGGCCGGTACAAGACGCCCGAAGAGAGTGGCCGCTACACCGCGCCGATTCCGAAGAGCGTGCGACACAGCCCGGGTTGGTTCGGAGCGCTCATCCTCGTGTTGCTCATCGGTGGCGTGGCCGTGATCACCGTCAATTACCTGGCGCACCTTCCGGGACTCGGGCACGGCTCGCCCTGGGGGCTTGTCATCGGGCTGGTGATGATCTTCGCCGGGTTCCTCATGGCCACGCGCTACCACTAGCAACGGCCGTCTCACCCCTTCGACCCGCCTCGTCATGTGCATATGTATCCTTCTGTAACAGCGAGAGTGTTACAGAAGCTCGTGGATCCGCCCCCTAACCGGCACGATTTTAGAAGGCTGCACATACAGCTCTGTACAGGTCAGCCTTCCCGGGTCCCAGGGTGCCCCGGACCGGCCAGCGGGTCTCAGCCCAGACGCTCGATGATGGTGGCGTTGGCCAGCCCACCGCCCTCGCACATGGTGAGCAACCCATAGCGACCACCCGTGCGCTCCAGTTCGTTGAGGAGCGTTGCCATCAGCTTGCCGCCGGACGCACCCAGAGGGTGCCCGAGGGCGATCGCGCCGCCATTGGGGTTGACGACCTCCATGTTGGGGTGGTGCTCCTTCTCCCACGCCAGCACGACGGAGGCGAAGGCCTCGTTGATCTCCACCGCGTCGATGTCGTCCAGCGTGAGCTTGGCCCGCTCCAGGACGGTGGTCGTCGCCGGGATGGGCCCGGTGAGCATCGTCACCGGGTCGACACCGGCCAGCGCGAAGGCGTGAAAGCGGGCCCGTGGCCGTAGCCCGAGGGCGTTCGCCTTCTCCTCGCTCATGATGAGCACGGCCGAGGCGCCGTCGGTGATCTGCGAGGAGTTCCCGGCCGTGACCTTCCCGTCCTCCTTGAAGGCGGGCTTGAGCTTGGCCAGCGTCTCGACGGTTGAATCCGGTCGTATGCCCTCGTCCGTCGAGAACATCTCCTCGGTGTCCTTGCCGTCGTCGTCACGGACGGCGACCGGAACGATCTCGTTCTCGAAGCGGCCCTCGGCTGTCGCTCGGGCGGCCCGCTGATGGCTCTGCGCCGAGAAGGCGTCGAGCTCCTCCCGCGAGATGCCCCACTGGTCGGCGATCATCTCGGCGCCGATGCCCTGGCCCGGGAGCCCGGTCTCGGTGTATCGCTGCATCATACGGGGTCCGAAGGGATACCCGAGTTCGCGCACGACCGAGGAGCCCATGGGCGTCCTCGTCATCGACTCCACGCCGGCGGCGACAGCGATGTCATAGGCCCCGGCCATGACGCCCTGGGCGGCGAAGTGCAGCGCCTGTTGGGAGGACCCGCACTGGCGGTCAATGGTGGTGCCGGGCACGGACTCGGGCCAACCCGCTGCGAGCACGGCGTTGCGGCCGATGTTGAGCGACTGCTCGGCGACCTGCATGACGCAGCCCATGATGACGTCGTCGACCTGGGCAGGGTCCAGCTGGTTGCGCTCGGCCACTGCCTTGAGGGCCTCGGAGGCCAGGTCGACGGCGTGCCAGTTGCGGAGCTTGCCGTTGCGTTTCCCGCCGGGAGTCCGGACGGCGTCGACGATCACTGCGGTGGTCATGGTGTCTCCTCCCAATCCGGCGGGCCGATCGGCGCCCCACCGGTTCAGATCGCACAACATCCTATCCGCCACCCGAAACCAGCCGCCGGGCGAGAGGCCACGGGACCTCGGTGCCGGCCCGATATGGTCTGCCCACGATGAGCCGCACCCGCAAGGACATGGACCGCTGGCTGGGCGACGGAGGAATGCCGATCATCGCCGTCGTGGGCGCCGAGTTCACGGACTACGGCGTCGACGGGGAGGATCTGGGTTGGGTCGCCGGGACCTTCATGCCCACCGCGATGGCCTGTAACCCGCACGGCGTCACCCAGGCGGGCGTCCACTCTCTCCTGCTCGATGCCTGCATGAACTTCGCCATCAACGCCGCCCTCCCGGGTAGGGCCCGCACCCGGAGCACGCTCGAGTTGAAGACAGAGTGCATGCGCCCCGCCATGGAGGGCGATCGGTTCGCGCTCCGCGGCGAGGTCGTGCGGATGGCAAAGCAGGTCGCCTACGGCGAAGCCAGTGTGCGTAGCGAAGACGGCGTGTTGGTCAGCCGGGCTACCGGGACCTTTCTCTTGCATCGACCGGACCCCGACCCGAGCCCCGCTTCCTCCACCTGACCTTCACCGGGTCCCAGCCGGCGGCCCCGGGGTGTGCCTCGTCTGCTGCGGTCCGTCTCTGCCGGCACGGCGGGTGTGCTTCGCCTGCCGCTGGGTGCGCCTCCGTCTGGACCTCCCGCTGGCGCCGGTGCTCCCGGCGCGCCTGTGCCCGCTGCCCAGCCCCCTCTACGCGGTCCTGATGGGGTACAAGGAGGCGCCCGTCGCCGAGGCCCGTCACCGCTTCGCGCCGATGGTCCGCCAGCTGTTCGACGACTTCCTGGCCGATCACGCCCCCTGCGTCACCGCCGCCGCGGGCGGTCCGCTCGAGCTCGCGCTCCCCGTGCCCTCGACGGCCCGACCCCATGGGGCGCCGCTCGAGGGGTTGGAAGGACTGGCCGGCACCGTCCGGACCCGCCTTCCCGCCGCCTGCTGGTCGCCCGGCCTCCTCATCCGCACCCGGGCCCCCGTGGCCCACATGCGGCCGGACGCAGGCGCCTTCGAGGTCCCCACGGCGGCCCGAGGGGCCGTTCGCGGACGTCGCGCCGTCCTCCTCGACGACACCTATGTCAGTGGGGCTCGCGCCCAGAGCGCGGCCGCCGCCCTCCGCCGCGCCGGCGCACGCGGAGTCGTGATCGTCCCCCTCGGCCGCGTGCTCCGACCGGACCGCGTGCCCGCGCACGCAGCCTTCCTCCGCCGTGCGCGGGCGCAACCGACGCACCGCGCCATGGGCCCCACGTCGCCGTGGCCCTGCAGTCGGTGCGTTCAGACCGGTGCGGGCACCGAGTAGCGCACCCCAGTCAGCTCCTCCGAGGCATGCCACAGCCGGGCCATCGCTTCCCTGTCGCGGGCGCGTCCCGACGCACGGGCGATCCGGGGCGGGCCGTAGAGACCGAACAGGTGCGCCGGGCCGATGTACTCCCCGGACCGGACCGACGAGGAGGTCGCGGCGCAGAGGATCGGGAGGGCACCCGCCGACGCCGACTGCCCGAGCGTCGCTCCGGCGGCCCGCCCGAGCTTGCGCCGCAGGCGACTGTCGCTCAGCGAGGCGCCGTTTGCGACCAGGTTGCTGCGTGCCCAGCCCGGATGCGCGGCGACGGCCAGCGAGGACAGGCCCGTGGCGTCGAGGCGGCGGCTGAGCTCGGCGGTGAACAGCAGGTTGGCCAGCTTGGAGGTCCCGTAGGCGATCCAGGTGTCGCGGGGTGTGGTCCCGGCAACGTCGTCGAGGTGCAGCCGGCCGGTGCGGTGCATGTGCGAGCTGACGGTGACGATGCGGGAGCGTTCCGTCGTGACGATGCGGTCCAGCAACAAGCCGGTCAGCGCGAAGTGGCCCAGATGGTTGGTGGCCATCTGCAGCTCGAATCCGTCGCCCGTCAGGCGGTAGGGCGTTCCCATCACGCCCGCATTGTTCACGACAACGTCCAGGCGCGCGTGATCCCGGAGCACCACATCAGCGGCATGGTGCACGGAGTTGAGGTCGGCGAGGTCGAGGACCACGAGCTCGAGGGACGATTGGTCGAGTTCGCTCTCCAGCTTGTCGCGGGCCCGGCGTGCCTTCTCCTCGTTTCGGCAGGCGAGGATCACGTGCGCACCGTGGCCGGCCAGGGCCTTGGCGGTCTCGTAGCCGATGCCGCTGTTAGCCCCGGTCACGAGCGCCACCCGGCCGGTCAGGTCGCCGATGTCCTCGGTCCCCCAGGTGGCGCCACGCGTGGCCTCGCTCCCCGGTATCAACCTCACGTGATTCCGATGTGGTCCGCCGGGACCGTGCCGAGCCTGCCGGCCTCGAAGTCCTCGAAGGCCTGGACGATCTCGGCCCGGGTGTTCATCACGAAAGGTCCGTGTGCGTAGACGGGCTCGCCGATGGGTCGGCCTCCAAGGACCAGCACGTCGAAGTGGGGGTGCCGTGACTCCTGGGCCGCGTCGGCGCGGAGGCGCAGCGCGTCCCCGGCGCCGAACACCGCGAGCTGGCCTGTGTGCAGTGGCCGCGCCTCGGACCCGGCGCGACCGCTGCCGCTGAGCGCGTAGACGAGAGCGTTGAACTCGGGCGACCAGGGGAGGACGAGCTCGGCTCCCGGTTCGAGGGTCGCGTGCACGAGCGAGATCGGGGTGTGGGTCGCTCCGGGGCCGCGGTGGCCCGCCAGGTCACCGGCAATGACCCGAACGAGCGAGCCGCCGTCGGGCGAGGTCAGGAGGAGGACGTTGTCCGCCTCGATGCCCTGGTAGCGGGGACCGATCCACTTGTCCGCCGCCGGCAGGTTCACCCATAGTTGAATCCCGTGGAAGAGGCCTCCGGTGGCGATGAGCTGCTCGGGTGGGCGTTCGATGTGCAGGATGCCCGATCCGGCCGTCATCCACTGCGTCGAGCCGTTGGTGATGAGACCGCCCCCGCCGATGGAGTCTTGGTGCTGAAAGGTCCCGTCGATCATGTAGGTGACGGTCTCGAAGCCTCGATGGGGGTGCCAGGGCGTTCCCTTGGGCTCGCCCGGTGCGTACTCCACCTCGCCCATCTGGTCCATGTGGATGAACGGGTCGAGATCGGAGATCGGGACCCCGGCGAAGGCGCGCCGCACCGGGAACCCCTCGCCCTCGAACCCCGACGGGGCGTCGGTGATCGTCTTGACGGGGCGGACCGCCGCCGGTGCCGCCGGTGCGACGACGCGTGGGAGAGCCAGATTGTCGGGGACGGTTACTGCGGGCATTGCTGTCTCACTCTCTTCTCACACTCGTCTCGGGCAAACGTGAACTCGGGCCGGGACTCCGGGCCCGGGCCGCGACCCCGGTGGCCGCATGTTCGACACATGTGCAACACGGAGAGTCGCGCTTCTGTTCCACGGGGCAGAACAGAGAACAGACCGGCGACCCGGGTCAGGGCGCGTCGAGCCGGCCGACCTGCTCGGGCGTCAAGATGATGTCGGCGGCGGCGGGCGAGGCGATGGCGGTCTCCGGTCGGCTGCTGCCGGGGATGGGGATGACCCGCGAGCCCTTGGCCAGCATCCAGGCCAGTGTCACCTGTTGTGGGCTGGCCCCCACCTCGGCGGCCACTTCGGCAAAGGCGGGATGCGTCTCCTCGATCCGGTCGGCCTTCCCGATACCTCCGAGCGGGCTCCAGGGAATGAACGAGATACCGAGGCTCTCGCAGTGCTCGAGCTCCCGTTCCGAGGAGCGGAAGCGCGGCGAGAACTCGTTCTGCACACCGACCAGTCGGCCGCTTAGCACCCGTTGGGCCTCGTCGATCTGCGCCACCGTGGCGTTTGACACGCCGGCCATCAGGATCTTGCCTTGATCGAGCAGGTCGGCCAGGGCGCCCACCGAGTCGGCCCACGGGACCGCAGGATCGGGCCGGTGGTACTGGTAGAGCCCGATCGCATCCGCGCCGAGCCGCTTGAGTGAGGCCTCGCAGGCCTCCTTGATGTAGGCGGGGTCCCCGTGCACGGTCCAGCTGCCGTCGCCGGGCCGCCGATGCCCCCCTTTGGTTGCCACGAGCACGTCACCGGTGGGCCGTCCGTAGGTGGCGAGAGCTTCGGCGACCAATTCCTCACCGTGGCCGTGTTCGTGCACCCCCAACGAGTACGCGTCCGCCGTGTCGATGATCGTCACACCGGCGTCGAGAGAGGCGTGGATGGTGGCGATCGCCCGGCGGCGGTCGGGGCGACCCTCAATCGACAGCGGCATCTCGCCCAGCCCGATGGCGCTCACCGTGCGGTCACCGATGGGACGTTGCAGCATGTGGTCCTCCTCGTCGTGGTACGACTGGGGTCGGCAAGGGCCCCGGCCGTTTCCGTCTACTACCCGATCACGTGGAACGCAATCCGGTACAGGAGAGTCTCGCCGCCAATGGGTCCGGCGTGGGCGGCGCGTCTGCGTAGCGATTCGCGGTCGGTCTCACCAGCACGGCGGACGTCCGCATCCGTGATGGCGACAAAGGGGATGAGCTCAATGCGGTCGACTTCGATTTCGACGGGGCCGACGCGATACCGACCGCCCACCTTCACGCGGGGGCGGCGCCAGAGCCGAAAGGTCACCGTGATATCGCCGGCGGCGATGTCGTCGTGCAGCTCCTTGCTGAACTCCACGGGGGCACCGTAGACGTCCGATCCGGCGCCTGGGTCAACTCCGATTACGCGATGACGCCCTCGACGGCGAGCTCCAGGATGGAATCGGTGCTGTACCCCACGCTGGCCAGCACCTCGTCCCGGTGCTCGTTGAACTCGGGCGCCCGCTTGGGGGTCGCCGGAGTCCCACCGAACTGCACGGGAGCTGTGACGAGACGGAAGGGGACGCCGGCCGCATTGACCGTCTCGAGCACGTAACCGTTTGCCTCGACCTGAGGATCGTTCGCAGCCTCGAGCGTGTCCTGGGCCACGGACCATTGGCCGTCGAAGGTGGCCAGCCGTTCGCGCCAGACAGCCAGCGGGGCCGAGGCGAAAACCTCGGCCAGGATGGCGCGGGCGGCGCCGGCATTGGACGACAGGAGCTCGTGTGAGGCGAACCTCTCGTCAGCGAGCAGGTCCTCACGTCCGATCGCCCGGCACGCACCCGGCCAGTAGTGGAATCCCTGAAGGCACGACACGGCGATGAAGCCCCCGTCCTGGGTCCGGTACGTGCCGACGAGTGGGTTGGACGGGCCTCCACTCCCCGAGCCGGCCGGTGGTGGGCGCCAGGGCATGCCCAGCTGGAGCGAGAGCGCCAAGGCCGGACCCATGGCCCAAAGGCCGACGCTGAGGAGCGAGACGTCGACCGTGAGGGCTTCGCCCGTCCGTTCACGGTGGAACAGCGCACCCATGATGCCTCCGGCGATCGTCATGCCACCGATGGAGTCGCCGTACCCCGGCGCGGGCTGTACCACCAAGTTTTCTGCGTCGCGCGGGGTGCATCCCATGGCACTGCCAGCCCGACACCAGTAGCTGAGAAAGTCGTAACCACCCTTATCCGCGTCGGGACCCCGTTCGCCGCCTCCGGTGCCTGCGACGTAGATGATGTTGGGGTTGTGGGCACGAATGTCATCGGCCTCGATGTGCAGCTTCGTGCGCACAGCGGGGAGCTTGTTGGTGAGAAACACGTCGCACATAGCGGCAAGTTTGTAGACGACTTCGACTCCCTGGGGTGTCGTCAGATCGATGCCGACGCTCTTCTTGCCGCGGTTGGCGTGCTCCAAGAGGACGTGGACGTCGCCGCCCATACTGGCCATGACGCCGCTGGAGATCAGGCCGCGCATTGCATCACCGCGCTCGACGTGCTCGACCTTGATCACCTCGGCACCCCAGTCGGCCAAGAGGGCTGAGGCAGTCGGAACGAAAGCGTGCTCTGCCACCTCGAGGATGCGAACACCCTTCATGATGTCGGTCATTTGAGATCCCCTTTCGATCGGGTCTGGTCGGGCCGGGCCCGACAAAGGCCCATCGGCGGGCAACGTTATTCGGCGGACACGCCGGCACCCGCATCGAGGAGCTCGTCTCGTCGGGGCCCGACCCGACGCCCACGTCTCGGGTTAGAAACCAGTGCCTGCGATAATCGACCCGTTGAGACGGGTACCCGACATGCCGCCGTCGTTGGGTGCATCACCGAACTGCTCCACCGTCCCGTTGGCCGAGGCGATCCAATAGCCATCACCGTCCGATGTGGTGAAGATCGCCGCCGCCGGATTCGAGCCTCCGAAGACGCCTGGGGCAACTCCGTAGTCCCGTGCATCACCGTATTTGTAGACGATGCCGTTTGCCGTGACGATCCAGTAGCCACCACCATCGGGTGTCCGAACTGCCGAGGTCACCGGGGACCCAGTATTCCCCGGGGCGCCGTAATAGGAAGCATCCCCGAAGCTGTAGACGTTCCCCGTCTGGGTCACCAGCCAGTAACCATTGCCACTGGCGGGCATGACGGCGACCGCCGCACCAGAACAGCCGCCGATTCCCGGACACGACCCGGCGAAGTGCGCGTCACCGAAGGCGAAGACTCCGCCGTCGGACGCCACCATGAAATAGCCGTCGCTGTCGTCGGAGGGAACCATCCCCACGATCGGGGCGTCGAGCGAGTTGGGCAGGCCTGATCCGGCTGGGTGGAGTCCGAGGCCCGGGATCGAACCGTAGAAGCGGGTGTCGCCGAAGCTGAAGACGCCGCCGTCTGAGGCGTCCAGCCAGTACCCACCATCGTCCTTGGTCGACACGATGCCGACGACGGGCCGCTGGAGCTTGAGACTGCCCGTCGAGCCATAGAACTGCGCCGCGCCGAACGTGAAGATCCCGCCGTCGGATCCCACGAGCCAGTAGCCGTGGGAGGTCGACGAGGGCGAGGAGCCCTCGGGGTTCGGCGTCGTCGAACTGACCGTCGGAGCGACAACGCTCCCGTTGTACGTCGATCCTGCGTCCTGACCCCTTATGGCGGCACCCGTGTTCGGGTCCGTGTACCCGTTGGTCCACTGCGCCCAGCTCACGGTGTCGCCCTGGAGCATGGAGTCAAAGACGAACGGGCCGTTGTAGCTGTTGTCACTGAAGACGACGTTCTGATCGTTGACCAGGCTCAATGGCACGACATACCCGTCATAAGGCGCGTAGGTGCCGTACTCGGAGTACACCCCGACAAAGCCGCAGCCGTTGGCCGCCGTGCAGGCCTCGGTGGAGCCGATGTTGGACGGCGTCATGTTGAGCGTGTTGTCGGTGATCAAGATGTTCTGGTCCTTCCACCGGCAGTTGTCGTAGTAGTCGGGGTTCTGGCTGGATGTTGCCCCCGCAACGTCGTGTGCCGTGCAGGAGGACACCGTGTAGGTGCTCGGGTCGACCAGCGTGCAGTAGTCCGACGAGGTGTTGTCCGAGTTGGTGGAGCAGTAGCGGTCCGCGTCCTCGTAGAGGTCTATGCCACCCCAGTTGTCCGTGAGCACGTTGCCCGAGATGACTGACTGGGTGTTGTAGGGACCCGGCACTCTCTCATCGCTTCCCGAGTTGTTGATCTCGATGGCGCCGGTGCCAGGGTTGTTGGGCCCGGCGATCCATCCGTTGTCGACGAAGGTGTTGTTCGTGATCGAGACGTTGTAGGAGATCTCGTACTGGATCGCCACGTCCCAATTGTGGGAGAAGTAGTTGTCGCTCACGTTGAAGCCGACGTTGTTGGTGTCCATCCACAGGCCAACCGACTCGTTGTCGTGAACGTAGTTGCCGGTGACCGTCGCCCCGATTGCGTTCCAGAACTTCGCTCCGCCGGTGCACCCGCAACTCCCGGTCCCGTCGGTGTCGTAGTTCTGGGTGTCGTTGTAGCTGATCTCGTTGTTGGTGATCGTCAGGTTGCTGACGCTTTGGGAATCCGAACCCGAGTAGGTCTGGAAGCCGTACTGGCCGTTCTTGGTCAGACAGTCGTCGTTGAGCACGCCGTTCGTGTCCACCATCACGCCGGCGCCGTAGGGGTTGTCCTGGACGGTGGAGTTCTCGACCACCCATCCGCTGCTCAGGTTCTGGTTGACGACACCCTGTGACTGCGGAGCGGTGAAGTTCTCGATGGTCAGGTACTCGATGGTGACATCGTTGCCGGAGCCAGCGAAGGCGAAGTCGTTCTGGTCCTGGCCGTCGACGACGGCGCCCGGCCCGCCGATGAACGTGTCATCGGTACCGGCGTCGACCTGGCTGTACTCACCGGTTCCCAGCGTGTGCGTGCCAGGTGCGAACCAGTAGGTCGTGCTGGCGGGGAGCGTGGCCGAGAACGTCGCGCTGTTGTCGCCGGCCGGGACGGTGACAGCGCCCTCTGGTGCCGACGACGGCCCCGTGAGAAGCAAGTTGTTGCCGCAGACGGTGATGGGTGGGGATGACGGCGCCAGGGAGCCCGACGCCGTCGATGTCTTGAGAACAGCGGGGTCGGCGAACCCGACGATCGACAGACCCGCCGCGACCAGTGCGACGGCAGCGACATAACCGACGAGCGCTCTGGGCCTGGCTGTGTGTCCACTCCGACGAACGTGCCAGGCGATGTGTCTCATGACGGACCCTTCCGGAACGGGTTTGTTGTCGTCATCTGTTGGTTTTCGTCGTCTACTGCTCTCATCGTCCTTCGTTCCGCCCGCGAGCCCCTCTTGACTGGGTATCGATGCTCGCCATGACCCGGATGCAAAGCTGCCCCAACGGAACGCAGCGAGTCTCGCAGACGAACCGCAACGTGTCTTGACCGAGATCGTCAAACTTTCGTCGCATCCGGCCAGATCACCGATGGGGTGAAGCATGTCCTCGAATAGTCATCGATCAGTGCTCACCCAGGATCAATCTGTCCCCGAATTGCTCCCGAATTGTCCTCATGCAGACCTCGATTTAGTCCTCAAGACATCGATTCATGAACGGTTCCTCTTCGCTTTGATCGCGTCCGGATCTCCGGTGTCTCGAGCCCGGCCATGCGAAAACAGCTCCTGACGGATTAGTGCACCGCTGGATCTCTGATGGTTCGAAGGCTGCAGCCAAATGCTGATCCTGGCAATGGGAAAGACTTCGGGCCCTGCAGGCCCTGAACACCTCATCGACGGCTAGCCACAATGGGGCGAGCCCCTACTCCTTGATTGCCACCCCGAACATGCCCTCTTTGCCAGCTTTGGGAGCGGAGAACCATTTTTCGATGCGCTGTGCCTTGACGAAAGAAGCGAAGAAGGAGTTGCCGCCTATGTCGTCCGAGATCAACAGCCCGCCAGATCGTATATGTGGCCACGCCTTCTCGAACTCGTATTTCATTGTCTGAGGCGTGTGGAGACTGTCGTGAATGAATATGTCGATCGACTTCATGGCCGCACAGGTTGAGGTCATTCTCCTTCTGCTCGAGCCTCGTACGTATGTCCAGTCCGGCCAATCGATCTCGTCCACCAAGACCTTCGACTGCTCATGCCAGCCGGGCATCATCGGGGGGAGATCTATGCTCCAGAGCCTGCCCAAGCCGCCGTCGGACTGCGACAAGGCACGCAGAGCAAGCGCGCTCGTCACTCCTCGAGCCACCCCGGTCTCGAGTACCCGCTGTGGGTTCATATGGCGAATGGCACACCAGACAACATGTGCCAAGTTCGCATCAGCATCATGTCCCTCGCCAACCTTTAGACCCATGGAGGCCATGTTGTTCTGTAAAGCAGTCCACGCCACATCGAATTCATTCTCCAGGCAACACGGCCACTCGACTCCTAGAAGTTCGTGAAGATTCCTCAGGGGTTCCGTCGTCGTGGCTGAGGGCTTGTCACCCGTCACGGACGGAAAATACTCACAGAGGACGATCTCCATTCGCCCGCGGATCCGGTCGAATCCCTCTAGGGGATGGGAAGCCACGACGAAAGCAGCTCTTCCAAGGTAACTGACCCGTTCTTGCAAATTTCTGCCGCTCGTCATCGTTTCATCGGCCATTAGGAGATTATACCGATCGACCTTGTACCGGTTTTTGAAGCGACGTCCTCGGTCCATTTCGAGCCGAAGTCCACTTACGCCGGTACGCGCCGTTCCGTCGTGCGGTCTGTGAATGAGCCGAGTTAGGGCGGTCCGAGGATGTAGGTGCCGTTCTCGGGATGGTGGTACCAGCCACTCGAGGCCTGGGTGCCGCCGTCGACGTGGATGGTCTGCCCGGTCACGTAGCTGGACAGCGAGCCCGCCAGGAAAACGGCGGCACCCGCCATCTCGTCGACGTGGCCGGGCCGCCCCATGGGAACGGTCAGGCCGAAATGCTCCTCGGCTCCTGGAGGTGCCACGGACGCCATGCCTTCGGTCAGCGTGATGTCGGGTGCCAACGCGTTCACCCGGATGCCGTGGGGGGCGAGCTCCAGTGCGGCGGTCTTGGTGAAGTTGATGACACCTGCCTTCGCCGCCGCGTAGGCGGCGTACCCCGGTGCAGCCCGCACGCCCTCGATAGAGGTCACGCTGATGATGCTGCCGCTCGTTCCTGCTTCGAGCATGTGGCGAGCCACCCGCTGGGTGCACAGCATCACGTGTTTGAGGTTGGCTCGGTAGAGCGCATCCCAACCGTTCTCCGTCGTCTCGAGCATCGGCGAGAAGAAGACGCCGCCGGCGTTGTTGACCAGAATTCGGACGGGCCCGAGTTCGGCCGTCGTGCGGGCAAGCGCGGCGTCGACCTCACCCGCATCGCGGACGTCGGTGACGATGCCGAGACCCCCCACCTCCCGAGCAGCCGACTCCGTGTCTTCGGCGTTCCGTTCCCAGATGGCAACGCGGGCTCCGAAAGCCGCAAATGCACGGGCGATGCCCCTTCCGATCCCGGCGCCACCCCCAGTCACGACGGCCACCTGGTCAGTGAGGAGCACTGATGCCGGCACCATGGACATTCGATCACCCACCCTTTATCGTCGCGGCGACAGAACCACGCCGCACGTACCGAGAACGAGGATAGGTCGCCATGCCCCGGATAGAGCCCATCCCTTTGGACCAACTGGCCGACGAACCCCGACGAATCATCGAAGACGGAGTGGCCGACGGGACCTATGCCACTCCCATCCCGCTCCAGATCTTCGCCTATAGGACGATGCAGCTCCAGATGATCAGTGCGGCACGCGGGGTGATGGGGAAAGGAAGCCTGCTCGGGGGGCGAATCGTCGAGTTGATTCGGATCCGCAGCGCACAGCTCGGGGAGTGCCAGCCCTGCATGCAGTCGCGCAAGCATGATTCCATCACCGACGAGGACGTCGCGTGCCTCGTCTCGTCCGGGGGTTCGCAGCTGACCGAGCAGGAGCGCTTGGCCGTCGAAATTCTTGGATCTGCTCTCGGCTGACCACCACGCCATCGACGACGAGGTGTACCGCGAGCTCGGAACGGTCTTCACCGCGGCCCAGATTGTCGAACTTGGCTTCACATGCGCCAACACGATGGGGCTGCACAGGTTCATCCACACCCTTGATGTCTTCGGCACGAGCCCACCGGTGATCGCGTACGACCACGACCAGGTGGACCGAGCCAAAGCCGATACCCCCCAGCAGGCGTTGACGTGAGTGAGACCATCCTGGTCACCGGTGCGACCGGTCTGGCCGGGGCCAACATCTGCAAGCTCCTGATCGGGCGCGGCGACCGGGTGCGGGCCTTGGCTCGCCCAGCCGCCCACACGGAGCCACTGGCTGGGTTGGGGGCCGAGATCGTGCGCGGGGACGTCACCGACGCCGACGACGTCCGCCGCGCCGCCACCGGGGCCGATGCCGCGTTCCACTGTGCCGCGCTCCTCGGTGGTGCGAGCCAGAACCTTCCCGACTTCGAGGCCGTGAACGTCCAAGGGACGAAGCACGTCCTCGATGCGGCCGAAGCGCTCGGCATGCGCCGGGTGGTGGCCGTCAGCACCGGCACCTTCTTCGACACGACGGGTGGGCTCGAGCGCGAAGACGCCCCGGTGATGCAGGAGCCGAGTTCCGATCCCTACACCATCACCAAAATGGCGGCGTTCGAGGACGCCATGGCCAGGGCTGCAGCAGGCCACGATGTGGTCACCGCGCACCCCGGGGCCATCTACGGCCCCTCGCCGGTGACGAGCAATGCCCTGGGCCGAACCAGCTTCAATCGGGTGCTTTTGTCTGCGCTCCGGGGACGCATCACTCGCTATCTGAGCTTTCCGGTCAGCTGGGTGTTCGCCGAAGACATCGCTCGCGGGTGCCTCCTCGCCCTCGATCGAGGCGTGTCCGGTGAGCGCTACATGCTCGATGGGCAACCAGAGGACATGGTGAGCACGGCAGCTGCGTGCAACCGGATCTGTTCGCTCGCCGGTGTCGACCACCGTGTCGAGGACATCACGCCATCGGATGATCCCGAACTGCTGGAGATATTCGGTCCGACCTTGATGGCAATCGCCTTCCAGGCGGCGTCGACGTCGACTCGGCGCGGCGACCTGAGAGCCTCGAAGACCTACAAGAGGCTTGGATACGACCCGATGGGCCTCGACGAGGGGCTCTTCCGCACGGCCGAGTGGCTGCGCGAGATCGGCCGCGTCGACTGATCGAGCGCTGGACGGGTCGTCACCCGCCCGGGTGCCTCCAGTGGGTGCATGTCACACGTGCACCAGCGATGTATCAGGAATGAACTCCTGACCTCATTGCTCCTGCGATGACACCTATCTGGAGGTGTTTATGCAGAAGCCGTCACCACCGACTTCGTGCGAGCCCCTCTCTGACGCCGTGAGTTGATCGGCGCGGTCGCCCAGGGCATCCAGCGGACGATGGAGCGAACTTCGAGAGCGGCGACATCCGACGCGCCGAACGCCGAACTGGCTCAGCCGACAGAGACTCGGGCTCAAGACGCCGCATCATCCCGGCGCCGTTGGCGGCGGCGGCTGGTCAGAGGCCTCGGGTTGGTCGTCGTGGTGTTCGCGGTGGCGACTCTGGGGTTTCTGGTTTGTCCTTCAACGAGCCTGCCACGTCATGTCGACGGCATCTTGAGCCTCAATGGCGGCGACGAAGGAGCCCGCGAAGCACTGGCCGTGTCACTCGCTAAGGAGGGGTATGCCCGGGTGCTCCTCTTCTCTCAGGGCTCGCGTGGCAATGACACGCCTTGTCCCAAGGTTCCTCGAGTTGCGGTCGTGTGTTTCGTGGACGCCGCCAACAACACGAGAGGTGAGGCAAGATGGGCAGCGCTCTACGCCGAGCGCCATCATTGGCGCTCTCTCTTGATCGTGCCGGGCCTCATTCAGGCCACACGCGCCCGATTGCTCACGGAACGTTGCTTCACGGGGCAGGTGGTCGTCGTCCCCGCTTCGGTGCCGCTCTCGAACATACCCTACGACGTACTTCACGAATGGGGTGGTCTCGCAGAAGCCCTCCTCTTCGACCGAGGCTGTTAAGAGTCACGTGGGCGAGACACGAGACCCGCTCATGTATCACCCAGGATCCTCTGCTCCTCTTCGGTACGTGCTCAGTGAGGAGATACCCGGACCTCCGTGGGCCACCTGAGGCTCGGAGGCCGACACGTCGTGGTCCAGAGGCGAACGAGGTTGCAAATGGCGGGGATGAAAGTCGTTTCCGAAGCCGACATCGAAGATTTCTGGCAGGCGCACCCTTGCGGCGACCACCTGTTGGGCGGCCTGGACGCCCGGTTTCGCGGCGATTATGCAGAGTTCTTTGACGCGTACGACGCGGACCGCTACCGACTGGAAAGCCACATCCCCGGCTGCCTCGACGATCTCGACGTGCGGGGCAAGCAGGTCCTTGAGATCGGCCTCGGGCAAGGTGCGGAATCGGAACAACTGATCCGCCGGGGAGCACGGTGGACGGGCATAGACCTCACGGCCGAAGCAGTGCGCCGCGTGTCGCTGCGGCTCGATCTTCGGGGTCTTTCCTACGACGGGATCGCCCAGGCCTCGGCGACGGAGATCCCCTATCCCGATGAGAGCTTCGACCTGGTGTTCTCTCACGGGGTTCTTCATCACATCCCCGACATCGTTGCTGCCCAGTCCGAGATCTCCCGAGTGCTTCGTCCAGGGGGTCACCTGGTGGCCATGCTCTATGCGAGGCGGTCCCTCAATTATTTCGTGGCGATCAACCTTGTACGGCGAGCAGCGGTCCTTGCGTCGTGGCCTGTCCGAAAGTATGTCGGAAGCGGCGTGCTCGGCGCCCATCTGTGCAACGCGGAGCGAGAAGGGCTGAGACCGTACCTGCGAATGGAGCGGTTCGTCCATGCCAACACCGACGGCCCGGCGAGTCCCTTCGCCCGCGTCTATGACCTCAAAGGCGTGCGACGAGACTTCCCCGCGTTCCGCCTCCTGCGTGCCCACAAGGAATTCATGCACGCGCCACCGTTGCCGGTGCATGGCCTTCCCGGGGCCCATGTGATGGGGTGGCATCTCTGGATCGAACTTGTAGTGCGAGAGCACTGACAAGATCTTCGACCCACGGACTCGGCCAGCGAACGACTCTGAAGGCGGGGCTTGGCTCGACAATCATGGTTCGATCTCGACGGGCCGCAATTGTTCGGGCAGCCTCAGGCCGAAGGTCAAATCGGTGCCCGTTGCAGACGGGAGGGTCACCAATGACGCGACTACGGTCAAATCGAGAAGGGATGACGACGCACCGCCGAGGCCATCCTGGCTGATGCCGGCGATGAGGCAATAGACGATCAGAAAGAGTGCCAAAGCTCGCGTGGGCCCCCGCGCCCGGGAGAGAGTCGTCAGCAGCAGGATCAAGAAGATTGCACCGACCAGCACGTCTCCGACGATGCCCTGATCCTGGTAGATCGAGATCCAACTGCTGTCAATGGGCAGCCCGTTGAGTGCCGGGTTCGACGACCCGTTCACTGCGTCGTTGGACAGACCGCTTCCGAAAATCACGTTGGTGGTCGGACGATGGACAGCGAGCACTGCCGACCACGCCTTTGTGCGACCAGTGAGATCCCGAAGTTCCTGGCCGCTCTGCCCTCGAGCCAACCAGTGCGTCAAGAAGGGTGACGCCGGCGCTCCGATCATCACCACCACCAGAAGTACCGCCGCGAACGTTCTACGAACGCGTCGCCTTGCGAGCAAAAGGCTGACACCCGCAACCAACAGACCCACGATCATGGCCAGCAAGGCAGTACGGGTGTGGGTCAGCACCAGAATGATCACGGCGGGCACGACGATCAGGAGCGCGCGGCGATGAGATACGAGACGGCAGAGCCACAGCAACGTCGTCAGCCCGGCGATCTCGGCGGCGAAGTGAGCGACCTCCGTCGACCAGATCGGCCAGAGCGTGCCACTCAGACGGCCAGCGGGCAGAGCCTTTCCGGGAGAGATGAAGAGCCCCACGACCACCGAGGCCAAAATGAGCAAGATGACTCGCATCTGACTGCGCAGCACGAGCAGGTCTCGCCTGCCCCACCATGGGGTGAGGAGCCACAGCACCAAGAGAAATCCGATCAGGCGGAAACTTCGGTACTCGGTCCCCAGACCCACGAGACGAACGCTCATCATGAGCGAGCTGATCGCGAGCACCGTGTAGAGCCCGAGGAACCAGTTCGGCCGGATTCGCATCCGGGGATTGATGGTCACGGCCAGCACGAGAGCGATGAACAGCGCGCCTTGGGTGGTGAGTTGGGCGATCCGGTGCGGGATGGGCAGAAGAGACCCTTGCTCGGGAGTCGAGCGCGTTGAAAAGCAGCAGTGCCCAGATGACGGAGACCCGGCGTAGGCGCGAGTCAGGTCGCCGGCCTTGACGATCGTGACGGACAGCTGTCAGAGGCTCCACGAAGGCCCCCCTACTTCGACTGCTCTGCTGGTACCGCCGGAGTCAATCGGAGATCAACGGGACCGAGCGCACCGGAACTGTCGTCCTGGGAATCGGAATCGAGGAGGATAACGGAGCGCAGTGAGATCCCCGCCTCATGCAGCATCTGGCGGGCGACCTCAATGCGCGTGAGGGTGGTTCGCCGTGACGAGAGGACCATGACGGCGTCGGTCACCCAGGGAGCGAGGTGTTCCGCGCCGTACGCGGCGTCGAGCGAGGCCAGCACCAGTAGGGCATCGGCGTCGTCGGGAGGTGGCTTCTGGGCCATCCGCAGTGGGTCCTCAGGCGTCACGAGCACCCTCACGGACGCGCCTGCTTCTGTCGGAAGCTGAAACGTCTCCATCACCTCGGGTTTGGTGGTGAAACCGAGGAGGCACGCGAGGGGCCGGTTGTCGGCGGCGTCGACCACGACCACCCGGTGCCCCTCAGCCGAAAGGGCGAGGGCCAGGGCACCGACCGCCAACGCCGTCGGCTCCGGAGTTCCGACGGTGACGACCGCAAGCGCCGATCCGGGCGCAGATTCGAGATGGCCGCGCAACCGACGCTCGATCATGCCGAGGGTCGGAGTGGGCTCTCTGAGCCACCTGGACAAGCGTCTCTTGCGCATTACGCGCGGGCGACGGAAGCGCCCGAGGCTCAACTCGACGGGCGCGTCGAGCGTCGCTGCCACGGTTGAACGATGAAGGGGGCGCTCGGAAAGGAGCGCGCTGAAGATCACAACCGCGAGCCCGATGGCGAGACCCGCGACCAGTCCCGAGAGGGCGTCGACGAGGACTACCTTTTTCGCCGATACCGGAGTGACTGCGGCGGGATCCAGAACGCTGGTGGTGTGTTCGGTCAACTCCTCGTTCAGGAGAGCTTGATCAACCTGAGCTTGTAGCTGGGATACCTGTGACTCGTCCGCGGTTCGCTGGTTGACCAGGTCGGTGAGTTGATTGCCAGACTGCGTATCGGGCGTTGCACCGGAAAGACTGCTGATCTTTGCGTCCAAATTGTCGATCTCAGTGTTGTACGAGGAAATCTGAAATTGAAGGCCGCGAACCAGCGCATCGCTCTGCAGGCCCAACTCTCTCGCCCGGACGGCGAGGAACGCACGGGCCACAGCCGCGGCGCCGGAAGTGGCGCCGCTTGGAGATGACGCGTTGAACGTGATCGACATGATGTTGTCACTCACCGCGAGACCGCTGTATTGGGAGAGCAGCGAGTGCGGGGTCGAGTGGAGTCGGCCCGCGGTAATTGCCTGCTGGGCGACCACCTCCGTCTGGAGGAGTGAGACATTGTTCGCCATGACTTGCGACGGATCCGAGCCAGCGGGTGCGGTGAGGTAGAGATCGGTAACGGCTGCATATTTGCGAGGAATGACGAGGTGGAGGCTTGCTCCGACGATCAGACCGACGAGGCCGGTGACCAGCCAGACCCGCCGCTTGCGTCGTATCGTTGCCATCAACGGGCGAAGGCCGATCATCGGGCCGAGGCCGGCGTCATCGCTCGTCGTCGTCACTTCCATCAGAGCTCCAGGGTCGGAAGTCGTCCCGACGAGGTGCTGGCCTTGCTCGTCCGTGCGCCGAGACGGAGAGCATCATCAACAGCATCGGCACCCGTGGGGGATGGCAGCAGACGGACCGTGTCATTTTTCACCGAGCCGGTCGTGTTGTCGGACGGATCGGGGTTCACCACCACCACACCGTCCAGAACCGACCCGCTGTCCGCGGCATGCAGCACGAGTTGAGCGAGCTCGTCATTCGTGGCGACATTGGGAGAGATCGACAACAAATTCACTCCATCGAATGGAGCGAGGGCAGTCGAGGAACCGTCGAAGACCACGAGAGACACAAGGAGTTCCGACGGGTCAGCACCTGCGTCGTTCGAACCGAGAGTGAGTGGTAACCCCCTGTTCACGGGCTCGGCACCAGTGAACGCTGCCCGCAGTGGGGTGAGCGAACGGTCCTCGGACTCGGGGGCTGCCTCTGGAGCGAGCACGGTCGGGGTACCGGACGTAGCTGCGTGCAACGCCAGTCGGGGACCGGTGGTCAGGGCTGCTGAGTCGCCGGCAAACGAGATCACCCGGACAGCCGGTCGTGCCCGGCTGCCGTTGGACAGAGAGGCGAGTACATGTCGCAAAGCCCATTCGGTGGTGGCGCGCGGTCGCGTCTCCAAGAGTTCCCGCCATGCCGACGGGGAGTTGCACCTGGGTGCATCGAGTGAGGCGACGACTGCCGCACCCGCGGTTCGTGCGATCTCATCTCGGAGGCGCAAGCGACGGCTGTGTTGGAGGCGAACGAGCACGAACACCGCACCACCCAATAATCCGATCGCAAACGCAACGACCCCTGCTTCGAGCGGATATGCGTACCGAGAAGCTGATTGGGTGGTGGCCTTCTGAAGTATCCGCGTGGCGCTATCCGTTGCACTGCCTTCAAGTTGAGCGTTCGTGATCTGGTTCGTGACGCTGTTGAGCTGCAGCGAGACCTGATTTTGCTCGCTTCGAAGTGAGCCCAACAGATCGGTATCCTGTTGGCCGTTCGGAGAACCAGCGCCCTCGGAGCCGATACGGGCGGTCACAGTGTCGATCTGACCCTGCAGATCCTCGATTTGTCGCGTGAGCAGATCGGATTCATGCTGCAGCGCGGTGACCGCAGCTCCCGCAGAGCTCGCCTCCAATTGGGCGGTGTAGTCGACATAGCTCGCCGCCACCGCATTCGCGAGCTGCGCGGCGTACCTACTCGCCGGAGCCTCAGCTTGGATCTGCAGAACCTGTCCACTGAGTGGTGTGACCGTCACGAGCTTCTTCATGCCGAGTGCTCCGAGCGGCGGCGACACCCTGGCACCGGCCGCAGCCAGGACCGGAGCGCTTCTTGCGATGACGACATCCGTGTTGATCCCGTTGCCCGCTGCCGCGCCCGAGTTGCCCGAGTTGCCGGAGTTGCCTGAATCGGATGCAGCGCTGGGTGGAAGGAGAACCAGGGCGACGGCGGTCTCGTCGGCCGGCCTGAGAAGTCCGTACACGAGCCCACCGAGTCCACAAAGCGCCGCGGCGACGATGACCAGCAGCCGGCGCCGCCAAAGTTCCCGAAGCGATGCACGCAGGTTGAGAGGCTGTTCGTTCACTTGCTGTAAACCGGAGACTCGTTCTCGGGAGGTGGCAGGTCAGGTCGGCCGGCGCTGCGGGTGATGTCGTTGCGGGCTAGGTATGTGGCGATTTGCGAGCGATTGTTGAGGTCGAGTTTGCGATACAGACGGCTTACATAGTTGCGGACAGTCTTCTGACCGAGCTGCAATTGCGAGGCGATTTCCGCGTTGTTGGCACCTTGAGCCACCATCCGCAGCACGGCCGACTCCCGTTGGGTCAGATGAGTGGAAGGCTCTTCGCTCAGGACCCATCGGGCAGCCTCTTTGCAGAGAACCTGGTCACCGAGATGAACTGAGACGACTGCAGCCTTGATGGCTTCGGGGGAGGTGTCCTTCAGGAGTACTCCGGCAGCTCCCGCGATCATGGCTGGGCGGACGCGCCAGTCGGGGTTGGATGTCAAGACCAGTGTCCTCGTGGTTGGACATTCCGAAGCGAGAAGCCGCACGAGATCGATGCCGTCGGCCCGTGAGAGTTCCAGGTCTATCAAGACAACGTCGACCGACGTGGCGATGCAGAGCCCAGCCAGCTCGGATTCGCCATCGGAGACGCCGATGACGTCGAGGCACTCGTCCTCGCCGAGAAGTCGGGCCAACCCAAGGCGGAAGAGCCGTTCGGCGGCGACGACGATGACGGAGATCTTCGAACTCGTGACCGAAGAGCCGTCCGAGGAGCTGATTCGTTCGAGAGGCAGAGGTGGGTCGGTGTTGAGCACTGAATTGGGTCCCCGGACGAGTGTGTTGGAGTCGACGAACCCCGATCGGACGATGTGGTTCGCACGGGGTCGTCTCTGGAGTCGATGGCTATGTAGAGGTGCGAGGATGGCGGAAGATACGGCCGAAAGGGGACTTTGCCCACCAGCGGTGAGGACTGTCCCTTGGCCAGGAAGTGGTCGCTCACGGACCGGCCGGTCGAACCGATTCCTTGGTGCTGCAACTGGCGTGACGTGAGCAGCGTGCAGAGGCGGCTCGGGCTCGCTGTATCTGCGTGAACGTGACGTGCTCTGTCTTGCGGGGCGTTCGACGTGAAGGCGCCAGTCCCCTGACCCAACGTCCATGACGCGTACTCTGGCTGGCGAGTGCCTTACTCGCGCTAACCGAGACGGGTAACGAGCATGTCTGCCACTCGGTTCGCAGCGCGACAGCGCCTCCGCGGCGGTGCTGCCAGCCGCGCCACGACGACGGTGGCGGACCAGTGCGTGGCGTCGGCCTCCAATTTTGCGGTCGGAATCGTCGTGGCGCGCATCAGCGGTCCCGCTGGTCTGGGAGCCTTCGCCCTCGCTTATGCGGTCTGGGTCCTGTTGACGACGATCCATCGGTCGTTGATCACCGACCCGATGGCCATCATGGGTGACCTGCGCGGCGACCAGAGAGAGGAGTTCGTTCGGCGAGGGTTTGCCGCAGATGTGACGCTCGGTCTTATGGCAGCGTGCATCGTCGCCGCCGTGGGTACGGCTCTCCTCGATGTCGGTCAACACAGTTTTGGAGTGGGCCTGCTTTCGGTGGCTCCCTGGGTACTCTTCCTGGATCTGCAGGACTACTGGCGATTCATCGGCTTCATACAGGGGGAGCCGAGAAAGTCGCTCGTGAACGATCTCCTGTTCAATGCCGTGCAGGCGCTGGCGTTCGGGGCAGTCTTTCTGGCGGGCTTACATTCGGTGTTCGCGGTTGTCTCGGCCTGGGGTGTGGGTGCGGCGATTGCTGCTCTCTACGGTCTTCGGCAGTTCTCGGTACGCCCGTCGCTACGAGGTGGAAGCGCGTTTCTGTGGTCTCGCTGGCCCACCAGCCGGTGGTTGGTCAGCGAGCGCGTGACCGCTTGGGGGGGCAGCCAGCTGTATCTCATCCTGGCGGGCGTCCTGTTGGGCCCGGCGGCGCTCGGAGGTTTGAAGGCGGCGCAGGGACTGGTGATCGGACCGACGACCGTGGTGGTCAATGCCGGAGGCAGTTTTGGCCTGCCCGAAGCGAGCCGGCAGCTTGCTGAGCGTGGCTGGACGGGCATGACGAGAGTCACTCGCCTCGTGACCGGGGCAGGGGTTCTGGTTGCGACCGCGGTCGGGGTCGCCGTCTTGGTGGCGGCTCCCACCCTCATCAAACTGCTCTACGGCCCTCAGTTCGTCGTGTACGCGCCGAGTGCGCGCGTCTTCGCGGTCTCCTTCGTGATCCTCGCCCTCGGCGTGGGTCCGATTCTCAACCTGACCGCTACCCGCCGAGTGCGTCCGCTCTTTGTGGTGCAGTTGGGGTCGCTGGCCTTCTCTGTTGCTGCCGTATGTGTATTGTCCACTGCCTTCGGTGTCACGGGGGCTGCGATGGCGAACCTGGTCACATGTGCGGTCACCATTGCGGCAATGTACATCTTGCAGTCCTCGATTCGTCGATCGGTCGACGAGACCTCGCGCCGCTCTGCCCGACATCTCTTGGATGCGGTGCGCCAACGGATTATGAGAAATACGAGGTTGATCTTTGTACTGTCGCCGGCTCGTGACTCGTCCGGCGGGCCCCTGCCGGGCGAGCCCCCCGAAGAATATCCGTAGTCGTCGAGACGCCACCCCACGAGGGGTGACTATGGCTGGAAGGCTTCCCTGGGAGCTGGATCAGAGTGGTCGAGTACCGCCATACCCAGCGCACGCTGGGCGCTAAAACGTGGCAGCCGACGAATCCGAGACCGCCGATTTTAGGGGTTCGATCGCCGCCGCCGCTCGGCAGCCTCACGATAGACGGCAAGAGTCGACTCGGCCGTCGCCCCCCAGCTGAATTGCTGAGCCCGCTGGAGCCCTTCGGTTCGCAGTCTGGGTGCTGAACCGAAGGCGTCGCCGATCGAGCGGGCGAGCGAGCCCGGGTCGTGAGGGTCAGCGAGGAGGGCTGCTTCACCGGCGATCTCGGGCATGGAGCTGATGTTCGACGTGACGACCGGGCAGGCGCACGCCATCGCCTCGAGGATGGGCAGCCCAAAGGTCTCGTTGAACGAGGGATAGACCAGGAGATCCGCCGCCCGGTAGAAGTGGACGGTCTCCTCGTTCGGCACCTCACCGACGAAGACGAGGTCGTCGGCGATGCCCAGCCCGACAGCGAGCTCGTGCAACTCGGCGGCGTATCGCTGGTCACGCTCGGCTCCGACGATGACGAGTTGGCGGTCCGCGAGCTCATGGCGCGCCAGTTTCCAGGCGCGTAACAGGCCGTCGCAGTTCTTGTAGCGCCAGAGAGAGGACACGAATAGTACGAAGGGCCGCGTGATCCCGAGCGGGGCCACGTGTGCACGGGCGGCATCGCGGTCGCCAGGTTTGAAGATGTCGTGGTCGACTGCTTCGTAGATCACGCTGACCTTGTCGGGCTCCAGTTCCAGATACTGGTCGATCTCAGCGCGCAAGCTCTTGGAGTTGACGATGACCGCGTCGGCGAGCCGGACCGAGCGCTGGTAGTTCAGCCGGCGGTAGACCCGAGCGCCGAGGCTGAGCGAGTCTGGTTCCGTGAATGCGTGCATGGTCTTCATGTGGATCACGAGCGACCGCGTCGGGTGAACCAGAGGTGCGATGGCGGTGCTCAACAGGTCGATATGGCGCAGGGGGAGACGAACAGGGGTGATCAGGTGTTCGCTGGCCGTTCGCAACACTCGATGCTCGTTGGACCAGGGGAAGGTGATGCAACGAACAGCCTCCCCGTGGTCCGGGAAATAGCGTCGCGCCATTGGGCTCAGCATGAGGTGGAGCTCTTCGCCCCGTCCGAGCCGGGCTGCCATCTCGGGCACTATTCTCGTCCAGCACCAGTGAGCCCCGGACGGTTGACGGGGATCTTCCGTGAGCAAATTCAGAGCGATGCGCAGGCGCGGGTGGTCGGCGAGTCCCGGAGACATAGAGAGGGCGTGAGAGCGGGAGCTTCCGGTGCGGATGGCCATCAGATGGCGTTCAAGCCGGTGGTGACGGGCTCTTGCGAGTCGGTCGGTCGGTGCCGTTCGGCACCCGTGCACCGACCAGTGAGTGGACCCCCATCGGGCGGGCGGCTGACCGCGTGCGTTCCTGCGAGTTCGAGTCGGTCCACCACATTTCTGTTAGAGCAGGCCCGGGCCACGCAGATACCGGGAGTGGGCAGCCGAGCACGAGTGTTCACCGAGGCCTGGAGGACTCCGCCCAGGTCAGGAATGGAACTGAAGCACGGTCCGAAAGGTGTCGGAGCCGCCCCCACTGCAGGCTCCCTCACCAATGAGAGTCCAGGTCGGCTGCATCTCCCCGAAACGGGAGGAGTACCAGCCGAGGATCGGGTCGGTCGCGCCTCTCGAGAGTGACCAAGAGGGACCATTGGGCAAGGAGAGTGTGGCGCTTCTCGTGCACGCGCCCTCTGACCAAGTGAGATCGACACCAGGACCGTTCCTCCGGGCATGGATGTCGGGGCCCAGGTGGAACGCAAGCCGGAAGAGATGTTCGCCCGTCGTCTCGAGACAGTCGACAATCTCGATGCTCCGGAGCCGACTGGCCAGTCGCACCGATCTGTGGTGGCGCAGTGGTGGAATGAGTGCGCGGTAGCCGTCGTGTTCGGCGGACCACGCGATGACATCCCCGTCTGCGTCGGTCTCCAATTCGATCAACCGGCTCCGAGCGTGACGGGTCCAGAGGAAGGGGCCACGCGAGGTGGACTGGTCTCTGCCGCCTACCTCGATGGTGTTGTGGGCCAGCGTCGAGCGAAAGTAGGTGCGCCAGCGGGGCTCGCCGTGGTAGCAGTACGTGCCGGGGTCGGCCAGCACGTCCACGCCGTCGTATCTCACTTCGACCGCGAGGGCATCGGCGTGGGCGTGAGCTGCAATCGACAGGAACCCATGGGGGCCTGCGTCGCAACGGCACCAAATCTCCTCGCCGTCCGACGGTGAGCTCCGCAAAAGCGTCAAACCGGCATCGGCGTAATGGCTCGGACGGTCGTCTTTGCACGGTGCTCCGTGACGGCCGGCCATCGACGCCAGGAGCGTGCTGGTCATTGTGGGTTCCACCGCTGGCCACCACCTCGGAGCGTCGAACAGGGCCTCGCCGATGGCAAGGAGGCCCGACCACCGCTCAGTCGTCGGAGCATCCAAGACGAGCGCCGTCCCATTGTCCCCGTCCCCTTGACGCGGAGCGCGAAGCCTCACGTCAACGGTCGACGCGACCACGTCGAACATGCGATATAGCAATTCCCAGAGACCATCCGACAGGGGACGACCGGCCCAGCTGGCCTCGGCTGCTGCCACCACGGCGAGCTCGACGACGAACCCGTGGTAGTCAAAGGCCATCTCTCGATTGACGCCGGTGGGGAAGGTGTTGCACTTCAGCTCGTGTTCGAGAATCCGGGCCGCTTCCTCGGCCCAGCGAGAGCTCTCGGCGAACCAGTCAAAGGCCAACGCCGCTACGAGTAAGCCGGCGGCTTCAGCGATGACGTGGTTGTTGGCGGACGATCCCCGGCTACGGAAGGATGCAAGGTAGTGCTGGTGCCACCACGTTTGGGCACGAGCGAGCTCGTTACGCTCGAAGAGATCGGCAGCTCCCACCCACCGGTCGAGCAGCCGGCGTACCCAGACCCAGGTGGTCAGTCGGATCCCGACTTCGATCCCGCTCGTCCAGTGCACGCCAGAGAGGAAGGGGTTCTGTGCCCACCACGAACGGAGATGAGACGCAGCGCGTTCGGCATAGCGTTCGTCGCCCGAGAGGCTAAAGGCAGCTGCGAGCACCGTCAGGTGGTGCATGCGCGAGAGCTCCCAGATCTGCTTCACGTTCCCCGTGGCGTCCTCGGAGCGATGGTTGACCTTGAAGCAGTAGTCGATCTGAGGAGCCCGCCTCCCCGTCACAGGATCGAAGAACCAGTCGGGGTCCTTCATATCTCGACGCAGAGTCCCGAGAACCTCCCACCGACCTGCCAGTATCTCGTCGGCCGCTGCGATTACCCTTCGATGTGTTTCGCCCGGGAGTGCGTGCAGCAGCTCTCCCGATGGAAAGGTCCGAAATCGTGCTTCGACGGACGAATCCCAGGGAGCTCCTTTGTCCCGGGTGGAGCGGACGGCCGAGACCTTGGGGAAGACGTCCGGCATGACCTGCTGGGACGCCCACCGCCGCCGCCGCACGTGATCGGAGATCCGCCATCTCACTTCGGAGGCGGTCATCTTCGACAGTCGCTGGAAGCGCCATTCGAGGTCGGCCGAGATCATGGTCAAGCCTTGTGCGAAGGCCCCGAGGGTCGATCTCGGAATTTCACGGCAGCTGTGGTGTCGGAGTCGCGACAGCTGAGGATGCGATGAGGGTGGCGCGGGTTGTGGCGGTCAGCGAGTCCAGAGAGATGGGCATCGGTCCACCGGTGCGGAGTGCGTCGAGGAAGGCGGTGATCTCGGCCGACTGACCCTTGTCCGTTGAACCAAGGTGCCGACGGACTCGAACGCGTGCACCCGACCACAGGGTGGCTCGCCTGAAATTGTCGAGTCGAGCGGTCCGCCCGCCTCTCGACGCCTCGAAGGTCTCCTTGGGAAAGCGCCTGTGTGCACTCGTCAGGTAGGTGACGGTCGCAAGCGACCCGTCGCCGTAGCGGAGGCTCACCTGCATCTCGTCGGGTCCGCCAGCGGTCATCGTCACGACCCCCACCGGGTCGCTGCCGATCCACCAGCTCATCGTGTCTACGAAATGACCCCCCTCGCCCACGAAGCGAGAACCCTCGAGTCCGCTGTCCCCATACCAACTGTCGGGTGCGAGCCGTCCTGCGCTGACCAGGTATCGGACGTTCGTCGGCTCGGGTGATCGGCCGAACCGTGCCCGCAGCTCCACGAGAAGCGGCGCGAATCGACGATTGAAGCCGACCATGACCCTGTCGTTCCCCGTCTCGTCCACCGTGACGAGAATGCGGTCGAGCTCGTCCGAGGTCAGCGCCAGCGGTTTTTCGACGAAGACCGCCTTTCCCGCCTCGAGCGCGCGGCACGTCAAATCGGCATGCGAGCTGTGCCGGGTGACGATGAACACGGCGTCAATCGATTCGTCCTCGAACAATTCCTCCGGTTCGGTGCCGGCGTGTTGAAAGCGAAACTTGCGTTGCGCGTTGACGGCGGAGAGCGAACGGCGGGTGGCAACGTGAGCCAGCTCGACCCCCGGATGCTTCACGAGGTGCGGGAGCAGCATCGACGACCCGTAGTTCCCGGCGCCGACAAAACCGATTCGCAGCGTGTTCGCCCCGCGACCGTCACGGCGAGCCGAGGACCGACTCGAAGACGCAGGCGTTGTGCGGGGTGGGGCCACCCGGCGCGCTTCGGTTCCGCGGTGACTCAGATCTTGTGGATCGGTCCCGCCGGGCTCGTCATATTCGAAGAGGAATGCGACACCCTGCAACACACCTGTGCCGAGTTGCTCGTAGACGCTCGGTGCGTCCACGAGGGGGAAGATGCCGGCGATGAGCGGCTCGGGATCGATCTCCTTTCTGGCCACGGCGTTGACGAAGCAGTGCAGATTGCGTCGCTCCGTCCATCGCACGTAGCCCGCCGGGTAGTCGACTCCGTCGACTTCGTACGTGGGGTCGTAGCGGCCGGGACCGTAGGAGCGAGAAAACCGGAGGTCGAGCTCTTTTTCGTAGTAGTCGTTCCAGGGCAAGTCCAGTTTGGACTTGCCGATGTCGACGACGGTTGCCCGGTCGCGTGCGAGGCGCGCGGCCAACTCCACCGGCTGGTTGGAGGAGCCGCCCGCGACGAGGAAGATGCGGTCGGCACCGAGACCGCCCGAGGCCCTGTGCAGTGCCAGCTCCACTGCAGCCGAGCCGTCGCCGTCCGGCGCAGCGCAGAGCAGGGCGCCGGCCTTCTCGGCGAGACGGCATCGGTCGTGGTCGGGATCGAGGCCGACGACTTGGACACCGGACGCGACGAGCAGCTGGACGACCAACTGCCCGACCAGGCCCAGGCCGATGACGCACGCCGTGTCCCCGAACTGGACATTGCCCTGACGTACACCTTGCAACGCGATCGAACCCACCGTGGCAAAGGCCGCCATTCGGGCCGGAACGCCGCTGGGCACCGGGACGCAGAGATTTGTCGGTACCCAGTTGATCTCTGCGTGGAGCGCGTACTCGTTTCCTGCGCACGCGACGAGTTGGCCGACGGCGAACTCCTCTGCCCCTGTCCCGACTTCCTGTATGACGCCAGCCAACGAATAACCCAGTGGCGAATAGGAGTCGAGGCGGTTCATGGCCTTCTTGTAGGTGCTCAGCGCGCCCTGTTGCTGTACGTTCTCGAGCACCTTCTTCACCTGATCGGGTCGGGCGCGTGCCTTTCCGACCAGCGACAGTGTGGACTCGCCGACCTTCATCAACTCAGTGCCGGTGGAGATCAAGGAGTAAAGCGACCGGACGAGCACCCCGCCGGCAGCGCAAGAAGGAGCAGGCGCGTCCAAGACGGTGAGTTCCCCCGAGCGATAGTTCTGTGCAACCTGTTTCACCGGCCGTTCGGCTCCCTTCTCGACGGGGTCACAGCCCTACTCCGGCTCGACGGGTTTGGCGGAACCAGAATTCGAGGGTGAGCAGCTGCCAGATCTGCTTGGACCGGTCTTCCCGCCCCGAGCGGTGCTCCTCGACGAGCACGGAAAGGGCCGGCCGGTTTAAGAACCCCGTGCCCACGAGTTCGCCCCCGAGCAACGAGTCGTCGATGACGTCACCCAAGTCTCGTGACACCCACGCCCGGAGCGGTGCCGAGAAGGACGCTTTGGGTCGATGCACGATCTCATTCGGGAGCCACGCCTCGGCGGCACGCTTCAATGCGACCTTGCCGCTTCTCCCGGACACCTTCTCCTTGCCAACCAGTGAGAACGCGGCCCGGAAGACCAAGGGATCCACGAATGGAACGCGGACTTCGGTGGATGCGGCCATGCTCGCCCGGTCCGTGTAGGCAAGATTGAGGCCGGGGAGAAACAGTCGGGTGTCAGCCAAGCACATGCGGTTGATCTCATCCGAGAGCAGGTTGTCCTCGTAGAGTTGCAAATGCTGCTCGAAAACATCGTCGATGTCCTGCTGTAGCTCGGGGCTGAGCAGCGACGCCAGTTCAGCGGGGGCGTAGAGGCTGTAGCTCCTGCGGAAGGCCGCCTCTTCGGGAAGCTCGGCAAACGTGACGAATCTCTTGGCCCACCGGGCATGGCGAAGGCCGCGACCCGCAGCAGTCACGGGCAGGCGCTCGACGACACCGTTTGCCGAGCGGTGGACGAAGGTGGGAAGCTCCCGGTATCGCGCCGCTAGAACGCAGGCCAGGTGCTTGCGGTAGCCGCCGAACAGCTCATCCGCGCCCATTCCGGACAGAAGGACCTTGACGCCGGCCGCGCGGGCAGCCTCCGACATGAGGAGGGTGTTGATGGCGGCCGGATCGCCGGTGGGTTCGTCGAGGATGTCGACCATTCTCGGCAGCAAGTCGACCACGTCAGGCTGTATCTCGATCTCATGCAGGTCGATACCGTGACGTTGCGCGATCTTTCGGGCGTACACGGCGTCATCTGGCATGGCTTCGAGCCGATGGTCTTGAGTACGGAACGCAATCGTGTACGCGTCGATCTGAGGGTTCGCTCGTTTCGCCAGCACGGTCACGATGCTCGAGTCGAGGCCACCTGACAGAAAGCTCGAGACCGGGACCTCTGCGACGAGGTGAGCGTTCACCGAGTCTTCAATGACCTGCCGAAGGTCGTAGTGAGATTCTCGAGCCGCTGCTGCCTCCGCGACGATGTTCCAATACGACTCGACGCGACAGGTGCCGTCCGGGTGGAACTCGGCCCACGTGCCAGGTTGGAGCTTCTCGACACCTTGCACTGAGCACGTCTGATCGGGCACCCAGTAGTAGAGCATGGATGCCACAAGTGCCTGAGGAAGCATGCGCAACTCGGAACCCAAAGCACTGACCAGCGCCTTGAGCTCGGAAGCAAACACGACACCGTCCTTGCGGCGAAGAAAGTGCAAGGGCTTGATCCCGAACTGGTCTCGAGCGAGAAAGAGCGAGCCAGTGGCTTGATCGAGCAGGGCGAATGCGAACATCCCTCGAAACCGCGGCAAGCATCGAGGTCCCCAGCGACGCCACGCCTCGAGGACGACCTCGGTGTCAGAAGATGTGGAGAATATGGCACCGGCGGAGACCAGCTCAGCCCTGATCTCGCGGTAGTTATACAACTCACCGTTGTAGCAAAGAACGAATGGTGGCTTGACCAGCGGCTGTTGACCATGTTGGAGGTCGATGATCGAAAGGCGGCGGTGTGCAAAGTGGACGTCGATCCGCTCGTCGGTGTACGAGAACGAACCCTCCTCGTCGGGTCCACGGTGATCGAGGCACCGGCCCATCTTCTGGGTGGTTGCGCGACCGTCGACCTGTTGATAGGCGCCGGCAATGCCGCACACGGGTCAGCCCCCGGCCGCCACTGCGAGACGACGCCGCGTGCCTGCCGTGAGCGCCTTGTAGACCCCGACGTAGCGCGGAGCCTGGTGACCCCATGCCAGCTCCTGTTCGACGCGGGCACGTCCCGCCGTTCCCATCGCACGTCGCCGGGGCTCGTCATCGATCAGATCGACCAACAGTCGTGCGAGCTCACCGACGTCGTTCGGGGTGGCGTAGGCGGCGGCGTCGCCTGCCGAGACTCGTGTCTCGCGTAGGTCGAACGCGACGACGGGCAGGGCGAAGGCCATGTACTCCATCGTCTTGTTCATCGTCGAGACATCGTTCAACGGGTTCTTGGGGTCCGGCGAGATGCCCACGTCGGCTGTGGAAAGAAGTGCGGCCACATCCGCATCGGGGATCCGCCCCGTGAAGGTCACGATCTCAGACAGGTCGAGACGACGGCTAAGCGCCACGAGGTCGTTGAAGCAATCTCCCGATCCGATGAGGGTGAAGCCGATGTCGCGACGCCCGAGTCGACGTACGACATGATCCGCCATCTCCAATACGAGGTCCACGCCGTCCTGAGGCCCCATCACACCCAGATACACAGCGAGATGGGGTCTGGCCCGTCGGAGGCTTGGCTGCGCTGGGGTGCGACGAAGTCGGGTCAGGTCGGGTCCCGTGCGGACGACGGTCACGCACGCTGGCGCGATACCGTCCCGCTCGAGAACGATCTCTCGATAGGAGTCATTTGTGGAGATGACGTGGTCGGCGGTCTTTGCAGTGCAGCGCTCCATGAGTCGAAGTGCTCGGTAGACGAATTGGTTTCCGGCCGGAAACCGCGATTGGTACAACTCCGGGCAGAGATCGTGGTGATCGAAGACGAAGGATGACCCGTGCACCACCCGGAACAGGAGTCCGATGGGCCAGAAGAGGTCGGGCGGGTTGCAGCTTTGGACGACGGAAAACCGACCGCGCACACTCGCTCTGAGGCTGAGCAGGAGGGTGGCGAGGAAGGAGTAGGCGTACTCGAGCACGTACGACACGCTCGAGTTGCCGGGAGCATAGGGTCGGTACTTGAAAAGATCGACCCCGTCGAGCCTGGAGTAGGCCGGGTCACCCGGCGCCTTCGGACAGACGACGGCGACTCGGAAGCCGGCGTTGACCAGCGATTGGCACTCGAGCCATACGCGACGGTCGAATGGGACCGAGAGGTTCTGCACGAGGATGAGCACACGCCCTCGCGGTCGCGGAGAGGCGCTCACTACGGTTTTGCTCCCGAGTCGCGTCCGGAGCCGTACGTCTTCGGCCGCCTGACTGGCGTCGGTCACCAGGCAAAGCCCTCGTAGCAGTCCAGACCCTCGAGTTCCGGCCCGAGTCGACCGTCGAGGTCGATGATGCCGCGAAGGCGGTGACTGCAGCAGGGCCCCGATGACGTCTTGGGTCGAATGGGAGACGACCGCAATGTCGGCACCGGCGAGCGCGTCCTCGGGGCGGTCGGTGAGGATTCGTTTCAGGTGCGGAAGCCGGGATTCCACGTATTGGCGGTTGGCGCCAACGAGTGAGGAGGGGTTGAGAACCGGATCATGGATGCGGAGCTCGTAGCCCTTGCCCAGCAGGGTTTCTGCCAGATCGACGTAAGGGCTTTCACGGAGATCGTCGCTGCCGGGTTTGAAACTCAATCCGAACAGGGCGACCCGGTGGCCGTTTCCGGCAACGACGCGGTCGATGGCTTCATCGATCGACAACCGGTTGCTTGCCAGTGCGCCCGAGAGCAGGGGAATGTCGATGCTCTCGGTGCGAGCCAGATGGAGAAGGGAACGGAGATCCTTCGGGAGACACGATCCGCCGAAGGCGAAGCCCGGTCGCAAGTACTTGGGTGAGATGTTGAGACAGGTGTCCTCGCAGAAGAGCCCCATGACTTCCCGGCTGTCCACTCCAAGGCGACTGAATATGCGCCCAAGCTCGTTCGCGAAGGAGATCTTGGTGGCGTGAAAGGCATTGCATGCGTACTTGAGGGCTTCCGCAGTCCGCGGATGTACGACTCGAAGCGGGGAGTCGAGAAATGAGAAGAGCCGCGAGATCGTGTCGATGGCTCGCAGGTCCGAGGCGCCGATCACCGTGAAGGGAGGCGAGTAGAAGTCGGCTATCCCCGTACCCTCCCGGAGAAACTCGGGGCACATCGCGACAGCCACGTCCCGTCCCGAAATTGACGAGGGCGTCCCGCAGTACGGCGGCGACGTCCTCGACCGTACCCGGCGGCACCGTGCTACGGATCACAACGGCATGAAACGCCGGAGTCGGGGGCGACTCCGTCAACGCCTGAATGAGGTCCTCCACCACACGGTAGATGTAGGTGAGGTTGGTTTCGCCGCTCGAAGTGGAAGGGGTGCCGACGCACAAGAGCGACACCTCGGCGTTCGCGAGTGCATCCTCAGGTCGTACGGTGGCGTGAAGCGTGCCCGACGCGACGGATTGTGCCACCAGGGAGCGCAGGCCCGGCTCCAGGACCGGACTGTGCCCCGCCGAGACCGCTGCAACCTTCAATTCGTCCGGATCGACACCCCAGGTGTCGTGACCATTGGCGGCAAGGCAGGCCGCGGTAACAGTCCCGACGTAGCCGAGCCCGAAGACGGCGACCTTCATGCCGTCATGGGGTGGGGCCCGGCCGACAGCCCGCGAGACGATGGCGCCATGACTGAGACGAGCGGTGGGACGCCGAGGAGATACACATCGTAGTGCCTTCGGTCCGGCGACGTCCTTCCCGTGGGCCACCGCCCCGTGTGAGCGGGGGATCGCATGCGGTCAGCAGGGCTGCTCTGGGACAAACTTCATTCCGTCCGTACGGTCCGGCCGCCGACAGAGAGCGGCGAACCCCTTTCTCGCGTGGTCATCAACGTCTCGGCATCGGGCGACGCCCGGCGAGGTTGAGGATCAGGCGACGCCTGGGCGGGTCCTCGGCTCGCGCCTCAGCGCGTTCGGAGAGTTCCCCGGGGGCGTGTCCAGGGACCATCCGGCACGCCGTGCCATTGCAACGGCGGCCAGCTGGGAATTCACACCGAGCTTCTGAAGTATCGCCTTGATCTGTGAGCGAATAGTCGAGATCGAGACGAACGCCGCGTTCGCGATCTCCTCTGCACAATGCCCCTCCATCAGCTCGGCCAGAACGACCTGCTCGCGATCCGTCAGAACGTCGAAGAGCTGGGTCCGGGGTCCCGGTCGCCGCTCGACAGCACGCATCGACGCCAAGAACGCCGATGACCTTCGTTCGGCCTGCGGTCGAGCGCTCGTTTGGAGGAGGCGATTGATCGTCCGAAACAGCTGGTCGAACGGCTCATTCCTGTCGATGAGTGCCGAGGTTCCTGCCTGCATCCATGCGTTTGACCGGTTGCGGTCGCCGGTCCCGTCGATGACGGCAACCGGGAGACCCACGCGGTGCAATTGGCTGATAAGTGCGGACCCGGAGGTGACGTCGAGAAATCGGATATCGACGAGCACGAGATCCGGCCGCCATTCGATCCCATCTTCGATCTCCGGTTCCCCAGGCACGATCTGCTTGGTCGCGAAGCCACACGCCTCGAGGGCACCAGCCAGGGCGCCGGCCAACAGATCGCTGCCGGCCACGAGAATCCGAACGGGGCTTGCAACAGGGTCGGGTCGGCTCTTCGCGGTCGCGGTCATGACTTCTGCCCCGCTGCGGCACCTTTGGTGCTCGTGCGTCGGTAGCAGCCCAATGTCGATGGCAGGGGAGGAGCACTCTCGCTGTCGGCGAGAGTGCGTGTCAGTCCATCCGACCCGTCGACGCTACATTGCGGCCTATTCGAAACCATGTTTGTCCCTGGATTGCCGCCGTCGGTCTACCGCCCATCACAAACGGGAAGGTCGGTTTCGCCCTCGCTCCCTATGGACCACGGCGACCAACTCGGTCCATAGCTCTTCGCGCCGACCCGCGCCGCGGATGATATCGGGACCTATAGGTAGGGTCAATCGACGTTTGGGAAAGTATGCGTTCGTGCGAACGATAAGCGGCAAGTGCGCACGACGGGAAAGCCAAATGGGGCGACGACGGCGCGCAAAATCACGTCAGGTCGTTCATCCTCAGCCGGGCCCCAGCGGATCGCGGTCCATCTGTTTGTTGTTCGTCCGTTGAGCCAGTCGATGAAGCCGTTGTTCATTTGTTGATGTACATGGGATGAGCCGATGAGTCTGTTGGCCACTTGTTGATGTTTTCAAGGTTGAGATTGGTGTGTGTTGTCCATATTTTGTTCATTTGTTTGTCTGTTGTTTGTCGCCAGGCCCAACCGCGAGGCGTCAGATCCGGCGGGGATTGTGCCCCGGCGATCCGTGCTGGCCTGAGAACCAACGCTCAAGCGCGTGTCGAAGTGGCGTTTCCCGGATCTTCCGAGCCGATGGGCAGCACGTGAAAGCACACGTGGCCCTCCGATGCCGGGGGGCCGGTCATGACGACGACTCTGGTCACTGACCCCGGGTTCTTGTCCCGAACTGATCGTGTGGCACGTCGGAGAGCGGCGAGGACGTGCGCGCGACGCAGGTCGGACAGCTCCTCGAGCCCGCCAACGTGCTGGCGGGGCACGACCACCAAACCGACGAGCTCAGGTCCACTGATTACGACGACGTCCTCGTCGACGTCCTCGGCGGTGTAGGCGGCCTCACTTTGTGTCATGTCGCCGGCTGCCCACTTCGCAATTGCGCAAGAGTCGCATTCTCCGGCAAGTGTGACGCCTTGGCCGGGAAGCCGCGACAAACCTTGGCCCTGATCCACGTAGTGCCCCCTCTACCGGACGATTTTGACACCTTGCACCTCTGGGAACAAGAGCCGGAGATCGTGGTAACGATACCGCAACATTGCGGACTTCCTTTGACCCGTCTTGGGACCCCGTCAGGCGACAAACGGCGCGTATCAGGGCTGAAGCGTTGCCCTCGGTATAGGACACGCAACGGGAAACGATTATCTCCTCACGGCGAGCGGCTGCCCGACGTGTGGACGACAATGCTCAGACCGAGATCCTCCGGGCCTAAGCATTGCACGCCGTACACCCATTCCCGTCGAGCTGGCTCCTAGAGGGATGACAGGCCTATGGAAGGAATGGCGCAATCCGACATGTCAGCTCGGGGATCGTCCCGGCCGTGTCACCAGAGCTGAGTACGGGCTGGCGGGCCCCATCGGTCGAACAGACGCTCACGCGCCTTCCCAACCGGTCACTGGAGGAGGTAGCGGAGACACAATTGCCGTTGGTTCAGCCCGAAGTGTCCCGGGTCGAGCCAGAGACCGCCAGCCAGCCACCGGTCGCTGCAAGGAGGGGTACCGGACTGCGATCTCGCCTCCTGATGGCCGATGTCGTCGCCGCGTCCGTTGCGTGGCTCGTGCTGGGCACCGTCAACATGCCAGCCACGACGGCGACCCGTCAGTGGGTTGCGGCGCTTGCGGCTATTGCCGTCACGCTGGCCGCCATGCGACTGCTCGGGCTGTACCGATCACGGGTCTGCGTGCAGCGCGGGCAGGAAACGGCACGGATCGTGGTTGCTGCCGTCCTGGGCGCAGTCACACTCGAGTTGTTCCGGGGAGCCGGCGAACGGAGCTACGCCGAAGCCGCTGTTGCCGCAGGGTGCTGCGTTCTCGCGTTGATGACTCTGCGTTGGATGTTTCGACAGTGGCTACGCGCGGAGCGGGCACGAGGACGCTACCGACGAGGGATCGTCATGATCGGGACGAACGACGATGCCGTCGCCGTTTGGACCATGCTCCACTCGCAGCCAGAGCTCGGGTACGAGGTGCGGGCCTTCATCGGCAAGCCCCGGGGACGCTCCGACTGGGCACAGCTGCCGAACGGCAGCGCCCTTGACCAGCTTCCAGACATCGCCCGGCAGACTGCGGCCACAGGCGTTCTGCTCGTGGCCAACGCGGTCTCCGCGGCAGAGGTTCGCGATGTGATCGAGCTGTGTACGGCACAGGGCCTGCACGTGCAGATCTGGCCGGGGTTCGGGGGACTGGGAACGCGCCGGGTCCGCCGCTATCCAATGAGCGGCGAAACGTTCCTCTACGTCGAACCAGCGCGACGTCCGACGTGGCAATCCGCGGGCAAACGAGCCGTCGACCTGCTTGGAGCATCGATCGGCCTGTTGATCACCTCACCGCTCCTTCTGGTCGCTTGTCTTGCCATCCGCCTCGAAGACGGTGGCCCAGCCCTGTACCGGCAGGTGAGGATCGGGTTGAAGGGGGAATCGTTCGTGGTCTACAAGCTGCGAAGCATGGCACTCGACGCCGACATCGGCGTCGATCTGACGGCCATGAACGAACGCACCGATGGTCCTCTTTTCAAAGCAACCAACGATCCACGAGTGACCAGGGTCGGAGCCGTCTTGCGCGCACTGAGCATTGACGAGCTTCCCCAATTGTTCAACGTTCTCAACGGGACGATGAGCTTGGTGGGACCCCGTCCCGCCGTCCCCGACGAGGTTGCCCAGTTCGACCCGGAATTGCTTCGTCGGCATGGCGTCAAGCCCGGGATAACCGGGCTGTGGCAGCTCGAAGCTCGAGACAACCCGTCCTTTCACGCATATCGAAGACTCGACCTCTTGTACGTCGACAACTGGTCGATCGGACTCGACATCTTCATCCTTCTCGCGACGGTGCCGGTGGTAATCGCGCGCGCCATGAGATTCTGCACACCGCAACCCAAGGCGCAAGAGGCACCATCCGAGGCTCTGTAAGCGAGCATCTCTCGTTCCTTCCTGCGCCCGGCGAGACGGGGCAATCGTCGCTGTTTACTGGACTGAACGTCGTTGGAAGCGTCGGGCCACCTCGCGCTCCTGCCCCGAAGTTCGTGAGTTGTGGCGTTGGCCAACCGGTGCTCGGCCGAAGCCCATGCCGCAACTCCCGGAGGCAACCGCTCTTTGCCAACGCGCACGTGGTGGAAGGCACCAAATGAGCCGGTCGATGGGACAGTAGGCCCATGGAAGTGGTCGTCACTCCCGGGAAGCACCATTGTTCCCCAATAAAGGGGATGACGGGTCCCAATTTGTTCGGGACGATGGGTGTGACACAACCGGTCGGGGTTGGTTGCCGGCCGGTTCGACGGCTGCCGCAGGTCGAGAGATCCCAGGCGAAGGGATCAGGAGGTTCTTGTGCCGATCAATCAGATGGTAGGAGACTCACCACAGGTCTCTTCGGTGCCTGCGGTGAGACCATCAGCCGACGACGACGATCTCGTTCAGGTTGTGGCACAGGCTCGAGCCGGTACGAACGAAGCCTGGGAGACTCTGATCAAACGCTTTGGAGGACTTGTGGCCGCAATCGCCCGCCGGTGTCGGTTGAGTGATGCCGACGTTGCAGAAGTGTGTCAGACCACGTGGATGCGCCTCGTGGAGAATTTGGACCGTATCGAGCAGCCCGAACGCCTGGGTGCATGGCTCGCGACCACCTCGCGGCGCGAGAGCATACGGATCTCCAGCCGATACGGAGCGGTCTCTGCGACCGAAGCGGTGTCCCTCATGGCTGATGACGATGCGGATCCACTCGATGCCGCCCTGTTGAGGGAGGAACAGGTGAGAGCGATACGGGCGGCCGCCGAACGGCTATCGCCGCGTTGCCAGCGCCTCCTTGGCTTGTTGATGAGCGATGACGAACTCCCCTACAAGGCGATCGCTGAGCAGCTGAGCATGCCGATCGGGAGCATTGGACCAACGAGGGGGCGCTGTCTCGAACACCTCAGCCAGATGTTGGCGGAGGTGCAGCTCAGCGCGAGCCCAGTTCACGGTTAGCGAGCCAAGGAGTCAGACCACGCCGCGTTCTCGCGCAGGGCCTCGGCGTCCACCCACCGGCCGCCAGAGTCTTCGACCTGGGGAAAGGCTCTGCGCACCTCGGTCAGCAGATCCGGTACGAACAGCAGCACGAGCTGCGGAGGATGGGATTCGAGCGTTGCCGGACTGATGATGGGAACGTCCGTCCCCGGCATCCGAAGCCCATGCTTGGATGCTGACGTGTCAACGATTGCAGGCAACAGGCGTCGATCCACCCCTGCTGTAGACAAGAGCGAGACCGCACGAGATGCGGCGCCGTAACCCAGCACGCTCCTTTCCTCAGTTCGTTGAGCGACGAGCCAGTCGCGCAGCCCCTGGGCATGGGCTTCAGCGTGCCCTTGTAGACGCCCGACTGCCACGGGATCGCACACTCCCAGTCGTGCCTCATCCGACAGGAGCTCCATCACGGAGCCGTCGGGCGACACGGGTGGACCGGGCTCTCGGCTGGCGAGCAGGAGCACCGTGCCGCCGTAGAGGTCGAACCGCCACGCCACCCTGGCGCTGAAGCCCTGGACTTCCAGCATGCTGACGAGAGCGCTCGTCGAGTAGTACGCGAAATGCCCGTGTCGGAGGGCGTTCCACTGGCCCAGACGGATGATCGTGTCCAGCGAGTGGTATTGCAGCAAGAGGATGCCCCCGGGCGCGACCCGGGCCACCCGGTCAGCCAGGGCGGCAGACTGATCCGAGTCATGCATCATGCCGAAAGAGTCGATGACCAGATCCGCCGGTCCACCGTCGACCACCGGTGTGAGGCCCCGGTCGGCCAACAGGCCCAGCCACGACCCCCCGTGAGGACTGCCGAACTCCGCTGCTCGGCTACGGCCGGAGAGCCACCCCGCTGTGGCGAGACGTTCCACTGCGTCGACGGCCTGGACGACCAGGGCGGTGGGCTCGGTGCCGCGCGGCTCTTCGGCCACGGTGGGCTCGCCGACCAACTGCGTCAGGCCGCAGGACGAGCACAGCCACATTTGCAGCGGATAGCAAGGGTCGGGCCCCGGGTCTTGGCACCCCGGAAAGTGGTCGCACGCTGGCTGGTTGCCCAGGTCGAGGACCAGATCGCCGGAATGCCCTGAGCACGAGCGACAGGCAGGATTGCCCATCACGGCCTCCTCTCGACCGATGTGCGACCGCCAGAGGGCCGGCTGGCCTCGCCCCTGCGACCACACTCATCCGGCCGTTCGGAAAGAGCGAGCCCCGGGCTTCGTGATACCAGGTTGGCGTCTGAGGTCAGGCTCCCCCCATCACTGGGCCAAGGCGCTGAAGGCTCGGACCACCTTCCCCGATCCCAAAGCGCGTATCAGGGCACCGGGTCCGCCTCTCTTTTCCGATAGTTCGTTCTCGGTCGGATGAGGAGTCAATGTCATCGCAGTGTGTCTGCCGGCTGTGCGGTGCGCGCCTGACTCGGACGTTCGTCGATCTGGGAATGTCCCCGCTGTGTGAAAGCTACGTCTCTGCGGATCAGCTCGACCAAGTCGAGGCCTTCTACCCGTTGCACGTGCGTCTGTGCTCGTCCTGCCTCCTCGTGCAGTTGCCAGAGTATGTGTCGGGTGAGGCGATCTTCTCCGACTATGCGTACTTCTCGTCGTATTCCGACTCCTGGGTGGCCCACGCGAAGCGGTTCGCGGATTCCGTCGTCGACCGTCTCGCTCTTACGGCGGACTGCCTCGTTACCGAAGTGGCGAGCAACGACGGGTACCTCCTGCAGCACTTCTCGGCCCTGGGCATCCCCGTCCTGGGTATTGAGCCCGCGAGGAACGTGGCCGAGGCGGCCCAGTCGCGGGGTATTCCCACCACGGTGCAGTTCCTCGGCTCTACGACCGGTGGCGACATCGCCGAACGTCATGGACGCGCCGATCTGGTCGTCGCGAACAACGTTTTCGCGCACGTCCCCGACATCCGGGACTTCGCGGCGGGTCTACGGGGACTCGTGAAGGACACAGGCATCGTCACCCTCGAGTTTCCCCATCTTCTTCGCCTGATCCAGCGGCGTCAATTCGACACCATCTATCACGAGCACTACTCGTACCTTTCCCTCCTCACCGCGTCCCGAGCGCTGGCGACGGCAAGGTTGCGTGTTGTCGACGTCGAAGAACTCGAGACCCACGGTGGCTCCCTACGCGTCTACGCGCGTCCAGACGTGCACCCGGGTGAGCCCTCCACGCGCGTGAAAGCGCTGCTCGACGAAGAGGACCTCGCCGGACTGCACACCCTCTCCGGGCATACAGGATTTGCCAGTGAGGTGTTGAGGATCAAGAGCGATTTGCTCGGCTTTCTCCTGAACGCAGCGCGGGAGGGGCGATCGGTCGCCGGGTATGGCGCTCCCGGCAAAGGCAACACGCTCCTCAACCACTGCGGCATCCGATCGGATCTTGTCGAGTACACGGTCGACCGAAGTCCCGTCAAGCAAGGGAAGTTTCTTCCCGGTACCCATATCCCGATCCATGCACCGGACCGTCTGGCGGAGACCCGACCCGATTACGTCCTCGTCCTGCCCTGGAATCTCAAGGATGAAATCAGCCAGCAGCTCTCCTACGTTCGATCGTGGGGGGCGCGACTGGTGTTTCCGATCCCAGAACTCGAAGTTCTCTGAGTGAGGTGTAAATCGTGAAGGTCGTTCTCTTCTGCGGTGGACTCGGAATGCGAATGCGCGACGGCGTGACGACCGGCCCCAAGCCGATGGCACTCGTCGGGGAGCGACCATTGATCTGGCACGTGATGCGCTACTACGCCCATTTCGGACATTCCGACTTCGTGCTGTGCCTCGGATACGGCGCCTCTGCGGTGAAGGACTTCTTCCTCAATTACGACGAGACCCGCTCCAACGATTTCGTCCTGGAGAGGGGTGCTCGTGAGTTGACGATGTTCAAAACGGACATCTCTGAGTGGCGGATCACGTTCGTGGACACCGGCCTGAACTCACCTATCGGAGAGCGGCTACGCCGGGTCCGGCGCTTCCTCTCCGACGAGCCCATGTTCATGGCGAACTACGCCGACGTCCTCACGAACGCCCCGCTGCCCGACATGATCCAGCGCTTCGCTGCGAGCGAGGCAGTGGCAAGCCTTCTGGCTGTCCCCCCCCAGTCCTCTCACCACGCGGTGGACATCCGCGATGACGGTCTGATCACCGGCGTGACGCCGATGCGCGACCTGCGCCACTGGGAGAACGGTGGCTACTTCCTCTTCCGGCCGGAGATCTTCGACGAGCTCAACGAGGACGAAGACCTCGTCGAGGATGCCTTGGTCCGGCTCGTGCGTCGGGGCCGAGTCATCGCCTACCCGTACAAGGGCTACTGGTCGCCCGCCGACACCGTGAAGGAGCGGGCGCAACTCGACGAGCGGTACCACCGCGCCGACTGTCCGTGGATGATCTGGGACCCGGAGCGGTCGGGACTGCCGGCTCGGAACTTCGACTCCCACCCCGATGCCGTCCCCGTTCGAAGGACCTTGCCGACGCCCGCGGAGCGGAGCGCTGACGCCGGTCGTGCTGTCGCTACATCTCGAGCTGCCGTCTGATCGACCCTTGACGGTCCTGATGATCGGCGCCCACCCCGATGACATCGAGATCGGGGCTGGTGGGACCTTGCTCACCCTCGCCGAGAGCCAGCCCGGTCTGCGCGCTCGATACGTCGTCCTCACCGGGACTGAGGAACGCCAGTCCGAAGCTCGCAACTCCGCCACCGCGTTTCTCCCCGCGGCCGAGGTCACCGTCGACCTGCACCGCCTGCCGGAGGGTCGGCTTCCCGCCGCTTGGGATCGCGTGAAGCACATCTTGGAGGAGGTGGCCCGCACGTGCGCGCCCGACCTCATCCTCGCGCCGTCGTGCAACGACGCCCATCAAGACCATCGGACCATCGGAGAGGTAGTCCCGACCGTCTTTCGAAATCAGCTCTCTCTGTCGTACGAGATCCCGAAGTGGGACGGTGATCTCGGGCGTCCCTCGGTGTACTTCCCGCTGACATCGGAAATCGCTCACCGCAAGGTCGAGCTGTTGCACAAGTGTTTCCCGTCCCAAGTCAGCCGCCACTGGTGGGACGACGAGGTCTTCCTGGGTTTGGCCCGCCTCCGTGGCATGGAATGCCGAGCGCGCTACTCGGAGGCGTTCAGTTGCTCGAAATCAGTCATACGGCCGCCGACACCCTCACGGAACGGACTTGAGGAGTGTGGCAACGATCCCCGCACTGTCGCAGCCGAGGGGTCCGACGCATGACGGTGTTCGTCGACCCCGAGGCGCCTGCTCCGACGCTGCGGCAGACCATCTACGACGGAGACTTGGTCGTACTCACGAAGCTGCACTCTGTACGGCAGTTCGTCGACTACACGAGGGAGGAACTGGTCGGCCTCTTCCATCCCTACGACCCGGAGCACGTTCATGAGCACATCGACAAGGCCGAGATGGCGAGACTGCTCGGTTCGTGGAAGCCCAGCTTCATCCACTCCCCCCGATCGAAGGATCTGATCTGCAAGATCATTCGAGAAGCAGGCTTCTGTGCGGAGGGGACCCATTACGACGTTCCCAAGCCTCGCACGTCCTTTCCGGTTGGGCACCTGACCACCGGGATCGCATACGCCTTCCCATGGCACCGCGACGTCTGGTACGGCGCACCCGCGCAACAGATCAACTGGTGGCTTCCCGTGTTCGACGTTCGTGGTGACAACGCGATGAGCTTCGATCTCCACAGCTTCGATCAGTATGTACGGAACAGCTCGGCGACGTTCGACTACTACAAGAACAACGCCGATCGCCGGAACACTGCGGCACAAGTGACCCGCGAGAGCCAGGCGCGCCCGGCGGCGTTGGACTACCAGCCGCACGACGACCTTGTCGTGCTACCGGCCCCCGGCGCAGTCCTGCTCTTCTCCGGAGCTCAACTCCATGCCTCGATTCCGAATACGTCTGGACGGTCGCGCTTCAGTGTCGATTTCCGTACCGTCGACGTCCAAGATCTGAAAGCGGGACACGGCGCCCCCCTGGTGGACGTCCACTGCACAGGAACCGCGATACGGGATTTTCACAACGTCGCAGACGGCAGCGGATTCGACGAGCAAACGGTCACCCAGCTCTTCGGGGCGCCCCCGCCCGGGTCCGTGCTCCTCTTCGAGCCGGCACGGTCCGAGCTCGGTCGAGTCCACTAGGGCTTCAACACCTGGACGGCTCGCTCAGCCAAGCAACCCCGCCACTTCGGCGAGCCGCGGGGCCGACCGATCCCGGGGCGACACGGCAGCCACCGGGAGAGGCCAAGGTATGGCCAGTTCAGGATCGTCAAAGGCAACTGTCAGGTCCTCGCTGGGATCGTGCGGACGGTCAATGCGGTAGGAGATGTCCGCCACAGGCGTCACAGCCTGAAACCCGTGCGCACAGCCGGCTGGGATATAGAGCGAGACCTGCTCGTCGTCCCGCAGCTCGAAGCTTTCCCAGTCGCGGTACGTCGGCGAGCCGGGCCGGAGATCGATCACGACGTCGAAGATGGTGCCGTGGGAGCATCTCACGAGCTTGGCTTCCCCTTCGCCGCGGCGCAGGTGCAAGCCGCGCACGACGCCTTGGGCTGACCGAGAGATACTGTCTTGCACGAAGTCGTGCGGGTCGATCCCGACCGAGCGGATGACGTCGGCGTCAAAGGTTCGGCAGAAGAACCCACGCTCGTCCACGTGCGGGGTCGGCCGGAACAAGAGCACGCCTCCGATCCGTCTACTGCCGATCACGTCCACGGCGGTTCTCTTCTGATGCGGGACACGATGCCCACCGGGGTCCCAGCCGTCTTGCAGGGGTATGTGACCCCGCCACCGAAACCCGAATGGCCGGGGCCACGATGCGGCCTCAATTGACCTCCCCGGCGATCGAACCGGTGTCTGCGTGCGGGCGTGGTGAACAGATGAAGAAGTATTCGACTGCGAGTCTGGGGCTCAACATCGGTACATTCAGATTCAGATACATGTTGGCCGACTTGACCAGCCTCCGATTTGGCTGACCGTGGTTCCAGTTGTGCGAGGTCGGGAAACTCCTACGTACGAAGAAATGCCGCGTCAGGCTCTCTCGGAACTGTTCGAGCGGCTGCACATTGCTGTAAGCGTGATAAATCTCAGGCCTTCGATGTGCAAAGTTGGTGTACGTCACGACGAAAGTCCCGTTCTCAACAAGCAACGCCGAAATTTCGGAGAACTTCTCTGCTTGAGCGTCTGCGAGGTACTCGAACACTCCCTGTGCCACCACCATGTCGAAATGCTGGTCGCCAAACTTGATGGGGCTTTCGAGGATGTCTGCCTCGAGCAGATGAGGGCGCGGCTCTTGAATGGCTATGTCAATGCCGTAATAGAGGATGTTCGGCCGAAGGAGCCGCGCCAAGGTTGCCGGACCACAACCAATGTCGAGAAGCGTCGACTCGTGCGCACCGGCAATCGTGTTCACGAGCCGCGCCGTCTTCCGGAGTCGAAAATGTGGCGTATCAAACTTCGGATGTTCCAGGCTCCAGAAGTCCCTCTTGTAACGCTGCACATCAAAGGCGCCTGTCACTGGAGACACTCCTTGTCACGGTGTGAGACACGAACCACCGCCAGACCATGCTCCTCGATCACGCCGTCACGCGGCACCGGTGTCGACGAGCGCAAGGGGAGGTAAGCGGGACGGAAAGAGCACGGAGGACAGCAACTCGAACTGGTGGCCGAGATCATCGGTCTTTCTCTGGTTCCGCTCTAGAAGAATTCGTCGCAGGTCGGGTGCGCGTCGCTCGAGCTGACTGAACTGCTCGATCAACAGGTCGAAGTTCACCGAGCTGGCCGGCTGGCAGAACTCGGGTAGTCCCATGTCCGCCATCAAGGCGTCGAACTTTGCGGAATAGCCGACCGCGATTGTGGGCTTGGACAGCCTGAGCGCAGACACGACGTTGTGATAGCGGGTGCCGACGAAGGTTCCGACCAGTGCGAGAGCGTCCATCAGCTCAGCTGGCGAGGAGGAGGGTTCGGCGACGACCATGGTGGGGTCGAGTTCGGGTCGCCGATTTCGCAAATCGGTCAGAATGTCCTGCACGACGATCCCATCGATGTCGTCGTTGCTGTCGCCCCAAAAGAGGCGAACCGGGCGACCACTGTCGACCAACCAGCCGATGAAGCGCTTCATGGTCTCGACATAGCGGGCGTGCAATTCCTCCGCCCGCCCCCGGTCGTCGTTTCCGCCGTAGTAAGCCATGACGCCGACACCGACTGCGTGCGGCTCACCGGAGTCCGTGGGCGGCGTCTCGAGGCCGAACACCAGATCGGGGTAGACGTTGTCGCCTGACACATCGACGCCCCGTTTCTCCATGGCCGCTCGCGACTGTTCGTCGCGGTAGGACCGGTAGGTGGCGAGTCGAGCGGCCGAGTTGAACAACCACCGTGTCATCCGCTGATTGATCAGGTTCGCTCCGACGCTGACCAGCGCGACCTTCGTCCCGAACAGCCGGCCGGAGCTGCAGAGGAGGAACATGGCATATGGGTAGCCCGACGCGCGTATGGGGAGGGTTGCTTCGAGGGCTCCCGCGCCGGGCACGATCACCACGTCGTGCCGCCGGACCCAAGACGCAGTGCGTACTGCAGCGACGGCTTTGCCCAGAAGCTTTAGCCCGATCGCCGCCCAGCCAGATGTCTTCTCCTCGTATTGCTTGTACCAGAAGATGGGAACGGCTGGGATGCCATAACGGCTCGTTAGGTTCTCCGGGCCCATGCACATGGCGTCGAGGACAGCGTCGGGATGGTGATCCCCGAGGTAGTTGAGGACGACTTCGAAGGCGGCGTCATTGCCCAAATTCCCCGAACCGATAAACCCGAAGAGCCCCACCCGGGGTCCTGTCGCCGCTCCACGCGTGCCCCTAGGTCTGCGCCAACTCATGAAGACCTCCGATACGAACCAACGACGTCCGAGACGTGCGACACGCCGACGTCCGCAGCCGGCACAGGGGGTTGTAACGCCCGTCGAGCGCCCGGCCGGCTCACCAGCCACTGCGCCAAGTAGCCATAGCACCGCCGTCGATCCGCTGGCGACAAGGGGGCATTTCGGATCGCCGCGATGAACGCCCAAATGTACTCGCCGTAGAGGCGGGCAACGGGGTGCCGGAGTCGGTTGGCTCGGCGAGGATCCATGTTCGCGCACCGCGACCTCATCGTGGGACAGGCTCGCTCCGCTCGCTCCGGATGGTCGCGCCTGAAGTACAACCGATCCGGCACCTGGTAAAAGGACCCGTGCAAGCTGAGTTCGGCGATAATGGTCCGGTCGGCGTGGTGATAGCTGTTTTTCTTTGCCACGCGCCGGAGCGTCGCGGTGCGGATGACGCCACCGTCGTCGTCTCCCCCTCGGTCGAACAGTACGCTCCGGAAGCGCTCCGGCGCCCTCAGGGACGTGGTCGTCAACTCGTACTCGACCGCCCTCGTTACGGTCCCCGAGCCATCGATCATCGCCGTCCAGGAGTGAGCCAGCACAACATCGGGGTATTGGTCGAGCGCGTCCACGCACCGCTCGAGAAGGTCCCGCCCGTATACGTCGTCGTGGGACGCCCACTTGAACAGTTCACCCCTCGCCTGTTCGACAAGAAAGTTGTGGTTCGGGGCGAGACCCAAGTTGCGCGGCTGGCGGAAGAAGCGGATCCGAGAATCCTGCTTCTCGTAGCGACGGCAGATGTCGGCGGTGCCGTCGGTCGAGGCATTGTCCGAGATGATCAATTCGAAATTCTCGAAGCTCTGGCCCAGCAGGGCATCGATGGACTCGGCCACGTAATTCTCGCCGTTGTATACCGGCAGCCCCACGCTCAGGCGGGGGGTCATCTCCATCTTGTTCTCACCCGTCTCATTCAAGATCGGAGGTCACGGAGTCGGTATGAGGTGGTGCATCCGCTGTCGAGCTCTTGAGGACCGCAATCGACGGGTCTTCCCGCACGGTTTCCAAGACGCACTGATGCCGGCACGCCCAGGGGAAGAACCATCACGCCACACCTTGTGCCACCTCGGCACCCGGCAGCGGCAGCAGTCCCTTGGTCTGCCGGCACAGCATCTCGTCGACCAATCCGGCGGACCGCAGCTCATTGATACGTCGTAGTCGCACAAAGCGGGAGGACACGAAATCGTCGTAGCTGAAGCTGTGTTCGGTGTAGGCGCGGATGAGCTCGCCGACGCCCGCGGGCACATTCCAGCGAAGGGTCAGTTCCGGGAAGGTTTCAGCAAGCTTCGAAAAGTCGACGCGGTAGTTGCGCAAATCCGGCCCGGCGTCGTCGGCAAGCGATACCATCGAGCCCGGGACGGCCTCACTCACAATCGCGGCAATGTCGCGGACTTGCACGTTGTCCGTTGCGCGACCGACGTTGAATGCCTCGTCGTGCACCGCCTCTCGTGGCGCCCCGAGCATGGCGAGGAACGAGCGACAGATGTCTTCCACGTGCACCAAGGGCCGCCAGGGTGACCCGTCGCTGTCGAGGCGCACCTCTCCGGTCGTTATGGCCACGGCAGTCAGGTTGTTTACCACGATGTCGAGACGGAGTCGCGGCGAGAAGCCGTACGCGGTGGCGTTGCGAAGGTAAGTCGGGCTGAACGAATCGTCGGCAAGGAGAGAGAGTCCGCGTTCGGCCAAAACCTTCGTTTTGCCGTAGGGCGTCACCGGGTACAGCTCCGCCTCCTCGGTGACTGCTTGAGAACCGGCCGCACCGTAGAGGCTGCACGAGGACGCGAACAAGAAGCGCCCGACGCCCGCCTTCTTGGCCGCCCGACCCAGGCGCAGGGTCCCCTCGAGGTTGATGGAGTAGGTGGCGGACGGATTCAGGTGGCCGAGCGGGTCATTGGACAAAGCGGCCAGGCAGACGACGGCGTCGTACCCGGCGCAGTGGCCAGGCTCGACCTCTCTGATGTCGAGGCTGGGCCGGAGGCCGGTCTCCTCTGGTCCCGGGCCGAGGTCGCAACCTTCGTAAAGACCGAGGTCCAGGCCCTGCACCGTGTGTCCGGCCGAGCGCAAGAACGGTACAAGGACAGCGCCGATGTAGCCGCGATCACCTGCGACGAGGACCCTCATTGGTAACCCCTACGATCATCTGGATTCGGACGAGCAGCAACGCGGCCCGCCGGTGAGTGGAGCGCGACGGGCCCCTGCTGATACAGCGCGGATCCGGCGCTCCCCGGAAGTGTCGCACTGGTCGGGCAGGGGGCGGGCCAGTACGCCCGTGGAGGTCACCACTACATTCGCCCAGTGACGTGACCACGGTCAACACGCTGATTGTCGGGAGCACCACCAGTCGTACCCAGAGACCGGACGAAGCGCACTGCTTCGGGCAACGAACTGACGGAGAGGAGCGTCCGATGATTGACTTCGGGCTGAGCGGAAGGGGCGCCGTGGTGTCGGGGGCTGGCTACATCCCCGAACGGGCCGGCCACGGTCGCAGCTGCGCGCGGAAGCTGGCGGAAGCGGGGGCCACCGTCGCGTGCATTGACATCGACCGCGGCCGGGCCGAGGAAATCGCTGAAGAAATCCGAGAGAGCGGGGGTACGGCCTTCCCCGTCGTCGCCGACATGACGGTGCCGGTCGACGTGCAGCGGGCCGTGGACGAGGCCGTGGCCGGTCTCGGGTCGATCGATGTGTGCGTCGACATCATCGGCGGTGCCCGATGGAATAGGGCCGAGTTGCTCTCCGACGGGGACTGGCAGTGGACCATCTTGAACAACGTGACCCAAGTCTTCTATTTGTTTCAAGTCGTGGGTCGTCAGATGATCACGCAGGGCACGGGCGGTTCGATGGTCGCCCTGGCGTCAGTTGACGGGATCGCCGCGGCGGCGATGCACGCCCCCTACGGAGCCGCCAAGGCGGGGGTCATCTCACTCGCGAAGAGCTTCGCCCAGGAACTGGGACGCTATGGGATCCGAGTCAACACGGTGGCTCCTGGGAACGTCGGGTCGGGGAACGAGGACTGGCCGGAAGGACGGTGGGCAGCGGACTCGGTCAACCCCCTGGCTCCTCCACGCGCCCGGGACATCGGTAACGCCGTCCTCTTCCTATGTTCGTCGCTGGCCGAGCGGATCACGGGGCAGACCCTGGTCGTGGACGGTGGGGCCACCATCCGAGACCTGTGGGGCATGACCGAGGAGGTGCTGCCTCGCTTCCGATCCGGGAACTATGGATCACTGGAGTAAGAATCACCCAGGTTCTCGGAGTGGGGCTAGCTGGAATCGAACCAGCGACCTCAGCATTATCAGGGAGATCAGGCAAATCTCGCTGCATCCCGAGGCGTCCCGCAGCGTACCGATTTCGCTGCTCATTGGCCTCGCGTGATTTTGAGGGTGAGACGCATTGGGACCCCCCGGGACACGCTGGGACCCAATTGTTGGGATGAAGTTGGGATGGATTCGTGTCTTTACCGCGGAGTAACCGCGGACGTAGCAGTGCAAATTCTACGGCTGTCCAGCTCTTGTCCCAACAATTCCCGGCCGTCCCACACTGATTGCTGAAGGCCGTTGGAACGGGCCGCAACCCGTCGACTGACAAGGCTTGTCCAGGGCAAGCCGAAGGCTTAGGGACGACACGGAGCGAAGCGGCGGCCCGGACCGGCCCTTGACGAGCCGGGCAGAACGCGGGATCACAATGGAGTGGGCCGGCCATAATGGCCGGCCTGGTTGCTTCTGTGATCCGTTTCACGGTCGGCTTGCCTCGGCAACTGGGTCCGGCAGATACGCGAGGCATCCGTAACCAAACCCGGTTCCGGTAGATCGTTCGTGGGTCGCGCCGAATCAGGCACCATGGGGATACCGGCCGCCAACCCCTGACCATTGGGCCATACCGGATCGGCAAGAACAGTGGTGCACCCTTCGTTAGATGCACACAGTGAGAAAGGTTCGACGATTAGGACGCAAATCCATCCCTGCCCTTCTCGTGGCCGCCGCCTCGTTCGGGCTCGCCCTCCAAGCACCGGTATCAAGGAGCCCTCTGGCGTCGGCTTCCACGGCTGATTCAACCCCGCACCAAATTCTGAGCCCCTCAGGTGGGTTGACCGCATACGACGCGGCCACCCAACAGGTACTGCTGTTCGAGCGAACAACCGCTGGTCCCCAGACCTGGACGTGGAACGGGGCGACGTGGAGCGAGGTGTTTCCTGCCAACAGCCCGCCGAACGGTGATGTGATGGCCTACGACGCCGCAGACGAGACGGTCGTGCTGTTCGACGGATCCGACACTTGGACCTGGAACGGGTCGACCTGGTCCGAACAATTCCCGCCCGTGAGTCCACCTTCCCGGCGAAATGCAGCCATGGCCTATGACGCATCGACCGGCGACGTCGTACTTTTCGGCGGGCAAGCCGACAACGGGGCGCTGTTGAATGACACCTGGACATGGAACGGCACGACATGGACCCAGCAAACCCCAGGAGCTAGCCCAACCGCACGCATGGGCGCAGGTCTCGCCTACGACTCAACCACCTCGAACGTCGTACTTTTCGGAGGGTTCACGATCAACGCCATCGTCAATGACACATGGACATGGAACGGGTCGACCTGGACCGAGCAAGATCCGGCCACGAGCCCCTCGCCTCGGTGGACGCCCGCGATGTCCGACGACCCTGCCACTGGATCAGTCGTCCTGTTCGGCGGGGCGGCACCAGGCGTGCCCTATGTCTCAAACGTGCTCGGAGACACGTGGACATGGAACGGCTCGGACTGGGTGGCACAGAGCCCATCTCCCAACGCACCACCGTCGTCGATGGCTGTGATGACCTATGACGCAGCCCAACAGACCGTGTTCATGACGGCGGGGTCCAACTCATGGACGTGGTCGGGCGTCGCGTGGAGGGTTGTTGACCCGCCTACGGGGTACTGGCTGGTCGCGTCCGACGGCGGAATCTTCAACTACGGCGCTGCCCCCTTCTACGGTTCCACGGGAGGGAGGCGCCTGAATGCACCGATCGTCGGGATAGCAGCCACGCCTGACGGTGGGGGTTACTGGCTGGTCGGGTCCGACGGGGGAATCTTCAGCTTCGGCGATGCCACCTTCTACGGCTCTATGGGCGGAAGGCACCTCAATACACCAATCGTTGGGATGGCAGCCACGCCTGACGGTGGGGGTTACTGGCTGGTCGCGTCCGACGGGGGAGTCTTCAGCTACGGCGATGCCACTTTCTACGGCTCGATGGGCGGAAGGCACCTCAATGCACCAATCGTTGGGATGGCCGCCGCTCGCTACGACGAGGGCTACTGGTTGGTGGCCTCGGACGGCGGGGTCTTCAGCTACGGGCCCGGATCCACTTACGAGGGGTCTCGAGGGGGCCAACCTCTCAACGCTCCGATTGTGGCCACGGCGGTACCCATGGGTCCATACGGTCTCTACGACGATTACTGGCTCGCCGCGGCCGACGGTGGTGTCTTCAACTATGGCATCTACATTCCTGCGCCATTCGAAGGCTCCGCTGGCGGGATTCCTCTCAACGCGCCCGTGGTTGGCATGGCGTCCGCGCCAGACGGTGCCGGGTACTGGCTCGTCGCCGCGGACGGGGGTGTCTTCAACTACGGTTCAGCCGCCTTTATGGGATCGACGGGCGGTATGCACCTCAACGCACCGATTGTTGGTATGGCGTCGTACTGACTGTGGGTGTGGCGCCCGCCGTTGAGGGGTGCCACCTATCGCCGGGCTGAGCGCAGTCCGGGAACGGCCAGGCCTGCCGACGTTTGCCCCACCTCCGGTCCTGAAGCGGTACAACTTCGACCGGAACCGACGGGAATGTCGATCGAGCACCATTGGTTGAACGACACATGACGAATATCCCCGACAGCCATCGAGACCTGCTGGAATCCGATACTGCCGTCTTAGCCACGGTCGGACCAGACGGTCGACCGCAACTCTCGGCCGTCTGGTTCCTCGCCGACGGCGATCAGCTCAGGGTGTCCCTGAATACATCTCGTCAGAAGGTAAAGAACTTGCGGTTGAATCCGGCCGTGAACCTGTTCATTTTGGACAGGTCAGCTCCCACCCGATACTTGGAGATCCGAGGTGATGCTGAAGTAACCGACGATCCAGACTACGCATTCGCTGATCGCGTCGGCCAGAAGTACGGGGCTGACCTCAAAGCCTTCGACGGCGACAACCCCCACCGGGTGGTCGTTACACTCAGGCCAGTTCGGGTGAATGCCGTCGACATGTTGGCGGCTGCCTGAAGCCACAACCGCCGGTCGAGTGGGTAGATCCGATCATTCAGCACGGGCGGCTGCGGGACAGCCCTAAAGTGTCCCACTTCGGTAAGGGGTGCCACTATCCGGCACATGCTTGGCACGATCGACCCGCGTCGAGGAGGATGGGTGCGCCGGCGGACCCTCCATCGGGTGCGCTGGCGGGCCATTGCCATGACCGGAATCGAAGCTTCGACCTCCCCCCCTGCCTTGCCGCGCTGGTTTGGACCTAGAGCCAGCCCAGATGATCCGGCCGTCTCGGCCCTGATCGACCGCGTCGCGCGCGGGGCCGGATGGGCAGACATCGGCGGTGGATTCAACCTCAACCTGCGGATAGACGCTGAGCCGCCGGTTGTCCTCCGGGTTCACAGGTCCTGGGTCCGCCGCGGGCGAGTCGGGGGACTGCGGCGCTTGCGGGAACGGCTCCAGCGGACGCAAGTCCGCGTCGCTCGGCCGATTCCGATTTCCGGCTGCGACCTCCTGAGGGTCGCTGATCGTTGGGCTGAGCTTGAAGAGTTCATCGATCACGTGCAGCCACGGACGGACGAGGACTCCTACGTCCGCGTATTCGAGGAGCTCGGACGCGTTCACACTGCGCTCAAAGCAGTCTGGGAGCCCAGTCCGCCCGAACCCCTCGACGACCACAGAACCTTCGGCCAACTGCGTTACTCGGTCGGCTTCACACGCCGCAGGCTCGGACCCCGCAGCGAGCCGGTCGTGCACCGGATGCGCCAACTGACTGGCGAGCTCTCCAAGCTCCGGAAGGAGGTCGGCCTGCCATGCGCTCCGATTCATGGGGATTACAAATTGGGCAATGCGGGAGAACTGTCAGACGGCTCATGGGCCACCTTCGACCTGGATTTCGCGAGGGTCAGGGAGCGGCTGTACGACATTGCGGCCAGCCTGCAGCAGGTCGCACCGAGGGCGAATTGCTCGAGCCGCGACGACTGCTCGACGCCTACGAAAGCACGGCTCCGGAACCGTTGAACTCGCGACGAATACCGATGGCTCCCTGGGGCTCTAGCCCTTGTACCCCTGCACTGGGCTGCCACCGCAGGGCTCGTGGGCCACGGCATCCGCGAGGCCGAAGGCGCGATGACCGCCGCCGAAGCCTGGTGGTCGCGCCGGGCTGAACTCTGGTCGTAGTCCGGCGCCGCGCTAGGGGGCTGGAATTCTGAGGCTACAGAATCGCACGGTATCGCTCCGAGTTGAACTGCCTCAGATCCCTGCCGGGTCGGTGTGATGCTGCGACTGCAGCTTGGCGTTGGGCTACGCGCTCGACCGGCAAGCTATGAAGACGGATGATTGAAGCAGAACAGGACCTTCTCCCGGGTGTAGTAGTCCAACCACGCGAGGAGGTCGCTCCCATGACCGTGCCCGTGGCGATGAGCCGATACGGGGACAAAGCCCAGCTTCAAGTTGGCAACGGATACAGAAAACCCGGCGTTCTCGAAGATGCTCGCGACCTCGTCGAGCCTGTACAACCGTGGAAGGTCCAGCTCGGCTGCACTCTCCGCGTGCCAAGCCGACATCATCGGGCTCCCCTCATGGACGCCCATGACTGCGAAGTACGACCCGCCAGACTTCAAGGCGGCAAAGAGATCAGCAGCGTGGGCTGCAAGGTCCTCGAGCAGGTAGAGGACCTCATGGCTGAACGCCACGTCGAACTCACCCCAACCGTCCGGAACGGTCTGGGCAACCTCGAAGGTGAGTGGCCTGGCACCGGCGAGGCGGCGGGCGTCTACGATGGCGTCCGACGCTGGGTCGTACCCGTGACCCTCACCGATGCTTGATGAGTCGGCGAGCATTCGCAGGAAGCCCCCACGATTGCAGCCGGCATCAAGGACCCGACTACCCGCCAGATCCACGTCGATCGTCTGAAGCATCGCCTTCCATATGAAGCCGTGCTCGTCCTGCATGGCCTTGTCCTCGGCGGCGCCACGCCAGTATGAGGTACTCATACGCGCACCCTATTCCGCTGGTGATTCAGGAGGCCCAGTCCGCCGGTGGTAGGACACACCACCCCTGCCTCCGGATGCCACGAATGGGGCTGCTTTCCCTGCTCGACAGCCCTTGGGGAGGTGTGTTGAACTTCGGATCATGGTCAAACGGATCGAGATCTCCCACGACATCGCGACTTCGCCTGAACGTGCGTACGCCGCCATCGCCGACGTGACCCGCATGGGCGAGTGGTCGGAGGAGTGTTATGCCTGCGAATGGCACGAAGGGTTCGAGGGTCCGGTTGTCGGTGCCACCTTCGACGGCCACAACCGCAACGGAGAGCACGAGTGGACCACGCAGGGCAAAGTCATCGTGGCCGACCCAGGGCGGGCGTTCGCCTTCGAGTGTTCCATGATGGAGTTCCACTACTCGACCTGGGGCTATCGATTCGAGCCGACCGAATCGGGGTGCCGGGTCACTGAGTGGAACGATGATCTCCGGCCCGAGTCCGTCTTGGAATTCAGCCGACAGACCTCTGGCATCGAAGATCGTACCGAGCGAAACCTTACGACGATGAGCCTGACTTTGGAGCGTCTCGCTTCATCCGTTGAGCGCTGATTCCCTCTTGGATATCTGCTTCGGGATCAGCCCAAAGCCCTGTCCCCGTTCATTACTCGCCGCCAGCGTGAACTGATTCGTAGCCGTAGCAATGGGATTGCTACGCCTCGTTTGCCTGACTCGGTTGGTGGGGCTAGCTGGAATCGAACCAGCGACCTCAGCATTATCAGGGAGGTCTGGGGATTCCCGCTTCGTCCCGGAGGATCCCGACGAGTCCCCGTGGGTCCTGGTCACCGGGCGACCAGACGGTCGACCCGAGACGGAGCGGGACGGAGCGGGACGCGCTGGCACCCAATTGTTGGGACAGAGTTGGGACGAAACTCGAAGAATTCCTCGGCCTAGCAACCGAAGTTCTGCGGCTTGTCCCAAACAGTTCCCGCCCGCCCCAACACACCTGGGGCCCAGCGGGATGAGGTGGTCCGGATGGCCGCGGAAGGGACCGTGGTCGAGCCATTCGCGGTGGCCGCCAAGCCTTATCGCCGGACGGGCGTATTCATCCGAGAGCAAGGAGCTTGTCGAGTCGGAGTCAGTGGCCGCTTGGCTCCAGGGCCGAGACTGCACGGGCCCGGGCGAGCATCGGATCGACACGGAGTTCCGCGAACGTCGCGGCTGCCGCATCGGCAAGTGTTGTCGCCTCGTCGGGACGACTCTGACGGGCAATCCACTCCGCGAGGTCAAGTTGGACGCGGGCCCGCCAGTAGCGGTAGCCGAGATCGCCAAACGCAGCCTCTACCGCCACAAGGGCCTGCTCCACGCCCTCCTTCGCACCGCGCGCCGCGGCGGCAAGCGCTTCGCGCGCGCCGGACTTGCATGCGCAGGAACGGTGGCACCGCACCGGGCGGGCGTCCGGCGAACATGGTGACCAGGCGATCAACCGCATCGAGATCCCCGAGGGCGAGGGCGGCGTCGACGGCGTCGGGAAAGCTGGCGCGCAGCACCTCATGGGACGGAATACGAAGATCGCGGACACAGATGTCGATCGCCTTCGACGCAGCTTCGAGCGCCCGCAGGTGATCTCCCTCGGCCAGCGCAATGGCGGCTTCCTCCATTGCACGCGAGGCCACCTCTTGCATGTCATCGCTTTCCCCGGACTCCCGGATGACGTCGACGTGGACCCTGGCCCGCTCGGTCTGTCCTCGGATGGCGTCGAGAACGGCCAGGCGCTGGTGCAGCCCGGTCGCTCGTGCCCCCGAGACACCGGAGGTTACGTCGAGCAGCTCATTGGCGCGCTGGGAGACCTCGTCGAAGCGGCCCGCAAGTGTCAGCACGTACAGCAGGTTGACCGTAAGATTCAGTTCTGCATTACGGGCCCCCCGGCGCCGGGCTAGCGCCAGCCCGGCCAGACAGTGCTCCTCAGCCTCGGGTCGGTCGAACGTCATGCAGATGTCGGTGATGAGGTTCTCCGCCGTCATCTCCACGCGCGTCAGCCCATTGCGCCGCGCCGCCTCCAAGCTGGCTTCCAGGTTCACGATCGCTTCACCTACCCGACCAGCACCCACATACAAGTACGCCTTCATCTGCAGCGCTCGGGCGTAGGTCTCCGGCAGCTCCCAGTGTTGCGCCAACGTCAGCGCGTGCTCGGTCGGTTCTGCGGTTTCCTGCGGTCGGCCGGCATACCAGACGTGTCGACCCAGCCGCTCCTCGAGGCTGGCGATGACATCCGGCGGTGCCGTTGCAGGATCGAGCGAATCCAGAGCGGCGCGCAAAAGATCCACCGATTCCTCCGCCCGGCCAGACGAGAGCACTCTCTCCGCCAGCATGACCGTCACCCGCGCTGAATCGACGACGCGCCCGGCTTCTCGGTGGGCCGAGACCACCGCCTCGAAGTACTCCAGTGCCCGGTCATTGGCACCAACCATGGTCGCCATGGAGCCGGCCCTCTCGAGAAGGTCGGTCCGTTCGGCTTCGTTAGCAGTCAGCTCCACCGCGTTGATGTAGGCGGTCTCGGCCGCGGCGGGGGCCCCGACGAGCTCGGCCCGGTCCCCGGCGGCGACATACGCGTCCTTGGCCTCCGAGCGGATGACCTCTGCGTCATGGTCGTCTCCGGCGGCCCGGTAGGCGTCATGGAGGTGGGCGGCGATGACCTCGACGACCTCGGCACCCTCGTCGGGGAAGGCCGACGCAGATGCGCGGCGGTCCGGAGATGGCGAGCCTTGCGCTCGGCTCGCGTCAACGTGTCGTAGGCGACCGAGCGGATGAGCGACTGGGTGAAGGCGTACTGGCCGCGCTCGGGCGAGAGCTTGTCGGCCCGGACCGTCAGCACCTCCTTGCGGACGAGCGAGGTCAGCAGCTCGTCGAGGGCTGCCGGGTCGGCGTCGGTCACCGCCTCGATCGCCTGGCGGGGAACGACTCCCCCGAGCACCGAGCACTCCTTCACGAACCGGCGTTCGTCGGTGGTGAGCGCATCGAGCCGGGACGCGATGAGCGCCGTGAGGCCCGGGGGGATCTCGAGCTGCGCCGAGCTCGCCGACGAGATGCAGTGACCCGTCGGCGTCCTCGGGCCAGCGCGCCTTGTCGAGCAGGCTCCGCACGGTCTCGATCGCGTAGAGGGGGATCCCCTCGGCCCGCTCGACGATGCGGGCCCGTGGCATCCTTCGGCAGCTCGGCCACGAGGCCGTCGAGGACCTCGCCGATCACCTCGTCCGAGAGGGGATCGAGCGAGAGGCGTCGTGAGGTTGCGGCGGCTGAGAACCGAGGCCGCTGCGGTCGGTGCCCTCCGGGCGCGTGAGCACGAGGAGGAAGATGGCGTGGTCCGCCGACCACTCGAGCAGGTGGTCCAGGAAGTCGACCATGCCAGCGTCGGCCCACTGCAGGTCCTCGACCACCATGACGACGGGCAGGTGCTCGGCCAGGCGCTCGAAGAACAGCCGCCAGCCGGCAGAACAGCTCCTCTCGCTCGAGGGCCTCGAGCGCAGGGAGCCCGAGCAGCTGGGCGAGGCGGGGCGCGATGAACCCACGGTCGGCCTGGGTCTGTGATCCAGCGCTCGAGACCGGACCGCAGGCGTTCCGCCACGACGTCGAGGGGATCCTCCTCGCCGATCTGGAGCCTGGCGCGGACCATCTCCGAAAGCGCCCAGTAGCTCACGCCTTCGCCGTAGGAAAGGCAGCGACCGGCGTGCCAGAGCACTCCGCCCGCCAGGCCGTCGATGTACTTGAAGAACTCCCAGCGCGAGCCGGGACTTGCCGACGCCGGCGACACCCGAGACGAGCACGAGGCGGGCCGAGTGGCGCTCGGCCGAGGCGTGGAAGAGCTCCTTCACGAGGCGCAGCTCGCGGTCGCGGCCGATGAACGGCGCCTCGAGCACGCTCGAGCGCTGCGAGCCGGCGGTCGCAGCGACGACCCGCGTCGCCTGGAAGAGCCGCATCGCGCTCGGCCTTGCCCTTCAGCTCGTGCTCGCCGGCGTCGTTGTAGGCGATGGCCGCGGCCGTCGCCGCCCGGGTCGTCTCGTCGACGTAGCAGCACCCAGGCGGGGCGGCCGACTGGATGCGGGCGGCGGTGTTCACCCGGTCGCCGATGACGAGGCCCTCTTCCGGCGGTCTCGGTCGTGGCCGCGCTCGCCGGTCACGATCCCGACGCGGGCCTGCAGCTCGGTCGCGGTGCTCGGCCCGTAGGCGGCCACGGCCGAGACGAGCTCGAGGCCGGCCCGTACGGCCCGCTCGGCGTCGTCCTCCTTGGCGACCGGTGCGCCCCAGACGGCCATGACGGCGTCCCCGATGAACTTCTCGACAGACCGCCGTAGCGGGCGACGATCGCCCGGGCGAGCTCGAAGTAGCCCGAAAGGATCTCTCGGACCTCCTCGGGGTCACGCGTCTCCGAGAACGGCGTGAAGCCGACGAGGTCGCAGAACAGCACCGAGACGTGCCGGAGCTCGGTAGGGGAGGGAGCTGCAAGGACCCCCTCGCCGTTGCCAGGCCAGGTTGGCAGCCTTGGGACTGACGGGGGTGTGCCCGCTGCAGCGGTTGTGTCCAACGTCGCGCCACAGTCCCCGCAAAAGCGTTTACCGGGCTGGATCTCAACCCCACAGGAGGGGCATTGTGCCGCCAGGGCCGCGCCACAGTCCCCGCAAAAGCGCTTGCCTTCGAGGTTTTCCGCTGAGCAGACCCGGCAAAGCACGGTGCCGACCCCCTTATCGTCGAGGTGCGAAGATTACCCGGCCGACAAGGCCGACTGACTATGCCAAGCCGTGCGTCAACTGTCAGGTCCTCGCTGAACTCTGGCATGCTCTGTACGCCGAGACCCCCGTCCAGCCCCTGGCCTTGCCTAGGAGGACCGGGGGCAACCCCCAAACCTGACCTCTCCGGCGCAGTGGCTCTGACAGGTGGTCAACGGTGACCGCGCCTACTGCTGCGTCCTGGCGAGCCTCCCGACGACCAACCGACGCGCAAAGGCCTCGGAGTGTTCCACTGAAGCGGCGCTGAGCCGGTGCGGTCCGAATAGGCCTGCCCTGGGATGTGCGATGCGTATCCCATAACGCTGCAGGTTCGGGGATTATCGGAGGCACCTAGGCCGGCCCTAAGGGCCAGCCGATCCGCATTGTGATTCCGAATGCGTTCCGAATCGTCAAGACCACCCTGCGGGACTCCGCTGCGCCCGTGTCCTCGGTCGCCTTCGGCGGGTCTTGACGAGAATGCCGGTGTCGGGTCCGGCGTCGTGCCACTTGCGTGCCAGATGCGGTGGCACCCAGGGGTTATGAGCGGCTGCGAGCCGTCACGAGGACAGAAGCAGAAACGCACTGTGGCCTGCTGACTTCAGACTCGGGCTGGTGGGGCTAGCAAGAATCGAACTTGCGACCTCAGCATTATCAGTGCTGCGCTCTAACCGACTGAGCTATAGCCCCGGTGTCCAACGGTCCTCGGAGGAGGGTTGAGGTTACACCCCGCTCCTGGGGGTGTTCACAGCACCCGCCCTCAACGCCGGCTCATCCGTTGACGAGGGTCGACGTCACCAGGGCCGCCAGTGCGTCCGCGCCGGGACCGTCGATGGGCAGGTGCGTGCCGTCCGCCCCGAACCACTGCGGGTTCTGCGCCGCCAGCGCCGCCCAGTCCGCGACGACCGCATTGTGGTACCGAGCGACGCCGAAGGCGATGACCGCGTTGTTGAGGTCCTGCCACGGGCGGTCGACGTGCACGTTCACGAAGACCACCCGGGACGCTCCACCGAGGATCGCCATCATGTCGTCGAAATCGGCATTTGTGATCGGCCCGTTGGTGCCGAGACCAACGATGACGTCCGCGCCGAGCTGACCCTCGGCCTTCAGATTCTGGAGGAGCACCTCGCCGTCGGACCACTGCCGGCTCACCTCGGCGTCCACGTCGATGCCGGGGATGGCGGCTTCGAGCGGGTCCTGGTAGTCGAGCATCACCGAGTCCCCGACGGCCGTCACCCGGCCGGGAATGAACCCCGGTCCAGCCGGTCCCGGTGACGGGGGCGCCGAGGTCGTCGTGGTGGAATGGGCCGCACCAGCTGTCGTGGGCCCGCCCGGGGTCGGGGACGAGCCCGCAGATGTGGTCGACGGTTCGAACCGCGCTCAGCCGATGCGACGGGGGGGAGGAGGTCGAACTCCCGAAGGCGACGAGCGCAGCGGTTCCGGCCGCGAGCACTGCGACGAAGGCGACGCAGAGCGCGACGACCGTACGTGACGATCGTCTTCGCTCCTCGTCGGTGGCGGGCCCGGCCATGAGGACAGTTTCGCTCGTCTCGGGCTGGCGGTCTCGTGGCTGCTTACTCGGGCACCGCACGATCCTCGGGCCACAGGCGGACGGAGGTCGACTGGCTCGCCGTCGCCAAGAGGTCACCGTCCTCGGACCACAAAAACGCGACCCCCTGGGCATACCCATCGACGAGGGCGTGGATCCTGATATCGCACAGCACCCATTCCGTCGGCCTCAACCGGACCACGCGCAGGGTGTTGTCCAGGCTCCGACCCATGGCACGGCGGCCGAGCGGCTGCGAGACGGCTCCCGAGAGGTAGTCGCCGACGATGGCCAGGGTGGCCGCGGAGGGACTGAGATGGCCCGGCACCCGGGCCCACAGTGACGAGTCGGGACTGCCGGGTGTTCCGTCCATATCCTCGAAGGTCAGTCCCCGAGCGGTGCGCACCTCGATGCTGTCCATGATGGTGTTGCGAAACAGGTCCGGGAGGAAGCGCGGTCGGCACTGGTCGGGTGGAGGAACGTCGGGTGGCGTCACCCACACGCCGCCGAGCTCGAGATCACCCTTGTCGCCGAGAGCCGCATTGACGGTCAGGATCTCCCGGCCGTCGACTCGGCCGACGGCACGACCCTGTGTCACCTGGCCGCCCACCGCAGCGAGCGTGACGTCCCACCGCATCTCCTCGTCGAGCAGCGCGTAGGAGAGGTACTGGCCGGTCGCCCACACCGTCTGGCGCCCCGACGCCGCCTCGAGCGCGACGAGCGCCGCCCCGAGCCCGCACCCTCCGAACAGGAAGTTCCCCGGTGTCGTCAATTGTCGCGTGACCAGCATGCGCCAGTGCAGGTCGTCACCGTCGGGCTGCATGCCCAGGAAGGTCCGTGCGTCCACGGAGGCGCACCATACTGGCGTAGCCCACCATTGCGAACGGGTGGGTTGGTCGGCTCGTTCCGCCTACCATTGTGAGTCCGAGAAGGCCGATGGCGGGTCCGTGCGCCTGGTCGAGGTTCCTCGGGGGTGTAGCTCAGCTGGAAGAGCGGCGGCTTTGCAAGCCGTAGGTCGAGGGTTCGAGTCCCTTCACCTCCACGGTGTTGTCGGAATGACAACATTTTCCCTGTTCAGAGGCTGTATTCCGTTGGCAATGCCGACCAAGGCAAATGACGATGTTCGAACCCCTGCGTGACCTGGGAGAACGGTGCGCCTGGGAACGACGGCGTGATCGCGGCACTCCGTCAACGGCTCCTGGAGTGGTTGGTCGACACGTCCGACGTCATCCCAAGCAAGCGCCATCCCCGCATGAAGCCGGCCCTCATGGAGCAGATCGGCTTGGGCTGACTTGCGGCCTAGCCTGACCACCGGACGGCTTCGAACAGAAACGAACGGAAATCACGTCCAACGGGACGCCACCCCGTACGGCCGGCGAAGTCGTTGTCGGCAAGCAGACGCGAGCAGCCGAACAGCAGTCCTGGCTCGCCCCAGGCAGCCTCATAGAGCGGATGAAGGCGATCCGCGGTCGCCTCTTCGAGCACGGCGGTAATCGCGGCCTGCGTCACCGGCCGGCTGTCGCTCACGTTGTAGATCCCCGCTGGTATTTGCAACCCGGCGGCGATGGCGGTGGCCGCGTCGGAGACGCCAACCGTCTCCACCCAAGCATCGGGCCTTCCGTCGATGAGTTGCCATCCCTTGTTCGCCGCGCTCAGGACCCGGGCGGTCATGGGGTCGTGATCACCGAAGACCCAACCAAAGCGGAGAAGGACGGATCGGCCTCCCAAGGAGCTGAACAGATCGGCGGCACGTTCCGCGGCGTAGGCGGCAACCGTCTCGGCACCTGGGTCGATCGGCGAGGACGTCGTAAGGGGTGTGCCCTCGTCATCGCCATAGAGGAAGGCCGTGGAGCTCACGACCAGTTGATCGGCCCTACACGCCCGGGCGTGTCGGGCGAGCGAGGCGAACTCGTGTTCCAGCTTGCGAGCACGGTTCCGGTATCGAATCCTGGTGCCGATGCCGGGCAGGTAGGGCTCGGTCACGATGACTACCGTGGCTCCCTCAAGGCTTCGCGGTTGGTCCCCGATTGGCGCGGTATCGGCCAACTCCGCGGGATCGCTCACTATGGCGACGTCTGCCGTTATGGAGCGGATCTGGTCCGCCGCCTGAGTGGCGAGGGTGCCGCGCCCGACGATGATGATGGGGCGGGACCGGGAAGCGACACGCTCAGGCAGGTCGCCGAAGCGCTGGCCGTGCACGGCTGCCGCGAAGCACGTCTGAACACGTTGAGCCATCGGGTTCACACGCTCCTTTGGTACGCCACGCGAGGACCGGCTTCCTCCAGCCGTGGGATGTCCCGGTCGGCGCAGGAGGACTCGACCGAGTTGGGCGCCTCCACGTCGACTTCGGTTCCCAGGTTCGGCACGGCACGATCGAGCCACGAGGGCATCCACCAGTTGAGGCCGGCCGAGCAGTTCCATGACCGAGGGCACGAGCACCATCCTCACGAGGGTGGCGTCGATGAGCACCGAAGCGGCGAGTCCGAGGCCCAAGCACCTTGAGGACGTGGACCTGATCGCCGATCACGAACGATCCGAAGACGCAGATCATGATCGCCGCCGCCGCCGTGATGACCCGGGCCGTCTTGGCCAGACCGTCCGCGACCGACGTCGACGGATCACCGGTGCGTCGCCATTCCTCTCGGATGCGCGACAGGAGGAACACCTCGTAGTCCATGGACAAGCCGAACAAGATGGTGAACATCATGAGCGGGATCCACGGGTCGATCGGCCCGGTGGCGCCGATGGAGAAGACGCTGCCCAGCCATCCCCACTGGAACACGGCCACGATCACGCCATAGGCAGCGCCGACCGACAGCAGGTTGACGATGACGGCCTTGATCGGAATGGCGACGGATCTGAAGACGGCCATGAGGAGCAGGAAGGCAAGGAGGAGCACAAAGGCGATGACCCACACCAGCCGTGCGGAGAGGTAGGAGGACGCGTCGACTGACGCCGCCGTCTCGCCTCCCACGTAGGCCGCCACTCCGGTACCGGCAGTGGTTGCGGGGATGACTTGGTCACGCAAGGTGTGCACCAATGTCTGGGTCTGGGCCGACTGGGGGGAGGTCGTGGGATAGGCGATGATCACCGCGTCCTGTCCCGAGGCGTTGAACTGGGCAGGGGTGGCGTACGCCACGCCGGGCGTGGTGCTGATCAGGTTCCGCAGATGCTCGACGGCCGCGTCGGCTCGTCAGTTGGCACGCTGGCCGCGACGATCAGCGGACCGTTGAAACCCGGACCGAAGCCCGTCGCCAACGCGTCGTAGGCCTGCCGGGTCGTAGTCGCCGCGGCGTCGTTGCCCTCGTCCGTGAACGCGAGGCGCATCGAGAAGAAGGGGACGGCGAGCAGCAATAGGACGACAAGGGCGGCCCCGCCCGCGATCAGGGGTCGGCGTTGCACCGTCCGGCTCCAGCGGTACCAGAAGCTCCGCGGGTGGGGCTGCCCTGCTGAGTGGAGCAGTCCCGGGCACGTGCAACCTGTCGATGGCCAGCCCCGAAAAGCCCAGCATGGCCGGAAGGACGGTGACGGCCGCCAGCATGACCAGGAGCACGGCGGCGATCACGCCGATGGCCTCACCCCGTATGAACGACAGGTTCAGGATCATGAGACCCAGCAGCGACAAGATGACGGTGGTGCCGGCAAACAGGACCGAGCGGCCCGACGTCGCCAGTGACACCATCGTCGCATGGCGTGGATCGCGTCCCTCGGCCAGGCCCTGGCGATAGCGGGTGACGATGAACAGCGCGTAGTCGATACCGACGCCGAGCCCGATCATGGCCATCACTTGAGGCGTGAAGGTCGGAGCGGACTGGAGATGCGTCATCAAGTCGAGTACGCCCACGCCCACGCCCGATGCCGAAGAGCGCGGTGAGGATGGGAAGTCCCATGGCCACGACCGAGCCGAACGCCAACAGCATGATGATGATGGCAGCGAAGATCCCGATGCCCTCCGATGATCCAGGCTCGCCTCCGGCGACGAGGTCGATGGCGGGCCCGCCGAGTGCGACCTTGTAGCCGGGAGCGTCGAAGGACTTTGCCGCTGCGATCACGTGGTTGATGGCACCGGTGGGGAGCGTCCCCGTGGACTCGTCGAAGCTGAGCTGCAAGTACGCGATGTGGCCGTCACGGGAGATCTGGTGCGCGCCAGCGGGCGAGAAGGGCGAGACGACTTCGGAGACGTGGGCCAAAGGGCGGATGGCGTGCACCATGACCGCGGTTCGGGACTCAACGGAAGGGGCGGTGACCGGACCGGTCGTGGTGATCACGATCTCGTTCTGGCTGCCGGACTGCCCTGGAAAGGCCCGATCGAGGACCTTCTGGATCGGCTGACCGCTCATGGTCAGGTTGTTGGTGAACCGGCTGCCCGCCGAATGGGCGAGGACGTTGAACGCGACCACGGCGACCAGCCAGGCGAGCAGCACCCGCCAGCGATGGTCGTAGCACCAGCCGGCGACTCGGGCGAGTCGGCTTTCTTGGGGGGGAGCGGTCGGGCGAGGTGCGAGGGTGGTGAGAGACATTGGTCTTTGCTCCTTCAGTCGTGGGCTGGTTCGCCGTGCGGGGCGTTCGGTTGGTCGTTGCGCCAGTAGGACTTGGCGCTGATGGCGGCGTCGTCGAGCCCGGCCGAGGCCAGATGCTCGCTGGCTCGGCGGACCAGGTGGTGCTCGCCGATGACGTAGGCGGCGACATAGGGCACGAAATCGAGGCCGCTGATGGTCGCTTCGAGTTCGGTGTCTTCGAGCCAGAACTGGCGGAGGTCGGCGACCGCCGCGTTGGGGCCGGGGCGAGACAGAGGGCCATGGGGGGTGACGAGGAGGGCGGTTGCCGGCGTGTGCGGCGGGAGTGCTTCGACCATGGCGAACGCGGCGGGCATCGCCGAGTCGTCGGCCACGAAGAGATGTGCCGTGGCGTCGACGTGCGCCGTGGCCTCCCGGCGCACGGCCATCGTTCCGCGCGGCCCGATGGCGCTCAGGTGGTCGCCCAGGGTCGCTTCGGCGGCCCAACGGGTGGCCGCGCCGCCATTGTTGTGAAGCTCGAACTCGAACTCGGCGATCCCGACTGCGGGATCGGCCCGCCGGATGGTGTAGCGCCGGCGCACCTTTCGCCCACCGTGCGGGAACTCGATCATGAGGTCCTGCCCGGGGGTGTACTCGAAGTCCACAAGGTCGCTCGACTCCATGGTCACGCAGCGCACGTGTGGTGCCGGGTCGTGGAGGTCGATCACCTCGAGGTCGAGTAGATAGGCGCCTCGCAGACGTCTGCCGAAGAGGTCGTCCGGAACGGGACGGCGAGTGGATGTGCGTTGTTCGTTGATCATGTGGGTCTCCGAGGTAGTGAGCGGCGGGTTGGAGCGACGTCAGCTGGTGCCGGCTTTGGTGAAGAGCCGGATGGCGCCGTTGAGGAAGATGAGGGCGTAGAGGACCAGCACCAACATGGAGAGCATCGCCATGGTGGTGGCGCTGTGCAGACCCCAGATGTTGTGCAGCGCACTCACGCCGGCCGGGCCGGTAAGGCCGTAGCGGAAGAGCGCCAGGGCGTGGGTGAGCGGCAGCACCTTGGCCACGGCAGCCAGCCAACCGGGCAGCGCGGTGAGCGGGAACAGAGAGCCGGCGAAGAAGAACGGCACGATCGCCAACGCCGGAACAGCCCCGATGTACTCCTCCGCGTTGGGCAGCCTGACGGTGAGGATCTCGGCGAGGCCGTACATGAGGACGATGAACACGACGGCCGCGGCGAGGAACCACAGCGTTCGAGACCCGGTCGTGTAGTGCGCACCGCGGGCGGCCGACAGCCCGATCAGCACTGCGACCTGGACGGCGGTCAGCGCAAGGACGGCGACCAGGTTGCCGCAGACGATGGTGGAGCGGCGAATGGGCGCGACGAGTAGCTCTCGCATCGCCCCCTGCTGGCGGTCAATGATCACGCCGAGCCCGGAGAACAGGCAGTTGAGCGGGATGAGCAGCCCTGCCGTGGAGAGCGCGACGAAGGTCATGTAGGCCGTCTGTCCCGGTCCGGGGTGGATCGTGTTGGCGAGCGCAGGCGCGATCACCAGCGCGAAGAGCACCGGCGCCACGAGCGGGAGCACCAACGAGCGCGGGGTGCGGACGGTGAGCGACAAGCGACGCCTGATTAGCGTGCCCAGAGCTCGCACCGGCTTGGCCGGACGACGGGCACTGATCGTGTCGAGCGTGCCGGGAAGTGCGGCGGCGGTCGTGCTCATGGTCGCTCCTATTCCTCGGTGGCGGCAATGTGGCCGCCGGTCAAGCGCAGGTAGATGTCGTCGAGAGTCGGATGCCGAGTCGTGGCCGAGCGCAAGCTGACGCCGCTGGTGCGAAGCTGCGCCAGCACCTGGTCTCCGGAGATCTCACGAAGCGACGCGGTCACGGTCGAGCCGATGGCCAGGATGTCGCTCTCCGCGATGCCCGCCGACCGCAGGGCGCTCACGACCTCGGCGGTGTCGTCGACCCGCAGCTCGAGGATCTGCTCGCCCAATGTGGCCAGCAGGTTGGTCGGCGTGTCGCAAGCGACGATCCTTCCCTCTTCAACGATGGCGATCCGGTCGCACAGCCGTTCGGCTTCGTCGAGGTAGTGAGTGGTGAGGAGGATCGTGACGCCGGTCTGCTCACGCAGCGTCGCCAGGACGTCGAAGAGGTCATGGCGGATGCGGGTGTCGAGCCCGACTGTGGGCTCGTCGAGGAACACCACCTCGGGATCCGAGAGCAGGGCCCGGACGATCTCCATCCGGCGGCGCTGCCCTCCGCTGTAGGTGCCGACCGGCCGGTCGAGATAGTCGGTGAGGCCGACCACCTCTGAGAGCTGGTCCAGTCGCCCTCGGCCTTGGGGGTTGTCGGCTCCCCAAAGCCGGAGATGCAGCTCCAGGTTCTGACGGCCGCTGAGCGGCCGGTCGACCACGGCGTCTTGGAACACCACGCTGCTGATGGCCCTGGTCCCCATCGGGTCCTTGGCGACGTCTCTTCCGCCCAGCAGGGCCCGCCCCGAGGTCGGGGTCACGGTCGTGTTCAGCATGCCGATGGTCGTGGTCTTGCCGGCGCCGTTAGGCCCGAGGAGCCCGAAGGCTTCTCCGGTTTGCACCTCGAAGCTGATCCCTCGGACGGCCTGGACGTCGCCGGGATAGGTCTTGGTGAGGTCGATCGCCTCGATGGCGAGCTGACTTGCACTCATGGCTGGTCCTCCTCTGCGTCGGGCAGGACGTGGGCGAGCTGCTGTTGGAGGTCGAGCAATTGCGCCGGGTCGAAGGGCGGAGGGACGTTGCCGAACCCGTGTTCGTGCACCTCTCGCCACCACTGCGCCCCGTCGGGACCGCCGGATTCGATTTCACTGAGCAGCGCGCGGACGAAGTCCATCTCCGCCGCCCGGATGCTGTCCCGGTACTCCTCTTCGATCCACAACAGCCTGGGCAAGCCGTGCTTTTGCACCACCTCGCGGACGGCGCCGGCCTGGGCGTCCTCCAAGGTGAGGTGGGTGAGCCGCTGCCGCAGCAGATCCACTACCTGCTCGGGCGAGAGGGCGGCGAGGAACGACAGCCCGGCCACGAACTGGGGGTACTCGGCGGTCGGGGTGGAGATGAGCTCGGCCAGCCAGTCGTTGATCTCGACCCGGCCGGCGTCGGTGAGCTCGTAGACCGTCCGCTCCGGCAGGCGGCCGGCGCGTCCGGTCTCCTTGGCCTCGATGAGGCCGCGCTTGGTCAGCGACTCGACCACCCGGTAGAGGGCGCCGTAGTTGAGCCGGACGCTGCGGTGCTTGACCCGTTGGCGCAGTGTCGTGGCGACCTCGTAGGGGTGCATCGGGCGCTCCAGCAGGCAGACCAAGAAGGCCAGTGCCAGGGGATTGCCTCGCTTCTTGTTCATTGTCGGTCCTCTCAACGGGGTACTCGCATGAGAGTACCCCGGCGAGGTTAGAGAGTCAACACCCTTGGGGCCGATCGGTGGGCTAGGGGTCGAGGGATGCGGACCGGGTCGAAGCGGCACCAGGTGCTCGGCGCAGCGGAGGCGGCGAATGCGAAGGGGTGCCATCGCCGGATGACAGGGATGGGAGCCTCAGGTTCCCGTGTCCGAGCCGACGGCGAAGCAGGTCATGGAGATCGAGCCGCCGATGACACCCTCGATCAAGACCTGGGCCTGTTCCGGCGAAGCGCTGGCGATGCCGGCGAACTGGACGAGCGGCCAGAAGTGATCGGGGGAGGGGGCGGCCCGGCGGAATTGCGGGTGCCGCATGAGTTGACCGATGTCGGCGGGGTTCGAGAGCACGATGTCACGCGCCATGGCGTCGAAGTCGTTGGCCCACTGGTAACCGGCGTCGAGACGGCGGTCGGCGCCGCGTTGGTCGTTCACGACCTGCCCGCTGCCGATGACGAGGACGCCTCGGTCGCGCAGCGCAGCGAGGCATCGACCGAGCTCAAAGTGGTATTCGAGTCCCTCGGTCCCATTCACCGAGAGCTCGAGGACGGGGACCGATGCGTCAGGGAACACGTGGACGAGCACCGCCCAGCTGCCGTGGTCCAAGCCCCAGCTGTCCGCGTCGGCCCGCACCCCGAACGGTTTTGCCAACTCGGCGATGTCCGCCGCCAGCTCGGGGTGACCCGGTGCGGGGTACTGCACCTCGTAGAGAGGCGGGGGAAAGCCGTAGAAGTCGTGGATCGTCGGTGGGCGCTCCATGGCGGTGACCAGGGTGGCGTCGACGTACCAGTGGGCCGAGACGACGAGCACCGCTCGCGGCCGCGGCGCCCAGGCCCCGAACGCGCGCCATGCAGCCGTGAACTTGTTGTGTTCGATCGCGTTGATCGGGATGCCATGGCCGATGAACGCCGCCGGCATGCGCACTCGATCCGAGCCGGTCGTGCTCACGGTGCCAGCCCGGGAGCGGACCTGAGCTCCTCGATGACCATCGCCTTCATGGATCAGATGGTCCGTCTCAGGCCAGGGTGATCGCATCGGCCACTCGCCAGCGTCAACTGGCCAGTTCGGCTGCTTATGAGTTCTCGGGGTGTTCGATCTCCGGGCTCGCCGAACCCAGCCCGACGGCTGCTTCCCCGCCATCTGCGGGGTTGTGGTGCCTAGAGTTGGGCCCGTGGTTGGCGTGGGGGCGTCCGAAACCCAACACCGTGCCCGGCGGCTCGTTGGCCGTGACCAGGAAAAACGCGCCCTCGACGGCCTCCTTGAGGCACTGAGCCTCGGAGAGAGCCGGGCTCTGGTGATCCATGGGCACCCGGGCATGGGCAAGAGCGCGCTGTTGGGCTACCTCGCCGACCGGGCCTCGGGCTGTCGGCTCGTGTCCATCGCCGGGATCGAGGCGGAGATGGAGTTCCCCTTTGCCGCGCTCCACCAGTTGTGCGCGCCCATGCTCGACCACTTGGAGCGACTGCCGGCGCCGCAGCGCCAGGCACTGGAGATCACCTTCGGCATCAGCACCGGGTCAGTCCCGGACCGCCTCCTGGTCGGCCTGGCGTTCCTCGGTCTCCTGTCCGAGGTGGCGGCCGAGCGGCCGCTCGTCTGCCTGGTGGACGACGCCCAGTGGCTCGACCGCGCCTCTGCGCAGGTCGTCGCCTTTGCGGCTCGGAGACTCGGAGCCGAGGCAGTCGGCATCGTGATCGCCACGCGCATGCTGAGCTCCGAGCTGGGGAGTCTCCCCGAGCTCGTCGTCGAAGGCCTGTCCGACGACGACGCCCGAGCGCTCTTGGCCTCGGTGCTGACCGTCCACGTGGACGAGTCGGTGCTCGATCGCCTGGTCTCTGAGACGCATGGAAACCCGCTGGCGGTTCTTGAGCTGCCGCGTGGCCTGACGGCAACGGAGCTGGCTGGCGGCTTCGTGCCCTCGAGCTCGCGTGAGCTCTCAAGCAGCATCGAGGAGAGCTTCCGTCAGCGCGTCGAGCGACTGCCTGAGCAGACACAGCGGCTTCTTCTCGTTGCAGCCTCCGATCCCCTGGGGGACCCTCTCTTGTTGTGGCGGGCAGCCGAGCGTTTGGGGATCGAGGCGACGGCTGGGCGTCCGGCGGTCGACGACGGCCTCGTCGCCTTCGAGAACCGCGTGCGCTTCCGCCACCCCCTGGTCCGATCCGCGATCTACCGGTCGGCGTCGGCCGAGGTCAAGCGCGAGGCGCATGCCGCTTTAGCTGCCGTGACCGACCCGACGATCGACCCTGAGCGACAGGCATGGCATCGGGCCCAAGCGACGCCCGAACCCGACGAAGGGGTGGCAGCCGAGCTCGAACGTTACGCCGGCCGCGCCCAGTCACGTGGAGGCCTGGCGGCGGCAGCGGCGTTCCTCGAGCGGGCGACGGTGTTGTCGTCGGACCCGAAGAAGCGTGCGACTCGGGCTCTCGCCGCCGGCACGGCGAAGGCACAAGCGGGTGCCTTGGGGTCGGCACTCGAATTGTTGGCGGTGGCCGAGGCAGGACCACTCGAGGAACTCGAGCGTGCCCGCGTGGACCTGGTGCGTGCCCAGCTCGCGTTCGCGACGAACCGAGGCAGTGGTGCCCCGCCCCTGTTGCTCAAGGCCGCTCGCCGACTGGAGGGGATCGACGTCGAGCTCGCCCGAGCGACCTACCTCGACGCGCTGATCGCGGCGAGCATGGCCGGTCGAGCCGCCGAACCGCAGGCAAATATCGCCAGGGTGGCCCACTCTGCCCGGTCGGCGCCGCGACCTGCCGGGGCCCCGGGCCCGATCGATCTGTTGCTCGACGGCCTGGTGACCAAGATCGTGGACGGGTACGCAGCAGCCTTACCAAGCCTGCGTGCTGCTTTGGTCGCAGACACCTCGGGAATGTCTCCCGATAAGGAGCTGCGCTGGCTGTCGCTCGCCTATCGCAGCGCGATGGACATCTGGGACGATGAACACGCGCTGGCCCTTTCTGCCCGCGCCGTCGACCTGGCGAGGGAGGTCGGTGCGTTGAGCGAACTCGTTCTGTCCGTCAATGGCCGGGCGCTCCTGCTCTTGCTCAGCGGAGACCCCAACGGGGCGGCGTCGGCGGCTGAAGAGGCGTACGCGACAGCGGAGGCACTCCGGAGCACCAGCATCCCGTGGGGTCCGATGGGGGTGGCGGCGTGGCGGGGAAGGGAAGACGAGGCCTCCGCGCTGATCAGTGCCGCGAGGGGCACTTCGGCCGCCCGCGGCGAGGGGAGCCTGATTGCCGGTGGCGCATGGGCGGATGCCGTCCTCAACAACGGCCTCGGTCGCTACGAGTCGGCCCTGCAAGCGGCGCAGCAGGCGGTCGACTTCTCGAGTAATTGGGTGTTCGGTATTTCGAACTGGGCCTTGATGGAGCTGACCGAAGCTGCGGCCCGCACCGGAATGAGCAACTTCGTCGCGGATGCGCAGCGGCGACTGTCAGAGATGGCCGAGGCCAGCGGAACCGACTGGGCCCTTGGATCGCAGGCGCGGGCACGGGCGCTGGCCAGCGAGGACGATGCGGCGGAGAAGTTCCACCGCGAGTCGATCGAGCACTTCGACCGGTCGCAGATCAAAGCCCAGCTCGCCCGGTCCCATCTCCTCTTCGGCGAGTGGTTGCGCCGGGAACGCCGGCGGAGCGAAGCCCGAGCCGAGCTTCACATCGCCGTTGAGATGCTCGAGGCGAACGGCATGGAGGCCTTCGCCGAAAGAGCCAGGCGCGAGCTGCGGGCGACCGGGGAGACTGCCCGAAAGCGTCGGATCGACACCCACAGCCAGCTCACTGCCCAAGAGGCGCAGGTGGCCCGGCTCGCGCGGGAGGGGCTGACCAATCCCGAGATCGCCGAGCGGCTCTACATCAGCGCCCGGACGGTGCAGTACCACCTGGGCAAGGTCTTCGCCAAGCTGGGGATCACCTCTCGAAGCCAGCTCGACGGCGCGCTCGACTAGCCATCCCGGCTGGCGACTGGCGGATGCGATCGGGCCACCTCCAGGAAGAGCATGCAGGCATCACCCCGTCCGACGAGGAGGAAAGATGCCTGAGCCCATCCTGGAGCCGTTCAGTCCGGAGAACACCACCATCTTGATGGTGGACTACTCCGTCGGTTTCATGAACATGTTCCGCTCCCACGACCTCAACGAGCACCTCCGGGCGACCGTCGCCCTTGCCAAGACCGGTCTCGGCTTCAAGTCGGGATTCGTGGTGAACCTCGGCGCCGGCCAGAAGCCCTACCCCCAGCTCGTCGAGGCGCTCGGCGACTACCCGATCATCTACAGGGGCGGGGAGTACAACGCCCTGGACAATCCCGAGGTGGCGAAAGCCATCGAGGCCACCGGACGGCCCCGTATCGCCATCGGGGGTATCTCCACCGATGGCTGTGTCATCGAAACGGCCTTCGGGGCTCTGCGCAAGGGCTACACCGTGGCACTCGTCGCCGACGCCACCGCCGGCGAGACCCGCGAGACCCACGACCTGGCTGTCCAGCGGATGGTCCAGGCCGGCGTCGTACCGGTTAGCTGGCTGTCGTTGGCTACCGAGTTCCAGATGGACTGGCAGCGCCAGGACACCGCGCAGGCCTACTTCGAGCTGATCGCCGAGGCGTCGCCGGGTGTGATGGCCAGCGTCCAGGCCGAACACGCATCCTGAACATGGCGTCTTGGACGAGACGTGCTGGCTTGCCAGTAGCGATCTCCGAGGTCGGCGTGACCGAAGCCTGTGGCCGGCTGCACGTCGTGGGCGGGAGCGACGTGGATGGCAAAGCAACGATGCTCCACCTGGCCTACGACCCCGTCGGAGACAGCTGGGAGCAGCGCGCACCGCTTCCGAAGCCAATGCACCACGTGGCGGTCACCGAAGCTGGTGGTCGAGTGTTCGCCATCGGCGGTCTGAGCCAGAACGTCCATCTCGGCCCCCAGGACTCCGTCTTCGTCTACGACCCCGCCGAGGACCGCTGGGGAGAGCTCCCACCCCTCCCTTTGGCGCGTGGCTCGATCGGCGTCGCCAGCGTCGACGGAAGGGTTCACACCTTTGGCGGACGGCGCTCGGATTCGGTGGTGCGCGTCTCCCCACCTGACGCCCCCGAGATGCTGGTCGGCAGCGGCACCGTCACCAACCACGAGATCTTGGACCCTTTCACCGAGACGTGGACCGATGCCGAACCCCTGCCTGGGCCGCCCCGCGATCACATGGGCATCGCCACACTCGAGGGCAAGATCCACGTCTTCGGAGGTCGCCAGAACGATTACACAGACATGCTCGACCGCCACGACGTCTATGACCCATCGTCCTCGAACTGGTCGACCGCGGCCCCACTGCCGAGACCACGTTCGGCCGGCGCGTTCGCCGTCTTGGACGGTCACATCGTCTACGCCGGAGGCGAGTGCAAGCCCGGAGGAGCACCATTTACTGCAAACACCTTCGAGGACGTCGACGCCTACGACGCCACGACCGGCACCTGGAATCCTTTGGCCCCTCTCCCAGAAGGGAGGCACGCCTTCGGGGGAGCGGCCATCGACGGCGTCGCCTATTTCGCCGGCGGGGCACTCCTCTGCGGCGGTGGCGCCACCACCGACCTCCTGGCCCTCTCGTTGGAGGGTGGCTGAGCCATGGCCGAAGAGTTCATCTCGGCACGACAGCGGATCGGTGAGTTCGCGCCGAAGCTCGCCACCCTCACCGACGACGTGCTCTTCGCCGACGTCTGGGAGCGGCCGGGCCTCTCCAAGCGCGATCGCAGCCTCGTCACCGTCGCCGCCCTGATCGCGCTGTACCGCACCAACGAAATGGCGGCACATATGGAGGCGGCTGTCGACCACGGGGTGACCGTCGACGAACTGATCGAGACGATCACCCACCTGGCCTTCTACGCCAGCTGGCCAAACGCGCAGACGGCGATCACGACCGCCAAGCAGCTCTTCGAAGGAGTGTGACCATGCCCGTGCAGTTCTCTCCCGTGGTGGACGCCCAGCGGCGACCCATCCCGGGGTTCAACAAATTGATGTTCGTCGACCTGGACGCGCTCGGGGTCCACGGCTCGCCCTTGGCCGTCCTCGACGACTTCCATGTGGCCGAACTGCCGTTCTCGGCTCATCCTCACGCCGGCTTCTCCGCCGCCACCTATGTCTTCGAGGACTCAGAGGGCGCGGTTCGAAGCCGCACCTCGACCGGTGCCGACCTCGTCGTCGGCCCCGGAGGGATCGTCTGGACGCAAGCAGGGAGTGGAATCATCCACGAAGAGATCCCGGCGCGCCGAGGAGTGGAGCTGCACGGGCTCCAGCTGTTCGTCAACACTACGTCGGAGCACAAACTGAACGCCCCGCGGGTCTTCGCGCTGCAAGGTGGCGAAGTACCGGTTTGGGAACGCCAAAGCGACAAGGCGCGCGTGGTGGCCGGCTCCTACGAGGGTGTCTCGTCCCCCCTTCCCCTCGATGAGCCGTTCACCCTGCTCGATGTGTCACTGCACACGCGGCTCTCCTATCCGCTGCACGAGGGGCACAACAACGTCATCTATGTCCTCGACGGGGACCTCGAAGTCGGAGGGGTGACCGAGCGCCGATCGCTGCACCGCGGGCAGGCTGTCGCCGTCTCGGGGAGAGGGGACACGGTCGTGCTTGAGGCCCCTGCGTTCAGCCACTTCCTTGTCCTCTCCGGCACTGCCGCGGACGAGCCGATCGTCGAAGAAGGCCCGTTCATCATGAACTCACGAGCCCAGGTCGAGGCCGCCATCGCCCGGTACCGCAGCGGCGAGATGGGCACACTCTCCCCGAGCACCTAGAGGCGCACAGTGGCCGAGAGCGTCGATCTTGACCTCGCTGACATCGTTCGGATGATCCAGCGGTTCAGCAAGATGATCGATGCCGCCTGGCAAAGGCGCGCAGCACCAGCGCCCCCGGCGGGCTGGTCATGGCGCTCGACGAGGCAAGTCTCGGGCTCCACAGGGCTCGGATCGCCCTCAGCCACTCCCTGTCCGAAACGGCGATCCCGATGACGCCTGCCTCCCGTCGCCGAGCTGGGTGGCTCGGGAACCCGCCGCCTGGCGGACCGGGTCTGGACACGGGCGGCTCGCCGATGTCACGACTGGCCAGCCGCCGCTGGCCATCGGCAGATGCGAGCACGCAGCGGATCACTGACGATGAAGGGGATGGCGGCTGAGACCGTCTCGATTGTGAAGGAAGCCTCGTCACTTCGTAGGGGAGGGCCCATGTCAGACACAACCGTCTCGTCAAATGGCGCGTGGCCAGGTGCAGCCGGTTCGGGGGCGACCAGTTGGGCGGCAGCTTCCCCGGCGCCACGTCGCTGGTGGATCCTCGTCGTGATCGCTCTTGCTCAGCTCATGATCGTGCTCGACGCCACGATCATGAACATCGCGCTTCCCTCTGCGCAAAAGTCGCTGAACTTCTCTCTGGCCGATCGCCAGTGGGTTGTGACCGCCTACGCGCTGGCCTTCGGCAGCCTGCTCCTGTTAGGCGGAAAGCTATCCGACCTTCTCGGTCGGAAGCGAACGTTCGTCGCGGGGTTGATCGGGTTTGCCACGGCCTCGGCGGTCGGCGGGGCGTCGGTCAATTTCACCATGCTCATCACTGCCCGAGCCTGCCAAGGCGCGTTCGCCGCCCTGCTTGCCCCGTCCGCACTGTCGCTTCTCGCGACCACCTTCACCGCGCCTGAGGACCGTCGGCGTGCATTCGGGGTCTACGGTGCGGTCGCCGGCGCGGGAGGCGGGGTGGGCCTCATCCTCGGTGGACTGCTCACCGAGTACCTGTCGTGGCGCTGGTGCCTTTACGTGAACCTGGTCTTCGCCGGAGTGGCGGTGGTCGGAGCGCTCACCCTTATCGGCAAGCAGGTGTCGTGGGGCAAGACCCGCCTGGACGTCCCGGGTGCACTGCTCGTGTCGGGAGGGATGTTCTGCATCGTCTACGGCTTCTCGAACGTGGCCCTCCACAACTGGCACACCCCGTCCACCTGGGGCTTCCTCGTCGCCGGGGCGCTGCTGCTCGTGGCCTTCGTGTGGTGGCAGACCCGTGCCCCCGCACCCCTTCTGCCGTTGTCCATCGTGCGAAACAGGAACCGAAGCGGTGCCTACGTTGCCATGTTCCTCTCGGGAGCCGGCATGTTCGGCGTGCTCTTGTTCCTCAACTACTACATGCAGCAGAACCTCGGCTACTCGCCGGTGAGGACCGGACTGGCCTTTCTTCCCATGGTCGTGCTCACCATGACCATCACGAACATCTCAAACGTCGTGCTGATGCCCCGCACCGGCCCGAGGCCGCTCGTGGTGTTGGGCATGCTCCTGGGCGCCGCCTCGGCCGGCCTCCTCACCCGGCTCGGCGTCCACTCGAGTTATACCGCAGACATCCTGCCCTCGATCATCCTGATCGGTGCCGGCCTCGGCCTGATCTTCGCCCCCGTCGCCGACACCGGGACTGCCGGTGTGGCAACGCAGGACACCGGTGTCGCCTCTGCGACCGTCAACACGGGCAACCAGCTGGGCGGGTCGATCGGGACTTCGCTGCTCAACTCCCTCTTCGCGAGCGCCGTCGCGACGTATATCGCCGGCAACTTCGCTCACGGCTCGGTCAACGGGCGTCCGACGCCGGCCCTAACCGAGGCGGCAGTGCTACACGGCTACACCACGGCCTTCTGGTGGGTGATGGGAATCTTCGCTCTTGGCGCCGTCGTTGCCGGGTCGCTCCTCCGCTCCGGGCCCCTCGCTCGCTACGCCCGAGCAGAGAGCACCCAGGCGCCGGCGTGGAACCAAGAGTTGGCCACGCAGCCCGTCGCGCCCTGAGGTGACCGGGAGGGAACGACAATGAACGACGCGGCGACCCAACAGATCACGGACGCGCTGGTCGAGGCTGGGGTGGACTTCGTCGCCAGCTTGCCGGAGGGCAACTTTCAGCCGCTCATCTCCAGAATCGAGATGGACACGCGTCTTACCCATGTCCACCTCGCCCGAGAGGAGGAAGGCGTCGGGATCTGCGCGGGCGCCTACCTCGGCGGCAAGCGTCCGGCGCTCTTGATCATGAATGCCGGATTTCTCGACTCGACGAACGCACTGGCAACGCTCAACTTCATGAGCGGGATTCCGCTCCTGCTCTTGATCGGCTACAGCGGTGGGATGAGCGAATTCCTATGGATGCACTCCCAGGTCGGTGTCCTTACGGAGCCGGTCCTTCGTGCCATGGGCATCGTCTACGAGCGAGCAGAGAAGCTCAGCGACGTCAAGACCCAGATCTTCGACGCGCACATGCTGGCCAGCATCACCATGCGGCCGGTGGCCCTTGTCCTCAACAAAGAATGCCTGAGGTGAGGTGATGAAGCGCTACGAATGCTTGCAGGCGATGCTCCCGCTCGTCGGTGAGGACGACCTCGTCGTGACCAACTTGGGGGGCGTTCGCATGGAATGGCACGCGCTGCGACCAAGCGACGCCAACTACAACGTGTTCGCCCTGGGACTGTGCTCCTCCGTCGGACTCGGCCTGGCGCTGGCCCTTCCACATCGGCGGGTGATTGTATTGGACTCGGACGGGTCACTTCTGCTCAACCTCCCGAGCCTCACCACCATTGCGGATCAGAATCCGAGCAACCTCGTGCACATCGTCTTCGACAACCAGGCCTACGAGTCAGCGGCCGGCGGGCGCACCCACACGGCCAACCGGGCCGATCTGGCGAAGATCGCTGAGGGAGCAGGCTTCACGAACGCAGTCCGCGTCGACTCCGTCGAGGAGTTCCGCACCGCGGTCGAGCGGGGCCTTACGGGAAACGAGCTCTTCTTCATCGCAGCTCGGGTTGAGATGGGCACCGGGGCCGTCGCTCCGGATCCGTACGATGCGATGGAGACGAAGTATCGGTTCGTGCGTTTCCTGGAGAACCTGGAGGGCAAGCCGCTCTTGACGCTTCGTCCGCCGGTCCAGGGACGATGACAGCGAACGTCGGGATCTGCTTCGTTACGAACTGTTGGTACCAAGACAAGACGAGGAGGCCTTCATGACGCACCCGGCCAAAGATGCCATCAGGCTCTACAGACGATCACACGACGACGTCGCCCAGTTGGTGTCCGAGTTCGGGGAGAGCGACCTGCAAGCGCAGTCCGGTTCGACGGAGTGGACGGTGGCCCAGGTGCTGAACCACCTCGGTAACGCCTCCGATATCGCGCTGCGGGTGAAAGCCGCTACCTCGACGTAGCAGAGCGGCCTCGGCCAATCAGAGGATCTGGTCTCCGCCAGATGCTCCTCGGACAGGGGTTCGAACATAGTCCCATCTCTTTCGGAGCCGACCTTGAGGCGAGCGGCTTGGTACCCGAAATTGGCCCCGACTCACGTTTTCGTGCTGCAGAACCCCAGGTCAACGGGCCAGGAGGGGTTCGAACATAGTCCCATCACCTCCACGGAGGTTCCGTCCGAGGAGTTCCGTCCGAGGTATTCCGTCCGAAGTCCGTTCGGGGCGGCCCGTTCCCGATGCTAAATGACACCTTCTGCGGCGAGCGTCGCGATCTCGTCCCACGAATAGCCGGCCTCGAGCAGCACCTCCTCGGTGTCCTGTCCCAACTCGGGGGCGTGCGCCCCCACCGTTGGGAGCGGATCCGAGAAACGCACGGGGGGCCGGACGATCGCCGCGTCCGAGTCCGGAGCCTCGGGATCCTCGACGGACGCGATGTACCCGTTGGCCCGCACGCCCGGGTCGTCGGCCACTTCGGCGTGGGTCCGCACGGGGGCAAAGCGGAGACCCGCCGCGCCGAGCAGTGCGCACCACTCGGCGGTCGACTTGCCGGAGAACACACCGTCGAGGATGGGCCAGAGCTCCGCCTTGTCGTCCTCGAAGTACAACAGCTTGTGGAAACGCTCGATCAGGTCGGGCCTCCCGATGGTTCGGTAGAAGCGGTCGCGGGCGTCTCCCGCGGTGCCGACGATGGCGATCCAGCCGTCGGCGGTCGGAAAGACGCCGTAGATCCCGGGGATCATCGGGTGACTGCGCCCGCTGGGGCCAGAGACCTGTCCGGACATGAGGTACTTGGTGTATTCACCGGCCTGGGCCCACACCTGACCACCGAGCAGTGACGTCTCGACCAGCTGCCCCCGGCCGGTGCGTTCGCGCGCGTAGAGCGCGGCCAGGACGCCGGCGAGGAGGTTCTGGCCGGCGATGTGGTCGGCGACGGTGGCACCGATGGGACTGGGGTCGGTGCCGTTCCCACCCGTCGTGCTGATGATTCCGCCCGCGGCCTGGGCGCTGAGGTCGGCACCCTCGCGTTTGGCATCGGGACCCTCCGCACCGAACGAGGAGCTCATGGCATAGATGATCCGGGCGTTCCGCGCGGCCGCATCGGCGTATCCGAGGCCCCAGTCGTCCATCGTCCCCGGCTTGAAGTTCGTGATCACGACGTCGGCCCGTTCGACGAGACGCAGGAACACCTCGCGTCCGGAGGGCACCCGTAGGTCGATCGTAATGCTGCGCTTCCCGCGGTTGTAGGCGGCGAAGAAGGCCGACCGCCGGTCCTCCCGACTGAGAGGGAGCCATCGGCTCTGATCGCCGAAACCCGGCAGCTCGACCTTGACCACGTCGGCACCCCATTCGAGCATCGTCAGGGCCGCCTGTGGGCCCTGGACGAGGAGCCCGGCTTCCAGGACGAGGACGCCGTCGAGCAGTCCCACCAGGGCTCAGGCTCTCGAGGTGATGACGCCGGCTCTCATGGCGCCCCAACCCTTGTAAATGGGGTGGCCGAGGTCAAGGGGGCGCTTGGTGAGGATCCCCACGAGTCGTTGCGTCGTCCGTGTCCGCCGTCCGGTGCGTCGAGGACCCCGATGGCATGATCGACTGGGGTCATATCGGGCGGTCGGGGGAGTGGTGAGTCGCGATGCGCAATGACGATCGTCGCCGGGCAGACCGGGTCCACCGTCGCGACGCTCAGGCCCGGTACGGGTGGCGTGCCGTCGTCTTCATGGCCCTCACCGCTTTGGGGGCGGGCCTGGTCCCGGCGCCCTCGGGGTCGGTGGCCGGCGCAACCGGTCCGGCATCGGGACTGCGGGGCGGCGGCTCGATCGACGAGGCCTGGCTCACGGGAGCCCGACCGGGGGACCGGGTCACGCTGCTGCGGAACGGTGCCCCGGTGCCCAACCCGGCCAATCCGGGAACCGCCGACGCTCTCGGTTCACTGATCGTCCGCACTCTCGTCCCCGGCCGGGGGTACCAGTGGCACGACGTGACGACCGGGGCGTCAACCCCAAGATTCACCGTCTTGGACCCGGGCTCCAACCCGGCCACCGACTCGGCTCTGTACACCGACCAGGTTCTTCACCCGGGCCTCAACTACATCACCATGCGAGACGGCATTCGACTGGCCGCAACGGTCCGCTACCCCTTCGACGGCACGTGCAGCGCGACCGACCCGTGTCCGACGGTCATCGAGTACTCGGGATACGCGGTCGCCGCGCCCACCGACCCGATCCCATCGTTGTTGGCCACGGCCTTGGGCACCGCGTGTCATGAGTGCGGTGACCCGAGCCTGTTGCCCGACTCGGCCACCGACGTCGGGGCGGTGGTGGCCCGGGTGACGGGCTTCGCCACCGTGAGCCTGCAGATGCGGGGGACGGGCTGCTCGGGCGGAGCGTTCGACCTCTTCGACTACCCGTCCGACTACGACGCCTACGACGCCATCGAGATCGTCGCTCATCAGGACTGGGTGGCCCATCACAAGGTCGGCATGGTGGGCATCAGCTATTCGGGGCTGTCCCAGCTTCCTGCGGCCGGTACCGACCCACCCGGGCTCGCCGCCATCGCCCCCATGAGCCCGACCGACGACCTGTTCTCGACGGGGTATCCCGGCGGCATCTTCAACGACGGCTTCGCTTCCGGCTGGACGGAGCAACGGATCGACGACGCCAAGCCCGCGGCCATGCTGCACGACGGGCACCTCGTGCCACTGTCGACCACGCCGGTGCCCGGTGTCGGGCAGCCGTGGACTTACGCGCAGATCGACGCCGAGCTCGCCGCCAGCCACGGGACATCGTCGAGCTGCCTGGCCAACCAGGCGCTCCACGACCAGGCGGAGAGCCTGGCGAGCATCGGCGGTCCGAAGCTGGTGGCTCCCCACGGCGGAGCGGGCCGCGTTCCGTCGCTCTTCGACCGGCGCTCCATGCGGCAGTGGGCGACGCGGATCAGGGTACCCGTCTTCATCTCGGGCGCCCTGCAAGACGAGCAGACCGGACCCCAGTGGCCGGTGCTTCTCAGCGCCCTCCCCGCGACGACGCCGGTCTACGCCAATCTGGTCAACGGCGATCACATCGACTCGACCGATCCACAGATCATCAGCCGTTGGCTCGAGTTCCTCGACCTCTATGTCGCTGATCGCGTCCCGACGGCGCCCACTGCGCTCGGCCGCACCGTTCTCGACGACTTCACCAGCTTCGCTTCGGGCGCGACCGGGCAGGCCCCGCTGCCGCCCACCCGCTTCACGACGGCGACGACGGTGACCCAGGCACGGGCCGAGTTCGCAGCGGCAACCCCACGGGTCGAAGTCCTCTTCGACAACGGGGCCGGTGCGGTGGGCGCCGGTGACCCGCAGTCGACCTACGCCGCCGGCTTCGCGGAGTGGCCACCGGCGGGCACGGTCGCGACGTACGACTTCGGCAGCGGAGGGTCTCTCAGCACCGCGGCTCCCAAGCGGTCGGCCAGTGCCACGTTCACCCTCGACCCCGCGGTGCGACCTGCCACGAGTCTCCCCTCCACCGGCAACGCCTGGTCGGCGACCCCGGATTGGGATTGGACTCCCGTCCCGGCTCCCGACGCCGTGGCGTTCCAGACGGCCGCCTTCGCCGAGCCGACGACGATCGTGGGCCCGGCGACCGTCGACCTGGAGGTCAAGTCGTCGACACCGGTCTTGGATTTCCAGGTCACCGTCACCGAGGTGCGACCGTCCGCCCACCAGGAGGAGTACGTGACCTCTGGCTTCCTGCGCAGTTCGAACCGGGCCGAACGGGGGGACTCGACGCGACTCTTCACCGATCCGACCTACCTCGCTTCCGGCGCCGGTCCGCTGATGTCGAGCGCATACACCTTGGTCAAGATCCCCATCGATCCGATCGTCCACACGTTTCGGCCCGGGACGGAGCTCCGCGTCGTGATCTCGGCACCGGGTGGCGACCGGCCCACCTGGGCGTTCGCCACGCTCGATCACGGCCAGCGGGCGACGGTGCACACCGGCGGGAACCTGCCGTCGTCCCTGGTGGTCGATGTCGTCCACGGTGTCACGGCGACCACGATGCTGCCGGCCTGCGGGAGCCTGCGGGGCGAGCCGTGCCGGACCTACCAGGACGAGGGAAACCAGATGCCGGCCTCGTGAGCCGAGGAGGACTCGCCTTCGGGGCGTGAGCCCGAGGGGCGGAGACAGCTTGACGATGTTCGAGGCCGTGTGGCCTGCCGCCCTAAGCATCCACGCGTGCTCGCCCTGTTGCTCGTCGCGCTTTCGGTGGGGCTCGACAACTTCGGCGCGGCGGCGGCCCTCGGCATCTCCGGTCCTGGCTCCCACGGGCGCCTCAAGGTGGCGGCCGGAGCATCGACAACCTGGCCGTAGGCTTCGCGCTCGGTGCCTCTCACGTCAATGTGGTCGTCGCGGCGCTCGTCATCGGAGTTGTGAGCACCGGGCTGACGTTGGCCGGCCTGGAGCTCGGAAGTCGCTTCGGATCGCGTCTTGGCCCGTGGGGTGGGCGCGCTGGCGGTGTCCTGCTCGTCGTGGTCGGTGTCGCGGTTGCGACCGGCTTGATCTGACCAAAGGGACCGAGGGGGCGTTCGGGGAGCGCCCCCCTACGCCGTTCTCGTGCAAGAGTCGGGCCGATGTCGGGTGTCCCGCCGGCCAGCGTCCTGCGCCTCTACGACGAAGGCGTCGACGCGTTCGCCGAGGCGGCCGGCCGACTCGGCCCCGCCGACTGGGCCCTCGCCGTCTGCGGGGTCTGGACGGCGGCGGACCTGGCCCGACACGTCCTCGCCGTCGCCGGCTGGTACCACGACTGGCTGGACCGGGCTGAGCACGGTGACGCTCGCCCTCCTTTCGGCCCGGCCGACCTGGCCCTTCGAAACGCCGAGGCGTTGGCGGCACTGTCGGGCGTCGAGGGTCCAACCGCCCTGGCCCGGTTCGTCGAACGCGCCCGCACCTATCGCGATCGCCTGCCCGCCCGTTGGGACCTGCCCTTTGGATACCCGCGTGGCGCGGTCACCGCCGGCTTGCACACAGCGGTGGCGGCGGGCGAGTGGCACCTGCACACCTGGGACCTTGCCCACGCGCAGGGGAGCGGGCACCGGCCCAGCGACGCTCCGGCGCTCTACGCGGCCACCGGGGAGTGCCTCGCCGTCGCCGAGGGCGGTGTGAGAGGTCGGGTGGCCGCCCTGCTCGTCCCCCTGGGAACGCGGCTCCGCCCGTGGGAGGCTGTCCTCCGGCGCTCAGGACGAGCGCCCGGGCCGGACGACTGACGTCAGCGCCAGCCGACGCGCCGGAGGACGTGCGAGTGGCAACGCCCGGCGCGCAGGCTCACGAAGGTGCATTCCGCCTCGGGCACGCAGTCGCACCCGATTGCTTGTCCGTGGCAGGCGGGGCACCGCTCCATGGCGCAGCCCGGATGGTGGACGCCGCCGATCGGCGTCCCGCAGTCGCGGCACTCCTCGGGTTCGTAGCGGTGGCGTGGCCGCGGCTCCTGGCCCCAGCGGATGGGGGCGTAGGCCTTGCCGCCGATCAGTAGGGGGTCGGTCAGGCAGCTGATCCCCTCGGTCATCTCGCCACCACAGTGCGAACAAATGGCCATGACCCTCCTTTGGTGAGCCCGCGATTCCGATCATCTCAGGCGCGTGGGAGAGCGGCGCGGATGGCACGGCCCTACAGCGCCGGCCCGGCTGGCCCTACGCTGCGCCCATGACGACTGCAGAGAGCGACGCGGGGCGCGCGGTGGCCGAGTCTGGGCTGCTGTCGGGCAAGGTGTGCGTGGTGTCGGGTGTGGGCCCGGGGCTGGGCCGGCAGGCGGCACGGGCGCTCGCCGCCCACGGGGCCGATTTGGTGCTGGCGGCCCGCCGCCAGCACACCCTCGACGACGTGCTGGCCGAGGTGGAGGGCATGGGTGCCCGAGCCGTCGCGGTGCCGACCAACATCACCGACGCCGAGGCGTGTGCCCGCCTCGTGGTGGCCGCGACCGACGCGTTCGGCGGCGTCGACGTGCTGGTCAACAACGCCTTTCGTGCCGACGTCTTCCAGAGTTTCGAGGAGGTCGACCTCGCCCTCTGGCGCAAGATCATGGACGTGAACCTGTTCGGGACCCTGCAGATGACCCGGGCTGCCCTGCCCGCCATGCGCGCCCGCGGCGGCGGGTCGGTCGTGATGGTGGCCTCCATGGTGACGCGCCAGCCCCAACCGGCACAGGGCGGCTATGCCATCTCGAAAGGTGCCCTGCTCACCGCGACCCGGGTGCTGGCCTACGAGCTGGGTCCGTCCAAGGTCCGCGTCAACGCGGTCGTCCCCGGCTGGATGGCCGGCCCCTCGGTGGACATCTACATCGACATGACCTCGACTGGCCGCGGGGTGGCGCCGGAGGTCATCGCGGAGGAGCTCGACGCCCGGGTCCCCCTGGGCCGGATCCCGAGCGACGCGGAGGTGGCGGGCTCCATCGTGTACCTGGCCTCGGACCTGTCGGGCGCGATGACCGGACAGGCGCTCGACACGAACGGCGGCGAGATCTTCGCCTGACGGGCGACGCGCTCGGTCAGGTGCCCTCGCCCCCGCTCGGCGTGCATGAGCGGGGATCCCACGGCGCGAGCTGCTCCACCGACGGCGTCGGGGGTGCGAAGGCTCCGCTGTTGCCGGTGTTACCGGCCGGCACCGTCGTCGTGCTCGCGGCCGGGCTGGCCGCCGTCCCGCCGACCGAGGTGGGGGTGACGGTGGCGGGCGGCGCGTTCACGCTGAAGTCGGTGCCGGTCACGATCGTGACCTGCGAGCCCGGCTTCACCTGCGTCGGGTCCTCGGCCATGATCACCGCCCCCGACATGGAGTTGGCCACGGCCTGCGCGGCGGCGAGCTCGGCCGGGGTCTTCGACGAGTAGTAGACGACCGTCTCCGCCTCCTGGCCGACCGGAGCCTCGTCGCCGAGCGTGCCGATGTGGAACCCGAGCATCTGCAATGCCTGTGCCGTGTTGGTCGCCTGGTTGTAGACGCCCGAGCCGTTTTCCACCGAGACGGTCACCGTGGACGGCGATGGCAGGGCACCACCCGAGTACGTGTCCTCGTTGCTCGAGTTGAGTCCGAGGAATTGGTCGACGGTGGTGTGGTCCTGCGGTTCGACCGGGAACTCGATGTCCCCATAGCTGCCACCCTGGTAGACGTAGTTGCCGAACTGGTCCACCGCCACCGGCACCGTCAGCTGCGGCGCGCTGTTGACGTTGACGTTGTGGAAGTCGAGGACGAGGCCGATCATGTCGCTGGCCGAGAAGCCCGAGTCGACGGTCAGCTGTCCCACCACGCCGGCCACCAGCTGCTGGTCGGTGATCGGGTTGTCCAGGCCCTTGGCCTTGACCGCGGTGGCCAGCACGCGTAGGAACTCGTGGTCCCGTCGGATGCGCGCCAGGTCGCTCTGCGCCTCCTGGGGCCAGTAGGCGGGGTCGGTCGACGTCACCCCCGGGGCTTTGTACTGGAGGTGGCGGGCCCGTACGACCTGGAGGGCCTGGGTCCCGTTCAGCGAGAGGCAACCCGTGGTCTGGATGTTGAGCCCCGAGTAGGCGTCGAACACCGGCTCGGGGAAGTACATCTTGATGCCGCCCAGGGCGTCCACCACGTTGATGAAGCTGTCGAAGTTCAGCTCGACGAAATGCTGAATGGGGATCCCGAAGTCCTCCTCGATGGCGTCGATGAGTTGATCGGGGCCCTGATAGAGCGCGGCGTCGATCTTGTTGGCACCGTCGGAGCGGGCGTTGGGCACGAAGAGGTCACGCGGGATGGAAAGGATGGAGAGCGCCCCGGTGGACGGGTTGAGGTGGAGGATCATCACCACGTCGCTGTTCACGCCGTTGACACCCTGGGAGCACAAGCCATACGCAGGGTTCTGCACCTTGAGGGCGCAGCGGTCGGTCGAGCCGATCATGAGGATGTTCTCCGTGCCCGCGTCCTCCCCCTTGACCGGTGCCGAGGCAAGGTTCTTGAGGTCGATGCGGTGGATCTCGTGGTTGAGGTACCAGCCGTAGCCGGCGGCCGCCCCGACGATCAGCACGAGCACCAGCAGGAGGGTCCCGGTCACCCAGGCCGCCGTGCGCTTGCGCGAGCGTTTCTTCGGGGCGGCGTGCGCCGGGCCCCGGTGTGGCGCATCCCCCTCTGCGCCCTCCTTCTTGCGCCCCCGCTGGCCCCGGGTGGCGCGCTCGGCCTCCGCGATCTGGCGCCCGAGCTCGTGCAGCCCCTTCTCGACGGGGTTCTCGGCGGGGTCGGCGGGCGGGGTCGGCGCGGGCGCCGGCGCAGGGTTCGCGCCCTCGATCTGTTGGCCGAGTTGGTGCAGACCTTTGTGGACTGGGTCGTTCTCGGCGTTGGGCGGGCTCATAGTGGCACAGTGATCTGATTGACGTGCGACCCGTTGTTCTGGTCGAGGCCCATGCCCCCGGTGCGGCTCCGGTTTGGGCGGCCGGAACGCCAGGAAAGCCTAGTCAGCAGCATCGGCAAATGGCGGTCAGCCTCACACGGGAATGTATCATTACCTTCGCATGCACGTAGGTAACGGGGACTTCGAGATGCCCAGCGAGGCGGAGGTCTCCGTGGCGACTGATGCCTTTCGCCTGCTGTCGGATCCCACCCGCATCAAGCTCCTCTGGGCACTCCTCCAGGGGGAGTCCTCGGTCTCGTGCCTGGCCCAGCTGGTCGGCGCCTCCCCGACGGCGGTCTCCCAGCACCTCTCGAAGCTCCGCTGGGCCAAACTGGTGAGCGTGCGACGTGAGGGCACGTTCGCCTACTACTCGACGGCCGACGAGCACGTGGCGCGCCTGCTCGCGGAGGCGTTGCATCACGCCGACCACCAGGTCGTCGGGTGGTCCGCCCACCCCGGCGGGCCCCGGCTGATCCAAGAGTCCACGAGTCCTCGACGGTGACGTCTCGTCATGGCCACTGACCTGATCCACCTCTCGGGCATCCTCAAGCGCCCCCTCGTCGACGCGTGGACGGGGGACAAGCTCGGGCGGGTGCAGGACCTGGTCGCCCGCATGGACGCCAGTCCGCACCCGCCCATCGTCGGCCTCGTCGTCAAGATCGGCGGGCGGGAGCTGTTCGTGCCGGCCCGCAAGATCTCCGCCATCGAGCCGGGGCGGGTCACCTTCGACGGCGCCAAGGTTGACCTGCGCCGGTTCGAGCGCCGGCCCGGGGAGCTCCTGCTGGCGAAGGACCTCATGGCGCGCCATCTCATCAACCTCGTGGGGGCCCGGCTCATCCGGGCCAACGAGATCGAGCTGGCCCGCACCGAGCACGGGTGGGAGGTGGTCGGCGTCGACCCCACCACCCGCGGGTTGGTCCGTCGCCTCCTGCCCGGCCGTCTCGGGCAGCATTCCGCCGCTCGCGCGATCGTGGACTGGGGCAGCATCGAGCCCTTCGTGTCCCACGTGCCGACCGCTCGGCTGCACATCCCGTACCGCAAGCTCGCCCGGTTGCACCCGGCCCGGATCGCGGACCTGGTGGAGCAGGCGTCGCACGAGGAGGGCGAGGAGATCATCGAGGCAGTGGGCCAGGACCCCGCGCTCGAGGCCGACGTCTTCGAGGAGCTCGACCCCGAGCACCAGGTCGAGTTCGTGCAGAACCGCTCCGATCGGCGAAGCAGCCCAGCTTCTCGGGTCGATGGCGCCCGACGACGCCGCCGACATGATCTCCGAGATCGACCAGGAACGGCGGGCTCCGATTCTCGAGCTGCTCCCCGAGCCGCAGCGCCGGAAGGTCCGGTCGCTCCTCCACTACCACCCCGAGACGGCCGGCGGCCTCATGAGCCCCGACTTCTTGGAGTTGCCCGCCACCACGACGGTCGGAGAGGCGCTGGACGCAATCAGAGTGAGCACGGTGCCACGCGAGGCGCTGGCCGTCGTGTTCGTCTCCGATCCCGACGACGGGCGCGTCTTCGGGTCGGTCTCGGCGGTCCAGTCTGATCCAGAGCCCGCGCCGACGAGCCCCTGTCCGAGGTTGCCACGATCGAGCTGGGACACGTCCATCCCGACTGGGACCTCGGTGCCACGCTGCGCAAGATGTCGGACTTCAACCTGACCGTGGCCCCCGTGCTCGACCCCGAGCACCGCCAGATCCTCGGTGTCATCACCGTGGACGACGTGCTGGAGCTCCTCCTCCCCTCGGGCTGGCGGCGCGACTTCGGCATGACGGCGGCGGAGGAGTGAGCGTGTTCCGGCGACGAAGACCCGCCCGCGGGGCGCTTCGATAGGCTGCCCCGCCGACCGGCGCAGCTGTGCGTCGCGTCCAGCACCACCGGGTCCAGCAGCGGGCCCTCCTGACCATGGCTTTGCCCGTTTCGGTACGCCCCTGCGGCTGCGAGAAGCGATGCGGTGTGCGCATCGGGCTGAGCAGAGACGTTCATGAGAGCCACCAGGGCACGAGGGAGGTGACGCATGCCCGACCCGGAGGAGACCGACGGCGCAACGGCCGTCCTCGACGAGGCACACATCGGCGACATCCAGGGCGCCTTCGGCACGATCCGGCAGCACGACACCGAGGCGCGTCTGAGCGTGGGGCGCGCGGCTGCTGACCCTGCTCGCCATCATGGGACCGGGACTGATCGTGATGGTCGGCGACAACGACGCCGGCGGCGTCTCCACCTACGCCCAGGCCGGTCAGAACTTCGGACTCACCCTCCTGTGGACGCTTCCGCTGCTCATCCCGGTGCTGATCGTGAACCAGGAGATGGTGGTGCGCCTCGGAGCCGTCACCGGCGTCGGCCACGCCCGGCTGATCAACGAGCGGTTCGGCAAGTTCTGGGGCATGTTCTCCGTCGGCGACCTCTTCATCCTGAACTTCCTCACCATCGCCACCGAGTTCATCGGCGTCAGCCTCGCCCTGGGCTACTTCGGCGTGAGCGAGTACTTCTCGGTACCCATCGCCGCCCTCAGCCTGATCGCCATGACCGCCACGGGCAGCTTCCGTAGCTGGGAGCGGTTCATGTTCGTGTTCATCATCGTCAATTTCCTGGTCATTCCCCTGGCGGTCATGAGCCACCCGACCGCTGGGCCCTTCTTCGAGGGTTTCGTCACGCCGGGTGTGCAGGGCGGATTCAATTCCACGTCCGTCCTCCTCATCATCGCCATCGTGGGCACGACCGTGGCACCCTGGCAGTTGTTCTTCCAACAGTCGAACATCGTGGACAAGCGGATCACGCCACGTTGGATCAATTACGAGCGGGCCGACACCGCAGTCGGGTCGGTGGTCGTGGTCTTCGCCGCCGCCCTCCTCATGGCGGTGCCGGCGGCCGCCTTCGCCCACACGCCGTTGTTCGGCCAGTTCACCAATGCCGGTGGCGTGGCCGAGGGCTTGAAGCACTACGTGAGCAATGCCGCAGGCACCATCTTCGCCATCATCCTGCTCAACGCCTCCATCATCGGCGCCGCCGCGGTCACCCTCTCCACCTCGTACGCCTTCGGGGACGTCTTCGGCGCGCACCACTCCCTGCATCGCTCATGGCGCGACGCCAAGTTCTTCTACGGTGCCTTCGCCGCCATGGTGGTGTGCGCGGCGGGCATCGTGATCATCCCGGGCGCGCCGCTCGGGGTCATCACGACCGGTGTCCAGGCCCTGGCCGGCGTGCTGCTTCCGAGTGCCACGGTGTTCCTGCTCCTGCTGTGCAACGACAAGGACGTGCTCGGCCCCTGGGTCAACCGGCCGTGGCTCAACGTGGTGGCCGGCGTGATCGTCTCCATCCTCCTGGCGATGTCCTTCGTGCTCATGATCACCACGCTGTTCACGACCATCAACGTCAACGACCTCGCCCTGGCGCTCGGCGCCATCCTGCTCGTCGTCTACGTCATCGCCGGCATCCTGATGTTGCGGAGCCGCCGGGGGCGCCCGCCCGAGCCCGTCATGTCGCGCGAGCAGCGAGCCAACTGGCGCATGCCACCCCTGAACCTGCTCAACCGACCCAAGTGGTCACGCGGCCGGCTCGTTGGCATGTGGGCCCTGCGTTTGTACCTGATCATCGCCGTGGTTCTGCTCCTGGTGAAGGCGATCGAGCTCGGCCTCAACGGCAAGGGCTGAGGGCTCCGACGGCGGCCGCCCGTGGACGGCCGCCCCGGGGACGACGGCGACAGGCGGAATGGGGCGACAGGCGGAATGGAATGATGGAGCGACCCATGAGCGCCAAGAGTGCAGGCCTGCTGGTGTATCGAATCGCCGCCCGCGGTGTCGTCGAGGTCCTGATCGCTCACCCCGGGGGGCCCTTCTGGGCCGGGAAGGGCGACGGGTCGTGGACGGTGCCCAAGGGGGAGTACGACGAGAGCGAGGATCCTCGGGCCGCCGCCTTTCGCGAATTCGCGGAGGAGACGGGCCTCGAGCTTCCCCACCGCGACTCCGTGCTCCTCGGGGAACTGCGCCAGCCCGGCGGGAAGCGGGTCACGGTGTGGGCGCTCGAGGCCGATCTCGACGAGACCCAGGCGTCGAGCAACACGTTTCAGCTCGAATGGCCGAGGGGGTCGGGGAAGGTCACGGAGTTCCCCGAGGTGGACCGCCTGGAGTGGGTCACGGTCGGCCTCGCCCGGAAGCGCCTCCTCAAAGGCCAGGTCCCGTTCTTGGACCTGCTCCAGGGAGCCCTCGGTGTCGGAGATGGTGCCGAAGGCACCACTGCGTCGCCGACGGGTTGAAACGCCGTCTTCCCTGGTCGAAGGCGACATCGACTCGACCTACGACGGCCCTGCAGGTACGGTTTCGAGAATTAGTACTTTCGGCTCTATAACTAGGGGTGGGGTGACGGACCGAAGAACAGAAGCGACGTACTGGGACCGACTGCCCTCGGGGGACGCCATGGAAGACCACGACGACGAGGCGCGGGCCCAGCGACGCCGACGCCGCTTCTTCGTGCGAGCCTCCATCTTCGTCGGGCTGGCCGCGGTCGCTCAGGCGAGCGCAGCGTTGCCACCCGGGCCCAACAACCTGGCGTTCTATTGGGCCAGCCTGGTCGTGTTCGCTGCGTGCGCGCTTTCGTTGCTCCTCCCGTGGTCGCGTTTCCCGCGTTGGGCCGTCCTCCTCCCGACGCTGGGCTACCTCGCGTCGGTCGTGCTCTTGTTGATCTCCGGAGGAACGGACCCGAGCGTGCAGAGCACGGCCGGGGGCCTCTCGGTCTTGGTCCTGCTTCCCGTCCTGGGCATGGCCCTCTACTACCCGACTTCGTACTCGGTGATCGTCGTGGCGGCGTCCCTGGTCAGCGTCACGGTGGCGGGCATCGTCGTGCAGAGCAGTGATGCGACGATCCTTCGCCGACTCTTCCTGTGGACCGCCGTCTCGGTGGTCCTGACCGTCACGATCCACCACTTGCGCAACAGCCTCGAGAGCAAGGTTCGAGATTCCGACGACCTCGCCCGCCTCGGACGTCTGATGAACGGCGCCACCCAGTCATTGACGTCGTTGCGCGATCCCAAGGAGGTCATCGCCGAGGGGACGCATGTGATGGCCGAGCTCGTGGGGTCCCCCTGCTCCCGTGCCTCGTACGTGCGGGTCGGCGATGGCGTCGTCATGCAAGAGGTCGTGTTCGACGACCGCGGAACGTTGCCGACGAGCTACCTGTTGCGGGACGACCCCTACGTCGGCGAAGTCTGGGAGTCGGGGTCGCCGTTGGTGGCGCACGTGCACCGCACCGCGATGGGCCCCACGCTGCGCGCCATCACCGACGAAGTCGCCGTCACAGACTGCGCGTTCATCCCCATCACCGTCAATGAGCAGATGCACGGCATCATCAGGATCGACAGCCACGACGCGCCCTTCCCCGACGAGATCCTCGCCCGGTGCCGCGCCATGGCCAACGTCGTGGAGCTCGCGCTCGGTAACGCGATCGCCCACCAGGAGCTCGAGATGCAGGCCAACACCGATCCGCTCACGGGGCTGTCCAACCGCCGGGGGCTCGCGCTCTACCTCGACGGCGACCGACGCCGTCGGGCCCTGAGCATGCTGGTCATGGACATCGACGGTCTCAAGACCATTAACGACGTCCACGGGCACGGAGTCGGCGACAAGATCCTCGTCGGAGTGGCTCGGGCCGCCTCGGGCACGCTGCGCGGGGGCGACCTGCTGGCCCGGATCGGGGGTGACGAATTCGTGGCCGTCGTGGCGGACGCGGACGAGTCGGCCGCTCGCCGGGTGGCCGACCGCATTCAAGAAGCGGTGTCTCGCGTCAAGGTGCAGGGCGTACGGACGTCCGTCAGCATCGGCTATGCCTGCTGTGGAGCGGACGGCGACGTGGAGCGCGTCAGACAACTGGCGGACGAGGCGATGTACGAGACGAAGCGCGTGGCGCGTCGCCAGCACGCCCGGCACCCGCGCCGCCAAGGTGATCACGGAATGGTGACGCGGCGAGAGCTGAGCCTGCCGCCTGTTGCCCGCTCCTCGGTGCGACGCCCACCTGCAATTCCGGTAGCGACGTACGACGCCACCGCCGAACCACGCGAGGGCCCCGATGGGCGCAGCGACGAGGATGAGAAACGACAGCGACCAGGTGAAGTGCCAGACCAGAAGTGCACCCCGATCTTTTCGGTGTTCTGGATCGTGAAGATGACGTGCCACCGATGCTCAGCCAACCACCGCGCTCAACCCCGCCGTAACCGGATGCGGCGTCGGACGATGAGCCTCTTTGCCGGAACGTGGGCCTCCCTCGAGCTATCAGCGGAGGACGACTTCGATCTCCTCGAGAGATATCTGGCCGGTGACATGACCACCACATTGGAGGCAATCGTGTGTGTGGCGCCATGATTGGATCAGGCGAGTACCGGCTGGATTGAGCAGCACGGTGAAGGCCTCGGAATCCTCCTTGAACTCCAGGCCGTAGTACGTCTGCCAATGCGTGGCGACCGGATGGTCCTCCACCTCGATACCCTTGAGGATCCGGCAGAACCGACTGCGTTCGGTGTCGAACACCCAGGTGCTGTGGCATGACTCCAAGACCAATCGTCCCACGGAGTCATTCTGCCCCCGCAATCTAAGAGCGGCCTCAAGGTTTCCTTGACGTTCCGTGACGATCCACCCACCCGCCGGGACGCAGACAGCGTGCTACTCGGCCCGCAGCAGGGTCGCTGCCGGCGTGCGGGCCGCGATGCGCCCGGGCACGGCGGCGACCAGGTTGCCGAGCACGAGGGCTCCGACCGCGATGGCGGCGATCGTGAGGGCCGACACCGTCGGGCTGGGCACCACGTAGATGTTGTTGGCGAAGAGGTCCCAGAGGAACCGTCCGAGCACGATCCCGAGGGGTACGCCGAAGACGAGCCCGATCACCACGGCGACGCTCGACTGCCAGGCCACGCTCGCCGCCAGCTGGCGGCCGGTGAACCCGAGTGCGCGTAGCATGGCCATGGAGCGGCGCCGGCGGCGGACCGAGGCGACGAGGGTGAGGCCGAGTGCGGTCAGCGCCCCCGCCGTCAACCCGAGTCCGAGAATGAGCGGCGTGGTGCCCATCGACTTGTAGTTGACGATCTCGGCAGGCCGCTGCACGGCGTACACCGCGGCTCGCGTAATTCGTGGGGAGCGAGACCTTGGCGGCGATGCGGTCCAGCGACTGCAGTGCCGCCTTCGTGTCCACCCCCTGCCGGAGGCGCACGAAGGCGGCGTTGGGCCCCGGCGGGGACAAGTCGAACTGGTTGCGCACCGAAGCGGGAAGGAGCTGGTAGGGGACGACGGCCCCCGTGCCCATGGACGGGTGGCCGGTGACCCCTCCGACCCCCACCGCAGGCATGGTGGCGGTGCCGACGATGCGCAGGGTGGTCGGCTCGGTCGTCCCGTAGCGGACCGAAACCGTGTTCCCCACGGCCTCGTGGAGCTGAGCGAGCGTGCCGGGGCCCAGCACGATCTGGCCGGGTCCGTCGAAGCCGTGGCCGGTCAGGGTCGGCGGCGCCACGGCCGCTCCGGGTGACCCACCGAGGACGGGTACCGTGCGGCCGTCGATCTGCAGGTTGCCGAACCAGTATCCCGACCACGCGGCCACGCTGGGGTCGTGGTCGAGCAACGCCGCCGACAGCGCGGCCGGGAGGTCGCCGGCCCCGCCACCCGCCATCAGCGCGTAGTTCCAGTTCCATCCGTAGAGACGGGGTTGCGACACCAGGGTGTCGAGGCTGGCGCCGAACACCACGGTGGCGACGACGACCGCCACGGTCAGGACCGCACCGAGGACGGCGGAGCGCACCGGCACCGCGTCGGCCTCCGACCCGGGTTCGAGGGCGAACCGGATACCCGTGACGCCCGAGACGGGCAGGCCGGCCGACGCGCCGGCGTCGGCGATGCGCGACGGCGTGCGGGCATGGCTGCGCCACCCGGCGGCACGGTGCGGAGCCCGCTGCACGGCGAGCACGATGGACAGCGCGCCGAGGATGACGACGAGTGCCAGCATCCCGAAGCCGAGCACGGTCCAGTCGAACGCGACGCCGGGGTCAGGGTCGTAGGGCCGCACCGGTCCCAGCGGCGCCAACGGTGAGAGCGCCAGGGCGACGACGCCGGCCATCAGTGCGCCCAGGACGACCGCACCGATGATCCCGACCAATCCGTCGCCCGCGGTCATCGCCGGGTCGGCCCCGAGGGCGCGCATGGTGCGCTCTTCGTGGGCCCAGAGGCCGAGTTGGCGGCCGATCACTTGACCCGCGATGAGGATCGCGGCCAGGGCGGCGATGAAACCGAACACACCCAGGGCGATGGCCTCGGGCTTGATGGCGTTCTGGGCCTTGGTGACGTCGATCGAGGCGTCGTAGAAGTCGTAGGGGAGCACAGGCGGCAGGACGCGCTCGATCTCCGCCTCGACCGGAGCCACGTCGCGGCTCCCGTGGTCGAGTTGGAGGGAGGTGAACGAGAAGTTCGAGCAGCAGTCGACCAGCTGCCGCGTCAGTGCGGGGGTGAGGATGACGATGATCGGACCGTTGGCGTCGATGTCGTCTTGGACCACGGCGTTGTTGAGGACGACCGTCCCCACCAGGGTGAGGCGCTCGTGGAGGGCCGGTTTCGGCGGGGCAGCCGTGGTCGAGCTGAACTGGGAGTTTTCGTAGGTGCCCCAGGGAACGGTCTGCCCGACGCGAAGACCCAGGACGCGGGCGGCCGCCACGGTCATCATGATTTCGTCGGCCCGGCCGGGGTCGGCCGTCCGCCCCTGCACGACGGTGACCCGGTCCAGGTCGAAAAAGAGGCCGTCGACGCTTCCCTCGACGTCCATGTTGGCGTTCTCGGCCGCCGCCGTCGGCTCTCCGTCCGAGGCGAGCGGCGTGCTGCTCATGTCTGCGTAGCTCTCGGCGCGCCGGACGTGGGGCAGGTGGGAGATGGTGTGGACCAGGGGCGCGTCGTAGCCGGTGGTGAAGCCAAGCGCCGGGTTGTAGAGCGCGGTGCCCAGGCTCAGGTTGGAGGGATTGGTGCTGGCCAGAAAGGTGGGGAACGACGACTCGGTGCGCCGGGCGGCGGCGAGGGCGCCCATGGCCAGGCCACCCACAAGCCCGACGAGCAGGACGAGGGACAGATAGGCCCCCAGGCGGCGCTTGAAGGTGGCGCGGAAGCGGTAGCCCGAGACCCGGAGCACGCCGTGGTTCACGGCCCCGCACCGCCGTCTCGGTGGAGCTTCAGCGTCGCCGTCATCGCATCGATGCCCCCTGCCTCGTGGGGTGCAGTCTGCCCGACGACCCGAGGGGCGCCAAGGTGGCTAGCTGGGGCTTTGCCGTCGTGCCACCACCACGGCCTGCGGGGACGCCGGCCCGTCCGAGGCGCCCTCAGGACGGTGGTGTCGATGTCGTCCGAGCGATCCCCGGAGGCGATGCGCCCGGGCCCGTTACAGCCCGAGGATCCCGTAGGTGTTGCAGAGCCCCATCGCGTCGATCAGCAGGAACGCCGCGACCACCGCGATCACGAAGGGCGCCTTCCAGCGGTGACCGCCGCGGCTCACCGCGGGGGCCATGTACCAGAGGGGCACGGACGGTGCCCGCAACGCGAGATGGACGCCGACCGGCACGGCATCCTCGGGTATCGGTGCGTTAGGGTCCGCAGCCAGCGCCAACGCGGTCAGTTCATCGTCGCTCAGCGGCCGTTCGAGGCCCACACCTTCCGGCGTCACGACGCCCAACGTAGCGGGTCCATCCACCGATCGGGCACCGCGGACCGGCGGTGGGTTACGAGTCGGGCTGCCCGGATTTGAACCGGGGACCTCTGCGTCCCGAACGCAGCGCGCTAACCAAGCTGCGCCACAGCCCGTCCACCCCCCGAGGGGAGCAGCCCGTCACACTACCGCGGTGTCAGCCCGCTGCTTCCTCGTTCCCGTTGACGTGAGGATCTCCCCTCACCGCCCCGCCGTCCTCGTCCGCGCCGCCACCCTCGGAGTCTGCCGCTGGGTCGCCGGCGTGCGTCGCCACGACCTGCGCCACGCGGCGCTTGTCCATCTCGACCACCTTCAGGTCCCAGTCGCCGACCCGGACCTCCTCGCCCTCGGTTGGGATGTGGCCGAAGCGCTCGAACAGGAGTCCACCCAGGGTGACGTACTCCCCGTCGGGGATCGCGATACCGACTCGTTCGCGTACCTCGTCGACGTTGGCCTGACCGTCGATGAGCCAGCGGGCGTTGTCGACCCGCACGATGTGCGCCTCTTCCTCCTCGTCGAACTCGTCGTGCAGGTCCCCGACGAGTGGCTCCAAGAGGTCCTTCACCGTGAGCATCCCCGCGACGCCCCCGTACTCGTCGACGACGACGGCGACGGCACGGTGATGCTTGCGCATGTCGGCCAGGGCCTCGAGCACCCCGAGCGACTCGGGGAGGAGGTAGGGCTGGCGGACCTTGCGGGAGATCTCCAGGGGGCTGGGGTCCGTGGCGTCCCGGTTCTTCGGTTCGTGCCCGTCGCTCCGCCCGCGCGTGCCCGAAGCCCCGCCGCCGGTCCGGAAGATGTCGTTGACGAAGAGGATGCCGATGAGGTCGTCGAGGTCGTCGTGAACGACCGGGAAGCAACTGTGCCCCGAGCTGCGCACCGCCCATGCGATGTCCTCGGCGTGGACCGGGATGGTCAGATAGGTCACGTCGACCCGCGGGGTCATGACCTCTCTGATGTCCATGTCCCGCAGGTCCCCCAGAGCCTCGGTGATGATCCGCTCTTGCTCCGACGCCTCCGTCTCGCGGGATCGGGCATGACGATCCGACCCGGCCCGCTCGTCGCCGTCCTCGGGGCGGCGCCAGAACCGGCGCGATCGCTTGGGTTGGGAGTCCGGCGATTCCTGTTGGTGCGACACGGCGGGGCCGGTCAGGGTCTGGGCTCGGGTCCCGCCTGTAGCTGGGGTCCGGCGCCCACCAGCACGGGCACGGGCGTGAACGAGTCGTCGGCGAAGGTGCCGTCGTCCAACAGGGCGGACACGGCGCGCCGCAGGCGCAGCGGGTCGAGCGGCTTCACGAGCCACCCCTCGGCACCCGAGCGCCGGGCGAGGAAGACGTCGGGGCGGCGGTCCAGGAGCATTAGCACGGGAATGTGGTCCACCGCGTCGTAGGACTCCTGCAGGCGCAGTTCGAGGCACACGGCCATGCCGCCCATGTTGCCCATCTGCATGTCGACGATGACCAGATCGGGCGACTCGTCGGCCACGAAGGTGACCACCTCGGGGCCCGAGGTCACCGCGCGCACCTCGACGTCGGGCCCGCTGATCACCGCCTCGATCTCCCCGCGGAGGGTGGGCGCGTCGCTGGCGACCAGGATGGTCTGCACCGACCGGACACTATCGGACCGGCCTGCGGGGCGGGAACCCGTCGGGCCGAAACGTCGCCGCACCCTGCCCATGATGACGAACGGAAGGGGAGAAGTCGGTCAGCCGAAGAGGTGGTCTGCCGCCAGCTGCAGCCCACCGAGCTCGTGCACGTCCTGTCCGAAGAGCGGGATGTGTCCGACCGGAGCGGGCGCGACACGGGCGGCCAGGCCCGCGATCGCCGTCTGCTCACGTGCCGCCACCTGGTTCAGCTCGGCCAGGTTGTCCTCCAGAGGCTCCAGGTCGGGGGCGGCAACCACCGCCCCTGACGGGGCCGCGGCCGAGCCGCCGCCGTCTCCGAACGAAGGGGCGATCCGGTTGACGACGAGTGCCGCCACCGCCGTGTCGCGCTCCTCCAGCTTCTCGGCGAAGAAACCCGCTTCGGCGATGGCGTCGGGTCTGGCCGATGTGACGAGGATGTAGGCCGTTGACGGGTCGGCGAGGAGCTCGTGCACCGCACTGGCCCGGCTGCGGAACCCGTCCTCCATTCCCTCGAAGGCCTGGAAGAAGGCGACGGCATCCTGCACGATCTCGGCCCCCGCCACCTTGGCGATCGTCCGCAGCAGCGCCTGGGTGGCGACGCCGATCGCTCGGAGGGACATCCGGGTGGGCACGAGAACGGCGCGGAAGAGGCGGTTCTCGAGGAATCGGGTGAGGCGGCGCGGCGCGTCGAGCAGGTCGAGCGCGTTGCGTGTCGGGGGGGTGTCGACGACCACGACGTCGAATTCCTTGGACTGGACCAGCTCGTAGAGCTTCTCCATGGCCATGTACTCCTGCGTGCCCGACAGCGCGCCGGCGAGATTTTGGTAGAGCCGGTTGGCCAGGATCGACTCCGCCTGCTCCGGTGTGCGGGCGTAGCGCTCGATCAGGTCGTCGAACGTGCCCTTCGAGTCGAGCATCAGCGCGTGCAGGTGACCGGGCCAGTCGCCCTCCACCTCCGTCGGCGTGTTGGGCAGCGACTCCACTCCCAACGCGTCGGCGAGGCGGCGCGCCGGGTCGACGGTGACCACGCAGGAACGCCGGCCTGCCCGCGCCGCCGCCAGGGCGAACGTGGCCGACACCGTCGTCTTGCCCACACCCCCGGATCCGCAGCACACGATCACCGCTCGGTCCGCCACCAGGCCGGCCAGGGTGGCGGGCACCGGGGGGCCATCGGCCCGTGGCGCGGCCGCCCCGTCCGTGGCGGCCGCGGCCCTCACCTCGCTCACCCCGCGCCCTCGGCCACCAGCGCGCCCACCGAGGCGGCCAACGCATCGGCCAGCACTTCGGTCTCGGCCGGCCCGATGGCGTCGACGTCGAGGGCCGGCACGAGGAGGTGGGGCAGGGGCAGGTCGCGCCGCAGCCGTTCGACCTGCTCGGCGGAGACGGCGTGGCGGGCGAGGCGGAACTGCCGGGCGGCCTCGAGCGCGCCCAGGTGGGCGGGATCGAGCGTCACCCCGGCCGACGCGGCCACGTCGGCCGCCGGTCGCCCCAACCCGATGGGCTCGGGGTCGCAGGCGTTCACGATGACCGGCCCCAGCTGCACGCCCGCCTTGTCCTCCAGGGTGTACGCCGATTCGATCGTCTCCGAGACGGGGAGCTCCTCGGGCAGCGTGACCAGGATCACCCGGCAACGGGCCGGGTCGCTCAAGAGGTCGACGACGTCCTGGGCCTGGCTGCGCAGGGGCCCGCCGCGGGCCGCGCCGACGAGACCGCCCGCCGAGGTCAGGAACGTGATGGCGTGGCCCGTGGCCGGCGCGTCGACCACGATCAGGTCGGCGGCCGCCTCCCGCTCCAGCTGCTTCACCTTGCCCAGGACCAGCACGTCGCGGATGCCGGGGATGGCGGTCGAGACCACGTCGAGCACGCCCGAGTGAGCCAGCCGCTTGGACACGCGCCGCAGGCCGTGGTCCTCGAGGTACTCGATGAGCGCGTCGTCGGGGGTGAGCCGCCGGGCCCGCACCGCCCCGCTCGGCCCGGCGCTCGGCCCTCCGGCGGCCGTCCTGCCGACGGCGGGCCGAGCGGGCACCAGGACGATCTCCTCGTAGTCGAGGTCCTCGTGGCGGCCGAAGGCGGCGGCGACGCCGGACTTGCCCTCGAGCTCCACGATGAGGACCGATTTTCCGGCCCCGGCGGCCATCTTGGCGAGCGCCGCGCTCATCGTCGTCTTGCCCACGCCGCCCTTGCCGGCGACGACGAGGACGTGGCTCTGTGCGCAGAAGGTACCCACGTCCATGTTGGGCCGAGCGTAGTTGCCGTGTCCGCGTCGCAGATCGATCGCTGGCCAAAGATCCTGGTCAAGCCCCTTGAACGCGGCCATCCTCGGCGGTAGCTTGACCTCGCACGGGGGATCGGATGCGCCCTATCGGGGGGTTTCATGCGCCAGGGAACAGAGTCGTGGCAGTTGAAGGCAGCGTGCCGGGGACCGCAAGCTGCGGTGTTCTTCCCCCCGTCGCACGCTGAGCGGAAGGAGGAGAAGGCCTCGCGCGAGCTCCGGGCCAAGGCCATCTGCGACCAGTGCCGGGTCCGCGGCGAATGCTTGGACTACGCCATCCGGATCCGGGAGCCCCACGGAATCTGGGGCGGCCTGAACGAGGTCGAGCGCAAGCTCATGCTCGACCGCCGGGCCAGCTGACTTGCCACTGACGGCCGCCTCAGTGCGGGCGGGCGACCTTGAGGACGGCGTCCGCCGCCGACACCCACCGCGACTGGCACACGGCGTCGGGCCGGTCCCCGTCAACCGAGCAGATGGCGGCCGTGATCTGGTTCGCCGCGCTGACCACGGCTTGGGTCAGCGGGCTGGCCGGCATGGACAGGTCGCCGGCGATCTGGGCCTGTGAGAGTCCGGCCAGGACGCCGGGCGTGAAGGCGGCGCCGTTGAGGACGAAGCGGTTGGCCACGTCGAGCAGTGAGAAGGTGGTCGGACTCGTGCCGTAGCTGGCGATTGCCGCGGCCTGCCGGGCGTCGGGGGTCTGGAGGCTGAGATACCGCGCCCCCGTCGGGTTCAAGGAGCTGTAGCGCTCCACCGACTCGAGGACCAGCCAGCGGCTCGAGTACGAGACGTTCCAGAAGGTGAAGGTCGACAGGTCGGCGAAGGCGGTCGAGGCGCTCGACTGCATGACCCCGAGCTGGTTGAAGGTGCCGAAGCGCGAGAGGGCGAGGACGAGGGGCCAGCGTTCGGCTGCCGCGTAGGGCGCGAACTCGGCGCCGTAGAAGAACACCACCGGCTCGGGCGGGTCGCCGTCGACCGTGGCCCCCCACAACGGCGAATTCGCGCTGCCGATCTGCCGCAGCGGCATGATCGGGTTGGCCGGCGAGCTGACCCCCACGGTGTCGTAGACCGAGGCGGGCACGGCGGCCACGGTGGCGATCAGCGACGACGGCGCAGGGCTGAAGGTCTCCACCGTCGACGAGGTGCTCGGGCCCGCGTTGTCCCGCACGAGGACGAGTGCCCCCAACAGGACGATGGCAATGATGATGAGCCCCAGAGCCAGATAGCGACGCGGGATCTGGCGCAGCGTGGGCGCCGGCGCAGGCTCGAAGGCGGATTCGCTCATGGGACCGGGTCAGGATAGTCAAGGGGGGCCTGCGCTCTGGGGGCGCCGCCTTCTGCTGCCGGTACCCTCTGCGGCGTGCCCCCATCGGCGTCCCCTCCGCCTCCCGACCCCCTGGGCCCGACCGGCCCTGCCCCGGTCCAGATCCGCCCGGCCGCCACGGTCATGGTCGTGCGCGACGCCCCCGCGCCCGCCGGTGGGACCGCCCTCGAGGTCCTCATGGTGCGGCGGAACCTGCGCTCGGACTTCGTCGGTGGCGCCTACGTGTTCCCTGGCGGCGGCGTCGATCTCGCCGACGGCGGTGCCGAGGCCGAGGCGCTGTGCGCCGGGCGCAGCGATGCCCAAGCCAGCGCGCTCTTGGGCGTCGAGTCCGGCGGTCTGGCCTATTGGGTGGCCGTCGTGCGCGAGACCTTCGAGGAGGCCGGCCTCCTCCTGGCCCGACGCGACGGAGGGCCCGACCTGCTGGCGGGTGACCGCGAGGAGGACGCGCGCTTCGCCGCCGCCCGCGTCGAGGTGAACGCCGGCACGCGCCGCTTCCTCGAGCTCTGCCGCGAAGAGCGCCTGCGCCTCAATGTGGGTGACGTCCACTACTTCGCGCACTGGATCACCCCGCGTGGCGCCCCTCGCCGCTACGACACCCGCTTCTTCGTGGCGGCCGCACCCCCGGGACAGATCGCCGCGCACAGCGCCGGGGAGACCATCGCCGAGGTGTGGATCTCGCCGCACGACGCGCTGGCCCGGCACCGGGCGGGCGAGATCGAGATCATCTTCCCCACCATCCGCAACCTGCAGGCCATCGGGCGCTTCGCCTGCAGCGCCGAGCTCCTCGAGGCGGCGGAGCGGGCGTCGAGCGCCGTCCCGGCCATCGAGCCCAAGGTCGTCCCCGACGGGAACGGCATGCGCATCGTCCTGCCGGGCGACCCGGCCTACGAGAAGGCCGCCGTGCCCGACCCCGGTGAGGCCGGGACCAGCGGTGCCTTTAACGAAGCTGTGCGCGCCGTCTCGCTGAGGGCGAACGCGGAGGGTCCGGACGCCGCGCCCGGTCCCCGCCCCGGCGGCCCGTGATGCCCGGATGATCCCCCCGGTGCCCGACTTCGGCGTCGGCCCCGTCCCCGAGCCGGGTCGGGCCGACGAGGTGGCACCGGGCGTGGTGCGGCTCACCGCCCCCAACCCCGGCCTCATGACCGGGCCGGGCACCAACACCTATCTCATTGGGCGCAGGGAGCTGGTGGTGGTCGATCCGGGCCCGGCGGACGTGTCCCACACCGAGGCGATCGTGGCCGCCGCGGCGCCGCTGGGGTCGATCGGGGGGATCCTCGTGACCCACACCCACGTCGACCACGCACCGGGCGCGGCGACGCTGGCCGCCGCCACGGGGGCCCGCGTCGTCGGCTTCGGCGCGGCCGAGGGGTTCGATCCGGACGAGCGGGCCGGCGAGGGCTGGACGTTGTCCTGTCCCGGTCCCGGCAGGCGCGTCCTCACGCTGCGGGCGCTGCACACGCCGGGTCACGCCTCGGACCATCTGTGCTGGCTGGTGGAGGAGCATGCGCTGGTCCTCACGGGCGACCACGTCATGCACGGCTCGACGGTGGTGATCCGCCCGCCCGACGGCGACCTCCACCAGTACCTGGCCAGCCTGACCCGCTTGCGTGAGGCGGCGCCGCCGATCGCCACCCTGGCCCCGGGGCACGGGCGCCTGATGGACCACGTGCCCGACGTCGTCGATGCACTCGTCGCCCATCGGCTCGCTCGCCACCAGACCGTCGCGGCCGCGCTCGCCCGGCGTGGCGAGGGGACGGTCGACGAGCTGCTGGCCGAGGTCTACGGCGACGTCACCGAGCGCCAGCTCCCCGTGGCGCGCTTCTCGCTGTGGGCCCACTTGCGTGCGCTCGCCCAGGAGGCCAGGGCCACCGTCCTCGATGCGCCGGCGGGCGAGGACACCATCGAGAGCCGCTGGGCCGCCGCCTGAGCAGCCCGGCGGCCCGGCCGCCCGGCGCCATCAGCTCAGCCCTCGGCATCGCCACGGGCCACCGCCGCCTCCACCCGTTCGATGAGGCGGGCCGTGCAACCCTCGGCCTCGACCAGCGGCGCCACGTCCTCGGCGACCACGCGGGCCATCTCCGCGAACACCTGGGCCAGCTCGCCCTCGCCGCCCGCCACCGGCACCCCGGCGTCGCCCGCAGCGGCCAGGTCGGGGTGCAACGGGATGGAGCCGACGAGCGGGACGCCCAGGTCCCGGGCCAGGCGCTCACCCCCGCCCGAGCCGAACAGCGCGTAGGTCGTGCCGTGCTCGCAGGTGAAGGCGCTCATGTTCTCGATCACGCCGGCGACCCGCAGGTACCCCCGGCGGGCCATGTCGGCCGCCCGGGCCGCCACCTTCTGCGCCGCCACGGGTGGCGTCGTGACGACGAGGAGCTCGGTGCGGGGCAGGAGGCGTGCGAGCCCCATCTGGATGTCACCCGTGCCCGGGGGGAGGTCGATCATCAGGTAGTCGAGGTCGCCCCAATGAGCGTCTTGGAGGAACTGCTGCACGGCGCGGTTGAGCACGAGGCCCCGCCACATGATCGCCTGCTCCTCGTCGGCCAGGAAGCCCATGGAAAGGACGCGCACGACGCCGGGGCCCACGGCCTGCTCGAGCGGCACCATCTTCCCCTGGCGCGCCTCGACGTCGCCTTCCATGCCCAGGAGGCGGGGGACGGAGAAACCCCAGATGTCGGCATCGAGGATCCCGACGGTGTGGCCGCGCCGGGCCAGGGCGACGGCCAGGTTGACGGTCACCGAGGACTTGCCGACGCCGCCCTTGCCCGAGGCGATGGCCAGGACCCGGGCGGAGACCGGCACGGCCGTGTCGGGGGCGTCCTCCCGAGCTTTCCAGCGGGCCCGGGCCATGACGGCGGCCCGTTCCTCGGCGTCCATGCTGGCCACCCTGACCTCGACTTCGCGCACCCAGGGCAGGGTCGCAGCGTGCCCGCGGACGTCACGCTCGATCTGGGTGCGCAACGGGCACGCGGCGATGGTGAGCGCGACGTCGACGGTCACGTGGTCGCCGGTCACCGTGACCCCACGGACCATGCCGAGGTCGACGATGGTGTCGCCGAGCTCGGGGTCGATGACGGCGCGCAGGCTCTGGAGCACCTCGGCCTCGCGCTCGTCGGCCCGCGCCTCGGCCTCCGGTGACGGGAATGGGGGAGACCCGGAGGTCATGGGGCCGATTGTACCTGCGTGCCCGTGAATTCCGGCCCACCGGCCACGGTGTGCTCGCGGCGCCGGGGCGCCGGTAACATGGGCGGGCGTCGATCGGTCGCCCGGGCGTCGGCCCCAACGAGGAGGATCCAGTGACCACACTCTCAACTTCCGTCAGCATCGGGAAGAAGCCGGCACCGGTGACCCTGAGTGACGGCGCCACGACCAAGGTGGCCGAGCTGCTGACCCAAGAAGGGGACGAGAACCTGGCGCTGCGGGTGGCGGTCAAGCCGGGCGGGTGCTCGGGCTACAGCTACGAGATGTTCTTCGACACCGAGGTGATGCCCGACGACGTCGTACGCGAGTTCGGCACGGTCAAGGTCGTCGTGGACGCCGCCAGCGCCGAGCTGCTGACCGGCTCGACCCTCGACTACAGCGACGGCCTGCAGGGCGCCGGCTTCCACATCACCAACCCCAACGCCACCCGTACCTGCGGGTGCGGCTCCTCCTTCAGCTGAGCCCGGGCCCGACCGGGCACCCGGCCCGCTGAGCGACTCGGGCACCACTGCGGGAGCGTCCCGCGGCGGCCCCGCGCCCGAGGACCGCACCGTGGCTGCGGATGTCTCCTTCCTGCTCAACGGCCACGAGGTGGCCGTTGGCGACGGCATCACCCTCCTCGATGCGTTACGTGAGGAGCTCGGGTGCCGCTCCGTCAAGGACGGCTGCAGCCCCCAGGGGCAGTGCGGATGCTGCACCGTCTGGGTGGACGACGCGCCACGTGTCGCCTGCGTCACGCCGGTCCGCCGCGTGGCCGGCCGTCGTGTCACCACCCTCGAAGGGGCGCCGGCCCAGCTGCGTGACCGCTGGTCGGCCGCCTTCGTCGCCCACGGGGCGAGCCAGTGCGGCTTTTGCACACCGGGGATCGTCATGCGCCTGGCCGCGCTCGGGGCGCCGGGCGCGGGGCGCGTCGCATCGCGGCCCGCGGTGGAGGCGGCCCTGCGGGCCCATCTGTGCCGGTGCACCGGGTGGCAGTCCATCGTCGAGGCCGCCTGCGAGGCACTCGGCGTCGGCGAACCCCCGGTCTGCGCCGGCTCGCCGCGCGACCCTCTGCTCGCGGCGTGGCGCTCGGAGGTGGAGGGGCGGTCCATGCAGACCTCAGGACCCGGCGTGGTCCTCGGTGGCGGTGGGTTCGCCGACGACGCCGCGCCGGCGGACGCGCTGGTCCAGCTCGGTGCCGACACCCCCCTCGCGCCCGGGATCCGGGCCGCCCGCGCCACCGGCGGACGGGTCCAGGGCCGTCACAGCACGGTGCCGCTCTCGTACCCGGTCGAGGTGCCGACGGGCGACTGGGAGGTCACCCTGCAGACGACCTGGGTCGAACCCGCCTACGTGGAGCCGGATGCCAGTTGGAGCCGGCCCGGCGAGCCCCCGGCCTCGTCGCTCGCCAACGGCGGTGCCTTCGGCGGCAAGCACGACAGCCCGGTACCGGCGCGCGCCCGCGCCCTCGCCGACGAGACCGGCGAGACCGTCCGGGTCCTCTGGCGTCGCGAGGACGTCGTGCGGCGTGGCCACAAGCGCCCGCCGCTCGCCGTCGGTCTGCGTTCCGACGGTACCGGCATCGTGCGCGTCGGGCGTGGCGAGGGCTCGCCCGACCTGTCGCCGCTGGTGGCGCGCTTGCACGAGCTGTGCCCGGGCGTCGGCGTCGAAGAGGTCGACGTGGCCGGCCCACCCGTGGCACCGGAGCTGCGCGGGGCGGGCTGGGCCGAGGTGCTCGCTGCCCTGCACGTGCGAGGCTCCTCACCCGGCCCGGCCGGTACGGGTCATGCCCATGTGGCGGTGCCCGGTGCCGGCGGAGCCAGCGTGGACCTCCGCCTCGGAGACGGCCCGCGCGGTCGCGTCGATGTCGACGTCTGGGCCGGTGCCGTGCTCTGCCCGGTCACGCTGCGCTCCTACACGCTGGGTGCGGTGCACCAGGCGCTGGGCCTGGTGTGGAGCGAGGGCATCGCCGTGGACGGGAGCGGCGAGCCCGTCGACCTGACCATCCGCTCCTTCGGCATACTCGCCGCGCGGGATTTGCCGGAGATCACCGTCCGCCTCCACGAGGAGGATCGCTGGCCGGTCAGCGGCTCCGACGCCGTCTTCGTCGCCACCCTGGCGGCGGCATGGATGGCCGAGGGATTGCCCGGGCGCTGGCCCACACGGCGCCCCGCCGCGCGTGCGCATGACGCGACGTGACAGCATCGGGCGGTCGAGAGGAGCCCACATGAGCCCAGCCGTCGGTCCCTACTCCCCGGTTCGCCGGGTTGGCGACTGGGTGGTCACCTCGGGACAGGTCGGTCTGGGCACCGACGAGGCGGGCAGCCCCGCACTGGTCCCCGGTGGCACGGTCGCGGAGCTCCGCCAGGCGCTGGAGAACCTTGCCGAAGTGCTCGCCACCGAGGGAGCGACGCTCCCCGACGTGGTGAAGACGACCCTCTTCCTCGTGGACATGGGCGACTTCGCGGTCGTGAACGAGGTCTGGGTCGAGTACTTCAGCGGCAACCGGCCCACCCGTTCTGCCGTCGCGGTGGCGGCGCTGCCGATGGGCGCCCGCGTCGAGGTCGAGGCCTGGGCCTACGCGCCGGTGGGCTGAGGCGTCGGGGCGCCCGCCGGGGGCATCGCCGGGGAGCTGACCGATCCGGCGGCAGCCGGGCCTGCCGCCGCCCCGTTGCGCTGCGCCGCGCCGGGGTGCCAGGCCACCTGCCCGAAGCGATACCCCACGGAGCGCACCGTCTGGATCAAATGGGCGTGCTCCTCGCCGAGCTTGGCCCGCAGGCGCCGGATGTGGACGTCGACCGTGCGCGCCCCCCCGTAGTACTCGTAGCCCCAGACCCGGCTGAGCAAGGTCTCGCGGGTGAAGACCTTGGCCGGGTGGCCGGCGAGAAAGCGCAGGAGCTCGTACTCCATGTAGGTCAGGTCGAGCACCCGGCCCGCCACCGCGGCCTGGTACGTCTCGAGGTTCAGCATCAAGGGGCCGTACTCGATGATGTCGGGCCGCATGCTCTGCCCGGTCCGCCAGAACAGGTGCTGCAGGCGGGCCACGAGCTCCTCGGGCCGGGCCGGCAGGACGCAGAAGTCGTCGTAGAGGTCGTCGCGCAGCAGGAGCTCACCGACCTGGTCGGGACCGATGGCGAGGAGCAGCGGCGTGAGGGGCACCTCGCGCAAGCGGAGGTGGCGGCAGAACGCGACGGCGGCGGTCATGTCGTCGCCGGCCACGACGAGCGCGCCCGCGAAGCCCGTGACGCGGCTGTCGGCGCCGGGTGCGGGGAGATCTTCGGGCGCCCCCGCCCCGTGGTGCCCGAGCCCGGCGCTCTGGAGCGCGAGGGTCACCTCGGCGGGCAGATCGGCGGGGAAGCAGAGGAGGGGGTCCATCGGGTGGAGTCAGAGGAGGGGGAGGTAGCGGTCCAGCTCGAACTGGGTCACCTCGGCCTGGTAGGCGTCCCACTCCTCGCGCTTGTTGCGGATGAACCACTCGAAGACGTGGTCGCCCAGCGTGTCGGCCAGCAGCTCGGAGCCCTCCATCTCGTTGACGGCGTCGTGCAGGCTCGAGGGCAGGGCCTCGATCCCCTTCTTGGCGAGCTCCTTCGGCGTGAGCGTGAAGAGGTTGTCGTCGGCTTCCGGCGGGAGCGGGTAGTCCTCGGCCATGCCGCGTAGGCCGGCGGCGAGGATGACCGAGAACGCGAGATAGGGATTGCACGCGCTGTCGGGCGCCCGGTACTCCAGACGGGTCGACTCGGTCTTGCCCATCTTGACGACGGGGACGCGCACGAGCGCCGAGCGGTTGTTGCGGGCCCAGCTGACGTGGACGGGGGCCTCGTAGCCGCCGATCAGCCGCTTGTAGGAGTTGACCCACTGGTTGGTCACCGCGGTGATCTCGCGGGCGTGGTGCAGCAACCCCGCGATGAACCGTCGTGCCACTTCGGACAGCCCGTACCGGTCGCTCTCGTCGACGAACGCGTTGCGCTCGCCTTCCCACAAGGAGATGTGGGTGTGCATCCCCGAGCCCTGCACCCCCCCGAGCGGCTTGGGCATGAACGAGGCAAAGACGCCTTGTTGGCGCGCCATCTCCTTGATCACCATGCGCGTGGTCATCACGGTGTCGGCCATGGTGAGGGCGTCGGTGTAGCGCAGGTCGATCTCGTGCTGGCTGCGCGCGTCCTCGTGCTGGGTGTGCTCGACGGGGACGCCCATCTCCTCGAGCATCAGCACGGAGCGCCGCCGCAGGTCGCTCGTCAGGTCGGCCACGGTGAGGTCGAAATAGGACCCCGCGTCGAGGGTCACCGGCCCGCGCTCGGGGTCGGCATCGGCGAAGTAGAAGTACTCCACTTCGGGCGACGCGAAGAACGTGTAGCCGGCGGCGTGGGCGCGTTCGAGCGTACGACGCAGGGCGTGTCGAGGGTCCCCCTCGAAGGGGGTGCCGTCCAGGTTGGCGATGTCGCAGAACACGCGGGCCACCTGCGCGTCGTCGTGATGCCACGGCAGCAGCTGGAAGGTCTTGGGGTCCGGGCGGGCCAGCACGTCGGCCTCCTGGACGCGGCTGAACCCGTCGATCGCCGAGCCGTCGAAGGTCATGCCCTCGTCGAGTGCGTTCTCCAGCTCGGCCGAGGTGATGTTGAACCCCTTGGGAGTCCCCAAGACGTCGGTGAACCACAACTGGACGAAGCGGATGCCCCGCTCCTCTACGGTCCGGAGGACGTAGTCCCGCTGGCTCTGCACGGCCCAAGCTTCGCATGCCGGCGCACCCTGCTCATCCGGGCGACCAGGGCGGCCCACCCCCTCGGGACGGGCGGCACCACCGTTAATCTGGACTGATGCCGAACCTGCGCCTGGCTGCCGCCCAGCTGAACACCGTGGTCGGCGACCTTTCGGGCAATGTCGAGCGGGTGCTGCGCGCGCTGGCGGCCGCCGAGGCGGCGGAGGCGGACCTCTGCGTCGTGCCCGAGCTGGCCCTTCCGGGCTACCCGCCCGAGGACCTCCTCCTCAAGCCGGGCTTCGTCGCCGACAACGTGGCCGCGCTCGAGAAGGTCGCGGCGGCCACCGGGCAGTGCGCGGTCGTGGTCGGGTTCGTCGGCGCCGCGCCGGGGGGGACCGGGCTGGCCAACGCCGCCGCGGTGTGTGCCGGCGGGCGCGTGGCCGGGGTGTACCGCAAGCACTTCCTCCCCAACTACGGCGTTTTCGACGAGCAGCGCTGGTTCGTACCCAGCGACGAGCCACCGTCGCTCTTCGGTGTCGCCGGCGCCTGGGTCGGGGTGTCCATCTGTGAGGACGTCTGGTTCGACGACGGGCCCGTGGCGCACGCCGGCCGGGCCGGGGCCGACGTGGTCGTGAACCTCAACGCGTCGCCCTACAACCGGGGCCGGCGCGCCGAGCGCCTCGCCCTGCTGTCGCGGCGGGTGGCCGAAGCCGGCTGCGCCGTGGCCTACGTGAACCAGGTGGGGGGCCAGGACGAGCTCGTCTTCGACGGGGACTCGCTGGTGGTCGCCCGCGACGGCACGTTGGTGGCGTCGGGAGCCCAGTTCGCCGACGACCTGGTCGTCGTCGATCTGCCCATCGGACCCCACCGTCCGCACGCCGTGACCGAACTGCTGCCGCGGGTCGCGGTGACCCAGCCCCGCCGGGCCGGGCGGCCGGCGCTGGCGCCGGCGTCGCCCCGACCGGCGTTGAGCGACCACGCCGAGGTCTACTCGGCGCTCGTCCTCGGCACCCGTGACTACCTGCGCAAGAACGGCTTCTCCGAGGCGGTCATCGGCCTCTCGGGTGGGATCGACTCGTCGCTCGTGGCGACGATCGCCGTGGATGCGCTGGGAGCGGGACGCGTGCACGGCCTGGCCATGCCGTCGCGCTACTCCAGCGAGGGCTCGCGCCACGACGCCGGCGAGCTGGCCGAGCGGCTTGGCATCGACCTCAAGGTGGTGCCGATCGAGGAGGCTCACGTCGCCTTCGCATCCATGCTGGCCCCTGTGCTCGGCCGCGAGCCCTTCGGACTGACCGACGAGAACCTGCAGTCGCGTCTGCGAGGCGTGCTGCTCATGGCGGTCTCCAACGCCAAGGGGTGGATCGTGCTGACCACGGGGAACAAGAGCGAGATGGCGACCGGCTATTCGACGCTCTACGGGGACTCCGCGGGTGGCTTCGCGGTGATCAAGGACGTGCCCAAGACGCTGGTGTACGACCTGTGCCGCTATCGCAACACCCAGGCGGTGCTCGACGGCCTGCCGGGGCCCATCCCCGACAGCGTGCTCGACAAGCCGCCCTCGGCCGAGTTGCGCCCGGACCAGCGCGACGACCAATCGCTCCCGCCCTACGAGGAGCTCGACCCGGTGCTCCAGGGTTACGTGGAGCGCGACCTCACTGCGGCCGATCTCGTCGCGGAGGGGTTCGACCCCGCCGTGGTCGACCGGGTCGTGCGTCTCGTCGACGGCGCAGAGTACAAGCGCCGCCAGATGCCGCCGGGTGTGCGCATCACCACCAAGGCGTTCGGGAAGGACCGGCGCATGCCCATCACCAACCGCTACCGCTCCTCGGCGCTCGAGGAGTCGGGTGGTGGATGACACGAACGGCGCCGGTGGGGTGTGGCGCGGCATCGACGAGCTCGCCCGGCTGGTGGGTGCCTTCTGCTGGGTCGAGCACCGGATCTTCGAGCTGACCGGGGCGTGGGCCTCGGCCCCCGGCGACGCGGACCCGGCGGAGCCCGGGGCCGAGCTCGAGGCGGAACGACGGGTCTGGTGCGCGGCGGTGTCGGGGCACCATGCGGCGCTGGCGGGCTGCTGGGCCGAGCGGTTGCCGGTTCGGGCGGGGGTCGACCGCACCGTCCTGGTGGCTGCGCCGGAGGGGCCACTGGCCGGAGCGTTGGATGCGCTCGGGGCCGAGGCCGAGGCGGACCTGGGGGCGGGGGTGGGCGTCCTGGTTCGGTCCCTCTTGCCCCGGCTGCATGCCACCTACCTGGCCCACCTGGGGGTGGCCGCGGCCGTCCGGGAGGCGCCGGTCATGGAGGTCCTGGCCCGAGCCCAGCGGCTGCTGGCGGGGGAGATCCGGGGCGGGCGCCCCCTCGCGGCGGGGTTGGGCGCCACGCCCGAGCGGGGCACCCCGTTCGGGAAGCTTTTCGAACAGGCGTTTGAGCAGTCGAGCATTTTCCCTGCTGTACGCCCATCTTGACAGCGCCATTACACTGTCTCCGCAGCCCATGTGCGCCAGGAACCGGCGCCGGCTGTTCCAAAGAGCGCGACAGCCCGGCCGGGTCCCCCTTGCCGAGGCCATGGGACGGAAGGTTTGGCGACGATCTTGGCCAAGGAACGAATCGAGCGCGACGACGAGGATCTCGTCCGGCTCTACCTGACAGACATTGGTCAGTACCCCCTGCTGACCAAGGACGACGAGGTCCGGCTGGCCCAGGCCATCGAGGCCGGGCGGGCGGCCGAGGCGGAGGTGGCCAAGGCGACCAAGGGGCTGACGACGGCCAAGAAGCGTGAGTTGCGCCGCGCCGTGATGGAGGGCGAGCAGGCCCAGCAGACGTTCGTGCAGTCCAACCTGCGCCTGGTGGTCTCCATCGCCAAGAAGTACCAGGCCTCCGGCCTGCCGCTGCTCGACCTGATCCAGGAGGGCAACCTCGGGCTCATGCACGCCGTCGAGAAGTTCGACTGGCGCAAGGGCTTCAAGTTCTCCACGTACGCCACCTGGTGGATCCGCCAGGCCATCACCCGCGGCATCGCCAACACGGGCCGGACGATCCGCCTGCCCGTGCACGCCGGTGACACGCTGGCCCGGGTGCAGAAGGCCCAGGCCCGCCTCGAGCTCAAGCTCGGCCGCCCCGCCACGCTGGCCGAGCTCGGTGTCGAGGTCGAGATGCCCGAGGACAAGCTCGTCGAGGCCCTGCGCTTCCGGGCCGAGCCGCTGTCGCTGTCCGAGCCGCTGCGCGAGGACGGGGACGCCGAGCTGGGCGACGTCGTCGAGGACCGTTCCGCCGAGTCCCCCTTCGAGGTGGCCGCGGTGTCGTTGCTGCCCGACGAGATCGGGCGCCTCCTGTCCCCGCTCGACGAGCGCGAGCGCGAGATCCTCCGCCTGCGCTTCGGGCTGGACCGAGGCGAGCCCCGCACGCTCGAGGAGGTCGGCGAGCACTTCAACCTGACCCGGGAGCGCATCCGCCAGATCGAGGCCCGGGCGATGTCCAAGTTGCGCCACCCGTCCTCGGACACCGGGGCGCGTGATCTCCTGACCGTCTGAGCGGCGCCTAGGCTTCCCCGCTATGAAGAAGCTGCTCATCCTCGCCCTGCTGGTCGCTCTCGGCGTCATCGCCGCCCGCCGCTTGCGCGACGCGTAGACCACGGCGGCGCACCCCGCGCCTAGGCGGCGCGTCGGCCAGCCAGGCCGCGTGGCGGGCGCGCATGCCGCGCCGCCACAAGATGAGCGCAGCGCCGGCCACGGCGAGGCTCGTGGTCACCACCGGCGTCGTGCGCCCCACCCGGTCGCGCAGGCGGATCGGCTTGGTGAAGTTGCGCACCTCCCAGCCGCGCTCGCGCGCCACCTTGGCCAGCGCGCGATCCGGGTTGACCGCCACCGGCCGGCCGACCGCCTCGAGCATCGGGAGATCGGTGGCCGAGTCCGAGTAGGCGCTGCTGGCTTCCAGGTCGATCCCCGTGCGGCCGGCCAGGTCGCGCATGGCGGCCGCCTTGGACTCGCCGTAGGCGTAGAAGGCCATGCGGCCCGTGTAGCGGCCCTGCTCGTCCACCTCGCCCCGCGAGCAGATGGCTCCGTCGACGCCGAGCAGGTCGGCCAGGGGCAGCACGATCTCCTCGGGCGACGCGGACACCAGGTAGACGCGGTGGCCGGCCGCCCGGTGCAGCTCCATCAGCTCGAGCGCCTCGGCGTACATGATCGGCTCCATCGTCTGGAGCATCGTCTCGCGCACGATCTGGCGCACCTGGGCCCGGTCCCAGCCCTTGGTCACCGCCAGCATCGACTCGCGCACGCGCACCAGGCGGTCCTCGTCGGCGCCGAAGTAGAGGTAGATCAGCTGGGAGATGGCGGCCCGGGCCACCAGTCGCCGGTTGATGAGGCCGCCCTTCAGGAAGGGCCGGCCGAACGCGGCGATGGAGGCCGCGGTCGATGACCGTCTTGTCGAGATCGAAGAAGGCCGCCTCCATACCTCTAATGGTACGGCCGACCTGGGCCCCTCCTTGAGCACGCGTGACAATTAGAGGAAGGAGCCGCGAACGTTCGGTGGCCTTGAACTGGGCCGTCGTGGGTTGCGGTCGGGTTGCGCTCAGGCTCGCTGCGTCCGCGATGAACAGCGAATGCACGGCGTCCTCGGCGGCCGCGGTCACGAGGACGAGCACCTCGTCGCCCGACTGCAACGTCGTGTCGCCGCGGGGCACGATGAGCCGGTCGGCCCGCACGACGGCGACCACGACGGCGTCGCGGGGGAAGGCGAGGTCGGCGATGGCGGTGTCGTTGGCCGGCGAGTCCTCGGCCAGGGTGATCTCGACCAGATGGGCGGCGCCGCCCTGGAACTGGAGCAGCCGCACGAGTGACCCGACCGAGACCGCCTCCTCCACCAGGGCGGTGAGCAGCTGGGGGGTCGAGACCGAGACGTCGACCCCCCAGCTCTCGTTGAAGAGCCACTGGTTCTTGGGGTGGTTGACCCGGGCCACGACCCGGGGCACGGCGAACTCCTGCTTGGCCAGCAGCGAGATGACGAGATTGTCCTCGTCGTCACCGGTGGCCGCGACCACCACGTCGACGGTGGCCAGGCCGGCCGCGTCGAGCGAGGACACCTCGCAGGCGTCCGCCGCCACCCAGGTGACGTCGAGGGTGGGGCGCAGCCGCTCCACCAGGTCGGGGTCCTGCTCGAAGACGAGCACCTCGTGCCCGTTCGCGTGCAGGTCCGACGCGATGGCGGTGCCGACGCTCCCGGCCCCGGCGATGGCGACCTTCACCGGCCCGTCGCCGCCCGCCGCCCTCGGCCGCGGGCCAGCGGACTCGTCGAGGCGCGCGCCAGGCGTCGTCGAGCGCGGCGAGGTGCAGGACGTCACCCTCCTGGCCGACCAGTTCGCGGGCGTCGAGCCGCGGCACGCCGCGCCCTGGTCACCGCGACCAGGGTGAGGCGCCCGGGCTCCTCGAGGTCGCGCAGGGGCCGCCCGGCCCAGGCGTCGGGGAGCGAGCGCTCGAGCAGGGTGAGACGCCCGGTGGGTCCGACCAGTCATGCGACGTCCTCGTCGGGCAGCAGGCGCCGGCGGACCTGGTCGATGGTCCAGGTCACGGTGGCCACGGTGGGGATGCCCAGGCGCTGGTAGATCTCGGCACGCCGGGGGTCGTAGATGCGGGCCACGACGTTGGGGATCTTGTAGGTCTCGCGGGCGATGCGCACGGTCAGGATGTTCGTGTTGTCGCCACTCGTCACGGCGGCCAGTGCGTCGGCGTGGAGGGCTCCCGCCTTCTCCAGGTCGTCCCGGTCGAAGCCCGAGCCCACGATGCAGGGCCCGTCCCAGTCCTTGAGGCGCCGGAAGGCGCGCGAGCGACTTGTCCACGACGGCCACGGAATGGCCCTCGGCGCCGAGCGAGACGGCCAGGCCCGAGCCCACTCGGCCACACCCGACGACGATCACGTGCACGCCACAGTGCAACACGCCGCGTCGGGTCGTGCAAAAAGCGGCACGTGAAGCGCCGAGACGATTGCCTTCTACTGTGTGGCCGGTGGCGAGCCCCGATCGACCTCCCCGGCCCTCGGGCCCGCTGCCCGGCGTGGCCGGCGGAGGACATCCCCGAGACACGGCGCTACCGGCTGAAGAACAGGCTGCTCGGGCCGCCGCTGGTCACCGAGCAGCTGGCCACGGAGCGCCTGAGCCGGCCCATCGCCCTCGGCGTGCTGGCTCCGGACTGCATCTCGTCCTCGGCCTACGGCACCGAGGAGATGCTGACCCAGCTGGTGCCCTACGTCGGCCTGGCCGCCTTCACGCTGGTCGTCCCCATCACGCTCGCCATCCTCGGCGTCCTCTTCTTCGTGACCCTCTCGTACCTCGAGGTCATCCAGCTCTACACGAAGGCCGGCGGCTCCTACGTGGTGGCCCGCGACAACTTCGGGCCGAAGATCGCGCAGATCGCCGCCGTCGCCCTGCTGATCGACTACACGGTGACGGTCGCGGTGCAGACGTCGGCCGGCACGGCCGCGCTGACCAGCGCGGTGCCCAGCCTGGCCAACACGACCGACACGGTCGCCATCACCGTCGGCGTGGTCCTGCTCCTCCTCTACGGCAACCTGCGCGGCATCCGCGAGGCGGGCAGCTACTTCGCCATCCCGACCTACTTCTTCATCTTCTCGCTGGCGTCGGTCATCGTCGTCGGCTTCGTCAAGGAGGCGCTCGGCACCCTGCACGCCATCCCGCTGCCGCCCGCCAACGAGGTCTACGGCGGGAGGATCGGCTACGCCGGGCTCGGGCTGGCTGATGGGGCTGGCCTTCATCTCCCTGCTGCGCTCCTTCGCCAACGGCGGGTCGTCGCTGACCGGGCTCGAGGCGATCTCCAACGGGGTGAGCAGCTTCCGGCGAGCCCGAGGCCAAGCACGCCCGCCAGACGCTCGTCGCCATGAGCACGACGCTCGGCTTCCTCGTGCTCGGGGTGACGCTGCTGGCCCGCTGGACCCACGCCGTGCCCTACGCCATCGGGTCGCCGACGGTCGTGTCCCAGGAGGTCAAGGCCGTCTTCGGCACCAGCCCCGCCGGGCACCTCGCCTTCTACGTCGTGCAGCTGGCCACCATGCTCATCCTCTACACGGGCGGCAACACCAGCTTCAACGGCTTCCCGTACCTGGCCAGCTTCGTGGCCGGCGACCGCTTCCTGCCCGCGCCAGCTGACCCGCCGCGGCCACCGCCTGGCCTTCTCCAACGGGATCCTCGTGCTGGCCGGGGTCGCCCTGGCGCTGGTCCTCGCCTACAAGGCACAGGTCAACGGGCTGGTGGCCCTCTACGCCATCGGCGTGTTCACCGGCTTCACCATGGCGGGCTCGGGCATGGTGAAGCACCACCTGGCGGCGCGGGAGGGGCACTGGCGGCGCAGCGTCGCCGTCAACGGTTTCTCGGCCTTCTTGTCCTTCACCGTCGTCCTCATCTTCGCCGTGGCCAAGTTCAAGGAGGGGGCGTGGCTGATCTTCGTCGTCGGGCCGCTCCTCTACCTCGGGCTGATCCGCCTGCACCGCCAGTACGAGCGGGAGGCCGAGATGCTCGAGATCGGGCGTGGTGGAGGCGTCCGAGGCCCCCGTCCTGCGCCGCCACGTCGTGGTCGTCCTCGTCGACCGCCTCGACATGGCGACGGCGCGCGCCCTGCAGTACGCGCGGACGCTGGCACCCGACGACCTGCGGGCGGTGCACTTCGACATCGACACCAAGGCCGCCCGCGAGCTCGAGGCAGGAGTGGAGCCGGCTCGGCCTGGCCCGCCTGCCGCTCGACATCATCGAGTGCCCCGACCGTCGCCTGGGCCGGGCGGCCATCGAGCTGGTGGCCGATGCCACGCTCGACGGTGACACCGAGTGCACGGTGCTCCTGCCCCGCCGCAGCTACGCCCGGGTCTGGCAGCGCTTCCTGCACGACCGCACGGCCGACAAGATCGCCGCCGTGCTGGGCCAGGTACCCCACGTGAGCGCCACCATCGTCCCCTTCGACGTGGGCGGCCACTTCGGCGAGCGGGTGCGCTCCTACGGCCGCTCGGTGCAGCGGGCGCGCCGGCTCGGTGGCGCGCGCCGGTGACGGGGCCGCCGCCGGTCGACACCGAGGGGCGCACCGGGGGCGACCGCATCGGGCCGGCGCGACGGCTCGCGGCGGCCGGGTGCCGTGCTGGCCGCCGACCAGACGCTGGCCCAGCGCGCCGGCGCGACCACGCCGATCGCCGCTGTGCGTGCCGCGCCAGCGGGTCCGGGTGGCGGGCCGGGTCAAGTCGGTCCGGGTGCAGCCGCGGGCGGGCACGTCGAACCTCGAGTGCGTCCTGAGCGACGGCACGGGCGGCCTCCTGCTCGTGTTCCAGGGCCGACCGAAGATCGCGGGGATCGAGCCCGGGGCCCGCCTGGTGGCCGAGGGCATGGTGGGCACGTGGAGCCGCCGGCCGGCGTTGCTCAACCCCTCTTTCGAGCTGGTGCAGGGAGCCTCGAGCGACCCCGAGCCGAGCGCCTGACCGACAGCGGCGGGTCGAAATTGCCCGTTCCGGCCGCCAGTCGCTAACGTGCCCGGCGGCCCGGCGTCGGGTGCGACCTCGCCGGCGCGCCCTCTGCCCGGACGAACGACATCGACCGCCGTGGTGCTGAGCGCTGCCGCACCGCTCGGGGAGGAGGGCGACGCTGCCCCTTCCCGCAGGACCTACAGGAACAGAAAGGGCACACCGGGAATGATCAATCTCCTCGCAGCCGAGGGCGGCTACCAGGCCTTCCACCTCGGCGGGGCGGACAAGACCTGGCTGTACATCTGCCTGGTCGCCGGCATCGTCGGCATCGCCGCCGGACTGCTGCTCGCCCGCAACGTGCTCGCTTTCGACCAGGGCACGGCCAAGATGAAGGAGATCGCCCAGGCGGTCCAGGAGGGGGCCCAGGCCTTCCTGGGCCGGCAGTTCAAGGCCATCGCCATGATCATCATCCCCCTGGCCATCCTGATCTTCTTCACCGCCACCAAGGTGGTGAAGCCCGACGGCGGAGTCGCACTGACGTTCCAGCAGGACGGTCTCTACCGGGTCATCTGCTTCCTGTTCGGGGCGGCCTTCTCGGGTCTCACCGGCTTCATCGGCATGAGCATCGCCGTGCGCGGCAACGTGCGCACCGCCGCCGCGGCCTCCAAGGGCGGCGGCATGGCCGATGCCCTGCGGGTGGCCTTCCGCACGGGCGCCGTGACGGGCATGCTCTGCGTCGGCCTCGGGCTCTCCGGGGCCACGGCGATCGTCCTCATCTTCCAGAACTCGGCCACGGCCGTGCTCATCGGGTTCGCCTTCGGCGCCTCCCTGCTCGCCCTGTTCATGCGTGTCGGCGGCGGCATCTTCACCAAGGCGGCCGACGTAGGGGCCGACCTGGTGGGCAAGGTGGAGGCCGGCATCCCCGAGGACGACCCCCGCAACGCAGCGACCATCGCCGACAACGTGGGCGACAACGTGGGCGACTGCGCCGGCATGGCCGCCGACCTCTTCGAGTCCTACGAGATCACCATCATCTCGTCGCTCATCCTCGGCTATTCGGCCTTCGACTCCATCCACAAGAACCCGACGCCGGCCGTGCTCTTCCCCCTCATCGTCCCGGCCATCGGGATCTTCGCGTCGATCATCGGCGTCGTGGTGGTGCGGGCCCGCAGGAGCGACCGCAACGCGTTGGCCCCCATCAACCGAGGCTTCTGGCTGGCCGCGCTGCTCACCGTCATCGGTGCCTTCCTGGTGGCGCAGTACTACGTGCACGACCTCAAGGTCTTCTGGGCCGTGCTGACCGGCGTCGTCCTCTCGCTGGTGGCCAGCCAGATCACCGAGCAGTTCACCTCGACCGAGCGGGGCCCGGTCAAAGAGATCGCGCAGTCGGCCCGCACCGGGCCCGCCACGACGGTGCTCTCGGGCTTCTCCATCGGGCTCGAGTCATCGGTCTGGGCCATCGTCGCCATCGCCATCGCCATCGGCGTGGCCATCGGCCTGGGCGACGGCAACATCGAGCTGACCTTCTACCTGGTCGCCCTCATCGGCATCGGGTTGCTGGCCACCGCCGGCATGGTGGTGTCCGAGGACAGCTTCGGTCCCGTCTCGGACAACGCAGCGGGCATCGCCGAGATGTCGGGCGAGTTCACCGGCGAGGCGGAGCGGGTCATGGTGAGCCTCGACGCCGTGGGCAACACGACCAAGGCCATCACCAAGGGCGTGGCCATCGGCTCGGCCGTGATCGCCGCCGTGGCGCTCTTCTCCGCCTTCATCGAGACGATCAACTCGCAGCTGAACCTGCACCTGCACGCCAACCAGCTGTTGGTGTCACCCTTCACCCAGATCAACGTCTCCAACCCCAAGACCTTCATCGGCCTGCTTATCGGCGGGTCGATCGGCTTCCTGTTCTCGTCGCTCGCCATACGGGCCGTGGGGCGCTCCGCGGGAACCGTCGTCCTCGAGGTGCGCCGACAGTTCCGTGAGCACCCGGGCATCATGGACTACACCGAGAAGCCCGAGTACGGCCGCGTCATCGGCATCTGCACGGCGGCGGCCCAGCGCGAGCTGGCCACGCCCGCCCTGCTCGCCATCCTGTCCCCCGTCATCATCGGCTTCGGCATCAACTACTTCGCGCTGGGAGCGTTCCTCGCCGGCACCATCCTCACCGGGCAGCTCCTGGCCAACACGCTCTCGAACTCCGGGGGCGCGTGGGACAACGCGAAGAAGTACATCGAGGACGGACACGAAGGCGGCAAGGGTTCGGAGGCACACAAGGCTGCGGTCATCGGCGACACGGTGGGCGACCCGTTCAAGGACACCGCAGGCCCGGCGCTGAACCCCATGATCAAGGTGATGAACCTGGTCTCGCTCCTCATCCTCCCCGCCGTGATCGCGCTGCGGAACGACACGGGCGCACGCCTGGCCATCGCGGGTGTGTCCCTGGTGGTCCTGCTCGCGGCCCTCGCCTTCTCGAAGCGGGCGCCCGAGCCGATGGACGCCGAGGCGGCCGAAACGACCCGGGCTCAGGCCGCGGTCGCATCGGCCGATTGACCTGCTCAGCCGCATAGGCGAGCGCGCACCGGCAGCCCCGCCGGGACCCCCCGCTCTTGACAGGCGGGGGGCGGACCCTCACTCTGACGTGACCATGCCCTCTGTTTCCCCAGACCGATCGTTACCCCGCGGGGTGTGCCGTGGGTAAGGCACTCGTCATCGTGGAGTCACCGGCCAAGGCGCGCACGATCAGCGGCATGCTCGGTCCCGACTTCATCGTCGAGTCGTCCGTCGGCCACGTGCGCGACCTGCCGCGCGGGGCCGACGAGGTCCCAGCCGCGTTCAAGGGCGAGCCGTGGGCGCGCCTCGGGGTCGACGTCGACAACGGGTTCAAGCCGCTCTATGTGATCTCGGCACCGAAGAAGTCGGTCGTGGCCAACCTCAAGAAGCTCTTGAAGGGCGCCGACGAGTTGTACCTCGCCACCGACGAGGACCGCGAGGGCGAGTCCATCGCGTGGCACCTCTCCGAGGTGTTGTCCCCGACGGTGCCCGTCAAGCGCATGGTCTTCCACGAGATCACGCCGGCGGCCATCGCCCGCGCCGTCGACGAATGGCGCGACCTCGATCGCCGGCTGGTGGACGCACAAGAGGCGCGCCGCATCCTCGACCGCCTCTACGGCTACGAGGTGTCGCCGGTGCTGTGGCGCAAGGTGATGCCCCGCCTCTCGGCCGGACGGGTCCAGAGCGTGGCCACCCGGATGGTGGTCGAGCGCGAGCGGGCCCGCATGCGGTTCCGCTCGGCCACCTGGTGGGGAGTGGAGGGCACCTTCACCCGCACGCCGTCGAGCTTCGGGGCAGCGCTCGTGGCGCTGGGCGGGGACAGCGTCGCCACCGGCAAGGACTTCGACGAGCACGGGGAACGGGCCGGCAAGGCAGGCGTCCGGGTCCTGGGTGAGGAGGAGGCAACCTCGGTCGCGGCCGCGCTCGAGGGCCGGTCCTTCACCGTGAGCGCAGTCACCGAGAGGCCGTTCCGCCGCTCGCCCGCGGCACCGTTCATGACCTCGACCCTGCAACAGGAGGCGGGGCGCAAGCTGCGCTTCAGCGCCCAGCGGGCCATGCAGGTGGCCCAGCGCCTCTACGAGCAGGGCTTCATCACCTACATGCGCACCGACTCGACGACCCTCTCGGACGAGGCGCTCACCGCTGCCCGGTCGCAGGCCCGTGAGATGTACGGCGACGCCTACGTGCCCGACGCGCCGCGGCGCTACGAGCGCAAGGTGAAGAACGCGCAGGAGGCGCACGAGGCGATCCGCCCCGCCGGCGAGGCCTTCCGCACGCCCGACCAGGCGGCACGCCAATTGTCGGGGGACGAGCTCCGCCTGTACGAGCTGATCTGGAAGCGAACGGTGGCCTCCCAGATGAACGACGCCACCGGGACGAGCGCGCAGGTCCGGTTGACGGCCACCGTGCCCGGGGGCGTGGCCGCCGGCCAGGAGGCGGAGTTCTCCGCCAGCGGGCGCGTCATCGCGTTCGCGGGCTTCCTGCGCGCCTACGCCGAGGGGGACGAGGAGGACCCCGAGGCCAAGCGAGCCGAAGAAGAGGTCGTGCTGCCCACCCTGGCCGAGGGGGACGTGGTCGAGGGCAGCGCGTTCGTGCCGGGTTCGCACGCCACCCAGCCGCCCGCCCGGTACACCGAGGCATCGCTCGTCAAGGCGATGGAGGAGCTCGGCGTGGGTCGGCCGTCCACCTACGCCAGCGTCATCGGGACCATCCTCGACCGGGGCTATGTGTGGAAGAACGGGCCGGCCCTCGTGCCGAGCTTCACCGCCTTTGCGGTGGTGGGCCTGCTCGAGCGCTACTTCGGTGACCTGGTCGACTACGGGTTCACGGCCACGATGGAGGACGACCTCGACGAGATCGCGGCGGGGCGCGAGGAAGCACTGCCCTGGCTCACCCGCTTCTATTTCGGCCATGCGGAGCCCGGTGCCGGCAACGGCCGCGGGGATCACCACGGAGAGGAAGTCGAGGCGCTCGGGCTCAAGGCCACCGTGGCGACACACCTGAGCGAGATCGACGCCCGCGAGATCAACTCCATCCCGCTCGGTGAGGGGAGCGACGGGCAGCCCATCGTGGCCCGGGTCGGCCGCTACGGGCCCTACCTGCAGCGGGGCGAGGATCGGGCCTCCATCCCCGACGACCTGGCGCCCGCGGACCTCACCATCGAACGGGCCGAGCAGATCCTCGCCGCCCCCTCCAACGACCGCGTGCTCGGCACCGATCCCGAGAGCGGCCTCGAGATCCAGGTGAAGGCGGGCCGGTTCGGGCCCTACGTCCAGGTGGGCGAGGTGACCGAGGGGGGCGAGAAGCCGCGCACCGCCTCGTTGTTCTCGTCCATGGAACCGGCGAGCGTGACCCTGGAGCAGGCGCTCGAACTGCTGCGCATCCCGCGCACGGTCGGGACGGACGCCGAGACGGGCGAGGAGATCGTGGCCCACAACGGGAGGTTCGGTCCGTATCTCAAGCGCGGCTCCGACACGCGCAGCCTGCCGAGCGAGGACCAGCTGCTCACGGTGACGCTGGACGAGGCGCGGGCGTTGTTCGCACAGCCCAAGCAGCGCCGGGGCCGGGCGGCGGCGCCACCGTTGCGCCAGCTCGGCACCGACCCGGCCACCAGCCTGCCGGTGGTGGTGAAGGAGGGACGCTTCGGCCCCTACGTGACCGACGGCACCACCAACGCCAGCCTGCGCAAGGGTGACTCGGTCGAGTCGATCGACATGGACCGGGCCTCCGAGCTGCTGGCCGAGCGTCGCGCCGCCGGGCCGTCGACGCGCAAGAAGAAGGCGGCCAAGAAGGCCGCCCCGGCCAAGAAGCCCACCACGGCGAAGAAGCCCACCACGGCGAAGAAGGCCACCACGGCGAAGAAGGCCACCACGGCGAAGAAGACGGCGGGGGCGACCAAGGCCGAGACGGCCGATCCCGCCGCGATGAAGGCTGCGCCGACCGAACCCTTCTGAGATGGGAGCCCGGGGTCGCCTGATCGCGCTCGAGGGCATCGACGGGTGTGGCAAGTCGACCCAGGCCCGGGCCGTGGCCGGGGAGATCGGCGCCCTGCTCACCCACGAGCCTGGGGCGACGCCGATCGGGGCCAGGCTGCGCCAGCTCCTCCTCGCCCCTGACGACCCACCGCTCACGGCGCGGGCGGAGGCACTGCTGATGGCGGCGGACCGGGCCGAGCACGTGGCTCTCGTGATCGGCCCGGCGCTCGTCGCGGGGACGTGGGTGGTGAGCGACCGCTTTTCTGCGTCGACGATCGCCTACCAGGGTTACGGGCGGGGCCTCGACCCCGGGGCGCTGGCCGACCTGGTGGCGTGGGCCACCGACGGGGTGACGGCCGACCTCTCGGTGCTGGTCGACGTGCCGGTGGAGGTGGCCGCAGCCCGCCTGGCGGCGGTGGGAGATGGTGGCGGTGTCGACCGGATGGAGCGGCTCGGGCCGCAATTCGCAACACGGGTGCGCGAGGGGTTCTTGGCGCAGGCGGCCGCGGACCCCGCGCACTGGATCATCGTCGACGGCCAGACGGAGAGCACGCCGCTGACAGCGCATATCGTGGCGTCCGTGCGCGCACGGCTCGGCGACGCGCCGGCCTCGGCCCGGTGACGGAGGATCGCCCCGCGCCGTCGCTCTTCTCCGGCGTGGTGGGCCAGGAGGAGGCGGTGGCGGCACTGCGGGCGGCGGCGGCCCACCCCGTCCACGCCTACCTCTTTCGCGGTCCGTCCGGCAACGGCGGTCTCGCGGCGGCCTACGGGTTCGCCGCTGCGCTGCTGTGCCCTGACGGCGGGTGCGGCGAGTGCGCCACCTGCCGGGCCGCGCTGGCCGGGACGAACCCCGACCTTCATGTCGTCCGCCGGAGCGGCGCATCCATCTCCAAGGAGGCGATCCGCCAGATCGTCAACCTGGCCCAGCGCCGGCCCCTCGCACGCGGCACGCCAGGTGATCGTCGTGCTCGACGTGCACCTCGTCTTGGACCGGGCGCCGGTCTTGCTGAAGACGCTCGAGGAGCCGCCCGGGGAGTCGGTCTTCGTGCTGCTGGCCGACGACCTCACACCCGACCTGGTCACCATCGCCAGCCGGTGCGTCGAGATCCCGTTCCCGCCGGTCCCCCGCGAGGACGTGGTGCGTTGGCTGACGGCGTCGGGTGTGCCCCCGGACATGGCGGCCGTCGTGGCGGAGAGCAGCGGGGGTAATCCAGAGCGAGCCCGCGTGATGGTCGACGATCCCGACGTCGCGGCCCGGGTCGCGCTCTGGACGTCGGTGCCCGACGAGCTGTCGGCCTCGGGTATGACGGCGGCCGGGCTGCACGCGACGCGTGCTCGAATCGGCCGACCGTGCCGTGGAGCCGCTGCGCGTCGCGCACGCCCGGGAGATCGAGTCACTGGCCGCCGCGGCCGCGGAGATGGGCGAGCGTGGCCTGCCCGGACGCAAGGAAATCGTCGAGCAGCATCAACGCGAGGAGCGTCGGTTCCGCACCGACGCCCTGCGGGCGGGCCTCGGTGTGCTGGCGCGGGCCTACCGCAGCCAGGTCACCGGCGCAGCGTCGGCGGGCGCTCTGACCATCGGCGATCCCGACGTGCGGAGCGCGGTGGCGGCCGTCGGGTTGATCACCGAGACGGCGCAGGCCCTGCCCCGGAACCCGAACGAGGCGCTCTTGCTGCAGTCCCTCTTCGTGCGGCTGGCCGCGCTGGCAGCCTGAGAGGACGAAGCACCGCGAGGCCGCCAACGGCGGGCATCGGCAAGAAAACGTAGAGTTTGGCCAACAATCTCCCGAGTGGCGATAGGGGGTGGAGGAATGCTGGCGGTCACGTTCGCAGACCTGTGGTTCCGAGCCAGGCAGTTCCTCATCGCCGTGGTGGGGGTGGGCCTCGTGCTCGGACTGGCGCTCGCCCTGAGCGGGCTGGCCGACGGCTTCCACGCCGAGGTGGCAGAGACGGTCGGCGCCGTTGGCGCCGCATCGTGGGTGATGTCGGGGGCGGCGCAGGGCCGGGTGACGGCGTTCGCGGCCTTTTCGGCCGCGGAGCAGCACGCCGTGGCGGACGAACCGGGCGTGCGCCGCGCCTCCGCCGTGCTCTTCGCCCCGGCCCAAGTGGTCCTCGTGTCGGGGTCGAATCAGCCGCAGACCGTGAACCTCTTCGGCGTCCAGCGCAACGGCCTGGGAGACTCCGAGGTGGCGTCGGGCCACCCGCTCACCGATGCCGACCAGGTGGTGGTCGACTCTCCCGTGGCGCCACTCGGCGGCACGCTCTCTCTCGGCGGGCGCCGCTACGACGTGGTCGGGACCGTCGACAACCGCACCATGGACGGTGGGGTACCGCTGGTGTACATGACACTGCCGGCCGTCCAACACGCAGTGACCGGCGGGAAGCCGCTGATCACCGCGGTGGCCACGGCCGGGACCCCGACCACCGTGCCCGCGGGTCTCGTGGTCCTCTCACCGTCGACGGTCGTCACCGACACGGTGGGGCAGCTGCGGAGCGGCGTGCAGTCCATCGACAACACGCGTTGGCTGATGTGGTTCGTGGCGGCCGCGATCGTCGCCTCCATGCTCTACGTCGCGGCGCTGGAACAAAACGCGCGACTTCGCCGTGCTGAAGGCGCTCGGCGCCTCCTCGCGGACTCTCTTCCTGAGCCTCGTCCTCGAGGCGGTGGTGGTGACGCTCCTGGCGGCCATCCTGGCCGAGATCCTGGCGAGCCTCCTGACCCGGACCTTCGCGCAGCCGGTCGACATCTCCCTCGGCGCGCGCCTCGTGCTGCCCCTCGTCGCGGTGGTGGTCGGTGTCGTCGCCAGCGTGACCGCCCTGCGCCGGGTGACTGGCGTCGACCCGGCCACGGCCTTCGGATGAGCGATCACCTCGTCGTCGACGAGCTCACGGTGGCCTTCGACTCGGGGGGCTACCTGATCAAGCCTCTCGACCGGCTGAGCTTCGCGGCCGGCGACAGCGAACTGGTCGTGCTGCTCGGGCCGTCCGGCTGCGGCAAGACGACCCTGCTCTCGTGCCTCGCCGGCCTGCTCACCCCGACTTCGGGGCGGGTCGAGTTCGGCTCCACCGTGGTCACCGAGCTGCGCGGCCCCGCACTGGCGGCGTTTCGCCGCGGAACCGTCGGGGTCGTCTTCCAAGCCTTCACCCTGATCGCCAGCCTGACCGCCCGAGGGAACGTGGTCGTGCCGATGGAGCTGGCGGGAGTCCCACGCGCCAAGGCGAAGGAGCGAGCGGCCGAATTGCTCGAGCTCGTCGGGCTGGGCGAGCGCACGAACCACCGTCCGGCCCAGCTGTCGGGAGGCCAGCAGCAGCGTGTGGCCATCGCCCGCGCGCTGGTGCACGATCCGCCGCTGATCCTGGCCGACGAACCCACGGTCCACCTCGACCACATCCAGGTCGAGGGCATCCTGCGCCTGATGCGTGACCTGGCCAGCCCCGGCCGGGTCGTCGTCGTCGCCTCCCACGACGACCGGGTCAGCCAGCTGGCGGACCGGGTGATCGAGCTGGCACCGCACTTCTCGGACGCCGCCCGCCCGCCCGAGGAGGTCCACCTGGCCGCGGGTGAGATCCTGTTCCGGCAGGGCCAGCGGGGCGAGCTCGTCTATCACGTCGAGTCGGGGCTGCTCGAGGTGTACCGGGAGCTGGCTGGCGGGGGTCACGAGGTCTTGGCGCACAGGGAACCGGGCAATTACGTTGGCGAACTGGGTCCGATCCTGAACTTGCCCCGCAGCGCGTCGGTACGGGCGTTGGAGGACACCGTGGTGACCGGCTACACGGTGCGGGCCTTCCGCCAGGACCATCCCCATCACGCGCTCGAGCAGCCCGCGGCCGGGTAGGGCCGGGGACATGAACCTCCTTGCCTCCGGAGAGCCCCGCCTCGAGATCCGCGTCCTGGGCCCGGTCGAGATCGCCTGGGACGGCCAGACCGTCGACATCGGAGGCGCCAAGGCGAGGGCGCTCGTCGCCCGCCTCCTGATCGATCGCGGTCTCGTCATCTCGGTCGACCGCCTCGTGGACTCGCTGTGGGGCGAACAGAACGCGCATGGTTCCCGGCTCGCCCTGCGCTCGACCATCTCGCGGGTGCGCCGGCGCCTGCAGGCGGCAGGGGCCACGGACGAGCTCATCGTCACCCGTGCCCCCGGCTACCTCCTCGACGTGCCCGCCGAGGTGACCGACGCGGCGCGGTTCGAGCGACTGGTGGCCGACGGGCGGCGCGAGCTGCGCGCGCCGGCGCCCTTCCGCCACCATCCGGCTCTTGGCCGCGGCCGAGCAGCTCTGGCGCGGGCCGGCGTACAGCGAGGTGCGTGACGACCCCTTCGCGCGGCCGAGGCGCGGCGCCTCGAAGAGCTGCGGCTCTCCGCCACCGAGACGAGGATGGACGCCGGGCTGACACTGGGGCGTCACGGTGCGCTGGCCGGTGAGCTCGAGTCGCTGACCACCGCGAACCCGTTGCGCGAGCGGCTGTGGTCGCAGCGCATGCTGGCTCTGTACCGCTCCGGTCGGCAGGCCGAGGCGTTGCGCGTCTTCCAGGACCTGCGCGCCATCCTGGTGGCGGAGCTCGGGATCGAGCCGGGGCGCGACGTGACCTGGATGGAGCACGCGATCCTGAGCGGGGAGCCCGCGCTCGACTTCCCCGTCCCCCCCGAGCGGCCGGACGACGACACGGTGGTCACGGTGCCGGCGAGCGCCGAGGCGGACTACCGCGTCCGCGTGCCGGCGCTCCCCCACGACACCCCGTTCGTCGGGCGAGACCACGAGTCGGCGCTCGTCCGCGAGTGGTGGGTGTCGGTCCGCGCCGGTACGGGTCGGCTGCTCCTGGTCGAAGGGGACGAGGGCATCGGCAAGACGCGCCTGGTGGCAGAGCTCGCACGCGCCGTCGAGACGGACGGGACGCTCGTCCTGTGGGGTCGCTGCGACGAGGATCCGGTCGTCCCCTTCCAGCCTTTCGCCGAGGCCTTCGGCCATTACTACCAGTCGGTGTCGGCCGACCAGATCAGCCGCATCCCGGACTGGCAGCTGACGGAGCTGGCGCGACTCGTCTGGCGTCTGCGCGAGTACGTCCCGCTGGCCGACGAGGAGGGCGGGAACCTCGAGCGCGACCGGTTCCGCTTCTTCGAGGCCGTCACCGCCACCCTCAGCGACCTGTCGGCGGCACGCCCGGTCCTTCTGGTGCTCGACGATGCCCACTGGGCCGACCAACCGACGCTGTTGCTGCTCCGCCACGTCCTGCGGAACACCGACGAGGCCGAGGTCGGGGTCATCGCCACCTACGCCCACGCCGAGATGTCGCCGGAGCACCCGCTGCGACCGGTCCTGGCGGATCTCCGGTCCGTGCACTCGGTCGCCACGGTGCACCTGCGCGGGCTGAGCCCGAGTGCGGTCGAGCAGCTGACCCACGACGACGCGACGAACCCACCGCCTTCCGCCGACCTGGTGGCGCGGCTCTGCCGGCTGACCGACGGGAACCCCCTCTTCCTCGATGAGCTGCTCCGGCAACTGCGTGGGCGCAAGGACGAGGGGGGCCACGAGGACGGGAGCCCGGTGCCGCCCGACCTCAGTCCGACGGAGAGCATCCGGGAGCTCGTGGCCCGCCGCGTGTCACGGCTGCCCGAGGACACGGTCTACCTCCTGCAGGCCGCCGCGGTGGCGGGGCCGGAGTGCGAGGCGGCGATCGTGGCCGAGGCGGCGGAACTGCCTGCGGACCGGGTCCTCGATGCCTTCGACCGAGCGGAGGAGTCCCGTCTGCTCCGGCGGGTCGGGCACGACCCCGACCGCTACGCCTTCAGCCACACGCTCGTGCGCGAGGCCATCTACGGCGAGCTGTTGCGCGGCCGCCGGGTGCGCTACCACCACCGGATCGCGAGCGCCCTCGAGCGGGTCCACGCCGACGCCCTCGACAGCTATCTCAACGAGCTGGCGCATCACTTCTCCATGGGTGCCGCGCTGGGCGACGGCGACAAAGCGGTGCGGTACTGCCGGGCCGCGGGGGAGCGGGCCCTGCGGTTGCTGGCGTTCGAGGAGGCGGTGTCGCACCTCACACGCGGGCTCGAGGTGGCGGAGCGCCACTGCGCCCACGACCGGGCCACCCGCTGCGACCTCCTCTTGGCACTCGCGGAGGCACAGAGCCGGGCCGGCGATGCCGAGCCGGCGGAGAGGAATTTCGACCAGGCGACCTCTTTGGCCCGCGCCATGGGTGACGGCGAGCGCCTGGCTGCGTCGGCCGTGCGCCGGGGACCGTTGAGCTACCTGTTGGGCTCCCTGGGCCCGACGCCCCACGAGGTCGAACTGCTCAACGAGGCGCGCGACCTCCTGCCCGACGGCGACTCCCATCTGCGCGCCATGGTCACCGCGCGCTTGGGCTTCGCGTTGGTGCGCGCCCCGGGCACCCAGCTGCCCGACGACATCGCGCAGGGACTCGCCTTGAACAACGAAGCGGTGGCCATGGCCCGGCGCCTCGGTGACCGTCCCGCGCTCGGGTACGCGCTCAACGCCAGGATGTCCGCGCTGTGGGGCGTGCAACCCGGTGCGGAACGCCTGGCCACGGCGATCGAGCTGGGGGAGGTGGCGGAGGAGGTCGGAGACGAACTGCTGGCGCTGCACGGTCACATGTGGCGGCTGCGCGAGTTGCTCGTCCGCGGCGACGTGGACGCGGTGAGGGAGGAGATCGAACGCTTCGAGCAGCGCGACGGGGAACCGGTCCACCCGCTCGAGGCCTCCTTCGCCTGCAACGTGGCCGCGGTGATGGCAATGCTCGAGGGGGACTTCGACGCGGCGGAACGGGCAGCGCGGCAGGCGATGGTGGTGGCCCAGGGCTACAACGAGCTGGTGCGGCCCTTCTACGGGGCGCTCATGTGGTGGACGTGGTGGCAGCGCGGTGAGTTCACGTCATCCCTCGAGGAGTTCCGGCTCGGTGTCGACATGGCTCCCGCGGGGTACCCGAGCGTGCGCGCCGCCGTGGCCCTCTTCCACAGCGAGGCGGGTGAGACGGAGCAGGCCCTCGAGGAACTCGGCGCTCTCGCCGACATCGGATGGCACAGCACGGCAGCCGACCTGACCGAGGGCGCCTCGCTGGCGATGGCCGCCGGCGCCTGTAGCGCCCTCGGCGAGCCGGCGGCGGAGCTGGCCGCTTCCATCTACGACGGGATGCGCGCCTTCGCCGGCACCGCCATCGTGATCCGCGCGCCCGCGGTGGCGTGCGTCGGGCCGGCTGACCAGTACCTGGGTCTGTTGGGGGCCACCATGGGCGACCTGGCGCTGGCAGAGGTGCACTTCGAGGCGGCGCTGCTCATGGCGCGCCGCATGGAGTCACCTCCCTTCGTGGCGGCCGCCGAGGTCGAATTGGGCCGGACGTTGCGGCGGCGCCGGCCCGAGGGGGAGGCCGAGCGGGTGGCCGTTCTGCTGCGTGCGGCGGAAGAGTCTGCACTCGCCATGGGGCTCCACCGGCTGGCTCGGCGCGCCGCCGAGCCGGACTGACGCCGTGATCTCAGTCGGTGACGGTGTCGGCGTTGCCCGCCCCGTCCGCGTGGTCACCGTGCGGCTCGCCCTGGCCGTCGCCGTCGAGATCCTCGACGTGGTCTGCGTACGCGGCCAGCCGGTCGTCCGCCTGGCGGATGCGGCGGCTCATGCTGGCCAAGAGGGCCTTGCGGAATCCCGGGATGTCGGTCATCGTCTCGAACTGGCGTGGCCCGATGACGAGCACGTCGAGATCGGTCGTGGCCGTCACCGTGGCCGTGCGCGGGATGGCTTCGATCGCCGCCAGCTCGCCGAAGTAGCCCCCGGCTTCGATCACGTTCACGACCCTCCCTTCGCGGGTCACCGTTGCCCGGCCGTCCAAGACGATGAAGAGCTCGCGTCCCAGGCGCCCCTCGCGCAGGATCACCTCACCGGCTTCGATCCGGAGCCGTTCCGCCAGGCGCGCCACGTCGGCCAACTGCTCGTCGGAGCACACGGCGAACCAGGGCACGGCCTTGAGCAAGCCGGCCCCGATCGGCGTCTGACCATCGGCGTGAACCGCCATCCCATCCTCCCGAGGTGACCCTCGCCCACCCTAAGCGTACGGTGCAGACGCCGTGGGGGCACGGCTCACCGATACTGGCGCCCTGTGGTCAGGTCACACGAGGGTTTCGACCCCGCCAAGCTGTCCGGGGCCGTCTTTGGATGTTCCCGCCATGACTCCCGTCATCGCCCGGTCCGTCCGGGCGAGGGCGAGAACACCCTGCTGGGTGAGGCAACACCTGGGTTGGACCGTTCTGACCGAGGTCCGAAATCGCGTTCGGTGCTCGGACAGATGTCGGACGGCCGCTTCGAAGAACCAAGTGCGCTGTGTCGCTCACTGGCGCGCGACGAGGCGGAGTTTGGTATACACGCCTGAGGGAACGTGAAGACGACGGCCGGATGGCATGTGCCCAAGAAGCGTTGGTGCACACAGCACTCCCGGTTCCCGAACGATGCCCCCCGCTTCCTGACAGAAAGTGAGAATCTGTTGGCTCGAAGGTTTCGTCTCCTGACCACGCGGAGGGCTGTCGGCAATCCGCCAGGGTTTCGACTCGGTCGACCGGCGCGCTCCCTCCGCCTCGCCGCCGCGGCCGTGGTGACAATTGCGAGTGCTCTCGCACTCTGCATCACGACCGTTCTCGGTCCTGGCGCAGCGGCCGCCGACGCGTCGGTCCGGGCGACCAACGCCCACCTTGCCTTCACCCCGAGCCCGTCACCCGCCTACGGGAATGACGCCGCGGATCCAGACGTCGTGTATTCCGGCGGGACGTACTATGCCTTCACGACAGGGACGCCCCTCGGGAACCACATCCAGGCGCTCACGTCGGGATCTCCTGCATCGGGGTGGCAGCCCTTCACCGGAGGCTTCGGCTCGAGCGCGCTGCCGAACCCGCCCGCCTGGGAGACGTCCAACACGCAGACATCGCCCGGCGTCTTCTTCTACGGCGGGCATTGGGTCATGTTCTACGACGCCGCGCTGAGCCCTCACGCTGAGGACTCGGGGTACAGCTGCCTCTCGGTGGCGACGACGACCACGCTGCCCGTCTTCACCGACGGCTCGGCTGGCCCTCTCACTTGTGGGACGCCCGGGGTAGGGGTCCTCGATCCGAGTCCGTTCGTCAACCCGGCGACGGGCGTCGCCTACCTGCTGTGGAAGTCCAACGACGGGGCCTCGGGCGCCGCGTCGCAGATCTGGTCCGCCCAGCTGAGCGCCGACGGCACCAGCATCGTGGGAACCCCCACCGTCCTGTTGACCGTCGACCAGCCGGCACTGCCGTGGGAGACGACCATGGACGACCCCCAGATGGTCTTCGCCTCGGGCTCGTACGACCTGCTCTTCTCGGCCGGGAACTTCGAGTCAACCAGCTACAACGAAGCGCTGACCCAGTGTGGCGGGCCCCTCGGGCCCTGCAAGCAACCAGCGGGGCCCTTCCTCACGACGTACGGCACTGCCTATGGACCAGGAGGCGGGTCCCTCTTTCAAGACGCCGGTGGGAACTGGTGGCTCGGGTACGCGGCCTGGTCGGCACCGTGCACCTCCTACGGATCGCCGTGCAATGCGGTGCGGCAGCTGTACACGGCCCCGATCGACCTCAACAACGACCTCGTCGTACCCTGCAATCCACCGTCGGGCACTCCGACCGGCTACCGCTTGTCCGCGAGTGACGGTGGCATCTTCACCTTTGGGAACCAGCCCTTCTGTGGATCGACGGGCGCCATCTACATCAACCAGCCGGTCGTGGGGATCGCGAACACTCCCGATGCGGGCGGCTACTGGACGGTGGCTCGCGACGGGGGCATTTTCTCGTTCGGCGACGCCAAGTTCTACGGCTCGACGGGGTCGATTCACCTCAATGCTCCCGTCGTCGGCATGGCGGCCACGCCCGACGGCGGTGGCTACTGGCTGGTGGCCTCGGACGGCGGGATCTTCTCCTACGGCGACGCCAAGTTCTACGGCTCGACCGGCGCCATCCACCTGAACCAACCCGTCGTCGGCATGGCGGCCACGCCCGACGGCGGTGGGTACTGGCTGGTGGCCTCGGACGGCGGGATCTTCTCCTACGGCGACGCCAAGTTCTACGGCTCGACCGGCGCCATCCACCTGAACCAACCCGTCGTCGGCATGGCGGCCACGCCCGACGGCGGTGGCTACTGGCTGGTGGCCTCGGACGGCGGGATCTTCTCCTACGGCGACGCCACGTTCTACGGCTCGACCGGCGCCATCCACCTGAACCAACCCGTCGTCGGCATGGCGGCGACGACCGACGGCGGTGGCTACTGGCTCGTGGCCTCGGACGGCGGGATCTTCTCCTACGGCGACGCCACGTTCTATGGTTCGACCGGCTCGATACACCTCAACGCCCCCATCGTGGGGATGAGTGGACCCTGACGAGCACGTCACCAGCTGCGGGTTCGACTCATCGAGCCAACGGCACGGCAGCCCGCGAGAGTCTCCGCCGACGTTGACCGCTCGGGACCAGCACCCGTTGTCAGGTGCCGAGCGTGCAACTTCCCAGCCGCGCGGCTCGACGGCTCCTTGTTCGTGCGTCGGTTTCGGTGCTGCGTTCGGTCGGTTCTGCGGATCGTGCCCGTCCAGCACGCGCGACCTCTGTGCGCCTGGTCGGGCTTCCCTGAGGGATCCCCCTGCCGCGAGCTCCGGCACCCCTGTGTTGCTGGCCGTCCCGTAGGATTGGACCGGCGTGCAGTTGGCAACCACGCCTGGGTAGCTCAGTCGGTAGAGCAGCGCACTCGTAATGCGCAGGTCGTCGGTTCGAATCCGACCTCAGGCTCCGAGAGTCCTCCTCAGATTCGAGTTCGGCGATGCCCGGCTCCGATGGCTCCGCCGGATCTCTCAGCCGCATGCGCCCGTCGTCGGCATGGCGGGGGTGTGAGCCGTCTCAGGCGAGGGGGTCCATGGCCCGCAGGGCGGCCCGGAGCTCGTCACGGAGGTGCCCGGGACGGGCTTCGCGATAGAGCGGCCCGGTGCCGTCTGCCAAGAGGCTCCTGATCCGGGCCACGCCCCGCACGTCGACCGGGCCGGCCGCGGCGAGGCGTTCGACGACGGCAGCCAGCTCGGGGCGCGCGCGGGTGACCCCGTGGCGGCAGACCGGCGCCTTCAGACGTCCTCGCGCTGGGGCCTCGCAGGACAGGGCGATCTCGTTCAGGCTGCGGGCCAGCAGGCGGCGCTGCTGGGGTCGGCAGAGATGGCCGGCATGCAGCGCGAGGGCCACACTCGACTCCGGGGAGGCGCCCGCTGCGAGCTGCTCGTCGAGTGCGGACGTGCGGAGCCTCGCCCGCACCCGGTCCCACAGCCGCACCCGCCAGAGGCCGAGACCGGCTCCCTGCTCGAGCACCACGATCGTCGGTGCCCCTCTGCCTTCCCGGGACGTGACCATCAAACCCATTCTGACCGTCACGTCAAGACCAGTCAAGTAGTTTTGCCGGTCACTCCGCTACGATTGCCGCATGGCCCTCCCCGCCTGGGTCCCCGACGCCGAGTCCAAGCCGGCACCGATGCCGCTGCTGGTCGTGCAGTCCTTCGTCAACACCTGGGAGGGCGACTCGGGGAGAGACCTCCTGGCCGATCCGCCTGCCGCCCGCCGGTGGTTGCACCAGGCGGGGCTGCTCGGGGGGGTGAGTGCCGATGACGCGGATCTCGCCTCGGTCCGGGCGATCAGGGAGAGCATCCGGTCGCTGCTGGTGCACAACGGCGGGGGACCCGCCCCGGACTTCGCGGCGTTGACGGGGCTGCGGAACCTGGCGGACCGCAGCCGGTTCCAGACCCTGGTCCTCTCACGCGGGAAGGTCGAGTTGCAGCCCGAGGAGGGTGGCGGGCTGACGACCCTGGCCCAACTGCTTCTGATCATCCGGGACGCGCAGCGTGACGGGACCTGGGAGCGCCTGAAGGCGTGCCGGAACCCCGACTGCAGATGGGCCTTCTACGACCGCTCCCATGCGGGTCGCGGGGCCTGGTGTGACATGGCCGTGTGTGGCAACAGGATCAAGAACCGCAACCTCCGCTCTCGCCGATCGGGAACGGCGCACGGGCCCGCGGCCGGCGCGTCCGGTCTGCCTTAGCGGCGTCGCCTCCAACTCCGTCCCGAACTCCGTCGGTCTGGCGGGTTCGCTGTGATGACATACGGATTGCCCGCGGGAGGCTCCGCCGTTATGCTGCTGCCGACGTCGAAGAAGAAGTGAACGGACGCTCTCCGAGCGCTCCGTATTGGCTGCTGCATCTTGATTGGCTGCTGCATCTTGCAGGCGAGGCGACAGGACCACCAGGGAGGTCACGTCATGAGACTCAACCGGTTCCGTCTGCTTCTCGCCGGATTCCTGGGGGTCGCCGCCGTCCTGGTGCCCGTTTCGGTCCCGTTCGCGGCGAACCTCTTCGGCGGCGGCGCGGCGTCCCCTTCCACGCTGGCCTCCCCGGACGTCATCACCTACGCCCAGGCCAGCTCCGGCACCTCGGTCACGTACACGCCGGGGAACGGCTCCGCCGCCACGACGCAGACGCTGACGCCGAGCGGCAGGTGCGGCACCCCGACCGTCACCCCCGCCGCCACCGCCATCCTCGGCATGAGCGGCGCCCTCTACTCGAGCGGCTACAGCGGCAGCCCGAGCCCGGTCCCCGTGGGCTCCTACAAGGCGCACACCGGTGTGTGCGCGCTCCCGGTGTCGTGGCAGATCGAGAACCTCCCTCCCTTCGGTGAGGAGGGCCTTGACTTCACGGTCCTCGGTTCCAACGCTCTCATCGGGAGTGAGCGGATCTTCTCCGACGCCAAGATCAGCCTGCAGAACGAGGACGTGTGGCCTCTGCCCAGCTCCGTGCCCGTGCAGCTCGTCGAGATGTTGGGCGGCACCCAGGTCGGAACCGTGACCTGCACCATCAGCGGCCCGGCCGGGACGACCCTCACCGTGGACACGAACAACACCACCGCCTCGGGGTGCACCGGCACGACGCCCCTCACCGGGTTCGACACCGTCGAGGTCGAGGTGCCGCAGGCCTACACGGCTGCGTCGGTGGTCGGGACCTCGACCTTCACCCTGGCGCCCCAGGTGTGCGGCGGCGGTTCGATCACGTCGTCGGGCACGGTGCAGGCCACGCTGAGCATCGCCAGCAGTGGCGGCTGCGAGTCGTACACGGCGTTCTCGTCGAATGCCGCCGGCACGAGCCTGACCTACAACGAGTACTCGGGCGGCACCCCGCAACCCTTCACGGTGACGATCCCATGGGCACCCCAGCCGGACTGCCAGCCGAGCCCGGATGTCGCGGCCCAATACACCGGGACCAGTCTGCCGCTCTGTCCGGTCACCCAGTTCACCGTGAACGGCACGACGTACTACGACCAGAGCTTCTGCGCGCAGGCGACGACCGCCCTGCCGCTGTGCACCCAGAACAAGGACTACAACTACACCGCCGACCCCGGCGAGACGCAGATCACCGAGATCTGGTCCGGCTACATCGACTGGAACGTGAGGCTCTGACCCTCAGGCGGGGAACATCGGCAGCTTGACGACGCCGAGGTCCCGCGTCAGGCGCGCCGCGTCCTCGCGGTGGGTCCGGTGACCGAGCCGCTCCATGAGAACCAAGACCACGAGCTCCTCGTAGGTCGCCCCCACGCGTCGGGCCAAGTCGAGGAAGTCATCGAGTGCGTCGACGACGGCGCCCACGTCACCCGAAGATGCGGCGAGGGCGAGCGTCACGCGCTCGATGACCGCCGTGAACGGCGTCTCCCCCACGTCCCGCTCGAGCACGCGGGCCTTCGCCAGTTGGTCCCCTGCCTCTGGGAAGCGGCCGCCGAACACCAGGACCTCGGCCAATCGGGCGCGTGCTTCGAGCGACTCGAAGTGAGATCCGATCTCGTCGAACGTCGTGAGTGCAGCGTGCATCATGTCGCAGACCACCCTCGAGGTCGCCGAGAAAGGCCCTGGCCCGGCCGAGCTGCATGGCGGTGCCCGCGCTCATGACCGGGTACCCGAAGGACTCGAGGGTTCGTCGGGCCGGGGCGAGGATGGCCACGGCCTCGTCCAGACGACCTTGGTTCGTGCGGAGCTCGCCGAGGTTGCCCTGGGCCAGTGCGGCGCCGGCGAGGTCGCCCACCTTGGTGAAAGCCTCGATGGAGAGACCCACGTAGTGAGCCGCCTCGTCCCACTGTGACGCGAAGAAGGCCACGGTCGCGATGTTCCCCAGCGTGCCGGCGACCTTCACGTCGTCGCCGAGCTCCTCGTACAGCTCGAGCACCCGCGCCATGTCATGGGCCTCCTCGGCCCGGCCCATCCGGACCAGGCAGACGCTGCGCAGCGTGGAGGGAGAGTGCGAGCGCCCCCTTTTCCCCCGCTCGCGCGGCCTCGTGGGCGGCCCGCGCCGCGCACGCCATCGTCTCGGCGAGGCGCCCCTGCCGGAGGCGCGCGTCGGACTCCTCCGCGAGCAACAACGCCCGCAGCCCCGCGGCGCGGTCGCCGTGCGTGTCGAGTTCCGCCCTCGCCGCCCGGAGCTGGCGAATGGCGGCCGACGGACGGCCGAGGAATTCGGTGCGCAGGTAGGCCCTCCGGCAGGTGATCTCCCCCCGCTGGAGGGGGTCGCGTGTTGCCGCGCCCGCATTGCGGTACGCCACATCGGCCCGTTCGTACTCGCCGAGGAGCTCGAGGGCGTGCCCGAGCTCGCTGAACACGGGTGCGCACTCCTCGTCGCCGACCGTGCCGAGTCGACGACCGGCGGCCACCGCTCGGTCGAGGTGGACGACCACCTCGCCGTGCGCGTGAGCCTGCTGCGCGACGCGTGCGGCCACCCGGGCGTAGCGCCACGTCCGGGCCCAGTCCTGGGCGCTCAGGAAGTGGAGCGAGAGCAGCGGGGCGACCGCATCCGGATCGGCGGTGTCACCCTCGAGCGCCTCGCCGACCCTGCGGTGCAGCTCCAGACGCTGGCGGAACGGGAGGCTCTGGTACGCCGCTTCCTGCAGCAGGGCGTGGCGGAAGCGGATCTGCTCTCCGTCGCCGTCGGGGACCAGCTGGGTGCGCAGATCGGCGAGGAGGTCCGTCCCCGTCTCGACCGACTCGGCGGCGAGCAGCTGACCGAGAAGCCGACGGTCGAACGAGCGACCGAGCACCGAGGCGAGGCGAAGCACGCGGCGGGGAGACGTCGCCAGTGCGTCGATCTCGCGCATCGCCACGGCATCGAGGGTGTCGGGGAGCGACTCCACCTCCGTCCCTCTGACGATGCGGAGGAGCTCCTCCAAGAACAAGGGGTTGCCGCCGGCCCGGGCCACGACCGCGTCGCGCTCGTGCGGTCGCAACGGCGCGGTCTCCGTCGCCACGTCCACCAGCTCCCGTGCGACATCGTCGCTCAGGAGCGCGAGCGGTAGCCGGGTCTCCGGGTCCGAAGGTGTGAAGCCACCGGCCGCCTCGGGGCGGCGCGTGACGCAGACGAGCCAGGGGCGCGAGGCTGCAGCGGCGGAGAGCCGGCCGCAGATGTCCGAGGTCGTGTCGTCGAACCAGTGGGCGTCTTCGGCGACGACCAAGAGAGGGGTTGGGCACGCGGCATCGAGGGTGCTCACCACCAGGTCCGCTATCCGGGAGCGGGCGAACTCCTCGGCGACGGCGTCGCTCTCCGGCGTGGAGGGCACGTCGGCGTCGACCACGGCCGCCAGCAGGGGTGCGAACGGAAGGAGGCCACCGTCGAGCCCGGCCAGCGCGGTGACGAGTTGGCGCCCCGCGTCCTCACGGTCGCGGGCGTCGATGCCCAGGACCGCGCGCAGCGCCGGGCGCAGCGGCTGGTAGGGGTCACCGACGCGATGAGGCTCGCCCTGCAGCCACAGGACCGGCCCCGGGGGGGCGGACGCTGCGAACTCGGTGATGAGACGGGTCTTGCCGACACCACGCTCGGCATCGACGAGGACGGTGCGCCCCCGCCCGGCCGCGGCCGACCGGAGAGCGTCGAGCAGGGTGGCCGATTCCTTCTCCCGTCCGCGGAAGGGGAGCGCGCCGAAGGAGTCCGCCCTCGAGCCAACGGCCAGGCCGACCCTGAACGCCTGGACGGGCTCCGACTTTCCCTTCACCGAGAACGGCTCCAGGGCGTCGGTGGCGAACTGTGTCCGCCCTCGGTCGAGAACGCCCGCGGTGGCGAGGATCTCGCCGGGCTTCGCGGCGGCCATGAGCCGCGCCGCGAGGTTGACGGTGTCCCCCATGACGGTGAAGGTCCGGCGGTACGCCGTGCCGATGTCGCCGGCGAAGACGTGCCCCCGGTTCACCCCGATCTGGACCGGGAGCGGATGGGGCGCCTCGGCGATGCGGCGGGCGGCCCGCAGGAGGCGGCCCTCGTCGTCCTCGAGCGTCGCGGGGACCCCCGTGATGAGGATGACCTTGCCCCCGTCGGCGTCGATGTCCGAGGCGAGGAAGGTGACGGACTCCGAGTCCGCCGCGTCCTGGACGGTGCGCACGACCGTGTCGAGTGCGGCGGCGGTGCGGTCGGGGCCTTCCGAGGCCAACAGGTCGTCGACACCCTGGAACTTGACGAAGGCGACACTGGCGAGGCGGTGCTCGGACTCGCCGCCCCGCTGCCCGAGCCGGGTCCGCAGCGCGACGGGGACGCAGGCGGCGACCGCGGCGGAGGACACGGGACGGGGGGGGATCGGGCCCGGCCCGCCGTCGACCACGTGGCGCCACCGCAGCAGGCGACCCTCGCCCTTGGCGCCACCGACGGCACCCGCCGGCAGGCGGTCCGCCGTGGCCGAGCTGATCACGATCTCGCCGGCGTCGGCCGTCTGCTCCATGCGGGTGGTGGCCGTGGCCGCCGGCCCCGTGATGAGGAGCTCGTGGTGGGCCGCGCCGACACGGCTGAGGAGAAACGTGCCGCTGTGGATCCCGACCGACATCCGGAGGTTGACCCGCCCGACTGAGGTGGGAAGGGTCCGGGCCTCGCGCAGGGCGGCGCGCATGGCGACCGCCCCCTGTGCGGCCATGGTGGCGTGGTCGTCGCCGGTGAAGGCCAGGAGCAGGGCGTCCCCGCCGAACTTCAAGAGTGCGCCGCCCTTGGCGTACGCGACCTCGAGCATCCTGGAGAACACGTGGTTCAGGACTTCGGTGAGTTCTTCGGCGCCGATGCGGCCGCGCCGGGCCAGCCGTTCGGACAGGGCCGTGAACCCCGAGATGTCGACGAAGCAACAGGTGGCCTCCAACGCTCGCCAGCGGGCGCCGGCTGGGTCGAGGTCCCACTCCAGGACGAGCCGCGGGACGTAGGGCGCGAGCCCCAGCTCACGTGGCGCGTTCCCCATCGCAATCAGCCTTGCACACGGACCGGGTCGCAGGCCCCGGCTTCCCAGCGCACGAGTGCGGCCAACCCGAGGCCGAGTGGCGCGAGGAGCCAGCCCCTGCGCACGGCCACCACCGCCATCTCGGAGCGATAGCCGTCGAGCACCGCGAGCCGGTTCGGCCGGAACGAGGGGCACAAGGGCGTAGCGGGCGACCCGCACGACGGTGAGCCAGGCCCAGCGCCGGATGGCGTGTTGCGGCCGGGGCACGGAGAGGTGGTGGGGATGGACGACCGAGCCCGTGAACAGGCCCGCGCCCGAGAAGGCCAGGAGAGGGCCGGCCAGCACCAGCACGTCGGCCGTCCACGACGGTGCCGGGCCGGCCGATGCGGAACTTCGGCCTACGCCTCGAGCGACCTCGCTCCTGCGCTGCGCCGGCCCCGCGTGCCCGGGGTGACCACGAGCATGAGCCACAGACCGGCGGCCAGGACCAGGGGCCCAAGCTGGCTCACCGAGCTCAGCCGCCAGGCGGCGACCAACGGGGGCGTCGCCGCGATCAGCAGGATCTGGATGCGCAGGACGACGGGTACACCGGCTGCGTCCTCGCCCCACCCCGCGCTGCGCCCCAGCCGAGGAGCCCGCCCGCCAGGAGGCAGACCAGGCTGGGCACGCCCCGATTGTGGCCGCCGGCCGGGCGTGGGGCGCCCAGTTGACCGGCGGCCGGGACGGGATAGTGTGCGCCGATGCACACTCAACGGATCCACGAGGTGCTGGCGGATGCGATTGTCGGGCGTCATTTGCTCACGCACCCCTTTTATCGTCGCTGGGAAGCGGGGACCCTGTCCGCGGCCGAGCTGGCGGCGTATGCCGAGCAGTACCGGCACATCGAACGGGAGCTCCCACTGACCCTGTCGACCATTGCGAAGGCCCTGCCCGAGGGACGGGCACGAGAGCTGGTGGAGGCGAACCTCGCCGACGAGCTCGGGTCACCCGAGCCCCACGCGGAGCTCTTCGAGTCCTTCGCGCGCGCGACCGGCGCTGCCCCCGAGGCGCGGGCGACCCCGTCGACGGCCGCGCTGCTCGCGGTCGTGCGCACCACGGCGGCGAACGACCCGGCGGCCGCGCTGGCCATGGTCGCGGCCTACGAGGTCCAAGCGGCGGACATCGCGGGCTCGAAGTCGGACGGGCTGCGCCGTCACTACGGGCTCGACGAGGAGGGCACCCGTTTCTGGGACGTCCACCGCACCCAGGAGGCCGAGCACGCCGGCTGGTCGATGGAGGCCCTCGCCGAGCTGGGGGCCGATCCCGACCTGGTGCTGGCCGCGGCCATCGTCTCGGCGGATTCGTGGTGGCTGTTCCTCAGCGAGCGAGAGGAGCTGGCGCCGGCAGGCGCCTGCTGAGGGCGCTCAGCCGAGCGTGCCGCACCGGGCGGCCGCCGTGGCGAAGGCGCTGGCTCGCTCGTGGTAGTCGACGAAGCGGCCGAAGCTCGGGGCGGCCGGCGAGAGCAGCACCACGCCCCCCGCCCGGGCCCACGCGAACGCGGTGTCGACCGCCGCGTCGAGGCTCGCCGCGTCGATCACCTCCACCCGGCCGGCGGCGGCCTCACGCACCGCCGCCCCGATGCGCGGGCCGTTGTCCGGCATGGTGACCACGAGCGTCGGCGCAGTCCGCGCTGCGACGGCCCGGGCGAGCGGCGTGTAGTCGAGGCCGCGGTCGTGCCCGCCGACCAGCAGCGCGACAGGCCGCTCCTCGAAGGCGCGCAGCGCCGCCTGCGCCGGTAGCACGTTCGTCGAGAGGCTGTCGTCGACGAACTCGACCGCGCCGACCCGGCCCAGCGAGCGGCAGCGGCTGGGCAGCGGGGCGAAGCCCTGCGCCGCCTCGGCGAGGCGGTCCTGGTCTGACGCCCCGTCGACGCCCAGGCCGGCGAGCACGGCGCGAGCCATGGACGCGTTGCGCGCGTTGTGGTTTCCCGGGAGGTCGAGCGACCGCGACCAGGCGGCGTCTCGTTCGACCTCGGCCGCGGTCACCCAGCGCAGGTGGGGCCCGAGCTGCGCCCCGTGCTTCCGGAGGAGATCGTCCGAGCCGTCGGCCAGGGCCAGTGCCACGCCGGGCTTGGTGCACAGCGAGAGCTTGTCGGCGTAGTAGCGCTCGATCGTCTCGTGCCAGTCGAGGTGATCGGGTGACAGAGAGGTCACGGCGACCACGCGCGGCGCGTGGAACAAGTCGGGGACCTGGAAGCTCGATGTCTCGACGATCCAGTAGTCGGGCTCGGGCCCCGATGAGGGGTCCCAGGGCGGTTGCCCGATGTTCCCGCCCGCGCTGGCGCGATAGCCCAACCCGGTCAAGAGGTGGACGGCCAGCGCGGTCGTGGTGCTCTTGCCCTTGGTGCCGGTGACGCAGGCGACGCGGGTCGGGTCTGCCCGCTCCATGAACAAGCCGAGACCACCGCACACGGCCACCCCCGCCGACTCGAGCCGACCGACCTCGGGGCGGTAGCGGCTGATGCCCGGGCTCTTGACGACGACGTCGCAGCGGAGCAGCGCGTCCAGACCCCCGGTCCCCGTGGCCAGGACCTCGAGCCCGTCGAGGGCGGGCGAGGCCGGCGCGTCGTCCACCAGGACCGGCACCCGGCCCATCGCGCCGAGGCGGCGGACGCTGGCCCGACCCTCGACGCCCAGCCCCCAGACGCCGACGCCGACGGACGGGTCAGCGAGTGCGGACCAGGAGATCGGCTGGCGCATAGCGATCCGGAATCCGGTGGGGTCCCCTCGGTGCGAGGAGTGCGGCGGCCTCGACCCGCGGCACGGCCGTGGCACCGGCCAGCTCGTCGCACAGCCGGTGGAGCAGCGCGCTATCCGCGCGGTCCCCCCGCTGGGCCGCCAACAGCGCGGCAGACCGGCACTCCTCGGTGTCGCCCACGCACTCGAACGGCTTCGCCTCGGTGCCCAGCTCGAGGAGGGAACGGAACCGTTCCTCGTTGGCGGGGTTCTCGAGCGGCTCGTCGCCGGCGAAGACGGCGGACAAGGCGGCGCGGTCCATGAAGGGAGCCAGGACGAGGTCGACGAAGCAGCACTTGTCGCACCGGCCGCACCAGTGGTCGAGGCGTCGGGCCGGATCCTGGGGGAAGGCGCGGTTGCAGCTGCGGAACGTGCCGTGGTAACGGTCGAGTTGCGCGAAGCGCATGGACACCCAGAGCTCGGTGCGCGGGCGGAGGTAGGAGAACACGGAAACCCCGGGCCCTACCGTGGCGTGAACCAGCTCACCAAAGCCGCGTTCGAATTCCTCCCCCTTGGACCATTGGTGGTTCACCGCACGCCCGGCGTCGATCAGCGTCGGCACGGACGCCGACCACTCGTTGGAGAGCACCACGGCGTCCCGACGCTCGAGGACCGCGGCCACCAGGGCAGCGCCGGTGAGCACGGCGGTGACGGGGACGTGCCCGTTGAGGAAGCCGAGCTCCTCCGAGCGCCGCAGGAGGGGATCGATCTGGCGGGCGACGCGGGTGACGGGCAGGCCGGTCACCGCCGCCGCGTCCTCGATCGCCGCGAAGCGCTGCGCGGGTGGCGCCACGATGCACAGCGCGGCACCCGGATGGTCCGGCGCGATCGACTCCACCGTCACGATGGAGTCGATGCCACCGCCGAAGGGGATCAGCGGCCGGCCCGGTTCGGGGTCGTAGGGCACGGGCGTCGTCGGCGCCGCGTCGGGGCCGGTCACGCGCGGGCCGCGCCGGTCCAGGCCGTTGCGGTAGGCGAACTCGGCCAGACCGTTGACGTAGTAGCCCGTGAGGAAGGCGCGCTCGTCCGGCGTCGTCGGCAGGTCGCCCAGATCGATCAGCGGGGCGGCCGTGGTCTTGTAATAGGACACGCCCGCCAGCAGGTACAAGAGGCGTACCGCTGCCCGGACTGCCGGGTCGTCCCAATCGCCGGCCGTCTCGAACGTGAAGCGCTCGGTGAACGTGTGCGTCGCGGTCGAGTAGCCACAGGTGAGGACCGAGCTCGCCGGATCGATGGCGAAGCCGTCGTAGCGGAACTGGTCGTGGGCAGGCATCGCAGAGGGGGCCCGGCCGGCCGGGCCTGCCCATGCTATGGCGCACCCGGCGGGTCGCCGGCTCAACCGAGCAACCGCGCCAGCAGGGCGAACCTGCCGCAGGGCCGTTGGGCCCGGTCGGAGAAGTAGTCCTCGTCGGCCGTGGTGGCACCGCTGCGCGAGATGTGGGCGGCGGGGACGCCGGCCTCCAAGAGCTGCTGGTGGTTGGCGGCGGGCAGGTCCACCAGCCAGTGCCCGGGGCCGTCGGGTCGCGCCACGACGGGGTCGAGCGGCCCACTCCGCAGGGCGTCCGACAGGGCGCGGCGGACTTCGTCGGAGACCTGGTAGCGGTGCGGATCAGCGGCCGGTCCGAGAAAGGCCCGGATCCGGTCGGGTCGGGCACCCTGCTCCGCCATGGCGGTCAGCGCCCGGGCGACTGCCCCCGCGGCCGTGCCCCGCCAGCCGGCATGGACCGCGGCGAGCACGCGGACCGCCGGGTCGACGAGGGCCAGGGGGACACAGTCGGCAACGAGGATGGCCAGTGTGACGCCGGGTGAGGTGGTCACCAGGATGTCGGCGCCGGGGACGGCGTCCTCCTCGGAGGTGGAGCCGCGGCCGCGCTCCTCCCGGCCGACCAGGACCGCCCTCGTGCCGTGGACCTGCCGCGCGAAGACCATCGTGTCGAGGTCGACGCCGAACGCCGACGCCGCCCGGGCGCGGTTGGCCCGCACGTCGCCGGGCCGGTCGCCGACGTGCAGCCCGAGGTTGAGGGTGTCGTAGGGCGGTGCCGAGACGCCGCCGTGCCGGGTGGTCACTGCGACGTCGACCCCGTGCGCGGCCGCCCCCTCCCAGTCGACGAGCAGACGGGCCGGCGGGTCGGACACGGTGAGCGACCCTACCGATCGCGGCCGGGCGCGCCGCTGGCCGGGGATGGGCGAGCGCGTCAGGACGCTTCGCCCTCGTCCCACACGGTGGTGGGGACGAGAGACAGCAGCGGGGGGACCCCGCCCGCGCCGTCGTCGCGGCAGGCTGGAGCTCGGCGAAGCCGTACAGCTCGGCGCTGTCCGTGCCCGCGTTCGCCCCGCCCTCGCCCCGATGGGCCGCCCGGGTCGCGGGCTCGGCGAGGCCGAGCACGGCGGAGAGCGACCGGCCCGCGTCGAGGGCGCGGAAGAGCACGCCGATCGACTCGAGCGAGAAGCCCTGCTCCTGAAGCCGGAGGATGGCGCCGAGGCGGTCGTGGTGCCGGGGGCCGTAGAGGCCGGTCCGCCCCCGCAGGTCGGGGTGGGGCAGCAGCCCGAGGGTCTGGAAGGAGCGGATGCGCCGCGTCGTGGTGGCCGACGACGCGGCCAGCTCGTCGATGGTCACGACCGCGTCGTCCGACTCCACTTGACAAGTATGACATAATATGATGTAACATCAAATCCCGTCATCGGCTGCTGAGGATGGCCGGAGAGAGGGTGCGAGCAATGGGACTGAATCTCGATGCGGTGGGGGCCACCTCCGAGCCCTCCGAGCGGTCGTGGGACCACAAGGACGCCCTCTTGTACGCCCTCGGGGTCGGCGCGGGGGCGCTCGACCCCACGGGGTTCGAGCTCGACCTGACGACCGAGAACTCGGACGGGATCTCCCAACGGGTGCTGCCCACCTTCACCACCATCGTGGGGCAGGGCGGAGGGGCGAGGGCCTCCATCGGCGACTTCGACCCTGCGATGCTGGTGCACGGGGAGCAGGCCATCCGGCTGCACGGCGAGATCCCGACGGCGGGGACGGTGTCGACCACCACTCGGGTCGCCGGCATGTACGACAAGGGATCGGCGGGCCTCGTCGTGCTCGAGAGCGAGTCGCGCCACGCCGCCACGGGGAAGCCTGCCTTCACCAACCGCACCGCTCTGTTCATCCGCGGCGCCGGCGGGTTCGGCGGTCCGCGCAACCCCGACGGTGATGACGAGAGCGCGCTGGTGGCCGAGCCGCTGCCCGGCCGCGAGCCCGACGAGGTCGTGACCTACGCCACCCGCCCCGACCAGGCGTTGCTCTACCGGCTCTCCGGTGACCGCAACCCGTTGCACTCCGACCCGGCGTTCGCCAAGCGGGCGGGCTTCGATCGCCCCATCCTGCACGGCCTTTGCACCTATGGGTTCACCGGCCGCGCCCTGCTCCACACCGTGTGCGGATCTGACCCCGCGCGCTTCGGAGCCATGCGGGCCCGCTTCTCCAAGCCGACCATGCCGGGCGACACCCTCACGATCTCGGTGTGGGACATCGGTGAGCGTGCCACCGGCGCCTATCGGTTCCGCACGGAGACCCAGCGCGGCGAGACGGTGATCGACGCCGGGCTGTTCAGCTTGGCCGGCTGAGACGCGGCGGGCGCACCTCAGCGGCACCCGGCGCAGACGCCGAGCACATCGAGGCGGTGGCTCTGCGGTTCGAAGCCCGCTGCGGTCGCCAGCTCGTCGACGGTCAACGAGACCTGGCGCTCGAAGTCGGCACTCGGCGTGACGTCGGTCACCTTGCCGCAGCGCACGCACAGCAGATGGTGGTGGTGCTCGGTCAGGTCCTCGGCCAGCTCGAAACGAGCGAACTCGTCGCTGGCCGCGACGCGGCGGACGAGGCCGGCGGCCTGCAGGTCGGTCAGGTGGCGATAGGCGGAGCTCCGCGGCAGATCGGGGAGGCGGTCGGCGATGTCGCCGATGCTCACCGGGTGCCCGGCGTCCCGGAGCAGCTCGACGATGGCGCGGCGCCCGACCGTGTAGCGCTGCTCGATCAGGCGGAGGCGCGCCTCGGCCACCTCGTGGAGGGGGTCCTCGCAATCGGGTGAGGACATCACGTCCCGCTCAGTGCTCGTCGTAGTGCCCCTCGTGGGCGGCGTGGCGGTGGCCGTCGTGCACGTAGTCGACGTGATCGCCGTGGGACACGGTCTCGTGCCCGCAGCCCTGGCCGTGCACGTGGGCGTGGTCCTCATGCGACACGTGCGCCAGCGGTCGCTCGTCGTAGTGATCGTCGTGCGCGCAGTGGGTGTGGCCGTCGTGGATGTAGTCGGCATGGTCCCCGTGCGCAACCGAGGCGTGGCCGCAACCCGGCCCGTGCTTGTGTTGGTGGTCCTCGTGGACCGTGTGCTCGCTCATGCCGGCGTGACCTCCCTCGTGTCGAGACTCCTCGTGTCGTGACCGCTCGTTTCATGACTGTGCTGAATGGCGTCGGCGACGATGTGGGCGACGTGCTGGTCGACCAGCGAGTACGTCGCCTCGCGACCGCGCCGCTCCACCGCCACCAGCCGCGCCCCACGCAGCACCCGGAGATGCTGGGACACCAGCGGTTGGCTCAGCTCGAGCCGATCGACCAGCTCGTTGACCTGCAGCGGCTCGTTGGCCAGCTCGACCACGATGGCCAGGCGCGCCGGCGCCGCCAGGACCCGGAGCAGGTCCCCTGCGGCGACGTAGCCCTGTTGCGCGGCTGACACGGCCACATATAAGCACGTATTGATGTGTTTATGGGGGGGCGGTCCGTCCGACTTGTACTGAGACTCAGTCCCAATATAAGTTAGGCGCATGACCATGGCCTCCGTCTCCCGCCGCGTGTCCCGGCTCCGCCCCCGTGCCCGGTGGGCGCTGCTGGTGCTGTCGTGCACCGCCGCCTCCGCCGTGACCCTCGCACCGGGCTGGGGGCCGTCCAGCGCGTCGGCCGGCACACCCGGCGTGATCAACGCCGTCGGTGCCGAGAACGAGTACGCCGACGTCCTTTCGCAGATCGGGGGAAAGTACGTCCACGTCTCGTCCATCCTCAACAACCCCAACACCGACCCCCACACCTTTGAGGCGAGCCCGAGCGTCGCAGAGGAGGTCAGCGCGGCCGAACTGATCGTGCAGAACGGCGTGGGCTACGACGACTTCATGAGCAAGATCGAGGCGGCGTCCCCCAACGCCTCCCGTCGGGTGATCGTGGTGCAGAAGCTGCTGGGCCTGCCGAACGACACGCCCAACCCCCACCTCTGGTACTCGCCGACGACCATGCCCGCCGCCGCCGAGGCCATGGCCGCGCAACTCTCCACCCTGCAGCCGTCCCACGCCGCCTACTTCGACGCCAACCTGGCCAAGTTCGACAAGTCGCTCCACCCCTGGCTGGCCGCCATCGGCGCGTTCAAGGCCAAGTACGCCGGCACAGCCGTCGCCGTGACCGAGCCGGTCGCCGACTACCTCCTCCAGGCGATGGGGATGGATATCCTGACGCCCTTCGCGTTCCAGGCCGACATCATGAACGGCGTCGACCCTGCACCCGAGGACGTGACGCTCGAAGACGGCTACTTCACAAAGCACCAGGTCAAGGTGTTCTGCTACAACCAGCAAGTGGTCGACCCGTTGACCACGTCCATCCGCGTGACGGCTGAGCACGCCGGCGTCCCTGTCGTCGGGGTGTACGAGACGATGCCGACACCCGGCTACGACTACCAGACCTGGATGATGGCCGAGGTGAAGGCGATCGAAGCGGCCGTGACCCACAAGGTCTCCACCGAGCACCTGTGATCGCCGCCACCGCCGCCACTCCGTCCGCTGGCGCCGCGGGCAGCGACCGCGACACCGTGCTCGCGGTCGAGCACGTCAGCGTCGTCCTCGGGGGGCGCACCATCCTCGACGACGTCTCCTTCGAGGTGCGGGTCGGCGAGTTCACCGGGCTGATCGGGTCCAACGGTGCGGGCAAGACCACGCTGCTGCGCGTCATCCTCGGCCTGCAGCGGACGAGCGGCGGGCGGGTCTCCATGCCCGGTGCCCCGGGGGGCCGGCTGCGCCGCTCGGCCGGCTACGTCCCCCAGAAGCTGGTGCTCGACCCCGATGTCCCTCTACGGGCGCGCGACCTGGTGGTGCTCGGCATCGACGGGAACCGGTTCGGTTTCCGGCTCCCGTCCCGGGAGCGCCAGGCGGCCGTCGACGAGATGTTGGCCGCCGTCGGAGCCGAGCGCTTCGCCGAGTCCCGCGTCGGGACCCTTTCTGGCGGCGAGCTGCAGCGCGTCCTCATCGCGCACGCCCTGATCAGTCGCCCCCGGCTCCTCTTGCTGGACGAGCCGCTGGCCAACCTCGACCCCGCCAGCGCCAACGAGATCGTGTTGCTCCTGCACACGCTGGCCACCGAGCACGACGTGGCGGTCCTCTTGTCGGCCCACGAGATGAATGCCCTCCTCCCCGTCATGGACCGCATCGTGTACCTCGCCGGTGGCCGGGCGGCCACCGGCACGACCGACGAAGTCGTGCGCCCCGAGGTCCTCAGCGCCCTGTACGGCTACCGCGTCGACGTGCTCAACGTGCACGGTCGGGTCATCGTCGTCGCCGGTCCCGGGTCCGAGGCCGCTGCCGTCCTCCCCGTCGATCCCTCGCGAGAAACGGGCTGAGCCGATGGGGTGGCTCTTCGAACCCGGCTTCTTCTCGAGCGCGCCCGTGCACACCGCGCTGGTGATCGGGGGGGTGGTCGCCGTCGTCTCCGCCGCTGTCGGCATGTTCACCGTGCTGCGCGGGCAGTCCTTCGCGGGGCACTCCCTGGCCGACGTGGCGACGGCGGGCGGCTCGGGCTCCCTCCTCCTCGGGCTCAGCCCACTCACCGGCTTCCTGGGGGGCGGGATCCTCGGAGCGCTGGCCATGGACCTCATCGGCGTGCAGCGGGTGAGGGGGCGTGACGTCGCCACCGGAATCGTGCTCGGAGCCGCCACGGGTCTGGCGGCGTTGTTCTTGTACCTCGACACGACGACGCACGCCATCACCGGCGCCACCCAGCAGATCCTCTTCGGCTCCATCTTCAGCATCGACCCCTCGACGGTGCCCGTCGTCGTGGTCTGCAGCCTGTTGGCGCTCGGGCTGATCGGCTTCCTCTTCCGGCCGCTGCTCTTGAGCTCGTTGAACGCGGACGCGGCAGCGGCCCGCGGGGTCCCGGTCAGGCTGGTCGGCTCCTTGTTCATGGTGGCCCTCGCCGTCGCCGTCGGTCTCTCGGCGTTGGCCGTCGGCGCCGTCCTCTCGACGGCGCTGCTGATCGGCCCGGCGGCGAGCGCACTGAGGCTGACCAGGCGGTTCGGCTGGGCCATGGGCATCGCGGCGCTGCTCGGGGTCGCCACCACCTGGCTCGGGATCCTGCTTTCCTACGACAGCTACTACTGGACCTCCTCGCAGACGCCTCTCCCGGTGAGCTTCTGCATCGTCGCCCTCGTGGTGCTCGTCTACCTGGTCAGTGGTCTGGCAGCCGTGCGCGGGCGTTCTGCGCGCGTCGAAGCGGCCGGTTCGGGCGGCTAGGGGCAGCCGTGTTCTCCGGGTTCATGGTCAACGCCTGGGTGGCCGGGACCATGGTGGCGACCGTGGCCGGCGTGGTCGGCTTCTTCGTCGTCCTGCGCGGTTCCGCCTTCGCCGCGCACGCGATCCCCAACGGCGCCTTCGCCGGAGCGGCGGGGGCGTACTGGCTGGGGTTCAACACGCTGGTCGGGCTCGGGATCTTCGCCGTCTTGGCCGCCATCGGCATCGGCTCCCTCGGCTCCCGGCGCCGGGATGTGGCCACGGCGCTCGCGCTCGTCATGATGCTGGCGCTGGGCTCGCTGTTCCTGAGTCTCAGCGGCGGCTACGAGCCCGAGGTCTACGCGCTGCTCTTCGGGGAGATCCTCGGCGTCAGCACCACCGAGCTCCTGCCCGTGGCCCTCGTGAGCGCCGGCTGCATCCTGGCGGTCGTCATGCTCTACCGGCCGCTCCTCCTCTCCTCGACTGCATCCGAGCTCGCCGAGGCGCGTGGCGTGCGGCCGCGCCCCATGGAGATCGCCTTCCTCCTCGTCGTTGCCGCCGCGACCACGGTGACGCTGCCCGTCGTCGGAGCGCTCCTCATCTTCAGTCTCATGATCGGCCCGCCTGCTGCGGCGCGCGCCTTCGTCGGTCGCCCGGCGCCCGCCATCGTGCTCTCCGTCGGCCTCGCGCTGTTCACGGCGTGGGCGGCGATCGCCTCCTCGTACCACTCGAACTGGCCCGTGGGGTTCTTCGTGGGTGTCTACAGCGCTGGGTGTTACGTCGTCAGCCGGGCCTGGGTGGGAGTGGGCCGGCGCCGGCAGGCCCGGCAGCGGCCGGCACGCGCAGACGCTCAACGGCAGGGCGTCGTCGGTGCCTCGGCGTAGGAGATGACCGCCGCCGTCAGATCGACCCCGCTCCGAGGGGGGCACTCGGGGTGAAGACGACGGGCATCTCCTCGATGCCGGAGATGAAGTTGGCCGCCCGACGTGGCAGCGCCTCTCGTGCGGTGGCCAGGCGGAGGTCGGGCATGCGGGCCAGCACCCGTTCGACCATCACGCGCAGCTCCAGGCGCGCCAGCTGGTTGCCCAGGCAGAAGTGCGCGCCGAAGCCGAAGGCCATGTGCGGGTTGGGGTGGCGCGTGATGTCGAAGACGTCGGCGTTCTCGAAGACGCCTTCGTCGCGATTGGCGGACGGGTACAGCAGGAGGATCTCCTGGCCGGCGCCGATGTGCGCCCCGGCCAATTCGACGTCCCGCGCCGCCGTGCGGGCCATGTTCTTGATCGGCGACACCCAGCGCAGCATCTCCTCGACCGCCCCTGGCATGAGCACGGCCGGATCGGCCGAGAGCCGGGACACCTGGTCCGGGTGGGCCAGCAGCTCCTCCATGCCTCCGCTGATGACGTGGCGGGTCGTCTCGTCCCCGCCGATGAGGATGAGCAGCGTCTCGTGGACGAGCGAGTCGTCGTCGAGCGAATCGCCGTCGATCTGCGCGTGGCAGAGGACTCCGACGAGGTCCGAGGTGTTGTGCCTCGCGCGGCGGTCGTCGAAGACGGGATGGATGTAGTCGGTGTACTCGATGAACGCCGTCGTGGCGTTGTCCATGAGCGCGGGGTCGGGCGCGCCCAGTGCCTTGAGCATGTCGTCGGACCATCGCAGCAGGTCGTCGCGGTCCTCGGGTGCGACGCCGAGCATGTCGCCGATCATGATGATGGGCAGCGGCGCCGCCAGGTCCCGGACGAAATCGCAACAACCCGCCTCACAGACCGTGTCGATGAGCGCGTCGCAGACCACTCGGAGCTTGCCCTCGAGGTCGCGCACTCGCCTCGGGGTGAACCCCTCCGAGACGAGCCGGCGCCGGCGCACGTGCTCGGGGGCGTCGAAGTCGATCATCATCGGCAGTTGCGGACTCTTCGGCCGGATGCCCTGGGCGCTCGAGAACGACTCGGTGTCCACGGAGGCCTGCTTGACTGCGGCGTAGCTGGCCGCGGCCCACAGGTCGTTGGGTTCGTCGTAGTAGACGGGGGCGTTGGCTCGCATCCAGGCGAAGGCGTCGTGGGGCTCGCGCCCGAAGAACGCTCCGCTCATCAGGTCGATCCCGAGGTCCGGGGGTGCGGTGGTCACGGCGGAGACGATATCGAGCGCCGGGTGGATAGGGTTGAGCCGTGGCAGACCAGGCGAACTTCACCGACGTCGCCATGGAATTCATGCCCGGGCTGTACTCGGCCGCGCTGCGCATGACCCGCAACCGGGCGGACGCCGAGGACCTGGTGCAGGAGACCTACCTCAAGGCCTACCGGTCGTTCGGCTCCTTTACCGAGGGAACCAATTTGCGGGCCTGGCTCTACCGGATCCTCACCAACACCTACATCAACTCGTACCGGGCGGCGCAGCGGCGGCCGGAGCTGGCCGACGTCGAGGACGTCGAGGACCTCTACCTCTACAAGCGATTGGCCGGCTCGGGCGGCAGCGAGCCCGGGCGGTCGGCCGAGGACGAGGCCCTCGAGCGCTTCACCGACGAGGACGTGAAATCGGCGCTCGAGGCGCTCCCCGAGGCCTTCCGTATGGCCGTCATGCTGGCCGACGTCGAGGGCTTCAGCTACAAGGAGATCGCCGAGATCACCGACGTCCCGATCGGGACGGTCATGAGCCGGATCCACCGGGGAAGAAGGGCGCTCCAGAAGGCGTTGCACGATGTGGCAGAGGCAAGGGGCCTCGTCGGCAGCCTGCCGGGGGGTTCGAGGGAATGAGCGAAGACGTGGAAGCGGACAAGGACACCGACACGGCAGCGGTGGACGCGGGTGGGCTGTTCGGTTCGTCGGTCGACTGTGTCGAGGCGGTGCACGAGCTGTACCACTATCTCGACGGCGAGCTCACCGAGGAGCGTCGCACGGAGATCCGCGTCCATCTCGACTGGTGCGGGCCCTGCGGCGGTGCGGCCGAGTTCGAGGCGGAGTTGCGCAAGGTGATCGCCAACCGGTGCAAGGACCGCGTCCCCCAGAGCCTCATCGACCGGGTGGCGGCGGCCCTCGACGAAGAAAGCCGGCAGCACCACGGCGAGCACTGACCTCAACCCGGCCATCCCCGAGGTGGCGGTGGGCGGTCCAGCCATGGTCGACTGGGCCCTCGCGCGGCGCGTGGCGTCGGGCGCCCTCATCCTGAAGCCGGCGCCCGCCTCCTATCGCTCGAGGGACCTGCAGGGGCAGTTCGACGAGCTCACCGCACGCGCGGAGTCGTTGGTGAGCGAGGCCACCGGCCTGCACTCGGCCCACGGGACGGCGCGGGCCAAGGTGACCGATCGCCCCGGTTGGGCCGCCGCCAACGTGCGCTCCATCGAGCGCCTGGTGGGGCCCGCGCTGGCCGAGATGCAGCAGAAGCGGGGAAACAAGCTCGGGGGCCCGTCCCTCGTCGTCGGCCGTTCCGTCGCAGGGACCCAGCTCGGCTTGATGCTGGCGTACATGGCGACGCGGGTGCTCGGCCAGTACGACCTGCTCATCAACGACGAGTCCCCCGAGGACCAGGACCTCGTCTCCTACGTGGGGCCCAACATCGTGGCGGTCGAGGAGCAGTACGGATTCGTACCGAGCCAGTTCCGCCTGTGGCTCGCCCTGCACGAGGTCACGCACCGCCTGCAGTTCACCGCCGTCCCCTGGCTGCGGGACCACTTCGTTGGCCTGGTCTCCGAACTGCTCGTCCCGCTCTCGGGAGACCCGGCGGGCTTCGCCGAGGTGCTCCGCCGCGCCACCGCCGAGCTGCGTGCCGGGCGCAACCCCGCCCGCGAGGCCGGGGTGGTGGGCATGCTGGCCACTCCCGAGCAGCGGCGGGCGCTCTCGAAGATCTCGGGGATGATGAGCCTGCTCGAGGGCCACGGCGACGTGACCATGGACCGGGCCGGCGCCGCCGAGGTGCCGGGTGCGGCCCACTTCTCCCGGGTGCTGCAGGAGCGCCGCACCCAGGCGCGCGGGATGACCAAGCTGATGTCGAAGCTGCTCGGTCTCGACGCCAAGCTGCGTCAGTACGCCGAGGGGGAGCGCTTCGTCGAGTCGGTCGAGGCGGCGGGCGGGCCGGCGCTGTTGGCCCGGGTGTGGGAAGGTCCCCAGTGGCTGCCCTCGCTGGAGGAGATCCGCGACCCTGCCGCCTGGGTGGCCCGAGCCGGTGGGTGAGGACGCCCTCACCCCTCACCCCCTCGTCCCCGTACTCCTGACCCGGTGCACGTTCCCGGCGGCGGGCTCGGCCCTGCCGTGTGCGGTGTCGGGGGGCGCCGACTCACTGGCCCTGCTCGTGCTGGCGGCCGCCGCGGGCTGCGACGTCACGGCGATCCACGTCGACCACGGCCTGCGCCCCGGCTCGGGTGCCGAGGCCGACGTGGTGGCCGACGCCGCGCGGGGGCTCGGGGCACGTTTCGAGCGTCGGCGCGTGTCGCTCGCGCCCGGCCCCAACCTCGAGGCCCGGGCCCGGGCGGCCCGCTTCGCGGTCCTGCCCGCCGACGTGGCGACCGGGCACACCATGGACGACCAGGCCGAGACGATCCTGGTCAACCTGTTGCGCGGGGCCGGGGCGGACGGCCTGGCCGGCATGGCGCCGGGCCGCCGGCACCCGCTGCTCGGCCTGCGCCGGTTCGAGACGCCGCGCGCTGTGCGCCGAGGTGGGCCTCGAGCCGGTGTGCGACCCCAGCAACGCCGATCCTGCCTTCGTGCGCAACCGCGTCCGCCACGAGCTGCTGCCGCTGTGCGCGCGGGTGGCGGGCCGCGACCCCGTCCCCGTGCTGGCCCGGCAGGCGGGGGTGCTGCGTGACGAGGTGGCGTTGCTCGAGTGGCTGGCCGCCGAGGCGCTGCCCGACCCCGCCGACGCGCGCGCGCCGTGTCCGCCGCCAGCCGGCCGCTGGCTCGGCGTGCCCTCCGCCGCTGGCTGCGCAACGCCAACGCCAACGCCGACGCGGACGCCGACCGACGCGGACGGACGCGTTTGACGCCGACCGCGACGACCACCCGCCCTCGTTGGCCGAGGTCGAGCGCACCCTCGCCGTGGCGCGGGGAGCGGCGCGGGGGACGGAGCTCTCCGCCGGCCGGCGGGTGCGTCGGACGGGCGGCCGCCTGCGGGTCGAACCGGAGCGCTCCGGTAGTGTCACGCCGGTGACCCTCGACGAGGACGGAGCGGGCGTCCCGCCGTGGGCCGAGTGCGACGTGGGACCCGTGCTGGTCGACGCCAGGCGACTGAAGACCAGGGTCGCCGAGCTCGGCAAGCAGATCACCGCCGACTACGCCGCCGAGCCCCCACTGTTGGTGGCCGTGCTCAAGGGCGCCATGCTCTTCATGAGCGACCTCTGCCGGGCCATCCAACTCCCGGTCGACGTCGACTTCATGGCTGTGTCCTCCTACGGCAGCGCGACCAAGACCTCGGGCGTCGTGCGCATCGTCAAGGACCTCGACTCCGAGCTCAACGACCGCCACGTGCTGGTCGTCGAGGACATCATCGACAGCGGCCTCACCCTCAACTACCTGCGGCGCTATCTCACGGCCCGCCAGCCCAAGAGCGTCGAGGTGTGCGCGCTGCTGGTCAAGGAGGGCGAGCAGCGGGTCGATCTCGACCTGCGGTACATCGGCTTCACCATCCCGCCCGAGTTCGTCGTGGGCTACGGCCTCGATGTGGACGAGCGCTACCGCAACCTGCGTGGGGTGCATGTCTACAAGGGGAGCGAGCGATGAGCGTCGACGTCGACCGGGTGCGAGCGGCGGTGACCGAATTGCTCAGCGCCATCGGGGAGGACCCCGAGCGCGACGGGCTGGTACGCACCCCCGACCGGGTGGCGTCCATGTACGAGGAGCTGTTCTCGGGCCTCCACGACGACCCGGCGCGGCACCTCGAGGTCACCTTCGCGGCCGAGCACGACGAGATGGTGATGGTGCGCGACATCCCGTTCGCGTCGCTCTGCGAGCACCACCTGGTGCCGTTCCTCGGCAAGGCCCACGTCGCCTACATCCCGGCCGAGGACGGGCGCATCACCGGGCTCTCCAAGCTGGCGCGCCTCGTCGACGGGTACGCCCGGCGGCTCCAGGTGCAAGAGCGCATGACCACCCAGATCGCCGACGCCATCGCCGACGTCCTCTCCCCGCGGGGCGTGCTGGTGGTGATCGAGGCCGAGCACCTGTGCATGTCCATGCGTGGTGTCAAGAAGCCGGGCACGGTCACCGTCACCTCGTCGGTGCGCGGGCTCTTCCGCTCCGACGTGGCCACCCGGGCCGAGGCCATGCAGTTCATCCGGGGTCGCTGACCGTGGCGGGGCCGCCCCCCGGTTCAGGAAGGCCGCTGGTGATGGGCGTGCTCAACGTCACGCCGGACTCCTTCTCCGACGGCGGGCTCTACGACACCTTCGACGCGGCGGTGGCCCGCGGGCTCGAGATGATGGCCGAGGGCGCCGACGTGATCGACGTGGGCGGGGATCGTCGCGCCCCGGGGCCGAGGCCGTGCCCAGCGAGGTCGAGCTGGCGCGGGTGGTCCCGGTCGTCGAGGCGCTGGCGCTTCGGGCCCGGCGGTCGAGCGCGGCGTCCGGGTGTCGGTGGACACGGTCAAGCCCGAGGTGGCCGAGGCGGCGGTGGCGGCCGGGGCGAGCCTGGTCAACGACGTCTCGGCCTCGCTGTTCGAGGTGGCCGCCGCCACGGGAGCGGGCTGGGTCGCCATGCACAGGCAGGGGAACCCCCGCACCATGCAGGACGACCCCCGCTACGCCGACGTGGTGGCCGAGGTGCGCACGTTCGTGCTCGAGCGGGCCCGCCGCGCCCTGGCGGCCGGGGTGGGCGAGGTCTGGGTCGACCCCGGCATCGGCTTCGGCAAGACCGTCGGCCCACAACCTCTCCCTCCTGCGCCACCTGGCCGAGCTGGTGGCGGCGGCGGCCGGCGCCGGTTGCGCCGGGGTCCTGGTCGGCACGAGCCGCAAGCGCTTCCTCGGCTCCTGGCCGCCGGGCCGCTCGGGGGAGCCGGCCCCGGTGGCGGAGCGGGGCGAGGGGTCGCTGGCCACGGCCGCGGCGGCCATGGTGGCCGGGGCGGGCATGGTCCGGGTCCACGACGTGGCGGCCACGGTGCAGGTGAGCCGGCTGTATGGTCCTGCCGCATGAAGGGCAAGTGGGCCGCCGGCATTCCGCCGCGCAACTTCACCTGGGTGATCACCGACCACCTGGCCGTCAGCGAGCGGCCGGGCGGCTTCTCGGTCAACCACCGCCGGGTGCGGCGCCAGGAGGAGATCATCTGGCTGCGCGTCCAGGGGTTCGGCCGCGTCATCTCGCTGCTGCCCTCGCCGCACAACCTGGCCGCCTACGAGGAGGAGGGGCTGGCCTGGGCCCACTACCCCCTCGAGCGCACCGGGGACCCGCGGCCCGTCCTGGCGGCCTGCTACCAGGACATCGACGACTCGCTGGCCGCCGGCCTGCGGATCCTGGTGCACCAGGACGAGCTGGGCGACCGGGTCATGGGCGTCCTGGCCGGCTACCTGGTCTGGTCGGACCGCATCGCCAACCTGCCCCAGGCGGTGGCCCTGGTCGAGCACGTGGTGGGGCACGCCATGGGCGAGCCCGGCCGCGAGCTGCTGTCCGAGCTGGAGGGCATGCCCGTCGCGCGACCAGCCGAGGTGAGCGACCGGATCGAGATCCGCGACCTCCGGGTGACTGGGGCGCACGGCGTGCTCCCCGAGGAGCGGGAGCGGGCCCAGCCCTTCTCGGTCGACATCGTGGCCTGGGTCGACATGGAGGCCGCCCAGCAGAGCGACGACCTGGCCGACACGGTGGACTACGGCGCGCTGGCCCAGACGGCGGCCGACGTCGTCGGCGGGCGGTCCTACCGCCTGCTCGAGGCCCTCGCCGGCCGGCTGGCCAGCGCGCTGCTGATCGTGGACCCCCGGCTCGAGGCGGTCGAGGTCACGGTGCGCAAGCTGCGCCCGCCGCTGGCGCTCGACGTCGGCTCGACCGGGGTCAGGGTGCGGCGCGCCCGCTGATGGCGGACGCCCCGGTCGCCCCGGCCGGTGCGGGGCGACCCCGCCCCTCCCGGTCGGCGCGCCTTCATCGGGCTGGGCTCGAACCTGGGCGACCGGCGGGCGCTGTTGCGCGCGGCGGTGGAGCGCCTGCGCCGGGCGGGCGACGTCGTCGGCGTCTCGCCGCTCTACGAGACCGATCCGGTCGGCGGGCCCGAGGGGCAGGGCCCGTACCTCAACGTGGTGGTCGAGCTGTCGACCCGCGACACGCCCCGCCGGCTGCTCGAGCGCTGCCGGGCCCTCGAGGAGGCGGCCGGCCGCGTGCGCACGGTGCGCTGGGGCCCGCGCACCCTCGACGCCGACGTGCTGTGGGTGGAGGGGTGCACGGTGGACGAGGAGGACCTCACCGTCCCGCACCCGCGGCTGTGGGAACGGCGCTTCGTCGTGCAGCCCCTGGCCGACCTGGCGCCCGATCTCGTGACATCGGAGCAGCTCGGGGCGTCTGGTGGGGACGTCGCCGGTGTGGGTAGTCTGTAGGGGACGTTTCCTCAGATCGTCTGTAGGCGAACGGCACCCGTCAGGGGCTGGAACGCCGAAGGAGGTCAGATGCACTCCATCCGGATCATCGGTCCCGGTCGGGCCGGCACGTCCCTGGCCGCTGCGCTGTCCGCGCGCGGCTGGGCGTTCGCCGGGTTCCTGCGGCCGCCACGACGACCTGTCGGGCGCCGCCGAGGGCGTCGACGTGCTCGTCATCGCCACGCCCGACGACGCCGTCGCGGACGTGGCGGCGGCCGTCGTTCCCGTCGCGGGGACCACCGTGGTCCACCTGTCGGGCTCGCTCGGGCTCGACGCGCTGGCGCCGCATCCCCTGCAGGCGGCCGTCCACCCGCTGGTGCCGCTGCCCAACGGGGAGGTCGGCGCCGCCCGCCTCTGCTCGGGCGTGACCTTCGCCGTGGCCGGTGCGCCGGCGGCCCGCGAGATCGTCGAGTGCCTCGGCGGACGGGTGGTCGAGGTGGCCGACGGTGACCGGTGCCGCCTACCACGCGGCCGCCTGCATCGCGGCCAACCACGTGGTCGCGCTGCTCGGCCAGGTCGAGCGGGTGGCCGCCGTCGGTCGGCTTGGACCTCGAGTCCTTCCTCCCCCTGACCCGGGCCGCCGTCGACGACGTGGCCGCGCTCGGCGCCCGCGCCGCGCTCGACCGGCCCGGCCCGGCGCGGGGACTGGGCCACGCTCAGCCGCCACCTCGACGCGCTGCCCGAGGCCGAGCGTGCCGGCTACCAGGCCGGGGCGGCGCTGGCCACCGCGCCTCGCTGAGTCCGACGCCGTGGCCGCCGCAACGGCCGCACCGGCTGCACCGGCCGTCCCGGCGGCGGTGTAGGAGCGCGGGCATGGACGTCGTCGAGACCGCAGCCGGATGCCGCGCCCTGCTCGAGCGGGCCCGCGCCGCCGGCCGGGTGGTCGGGCTGGTGCCCACCATGGGGGCGCTGCACGACGGGCACACCTCGCTGATGACCCGGGCCCGGGCCGACTGCGACGTGGTCGCGGTCAGCATCTTCGTGAACCCGCTGCAGTTCGGTGACCCCGACGACATCGCGCGCTACCCGCGGACGCTCGAGCGGGACCTGCTCGTCTGTGCCGAGGCCGGCGTGGACGTCGTCTTCGTCCCGACCGTGCGCGAGATGTACCCGTCGTGGCCGGCCGCGCCGTCGACGACGGTGTCGGTCGCGGGGCGTGAGCGACTCCTGGGAGGGGGCGTCGCGTCCGGGCCACTTCGACGGCGTCGCCACCGTGGTGGCCAAGCTGTTCGCCATCGCCGGGCCCGTGCCGGGCCTACTTCGGACTGAAGGACTTCCAGCAGCTGGCGGTCGTGCGGCGCATGGCCCTCGAGCTGTCGCTGCCGGTCGAGGTGGTCGGGTGCCCCATCGTGCGCGAGGGCGACGGGCTGGCCCTCTCGAGCCGCAACGTCCGCCTCTCGCGCGACGAGCGACAGGCGGCGACCGTCCTCGCGCGGGCCCTGGCCGCCGGCCGGTCCGCCGTGGCCGCCGGCGAGCGCTCGAGCGCCGCGCTGAGCCGGATCATGCGGGCCGTCGCCTGCCGGCGACGCCGCGGGTGCGGCTCGACTACGCGGTCGCGGTCGACGCCGACCTCGCTGGAGGAGGCCGGCACCATCGACGGATCCCCGTTCGGTGCGCCTGCTGATCGCAGCCCAGGTGGGCCCGGTCCGCCTGATCGACAACAGCGCCGCTGTCGACGGGGTCGACGACGACCCCGCAGTCCCCGACACGACCGATCAGGTCGGTCTACTTCGAAAGGATCGGTTGAGCCGATGCGCCGCCGCATGATGAAGTCCAAGATCCACCGGGCCACGGTGACGGAGCCAACCTGCACTACGTGGGCTCGGTGTCCATCGACACCGAGCTGATGGCGCTGGCCGACATCCTCCCCTACGAGCAGGTCGCCGTGCTCGACATCGACAACGGGGCGCGCTTCGAGACCTACGCCATCGAGGGGGAGCGGGGTCAGATCTGCCTCAACGGCGCCGCGGCACGGCTGGTGGCACCGGGCGACAAGGTGATCATCATCACCTACGCCGACTACGAGCGCGCCGAGCTCGACACGTACGTGCCCCGCGTCGTGCACGTCGACGGGCGCAACCGGGTGATCGACGAGGCGTCGGCCCGCCTCGACGCCGAGCTCACGCTGACCGAACCGGCGTGACCACCGGGCGCCCGCCCGGGACCCTTCGACGTCCTGGTCCTGGGCAGCGGCGTCGCCGGCCTGTCGGCCGCGGTCCGGCTGGCCGGGCCGGGCGCGCCGCCCTCGCCTTCCTTGTCCCTCGGCGTGCTCACCAAGGGCGCGCTGTCCCAGTCGGCGACGCGCTGGGCCCAGGGCGGGGTCGCCGCGGTGCTCGGGGGCGACGAGGACTCGACCGACCTGCACCTGGCCGACACGCTGGCGGCCGGCGCCGGCCTCTGCGACGAGGAGGCGGTGCGCATCCTGGTCGACGAGGGGCCCGGACGGGTGCACGAGCTGATCGCGCTCGGCGTCGAGTTCGACCGCGAGGCCACCGGGCTGCTGGCCCTGGCCCGCGAGGGCGGCCACTCCCGGCCGCGGGTCGTGCACGCCGGTGGCGCCGCCACCGGAGCAGAGGTCGAGCGGGCCCTCGTCGACGCCACCTACCGCTCGGCCAGCGCGGTGCTCGAGGGCTGGTTCGCCCTCGACCTGCTGGTGGAGGGCGGGCGCTGCGTCGGGGTGCGGGCGCTGCCGCCCGGGGCGGGTGAGGGCCCGGTCGAGGTGCGGGCCGACCACGTCGTGCTGGCCACCGGCGGCGCCGGCCAGCTCTTCTCGGTCACCACCAACCCGCCCGAGTCCACCGGCGACGGCGTCGCCATGGCGCTGCGGGCCGGGGTGCCGACGGCCGACGTCGAGTTCGTCCAGTTCCACCCCACCGCGCTGCACCACCCGGCCATGCCCCGGCCCCTGCTCTCCGAGGCGCTGCGCGGCCACGGCGCCCTGCTGCGCGACCGCGACGGCGAGCGCTTCGTCGACGAGCTGGCGTCCGCGCGACGTGGTCAGCCGGGCCATGGCGGCCCGCATGGCCGAGCAGGGCGTCGACCATCTCTGGCTCGACGCCACCGGGCTCGAGCGCTTCTCCAGCCGGTTCCCCACCATCGCCGCCTCGCTGTCCTCCATCGGGCTGGACCCCGAGCACGACTGGCTCCCCATCGCGCCGGCGGCGCACCACCTCTCGGGGGGCGTGGTCACCGACCTGTGGGGCGCCACCGCGCTGCCCGGCCTGTGGGCGGTGGGCGAGGTCGCCTGCACCGGGGTGCACGGGGCCAACCGTCTCGCCTCCAACTCGCTGCTCGAGGGCATGGTCTTCGGCGCCCGCCTGGCCGAGCGCATCCCCTCGGGGGCCGCGGGGCCCGAGCCCAGCGGCGCGTTGCGCGCCGTGCTCGGCGACGAGCCCATCGACGGCATCGGGTGCACCTGGCGTCGAGCGCCGACCCGCCGACGACGGGCCGGGCGCCGACCGGCTGACCGGCCGGACGTCACCAAGCTGCGCGACACGCTGCAGCGGGCCATGACGCGCGGGGCCGGCGTCGTCCGCAGCGCCGAGTCCCTCGACGGCGCCCGTGCCGTCGTCGAGGAGATGGCCGCGCTGCTGGGGGAGGGCGGCGGTTCGGTCGGCACCGGGGAGCTGGCCAACCTGCTGCGCTGGCCGACGCGCTGCTCGTCTCGGCCCGTGCCCGGACCGAGAGCCGGGGCGCCCATCTGCGACGCGAGTACCCCGAGACCGACCCGTCGTGGCGGCGCCGGCTCGTCCACGGGCCCGTCCCGGCCGGAGGTTCGGGTCGTCGGTGAGCGAGAGCGAGGCGGCGGAGGCGTACGCCCGGGCGGTCGGCCAGGCCGTCGAGCGGGCCCTGGCCGAGGACCTCGGGCCCGAGGGTGACCTGACGGCGGCGCTGGTGCCGCCGGAGGCGACGGCGCTCTTCGCGCTGCGGGCCCGCCACAACGGCGTGCTGGCGGGCCGGGACTGCGCCACCGAGGCGTTCCGGCGCGTCGACGCCGCAGCTCGAGCTCGTGTGGCACGCGGTCGACGGCGACCGAGCTGTCGGCCGGGCGACACCGTGCTCGAGGTGACGGGGCCGCTGCGCCCGATCCTCACCGCCGAGCGGACGGCGCTCAACTTCCTGGGCCGCCTGTCGGGCGTCGCGACCCTGACGGCGCAGTTCGTCGCCGCGGCCCACGAGAGCAACCCGTCGGTCGCAGATCCTCGACACCCGCAAGACCACCCCGGGCCTGCGCGTCCTCGAGAAGGCGGCCGTGCGCGCCGGGGGCGGCACGAGCCACCGGGCCGGGCCTCTCCGACGCCGTCCTGGTCAAGGACAACCACCTGGCCGGGACGAGCATCACCGACGGCGGTGCGCCGGGCCCGGGCGCTGTGGCCGGGGCGGCATGGTCGAGATCGAGTGCGACGCCCTCGACCAGGTGGCCGAGGCGGCCCGCGCCGGTGCCGACGCCGTGCTGCTCGACAACATGGACCCCGGGACCGTGGTCGAGGCCATCGCGGTGGCGCACCTGGGCGCGCCGGGGCCCGATCCTGACCGAGGTCTCCGGCGGTGTGACCCTCGCCACCGTCGGCGCCTACGCCGCCGCGGGGCCGGACCGGATCTCGGTCGGGGCCCTGACCCACTCGGCCCCGGTCGCTCGACCTCGGGCTCGACCTCGTCTGGACCGACGCCGGCGAGGGGTGCAGCGGGGAGAGAACGGACGGACCCACCGAGGGAGGGCGTTGAGCGTGCTCCTCGTCATCGACGTCGGCAACACCGAGACGGTCATCGGCCTCTACCGGCGCGACGACACCGAGACCGTGCCCGTGATCGAGGAGAGCGTCGGCGTGGGCATCGGGACCGAGCACGACCCCACCGCGCCGCGGGGCCTCACCCACCACTGGCGGCTCTCGACGGTCCCGAGCCGCACTCCCGACGAGCACGCCGTGCTGCTCACCCAGCTGCTCGACCTCGAGGGCCTCGACATCGCGACCTCGGTCTCGGGCATCGCCGTCAGCTCCTCGGTGCCACACGTCACGACCGAGCTGCGCCAGATGGCGACGCGCTGGTTCGCCGACCTGCCCTGCGTCGTGCTCGGACCGGGCACCAAGAGCGGGATGCCCATCCTCTACGACAACCCCAAGGAGGTCGGCGCGGACCGCATCGCCGACGCGGTGGGCGCCTACGACCTCTACGGGGGGCCCTGCATCGTGGTCGACATGGGCACCGCGACGACCGTCGAGGCCATCAGCGCCAAGGGTGAGTACCTCGGCGGGGCGATCACGCCCGGCGTGGCCATCAGCCTCGACGCCCTCTACCAGCAGGCCGCCGCGCTGCGCCGGGTGGAGCTGGTCGAGCCGCGCAGCGTCATCGGCCGCTCGACGGTGGAGTCGATCGAGTCCGGGACCCTCTACGGCTTCGCCGGCCTGGTCGACGGGCTGGCCCGACGCTTCATGGAGGAGCTCGGCCCCTCCGACCGTCGTGGCCACCGGCGGCTTCAGTTCGCTCATCGCGCCGTATTCGGACACGATTGAGCACGTGGAGCCCTGGCTGACCCTGCACGGCCTGCGCATCGTCTACGAGCGCAACGTCACTTCATGAGCGAGCCCACCTCGTGAGCGAGCCCAAGCCCGACATCCCCTACCGCTTCGAGCGCACCCACGACGCGGCCGCGGTCGTCGAGGCGGTGGTCGGCGCTCGCCCCCGGGGAGGAGTCCGGCGCCACCGTCGGGGTGGCCGGCCGGATCATGCTCTCGCGCCCCCAGGGCAAGCTCGCCTTCGCGGAGCTGCGCGACGCGTCCGGCTCGGTGCAGCTGTTCGCCCTGGCGGCGGTGACACGAGCGCTTCGACGAGTTCGTCAAGCTCAACCTGGGCGACTGGATCGGGGCGCGGGGCGAGGTGGTGCGGACCAAGCGAGGCGAGCTCTCGGTGAAGGTGGCCGAGTGGGAGCTGCTGGCCGAGGCGCGGCGCAGCTTCGGCGACAAGTGGCGCGGCGTGAGCGACGTCGAGACGCGCTACCGCCAGCGCGAGGTCGACCTGTGGGCGAACGAGCGCACCCGGCAGCTGCTTCGGCTGCGCAGCGACGTGATCCACCACATGCGCGAGCGTCTGTGGGCGCAGGGCTTCGTGGAGGTCGAGACGCCGCTGCTGCACCCGATCATGGGGGGCGCCACGGCGCGCCCCTTCGTGACGCACCACAACGCGTTCGACGTCGACTTCTTCCTCCGCGTCGCTCCCGAGCTCTACTTGAAGCGCCTCGTGGTCGGCGGCTTCGACAAGGTGTTCGAGATCGGGCGCATGTTCCGCAACGAGGGCATCTCGCCGCGTCACAACCCCGAGTTCACGATGCTCGAGCTGTACCAGGCCTATGCCGACTACACCGACACCATGGTCGTCTTCGAGGAGCTGGTGGCCGGCCTGGCTCTGGATGTGCTCGGCACGACCAAGCTGACCTACGGCGGACAGGGGTCTCGACCTCACCACGCCGTGGCGCCGCGCCCCCATGGCCGAGCTCGTGGCGGAGGCCACCGGGCTGACGCTCGACGTGCGCTCGCCACGCGACGAACTGGTCAAGGCGGCCGCGGAGGTCGGCATCGCCGTCGAGGCAGCCTGGGGGCCGGGCAAGATCCTGCTCGAGATCTACGAGAAGACGACCGAGCCCGAGCTGTGGGGGCCCGTGTTCGTGACGGACTATCCGGCCGAGGTCTCGCCGTTGGCGCGGCGCCACCGCGACGGGCCCGAGCTCGTCGAGCGCTACGAACCGGTCGTGGCGGGACGCGAGCTGGGCAACGGGTTCAGCGAGCTGATCGACCCCGACGACCAGCGGGCCCGTTTCGAGGAGCAGGTGGCCAAGGCGAGGGCCGGCGACGAGGAGGAGTCCGGTGAGGTCGACGAGGAGTATCTCCGTGCGCTCGAGTACGGGTTGCCCCCGACGTCGGGCTTCGGGCTCGGGGTCGACCGGCTGGTGATGCTCTTGGGCGACGTGTCCAACATCCGCGAGGTCATCGCCTTCCCGACGCTCCGGCCCGATCGGGGCTGACCGCGGACGCCCGGGCGCCGTGCGGGAGCTCGCGGGCCGTTCCGAGGGTCTCCTGACGCTCTCTCCGGCGTTCCTTGCGTTCCGGGGCTTTTCCTGAGATTCCCATGACGGATCCCTCACATCTGGCGTTCAGCCTGGGTGGTGCCGCCGAGTGGTGGTGAGCGTGCCGAGCGCACGGAGTCCAAGGAGGACCTCATGTTTCGCAAGATCATCGCAGGAACCGCAATCGCCGGCGCCCTGACCTTCGGCGCGGCCGGCCTCGCCGGCGCGGCGACCCCGACCACCCCGACCGGGTCGAACATGGCCGCCTTGTGCGCCAAGCTCCCGGCCCTTCAGGCCAAGGTCCAGGCCCGTGAGGCCAAGATCAACGCGTGGGTGCCCAAGGCCCAGGCCCGTGAGGCCAAGGCGAACGCGGCCGGTCACACCAAGCTGGCCACCGCCATCGGCAACCGCATCACCAGGTGCAGAACCGTGAGACCAAGGTGAACGCGCGGCTGGCCAAGGCGGCACAGGCCTGCGGCACCAGCACCGCCAGCTGAGCCCTCGCGGACCGGGGGGTTGCGGGGCGGCCACCGACCGGGAGGAATCCCGGTGGTGGCCGCCTTGGCCATTCCCGATCAACCCGGGCTCGAGCGAGCTGCCGGCGACCGGCGTCAGCCGGGCAGGTCGCTGAGCAGCTCGCCGGCCAGCCGCGAGAGCCCGGCCGAGAGGTCGGGTCGCCCGATGCCGGCGGTGGCGCTCTGCGCCTCGTGCACGTAGGCGCGGGCCTGGTCCACCGCGGCGGCGATTCCCCGCGACGCCATCACGATCGCCCGCGCCTTGTCGCGCTCGGGCTGGGCCAAGGGCTGCCCGAGCAGCGCGCGCAGGTCCGGCCCGGCGTCGGGATCGGCGAGCGCGACGAGTGCGGGCAGCGTGTAGATGCCCTCGGCGAGATCCTGGCCGGTCGGCTTCTGGAGCTGCCCCTCGATGGCGGTGATGTCGAGGATGTCGTCGCGGATCTGGAACACCATGCCGAAGCACCGTCCGAACTCGGTGCACGCGTCGACCTCGGCCGCCGGCAGCCCGCCGGTGAGCGCGCCGATGCGGCAGGACGTCGCGGTCAGCGCGGCGGTCTTGCCGCTGATGGCGGCGAAGTAGTCGTCGTGGCTGCGTCCGATCTGGAAGGCGGAGCGGACCTCGGTCACCTGGCCCTGGCAGAGTCGTCCCAGGGTGTCGGCGAGCAGGGCCGCGATCTCGGTGCCGAGGCTGGCTGCGATGGCAGCGCTGCGGGCCAGCAGGTAGTCGCCGGCCACGATGGCCACCAGGTTGCCGAACCGGCTGTTCACGCTCTCGACGTTGCGCCGGATGGTCGCCTCGTCGATGACGTCGTCGTGGTAGAGCGAGGCGAGGTGGACGAGCTCGACCGCCACGGCGCCCATCAGGTCATCCTCGGTCGGGTCCCGGTCGCCCGCCGTCGCCGTGGCCAGGGCCAAGAGGGGCCGGAGCCGTTTGCCCCCGGCCGAGATCAGGTGCGTCGTGACCTCGTCGAGGAACCCGTCACCCGTGACGACAGAGGCGCTGAGCAGGGGCTCGAGGCGCCGCAGTCCCTCTTGCAGGCGGGGTAGGCCGAGGGCCTCGGTCGGGTTCACTGTCTCAAACGTTAGGGCACGACCTCATAATCGCGACAACTTGCCCCGGTCGGGTGCAGGAAAACCCCGGTACCGGGGTTTTCCTGCCAACTACTGCCCTTCCGAGGCTGCGGCGTGCTCAACTAAGGCCACAGGTACACTGGGCCGAGAAGCAAGGGAAGCGCAAAAGGAGAGGCGGTCAGGGTGTTCGAACGTTTCACCGACCGGGCACGGAGAGTGTTGGTGCTGGCGCAGGAAGAAGCGCGCCTGCTGAACCACAGCTTCATCGGCACCGAGCACATCCTTTTGGGATTGATCCACGAGGGCGAGGGTGTCGCGGCCAAGGCCCTCGAGTCGCTGGGGATCTCCCTCGAGGCCGTGCGGGAAAAGGTCGAAGAGACGATCGGCATGGCGGGCACCGCGCCGAGCGGTTCTCCCCCCTTCACGCCCCGGGCCAAGAAGGTCCTCGAGCTCTCGCTCCGCGAGGCGTTGCAGTTGGGCCACAGTTACATCGGCACCGAGCACATGCTGCTCGGTCTGGTGCGCGAGGGCGAGGGCGTGGCGGCCACCGTGCTGGTGAGCCTCGGCGCCGACCTGGGCCGCGTGCGCCAGCAAGTCATCCAGCTCATGTCGGGCAACCAGGGCAAGGAGTCGGTCGGCGCCAGCCAGGGCGCCAGCTCGGGCGACAGCCCCTCGGGCTCGCCGGTGCTCGACCAGTTCGGCCGGAACCTCACCCAGCTCGCCCGCGACGGCAAGCTCGACCCGGTCATCGGACGTGCCAAAGAGATCGAACGCGTGATGCAGGTGCTGTCGCGCCGCACCAAGAACAACCCCGTCCTCATCGGCGAGCCCGGCGTCGGCAAGACCGCCATCGTCGAAGGGCTGGCCCAGCGGATCGTGTCCAACGAGGTGCCCGAGACGCTGACCGGAAAGCAGCTCTACACGTTGGATCTCGGCGCATTGGTGGCGGGCAGCCGCTACCGCGGTGACTTCGAGGAGCGCTTGAAGAAGGTCCTCAAGGAGATCCGCACGCGGGGCGACATCGTGCTGTTCATCGACGAGATCCACACCCTGGTCGGTGCCGGCGCCGCCGAGGGTGCGATCGACGCGGCCTCGATCCTCAAGCCGATGCTGGCGCGGGGCGAGTTGCAGACCGTCGGTGCGACGACGATCGATGAGTACCGCAAGCATCTCGAGAAGGACGCCGCCCTCGAGCGGCGCTTCCAGCCGGTCAAGGTCGACCAGCCGACCGTGGCGCTGACGATCGACATCCTCAAGGGCCTGCGTGACCGCTACGAGTCGCACCACGCGGTCAGCATCACCGACCAGGCGCTGGTGGCCGCGGCCAATCTGGCCGACCGCTACCTGGCCGACCGCTACCTGCCCGACAAGGCGATCGACCTCATCGACGAGGCCGGCAGCCGTTTGCGCATCCGTCGCATGAGCACGCCGCCGAACGCCAAGAAGCTCGACGAGGAGATCGCGCGCCTGCGGGCCGACAAGGAGGCCGCCATCGAGAAGGGCGCCTTCGAGCAAGCCAAGAAGCTGGCCGAGCAGGAGAAGGAGCGCCTCGACCGCAAGGAGAGCCAGGAAGCCGAACTGCGGGCCGAGGGCGTCGACCTCTTCGATGTCGTGGACGAGGAGGTCATCGCCGAGGTGCTGGCCGCCTGGACCGGCATACCGGTCTATCGGCTCACCGAGGAGGAGACCGCCAAGCTGTTGCGCATGGAGGAGGAGCTCCACAAGCGGGTGATCGGCCAGGAGGAGGCGCTGAAGGCGCTCTCCCGTGCCATCCGGCGCACCCGTGCCGGCCTGAAGGACCCGAAGCGCCCGAGCGGATCGTTCATCTTCTTGGGCCCGACCGGTGTCGGCAAGACGGAGCTGGCGAAGACCCTGGCCGAATTCCTCTTCGACGACGAGGACGCGCTCATCCAGCTCGACATGTCCGAGTACATGGAGAAGCACACGGTCAGTCGGCTCGTCGGCTCGCCCCCCGGCTACGTCGGGTACGAGGAAGGCGGCCAGCTCACCGAGGCCGTGCGGCGCAAGCCCTTCTCGGTCGTGCTCTTCGACGAGGTGGAGAAGGCCCACCCCGACGTGTTCAACACGCTGTTGCAGATCCTCGAGGACGGCCGCCTCACCGACGCCCAGGGCCGGACGGTCGACTTCAAGAACACCGTGCTGATCATGACTTCGAACCTCGGGACCGCCGACCTGCGCAAGTCCAACATGGGCTTCGCCAAGACGTCGGAGGCGGTGACCTACGAGCGCATGAAGGCCAAGGTCGACGAGGCGCTCAAGGCCCACTTCCGGCCCGAGTTCCTCAACCGCATCGACGAGGTCATCGTGTTCCACGAGCTCTCGCGGGCCGAGGTGACCGAGATCGTCGACCTCTTGATGTCGCGCACGGTGAAGCAGCTGTCGGACCAGGGCATCGGCCTGGAACTGACGCCGGCCGCCCGCTCGCTGCTGGCCGAGAAGGGCTACGACCCGCAGCTGGGGGCGCGGCCGCTGCGCCGGGCGATCCAGCAGATGGTCGAGGACCCCTTGTCCGAGCGCATCCTCTGGAAGGAGTTCCGCGTCGGCGAGACGATCGTCGTCGACGTCGAGGAATCGCCCATCGACGGCGAGGGTCCACAGCTCAGCTTCACGGCGATCGAGGGCATCCAACCCCCCCCGTTGGAGCTCGCCGGCGCCGGCGCCGACGCCGAGTAGCGCGGGGCGCTCAGAGCGTCGGCGCCCCGCCTCGGCGGGGACCGAGCAGTACGGCGGAGAGGCGGTGTGACACCCGTTCCGTAGGGTGCCGCCCATGGTCACGGCCCCGCCTCCCCGCGCCCGCTCCGGCGTCTTCTACCGCTGTTCGGCGTGCGAGGCCACGTCGCTGCGCTGGGTGGGCCGGTGCCCGAATTGCGGCGCCTGGAACACGTTCGGGGCCTCGTCGGCGCCGGCCCGCTCGGCGCGACCGGGTATGGCAGCAGCAGCCGGGGCGGGCGCCGTGGCCCTGGCCGACGTCTCGACGGAGGCGACGCAGCCGCTGCCAACCGGCGTCAGCGAGCTCGACCGCGTCCTGGGCGGGGGCGTGGTCGGTGGTTCGGTCACCCTGCTGTTCGGCCCGCCCGGGATCGGCAAGTCGACCCTGCTCTTCCAGGTGCTCTCGTCGGTGGCCGCCGCGGGAGTGGACGTCATGCTCGCCTCCGCCGAGGAGTCGCTCACCCAGGTGCGGGGGCGGGCATCGCGCCTCGGTCTGGTGCCCCGTCACCTCCTCGCGCTGGAGGGGCCCGACGTCGAGGAGATCGAGGCGGCCGTCGAGCGCCATCACCCGGCGCTCCTCGTCGTCGACTCGCTCCAATCGGTCTCCGACCCCGAGCTGGCCCAGGCGGCGGGCAGCCTGGCCCAGGTGCGCGCCTGCGTCGAGCGCCTGACCCGCATGGCAAAGTCCAGCGGCGTGCCGTTGCTCCTGGTGGGACACGTGACGAAGGACGGAGATCTCGCCGGGCCCCGGGCGGTCGAGCATCTCGTCGACACGGTGCTCTCCTTCGACGGCGACCGCCATCACGCCCTGCGCGTCCTGACCTCGGTCAAGCACCGCTTCGGCCCCACCGGCGAGGTCGGCATCTTCGAGATGAGCGACGACGGCCTGCGCGGCGTGCCCGATCCCGGCCCGCTCATGTTGGGGGATCGCATGGACGGGGTGCCGGGCAGCGCGGTGGTGCCGGTCCTCCAGGGCCGCCGCCCGCTGCTGGTCGAGGTGCAGGCCCTGCTCGGCCCCGGGACCGTCGGCGCCGCCCGACCCCACACCCTGGGCATCGACGCCGGTCGGGCCAACCTCCTCGTGGCCGTCCTCGCCTGTCGCACGGGCGTGGAGGTCCCCGAAGGCGCCGAGTTCTTCGTGGCGGCCGTCGGCGGTATCAGCGTCACCGAGCCCGCCGCCGACCTCGCCCTCGCATTGGCCCTGGCCTCGGTGGTGACCGACCGCTCCCTGCCACCCGACCTCGTCGCGTTCGGGGAGATCGGCCTGGCCGGCGAGGTGCGCACGGTCCCCGGCGCGGAACGGCGCCTGGCCGAGGCGCACCGGGGCGGCTTCACCAGGGCGCTCGTCCCCGCCTCCACGATGGGCGGAGGCGGGGAGGCAGGTGGGGGCGCGGCCGGCGCCGCCTCCGTGGCCCCGGGCGGCATGGTGGTGCACGGGGTGCGCACGCTGGCCGACGCCCTGGCCCTGGCCGCGTCGGAGGCCGGCGCCCGGAGCGGGCCGGGTACGATGCGCGGGTGGCCGACGGTGCCGGCGGCAGCCAGCCTCTGAACGACGCGCTGGCGATGATCGCGCCGGGCACGACGCTGCGCGAGGGCCTGGACCGGATCCTGCAGGCCAAACACGGCGCCCTGATCCTCGTCGGCGACGATCCGGCGGTCCTCTCCGTGTGCACCGGCGGCTTCCTCCTCGACGCGGAGTACTCGCCCCAGCGCCTCTCCGAGCTGGCGAAGATGGACGGCGCCATCATCTTGGCCTCCGACGCCTCTCGCATCGCCCGGGCCAACGTGCACCTCGTCCCCAAGGCCACCATCGCCACCTCGGAGACCGGCACCCGCCACCGCACGGCCGAGCGGGTGGCCCGGTCCATCGACGTGCCGGTCATCGCCGTCTCCGAGGCCATGGCGACCATCGCCGTCTACCGCAACGATCGCAAGCACACGACGCAGTCGGCCGGCTGGCTCATCGACCGCTCGAGCCAGGCGCTCTCCACGCTGCAGCGCTTCCGTTCCCGCTACGACGACGCGCTCTCCACGCTGACACGCCTCGAGATGGAGGACTCGGTCTCGGTCCGCGACGTCGTCGCCGTGCTGCAGCCCGGCGAGATGGTCCGTCGCATCGCCGAGGAGATCGAGAGCCACCTCGTCGAGCTCGGCTCGGACGGCCGGCTCATCCATCTCCAGACCGAGGAGCTGAGCGCCGGCGTCGACGAGAGCCTCATGCTCGTCCTGCGCGACTACACCGACGACAAGGGCATCGCCCGCCTCCACTCGCTCTCGCCCGACGCCCTCGTGGACCTGCCCAAGGTCGTGGCCGCCTTGAACCTGCCGGCCTCCGACGACCAGTTGTACGCCGCGCTCGCGCCGCGCGGTTACCGCGTCCTGCATCGCCTGCCCCAGCAGCTCTCCGAGACGCTGATCGCGCGGCTGGTCGAGCGGTTCGGTTCGCTGCCCGAGGTCCTCTCCGCCTCGGCGGCCGAGCTCGAGTCCGTCGAGGGGATCGGCGCCACGACGGCCCGCCACATCCGCGGCGGCCTGGCCCGCCTGGTCGAGGCCAGCATCTTCGAGCGGTACGAATGACCGGGCTGGTCTGGTAAAATGGTCAGTCACCGTCGGACGGCCCGGGCCCGCTTCGACCACCTCTGAACAGCATCGTTGCGCCTGCCGTGCCCGTGCGGGCGATCCATCCAAGGGAGTCTTGAGTCCTGTGTCCTTCAAGGTCGGAGACAAAGTCGTCTACCCCCACCACGGGGCGGCCGTCATCGAGAAGCGCGAGACCAAGGTCGCGTTCGGCGAGAAGCGGGAGTACCTGGTCCTGCGCCTGGCCTACGGCGACCTGATCCTGAACGTCCCGGCGGACAACACCGAGGGCGTGGGTCTGCGCGAGGTGATCAACGACGAGGAGGTCGAGGAGGTCTTCGCCGTGCTGCGCAAGAAAGAGGCGCGCATGCCGACGAACTGGTCCCGTCGTTACAAGAACCACTCGGAGAAGCTGCGCTCGGGCGACATCTACCAGGTGGCCGAGGTGGTGCGGAACCTCTCGATCCGCGACAAGGACAAGGGTCTCTCCGCCGGCGAGAAGCGGATGCTCCAGCGGGCGCGCCAGATCCTCGTCTCCGAGCTGACCTTCGCCCTCAACGTGGACGAGGAGACGGCCGAAGAGCGTCTGAACGACGCGCTGACCTGATCGCCGGCCCGGTCGCACCGTGGCGCGGGTGTGGTCGATCGTCGTGGCCGCGGGCTCCGGCCGGCGCTTCGGCCGGTCGAAGCAGTTCGTCCTCTTGGGTGACCGGCCGGTGCTCGAATGGGCCGTCGCGGCCTGTCGGCCCCGTTCCGCCGGCGTCGTGCTCGTCCTCCCGGCCGGACTCGACGACCCCGAGAGCCACGGCGCCGACGCCGTTGTGGAAGGAGGCGCGACCCGCGCCGACTCGGTACGCGCCGGCATCGCCGCCGTTCCCCACGATGCCGAGGTGATCGTCGTGCACGACGCGGCGCGGCCGCTGGCGTCGCCGGCCCTCTTCGACGCCGTCATCGCGGCGGTGACCGACGGGGGAGCAGACGGAGCCGTGCCCGGCCTCCCCCTGCGTGACACCATCAAGGCGGTGGACGAGAGCGGTCACGTCACGAGCACGCTCGATCGCAACGCCCTCGTCGCGGTCCAGACGCCCCAGGCGTTCCGGGCCGGCATGCTGCGTCGCGCCCACGACCAGCGCGGCAGGCAAGGGAGCGGCGCTCCCGACGACGCGGTGCTCGTCGAGGCGCTCGGCGCCACGGTGCGAGTGGTGCCCGGCGAACCCGGCAACCTCAAGATCACCGACCCGGACGACCTGGCCGCCGCCGAGCGGCTGCTCGGACCGGCGCAGGCCGGGGCCTGAACGTGCGCATCGGCCAGGGGATCGACATCCACCGCTTCTCCGAGGACCCGCATCGCCCACTGGTCCTCGGCGGCGTCGTGATCGAGGGCGCCCGCGGGCTGGGTGGCCACAGCGACGCGGACGCGGTGTGCCACTCGCTGGCCGACGCAGTCCTGGGCGCCGTCGGCCTGGGGGACCTGGGCCGGCACTTCCCCGACACGGACCCGGTCTGGGAGGGAGCGGACAGCGTGGCGCTGCTGACCGCGGTGGTGCAGATGGCCGGCGCCCAGGGGTTCGCGTGCGCCAACGCCGACTGCACGATCGTCGCCGACACCCCGCGCCTCTCGCCGTACACCGAGGCCATGGCGGAACGGCTGAGCGGGGTGCTCGGCGCTCCCGTGTCGGTCAAGGCGACGCGTGCCGAGGGGATCGGGGCGCTCGGCCGGGCCGAGGGCATCGCCTGTCTCGCCGTCGTGTTGATGGAGCGGGCGTGAGCCGGCGCCCGGCCGGTGGCTCGCCGCGCCGGCCCGACGCGCCGCCCACGGACGGGTCAGGGCAGCGGCGAACGCCAGGGCCAGCGCGGGCGCCCGCGCCCGGCTGCGCTCAGTGAGCTCGGCGGTGACCAGGTCGAGGGCCGCCGCGCCGTGCTCGAGCTGCTCTCGGTCGGACGTCGCAGCGTGCGCCGCGTCGTGTTGGCCGAGGGCCAGGATCCCTCCCCGCAGTTGGACCGGATCGAGGAACTGGCCGCCCGCCTGCGGGTGCCCGTCGAGACCGTGCCCCGTGCCAGGCTGGACGCCCTGGCCCGCACCGAGGCCCCTCAGGGCGTGCTCGCCCTGGCGCGACCGCTCGATCCCGTCCCGCTCGAGGACCTGTGCCGGCCGGATCGCCACGGTGCCGCGCCGTTCGTGCTGGTGGCGGCCGGCATCACCGACCCCCGCAACCTGGGCGCGCTCCTGCGCAGCGCCGGAATGCGCGGGCGCGACCGGCGTCGTGCTGCCGAGGCATCGCTCCGCCCGGCTGTCGCCGACGGTGACCAAGACCGCTGCCGGGGCGATCGAGCACCTGCCCTTCGCCGTGGTGGGCGGCGTGCCGGCCGCCCTCAGCGAGCTGCGCGACCTCGGTGTGTGGTCGATCGGCCTCGCCGGCGAGGCGGACCAGTCGCTCTACGATCTCCCCCTGGGCGACGGTCCGGTCGCCTTGGTCGTGGGCAGCGAGGAGAAGGGGCTGGCCCCGCTGGTGCGCCGGCGCTGTGATGCGGTCGCAGCCATCCCTCAGCACGGTGCACTGCCGTCGCTCAACGTCGGCGTGGCCGGTGCGGTGGCCTGCTTCGAGGTGGCCCGCCAACGGGCGGCCGCACGCCCCTAGGCGGCCGCCGAGACCTCCGACGCGCAGAACGCGCACCGCCGCGCCGCGACGGGGATCTCGCTCAGACACTCGGGACAGGCATGCGTCTCGGGCTTGGATTCCTCCTTGGGCATCAGGTTGAGCCGCTTCATCAGCGCGGTCAGTGGCACGACGACGGCGAAGAAGACGACGGTCGCGACGATGAGGAACGACAGCAGCGCGTTGACGAACGAGCCGTACTTGAACGTCGAGTGGTTCAGCGTGAAGCTGAGGTCGTCGAAGTTGGCTTGCCGAAGATGGCGGCGATCAGCGGCGTGATCAAGTCGGCCACGAACGAAGTGACCATCGCCGTGAAGGCGACGCCCACGACGACCGCCACGGCCAGGTCCACCACGTTCCCCCGCAGGACGAACTTCTTGAAATCGGAGAGCACCGGCACCTCCTCGCTTGCCTCGCCCATGTGTGCCCGCATCCGCTCACGGTCAGCTCCCGACAGGGAGCCCGAGGCAGGAATCGAACCCGCGACATCTTCATTACAAGTGAAGTGCTCTACCAACTGAGCTACTCGGGCGCTGCCCCAGGCTACAAGGCCCGATACCCCTCGTCGTGTCCCACCAGGCGCAAATGCTTGCAACGAGCGGGTGCGCACGGCAGGCTGGGCCCCTTGTGACGAACGAGCGGCCGCATTCGGGGATGTCCGGCTCGCTCTCGGTGGTCCGAGCGGCGGCGGTGCTCATCCTCTTCGTCGCCGCGGTGGCGGTCCTCGTGGCGGTGGGGACCCGACCCAGCGTGAACGGGACGCCGGCCGCCGCGCCGACGACGACGACGCCCAGCACGGTGCCGGGCAGGAGCACCACGACCACCAAGCCCGGTGCGGCGTCGTCGTCGACCACGACCACCACGTCGAAGCATCACGCGGGTTCGGCGCATTCGACGACGACCACCACCACCGTCGCGCCCGGCACCGTGAGCGTCGTCGTGGCCAACGGAACGCAGACCAACGGACTGGCGGCCCACTACTCGACCGTCATCGGGGGGGGCGGCTGGAACATGGGAACACCAATCGACGCGTCGACGAGCGAGGCGACGTCGGCCGTCTACTACGCACCGGGCTTCCAGCAGCAGGCGGCGTCCATCGCCACCACCATCGGCCTGAAGCCCTCGCAGGTCCTGCCGCTGACGGCCGCGGTGCCCGTGAGCGGGGTGACCGGCACCGATGTGGTCGTGGTCATCGGCCAGGACCTGGCGTCGGAGACAACGACGACGGTGGCCTCCTCCTGACGTTGTCCGGCGCGGGCGACGCCGCGGCGCACCTGCCCGCCCTGCTGCGCCCCCTCGTGGCCGAACCGGCGCAGGCCGGGCTGTTCCTCGACTTCGACGGGACGCTCGCCGCCATCGTGGAGGACCCCAACGGGGCGCGGCCGCTGCCCGGCGTGGCTTCCCTCCTGGCCGACCTCGCCCGTTCGTTCGCCCTGGTCGCGGTGGTCTCTGGCCGGCCGACCGCCTTCCTCAGCGAGGTGCTCGGCCGCCCCGAGGGCGTCACGCTGGCGGGGCTCTACGGCCTCGAGCGCGCGCTGCGCGGGCCCGAGCACGAGCGGTGGGCGTCGATCGTCGACGCGGTCGTGGCCGAGGCGAGGGCCGGGGCACCCGAAGGCGTCTACGTGGAGCCCAAGGGGCTGACGGTCACCCTGCACTGGCGCCGGGCCCCCCACCACCGGGACTGGGTGCTCGCCTTCGCCGACCGCCAGCACGCGCGGTACGGCCTGGCCGTGTACGAGGGCCGCACCGAGCGCGAGCTGCGACCGCCGATCCACGTCGACAAGGGGACGGTGGTCCACGAGCTGGCGGCCGAGCACGCGGGGCAGCTCCGCGCGGTGGCGGTGTTCGGCGACGACATGGGCGACCTCCCGGCCTACGCGGCGGTCGGGGAGCTGACCGCGCCCGACGGGAGCCCGCTCGTGGCGGTCCGCGTCGCCGCGGTCGACGCCGAGAGCCCGCGCCAGGTCGCGGTCCGGGCCGACCTGGCGGTGCAGGGTGCCGTTGGGGCGGTCGCGTTGCTGCGCGCCATGGCCGATGCCGCGGTCAGCGCCACGCGCCCGCCGCCGGCCGCGCCCTAGATCCGCGCGGCCGCCAACTGGTCGGCCCACCAGTCGGCCGACGTCCGAGCCCGCACCGCCTCGCGTAAGGCCGTCGCCCTCTGCCGCGCGCTCGGCCGCGTCCATCGAAAGCGCGGCACGGAGTGTCTCGGCCGTCCCCGACACGTCAAAGGGGTTGATCCCGAGCGCGCCGCCTCCGCCCAGCTCGAGCTCCTCCCACGCGCCCGCCTCGCGTGAGAGCACGAGCACGCCGTCGACGGTGTTGAGCAGGGGGCCTTCCTTGGCCACCAGGTTGAGCCCGTCGCGCACCGGGTTGACGAGCAGCACATCGGACAGCGTCAAGGCGGCCAGCGAGCGGGCCCGGTCGTCCTCGACCGACAGCACGATGGGCGTCCAGCCCTCCGAGCCCGACCCGGCGCCGAACGCGTGGTTGATGCGCTCGGCCGTGTGCACGACGTCGGCCCCGTAGGCGAGATACTCCGCCAGCCCCTGCCGGCTCGGATAGGCGAACGCGAGGTGGACCACCTCGCCCCGCCATTCGGGGCGGGTCGCCAGCAGCTCCTCGAAGGCGAGCATCCCCCGCACGATGTTCTTGGACGGCTCCATGCGGTCGGTCCGTGCGATGATGCGGCGCCCGCGCACTTCGGCCCGCAGCGCGTCGGCCGCCGCCGCGCAGGCCGCCGACGCCGCCTCCTCCTCGAGCACGCCGGCGTCGGGCCCGAGCGGTGCCACGAAGGTCGGGGGCGCGGCCCGGCCGGCCGCGTCGCAGCACAACCTGAAGTCCGCCTCCCACTTGTGGCAGTGGAACCCGCAGGCGGAATAGCCGGCCATGCCGTCGAGCAGCTCGGCGACCACGGCGTCGGGCAGCACGGCGAACAGCGTCGGGAGCGGCGAAGGGGGTGTGCGAGAAGTGCACCGTCCGCAGGTCGGGCCGCTCCTCGGCGAGCATGCGCCCGAGGAGGGAGAAGTGGTAGTCCTGCACGAGCGTGACGTCGCCCTCACCGGCGCCGCGCAATCACCACGTCGGCCATCGCCCGGTTGTAGGACCGGTACCCCTCCCAGGCCGCCCACCAGTGCCGGTCGAAGCGCGGCCGGTGCGGCAGGTCGAAGAGGTGGTGGTGGCAGTACCACAGAGTCGTGTTGGCGACGACGTCGTAGGCCTGCCGGTAGGTGTCGTCGTCGACGATCACCGGCACGAGCTCGAGGCCCTCTTCGTGCATGAGGCCCCGGGCGACCGCCTCGCGGTCCGCCGCACCCATCGTCACCGAGGCCCACGTCGTGCCGCTGCCCGCGAGCAGCCGGTGGAGGGACGAGGCCAGGCCCCCGCCGGCGGGCACCGCGCCAGGGACCCGTCGGGTTCGTGGCGGAAGGTGAGGGGTCCGCGGTTGGAGACGACGAAGGTCCCGCTCACGACGACCTCACGTCCGGCGCGGCAGCGAGGCCGGGGCCACCCGCTCGAGCGCGGCCCGCAGCACGTCGACGGCCTGGGGGCGCAGCTCGTGGAGGGGCCGGTTGCGATGGATGCGTTCGCCCAGGTCGACCTGGGCCAGGCGGTCCGGGCCGAGGGTCTGCGCCACGTCGATGAGCAGCCCGAGCTCGACCCCGTAGCCGTCGGCGAAGCCCAGCTTCTCGAAGACCCAGCGGTGGGCCGCCGTCTCGCCGGCGAGGGGCTGGCGCACCCAGGAGAGCTCGGGGAAGAGCAGCTCGAGCACCGGGCGGCCGACCAACTCGGTGACCCGCCCACCGCCGGTCGGGTCACCGTGCAACGGGCGGGTGTAGAAGCCCTTGACCAGGGCCACGTGGTCGGTGGTCACCAGCGGCCCGAGCAGCCCGGTCACGAAGGTCGGCGTCGTGTTGGCCACGTCGGCGTCGAGGAACGCCACGATGTCGCCGGCCGACGCCCCGAGCGCGGCGGCCATGGCCTGTCCCTTGCCGCCGGCCCCGCCCGGCCCGGCCACCACACGAGCCCCGGCGTCCCCGGCGTGGATGGCCGTGTCGTCGCGCGAGCCGTCGTCGAGCACGATCACCTCGTCCACCAGGCCGTTGCCCCCGTGCTCGGCCAGGAAGGGCTGGACGACGGCCCGCACGACCGACCCCACCGTGGAAGCCTCGTCGCGGGCCGGGATGCACACCGAGACCGTCCGTCCCGTGCGGGCCTTGGCCGCCAGGACCTGCTCGGCGGGGAAATCCCCGTGGTGATACGTCTGCGCCACGCCCCAGATTCAAGCAGCCGCGCCACGTTGAGCGGGCCGGCCGGAGGGGCTAGCATGGCCGGCATCATCCAGAGCGACTGAGGGACGGGCCCGGTGACGTCGCGGCAACCAGTGCAGAGCACCTGGTGCCAATGCCCGATCGATGAGGAGGACCCATGGTCGATTTCGTCACAGGGCTGCGCTGTCGTGAGTGCCAGCGCGCCTTCCCCGCCGAGGCGCTGCACGTCTGCGACTACTGCTTCGGGCCGCTCGAGGTGGCCTACGACTACGAGCGCATCGCGGCGTCGGTCAGCCGCGAGCGCATCGAGGCCGGTCCCCGCTCCATCTGGCGCTACCGGGATCTTTTGCCCGTCGACGACGAGACGCCGGTGGATCTCGGCGCCGGTTTCACCCCGCTCGTCCGCGCCGACCGCCTAGCCGCCGAGCTCGGGCTGGGGGAGCTGTGGATCAAGGACGACACGGCCAACCCGACCGGTTCGTTCAAGGACCGGGTGGTCTCGGTCGCCCTGACCAAGGCGCGCCAGCTCGGCTTCAAGGTCGCCGCCTGCGCGTCGACCGGCAACCTGGCCAACTCGGTGGCGGCCCACGCCGCCCGGGCGGGCATGGACTCCGTCGTGTTGATCCCACACGACCTCGAGGGGGCCAAGGTGACCATGACGGCCGTCTACGGCGGGACGGTCATTGCGGTGGAGGGGACCTACGACGAGGTCAACCGCCTGTGCGCCGAACTGACCAGCGAGCGCCCGAGCTGGGCCTTCGTCAACGTGAACGTGCGGACCTACTACGCCGAGGGGTCCAAGACGCTGGCCTTCGAGATCGCCGAGCAACTCGGCTGGCAGGCCCCGGACCACGTCGTCGTCCCCATCGGATCGGGCAGCCAGCTGACCAAGGTGGCCAAGGGGTTCACCGAGCTGGGCGCGGTGGGGCTCCTGCCCGAGGTGCCCGCGGTCCGGATCTCCGGTGCCCAGGCCGAGGGCTGTTCTCCCGTGGCGACTGCGTTCCTCCAGGGCGCCGACGCCGTCCGGCCGGTCAAGCCCAACACGATCGCCAAGTCACTGGCCATCGGCAACCCGGCCGACGGGTGGTACGCCCTCGATGTCATGCGCCGCTCGGAGGGTTCGTGTGCCACGGTGACCGACGGCGAGGTGGTCGAGGCCATCGGGCTGTTGGCCCGCACCGAGGGCATCTTCGCCGAGACCGCGGGCGGTGTCACCATCGCCACGCTGGCCAAGCTGGCCGCCTCGGGCGCCGTCCGCCGCGACGAGCGGGTGGTGGCCCTGGTCACCGGGCACGGCCTCAAGACGGTGGAGGCGTTGACCGGCTCCCCGGGTAGTGGCCCCACCGCCACGATCGCCCCCACCCTCGCCGCGTTCGATGCCGCCTTCGACGCCGGCAACCCCGAGACCGAGGAGACGACCCCATGAGCCTGACCGTGCGCATCCCCACCCAGCTCCGCACCCTGACGGGCGGGGCGGGCGAGGTCGAGGTGGAGGGCTCGTCGGTGGGCGAGGCCCTCAAGGCGCTCGACGCCGCCCACCCGGGCCTGGCCGACCGCCTCTTCGACGAGTCGGGCCATCTCCGACGCTTCGTGAACGTCTTCCTGGCCGACGAGGACGTCCGCTTCCTCGACGGCCTGGACACGGTGGTCTCGCCGGGCCAGACGCTCTCGATCGTCCCTGCGGTCGCCGGCGGCTGATCCCGGGGCCGGCCTTGCGCCGGGAGCCCAAAGGTGGTTTGCTGTTAGCACTCACACGACGAGAGTGCTAATGGAGGATTGACCAGATGGCCAAGATCATCGCGTTCGACGCCGAGGCCCGCCGAGGCCTCGAGACGGGCATGAACAAGCTGGCGGACGCCGTGCGCGTCACCTTGGGCCCGAAGGGCCGCAACGTGGTGCTCGACAAGAAGTGGGGCGCCCCCACCATCACCAACGACGGCGTGTCGATCGCCAAGGAGATCGAGCTCGAGGACCCCTTCGAGAAGATCGGCGCCGAGCTGGTCAAGGAGGTCGCCAAGAAGACCGACGACGTGGCCGGTGACGGCACGACCACGGCCACCGTCTTGGCGTGGGCGATGGTCCACGAGGGCCTGCGCAACGTGGCTGCCGGGGCCAACCCCATGTCGCTGAAGCGGGGGATCGAGGCCGCGGTGGACACCGCGGTCACCTCCATCCACGGCATCGCCAAGGAGACCGAGTCCAAGGACCAGATCGCCCAGGTGGCCTCCATCTCGGCCGCCGACACCGAGATCGGCGAGTTGATCGCCGAGGCCATCGACAAGGTCGGGCGCGACGGCGTCATCACGGTCGAGGAGTCCCAGACCTTCGGCATGGACATGGACCTCGTCGAGGGGATGCGCTTCGACAAGGGCTACATCGCCCCCTACTTCGTGACCGACCCCGAGCGCATGGAGGGTGTGCTCGAGGACGCCTACGTGCTGCTGGTCGGCTCGAAGATCTCGGCCGTCCGGGACCTGCTCCCGGTGCTCGAGAAGGTCATGCAGGGCGGCAAGCCGCTGCTGATCATCGCCGAGGACGTCGAGGGCGAGGCCCTGGCCACCCTGGTGGTGAACAAGATCCGGGGCACCTTCCGCTCGGTGGCCGTCAAGGCCCCCGGCTTCGGCGAGCGCCGCAAGGCCATGCTCCAGGACATCGCCATCCTCACCGGCGGCCAGGTGGTCACCGAGGAGGTCGGCCTCAAGCTGGAGAACGTGACGCTCGACCTGCTGGGCACCGCACGCAAGGTAGTGGTCACCAAGGACGAGACGACCATCGTCGAGGGCGGCGGCAAGGAAGAGGACATCAAGGGCCGCATCAACCAGATCAAGACCGAGATCGAGAACACCGACTCGGACTACGACCGCGAGAAGCTCCAGGAGCGCCTGGCCAAGCTGTCGGGGGGTGTCGCCGTGATCAAGGTCGGCGCCGCCACCGAGGTCGAGCTCAAGGAGAAGAAGCACCGGATCGAGGACGCAGTCTCGACGACCAAGGCGGCCATCGAAGAGGGCGTGGTGCCCGGCGGCGGGGTGGCCCTGCTGCGGGCCCAGCCGGCCCTCCTCGAGCGGGCCGAGAAGCTCGAGGGCGACGAGTCCACCGGGGCGCGGATCGTGGCCCGGGCCGTGGAGGAGCCGCTGAAGCAGATCGCGGTCAACGCGGGGCTCGAGGGCGGGGTCGTGGTCGAGAAGGTGCGCAACCTCAAGGGTGCCCACGGTCTCAATGCGGCCACCGGGGAGTACACCGACCTGTTCAAGGCCGGCGTGATCGACGCGGCCAAGGTCACCCGCTCGGCCCTGCAGAACGCGGCGTCCATCGCGGCGCTGTTCTTGACGACTGAGGCCGTCATCGTCGACAAGCCCGAGGAAGAGGCGCCCGCCATGCCGGGCGGTGGCATGGACGACTACTAAAACAGGGGCGTCTACCTGCCCCGGGGACCGGTCGTCACCCGGATGCCACAATGCTGCAACAGCGCAGTGTGACACTGGGGGCGCCTCACCCCCAACCGAGGCTGAACGGTGCGCCCGGCCGAAAGGTCGGGCGCACCGTCTTCTCTACACTGGCGGCGTGGCCCTCACCCCGACGACCGGCTGGGGTGTCCTGCACCTCTTCTGCCGGCTGGCCCCCGACTTCGACGCGAAGGACCTGCGGAAGGCCCTGAGCGCCGCCGACGAGGACGGCTATCAGGTCGTGCCGGTGGCCCTGCTCGGGCACAAGGCGGACCTGGGGCTGATGGCGCTCGGCCCCGACGTGTGGCGGCTGCGGCGGCTCCAGACCGAGGCCGCCGCGGCGGGCCTCGTGCCCACCCACTCCTACGTCTCGCTGACGGAGATCTCCGAGTACGCCGCCGGGATCCCCGACGCCATGCGCCAGGCCCGCCTGTTCCCCCAGCTCCCGCCCGAGGGCAAGCCCGCCTTCTGCTTCTACCCGATGACCAAGCGCCGGGGCGAGGCGGTCAACTGGTACGCGCTCGACTTCGGCGCCCGCAAGGAGCTCATGGCGGGTCACGGCAAGGTGGGCCGGACCTTTCACGAGCGGGTGCTCCAGGTGATCACCGGGTCGACCGGTCTCGACGACTACGAGTGGGGGGTGACGCTGTTCGGCACGCACCCCGACGACCTCAAGGACTGCGTCTACGAGATGCGCTTCGACGAGGCCTCCGCCCGCTACGCCGAGTTCGGGCCCTTCTACACCGGCATGGTGGGCACACTCGACGAGGTGCTCTCGGCGCTGGGCGTCTGAGCGCGACCCCGGAGGCGTGAACGCGTGACCGCCTCCATCGACGCCCTCGAGGACGAGCTGCGCCGGCTCGGGCGCGTCGTGGTCGCGTTCAGCGGGGGCGCCGATTCGTCCCTGCTGGCCAAGGTGGCCCACGACGCCCTCGGCCGTTCGGCGGTGCTCTGCGCCACGGCGCTGTCGCCCTCGCTGGCCGGGGCCGAGGAGGCCGACTGCCGTGCCCTGGCCGCCGAGTGGGGCCTGCGCTGGGTCGGCGTGCCGACCAAGGAGATGGAGGACGCGGCCTATGTCGCCAACGGCGCCGATCGCTGCGCCCGCTGCAAGACGGCGCTCATGACCGCCCTCGGCCCCCTCGCCGCCGCCGAGAAGGCCACCGTGGTGCTCGGAGTGAACGTCAGCGACCTGGGCGACCACCGCCCTGGCCAGGCCGCAGCGGCCGCAGCCGGCGCCACCTTCCCCTTCGTCGGTGCCGGCTTCACCAAGGACGACGTCCGCCACTGGTCGCGCCTGCTGGGCCTGCGCACCTGGGACAAGCCGGCTGCGGCCTGCCTCGCCTCCCGGTTGCCCTACGGCACGCCGGTGACGCTGGGCCGCCTCGCCGCCGTCGAGAAGGCGGAGGACGCGCTGCGCGCCCTCGGCTTCGGGCAGCTGCGCGTGCGCCACCACGGCGACGCCGCCCGCCTCGAGGTGGAGACGACCGAGCTGGGCGAGGTGGTGGCGCGCCGGGCCGAGGTCGTCGCGGCCGTGCGCGCCGCCGGTTTCACGTTCGTCGCGCTGGACCTGGAGGGATTCCGGTCGGGCAGCCTGAACCGCGCGTTGGCGGCGGCCGACGAGCCCGAGGAGGAGCGTTGAGCCAGGTGCGGGTCAAGGTCAAGCTGACCTTCCCCGAGTCAGAGGTCCGGCGGGCCGTGCTGGCCACCATGGTGCGTCACTTCGACGTGGAGCCGAACATCCGCCGGGCCGACGTCGAAGAGCACCGCGGCTGGATCGTCTGCGAGGTCGACGGCGAGGCCGCCGCGGTCGACGCTGCCCTCGACTGGCTGCGCACCGAGGGGATCACCGTGGACCTGCTCGGGGACGTCCTCGAGGGCTGAGGTTCCCGCCTTCGAGCTCAGGCCCTCGGGCTCAGGGCTGGTCGGGGCTCCGGGGCACGGTCCAGCCCGCCGAGGAGACCTTGCGCGGCTCGTAGAAGATGCACCCGTCGGGGCAGGAGAAGGGGAGCGGCTCGTTGGCGTCGACCTTGCAGCGCTCGAGGCGCTCGCCGCGCGGAGTCGTCCGCATCACGTAGTGGCGGCAATCCTCGTTGACGGCCATCCCCCATTCTGGCCCACCGGGCAGGTCGCGGTAGCGTCACGCCCCGTGGACCCGACCGACGACCGCGACGTTCCCCTCAAGACGCTGCTGCGCTGGAGCGAGGCCCTGGCCGCCATCGCCCGCACCGGCCTCGGCTTCACCGAGAGTCTCTACGAGCAAGAGCGCTTCGAGGAGGTCCTCAAGGTGGCCGCCGACATCAGGGCCGAAGCGGACGGAGAGGGCGACGATCCCGACGCCGGTGGCCTGGTGCAGGAGTGGATGGACACCGTGGGCAAAGGCGTTCCGGGCTATGTCACGCCCAAGGTCGCGGTGGGCGCGGCCGTCGGCAACGACCGGGGCGAGCTCTTGCTGATCCGGCGGGCCGACTCTGGCATCTGGCTCTACCCGACCGGTTGGTGCGACGTGGGCTACTCGGCGGCCGAGATCGTGGTCAAGGAGGTCGAGGAGGAGACCGGCATCCTCGTCGAGCCGGTGCGGCTCATCGCGGTGCTCGACGGGCTGCGCCTGGGCTTCACGCGGGTGCCGCTGTACTCGCTGTTGTTCTACTGCCGCGCCGTGGGCGGCGAGCTGGCCCCGCACCCGCTCGAGACCAGCGACGTCGGCTGGTTCACCCGCGAGACGCTCCCGCACCCGCTGGTCGGCTCGGAGCGTTGGGGCGATCACGTCTTCGCGGCCATCAACGGCGAGCGCCGCGACGTCCTCTACGACAGCGTGCGCACGCCGATGTGGCGAGACGGGTCGACGTCGTCGTGATCGTGGTCGACGCCGCAGGGTCGGTCGACGACGACCTGTATGCGGCGGTGACCGCCCTCGTGCCACAGCTGTCCTCGTCCTCCCCGCCGCTCAGCCGCGCGCTGCTCGCCCGCGTGGTGGAGGATCCCGGCACGACCCTGTTCCTGGCTCGTGACGAGGGCAGGGTCGTCGGGATGCTGACGCTGGCCACCTTCCAGACCCCCACCGGGCTGCGCGCCTGGATCGAGGACGTGGTCGTCGACGAGGCCTCCCGGGGGGCCGGGGTGGCGGTGGCACTGGTGCAGGCCGCGCTCGACCACGCTGGTGCGCTCGGGGCGCGGACCGTGGACCTCACCTCTCGTCCGGAAAGGGAGGCGGCCAACCGGCTCTACCTCCGGATGGGGTTCGCGATCCGCACGACCAGCGTGTACCGCCGGTCGCTCGACGCCCCGGGCCCGTGATCGGCGGCGGGCCGCCGTCCGCTCATCCCATCCCCACGATCGGCGCGGCCAGGACGAGGCCCCCCGTCGAGCCGTTGAAGACGGCGTCGCCGTAGCTGAAGATGCCCCCGTCGGCTGCCACCAACCAGTAGCCGTTCCCGTCGGCGGTCCGCAGCATGCCCACGATGGGCTGGTTGAGCGCGAGGGAGCCGGCGGAGCCGTCGTAGCGGGCGTCGCCGTAGCCGAAGACGCCGCCGTCGGCGGCGACGAGCCAGTAACCGCCGCCGTCGGGGGTGGCCGTCATGCCGACCATCGGCGCGTTGAGGCGCAGGCCGCCGGTCGAGCCGTGGAAGGTCGCGTCGCCGTAGCCGAAGATGCCGCCGTCCGCGGCGACGAGCCAGTAACCGTGGCCGTCGGGCGTGGCGGCCATGCCCACGATGGGCTTGTCGAGGTGGATGGACCCGGCCGATCCGTAGAAGCCGGCGTCGCCGTAGTCGAAGACGCCGCCGTCGGCGGCGACGAGCCAGTAGCCGCCGCCGTCAGGCGTGGCCGCCATGCCCACGATCGGCGCGTTGAGGTGCAGGCCCCCGGTCGAGCCGTGGAAGACCGCGTCGCCGAAGCTGAAGATGCCGCCGTCGGCGGCGACGAGCCAGTAGCCGCCGCCGTCGGGCGTGGCGGCCATGCCGACCACCGGCGCGTCGAGGTGTTGACCGCCCATCGAGCCGAGGAACGGCTGGCAGAACGAGAACACGCCACCGTCGGCGGCCACCGTCCGGTATCCCGGTCCGGACGAGCAGTTCACCGAGGCGCCGAGCTGGCGGGCTTGCCCCGAGTCGGGGTCGATCATCAGCGACGACTCGTCGACCGCCTCGAAGGCGCTGGCCGGAATGGTCTTGAGCTCGTTCACGAGGGAGAGCGGCCAGTTCGAGTCCGCGGTGCCCCCGAAGTACCAGTTGGATCCGTTGTCGGCCAGGATCAGCCCGTACTGCTGCATGGCGCGCAGCACCACCTGGGCCTGGGGCGAGTAGCCCGAGATGTCGTAGTCGGCCTTGAGTCGGAAGCGGGCGCCCATGGGCGGGAGGTCCGGGTCGGACGCCGACCCTGCCTCGTGGCGCGCCGGCCAGATGTACGACGTGTCCGTCGTCTCGGCCGTCATCCGGATGGCGTGCGTGATGACGCCCGACTGCACCTCGTCGTAGCGCACGAGACCGGGCAGGATCGGGAGTCCCGCCGCGTCGGCCGACGTCCACCCGGCCGGGCGCAGGGCGTTGGAGTCGAGGTTCCAGATCGCCCCCGAGCCCGCCGTCGAGCCCGACGGGCTGTACTGCGCGTCGTAGAGCTCGTAGAGGGTGCAGGTGGCCGGGTTGACCATGATGGCGTGGCGGTCGCCGGTGGACTGCTGACCGCCCTCGATCGGCGTGTCGGCGCCGAACGGGTAGGGCCCGGGGTCGCTCTGGTCGGCGTACTGGAACGTGATCGGCACCAGTGGCTGTGACGGCGACACCACGGTGTAGGGGATGCCGTAGGGGTTGGCCGGATCACCGGACGGCCCGAAGTCGGGGTGGAGATCGGTCGTCGAGGCGTCCATGCTGGCCAGCCACTCCGCGCTGTGCGGGTCGACGGGCAGGTTCGCGATGGGGGTGTTCCAGACGTTGTCGGCCGGGAACATGGGGCAGTTCGGCGCTCCCGGCAGGGGCGTGCCGGCCGATGCGACACCCGGCGCGCCGCAGATCGCCAAGCCCAGCCACATGACCCCGACAGCCGCCAGCGCGACCACCGGCCCCCTCTGCCGTCGTCCCACGTGCCCTCCTGCTTCGACGCTATCCCACCCACCGCCGTGTCCGCGACCGCCGTCCGGTCGACCGCCTCTTCCCCCTGCCGGCGACCGTCCTCATGAAGTCGACCCCGCGTGCCGATGGAGAGACAGATCATCGCCGTGCGGGTGGGGCGCACTGCCGTAACCTCGGGGGAGGGACGACCCGCCAGCGAGCCGACAGACGCGTCGAGGAGGCAGAGCATGTCGCACTACGGCAGGCGCAGCGGGCTGCTGATGGCGGGCCTGGTGGCGATGGGGGTCCTGGGGACCGGATGCAGTGTGATCTCGAAGGTGCGTCAAGACGTGCACAACGTCGAGGGCAACAAGGCGACGGTCGATTCGTTCACCCAGAACCTGCAATCGGGGCAGAGCACGCCCTTCGAAGCGACGTACACGACAACCGGCAGCGCGCCGGCCACCGTCGTCTACGCCGTGGATCCTTCCAGCGGCGGGCTCGCCTTCCACGAGACCCAGACGGGTGCCAACGCATCCAACCTCCAGGTGATCGTGAACTCGTCCGGTGAGTACGTCTGCAACCAGAGCGCTTCCGCTGCCGTGTGGAGCTGCCAGAAGCTCGGCAAGTCCGACGCCGCCTCGGAGAACAAGATCTTCGACTTCTACACGCCGGCGCACTGGGTCGCCTTCCTCAAGGGAGTGTCCTTGGTGGCCGGGCTGGCCGGGGACAAGGTGACCTCCTCGACCATGTCGCTGAACGGCTTCGACATGAATTGCGTGGACCTGGTCGCCCACGGCGTCCCGGGCACGAGCACCATCTGCAGCACCGCACAGGGCATACTCGGCTACGTGAAGGTTGCCTCGGACTCCACCAGCTTCCAGATCACCAACTACTCGTCGTCACCATCGGCCTCCCTGTTCCAGCTCCCGCCGGGGGCAACGGTCACCACGCCCACCACGTGAGCGGGCTCGCCCGCCACGGCAGCCCGGGCCGTCCGCTCCGGTGACCACGTTCATCGTCCGCTACGACACGTCGGGCTCGGGCGTCCGCCTGGCGGTGAAAGACCTCATCGACATGGAGGGCGAGCCGACGACCGCCGGCTGCCGCGCCGTCGCGGCGACCGCCCGGCCCGCGACGGAGGACGCCGCGTGCCTCGCCGGTGCGCGTGCGGCAGGGGTGCGCATCGTGGGGCGCACCAACTTGCACGAGCTGGCGCTGGGCGTGACGGGCGTGAACCCGTGGTTCGGGACGCCGGTGAACCCGCTCGACCCCGCGCTGGTGCCGGGCGGCTCGTCGAGCGGCTCGGCGGTCGCGGTCGCCACCGACGAGGCCGACGTCGCCTACGGCAGCGACACCGGAGGATCGGTGCGGATCCCCTCTGCCTGCTGCGGGACGGCCGGCTTGAAGACGACGTGGGGCCGGATCTCCCTCGAGGGGGTCTGGCCCCTCTCCCCCAGCTTCGACACCGTCGGGCCGATGGCCCGCGACGTCGAGGGCCTCGTGGCCGGCATGGCGTTGCTCGAGCCCGGGTTCAGCGTGGCCGGGGCCGACGTCGACGACCTCCGGGTGGCCCGGCTGCCCATCGAGGCCGAACCGGCCATCACGAGCGCCGTCGACCGGGCGCTGCGGCTGTCGGGGTGGACATGCGTCGACCTGCAGGTGCCCGGATGGGACGAGGCGACGGTGCAGGCCGGCCTGCTCCTCGTGGTCGAGGCGTGGCACTCCGACGCCGCCTTGGTGGCCGAGGACCCCGACGGGATCGGGGCCGACGTGCGCGGCCGGCTCCAGCTGGGCTCCGCCTTCGACGACACCGCGGTGCGCGCCGCCTGGCTGGCCCAGCGCGATTGGACGGCGACACTCGAGCGGATTTTCACCGAGGTCGACGTCCTGGTCACGCCGACACTGACCGTCTTCCCGCCGCCGCTCGAGGAGGGCGACGACCTCCTGGTGTCACGCTGCACGCTGCCGGTGAACCTGGCCGGGGTGCCGGCGCTCTCGCTGCCCGTGCCGACCGGTGGGCCGTTGCCCGCCAGCATCCAGCTCATCGCGCCGGCCTACGGTGAGGAGCGGCTGCTCGCGGCGGGCGCGCTGCTCGAGGCGGCGGTCGCCTCGGGCTGATCCCGCCCCGGTCACGAGCAGCCGCTGGTGGACGTCCGCACCGCCCGTGCGTCGGGGCCCGACCCCTAAGGTGGCCCGCGATGGAGATCGAGCTCTGGTCGGATTTCGCATGCCCGTGGTGTGCCCTGGGTCTGTACCGTCTCGACGCCGCCCGCCGGGTCTTCGAGCATGGGGACGACGTCGCGGTCGTGCACCGCTCCTTCGAGCTCGACCCGCGTGCACCCGCCCGCCGCGAACGGTCGATGGAGCAGGCGGTCGCCCGCAAGTACCAGCTGAGCCCCGAGCAGGTGCGCGCCGGGCACGCGCAGCTGACCGCGCTCGGACTCGAGGTGGGCATGGTCTTCGACTTCGAGCGGGTTCAGCTGGGGAGCACCTTCGACGCGCACCGGCTCGCCCGGGCCGCCCGCGGCGAGGAGTGCGAGGGGCCGTTGGTCAGGTCCCTCTTCTCGGCGTACTTCACCGACGGGCGCCTGCTCTCGGACCATGCGGTGCTGCGCGACGTGGCGCGGACCGCCGGTCTGCCCGAGCACATCACCGAGAAGGTCCTCGGGGGCGAGGCCTACACGCTCGAGGTGCGCGCGGACGAGGCCGCCGCCGTGGAGCTCGACGTGACCGGCGTGCCCTACTTCCTGATCAACGGGGCGTGGCCGATACCGGGGGCCCAGGACGTCGACACCATGTTGATCCTGCTCCGCCGGGCCTGGTCACGGCTCGGCCATTGAGGCCAGGATCTCGTCGACCATCTCCACCGTGGCGTTGGGGTGGAGGAAGGCGAAGCGGGCCACCGTCTCGCCCTCCCAGCTGGTCGGCGTCACGAAGCCGACCTGATCGTGGAGCAGCCGGGCCGACCAGGCGTCGTAGTCGATCTTGCCCCACCCTGGTCGCCGGAACAGCACGATGGACAGCCCCGGGTCGCGGACCAGTTCGACGTGTGGAGACGCGGTGATGCGCTCGGCCGCCCGCTGCGCGATGGCCAGGCCCGCCTCCACCGCGTCGCGATAGGCGTCGAGGCCGTTGACGGCCAGCGAGAACCACAGGGGTAGGCCGCGCGCCCGCCGCGTGAGATGGAAGGCGTAGTCGCTCGGGTTCCATTCCTCGGGGTTGTCACTGTGGAGCACCTCGAGGTACTGGGCGTCCTGGGTGTGCACAGCCTTGGCCAAGTTGGGCTGCCGGTAGATGAGGGCCGCGCAGTCGAAGGGGGCGAAGAGCCACTTGTGGGGGTCGACGATGAACGAGTCGGCCCGCCCGAACCCGGTGAACAGGGACCGCACCGACGGTGCGAACAGCCCGGCGGCGCCGCCGTAGGCGCCGTCGACGTGGAACCACAGCGAGTGCTCGGCGGCGACGTCGGCCACCCCGTCCAGATCGTCGACGAGCCCGGCGTTCGTGGTCCCCGCCGTGGCCACGACGCCGATGACGTCGTCGCGTCGGGCGTGGTCGCGGAGCGCGGCCTGCAACGCTGCGCCGGTCAACCGGTGGTCCCGTGTCGGCACGGTCAGGGTCCCGACGCTCAGGACATGGAGGGCCTTGCCGATGGAGGAGTGCGCGTCCTCCGAGATGGCGACGAGCGGGTGCAGCGGCGCGTCCCCGTGGCGTCGGTACCCCGCCGTATCCCGGGCCACCATGAGCGCGGAGAGGTTGCCGGCGGACCCGCCGGAGACGAAGCAGCCTCCCGCACCCTCGGGGAGCCCGGCCAGCGCCGCCAGTACGCCGAGGGCCTGGTTCTCGGCCACGACGACCCCCGCCGCCTCGAGCCAGGACGTCCCGTGCAGCGAGGAGCAGGAGACGAACATGTCGAAGAGGAGCGAGGCCTTGGTGGGCGCGGCCGGGATGAACGACAAGAAGCGAGGACTGTCGCAGGACACGACGGCGGTGGCCAGCTTGTCGACGAAGAGCTTGAGGACGTGCGCCGCGTCGTTCCCCTCCGGACGCATCAAGCCCTGCAGCTCGGCGTCGAGCGACGGGACGAGCCCGCCGAAGTCCAGCGACACCGGGTCCATGGAGAGTCGTTCCCGGCACGCCGCGAAGATCAGGTCGGCCATGGCCTCGTCGTAGCGGAACATCGCATTCGCCATCAGGCCGGCGTCCCCGGCGGCCGGTGCAAGGAGGCGCGCCAGGCTTCCTCGGCCCGACTGGAGACCTCGTGCAGGGACGCCCCGGTCTTCGCGGCCACGGCGGCGACGTCGTCGAACTCCGGCTTGGCCCGTCCGCTGGTGACCTTCATCCGCACGGCGACGCCGTCGACCAGGACCTGTCCGGTGGCCCGGGCGACGGGCCAGCGCTCGACGACGGTGGCGCGGACCCCCATGGTGCCGGTGACGCGCTCGATCTCGCCGCGGAGCGACGCAGCCAGGGCAACGTCGGTCAGCACGTGCAGGACGTGAGCGGGACGGCCCTTCTTCATCGTGACCGGGCTCGCCCAGGCATCCAGCGCGCCGGCATCGAGTGCGGCCGCGACCGCATACCCCAGCTGTTCACCGGTCACGTCGTCGAGATTGGTCTCGAGCACGAGGGCAGGCTGGCCACGGCCGACGGTGGCCTGCTCGGCCCGTCGCCCGATCACGACCTGGGTGCAGTTCGGCAGGTCGTCCATCTCTCCGGCCCCTCCGCCGAAGCCCGACGCGGTGATCGTCATGTCGGGGAGCGGTCCGAACGACGAGCACAGCGTCGCCACGATGGCTGCCCCGGTCGGGGTCGTCAGCTCCAGCGGGGTGTCCCGGCCGTAGGTGGGGACGCCCTCGAGCAGTCGCACCGTCGCCGGGGCCGGGTTGGGGAGCCACCCGTGTGCGCTGTGCACCGTGCCGCTCCCCGTGGCCACGGCCGAGGCGCTCACCTCGTCGACCCCGAGAACCTCGAGTGCGGCTGCGGTGCCGACGACGTCGACGACCGCGTCGTGCCCACCGATCTCGTGGAAGTGCACCTCGTCGACCGGGCGACCGTGCAGGTCGGACTCGACGGCCGCCAGCGAGCAGAACACGGCCAAGGCGCGCTCGGCCACCCTCGACGGGAGCGCGGCGTCCTCGATCATCGCCCTGATCGCTGCGTGGGTGCGGCCGACGTCGTCACGTCCGGTGACGACCACCCGCGTGCAGGCGATGCCTCCGCGCCTGCCTTCTTCGACCCGAAGGTCCCAGCCCGGGAGGGCAAGGCGTTCGAGCATGCCGCGGATCTCCTGGACGTCGGCACCGGCGTCGACGAGCGAGCCGAGGGCCATGTCACCGGCGATGCCGGCGAAGCAGTGGAACCAGGCCACCCGGACGTCCGCTCCGTACGCTGTCACGGCAGCACCCGGGCGATGGCACAGGCCGCGCCGTACCCGTTGTCGATGCCCACCACGGTGATGCCCGACGAGCAGGCAGAGAGCATGGTGAGGAGCGCGGTCACCCCCTCGAGCGCAGCGCCGTAGCCGGTGCTGGTCGGCACGGCGACGACGGGAGCCGGTGTCAGCCCACCGACCACGCTGGCCAAAGCACCCTCCATGCCCGCGATGACCACCACGGCGTCGGCCATGGCGATGGTGTCGACCTCGGCCAGCAGCCGGTGCAGGCCGGCGACCCCGCAATCCGCGAGGAGCGCGGGACCGAACCCCAGCGCGCCGAGGACCGCGGTGCACTCGGTGGCGACGGGGAGATCGGCCGTGCCGGCCGTGACGACGACGACGGCGCCGGGCCGCTCGGCCGCCGGGCGGAAGACGACCGTCGAGAAGGTTCCGCTCTCGGAGACCGCGCCCGGGCCGAGGCCGAGGGACGACGCCGCAGCCGATGCCGCCTTCACCTGGGCCTCGGTGGCCCGGGTGAGGAGCACGGGGCCGTCGGTCCCGCCGAGGAGCTCTCCCGACGACGGCGGCGCAGTGCTCGGGTGTCTTGCCGGGTCCGTATACCGCCTCGGGCATCCCGAGGCGCAGGTCGCGGTGAAGGTCCACCCGGGCAAACCCCAGGTCCGTGAAGGGCAGCCGCCGCAACTGCCGCACGGCGTCGTCTGGCGTGCACCCGCCCGCGGCGACCTGCTCGATGAGTGCGCGAAGCGAAGAGGCGTCCATGACCTGCTCTATCCTGCCCAACTGTGAACCCCCCTGCGACTACGGTCGCCTACTTCGGCCCCGCGGCCACCTTCACCCAGGAGGCTCTCCTCACCCAGCCCGACCTGGCCATGGCCGAGCTGAGCTCCCTCAACTCCATCACCGGGGTGCTCGACGCCGTCGCCCGGGGCGAGGTGGCGTTCGGGTTCGTGCCGATCGAGAACGGGATCGAGGGGACGGTCAGCGCGACCATCGACGGGCTGATCCACGACGTCGACCTGCACATCCAGCGTGAGGTCGTCATGGACATCCACCTCCATCTCATGGCCCGACCGGGCACCACCTTCGACGAGATCCGCACGGTGTCGTCGTACCCGCACGCCCTGGCCCAGTGCCAGAAATACCTGGTCCAGGAGTTGCCCAAGGCGGAGCAGCGGGCGGCCAACTCCACCGCCGACGCGGCCCGGCTGCTGGGCGAATCGGGATCGGCCGACGAGGCGGCGATCGCGCCGCGACTGGCCGCCGAGCGTTACGGCCTCGTCGTCCTCGCCGAGGACGTGGAGGACCATGCGGACAACCAGACCCGGTTCGTGCTCGTGGCCAAGACACGGATCCCCAAGCCGACCGGGCACGACAAGACGAGCATCGTCTGCTTCCAGCGGGCCGACCACCCGGGCAGCCTGCACGGCATCCTGGGCCAGTTCGCGGCTCGCAACATCAACCTGACCAAGCTCGAGTCGCGGCCGACCAAGCAGGGATTGGGCGACTACTGCTTCGTGATCGACCTCTCGGGCCATGTCGGTGACGAGGTGGTGGCCGATTGCCTGCGCGACCTCCACGCCAGCCTGGCCGGGGTGAAGTTCCTGGGCTCGTACCCCGCCGGTGGGGAGCACGGACCCGAGCAGCGGCGGCAGGCCGATGCTGCGTGGCAGGCCGCGGACGACTGGCTGCGCGAGCTCCGATCCTCCATCGGCTAGCGAGCTCGGGCGAGGAGGAGGGACCCCGGAGGAAAGCGGCGGGTCGGGGCCGCTGGTACTGTGCGCCGGGAGGGACCATGACGCTGCAGACCATCGACGTCGACCAGCATCTCTTCGAGTCGAGGACGACCTGGTCCGAGCACATCGACCCGGCGCGGCGGCCGGATGCGCTCTCCATCGCCGACGACGATGCCGGGTGGCCCTGGCTGACCTGGCGGGGCACCCGACTCACCCCGATCGAGGTGCCCATTCCGGAGCGCTCCATGCTGATCGGACAGGACCGGCTCCGCCGCCTGCGGGGCGAGCGGGCGCGGGCGTCATTCGAGGATCTGGTGCCCGACTCCTATCGCGGCGCCGGGGCGCGCCTCGAGACCCTGGACCACTTCGGCTTGGACGGCGCCGTCATGTTCCCGAACTACGGGCTGCTCTGGGAGCAGCGGCTGGCCTCGGACCGCGTGGCCCAGCGGGCCAATGCCCGGGCCTACAACCGCTTCGTGGCCGACGTGTGCGGCGAGGGTGACGGCCGACTGTTCGGCGTGGCCCACGTGCTGTTGCACGACCCGGCATGGGCGGTGGAGGAGATCGCGCGGGTCCGCGCACAGGGGGTCCGGCTGGCCATGATCGCTCCGGCGCCGGTGGACGGGAAGCCGCTGTCGCACGCTGACTTCGACCCGGTGTGGGCGGCCTGCAGCGACCAGGGCGTCGCGCCGGTGTTCCACGTCTCGGACTTCGAGAGCCCGCTGCATCCTGCCTGGCGGGAGGGCGAACAAGAGGACGGCGAGCAGCTGTTCGACTCCATCTTCTTGTACTTGGCTCCGGCCGTCGCGTTGGCCAACCTCATCTTGCACGGGGTGCTCGAGCGCTTCCCCCGCCTGCGGATCGGGGTCGTCGAGCTGACGGCCAGCTGGGTGCCGAGCTTCCTCCTCCACATCGACGGGGCGTCGGACTTCTACACCCAGCGGCACGGTGAGCCGTACCGCAAGCTGGCCGACCGCCCGTCGGAATACTTCTTGCGGCAGGTGCGGGTGGCCGCCCTGCCCTACGAGATGCCGAACCGCCTCGTGCCCAAGGTGGGCGACGACACGTTCATGATCGGGAGCGACTGGCCCCACGCCGAGGGCGTCGCCGACCCTACGGCGGCGGCCGAGCGCGCGGCGGCCGGCCTGGCCGACCCGGCTCGGGCGAACATCTTGGGAGCCAACGCCGGCTGGCTGCTCGGCCTGTGACCATCGACCTCGAGGCGGTGGCCGCCGAGCGGGAACGCCTGCGGGCCACGTACCTCCAGCACGCGGCGCGGCGGCCGAAGTCGACGGCCCGTGGCGTGCACCATCTGGCCCTGTTGTGCTCGGACGTGGAGCGGACCATCCGCTTCTACCAAGGTCTGCTGGGCTTCCCGCTCGTCGAGCTCTTCGAGAACCGGGACTACAAGGGGTCGACCCACCTGTTCTTCGACCTGGGCCACGACAACACGCTGGCCTTCTTCGACTTCCCCGGACTCGGCCTCGGTCCCTACGCCGAGGTGCTGGGGGGGTTCCACCATCTCGCCATCTCCGTCGACCGGGCACAGTGGGAGGCCGCCCGCACCCGCCTCGAGGAGGCGGGTGTTCCCACGCAGGTCGAGAGCGAGGTCTCGTTGTACTTCGCCGATCCCGACGGGGTGCGGCTCGAGCTCATCGCCGAGGACCTCGGCTCCTTGTACGGCACCCCCTTGCACTGATGGCCGTCACCGGCCTGGCCAACCTGGCGATCAAGGTCGTCGACCTCGAAGCCGCCTGTGCGTGGTACGAGGCCGCCGGTGCCACGGTGTCGGAACCGATCGAGTGGGAGAACGGCCGGCGGGCCGACGTCCGGCTCGGTGCGTTGGCCCTGACCCTCTTCACGCAGGCCATCTACGAGGCGGCCTGCGCACTGCCGCCCGAGGGGTTTCTTCATCCCGCCCTGTTCGTCGACGACCTCGATGCCGAACTGGCCCACCACGAGGTCTTGTGGGGACCACGCATCGTCAGCGGCACCTTCGGCACCCGTCGGATCGCGTTCGTGGAGGCGCCCGGGGGGATCCGCCTCGAGTTCATGGAGCAGATCGAGGAACCCCCGGCCTGAGCACGTCGTCGACGGTCGTGCTGCCACGACCGCGGTCCAGTGGCCAGCACCCTGCAGGGAGTGGTCGGCGGCGTGGACAATGGAGTGGCAGAGGCCAAGAGAAGTCTCCTGGTGCGAAGGGTGAAATGGTGAGTGCCGCGACGTCCGGCCTGGCGAGATACCGGTTCCGGACGGCGCTGGCGCAGCGGTGGAAGGGTTACCTCACGATCGTGGTGCTGGTCGGACTTCTCGGTGGCGTGGCGCTGGGCTCGATCGCGGCGGCACGACGCACCCAGGCGGCGTTCCCGGTCTTCCTGGCCAGCACGAATCCCTCGAACCTGACGCTGGGGACGGGCGGCTGGCAACCGGGGCAGCCGAACAGCGCCGGCGCGAGCCTGGCCGGCGCGCACCTGGTCGCGCGTCTCCCGCTGGTGTCCCATGTCGCCAATGCGTACGGCCTGAACGCGCAGCCCCTCGGCCCGGACGGCTACCCGAGAGGCGCCCCCGCGGGAGCCCAAACGCTCGGTCTCAGCACGCTCAACAACTTCGGCAGCCTCGACGGCGAGTTCTCGCGCCAGGATCGTGCCACCGCCGTCGAGGGCAGGCTCGTCGATCCGGACCACGCCGACGAGATCGACCTCTCGACCATCGTCGCGCAGCTCCTCGACCGGCACGTCGGCGACACCATGCCGATCGGCTTCTACACCAACGACCAGACGATTCTGCCCGGCTACGGCACCAGCGCGAGCTTCAAGGTCAAGCCCTACCGGACGATGGTCATGAGAGTCGTCGGTCTCGTCGACTTCAACAACCAGGTCGTGGTCGACTCGCTCGGTCTCACCGGTACCGCCAACATCGTCTACTCACCAGCCCTGACCCGGCAGCTCCTCGACTGCTGCGTCGCGAACGTCATGACCTACCTCCAGCTGGCCCACGGAAATCGCGATGTCCCACGGGTGGAGGCCGAGATCGACCACACGGCCGCGGCACAGGCCTTGGGAACGGTGCTGTTCGCAGTCCAGCCCGACGTGTCCGTCGCCGAGCGCGCCATCCTGCCCGAGTCGATCGCGCTGGCGGTGTTCGGTGGGATCGCCGCCCTGGCGACCCTCCTCATCGCCGGTCAGGCCGTCGGTCGCCAGCTTCGACTGCGCGGTGACGAGCAGCAGACGCTGCGCGCCCTCGGTGCGGCCCCGGCGGCCATCGTGCTCGACGGCGTCATCGGGCTCTTGCTGGCGGTCCTCGTGGGCTCCGCTCTCGCCGTCGGGGTCGCCGTGGCACTGTCGCCCTTGGCGCCGCTCGGTATCGTGCGCCCGGTCTACCCCGATCGCGGCCTTGCCTTCGACTGGACGGTGCTCGGGTCCGGGTTCGCCGCGTTCGTCGTCATCCTCGGCGTCGTCGCCGTCGTCCTCGCGGTCCTCCGGGCCCCGCACCGGGTCTCCTCGGGGGTACGGCCCGCCCGGGTGTCCCCGATGGTACGAGCGGCCGTGAACGCCGGGCTTCCGGCCCCCTCGGTGGAGGGCATCCGCTTCGCCGTCGATTCCGGTGGCGGCCGCAGCACCGTACCGGTGCGCTCGGCCATCGTGGGCACACTGATCGCCGTCATCGTCGTCGTGGCGACGGTCACCTTCGGGGCCAGCCTCGACGCTCTCGTGTCCCATCCCAACCTCTACGGATGGAATTGGGATTACGAGCTGACCGGTGGTGGCGGCATCGCCCCCGTGCCCGCGCGCGCCGCGGCCACGCTGCTGAATCGGGATCGGTCGGTGGCGGCCTGGTCGTCGGTCGTCTTCGGGGGCGAGGCGAGCGTCGACGGCCGGCTCGTGCCCGACATCGGCCAACGCCCGGGGGCGGCCGTGGCGCCCCCGATCCTGTCGGGACACGGCCTCGAGGCGCCCGACCAGGTGGTGGTCGGAGGGCAGACCCTCGCCTCGCTCCACGCGCGGATCGGTGACACGGTGCGCGTCCGCATCACTCCGTCCGAGACGAAGAGCTTGGTGATCGTCGGCACGGCGACGATGCCGACGATCGGGATCCAGGTGGGGGCGACGCACCCGTCCATGGGGACCGGCGTCCTCGTGCCCGCGTCCCTGATCCCCAACTCCGTGTCGAACGTCAACGACGTGACGCCCTACGGCCCGAGCGCCATCCTCGTGCGGTTGCGGAGCGGGAGCAACCGGGCGGCGTCGTTGGCTGGGTTGCGAAAGATCGCCCACCAGTTGACGACCCCCACCAACTACGGCGTGAGCGTGCTCTCCGTGCAGCGCCCGGCCGAGATCATCAACTACCGGTCCATGGGGACCATCCCGGCCATCCTGGGCCTCGGGCTGGCCGCCGGAGCCGTCACCGCGCTCTGCCTCACGCTCCTCGCGTCGGTCCGCCGGAGACGGCGCGACCTGGCGCTGCTCAAGACCCTGGGCTTCACCCGTCGGCAATTGGCCGCAACGGTGGCCTGGCAGGCCAGCGTGGCCGTGGGCATCGGGACCGTGGTCGGTGTCCCGATCGGGATCGTTGCGGGCCGCGCCCTGTGGGACGTGTTCGCCCACCAGATCGACGCGGTGGCGGAGCCCTTCGTGCCGGCGCTGACGATCGTCGTCGTCGGCGTGGGAGCGGTCGTGCTGGCCAACCTCATTGCCGCGCTGCCGGGGCGCCTCGCCGCCGACACGCCGACCGCGCTCATGCTGCGCGCCGAATGAGCGCTTGGGCGAACGCATCGCGCTCCGGCTGATCCCCGCGTGTGAAATTCCCGGACCTGAAGACACTGGAGACTGGGATGACGACCACCACCAACACGGCCTTGCCGCCGCCGAAGCACGGCTACACCAAGGACGGGATTCCCGTCTACGCCCGCACGCACCGCTACATGAAGATGGACACGGCCGTGCAACGGTTCAACGCCGCCGTGGGTCTCAGGATCACCCTGCTGGTCGGCACGATGTGGGCGGCGTACGTCTTCGCGCTCATCGCGTTCTACTCCCTGCCGTCGACGATCAAGGCGCACAGCGGCACGGTGTTGGTGCTCTGGATCAGCTCGGAGTTCCTCCAGCTCATTCTCCTGCCGATCATCATCGTCGGCCAGAACATCCAGTCACGCGCCGCGGACGCACGGGCCGCCAAGACCTTCGAGGACGTCGAAGACGCCCGGCGGAAGATCGAGCACGCCATCAGCCTCCTCGACGTCCACACGGAAGGTGGATTGCACGACGCCGTGGCCATGATCATCGACGCCATCAATGCCAAGTCCCCCGCCGGCGGACCGGCCACCTGAGACCCGGGACGGTTGGCTCCTAGGCCTCTTCGAACTCGAGCGCGGGGACGGGAACCGGTTGACTGGCCCTGACCGGCACATTGAGCCGTCGCAGCGAGGGGAGCGTGGCCAGGGCCACCGCGGCGGTCGCCACCAGCACGACGGCCGCGACCGAGAAGGCGAGCGCATAGCCGTCGGTGAGAGCCGCCGCCGTGTGGGCCGGGGTGGCCGCCACGCCAGCCAGCACACCCGAGGTGCGGTTGGCCGCGACTGTGGCGAGCGCCGCCAGGCCGATGGACGCACCCACGGTGCGCGACGTGTTGAGCAACCCGGAGGCGAGTCCCGCCTCCTCCCGGGGCACTCCCGCCGTTCCCGCCACGGCGATCGGTGTCACGGCCAGTCCCATGCCCAGACCGATGAGCACGTACGGCCCGAGGAGGTCGGTCACGAACGTGCTGCCGGTCGTGATCTGGGCCAGCCACGCCAACCCGGCCGCCGCCACCAGCGTGCCGACGAGGATGAGCAGCCTCGGGCCGAATCTGGGCACCAGTCGCGACGTGACCTGCGCCCCGGCGGCGATCAAGAGAGTCTGAGGCAGGAACGCGAGCCCCGCTTGGAGCGGGCTGTAGCCGAGCACGTGCTGCATGTAGAGCGTCTCGAAGTACCAGGACCCGAATAGGGCGCCGAACATCATCAGCATCACTGCGTTGCCTCCGGAGACCGAGCGCGACCGGAAGATGCGCAGCGGGACGAGCGGAGCCTTCGAGAAGCGGGCCTGCAGGACGAGGAAGACCGCGAGGAGCACCACGGCCAACGCGAGCGGCATCAAGACCTGGGCCGACCCCCACGAGTAGGTCTCGGTGCGCACGAGGGCGAACACCAGCGCCACGAGGCCCGCCGTCACGGTGATCGCCCCGGCGAGGTCGAGGTGACGGTGCGCCATCTCGGCCCTCGACTCGGGGAGGTCACGGCGGGCCGCGATCAGTGCGACGGCTCCGACGGGCACGTTGACGAACAGGATCCAGCGCCAGCTCAGGAAATCGGTCAGGATCCCGCCGAAGAGCGCACCGGCCGAAGCGCCGGCGGCCGAGACGGCGCTCCACACCCCCAGTGCCCTGGCCCGGGCCGGGCCCTCGGCGAACGTCGAGGTCAAAATCGTCAAGGTCGCCGGGGCGAGGATGGCGGCCCCGAGTCCCTGCAGGGCCCGGGCACCGATCAGCCAGGCCTCGTTCTGAGCCAGGCCCCCGAGCAGGCTGGAGACGGTGAACACCGCCAGGCCCACCATGAAGATCCTCCGGCGGCCGAACAGGTCGGCCGCGCGGCCGCCGAGAAGCAGGAACCCGGCGAAGGTCAGGGTGTAGGCGTTGATGATCCACTGGAGATTCGTCGAGCTGAAGTGCAGGTCACGCTGGATCGACGGGAGAGCGACGTTGACGATGGACGCGTCGAGCACCACCATGAACTGGCCGATGCACACGATGCCGAGCACGACCCACGCCGGCACGGCCCGACCGGGCTCGAGCTCGACGACGGTGCTGGTTCCCTTGCGGCTTGCGGACATGGGGTCTCCCTTTGCACGCGGCGGTCGATCGGTCTTCCCCCACCCGCGATGGCCAACCTCGGTCGGCCGCTCGCTATTCCCACCCTAAGGGTGGAGCGCCGGGTTGTCCGGCGGGGTTCGGACATGTGTCTCTGCTTCGAGGGGCCGGTCTATCGCGCCGGTGTGACAGGCTCTGGCGCCATGACGGAGCCAACCCCGGTGGAGCTGTTGCGGCCGGCGGACCTTGCAGCCGGCGTTCCTTACGCACACGCGGCCACGACGAGAGGTCGCCGCGCTCTGCGTCTTCACGGCCGGCGCCTGCCCTCTCGACGGGTCGGCGGCGACCGTCGCGCCCGGCGACGTCCGGGCCCAGGCGGATCAGGCGATGGACAATCTCCGACGCGCCCTGTACGCGGCCGGAGCCCGCCTCGACGACGTCGTCAAGACCACGGTGTACGTCGCCAGCAGCGACCGGTCGGATCTCACGGCGGCCTGGGACGTCGTGCACCGTCACTTCGGGGCGCACGAACCTCCGAGCACCCTGGTCGGTGTCACCGTCCTGGGCTATCCCGGCCAGCTCGTCGAGCTGGAGGCCGTCGCGGCGCTGGCCGAATAGCTCGAAGGGCATACGGCCATCGTCTCGAGGATGCCATCGTGTCGAAATGACAGACTCGCGCTCGTCATGAAGGTGCACCTGGTCGACGGGACCTACGAGCTGTTCCGCCACTTCTTCGGCGCACCGCCCCACCGCAACGCTGCCGGGCGGGAGGTGGCCGCCGTCCGGGGTGTGGTCGGATCCGTCCTGCAGCTGCTCGGTGAGGGGGCCACCCACGTCGGGGTGGCCACCGATCACGTCATCGAGTCGTTTCGCAACGACCTGTGGCCCGGCTACAAGACGGGCGCCGGCATCGACCCCGACCTGTGGTCGCAGGCCTGGCCCCTCGAGGAAGCCCTGGTCGCTCTCGGGGTGCTCGTGTGGCCGATGGTCGGCCTCGAGGCGGACGACGCCTTGGCGAGCGCCGCCGCGGTGGCCGACGACGAGGCCGACGTCGAGCAGGTCGTCATCTGCACGCCCGACAAGGACCTCGGGCAATGTGTCCGCGACGGCCACGTCGTGCAGTTGGACCGGCGGAAGAACGTGGTGATCGACGAGGACGGCGTCGTGGCCAAGTTCGGCGTCGGCCCGGCGTCCATCCCTGACTACCTCGCCCTGGTCGGCGACAGCGCGGACGGTTTTCCCGGACTGGCGGGATGGGGAGCGAAGTCGGCCGCGGCCGTCCTGGCCCGCTGGGGCCACCTCGAGAACATCCCGCCCGACCCCGCCGCCTGGGACGTCAGCGTGCGGGGCGCGCCCAAGCTGGCGGGCGTGCTGGCAGCCAGTCGGGCCCAGGCCCTCTTGTTCAAGGATCTGGCGACGCTGCGGGTGGACCGCTCCCTCCTCGGGCGGGTGGAGGACCTGCGCTGGCTGGGGCCCACGAGCGACTTCGCCCGGGTCTGCGCCGACATCGACGGAGCGGGCCTGCTGCGACGGGCGGAGGCATTGGCGGCTGCGCGCTGACCGATCCGAGTGGCCGGAGAGCCGGGGATCCGGATGGGCAAGGCGGCAACGGCACGGGGTGGAGCTCCGGGCCGGTCGAGTCGGCGCAGTCGGCGCCCGCAGCGGTCGCCGCGGGTCGGGCACCCCGCGGCAGTGGACGGGACCGCCGAACTTGGACGATCCTCTTCGGACGGGCGCATGGGCTCGAACCGTGGCCACGACCGAGGTGAGCATGCCGGCTGACGAGGACGACCTCCGGGCTGAAGTTGACGAGCTGTTGAAACGTCGGCCCGGTTGGAAGCTGCAGGCGATGGCCACCCCCGGCCTCCCACCTGTCTGGGCCTACGGATCCGGTGGCCAGGCCGAGCTCAGTGTCGGGACAGACGGGAAGTCGATCAGCGTCTACGTGGTCGAAGAAGACCGCGACGTGACGCTCGAGAACACGAGCGAGTTGGTCGAGTGGCTCAGGGCGTACAACCCCCAGACGCTCAGAGAACCCAAGGATGCTGCTGGCGACAGGCCGAAGCGACGCCGCTTCCTCGATTGGGAGTAGGCGGCGTCCTCCGACGGCGGTCCTCAGGCACGAACTCGTTGCCGCCGGCGGCGGACGACCCAGAGCCCGCTCCCACCCATCAGCCCGAGGGCCGCGATGGGAAGCATCAGCGGCTGGGGAACCTCGGGGGTCTCTGCGCCCATCACGACGTAGCAGAGGTCGCGGCTCTGCTCGGTCTTTGCAAAGAGCCCCGAGACGGTCGCCCACTCGCACACCTGATTTCCCCCGGTCCCGTCCCGGGGCACGACGAAGCTGAATTGGTCCGTGCCTGCGGAGGGATCCAGCTGGTGCTCCTGGCTCAACGTCCGCCAGATCCTGGACCCGATCGCGACGCAATCGTGCGTCTCGAAGGGGAGCCTCTCCCAGAAGTCCCTCGGGTTCCAGGTGATGGTCACGGTGATCGTCTGGCCCGGAGCCACGGTGCTCCCGCTCGGTCCGGCGGACGTCGTGCTCACCAATGACCCAGAACGACCTCCCCAGAACACGCGGTCACACGAGAAGACGGCACCAGCACCAGGGCCGGGGTCATGTGCCGAGGTGGCGCCTGCGACCGCGCCCTGGGCCGAGGCCGTCTCCGCCGTCGACATGAGGACTACGGTCGCCACCGCCAGGCTTAGGGAGAACCGCCCGAGGTCGAACCGCCGACAAGCCACCTTGCCTTGTACCACGCTCCGAAGTCGAGGCGAATGTACTCCCGGTGATCATTTGGTGAACGTCACGCGACGAGGGCGCGGAGAGCCGAAGACAGCTTTCAAACCCACTTCTGTCGCTGCAGAGGGTGATGGACCGGGTTTCCTCGTCTCCCCTGCGGCCCGGGTTGTCCGTTGCCGAGGCGGGCCGAAACGGTGTTGGCGCGTGCGAATCCCGAGACCGACGCGTACCTCACGTGGCGGCGGGGCTGGACCGCGGCGCGCTTTCAGCGCTGGCTCGAGGAAAGCCTCACGCTGCTCCTGCGACCGCCCTCGTGATCGCGGCCCGAGCGGAGGGAGTGGGATTCGAACCCACGGAGGCTTGCACCTCGCAGCTTTTCAAGAGCTGTGCATTCGTCCGCTCTGCCATCCCTCCCGGCGGCTCATGCTAGGTCACTGCCCTGGCCGGCTTACTCCTTCGTCCACTCGGCCAGCTCGACCACGACCCCGGGCCCGTCGAGGAACACCAGTCGCCGTTCGTGGAACGCGAAGACGTCGTTGCGCGGCCGAATGCCGTGCTCGGCGAGGTGGGCCAGCATCGCGTCGAGGTCGCTGACCCGGAAGCAGACGTGGTTGAAGCCGGTCCGGGTCAATGTGCCGGCCCCGCCGTCGACGGCCGCCGCGGGACGGTGGAAGAAGAGGAGCTGGACCTCCTGGTGGACCGGCGAGCCCTCCAGCACCATGGTCACGTGGTCGGCCTCCCAGTCCGGGATGCCCATGTAGCGGGCGATCTCCTCGCCCGAGGCCACCACCGCGAGGCGTTCGACGAAGCCGAGCAGCCCGAAGAAGCGACGCGCCGCACCGAGGTCGGTGACGACCACCGTCATGTGGTCGAAGCCCTCGTTCCTCACGGTTCCTCGAGCGCCCACGTCGCCCCGTGTCTCCCTAGCCCCGCGGGGCCTGGTCCCGGGCGTCCCGGGCCCGGCTGCGCAACCGGCCCCGCGTCGCCTGGTCCAGGACCACCTTGCGGAGGCGCACCACCTTCGGCGTCACCTCGACGCACTCGTCCTCGGCGATGAACTCGAGCGCGTGCTCGAGCGAGAAGGCCATCGCCGGCGTCAGCCGCTCGAACTCCTCGGCCGTCGACGAGCGCATGTTGGTCGAGCTTCTTCTCCTTGGTCGGGTTGACGTCCATCTCCTCCGCCCGGGCGTTCTCACCCACGATCATCCCCTCGTAGACCTCTTCGGACGGGCCCACGATCAAGGTACCCCGCTCCTGGAGGTTCATCAGGGCGAACGTGGTCGTCACGCCGCGCCGGTCGGCCACCATGGACCCGTTGCGCCGGGTGCGCAGCTCGCCGTGCCAGGGCTCCCACCCGTCGAAGACGTGGTGGAGGATGCCCGTCCCCCGGGTCTCGGTCAGGAACTCGGTGCGGAAGCCGATCAGCCCCCGCGCCGGCACCCGGTAGTCGAGCCGGACCCAGCCGGTCCCGTGGTTGACCATCTCGAGCATGGTGCCCTTGCGCAGGGCCAGCAGCTGGGTCACGACGCCGAGATACTCGTCGGGGACGTCGACACTGACCCGCTCCACCGGCTCGTGCACCCGGCCGTCGATCTCCCGGGTGACCACCTGGGGCTTGCCGACCGTCAGCTCGAAGCCCTCGCGTCGCATGGTCTCGACCAGCACCGCCAGCTGCAGCTCGCCCCGCCCGAGCACCTCCCACATGTCGGGCCGCTCGGTCGGGCCCACCCGGATGGCGACGTTGCCGACGAGCTCGGCGTCCAGGCGGGACTTGAGCAGCCGCGCCGTCAGCTTGGTCCCGTTCGCACCCGACAGCGGCGACGTGTTGATGCCGATGGTCATGGCCAGGCTGGGCTCGTCGACGGTGATGGCGGGCAGCGGCACCGGTTGGTCGGGGTCGGCCAGCGTCTCGCCGATGGTGACCTCGGCCAGGCCGGCCACCGAGACGATCTCGCCGGGGCCGGCCTGCTCCGCCGGCACCTGCTCGAGCGCCTCGGTGACGTAGAGCTCGGTGACCTTGGCCTTCTCCACCGTCCCGTCGAGGCGGCACCAGCCGACCAGGCCGCCCTTGGTCAGCGTGCCGTTGTGCACCCGGCAGATGGCGAGCCGGCCGACGTAGGGGGAGGCCGAGAGGTTGCAGACCAGCGCCTGGGTGGGCATCGCCTCGTCGAAGGTGGGGGCCGGGACGTGCTCGATGATGGCCCGGAACAGCGGCTCGACGTTCAGCCCCTTCGACTCCGGGCTCGGTGCTGACCCAGCCCGCCCTGGCGTTGGCGTAGAGGATCGGGAAGTCGATCTGGTCCTCGTCGGCGTCGAGGTCCAAGAACAGCTCCTCGACCTGGTGCACGACCTCGGCGATGCGGGCGTCGGCCCGGTCGACCTTGTTCACCACCAGCACGACGGGCAGCCGGGCCTCGAGCGCCTTGCGCAGCACGAAGCGGGTCTGGGGCAGCGGGCCCTCCGAGGCGTCGACGAGGAGCAGCACGCCGTCGACCATGGTCAGCCCCCGCTCGACCTCGCCCCCGAAGTCGGCGTGCCCCGGCGTGTCGACGATGTTGAACTTCACCCCGCCCCAGCGCACGGCCGTGTTCTTGGCCAGGATGGTGATGCCCTTCTCCCGCTCGAGGTCCCCCGAGTCCATGACCCGGTCGGTCATCTCCTGGTGGGCGCCGAACGCGCCGGTCTGCCGCAGCAGGGCGTCGACGAGGGTCGTCTTGCCGTGGTCGACGTGGGCCACGATGGCCACGTTCCTGATGTCCTCGCGCGTTCCCATGGGGGGTCCAACGTTAGAGGACGCCGGGACTGCCGCTTAAGCAGCGGAGCGGACCGGTGCGCCAGCGCCGGCCAGCACCAGGGAAACGGCCTCGGCACCCAGGGTGAGCACCGCGGGCTCCGGATCGACCCGGACCAGGTGGCCGGAATCGGGCCACCACCCGACCACCCGCCCCGGCACGGCGCCGCTGCGGGCGCGCAGGGACTCGACGAGGGTCACGAGCGCGAGCTCGGCGCGCACCGAGCTGCGGCGCGGCCCGGACAGCACGACCAGGTGGGAACGCTCCGTGCGCACGTCGGCCCGGCCGCGCAGGGCGAGGAGGGCCGAGTGGGGGCTGTCCCACCAGCGGTCGCGGCCGATGACGGGTGCCGCGGAGAAGGCGGTCCAGTCGAGCGCGCACCACAGGCGGGTCGCCCACGTCACCGCCTCGCGCTCCGACGCCCGCCCGGCCTGCCCGGGAGAGCCCGGCGAGCCAGCGGTCGAGCTGTGAGGCGCACGAGCTGCCGTCGCGCACCCAGCGCGACGACTCGTCCAGCCGCGCCGCGCACGGCTTCGACGGGCGAGCGGGCGCGGCCGGCCACGAGCAGGCGCACGGCCGCCAGGCCGAGGGCGCGCCGCGCCGTGCGGCTGGACCAGGCGAAGGGCTCGTCGGACGGATCGCCGGCATCACAACGGAGCGCAACGCGGACGTCGTGGTCGGTGATCCGAAAGGGGCCCGTCCCGGCCCGCCGCACGGCCAGATCGGCGAGCATCGCCTTCGCCGCGACAAGCGCCGCGTGCCACGATCCGGTGTCGACGTCCCCCAGCGGCGCCACCAGCTCTCCGGTGAGCCGCTCATTCATCGGTGGCGCCGCCGTGGGCGAGCCACGCAACGATGTGGGAGGCAATGGCTCGCAGGTGCTCCTCGCGCACGTCCTCGACGCCGTAGCGGCCCGTGGCCGATTCGAGCAGGGCCAGGCGGAACGGGGGAGTACCGCTGCGCAGGGTCTCGAGCAGCGCCAGATAGTGCAGCGACCGCCGCTGCCAGGCCCAGGGCCTGCCGGTGGACACTCCGAGCGCACACAGCGACGCCGTACCGGGCCGCGGCAGACCGACGAGCAGGTCGAAGACGCCGTGCAGCACCACCCGACCGCCGGCGAGCGGAGTGGCGACGCGGTCGTCGGTCCGTGGCATCCACCCCGGGGCGAACCTCGGCACGTGGTCCAGCAGGTTCGCGCGCGTGCGCGGCCACGGTCTCCGACAGGGCGGCCCGTACCGGGGACGGCAGTGACTCCACGTGGCGTACCACGGGTCCGCCCTCACCGACGCGCAGCGCCTCGAGTGCGTCGCCCAGCGGGTACGTCGATGTCGCCCGCGTGCACGAGCTGGCGGAACAGTGCGTGCACGAGGCGGGACAGGACCGCGTCGTCGGACAGGTGCTCAGCGCCGTCGGGCTCCGTCGCCGAGCCGAGCAGCTGGCGCGAGCCGAGGACGAGCGGGGCGGCGTGCTCGCCCCGGACGGCGACCACCTCGTAGGCGGCGTCCTCGAGCCACGCCCGCAGTCCTCCGGCCAGGCCGGGGTCGAAGTGTGGCCGGGCCGAGGCGTCGCCCCGTAACAGCGCCAGGACGCTCCCGGCCGCCGTCCGCCGCCGCGGCCCCGGGCGAGGCAGATCGGCGCAGTGGGGGTGGGGCAACGAGGACCATCGCCGCAGTGTGCCCACGGGGTGTGACACCTCGTGGGCACCGGGCTCTACCCTGAGGAGTGCATGGCACCCGCCCTGGTCCCGGTGGCGTCCGGCCATCGACGCCGCCTTCTTCGCGATCTTCGGCGATCTTCGTCGTCGCGATGATCGTGCTCGTCGTGATCGTGGTCATGTGGGCGGTGCGCCACGACATCGCCGGGTGCGAAGGCGTGGCGGCAGCGCCAGGAGGCCGGCGGGGCCGGGACCGCCACCGCGACCGCCACCGCGGGCCGTCCGTGAGCGGCGTCGCCCCGACCGAGGGCGCCCGCGCCGGCCACCTGGACCGAGCGGGTCCGCGCCCGCTGGGGCGCGGCGGCGCCAGACGACGGACGGACGCAACGGCCCCGCCGGCTCCCCGCGACGCACGGCCTTCGTGCTGGCCGGCGGCGGCAGCCGCGGCGCGGTGCAGGTGGGCATGCTCGAGGAGCTCATCCGGCGCGGCATCCGCGCCGACCGTGTCTTCGGCGCGTCGGTCGGCGCCATCAACGGCGCGTCCTACGCCGGGGATCCCGACGCTCGACGGCGTCGAGCGCATGGCCGAGCGTCTGGCGCCAGGTCAAGGGCACCGACATCTTCCCCCGGGGCGCCTTCGACGGCCCCTGGGCCTTCTTGCAGAAGCGCGCGTCGGTGCACGCCAACACGGGCCTGCGCGCCATCATCGAAGTCGGGCATCGACTACGAGAACCTCGAGGACGCCGCCATCCCCGTCGAGGTGGTGACCACGTCGCTGACCGACGGCCGGGAGCGCTGGATCACCCACGGCCCGGCCGTCGAGGCCATCCTGGCCTCCTCGGCCATCCCGTCCATCTTCCCGCCCGTCACGATCGACGGCGACGTGCTCGTCGACGGCGGCGTGGTCAACAACGTGCCGATCAGCCGCGCCCTCGCCGCCGGGTGCGACCGCATCTACGTGCTGCTGTGCGGCCCGCTGCACTACCACCCGCCTGCCGCCGAGGCGTCCGGCCGAAGCGGCGCTGACCGCGTTCTTCGTCGCCGTCCACGCCCGCTTCGTCCGGGAGCTGGCCGCACTGCCGCCCGGCGTGGAGGTGATCGTCTTCAGCGGCGGTGGCGAACCGTCGGGCCAGTACCGCGACTTCTCGGCCACGGCGACCCTCATCGACGAGGGACGCGCGAGGTGGCCGACGTCCTCGACCGCGACGCCGGCTCCCCGCTGGACCTGGCGCCGGCACCTTCCGCCTTGCCGTGACCGGCGACCGCTACCTCCTCACCAACGAGGCGCCCGAGGCGATGGACCGCTTCACGGCCTTCGCCACCCTGTTCGACCCCTCTACGTTCCGGCATCTCGACGGACTCGGGCTGGCTCCCGGCTGGCGCTGCTGGGAGGTGGGGGCCGGCGGGACGACGGTGGTGGGCCATCTGGCGGCGCGGGTGGGTCCGTCCGGGCAGGTGACGGCCAGCGACATCGACGTGTCCTGGGCCGCCGGTGCGGCCGCGCCCAACGTCGAGATCCTCGAGCACGACGTCGCCGCCGAGCCGCCCCCGGGCGGGCCGTTCGACCTGGTCCACGCCCGTCTGGTCCTGGTCCACGTCCCCGAGCGCGACGCCGCGCTGGCCAACATGGTGGCGGCCCTCCGTCCCGGCGGCGTGCTCCTGGTGGAGGACGCCGACCCGGCGCTGCAGCCGCTCAGCTGCTTGGAGGAGACGGGACCCGAAGAAGTGCTGGCCAACCGCCTGCGCCGCGGCTTCCGCTCGCTGCTGGCCGAGCGCGGGGTCGACCTGGCCTACGGTCGCTCGCTCCCCCGCCGGCTCCGGGCGGCGGGGCTGGTGGACGTGGCCGCCGAGGCCTTCTTCCCGGTGAGCGATCCCGCGTGCAACCAGCTCGAGATCGCCACGGTCACCTTGATCCGTGATCAGTTGCTCGATCACGGAATCGCCACCGCGGCCGAGATCGCCCAGCACCTGGCCACCGTGGCGGCGGGGGAGCTCGACCTGGCCCAGCCGCCCATGGTCTCCTGCTGGGGCCGCCGCCCGTTCCCCGCCTGAGCGGTGCCGGCGGCACCCGCGTTCGTGGCGGTCACTACTTCCTGGTGGAATGGGACCGTGCCCGACGCCTCGCCCGAGTCCCTCTTCCACCCCGCCGTGGCGAGCTGGTTCGCCCGGCGCTTCCCGGCCGGCCCCACCCCGCCGCAGGCCGCGGCCTGGCCCGCACATCGCGACGGGCCGGGACGTGCTGGTGGCCTCGCCGACCGGCTCGGGCAAGACGCTGACGGGGTTCCTCGTGGCGATCGACGCCGCCTACCGGGCAGCCGAGGCCGGTGCGCGCGGCCGGGGGCGCCCCCGAGGTGCTCTACATCTCGCCCGCTGCGCGCCCTGGCCGTCGACGTGCACGAGAACCTCCACGTCCCCCTCTCGGAGATCCGGGAGGAGGCGGCCCGGCTCGGGCTATCCCGACCCCGGCCTGCGCATCGCCGTCCGCACCGGCGACACCCCGCCGGCCGAGCGGGCCGCGATGCGGAAGCAGTCGCCCGATCTGCTGGTCACGACGCCCGAGTCCCTCTATCTGCTCCTGACGGCGCCGTCGTCGCGCGCGCTGCTGCGGAGCGTGCGAACGGTCATCGTCGACGAGGTGCACACGCTCGCCCGCGACAAGCGGGGCAGCCACCTGTCGCTGAGCCTCGAGCGGCTCGATGCGCTGGTGAGCGAGAGCGGGGGCCGGCTCCAGCGCATCGGGCTCTCGGCCACGCAGCGGCCGCTGGACGTGGTGGCCCGGCTGCTCTCCGGCGTCGCACGAGGGGCGTCCGGCGACGGTGATCGTCGACTGTGGCCATGCCCGCGACCTCGAGGTGGCCATCGAGCTCCCCTCGACCGAGCTCGAAGCGGTGATGAGCGGCGGCCAGATGTCGGACATCCTCGACCGCATCGCGGAGCACACCCGGCACCACCGCACCACGCTCGTGTTCGTGAACACGCGCAAGATGGCCGAGCGGGTCGCCCATCAGCTGGCCGAGCGGCTGGCCGAGGACGAGCCCGGGCGCGACGGCGGTGCGACGTCGACGCCGTCGCTGCTCGGTGGCCGCGCACCACGGCAGCCTCTCGGCGGCGCGACGTCGCATCGTCGAGACGCGACTGCGGGCGGGCGATCTGCGGGCACTCGTGGCCACGGCGTCCCTCGAGCTGGGCATCGACGTCGGCCCGGTCGAGCTGGTCTGCCAGATCGGATCGCCCCGCGCCATCGGCACCTTCCTCCAGCGGGTCGGCCGGGCCAACCACCAGCGCGACGGGACGCCGGCCGGCCGCCTCTTCCCGACGACGCGTGACGAGCTGGTCGAGTGCACCGCCCTGCTCGTCGCCGTGCGCGAGGGCCGCCTCGACCTGCTCCAGCCGCCCGTCGCCCCGCTCGACGTGCTGACCCAGCAGCTCGTGGCCGAGGTGGCCTCCACCGACGAGCGTGACGTCGAGGCGATGTGGGCCCTCATCAGGCGGGCGGCCCCCTACGCCGAGCTGTCCCGCGGAGGATTTCGACGACGTGGTGGCGCTGGCGAGCTGGGGGATCGAGACCGGTCGTGGCCGCCGAGGGGCACACCTGCACCACGATGCCGTCAACGGCCGGCTGCGGGCGCGCCGGGGCGCGCGGCTGGCCGCGCTCACCGGCGGGGGCGCCATCCCCGAGACGGGTGACTACCGGGTGGTCCTCGACCCCGATGGCGTGACGGTCGGCTCCGTGCACGAGGACTTCGCCGTCGAGGCGACGGCCGGGGACATCTTCCTGCTGGGCACCCACTCGTGGCGGGTGGCCAAGGTCGAGGTGGGAACGGTCCGGGTGCACGACGCCGGAGACCTGCCCCCGACGATCCCCTTCTGGCTGGGCGAGGCCCCGGCCCGTACGGCCGAGCTCTCCGAGGCCGTGAGTGATCTGCGTTCCGCCCTCGAGCCGCTGCTCCACGCCGCCGACGGCGAGGGCGCCCGGCGCCTGGTCCGCGAGCGCGCCGGGGTGTCCGCCGAGGTGGCCCAGCAGGTGGTCGCCTACTGCGCGGCCGGTCTGGCGGCGCTCGGCCACCTGCCGACCAACGAGCGCATCGTGGTCGAGCGTTGCTTCGACGAGACCGAGGGATCGCAACTGATCATCCACGCCCCCTTTGGAGGCCGCATCAATCGCGCGCTCGGCCTGGCGCTGCGCAAGCGGTTCTGCGTCTCGTTCGACTTCGAGCTCCAGGCGGCGGCGGACGACGACACCGTGGTCCTCTCGCTCGGGCCCCAGCACAGCTTCCCGCTGACGCGGGTCCAATCCATGCTGACGAGCGCCAAGGCGCCCGAGGTGCTGACCCAGGCCGTGCTGCCCCATCCGATGCTCGGGGCGCGCTGGCGCTGGAATCTCAATCGGGCGCTCGTGCTGCCCCGCGTGAGCGGTGGCAAGCGCCGGCCCATCCACCTCCAGCGGATGGAGGCCGACGACCTCCTGGCCGCCGTGTGGCCCGGACTCGCGGCGTGTCAGGAGAACGCCCCGGCCGGACCGGTGGCGGTGCCCGACCACGTGCTGGCCCGCCAGACGGTCGACGACTGCCTGCACGAGGGGCTCTCCGTCGAAGGGCTGGTCGAGGTGTGGGCCCGGATCGAGTCGGGCGCGATCGCGGTGCATACGGTCGAGTCCTCGGAGCCGTCGCCGTTCGCCCACGCGCATCTTGAGCGGCCGTCCCTACACCTATCTCGACGACGCGCCGCTCGAGGAGCGGCGGACCCGGGCCCTTTCGCTGCGCCGCGGCCTGGGCGAGCTCGGTCCCGACGGGCTGCCCGGTGCCCGCCGGCGAGCTGGCCACGCTCGACCCCGACGCCGTGGCGATGGTGCTCGACCAGGTCCGCCCGCGCCCACGCCACCCCGACGAGTTGCACGACCTGTTGCTCTCGCTGGTGGCGGCCCGGCCGGTTCCGCGAATGGGCCGGCTGGTACGACGCGCTCGCCGCCGACGGCCGGGCGAGCCTGCTCGACGGCTGCTGGGTGGCCACCGAGCGCCGGCGAGGCCGCGGCGCTCTGGGCAGCGACGACGACGCGGCCGCCGCCTGTGTGGCCGGCCACCTGCAGCTGGCCGGGCCCGGTCACGGTCGAGCACCTGGTCGGCGACGACGCCGCTTGCCCGCCGGGCGCCCCGATGGGCGCGCCGCTGTCGGTGGCCCGGGCGCGCACCGCGCTGGCCCGCCTCGAGGCCAGGGCTCGGCCATCGAGCTGCCCGACGGTCGCTGGTGCGCCCGCAACCTCTTGGTGCGCCTGCACGCGCGCCAGTCGCAGCCGGCGGCGCGGCCTGGTCGAACCGGTGCCCATCGCTGACTTCGTGCGCTTCCTCACGCGCTGGCAGCACGTCGACGCCCGGACAGCCGGCTGGAGGGTCGGGCGGGGCTGTTGGCGGTGCTCGAGCAGCTGCAGGGCATCGAGGCGCCGGCGGCGGAGTGGGAGGCGCAGATCCTGCCGGCCCGGGTCGTCGGCTACGACCCCCGCTGGCTCGACGAGCTGTGCCTCTCCGGCGAGGTCGTCTGGGGACGCCTCACCCCGCGGGCCGAGCGGACCGGGCGCAGCGGCGACGCCCTCGCCGGCCACCCCGCTCGCCTTCGTCGTGCGAGACGACCTCGAGACGATGCTGCGCGCCGGTGCGGGCCGGTACGGCGGCGCCCGAGCCCGACGTCGGCGCCGCGGCCGACGTGCTGGCCGCGCTGCGTGTGCGTGGCGCCTGCTTCCGCCCCGAGCTGGCGCCGCTCACCGGCCGCCTCCCGGCCGAGGTCGACGAGGGGCTCTGGGACCTGGTCGCCCGCGGCCTGGTGACCGCCGACGCGTTCTCGGCCGTGCGCTCGCTGCTCTCGGCCCGCGACCGTTGGCGGACCCGGACGGTGCGGCGGCCCTCGGGCCGGTTGGCCCGCCGCGCGGGCGCCGGTCGGGAGCGGGCATCGGCGAGGGCCGGTGGTCGCTCCTGCCCGGGCCCGAGGTGCTCGGCGCGCCAGTGGTCGACGACGGGGTGCTCTCGCCGGGCAACGAGGAGCTGGCCGAGTCGGTGGCCCACCAGCTGCTGGCCGCGCTGGGGCGTCGTCGCCTGGGAGCTGTGGGGCCGCGAGTCCTTCAAGGTGCCCTGGCGCGAGGTGGTCTGGGCGCTTGCGCCGGATCGAGGCGCGCGGGGTTGCGCTCGGCGGCCGCTTCGTCGCCGGACTCTCGGGGGAGCAGTACGCCCTCCCCGAGGCCGTCGAAGAGCTGCAGGCGGTGCGCCGTCGCGGCGCCGGCGGGGAGCAGGTGGTCGTGGCCGGGGCAGACCCGCTCAACATGACCGGCCCCGTCATCGGCGGGGCCCGCGTGCCGACGCGGCGTCACCAGCGCGTGGTGTACCGCGACGGAGTGGTGGTGGACCACCTCGAGGCCGGGTGAACCCGTGTCGCCCAAACGGACCATCGACCTCAACGCCGACGTGGGCGAGGCGACTGATGCGAACGGGCATCGAGGTGGAGCGCGCGCTGCTCGCGTTGGTCACCACCGCGCACATCGCCTGCGGCGGGCACGTCGGCGACGACGAGTCCATGGCCGCCACGGTGGCGCGCCGCCCGAGCATGCTCGGTGCGGATCGGTGCGCATCCCTCGTACCCCGACCGTGCCGGCTTCGGCCGCCGACCCGATGGCGATCGACCGGGACGAGCTGCGCGCCTCGCTGAGCGAGCAGCTCCGAGCCCTGGACCGGGTCTGCCGCGCGGCCGGCACGTCCGTCGCGTCGGTCAAGGCGCACGGCGCGCTCTACGAGGAGGTCGCCAAGGGCGGCGCCGTCTACGAGACCTTCCGCGACGCCGTGCGCGACGGTCTGTGGCGAGAGCACCGTGTTGGTGCTGCCCTCGGGCTGCCGCGCCATGGCCATGGTGCTGCGCGACGGGCTGGTGGCAGAGGAGGAGGGATTCTGCGACCGGGCCTACCGGCCCGATGGCGGCCTGGTCGACCGCCAGGCCGCCGGCGCGGTGCTCGACCGGACCCGAGCAGGCGGCCGCACAGGCGCTGAGCCTGGCCCGGGCGCCGTGGTCGCCGTCGACGGCAGCGTGCTCACGTTGTGGGTGGACACGCTGTGCATCCACGGCGACTCCCCCGGGGCCGTGGCCATGGCGACCGCGGTCCGTCAGGCCATGGCGGGAGCGGGGATCGACGTGGTCGCGCCGGCGCCTGCATGACGCGCTCCGTCCCCGACGGGGAGGTGCGGTTCCTCGGTGACCGCGCCTTCCTGATCGGCGTGGCCGGCCCGGCGGCCGGCCGGGCGCTGGCCCGGGCGCTCGAGTGGCGCGACTGCGCCGAGACCGGCAAGGTCGAGGTGGTGTGCGGCTACGCCACGGTCATGGTCACGGCGACCGAGCCCGACGTCGAGCTCGACGCGGTCCACGCCGCCGCGCTGCAGGTCTGCGCAGACGGCGCGGACCGCGACGTCGACTTCGGCGACGGATCGAAGCCGCGCTCGTGACCGTGCCCGTGCGCCTTCGACGGGCCCGACCTCGACGACGTCGCCGCGTGCGCCGAGCTGCTCCCCCGACGAGGTGGTCGCCCGCGCTGACCGACCGGCCGCTGACCGTGCCGTCGTCGGGTTCTCGCCGGGCTTCGCCTATCTCGACGGGTTGCCCGAGCCCCTCGCGCGCGGTGCCGCGTCGCGACCGGCCCGCGCCCCGTGGTGCCGGCGGGCTCGGTCGCGCTCGCCAACGGGCACGCCGCCGTCTACCCGACCGCATCGCCCGGGTGGGTGGCAGCTCGTCGGCCGCACCGGCTTCCCGCTCGTCTCGCTGGTCCGGCCTCCCTACGCCGTGCTGGCACCCGGGCGACCGGGTCCGCTTCGCGGAGGCGGGTGCCGGACGACCCGCTCGACCCCGCGCCGCCAGCCGTTCCCGGCTGGACGCCGCCGGCCGAGGCGCGCGCCGGTGCTCGAGGTCGTGGCGCCGGGACTCCGCGCCGTCGTCCAAGACGGCGGCCGCCGGGGCGTGGCCGCGGTCGGGGTGCCGCGCGCCGACCCCGCCGATCCCGTGTCCTTCGCCCTGGCCAACGCGCTCGTCGGGAATGCGGCCGGTTCGGGCGCCCTCGAGCTCACCGGTGGGGGCACCCGCCTGCGCGGCCTGGCGGCGTGCCACGTCGCCGTTGCCGGCGCCGCACCCGAACTCCGCGTCGACGGCAGCACCGTGCCGGCCGAGCAGGTCGTGCCCCTGGCGGCCGGCCAGGAGCTCGCGGTGGGGCCGCTGCGGCGAGGATGCCGCACCTACCTGTCGGTGGCGGGCGGGATCCTCGGCCCGAGGTCTTCGGGAGCAGCGCGAGCGACGAGCTCTGCCGGGCTCGGACCCGGCCCGCTCGGACCGGGGGCCCGCCTCGACGCCGGCCCGGTGACGCCGCCGCTCGGAGACCACCTCACGGCGGGGGCGGCCGTCGAGCTCGACGAGGGCGGCGCGCCCGTGGAGCTGCGCGTCGTGCCGGGCCCGCATCCCGAGCAGTTCGCGCCGGGTGCGCTGAGGTCCCTGGGCGACGTGGTCTTCCGCGTCGAGGGTGACAGCAACCGCGTCGGGCTCCGGCTGCGGGCGGACCTCGGCGTCGCCGGACCTGCGCGGGCGCGCGGAGAAGTCGGCGAGCTCGATTCGCAGGGCGTGGTGACCGGCGCCGTGCAGGTGCCGCCCGACGGTGACCCGGTCGTCCTCATGCCCGATCACGCCACGCTCGGCGGCTACCCGGTCCTTGCCGTCGTGGTCTCGGCCGACCACGGCCGCCTCGGACAGTGCGCGCCGGGTACCCGGATCCGGCTGGTCCCCGTCGACCTCGCCGCGGCGCACGAGGCCGCCCGGACCGCCCGCCGCGTCCTGGAGCGCGCGCGGTGGTCGGCCACTACCCCCTGGCCGTCGGCTGAACGGGCGTCGCGCCAGGCGAGACGGGTCAGACGAGCAGCTTCACGGCGGTGCCGACGCCGATGACCACGACGACGACCCGCAGGGCGGGCGCGGGCAGTGCCAGCGCCAGGCGGGCCCCGACGTAGCCCCCCAGGAGGCTGCCTAGGGCGAGCAGGCCCACCGCCTCCCAGGCCAGGCCGCCATGGACGAGGAACACGACGGCCGCGATGCCGTTGACGATCATGGACAGCACGGCCCGCAGCCCACTGGTGTGAGCGATGGACACCGGCAGGGCGAGGCCGAGCACGGCGAGGAACATGACGCCCATGGCGGCGCCGAAGTAGCCGCCGTAGACGGAGGCGGCCAGCACCCCCGTCACCAACAGCACGGGTCGCGTGCGGGGATGGGACGAACCCCGGTCCAGGGCGCGCCGCAGCACCGGTTGGACGGCGAACAGGGCGGCGGCCCCCAGGACGAGCCAGGGCACCACGTCGTCGAAGGTCGCCGGTGAGGTCGTGAGCAGGAGCAGCGCGCCGGCCACCCCGCCGGCGAGCGCGATCGGGGTCAGGCGGGCCAGCCGCCTGGCCTGGTCGCCGATCTCGTTGCGGTAGCCGGCGGCCGAGGCCACGTACCCGGGCCAGATCCCGATGGTGTTGGTGATGTTGGCGGTGAGGGCGGGGTAGCCGAGCCCGAGCAGGATCGGGAACGAGATCAGGCTGCCGCCGCCCGCCACGCCATTGAAGATGCCGGCGCCCACCCCGCCCAAGAGGATGAGCACGACGTGCGAGCCTGGCATGCAGGGCAACAGTACGGGACCGGGGCGTCCCCCACGGTGCCCGGGCGCCAGTCGCGTCGGGCGCGCAGCGCGATCCCCGTCGTCGGACCCGGTGGCCATGACTAGCCTGCGGGGGCGACGTTCGCCACGGCGCCCCCGCACCAGCTCACGAAGGAGGTCCCATGGTCAGGCTCACATGCCTCCTGCGGCGCAAGGAAGGTCTCACCCCGGCGCAGTTCCACGCACACTGGCGGGAGGTCCACGGCCCGCTGATCGCCGCCAGCCGGAGCGGGAGCCACGTCGTCCGCTACGAGCAGCACCCGCGCCCGCCCGAAGACTACGACGGCGAAGCAGATCCGGGCTTCGACGGGGTCACGGTGCAGTGGTTCGAGAGCATGGACGCCTACCGGGCCCACATGTCGGAGCCGGACTTTCCCGAGATCTGGGCCGACATCGAACGATTCCTCGACACCTCCCGACTGCACTTCATCGTGACCGAGCACCCGCACGTCGTCATGGGTGGCGACGCGGCCTCATTCCCCTTGGCCTGACTGGGGCGGGGGCACCACGGCGGTGAGCCCGGGCGGCGCGGCCGGGTGAGTCCGTGCCTGCCGGGGCGACACCGCTGCGGCCGCGACCTCGTCCGGCGTCTGGGGCACGGCCCACAACGCGATGTGCAACGGAGGCCGGGCCGCCTCCGCCTCGTTGCGACGGCGTTCCATGAGCTCGCGGAGGTCGCGCCAGGCACGCCCGTGAATCCGCGGCAGCTCCCCGGGCAGCCGTCGGAGGAGGCGGTTCACCTCGCGCCGGTGGCGCTCCGCGATGCCACCCATCACGAAGACGGTCGCCGCCGGCAGGTGCGCCTCGCCGGTCGCGAGGTCGGCCAGCCAGGCCGACGCGACCTCGGCGTCCTGCATCAGCCCGAGCTCGTCCTGGAGCGCGGTGAGCTGACGGACGAAGCGGGCGGTGCGGCCGCCGTAGAGCTCGGAGCTGAACTCGAGCGCGTAGCGGAGCCGCTTGCAGCGGATGCGCAGACGATGGAAGTCCGACACGACGCCCGACTTCTTGGCCCGCTTCGCCGCTTTGGCGGCGGCCTCGTGGCGGGTCACCACGAGGCCGGGCATGGCGATCACCGCCGGGACCCGGGCGCTCACCGAGCGCCGCGTCGGCCCGTGCTGCACCATGGAGGCCAGTCCCTTGGCCAGACGCTCCCAACGGACCGAGTCGAGGCCGCTCAGCATGGCGCCCCGGGCCGCGTCGCGTTCGTGCTCGATGAGCGCGGAGAGCTCGTTCAGCGGATCGTGGTTCACGGGCCGTGCGCCGGCGCTCCAGCCCGCGGTGGCCGTCGTCATGTGTGCCAGACCCTCTTGTTGGACGTCGAGGTCGCGCACCGCGCCGAGCAGGCGGCCCAGCCAGCCGAGCTCCTCACGGAACACCTGGGCCCGTGCGGGCAGGACGTCGGCGAAGAGGGAGAGGGCGGCGCGCAGGCGACGGGTCGCCACCCGCATGACGTGCAGCTCCTCGGGGTCCTCCCCCAGCCGGGTCCCCGGTTCCTTGTCGCGCAGCACGGAGAGCTGGCGTCGCAGCACGGCGTAGGCCAGGTCGCCCATCGTCGACTCCTCGGAGATCTCGGTGGGGCCGAGGTCCGGCGTCCCGGGGATCTCCTGTCCGACGGCCAGGAGACCGGCCTCGAATTTGGAGAGCCGGGCCGGTTGGAGCCCGCACGAGCCCCGCAGTTGTTCCACGATCGGCTCCAGCGCTTCGAGCCATCCGGGCCGCACCTCGACCTCGACCCGCCGCAGCTGCATCGGCCGGTGGCCGCTGCCGACGACGATCATGGTGTCGTCGAGCGCGACCTCCGCCGCGTCGACGCCGCCGACGCGCAGAGCGAAGGGTCGGCGTCGTGTTCGGACCTGGAGCACCTCGCGCAACCGGTGCGTGCCCACGATGGCCCGCAGGCGCCGCCCCACCGGGCCCTCGGAGCCCAACGCGCCGAGGCCGGACGGGGGGAGGACTTCGGTCAGCTCGAGGCGTTGGCGCAGGCCGCTTCCCTCCGCGGGACGGGTGTCCTTCAGGGTGACTTCGTCGTGGCGGCCCCGCCGACGGATGCGGACGACGAACCCGGCCCGGGCGATGCGCCAGTCGTCCGTGTCGAGATACGAGTCGACCAGGCGCCGCGGCGTGCGGGCCAGCGCGGTGACGGTGCCGCCGCCGGCCGCCTCCACGGCGAGGGTGGGGAGGGTGGCGAGCCAGCGCTCTACCGGCCGCAAGTCGAACGCGTCGAACTGCCACTCGGTCTCGACGGGGCCGCGCTGCACGCCTGGTCCTTCTCCGCTGGAATCGGGCGAATCGGGCACCGCGCTCACGCTAGCGGGTCTCCGGCGCCGATCTTTTGGGCCGCGCGACTGCCGCCGAAATTGGTCGCGCGATTGCCGCCACATTGCGCGAGGGCGGCGGTAGTGTGCGACGCAGTGGCGCGACGAGCGATGACCGCGGAGCTCCCATCACCGACCGAGGTCGTACAGGCGGCAGGCGGACTGGTGGTGCGCCGCCACGGAGGGGAGCTCCAGATCGTGGTGGTGCACCGGCCGGTGCACCAGGATTGGTCGTTCCCCAAGGGCAAACTCGAAACAGGGGAGACGCTCGAGGTGGCCGCGCTGCGCGAGGTGCGAGAGGAGACCGGCATGTTCTGCCGCCTGGTGCGCTTCGTCGGCCATACCGAGTACGTGGACCGAAAGGGGCGCCCCAAGGCGGTGGCCTACTGGGTGATGAGCGCCGTGGGCGGGTTCTTCACCCCCAACGCCGAGGTCGACAATTTGCAGTGGTTGACTCTCGACGGTGCGAGCCGTCAGCTCTCCTATCCCCGGGACCAGGAGTTGGTCGCCGTGCTGATGGCAGCCGACCAGGTCGAGGCCCTCATCTAAACCCTCGCAAAATTTCCTGAAAATCTGTGTTTATGGCCCTCCGGATCGGGAATAATGGGCCCTAGCGATCTACCGCCTGATCGCACTGCCGGCGTGCGTGCCCCAGTCGAGAGCTCCAGGACCTATCGCCAAGGGCCCTGTGACAGCGTTTTTGACGTCAATCGGCTGGGGCACCGTCGGCGCCTCTCCGGCGGGAGAGTCAGTCCTGGTCAGGGGCTTCTTCGTGCACGATGACGCGGCCCGTGATCTCGTCCGGGGAGACGGCCAGGAGGGCATGGCGGTCGCCTCCGGCCCAGGACTCGAGGTCCAATGACGACAGGCGCTGCACCTCGTCGGGGTCCTCGATGCGCCGGCAGGAGCCGGTGACGAGCACGCTCCAGCCCTCGCTGAGCACCTCGTCCACCCGGTCGATCTCGAAACCGACGGTCTCGGCGGACCCCAGGGCGCTCGCCTTGGCACCGTCGGTGCTGAAGACGATCTGGTCCTCGCTGAACTCGTAATTGACCGGGAGCGCCACCGGCCCGCGGGACGAGGAGAACACGACGCGGCCCACCCCCCCGGCGGCCAGGTGGGTGCGGCACTGCTCGGCGGTGAGCTCCCTCAGCTCGGCGTGCGGCAGCGCGCGGGCGTGGCCGGGCGGGCGGTCCACCGCCCCGCCCTGCAGTTCGAAGGGGGTCGTGTCGAGGGCCAGCGCGAGGAGAAGGAGCGTCCCGCCGCTCAGGCGCGGCGTCGGAATTGGACTCGAAGTAGGCGAGATAGCCAGGGTCGATCCCCGTGCGCGACGCCAGCTCCTCCACGCTCAGGCGCAATTCTTGCGGCGCGGCGGCGGCACGTCGTGCGAGATCGGACGGGTGGAAGTCGGGTGCGGACGATGTCATGGGGCCGAGGGCGTCATGGCGTCGACGTCATGACGCGGTCAGTGTACGGCGTGGACGTCCGAGGCGCGCCGGTCACGCACGGGTGCGGTCGTCGGGCCGGGGTCGCCGCAGACCGCTGCTCGGGCCCTGCCTCCGGCGTGCGTCGGCCTCCTCGGCCGACGCACCCATCAGGACGAACACGGCGATCAGGACCAGCCACACGTCGTAGGCGAGGCCGACGATCAGCAACGCGGCCCCGACCCAGCGCGCCACCCGGGCCGCCACGACCGTCGCCTCGAGGTGTCCGCGATGGCGCTCCAGCGCGGCGCGCAGGACGCGACCTCCGTCCATCGGCAGCGCGGGGAGCAGGTTGAACGCGCCCAGGAGCAGGTTGAGCCAGGCGAGCCGGGCCAGCCAGCTTCCCGCGAAGAGCGTCGGGGGCCACAGGTGAGCGCCCGCCAGCACACCGAGGCCCAAGAGGGCAAGGCCGAGGGCCAAGCTGGTCAGCGGCCCGACGACGGCCACGGCCAACTCGTCCTCGGGCGCGTCGGGCATGGAGGACAGCTCGGAGAAGCCGCCGATCGGAACCAGCAGGATGTCCATCACCTCGACGCCGAGACGGCGGGCGACGAGGCAGTGGGAGATCTCGTGGAGGGTGACGCAGACGAAGAGGACGACGACCCAGGCGAGCCCGCCGACGACGGCGTGCCATCCCCGTCCGACGTACGCCAGCACGACCAGGGGGATCAGCAACCAGAACGTCCAGTGCACACGAACCGGGATGCCGGCGATGCGGCCCAGGGACAGACTGCGCGAGCCCTTCTTGGGCGCTCCCCGGGCGGGCGTGGCCGCCTCGGGCGTCACCGTCGTGCCACGAAGGTGAGGGTGCGCTTCATCCCCTCATCGTCCGCCGGTGTGCTGGCCCGGACCAGGGTCCAACGTCCCGACGTCCCGGCGTCCCGCCGTCCCGCCGTCCCGCCGTCAGGCGACCAGGACGGCGGCCCCGTTGACGCGGTCGTGGTGCAGGTCGCGGAGTGCGGTATCGGCCTGGTCCATCGGGTAGGGCGTGACCGCCACGCGCACCCCGATGCGGGCGGCGACGGCCAGGAACGCCTCCCCGTCGGCCCGCGTGTTGGCCGTCACGCTCTGCAGGGTCCGCTCCTCGAAGAGGTGCTCCTCGTAGTTCAGAGTGGGGATGTCGCTGAGGTAGATGCCAGCGATGGCCAGCGTCCCGCCCCGGTCGAGCGCGGCGAGCGCGGGCGGCACCAGCGTGCCGACCGGGGCGAACAGGATCGCCCCGTCGAGAGGCTCGGGCGGCATGGCGTCGGCCTCGCCCGCACTGCTGGCCCCCAGCGCCAGCGCCAGCTCCTGTGCCTCGGTCGAACGGGTCATGACGTGGACGCGGGCGCCCCGGGCCAACGCCACTTGTGCGGTGATGTGCGCGGAGGCACCGAAGCCGTAGATCCCGAGACGGCCGCCGTCGGGGAGGTTGGTGCGCTGCAGGGCGCGGTAGCCGATGATCCCGGCGCAGAGCAGCGGCGCGACCTCTTCGTCGCCGAACTCTTCGGGCAGCGCGTAGGCGTAGGCCTCGTCCACCACCGCGTAGGACGCGTACCCCCCGTCGAGGTCCCAGCCGGTGAAGCGCGGGTCGACGCAGAGGTTCTCGCGTCCCGATCTACAGAAGCGGCATGTGCCGCACGTGTGGGCGAGCCAGGGCACGCCGATGCGATCACCGATCTTCCAGCGGGTGGTGCCGGAGCCGAGGAGCTCGACGATGCCGACCACCTCATGGCCCGGCGTGACGAGTGGGCGGCGTGGTGCGAGGTCGCCCTCGGTCAGGTGGAGGTCCGTCCGGCACACGCCGCACACGCGCACACGCACCAGGACCTGTCCGGCCCCGGGTTGCGGGACCTCCTTGTCCACCTGCACCAGGGGAGCGCCGTCAACGGGTCCGGGCCGGTCGACGGCCCACGCTTTCATGAGCGCCGGCATCGGGGTCAGCGTATGGCCTCAGTGCGAAGCTGCCAATGGACCTTGGACCCTAGGTGGACGCCGCCGAGGCTGCGAGGCTGGCTGCGTAGCATGGACGCGAACGAGGAGACAATTATGCCCGCCCTGTCAGCTGCCGCGGCGGAGTCGCGCGATGTTCCGGCCGGCTACCCGGACGACCTCGAGCGCGACGTCGCTGGCGCCGGGGGCCTGTGCTATCACGTCAGGCCGATTCGGCCCGACGACGCGCCGCGCCTCGTCGCCTTCCACGAGCAGCTGTCGCCCCATTCGGTCTACCTGCGGTTCTTCACGTTCCACCCGACCCTGTCGCAGGGCGAGGTCGAGCGCTTCACGACGGTCGACTATGTCAACCGTCTGGCCCTGGTGGCCACGGCGGGCGACCGCCTCATCGCCGTGGGCCGCTTCGACCGCGTGCCCGGGGAGACCGAGGCCGAGGTGGCGTTCGTGGTCGCCGACGAGTACCAGCACCACGGGATCGGTTCGCTGCTGCTCGACGAACTGGCCCGCGCCGCCTGGCAGCGTGGCGTCGAGATCTTCAAGGCGGACACCCTGGCCGAGAACGCCGCCATGCTCGATGTGTTCCGTCACGCCGGGTTCCCGGTCACCTCCGGCGTCGAGTACGGGACGGTGACGCTCCGGTTTCCGATCGAGCCCACCGACCGCTACCGGTCCGCGCTGGCCACGCGGGAGGAGACACGGCGGCTGCCCGCGCTGGGGGATGAGGCGTGACCCCCCTCGTCGTGGCGGGGCCGGCCGGCATTGCCGAGCACGACGGGGGCCCCTACCACCCCGAGCAGCAGTCACGGCTGTTCGCGGTCATGGAGGGGGTCCGCGCTCTCGGGCTCGAGGACGAGGTCGTGTACCCCGCCGTCAGGGAGGCGTCCGTCGACGAGATGTCCCGGGTGCACTCGACCTCGTACCTGGCCGAGCTCGAGGCCTTCTGTGCCCGGGGGGGCGGGGACATCGACCCGGATACGTACGCCCGCCCGGATTCGTGGACGGCGGCCCGGCGTGCCGCCGGCGCCGGGCTGGTGGCGCTGGCCGAGTTGGAGCGCCGGGGCGAGGGCATCGCCTTCGTGCCCGTGCGCCCCCCGGGACATCACGCCACCCCCGACCGGGCCATGGGGTTCTGCCTCGTCAACAACGTGGCGGTGGCGGCAGCGTCACGTACGGCGGCGGGAGAGCGGGTCGTGATCGTGGACTGGGACGTGCATCACGGCAACGGGACCCAGGCGATCTTCTGGGACGACCCCGACGTCCTCTACGTCTCGACGCACCAGCACCCGCTGTTCCCAGGGACGGGACGCCCGGACGAAGTCGGCGGTCCCGGCGCTCCCGGCCTCACGCTCAACGTGCCGCTTCCGCCCGGGGCGACGGGCGACGTGGTGCGCGCGGCCCTCGACGAGGTGGCGCGGGGCACGATCGAGGACTTCCGCCCCGACTGGGTGCTGGTCTCGTGCGGGTTCGACGCCCACCGGGCCGATCCACTCGGGGAGCTCGAGCTCTCGAGCGGCGACTTCGCCGAGCTCGCTCGCGTCGTGCGGGAGTTCGCGCCCCGCCCCGGGCGCCTTGCCCTCTTCTTGGAGGGCGGGTACAACGCGGCGTCGCTCGAGTCCTCGGTGCAGGCGACGCTCGGTGCGCTGCTGGGCGTGCCCGGCGATCCCGCGGCACCCACCTCGGGCGGGCCCGGGCAGACCCAGCTCCGCTCCAACCCCACGGAGCGCCAGCGGGCCATCGATCGCGTCCATCTCGAGGTCGGGCCGTGACGGCGTCCGGCCCGGTGGTCGTGGGTTACGACGGCTCGCCCGATGCCGGCACCGCCGTGGCGTGGGCGTCCCGGGCCGCCGTCGCCCTGGGGACACGGCTGCACGTCGTGCACGCGGTCGGGCTGCTCGAGCACGCGGGCCTGGCCGGCCACCGGGCGGTGGACGGCGAGGTGGCGGTGACGATCGCGGTGGAGGCGGGCATGGACGCCGCCGACGTGGAATGGCGCGTCGTCGACGGTGATCCGTGCTCGGCGTTGCTCCGCATGCAAGAGCCCCCGGAGACGGCCGCCCTGCTCGTGGTCGGCTCCCGGGGAGCCGGCGCCCACGCCGGCACGCTGCTCGGGAGCACGAGCCTCGAGTTGGCGGAGCACGCCCGGGTTCCGGTGACGATCGTGCCGTCCTCCTCCCGCCGCGCCTGAGCGGAGGAACGTCGGGTCAGCGCACGACGACCACCGAGCAGGTGGCGTGGCGGGAGCAGTACTGGCTGACCGACCCCAGAAGCAGGCCCTCGAACCCCCCGAGGCCGCGCGAGCCGACGACCAACATGTCCGCGCCCTTGGCCGCAGCGACAAGCGCGGGTGCCGGCGACTGCTCGGTCGTCTCGCCGGTGACCGGGACCCGGGGGGCGACCTCGCCGACCTTGGCCATGGCGCGGTCGATCACGTCCTGTGCGCCTTGACGGACCTCCTGCACGCTGGTGGTGAACGCATAGCCCAGCGCCATGGGGAACATCCAGGCGGAGACGAGGTGCAACGCGGCGTCGGTGCGTTGCGCCTCCGCGATGGCCCACTCGAGGGCGCGGTCGGAGGGCGGTGAGCCGTCGACGCCGACGACGATCCTGCGGTCCCCGCCCGGCATCGTCCTACGACGTCGCCCGGTGCACGAGCACCGGGCAGTGCGCGTTGGTGGCGCAGTACTCGCTGACCGAGCCGATGAGCATGCCGACGAACTCCCCGTGACCCCGGCTCCCGACCACCAGGAGGTCCGCTCCCTTGGAGGCCTCGACCAGGATCGGCGCAGGGTGCCCGCTCACCACCCGGGGATCGATGCGCAGGTCCGGGTAGGCGGCGCGCACCGAGGCCACCGCCGTGTCGAGTGCCTTCCGGACGTCTTCCTCGGGGTCGAAGCCGGTGGGGACCGGGGCGGCCCAGCCATAGCTCCCAGGCCACTCCCACGTCATCACGATCTCGAGCGTGCTCCCCGTGAGATCGGCCTGTCGGGCTGCCCATGAGAGTGCGTCGAGCGACGACGGGGAGCCGTCGATGCCCGCGACGACCCTTCTCCCGCCGGGCGCATCCTCCGGTGTCATGTGTGCCCTCCTGGCCTTTGTGTGCGTGTCTGCGCTGTGCGGATCTGCGCGCCGTCGTCCGGTCAGATGCCGAGCGGCACGATCCAGGTGAGCACGGTCCCGCCATCCGGGTGGTCCTCGATGGTGAAGGTACCGTGCAGCTTCTCCGCCCGGCGCCGCAGGTTCGGCAGCCCGTGCCCCGTGCCGTCCGCCTTGGCGGTGTCGGGAATACCGATGCCGTTGTCGCCGATGACCAGGCGACAGAATGTGTCGTCGACCGCGACGCACACCCAGGCCCGGCTCGCCCGGGCGTGCCTGCCGACATTGGTGAGGGCCTCACGCAGGGCGGCGAGCAGATGTTCGAGGACCGGTCCGGTGAGGGCGGAGTCGACCGGCCCCTCGAAGGTCAGCTCGGCCTCGAAGCCCACCACCGTGTCGAGCTCGCGCACGAGGAACGTGATGTCGTCGCGGATGCCGCGGCTCTCGTCGCCCATCCCCAGCTCGTAGATGGTGGAGCGCACCTGGGTGATGACCCGGTCGATCTCCGCCACCGCGCCGCTCAGCTTGCTCGCCGTGGTCTCGGGCAGCCGGGCGGCCAGGCCCTGCAGCGTGAGCCCCAGGGCGAACAAGCGCTGGATGACCGTGTCGTGCAGGTCCCGGGCCACACGGTCGCGGTCCTCGTAGACGGCGGACCGCCGGACCCGCTCGTGCAGCCAGCGCGTTCTCGATGGCGATGCCGGCGGCCTGCGACAAGGCACCGACGAGGGCGACGTCGTCACTGGTGAACTCCGACCACCCGACCTTGTCGGTCAGGTACAGATTCCCGTAGACCTCGTTGCGCAGCTTGATCGGCACGCCGAGGAACGAAACCATGGGTGGATGGTTCGGCGGGAAGCCGAAGCTCTTGGTATGGCTGCCGATCTCCCGGACACGCAGGGGCTGCGGGTCTGCGATGAGCAGTCCGAGGACTCCCCGACCCGTCGGGAGGGCGCCGATGCTCTTCTCCTCGTCGGCACTGAGCCCGACCGTGATGAAGTCGGCCAGGGACTGCTTGTCCTCGGTGAGCACACCGAGCGCGCCATAGCGGGCGCCGGTCATCGATCGTGCCTCCTCGACGACATGGCGGAGCACTTCGGGAAGCTCGAGGTTCGACTCGATGAGCAGGGTCGCCTCGAGCACTCTGCGCAGCTTGGTCGGATCCTCGATGGAACGGAAAGGCACCGGACGGAGCTTACCAACGCCCATGACCGGGTCTCCGTGGGGAATACCAGCGGCAGGGCGGAGGTGGCAGGATAGGCCAATGAGCTTGGGCGTCTTCCTTCTCGACGACCACGAAGTCGTCCGGACTGGCCTGCGCGCCCTGCTCGACGCGAGCGACGACATCGTGGTCGTGGGCGAAGCGGGCACGGTGGCCGAAGCCTTGGCGCGCATCCCGGCCACGAAGCCAGACGTGGCCATTCTCGACGTGCGCCTGCCCGACGGCAGCGGCGTGGAGGTGTGCCGCGAGGTCCGGTCCAACTCGCCGGAGATCGCCTGCGTCATGCTCACGTCCTACGCCGACGACGAGGCGCTCATCGCGTCCATCATGGCGGGGGCGGCCGGCTACGTCCTCAAGCAGGTGGGCAGCGTGGATCTCCTCGATACCATCCGGCGCGCCGGCACGGGCCAGTCGCTCCTCGACCCCGCGCTGACGGAGCGCGTCCTGGCGCGCCTGCGCACGGGCCCGCAGACCGATCCGCGCCTCGACAGCCTGACCCCGCAGGAACGGCGGATCCTCGATCTCATCGCGGAGGGATACACGAACCGCCAGATCGCGGAGACGATGTTCCTCGCCGAGAAGACGGTCAAGAACTACGTGTCCAACCTGCTCTCCAAATTGGGCATGGAACGCCGCACCCAGGCCGCGACCTTCGCCGCCCGCTTGAACGAGCGCTCGGCGCACGACGCCCAGACCGACGCCACCGGGACCTGAGCCGGGCTGCTTCACGGTGTGAGCGGGTACGACCTGTCGTCGGTGCCCGGGACCGTCCCGAGGCCGATCCCGCGTTCACGCAGCGCCTTCTCCAAGCGTTCGCGTTCCCGCGTGGGCTGGTCGAAGCGGCTGGGATCGGCCTCCACCCCGACGGCGAGGGCCAGCCGCAGCAACGCGACGTCGTAGGACAGCTCGAGCGCCAGGGCGACGGGGACGAGGTCGGGGCCCGCCGGCTCGCCACGCTCGCCGCGCCGGGCCCGGCAACGCAGGACCTCTTCGAGGGCGTCCCGCTCGCTCGCGTCGGCGGGCGCGGGCTGCTGGCCGCACGCGGCTATGAGGAGCTCGGTGTACATCGACATGAGGCGGCTCTTCTCTGACGTCGCCGGCCGCGGGGAGCCGAGGATGGGCGCAACCGATGCCGCCGGGTCCGCATGACGCCCTCCTTTCGCTGCTGCCAGCCCGGTTACCGCGGCCGACGTTCTCGTCCTGCGATGAGCATGCGCCGCCGAGCGCCCTCTTTGGCAGGGCCCTATGTCACATCCACGCGCCGCCTGGCATCCCCCGCTGGGACCAACGGCCCTAGCGTCGCTCGTTGCGCCCGTGAAACGTTGGACCATTGGGCCGGGCGTGAGCAGGCGGCCGGAAAGGATCGGATCCAGCGATGACAGCCCTCGAACAGAGACGGCCGCAGCCGGCGACGCCTTCCCCTTCGGTGGTGCGGTCGATCTGCGAGGTCCAACCGGCCTGGCGCCACGACGTGGCGCTCGAGATGTGGATCGACGTGACGTCGAATGCCGTGGCCATACGGCTCGAGGGCGTCCTGGACGATTCGACGGGTGCCAATCTCGTCGACGTCGTCGGAGAGTGCGTGGCGGAAGGGAAGAGGGACTTCGAGCTCGACACCAGCTCGTTGCGGATCGCGCGGTCGGGTTGGGCGGTGATGAACCGCATGCGCGAGCAGGTCCATGCCGTCGGCGGGCACCTGCGCTGGGATCCCGCCACGGACGCGTAGCCGGCACACGGCGTGAGCGCCGACCCGAGATCCCCACCGGTGCGCGTCGTCGAGACCCACATCTCCGTGCTCGTCTTCGTCGGCGACCGGGTCTACAAGCTTCGCAAGCCGGTCCACTTCGGGTTCCTGGACTTCACCGACCGGGCGGTCCGTGAGGCGGACTGCCGTCGCGAGGTGGAGCTCAACCGGAGGCTGGCGCCCGACGTGTACCTGGGCGTCGCCGACATCGTCATGGACGGCGAACCGGTCGACCACATGGTCGTGATGCGGTCGTTACCCGGCGAGCGGCGGCTGGCGACGCTCGTCCGGGCGGGAGCGGACCTCGACGGCTGGCTCCATGAGGTCGCCGTCGTCCTGGCGACGTTCCATGCCGGCGCCGAGCGCTCCGCCACCATCTCCCGAGCGGCGACGGCGGCCGCGCTTGCGGCCGCCTGGGAGGACAACTTCGAGGAAGTGGGTCGCTTCGTCGGGAGCGTCCTGGAGCCGGGCGCCGACGCTCAGGTCCGCTCCCTGGTCCGGCGATGGCTCGCGCGCCACGGGCCGCTGCTCGATGCCCGGATCGCAGCCGGACGTGTCTGTGACGGTCACGGCGACGTGCAGGCGGAGGACGTCTTCTGCCTCGACGACGGCGTTCGCATCCTCGACTGCATCGAGTTCTCGGACCGGCTCCGGTACGGGGACGTGTGCGCGGACGTCGCCTTCCTCGTCATGGACCTCGAACGACTGGGGCGACCCGACGCGGCCAGCCGGTTCGTCTCCGAGTACGAGTCGCTGGCGTCCGAGCGCTTTCCCGCCCCGCTGCTGCACCTCTACGTCGCGCAGCGTGCCTACGTGAGGGCCAAGGTGGCCTGCTTGGAGTGGGAGCAGGGCAGGAGAGGAGCCGGTGATCGGGCCCGCCAGCTGCACGCTCTCGCGCTGCGCCATCTGCGCCTGGCCCGGCCCGCCCTGGTCCTGGTGGGCGGCCTGCCCGGTACGGGAAAGAGCACACTGGCGGCCGGGCTTGCCGCGCGGACGAGATGGAGGCTCCTCCGCTCGGACGTGATCCGTCGCCAGCTGCAGCCTGGCGTCGGGACCGGCTCGGCGCAGCCTCCGACCGAACCGGGCACGGGCCGCTACGCGCCCGAGGCCGTCGGCGCCGTCTATGCAGAGCTGGTGCGCCGGGCGCGCCGGCACCTGGAGCGAGGGGAGCCGGTGATCCTCGACGCCTCCTGGATCGACACCGCGCAGCGGGCCGCGGCCGGACGGGTCGCCGAGGACACGGGGAGCGATCTCATCGAGCTCTGTTGCAGGTGCGACGACGCGATCGCTGCGGAGCGGATCCGCCGACGGCAGGGCGGGGACGACGTCTCGGACGCGACGCCGGAGGTCCGCCACCTCATGGCGGGCGAGATGAGCGCTTGGCCCTCGGCCACCGTGATCGACACTTCGGTTGCCACCGTGGCCGACGTCCTGTCCGGTGCGCTCCGATACGTCGCTGGCTGAGCCGGCGTGGGGCGAGCCGCCAGGCCGAGATTCGCCCACCGCCATTCGAGCACGAACGAGCCGGGGGCCGACAAGCCAGGAACAGGCTCGGCGCCGGGACGTTCGGCCCTATCTCTCGCCCCCGGCCGCCTGCAGGCTGGAGAGGAAGCTACAGACGGATTGGAGGATCGCCATGTCGAACGCTGCCTCAGGTGCAACTGACACCGAGAAGGAGAAGGCCCAGGTGGCAGAGTCGGTGAACCGGACACTGGACCAGTGGCGGACGCGTATCGACGAGCTGAAGGTCCAGGCCGACCTGGCCAAGCTCGACGTGCGTGAACGAGCAACCAAGCAGCTCGATATGGCGCAGAACGTGTGCCTGGCTGCCTTCTCGATGCTGTCGGACGCTCGCCACGACGCCGCGGTGAACGCGGACACGCTTCGTCAGGGGGTCGAGCAGCTCCTCCACGACGTCAAGAGAGCCTTCGAGGCGGCCCAGGCCGTCATCGACCGGGGCTGACCGGGCGAGTTCGCCTCCGTCACCCCGTTGGCGGCTGGCGCGACTTAGGGAACCTCCATGTCACTCGTCGCGCTCATCCTCAAGAACCTCTGGTCCAAGAAGTCACGGTCCATCGGCATCGCCTCCGCCATCGGTCTCGCCGTCATGACGGTGGTCACGCTGACTGTGGTGAGCAGCGGGCTGGAGCAATCGGCCGCAGCGGTCCTCACATTGGGCCACGCCGATTTCACCGTGGCCCAGAACGGCGTGTCGGAGATCCTCTACTCCAATCTCGACGAGGGGCAGTTGCGGGACATCCAGTCGACGCCGGGCGTCAAGAACGCCGTCGGCGTGCTGCTCGAGACGCAGCGCCTCAACGCCGCCAACCCGCTGTTCATCGAGATTGGCATCCCACCCGACCAGCTGAGCCAATTCGGCGTCACCGTGGTCGCCGGTCGGTCGTACGGGGCGAACGCGAGCCACGAGATGATGCTGGGCTGGCGCGCCGCCCAGGACTTCGGCGTCCACGTCGGCGGCCTGTTCGACGCCAACGGCACCTGGAACAGGGTGGTCGGGATCTACTCGACCGGTATCGCCTACGGGGATGCCGGCGGCATGTGGCCGTTGACGGCGCTCCAGGCCTACAACCGGGTCCCCGGCGAGGTCACCCTCGTCTTCGTGAACGTGACGCCCGGCACCTCGGTCGCCAACGTCGAGAAATCGATCACCGCCGAACATCCCGAGATGACCACCATCCAGACGGCGTCGCAGTTCGGGCGGGCCGACCGTAACCTGGTGTTCCTGCAGGCGGCCGCGACCGGGAGCACCATCCTCGCGATCCTGATCGGCGCGGTCATCGTGGGTAACACCATGCTCCTCACGCTCTTCGAGCGCACGAGGGAATTCGGCCTCCTGCGGGCCATCGGTTGGACCCGCTCCCGCGTGGTGTGGCTCGTCGTCGGGGAGGGCATCGTCCTCGCGCTGGTGGGCTCGGTCGTCGGGGTCGCCCTCTCCTTCGCCGCCACCGCCGTGCTGGAGCAGCTGCCACAGCTCCGTGGCGTCCTGCACGCCAACTACACCAATCAGGCGTTCTGGCGCGCCCTCTACACCGGGCTCGGCATGGCGATCCTCGGCGCGTTGTACCCCGCCCTCCGGGCGGCCAACCTCACCCCGCTGAAGGCGCTGAGTCATGAGTGAGGCGACCGATCTCGCCACACCGGCGGTGGAGGTCCACGGGCTGGAGAAGACATACGACGACGGGCTGATCCGCGCTCTCGACGGAGTCGACCTCAGCGTGGCCCCCAAGGAGTTCGCTGCCATCACGGGGCCGTCCGGTTGCGGGAAGTCGACCCTGCTCCACCTGATCGCTGCGCTCGATACGCCCACCAAGGGCTCCATCGAGGTCAACGGGCGCGACGTGCTGCGCCTGCACAACGCCAGCAGGTTCCGGCGCGAGGAGGTCGGCCTCGTGTTCCAGCTCCACAACCTGTTGCCGCGCCTCTCCGTCCGCGAGAACGTGGAGATCGCGATGTCGGGCTCGCGGCGCCCGCACCGCCAGCGCGCCGCCTACGCCGAAGAGCTCCTGGGCGACGTCGACCTCGGAGGCCTTGGCGACCGCGTGCCGACGCAGCTCTCGGGAGGTGAGCGTCAGCGGGTCGCGATCGCCCGCGCCCTGGCCAACGACCCTCCGGTGCTGCTGGCGGACGAGCCCACCGGCAGCCTCGACAGTGGATCGGTGGACGTGGTCATGGCGCTCTTTCAGAGGTTGCGCAGGGAGCGCGGCACGACCATCATCCTGGTCACCCACGACGAGGTGGTCGCGAGCGCCGCCGACCGCGTGGTCCACATGGTCGACGGCCGGGTCGTTCCCGAGGATGGCACAGGAGCCGGCGGCCGCCAGCTGCGCCAGCGCGCCACCTGAGCGGAGCGGTCGGGGTCGGCGGGCTCGGCCCGTTACTGGTCGGTCCGGGGTGGCTGGGCGGTGTCGTTCCCGCCGTGCAACATGATGTCGGCGAACTTCGCGTAGAGGGCCATGGGCTCCTGGGAGCGGACGAGCACGTTGAAGAGCTCTGCCATCGAGACGATGCCGCTCGGGCGCTCGGAGATGTCGAGGACCACGAGGTGCCGGATCCCGAGGCTCACCATGAGCGCCGCGGCCTCGGACACGCTGGCCGACGGCGGTGCCGAGTTCGGGTGCTCCGAGGCGATGGCGGCGATCTCGTCCTCGGGCCGCAGTCCCTGGGCCAGCCCACGGACCAAGTCGAACTCGGTGACGACCCGCAGAGGCGGCTCCTCCAAGATGGCGCACGACACGCCGTCGCGGGTCAGGGCGGACGCGACGGACGCGAGGGTGCCCGACGCCGGGACGAACGTCGGCGGGCGCAGGTGCATGCCGCCGAGCGTCGCGTCGAGCCCTTCGAAGGAACGGTTGCTCATGGAGATCCTCGGCGGGTCGCTCGGTCGGAGAGGTGGGCGGCCGCCCCGCCGAGAGTACCGGGTGGACGCACACCCGGACCCGAAGGCACGGCGCACACTGCCGGGGGCACCCAGGGGAAGAACCCCGGAATTGGAAAATGGCGACCGAGGGGGGTGGCCGCCATTCTCCAAGCACCGTTGTCTGGGAAGAGGAGGGTGTCCCAGTCATTGTGCGGGCGGCCCCTCGGGGGGGCTAGAGCCGAAAGTAACGGATTTTCGGCCTCATCGACGGCTCATCGGGACCAAAGGCCGTGGTCGAGATGCTGGTCCGATGCGAGAGTGGTGACCATGCCAACCGTCTGCAGCGTCGAAGAGGCCGTCGCCATGGTCCGGCCGGTCGACATGATCGGGTTCGGACTCGGCCCGGCCAACCCGGACACCTTCCTGACGGCCCTCGGCGCCCGGGACGACTGGCAGGACCTCCAGCTGGGGGGAGCGCTGTGCCTCAACTTCTACGAGGTCTTCACCAAGCCCGGCGTGACCTACCGCTGCGGGTTCTTCGGGCCGGCCGAGCGGCTGCTGCGCTCCATGGGTCACCGGGTCGAGCTGGTCCCCGGCGGCTTCCGTCAGATGGCACCGATCCTGGCCAAGTTCTCGCCCCGGGTCATGGTGGTCCAGGCCGCCCCTCCCGACGACGACGGCAGGGTGAACCTCTCGCTCCACCTGGGCGCCACACGGCCCGAGCTGCTGCGCGCCGGCGAGGACCCGGACCGGCTGCTCATCGTGGAGGTCAACCCCAACCTGCCGCGCACCAAGAGCCTGCCCCCCGAGTTCGACAACACCATCCCGCTCGACGTGGTCGACGTGGTGGTGGAGGCGAACGCCGTCCCCTTCGCGCTCACCGAGCCCCCGACCGACGAGGTCGACGCCGCGATCGCCCGCAATGCGCTGTCCTATGTGAAGAACGGATCGACCCTGCAGACGGGTATCGGCGCCATCCCCAACATCGTGGCGACCGAGCTCGCCAAGGGCCCGCTGGGTGGGTTCGGCGTCCACTCCGAGATGTTCACCAACGGGCTCATGCGGCTGCACCAGGCGGGCAAGGTGACCAACGACGCCAAGGGGGTGTTCGACGGGGTCTCGGTCACGACGTTCGCCCTCGGGACACCCGAGCTCTACGGGTGGCTGGACGGGAACGCCGACGTCGCCTTCCTCCCCGTCGAGACGGTGAACGATCCCACCGTCATCTCCCAGAACGCGAACCTGGTCTCCATCAACGGGGCCCTGGAGCTCGACCTCTACGGCCAGGTGGTGGCCGACAACATCGGCGGCAAGCAGATCTCGGGCGTCGGGCGGCCACGAGGACTTCATGTCCGGGGCCGACCTGCACCTCGACGCACACTCGCTCGTCTGCCTCCACTCGACGGCGCTGCACGACGGCGAGGTCGTCTCGCGCATCGTCGGGCTCCTCCCCGAAGGCTCGGTGGTCTCCACGCCACGCCACCACACGGGCGTCGTCATCACCGAGTACGGTGCCGCCGAGCTGACCGGCCTCACGGTGAGCGAGCGGGCGCATCTCCTGGTCGACATCGCCCACCCCGACTTCCGGAAGGACCTGCGCAAGGCGGCCGACGAGATCGGCCGGCGCTGAGGGCGACGCCGCACGGTCCCCCGTCCGTGCGACGTCTGCTTCAGCCCGCGGCCACGGGCGCCGGCTTGTTCGGCCATTCGCGGAAGGTGGCCTGGTGGCGGCCGATCTCGCCGATGATGGCGTCGATGTAGACGAGCTTGCGGATCATGTACGAGCGCGTCTCCTTGGGGTCCAGGTAGAGGTTGTAGAGGCGGCCGTAGCCGTAGCGCTGCACCACGCCGGTGAACCCACCCGGGTTGAGGACGTCGGTGTCGTCGTCGGAGATGGAGGACAGCATGTACTTGTACTCTCCGACGCGCAGGGCCGAGAACTGGGACGTCAGCCAGTAGTGCTGGTACTTGCGGTTCGACACCGCTGCCCGGTCGTCGACCGCGAGGAGGAAGGACAGCTGATCGACCGCGTCGATGTAGCGGTCGGTCGGCACCCGGTCCGCCGCGCCCGCCAGGGCCAGGCAGGTGGCGAAGAGGTCGAGGAGGTGCACGAGGCCGTCGCTGCTTCGACCCGGCTCGATCATCCCGGGCCACGACACGACGGCGGGCACCCGCACCCCGCCCTCCCAAGTCGATCCCTTGGCGCAGCGGAACGGCGTGAAGGCGGAGTCCGGCCACGTCTCCATCTCCGGGCCGTTGTCGGACGAGATCAGCACCATCGTCGACTCCAGCTGGCCGGTCCGCTCGAGCGCGGCGACCAGACGGCCGCAGATGTCGTCCAGCTCGACGATGGCGTCCTTGTAGGGGTGCCGGGCCGGGGAGCGTCCCGAGGAAGTCAGGGTGGGGGTAGTTGTCGAAGTGCGCCCCCCGGGTGCAGTGATAGAGGAACCAGGGCTCCGCCGACCCTGCCATCCGCTCGATGAATTGCTCGGAGTAGCTGCACCACTTGTCGTCCAGGAGCGAAAGCACGGGAACGGTGACCTCCTCGACCTCCTCGAGCGGGCCGTTGCGCGCCGCGTGGACGAAGCACTTGTTGAACGGCATGTTGTGCACCCATTGCGTGCGGTCCTCGCTGTAGACGATTTCGGGGAAGAAGTAGGGATCCCGCCATTCCGTGTACATGTCCGACACGGACAAGAAGCCGTAGAAGTCGTCGAATCCGACGTTCTGGGGCTGACTCTCGCTGTTCTCGCCCATGTGCCACTTCCCGACGGCCTGCGTCACGTAGCCGGCGTCCGAGAGCAGTTCGGGGAGGGTGACCTCGCCGCTGAGGCCGCCGGGCATGCCGTACATGGGCGGGACGAGGAGGCCGTGGCGCATCGGGAGGCGGCCCGTCATGATGGACGCTCTGGTGGGGGTGCACGACGGTTCGCTGTAGCAAGAGGTCAGCAGCAGTCCGCCCCGGGCGATGCGATCGACGTTGGGTGTCGGTGCGCCCACGGCGATCCCGCCGCCGTAGCAGCCAAAGTCACCCCACCCGACGTCGTCCATCAAGATGACGACCACGTTGGGGCGCCGACCGGTGCGGGAGCGGAACTCCGCCATTTTGACGGCCGCCGCCTCGTCGCGGCCCGGGACCACGAAGGCGGGTTCCCGGTTGGGGCCGGGACGGTACGTGTCGCCCGTGACGGGGTCGAGGGCCCCGCTGCGCCGCTGCGTGCTGTCGTCTGACCTGGGGTCCCTCATCGCTTCTCCTCGTCGCCCGGTTGGGAGGCACATGCTGCCTCTTGGCGGATCGGCGTGCAGGGGGCCGGTGGGCGCCTTGCCGCTCAGCGGCGAAGATTCCAGCTTGCGAGTGAGGTCCGCCATCGCCACGGGGGGAGCGTCGTCCACGACACGCTGGACGAAGTCGCGGACGTGGCGGAAGGCCTCACGGCTGTCATCGGCCCACGGCATCAGGATCTGGAAGACGTGGAACATCCCCTCGAACTCCCGGGCGTCGGTCGGGACTCCGGCCGCGCGGAGCCGCTGGACGTAGCGCCGTATGGGGTCACGGAACATCTCGTCACCCCCCCAGGTGACGCAGGTGGGGGGAAACCCGCTCAAGTCCGCGCTCAGTGGGGCGACCGGTTGGCTGGCGGCATCGATCCCATGGAGATAGGCGGTCGTGGGGATGTTCCACGGCAGGATGTCGCGGTCCGCGTTTTCGGTCACCGATGCCTCGTCCAGGCGGAAGTCGACCTCGGGCGAGAACAGCACCAGTCCTGCGGGCCGGACGGGATCGATGTGCTCGGGGCACTCCAGCAGCAGGGTGTTGGCCAGGCCACCGCCACCGGAATCCCCGGCGAGGAAGATCCGCTCCGGCGAAATGCCCAGGGCGACGAGCTCCGCGTAGACGGCCGAGGCGTCCTCGGCCCCGGCGGGGTAGGGAAACTCCGGCGCCAGCCGATAGTCGGCGACGAAGGTGGCGCACTCGGTCTCCCGGCACACCCTCGCCGTGAAGAAGGCGTACATCGTCGGCGACGTGCCGATGTACCCTCCCCCGTGGAGGTAGAGGATCACGCCCGGCCGGTCGGATCTGGCGGGGCACGTAGAGGATGCCCGGAACCCCGCCGAACTCGGTCGGGTGGCCGTCGACATCCAAGGAGCGGACGAACGGCGGCATGATCCACTGGCAGATCTCGTCCAACACCAGCTCGAGCGACCGGAACTCGGGGATGCGCAAGGAGGATGCGTAGCCCATGAATGAGCGGATCACCTCACGGGTGACCGATATCCCCAGGTTGGACAAGAGAGAGGACTCGCCCTCGAAGGGGCGCCGGAACGGCACCCGTGCCAGGGCCGTCGCGAGCTGTTGTGCCAGCAGCGAGACGTCCAGCGCCGCGATCGGCGCCGGCGCCGTCGGTACCTCCGGACGATTGCCCATGGCCATGCGTTCCACACTCCCCGATGCCCGTAGCCGGTCTGGTGCCGTCGGGGCCAACTTAGGACGCGGGCGAGCCGTCCTGCGCCGGCCTCGTGTGGGTCACCCGGCGGCGGGGAGGAGCACCACCCTTCTGATGAACGCCGTTCTGCGCATACAATATATTTGTCGTTCGCGGCTCGGCGCAGCGCCGCGGTGAGGAGAACGGATGACGAGTTGGCTCGGGCAGTACTGCCTCAACGTGGCGGACCTGGAGCGCTCGGTTGCGTTCTACACGTCGCTCGGACTGACCTGCACCAGCCGGACCGAGATTCCCGACGCGTGGGAAGCGATCGTGGAGAACCCGTCGGGTGGCTCAAAATTCCAAATCGCCCAACAGAAGAGCCAGTCAGGCGCCGTTGAGCTCGGCACCGGCTTCTGGAAGCTCTACGTCAACACCCACGATCTCGACCAGACCTTCCACCTGGCCGTCGCACACGGTGCAAGCGTCGAATCGCAGCCGCGCCGGATGGAGCGATGGCCCGTCAGCGTCGCGTTCGTCCGCGACCCCGACGGTTACCTGGTGGAATTCGTGACACGGCACCCGTGGCCCGACACCGTGCCTGCGGGCAACCCATGGCTCGGGCAGTACTGCATCAACGTGACCGACATCGAGGCCTCGATCGATTTCTTCGAGCTGATGGGGCTCACCTGCACGAGCAGAACCGAGATCGACCATGCACACGAGGCCATCCTGGAAAACCCCGAGAAGGGCTCGAAGCTGCAGCTGGCACAACAACTTGACCAGGATGGCCCGATCCACATGGGCTCGATGTGGAAGCTCTACATCAACGCCGACGACTGCAGGGGCCTCCACGGTGCCGCGGTTGCTTCCGGCCATGCGTCCATCATGGAGCCGACGCGGCTCGAGCGCTGGCCGGTCATCATGGCATATGTCGCGGCTCCCGACGGATACCTGGTCGAGCTGTTGCAGCGCGAGACGTAAAACGCCGTATGGCTCGAAGGGAGCGCTCCATGATGCGATTGTCTGTCCTGTACCCGGCGACCGAGGGTGCGACGTTCGACCACGACTACTACCGCACGAACCACGTGCCGCTCTGCTCGGAAACGTGGAAGCCGGCCCGAGTGGAAGTCGACCGAGGAGTCGATGGGCCGTACGTGGCGGCGGTGCACTTCTTGTTCGAATCGGCCGATGCGCTCCAGGCTGCGCTGGCCCGCCCGGGCACCGCGGCGATCACGGCGGATGTCGCCAACTACACCGCGATCGACCCGGTCCTGCAGATCAGCGAGACGACGTGAGTCGATCCGGCGGAATGCTGACCGAATTTCGGGACTTCAGAGCCTGCCCTCGGTGCGCAGCCTGGCATCGACCCAGGAGGGGGAGCGTCGCTCTTTGAAGGCCCGGAACCCTTCGGCCGCCTCCTCGCTGGCAAGGCTGAGTGTCATGCCAATGCGGTCGTAGAGCCCGTAGTACTGGTCGAGGCTGCGCTTGATGTCGGCTCGCGCCCCCGGGGCGGTGCGGCAGCTCGACTCGAGCACCGAGGTCGCCTCCGCCAAGAGCTGCCCATGGGGCACCACGCGGCTGACCAGACCCCAGTCCACGGCTTCGGCGGCCGAGAGCTCCCTTCCCGTGTACATCAGGTCCCGTGTACGCGCCGGTCCGATCTGGCGCGCCAGTATGTGCGCGTAGTGAGTGTCCGCGATGCCGCGGAACAACTCGGGAACGCGGAAGGTCGCTCGTTCACTCACGACGGCGATGTCGGAGAGCATGGCGATGATCAGCCCGCCGCCCTGGCAGAGCCCGTTGACGGCGCTGACCACGGGTTTGCGGGCCTGCCGCAGGGCGTCGAACGGCGTGTTGTCCATGGACAAGAGGGCGGGCAGATCGCCCCACCCGTCCTCATTGGCTCCGCCGAGATCGCCGCCCGGCGCGAACACGTCGCCGGTGCCGGTGATGAGCAAGCCGGCCAGATCCGGATCCGCGTCGGTGTGGTTGACCGCGTAACGGATGCCGAAGTACATCGCAGGTGTCAGTGCGTTGCGCCGCGCGGGTCGATCGATCGTGCAACGGGCCAGCGGGCCTTGGCGCTCGAACCGCAGGAACGGGGTCCCGAGCCAGTCGCCGTGGGGCGCTCGCCCCGTTTCGTCCGGTGCCACCGTCAGCCGGCCTGACGGACTGCGCTCCGCTCGTGGAAGAGGTCGACGACCATCTCGGCCTGCTGGTTGAGCATCTTGGCGTACTCGTGCGCGGCCCGCTCACCGTTTCCGTCCCGGATGGCACGGACGATGGCCGCGAGCCCCTTTCGCTCTGGCTCGACCGCCTTGGGGACCAGCACGAAGAAAGGCCCCGGGACGAGACGGGACATGGCACGGAGGACGACCGTGATGCGAGGGGACCGCGCCGCCTCCACCACCGTGCTGTGGAAGGCAAAGGCGAGCTCCTCGATTCGCATCAAATCGTCCGTGGCCCGCATCTGCTTGACGAGTTCAGCGAGCTTGGCCAGCACCTCGGGGTCGCGGCGCTGGGCGGCCCGGCGCGCTGCGAGCCCGTAGACAAGCCCGAAGAGCTCGTAATGGTCGCGGATGATCTGCTCGTCGAAGGCGTTCACGAACGTGCCCCGATGCAGTTTGGTGGTCACCCAGCCCTCGCGCTCGAGGGCGATGATCGCTTCCCGAATCGGGATCCGGCTGACTCCCACCGCCTTCGCCACCGCGTCCTGTGGCAACCGCATGCCCTCTTGCAGTTGCCCGTCGAAGATCAGCCGGCGGATGTAGGCGGCCGCCTGTTCACCGCTTCCCTTCCGGACCACGGCACCCGGTGACGCCGGTATCGCCGTTGCGTCGTAGTCGGTGCCGCTCACCTCGTCGGCCTGTGACATTGATACATCATATTCTCTACAGAATCCCGATCCGGAGCTTTGGCGCAGCGCCGGAGGGCCGGTCCTGGCGCTGATCCGGGTCCCTGCGCGGTGGCGAAGGCGGTGGTTCCGAGCAGCTCATCGGTCTCCTCGGTCTCCTTCCCCCGAACCAGGCCTCCAGAGCAGGGGCTCCGAACGGTTCAATCGGATAAGATATCCGATATCCTGCGTTCTGGCTCGGGGAGGAGGTCCTGGCGGTGGGTGCGGTCGAAGTCGGCAAGGTCAGCGGGGGCGACGAGCTCGTCGCCCGGATCCCTCCGATCGTCGATCTGGACGCGCATGTCGTGGAGCCCCCCGAGGTGTGGTCGAGCAGGCTGCCTGCCCGCTACAACGAGATCGGTCCGCACATCGAGCTCCTGCCGGCCGGCGTCCCCAAGCTGGTTGGTTCCGGCTACGTCGAAGAGCCCGGGATCGACGGCCCGGAGGTGGCCTGGTGGTGCTACGAGGACCACCGGGCCTCGCTCAAGCGCACGATCGCCGCTGCCGGATTCCCTCGGGACGAGATCGAGCTGCGCGGCGTGCGCTACGACGAGATGCGGCCCGGATGTTGGCAGGTCCCCGAACGCCTCGAAGACATGGACGTCAACGGCGTGCAGGCCCAGCTGTGTTTCCCGAACTACCCGCGGTTCTGCGGACAACAGTTCCTCTGGGGCAAGGATCGGGAGCTGGCTCGCCTGTGCGTCGCGGCCTACAACGACTGGATGGTGGAGGAATGGTGTGGGCGGAGTGGAGGCCGCCTGATCCCCCTCTGCCTGATCCCGTTGTGGGACGCCAACCTCGCAGCAGCAGAGGTCGTGCGGAACGCCGACCGGGGCGTGCGGGCGGTTGCGTTCACCGAGTTGCCCGCGTACCTCGATCTGCCGAGCCTCTACTCGGGGTACTGGGACCCCTTCTTCGCCGCCTGCCAGGAGACGGGGACGGTCGTCTGCATGCACATCGGTTCGGGCACGAAGACTCCACAGGCCTCGCCCGACGGGCCCGATGCGGTCGCCGCCACGATCCTCTTCGGCAACAGCGTGGCGAGCCTGGCCGACGTGCTCTTCTCGGGGACGCTCCATCGCTTCCCGGGCTTGCGCCTGCTCTATGCCGAGGCGCAGATCGGTTGGATCCCTTACGTCTTGGAACGGGCCGACGACGTCTGGTCGACGCACCGGGGCTGGAGCAACTCGCAGCGTGACTGCCCGGAGCCTCCGTCCAGCTACTACGAGCGGGGCAACGTCGTGAGCTGCTTCTTCAAGGATCCCGTCGGCGTGTCGTTGCTCGACCACATCGGGCTGGACAATGTGGTCTTCGAGACGGACTACCCCCACTCGGACAGCACCTGGCCGGATTCGCGCCGGGCTGCGGCCGAGCAGTTCGGCCACCTCGGTCCCGTCGCGATCCGAAAGATCGCGCGACAGAACGCGATCGACCTCTTGGGCCTCAGCCTGTCGGAGGTGTAGCGCAGGACCGAGGGCCGCCGCGCCCACTCACCGCAAGAACCGCAAACCGGGCGTTGCCACCCGGAAGACGTCGGTGGCCAACGCCTTTCCGAGCTTGGCTGCGTCCCAGCGCTGCTCGCCGGAGGCGACCTCGGCGCCCTCGCTCCAGCCGTGCATCCAGATGACTCGGTCGTGAATCGCCCGGAGCACCTGCCCGTTGATCATCTGGGACTCGTCGCTGGCCAACCAGGCCACGAGGGGCGAGCTGTTCGCCGGGTCCATGGGCTGCCATTCGTCCTCGGGCACCTCGTCCGGCTCGACCACCCGGGGGGCCTGGGGCATGGTGCCGGTGAGCCGGGTGGCGCCCGCCGGGCCCACGGCGTTGGCGGTGACGCCATAGGCGCCCAGCTCTTGGGCCAGGGTCAGGGTCAGCCCGACGATGGCGGCCTTGGCGGACGCATAGGCGGTCTGGCCGAAGTTCCCGGTGAGCCCGGCCCCGGAGGTCGTGTTGATGATCCGACCGACCACGCTTTCACCCGCCTTGGCCCGCGTGCGCCAGTGGACGGCGGCGTGGTGGGAGCAGGACCAGGTCCCCCTGAGATGGACCCGGATCACGGCATCGAAATCGGCCGGGTCCATGTTCCAGATCGCGCTGTCGCGGACGATGCCGGCGTTGTTGACCAAAATGTCGAGCTGCCCCCATTCCGAGACGGCCCGGTCGACGAGCAGGCCGGCTTGCGCGTGATTCCCCACGTCGCCGTAGTCGGCGATCGCCTCGCCCCCCCGCTGGGCGATCAGTCCGACGGTCACGTCGGCATCCCGACCGGCGCCCTCACCGTGCACCGATGAACCGAGGTCGTTGACCACCACCCGCGCTCCTTGTTTGGCCAGCTCGAGCGCATGCCCGCGGCCGATGCCGTGACCAGCCCCGGTGACGACGGCCACCTTCCCGTCCAGTAGTCCCACTGTCAGCCTCCTTGTTTGGATAAAAGATACATGCCGCCGGGAAGGTAAACTGTGGGGATGCGCGGCATCATCGGACACGGCACGTACGTCCCCTACCGACGCCTGGACATGTCGACGGTGGCCGACGTGGCCGGCGGAGGTGGCCGCAAGGGAACCCGCGCCGTGGCCTCCTACGACGAGGACGCCACCACCCTGGCGGTCGAGGCGTCGAGGGCGGCCCGCCGCCTCGTGCCCGACGCGGCGGTCGAGTCCGTCTGGTTCGCGACGGTCTCCCCGCCGTACCTCGACAAGACGAACGCAACGGCCATCCACGCCGCCTTGCGTCTTCCCGAAGAGTGCGGCGCCTACGACGTCATCGGGTCGGTCCGGGGGGCGATGGGCGCGCTGCGAGCCGCCGCGACCCAGACGGGGCCGGCCCTGGCCGTGGCCGCGGACGTGCGCACGGGGCTGGCCGGAGGACCCGATGAGGCCTACTTCGGCGACGGGGCCGCAGCGTTGATCATCGGGGACGAGACGGACGGTCCGGTCGTGGCGGAGCTCGGGACGTGGGTCTCGCTGACCGACGAGTTCGTTGATCGTTGGCGCCGCCCGAGCGAAGAGCGCTCCCGGGTCTGGGAGGAGCGGTTCGGGGAGGTGCGCTACGGGGCCATCGGCAGCGAGGCGCTCAGCCGCCTGTTCAAGTCGACCGGGATCGGGCCCGACGACGTGGACCATCTCATCGTCACCGGCACCCACAGCCGGGCCTGCCGCGCGGTGGTCCAGCGCTCCGGGGTCCCGCTCGGATCGGCTGGTGGACGACCTCGGCGCGACCGTGGGCAACACCGGCGCGGCGCACCCCTTCGTGCTGTTGTCGTCCGCGCTCGAGGGCGCCGAACCCGACCAGACCATCGTCCTCCTCGTTTTGTCCGACGGTGCCGAGGCGTTGGTGGTGCGGACCACGCCGGCCGTTGCGGGGCACACCGTGGGCGGTGTCGTTGGCCCACCAGATCGAAGGTGGAGCGCCGATCTCCTACGGGCGGTACCTCGCCTGGCGGGGGATCCTCCCGATCGAGCCCCCACGGCGCCCGGAGCCGGCCCGGACGTCGTCGTCGGCAGCCGGTCGCTCCGTCCCCTGGAAGTTCGGCTTCGAGGGTTCCCGGTCGAGCGACGGGACCGTCCATCTGCCGCCCCTGCCCGAGGACGTGCACCAGCCCATGGCGGAGGCCCGTGGCACCGTGACCACCTTCACGATCGACAAGCTCTCCTACACGCCGAGCCCGCCCATGGTGTTCGCCGTGGTCGACTTCGAGGGCGGTGGTCGGCTGCCGGTCGAACTGACCGATGTGGACGCCGCCGACGTCCGCGTGGGCGACGTGGTGGAGATGACCTTCCGCCGCCTGTCCACCGCCGAGGGGATCCACAATTACTTTTGGAAGGCACGACCGTACCGGAAAGGCGATCACTGATGGGCTCGCACGGCATCAAGGACAAGGTGGCCATCGTCGGCATGGCTTGCACGAAGTTCGGAGAGCACTGGGATCTCGGGGTCGATGAGCTCGTGCTCCAGGCGGCGGAGGGTGCCTTCGACTCCGCCGGCGTGACCCGTGAGGACGTCGACGCGTACTGGCTGGGCACGGCGCAGTCGGGTATGAGCGGCCTCCTGGTGTCTCGGCCCTTGCGAGTCAACGACAAGCCGGTCACCAGGGTTGAGAACTTCTGCGCGTCGGGTTCGGAGGCCTTGCGCCAGGCGGCGTACGCGGTCTCGAGCGGGGCCTACGACGTCGCCATGGCGATCGGGGTCGAGAAGCTGAAGGACTCGGGCTATCAGGGCGCCAACGCCTTCCCGGTCCCGAGCGACGGAACCAACCGCACCGTGACCGCCGCCGCCATGTACTCCATGATCGTCCCGGCCTATGCGAAGCGCTACGGCGTCGGTGTCGACGAGGTCAAACAGGCGCTGGCACGGATTGCCTCGAAGAACCACGCCAATGGTGCGCGCAATCCCCGGGCGCAGTTCCGTAAGGAGATGAGCGTCGAGCAGCTCCTCGCCCTGCCGCGCATCGCGGGCGAGCTCTCGGTCTTCGACTGTGCCGGGGTCGCCGACGGCGCCGCCGCCGCGGTGGTCGTCCGGGCCGAGGATGCCCACAAGTACTCGACGTCACCGCTGTTCGTGAAGGGGATCTCCTTCGTCGTCGGCGACGGCAGCGGCGTGAGCGACCCCGACTATGACTTCACCACCTTCCCCGAGGTGGTCGCGTCGGCACAGGAGGCCTACCGCCAGGCAGGGATCACCGATCCCCGTTCTGAGCTCGCCATGGCGGAAGTGCACGACTGCTTCACGCCCACCGAGCTGGTCCTGATGGAGGACCTCGGGTTCTGCGATGCGGGGCAACGCGTGGAAGGAGGAGCTCGCCGGGACGTTCGACCTTGCCGGTGACCTGCCGGTGAATCCCGACGGGGGCCTGAAGAGCTTCGGGCATCCGGTCGGGGCATCGGGTCTACGGATGATGTTCGAAGTGTGGCTGCAGCTGCGGGGCGAAGCACCCGAAGAGCGACGCATCTCGACGTTCGGCACGAGGAACCTGGCCCTGACCCAGAACCTGGGTGGGTACCCCGGAGAGATGGTGTCCTTCGTCTCCATCCTGGGCACCGAGGGCCCACGCTCCTGATCCGGCGTCGCGTCCGAGTCGAACCGAACAGCAGCCTGCGGTCGATGATCGTCGACATCGCAATCAAGGGTCACATCGAGATCATCACGATCAACCGACCCCAGGCCCGCAACGCCGTCAACGACGAGGTGGCGCAGGGGATCGAATCAGCCCTCGATCGCCTGGAAGCCGACGACGACCTCTGGCTCGGGATCCTGACGGGCGTGCCCCCGGTCTTCTCGGCGGGGGCCGACCTGAAGATGGTCGGCGCCGGCAGGGCGATGGCCCTGCAGACGAAGCGAGGCGGATTCGGAGGCATCGTGCGGCGGGCGCGCACCAAGCCCCTGATCGCGGCCGTCGACGGGCCGGCTCTCGCCGGCGGCACGGAAATGGTCCTGGCCTGTGACCTCGTGGTTGCGTCGACCACCGCGAGCTTCGGCATCCCCGAGGTCAAGCGGAGCCTCGTCGCGGCTGCGGGCGGCCTCTTCCGCCTGCCGCAGCGCCTCCCCCTGAACGTCGCCATGGAGTGTGCCCTCACCGGCGACCCGATCGACGCCACATCGGCGCATCAATTCGGCCTCGTCAACGAGCTGTGCGAGCCCGGAACGGCGCTCGAACGCGCGGTCGCGCTGGCGGGTCGCATCACGAGCAATGCGCCGGTTGCCGTGCGCGCCACCAGGAGGATCGTCTTGGACTCGCTCGTGGTCGACGAGGCGGCCGCGTGGCGGCTGTCGGCCGAGGGCTTCGCCGAGGCGAGCGCGAGCGAGGACTTCAAGGAGGGCATCGACGCCTTCGTCGAGAAGCGTCCCCCGGTGTGGACGGGGCGGTAGGAACAGCCGGGCCGCCGGTGCGCGTGGAAACGTGGCGGGTGGAGGCTGTCGGACGAATCCGGACTCGCGGCGCCCGCAATCGGCGATGACCGAATCGGTGCGTTCCTCGCCGATCCGGCTCCGGCGGTGACCCGACTCCGACGCCGGCTCAGCCAGCAAGTCGGCGGTTACCCTCGGCCCTCGCCAGTTCCATGATCCCTGGGTCACCCGCCCGCCAGGTCACCGTGAGCCGGACCCCGGTCAGCAACCAGCGCCCGTCGACCCGCGCCAGCGTGTCCTCGTAGTACCCACCGATCGTGTACCACGAGGCGGCGGCGGCGGGGTCGAAGACGTGATGGGCCCGCACGTACATGGTGATCGCGGCGGTGTCGCCGTCGATCGTCGCAAGGGGATTCGTCATGGAGTGCTGGGTCGCGGCGAGCCCCGTGAACAGCGGGACCAACCCGGCGACCCACTCGTCCGCGCTCATCTGCCGCGGCGGCAGGTCGGGGCCGTAGCTGGAGAAGTCGATCGTCACCGTGGTGTCGGCGAACAACGAGCGATACAGGGCCCAATCCCGACGATCGACCCCAGTGGCGTAGCGGTACACCGTCTCGGTGACGGCGAGCTTGTCGTCAGCGTCCATCGGGAAAGTCCCTAGGGAGCTCCGGAGCCGCCGTCGGCGTGGTCCGACGTCCCGTTGTGCGCCGGCGAGCCCGCTCCCGCTGGTTGCACCGGTCCCAGGTACGCGGAGTGGAGCACCGATTCCACGTCGCTGGCCGACCCGGCCTGAACGATCCGTCCGTTCGCCATCACCATGGCCGAGGTGGCGACCGAGAGCGCGGTGCGCGGCGAACTGCTCCACGACCACCACGGTGATGCCCTCGGCGGCCAGCTGGACGACATGGTTGTAGAGCTCGTCGACGACGATGGGGGCCAGCCCCATGGAGAGCTCGTCGAGCAAGAGCAGCCGCGGGCTCGTGGCGACGGCGCGAGCGAGGGCCAGCATCTGCTGCTCGCCGCCCGACAGCGTGCCGGCCGGCTGGTCGCGTCGACCCTCCAGGCGGGGGAACCGTTCGAACGCGCACCGCTCGACGTGCCGTCGCCCCGAGCCGCTGTGGGTCATGACCCACAGGTTCTCCCGCACGGTCAAGTTCGGAAACACGCCGCGGCCCTCCGGGATCAGGCACAGCCCCCGGCGGGCCAGCGTCGACGTCGATCCCACCTTCACCTTCTCACCGACGAAGCGGACCTCACCCTCGCTCGGCCCCATGATGCCGGCCGCCAGGGCGAGGAGGGTCGACTTGCCGGCACCGTTCGCCCCGAGGACAGCGGTCACGACACCCTCTTCGAACGTGGCGTCGATCCCGTGGATCACCTCGACTTCCTCGTACGCCGCCCGCACGCCCCGGAACTCCAAGAGAGCGTCAGGCATCGGCCACGGCCCCCGACACCGTGCCGAGATAGGCGGCTTGGACCTCGGCATCGGCCCGGACCTCCGCCGGTGTCCCGGTGCAGATGACGCGGCCGTAGTCGAGAACCACGACGGTGTGGCAGACGTGCATGACCAGGTCCATGTCGTGCTCGACGAGGAGGATGGCGAGTCCGTCCTTGGCCAGGTTCCTCAGGACCTCCGAGAAGCGCTCGGTCTCGTCCGTGTCCTGGCCGGCCGCTGGTTCGTCGAGGAGGAGGACCTTGGGCTTGGTGGCAAGGGCCCGCGCCAGCTCGACCAGGCGACCGGTCCCCGTGGGGAGGGTGTCGGCCCGGTCATTGGCCACGGGAGACAGTCCCAGCCGGTCCAGCAGTTCCTCACGGATCTCGTGGATCGCCCTCGACCTTGCCTTCATGACCCCACGCTGGTTGATGGACGCGGCGACGCCGATGTTCTCAGCGACGGTCAGGGTCCCGAAGAGCTCCAGCCGTTGGAACGTGCGCCCCAGGCCGAGCCGGGCCCGGCGATAGGACGAGAGCCCGCGCAGGTCCCGACCGTCGAGGCACACGGTCCCCCCGTTGGGGCGTTGCATCCCCGTTACCACGTTGAACAGGGTCGTCTTGCCCGCTCCGTTGGGCCCGATCAGTCCGGTGATCGCACCCTCGGCTGCGCCGAGCGACACCTCGGAGAGCGCGGCCAAGCCTCCGAAGCGCACGGAGACCTCGCTGATGTCAAGCCCCACTGGTCCCTCCCGCCCCCGACAGTGCGGCGAGGGGGTCGGACGGAGAGACCGGACCCTCGTCAGCCTGCGCCTCCGCGTACCAGGCGTCCCGCTTCTCCTTGGACCGGCGCTCGGGAAGCCCGAAGGCGGGCGGCGCGATCCTGGCCCGATAGTCGGCGACGTAGACGGGGACGGGGAGCAGGGCGAGGTCGACCACCATGATGATCGTCATCGCCCAACCGCCGATCGCCCCGCTCAGGCGGAGCGCCCAGGCGGCCCCGACCACCGCCACGATCACCGCGACCAGCCAGCGCCGCCGCGCCACCGACAGATAGACCGGGCGGATGCTGCCCGGGATGGTCCCGTTGGGGGTCGTGCCGACCCCGACGCCGCCGAGCCCCACGAGGACCAAGGGCAACTGGGTCAGGGAGGGGAAGAAGTTGGTGAAGAAGGGCGATCCCTGGTAGAGGCCGTTCAGTCCCGCCGCACCGAAGGAGGTGATGCCAAACACCACCATCACCAGGAGCACGGACAGTCCGTTGAAGAACTGGAAGACGTCGGCGGCCGCCGAGCCCAGCGCCATGCCGTAGATGCCACCGCCCACACCGGCCAGGGCGGCCGAGAAGGCGAACACCCCGATGAGCGATGCCCGCCCGTTCATGCCAAGCGTCGCACAGGCGGCCGGGCTGTCCTTCATGGCGAGGAGGCGCTGCCCGAACTCGGATCGCCGGAGCGCCACGACGACGACCACCAGGACCACGAACGCAACGGCTCCGGCGATGAACTGCGAGGTCTTCGAGTTGAGCGCGAGCGAACCGATGCGGAACGGGGCGAAGTCGAGCGAACCCGAGCCAAACGGCGCGTAGGGGCGCCCGAAGAGGTTGAAAGCCGGGAGCACGAAGACCCAGTTGTCCATGGTGATGGCGAAGGCCGCAGTGGCCAGCGCGAAGTAGATGCCCGAGAGTCGCAAGGCCGGGATGGCGACGATGACGCCGATCAATGCGCACACACCGGCCGCGGCCAGCAGTGAGAGCGGGTTCCCCTGGGCGCCCAGATGCCCCACCATCGTCGCCCCGATACCGGCGAAGGTCATCTGGCACAGCGACAGACGCCCGGCGTAGCCGACGATGGGGACGATGGAGAGCCCGACGATGGCGAGCCCCCACATGCGATTGAGGCTGAACAGGTCGGCCGTCGACACGGTGGTGGCCAAGAAGATGGCGGCCACGATCGTGCCGATGCAGAACAGCCCGGTGCCGTTCCAGCTGGGACGGAAGGCGAGCTCCCTGCTGCGGAGAACGCGGTGCCCGCGTAGGCGGGAAGTTGGCAGCACCAGGAGTGCGATGAACAAGACGATGGCGGGCACCGCGTTCTCGAACCCCTGGACGTAGGGGTTCTGGGGCAGGTAGGCCACCGAGTAGGCGATGGAGAGCCCCAGAATGATCGCGCCCACGAAGGTCATCGGGATGGAGCGCAGGCGCCCGATGACCGACGCCGCGTAGGCGTTGACGATGAGCAGCGTCAAGGCGGAGGCCGACAAGGTGAGGGTGGGTGCGATGAGGATCCCCGCCAGCGCGGCCAGCATGGAGCCGATGATCCAGGCGTTGCGGGCATTGGCAACCGCGCTCGACCCGTTGAGCGAGGTGAGCGTCCGGTCGTCCACGCTGGCCCGCATCGTGACGCCCATGCGGGTGCGGTAGAGGAACAGCCGCAGCCCGATGGCCACGACCAGGGCCAGGATCAAGACGGTCACGTCGTTGTAGGAGATGCGGATCGACCCCAGGACCAAGGTGTCGTTGTTGAAAAGCGGGGGCAGCGCCCGATAGGTCGTGGGGTCCCAGATCCATTGCGCGAGACCCAAGAGCATCAGCGCGATGGCCAGTGTGACGACCAGCTTGGACGCTTCGGAGACGCCTTCGAGCCGGCGCATCACCGCCGCTTCGATGGCGATGCCGATGACAGGCGCCACCACGAAGAGGCAGACGAGCATCGAGACGAGCGTCGGCCAGCCCCAGCCGATGCTCATCTGCCAGTAGGCGAACGCGCAGACCATCCCGATAGCGCCGTGGGCCCAGTTGAAGATGCCCGTCGTCGTGTAGGTGAGGGTGAGGCCGCTCGCCGTTATCGCGTAGATGCCCGCTGCCGCCAGGCCGCCGATGGTGAAGATGATGAAGTCATGCACGGCCGTCCCCCGACAGAATGATCAGTCCTCTGCTCGGGCCAGACTATGCAATTTGCACCCAACCCCGCTGACCGCCGCACCCCCGATCACAAGGACGCCAAGGTCTGCTGCTCCTGTGCGGTCAAGTGGACGACGTTCTTGGGGTTGCAGTTCCAGATGGACTGCGTGGGGTGGGTGATCGCCTTGTCGTAGAACCACCCCTTGGCGGAGCCCTTCATGATGGTGAAGCACGGCGAGGGCTGGGGGTTGTCGTTGGAGAGCGTCAAGTGTGCGATCGGTGCCTGAATGCCGCCGGCGTCCCAGTTCGTCACGGCGGCCGCCTTGTTCAGGACACACGAGACCGTCAGGTCGGTGCCACAGGCCGAGGCCGCCTTGGCCCACAAGAGCCATGCCTCGGCCCCCTCTTCGTCGTCGAAGTCGACGCTGTCGCCCTTGGCATAGGTGTGCATGACGTTGACGAGCTGCTCGAGCGAGGGGTTCTGGGAGGCCAACGAGAGCGGCCACCACGACGTCTCGACGTAGACGGGGGGCAGGCTGGGGTTGGCGCCGATGGCAGCCGCGGTCTGGGAGTTGGCGAACTGGGTCCCCAGAGCGATGAAGGCGGGGTGGTAGCCGGCGGTCGTCATCGCCTGGGCGAAGGGGGTGAAGTTGGCGGTGTCGGCGGGCCACAGCGCCTGGACCCCCTTGGTCTGGTAGTCCTCGACGTAGGGCGCCCAGTTCTCCACGGTGACCGGCGGCTCCAAGAATTCGGTGACCTTCCACCCCTGCGCCTCGGCGCCGAACTCGTACTTCATCTCGGGCTCGAGGACCGAGGGGGTGTCCGCCCCACCCATGCCGGCGTTCTTGACCGCCTGGGGGTAGGCCTTGGCCAGCGCGCCGAACCATCCCGAGGTCACGGTATCGGTGTTGATGCCGCTCGGGTCGACCTGGTCCGAGGCGAGGTCGGAGGCGTCGGAGACGACGTAGCCGCTGATCTGGCCCAGGCCGCACTTCTCGCGGATCGGGACGGAGGGCTGGTCGAGCGCCATCCCGCCGCCGACCGCCATGAAGTCGCTCTGGCAGGCCGCGGTCGCCTGCTGGGCCGCGTTGAACAGGGCGGCGTCGCGGTTGTCGATCACGATGTGGCGCCCGTCGATGCCCCCCGAGGCGTTGCACCAGTCCGCGAAGGCCTGGGCCTGCTGGGGGAACTCGGCTTCGAGACCCGGCTCGACGGTGTTGGCGGCGTCATTGAACACGGCGATGTTGATGGTCTTGGACCCCACCCCGCGTACCGAGGAGGCTCCACCCGGTCCCGCTTCGCAGATCTTTCCCACACCCGGCCACTCACCGTTGGTGGGGACGCTCGACGCGAGCGTCCGACTGGCCGACGTCGCCGCGGCAGCGCCCGTCGTCGAGAGTGCGACGACTGTCCCGGCGAGCATGACGGTCGCCATGGCCAGCGGTAGCGCCGTGCGTCGTAGCTGTGCGAATCCTTTGCGGAACACTTTCATACCCTCCCGGAACGATTTGTGATCGGGTCATTCAATCAGCCCCGCGACGGCAGCGGGGATCGGGCCCGAGAAGGCGAACCCAGAGGTGCCCACGACGGGCCCCTCGACACCCGGTACACCCCCCGAAACTTGCGATCAAATATGTTATATACAAGATTTGGGGGACGCAAGGGTGTGACGTGAGATGCTCGGGCGCTGTGAAGGAGGCCCCATGACCGGACGACCCCTGTTCCCCTTCCCCGTGCCGCACGGGTGGTTCTCCCTGGGGCGACTGGACGAGTTGCCCGGCGCCGCGGTCAGTCCCGTGAACGCCTTCGGCGAGGACCTCGTGCTCTGGCGCGATGGCGGCGGGCAGCACCGCCTGGCCGACGCGTGGTGCCCGCATCTGGGCGCGCACCTGGGGTACGGCGGCCGGGTGGAAGACGGTTGTCTCGTGTGCCCGTTCCACGAATGGTCCTATGACGCAACGGGGCACAACGTCGGGATCCCCTATGCCGACCGGCCGAACCGCAAGGCGAGGTTGCGCACCTACGTGACGGCGGTGCGCAACGGGCACCTGCTGGCGTGGTACCACCCCGATCCGGCCGCTGCTCCGCTGTGGGAGGTCCCCGACGCCCTGCCCGAGCAGGCCGTCGAGTGCCAGCGCTTCGACCGCCAGGTCCGTACCGGCTGGCAGGAGCTGGCGGAGAACTCCGTGGACATGTCGCACTTTCGCTCGGTCCACGGCCTCAACCGCGTGGCCGAGGTCGGAGAGCTGCACATCGAGGGGCCCTACCGCCGGGTGCGGAGCAACCAGTTCTTCCAGACGCCTCGCGGTGAGTTCGAAGGTCAGATCGAGTCGAACAGCTACGGGCCTGGGATGGGTGTCATCCACTTCACCCTGATGGGGACGGTGACGCTGATCTCGGCGACCACGCCGATCGAAGCGGACCTCGTCGACGTCCGCTTCACCATGTACCACAAGGCCGGAGACGAGATGGCGGCCAAGATCGGGATCGCGTTCGGCGCCGAGGTCGAGCGTCAGTTCGACCAGGACATCCCGATCTGGGAGCACAAGCGTTATCAGCGTTCGCCGGCGCTGGCGCCCACCGAGAAGCCCATCACCGAATTCCGCAAGTGGGCGAAGCAGTTCTATGCCGGCGTGGCGTCCTGACCGGATCACATCCGCTCTTCGGTCCGTGGTCTCGGTGAAGGAGCCGCTGTGAGATTCGACCTGACGGGACGCGTGGCCTTAGTGACCGGGGCGGGCCAAGGGATGGGAGTGGGCGCGGCCAGGGCTCTCGCCGAGCACGGCACGGCCGTCGCGGTGAACGATCTCGTTCCCGAGAAGGCACAGCTGGTCGCGAGAGAGCTCGGCGAGGCCGGGTTGAAGGCGCTCCCCGTCGCGTTCGACGTCACGGACGCGGATGCCGTGCGTGCCGGCCTGGCCACGGTCTCCGAGAGGATCGGACCCGTCGACATCCTGGTCAACAATGCCGGTGTGCCGCTCGGCATGGGTGTCGCCACCTTTCGGCAGATGGAGGCGACTCGTTGGCGTCAGTACGTCGACCTGAACATCTACGGGTCGCTCAACTGCATCTCCGCCGTGATCGACGGCATGTGCGAACGCCACTGGGGGCGTGTCATCCAGATCTCCTCCGGGGCCGGGCGGCAGGGACTTTCCTTCGGAGTGTCGCTCTACGGCGCGAGCAAGAGCGGCATCGAGGGGTTCATTCGCCATCTCGCGATGGAGGTCGCGTCCGAGGGGGTGACCGCGAATGCCCTTGCCCTCGGGTTGATGTCGAACACCGCGGGCGGGGACGTGGACGCCGTCAAGGCGCTCGCCAGGGGCATTCCGGTACGGCGCCTCGGAACCCCCGAGGACGTCGGCGCGGCCGTGGTGTTCCTCGCCTCGGAGGAGGCGTCGTACGTGACGGCCCAGACGATCAATCTGAGCGGCGGGTCGCTCCAGAACTAGGTCCGGGGTCGGCTCAGCTCTCCGCCCCGGCGCTCACGCCGTGGCCTCCTTGGCCAAGACTCCGATCTCCACACCCTTGTGGGTCCGCTCGAAGCGCCCGCGATCGAAGGAGTGGACGGCAACGTCGTGACCCCTCGCCTCGTCGCGGAGCGCGCCCACCGTGCACCGTTCGCGCGCGCGGTGGGTGAAGGGATCGAAGGAGTACCACCGACAGGCGTTCTCGTAGGTGATGCGGGACAATTCGTCGTCGGGCACGCCCGCCGCCACCTGCGCCAGCTCCTCGGGAGCCTCGGGCCAGGAGGAGTCGGAGTGCGGATAGTCACATTCCCAGGCGATGTTGTCGAGGCCGATGAGGTGTCGCAGCTTGATGCCAACGGGATCGGCGATGAAACAGGTCAGGAAGTGCCTCCGGAACACGTCGCTCGGGAGGCGGTCCCCAAAGTCCTGTCCCGTCCACAGCCGGTGCATGTCATAGGTGCGGTCCAGGCGATCGAGAAAGTAGGGGATCCATCCCGTGCCGCCCTCCGAGAGGGCGAACCTGATGTCGGGGAACTCCTTGGGCACGCCGCGACCACAGCAGGTCGGCCGCAGCCTGGCAGATGTTCATCGGCTGCAGGGTGATCATGACGTCGACGGGTGCATCGGGTGCCGTGATCGACAACTGGCCGGAAGATCCCAGGTGGATGGACACCACGACCCCCGCGTCGCACACGGCTCTCCACAGTGGGTCCCAGTGCTCCGCGTGGAAGCTGGGGTACCCGAGCGCGGCCGGGTTCTCCGTAAAGGTGATGGAGTGGCAGCCCTTGGCGGCGACGCGGCGGACCTCGGCAGCCGCCAGCTCCGGGTCCCACAGGACTGGCAACGCCATCGGGATGAACCGCCCGGGGTACGAGCCGCACCATTCGTCGATGTGCCAGTCGTTGTACGCCTGCAGGACGGCGAGCGCCAGGCCCTTGTCCTCGCACGCCGCAAACAGGCGGCCGCTGAAGCCGGGGAACGATGGGAAGCACATCGATCCCAGGACCCCGCCCGCGTTCATGTCCTTGATCCGCTCGTGCACGTCGTAGCAGCCCGGCCGCATCTCGTCGAAGGCGGTGGGCTCAATGCCGTACTCGTCCTTGGGGCGTCCGGCGACGGCGTTCAAGCCGATGTTGGGGATGACCGAACCGTTGAAGACCCAGACGTCTGACCCGTCCGGTTTGCGCTCGACCTTCGGGGCCGCCCCGGCATAGCGGGCCGGGAGGCGCCCCTCGAACATGTGGGGCGGCTCGACGAGGTGGTCGTCGACGCTGACGAGGATCAGGTCACGGGCGTTCATTCGGCATCCCTCCCTGCGGCAGACCGGCGTGCGGCACTGATTGGATAAAGAATACAGGGTCGATCGGACCGCGGCGGCCGCACTCCCGCCCGGCGGAGGGCAGGACGCGCGGGGTCAGCGGCGTTCGTAGGTGATGCCGGCGGCCTCCACGTCCCAGGTGGCCGACGTGACCCCCTCGGCCCGCAAGTCACGCTTCAAAACGCGGCCGACCGGGCTGCGGGGGAGCACGGCTCGGAACTCGATGTAGCGGGGCAGCGCGAAGTACGGCAGGCGGTCGATGCACCAACGAAAGAGCTCCTCCTCGGTGACGCTCGCCCCTTCCTTGACCGTGGCGGTGATCTTGAGGTCGTCCTCGGTCATGGGGCTCGGGACGGCGTGCACGGCCACGTCTGCCAGCGCGCCGTGCCCCATGAGGATCCGTTCCACCTCGAAGCTGGCGATGTTCTCGCCGCGCCGCCGTAAGTAGTCGGCCTTGCGGTCGACGAAGTAGAGGTAGCGGTCCTCGTCGACCCTCCCGATGTCCCCCGTGTGGTACCAGAAGTTCCGGCTGGCCGCGACGGTCTCCTCCGGCCGTCCCCAGTAGCCCTCGAACATGACGTGGGGGCGCTTGGGCCGGATCACGATCTCGCCGTCCGTGCCGGCGGGGACCTCGTGGTCCTCGTCGTCGAAGATGCGGACGTCGAAGTACTCGTCGTTGACCACCCCGGCGGCGTTGGGGCGATTCTCCGTGCCGGGCGGCTGCCACGAGATCAAGCTCGCTTCGGTCACGCCGTAGGCACCGCTGAAGGTCTTCAGGCCGAACCGCGTCGCGGATCATCCCGGTCCACCTCGACGGGCATCGGCGCGGCCCCCAGCAGGCGCAGCGTCGTGTTCGCCTCGGCCGCGCCCGACCGGGGCATCTCGGGCCGGTCGACGTCGTGGGCCAGCAGGTAGGCCATGGTGCCGAGGGTCGAGGTGATGGTGGCGCCGACCCGGTTCATCTCGGGCCAGAACTGCGACACCGAGAACCGCCGGTAGATGGCGGCGCGCCCACCGTAGACCAAGGCCCCCACGATGGCCGTCACCAAGGCGTTGAAGTGGTACATGGGCAGCGGTGTCCACGACCACGTCCTCCGCGGTGCGATGCCAGCAGATGCCGATCTGGCGGGCCAGTGCCTCGTGGTAGTTGTGGCTCAGCATGCAGCCCTTGGAGAGCCCGGTCGTACCACCCGTGTAGATGAAGGTGGCCAGGTCGGCCGGGCGGACGCTGACGCCGGGCGGCCTCCCGTCGCGCCATGCAGGTCCTCCCAGTGGTGCACCGCAACCCGGCCGAGTGGGCGCCGGCCGGGCGTCGGGGCGCGCCGGCCGCCTTTCCTTCCTCGTCCTCGGCGTCGCCGTCGTCCACGACGACGACATGCTCGAGGGCCGGGACCCTGTCGATGACCGCCGCCACCCGTGAGAAAGCCGGCCGCGACCACCAGCACCCGGGAGCCCGGAGTCGGTGAGCTGGTGCGACAGGTAGTCGCCCTTGTAGGCGGTGTTGATCGGGACCGAGATCCGGCCGCTGCACACCGTGCCCGCCCAGGAGAGGAGTGCGGCGGCGAGTTCTCGACGAGCGTCGCCACCCGGTCGTGTTGCTCGGTCCCGAGCTCGTGGAGGGCCGCACCGAACTGGCCCGCGGACCGCATCACGTCCCTGGCCGACAGCTTCACGGCCCCGATGTCGAGGTACTCCCCGTCAGGGTCGTCGGCCAATCGGCGCTCGAACAAGTCGAGGACAGTCGACTGGTCCTCGCTCGTCCAGATGTGGTCGGCCACTCGTGGTGTCTCCCGTGAGCTCGGAGCCGGATGATAGCGACCGGATATTATATGTAACCCGACCCGGAGAGGACGAGCGGCGGCCCATGCCCGACAACCTGGCCAACCTGTTGATGGATCACCCCTTTGTCGACGACCGTGACCTGCTGTGCACGATCGACGGGACGGTCAGCGCGGGACGCGCCCGGGAGATGGCCCGGGCGACGGCGACGCGGCTGCTGGCGTCGGGGTTGGAACCCGGTCACGGCGTGGCGGTCCGCCTGCCCACGGGACCCGAGCTCGTCACCACCATGGTGGGCATCTGGCTCGCGGGCGGCGTCTTCGTACCGATCAACGACCGCTCTCCGGAGGCCGAGGTCGCGCACGTCGTCGAGACCATCCGGCCGCTCATGATCATCGATGACGGCGGGGAGCGCGGCCTGCCGGACCCGGCACGCCACGACGACGCGGTGGCCTTCGTCACCTGGACGTCGGGGACGACCGGACCTCCGAAGGCCATCCTGCAGTCGCACGGCGGCTACCTCGAGCTGTTGGACCGCGTCCTCGCACCGCTGCGCGGGCAAGGGCCCCCGAGGAGGGTGCCGGACCGGGAACCGACCCCGAACCTGGTCCCGGTGTCGGTCGCGTTGAACGCTGGGATCTACAACGTGTGCTTCGGGCTACGAGCCGGAGCCGCCGTGGTCCTGATGCCCCGGTTCTCCACGGCCGACTTCTCCGCACTGGTCCACCGTTACCAGGTGCGGTCCACGGTGTTGCCGCCGGCCGCCATGGTCATGCTGACCGAGGACGCGGCGGTGACCGACCTCAGGCCCCTCCGGTTCGTCCGCAGCATCACCGCACCTCTCTCCCCGCTTGCCGCCCGCCGGTTCATGGAGCGGTTCGGGGTGACCGTGTTGAACAGCTACGGCCAGGCCGAGGTGGGCGAGGTCGTGGGATGGACGGCGGCGGATGCGCGTGAGCACCCCGAGAAGCTGGGTGCCGCGGGGCGCCCCCTTCCCGGGGTGGACATCAAGGTGGTGGACGAGGACGGTCGGGCGGTACGCCCTCGGTGTGGTCGGCGAGCTCGTCGTGCGTCCGCCCCGCATGGCGGCCGGGTACGCGGGTGGGGCGTCGCTCGAGGACCGGGTGGATGCCGGAGGGCTTCGTCCGCACCGGCGATCACGCCGCGCATCGATCCCGACGGCTTCGTGTGGATCGAGGGCCGGACCTCTGACCTGATCAACCGAGGGGGAACAAGGTGTTCCCCGAGCAAGTGGAGGAGGTGCTGCGCCTCGATCCCGGGGTGAAGGAGGCCGCCGTCGTGTCGCGGCCCGACGAGCGACTGGGTGAGGTCCCCGTGGCCGTGTTCGTGGGTGACGCCGACGAGGCCGCGCTCGTCGCGCTCTGCCGCGAGCACCTGGCGCCGTACAAGGTTCCCGTTGCCTTTCACCGGGCGCAGGCGCTGCCTCGCAACGAGGTGGGAAAGGTCTTGCGGCGCCAGCTGGTCGAGGACCTGGATCGTTACGCACCCGACGGCTCGTAGAGCACGACATCGGAGGAATCGAGCTTGCGGTCGGCGATTCCCTTGAAACCGTCGCCTCCCACGTAGGAGTCCTCGCCCACGAAGAGACCGTCGTCGCCAATCGGCCAAATGACGGCCATCCGGGACTCATAGAGGTAGTACGCCTCCACGTCGTCCACCTCGATGCCCATGGCCTCGAGCGTGCCCCCGGGATACGCGATGCGCATGAGACCCTCCGTCAGGATGCAGTGCCTGTCGACGACGAGTCGGTCGATGTCGAGGCTGAGCTTGTGAGCACCCGAGCCCCCGAAGTCCTCGTAGAATTTCCGTACGGCTGCTTTGCCCTCGAGCACGGTGTCGGGGTCGCCGAACATCGTGTACCTCGCCTGTTCCGACACGGTTGCCATGAGCGGCTCCATGTCGAGCATCGCCTCCGCCTTCATGTGCTGGAGCAACAGTTCGAGGTTCCGTCGCAACACGGGGTTGTCTTCTGTCCCCAGGCGTTCTTCGACCTTCGTCCATGTCGTCTTCTGATCGATAACCGTCATGACGATCGCCTCTTTCTCTCGTCGGACCTGCTTACTCCTCCACCCAGCCGTCATGGCGGTCGTTCCGGGACGGCTGACGTCCGATCCGCAGCGGGCCGAGCGGCGCGTCGACGAGGAGGATCCGCTCGTAGTCCGTGACGGCGTCACGTTGGCGGCCCGCCCAGGCGGCACCACGGCGCAGGCATGCTTCGGCCTCGCCCCACTGCTCCCAGTCGGGGATGGACCAGAGCAGAAAGGCCTCGTCGTCATGGCGCAGGGCCGTCTCCCAGGCCCCGATGAGGTCCCAGCCGAACTGCTCGTAGAAGGACCCGCCCGATTCACGGGCCAATTCGAGGAAGTCACCGGCGCGTCCGGGCGACACCGTCACCTGATCGTGCGCGTAGGCCACCCCGCCGGCTCCCCGGGCGCACAGGTCCGTAATGGGCGGCGACCACGGTGCGGGCACCAGGATTCGGTCGAATCCTCCCGAGCGCATCTCCGCGGCCGTCGCCCACCAACGTGCCAGCTTGGGATCCTGGAGCTCGGCATGGCCGAGCTCGTGACCGAAGGAGGCGGCCAGCCCCTTCCAGCCGCTCTCCTCCCACAGGTTCACCACCGTCGGCCACGGCCCGGTCGATCCGACGACCCCCCATACGCCGTAGCAAAGTTGGTTCCGCTCCTGCTGGGCGATGGGGCTCCAGTTCGCCGTCATGTGATGCATGTAACGCGCCGCGGTTGTGGCCGATGATGTCGATGAACTCGTGGATGTAGACCTTCTCGTTGGGCGTGTTCGAGTCCAACCCTTCGACCTTTCCGACCGTGCTCGCTCAAGTGAGTGCCAGAGGACTTCATATAATATGCACCCGTGGCCACCGAGGGCTCCATCACCGACGAGGGCATCGCCCGGCTGCGCGCCCGCATCGGGATTCCCGAGCCCCATCCGGTGCCGCCGCACTACGCGAAGCCCGGCGTCGACGCCTTCCGTCACGTCTCCGAGGCGTACGGCGACGACAACCCGCTGTGGTCGGACGAGACGTACGCGTCGGGTACGTCGCTGGCGCGGGGTGATCGCACCGCCACCCCTGGTGGGGGGAGACTCCCTCATCGGCTTCGACGAGGTCACCGAGGTGGGCGCCGAACACCGTGACCTCATGCGGGGCGACCCCCTGCGCGGCGTGCACGCCTTCTACTCGGCGAGCGCGCGCGAGTGGTGGGCGCCCTTGCGCCCTGACCGGGAGGTGACGCGCCGCAATGCGCTGGTCGGCGTGCTCGACAAGTCGAGTGAGTTCGCCGAGCGGGCAGTCCACGAGTGGACCGCCCAGGTGTTCCGCGAGGCCGACGGTCCCGTTCTGTCGGCCCAGTACCGCTTGATGATCCGCACCGAGCGGACCAAGGCCCGGCAACGCAAGAAGTACGACGCCGTCGAGCTGCGGCCGTATGCGGACGAGGAGATCGCCGCCATCGAGGCACAGTACGGAGCCGAGCAACGCCGGGGCGCGCGAGGCCCGCTATTGGGAGGACGTCGCAGTCGGCGACGTGGTCGGGCCCATGGTCAAGGGGCCGCTGACCGTCACCGACATGGTCTGCTGGCACGTCGGCATGGGGATGGGGCTCTACGGCGTCAAGCCGTTACGGCTGGGCTACCAGAATCGAACGAGGATCCCCCGCTTCTTCCATCGGGACGATCTCAACGTGCCCGACGTCATGCAGCGCGTGCACTGGGACCCCGAGTTCGCCCGTCGCAGCGGCAACCCCACCACCTTCGACTACGGCCGCATGCGCGAGACGTGGCTGATCCACCTGTGCACGGACTACATGGGGGACGACGGGTTGGTTGTGGAAGTTGGACTGCGAGTTCCGCCGGTTCAACTACGTGGGGGACACCCAGTGGCTCGTCGGGAACGGTGACGAACCACTACCTGGCCGAGGGTGGTCGGCCGGCCATCGATGTCGACTTGGAAGCGATCAACCAGCGCGGCGAGCTCACCACACCCGGCCACGCCACCATCTTGTTGCCGAGCCGTGAACACGGCGCCGTGCGGCTGCCCGATCCACCCGGCGGTGCCCGGGACCTCCAAGCAGCGCTGCAGGCGATCAGCGACCGGTACGTCGGCGAATGAGCGACCGCCGCAATCACCAGTCCGTATCAGTCCATCGACGGGTTGCGGGTCGAACAGGTCGGCCCGGTCCTGGAGCTCGAGATCGATCGCCCGGCCAAGCGCAACGCGCTCGACCGACCCGATCGTCCAGTCGATGATCGCTGCGCTGTCCGCGGCGGGAGCCGATGAATCGGTCCGGGTCGTCCTCCTCAGCGGTGCCGGTGACCACTTCTGCGCCGGCTTCGACATCGTGGGTCGCAACGCGGGCGACGCGCGCCCCGTGTCGGCAGCATCCAGCGACGGCTGCCCACCGAGGCCCATCGCCTGATCGAGCTCTTGGTGACGACGCAGACCCCGATCGTGTGCCAGGTGCGTGGATGGGCAGCCGGTATCGGCCTCCACCTGGTCCTGGCGGCGGACTTCGCCGTCGTGGACGCGGCGGCTCGATTGTGGGAGCCCTATTCCGAGCGGGGCTTCACCCCCGACACCGGGGGCACCTGGTTGCTCCCCCGGCGGATCGGCGAGGTCCGGGCCCGGGAGATGCTCATGCTCGGACAGGCCGTGTCCGGCGCCGATGCTGCGGCCTGGGGAATGGTCCACCGGGCCGTCCCCGGCGACATCCTCGCACGGCGAGGTGCAGCGCGGTGGTCGATCAGCTGGCCGGGGCGCCGACCGTCACCATCGGACTCACGAAGTGGCTGGTGCACGCCGGCACGACGGCGCCGTTGCCCGAGCACCTGCAGAACGAGGCGTTGGCCATGGAGCTCTCGTCGCGCAGCGAGGACTTCCGCGACGGCCTCGCCGCCTTCATCGAGAAGCGACCGCCGAAATTCACGGGGCGATGAGCGCGGGCACGGACGCCCTTCCCACCGCACGACGTCTGGCCGTGGGTCCCGATTCGTCGGGGGACGAGATCGTGGGGGCAGTGCGGGACTGGGTGCGGGAGGTCGTGCCCGCCCGATGGGTAGAGGCTGGTCGCCTCGGCGGCGCAGCCGAAGTCCGCAAGGTGCGCACCCGAGAGGAGTACGAGGCGTGGTACCCCGCCTTCGGCGCATCAGGCCTGGTGGTGCCCACATGGCCCGTCGCCTACGGAGGGCTCGATCTTCCCGGAGACGTGGCGCGCCGGGTGGAGGAGGAACTGCGGCCGTACAATCTCGGCCGCCTGAACCCCTTGGGACTGAACCTGGCCGCGCCGGCGCTCTTCGCCCACGGCACCGAGGAGCAGCGGCTTCGCTTCTTGCCCCCCATCGTTCGGAACGAAGAGGCGTGGTGCCAGCTCTTCAGTGAACCGGGTTCGGGTTCGGACCTGGCATCGCTGGCCACGCCGTGCCGAGCGCGACGGCGACGATTGGGTGGTCACGGGGCAAAAGGTCTGGACGACGTGGGCCCACCTGTCCAGCTTCGCCGTGCTGCTGGCCCGGACGGACCCCGACGTGCCCAAGCGCGCCGGCATCACCTACTTCCTCATCGACCTCCGCCAGCCCGGCGTCGACATCAGGCCGCTGCGGCACATGGGCGGCGAGGTGGACTTCAACGAGGTCTTCCTCGACCGGGCTCGGGTGCCAGACGCTCAGCGTGTCGGAGACGTCGGCGCCGGCTGGAAGGTGGCCAACGCCACGTTGTCGGGCGAGCGGCAGATGGTGTCGGGGTCTGGCTCGGGGGGAGTGGACCGGATCGGCGGGTCGGGCGCGGACTCGCTCGTCCGGCTGGCCAAGCGGCTCGGCGCGCAGGGCAAGCCGGGTGGCTGGAACAACCCGGTGCACCGGGACGAGGTGATCCGGCTGTGGTGCGAGGAGCGCGTGCGCAGAGTGGACGAACCTGCGTGTTCGGGCACAGGCTCGCGCCGGTCGGCCACCGGGGCCCGAGAGCTCCATCGGCAAGGTACACCAGGGGGGTCTGAACCAGCGGATCCAGGCGATGGCGGTGAACATGCTCGGGGCTGCCGCGACGGCCTGGGCCGGGGATGACGGCTCGTGGGCCGACTCGCTGCCCTACGAGGTGCGTGGGATGCTGCGGAGCCGGGCCAACACGATCGAAGGCGGCACGACGGAGGTGAACAAGAACATCCTGGGAGAGAGGGTGCTCGGCCTCGCCCGAGATCCGGATCCGTGGCTGGGCCGGACCTGGCGAGAGGTCCCGCGCGAGTTGATGACCTACTCCTCTCTGTTGGTCGAGAAACGTGGACCCGTGGGCTGGCTGGTGTTCAACCGGCCCGACGCGGGCAACGCCATGGACGCCTGCATGCTCGACGAGCTCGAAGCGGCCTGGAGGCAGCTCGACGGCGACCCGGACGTGCGCGTCATCGTGAACACCGGCGCCGGGCGGTCGTTCCAGACGGGCCTCGATGTCGTCCAGCTTGCTCGCGAGCCCGAGGCGTTGCGCACGCAGTCCGGGCGCACGCGACGCGCAGAACTGCGCATGACGGCATGGCACAACCAGGTGTGGAAGCCCGTCGTTGCCGCCGTGAACGGCACGTGCGCAGGGGGTGGGCTCCACTTCGTGGCCGACGCCGACATCGTGATCGCCGCGTCGGACGCGCAGTTCCTCGACCCCCACGTCTCGGTCGGCCAGGTCACCGCGTACGAGGCGATCGCGCTGACGCGCAAGATCCCCTTCGAGGCGGTCATGCGCATGGCGCTGGTCGGGCGCTACGAGAGGATCTCGGCGGAGCGGGCGCTCGCCCTCGGCATGGTGAGCCAGGTGGTCGACCCGCCCGAGCAGTTGCGCGAGGAGGCCCAGACCCTGGCGGAGACGATCGCCCGCAACTCTCCGGCCGCCATGGCGGCGACCAAGCGCGCGCTGTGGGGCGCGCTCGAGGCCGGCCTCACCGACGCCTGCAAGGCGGGGGCGAAGGAGCTGGTCTCCATGTGGGGTCACCCCGACCAGGAGGAAGGCCCGCGCGCCTTCGCTGAAAAGCGCGAGCCGCAGTGGCAACCGTCGAGCCCGATCACGGCGACCGAGCCGGCACAACAGACGGAGGTGCAGTGAACTACCCGACCCTTGACACGTTGCTCCTCGAACGGCGTGGGCCCGTTGGCTGGCTGATCAACAACCGGCCGGACCGTCTCAACGCCATGAACGCCCACATGCGGGACGAGTTCGAGACGGCGTGGAAGGTGCTCGACGAAGACCCGGAGGTCCGGGTCATCGTCCACACCGGTGAAGGCCGGGCCTTTCAGACCGGCGTCGACGTCATGGAGATCGCGGAAGACGGCGTCGGATTCGAGCGTTACCGCAAGTCGGTGGAGGAGTTCGACTACCACTTCACGGCCTGGCAGAGCCAGGTGTGGAAACCGGTCATCACGGCAGTGAACGGCATCTGCGCCGGTGGTGGTTTCCACTGGGTGGCCGAGGCCGACATCGTGATCGCTGCGTCCGACGCTCAGTTCTTCGACCCCCACGTCTCGGTGGGCCAGGTGGTGGCAATGGAGGCGATCGGCCTGACGCGCAAGATCCCCTTCGAGGCGGTCATGCGCATGGCGCTGGTCGGGCGCTACGAGAGGCTCTCGGCGGAACGGGCGCTCGCCCTCGGCATGGTGAGCCAGGTGGTCGACCCCCCCGAGCAGCTGCGCGAGGAGGCCCAGACCCTGGCGGAGACGATCGCCCGCAACTCTCCGGCCGCCATGGCGGCGACCAAGCGCGCGCTGTGGGGCGCGCTCGAGGCCGGCCTCACCGACGCCTGCAAGGCGGGGGCGAAGGAGCTGGTCTCCATGTGGGGTCACCCCGACCAGGAGGAGGGCCCGCGCGCCTTCGCCGAAAAGCGCGACCCGCAGTGGGCCCCACCGGCACCTTCGCCGTGACCGGCTCGACCGACGAGCCGGCGTGAGCGTTCGCCAGGCCGCCCAGCTCCTGGCCCAGGCTCTGGCCACGGCGGGGGTGGCCGCGGCCTACGGCAGGCCTTACGGCGGCCTTCCCGTCACCGAGGTCGCCGACCCACAGGTCGCACTCTTGCTGTGCCATGCCCACCGCGCCGTCCACGGCTCGCCGGCCGTCGCGCATCTCGGTGGCGGACGCCTCGTCGTTTCGAGCCGCCGGCCGGCGCTCGCGACGGGAGCCCAGCGTGGCGACCGGTCTCCGGAGCTGTCGCTGCCCGCGGCGGTGCGCGTGATCGACGAGGCCGAGGAGCTGTTCACCGTGGGCCCGGCGGTCGCCGTGGCCGCGGAGGGAGAGGGCTTGTGCCTGCAGCTCGAAGTCGATCCCGGTTCGCTGATCCGGGAAGGACCGGTCGCCCTGCCGCCGAACGCAGACGACTATCCGGAGCCCGAGGCGTCCCTCGTGGCGGATCTCGCCGCGGCGCGGCACGTCGTCGTGCTGGCGGGGCCCGACGTCATCGGCCGACGCGCCGTCGGAGGGCTGCGTGCGCTGGCGGCAGCCGGCCGGCTCGGCGTCCTCAACACCTGGGGCGCCAAGGGGGTCTTCCACTGGCGCAGCCGGCATCACTGGGCGACCGTCGGGTTGCAGCAGCTGGACTTCGAGCTCGGCGGCCTCCGCGGTGCCGACGTCGTGCTGGCGGTGGGCCTCGACGAGGAGGAAGCACCCGAAAGGCTGTGGTCGGAGTTTCCGCACCGCCGCGTCCGGCCGGAGCTCCTCGGCCCGCTGGCGGAACGCTGGGGAGTGCCCGGGCCGTTCCCCGACATGCCGCCGCTGCGCGAGCGGTTGGCCGCCGTCACCCAGGCCGGCTGGGCCGCAACGGGATCGCCGCTGACGCCGTCCCTGGTCACCCGTCACTACGCCGAGATGTTCGGTCACGGCGGGTTGGTTGCGGCCGATCCGGGGACGGCTGGGTTCTGGGTGGCTCGCACGTTCGCCACCACGCGGCCCGGCGCCGCCTTCGTGCCCGGCCAACCGGTCCGTGGCTGGGCCGCTGCGTGCGTCCTCGTCGCGCGTCTGTCGGAGCCCTGGCGACCCGCGCTGGGCGTCATCGACGGACCCCCGGACGACCACTCCCGGGCCGTGCTGGAACAAGGGATGCGACTCGGGATCCCGATCGCGCTCGAGGCGTGGCAGGAGGACGGTGAGCCTCTCGACGCCGACGCCCATCTCACCCGGTTGGCGGCCCTGGCGGGCGGGCGGCCCGATGTCGTCAGCCTGGCCACGGACGGCCACCAGCTGGCCGAGATGATCGCCGTGGCCGGCCCGATCCGGGCCTGGACCAGCGGCTGACCGGGGTTGTCGCACGCGGAGTCGCCCCCGTGGGGGCCAACGTCAGCTCGACGCAGCCGGCCTCGCCGCGCCGCTCAGGCTCTTGAAGTAGTCCAGATCGCTTTCGTCGGGCGCCCGTCCCACGTGCGTGACGGTGTCGACGTCTGTCGCCTCGCTCCGCAGAGCCCCGACCGTGCAGCGTTCTCGCGGCCGAGTACGGAACGGGTCGAACTGGAAGTGCCGCATGGCGTTGTCGTGGGTGATCTTGTCCACTTGCACGTCGGTCAGTGCTGCGAACTGCTCCTCGTTGACCTCGGGTGCATGGGGCCACGAGCTGTCGGAGTGGGGGTAGTCGGATTCCCAGCAGACATTGTCGATGTTGAAGTGGTCGATCAGACTGACCCCGACCGGATCGTTGATGAAGCAGCAGATCACGTGCTCGCGAAAGACGTCCGACGGCCCCGAGTCGTCGGGAAACGTGTGCGCGGTCCAACCGGAATGACGAGTCTGGATGTGCTCCGCTCGTTGCAGGAAGTAGGGGATCCACCCGATGTCTCCCTCGGTGAGGGAGAAGCGGAGCTCGGGGAAGCGCCACCAGAAGTCGGCCCACATCAGATCGCCGAGAGAATAGATGGAGGCGGTCGACGACAGGCTCATGGGCACCGACGGCGGAGCATCGGGGGTCGTCGACGCAGTCTTGGACGAAGACCCCACGTGCAGGCACAACACGGTCCCCTCGTCGGAGCACGCCGCAAACAGCGGATCCCAATGGCCCGAATGGATCGAAGGCATGCGCAGCGCCGCAGGGTTCTCCGAAAAGGTGACGGCATGGCAGCCTTTGCCGGCCAGCCGGCGCACCTCCCGCGCCGCCTTCTCCACGTCGAACAGCGGCAGGATCCCGCAGGGGATGAACCGCTCGGGATACGCCGCGCACCATTCGTCCACGTGCCAGTCGTTGTACGCCTTGATCATGATCTCGTTGAGCTCCAGGTCCGGGCCCTCGTTCAAGACCTGACCGGAGAATCCCGTCCAGTTCGGGAAGTTCAACCCCGCCAGCTGGCCTCCCGCCGACATGTCGCGGACCCGTTCGTGGACGTCGTAGCAGCCGGGTCGCATGTCGTGGTAACTGGTCGGATTGACGTTGAACATCTCGCGTGGCTTGCCCGCCACGGCGTTCAGTCCCAGGTTTCTGCCCTTCTTCTCCCCGTACCACCATTGCTGAAATCCTCGCTCGTCCGTGACCACGTGGGGAGCCTGGTTCCTGAACCGGTCCGGAACGTGGTTCTCGAACATGTCGGCCGGTTCTGCGATGTGGTCGTCCACGCTGATCAGGATCATGTCGTCAGCCTGTCGCATCGTCTGCTCCCTTCATTGGTGTCGATCGTGTCGTGCTGCCATGCGCTCGCGCCTTGTCAGTAGCCGGCGAGTCGGTCGCCGATGACCCCGTTCTTGCGGAGCAGGTCCCTCTCACCCTCCTCCACCCCAAGTTCGGCGAGCACCTCGTCGTTGTGCTGTCCGAGGGATGGCGAGGGGCGAAGCAGCCACCGCGGAACGTGGAGGAAGCGGAACGGGAGCATGGGGATCGGGTGCACCCCGGTCACCGGGTGGTCCTCCGTCTCGAAGAGACCCCGGAACTGGAGCTGAGGATTGCGCGCGATGTCGCGCGCCGCGATGACCGGTTCCGCCGGCACGCCCGCCGACGAGAGAAGGTCGGCCGCGTCCCCGGCCGACCGTGCCGCGGTCCAGGCCTCCAAGTGGCGATCGATGGCGTCGTGGTGCTTCCGACGCCCTGCCGACGATGCGAGGTCGCCCGGCGTCGCGCACGCTGGGTCGCCCGTGACCCGGACCAAGGCGGACCACTGGCTGTCAGTCTCGACGGCGATGGCGACCCAGCGGTCGTCGCCGAGGCACCGATAGACCCCTTGGGGTGCCGCAACGGGGCCACGATTGCCCGCGCGCCCCATCACCCGGCCGGTGGCGGAGTATTCGACGACCTGCTCGGCAGCGACGTTGAGCGCGGCCTCGACCATGACGGACTCCACGTGCGATCCCCGGCCGGAGCCGTCACGATCCATGAGGGCCAGGAGGGCGGCCAGCACCGTGTGCATGCCGGCGATCGGATCGCACGCCCCGCGCACGAGCGTCGGCGGGCCGTCCTCTCGTCCGGTCCTCCACGCCATGCCGCTGACCGACTCCATGGTCTGAGCGAAACCCGTGCGGTCCCGCCACGGCCCATCCAGTCCGAAAGCCGGCATACGGACCATGATGAGCTCCGGATTGAGCTCGTGGACGGATTCCCACGTCAGCCCGAACTGGTCCATCACGCGAGGCGTGTAATTCTCGACGAACACGTCGGCCGATCGGAGCAGGCGGCGGAACACGTCGATGCCGTCCTCGGCACCGAGGTCGATCGTCACCCCACGCTTCCCAGTGTTCACGGCATGGAAGATCGGGCCCCACTCCCACCAATTCTCGGCCGGCGGCCGGCGGGTGCTCGAGAAGCGCATCTGGTCGGGTCTGTCGACCGATTCGACCTTGACGACGTCGGCTCCGAGCGCGGCCAGGACGTTCGTGGCGGAGGGGCCCGCCCACCAGGCCGTGCAGTCGACGACCCGAGTTCCGGTGAGTGGGAGGTGAGGTCCCCCGGGAGAGCATGGTGGGGAGCCGCGGTCCGGCCAGTCGACGGCTCCATCGTGTTGGCCGCGGTCGGGCGCCTGTGAGAAGGGACGTGGCGCGTGGCCGGAGACGCGGTAGGGGACCCGGGGCTGGACGAACCGACCCGAGGGGGAGGGGACGAAGACTCCTCGATCTCGGAAGTGCTCGAACGAGAGGACTCCAGCGGCGTCGAGGACCGGCGCAGCCGGGATGCGGAGCAGGGCCGCCTCTTCCAGCAGCTGGGCGGTCGTACGCGCTTGCGTGTGGTCGCGGACGGCAGCGAGGAACTCGTCACGCCGCGCGAAGCGCTTGGCGACCTGCGCCAACTCTGTGTCCTCCACGAGGTCGGCGCGTCCGATCATGACCAGGAAGTCCTGGAATTGCTGGGCGCTGTTGGTGGTGACGACGAAGTACCCGTCCTGGGTCGGCTCGATCGAGGGCACCTCGACCGTTCGTCCCGTCCCGGACAACGGCGGCCAGTCCGCGAAGGACGCAAAGAGCGAAGGGTAGGTGATCATGGAGACGGCCATGCAGTCGAGGATGGCGACGTCGACGTCTTCGCCCCGCCCGGACCGTCGGGTTTCTCGCAAGGCGGCGAGCGCGGCGAGCGCGGCATACGTGCCGGCGACCCATTCACCGATGCGCCCTCCCGCCGCCAGGGGAGGGTCCTCGGGAAGCCCCCGCTGGCCGATCGAACCGCACGCCGCTTGGAGGGTGAACTCGGTCCACGGTCGCTCCACCCATGGGCCGGCGCGACCAAAGGGCGTGATCGTCACGACGACGGCGGCGGGGTTCGCCCGGCGGAGTCGGTCTCCGTCGTCGCCCGCGTTGCTGAGGATGACGTCCGCTCCTCCGGCCAGTCCTTCGTCAGTGGTGACGGACCTCTTGGAGGCGTTGAGGAACTCGAAGAGCGCTCCGGAGCCCCAGGCGCGGCAGAGGATCGACTCCGCCCGCTTCCACCTTGACCACGTCGGCCCCGGCGTCGGCCAGGAGCTTGGAGCAGTAGGGGCCGGCGATGCCCGTCGTGAAGTCGAGGATGCGGACGCCATCGAGGATGTGGGCCTCGGTGCCCCCGGTGTCGGTGCTCATTGCTGCAGCGCCCGCATCCGGCCCGGAGTGTCGCCGTGCCCGGCCTCGGGGTCGGGGAACAGGAGGGCGACGGCATCGCTCAACGCGCTCCGGACGTCGCGGATGCTCGACCGCCCCGAGGACCAGGCGCGCAGCGAGCTGTCGAGGACGGCATCGAGGACCCGGACGAGTCGGACCGCCTCGCTCGGGGGCAGATCCGCCAGCAGGTCCAGGTAGACGTCGGTCGTCACCGCATCGAGCCGCGCCAGCACGTCGCGGGCGAAAGGTTCCTCCGACATCTCCAGCCTGCCGATGAGCCGAGCCAGCTGGGGCCGTCGCTCGAACGCCCGTACCGAGCGGAGCAGGGCCTCCTCGACACGCATGGCCGGCGTCATCCCCGTCAGGGGGCGGTTCGTCACGCTGGCGCCGAGGGAAGAGGCCCATTGGATCAGTGCCTCCGCGAACAGTTGTTCCTTGGAAGGGAAGTAGTGGTACAAGGTGGCCAGGGCCACCGAGGCGGACTCGGCGACCTCGCGGACGGAGATCCGCTCGTAATCGCGCACTTCGAGCAGGCCGAGGGCGGCGTCCAGCACGCGTTGGCGTCGAGCGGCCTGCCGCGTGCTCAGTCCCTCTGGCATCGCGGCGCCGTTGCCGGTGCCGTCGTCCACGTACCGCTCACCTTCCTCCGTGAGTCCTGCGCCGGTGCCGGCTCGGCCCCGGTTGCTAGAACAAGATTCTAGTTCTAGTATGCCCGGATTAGCCGTCGCCCGCACGGAGACGGCGGCCCATCCGGGCCGCCGGCGACGAGGGAGGAGACCAAACGGTGGGAATGCCACAGAACGTGGGGATCGTGGACACGATGATCAGCTTCCCCAGTCGCGACATGAGGGAGGTCTACCGGTTCATCACCCAGCAGACCAAGGACAAGGAGTCGCAGGAGAAGTTCGCCTTTCCGGCCGAGTACATGTTCAAGGACGTGCCCGAGCGTGCCCTCGAGGGTGCGGAGGACCCCATCGGGGTCACCCTTCGTGAGATGGACCTGTGGGGGATCGAGCGGGGCATGATCGGCGTGGGTGATCCCGAGGGCGTCGGGGCGGACGCGCTCAAGCGGTACCCGGACCGCTTCATCCCGTCGACGTCGATCGATCCCAATGACGGGATGAAGGGCATCAACCGCCTCGTGTCCCAGTACGAGATGTTCGGGGTCAGGGCCGTCGGCGTGTTCCCCGCCGGGACCTTTCCCCAGGTGCCGATCAACGACAAGAAGATGTACCCGGTCTATGCCAAGTGCGTGGAGCTCGGCATACCCGTCTTCTGCTGCGCCGGCGTCCCCGGGCCGAGGCTGAAGGCGCTCTGTCAGCACGTCGAGCTCATCGACGAGGTGATGTTCGACTTCCCCGATCTGGTCTTCGTGACGCGTCACGGCTGCGAGCCCTGGACCGAATTGGCCGTCAAGCTCATGTTGAAGTGGCCCGGTCTGCATTACTCCACCAGCGCATTCGCGCCGAAGTACTACCCGCAGAACATCGTCAACTACGCCAACACCCGCGGCGCCGACAAGATCATCTATGCCGGCTACTTCCCCATGGGCCTGTCGCTGGAGACGGATCATGACCGAGATGCCGAACGTCGGCTTCAAGGACGAGGTCTGGCCCAAGTTCCTCCGCGCCAACGCCTTGCGCGTCCTGGGGTTGTCATGACGTCGACGCTCGAGTACGGCGTCTTCGACGCCGACAACCACTACTACGAGGCGACCGACGCCTACACCCGCTACATCGATCCCAACATGGCCAAGCGGGCCATGCAGTGGGCGGAGATCGACGGTCGCAGGCGTCTGCTGGTGGGGGGGAAGGTCAACCGCTTCATCCCCAACCCGCTCTTCGATCCCGTCGCGAAGCCGGGCAGCCTCGACGAGTACTTCCGCGGTCGCAACCCGGGCGCCCAGGACATGCGGGCCCTCTTCGGTGAGCTCGAGCCCATTCACCCGGAGTACCGCGACCGCGACGCCAGGTTGCGGGTCATGGACGAGCAGGGCCTCGACGGGTGCCTCCTGTTCCCGACCCTCGGGGTCGGCATGGAGGAGTCCCTTGCTGACGACCCGGCGGCCTTAGTCGCCGCCTTCGGGGCCTTCAACCGCTGGCTCGAGGACGATTGGGGCTACGCCTACCAGGAGCGCATCTTCGCGGCGCCGATGCTGACCCTGATCGACGTGGAGGCCGCGGTGGCCGAGCTCGAGCGCGTCTTGCTGGCCGATGCCCGCATTGTCTGCTTGAAGGGCGGTCCGGCGCACACGCGCGCCGGCCTCACCTCACCGGCCGACCCACGCTTCGACCCGTTCTGGGGCCTGGTGAACGAATCGGGTGTCACCGTCGGCGTCCACTCCGGCGACGCCGGCTACGGACGCTACCTGGCGGACTGGGAACCTCAGGGCGATTTCGAGGCGTTCCGGCATTCGCCGCTGCGGATGGTGCTGAGCGCGGACCGGCCACCGTACGAGACGATGGCCGCCCTCGTCTGCCAGGGCTTGTTCGACCGGTTCCCGCGCGTGAGGGTGGCGAGCATCGAGGCGGGCGCCTCGTGGGTGCCCATCCTGCTCAAGAAGCTGGCCAAGGCATACGGGCAGATGCCGGGCGCATTCTCCTCCGATCCCGTGGAGACCTTCCGGGACCACGTGTGGGTGGCACCCTTCTACGAGGACGACCTGGGGTCCCTGAAGGACGAGATCGGTCTCGGCCACATCCTCTTCGGGTCCGACTGGCCCCACGCCGAGGGGTTGGCGGAGCCAAAGTCCTTCGCCGAGGACCTCCGCCGCTACGACTTCAGCGAGCCGGAGATCCGCACGGTCATGGCCGAAAACGGGTGGGGTCTCACCCGGCGCATCTGACGAGACCCCGTGGACTTTGACGACACGCCGGAGGAGGCGAGCTTCCGGACCGAGGCGAGGTCGTGGCTCGAGGCCCACGCGTCGCGCCGGGCTGACTCCGGAGCACCCAGGGTCCCCATCGCCGACGACGCGGCCCAGGCACGGCACGTCCAGGCCTGCCGGCGCTGGCAACGGACCCTCTTCGAGGCCAACTGGGCCGGGATCACATGGCCAAAGGAGTTCGGCGGAAGAGGGGGCACTGCGATGCAGCAGGTCATCTTCTCGCAGGAGCAGGCGCCGTTCGACGTGTCGTCCGGCGCGCTGACCGTCGGCCTCGGCATGGTGGGGCCCACGCTCATGACGTGGGGTAGGCCAGAGCAGCAGGACCGGTTTCTCGGGCCCATGCTGCGCGGCGACGAGATGTGGTGCCAGCTGTTCAGCGAGCCGTCGGCGGGCTCCGACCTGCCCTCACTGATCACCCGCGCCGAACCGGACGGGGACGACTTCGTCGTCAACGGTCAGAAGGTGTGGACGACGATGGCCCAGTACAGCGACTGGGCCATCCTGCTGGCCCGGACCGACCGCAACGTACCGGGGCGCCGGGGGCTGTCGTACCTCCTCGTGGACATGGCGACACCGGGCATCGAGGTGCGACCCCTGCGTCAGATCACCGGCGTCGCCCATTTCAACGAGGTCTTCCTCACGGACGTCCGTGTGCCCGCGGCGAACCTGGTCGGGGCCGAGGGAGATGGCTGGAACGTCGCCCGGACCACGCTCGCTTCCGAGCGGATGGTGATCGGGACGGGGGGCGGCACGTCGTTCGCCGACGTGGCAGCCCTCTGCCGGGCGCTCGGCGGCGTGGACGACGCGGTCCGGCGCCAGCAGGTCGCCGAGGCCTACATCGGGTTCGAGCTCCTGCGCTACCTGGGCCTCCGTGTGCAGACGGCGCTCTCCCAGGGCCGAGCCCCGGGCGCCGAGGCCTCCCTGCTCAAGCTGGCCTTTTCCCGCCAGAGCGCCCGCCTGGGCGAGCTCGGCATGGCCCTGCTCGGCCCGTCGGGCCTTGCCTCCGACGGACAGGAAACGGCCGCCGACTTCTGGCGGGACCGTTTCCTGGGCCAATGGTCGAGTCGCATCGGCGGCGGTACCGACGAGATCCAGCGCAACCAGATCGGCGAACGCGTGCTCGGCCTGCCCCGCGAGCCGTCGGTGCAAATACAATATCCAACATGACGTCGACGGCAGCGGCCGGTGCGGAGTTGAGGTGGGACCCCCTCGACGCCTCCTTCAAGACCGATCCTCACCCGATCTGGCGCCGGTTGCGCGACGAGGCTCCTCTCTACCGCAACGAGCAGTACGACTTCTGGGCGTTGAGCCGGTTTGAGGACGTCATGGCGGCGAGCATGGATCCGCGCACGTTCAGTTCCGCACACGGGACAGTCCTCGAGCAGATGAGCGACCAGCCCACTGGCGGGATGATGATCTTCATGGACCAGCCCGAGCACACGGCGCTGCGCCGGCTGGTGTCTCGGGCCTTCACGCCGCGTCGGGTCGCCGGACTCGAGGATTCCGTCCGTCGACTGTGCGGCGAGCTGCTCGACGCGCAACGTGACCGCGATGGTTTCGACTACGTGGCCGACTTCGGGGCACTGGTCCCGTCCAACGTCATCTCGATGCTGCTCGGTGTGCCGGAGGCCGACCGTCCCGAGGTGCGCGAGCAGATCGACACGATCTTCCATCTGGAGCCGGGCCTGGGCATGGTGAACGAGATCTCGGTATCGGCGATGATCTGGCTGCATTCGTACATCTCGGAGCAGGTGGCAGGGCGCCGACGCGATCCCCGCGACGACATGTTCACCGATCTCGTGACCGCAGCGGTCGTTGAGCCCGACGGGTCTCATCGGCGGCTGACCCTCGAGGAGAGCGCCAACTTCGGCATCCTGCTCGTCGCCGCCGGCACAGAGACGGTGGCCCGTTTGTTGGGGTGGGCGGGCTCGGTGCTCGGGGAGCACCCGGAGCAACGAGCCGAACTGGCCCGCGATCCGTCACTCATTGCGAACACGGTCGAGGAGCTGCTGCGCTACGAGGCGCCGTCCCCCGTGCAGGGCAGGTGGACGACGGCGCCGGTGGAGCTGCACGGCACGGTTGTTCCGGAGGACTCCAAGGTGCTGCTGCTGACGGGGTCGGCCGGGCGGGACGAGCGTGCCTTCCCGGAGGCGGACCGATTCGACATCCGCCGGCACTTCGACCAGCATCTCTCCTTCGGCTACGGCATCCACTTCTGTCTGGGCGCTGCGCTGGCACGCCTCGAAGGCAGGATTGCCATCGAAGAGACGCTGAAGCGCTTTCCGACTTGGGAGGTGGACCGCGAGCAGAGCGTCTTCCTCTTCACCAGCACCGTCCGGGGCTTCAGCCAGCTCCCGATATCGGTGCGTGCCGGGGTCTGAGACCGGCCCACACGCATGCGCCCGGCGGCGCGCGAACCTGGATCAGGCCGACAGGGTCCCCTCCTGCCGAGAACGGGAGAGACCCGGTTCCTGTGGTGGTGTACCCGAGGTCGCCCGCTCTGCGACGGGGTGCCAGTCCTCCTCACGTCGTGCGGCGATGCCGACGAGCACGGTCGTGAGTTGGTCTTCGAAGCTGGTGGCCACGTGGATCGGGGGCACCGCGAGCAAGGCGCGCACGCCGGCCAACTCCACCGGTGGGTGCGCAGCGACCATCCGGTGCAACTCGACCATGGTCGAGCGTCCCTCCGCCGCCGCCCCGCGGCGACGCAGCTCGTGGGCGGCCGCACCGACTGCGTAGAACGCCACGGTGTCGAAGGCTTCCATCGCCGCGATCGGGTCGAAGCCGGCCCTGCCGAGCACCTGGATCACGGAGTCGATGACCGTCACCATGGACTCCCAGCGGAGCGCACCGCTCAGGAACTGCGACAACACCTCGGGCTCCTCGACGAAGGACGAGTACACGTGCCGGGCCCACTCACGTAGCCACTCGTCCCAGTGCTGACCCCGGTCCTCTGGTGCCGGCACGCGTGCGATCGAGTACTCGGCGGCCAAGACGAGCAACTCCCTGCGGTTGCCCACATGGTGGTACAGCCCCGCCACGCTGACACCGAGATGGTCCGCCACCGCCTTCATGCTGATCCCGTCGAGCCCGAGGTCGAGCACTGCCTCCGCGATGGAGTCTCGGTCGATGCGCGGCGGTCGGCCCACTCGCCGCGGCGGGTGACTCGTCGGCATCAGCTGGTGGGGACGAGCGCCGAGCCGTGCACGTCCCGATGCGACGGCCCGATCGCCGCGGCCAGTTCGCTGAGCCGCTCCACGTCGAAGCGGTACACCGCGGCCGCGTTGAGCCCCAGCATGCGCTCCGCCTCGCTGGTGGGGACGTCACAGAACGACTCCGTGATCGACTGTCGAGTGTGTGGCCACGTTCCCTCAGGGTGGGGGAAGTCGTTGCCCCACATGAAGGCGTCGACGCCGATCTTGTGCCGCTGTTCGACCTCCTCTCGGCTGGGTGTGGAGGCGCCGACGAAGATGTTCGTCCCGAAGAACTCACTGGGCTTCCGTGAGATGGTCTGCCGGAAGGCATTGCCCATCTTCTCGGTGTTGTGAAAACCGACGAACTTCTCGTCCATGCGCTGCACGATGCCCGGGATCCACCAGGCCCCGTCCTCGGTGATGGCGAAGCGCAGCTTCGGGTGTCGCTCGAAGACGCCCCCCCACAGCATTACCCACAAGGGCCGTGCCGCCCACCACCAGGCCTCCGTCGCATAGATGGCGATCAGGCCCGGAGCTGCCGCGGCGATGTCGCGTGATGCGCCCCCCGAGTGGACGTGCACCACCATGGCGTGGCTCTCGCAAGCGGACCACACCGGTTCGTAGCGCACGTCGTTGTACGAGGGTTTGTCGACCCACACCGTGGGGATCATGATGGCCCGGAATCCCGCGGCGGCCAGTCGCTCGATCTCGGTCACCGCCGCGGGGATGTCGTGGAGGATCGGCACCGTGGCGACGCCGCAGCGACGTTCGGGGCTCGACGAACAGAGCTCTTCCAGCCAGCGGTTGTGCGCCACGGCCCCGGCCATCACGAGCTCGCCGTCGAGGTCGCCTGCGGAACCCAAGCCGGCGTGGAAGGGGGCGGACGCCGCGCCCGCGAGGACGTCGGCGTCGGGGAAGATCACCTCGGCCGCCACCCCCTCCTTGTCGAGCTCGGCGTCTCTCGCGAGGGGGTCCCAGGAGGCACGGCGGCCGCCGTCACCGGTCTCGGCCAGCCATCTTGCCTCGAAGTCGCCTGCCTGGGTGAGCTCGGACCGGGCACGGCTCATCTCTTTGACCAACCGCAGGTCCTCGTCGAACGCGTCCCGGTACTTCGGGTCCAGGTAGTCGCGGTAGCGCTCCGCCGGTGGACCGGCGTGGGTGTCCGACGAGATGACGAGGTAGCGGCCGGTCGGGTCGGTCTGCTCGCTCAATGCGGGTCCTCCTTTGGTGAACCGAAGGGTCGGCCGCTGGCACGGGGACCCCGACGGTGGGCTAATCGATGGCCTTGGCCGGGTCCGAGTAGAACTGCTTGCACCACTCGCGGTGGTCGAGGATGCTCCGCTCGTCCTTGACGACCACCGGCCGCTCCACGTAACGCTTGTTCTCCCAGATGGGGATGTCCTGGCTCACGCCGCCCAGGAAGGCCTCGGCCACGCCCTTGGTGGCGTCGGGGCCGCTGGCCCTCGGGGTCAGGAAGGTCCAGCGGACGTGGACGCTCTCCTCGTCGATGGGAGTGGTCGAGGTGAAGAACGTCATCACATCGGTCATGCGGAGGACACCGAGGCCCAGGCCGAAGGTCTCCCGGACGAAATGGCCCTCCATGCCGACCACTCGCTTGTAGCAACCTTCGATGGAGACGTCCTGCTCGGGGATGTCGTCGGTCCCATGGACGAAGCGGAAGTGGGCCGGGTCGTGGTTGTTCTCGGCCATCTCCTGGCACACGGTGCCGACCACGTACTCCGCCGTGTACGGCTCGCTCCATAGGGGGTCGGAGAGCTCGGGCACCTCGGGGACGTCGTAGAACGGATCACCCCCTTCGAGGTGGTGCCACGCCCAGATCATGCCGTTGCGCTCGAGGGTGGGATAGGCCCGGACCGCCGCCTTGCTCGGGATGTGGCTCGACCCGTACGGAATGTGCGAGCAGCGGCCGCTCTCGCCGTCGTAGCACCACCCGTGGAACGGGCATTCGACGGTTTCCCCCTCGACTCGTCCACCGACGCCGATGTGGGCCCCGAGGTGCGCGCAGTAGGCACTCGTGACCCTGGCCGTACCGCTCGCCGTGCGGAAGACGATCAGATCCTTGGCGAAGTAATGGACAGGATGGATCTCCCCGACGGCGACGGCGTCCGAGGTGGCGACGATGAACCACCCGTTCGGGATCGGGAACGGGAAGCGCGGCCCGGGCTCGCGCCGCACGGACGGACGCATCGACGGGTCCAACACGAGCTCCACGCTGCGCGGCATGCCGGCGGAGCGATCGGCCCCGATGGGCCCCAGGCCGGCCGCGTCCCTCGTACGCACATCGGTCATGGGGGACCCCCTTTGGTTGTGCCCGGCGTTGCCCCGCCAGGTTTCCGTATCTATTATCAAAATCACTGCCGGAGCGGATGTCAAGTGGCTGCACGCCGGGCGCGACGAGGAGGACGGATCTTATGAAAGACCTGCGTGACAAGGTGGCCGTGGTGACCGGCGGTGCGAGCGGGATCGGTCTCGCCCTGGTGCAGGCGTTCCTCGGCGAGGGGATGCGGGTCGTGATCGCAGACGTCGATGAGGCCGCGCTCGATGCGGTCGAGGCACGGTTCGCTGGCTCCGAGGGGGTCATGGTCCGGAAGACCGACGTCACGGACGCGGCGTCGGTGACCGAGCTGGCCGACGCCGTCTACGAGCGCTTCGGCGCGTCCCACGTCCTGTGCAACAACGCCGGCGTGGGTGCGCCCAGCGCCAAGGTCTGGCAGACGACTCCGAACGACTGGAGGTGGATCTTCAGCGTGAACGTCACCGGTGTCGTCAACGGCATTCATGCCTTCGTCCCGCGCATGCTGGCCTCGGGCCAAGAGGGTCACGTCATCAACACCTCGTCGTCCGACGGGCCCATCTCACCACTGCCCTCGGCCTCGGTGTACGCGGCCAGCAAGGCTGCTGTCTCGGTGCTGACCGAGTGCCTGGCGGCGCAACTCGTGGAAGAAGGGTCGCCGGTGCGCGCGTCGGTGTTCTACCCCTCCGGTGGGCTGTTGCGGACCGGCTTGTGGACCTCGGAGAGGACCCGGCCCGCCGAGCTCGCCCGCGAGCGTCCCCGGGAGACTGAGGCGATGACCCCGGAACGGCTGGAGGAGATGGCCCAGAAGGCGGGGCGTGAGCTGCGCTGGCAGCCCCTCGACGAGTTGGCCGATCTGGTGGTCGAGGGCATCAAGGAGAACCGGTTCGTCATGATGAAGGACGCCGCGGGCGCAGCCGGGACCTTGCGTGCTCGTTCCGAGGCATTCGCCGCCTGTGAGCTGCCCACACCGATGGCCCACCTGGGCTGAGGGAGCGCCCCCGGTAGTGTCGGGAACCGGATATATGATCCAAAGGTGACAGGGGGCAGGGCCGGGGACGAGGACACGGTGCGTCGTTGCTCGAAGGGGCACGCGCGAGCCGCTCGCAGGGGCGCGTGACCGGGTTGGCCGGGCGCCGCGTCGTCGTGGTCGGCGCGTCGGCCGGCATCGGACGCGGCGTCGCGACCTGGGCCGTTCGTTCCGGGGCGCGGGTCGCGCTCGTGGCCCGCCGACCAGAGCGCTTGGCCGACGTCGTGGCCGAAGCCGGAGGCGGGGTCGCCGTTCCCGCCGACGTGAGGGATCCCTCGGCGTGCACCGAGGCGATCGAACGCAGCGCGGAACTGCTCCAGGGGCTCGACGCGCTGTGTTACTGCGCCGGCATGGCGCCACTCGCCAGGTTGGCCGACACGGACGGCTCGCACTGGCAGGCGGTGTTCGAGACCAACGTCATCGGGGCCAACAACGCGATCAGGGCGTCGCTCCCCTCTCTCGAGCCGTCGTCGGTGGTGCTGGCCCTCTCGTCCGACACCGTCGTCCATCCCCGAACCGGTCTCGGTGCCTACGGCGCCTCGAAGTCCGCCCTCCGCACTGCAATGGCCTCATGGCGTGCCGAGCACCCCGGTCACCGCTTTTGTTGTGTCCTCGTCGGCCCCACCGCTCCGACCGAGTTCGGCGACGACTTCGACGGGCCCCTCCTGGGTGAACTGCTCGAGGACTGGGCGCGCCGGGGGCTCGCTCAAGAACAGATGCTCCACACCGACGACGTGGCACAGGTGCTGGTGGCCACACTGACCACGCTCCTCGATCACCCCCAGGTGGGCATGGACGAGTTCGTGCTGCGCTCGCCCTCTGCGGTGGTCGGCACCGCCACGTCCATCATGTCGAGTTTCGTCGAGCGTGCCGAGGAGCTCCGATGACCATTCACGGCAACGCCTGGACCTCACCCACCACGCCCTGAAAGGACCGATCATGTCGGACAAGCACGAATACGCCGAGCGCCTCTTCCCGGAGCCGGTCGACCTTGGCATCGCCCAGCCCGACCGGGCGGTGTCGTCGGTCGCCCACGGCACCCGCTCGCATCTCGAAGGCGAAGGTGGCGAGGGCACCGTCTGGTACGAGGGCACCGGGACAGCCAGCGATCAAGCGGTGCAGAACATCACGATCTATCCGCCCACCCGCGGCATCAGCACACAGGGTGACGCCTTCGAGCCGGTGAAGATCGGTGTGCTGATCGACATGGACCTCAACCAGCTCCTGGCCGACTGGATCGACCCGACCATCCTGGCCATCGAAGACGCGCTGAACGAGGGTGTGTGGGCCCGTTCCCCGGTCCAGTTGGTGATCGCCGACGCGCGGGGGCTGCCTCGCGAGAACTACCGGAAGGTCATCGACGGGTACCGGTGGCTGGTCGACCAGGGCTCTGTCGTCGTCCTTGGCCCGATGATCTCCGACAACTCCTTGGTCCTGCAGGACACCGCGAACGAGCTCGGCGTCTCCTGCTTGGGCTGGACCGGTGCCCGTCGATTTGCCTCCGACTACTGCTTCACCGTGGCCAACGGCGACGTCCCGACTGAAGGAGTGATCTGCGCCAACTGGCTGCACCAGCAGGGGATCAAGAAAGTAGGCCTCTTCTGGGAGGCCGGTTCCTCGGGGCGCGACTACGCCGATTTCTTCCGCGACGAGGCGATCAGGCTGGGAATGACCGTCACCCGCGAGGTCAAGCTCGAGCCAAACCCACGCGATCTCGCGACCCACTTGGCGGCCATGCGGGAGGCGGGCACCGAGGGGCTCTACTACGGCGGCTACGGCTATGCGTGCTTCCACTTCGGCGCGGCCCTGGAGGCTCTACGGTGGGATCCGCCCCGCATCATGGGGACCGCCTTCATGTTCTATTCGAACAAGAACCAGTGGGCCTCCGGGATCGAAGGCTGGCACGGCATCGACCAGCTCGGTGAGGACGGTGCCAACCCGAACTACAACGCCATGGTGCAACGGTTCACCAAGCGGTTCGGGCGCGAGGCCCGCAACGTCGTGGTCGCCCTGGCCTACGACACGGCTCGGGTGGCGATCCACGGCATCGCCAACGCCGACATCCCCGAACCGCGTTGGGTCAAAGACGGGATCGAGCGGATCCGATGGATGCCCGCCACCAACGGTGGTCCTTCGACCTACATCCAGTTCGGTCCCGGAGACCACAAGGGCTACAAGGGTGACTTCCTCACCATCCGCGAGCTGAGAGGCGGCGACCTGCGCTTCGGGGGGTACTTCAGGCCGGAATGGCCCTCCAACACCACACCCTGAGCGCCGGAGTCCACGGTCGCACGGGTTCGCGGCACCCGCGTCGGAGTGCGCTCAGGCGAGCGGGCGGAAATAGGGGAGGACGACCGACTCCGACGCAGCGTGGAACTCGACCTCGAGGGTCATCCCCGCGTGGAGGTCTCCCGGGGTGCAGCCGACGACCGCGCTCAAGAACCACCAGCCCTCGTCCAGGGTGATCACTGCGGGGGCATAGGGAACGACCAGCGTCGGATGCGGCGGACGCCAGACCACGGTCCAGCTGTAGAGCGATCCGCGCCCGCCTGCTGGGCTCCCATTCCAGGGTCCTCTGGTGGCAATGGGCGCACGCAGCGAACGCGCGCAGGGCACGCGCGCCGCAGTTCGAGCACCGAGGGAGCACGAGCCGACCCTGGCGGCACCCGTCCCAGAAGGGCTGCGAGCGAGCGGAGGGCACGGGGACCGGAATGCCCGTCGGCTGGGGGGCGAGGGTCGGCGCCGGGGCGTCGTTCACGGCCGGTTGCTCCCCAGCACCATGACGTCGGCGAACAGGGCGCCGGACCCCCCGTTGGAGCATAGGGCCACCTCTGCGCCGGGGACCTGTGCCGTCGGGCAGTCCCCGCGGAGCTGGCGGACACCCCTCACCACCCGCTGGAACTGCTGGGCCGCGATCCCGGGGTGGCTGTAGGACATGGTCCCGCCGTCGGTGGTGACCGGTAGGCTCCCTCCGGGTCCGATCGCACCCGACTCGACCATCGGCCCCCCTTCCCCGGGCCCGCAGAACCCGTAGGCCTCGAGCTGCCGGATGATCTCGAAGGAGAACGGGTCGTACAGCTCCGCCACGTCGACGTCCTCGGGTCCGAGCCCTGCCATGGCGAAGGCCGCCGCCGCCGCGTGGGCTCCCACCCGCCCCGCCGGTTCCGCCCCGGGCCGAGGGGTGAAGTCCCACACCGGTGCGACGGTGTACGCGGGACCGTAGCTGTCGCTGCCGCAGCCGAGGATCCAGACGGCCTTGCCATGGTCGAGGACCCGCTCGGCACCCGCCAGGACGAGGGCGCAGCCACCCTCGGAGGTCGTGGCGCAGTCGAGGAGGTGAAAGGGCTCGGCGATGAGGGGGGAGGCCAGCACGTCGTCGGCGGTGAAGGGGCCCCGGCCGTGGTACACCGCTTCGGGGTTGTGGTGGCCGTTGGTCCGGATCACGGCGGCGGCGGTCGCCAGCTGCTGCTCCGTCGTGCCGTAGGTGAGCATGTGGCGACGGGCCATCAGGGCGAACTCCGCCGCGGTGAAGAGGCCGAACCCGGCCACCAGCTCGTTGGGCGGCGTCGTCCACGGCGCCGCCACCGCGTGGGTCAGCACCCCCGCGCCGCCGGCCAGGGCCACGACGACGCGGCACTGCCCCGACGCGACCAGCATGGCGGCATCGACGATTGTCGGTATCCCGAGACCATTGGGCCGGCGCGTGCAGGGCCCGAGGCCGAGCTCCAACACGGCATCGGCCGCCGCCGCACCGACCACGCCGTCGACGTCGGCCACCGTGATGCCGGCGTCGTCGAGGGCACCCAATGCCGCCTGGAGCGCGATGGACGAAGAGTCGTGGCCGGGCAGCCGACGTGCTTGGACGGTGTTGTGGACGCCGACGATGGCGACGTCGCGGAAGGGATGGCTCACCGCCGCCAGGATGTCATGCCTGGACGGCTGGAGCGGAGCCGGAAGCGCTGCACCTTGCCGCTCGCGGTCAGGGGGAGCTCGTCGACCAAGACCACCGTGCGCGGCACCTTGTAGTTGGCCATGTGCTCCCGACACCACGCGATGAGTGGACGCCTCGTCCACCTCGGCGCCGGCGCGGGGGATGACATAGGCCCTTCCCACCTCGCCGAGCCGCTCGTCGGGAACACCGACCACCGCCACTTGGCTGACACGCCGGGATGGGTGAGCAGAATGCCCTCGATCTCGGCGGGGAAGGCGTTGAAGCCGCCGACGATGAACATGTCCTTCTTGCGATCGGTGATGCGCAGGTTGCCGTCGGTCCCGACGAAGCCGATGTCCCCTGTGCGCAGCCAGCCCTCGTCGTCGATCGCGGCCGCCGTCGCCTCCTCGTCGTCGAAGTAGCCGCGCATGACGTTGAAGCCCCGGACGAGGATCTCCCCCGGCTCGGTTGCGCCGAGCACCTGGCCGGCGTCGTCCACGATCTTGCACCGACACGCCCGGCGAGTGGCCTGCCCACGGTGGTGGCGATGACCTCGGGCGGGTCGTCGTGGTGGCACATGCTCACCGTGCCCGTCGTCTCCGTCAGCCCGTAGCCGGTGACGACCGTGGCGATGTGCAGGTCGTCGCGCATGCGGCGGATCACCTCCACCGGCACCGTGGCGGCGCCGGTGACGGAGAGTCTCAGCGTGAGAGGTCGAAGGTGTCGCGCTCCGGGTGTTCCAGAATGGACTGGAACACGGTCGGCGGGCCCGGCAGCACGCTGATCTGCTCCTCAGCGACCCGCTCGCATGACGGCTCCGGGATCGAAGACCGCGTGCGGGAGGATCGTCGCCCCGCGGAGGACGCAGGCCAGCACGGCCGATTTCAAGCCCGCGGTGTGGAAGAAGGGATAGACGCACAGGTAGCGGTCGCCGCGGCGGAGACCCGACCGCGTCGGCTCCACGCCGTCGTACGTGCGCACGCTCGGACCGTGGGCCAGCATGGCGCCCTTCGGGGATCCGGTGGTCCCGGACGTGAAGATGATGTCGGCGAGATCGTCCGGGCCGACGGCGGGCCACGGACCGACACGTGCCGGTGTCGCCCCGCCGCACGAACTCGTCCCAGGGCGTCGCCTCGGAGCGGTTCGGACCGTCCGTCACCACCCTCTCGCGCAATCGCGGGCAATTCGCCGACATCGTCGAGAAGGCCCATGAGGTCGGTCCCCAGGGCGTCGCTGCTGCCCAAGAGGACGGAGGCTCCCGAGCGGCGCAGGACGTGGGCCGCCTCGGCCCCCTTGAACCGGGTGTTCACCGGGACGAGGACGGCGCCCGCCAGGTACACGCCGAAGCTCGTCGGCGATCCAGCGGGCGCTGTTGGGGGACCACAGTGCGACCCGATCGCCGGGTCCGACCGCCGATCGCGATGAGCGCCCGCGCGACAGTCCGTGACCTCGTCCCGGAGCTGGAGCGAAGGTCCAGCGCGGTCGCTGCCGTCGACCACCGCCTCCTCGTCGCCGAAGAGCTCGGCGCCCCGGTCGAGCGCGTGGGGGATCGTCGACGGACTCGGTGACCCCGTGGCCGGGCGGCGGTTCATGCCACGATGCCGTCGGCGCGGAGGGCGGCCACCTCGTCGGCGGGGAGACCCAGCTCGGTCTCGAGGATCTCGTTCGTCTGCTCGCCCACCCAGGGCACGCGCGTGTCCTCGGTCCCGGGGCGGTATGGATGCGGATCGGGTTGCCCGGAACCAAGACGGGTGGCTCCGAGCCGTCCGGCCGCTCGAGGCCGACCAGCATGTGGTGCGCCACGACGTGGGGGTCCGTCACGAGCTCCTCATCGAGCAGGCAAGGACCGGCGGCGATGCCGGCCTCCCCCAGCGCCGCACAGACCTCCTCTCGAGTCTTGCCGCTGGCCCACTGCTCGATCGCCGGTCGCAGGACCGTCTCGAGATGGTCCATCCAGCCCTGGCGGTCGGCCAAGCGCGTGGTCGGACGCCCATTCGGGCCGGCCGACGATCTCGGCCAGTCGTTCGAAGTGGTGTTCGCGACCGACCTGGATGACGAACCAGCCGTCCCCGGCGCAGAACCCATGGTTGATGACAGGACCCGTGTCACCGTTCTTGAGGCCCATGGACCAGAAGTTGGCGACGATGTCCGTCATGGCGATCACGGAATCGAACATGGCCACGTCCACGTGTTGGGCGCGGCCGGAGCGGTCGCGCTCTCGCAGCGCGGCCAGGATGCCGACCACCGCGAAGAGGGAGGCGCTGATGTCGCCGAGCGCCCCGACCGGCGACGCCAAGGGTGGCTCGTCGCCCACCCGCTTCATCTCGTAGATGCCCGACATGGCTTCGACGATGGCGGCGAACGCTGGACGGTCACGGTACGGCGACGTGGTCACGCTGCCGAACCCGGAGACCGAGGCGTAGACGCAGGTGGGATGCACGGACACGATGTCCTCGAAGGAGAGGCCGAGCCGCGCCATCGTCCCGGCGCGGAAGTTCTCCGCCACCACGTCGAAGCGGGGCGCCATCTCGAGCACCAGTTGGCGTCCGCGTTCGGTCTTGAGGTCGATGCAGATGCTCCGTTTCCCCAGGTTGTTGCGCAAGAAGGTGGCGCCGACCACGCGACCCTCGGGATCGCAGATGGACGGCTGCGAGGCACGGCCCAATTCCCCGCCCGGCGACTCGACCTTGACCACGTCGGCGCCGAGCCGGGCCAGGAGCTGCGTCGCGAAGGGCAGCGCCTGCATCTGTTCGAGCGCCAACACCCGGACGCCGACGAGAGGCCCGGCCGGGCGCCGGTCCGAGGGCTCAGCGGCCAGCTGGATCACGATTGGATATCATATCTGTTCTGCCGCAGAGCTCTCCTGGGCAGGGCCGTCGGAGGGATGGCATCCTCGTCGTCAGGGGGACAAAGTGAGTCTTCAGGGTCTGCCAGCGTCCGGCGCAGCGGTGGATCAGAGAGGAAGCGAGGCAGGCCAGCGTGGCAGGTTCGGTGCAGCTCGAATTCGATGGCGCGGTCGCGACCATCACGAATGACAATGCGGACAAACACAATGCGTTCGACGACGCCATGGACGCCCAGTTGTTCGACGTGTTGGCCGCGCTGCGCGGACGACCGGACGTACGGGCGGTCATCTGGAGAGGAAAGGGGAAGTCGTTCTCGTCCGGCAGGGACGTCGGTGCGTTCGGCGGCGCGGACAGTGGCGTCACCCACCACGAGCTCATGCGCAGGGGGCACCGGGGTATCCGAGCCATTTTTGAGATCGATGCCCCCATCATCGTTGCCCTCCAGGGCTGGGCGATCGGCGCGTCCTTCCAGCGGGCACTCCTGTGCGACATCCGGGTGGCCGCCGAAGGAGCGCGCTTCATGCTGCCCGAAGTGGGGCACGGCGTGATCCCCGATACCGGCGGCGTCGCGCGCGTCTTTCAGATGTGCGGCCACGGGGTCGCGGCGGACCTGGTCCTGACGGGCAGGGTCATGCCGGCCGACGAGGCGTTCGCCCATGGCATCGTCTCCAGGGTGGTGCCAGCCGAGAAGCTCGACGAGGAGGTGCGCGCCATCGCTGAGAAGATCGCAGAGGCTCCGGCCGTGACCGTGCAGGCCGCCCGCCGGATCCTGTCTCATCTGGCGGTACCCGAGGTCGTCGCAGCGATGGACGAGGAGATGATCGCGCAGACCTTCATCGCGCGCTCCGACGACATGGCCGAGATGCGGGCCGCCCGATCCGAGAACCGAGCCCCGGTCTACCGAGGGAGCTGATCATGACCGGACTTCCCGAACCGCCGCCCGTAGGGGCGAGTGCGCTTCCCGCCGGGACCTTCGACGCGGTGCCCGTGCTGATCACGGGGGCGGGGACGGGTCTCGGAAAGGCCATCGCCGTCGAGTTCGCCCGGCTCGGAGCGTCCGTCGTCATCGCAAGTCGCAAGCAGGAGCACCTCGATGCCGGTGCCGAGGCCGTCACCGAGGCGGGCGGACAGGTGGCCACGGTCACCTGCGACATTCGCCAGCCCGAGCAAATCGCCGCCGCCTTCGACGCCGCCGAGGAGGCCTTCGGGTTGCCCGCGGTGCTGGTGAACAATGCTGCTGCGAACTTCCCGGTTCCGGCGGAGGACATGTCGCCCAACGCGTGGCGCACCGTGGTCGACATCACCCTCAACGGGACGTTCTTCTGCTCCCGTGAGTTTGCCCGGCGCCACATCGCTGCAGACGCGCCGGGCTCGATCGTGGACATCGGGGCGTCCTACGCCTGGACGGGCGGACCGGGCTTCGCCCACTCCGCTGCCGCCAAAGCCGGCGTCAAATCGATGGTGGAGACGTTGGCCGTGGAGTGGGGCCCCTATGGCATTCAGGTCAACGGGCTCGTCCCCGGCCTGTTCCCCCACGACGACATGACGGCGGACATCAGGGGCAATCTGGACCGGACCTCGGACAAGGACATCTGCCAGCCGGCGCTGCGAGTCGGGCGCCTGCGCGAACTGGGGTGGGCCGCGACGTTCCTCGCCTCGCCGTACGCCCGTTTCGTCTCGGGCCACGTCCTCGTCGTCGACGGAGCGAATTGGCAGCGCAGGAGCCTGACCAATCCGCCGGTGGTCACTGTCCGCGAGCAGATGGGTCGCCCGCCGTTCGACCCCGGATCGCACTGAGGGTCGACGGGCCACATGCAGGCGACGGGGGGACGACCCATGGTGGTCGTCGGCCGATGGGCGAGACGCCGATGACCGATCGGGACCCGCTCGTGCGGGTGGACACGACGGGCGGCCTTGCCACGATCGTCCTCGACGGCACGCGGACCACCGCAACGCGCTTTCCTGGGCCATGGTGTGCGCCGTCACCGGAGCCGTGGGTGACGCGGTCCGGGCAGGCTGCCGTGCGCTCATCCTGACCAACAGCCCACCTGTCTTCTCTGCCGGGGGGTCGGTGGACGATCTGTTGCGTCCGAAGGCCCCGCTCGAGGAGATGTACGGAGCGTTCACTGCCTTGGCCGCCGCACCCGTGCCGACGGTCGCGGCGGTCGACGGCGCGGCGATCGGGGCCGGGATCAACCTGGCTCTCGCCTGCGACGTCGTCGTCTGCACGCCTCGCTCGCGCTTCGACGTCCGCTTCCTCGATGTGGGCATCCACCCCGGTGGTGGGCAGCTCTGGCACCTTCGCCAGCTGCTGGGGCGGCAGGGCGCAGCCGCCATGAGCCTCTTCGGCGAGGTCCTCGACGGTGAGGAGGCTGCTCGCAGAGGCCTGGTCTGGCGCTGCGTCGAGACGGCCGAGCTGCGCACCGAGGCCGAGCGCCTTGCCGGACGGGCCGGCCGGCACGACCAGGAGCTGAACGCGAGAGTCAAGCGCACCCTCGACGCCACGGCAGCCGTCCATGACCACGAGGCTGCGGTCACGGGCGAGCTGGAGCCCCAGCGGTGGTCCATGGAGCGTCCGGCCTTCGAGCAGTCCTTGGTCGAGCTCAGGGAGCGCCTGGGGAAGTCCGCGTCGTAACGCTCGAGGAGACGGCCTTGGGTCCTGGGAGGCCGTTCCCCGCGGCGGCGGACCGCATATTGTATATGACCCATGACGGCGGCCCCGGCGGAGAATGATCTGGCCGGCACCCGATCGCCGAGCGGCGGGGTGAGTCGAGACCGAGCGTGGGACGAGGAGGCGAGATGAGGTCGATTGCCGAGGCCCTGCTGGCTCGGGCGGGCGACACCAATCCGGGTCTGCGATTCGATGACCACGAGTGGTCCTGGGGCGAGGTCGTGGACGACGCGTTGCGCCGTGCCGCCCTGTGGACAGAGCTGCGCCAGCCGGGTCCGCCACACGTCGCCCTGCTCCTCGACAACGTGCCCGAGCACGTGTGGTGGCTGGGGGCGTGCGCGCTCTCCGGATCGGTGGTGGTGGGCGCGAATCCCACCCACCGCGGCGAGGCACTGGCTGAGGAGCTCGCCCACACCCGGAGCCAGCTGTTGGTGACCGACCGCGGATATCTCGGCCTTGTCGAAGGCTTGGACCTCGGCCCGGGCATCGGGGTCGCGTCGACGGCCAATCCACGCGTCGTGGTGGTGGACTCCGACCCGCGTCCTGAAGGGCCGGCGCCCGCCCTCCCCGACGCCGGAGGCATCGGCGCAGAAGCGCTCGGTTATCTCATTTTCACATCCGGCACAACGGGGAGGCCAAAGGCCTGTCGGTGCACCCAGGGCCGGATGCTGTTCATCGGTGCCGTGCTCGCCGAGCGGTACGGACTGGGGCCGGACAGTTGCTGCTACCTCTCCATGCCGTTGTTCCACTCGAACGCCCTGATGGCCGGTTGGGCACCCGCGGTGGTCGGGGGCTCGACGATGGCGTTACCCACGGGCGGGCGGTTCTCGGCCTCGGGATTCCTTCCCGACGTGCGTCGCCACGGCGTGACGTACTGCGAATTACGTCGGGCGGCCCTTGTCGTACGTGTTGGCGACGCCAGAGCAACCGGATGACGCCGACAACCCGTTGCGCTACGTCTTCGGCAACGAGGCGGCCCCCGGGGACGTCGAGCGGTTCGCCCGAAGGTTCGGCTGCGACGTGTCCGACAACTACGGCTCCACGGAAGGAGGCGTGGCGGTGTCGAGGACGCCCGACACACCGGACGGCGCGCTGGGCCCGGCTCCTCCGGACACGCGGGTCGTCGCCGAGAACGGTCAAGAGTGCTCGCGTCGCGGTATTCGACGAGCGCGGTCGTCTGGTCAATGCGGACGCGGCCATCGGCGAACTGGTGGCCACGAACGGATCCCCCTCCTTCGAGGGGTACTGGGAGAACGAAGAGGCTGACCACGACAAGACGCGCAACGGCTGGTACTGGACGGGAGACCTCGTCTACAAGGACACCGACGGTTATCTCTGGTTCGCCGGCCGGGCCGATGACTGGCTCAGGGTCGACGGCGAGAATTTCGCGGCGGCGCCGGTGGTCCGGATCCTGGAACGCCATCCCGACGTCGTGATGGCCGCGGTGTACGCGGTTCCCGACCCCGTCGTCGGTGACCAGGTGATGGCGGCGCTCCAGTTGGCACCGGGAGCCTCATTCGACGGCGCGGCCTTCGGCCGGTTCCTCGCCGGCCAGACTGACCTCGGACCGAAATGCGTCCCCCGGTACGTCCGCGTGAGCGAGGCCCTCCCGACGACGGCGACTGCAAAGATCCTCGTCCGCCGATTGCGCGCCGAGGGCATCGACTGCGAGGACCCAGTCTGGGAGCCGGTCGCCAAGGACCCGCTCCTCTACGTGAGCCGTGACGACATCCTGAGCACGCGGTGACCGGAGCCCCGACCACTGCGGTGCTCGTGCACGGTGGCACCTTCACCTCCACCATGTGGGACGCCGTTCGTTCACATCTGTCGGTCCCGTCCCTGGCCGTGGACCTGCCCGGCCGACGCCACAAACCCGCGGACCTCGCTGACGTGACCCTGGAGGACTGGGTCGGCGCGGTGTGTGAAGACATCGTCGAGGCGGACCTGACGGACGTCGCTCTGGTGGGCCATTCATCGGGGGGTTATGTCATTCCGGGGGTCGCCACGCGCCTCATCGGTCTGCCGAGCGTTGCACTGCACGCCTTGATCTTCGTTGCCGCGACGGTGCCGGCGGAAGGCAGGCGGCCGGTGGACTACCTCCGGGAGGATCTGCGCGAGCTGGCGATCGATCACCGCGAGGCGGTGCTCGAAGGAGCACGCGGGCACACGCTCGGGGGGCTGCGAGAGGGTGAGGCACCTATCGACACCGCGCTGCAGATCGTCGAGAACGGTCCCCGCATGGGGTTGGAAGCGCCCGGTCCTTTGTTGACGGAGTTCAGCTGGGCTGGATTCCCGTGGGAGAGTCGGCGCTACTTCGTCCGTTGCCAGAAGGACAAGGTCATCCCGCCTGACCTCGCCGACACCATGATCGAGAACATGAGGGGAGCCACGGTGGTGGATCTGGAAGCGGGTCACCGTGCCTTCGACACCCACCCCCGCCAGCTGGCGTCGATCATCGATCGCCTCGTGAGCACCGGGTGACGGGCGGCCTGGGACAATGGACGACCGGGGGGCCGCCATGAGCAGCCGACCTCCGCTTTCTCTTCTCGTGACACCCGAGCGCTGTGCTGTGCTGGTGCAGGAGCTCCAGGACGGGGTCGTGGGCGGGGAGTCGGCCTTGCCGGCCCTGGCGGAGGCCGTTCGGACGACCGGGGTGATCGAGCGAGCGGTCTCCTTGCTGGGGGCGGCCCGGCGGGCGGGTGTCCCGGTGATCCATTGCACCGCCGAGAACTTGCCCGATGGTTTCGGAGCGAACCACAACGCACGGTTGTTCGACAGCGTCTGGCGACTGGGGCTGGAGAATCGTCCGGGGTCACCGTCGGCGGCTCCGGTCTCACCACTCGGACCGGCCGATTCGGATCTCGTCCTTCCGAGGTTCCACGGCCTGAGCCCGCTCACCGGATCCTCCCTCGACAGCCTCCTGAGAAACGAGGGCGTCGAGAGCGTGGTCGTGCTGGGTGTGTCGCTGAATCTCGCCATACCGAACCTCGTGTTCGACGCGGTCAACCGTTCGTACCGGGTTGTTCTCGTGTCGGACGCCGTCGCCGGCGTTCCGGTCGAGTACGGCCGCCAGGTCATTGAGCACAGTCTTTCCCTCGTTGCTACGGTCACCACGACCGATGAGCTCATCGAGGCCTGGTCCGGTCTCAGCGGGCAAGACGCGGAGGGCGGCCGGTCCTTGTGAGCTGCTCACACACGACACAGGTGGGCCCCGGCCAACTCCAGATCGTCGGGGTCAAGAACGAAGGGAGATCAGCGTGGACCAGTCGGACAGCTACCTGAGCGATCGTCTGGAGATCGACGACCTTCTCACCAGGTACGCGTCGGCCATCGACACGCGTGAATGGGACATGCTCGACAGCGTGTTCACCGTCGACGCCGAGCTGGATTATCGATCCGCCGGCGGCATGAGCGGGACATTCCCCGAGATCAAGGCGTGGTTGGCGGAGGTGCTTCCCATGTTCACGTGGACCCAGCACCTGGTACTCAACCGGGCCGTCGACCTCGATCAGACCGGTGCGGGTGGCCGATCTCGTTCCGGATTTCTCAATCCGAACGCGCTCACGATCCACGACAAGCCCTGGCTCTTCACCGTGGGGGGCTATTACCACGACCGCCTGGCCCGTACGGCCGACGGATGGAGGATCGCGTCGAGACTGGAGGAGACGTTGTGGTGGACCAATCCGATGCCGGGCCTTCCCGACGAGCCCTATCCCCTGGCCGGTCCATGAGCCGACGGCACGGCACAGACTGGATCATCGAGTGAGTGCGGTTGCCGGAGGGGCGGGCGCCGGCTCTTTCGTGTTCGAAGATCTCTCCGGAAAGATCGTCATCGTGACCGGAGGTTCACAGGGCCAAGGAGCCGCCGAGGCGCGCCTGTTCGCCGGGGCGGGAGCCAGGGTCGTCATCGCGGACGTCGCCGACGAGAGCGGCCAGACGGTGGCCGCCGAGATCGGAGCGACCTACTACCACGCGGACGTCTCGAATGCATCGGATTGGCGGGACCTCATGACGAAGGTCATGGATGCTCACGGGCAGCTCGATGTGCTGGTCAACAATGCAGCCGTGCACCGGGCTCGATCGATTGAGGAGGAGTCCGCCGAGGACTTCGACCGCTTGATCGGCGTCAATCTGCGCGGAACGTTCCTCGGCATCAAGGCCGCCATCGCCCCGATGCGTGCTTCGGAGGGAGGCTCCATCGTCAACATCGCGTCGATTGCCGGGATCCGGGGCCTCCCGCTCCATGCTGCTTACGGCGCGTCGAAATGGGGGATCCGTGGCCTGACGAAGACGGCGGCCACCGAGCTTGGGCCGAGTGGCATCAGGGTGAACGTCGTGCTCCCCGGGATCATCGATTCGCCGATGGCGTGGGGCGGTGGCGAGAAGCCCCAGGGTGCGTCGTTCGAGCAACTGCCCCTGGGTCGGGTCGGCGAGGTGGAGGACGTGGCGCACGTCGTGGCGTTCCTCGCGTCAAGCGCGTCCGCCTACATCACCGGCAGCGAGATCACGATCGACGGGGGTGCAACGCTGGGGATCACGGGGCAACGGCACCGCTGAGCTCCACCATGACCTCAGGCGAAGCGGTAGTGGCTTCGGTTCACCTGACGCGTCCATTCCCAGTAGAGGTCCAAGGGCCACGGCGACAGGGTGAACACCTTGCCTGCGGGATTCTTGTAGTGGCTGTGTTCGATGGAGGGGTGTGACCACACCAACTGGTCGATCTCGGCCTGATACCGCTCGGCGTACGCCGCGTGGGCCTCGGGCGTCACCTCGCAGCGCCACGCACCCGAGGCCAACGTCTCTCGGATGGCCTCCAGGGCGTAGTGGACCTGGAACTCGGAGTGATAGAAGAGGCTGGCGCCGGCGGCGAGGTTCGTACCGGGCCCGTAGATGCAGAACAAGTTCGGGAAGTTCGAGATGGTGATGCCGAGGTAAGCGGTCGGTTCATCGCCCCACTGCTCGCGAAGCGAGATCCCGTCGCGACCGATGAGGTCCAACGAGGCGAGGAACTCGTTGTGGCGAAACCCCGTCGCGTAGCAGATGACGTCGCTGGGGTAGTGGGTGCCGTCCACCGTCACGACACCATCGGGCACGATTCGCTCGATTCCGGTGCGAACCAACTCCACGTTCGGTCGTTGCAGGCACCGCAGCCACGACCCGTCGTCCTGGAGCACTCGCTTGCCCAGCGCCGGGTAATCGGGAACGATCTTGGGCGCCAGGTCGGGCCGCTCCGTGATCAGTGAGGTCATCCAGGACAGCAGAGCCTCGGCCCGCTTGGCATTCAGGGCATTGACCGATCGACCAGCCGGATCCGCATAGGTCGGGTCGATCCGATAAGGGTCGACGCCGGCAGCGACTCCCCCGAACGTCATGATGAACCGGTACCACCGCCCGTAGAACGGCAGGTGCCGCAAGGCCCACCTGTCTCCTTGCGGCACCGGTGCGTGGTACAGGGGATTCGGGATGATCCACTGCGCGGTGCGTTGGAAGATCGTCAGTTGCTCCACCTGGTCGGCCACGGCGGGACCGATCTGAAAACCACTGGCACCAGCGCCGACGAGGGCGAAACGGGTCCCCGCCAGCCGGAGGTCGTCGGGCCACCGAGCCGAGTGGAACGAGGGTCCGCTGAAGGTGTCCATGCCGGGGAGGTCGGCCAGCTTCGGGAGGTTCAAGGAACCGACAGCGCTGATGACGAATCGGGATCGGACGATCTCGTCCGACCGGTCCGCCCCGCCGAGGTGGATGCGCCACTCGGAGTGCTCGTCGTCCCAGCGCAGCTTCGTGACGGTGGTGTCGAATCGACAGTGCGGTCGCAGCCCGTACTTGTCGACGATGACGGAGAAGTACTCCCGGAGCTCCGGCTGCTGGCAGTAGAACTCGCTCCAATGATCAGAGGGCTCGAAGGAGTAGCAGTACTGGTGGCTCCCAATATCGACGCGGGCGCCCGGGTACCGGTTCTCCCACCATGTGCCCCCCGGTCCGGAGTTCTTGTCGACGATGGTGAAGGGCAGGCCGGCCTGCTTCAGGCGGATGCCGGCGAGGATCCCGGCCATCCCGCAGCCGATGACCAAGACCGGTGAGGCCGCCTTGACCTCTCCCGGGATCTCGTCTCCCCAGACGATGGCACCCGTGTCACCTCCCTCGAACTGCATGTCGTCGAACATCATGCCGGCGAGCCGGCCGTCCTCCAAGGGCATACAGCCGAGGAACGACATCATCTCGAGCAGCAGCTCTCGGGACAACCGGTGTGGGACGCAGCCACCGTCCCGGTACGCCGCGATCGAGTGCAGTGCCCGACGGCGGATCTCGGCCCGCTCGTCGGCCGGGATGCCGCTCTGGATGTCCAGCGACACGGCGACCCGGGGTCGGATGTCACCGCGTATCCACGCGGGATCTCCGGTCATGTGGACGAGTGAGCACATGAGGGCCGGGACGCTGCACTCCTCCAGTGCTGCCGCGATCGTCGAGTCGGGGTCTGTGAACGGTTCACCAGCATGGGGGTTCCGATTCATTTCTGCCTTCTTCGTGTCGAGACCGTGCACCGGGAAGACGGGCCTGCCCAATGTTGGGCCGCGGGCCCCTTGAGCGGGCGCCGCAGCCTTGTTCGGGTGGTCGAGCCTATGGTATGCAGCCGAGAGTTCGCAGCCGACTCTATGCGTCCGCTCGTGGCCGGACCCAGCGATGGGTGCCCGCCCCGAGGGGCTGCGTCCGCAGACGGCTTGTCGTCGGAGGAGGCGCGTGAATGCGAGCCTGGCAGGTGCACGAGCATGGCGAACCGAGCCGGGTACTGCGCCGAGTCGAGGTGGACCCGCCCGCACCCCGGGCGGGTGAATTGCGGGTGCGCGTCGAAGCGGCGGCAGTCGGCCTGCCGGACGTCTTCATGTGCCGCGGCACCTATCCGCTCACGCCGCCGCTGCCGTTCATCTGCGGTCAAGAGGTGTGCGGAGTGGTCGATGCCGTCGGGGATGGGGTCGAGGACCCGGTCGACTCCCGGGTGATGGGTGTCACCTCCTTTGTCGACGGCCGCGGTGGGTTCGCCGAGAAGACCATCTTGTCCACCCGCACGGCCTTTCGAGTCCCCGACGAGATGGCGTCGACGGTGGCAGCCGCCTTCCGGATCGGCTACTCGACCGCGTGGACGGCCCTTGTCGAGCGGGGAGGGCTCCAGGAGGGCGAAACGCTCGTCGTGCTGGGCGGTGCGGGCGGGTCCGGTTCCGCTGCCGTCCAACTCGGACGGGCGCTCGGTGCGAGGGTTCTCGCCGTCGCTGCCGGCCCGGAGAAGGCCGCGTTCTGCCGGCGCCTCGGGGCGGATGCGGTGATCGATCGTACGACCGGATCGGTCCAGGACGGGATCCTGGCCGCGACCGACGGTCGTGGTGCCGATGTCGTCTTCGACCCGGTCGGAGGTGAAATTGCCTCCGACGCGCTCCGCGCCCTCGCCAACTTCGGCCGCTTCCTCGTCGTCGGCTTCGCCAGCGGGAGGTGGATCCGCGTCAACGGGGGCGAGCTGACCATGAGCAGCCGCTCGGTGATGGGCGTGATCGCGAGCTCGGGGACGGCCGAGCAGCAAGCTCGAGCACACGAATCCCTGCTCGACCTCGCGGCCAGAGGTGATCTCAATCCCGTCGTCAAGCCGGTGCCGTTCGAGGACCTTCCGGCTGCGGTGGAGGCGGTCGGCGAGGCGATCGTCATGGGCAAGGGCGTGCTGCAGGTGGACTGAACACCACACCGCTATTCCCCTGCGATGGTCGCCTCCTGCTGCGACGTCAGATGGACCACGTTCTTCGGATTGCAGTTCCAGATGGACTGGGTCGGCTGGGTGACCGCCTTGTCGTAGGAGAACGTGTTGGGCTCGGTCTTGAGCAGGGCGAAGCACGGCGAGGGGGTGGGGTTGTCGTTGGAAAGGGACAGCTGCGCCACCGGCGCCTGAATTCCGCCAGCGTTCCAGTTCTTCTCGGCTGCCGCGTGGTTCAGGACGCACGTCACGGTGAGGTCGGTCCCACACGCCGACGCTGACTTGGCCCACAGCAGCCACGATTCAGCGCCCTCTTCGTCGTCAAAATCGACGGTGTCGCCCTTGGCATAGGTGTGCATCACGTTGACGAGCTGCTCCGTCGAAGGGTTCTGCGAAGCCATCTGGAGCGGCCACCATTGCGTTTCGACGTAGACCGGTGGGAGGCCGGGGTTGGCGGCGACGCCCGCGGAGGTCGTGGAGTTGTAGAACTGGACTCCGAGAATCACGAAGGCCGGCTTGTACGCCGCGGTGGTCATCGCCTGGAAGTAGGGGGTCATGTTGGCGTCGGAAGCGGGCCAGAGGGCCTCGACACCCTTGCTCTGCGCTTCTTCGACATATGGCGCCCAGTCGACTACCGATTCACCCGGCTCCTGGAAATCGATGACGTTCCAGCCCTGGGCCTCGGCACCGAATTCGTACTTGCGCTCGGGCTGGAGGGTCGAGGGGGTGTTCGTGCCGCCCATCCCGGCCTTCTTGACCGCCTGTGGGTACTTCTTGGCCAGCGCCCCGAACCATCCCGAACTCACAGAGCCGACGCTGAGACCGGTCGGGTCGACCTGCAGGGAGGCGCTGTACGAGGCGTTGGAGACGACGTAGCCGCTGATCTGACCGAGCCCGCACTGCTCACGAATGGGGACCGAGGGCTGGTCGAGCGCCATGCCTCCACCGACCGCCATGAAGTCGCTCTGGCAGGCCGCCTCGGTCACCTGCGCAGCGTTGAACAGCGCGGCGTCACGGTCGTCGATCACGATGTGACGCCCGTTGATGCCACCTGACGCGTTGCACCAAGCGGCGAAGGCCGTCGCCTGCTGAACGAACTCCGCCTCGAGTCCCGGAATGATCGTGTTGGCGGCGTCATTGAACTCGGCAATGTTGATGGTTTTGGGGCCCACCCCGCGCACCGACGAGGCACCCCCCGGTCCGGGTTCGCAGATCTTGCCGACTCCCGGCCACTCACCGTTCGTCGACAGCGCCAGCGTGCGGCTGGCCGACGTCGCCGCGGCGGCCGTCGTCGACGACATGGCGACGCAGCTTCCAGTGAGCATGACGGTCGCCATTGCCATCGGCAACACCATCCGTCGCAGACCGAGGATTCCTTCTCGCAGCACCTCATTACCTCCCCGAACGCTCCCCCGAGCCGGTGCGATCGGGCCATTCAATCAGGGTTTCGGGCGAATTGGGTATCGGCCCCGCGGGCTCTCTGGATCGAGCCGGACCAGGGTGCCAAGGCCGGCTCCGAAAGCGAGTTCGATGGCGGTCCGACCGAACCCTGTGGTGCCTCGAACGCCGGCGCGGGGGCGGGGGCGGGGACGAGGCGGGTCGGCGACCGTAGGGCTGAGGCTGACGGCCCTGTTCGGCGGTAGGAGCCGGTGGCGCGGTGGCATGCTGCTGACGCGATGAGTCGTCGCAAGCCGAGGATGTGGAGGAAGGGTCGATGGAGCGAGTCCTTGAAGGAGTACGAGTCGTCGAGGTGTCGGCGTGGGCCTTCGTCCCGTCGGCGGGTGCAGTCCTGGCCGATTGGGGTGCTGACGTCGTCAAGGTGGAGCCACCGCGAGGCGACCCGATGAGGGGTCTGATCAGCGGTGGCGTCGGCGGTGGTGGCGGACCGTCGTTCCCCTGGGAGATCTGGAACCGCGGTAAGCGGAGCGTCGCGTTGGACCTGACACAGCCCCAAGCACGTGAGATCGTGCTGAAGGCCGCTGCCGGCGCCGATGTGTTCCTCACCAGTTACCTGCAGCCGACGAGGCGGAAACTGGGACTCGACATCGATGACGTCCGGACGGTCAACCCCTCCATCGTGTACGGCTGCGGGACGGGGCAGGGCCCTCTCGGAGAAGAGGCCGACAAGGGCGGGTACGACTCCATCAGCTTCTGGGCTCGCGGCGGCGTGGCGGCGACCGTGACCCCGGCGGGAGTCGAGCGGCCCGTTGGCCAACCCGGGGGAGCGTTCGGTGACTCGTTGAGTGGCATGGCACTCGCCGGTGGGATCGCCGCGGCTCTCCTCCGACGTGAGCGTACCGGTGAGGGTGCGATCGTCGACGTCGCGTTGCTCGGGACTGCGATGTGGTCGCTCCAGATGTCGATCGTCGGTGCGGCAGCGATGATGGCTGCGACCAGCACGGTCGGAGGCAGGACAACCAGCTCCCCCGCGGGGATCCAGCTCTTCAATCCCTTGGTCAACAATTACAAGACCGCTGACGGTCGATGGTTGGCGCTCTGCATGCTGCAGCGCGACCAGTATTGGGACGGTGTCCTGGTTGCACTCGGACGCGAGGATCTGAGGGCTGACGACCGGTTCAATTCGCCGGAGGCGTTGGGCTCGCACATCGGAGAGGCGATCGCCGAGCTCGAAGGGGTCTTCGCGTCGCTCACGCTCGAGGAGGCACGAGTGGCCCTCGCTTCCCAGCCGGGTCAATGGGACGTGTTGCAGAACGTCCTCGAGCTACCCGTCGACCCCCAGGCGATTGCCAACGGCTACGTCCAAGCCGTGAGCTACGACGGAGACCTCGCCCTGCCCCTGGTCTCTTCGCCGGCTCAGTTTGACCGGACACCCCCACCCCTGGGTCCGGCCCCCGGGTTCGGGGCGAACACAGATGAGGTCCTCGCGGAACTCGGGATGGACGAGGACCAGATCATGGAAGCGAGGATCGCGGGCGCCGTCGTCTGAGCCGCGCCGGGCCGCTCGCTGCACGACGCCTCGTTGCACGGCGCCCGGTGTCCTACCCTGCGGTCAGCGCCGCCTGCTGTTGGGACGTCAGAGCGACGATGTTCTTCGGGTTGCAATTCCAGATGGACTGGGTGGGTTGGGTGATCGCCTTGTCGTAGACGAACTTGTTCGGCTCCGCCTTGAGGATGACGAAGCAGGGCGATGGCTGGGGGTTCTGATTGGACAGGGTCAGCTGCGCCACGGGGGCCTGAATGCCGCCGGCGCTCCAGTTCTTCTCCGCCGCGGCGTGGTTCAGGACGCACGACACCGTCAGGCTGACGCCACAGGCGGAGGCCGATTTGGCCCACAAGAGCCAGGACTCTGCCCCCTCCTCGTCGAAGAAGTTGACCGGGTCACCTTTGCCATAGGTGTGCATGAGGTTGACGAGTTGCTCCGTCGACGGGCTCTGCGACGCCATCTCGAGCGGCCACCATCCCGTCTCGACGTAGACCGGCGGAATGCCGGGGTTGGCGGCCACGGCCGCGGTGGTCGTCGCATTGTAGAACTGGGTCCCGAGCTCGATGAAGGCGGGCCTGTACGCCGCGGTGGTCATCGCCTGGAAGTACGGGGTCATGTTGGCGGTTGCGGAGGGCCACAGCGCTTGGACCCCCTTGGTCTGTGCCTCCTCGACATAGGGCGCCCAGTCGGTCACGGAGGTCGGAGGCTCTTGGAAGTCGATCACGTTCCAGCCCTCGGCCTCGGCGCCGAACTCGAACTTGCGCTCGGACTCGAGGACCGAGGGAGTGTTGGCTCCGCCCATGCCGGCCTTCTTGACCGCCTGCGGGTACTTCTTGGTCATCGCAGCGAACCATCCGGCGCCCTGGACCTTGGTGCTCGTACCGCTCGGGTCGACCTGCAGGGAAGCATTGACCGACGCGTCGGAGACGACGTAGCCGCTGATCTGACCGAGCCCGCACTGCTCACGGATGGGGACCGCGGGCTGGTCGAGTGCCATGCCACCACCGACCGCCATGAAATCGCTCTGACAAGCCAACTCGGTCTGCTGCGCCGCGTTGAACAGCGCCGCATCGCGGTTGTCGACGACGATGTCGCGGCCGTTGATCCCACCCGACGCGTTGCACCACGCCGCGAAGGCCTTGGCCTGCTCCAAGAACTCGATCTCGAGCCCTGGCTCAATGGTGTTGGAGGCATCGTTGAACACCGCGATGTGAATCGTCTTCGGCCCCACGCCGCGCACTGATGAGGTGCCTCCTGGCCCCGACTCGCAGATCTTTCCGAGTCCCGGCCACTCTCCGTTGGTCGACAAGGCCAGCGCCCGAGTCGCCGACGTGGCCCCCACGGCGTTCGCCGACGAGACGGCGACGAACGACCCGGCGAGCATGACAACTGCCGTCGCCATGGTCAACGCAGTCCGTCGCAGATCAGCAAGTCTCTTCCCCATATGTCCTCCCCCGAGGCTCTCGCGTCCGGCTCATTCAATCAGGGCTCAGTGCGAAATGGGCGGCCCCCCTGGCGGTCGTGTTTGATCCGACCGGTAACGGAGGACGCTATATTCCGCTTTGGCCGAGAGGCGGACGCGGCGAGCCGTCAGGTCACTGCCCAGCCCTGACGAGGCGCCCCGCCGGTGCGGACCCGGGGCCCCCAAGACGCTCCTCTGCGTTTTTCGAGCGAGAAGGACGACATGGACAAGGAGAAGCGACGACATGGACAAGGAGAAGCTGAGCCGTCTGCACGACCTCACCGGTCGCGTGGCCATCGTGACGGGTGGAACCCGTGGGATCGGGTTGGCCATCGCCGAGGGTTTCTCGGCGGCCGGGGCCAAGGTGGCGGTGGCGAGCCGCAAAGGTGACGCGTGTGCCGAGATCGAAACGCGGCTACGGGCGCGGGGAGGGGAGGCCATCGGCGTCCCGACGCACATGGGGGACGTCGGCGCCATCAATGCCCTGGTCGACCGCACCGTCGGCGAATACGGTCGCCTCGACATCGTGGTCAACAACGCTGCCAACGCGCTGACCCTCCCCTTCGGGCAGCTGACGATCGAAGCGTGGGACAAGTCGTTGGGCACCAATCTGCGCGGACCGGTGTTCCTGGTGGAGCGGGCCCTGCCGCATCTCGAGGCTTCGGGCAACGCCGCGATCCTCAACGTGGTCTCGGCCGGCGCGTTTCTCTTCTCGCCCACGACGGCGATGTACGCCTCGGCGAAGGCCGGGTTGATGGCCATGACCCGATCGATGGCCTCCGTCTTCGCTCCGAGGGGGATCCGCGTCAACGCTCTGGCGCCGGGCACGGTCGACACCGACATGGTCAGGAACAACCCGCCCGAGGTCGTCGAGTCCATGGCCAACGTGTGCCTCATGAAGCGGGCCGCCCACCCCGACGAGATGGTCGGACCCGCCCTGCTCATGTGTTCCGATGCGGGGAGCTACCTGACCGGCCAGGTGATCATCGTGGACGAAGGCCTCACGCCGCACTGAACAGGGATAGTTGACGGAGTCAAACAACTGTTCCTACGATGGAACCGTGGACGATCGCGGTGCTCGGCTGTCACGCGACGACCGTGGCAGCATCCTCATCGGGACGTCGCTCGATTCCGACCAGGTCGAGTCAATGGAAGAAATGGTCGAGGCGGTCGTTGCGCTCTGCGACTGCGCGCCCGAGCGAACTGGACGCACCCATGTCAGCCTCGATCTACTCCGGGAATTGGGTTTGTCGACACGGCAACGTGACGGGACGCCTGATCCCGCCTGACGATGCGGAGAATCCCGACGTTCGGCTGGCCGAAGAGCCGACACGAACCTCCCAGTTAGCGCTGAGTGGCAGTTCTGGATAGGGGATGGCATGACGATCGTGGACCAGTCGCCCCATCAGGTGTGCCAGCAGCACAACGTCTTGGTCGTTCCAATTCTCCAGCGCAAGTTCCATGTGTCGGTCGAGGACTTTTTTCATGCGCCTGCGAGCGCGAGTTCCGGATCCGGTCGGCGTCTAGCGTGCTCGATCGCCCGTCGGCGTCGTCTCGGCGTCGACTTATGAGACCCTCCGCCTCCAACTGACGCGTTTGGCGAGTGACGACGGCTGGATCGATGCCCGTGCGCGCTGCCAGTTCCGTCGGTGTGATCGGACCGGTTTCGACGACCATTTGCAGGAGGCGATATCCCTGTCGCGAGAGGTTCACGTCGGCCGCCACCGCCTGGCGCTGGTGAACTCGGCGACTGGCTGCCAGCCGTACGAGGGACTCCATCGCGACCCGTAGCTGCTCTTTGGCGAGCTCAGACGCCGGAGGATCCTTCGACGGCTTCACGCTCCTCATGCTGATCCACCCGTCCGCATCCTCGACCTTCGGCTGGGCACCGATTCCCGAGGGCGGCGCGAACCGCGCGCTCGTCCGACCCATGTGTGGGCGTCGCCACGGACGGTGACCGAGCCTTTCGATGACCGCCCTTCCTGGGGGCGCCGGGCGGACCGTCAGACCGATCAGCGGCTCCATCCATTGACCTAGTCAATCATAAGGTCGCCGGCTCGAGAGTCGACTCCGTCGGGCACGACGATGTCCTCGGCCACGGGAGGATGACAATCCCGGCCTGTTGCTGCGAAGATACTGCGTACTGCAGGGACGTCGTCGTCGACCGGCGGTGACGTGTCACGGCTACACCTTGGACATCGGCTGCCGTATCTTGATTCGGGGGTTTGACGTGGAGATTGACTTGCTTGACGGCGATTTCTATGCCAACGGGCCCTACGACGGCTACAGATGGCTACGGGACAACGCGCCGGTCTACTGGGACGCCGCCAATGAACTGTGGGGTATCTCGCGCTACGACGACATCCTCGACGTCGAGAAACGCAAGGACGTGTTCGTCAGCTCCGACAAGACCAAGGGTGGCTATCGACCCAATATCCCAGCCGACGACTCCATCATCGGCCTCGACGACCCGATGCATCACAAGCGGCGGAACCTGGTCGGGCGCCGATTTTCACCGAGAGCCGTGCGACTGTGGGGAGACGACATCCGGTCAAAGGTGACCGCACTGCTCGATGCGGTCGAGCGCAAAGGTGGAGCGTCCGAAGTCGTGATGGATCTGGCCGCTCCGCTCCCGGCGATGATGATCGGGAAGTTGCTCGGGTTCGGTGAGGAACGTTGGACTGATCTGCAGTCGTGGTCGGAGCGGACGATCATGTTGGGCGGAGGACCCCGCTACTTCAGCGAAGACGGGATGCGAGCGGCAATGGAGTTTGCCGTGGCGGCGGCCGAGCAGTTTGCTGCAAAACGCACCTGCCCGGCCGACGACATTCTCACCGCCTATACCACCGCGGAAGTCGACGGTTGTCCGATGACCGAGGATCACGCCATCGCGGACTCGTTGCTCCTTCTTGACGGCGGCGCCGAAACCACGCGGACCGTCATCGCTCGGACCCTCGTCAACCTCATCGATCACCCGGATCAGTGGAAGAAGCTCAAGGCGGGTGCAAATCTCGAGATCGCGGTCGAAGAGTTCATTCGCTACGTCACGCCCATTCACAACATGTGCCGCGTCGCGATCGAATCGACCGAGATCGCGGGCAAGACCATCCCGGCGGGTGACCAGGTCGTGCTCATGTACGGCTCGGCCAACCGCGACGAGGCCCATTTCGTCGATCCGGAACGATTCGACGTGACCCGTCAGCCCAACAATCACATTGCGTTCGGTTTCGGCACGCATTTCTGCATGGGAACGGCGCTTGCCCGGTTGGAAATCCTCATCTTCTTCCAAGAGTTCGTGCGCCGGGTCCAGTCGCTTCGCTTCACCCCTGGCACGGCGCCGGTCGAGATGCCCAATGCCTTCGTCTACGGACTCGCGTCTGCCCATGTGGACATCACCTTTGCATCATGAACGGGAGCAAGAGGAGGACGCAGAAATGTTGGAGCTAGCCCTCGGAGGCGTACGGTCGTGAGCGGGAGCGAACCGCTCGTGGGTGCTGGAGCTCTTGTGACGGGTGGCGGCACCGGCATCGGGAGTGCGTGCGCCATCGAGCTGGCCCGGCTCGGAGCGAAGGTCATGATCTGCGGGCGCACCCGGTCGAAGCTCGAGGACACGGTGGCGGCGTTGCGTGAGGAGGGGTTGGAGGCGGAGTGCGTGACCGCGGATGTCACCGACGAGACGCAGGTTGTCGCCGCGGTCAATTCGGCGGTGGAGTGGGCGGGAAAGCTCAGGGGGGTGGTCGCCAACGCCGGCGGTGGCGGCATGTTGGCTCCATACCACCTCCAAGATGCGGCCGAGTACAGACGTGTCTTGGAGGTCAACGTGGTGGGCACCATGTTGTGCGTGAAGCATTCGGTCCCTGCCATGGTGGCGGCGGGAGGCGGAGGCTTCGTGGCCATCTCATCGGTCGCATCAACGACGACGCACCCCGTCTTCGGAGCTTACCCGGTTGCCAAGGCAGCCATCGACGCCATGATGCGGAACGCGGCGGACGAGTATGGGCCGGCCGGCCTCCGCTTCAACTCGGTCCAGCCGGGATTTGTGGCAACCGAGATCATGGAGGCGGTTCCGCGGGACAGCCCGGTCTTCGAGAGCTACCTGCGCAACACACCGCTGGGGGGCGTGTCGGAACCCGCCGAGATCGCGTCCGTCGTCGCCTTTTTGCTCAGCGTCGGCTCGTGCCGGATCACCGGCCAGTCCATCGCGGTGGACGGCGGCCACAACCTCCGTGCGGGACCGGACTTCCGTCCGTTCACCGGGCTGAGCCCGGATCAACTCCTGGCCCAAGACGAGGTGGGCTGAGGGCCGACAGCCACCTGCCCCTGGCCGTCCCGTTAGAGCTGGCTGACCTCGGTGATCTTCTGCGCCCAGTGCCCGGGACCCATCCGGTAGGGCTCGAGCAGCTCGACGATCCGTCGAGATGGGCGCTGCGAGCTGTAACCGGCTCGCTCCCACGAGGCGGTCTTGGTCCATCCCGCCTCCTTCGCCACCTTGAACGCTTCTTGATACGTCAGGGCGTACCCGGATGTCTTGGAAGGGTTACGGATGTTCCAGGCGAAGACCAGCAGCAGCCGGGGTCCAAGGCGTTCGTATCTGCGCATGAGCTCGAACCGGCGACCCGTGGCGGCTTTCAGCTGGATGGGCACCGCCCGGAATCTGCCGTCATCGAGATAGGCGATCAGGTCGATACCACGAGCGCGCTCCGGACGCGCCACCTCGAGGCCGTCAGCGACCAGCTGCGCGACGAGCCAGCTCGTCCCGACCAGTTCGACTTGCTTCGCGTCAAGCACATCGCCCACGGAGGACGGCACGCCGACAATGTTACTGCCCCGCCGGTTGCAGTTCGTTGATGGTGAGGGCGACCGCTCGCGGGTTGCATCTCGTCCATGCATTGAGTGGTGGGCTTGCGATTGCTCACCCGCTCCGTGCGACTTCGTGATGTGACGACGTCGATCTCGAGGCGGGCCCGGAGGCTGCGAGGACCGTTCGTGATCTGGTCGGTCCGCGTGGCCGGGCGGTGTCAACCTCACCGGTGCTCAGGAATGGTCAGGGCCGGCCATCGCCGTGCGGTAGTGGAGGAACACAACACCGCTGCGGAAGCGGCGCTCGCCGAGGAGCTCCAGCCGGAGGCGGACGTCGTTGGGCAGGGACGGTTTGCCACCTCCAAGGACGACGGGTGTCAGGAAGAGCTGGCATTCGTCCACCAACCCAGCCTTGAGAGCCTGCGCTGCGAGGCCGGCTCCGCCCACCGTGATGTCACGTTTCCGGGTGGCTTTCATCTTCAGGATCACCCTCGGGTCGAACTCCCGCTCGATCCGCGTTTTGGCGCTGGACACGGTCTTCAGCGACTTGGAGTAGACGATCTTTTCGGCTGCTTGCCAGAGCTCCGTGAAGTCCCGTATGCAGGGTGGCTGGTCCGCGACGGTGTGCGCAGTCTCCCAATAGGCCATCGTCTCGTACATCCGGCGCCCGTAGAGGTAGGTTCCAACCGGACGTACTCGGTCATTGACGAAGCAATGCACCTCTTCGTCGGGCGTTCCCCATTCGAACTTGCCTTCCTCGTCCTCGATGAACCCGTCGAGTGACGTGATCGCCGAGTAGATGAGCTTGGCCATGGTGATCACCTCTCCGCAGGCTCGGACTTCGCCCCAAGGTAATCAGGGCGAGTCGGGTCAGCTACTGCCCGCAACGGGCGACCCCGCCGGTGACCTGGCTGAACCACATGTCACAACCCCCTAAGCTCCGGCGTCATACACATTGACCCATGAGGTGGCGAAGATGACAAGAGGAGACCCCATGCCAGTTCAGTGCAATACCGTGCTCTACCCCGTGAAGGATCTCGACAAGGCGAAGGCGCTCTTTGGCGCCCTGTTCGGTGCCGATCCCCACGTCGACTCGCCCTTCTACGTCGGCTTCTCCGTCAGCGGTGCGGAGATCGGCCTCCTGCCGGAAGGATCGAACCAAGGCATGACGGGGCCCGTCCCGTTCTTCGACGTCGATGACATATCCGCCACCTTGAACGCCCTCCAGAGCGCCGGCGCGCAGGTGGTTCAAGAGCCAACCAACGTCGGCTCTGGGCTGCTCGTCGCGAAGGTCCGCGACGCCGATGGCAACGACATCGGACTGAGGCAGCCGCCGGCCGGCGCGTAGGAGTTCACAGAGGTCGGACGCACGGACTTCGGAGGCGAAACGACGTTGTCGTTCCGACCTCGCCGGTGGACATGGTGCCGCTCGGATACGAACCGGCAACGGGAGCTGCGTGAGCGGTTGAACGGGACCTGCTGCGAACGGGCAGCGAGCAGTCCACGTCGGTCACGACGCGGATCGTGAGGCGCCTCATCTGGCTGTTCGTCCAGGTCGCGGCGGAGTTCTCGACAATGTCGGCCGATCTATGGTGAGAATTCTGGTCGAGAAGTAGTTGATGAGCCAGTGGTCGAACTCCAGAGTGCAGCAGGAGGTCGTGATGTCAGAACCCTTGTCGAGTCCGCTCCCGCACCCGACAATGCGTGACTTCCACGACCAGCTCGGGTGTCGACGGAGCATTGTTGTCGTGGGGCGCCGCGGCCCCCGATCCAACCTGAGGAGCAACCGTCATGTCGAACACCGGAACCGTTCCCGCGTCGACGATCTTCGTGCTGTACGGAGCCACGGGGGACCTGGCCCGTCGGTTGGTCCTGCCCGCGTTCTACCGTTTGGCCATCGCCGGCCTTCTTCCAGAGGGTTGGAGGGTGATTGGCGAGGGTCGGGGCGAGGTCACGGATGAGCAATTTCAAGAAGAAGTACGAAAAGCCCTCGAGGAGTTCGGCCCGCGACCCTCGGAGGGGCCATGGGAAAAGGTGCGCCGTAGTTTTCTCTTTGCCGGAGGCGGCTTCCGAGTAGACGACGCCGGCGCCCTTCTCGACGTGCTCTCCCATGCCAAGAAGGAATTGGGCGGTAGCCCCCAACTGATCCATTACATGGCTGTACCGCCGTCCGCGTTTGGACCCTTGACCGAGGCGATCGGAGCGCATGGTCTTGCCTCGGGCTCCCGAGTCGTGTACGAGAAGCCGTTCGGGACTTCTCTCGAGACGTTTCGACAACTGGACAAGATCGCTCGTGAGACATTCGAAGAATCGCAGATCTATCGAATCGATCACTTCCTCGGAAAAGAGGCCACGCAGAACATCCACGTGCTGCGGTTCGCGAACGGCCTCTTTGCCGGTGCCTGGGATGGCTCCCATATCGAGAGCGTCCAGATCGACGTACCCGAGACTCTCGACGTGGCGATGCGCGCCAATTTCTATGACGCAACCGGCGCGATCCTTGACATGCTGGTGACACACTTGTTCCAGATTGCCGGCGAGCTCGCGATGCAACCACCCCATTGCCTCGAACCCGATTGCATGGCCGAGGCACGCGAGGCGGTGATCGGCTGCTTTCGACCCCTGAGGCCCTCGGACGTCGTGGTAGGGCAGTATGACGGGTACCGGGGCACGGCCGACGTACCTGTCGATTCGCGCACGGAGACGTACGTCGCGGCCAGAATGTGGGTCGACGACGAACGCTGGGCCGGAGTGCCCTTCCTCTTGCGTACTGGCAAGTGCCTCGCCGAGAGCCGACAGAGAGTCAGTGTGGTTTTCAAGGACGCAGTCCCGGGGTTACCGGGTCAACCAGGTGGCGGAAGCATCCTCGGTTTCGAGCTGTCCGGGGATGGGCAAATCGATCTGGGACTTGTTATCAAGGAACCCGGTCCCGAGATGACCCTCGGGGTCGGCACAACCACGCTGCCCCTCGGCTCGGCAAGCAACGGGCCGCCCCTCCCAGCGTATTCACTCCTTCTCCACGATGTTCTGATCGGTGACCGCTCGCTCTTCACCCGACCGGACGGTCTCGAGCACGTATGGACGGTGGCCGACGGCATCCTGCGGAACAAGCCGGAGCCAATTCCTTATGCACGTGGTTCATGGGGCCCACCTCAAGCCGCGGAGTTGGCCCGTCCACACACCTGGGTCTTGGGTGAGTGAACTCGTCGTCAAAGATCCAAGTGCAAGGCGATTTCGTCGGATAGGCGGCCGGACGGTCGCGGCGCGATCGGGCCCGATCTGGCCCGTCCCCGCGGGACTGACACGCCGAGTGCCTAGTGGGGGGAGGCGCGCTCCGCCCGTGCTCGGTTTGCCGCGTGGACGCCGGCGCGTCGGCCGAAGAACGAGCCGTCACCGAGGCTGATGCCGCTGGCGTAGTGGTGCGCCGCCAGACTGGCGGCGGTCCGGCCGACGGCGTAGAGACCCGAGATGCGACGACCCGCGTCGTCTTGAGCGGCGCCGTCGGAGTCGGTGACCAGACCACCGAGCGTGAATGTCGCGTAAATGGCGCCATGGTCGACGCGGAGGTCGACGGCGCCGACGCCGCTGGCTGGCGGCACGCCGATGGGCTGCAGGTAGGGCGGGCGTTTGTGGAAAGCCGGGTCGTCACCGCGGGCCGCGGCCTCGTTGTACTCGCGCACAGTGCGCGCCAGAGCGTCGGAGCCGACGTCGAGGTCGGCGGCGAGCTCCTCGGGGGTGGCCGCGGCGTAGCCGACGCGGAGTCCAATGAGGTTCGGCTCGTGGATCACGTCATCGGTGATCATGTAGACGAAGCCGTCATGGTCGCGGAGGGCGTGGAGCCCGATACGACCGGTATAGGCGTCCTCGTTGATGAATCGCTCGCCATGGCGGTTGACGAGGATTCCCCGGGCGAGACGGTGGGGTGGCCCGAGGGGTAGCGCGCACTCGAAAGCGTCGAGCCTGGTCGTCACTGCGCCGGCGCCGACGCCCATGCGGATCCCGCGACCGTCGTCGGTCGAAGTGCCGATCCGCCAGGCGGCGTCGGGGACGTGGGCCAGTGGGCAGTGCTCGGCCACCATCGCCTCGTTCGAGATGAAACCGCCGGTGGCCAGGATCACCCCGCCATGGGCACGGACGGCTCGGGGTCCGTCGTCGGTCCGCACCTGCAGGCCGACGACGTTTCCGCCGTCGACCACCAGCGCATCGGCGCGGGCGTCGGCCACCACGCGAGCACCGCTCGTTGAAAGGGCGGCACTGATGCGCTCCATGAGGAAGCCGCCGGCGGAGTCGATGCACTGCGGCTTGTGACCGCGCGGGACCGGGACCGCCACCTCGTCAAATGGATAGGCGTCCTCACCGCCGCTGAAGAGCAACCCCGCGTCATCGGCCGATTCACGGTTCGGCTCGTCGCAGAAGGTCGCGCGGAACGGCACGCCGATCGAGACCAACCAGTCGAAGTGCTCGGGCGAACCGTCACAGTAGACGTCGACGCGATCGTCGTCCACGCCCGGCCCAAGGGCGACCCGGAGGAATCCTGCCATGTTCTCCCGCGAATCCTGGAAGCCGCAGGCGCTCTGGAGGGCTGTGCCGCCTCCCAAATAGATGAGACCGCCGGAGTTGGCCGACGTCCCACCGGGTCCCGCGCTTCGTTCGACGGCCAGCACCTCCGCTCCTGTCTGGCGCGCGGCCACGACCGCGGACGAGCCCGCGGCGCCCAGGCCTACCACAACGACGTCGGCCGTCTCGTCAAAGCGAATGCGCTTGACCTCAAGCGCCGGGATCGGCTCCATCCCCCTCCTCGTGTCGGGATGCGACGGTGAATCGCACGAGCATTCCTTCGCATCCTTGAGCAGCACCCCGGGGACGTGACGAGGACGACCACGGCGAGAATGGTCGAGCACGCTCTCCTTGAAGGATCGACCCCCGATCGCGTGTTCCTGAGAATGTGAGCAGCACCTCGCCCATCGGCGCATTATGCCCCACTGCATGAGGCCCCCGTCACGGCCTAGGAGTCGATCGAGCTCCTCAACCCGGTGTCGGTGCTCGCCAGCGGCTCGACGATGGTGCGGCAAGACGCGTTCAGAGGCAAGGGATGGAGAGCCACCACCTGCATCCTCAATCACCCACCGCCCCTGTGGGAACAGTGGACCTACTGCTCTGGATCTCCAGCGATCCGTTGTGCTCGAAGGTGATCCGACCGCTCTTGATCACTCTCATGAACGCTGCAACGACCTCTGTGTCGTAGATGCTGCCAGCGCCACTCTGAATCTCGGCGATCGCCGCGTCGAGACCAGGAGTGGCCCGATACGGTCGTCCCGATGCCATCGATTCCATCACATCGGCAACGGCGATGATCCGACGGCCGAACAGGATCTGCTCACCCCGCAAACCACGGGGATACCCTGATCCGTCGCAGCGCTCGTGGTGTTGGAGCACCATGAGCGCTGCGTGCGCCGGGAAATGGACTCGTTTCAACAAGTCGAACCCCGCTCGGCAGTGCGTACGGACCACCGTCATCTCGGGTTCGCTGAGTCGTCCCGGACGCGAGAGCAGTTCCGATGGAACCGACAACTTGCCGATGTCGTGGGTTCTCGCCGCCAGCTCGATCGCCTCGATGTCCTTGGACTCGAGATGGAGCTCGGACGCCACCGCACGCGCGACGCACGCCACCCGCTCTTGGTGACCGGCAGTGTAGGGGTCGAGCATCTCCACGGACGCGGAGAGAGCTCTGACAACTGCCCGGGTCAATGTTGCTTGACTCTCCTTCAGTTGCTTCCGCTCGGTGATGTCAACCACGACGATCGCAATGCCGATCACGTCGCCGCCCGCTCTGACTGGATTGAGGTTTGTGAGCCAGTAGTGGGTTCGATCGGGGTCCGTGGCCACCGGACCCGAGACCTCTTGGTCGATGGCCGTCTCACCGCTGTCGATAACCTGCTGGTAGATGGGCTCGAGGGACGGCCACAACGCTGGAACGACCTCGGCCACCCTTCGGCCGATCTGGTCTTCGACCGTGCCACCATTGACCGCAGCGAGCATCGAGTTGATGCGCAGGAGTCGAAGGTCTCAATCGACTTATCTGAATCCAACCGATGTCGTCGACTGAAGTGAGTCGATGATCGATGACGCCGCGGCCATCGCACGATTCGACTCACGGAGGCTTTCCTCGAGGCAGTCCCAATCGGCTCGTACGAAGATCGGATCTGCCAACTCCCGGCTCCCTCGTGGCTGGGCCCGAGCACCGGGACCGGTGTCGCCGATGGTGCTGCTCCGAGCACGTCGATTGGCCTTGGCGCGATAGAGACTTTGATCAGCGTCGCGGAAGAGTCTCTGGCTCGTTGGTTCAACGTGATCGAGGGCGGCGAAGCCGACGCTCATCGTGATTCGTTACCCGAAGCCAGACTCAGGCTCACAGTTGGGTATCGGAGGAGATGACGACACCCTGAGGAATGGCAACCGGCGGCACCGGGCGGGGTGAGGTTTGGGCACATCCATTGCCGGATGATCCGATCTCGGACGCCGATCGGACAGACGTATGGTCGCGCAGCGGGGCGACGTCGGCCACTCAGCAGTGCACGAACAGCCACCCAACAATGCAACAACATCGTCCCACAGGCCTCGGCACGGACCCCAACGCACCCTGGTGAGCAGTTGTGCTCCAGACCCCTTCCGGCGAGCACGCTCGCGGACGCACCAGACACCGCGAACGATCACGACGCGCCGGGATCATCCCGGGTTCTTGGGTCGCTTCGTGGCGTCCACGAGCAACTCCAGCACCTCACCGATCGTCCGTTCTCGACCGACGACTTCCCCCAGCGGCAGCTCCGTCTGGATCGAGTAGCGGTTGCGGCGGCCCTCTTTGTCCTTGACGACGTAGCCGGCGGCGATGAGATCGTCGACGATGGCAAACGCAGTGCGTTCGGTGATGCCCAACATGATTGCGATGTCGCGCAGGCGAATCCCAGGGTCGTGAGCGATGCACAGGAGGACGCGGGAATGGTTGGTGAGGAAGCTCCACTCCGCCATGGAGGGCAGCCTAGCTGCCATATTCTAGAAATCTATTGCATGTATTTGCGACGGTACTCATCGGGGACCGAGGCTCGGCCGTCGACGGCGGCGTACTCAGGTCCACGAAAGGATCCTGCCATGGGCGAGGATCATGTCCACGTCGTGTTCGGGACCGGCCAAGTCGGAAACGCACTTTCCGCTCACCTGTTGGGCTTGGGCCTTCCCGTCCGCGCGGTGTCGAGGCACCGAGCGTCCACGCTCGTCGAGGGTGTTGACTGGCGGGCTGCCGACGTCACCGATCCCGAAGCCGCTTTCGACGCAGCCAAGGGCGCATCGGTCATCTACCAATGTCTCAACGCCCCGTACACCGAATGGCCAAAGCGCTTCCCACCGCTGCAGCGAGGCGTTTTGAGTGCTGCCGAACGCACCGACGCCCTTTTGGTGACCCTGGAGAACGTATACGCCTATGGCCCCACTCACGGTAGGCCGATGGTCGAGGACCTCCCGCTTGCCGCGACGACCGTCAAGGGCCGTGCCCGCGCGGCCATGACCCAAGAACTGCTCGCCGCCGCCGCCGCTGGTCGTGTGCAGATCGCGATCGGGCGAGCATCGGACTTCTTCGGCGCTGGGGTCACCCAGACGACGCTGGGCGAGCGGGTCTTCGCCAACGCCGTGGCCGGCAAGCGCGCCGATTTCCTCGGCAACCCCCACCTGCCTCACACCTACAGCTATGTCCCCGACATCGCCGTCGGCCTGGCCACCCTGGGCACGGATGCCCGAGCAGTCGGAGAGGTGTGGCACCTGCCGGGACCCGAGACCGTGACCACCCGAGCACTCCTCGACCTCGTTGCCGGCGAGTTGGGACATCCGGTGGCCGTGCGCTCGGTCCCCAAGTCGGTCATGCGGGCCTTCGGCCTGTTCAACCCGACCATGCGGGAATTGGTCGAGATGACCTACGAGTTCGACGAGCCTTTCGTGCTCGACACCACCAAGTACGAGTCCACCTTCGGGGCGACCGGCACCCCGCTGACCGCAGCGGTCATCGAGACGGTCAGGTGGTACCAGGCGAGAGAGAGCGCAAAGTGACGGATCTCGAGACGCCGTTCGGGGGTCTGAGCCCAAGGGTTGCATGGTCGAATCGGGTCCGCCGTGTCGGGGGCTTCATCCAGCTGGCCTTCGCCGCCCTGTGGCTCGTGCGCGGAAGCCTCAACGTGCACGGGCCCGCAGGCATCGCACTGGCCGGCACCTTCAGCGCGATGATCCTGGTCGTTTTGGCGTACGGCATCCGGGTCACCGCTGGCACCGGTCCGCGTCCACCCGGTAAAGAGGCGAAGCGCATCGAGCGCTCCGTCACCGTCGCGACCATCATCGAACTGGTTGCGGCCTTCGTCCTTCCGGTCATCGTCATTGCCGCCGGCCATTCGGATTGGGTGCTTCCGTCCATCGCCATTACGATCGGACCGCTTCTTCTGTGGCTCGACCATCTGGTCCACATCCCCCGGTACCGCCCGGTGGGCTGGGCGTTGATCGTCGGCCCTGTGATCCTGGTTGCCACGATGTCCGGTACGACCCTCGTCACCACCACCGGTATCGCCGCCGGGATTCTGCTCTTGACGACCGCCGCCGCCGGCTTCCGCGATCTGGCCGAGCTTCGAGCTCTCGGCCAGGCAGGCGCCGTTCGGCTCCGCCCACAGACCCCGTGACGGTTGATCGGCTTCCAGGAGCGCCATGACCGCCTTCAAACCCTTCTTCAACCCCGCGACCGGCGAATGGATCGAGTACACGGCCCTGGCCGACGGACAGCAACGGAGCCCTGGTCCGTTTCAACTGGCGCAGCATGCCGGGCGGCGTGATCACCGAGCACGTTCACCCTCACCAAGTGGAGCGCTTCATCGTCAAGGCGGGTGAGGCGCACTTCACCCTCAACGGCCACGAGCGAGTGGCCCGCGCAGGCGAGACGATCGTGGTTCCCGCTGGGGCCCCTCACTCTGAGGGGAACACTGGATCGGTGGACATCGAGGGGATGGTCGAGCTGCGTCCGGCCCTGCGAACCAAGGAGTTCCACGAAGCACTGGCGGGGCTGGTCAACGACGGCAGGACCACGCCGAGGGGCGCACCCAAGAACCCGCTCCAGCTCGGGGCCACCTTCTGGCACTTCCGACACGAGAGCCGGGCGACGTCGCCACCGATTTGGGCACAGAATCTCTTTCTCCCACCGCTGTCCGTGCTGGCGAAGCTCTTCGGAGTCCGGCCCTACTACGAGCGCTGGGACAGTCGAACCGGCTGATGCGCGCGGCCTGACGCGCCGGAAGGGCGGACCATCAGACTCTGGCAGCCCAGGGACGGCTCTGGCGCTGCCGCCGCCGGGCTCTCCCCTCGCCGCTGACGAAGGACACCCCCCACTCGTCAAGCGCCGGCGGGCGTTCACTCGGCTGCTGGAGGAGCCGTGCGAGAGCGGCCGAACTGGGGCACGACCGTCTGACTCGTCTCGAGCGCCAGCTCTCAGCCCCCGGTGATCGCAGATCCTCTGCGCGAATCGGATCGATCGAAGACCGGCACGCCTTGTTCGTCGGACATCAAGCGCCTGTACGCACCGGGTTTCCGGTATGCGTCCCCCATCGTCTCCCGCTCTCGGTACTCCCTGAGTGCGTCCAGATCGAGAGTGGCGAGGTAGACGCCCTCGCCATCGCCTGCCTCGAAAACGAGCTGGTCACGTGGTCGACCATTCGGTTGACCGTTCTTTTCGTAGACCATTCCGTCAAAGACGCTGGAATGGCCATCTTGATCGGGAGCCGGATAGTTCACCGTTGCGATCGCGGTCATGTTTTCGAAGGCTCGGGACCGAAGCTGAGAGGTCCGCTCGCCAGCCATGGGACAAGCGTTTGGAACGAGAATGAGTTCAGCGCCGCCAAGCATCAGTTCACGCGCTGACTCGGGGAACTCCCGGTCAGCGCAGATCATGGCGCCGACGTCGACGAACCCACCCTCGATGTCGAGCCGAGCGACCTCGAAGGATTCTCCAGGCGTGAGGGCTTTCTCCATTCCCCAGTCACACGTATGAACCTTGGCGTAGCAAAGAACGTCTTGACCGTGCCGGTCGATGAGCAAGGCGGTGTTCCGAGGGGAACCAGGCCACCGCTCCAAAAATGTCGCCACAATCGCCAAGTTGAGGTCGGACGCAGCCTTTCTGAAGGCGCTCACCCATGGATCGTGAGGGGCGACGGCCATCTCCTGCCACCTCGCCCGTCCAGCCTCGTCATCAGGGCAAGGGGCGTAACCGATCTGCCACATCTCTGGCAGGATTGCGATGTCCGCGCCCTTTTCGGCGGCACGAGAACACACGCCCAGTCCCTTTTCGAGGTTCGCCACTGGATCGCCACTGGAGGCGCATTGACAGAGAGCCAGCCGTAGGTCGGTCACCACTCCATTATGCGGCCCGAGGACTGGCGCCGGGTTCCCCATCGCTTCGCGATTGTGCGCGGTCGTCGGGCAAACTAGGACGATGATCGACGTACCCCAGACCCGTTATGCCAAAGCCGACGACGGGGTGCATATCGCCTACCAGGTGTTCGGGGCCGGTCCGATTGATCTGGTCGTCATCCCAGGTTTCATCTCCCACCTCGACCTGGTGTGGGAGGATCCGGGTCTGGCGACTGCACTCCGGAGGCTGGGATCCTTCGCCCGCGTGATCGCCTTTGATAAGCGCGGAACCGGGATGTCGGATCGAACGGAGAGACTCCCCGACATGGATCGGCGCATGCTCGACATCGGGGCCGTCATGGACGCTGTCGGCTGCGAGCAAGCGGCACTGTTCGGGGTTTCCGAGGGTGGGCCCATGGCAATCGTGTTCGCCGCGACCCACCCTGAGCGGGTGCAGGCGCTGATCCTGCTCAACACCTTTGCGCGCCTCGCGGCTCGTCCCGACTACACGATCGGCGTCCCACGGGAGAACCTCGACCTGTTTGTTGAGTACATCGAGCCTCGATGGGGCACGGGAGTCGGGTTGCGAGCATGGGCACCCAGCGTCGCCGACGACCCCGCGAGCCGCGCTCTCTTTGCCCGGCTTCAGCGCGTGGCCGCTAGCCCGGGATCGGCCATGGTCGTGCTGAGTTCCCTTGTTGACGTCGACGTCCGGGAGGCGCTGCCCTTGGTCCACGCCCCGGCCCTGGTGATGCACCGGACCGACGACCGCATGATTCCGCTCGTGCTCGGGCAGCACCTGGCCGAGCACATCCCCCACGCGCGCTTCATCGAGCTTGCCGGAACCGATCATTTCTGGTGGACCGAGGACACGGACCGAATCCTCGATGAGACCCAGGAGTTCTTGACCGGCACCCGTCCCGTCGCTGAACCAGACCGCGTCCTGGCCACCGTTCTGTTCACCGACATCGTCGACTCCACGCGCCAGGCCGCTCAGTTGGGAGACAAGGGGTGGAGGACCCTCTTGGACCAGCATGACGCCCTCTCCGTGCGCCAGGTGACGCGCTACGGCGGCCGGATCGTGAAGACCACCGGTGATGGGATCCTGGCCACCTTCGACGGGCCCGCACGCTCGGTGCGTTGTGCCCAAGCGATCAGCGAGGGTGCTCGGGGGCTCGGCATCGAGGTGCGTGCCGGCGTCCACACGGGCGAGGTCGAACTCCGTGGGGACGACGTATCGGGGCTCGGAGTCAACATCGCCTCACGCATCGAGGCTCTGGCGGGACCCGGCGAAGTCCTCGTGTCGAGAACCGTGACGGACCTCGTGACGGGTTCGGGACTTGAGTTCTCCGACAGAGGCTCGCACGACCTGAAAGGTGTTCCGGGGAGTTGGCAGCTGTTTCTCGCAACGGGGTGATTCCGCGTGGGGTGCGGGTCGTAGGTTCTGGGGGTAAGCGCCGGCGCGGGCGGTCCGGGCGGCTCGCCGCCCCGGCCCTGCCCACGCCCCCCGAGGTGTGGTCGAGCCAGCGAGTGAGAGGGTCTCCGAAGGTCTTTGGTCAACGGGATCGGTCCGTCGTCGGCCTCGCCCACCAGACCCGCCCCGGCCCGCGGGGAGTCGCGCTTGGATCCTGGCACCGTCGCCGCCGCAGAGCGGTGGCGGTGCGTCGTCGGGTCACGCCGAGTGACACCCTGACCTGCCAAACCCCCGGCGAGTGTTCACGTAGGCTGCCTTTCCGGGACTTCAGCGTGGCGATCATGGACAAGTTACGGACGAGCCGGTCCGTCACAGTGCATAAGTCCAGCTAGGAGAGGTGCGAGAGCGGCCGAATCGGACTTGCCGCGCACCCGATTTCAGCGCGTCCGTTCCGTTCAAGACCTCACGAGGCTAGTCGTCCTCGAGACGAGCGACATTCCTTGGGCCAAGGTTCGTGGAATGAGGATCATCGTCGACCACGTGTACCACGCCGTTGACTACCACATCGTGTGGGAGACATTGCGTGACGACGTTCCGGAGTTCGTGATTGCGGTGGAGCGGTGGCGTTCCCTCCACCCGGAGATTGATCGCGATTCCGGAATGGAGGGCCCTGGTCTCGGTCTGTGATGCTCCCGAGAAGGTGCAGCGTCAGGTGGAACGCTTCGGGATGTGGCGGCGCACCCGAACGAGCATCCGAATCAGCTCCTCGCCGATTTCCTGAGGTTCTGATCGAGGGTTGTTGTACACGACATATTCCTTGGTGACGAGGGCGGACAGGTAGTCGAGCAGCATCGGTTCCGAGTCCTTCACCAACAGGTAGTCAGGATGCGCGTCGTTGAAGAAGACGATCCCGACCTCGGGGTCGAAGCGGCTCCTCGCCTCCCCGGGGTTTGGGTCCGGCAGCACAGTCGGAAGCCGACTGCTGCCGGAGGACTTCGTCTGCGCGTTGTCGGAAGGGGTGGCTGGCGGGACGGGGTCGCTCGGCGGAGGAAGCAGTTGCCCGAGGTCGGGATGAGCGGGCTCGTTCCCGTTGGTAGCGGTCGCTCCGTTGGTGTCTGAGGCCGGCTCGGCGGGAGCTTCGCCTTCGGGGCCGGTCCCGCCGGCCGACCGCATCGGGTTGTCGAGGTCCTCGAGCTCCTTGAGCACGCGTCCGAAGATCCGCCGGATCACGTCCGAGAGTCGGTCCGCCGTTTCGGCGTCCACTTCTCGAGCAACCCGTTCGATCGTCTGTGCGACGGCCGGCTCGATGGCCTTGATCGCATCCACGAACAGCGGGAACGCGCCGCGGTCTCGCAGGATCGCCCGGCGTCCTGCGGACTGCTGTAATGACTCGAAGACGATTCGGCCTGAGACCCGATCGCTGTCCCACGGCGGTCCGGAGAATTCCTCCAACTCGGTGAGGTCGTCCAGGATGCTGGTCCCCGCTCGCCCGACGACCGACACTCGGCGACGTCGTCCGTCGGGGGGTGCGACGTAGAGCGCAAACTCGATCCGGCCCCACAGGGTGTGGCGCGGCGGGATCGACAACTTGACGCCGTCGGGCTTCTCCGGCAGTACGAGTTCGGAGGAGCGACCCTCGACCACCTCGATCTCGTAGTCGCCGTTGGCCAGCGCGGCCCCACGCCGGGAACGGAGGTAGTCGACCACCCGCCGCTGCGTGAGCACCCGGAGGACCTCGGGATCCAGGTCACTCAAGTACACGGTGGTCCCAGGATCCTGACGTGCCCGGCGCCTTTCCCGCTCCAAGGTGGCCGTGGCCTTGCCGCGCTCGAGGTGGAGCACCCACGTGTCCGGGCTCGGATCGGCACGGGACACGACGTCACATCTTGCGCAGAGCTGCTGGAAGGCCAAGATGCCGATCGCCTTCTCGCCGAGGGTCCTGTTATCGCCGGCCTTGGAGGATTCGAAGAGGCTGCGCGCGACCTCGCGCAGCCGGTCGGGGCCCATACCCCGACCGGAATCGTCCACCGCTATGACCGGGTAACGGCCCTTGCGGCGCAAGAGGACCCGGATCCGCTCGCCCCGCCTCCCGGCCTCGACGTACTCGTCGGCCGCGTTCGATACGAACTCGTTCAGCGCGTCCTTGGGGTCCTGGTAGGCCTGGCCGCTGACGAGGACGGCCTTGGCCAGGTTCCCGATGCGCAGACGGACCCGCTCAGCCGGCACGCCCGAGATGGTAGAGGCTGGCTGGAAGGTTGCGACGTACGAGTCCCCAATTCGTCCACCGGGTCCGCTGGCGACGACGTCGCCAAGCCTCAGCAACCCGACCAGGGAATCCGGCGCGTCAGCGGACCGCCCAACCGGGAGCCCGGGTTCACGTAGGCTTGTCCGGCACAGGATTTGGCGGGCGAATTATGGACAGCGGTCCGGATGTCGCTCGCAAAAGCCCTAGGAGAGGTGCGAGAGCGGCCGAATCGGACTCACTGCTAATGAGTTGACCTGGGTAACCGGGTCCGAGGGTTCAAATCCCTCCCTCTCCGCTCGGGAGTCGGGCACACCCGGTGCCGGACGATCCGGAACGTGGTCCCGCCGTGGCGGGTCCGCCGTGCACCGTCACCTGGCGGGAGCCGGCCTGGTGCAAGGAGTGTGCGAAGTCGTGGGTCTCTACTGGTTGCAGACCCTGGGGTGTCCCAAGAACCAGGTGGATTCCGACAAGCTCGAGGGATACCTCGATGCCCGGGGCTACGGCCGGGCCGAGGACCCGGCCGTCGCCGACCTCGTGGTCGTCAACACGTGTGCCTTCATCGATGCCGCCCGCCAGGAGTCGATCGACACGGTCTTGGAGCTGGCGGAACGGCGCCGGACAGGCGCCCGCCTGGTCGTCACCGGCTGCATGGCCGAGCGGTACGGCGACGAGCTGCGCGACGCTCTCCCCGAGGTCGACCTGGTGGCCGGTTTCGGGCGAGCGTTGACCCCGTCATCCGGAGCGGCCGCCGCCGCTGCGCCGGTCCCCGTCTCGGTTGGCCCGAGCCGGTCGGGTGCCGCCACGCCGGCACCCGCCGCCCCGGGGTTCGACCTCCTCGAGCTGCCGCGCCCCGCCGCCCGCGCCGCCTGGGCCTACGTGAAGGTCGCCGAGGGCTGCGACCGGATCTGCGGCTTCTGCGCCATACCGTCCTTCCGGGGCAAGCAGCGTTCCCGTTCGCCCCAGGAGATCCTGGCCGAGGTCGACGCCCTCCGCGCGCCTTCGGACGCGGCGCCACCCCTGCGCGAGATCGTCCTCGTGGCCCAGGACCTCGCCTCCTACGGCCGCGACCGCACGGGCCCCGGGCGGCGCGGTGGCACCATCCAGGCCCCCTCGCCCATCGCCGCGCTGACTCGCGCCGTCTCGGCGCGGGTCGAGCGCACCCGCCTCCTGTACCTCTATCCCTCGGGCCTGACCGACGAGCTGGTCGAGGCGGTCCTCGATACGGGCGTTCCCTACTTCGACCTGTCGCTCCAGCACGTCTCGCGTCCGCTGTTGACGCACATGCGGCGCTGGGGCGACGGTGAGCGTTTCCTGCGACGCATCGCGGCGATCCGGGCCGCGGACCCCAGGGCCACGTTCCGTTCCTCTTTCATCCTCGGCTACCCGGGCGAGACCGAGCGCGACCACGACCTGCTCCTTCAATTCCTCGAGGAGGCACAGCTCGACTGGGCCGGCTTCTTCCCCTTCTCGAACGAGGCGGGCACCTACGCCGCCGACCTCGGAGACCAGGTCCCCCCCGAGCTGGCCCTCGAGCGTCTGCGCGAGTGCGCCGAGATGCAGGACGCCATCACCGCCGCCACCCGCGACCGCCTCATCGGTGAGGTGCGCACGGTGCTCGTCGACACGCCGGGGCGCGGCCGCACCGTGCACGAGGCGCCCGAGATCGATGGCGTCGTCCATCTCCCGCACGACCTGTCGGTCGGCAGCCTCGTCGAAGCGGTGATCACCGGCGCGGAGGGCCCCGACCTGCGCGGCATCCCCGTCGCCGATCGCGCCGCGGTGCCGGCAGGGGCAGGAGCAGGGGACCGACCCCGTGAGCGACGCCGCCCACGAGCACCCCGCCGGCCACCCCGGCTTCACCTTCGGCCCCAGCGCGCTGGTCACCCCCGCCAACGCGGTCACGGTGGCCCGGCTTCTGGCCGCGCCGGTCTATGTGGTGATGCTCGTCGTGTGGGGGGCGTCGTGGATCAACGTCGTGGTCGGCATCATCCTCGCCGGCAGCGACGGGCTCGACGGCTACATCGCCCGCCGCCACGGCACCACCCGCTCGGGCGCCTTCCTCGACCCACTGGCCGACAAGGCCTGTGTCCTGGGCGCCTTCTTCACGCTGGCCGCCCAGGGCCATCTGCCCTGGCTGCCCGTCATCCTCATCACCATCCGTGAGGTCGGCATGCAGCTCTACCGCTCCTGGGTCGGCCGGCGCGGCGTGTCCATCCCGGCCCGCAAGTCGGCCAAGCTCAAGACCCTGGTGCAGGACTTCGCCATCGGCACGGTGATCATCCCGCCGCTGGCCCATCAGGACAGCCTCCAACTGGCCATGATCTGGTTCGCCTGCGCGCTCACCCTCTACACCGGTGCCGAGTACCTGCTCGATGGCCGTCGGGCGCTGCACCGCTCCGCCGCCTCCTAAGGTCCCTCCCGTGAGGATCGAGATCGTGGCGGTCGGCACCGAGCTGTTGTTGGGCCAGATCGCCGACACCAACTCCGCCTGGCTCGGCGAGCACCTGGCCGCCAACGGCGTGGCTTCCCACTTCCACCAGGCCGTCGGGGACAACCATGACCGCATCGTGCTCGCCCTGCGCACCGCGCTGGCCCGCAGCGACGGGGTCATCACGTGCGGCGGCCTCGGGCCCACCCAGGACGACATCACCCGGGAGGCCATCGCCGAGGTGATGAACGTCCCCCTTGTCCGCTCCCAGGCCATCGTCGACCTGATCGAGGGGTTCTTCGTGGCCCGCGGACGGACCATGACGGCCAACAACGCCCGCCAGGCCGACGTCCCGCAGGGCGCCACGATCATCCCGCAGGTGTCCGGCACGGCACCCGGTCTCGCCTGCCCGATCGGGAACAAGGTCGTCTACGCCGTTCCGGGCGTTCCCTACGAGATGGCCGAGATGTTCGAACGCGCCATCCTGCCCGACCTGCGCGCTCGAATGGCCGAAGCGGGCGAAGAGGGCGTCATCGCCAGCCGCGTGCTGCGCACCTGGGGCGCGAGCGAGTCGGGGCTGGCCGAGGCGCTCCAGGACCGCATCGACGCGCTCGATGTGCCCGGGGGGGTCACGCTCGCCTTCCTGGCCTCGGGGATCGAGGGGATCAAGGTCCGCATCACCGCCCGGGCGCGCACGCTCGATGACGTCACCGCCCTCCTCGACAAGGAGGAAGGCGAGGTGCGCCGCGCCATCGACGAGCGCCTGGGCGACATCGTCTTCGGCGTCGACGACGAGTCGATGGAGGTCGCCGTCGCCCACCGCCTCATCGCGCGCGGCCTCAGCTTCGGCGTGGCGGAGTCCCTGACCGGCGGCCTCATCGCCTCCCGCCTGGTGAACGTGCCGGGTGCCTCGAGCTGGTTCCGCGGCGGTGTCGTCGCCTACGACTCGCAGGTCAAGTACGACGTCCTGGGTGTGCCCGCCGGGCCGGTGGTCACCGAATCGGCGGCGGCGGCCATGGCCGAGGGTGCCGCCCGGGTGACGAGGGCCGACGTCGGCCTCGGCATCACCGGCGTGGCCGGGCCCGAGGAGCAGGAGGGCGTGGTGCCGGGCACCGTCTTCGTCGGCCTCGTTCTCCCCGGTCAGCCGGCTCAGACCCGCGAGCTGCGGGTGCCCGGGGACCGGGAGCGCGTGCGACAGTACGGGGCAATTTCGGCGCTGGACCTGCTGCGACGCGCTCTCGACGCCCATTCCGCCTGAACACCGCGTTCACAGCAGGTCCACAGCCGGGTCACACTGGATGAGGAGCCGCGGGCGCGACCGTGTTCCGGAGGGAGGTAACACCGTGAAGACCGACAACGGACCGCGGGTCTTGGTGGTCGACGACGAGCCGTCGATCGTCGACGCCGTGGCGACATCGCTGCGCTACGAGGGGTTCACCGTCGACGAGGCGATGACGGGGCGCAAGGCGCTCGCACAGGCCCAGGAGGACCCGCCCGACCTCATGATCCTCGATGTGATGCTGCCCGATCTCGACGGGCTCGAGGTGACCCGGCGCCTGCGCGCCGACGGCCTACGCATCCCGGTCCTGTTCCTCACCGCGCGTGACACGCTGCAGGACAAGCTGGCCGGGCTCACGGTCGGAGGCGACGACTACGTCACCAAGCCCTTCGCGCTGGCCGAGGTCATCGCGCGGGTGCACGCCATCCTGCGGCGCACCGGCTATGAGCCCGAAGACGACGGCGTCCTCCGTTTCTCCGACGTCGAGCTCGACGAGAGCGCGCACGAGGTGCGCCGTGCCGGCAACCCGATCAACCTCACGGCGACGGAATTCAATCTCCTTCGCTATTTCATGCTCAACCCGCGCCACGTGCTCTCCAAGGCGCAGATCCTCGACCACGTCTGGCACTACGACTTCGGCGGTGACGGGAACGTGGTGGAGACCTACGTCAGCTATCTGCGCAAGAAGCTCGAGAAGTTCGGGCCCCCGCTCATTCACACCATCCGCCTCGTCGGCTACACGCTGCGGGAACCGGACTCGGCCAGCGGAGCGGCCTGAGTGTCCCTGCGGCTGCGCCTGCTCGTCGCGGTCGGGTTGATCGCCATCGTGGCCCTGGTGGTGGCGGACTTCGCCACCTACTCTGCCCTGCGCACCACGCTGTACAACCAGGTCGACCAGCAGCTGGCGCATCAACCGCCCCGTCTCGTCCAGAACGTGGTCACCGGAGGGGCCGTCTGCCCGTCGCCGCAGCACGATTTCGGTGGCGCCGGCCCGGTCGGCAACTCGGGCGGAGGGCCAGGCTCCGGTGATAGCGACGACTTCCCCAACGTCGTCGGCATCAGCTACGTCGGCGTCGTCAACCAGGACGGCGTCGTCGTCCAGGGCCTCGAGTGCCCCGCCTACGTCGGGGACCACCCGTATCGGCCCCAGCTGCCGTCGCCCATCACCGGCTTCAGCACCCAGTCCGACGGGACGCAGGTGGCCCAGTTCACCACCGGATCCATCGCCTCGGGCGGCCCGGCCTTCCGCGTCCGGGCCACCAAGATCGAGGGACCCAATTACGGCGGCGACATCCTGGTGCAGGCGCAGACGCTGGTCGACCAGTCGGGCACGTTGCACAACCTGTTCCTCATCGAGCTCGCCGTGACGGCCGGTGCCATCGTCTTTGCGCTTGCCGCCGGGTGGTGGCTGGTCCGCCTCGGCCTGCGCCCGCTGGAGGACGTCGAGCGCACCGCCGACTCCATCGCGGCGGGGAACCTCGACCAGCGGGTCCCGGGCGCCGACCAGGCGACCGAGGTCGGGCGGCTGGCGCGGGCGCTCAACGTCATGCTCGAGCGGATCCAGGCCGCCTTCGACGCCCGGCTCCGATCCGAAGCCCGCCTCAAGGACAACGAGCAGCACCTGCGACAGTTCGTCGCCGACGCCTCGCACGAGCTCCGCACGCCCATCGCGGCGGTCTCGGCCTACGCCGAGCTGTTCGAGCGCGGCGGGACCGAGCACGCCGACGACCTGCCCCGCATCGTCTCGGGCATCCGCATCGAGACGGCGCGCATGGATCGCCTCGTCAACGACCTCCTGACCCTGGCTCGCTTGGACGAGGGCGTGCCCATGGAAATGGCGCCCGTCGAGCTCGTGTCCCTGGCCTCCGACGCCGTCCGGACCGCGACCGCCGTCGGGCCCGAGTGGCCGGTGCGGTTCTGGGCCGCGCATCCGGTGGAGGTGACCGGCAACAAGGACCGTCTGCGCCAGGTCCTCGACAACCTGTTGGCCAACGTCCGAGCGCACACGCCGCAGGGGACCACGGCCACGGTGCGGGTGGACCAAGTCGGCGACCACGCCGAGATCGAGGTGCGCGACGTGGGCCCCGGCATGCCCGACGAGGAGGCCCGCCGGGTGTTCGAGCGCTTCTACCGGGTCGACCCGGCGCGGACCCGCACCAGCGGGGGCAGCGGCCTCGGCCTCTCCATCGTGGCCGCCATCGTGGCGGCGCACGGCGGCACCGTCTCCGCGACGTCCTCCCCGGGGAGCGGGATGGTCGTCACCGTGCGCCTCCCGACGACCTCCGTGCACTCGGGCCACAAACAGGTCTTGGCGGGCGAGCCTCCCGAATCAGCCGCCTGATGCGGCGGTCCCGTGGCCGACCGCCCGGGATTCACACCGGGCCCACAGCCGAGCTTCACGGAGCTTGGAGGCGGGTCGGACACCATGCCTGACATGCCAGCCCTGGCTCCGTTCGAGGCCGACGTCGATCCCCGCCGGGTCCCCCTCGACGTGGAGATCGTGGTGCCCGTCTACAACGAGGCCGCCCAGCTGGAGGAGCGGATCACGGCGTTGCGGACGTTCCTCGACACGTCGTTCCCCTTCCGGGCCCTCGTCACGGTGGTGGACAACGCCAGCACCGACGACACCGCCCTGGTGGCTGCCGAGCTGGCCGCCCGGATGCGGGGCGTGGCGGCCATGCACCTGCCGCGCAAGGGGCGTGGCTACGCGCTGCGGGAGGCCTGGTCGACGAGCGACGCCCCCGTCGTCGCCTACATGGACGTCGACCTCTCCACCTCGCTGCCGGCGCTGCTGCCCCTGGTGGCTCCGCTGCTCTCCGGTCACCGCGACGTCGCCATCGGGTCGCGCCTGGCCCGCGGGGCCCATGTGGTGCGTGGTCCCAAGCGCGAGCTCATCTCGAGGTCCTACAACCTTTTGCTCAAGCTCACGTTGCGGGGCCGCTTCAGCGATGCCCAGTGCGGGTTCAAGGCGCTGCGCCGGGACGCGGCGCAAAAGCTGCTGCCCCTCGTGGAGGACAACGAGTGGTTCTTCGACACCGAGCTGCTGGTCACCGCCGAGCGGATGGGTCTGCGCATCGGCGAGGTCCCGGTCGACTGGGTCGACGATCCCGATTCACGGGTCAACATCGTCTCGACGGCCGCGGACGACTTACGGGGCGTGTGGCGGCTGCTGGTGCGGCGCCCCACCGGCCTGCGGCGGGTCCGGTCCAACGAGGTGGCGACCGACCAGCTCCTGCGCTTCGCCGGGGTCGGCGTGGTCTCCACGCTCGGGTACCTCTTCCTCTTCGTCGCCTGGCGACCGCTCATGGGCCCGCTCGGGGCCAACGCCGTCGCCATGGCCATCGCCACGCTGTTCAACACGGCGGTGCACCGGGAGCTCTCCCGCAGCACCGACGGCCAGGCCCGGCGCGGCCGCCTCCTCGCCGTCGCCGGGGGCCTCTACGTCGTGAGCCTCGGGCTCACGACACTGGGGCTCCTCGTGGCGCAATGGCTGGCCCCCTCTGCCCTGCTTCCCGAGTTGGTGGCGATCACCGTGGCCAACCTGGTCGCCGCCGTCTTCCGCTTCGCCGTGCTGCGGGCCTGGATCTTCCGCCCCGGAACCCGCGCCGGTGCCGACCCGATGGAGGAGTCCTCATGACGGACCTCACGCCCGCCCCCGACGCCCCCGTCGGCGTGCTCGATCCGCCCGCGCAGCTCGATGCTCCGCCGGACATCGGCGTCACGGCGGCAACCACCTCGGCGACCTGGCCGCCCGCCCCCCGGCGGGGGCGGGCGGCCCGCTTCGTGCGGGGCAAGGAGAGCGACGCGCCCTGGGTGCGCCCCGCCCTCCTCGCGCTGCTCGTGGCGACGGCCGTCCTCTACCTGTGGGACCTCGGCGCCAGCGGATGGGCCAATTCCTTCTATTCGGCCGCGGTCCAGGCGGGCACCAAGAGTTGGAAGGCCTTCTTCTTCGGCTCCTCCGACTCGTCCAACTTCATCACCGTCGACAAGCCGCCCGCCTTCTTGTGGCCGATGGAGATCTCGGCCCGGATCTTCGGCTTGAACTCGTGGAGCGTGCTGGCGCCGCAGGCCCTCGAGGGCGTGGCCACGGTCGGCCTGGTCTACCTGTCGATCCGGCGCTGGTTCAGCGCTCAGGCGGCGCTCCTCGGCGGCCTCGTCGTCGCCTTGACGCCGGTGGCGGCCATGATGTTCCGCTACAACAACCCGGACGCCCTGCTGGCGCTGCTCCTGACCGGAGCGACCTACGCCACCATGCGGGGGCTCGAGCGGGCACAGACCAAGTGGCTGGTCCTCGCGGGGACCCTGGTCGGTTTCGGCTTCATCACCAAGATGCTCCAGGCCTTCTTGATCCTCCCGGTCATGGCCGTCGTCTACCTGCTGGCCGCGCCCACGGGATGGTGGCGCAGGGTGTGGCAGGTCTTGGTCATGGGAGGGTCCGTGCTCGTCGCGGGCGGTTGGTGGGTGGCCGCCGTCGCGCTGACGCCCGCCGCCGATCGCCCCTACGTCGGGGGGTCGCAGGACAACAGCATCTTGAACCTCATCTTCGGCTACAACGGCTTCGGCCGGCTGACCGGGAACGAGACCGGCAGTGTCGGAGGGGGACGGGTCGCCGGGAGCATGTGGGGCCCGACCGGTCTGACCCGGCTCTTCAATCCCGAGTTCGGGAACATGATGTCGTGGCTGTTGCCCGGCGCCCTGGTGATGGGGGCGGTCCTCCTCGTCGTCACGTTGCGGGCCCGCCGCACCGACCGCGAGCGTGCCGCGCTGCTGCTGTGGGGTGGATCCCTCGTCAGCATCGGGCTCGTCATCAGCCTGGCGCAGGGCATCATCCACCCCTACTACACGGTCGCACTGGCACCGCCGCTGGGCGCCCTCGTGGGGATCGCCACCTTTGGCTTGTGGCAGCGCCGCGGGTCGTGGGCGGGAAGGATCGGCCTGGCGGCCGGCCTGGCGGCCACGGTGATCTGGAGCTACGTGCTCCTCGGCCGCACCTCGGACTGGTTCCCCGCCCTCCGCCCCTTCGTGGCGGTGGTGGGCACGCTCGGCGTCGTCGCCATCCTGGCCCTCCCACTGCTGCGGTCCGTGCCGAAGCTGGCCGTCGGCCTCGTGGCCGCACTGGGCCTTGGCGCAGCACTGGCGGCACCGCTCTTCTCCACGGTGGCCACGGCGGCGACCCCGCACAGCGGGGCGATCCCGTCGGTGACCCCGACGCCCGTCGGCGGGGGAATTGGCGGCGCTGGCGGCTTCCCTGGCGGCGCCGGCGGGTTCCGCCGAGCCTTCGGCGGTGCGGGCTTCGGCGGCGGCTTCCCCGGCGGTGCGGGTGCCCGGACGGGCACGGGTGGGTTCCCGGGTGGATTCCCCGGGGCGGGCGCTGGAACCGGAACGGGCGGGTTCCCGGGTGGCTTCCCCGGCGGCACGCCCTCCTTCGGTGGCGGCGGGGTCCGCCGAGCCTTCGGTGGCGGTGGCGGAGGGGGCGGGGGGTTCTTGAACTCGAGTCAGTCCAATCCCGCTCTCACGAAGCTGCTGCAGGCCGACGCCGACCGGTACACGTGGGCGGCTGCCACGGTGAACTCGAACAACGCAGCGGGCTACCAGCTGGCCAGCGGCGAGCCGGTGATGGCCATCGGCGGGTTCAACGGGACCGACCCGGCGCCGACACTGGCCCAGTTCGAGACCTACGTGTCCGAGGGCAAGATCCACTACTTCATCGCCAGCGGGGGAGGCTTCGGCGGTCCCGGCGGCAGCTCCGGTGACGACGCCTCACGGATCACCGCTTGGGTGGAGTCACACTTCACGGCGGAGACCGTGGGTGGGGTGACCGTCTACGACCTCACCTCTGGTGGTTCGAGCACCTGAGGAGGACGTGCCCGTGTCAACACGGCAGCAGTTTCAGGGGACGGTCGCGCGGGCGGCCTCGGCACGCATCTCGGGGGCATCCTCGGCGAGCAACCAACCGTCGGCGACGAGCTCGTCGAGCCGACGATTGAAGCGCTCTTCGTAGTCGGCGTGGTCGCGATAGAGGCGAGCGAGGGTCTTTGACGAGAGCGGCTCTTCGGTCCCGACGACGCCGAACGCCGGCGACCCGTCCTCGTTGACGCCCGGAGTCGAGAGGTATCGCAATCGAGGGACGTCCATCTGTGCGCAGCGGACCCCACCGAGGCTGTTGCCGTGCTCGTCCTTGGCAACGAACTGGTCGGGGCCGATCTCGATGCGATCGGCACGGGGTGGCGGCTCGGCCTCGGCGACCCACTGGACCAGGTGGTGCAGGGCCATGCTGAACAACTCACCGTGCGGCAGGCTGTTCATCCTTGCCTCCTTGGCCACGCTCCCCGCCGTCCCGGTGGGGTCGTTCTGCCATGTCGCGTTGTCGCTGTAGGGCGGGTATCTCGTGCCCATGTGGGCCACACCGGCCAGCTCGTACAGCCGATAGCGGTCGCCAGGATCGTCACCGTCGTCCCTGCGGTAGGCACGGCCCTCGCGTCCGGGCCTGAAGGGGTTCGCGATGTCGCCGTCGCTCAGCACCTGCACGATCGGCACGTCGCAGGGACCGAACCGTACCGACGGCGCCCCGCTGGGGAAGAAGCCGTGATAGACGGGAGACCCGTCGTCGAAGCGCTGCGTGTCGTGGCCGTTCAAGATGTACTCCGTCACCACGCCGCCGGTCTGGGAGTGTCCGGCCAGGATGACGTCACGCACTCCCAGGGCGGAGAAGGGGCCGTCGCCACCGCGGAGCGCAGCACCGACCTGCGCCAAGATCGGGGTGGACAGGACGTTCAGCCGCCGCATCTGTTCCATCCTCGCCTGCAGCGTCGCTGGGTCACGCGGTGGGCGGAGCAGGCCCGACTCCAGGGGCGGTGCATCCGACCAGATCTCCAGGGCCGCATAGCGACCCGCGTTCGCCGGTCTCACGAAGCTGTCGAGGACGCTCTTCTGCGAGCAGATCGCCGCCCAGCCATGGCCCGAGCGCATCTGGTGGGTCGACGTGTAGATCCAGATCGGTGCGGCGCTCGCCGCATGCACGGGCTCGACGACGACCATGCCGCTGAAGCGCGCCGTGTCCCGGGGCCGGCGCACGGTGAGGGCGGTCGTGTACGGACGCCCATCGATTTCACCGCTGGCGAACCACTCCTCCTCGACGTAGTCGAATTCGTCGAGGTTCCCGCGGTACTGGCCGGTGGGGACGAACCGCTCAGACTCCTCGACCGTGGCGGGCAAGGCGAGCCGGGCCAGGTCAACCGTCATGCCCCTCCTCGACAGGTGGTCGGACGCGTTGTCAAAGCATGTTCTACGTCAGATTCTCGGCCTCCTCAACGGCTGACAGCTCGGAAGGTGTCGTGCAGCCCGGAGGCCGATGTGCCACAGTACCCGTCGTCAGGCCGGCTCGTGCGGCGATCCGGCCGGGCCCTGCTCGGGATCGACACAGGGCCCGCGCCGCCGGGCGATCCGTGCACTGGCAAAGGGGGCGACATGAGGAAGCGCAATGCGGCCGTCGTCGGGGCGATGGTGATCGCATCGGTCTGTGGGCTGCTCGGGACGGCTCCCGCGTCCGCGACGTCGAGCGGCAGCCCGGGGGTGACGGCGACGACGATCCGGGTCGGGGTGCCCTACGTCGATGTGGCGGCGGTCAAGGCCGTCGGGGTGAACATCAACTGGGGCAGCGTTCCCGACGCCTTCAACGCGATCATCGACAACATGAACGCGGACGGGGGGATCAACGGCCGCCGCATCGTTCCCTACATCGTCGCAGTGGACCCGACGGGCACCGCCCCCGCCGCCACGGCGTGCACGCAGCTGACCGAGGACGACACCGTCTTCGTGGCCGTCGCGCCGTTGCAGGCAACGTGTTACCTGCAGAAGGGCACGCCCGTCATTGCATCGCTGTACGCTCCCGGCAGCACCACCGGGGTGGCGCAGGACTTCACCTTGACGCCACCGCCTTCGGCCTACGACCCCGTCCAGCTGTCGGTCTTCGCCAAGCAAGGCGTGTTCAAGGACAAGAAGGTCGGCATCTTTGCCGGCGTCACGAGCGATCAGTCCGAGATCCCGATCGTGCAGGCGGCGCTGGCGAAGCTCCATGTCCCGGTCGTCGCGACGGCCGTGGACTCAGCGCCCCAGGGCGACCTCCCCGCCTCGAACGCGCAGGTCACGGCCATTGCCCAACGGTTCCAGTCCGACGGGGTCAACGAGGTGGTCGCCGTGGGCGATGGTTCGGCCGTCTGGCCCCAGGGGCTGTCGGCCATCCAGAGCGCCTACAACCCACCGTGGGTCGCGACCAGCGAGAGCGACCTCTCCGGTGACGTCGCAGGTGACGACAACCCGCTCTACCTCAAGAACGTGGTCACCTCGAGCCCGCTGACCCCGCCGGCCGCGATCTGGGACAACGCGGGGACCAAGCAGTGCGTCCGCATCATCAAGAAGGCCTATCCGTCGGACCAGATCAACGCCTACAGCCCGACCTTGCCCGAGTCGGAGATCACCTATATGTCGGTGGAGCTCGCCTGCACGGACATGGCCCTGTTCGCGGCGATCGCCAAGGCGGCCGGCAAGGACCTGACCGTCTCGAGCTTCGTCCACGCCGGATACGGGCTCAAGAACGTCGTGGTCCCCGGATGGGGCGCGCCCGTCACGTTCGGACCGGATCGACCGTATGCGCTCGGACCGGTCTACATGGTCCACTACGACCCCGGTACGAAGGCCCTCGTGTTCTCGAACACCCCTGCCACGGGGTGAGACTGCACCCGAGGGTCGGTGGCTGCGAGGCAGACTGATTCGTCGGCAGTGATTCGGCGCTGCGACGACGACGACTGGCGAGACGTCCGCCGCCTGCACATCATGATGACCCTGGGCATCCCGTTGGCGGTCGACGTCGAGCTCAACGACGTGTTCGCGACGCCGGACGGCTTCTGGCGGGACTACACCCACGCCTGCGCCCGGGGCGACGAGCAGGCGCTCTTCGTCGCCGGGGTGGAGGCACCGTGGGTCGGCATGGGCCATGTCCGGCTCGACCACCGCCAGGGTCGTCTCGACATGCTCTTCGTCGGCGAGAACGACCGTAGACGGGGCATCGGCACGGCGCTCGCTGCCGCCCAGGAGAACTGGGCGCGCGGCGATGGGAGCGGGCGACCTGGTGTGTCACATCCCCGACACGAGCCCGGCAGTGCGCCTCGCCGAGCGATTCGGCTGGCAGCGGACGGAGGAGATCTTCGTGGCCAAGAACAGGCTGGTCGAGCGCCGGTGGGTCAAGACGGCCAGATAGGCGGCTGGCCCGTCCGCGCCGCGCGGCCGCACCCAGGGCGGCTCAGGGCACCGGCTGTGGCGTGGCCGCCTCGAGGGCCGGCCAGCCACTCAGGGCCTCGCGTCGTGCCATTTCCGCGCGGTGCCCGCCCCGCAGGCCGAAGAGCCGTTTGACGAAGAGGAGGTAGATGGCGACCGCGAGGTTGATCGCCAGGACGACCAACTTGAAGGTGCTCACCCGGAGCGACAGTTCGTAGAGCTCGTAGGGGATGAGGACCGTCGTCGCGACGAAGGTCAGGTACTCGGCCCACCGCTTGTTGAACCACAGGCCCACCATCTCGGTCGCCTCGAGGGCGGCGTAGGCGAGGAGCGCCACGCCCAAGGTGACGAGATGCGCCGGCGAGTACTTGAAGGCTCGTCCGAGGTAACCGAAGATGCCTCGTGCCTGGGTCGAGCCGGGGTCTCCTCCCGCCAGGTCGTTCATGATGTTGACGTAGTCGCGGTGGAGCGACTGGTCATGACGGGCAAACGTGAAGAGCACGAGGGCGAGGGTCGTCAACACGATGACGTGGATCGCCCGATCGACCGCGATGAGCCGCAGCACATAGCGGTCGCGCAGCACGGCCCCCCGGGCCGGCACCTCGATCTGGTCCCTGCTCTCCACGCGGTCGTCGGTGGGGTGCTCGGGGATCGGTTGCATGACCCAGGCGTCGCAGCGCAGGCACCGGTGCCAGCGCACCCCTCCGCACTCACGGACCAGCAATGCGTCGTCCGGGGCGACGTGGGCGGCGCCGACCCCCACCAGGTAGTGACCCTTCCAGGCGCAGGTCAGCAGCTCGTAACGGTTGGAAGGACGATGCCGGCCTGCCACGCGTTCAGGTTAAGCGGCGGTCCGAGACCGGGCTCGGATGCGAATGTCGGGCCCGGCGACATCGGTCATCTCAGAGCAGCTCGGTGTAGTGCTCGAGTGTGGCGCGGTCGAAGGCGACGAAACGGACCAGGCTCACGCCCGTGTTCGCCGTCCGGACGGTTGTCACGGCCACCTCGGCGGCCAGCCCTGGTGGGTAGCCGAAGATACCGGTCGAGATGGCGGGGAAGGCGACCGAGGCGGCACCCACTTCGTCGGCCACGGCCAGCGCGTTGCGATAGCACGAGGCGAGAACGTCGGCTTCGCCCGCCGTGCCGCCGCGCCAGACCGGGCCCACGGTGTGGATGATGAAACGGGCCGGCAGGTCGAAGCCTTCGGTCACGACGGCGTGCCCGGGTGGGCACTCGCCGATGGACCGGCAGGCAGCCTGCAAGCGATCGGCGCCGGCGGCTCGATGGATGGCGCCGTCGACGCCACCTCCTCCGCGCAGGAAACGGTTGGCCGCGTTCACGACCGCGTCGACCCGCTCGGCGGTGATGTCACCCTGGGCCGCCTCGAGCCGGGGTGCCACGTGGTCTACCCCGCCGTGGTCGAGGTGGCCGACGAGGAGCTCGGGACCAGTTTGAGCAACGACACCGAGTGGCCGGGCGCCTTCTCGCTCGTCTTCTCGCCCCAGGCCGAGAAGGTCACCGTGCCGCGGATGGCGGACGTGCCGCCCTGGTCGCCCGGGTTGGTGACCTCCTCGATGGGCAGCGGAGTCCCCGTGGACGGCACGTAGAGGACGACGGCCACCTTGCCGCCGCTCTGCGTGCTCTGGGAGCCGTCGATGGCCAAGGCGGGCTTGCCGTTCACCGTGGTGGCGGTGCTGTAGCGGTAGGGCCCGCTCATCTGCAGCTCGCCCGACACCTGGGAATCGAGGAGACCGCTGACCAGCTCGTCGAGGCCGCTGTTCGACGTCGGGAAGGAGAGCCACGCGCCCGCGTACTTCGACGACTGGTCATTGGTGAGGCCGATCACGTGATGGAGCGCGGTGGCGTTGCCGTTGATGTAGCCCGTCGACCCGACCAACAAGGCGCTCATGCGCTCGGTGAGCTTGCCGTTCTTCACCACGAGCTTCTCCGCGCCGGCGGTGGAGCCGGTGTCGCCCTGGACGGCGAACGTGACGCCGCTCTGCGTGGCCGTCGAGGAGAAATGCACCCCCTGGGTGCCGACCGCCTTGATGGCGGCCTGGTACTCCGACTGGGCGCTCGGCTCCGAGGCCGCGGCCGCGCCGGCCAAGACGGCCGGGCCGGCGGCGAGCGCCGCCAGGGCAGCGAGGACGCCGACGGCGCCGACGGTCGCGGCGGTGCTGATGGGTGTTGGGCGCAGGGGGCGCATGACCTTCACTCTCCTGGGAACGCGGGCCCGGCGGCGTGGGCGGCGCCAGCTCGGCCCGGTGGGGGACGGGAACATCCTCGCACGCCCAGGCCGCCGGGTGGGTTCGGCCCCCGCCCGGCGGCCTGGTCACACGGCGCTGATCGGGCCGATGGAGACCGTGGCCAGGGGCGCCAGGGGACGCACGAGCTCCCCCCACTTCGAATACGTCACGTGCTCGGCGGCGGTCGGCTGCCCCCTGGCGTTCAGGGAGTCCTCCTCCACCGGGACGTGGGACCCCTGGGCGCGGACGTAGAGCACGACGCGCACCGACTTGCGCGCGAAGGTCTGCGTCCCTTCGATGGCGTCGACGCTGTACCCGTCGAGGGTGCGGGGGTGCCCGAGGGAGAGCGGTCCCTTGAGCAACAGCTCGGTGGCGACGTCGTTGGAGCGGACACCCACGACGACCTGGGCGAACGCGGCGTTGTTGGTGGCGAACTCGATCCACTGGCCCGCGGTGTCGGCCGACTGGGAGGAGCTCAGGCCGGCGAGGTTCTCGAGCCCATCCGTGTTGCCCTTGATGTACGTGATGCCGCCGATCACGAGGATCATGAGGGATCCGGTGCTGAGGACATCGGTCTGGCTCCCCGATGCCGGTCCGGCGTCGCCGGAGACGACGAGGGTCTGCTTGGACTGCGTCGATGACGAGTCGTAGTGGACGGACCACGAGCGCGTCGTGGCCACGGCCTCCCGGTAGAGGGCGCTGGCGCTGGTGGCCGAGGTCCCGGCCGCTCCCACAGCCGCAGCGGGCAGGACCGGCGTCGCTGCAACGGCAAGGAGGGGGCCGGCCAGCAGGACGCCGATCACCAGCCTTCTCGTGAGCACCACCGGAGCTTCCTTTCTGCCCGTTTCCGCCCGGGGACCAGTCAGCTTCGCACGCGACCGGGTCACTGCCCGTTCGCGCGGCTGACGTGTCCGGGCCACGCGGCGAGGTGGGGAGACCGTTCTCCGGACGTCCCCAGTGGCCGTCCTGGGTCCGCGCTCTACGAACACACGTTCGTTATGCTGCGAGCACGCTGCGACGGCGGGATCCGTCACACCTCCGCCGTAGGGTCACGCAATGGCGCCGGCCGAAGGCCGGAGACAAGTCGTAGAGCAAAAAGTCAGAGAGCAGAAGTCAGAGAGCAGAGGAAGAGGAGAGAGGCAGATGGCCGAAACGGAACGGGACAAGGCGTTGGACGCCGCGCTGGGCCAGATCGAGAAGCAGTTCGGCAAGGGCTCGGTCATGCGCATGGGCGACAACCTCGCGATGAACATCGAGTCCGTCCCCACCGGCGCGCTCTCCCTCGATCTGGCGCTCGGCATCGGCGGCCTGCCGCGGGGTCGCATCGTGGAGATCTACGGTCCTGAGTCGTCGGGCAAGTCGACGTTGGCCATGCACGTCGTGGCCGAGGCGCAGCGCAACGGCGGCATCTGCGCCTATGTCGACGCCGAGCACGCGATGGACCCGGTCTACGCGCGGGCCATCGGGGTCAACATCGACGACCTCCTCATCTCGCAGCCCGACACCGGCGAGCAGGCGCTCGAGATCGCCGACATGCTGATCCGCTCCGGTGCGCTCGACGTGCTGGTCGTCGACTCGGTGGCGGCGCTCACCCCCCGGGCCGAGATCGAGGGCGAGATGGGGGACACCCACGTCGGCCTCCAGGCCCGCCTCATGTCCCAGGCCCTGCGCAAGCTGACGGGGACGCTGTCGAAGTCCAGCACCATCGCCATCTTCATCAACCAGTTGCGGGAGAAGATCGGCGTCATGTTCGGCTCCCCCGAGGTCACCCCCGGCGGGCGGGCGCTGAAGTTCTACTCCTCGATCCGGCTGGACATCCGCCGGGTCGAGGCGATCAAGGACGGAGCCGACGTGGTCGGCAACCGCACCAGGGTCAAGGTCGTCAAGAACAAGTGCTCGGCGCCCTTCAAGCAGGCCGAGTTCGACATCATGTACGGCAAGGGGATCAGCCGCGAGGGGTCCCTCCTCGACGTCGCGGTCGACCTCGGGTTCGTCAAGAAATCGGGTGCCTGGTTCACCTACGAAGGGGAGCAGCTCGGTCAGGGCCGAGAGAACGTGAAGACGTTCCTCTCGGAGAACCCGCAGCTGATGGCTGAGATCGACGATCGGTTGCGCGAGTGCCTGGCGCCGAAGGACACCGACACCGAGGCGGCCGAGGGCGCCGTCGACCCCGACGATCTCCCGATCACGCTCGACTCCTAGTCACAGCCGCGTCCCCCTCGGCACTGGAGCCTCCGGGCGGTCCCCCTTCATCCCCTGGGGCGACCGGCCCGGAGCGCTTCGCGTCCGGACCACAATGGTGCCGTGCCACCCAGGGAATGGAAGCAGCGGGCCGCCCGCGTCTACGACCGATTCGCACCCACCGTGTCCTTTCGCCACCTGCCGCCCAAGCAGGCGGTCCGCATGGCCTTCAACGTGATCCTGGACCGCGAGCCCGACCCCGCCGGCGGCGCCGAGTACGCCCAGAAGCTGGCGGACGGGGAGCTGACCCGCCACGGCGTGGCCGAGCTGCTGGCCCACTCCGAGGAGTTCCGCCGCCGCGTGCCCATCGGCAACGTGCTGCTCTCCATGCACGTCAGCCGGAGCGAGTTCGTGGCCGGGTTGCCCCCTGCCGCCCACATCCTCGATCTCGGCGGGACCCACCAGGGCCTGCCCGACGGGGCATTGGTGCACCTCGGCTACCCCTACCCCTTTGAGCGCCTCGTGGTGGTCGATCTGCCGGTCGACGAGCGTGACGCCATCTACCGGGGAGGATCGAGGGGTGAGCCGGTGCTCTCCGAGCTCGGACCGGTGGAGTTCTCCTTCCACTCCATGGCGGACCTCAGCCGCTACGAGGCGGGCTCCTTCGACCTTGTCTACAGCGGGCAGTCCATTGAGCACGTGAGCGAAGGTGAGGGCGACGCGGTGGCGCGAGAGGCGTTCCGCGTGCTCAGCCCGGGCGGGTGGTTCTGCCTCGACACGCCCAACGGGCCGCTGTGGCGCCTGCGTTCGGACGCGCCGATGAACCACGACCACAAGATCGAGTACGGAGCGAGCGAGCTGGTGAGCAAGCTCGAACGGGCCGGCTTCGTGGTGACCGAGTGCAAGGGCCTCAACCTGATGCGCCGGGGTGCCGCGGCCGGGGAGTTCGACGAGGCCGAGGCCAGCGCGCACCCGGGCGTGTTCGCCGCCGCGGAGGACTGCCTGCTGTTGGCGGTGGTGGCGCGCAAGCCGGCACCCTGAGTCGGTCTGCGCGCGGAGGCCGCTACGGCGTCGTGGTGGCGAGAATGGTGTTCGGCACGAGCTCGACCCAGGTCTGGCCCGGCTGCAGCGGAATCGGCACGCCGAACGCGTTGACGAACTGCGTGGGTGACCCGAGGGTGGAACGGTGCCAGGTGGCGTTGATGGCCATTCCGTTGCGGTAGACGACGGCGGTGCCGCTGGCATCGGGGTACAGGTCTGCCTGCACCTCGAGGCCCCCTTCGCTGTTCTCGAGCCAGGGGCCGTAGCTGATCTGCACGTACTGCACCACCACGTTGGCAGCGGCGTTCTGGACGTTGTCGGCCAGCATGTCGGGCGTCGTCCCGTTGTAGAACCGCAGAAAGGTGTTCGTGCTCGGGTTCCACTTCCAGGTGACGTCGGAGGTGCCGGAGAAGTCGATGTGCACGGTCGAAACCGGCGCCCCTCCGGCAGGGGGGGTCTTCGAGTAGGTGAAGAGGGGCTGGGGTGGGGTGGTCATGGTGGGGTGCGTGCCGTAGACGATCGCGGTGGAGGTGTAGTCCGAGTCGGGCGGCACGTGGCCGGCCGGGTGGATCATGAGCGATTCGCTGTCGCCGATGTCGACGTTGACGATCGGAGAGGCGTCGATGTTGGCGATGACGGGGTCGATGCCGCCCACGTGCGCCAGGAGCGGGTTGCCGAGCTGCCCGAGGATCCCGATGTCGATGTTGCGGGCCGAGCGGACCGGGCCGATCAAGGAGACGTTCTGACACTGGAACACCGCGGCGTACCGGGTGATGCCTCCTTCGACCGGCTCTTCGAACACGATGTCAGCCTTGTCCAGCCCCGACTGCGGCCGTCCGGCCGGGTAGTTGTCGATCTTCACCGCCATGGCCGGACGCTGGGGGATGGTGCCGTTCGGCGCCGGCAACCCGGTGAGCGGGCAGTCGGGCGGCGGCGCGGTCGAGGTCGTGACGGCCGGCTTGGCCTTGGCGGCGGCGTCGTCGTGCGACGGGGACGAGCAGGCGGTCAGCACCAGTCCGGCGAGCCCGGCGGTCGCCAGCGCGCCCCAGGCGAGCGGACGGCGCGCCCGGGTGCGGTCGTGGTCGGATCTCCCCATCTCTGGGGGTTGATCGTAGGGGGGTCACGCCCTCGAGTGGTGGCATGCGGTGTTCGGGAGCCCTTGGGCCCGCCGGGGCTCAAATGGCGGCCGGGGTACCCGGAGTGGCGGCCACGTAGACGCCGCCGGGCCCAAAACCCAGGCGGACGACGGTCGCGGGCCGCGGGAGGCCCGACAGCGGCACCGCCGAGTGGAACGGTGCGTAGAGCAGCCAGATGCCCTTCGCGTCGCTGAAGACCGACTCCTCGCCCGGCCCGGCTCCCTGGTCGTTGGAGCCCAGGAGCGGGTCGGGAGAGGTGTCGTGGCACGGCCCGAGCGGGCCGCTGCAGCGGGCGACACCGATGGCGTACCCGGGCTGGTTGAACCAGTAGCCCGAGTAGAACAGGTAGTAGGCGCCCTCGACCTGCACAAGCTGCGGCGCCTCGACGATGTAGCCCTGCCAGGACTCGTCGGGGCCGAAGATCTGCGTCGGCTGGCCCAGCAGGTGCAGACCGTCGGCACTCAAGGGCTGGCTGTAGATGCGGGTGTCGGTGGTCTGGGACACGGCGTTTTCGTCGGACTTCCAGATCATGTAGGCCGTTCCCTTGGCGCTGACGAAGGTCCGCGGATCGATGGACCCGCCGAGCGACGTCTGGCAGATGAACGGCTCGGGCTGTGCGACGTAGGGACCGGTGATCCGGGTGCTCACGGCATCGCCGATGCACATCGTGGGCGGCGAGGAGCCTCGCAGCAGCGAGGTGAAGTAGAGCACGTCGTGGTCGCCGAATTGCTCGACGTCAGGCGCCCAGGCCCAGCCGGGCACGGCCCAGGCCGGCAGGTCGGGCAGGGCGTCGGTGACCGGCCCCCACTGCCCGGGGACGACGGCCGAGCGCACGGGGATGTTGGCATCGAGCCCCCCCTTCGACGTGAAGAGGTCGTAGTGGCCGTCCTCGACCACCATGAAGGGATCGGTCTCGTCGGGCCCCGTGCTGATCCACGTCCCCGGCGTCGCGGGGTCCGGCGTGGCGGGTGGCTGGTCGTCCGGAGCTCCGGTGGCCGTCGCCGCCGCGGTCTTCGTCGTCGCAGTGGTCGTCGCCGTCGCCGTCGCCGTGGGCGTCGCGTCGGCGACAACGACCGCGCCCGTCTCCATGAGCAGCAGGATGACGAGCACCCCGTACATGGCGACGACGAGGCCGCCGCACCGCGGACGGCGTGCGCGGTGCGGGCGGTCGGCGCCGCCCATGTCAGGGTGCGGGCGGCGAGGGTGGCCGGTGTACGCCGGTCATGCCGCCGTGGTGCCGGCGGCGGAGCCCTGCCGCGGCGGTAGCGCCGGTGTAGATCTCGGACCAGTTGCCACCCGAGCTGCCGTAGGAGCTGGCCGGTCCCAGCCCGAACCGCCCGTAGACGTTCTCCATGGCCCGGCGGATCACGTCCGTGACGCCGGGGAAGGGGCCGGGGATGACCAGCGAGGGGATGGCGCCTGTGGTGGACAGGAGGGACACGAAACTGGCCGAACCGCTGGCCAGCACGCCGCCGCCGTTCCCCGGGGCGGTGTAGTAGGTGACGTCGGACCAGTTGAACTGTCCGGGGACGGGCGAGTGCGCCAGCACGTCGACGTTGCGCGGCCCGGGAAGGGACGGGACGTAGCGGTCGTACTCACCGAGGATCGCGTTGGGGAAGGCATCCCCGTCTGTCAGGTTGCAGCCGTCGTAGAACCACGACGAGCCGTCGGTCACCACCATGTCGGCCTTCGCCCCCACCGACTGGTACATGGAGCCAATCAGATTCGACTCGGGTTCGTTCACCGGCGACTGGTCCCAGTTGACCGTGGTGAGCGAGGGATCTTCCCGGGCCAGCGGGTCCTCGGTGGCGTCCTTGTAGCAGACCTCCAGGCGGCCGGGCCCGACCGACGAGGGCTCCATCCGGATCTGGCGGTAACAGGCGTTGGCGCCGAGGAAGGCCAGGTTGACGCCGTTCGCGTTGGCGGTCGCCGCGGCCTGGCGCATGGGCTGGGACCAGTACTCGTCGTGGCCCAGGCTGAAGAGGCAGCGGTGGTTCACGAGGAGCTCGGGCCGGACGTGCAGATCGACGTCGGTCCAATAGGTGAGGTCGAGTCCGAGGCTCTCGAGATGCATGAGCAGGGGGAGCTCGTTGCCCACGAAGTCCGCCGCGCCCGAGGCCCAGGTCTGGGGATAGGGGCGGTCGAAGGACACGATCCTCGCCCGGTTGGCGAAGTCCGAGCCCCCGGACGGGGTCCGGCCGTAGTACAGGCTGTACTCACCCCAGAGGTTGTAGGCCTGCCATGTCGTCACGCTGTTCTGGAGCACGTAGGACGCCATGGAGGCGTCGTCGCGGATGGTGAGCGGGACGAACTGCTCCTCGCCGCCGTTGCCGACCAGCTTCAACAGGTAGCAACCGGGCAGCCAGTCCTTGGTGATGTCGAGGGTCAGGGTGGGCGACCACGGGCACGAGACGGTGCTCACGCCGGGCGTGACGACCGGGGCTGGTTGGGTGTTCGCCGCCACGAAGTCGGTCTGCACGACGAGGCGGCCGCCGAGACCCTGGTAATAGCCCATGCGGTAGGCCTGTACCTGGACCGCGTTCGCGGTCGTGTTGACGAAGAGGGCGACGTCGTCGCCGGGCACCGCGCTCACCTGACTGGCGAATCCCTCGAGGGCATGGTCGGGCTGGACGTGGTTGCAGATCCAGTTCAAGGTGCCCGGCTTGGCGTTCTCGGCGATCAGCCAGGGAGCGGTCGGCACGGTCACGCCGCTCGGCAGCTCGGTGTCGACGACGGCGGGGAGCTCGGGGGCGGCATGGCGACGCGCCCGGGCAGGAACGCGGTGCGCCGGGTGCGTGGAGCTCAGGCGTGTGCCCGTGGCCAGGCCGGCGACGCCGAGCGCGGAGAACTGCAGGAACTGCCGGCGGCCCATGGGGCGGCGTTCCGGGGCGGGCGCGGGGCCGGAGCCCGCGTCCGGAGGGAGGGGCTTCACGCCCCAACTGTACCCAACAGCCCCCGTTACCCTCCACGCGGCCGGTCCGCGCCACTGCGACGGGGCACCTAGCATTCCTGCGTGAGCTGGGCCCGTTCCCTGCCCGGACCGCTGCGCCGGTCCCTGTCGCGGCTCGTGCACGCGACATGGGAGAGCGCGGCCGAGCTCGGGGCGATCGGGCCGGGCGATGCCCGGGGACGGCGCTTCGGGCGCATGGGACACGGAGCCTGCCTGCTCTTCCCGCAGGGCGCGCTCTACAACGAGCACCTGATCCACATCGGGGCCGAGACGATCGTGGGACCAGGCGTCTCCATCTCGGCTGGGATGGCGCCGGGCCAGGACATGCCCACCGACCCGGTCGTCTCCATCGGCAACCGCTGCCTCATCGGCCGGGGATCGCACGTCGTGGGCCACTGGGAGATCGTGATGGGCGACGACATCCAGACCGGCCCCTACGTCTACATCACCGACCAGAACCACACCTACGAGGATCCGGTCGTGCCCGTCGGACGCCAGTGGCCCACCGAGGCGCCCGTCCGGATCGGTTCCGGCAGCTGGCTCGGTGCCAACGCCGTGATCCTGCCCGGCGCGCAGATCGGTGAGCACGTCGTCGTCGCGGCGAGCGCAGTGGTGCGGGGCGAAATTCCGGACCGCTGCGTGGTGGCGGGCGTTCCCGCTCGCATCGTGAAACGTTGGATCGAGGGCGCCGGGTGGGTCACTGAGAAGGACGCGACGCCGGCGTGACCGCGGACGAGGACTCACCGTCGCCGTTCCTGGTGACGGTGAGTGGCCAAGACGGCCCGGGCATCGCGACGCGGCTGTTCGCGGCGCTGGCCGAGCAGGGCGTCGAGGTGGAGGACGTGGAGCAGGTGCGGGTGCGCGGCCGGCTGTTGCTCTGCGTGGAGGCCGAGATGGCGCCGACGGAGGCGGAGCCTGCCCGTGCCGCGCTGGCCCGGCGGCTGGGCGACGCCGGAGTCGAGGCGACGGTCGAGCCGCTCGTCGAAGCCGAGACGGCGCAGATCCAGGCGCAGACACAGGCCTGGGACCGCCACCTGGTGACGCTGCTGGCGCCCGAGATCGACGCAGCCACGCTCGAGGGCGTGACGGGCCGCATCGCGGGCTGTGGCGGCAACATCGAGCGGATCGTCCGCCTCGCGTCGTACCCGGTGCACTCCTACGAGATGTTGGTGGCCGGCGCCGATCTCGATGCCCTTCGGCGGGCACTGGCAACCGAGGCCGCCCGGCGCCAGGTCGACGTGGCGGTCCAGGTCGCCGGACTGCACCGACGCGCCAAGCACCTGATCGTCATGGATGCCGACTCCACCTTGTTGCAGGGCGAGGTGATCGACCTGCTGGCCCAACGTTGCGGTTGCGGCGCGGAGGTGGCGGCGGTCACCGAGGCGGCGATGGCGGGGGAGCTCGATTTCGCCGACGCGCTGCGAGGCCGGGTACGGCTCCTGGCCGGCTTGACCGAGGCGGACCTCGTGACGGTGCGCGAGAGCATCCCCCTGGCACCGGGCGCCCGCACGCTGGTGCGGACGCTCAAACGGCTCGGGTACGAGATCGCCGTCGTGAGCGGCGGGTTCACCCAGGTGATCGAGCCCTTGGTGCGGGACCTGGGCATCGACCATCTGGCGGCCAACCTCCTCGTGCTCGAGGGAGGTGTGCTGACGGGCGAGCTCTCGGGCGAGCTGGTCGACCGGGCCGGCAAGGCGGCCGCCCTGGCTCGCTTCGCCGCCGCGGCCGGCGTCCCGCTCGCCCGCACCATCGCGGTGGGCGACGGGGCCAACGACATCGACATGCTGGCGGCGGCCGGGCTCGGGATCGCGTTCAACGCGCGGGACGTCGTGCGGCGGGCTGCCGACACGGCACTGAGCGTGCCCTACCTCGACGCCATCCTCTTCCTCCTCGGGATCTCGCGCGCCGAGGTGGAGCTGGCCGACCGGCTGGAGCAGGAGGTGGCGCGGTGACGGCCGTGGCCCAGGGCGAGCAGGGGAGGTTGGCCGACAACCGGGGCGGGCGTCCGTTGCTGCGGGGCTGGCTCCACGTTGCTGCGTTCTGCGGCTGGCTGGTCGGGGGACCGTTCCTGATCGCGGCCGGCCCCGACGCCGGCGCCACGGCGGTGCTCGCCGTCTACGTGGCGGGCATGCTCGTGATGTTCGGCACCGAGCGCGGCGTTCCACCGGCTGCGCTGGTCGGCACCGGCGTGGCGGCGCATGCGGCACGCCGACCACAGCGCGATCTTCGTCGGCATCGCGGGGACGACCACCGCGGTGGCCGGGCTGGCACTGACGGGATGGGCGCAGGTGCTCGTGCTCGCCCTGGTCTGGGGCGGGGCCGTTGCGGGCATCGTGCTGCGCCAGGTGTGGCTCGACGCCCCGCAGTGGGTTGTCGCCATCCCCTACGTCGTGGTGGGGTGGTGCCCGATCGTGGTGGCGCCCCAGCTGGTGCGCAACTTGGGATGGGCGGGCTTCGCGCTGATGCTGGCGGGCGGGCTGGCCTACACGGCGGGAGCGCTCGTCTACTCCCGGAAGGGGCCCGACCCTTGGCCGCGGGTCTTCGGCTTCCACGAGGTCTTCCACCTGTGCACCCTGGTGGGAGCGGCGCTGTTCGCCTACGTGGTCGCGTTCATCGCTCTGCCGCGGTACTGAACGCCTCGGAGGACCCCTTCGTCGGCCAGGGGGCCTTCAGGTGTTGGCGAGCCCCAGCATCTCGATGGCGTTGCCCCGCATGATCCGGTGCACGTCGTCGTCACAGAGGTCCTGCACCATCTGTTCCGCAACCGCCCGCGTGTCGGGCCAGGTCGAGTCGGTGTGGGGATAGTCCGTCTCGAAGGTGATGCGGTCGGACCCGATCACGCCCAGGGAATCGAGCCCGTGCTGGTCGCGGAAGAAACAGCCGTAGACCTGACGGTGGAAGTAGGTCGAGGGCGGGTCGGGGACGATGTCCTTCACCCCGCCCCAGGCCCGGTGCTCGCGCCAGACGTCGTCGGCCCGCTCGAGGATGTAGGGCAGCCAGCCGATCTGCCCCTCCGAGTACGCGAGCACGAGGCGCGGGAAGCGGATGAGCACGCCCGAGAACAGGAAGTCGGTCAGCGAGGCCATCGCGTTGCCGAAGCTGAGGGTGGCCGCCACCGCCACGGGCGCGTCGGCGGACGTGGCCGGCATCTTCGACGACGATCCGATGTGCATGCACACGACCGTCTGCGTCTCCTCGCACGCGCGGAAGAACGGGTCCCAGTATCGGCTATGGATGCTAGGCAAGCCGAGGTGGGGCGGAATCTCGCTGAAGCAGACGGCCCGCACGCCCCGCGCCGCGTTGCGCCGCACCTCGGCGGCCGCCTTGTCCGAGTCCCACAGCGGGATCAGGCACAGCGGGAGCAGCCGGCCGCCGCTGTCGCCGCACCATTCCTCGACCATGAAGTCGTTGTAGGCGACGACGCAGGCTTCGGCCAACTCCCTGTCTTTCGCCTCGAGGAAGGTCTGGCCGCAGAAGCGCGGAAAGGTCGGGAAGCACAGGGACGCCTCGACCCAGTTCGACGCGTTGTCGGCGATGCGGGCCGCCGGCTCATAGCAGCCCGGGCGCATCTCGTCGTAGGTGATGGGCGACATGGTCATCTCGTCGCGGTCGAAGCCGACGGCAGCCACGTGGCGCTTGTTGATGTAGACGAGATCCTCGTAGACCCAGCAGTCGGCCTGGGGCCCGTCGGAATCGAAGCTCTGGCGGTAGGAGCCGCCTCCGATGTGCTCCATCTCCCCGATGCCGCGGCGTTCGGCCTTGGGGCCGCGCTCCTTGAAGCGGGCCGGCAGCCAGGTGTCCCACAGGTGCGGGGGCTCCACGAGGTGGTCGTCCACGCTGATGATCTTCGGGAGGGGGGTCGTGCCCCCGAGCCGGGGTGCGGTGTCGTCGGTGCGGTCGGTCATGGCGGTCCCAGTGTGGCAGCGAACGGGACGAGGGGCGCCAGCGACTCCAACTCGGCCCGTACCGACGCCGCGTCGCCGGCTCGGACGCGTAGGACCACCTCGGTGATCCCCAGGCGGGAGAAGTGCTCCAGCTTGCCCGCCCCGGCGATGGCCCCGAACGGCACGACCTCGAGTTCCGCTGGGTCTCGGCCCGCTGTCTCGGCCAGCGCGTGCAGGCGCGGGACGGCCTCGGTCAGGCCGCTGCCGCCGATGGGGATCCAGCCGTCGGCTCCGGCCACGACGGCGGAGAGCACCGTATCGCTGGCGCCACCACCGATCAGCGTGCGCACGCGCGGCTGTTGCCGGGGCTTGGGCCAGGACCACGTCGGGTCGAAGTCGACGAACTCGCCGTGGTACTCGGCCTCGTCGGCCGACCAGATGGCCTCCATGGCGGCCAGGTGCTCGCGCACGACGTCGTGGCGGCGGGCGAAGTCGACCCCGTGGTCCTCGGCCTCGGCGCGATTCCACCCGAAGCCGACGCCCAGGGTGAAGCGGCCACCGGAGAGATGATCGAGTGTGGCCAGCTGTTTGGCCAGCACAATCGGATCGTGCTGGGCTGCCAGCAAGATGCCGGTACCGAGCCCGAGGCGGGTGGTGACCGCAGCAGCGGTGGAAAGCGCGACGAGAGGGTCGAGGCAGCGCTTGTAGTCGTCGCGGCGCACGCCCTCGACCAGCGCCGGCGGGGTGTCCTCCCGCAGCGGGAGGTGGGTGTGCTCGGGCAGCCAGAACGAGTCGAAGCCGAGCTCCTCTGCCGCGGCGGCGAGCGAGGCCGGCGTCAGGTCGAGGTCGGTCAGCGCGGCGGTGATGCCCAGGCGCACGGTCAGGGTGCGGGGGGCGCCGGAGCCTTGGCTGCGAATTCGGCCAGGGCTCCAGCGCCCACGGCGGTGCGCAGCAGCGTTGCAAACGCGGCCTGCTCGCGCCGATTGGCCGCTTCGACGGCGTCCCGTCGCGCCGCCCGCAGAAGGGAGGTGATGGCCCGGGTGGCGCCGCGGGGGTGGGCGGCGATACGCGCGGCGAGAGCCACCGTCTCGTCGAGCACGGTGCCGGGTTCGCACACGCGCAGGGCCAGGCCGAGTTCCACCAGTTCGCCCGCGTCCACCCAGTCCGAGGTGAGCAGCACCCGGGCCGCTTGTTGCCAGCCCATGGCGGCGGGGAACAGCACGCTGCTGGCCGCCTCGGGCGGCACCCCCAGGTCGGCGAACGGCACCCGCAGGAGCGCCCCCGCGTCCACCATCACGAGGTCGCAATGGGCGAGCAGGGTGAAACCGAGGCCGACGGCAGCGCCGTTCACCGCGGCAAGGAGGGGGACCGAGAGGTCGTTCACGCACTCGAGCAAGCCCATGAACCCCTGCCCGGCGCCGGCGACGGCGTTGCCCGTGGCGATGGCGGCCATCTCCGCCAGGTCCTGGCCCGAAGTGAAGGCAGCCCCGCGGCCGGTGAGCACCACGGCGCCGATGCCGTCAGCATCGGCGTCCGCGGTGCGCAGCGCCGCCGTCACCTCCTCGTACATGGCGGTATCGAAGGCGTTGCGCACCTCGGGCCGGTTGAACGCCACTACCCGGACGCCGGAGGTGGCGTCCCTGATTTCGATCCGGCTCACGGGCGCTCGACCGGGGCCGAGTCGAACGGCATGTCGAGAAGGTCGACATTGCCCTGCGCCGGCAACGTTCCGATGGTGGTCCTCTCCTCGAGGCCCCCCCGGACCGAGTCGGGCTCCAGGGTGAAACCGTGGATCTCCTGCATCTGCACGATGCCGGTGGACCGCCGGTCGACGGGTCGGCTCACGACGGCTCCTCGACCCACACCCTCATGACGGCTCCCTTCGCTGCCGCGACGATACCGAGCCGGGCGGGTCGAAGACTCAGACCGGTGCGCGGCCGGTGCCGGACGAGGCGTGGGCGACCTACTCGGACGCCTTGGAGAGCGGCCGCTCCCGCCCTCGCAACGTCGGAACGACACTCCTGTCGCCTGACTCCATCGGAGGATGCGTCAGGGTGGCCAGCAAGGTGGAGCCGAAGAGGATCAGCGTCAGGACGTGCACCGACGTGCACCACAGGCAGATGGCATCGATCCGGAACAACTCCGCGTAGAAGAGGTACAGGACCGTTCCGAGGCCGACCACCGCCCACGCCATCCGACCCCACCGAATTGCCGGCTCCTTCCGCCTCCATGTCAGGGGCAGCTGGAAGACGAGCATCACCGCGAAGAAGACCAGTCCGAGGACGGCCACCGGCACGCCGGCCACCTCCGAGTACGAGCTGGTGGTGACCTTCAGGCAGTTGACGACTCCGTTGTCCGAGCAGGCCAATGAGGTCGAGGACGTGTAGTGCTCGTAGGTGAGATAGCCGGCGACGCCCAACCCGAGCACGCTGGCGATGGTCCCCACCACTCCGGGCCAGCGGGGCATATCCGGGTCTCGTTCATCCATTGTTCGCAGCCGAACAGACACTGGCCGGCTGCCCGTGGCTGAGCGACCCGCAGATCGTCTTGATCAGCTGGCTGGCGCTGGCGTCGATGTCGGACCCGATGACGGTCGAGTTGTTCCCGACTTGGGCCGCCACTGCAGAGAACGGCAAGTTCTGCAACGGGGCGTAGGAGTACTGCGCCCCTGCCATCGCCCGTTTGCCTCCAAAGTCGAGGAAGGGAAACGTCCCGCCGCCGATGTTCTGCCAGAGGTCGTACTGCGCTTGCGTCGGCGTCTGCAGCGTCGCGTAACCGTCGCCGGATGGCTTGTTCGTGTAGACCTCCACCGGCGTGAACGTGAGGTACGGGCTCGAGTAGGTCGTCCCGTAGAAGGTCAGGGTCGGGACGTTCCCGTCCAGGGTCGCGGAGTGAATCCGGCCCGGTTCAGGGCTGAAGGTGCCGAACTTCGACAAGGCGATGTAGAGGGGCCACCGTTCGGCGGCGCAGTGCGGACAGAACTCGGCACCGATGAAGAGGAGCTCAGACTTGCCGTTGGCGGCGAGTGCCGCACCGTTGATCGACTGCGGGGTATTGAGGAGACCGTCGAGCGGCGCCGCGTTCAAGGTCGATATGGGGACCGACGCGAGCTTGGCCAGGGTGGCCGCAGGGATCGGGGTTCCGGCGGGCGGCGAAGGCACATCGACGGCCCCGCCGGATCCGCCGCCGGTGACCTTGACGAGCACGAGCACGCCCACGATGACCACCACGAGCGATATGACGGCTATCCCGAAGGTGCGGTTGCGAACTCGACGCGCGGCCAGCGCCGCCTGCTGCTTGGCCGCCTGGCGTTCGGTGAACCGCTGATTGGCGGCGGACTTCTTCTGGGTGGTGGTCGGCTTCTGGGTGGTGGTCGGCTTCTGGGCCGCGGGTGACCCTTGTCCCTTCGCACTTGCTGCTTTCCCTTTTTGGGCCGGGCCCTTCGTCCCAGGGCGGTTGTTTGGCATCACGACTCTCCGGTCTGTGTCTGGGTGGCGGGCCAGCCCACGGGGGGCGACCACGCGTTAGCGGTGACGAGAGGTGTGCTCTACGGCACACGGCTCCTTATGGTGTCGGCGCGTCGGCGCCGAAGGTTTACGCAGACAGGAGGCGCTGTGGCGGGCGGAGGAGCAGCGTGGGGGAGCCTGCCGGCAGCGCAACGAGTCCCGCTCGCCTCCGGCGACGGTGCCACAGCGCAGCGAGGACCGCGGTCCCCGTGGTGAAGATGCCGGCCACGGCCACGGCAGGGAGTGGCACCGAAGGCGGTGATCCTCGGTTGCACGACACGACGGCGCAGTTGCTCACAGGCGGCGGTGTCGGGGCCACGATGGTGGCCGCTCCGGCCGCCGGGGCTTGGGACACCATGGCCCCGGGCACCAGGCAGCACATGGCCACGGCCGCAGCCGCAGCCATCAGCCAGCGCCTCATCGGTGCCATGTGCTCAAGGCTAAGCCTCCCGGGGCGGTGGCGGGTAACGCGGGGGATTCGCCCTGCCCGTGCGGTCCTGGCAAGACCAGTCCCGCGACCGACGCCCCTGGCCAGGAGACCGGTTCGCCCGACCTCGGCGGTTCGGGCGGGGCCCCGACCGGCCGGGCCCGGCAGGCGCTGGCCGACCCGCCGTCTCGCTCGGTCTTGACGACCCCGCGCGGCGTCGGCCCGTTCGACCACGGGCGCTGCTCGAATGGTGAACGGTGGCGTCGGGACCGTTCGTGTCACTGTGGTCCCGATGATCAGCAGGCCGACGGCGGCGACGCGGCTGGTCCTTGCCGCCGGGGCGGCGGCACTACTGGCCGCGGGATGCGGGCGCCTCCCGGGGCCGTCGGCCGCGCCCGCGCCGGCGACGCACCAGGTGGCCACCACCTCGACCACGACCACGTCCACGACGCAGCTGCCGGTGACGCCCATCTCGTGGTCGCCCTGCAACGGAGACCTGCAGTGCGGGACCCTGGTGGTGCCGTTGGACTATGCGGACCCGAGCGGCCCCACGATCCCCATCGCGGTGGCCCGCCACCCCGCCGAGGACCCCGCCGCCCGCATCGGCTCGCTGGTGATCGACCCCGGGGGGCCGGGGGTTTCGGGCATCGACGACATGGCGAACGAGCTCGATTCGCTCACGCCGCAGCTGCTGGACGACTTCGACATCGTGATGTTCGACCCCCGCGGCGTGGAGCGCAGCGACCCCGTCACCTGTGGGGGGACGTCGGGCGGCCCGACCGATCCGTCGGATCCCGTGCCGACGACGCCGAGTCAGCAGGCCGCGACCATCGCGGGCCTCAAGCAGTTCGCAGCCGACTGCGAGACCACGAGCGGCAGCGTGCTGCCCTACGTCGGGTCGGTCGACGTGGCGCGGGACATGGACAGGCTCCGCATCGCGCTGGGCGACGCGGGGCTCACGTACATGGGGCAGTCCTACGGCACGCTGCTCGGGCTGACCTACGCCTCGCTGTTCCCGACCCATATCCGGGCCATGGTGCTCGACAGCGTCATCGACCCCGCGCTGACCTTCGACCAGATCACGCAGGGGCAGGCCCAGGGGTTCGAGGAGGTGCTGCAGTCGTTCTTCGCCTGGTGTGCCGCCAGCCCCGACTGCTCGTGGCGACCAGACGGTGACCCCACCTCGGCCCTGCTGGCGCAGCTCGCGGCCGCCGCTTCGTCGCCGGTGCCGGCGGGGGGCGGCCAGGTGGCGGGAGCAGGTGAGCTGTACGACGCACTCCTCGACGGCCTGTACGCACAGTCAGACTGGCCCGAGCTCGGCAGTGCGCTGGCGGCCGATGCGGCGGGCAATGGCGGCCCTGTCCTCGTCATGTCCGACCACTACAACCGGAACGGTTCTACCAACGGGGACGATGCCGCCCTCGCCATCGACTGCCTGGACCACCCGGTATCCCGCGATCTGGCCACATACGGTTACCTGGCAGACCTCCTCAAGGCTTCCGCTCCGGTCTTCGGTCCGCTCCTGGCCTGGGGTGAGGCGGCCTGCGCGGTCTGGCCGGCCCCGCCTACCCGGCCGGTGGGCCCGGTGGCCGCGCCCGGGGCGCCGCCCATCCTCGTCGTCGGGACGACAAACGATCCGGCCACCCCGTACGCCTGGGCGGTGAACGTGTCGAAGGAGCTGAACCGCGGCGTGCTGCTCACGCGTGACGGTGACGACCACGTCGCCTACTTCTACAGCGCCTGCGTACGTGGATACGTGCAGACATATCTTGTCAGCGGACTCACCCCGGCGGCGGGCACGACGTGCACCTCGTAACTGGCGGGCACGACGTGCACCTCGTCACTAGGGTCTTGACGTGGCGAACATCGATCGTGGTGAAGGCGACGGCAGACAGGGGAGGTCCGACATGTGGGCACAGCTCATCCTCATGCGCCTGAAGCCGGGCAAAGAGGAAGGCCTGCCGCGCCTCTACGAGCAGCTACGTTCGGCGGAACGGCCGGGTTCGGATCTGCTGAGGTCGACGGCCGCGCGCGAAATGACAAAGATCCGAGTCGGGTGTACCACGTCGTGATCTTCCAGAGCGAGGAGAGGGCCCGTGCGCGCGAGCAGGATCCGGCGCGCCAGCAGGCGCTCGAAGTTGTTCGGGCGACGATGGCGGACCTCTTCGAGGGGCCGCCCGAGTTCGTCGACCTGACGGTCATCGAGGACGCCGTGTTCTGAGTCCGCAGGTGGTGGTGAAGTGGTAGCTCCCGCTCCCACCGGGAGCACGTCCCTCCCTCCACCGAGTGCACGGTCACCCCGGGCGACCTCGTCGCCGCGACGCCCCCCCGCTCGCACACTCGAGGATCCGAGACGGGCAGGTGCACGAAGGCGGAGGCGATGGTGTCACCACCAGGTCCAACGAAATCCTCGTACCCCGTCGCCGTCAGGACGCCGCGACCGTCCTGGCACCGGCGCCGCGCCATAGTGGGCGGCGCACCAGACCCACACACGCACGGAAGACAGAAGACAAGGAGGCAGCCGTGCCCGCACCCGAAGAAGCCCTCTGCGCCCAGAACGTGACGTTCGACGGCGCCGACGGGGCGCAGATCAACGCCTACCAGGCCCTTCCCGCCGGTGACGGCCCCTTCGGCGGGGTCCTCGTGATCCACCACCTACCGGGCTGGGACTCGGGCACCAAGGAGATCACGCGGCGCTTCGCCGCCAACGGCTGCAACGCCATCTGCCCCAACCTCTACGCCCGCCAGGGGCTGGACGTCGACCCCGACGATGCGGCAGCTGCCACGCGCGAGGCCGGTGGCATCCCCGACGCCCAGTTCGTCGGCGATGCCGAGGGCGCCGTTAAGGCGTTGCGCGCCCTGCCGACCTCCAACGGCAAGGTCGGCGTCATCGGCTACTGCTCGGGCGGACGGCACTCCTTCCTCACGGCGGTGAGCCTGCCCGTCGATGCTGCGGTCGACTGCTACGGGGCCTTCGTGACTGGCACGGTGCCCGAAGGCTTCCCACTGAAGGTGACGCCGCTGGTCGACCGGACGGCTCAGCTGCACTGCCCGCTGCTCGGGCTGTTCGGCAACGAGGACCAGTTCCCCAGCCCCGAGCAGGTGGACGAGCTCGAGGCGGCGCTCGAGGCGGCGGGCAAGACCTACGAATTCCACCGCTATGACGGCGCCGGCCACGCCTTCTTCGCGGTGGACCGGCCGGCCTATCGGCCCGAGGCCGCCGTCGACGGCTGGCGGCGCATCTTCGAGTGGTTCGGCCGCTACCTGGCGGGGAACTGACCGTGTGCTCGTACCTCACCGTTGCCACCGACATCGCGGGTAGCGCCAAAGGGCCGCAGGGATGGTTCTCCGTCACCTCCGCCAGCGTCTACTTCGACCATCCGTACCACGCCCCGTTTGACCACACCTTGAACATCGACTTCGCCGACCCCGGGCGCGGGCCGGGCGCCCGCGTTGCGGTGGAGCTCAGCGCGGAATCGGCGCGGCACCTGGTGGAGAGCATCGAGGCGGCGCTCGCCGCGGCCGGGGCCGCGGCGTCGTGACCACTCCCGCGTGACGACCCCCACCCCTCCGGCCGCCGGCGTCCACCTCCCGTGGGCCCGGGTGCCCGAGGCGGTGCGGACCTGGGCGACCGGCGTCGGCGGCCGTGGCCGTCCCCGGTCGACGTGTGACCTTGCCGGTGGGTTCTCTCCGGGGGCGACCGCCATCTTGGAGTGGCCCGACCGCGCCGTGTTCGTGAAGGCGGTGGGCCCCGAGCTCAACCCGGACTCGCCGGCCATGCACCGCCGTGAGGCCGTGATCTCGGCCGCGCTGCCGGCCTCGCCGCACTTCCCCCGGCTGCTCGCGACCTACGACGACGGCCGCTGGGTGGCGCTCGCCTTCGAGGCCGTCGACGGGCGCCCGCCGCACCACCCCTGGGACCCGGGCGAGCTCGCGGCGGTCGCGGCGGCCCTCTCCGCCCTCCACGAAGAGCTCACGCCGAGCCCGGTGCCCGCGCTCGAACCCCTCGCCGTCTACGGCCGGCGGCTCTTCGGCGGCTGGGGCGCGCTCGCATCCGTCGGCGCTCCGCCGGGTCTCGACCCCTGGGCCGCCGCGCACCTGGACCGGTTGGCCGACTTGGAGTCCGGCTGGCCTCAGGCCTGTGCGGGGGAGACGTTGGTCCATGGCGACGTGCGGGCCGACAACGTGCTGCTCGCCGGCGGTGGGGTGGTGTTCGTGGACTGGCCCCACGGCTCGGTGGGCACCCCCGCCTTCGACGTGGTCGGCTGGGCGCCCTCCGTCGTCCTCGAAGGCGGCCCCCCGCCCGAGGACCTGCTGGCCGGCCACGGCCCGTCGCGCCGGGCCGACCCCGACGTGGTCACGGTCCTGCTCGCCGCCGTCAGCGGCTTCTTCGTGTCGCGCTCGCTCGAACCCGCGCCGCCGGGACTGCCGACGCTGCGAGCCTTCCAGGCCGCCCAGGGTGAGGTGGCACTGGACTGGCTGCAGCGGCGCACGGGTTGGTGACGCCTGCGACGGCGCTCCCGGCGTCCCGGTAGGTTCCGCACCATGCGCTTCGGACTGCAGATCCCCAATTTCACCCCGAACGAGCCCACCGGCGCCCTCTTCGGCGGCGTCGTCGACATGGCGACGGCGGCCGAGGAGTCGGGCTTCGACTCGGTGTGGGTGATGGACCACTTCTACCAGCTGCCGCCGATGGGCGGCCCGGGCCAGCCGATGCTCGACGCCTACACCCTCCTCGGCGCGCTGGCCGCCCGGACGGCACGGGTGAAGCTCGGCACCATGGTCACAGGCGTGACCTATCGCAACCCGGCGCACCTGGCGAAGATCGTCACGACTCTCGACGTCATCAGCTGTGGGCGGGCCATCCTCGGCATCGGAGCGGCGTGGTACGACGTCGAGCACGAGGGGTTGGGGTTCGACTTCCCGTCGGCGGGGGAGCGTCTGGATCGGCTGGAGGAGGCGCTGCAGATCTGCCGGGCCATGTTCACCGAGGAGGCGCCGAGCTTCGCGGGCCGGTACTACAGGATCCACGAGGCGCGCAACGTCCCGCCGACCGTGCAGCCGGGTGGTCCTCCCATCCTGGTCGGCGGAGGTGGCGAGAGGCGGACGCTCGGCCTCGTCGCCCGCTACGCCGACATGTGCAATCTCGTCGGCGACGCGGCGACGATCGCCCACAAGGTCGACGTGCTGCGCGGGCATTGCGAGGCGGTCGGGCGTGACCCGTCGGAGGTGACGGTCAGCCGGCTCAGCACGCTGGTGCTCACGGAGACGGACGAGGAGACGGCGACGACGAAGGACTTCCTGCGCCAGGTGACGGGCGAGGAGCCCACCGGGTCCGACGTCGGCACGCCGGACCAGCTGGTGGCTCGCGTCGAGGAGTTGGCCGCGGCCGGCGTCGAGTACTTCGTCTTCAACGTCCCCACCGGCACGCCCGAGACCGTGCGCCGAGTCGGTGAGGTGCTGGTCGGCGCGTTTGCCCGCTAGACGGAGCCGCGGTGCTTCCTGCCGGTCAGGTGGCTGACGTGGCGGGCGCGGGGACCAGAGAGAACGTTCCCCGGTCGTGGGCGGGACCGGCGAGACCGTTGCCGGTCCCGATGGTGGCGGGGTCCAGCGGATTGCCCGTGGCCGGGTCCAGGCGCGGGACCTCCTCGGAGTAGAAGTACAGCGGCTTGCCGTGGTACGTGAGCTGCTGGGTGCCGTCGGCTCGCGTGATCTCGCCGAGCGAGCTCGTGGCAAAACCGGTCGCTTCGGGCGGTGCGGTCGTCAGGACGGGCGGCCATTCCAAAGCGCAGGTCCCCGTGCACGCGCTGTGATCCTTCTTGTCCTTGCTGTAGGTGTAGACGACGATCGGCGTCGCGCCCATTCCTTGGAACATGTCGGCCGCGAGCACGGTGGGACCATTCGGGATCGTCTCGGTCGTGACGGCGATGGGTCCCGTGACCGGCTTGCCGTCCTTCGGGGACACCAGGTACCAGTACCCGTGCCACGGTGGGAGCGGGAGGACTGTCTCAACGAAGTTCGCTCCCGAGAATTTGGTGTGGTGCGATGTCGAACAGGTACAGCAACTTGCCGGCGTAGGTGACCTGTTCCGCTCCGATGTCCTTGCGCTTGACCTCTCCGAGGAGATGCTTGTTGACTCCGGGCCCGGCAACGGGCTTGCCTACGGTGGTGAAGGCCGGCCAGTCGGCCGACTTGTCCGTCTCGGGTCCGGTGCACGAGAGGGGCATCTTTCCCACCATGACGACCTCGGTCGTGCAGGCACCCGGAGTATTCAGGTCGAAGGCGTAGAGCGAGTAGCCGGCGAACTGACCCGAGTCGGCCATGAGGACTGTCCCGAACGGCTCGACTCCGCCGAGACGACCGACCCTGTCGGGGCGGTCGTCGTCGTGGTCGACGACGCGTCGGCTGGAAGAGCAGTGCCGGCTCCCATGGAGCCAACCACCAACGCCAGCAAAAGAACACGGCGCGCCAGCGCGCGGGCTCGTCGCGAGTTCGGAAGACCACGCCGGTGGATGTGCATGCTGTCATTCACGCAGATCGATGGAGCCGGCGACAGGGTGCGACCACACTCGACCCGAGGGTGCCAACACCCACTCCCGGTAGGCCATCACGAGTCGTGGGATCCGTGACCTACTCGACTCGCAGGAGTTCAACGAGGACTCGGTGCTGCGGGCGGCGGCACCGGCGCCCATCGGGAGCCGCCCAGCGCGCGGGTCAGCAAGACGACCGAGACGAAGTAGGACAGCCCCGATCCGAAGGTCGCCCGGAGCCGGTACCAGGCGTAGGACAGGGTGTGCCGCATCACGGCACTTGCGGGGCGGCCTCCTTCTCCCCCAGGTCGTGGAGGGCGGCACGGGCCGCCCCGAGCCCGCACATGCCGTGAACGCCGCCACCGGGCGGGGTGGCGGCCGAGCAGAGGTACACGCCCTTCATGGCGGTGCGGTAGGGGTTCCAGCGTGGGGTCGGCCGGAAGACCATCTGCCGGAGCGTGGCGGCGCCCGCGTTGATGTCTCCCCCCACGTAGCTCGGATTGTGCTCTTCCTCGGCCACGGCGGTGTAGGTCGACCGGCCGAGGATCACGTCGCGAAAGCCGGGGGCGAACCGCTCGATCTGCGCTTCGATCCGGGCGGTCATGTCGACGGACGACCCGTTGGGGACGTGGCAGTAGGCCCACAGCGTGTGCCGGCCTTCGGGAGCCCGCCCGGGGTCGACCACGCATGGTTGGGTCACCAGGCAGTAGGGATGGTCCGGGTGCCGGCCCGCGTTGACATCCGCCTCGCTGCGTGCGATCTCCTCGAAGTTCCCGCCCACGTGCACGGTCACTGTCTGCCGGCACCCCTCCGCGGTCCACGGGACCGGCCCGCTGAGAGCCCAGTCCACCTTGCACACCCCGGGCCCGTAGCGATAGCGGGAGAGGGCCCTGCCGTACGCGGCCGGCATGGCTTCGCCCGCCATCTCGACGAGCTGGCGGGGAGTGACGTCGAGCACGACCGCCCGCGCCGATGGCAGGTCGTCGAGCCGCTTCACCAGGCGCCCTGTCTCCACCCGTCCGCCTCGCGCCGAGAGCTCGGACACCAGGGCGTCCACGATGGCGCCGCTGCCGCCCTCCACCACGGGCCAGCCGTAGCGGTGTGCCAGTGCGGTGAAGAGGCGAGGAAAGACGCCCGAGAGCGGCGCTGTGAGGGGCAGCATGGAATGCGCGGCGGTGCCCGCGACGAGCGCGCGCCCTTCCTCGGTGCCGAACGCACGCGCCATGTGCCGAGCCGACGGGAGCCCGCGCAGGCCGAAGCCGATGGCCGCCAGCGGGTGCGCCGGGGGTGAGCGCATCGAGCCGAGGAAGGCGGGCAGGATCTTGTCCAGGTCTCGGACGAGGGGCGAGAAGATGCGCGTGTAGGCCGCAGCGTCCTGGGCGAGCGACGCGGCCACCTCACTGACGCTGCCGCCCACGCAGACGGCCCGACCGTCGTCGAGTGGATGGGCGAAGGCGATCGCCGGGGCCGAGAGTCGCACTCCGTGGGCGGACAGGTCGACGTCGCCGAAGGCGGGGGAGGCCACCAGGAGTGGGTGGACCGCCGAGCAGACGTCGTGGTGGAAGCCAGGCAAGGTCAGCTCGGCGGTTCGGCAGCCGCCTCCCGGTTCGTCCGACGCCTCGTAGACGTCGACAGCCAGCCCCGCCCGGGCCAGGAAGAGCGCCGCGACGAGACCATTGGGCCCGGCACCCACGACGAGTGCGTCCGCTCGTCTCACCGCTTCGTCACAGGTCCAGCGTCGTCGCTTCTTGGGCCCCGATGACCGGGACGGGGCCCCCGGCAAACCGGCACAGGGTCCGCTCCACCTCAGCATCGCTGCGATCCGGCTTGTGGTGGAAGAGCGCGACCCGACCGGCGCCCGCCTTGGTCCCGAGTTCCACCCCGTACTCCGCGGCCGCATGGCCGAAGAAGCCTTCCGCCGCCACCTCCTCGGCACGGAGATGGGAGTCGTGAATCAGCAGGTCGACGCCCCGCGCCAGTTCCAGCGCCGCTTCGTGGTACTCGCCGATCCCTTCGGGGCCCGGTCCGAGCGCAGTGGGGCAGTGGTCCGGGATGTACGCGACCGACGAGTGCGCGTCGCTGACCCGAAAGCCCACCGTGCGCCCCCCCTTGTGGGGAACGTCGATGGCCGTGACGGCGAAGCCCTCGGCCTCGAACGTGTCGCGGGATACCAGCCCGAACCTCCAGTCGCCGCGCAGCTGTGAGGGCCCGATGGGGAAGAAGGGCGGCGACATCATCCGTTCGAGCAGCGCGGCTGCGTCGGTCTGGTCGTCGTCCGCAGGCAGGAGCAGCGTCACCGCGGCGTCGGCGCGATCGCCGCTGGTGAAGAACGGCAACCCCTGCACGTGGTCCCAGTGCAGGTGGGTCAGGAGCACGGTACCGCGGAACGGGCGGTCCCCCAGGAGCTCGGGCAGCCGGCGCAGGCCCGTGCCGGCATCGAGGATCAGTTGCGGCGCCGCGTCTTCGTCCCCGTCGTGGGACAGCGCCACGCAGGAGGTGTGCCCGCCGTAGCGGTAATAGTGGGGACCCGGTGCGGGCGTCGACCCACGGGTCCCGCAGAACGTGACGCGCACCGATTCAGTCTCGCGCGTGATCCTCGCGGCGATGGCCCACGGACAGCTCCTCCAGATGCGAGCGGTCGATGAGATCGGCCTCGAACATGGCCACCCGGCACGGGGTCACCGCGATGTTGCTCGACGTGCGGATGCCACCTTCGAGGTGCGCCCGCTCCCCGAGCAGTGCGCCGGGCCCGTACTCGGCCAGCCGTTCCCCGCCGCGTTCGACGCGGACGATCCCGTCGAGGATGAGGAGGACTTCGGTGCCGGGCTCCCCCTCCTTGAAGAGGACCGTCCCCGCGGGGTAGCGCTCGATGCGCCGCTTGCCACCCCCCTGCATGAGCTGCGCCGACAGCGAGGTCTCGAGGGCCGACTCGACGGCAGACACCAGCGCCTCGGAGTCCTCGTCCCCCCACGGACTGTGCTTGCCGAACGACTTGCGGTACCAGTCCTTGAAGTCGGTCAGACCCGACTTGTGCGAGAGCCTGTTGTCGGCATCGTAGACCCAGTGACGCGGGAACCGGCTGGCACCGATCAGTGTGTGCTCCGTTCGCCCGTCCGCGTGCAGCGTCAGCGAGAGCGTGGTCCACACCAAGGGCGCCTGCCACTGCACGAAGGGTCGCCGGCGCACACGCCGAGGCGCCGGAACCCCGGTGCGACCGCCGCACGTCTGGACGAAGCGGACCCATCCGTCTCCTCGCTCGGGCGGCCGTTGGATGTCGGGCAGCTGGACCGCCTGGAAGCGGTGCTTGACCGCGCCCAGGTTCACCATCGTCGAGCCCATCAGGCCGCCGCCCTCGTAGCCGCAATCGACGATCCCTCCCGCATTGTCGACCGTGATGAAGGCGCCGAGCCGGTTGGCGAACCGGAAGCGGTCCTCGTCACGCAGCTTCTCGACGTCCATTCCCTCGGTCGGCGGAGGTGGGTCGTAGTGCGTGATCCCCGAGTCGAAGGCCAGTCGCTGGGCACCTTCGATCGCTTCGGTGGGAATCCACGACAAAGAGGTGACGAGCCCGGCGTGCCGGATCAGCGGTTGAGTGGTCATGGTCCCAGCGTCTACCAGCGGCCCGGGATTGACGAGTGTGGTGACAGGCATCTGGAGGTGTGCCTAGTACCACCGTTGCAGGGATGGTCCCCACCTGTTGCCCGTGCCTAGAGTATGGGAGAACTAGAGCCAATGGATGACGCAGCCGGTCCCGGCACGGGCACGATCTCGGTGGTCCTGGCCGACGACAATCTCATCGTTCGAGAGGGTGTCAGGGCACTGATCGAGCGGCACAAGGACCTCCGGATAGTCGGGGTTGCGGCGGACTATGACGAGGTCATACAAGAAGCCACCTCACTGCACCCCCAAGTCCTGGTCACCGACATCCGGATGCCCCCGGAGTTCAATCGGGAGGGGATCGACGCGGCCAAGGAGGTGCGCAAGCGGCATCCGGGGACCGGAGTGGTGATCCTCTCCCAGTACGACGATCCCGAATACGCCGTCTCGCTGCTCGCCGAGGGTTCTGCCGGTTACGGCTATCTGCTCAAGGACCACATCGCCCAGGGCGACCAGCTCGTCGACGCGATCCGCGCCGTGGCGACCGGGGGCAATGCACTCGACCCCAGCATCGTCGACGCGCTGGTTCGCCCGGTCACGTCGGACGGCGGCCTGACGCCGGGCGAAGAGGAGCTCCTCGGCATGGTGGCCGAGGGCAAGCCCATCAAGGCCATCGCCGCCGCGAAACGGCTGCCACCCGAAGCGGTGGACGCCGCCGTCGAGGCCGTGTTCGTCAAGCTGGCGGCGGGAGTATCGGCCGGCACCGACGGCGCGCTCCAGCGTCTGCGGCTGCTGCACAAGGCCATCGTGGATCGCGAGGAGCAGGGGGAGACCCTGTCACGCCTCCTCCCTGGGGGGCTGGCGGAGAAGCTCCGTCGTGACGGCCGTCACATCGGCGAGACCGAACGCGTCGTTTGCACCGTTCTCATGAGCGACATCCGTTCGTACTCCACCATCGCCGAGCATGCCGATCCCAGCCAACTGGCCGGGCAGCTCAACGTGCATCGGGCCGCCATGAACGAGGCGATCCTCGGTGAGAACGGCACCGTCATGCAGTTCGTCGGCGATGCCGTGATGGCCGTGTTCGGCGCCCCCTTCGAGCAGGAGGACCATGCCGACCGGGCGGTCGCGGCCGCACTGGCCATGCACGAGAAGCAATCGCACATCAACCGGCAATGGGAGGAAGAGGGCCTGCCACCCTTCGGCCTGGGCCTCGGTCTGTCGACGGGCGAGGCTGCCGCAGCGCTCCTCGGCTCGGAAGAGCGGTTGGAATACACGCTGGTGGGAGACACCGTCAACATGTCCCAGCGCCTCCAGCAGCTGGCCGAGGCGGGCGAGATCGTGGTCTCCCAGGGCACGGTCGAGGCCTGGACATGTGCCCGAGAAACGGTCGCGCTGCCGCCCCAATTGGTGAAAGGACGCGAGACACCCGTGATCGCATACAAACTGGTGGACGAGGCATGCCGGCCGGGGGACCGCGCAGCGAGAGAGGAAACTTGACATGGACGCCTTGGTCGTAGACAAAGTCCGCAAGACGTTCGAGGCGGAGAACGCCCCGGTGCGAGCGCTGCGCGGCGTGAACCTCGTCGTCCCATCCGGGGACTTCGTGGCGCTGATGGGCCCATCGGGATGTGGCAAGTCGACGCTGCTCAACTTGATCGCCGGGCTCGACGTCGCCGACGAGGGAACGATCAAGGTGGCCGACGAGCTCGTGACCGGACGGACCGAGGACGAGCTGTCCCAGCTACGCCGACGTCACATCGGCATCGTGTTCCAGTTCTTCAACCTCTTGGAGGGGATGACCGTCCTCGAGAACGTCGCGCTGCCCGCCGTCATCGCCGGTCGCAAGCGCAAGATGGCAGAGAGCCGCGCCCGTGACCTTCTCGACCTGCTGGGCATCGGTGACAAGGCGGGGACGGTGCCGGGCATGCTCTCGGGTGGCCAGCGGCAGCGGCTCGCCATCGCACGTGCCCTGGCCAACGAGCCGACGCTGTTGTTGGCCGACGAACCCACGGGTGCGCTGGACTCCGAGGGAGGCCAGGAGGTCATCGAGCTCCTCAGCCGGCTTCACAGCGGGGGCCAGACGATCGTGCTCGTGACCCACGACGCCGGTGTGGCGTCGGCTGCCGATCGGATCGTGCGCATGCGGGACGGGAGGATCGCCGTCGACGAGGAACTCGACCTCCCGCTCGCCGTCCAGTCATAGCGGAGGCCGACCCATGACGGTCAAGGATGACGTGAAGCTCGAGGTGGGGAATCGGCCCACCGCTGCTGCCGCGGCACCCGGGTCGGCCGTCTTCGGCTCGTTCCGACTCCTGCAGGTCCTGATCCTGGGACTCACGATCGCCGGCGTCGTGCTCGGCCTGCGGATCACCGTCCCGGGCGGGATCGCGCCGGTCACCGCCGTGGCGTTCGCCCTGACCCTCGCCTGGGCGCTGGTCGGATTCGTCGACACCCGGCAGCGGGAGCGAACGGGGTCGAAGGTGTCCCCCTTCCATCTGCTGGCGGGGGTCGATGCCTTCGTGGCCGCGGTGGCGCTGACCGCGGGCCGCCAGGCGGACACCGTGCACGCCTCGGGCAGCGCGCGTGGACATCGCCACCATGGCCGCCATCATCGTGACGGCGATCTCGTTCCACTTCCTCCTGGCGCTGCCGGACGGACGCCTGCACGATTCCATCCGGCGTGCCGTCGCCGTGACCGCCTACGTCGCCGCGGTCGCCGTCGGGTTGGTGCTCGTCGTGGAGCACCAACCCTTCACCATCGTGGACGGGGCTATCAGCTGGACCGTCGCAGCTGCCCTGGCCATCGCACCCATGCGAGCCCGTTACATCGCGTCCATCGGCTACCACCGCGAGCGGATGGAGTGGTTCGGCATCGGAGTGAGCCTGGCGGCGACGGCGGCGTTGGCGGTCACGGTGCTGCACCTCCTGGTGGGCTGGCCGGGCCCCTTGGGTGCCGTCGCGGCCGGGACGACGGTCCTCGTCCCGCTCGGCCTCCTGGCTGCGGAGAGCAAAAAGCTGGGGCCACACGGGAGTAGGGGGCTCGTCCAGGTCCTGGCGGTGTTCGGGTTCGTCATCGTGGTATCGGCCATCTACCTCGTCGTGGTGCTGGGTCTCGGGCACGCGCCCAAGACGACCGGTGACAAGGAGGTCCTCGCCCTCTCGATGGTCGCCTCGGGGGTCGCCGCCCTCATCTTCGTGCCTGTGCGCGAACGCTTCCTCGGGTCCGCCACGCGCTTCGTCTACGGCTCGCGGGAGGCTCCCGACGAGGTGCTGCGAACCTTCGGGAGCAGGTTGACCCGAGCCATCCCGATGGACGAGCTGCTCCTGCAGCTCGCCGAGTCCCTCCGCAAGACGATGAGCCTCACCAGCGCCGAGGTCTTCACCGGAACGGGCGAGGTCCTGGAGCGCACCGCATCGGTCCCCGATCTCGGGCATGGGTCCATCGTCGTGTCCCCCCGGGAGCGACCGGTCGTGACCCGAGCCGGGGTTTCGGGGACGGCATGGGCGTCGGTCTGGTTGCCCGCCCTGCTCAAGGAGCGCGAGAAGGAGCAGATCCGGGTTGCACCGGTCAGCCACGCCGGCGAGCTCTTGGGTCTGATCGTCGTCGAACGGTCATCGATGGCGAGCACGTTCTCCGAGGACGACGACCGCGTGCTGGCCGATCTGGCGCGCCAGGTCGGGTTGGCCCTCCACAACTCTCAGCTCGACACGGCTTTGCAGACCACGCTGGACGAGGTCCGCAAGCAGGCCGACGCGCTGCGCGAATCCCGGGCGAGGATCGTTGCCAGCGGTGATGCCGAACGACGGCGGGTCGAACGCAACCTTCACGACGGCGCGCAGCAACACCTGGTGGCGTTGGCCGTGAACCTGCGTCTCGCCAAGGACATCATTGTCGATGATCAGGAGACGGGACTCGAGATGCTGGACCAGCTGGCGGGTGAGGTCCAGGAGACCATCCAGGAGCTCCGCGAGCTAGCGCACGGCATCTACCCGCCGCTGCTCGTGGACAGCGGGCTGGTCGAAGCCCTGCGTGCGGCGGGAAGCCGGAACCCGCTTCCGGTCACGATCGTCGCCGACGGGATCGGCCGTTATCCCTCGGAGACGGAGGCAGCCGTCTACTTCTGCTGCCTCGAGGCGTTGCAGAACGCGGCAAAACATGCGCCCGAGGCGCACGTGGAGGTCCGACTATGGGAGGAGTCCGGCGGTTTGCTGTTCACCGTGGCGGACGACGGGCCCGGGTTCGACCCGGCGAAGGCGCAGCGGGGCCACGGCTACGTCAACATGGCGGACCGGCTGGGTGCCATCGGCGGAACGGTGCGCTGGGATTCCGAAATCGGAAAGGGATCTCAGGTGCGCGGCTCGGTCCCTCTCGTGTGAGGAGAGTCAAGCAGAGGTGAACGCCCGTGCGTCGCGCTCGTCCCAGAGCCGCCGCAGGGTGTCGGCACCAAGGTGCTCCTTGTTGAGGTAGGCCCGTGCGCCGCTCGTGGCCACCTCGGGCGGCAGGTCGCCGGCGTCGTAGGTCGAGCACAGGATCACAACGACCTCCGGGTGTCGGGACACCATCGTGCGGGTGGCCTCGATCCCGTTCATCTCTGGCATGTTGATGTCCATGAGGACGAGGGCCGGGCTCAGCTCCTGCACCAGCGACACCGCCTCGCTCCCGTTGGCGGCCTCGCCGACCAGCTCGAACTCGGTGGTCCGCTTGAGGACGGCCCTCATGGCGGCCCGAAAGGGCGCCTGGTCGTCGACGATGAGGACGGGGAGTCTGTCGCTCATCTCGCTATTCTCGCGCCGGGACACCATCGACAACGGTGGTGCTAATACGTACGCACGGGTGGTGGTGTCACCCTCCTGCGGGGTCGCTGAGGTACACCAGGACCGCCTTGACCCGCCGGTTGACGTCGCGCTCCTCGGTGAGGCCGAGCTTGGAGAAGATGGAGTTGGTGTGCTTCTCCACCGCCCGCTCGGACACCTGCAGGGAGGCTGCGATCGCAGCGTTGCTCTTGCCCTTGGCCATTTCGCTCAGGATCTCGGACTCCCTTGGGGTGAGCCAGGAGAGGTCCGACTTCCGCCGCAACGACTTGGCCTCGATCAGCTCGTCGACGATCTGCGGGTCGATCATGGAACCTGCCTGGGCGACCGTGCGGATGGCCTGGGCCAGCTCGTCGGGTCCGGCGACCTGCTCCTTGAGCAGGTATGCCCGGCCGGCGGAACCGGTCTCGAGGAGCGCCAGCGCGTACGACGGCGTCTTGTACTGACTGAGCACCACCACACCGACCTCGGGTTTGTTCTCCCTCAGCCACGACGCTGCCTGGATCCCCTCGTCCGTGCCGGTGGGAGGCATCCGGATGTCGGTCACCACCACCTGGGGCGATTCCTTCTCGATCAGGTCCAGGAGCTGGGGGAGGTCGGCCGCCCGCCCGACGAGCTCAAAGTCGGGCTCGCCGTCGATGATGCGCGAGATGCCCTCTCGGAGGAGGGCATTGTCCTCCGCCAGGGCCACCCGGATGCTCGCCATGCCCAGCGACCGTAGCGCGTACGCCCGAAGTGGCCCGGTCAGAGGCACCCAGCCGTGGTGGTGGCACCCCATCAGGGCAGGAGGTGGCACCCTTGGTGAAGTCGGGCCAGCTGGCGACACTGCATAGCGGTGGAGCAGACCATCGCGAGAGAATCGCGCGCCGTGATCGAACACGGGTTCGGTGTGGCGCTCTACCGGATCCGCTGCACCTTTCGGCGCCGCTGGGCCGGCTACCTCTCCCTGGTGCTGCTGGTCGGGCTCGTGGGTGGCCTCGGTCTCGGCAGCCTCGCCGCCGCACGCCGGACGCAGTCGTCCTTTTCGACCTTCCTCGCCGGCACCAATCCCTCCGACCTCCAGGTGTCCATCTATTCCAACAGCGTGGCGGAGGCGGGCAATCCCAACTACAACCCGTCCCTCACCGAGGCCATCGCGCGGCTACCCGACGTCCGCCACGTGGCGGCAGGGGTGGAGGTGACCGGCGCCCCGTTGACCGCTGACGGTGCGCCGCGTCTCCGGGTCACCGGCCTCGCCTATCCCGTTGCCAGCGTCAACGGGCTCTTCTTCACCCAGGACCGCCTGGCGGTCGCCCAAGGGCGCCTGGCGTCGCCGCAGCGGCCCGACGAGATCGTGATGGCGCCCGTGGTGGCCAAGCTCTTGGGCTTCCACGTCGGTCAGGTGATCCCGTTCGGCTTCTACTCGACGGCGCAGCAGAGCCTGCCGGGCTTCGGCACCAGTGCCGTGCGACCGGCCCTGCGCGCCAACATGCGACTCGTCGGCCTGGCGTCGTTGAACTCCGAGATCGTGGAGGACGACGTCGACACGCTGCCGACCTTCCTTCCGCTCACGCCCGCGTTCGCCAAGGAGTTGCTCGCGCACACGAACGAACAGTTCACGAGTGCCCTGGCGTACGGGATCCAGACGGTGGGGGGTGCGGCGACGGTGCCGGCCGTCGAGCGCGAGGTCAACCGTCTGATCCCGCCGGGCGTCATCTCCTCCGACCATCTGCTGGCGCCGGTGGTGGCCAAGGCCGATCGGTCGCTCAAGCCGATCGCCATCGCGCTCGGTGTGTTCGGTGGCGTGGCCCTGCTGGCCGCGCTCCTCATCGCGGCGCAGCTGATCGCGCGGCGGCTCCGCGCGGAATCCGATGACGTCCGGATCGTGCGGGCGCTGGGCGCCAGCCCGGCGGACACCATCCTCGACGGTGTGATCGGCCTGGAGGCAGCGATCCTCCTCGGGACCTTGCTGGCGGCGGTCGTCGCGGTCGCGTTGTCCCCGCTGTCACCGCTCGGACCGGTGCGCCCCGTGTACCCCTCCCGTGGATTCTCCTTCGACTGGACGGTCCTTGGGTTCGGCGTATTGATCCTGCTGGTGCTTCTGAGCGCCGTGGCCGTCCTCTTGGCCTACGCGGCGGCGCCGCACCGCGTCGCGCAACGGCCCCGCGTGCGATCGACAACGGGCGCCCGTGCCGTCGCCGCCGCGGCGCGGGCTGGACTGTCGGCGCCCGGGGTGGTCGGGGTCCGGATGGCTCTCGAGCCGGGAGAGGGGCGCACCGCGGTGCCGGTCCGCTCCATGCTGCTCGGGTCGTCGCTGGCCGTCGCGCTCGTCGTGACCACGCTGACCTTCGGCAACAGCCTGCAGACCCTGGTCTCTACCCCCTCTCTGTACGGCTGGAACTGGACGTACATCCTCAATCCGACCGGGGTGGGCGGGGGCAACGTTCCGCAGGTGGCCTTCTCCATGCTCAAACGCGACAGGGACGTGGAGGCCTATTCGGGCGTCTCGTACAACGACATGGAGATGGACGGCCAGGAGGTTCCCTTCCTCATCGCGAACGTCGCTGCTCCCGTCGCGCCCCCCATCCTCACCGGCCACACCGTTGACGGTTCGCATCAGGTGGTCCTCGGGGCGGCGACGATGGCGCAGCTCCACAAGCGTCTCGGCCAGCACATCACCGTCTCCTACGGCACGGCGGCGGACGCCCCGGTCTACCTGCCGCCCACACGGCTCCTCATCGTCGGCACCGCGACGTTCCCCGCCATCGGCTTCGCCAGCACCGTCTCCGACCACACGTCGATGGGGACCGGCGCGTTGCTGTCGTTCCAGATGCTTCCCCCTGCGTTCGCGGCGGCATTCGACAGCGCATCGGATCCCGCATTGGACGGGCCCAACCTCGCCCTGATCCGGGTGCGCCCCGGTGTGCCCGCCAAGGCGGCGGTCGCCAATCTGGAGCGCATCGTGGCGGCTTCGAACCGGGTGTTCGACTCCGCACCGGGTGGCGCCGCCGGTAACGCCATCGTCCTCCAGGGGGTGGAGCGCCCGGCCGAGATCGTGAACTACAGGACGATCGGCCTCACGCCCACCTTCTTGGTGTCAGGGCTCGTACTCGGTGCCGTCGTGGCGCTCGCGCTCACGCTGATCGCCTCGGTCCGCCAGCGCCGTCGTGACCTCGCTCTCCTGAAGACGGTCGGGTTCGTCCGGCGGCAACTGGCTGCGGCGGTGGCGTGGCAGGCGTCGGTCGCCGCCCTCGTGGGCATCGTCATCGGCATCCCCCTGGGGGTCATCGCCGGCCGCTGGCTGTGGGACCTCTTTGCCGACCAGATCTACGCCGTGCCCTATCCGACGGTGTCGGTCATCTCCATCGTCCTCGTGGCGCTGGGCACCCTGGCGCTGGCCAACGTCGTCGCGGCGGTGCCGGCCCGCACCGCGGCACGTACACCCACCGCGCTCATGCTTCGGGCGGAGTAGGGGACAGAGCGCGTGCGCCCTGGGTCACCGCACGCTCTGCACGGAGGTGACCGCCGCCTTCAAGTCGCGCAGTGCCGCATCCAGCTCGGCTGAACGGTTCCGCCGGGCGGCATCTGCTGCGGCCAACTGGTCCCCGGTCGGATGCCCGCCGCCGGAACGCAAGAGGTAATCGGCCTCCACCGCGAACGCGAGGCCGCGCAGGCCCTCCCCACACCGGGAGCAGAGGGCGCGGCTCGCCTCGTCCGGAGCGGAGGCCGCCGCCCGCTCGAGCGCCGCAACGGCCTCGTCGACCTGTACGCTGACGTCGGCCCGGCGTTGCGGGTCGTCCGCAGGCGTCAGCGACGCCACGAGCTCGCGAGCGAGCTCCGCGGCCGTCACGGCCGGCTGCACCGTGCGCCGCCAGTCGACCGCGCGGGTCTGCCGTCGGTTGCGTGCGATGAGATAGCCCACGAGAACCGCCGCTAGGGCGATGGCCGCGGCCAGGAGGATCCAGCCCCAGACTTTCGAGCTGGACGACGTTTTCGCCGCCGTTGTCGTCGTGGTGGTGGGATGCGATGTGGTCGTCGTCGGACGGGCGTGTGTCGTCGTCGTCACCGGAAGCGTCGTCGTGGTGGGCGGTGCCGTCGTCGTCGTGGTCGCGGGCAGCGTCGTCGTGGTAGCCGGAGCCGTCGTCGTCGTGGCCGGCAGCGTCGTGGTGGTGGTGTCCTGCGCCGCCGCACCCCCTCCGAGGAGGAAGCCGAGCAGGAGCGGTGTCGCCACGCACCCACCAAGGATCGTCCCGGCCAGCCTGGAAGCCCTCAGATGCATGGGGGCACAGCCTACGGTCGCCCGCCGCGGCCGGACGGGACCGTAAGCGCCCGCAGGGTGTCGTTCGGACGTCGATGCACGCCAGGGCGCCTTCTGGCGCTCCTTCAGCGGCGCCCGTCTGGACAGACCTAGATTTGGCTCGTGCAACGAGCGTGGGGTCCAGGCAAAGCCCCTCCTCAGACGGCATCGGAGCCCTCACCGTGACGGAGCCCGTCGACACACCCGAGCGGCGACAGTTGACGGTGATGTTCACCGACCTGGTTGGGTCGACCGAGCTGGCCTCCGCCCTCGATCCCGAGGACTGGCACGACGTCCTCAATGCCTATCAACACCGCGTGGCGACGATCGTCGGGGAACACGGTGGGGTGATCGCCCAGTTCCAGGGTGACGGGGCCGTTGCCTATTTCGGCTACCCCGAGGCCCTGGAATCCGCGAGCCGCGATGCCCTCGAAGCGGGCTTGGCCATCATCGAGGACATCGTGCAGCTGGGTCGCGAGCTCCCTCCGGAGCTGGGGATCAGCGACCTACAAGCGCGGGCGGGCATCCACACGGGTGAAGTGCTGGTCGCCGCCGTCACCGCAGGAGGGCAACAGCGCCTGCCCGATGTCTGGGGCCAGGTCCCCAACATGGCAGCCCGCCTTCAGGCGGCGGGGGACCCGGGCCAAATCGTGATCAGTGGCGAGACCGCCGACCTGGTGTCCGGTTTCTTCGAATTGGAAACACTCGGCTCGCTGATGCTGAAGGGCATCGCCCGTCCGGTGCCGGCCTTTCGCGTGCTGCAACGGGGGCTCGCTCGGCACCGGCTGGAAGCCCGGCCCCTGACGGGGTTCCTGCCACGCCGCGATGCCGCGGCGTGGCTCGAGGAACATTGGAGCCACGCCGAGGGCGGGCCGGGGCGCCTCGTTCTCGTGTCGGGAGAGCCGGGCATCGGCAAGTCGCGCTTGCTGCTCGAATTTCAGCTCGGAGCTGTCGTCGCGTGGCTACATCGTCACGACCATCTTGTGCAGCCGGCGTGGTTCGCTCAGCCCGCTGCAGCCCTTCGGAGAGGTGATGGGCCGGGTCCCCGCGACGCCACAAGAGGCAGCGACCTGGGTCGAGGAACGGGCGCGCTCGACACCGATCCTCCTCGTGGTGGAGGACGCGCACTGGGCGGACCCGAGCACCTTGGAGGCGGTGCACATCATCGCGAGGGGAGACCTGCCCGTCCTTGTGGCCATGAGCGCTCGGCCCGAGATGGACGATCACCACGTGCAACCCGACGCGCAGCTCACATTGGACCGACTGAACAGCGACGAAGCGCACCGGATGCTCGAACGGCTTCCCGAAACGGCGCGCCTGAGTGAGGAGGTCCGTGAGGCATTGGTGCAACGAGCCGATGGGGTGCCCCTCTTCCTCGAGGAGCTGGCACGCGCCATGGCGGACAGTTCTGAGGTCAACGGGCATGCGTTGCCGACCACGCTCTCGGAAGTGATCACCGCTCGTCTCGACCGTGTGGGTGAGGCGAAGCGCGTGGCGCAGGCGGCCGCCGTCATCGGGAGGTCCTTCGAGCGCCCGGTGCTCGAGGCAGCGACGGGATTGGAGGGACCGAGCCTCGACGCCCACCTGCTCCGGTTGCTGGAGCATGCCATCGTCGAGCCGGCGACGAGACCCGACGAGATGCATTTCCGCCACGCCCTGATCCACGAGGCGTCCTACCGTTCCGTCCTGAGGGCCGACCGGGTCCGTGTGCACAGTGCCGTGGGGGAGATGCTGGTCGCATCCGGGCGGGCCGACGCACAGCCCGAGGTCGCGGCCTACCACCTCGGAGCGGCCGGAAGGGCCGCCGAGGCCGTGCCGTTGTGGAAGCGGGCCTCGCACACGGCTCGGCAGAACGCCCGCTTCCGTGAGGCGGCGGGCCATGAGCGAGAGGTCCTTGGGCTGGTGGCTCAGCTGCCAGAGGAGGATCGGGACGTGACAGAGTTGAAGTCGAGGAGCCGCCTCGTGATGTGCCTCACCGCAGTCGACCAGGGCGCCCCCGAGGCGCTCGAGGAGTCGCGGCGTGTCGAAGAACTGGCGCAGCGCCTGGGGGATCGCGAGATCCTCCTGCGCAACTACCTGGTGCTCGTGCCTTGGTGGCAGGCCAGCGCGGAGTACAAGACCATCAACACGATTCTGGTGGAGGCGCGGTCCGAGGCCGAGGCTTTGGGTGACGATTGGACGCTCCAGCTCATCAACACGTACGAGGCGACCACCCGAATCTGGCAGGGCATGCTCCGCGAGGGTCTGGCGCAGATCCGGGACTCCTACGAATCGAGTGGGCTTCCGCTCGAGGGCAGCCTTCGCGATCTCCCGCCGATGCGATCGGTGGAGCTGATGGCGCTGGCGGCGCCGCGCATCGCGACGGCCCTTGGGTGCTGGCTGCGCGGGCACGCGGCCGAGGCGTGGCGGATCGCCGATGACGTGCTGCGTTACACGTCAGAGCGGGAGGTCCCCCAGGCACAGGCGGTCGCGTCGGTCACGACGGCCCTCATGGCGCAGTTGGACGGCGAACGGGAGGTCGTGACCAAGCTGGCCGGCGAGGCACTGCAAGTGGCCGACGAAGTCAGTACCCGGCAGTGGCGGCAGTGGGCCCGGTCACTGCAGTGGTGGGCGGGCGAAGGTATCGAGGAACCGGAGTTGCCGGGCCCGCTCCTGCGGCCGTACTTCCAGATGCTGCTGGCCGACGATCCGATCGCAAGCGTCGACCGCGCCCACACCCTCTTGAGCGATGCGCTCGAGACCGTGCAGAGAACGGGCGAGCAGTTCTGTCAGGCCGAGATCCTCCGGGTGCGGGCCGGTGTGCTGCGGCGCTCGCGCCTGGTCGAGGCCGCCGCCCGGGACTACGAGGAGGGCGTTCGGGTCTCCCGGCGCCAAGGTGCGCGCATGTTGGAGCTGCGGGTCCTGACCGACTGGCTGTCCCTTCCGGGCGCGCCCGAGACGGTGCGTGACGCACTGGTGGCCTGTGTGGCGGACGTTGCCGAGGGTGGGCCGAGTCGAAGCCTCGACGAGGCGCGTCGAGTCCTGGAGACACCATGACCGTGACGCATTGGGACGACGCGTTCCTCGACCGCCTGCGCACCCAGGCTGACCCGGCCGCCGACACCATTGTCGCCGAGTTGTACGCCGGCACGGGTGACGCGACGGCCGCCTTCCGGGCGTTGGTGGTCCAGCATCACGAGGTGTCGGATCCCAACCTGGCCGCCTTCCTCGAGGACAAGCAGGAACCTCCCAGCTGGGTGGACCCGGACCGCGTGGCTGCCGGTCAGGAGCGGTTCGCCCGCTGGGGCTCCCACGTCTTCACCGCACTCTACGCGGCGGCGCTGCCGTCTGCGTACGCCTGCTGGCGTGGTGTGCAGGTCCTCGGCCTGACGGCCCGACTCGAGACGGACGCCAAGCGTCGCTTGAACGAAACTGCCCAGTTCCACCTCGACGTCATGGAGCCGGGCGGTCTCGAGTTCGGCGCCCGCGGATACTGCGACGTTCGCCACGTCCGGCTCATGCACGCCGCTGTCCGCTGGCTGATCCAGAACGACCCGCGTGTTCGGTGGGATCCACTGTGGGGAACTCCCATCAATCAAGAGGACCTGCTCGAGACCCTCCTGACCTTTACCGAGATCGTGTTCGAGGTGTTCGACCGGACAGGGATCGTCTATTCGGAAGACGATGCGGACGCCTACCTGCACACGTGGTCGCTCATCGGTCACTACCTTGGCATCCACGCTGACCTGCTGCCGCTGACCCGGTCCCAGACGTCCGTCCTGATGCCCATCGTCCGGCGGCGACAGTTCGGTTCGAGCGAGGCCGGCCGAGATCTCATGGCGGCGCTCCTGAAGCAGGGAGAAGGGCTCTGCCCACCGGGTCTGCGCGGCCTGCCGGCCTCCACCGTGCGGTATTACGTCGGTGACGACACGGCCAACCTGCTCAACGTCCCCAAGTCGGATTGGACGCGCCTGCTCTTCGCCCCGTTGGCGGACATGAGTCGCCGCCTGTCGGTGGAAGAGCTGCATCGCCTCCTGCTCCGGGGCCTCTCGCAACGGATCGGGTTCGGCATGCTTTCCCTCGCGGTGAGGGCCGAGCGCTATGGCGGGCGGCCCGCGTTCCAGGTGCCGACGTCTCTGGCGTCGCGCTGGAACCTTCCGCCCTACAGCGGTCCGGGCGGCAGCTGACCCTCCGCCAGGACGGCCAGTTGGGCTTCCGAGAACGGCGGCTCGAACAGCGTGCCATCGCGTTGGCGGGAACGGAACAGGTTCACGATGAAGTTCATCCGTTGGTCCAGGACAGCCCAATCATGAGCACCCGAGGGCCGCCCGGTTCCACCGGTCTTGTCCCATTGGGCAACGGCCCCCTCGGCGGCCGTGCCGCTCAGGTCGCGTAGCGCGGGCGGGAACAAGCCCTCCGAGAGGGGCGGCACGTCCCGGCGGAGATCGAGCGTCTCGTGTGCGGTCACCAGTCGCAAGATGGTCTCGGTGAGGGCGGAGTCCCAGGCGCCGTCGAGAACCTTGCAGACGTCGTCGGTCAAGCCGTCGACGAGGTGGCGCACTCCGGCGATCGGAAAGTGGCCGACAACATCCCCTTCGACAACCTTCTGCAAGGTGTCGGTGATCGCTGCGTTGAGAGCGGCGGCGATCGCGGGTTGGAGGCGTCGTTGCTCGTGCGCCACCGCCAGGGTGTTGGCCTGGAGAATCAGGGCGGCGCGGTCCGTCGGCCCGAACAACGCGTGACCGTAGGCGCTGAACGCTGCCTCCAGGGTCGCGGCGTCCTCGGCGGAGTCCAGCGCCGCCAGCGCCGGAGCCAGCTGGGCTGCGAGCTCCTCGGGGGTGGCGGGTTGCGATCCGATGGCGTCGAGGAACGCGCTGAAGAGAGGCGCGAGCTCGGCGAAGACCAAGACGTTGCCCGCCGCGATCTGTGTGGATACGTCCGCGCTGATGTCCTCGACAACTTGTCCGAGGAGGTCGTGGGACAGGTGGCGCAGGGCCAATCCCGTGAGCCCATGGTTGAATCGGTCCAGAACTGGCCCTGCGTCGTCGATCAGGAGCTGCTTCGCCCGGGTCGGCAGGACCTCACCGCGGATGGTGGCGCCGGCGGTCTTGGAAGCCCACACGGCGAACGCGCACCAGGTGGCGTCTTCCCCGGCACCGGCGTCGCGCAACTGCAGCGCGAATTGGTGGTAGCGCTGCGTGATCCAGAGATTGCGCAGTACCGGGTCTGCCATCTGAGCGATGTCCCACACGGACGGGTCCATTCGGTGAATCGTAGGTTGCGTCCCAGGGTGACGCCCGCCCGGCCCGTCGGCGCTCTCGGGAGTGGCGGGACCGTCACGACCTTCTCGGACTGGAGCCGAGGCAAAGGAGGCGACCACGGTGGCGAGGTGCGAGTCGAGCGCGGTGACGAGGCCCATGCCCGGCCGACGGTGCCGACCCGTGGGATGGGCGCCGTGTCGCGGTACCCTCGTCGCGAGCGACTCGGAGGACGACATGCACGTTGACATCCATGTGCCGCGCTTCGCCTGGCCCGGCGGACCCGAGGCCATCGGTCCGACGTTCGCGTCCCTGGCCCAGACGGCGGAGGCAATTGGGGTGCGGACACTCTCGGTGATGGACCACTGGTTCCAGATGGACTGGCTGTGGCCGGCCGAGGAACCGATGCTCGAGGGGTACACGACGCTCTCGTTTGCCGCGGCCAAGACGGAACGACTGCGGTTCCGGCTCCTCGTCGGCGGCGTGACGTACCGCCACCCCGGATTGCTGGCCAAGACCGTGACCACCCTCGACGTGCTGTCGGGCGGCCGGGCCGAACTTGGCCTGGGGGCCGCCTGGTACGAGAGGGAGCACCGCGGGCTCGGCGTCCCCTTCCCGCCGCTGAAGGAGCGGTACGAACGGTTGGAGGAGACGCTCCAGATCTGCTTGCAGATGTGGAGCGACGACAACGGGCCCTATCAAGGCAGGCACTTCCAGCTGGCCGAGACCCTGTGCTCGCCCCCGCCCCTGAGCTCGCCGCGGCCACGGGTGTTGATCGGCGGAGGCGGAGAGCGCAAGACACTGCGGATCGTCGCGACCTACGCCGACGCATGCAACTTCATCGGCGATTCGGAGACCGTCGCCCACAAGGTGGATGTCCTGCGGGGCCACTGCGAGGATGTCGGCCGCGATCCGGCGGACATCGAGGTGACGGCGCTCATCTCGATTGCCGAGGACGCCGGTCCCGATGCCATCATTGATGAGGCTGAGGCCCTTGCCGCAGCCGGCACGGATGCGATCGTCATTCGCTCGGCGGTGCCGGAGCCGTCGCGATGGCTCGAGGAGACCTGGGCACCCGTGATACCGAGGCTGGCCACCATCGCATAGGTCGAGGCCCCACTCGTCCGTTATCTTGCAGTCCCGGGCCGCTAGCTCATCCGGAAGAGCAGGGGACTTTTAATCCCAAGGTGCCGGGATCGAGACCCGGGCGGCCCACCAGAAGTATCCAGTTCAGCGCCCTCCGTTGCTGAGGAACTGCGGCTGGAGACGCAGAGGCGCTCGTAGGAGGTTCGTGTGAGAGGTCACATGCACCAGCGGGGAGATGCCTGGGAGCTGCGCGCGCACGTTGGCGTTGATCCCGTCACTGGGCGACAGAAGTACAAGACGCGCACCTTTCGCGGCGGAAGCGTGAGGCCGAGGCCGAGCTTGCCCGCTTCGTCACGCAGGTCTCAGGTGGCGGAACACGGAGCCGGAGGCTGGTCGTAGCGTCCAAGGCTCTAAGAGCAAGCGCAAAAGCTGAACCCATCCACGCGGGCCACGTCCACGCGACGTTTAGGTTCTGCAACACGATCTCGGCCCAGCCCCACGAGAAGATCGCGCCATCATTTGTGCGCCCCGCGGGACCCGTGCGGTGGTACACACCCACACACTTCTACCGTCTTGGCCTTATTCAAGAACACAAATGTGAAACTACTCATTTGGTGCTTCACACATCGATTCCACGTCCATAAACTTTTCGTTTCATGCGACACAACGACGCAAACTGCGACCGGAGCCAGTGGATCGAGGGCCAGAGCGGCCTGTTGCCAACGCGCGTCATATCGCACGTCGGCTTCGACCAGGCAATGTCCTTCGAGGTCCTTCCCAAGGGGGTGTTCTCGACTGTCTGAACTGGACTTTCACGGGTCCATGACCGCTCAAGCCGCTTCCGCAAGGAAGCGGCCCTTTTGATTTCCGGAGCGAACGCAGTACGCACGACGGCACACGAGGGGGCGGGGCACCGGTCGCGGGCGGCCTCCAAACCCGCCGAAGGCGGGGTTCGACTCCCTGCGCTCCTGCGAGTGCGACGACCGATTTGGGCAAATCCCTTGGCCCGTCGCCGCCCAAATAGCACCTTGACAACTGTAGAGTTCGCCAGCAAATCAAAGGGCTTTAGCGCAGGCTGGAAGCGCGCGCCGTTCGGGGCGCCGCTGCCGCCGGTTCGACTTCCACCAACGACCTCGGCTGCCCTGCGATCGGTGGCGTCCGTGACGTGCGCGTACGTCTGCAGGGTCAGAGTCGGGCGCAAGTGTCCGAGCCTGCCGGCCACGGTGCGGACGCAGCTCACAGGCTCGGACGCACGGACTTCACGCGCGAAGACGATGTCAATTCGACACGTCGGCGGAGATGGTGCTGCCGGATACGGACCGGCGTCGCATCATCGCCGGCCACCCGATCAGGCTGGTGGGTGCCCTTGGAGCATCTTTATGGGAGACGAGGTGCTGGTCGTTCTCCCGGCCCTCGGTAAGCGGAGCAGTCGTCGGACATTCACGGTCCAAGAGGTGTATCGGGGGATGTCGACTCGGGAACCTGGTCTGCCGAGCCGACCGTGTTTTAGCTCGGCTCCAAGCAATCGTCTCTGTCAACTGGCAGCAAGTGCGGAACCTGCGTCTGCCACTGTGCCTGGCCATCGGCGGGGCGCACTAGTCAGCCTCTGACACCGGCCGGCGGTCAGCGTCTCTAACGCCCGACGCCGCAGGCACATGTGTGCGCAAGGGCGATCAGCGGTCGCTCAACAGTGCACCAACAGCCACCCAACAGTGCAACAACATCGGCCGACAGGTCTAGGCATGCACCCCCGCGTGCGTCAGAGTTCCCCGGAATAAATCCTATGAATTTGCTAAACCCGATCGAGTTACTTGTATTTGTGCCAGCGGTTTTGTATCCCGGGATGCACCGATCGACTGACGGAAGGTGACGCACATGAGGAAGAGAACAGGCGCAATCGCCGCTGGACTGGTCGGGCTCGTCTGCACCGCGCTGCCGATCCTCGGGGCGGGACAGGCTTCCGCTGACTATGCGCCCCAGCCGGGGGACGTGGTCGGCGTAGGGGGCGACACCCCGCAGTTCGCCCTGCAGTTCGCGGCCGACGGAGACACAGTGGGCGCCGCTGGATTCAACGGCTCCGGCAACAAAAACCGGCTGGTGGTGTTCAACGCCACGCCTGATGCGAACGGGCGCTCGGCCTACACGAACAGTGTGACGACCGGGGCGGCCTCGACCAACCTCAACGCGACCGACGTCCTGCGGGCCGGTACGAACCCGGTGCTTCGCGTGTCGAGCAGCGGGGCGGCCATCAGTGCCCTCCTCGCCGACACCAACTCACCCGAGGTCATCAACTACGTGTTCAGTGCCAGCCTCCCGACGGCTGCCCAGCAGTCGCAGGCCGCCAGCCAGGGCTGGGACTACCTGCACGTCGTGGAGATCGGCACGGATTCGGTGCAGATCGCCGTGGACGGAGCCAGCACCAATGCACCCACCGGCCTGTCGGCCGCTGAGCTGCTCGGCATCTACACCGGGACCTACACCAAGTGGAACCAGCTGCCAGGAAACTCGGGCGGATCGTCGGACACGATCATCCCCCTCATCCCCCCGTCGGGGTCTTCGATCTACAAGACCTTCCTGGCCGATCTGACGACGGCGAACGGTGGCAGCACGCCCACCCTCTCCACGTCCGTCAAGACGGTGGAGCAGAACGACCCGACCGCAGTCACGGCATCCACCGATCCGGCGGATGCGATCGTGCCGTTCTCAGCTGCCCGGTTGAATTTGTGGAACAGCGGCTACTTCTACAATCCGGCCGCCGCCTTCGGCACGAACGATTCCACGAGCGGCAACAACGGCCACGGCAGCGCCTTCCCCCAGAGCGGCACCTCCACCCCACTCTCGGCGGGCGTGAGCCTCCTGAGCGGGACGCCGGGCGACAGCAACCCCGTGTACGACAGCCCGATCACCGACTACGTAATTTTCCGTCAGAGCGATGCCAGCTCCGCGACTCCCTTCGAGCCGGGCAGCTCGCTGAACTGGGTGCAGACACTGTTCTCCAACCCCAGCTCGCCGGGTAGTCCATGGTTCGCCAAGGCGTCGGGCAAGGCGCTCGTGGCGGCGGCGGGTGTGACACCGGTCTACGACGACCTGGGAGATGTCTCGTAGCCGGCGGCCCTCTTGAAACAGTGCGCCAGTCCGGGTTGAGGGTGTCGCCTCCTCCCGGACTGGTGGCGCTTCGGATTGCGCTCGCGACGCAATCACGCTGCAAACCCAGACCCAAACGTTCAACCTCAATCGAGGGGAAGGTGAAGACGACAATGAAGAGAGGGCTGATTCACGGTGTGGCGGTGACCAGCCTCGCCGCCCTGGCCACCGGCCTCCTGACGGTGGGCTTCGTTGGAACCGCTTCCGCCACGGGGACCCCGCCGTGGGAGCCGGACCCCAACTCGGTGGGCGGGCTGCTGTTCTACAACGCCTCCGGGCAGCAGATCACCGGTGGGAATCTCACCGATTCACCCGTCGCGGCCTATGTCGAGGGCACTGCGACCGTGCGTTCTGGCGACACTGTGGCCACGTTGTACGGGTACCTGCCCGTGAACGGCGAGCTGCCCACCGAATGGTCGGGCGAGCAGCTCGGCGAGTCCACCGCGTTCCCGAACGCCAGCGCCCCAGCGCCGCTGAACACGGCGGTGCTCCCCGTCGAGACAGGTGCGAGCGGCGACGAGACGCTGGGCACGCTCGAGACGGATTACCCGAACACGGACACCTCGAATGACGGCTACGCCGGCATGTACCAGTTGCGGCTCTACACCAACGCGGCCAAAAGGACGCAGACCACCACCTACGACTCGGCCGACATCGCCATCAGCGGCTCCACCTGGTCGGTCGCCTACCCTGCTCCGACGCTGACGACGACGACGACCTCGCTGTCGGAGAGCCCCTCGAGTCCCCAAGTCGCGGGCACGTCGGTGCAGCTGACGGCGACGGTCAGCCCTTCGGCGCCGGGAACGGTGCAGTTCGAGGCGGGATCCACCGACATTGGGAGTCCGGTGACGGTGAGTGGCGGGGTGGCGTCGATCTCCACATCCACCCTCCCCGTGGGCACGGACTCGCTTAGCGCAAGTTTCACGCCGGCCCAGTTCTCCGCCTACGGCGCCTCGACCGGCACGTCGAGCTTCACCATCAGCCCGGCGCCGGCAGCCAACACGAACACGGCCTTGTCGGTCAACCCGACCAGCGCGGCGGCCGACTCAACCGTGACGATCACCGCCGCCGTGACCAACGCGTCCACCACCGCCGCGCTCTCTGCGGCCGACGGGCAGGTGACGTTCTACGACGACGGGAGCAGTTCGAGCGGGGGAGTGACCAGCGGGAGCCAGGCGCTGGGCACGGTGAGCCTGGGCTCCGGAGGGACCGCCGTTCTCACCTACAGCTCGTTCGCCCAGGGTGCCCACAACATCGTCGCTCAGTTCACACCGGCCGATCCGTCGGTTTACAACAGCTCGACCTCGCTGCCCCTGCTGTTCACCGCAACCGCTCCGCAATATCCGCCGGTCAGTCAAGATGTCGATGTCACGGTCCCGGCCGGGACGCTGACGATCACCACCCCCTACAGCCCTTCCGACCCCTTCAATCTGGGTACAGCGGTGCTCGATCCGACCGGCTCGAAGTTCACGGCGAGCGCGCCGTTTGGGGACACCGCCAACCCGAGCCAGGGCGTGACGGTCACCGACTCCAGAGCCGGTGACCAACCCTGGACGGCCTCTGCGACGGTTACCGACTTCACGGACGGCGCCAGCGTCATCAACGGCCAGAACCTCACGTTGACCGACGTGACCCCTTCCTACGTCAGTGGGAATGCCCTCCAGAGCGGTGATGTCACAACGACGGACGTGGTCAACGGTGCTATCTACGGGCCCACTGCCGGGGGCAGTGACGGACTGAAGGGCGGTCCACACCAGTTTGCGTCCGCCGCGACGGGCGACGGGTCGGTGTACCTCGACGGGCTGCTGACTCTCACGGCACCCTCGTCCACCCCAGCGGGCGCGTACACCGCCACCCTGACGCTCACCATCGTGTGATCGCCGGATAGGACCAAGGCGGATAGGCGGATGCAACTAAGGATGCTGATCGGGATGGTGGGGGTGCTGGTGGGCACCGCAATGGGACCCGCAATGCCGGCATCCGCCGCTTCCGGGGCAAAGGCAACCTCGGGCAGCGGCGACCGGGTCACCTTCGGAGTCGAACCGGCGTCGGCCAGCGGGCCTGATGGTCGGCCCGGCTTCGTGTTCTCGGCCACGCCGGGTGGGGTCCTCTTCGATCACGTCGCCGTGCTCAACTACTCGGCCACCCCGCTGCCACTACAGCTGTACGCCACCGACGCCAACGAGACCACTGGTGGCGGATATGGATTGCTCCCCGCCGGGGCGAAGCCGACAGGCGCCGGCTCGTGGATCTCCTTTCCTCCCTCGTCCGCCAGTGTCGTTGTGCCCCCTGGTTCGGCCACGGGTCCGGGGATGATCGTCGTCCCGTTCACGCTCCACGTCCCGCCCCACGCCCCGCCCGGGGACCACTCCGCCGGTGTGGTGGCCTCGCTGCGGACGACGGGAACCAACACCAGCGGGCAAACCGTCGTGCTGGAGCAGCGAGTGGGCACTCGGGTGCTGGTCCAGGTCGCGGGCGCCCTGGCTCCGGGGCTGACGATCAGCGACCTCCACGCTGACTATGAGGGCACCCTCGACCCGGTCGGGACGGGCAGCGTCCGGATCGACTACGTGGTGCGCAACACGGGCAACGTCAACCTGGCGTTGGATCCCGGGGTCGAGGTCGCAGGCCTGCTCGGGTCGGCCCGAGAGGTCAACCCGGGACGGGTGCCCCTGCTCCTGCCCGGAGCGTCGCTCCGCGCCACGGCGGTCGTGACCGGCGTCTGGCCGCAGGTGCTCGTGCACGACACCGTGACGGCACGCCCGATCGAGTTGTATGTGGTCGGAACACCGAGCCTGATCACGGCCACCGCCAGCACGTCGACCTGGGCCATCCCCTGGCCACTCTTGCTCATCGTTGCCGTCCTCGCGCTCGGGATCTTCCTCATCCGACCGGCGCGGCGACGGCCCATGGCCACGCCGAGGGCCAGGCACGCGGCGGGAAAGGTGAAGGTGCCGGCGTGAGGGCGATGCGCATCCTCGGTCTCTGCGCGGCAGTTGTGACAACGCTCGGCACAGCCGTGCTCATCGCACCGGCGGGAGCAGACCCGAGTGTGCCGTACACCGATCCCGACGCGGCCGGCTACATCGGCCTCTGCAACCAGGCCGGCCAGCAGATCACCGGGGGTAACGTCGACACCGCACCGTTCGCCTGGCGCGCCGTGTCGTCTCAACCTGCGCCAGCGCCGTACAGCGGCCCCACCCGGACGGCGATCCTTCTCGCCTACCAACCCCTGATGGGACTGGCTTCGAGCGACTGGAGCGGCGACGAACTCACCGCGTCAGCGCGCTGACTCCAATCCGGCTGCCCCCACGGCGGTCGCCACGTCCGCCGACGAATCGTTGGCCCAGTACATGCTCGAGTTCAAGCCCGATTGGGATGGCTTCCTCCAACTGCGGATGTATCTGGGGGCGGCCAACGAGCAGCAGTACTCGGTGCACTACCCCGCGCTGAACATCCAGGTGACGGGTCAGACATGGCAGGTGGTGGGCGGAGGCCCCGTCAACTGCAATTCCGGAGCCGCGGAATCGATTGAGAGCATCCTGCTGCCGGGCACGACCACGACCACGCGGCCCCCGGCATCGATTGACAGGGGAGCAGCCACTCGCGGCGTACAAGCCGCGTCGGGCGTTTCGGGTACGTCGCCGGCACATCCAGAGACCAACACGGTGACGACCTACCTCGGCGTCTCGGTGGCGAGCTCGAGTGAGTCTGACGGATCCGAAGTCGGCGCCTGGGTTGTGGTGGCCACTGTGCTCCTCGTCGGAGTGCTCGCCCTCGCACTGATCCTCGTCCGCCGTCGTCGCGTCGATCGCTCGTCCGACGATCCGCCGTCTCCAAATTCTGTTGACGCACTGGCATCCGTCGGTGCCTCGTCCATGAAAGGCACACCCGAATGAATACCGCCCTCCGATTCGCGTCCCGGGCGACCTCGACCTTCGTGATCACGGTCCTTTTGGTCTGTGGCAGCACGCTTGCAACCGGGCTGCTCGCGGTCTTCGACGCCGGGCCGGTGTCGGCTGTCACCGTACCCCCTTGGGAACCCGACCCGAACTCAGTCGGTGGGCTGCTCTTCTTCAACTCTTCCGGCCAGGCCGTCGCGGGCGGCAGCGTGAACGACTCGCCGATCGCTGCCTATGTCGAGGGTGCTTCGCTCGTCCGCAGCGGGGATACCGTTGCGACCCTGTACGGCTATCTTCCGATCGACGGTGAACAACCGTCGGCGTGGTCGGGCGAGCAGCTTGGCGGATCGACGACCTTTCCCAACGCTGCTGCCCCGTCACCCCTCAACACCTCCAGCTTGCCGCTCGAGACCGGGGCCGATGGCGACGAGACGCTTGCCACGCTCGAATCCGACTTCCCCAACAAGGACACCTCGAGTGACGGGTACGCGGGCATGTACCAGCTCCGGCTGTATACGAACGCGGCCCACAAGAGCCAGACCACGACCTACGACTCCGCCGACATTCTGATTAGCGGCAGCTCATGGTCGGTCGTGTACCCGGCGACCACGACCACGACCACGGTGCTCGGGGCATCACCTACGAGCCCACAACCCTTCGGCACACCGGAGACGCTCACGGCGACGGTCAGCCCGTCGGCCGCGACCGGCACTGTGCAGTTCGAGGATGGCACGACCGACATCGGCGGTCCCGTCACCGTCAGCTCCGGCAGCGCGCAGATCCTGACCTCGACACTGTCCGTGGGTGCGCACACCCTCACTGCGGTGTTCACCCCCACCTCGGGAAGCGGTTATACGGCGTCGACGGGGACGACGTCGTTCGCGGTGTCGTCCCTGGCAACGACAACGGGTCTCGGGGCTTCCCCCATCAGCCCGCAGCCGTTTGGCACACCGGAGACACTCACGGCGACCGTCAGCCCCTCGGCAGCCACGGGCACGGTGCAATTCGAGGACGGTTCCACCGACATCGGTAGTCCCGTCACGGTGGGCGCCGGCAGCGCGCAGATCGAGACCTCGAATCTGCCTGCGGGCACCGACAACTTGAGCGCGGTATTCACCCCGACATCGGGCAACGGCTACAGCGCCTCGACGGGGACGATGTCGTTCACCGTATCGGCCGCACCCACGACGACCGGGCTCGCGGCATCGCCGGCGAGCCCGCAGCTCTCGGGCACCTCCGAGACCCTTACGGCGACCGTCAGCCCCCCAGCCGCCACGGGCACGGTGCAGTTCGAGCTCGGCTCGACCGACATCGGCAGCCCGGTCACGGTGAGCGCCGGCAGCGCCCACATCGTGACCTCGACCCTGCCCGTCGGCACGGACGGTCTCAGCGCGGTCTTCACACCGACCTTGGGCAACGGCTACGACCCCTCCACGGGGACGCTGTCGTTCACGGTCAACCCGATCCCGACGATCACGTCGCTCGGGGCCTCGCCCACCAGCCCACAGTTCTCGGGCGCCGTCGAGACCCTTACGGCGACGGTCAGCCCCTCGGCGGCCACCGGGACGGTGCAGTTCGAGGTCGGCTCGACCGACATCGGCAGCCCTGTCACGGTGAGCGCGGGCAGCGCCCACATCGAGACCTCATCCCTGCCGGTGGGCACCGACGGTCTCAGCGCGATCTTCACCCCGACGGCGGGCAACGGGTATGCCACCTCGACGGGGACGGCCTCGTTCACGGTCGAGCCGCTGGCTCCGACCACGACCGGGCTCGCGGCATCGCCGGCGAGCCCGCAGCTCTCGGGCACCTCCGAAACCCTCACGGCGACCGTCAGCCCCCCAGCCGCCACGGGCACGGTGCAGTTCGAGGTCGGCTCGACCGACATCGGTGGTCCGGTCACGGTGAGCGTCGGTACCGCCCACATCGTGACCTCGACCCTGCCCGTGGGCACCGACAGCCTGAGCGCGGTCTTCACCGCCACAGCGGGCAACGGTTACACGGACTCGACAGGCACCGCCTCATTCACGGTCGAGCCGCTCACCCCGACTGCGACCGTCCTTGGAGCCTCGCCCACCAGCCCGCAGCTCTCGGGGACTTCCGAGACACTCACGGCCACGGTCAGCCCCTCGGCCGCTACCGGAACGGTGCAGTTCAAGGTCGGTGCCACCGACATCGGTGGTCCCGTCACGGTGAGCGTCGGTACCGCCCACATCGTGACCTCGACCCTGCCCGTGGGCACCGACGGTCTCAGCGCGGTCTTCACCCCCGCGGCGGGCAACGGGTATGCCACTTCGACCGGGACGACCTCCTTCACTGTCGAGCCGCTCAATTCCACGTCGATCGCGCTCACGTCGTCGGCCAGCCCCTCCCAGCTGGGCGCCTCGGTCACCTTCACGGCGGCGGTCACTGGTGCGCAGGGCACGGGCGGCACGGTCGCCTTCGCCGACGACGGGGCCGCCATCGGCGGGTGCGCCGCCGTGACAGTCGGCTCTGGCGTCGCGACCTGCAACACGACGTTCGCCGACCCCGGCAGCTACATGGTGAGCGCCACCTTCTCGGGCAACACGCAGAGCGCGAGTTCGAGCTCCACGCTGACCCAGCTGGTCGGCCGCTCCGGGACGGGCTACTGGCTGGTGGCCTCCGACGGCGGGATCTTCAACTACGGCGACGCCGGGTTCTACGGCTCCGCCGGCGCGGTGCCGCTCAACGAGCCCATCGTGGGCATGGCGGCCACCCCGGACGGCAAGGGCTACTGGCTGGTGGCCTCCGACGGCGGGATCTTCAACTACGGCGACGCCGGGTTCTACGGCTCCGCCGGCGCGGTGCCGCTCAACGAGCCCATCGTGGGCATGGCGGCCACCCCGGACGGCGGCGGCTACTGGCTGGTGGCCTCCGACGGCGGGATCTTCAACTACGGCGACGCCGGGTTCTACGGATCCGCCGGCGCGGTGCCGCTCAACAAGCCCATCGTGGGCATGGCGGCCACCCCGGACGGCAAGGGCTACTGGCTGGTGGCCTCCGACGGCGGGATCTTCAACTACGGCGACGCCGGGTTCTACGGATCCGCCGGCGCGGTGCCGCTCAACGAGCCCATCGTGGGCATGGCGGCCACCCCGGACGGCGGCGGCTACTGGCTGGTGGCCTCCGACGGCGGGATCTTCAACTACAGCGACGCCGGGTTCTACGGATCCGCCGGCGCGGTGCCGCTCAACAAGCCCATCGTGGGCATGGCGGCCACCCCGGACGGCAAGGGCTACTGGCTGGTGGCCTCCGACGGCGGGATCTTCAACTACGGCGACGCCGGGTTCTACGGATCCGCCGGCGCGGTGCCGCTCAACAAGCCCATCGTGGGCTCGGGATCGGCGTGAGGAGAGTGGCGTGACAATCGGGACCGACGACGCTCGGATCACGCCGATCAAGTCTGGGGGTGCGAAGCACGCACGAGCGCGCCGCGGGTCCTCGCCGGGCGCTGATCCTTGGCGAGGACCCGCCGCGCTCGCCGCCGTGGGAGTCTGCGCCTGGTTCGGCGACACCCAGGTGCTCGACGACGTGACCCTGGCCGTGCGACCACGGAGCGTCACGGCGCTGATCGGCCCGTCGGGGTGCGGGAAGTCGACCTTCCTGCGGATCCTGAACCGCATGCACGAGTCTGTGCCAGGGGCGAAGATGGCCGGCGACGTTCTACTCGACGGCCAGGACATCTACGCCACCGGCTTCCGGCTGACCGAGGCCCGCCGGGAAATCGGCATGGTCTTCCAGAAGCCGAACCCGTTCCCGGCGATGTCGATCGCCGACAACGTGACGGCAGGGCTGAGTCTGAACGGCACCAGGATCGGCCGTGCCGACCGCGCCGAGCTGGTGGAGTCGTGCCTGGTGCAGGCCGGACTGTGGGGAGAGGTGAAGGACCGGTTGGGGCGGCCCGGATCAGCCTTGTCGGGCGGTCAACAACAGCGGCTGTGTATCGCCCGGGCCCTCGCCGTGGGACCCAAAGTGCTCTTGATGGACGAGCCGTGCTCTGCGCTCGATCCCACCTCTACCCGCCGCATCGAAGAGACGATTGGCGAACTGAGCTCGTGGGTGACGATCGTCATCGTCACCCACAACATGCAACAGGCTGCCAGGGTTTCGGAGCAGGCCGCCTTCTTCCTGGCCGAACAGGGTGCCCCGGGGAGCATCGTCGAGCAGGGCCCGACGGCCCTGCTGTTCGAGAACCCCTCGGACCCGCGCACAGCCGACTACATGCACGGCCGTTTCGGGTGACTGTCACCGCTCGCCCGCCCACTGTGCCGCGTCAGATCACGGCGCAGCTCCAGCCGTCGGACCGGATCTTCCACGGTGCCGCGCGGATGATCGGCATCCTCGTCCTGTGCGTCACGGGCGCCATCGGGCTCTTCCTCGGCTACCAGTCGATCCCGACCCTCCGCCACTACGGGCTGAGCTTCTTCACCACGGCTAGCTGGCAGCCGGAGTTGAACAAGATCGGGATCGCCGCCGTTCTCGTGGGCACCGTGGAGGTCGCACTCGTGGCGCTGGTGGTGAGCTTCCCTCTCGCGCTGATGTTCGCGCTCTTCATCTCGGACTACGCGCCGCGACGCATGAAGTCGTGGCTGGTCACGGCGGTCGACCTCATGGCGGCCGTTCCCAGCATCATCTACGGGCTGTGGGGCTTCTTCCTGCTGCAGCCCCAGGCCATCAACCTGGCTCGCTGGATGAGCGAGTATCTGGGCTTCATCCCGATCTTCCACGTGGACACCGACCCCGGCGCGGCGGTGTGGCAGCAGTCGCGGTACACGAGCTCGGTGTTCGTTGCCGGCTTGACGGTCTCCATGATGACGATCCCCCTGGCCTGCGCCGTGATGCGCGCCGTCTTCGATCAGGCTCCTGTTGGCGAGCGCGAGGCAGCCGCCGCGCTGGGCGGCACCCGGTTCGGCGTGGCGAGGACCGTCGTCCTGCCCTTCGCCAAGGGGGGCATCATCGGGGGGACCATGCTGGCGCTCGGTCGAGCGCTCGGTGAGACCGCAGCGGTGCTCATCATCATCTCGCCCGATTTCATCGTCAAGGACCGCATCCTCGAGGCTGGGACCCAGACCACCTCCGCGCTGATCGCATCGAACTTCGGCAACGCGACGAAGTCGCAGCTCTCTGCGCTCCTGACCGCGGGATTCGTCCTTTTCCTCATCACCATCGTCGTCAACATGGTGGCGGCCACCGTCATCCGGCGCAGCCGCAGCGGCGCGAACTCCGAGATCTGACCATGACGACGATCGAAGCCCCGCCCCGCGTCAAGGAACGCCCCGAGCCGACGCCGAGGCCGGCGCCGGCGCCGGCGTCGAGGCCACGGAGGCCGCGCCGGATGCCGCGCGCTCACCGGCGAGGAGTGGCTGTCGCTGATCGGGTCCGCCCTGGCGTCGGTGGCGCTGGTGACGATCGGCTATGAGCACATCCTCGACTTCAGCGGGACACTCGGCTTCCTGATCTGCCTCTATCTGGTATTCATGGTGGTGTACGCGGTGGTGCTCTCGATCTCCACCCCCCGTCCCATCGCGGTGGAGCGCTTGGTCACGGTGACGCTGTGGCTGGCGGCGGCGGTCGTCCTCTTTGCCCTCGTGACCACGCTCGTCTACACGTTCCTCAAGGGCTGGCGCGCCCTCGTCCACACCAACTTCTTCACCCACGACATGTCGGGTGTGGCACCGACGGCACCGCTCAGTCAGGGCGGCATCTTCCACGCCATCGTCGGGACGGTGATTGAGGTGGGCATCGCAGTGGCGATTTCCGTGCCCCTCGGGATCGCCACCGCCGTCTACATGATGGAGGTCGGAGGCCGGGGCTCCCGCCTCGTGCGGACCGTGATCGAGTCGATGACGGCGCTGCCCGAGATCCTGGCTGGCCTTTTCGTCTACGTCGTCCTCATCGTCGAGTTCGGCATGCCCAAGAGCGGCCTGGCCGCCTCCATCGCCATGGCCGTGACCATGGTGCCGATCATCGCTCGGGCGGGCGAGGTCGCCCTGCGTGTGGTGCCTGGCGGACTGCGCGAGGCCAGTCAGGCGCTCGGCGCCACGCACTGGAAGACCGTGTGGAGGATCGTGCTGCCGAGCGCAAGCGCTGGCCTCGCCACCGCCGTGATCCTCGCCATCGCCCGGGGCATCGGCGAGACGGCAGCGGTCCTCATCACCTCGGGGGCCTCGAGCTTCCTGACGTTCAACCCGACGCAGGTGCCGATGAATTCCTTGCCCCTCTACATCTACACGGCCTACACGACACACGAGCAAACGGCTATCACCAGGGCCTTTGGTGCCGCCAGCGTGCTGCTCATCATGGTGCTCGGGCTCTTCGTGGTCATGCGCGTGCTCGTTCGCGAGAGGAAGGCCCGGTGAGACGGTCGGCACGGCGTGGCCTCACCGTCGCCGCCCTGCTGGGGGCGATAGTTGCGCCCGCCTCCTTGGGGGGCGGGCAGGCGGCACAGGCTGACGCCGGCACCGCGCTGATCCAGGGATCCGGCTCGAGCTGGGCTGCCAACGCCGTGAACCAGTGGGTGGCGGACGTTGCGTCGCAGGGGGTCCAGGTGGTCTACACACCCGACGGCGACGCGCAGGGCCGTCAAGACTTCGCCAATCGCACATCCGACTTCGCGGTAACGGCCGAAGGCTACCAGGGCGTCGACCCGGCGACCGGCGTGGCGGACACCTCGCAGGGCCGCCCCTACGCTTACCTGCCCATCGCCGCAGGGGGAACGTCCTTCCCCTACCAGATCAGGATCGACGGGCAGCAGGTCGAGAACCTCCGGCTCTCCGGCCAGACTCTGGCCAAGATCTTCACGAACCAGATCACCAACTGGGACGACCCCGAGATCACCAAGGACAACAACGGGGTCCAGCTGCCATCCCTGCCCATCATCCCGGTGGTGCAGTCGGAGGGCTCCGGCTCGACCGAACAGTTGACCAGCTACTTCGCCGCCGAGTTCCCGAGCATCTGGCAGCCCTTCGCCGGGCAGGCCGGGGGGACCGAGTACTTCCCGCGCCAAGGCGACCAGATCGCCCAGAACGGCTCCAACTCGGCGATGAACTACGTGTCGTCCAGCCAGGCCAACGGGTCGATCGGCTACGTGGAGTACTCCTACCCGCTCAGCGTCAACTATCCCGTCGTGAAAGTGCTCAACAGCGCCGGCTACTTCACGCTCCCGACGCAGTACAACGTCGCGGTCGCGCTCGAGGACGCCCAGATCAACATGGACCCCACCTCGCCCGATTACCTGCTGCAGAACCTCGACAACGTCTACACCGACCCTGATCCGCGCACATATCCCCTGTCCTCGTACGTCTACATGATCGAGCCGACGGGGACGTACCCCAACCCGGAGTCGAAGATCACGACCGCCAAGCGCCAATCGATAGCGGACTTCGAGTACTACTCCATCTGCCAGGGGCAGAAGGAGATCGGCCCGATCGGGTACTCGCCGCTGCCGGTCAACCTCGTCGAAGCCGGCTTCGGCCAGATCCAAAAGCTCCAGCAGGCCGATCCCGGGGTGGACCTCACCTCCATGAACATCGACACGTGCGACAACCCGACCTTCGTTGAAGGCCAGCCTGACACGAACTACCTGGCCACCATCGCGCCGATGCCGCCGGCGTGCGACCAGGTCGGTGCCGGGCCCTGCGCCGCGGGTGTCACGCCGAACGGCATCGGACCGACGCCCGAGTCCTCGGGGACATATCCGGGCGCAACCCAGAACGCCGCCCCGGCGGCCGCATCCGGAGCGTCGGGCCCGTCCAGCGCGACCTCCACCGCGTCCACCGCCGGCCTCAGCGCCTCGGCCGCCAAAGGGGCCACGGCGGCCGCTCAGTCGGCCTCGGCGAGCAGTGTGACCTCCCGCACGACGACCACGACGCAGCCGGAGTTCGTCTCTGCCACCCTGCCCAGCTACCACGCCTGGTCCGCGCTGGCCCGCTGGGGACCGTACGCGGTCCTCCCGCTTCTGGCGGTGTTTGTCCTGCCCGTGCTCATCGGTCGGCGCCGCGCCACGCGGCGACGAAAGGAGACGGCACCATGAGGACCCGGGCCGCCACCATGGCCGCACTGGGCCTGGCTCTGGGCATCACCGTGCCGGCACTACTCGGTCAGGGCCCCGGAGCCGGGGCGGCCGCTAGCGACACTGGCGCGTTTGCGACCACGCAGACGACCGCACGGGACTTCCTTGTCAACGGGGTCGACCAGGTCGTCGACTCGCGCACGGTGACGCTCAACGTCAGCCAGACCACCAATCTCCAGGGCCGCCAGGAGATCCAGGTGTCGTGGTCAGGAGCGCACCCGACGGGCGGCATCGTGGCCAACCAGAATTCGGAGCAAGCTCAGTACGAGGAGTATCCGTTTGTCTTGCTCGAGTGCCGTGGCATCGACTCCGCTGCGGCGAGTCCTGCACAGCAGCTCACTCCCGAGACGTGCTGGACCCAGACGTGGAGCGAGCACTACCAGGACAGCCTCGACGACCAGTACCCGCCGTACCGCCTCGACGAGTATGCGTCGGCGGCCCAAAGGGCTGCGATCGTCGGTGCACCTTCGCCCCTCCCCGCCTCGTGTCTGGACGACGAGGATGCACCCGTCCAACGCTGGGTGCCCTTCGACAGTGCGAACGGGCAGGTCTACTACGGCGGCAACGCCGGTTGTGCGGGCGAGCCTCCGGAGTCCGACGATGTCGGCGGCTCCGCGCTGCCCAGCAACGAGACGTTCGGGGTCACGGGCACCGACGGTACCGGCAGCGCTGACTTCGACGTCTTCACGTCGGACCAGAACGCCTCGCTCGGCTGTAGCCAGACGGTGTCCTGCGCGCTGGTCGCGGTCCCCATCATGGGCATCAGCTGCGATCCGGGCGCGGTGTCACCCGCCCCGAGCCCGGCCGACGTGACCATGTGCGAGGCGACCGGTGCCTATGCGCCCGGTTCCGACGCCGAGACCGGCGCCCCCGACGACGGGGCCGACCTGGCGGTGACGGGAAGCCTTTGGTGGAGCCCGTCGAATTGGCGGAACCGCATCACAGTGCCTCTCACGTTCGCCCCACCGCCCGACGCCTGTAGCCTCACTGGCGCTTCTGCCGACAACGCAATCGATATCTACGGCTCCGAGCTGCTCACGCAGGCAACCGGGCAATGGGACCCCAGTTTCTGTCTCAACGGGAAGAGCGCCTTCTCGGTCGTGCACGTCGTCACGGGCGAACCCGAGGCACGCAGCCTGGTGGCCACCGGCGGCGCCGAGGCGGCGTTTACGAGCTACGCCCAGCCCGGAGGTTACGGCAAGCCGGTCGTCAACGCACCCGTGGCCATCTCGGGCTTCGCGATTTCCTACGACATCGATGGAGCCAACGGACGGCCGTACACGTCGCTCAAGCTCACGCCACTGCTGCTCGCCAAGCTGCTGACCGAGTCGTATCCCGGGGAGCTGTTCATGAAACAGGAAGACCCTGCGCTGGCGAACAACCCTCTCAATATCACCCAGGACCCGGAGTTCCAGGCACTGAACCCGGGAATCAACCCGATCATCATCAGCGGCGCAACGTCCGAGGCCGCGTCAGAGCTGATGGCGGTGTCCAGCGACTCCGACGTGATGGAGGCCCTGACCACGTATATCAACGACGACCCCACCGCCCGGGCGTGGCTCAACGGCACACCGGACCAGTGGGGCATGGTCGTCAACCCCGCGTACAAAGGGATCCAGCTGCCCGTGGACCAGTGGCCGCTGCTCTCCACCTTCGAGCCGACGACCTACTACCAGACCGACGACAACGACTGCCTTCTCAACGACCCCGTTCCGTACCAGCCCCTCATGGCCGCGCCCTTGGCCAACCTGGCTGACATCAGCGAGTCGCTGCAGTACAACGAGCCCAACTCGACGACGCAGTGCGACCAGCCCACCGCTGGCTCGCCGGTAGGCGAGAAACTGACGACCGACGGGCAGCAGACCGTGGGCAGTCGGTTCATGATCGGGATCACGCCGCTGGCCGACGACCAGCGCTATTTGCTGCAGTCCGCCGCACTGCAAACGACGGCCGACACGTTCGTCGCCCCAAATGGCCTCTCGCTCGGGGCGGCTACGAACCTGCTCTCACCCGTTCCATCCTCGGGCACCTGGCCGATTCCCTACGTGGCCTTCCAGCAGTCCGCCGGCGCCTCGGCCTATCCGGGCACAATGGTCGTCTACGCCGCCATCCCGACCAGCGGGCTGCCGGCGACCGATGCGCAGGAGTACGCCTCGTTCCTGCAGTTCGCGGCCACGACCGGTCAGACCCCGGGCTTGGGGGTGGGCCAGCTCCCTCCGGGCTACCTCCCGATGACGACGGCCGACGGGCTGGGGGCGATGGTCGATTACACGGAGGCCGCCGCCCAGGACGTGGCGGCCCAGAACGGCAAGGTGCCCTCGCTCGCGTCCAGTGGGTCGTCGCCTCCCGCCCCGGCGGCTGGAGCGGCGCCGCCGGCGGCGGCGGGTGCAGGGCCCTCAGGCTCCGACCAGGACCTACCCTCGGGCGACCTCGGCTTCGAGTTGCCACTCTTGTCCAGCCTGTCGTCTGCGTCGTCGGCGCCGCATGCCCACGCTGGGGGGAGCGGACACCGCGCCGCCCCGATCCAGATGGTCTCGAGCATCCTCCGGCCGGCGGAGCTGCTGTGGACGTCCGGGTTCCCCGTGGCCCTGCTGTTCGGGCTGGCCGCGCTCGGGGTCATGAGCGTGCCCCTGACCTACCGCCTGGGACGGCGACGCGGCAAATGGTGATCGATGTCGTCGAAGCCCCGCCGCAAGAGGCAGAGCAGGCGGAGATGGCAGAGGTCCCGCGTGCGCCCAAGAAGCCCAAGAGCGGACCTCCAGCTCTCGGAATCGTGTCGGTCCTGCTGGCGCTCGTGATGGTGCTGAGCGTGGCCGCACTCTTCTTCGGGGCTTTCGCGTACGGCCTCAGCGGCTTGCAGGAGCAGCGGAGCCAGCATCAGCTCTACTCCTCCATGCGCGGGCTGCTGAGCCCGTCCAGCCCGGTCGCGCCCTGGATCGGCGGCGTGATCCCCGCCGGCTCCCCAGTGGCGCTGCTGAATTCGCCCCAGGCCGGCCTGCGCGATGTGGTGGTCGTCGAGGGCACGTCGTCGGGCGACTTGCTGGCGGGTCCGGGCCACCTGCCGGACACACCGTTGCCGGGTCAGGCCGGCGCGGCGGTCGTCCTCGGTAAGAGCACCACGGCGGGGGCGCCCTTCGGGCAGTTGACGCGGCTCCGTCGCGGGGACGTCATCACGGTCCGTACCGGCCAGGGCAGGTTCCGCTTCACCGTGGAGGGCCGCCTCGTGAACGGCGGTCGGCTCCCGACGGTGCCCTCCACTTCGGGGTTCTTGCTTCTCGGCACCTCGGGCGGGGTTGCCGCGCAGGGAGGGTTCACACCGGGCCATGTCGTCTACGCGTACGCAAAGCTGCAGGGCCGTGTCGCCCCGGCTCCCCACGGGCAGCCGCACTCCGTGACCCGATCGGAGTTGCCCGGCTACGGCGACCCAGACGCGTTGCCATTCGTGGTGCTCTGGTTCGGGCTGCTCCTCGCGGGGTCTGCGGCGTGCTGGTGGCTGTGGTCCTACTGGGGCCTGTTGCGCACGTGGCTAGTCGGCGCACCCGTGCTCTTTGCCGTCCTGTGGGCCTTCAGCACCGAGGCGCTGCGGCTCCTCCCCAACGTCTACTGAACCTTCCCGGCAGGGCGAAGGCCCCGGATTGACGAGAGGACAGCCCCGGACCTTGCTGCGCACCGCCCTTGTCGAATTTCCGAGACCGAAGCCTTCACGACCGGTAGTTCTCGCAGTGCCGCATCATGGACAGGATTCTCTCGACCTCTTGCGTCAGGTATGGCAATTGGGCGGAGAGCTGGAGCACGTCCATGGCATCCTCGTAGTCTGGACCCCACATCCGGATAAAGGTCCAGACCCTCTCCACGTCATCGTGGGAGGCGCAGGGGCCAACAAGTCTGTCGATCCAGGGAAGGCCGAGCGCCCGGAGGTCATCGAGGAACATCAGGTCCTCAACGCTCATCGACGTGGCAGTCGTCTGTCCTTTTCTGGGTGCAACCGCATCTGTCGAACCGTCGGCCACGCGCATAACCTAGCAAAAGGTGATGAAGCACATCCATTTTAGAGAGAATTGCTTCGGGCAGCCCCGATCCGTTTTCCGTCAGGCGGTACCTGTCAGTGCGGCGGTGGTTGATTGGCCCCAGTTGGCGCGGCAGAAGTGGCCTATGGCGGCGCCCTTGCCCGGCTGGACGATCGGAATCGCTCTATGAATCAGAAGGCGGGATGTTCGAATGCCTCCCTGTGCGACCTCCGAGCGTGGCCCCTACCTCAAGGTGGACAGCCATTTCCACTTTTTCGAACAGGAGTTTGATCGGCTGATGGTGGATCGTCACCAGCTTCTCGACAACGCCGTCTGGTGGTCCTTGACCTCATACCACCGACAGCATGCCGAGGTGCGCGGGCGCGCGGCGTGCTACCGACGTGATGCCTCGCCGTTTGCGGCTATGGAGAGCCTTGACGAAGAGGCCTGGCGCGATCTGACCACCTTGGTGGGTCACGAGCGCACTTGCGTCCTCTTCTGCGCCGACATCCCGACCGTCCTGCCGGGAGGGTGGGACCTGAGGGAGCGGGGTGAGGGGCGCCAAATGATCATCGATCGGGATCGACTCACTGCCGTCAAGCCGGTGGCGTTGCGACTTTTGACCGCTGACGATGCGCCCCAGATGCTCGAACTCGCGGCAATCACCAGGCCGGGACCGTTCCGATCAGCCACCGTTGAGTTGGGTCGCTATTACGGACACTTTCAGGGCGAGCGCCTGGTCGCCATGGCCGGTGAGCGACTGCACCTCGACGGGTTCACGGAGGTGTCCGCCGTGTGCACCCATCCTGACGTCCAAGGTCAGGGTCTCGCTTCGGCCCTCTCGTATCACGTTGCGTCAGGGATTCTCGAGGAGGGGAGACGACCGTTTCTGCATGTGGCGGCGTCGAATGAAAGGGCTCGCCGAGTGTACGAAGCCCTCGGGTTTCGCCAGCGCCGGCTCGTTGATTTTGCTCTCGTTCAATCGCCGTCGCAATAAGCGGCGAAAGCCCGTTGTCAGGCGGCACCGAGGTCAGAGAATGAACATCGGTCAAACGATCGGCGCCACGTGTCGCGTCGATTGACGATCGAACGACCCTACCGGTGGAGACTTTCGACCATCCGTGTCCCGGAGACAGAGTGGTCGCCGAACCATTCCTTCGCGAGAAGGGAAAAGGACCGGCTCCGGTCCGCATGGCAGTGCGTGATCGTGGTCACGATGAGCTCGTCGGCGTCGACCGCGTCCTGGAGCAGCGTCAGTTGGCGCGCCACCGTCTCCGGGGAACCGACGAACTGTGTGTCGACTCGATCGCGCACGAGGGCGCGATCGTCATCGTTCCAGCTGTGCCTGCCCGTCTCATCGGGACCGGGGAACGGGATCGCTCCCTCACCCTTTCGAATGCTCCTCACCCAGAGTCCGTAGCCGGCGGCCAGCCCCTTGGCACTCTCGTCATCGGGACCGACCACGACGTCGGCGGAGACCGCCACATAGGGGCGATCGAGGTCTTGCGACGGGACGAAGGCCTTCCGGTACGCCTCGGCGGCCTCTAGGGCTGTGGCCGGGCTGATGTGATAGCTGGCGGCGAATCGAACACCCAACCGACCGGCAACCTCGGCGCTCTCGCCCGCACTGCTGCCGAGGACCCACGGTTCGACGTCTGCTCCCGTCCCGGGCACCGGATGCGGGTCGAGGCCGTCGCTGGAACGGTAGCTGCCGTGCAGCAACCCCAGAATGTTCTGGATGAGATCTCCGTAGTCGGCGGACTCGGCGTTCTCCTGCTGGAGGAGGTCCGCCGTCAAGGCAATCCTTGGCGCCTGGGCAAGACCCCGCAGCGAGGGGGGAGCGGGGATCAGCAGTCCGTTCTCTGTGCGTCGAGGTTCAGGTGACGGTCGGTTTCCCATTTTTGCCCTGGAGGACGCGGCCAGTCGATCTCGGAAGAAGTTCCGTCCACCTGAGCGACCGATGCCCAGGTCGATGCGTCCTGGGTACATGGCATCGAGGAGGCCGAACTCCTCGACCACTGAGAGGGCGGTCCGATGGCCGCTCTGCACCCCGCCGGATCCCAGGCGGATACGTTCGGTTGCCGCGGCCGCCATGGCTATCAAGAGCGCCGGCGACGAGCCGGCGACCCCGGGGTTCAGGTGATGCTCGGCGAACCAGTAGCGGTGATAGCCGAGTCGCTCCGCGGTCCGTGCGAGTTCTATCGAGTTTCGCAAGGCCCGAGCGGGTGTGGAGCCGGAGCTCACCGGCACCAAGTCCAAGATTCCCAGGGGCACGCGCTTGCACGTCATGAACTGCTCGCGCCGACGGCGGTCCGGTTCCTCGTTGATGTGCGCGCCGGCGGCAGGCCGAGATGGTCACGCAAGGTTGGGCCCTCGTAATCAGCACGGAATCGATCCCGCTCCTGCAGGATGGGCACCACGGTGTCGGCGAACTCGTCGAGACCCGTTGGCGTGACGTGGGGAACCAGGATGAACCCATCGGCGGCGCGGAGCGCTACCGCCTTCTCGATTTGGCTCGCCACCTGCAGTGGAGTGCCCACAAAGGAGGCGGGATTCGTGATCTCAATCATCAGCTCCCTTATCGACAAGGACTTTGCTTCAGCCAGCCTTCGCCATTTGGCGGCCGTCTCCATCTGGTCCCGGAAGACGGTCACGCGGCCCTGCACGATGCTCGGGTTGGTGAGATCGGGCTCAATGTCCGGAAGCGGCCCATCGGGGTCGTATGCGGAGAGATCGCGGTTCCAGACCTGCTCCAGGAGGAGAATGGCGGTCGGGCCACTGACCTGTTGCCGCCGGATGATTGCGGAACGCTCCATGGCATCGGCCTCCGTGTCACCGAGAACGAAGGTTGCGGCGGGAAGGATCTTGAGGTCTCCCGGCGAACGTCCGTAGCGTGCCAGACGGCCCTTCACATCCTGATAGAAGAGCTGTCCTGCCTCGATCGACCCGTGCCTCGTGAAGATGCAATCGGCATCGGCGGCCGCGAACTCTCGACCGGTGTCGGAGTCGCCGGCTTGGAAGATGACCGGATGACCTTGCGGTGAGCGGGGAACGGTGAAACGCCCCGAGATGTCGAACTGACTTCCGAGGTGGGCAAAATCACCCTCGCTCGAGTCGATGATGAATTGCCCGGATTCCTTGTCCGCGATGATCGCACCCTCATCCCATGAATCCCAGAGCTCGCGTGCCGTGTCGAGGAATTCCTTGGCGCGGTCGTATCGGTCCTCTTTTGCCAGGTACCCGCCACGCCGAAAGTTCTCGCCCGTGAATGCATCCCACGACGTGACGACGTTCCAGGCCGCGCGACCCTCAGAGAGATGGTCCAAGGAGGCGAACTGTCGGGCCACCTCATAGGGTTCGTTGAAGGTTGAGTTGATGGTGCCTGAGAGTCCGATCCGCTGCGTAACGGCAGCAAGGCCGGCCAGCACCGCGAAGGTATCGGGGCGCCCTACCACATCAAGTTCGTGGATCTTGCCGCGCTGCTCGCGAAGCCGGAGCCCCTCAGCGAGAAAGAAGAAGTCGAACTTGGCCCGCTCGGCCGTTTGGGCCAACTTCACGAACGAAGAGAACTCGATATGGCTCCCGGCACCGGGATCGCTCCACACTGTGGTGTTGTTCACGCCGGGAAAGTGTGCCGCGAGGTGCACCTGCCGGGGTCGTTCCGTCATCGGTGGATCCTCACTCTCTCTCCAGTGGTACATGTGCAGCCCGTCTCATGTCAGCGTGTAGCGGTTGGCCGGGCGGGGCAGTCCCAGGCGGGCCCGAAGTGTTAGGTCCTCGTAGTGTTGGCGGAAGGCCGATCGGTCCTGCAAAGCTCCCACCAGTTCGCGGGTAATGGCTTCGAGGTCGTGAGGAATCGCCCCCGGTCGAAGGCGGAAGCCTTCTATGCCTTCGGACTGCCATTCCACCATCAGGGCAGCCAAGTCGAGTGGAGTACCGACGAAGACGAAGGCATCGGTGCGAAGCCGCCGTCCATCACGCTCGTCGAGTCGGTTCTTTCGCCGTGCGGCCATTGCAGCATCCTCGTCGAGGAAGACGACCAGATCGGCGAATATTCTCAGGGGCTGCCCTGTGCGGCAAGCGTCCGCTTCGTAGGTGCGAAGAGTACGTACGATCGATCGGGCCGAGTCCGCGTTCGTCGGTGTCGTAAAGACGACATCGGCACTCCGGGCTGCGAGTTGGAAGGCCAGCGGGACATGGGCAAGGACCGAAACGACCGGTTGGCCTTGCGGGGGCCTGGGCGTGATCGAGGGTCCCTTCACCGAGAACCATCGACCCTCAAAGTCGATGTAGTGCACCTTGTTCCGATCGATGAATCGCCCGGTCGCCACGTCACGGATCTCGGCGTCGTCTTCCCAGCTGTCCCAGAGTCTCCGAGAGACCTCGATGAAATCTGCAGCCTCGTCGAAGAGGTCGCGAAGCGAATCCCGCCCCTGCTGCGCCCCGAGCCCGGTCGAGTTCGGATCCGCGATGACGCGCCGTCCGAACTGGCGGGCCTCGAGATCGGTTGCCGACACGCGTGCCTGCATTCCGGCCCGCCCATGACTTACATAGTCAAGGGTGGCGATGGACTTGGAGACGTGGAACGGCTCGGTATGCGTCGTGGTGGTGACCGGAACGATCCCGATGGCAGACGTGCGGGGCGCGATCCGTGCCGCGACGAGAACCGCGTCGAGACGCCCGCGTTCTTGGTCGGTCCTGTCGTCGAGGTTGCCACGACGAGAGGACTGGACTGCCAGCGAGTCCTCAATGGTCACAAAATCGAGGAGACCCCATTCGGACTCTTGAACAAGATCAACCCAATATCGTGCAGAGAACAACTCCAGGGGTCGAGCATCCGGCTCCCTCCAGGCAGCAGGGTGCCATCCCGCTCCATCGAGCGCCACGGCAAGGTGCAGGCGGTTCAGAGCCTCCGAGATCACAGCGAATACCTAACGTCTATAGGTTACTAATACCATCGGGATTCTAGTAATCTAGCGCTACAAAGCAGGTTGTCACGTCTGAGGCCGGTTCGCCGTGCCCTTCGTGGTCGGTCGGCCGGGGCCTGCGCGTGGCGGTTTGGTGCCGCTTCGTGCGCTGCCCCTGGCCTTTTCAAAAATTTTGGGCGTGCCCCTGTGCCGAGTGCCCCGGGGACCGGTCGACCACAGTCCACCCGCCGACACGTGCCCTCTTCAGGTGCCGCCCCATGTCGAAGTCCGGGTCCTCGAGATGCGGCCTTTCTGGCTCGCTGTTACCGCATGGTCGGCGGCCCGAAGGAGCGGGGGACCACGTTGGATGACGGCACCCCGGGACGGTCTGCCTACAGCCCGTTTGCCCGCAGGAGGTGCTCGGTGGCCGCCGCCGAAGAGGGCCTCTGGCCGACTCGGTCGGTGGCCAGGGCTCGAGCAGTCGTGGTGTGCCCGGCGCGGGCGGCGGCGACGACGAGGGTGAGATCGATGACGTCTCGTTGCGCGTGGCTCCCACCGACCGCATTCGCCAAAGGGCGCGCCTCGGCTAAGAGATCGAGCGCACGCTCGTAGCGCCCCGTGGAGAAGGAGCTGAATGCTTCGAGCAACGTCAGTCCCACCTGTTCGGCCACCAGCCGGTTGGTACCGGACGTGTGCCGGCGGTTTGCCGTCAGCACCCGCTCGTTGAGGTCCTGGGCGCCGACCAGGCCGAAGACCATGACGGCGTGCCAATCGTTGAAGATGTAGACGGGGTCAGCGAGCACGGACTCCAGGTCGACGGCCAACAGTTGAGCGCGATCCTCGACGTCGCGCCCGAACAGCGAGAGGCGCCACAGGAGCGAGGCGGCATCGACCAGGTCGAGCCATTCGGTTGAGCGGACACCCCGAATGGGCCCGTCGTACGTGGAGATTGCGCGGTCGAGATCGCCCGATTCGAGGTGATACAGCGCATAGTGCCACCAGTTGTGAACGGCGAAGAAGCTCGACGACCAATGCTGCGACGAGGCATCCAAGAAGTCCACCCCTTCCGCCTGCCTCCCCTGCATCTCGAATACGTGGGCCAGTGCGTGGGTTGCCCAAGTGTCGCGTGGTTCCTTCTGGAGTGCGGCACGCGCGAACATCTCCGCCCGTTCGAAGTCACCGGTCTCTTCCAGGCCGAATGCGTGCATGCCCATGACGTATCCCCACCCTGCCCGGTCGGGGGGCCATGCTCCGAGCACTCTGGCCACGACGCCCCTGATCTCCCTGCTCTGTCCGAGGAAGAAGTACAGGTCCTGCGCCACCTTCAGGGCCAGGAGGTCACGCGAGTCATGGAGCAGGGCCCGCTCGAGGAAGTGCGTGGCCGCGTCCCACTCGCCCGAGGCCCAGGACCGCGCCGCACGCAGGTGGAGTACCTCACGCTCGTCGAGGTGAGTCACGCCATCGAGGCCTTCGAGGACCTTGCGGGCGTTCGACACGCCTTCCGCCGACGTCGCATACAGGTGGAGGTAGGCGCGCAGGATATGTGCGAGCACCAGGTCATCGTCGGCTTCCACGGTCGCTTCCACGGCACCGACGGGGTCTCCGCTGAGGGACACGAGGCCCTCGACCGCAGTGTCGAACAGCGGCACGCCGTGTTCGTTTCGACTTTGGACCGGCGCGCCCCACCGGTCTGTTGTCACTCCGCTCATCCGGACTCCTCAAAATATGACTAATAAGATCTGATTTGTATAATATCTCACACTGAGTGACGACGGACCATTGAATGACGACATCGGCTGAAGACCAGGACTCCAGGGGAGGAGCGCCCGTCCGGCGCTGGGCGCTGGTGGGCGTCGCCGTCATCGGTATCGCACTGGTGGTGATGCCATTCGCGTTCAACATGTTCAACAGGGCACCCAAGGGAGCCGTGATGATCGCCGGTTTCAGGCCGTTCATGACGACGGCCCGGCTCAACGGCTACCGGTCCGAGCTCCAGCAGATCAACGACGGTGTGCATCAGACCGATACGACCGTGGCTGCATACCTTGGCGCCGGTACGGCCAACCGGTTTGCGTTCGAGGACGAGTACCCCACTTTCGTTTCGTTCGACCAACAGTGGCCGTCGATCGACTCGAAGATGACAGGGCTCATGAACCGGGTGCAGGGGAACCTCGGCAACTACCTCGCCGTGGCCGCCCTGCCGAGCTTCAAGCTGTTCCCGTGGTTTTTCGTGATCCCAGGCGTGCTCATCACCGTGTGTGCCACCGCTGCGCTTGTGCGCCCGGCCCGCTGGCGTCGTGGCCGCTGGGCACTCGTCGCATTGGGGCTCGGCCTGATCGCAGCTCCGGGCCTCTTCCAGATGTTCCAGCGTGCTCCCGACGGCGGCCACATGATGACCGCGTTCGAGAACATCGAGACGACGCAGAACGTGCAACAGATTCAGGGCGACTTCGGCTCCATGGCCGTCGGGCAGGGCGCGATCCGCCTGGAGGTCGTCCCTGCCCTCGAGAAGTCGGGGCTCAGCCCCGCCGAGATTGCCGCCAAGTTCCCGGCCGTGTCCACCCTCGACGCGGACTGGGTGCACATCCTCAACGACATGACCCCGATGATCGGGGCCATGAGCGACAACGTGGCCAACTATCAGGCCATAGCCAGCCTTCCGTCCTTCCCACTCTTCCCATGGTTCTTCGTGCTCCCCGGCGTGCTGGTGGCCGCCCTGGCCCTGGCCGCCGGCGCCAGCCGGCCGAGGTCGGTGCTCGTCGAGACGCCCGGGGAGCCAGTCCCCGCCAATGCAGCTTCCATCAATGAAGGAGTGTCATGATCCGTCGTCTTCTCACCTTGTCCGTCCTGGTGTCGTCGATCGCGATGGGAGCCAGCGAACTGGTCTCCGATCCGGCCGACGCGGCAACCGGGGATCGCCATGCGCTCGTTGGCACGTTCAAGCTCCAGCCCGGAGCGTGTTCCGGCACCGCGGTGAGCGGGACGTACTTCGAAATGATCTTCCCAGGTGGGACCGTGGCGAACGGCAAGTTCTTCGACAACCCCGACTCGACGTGCGTGAACAAGCAGTACACGTTGCTTGTGCCGGGCACCCAGGGCGGCCTCGTCGCCGGCAAGTATCAGCCGAATCCCACGCCCGCCTTCAGCGCGCAGGGTGGAGCGCTCGCCGCCAGCATCGTGCAGCCGCAGTCCTTCACCGCCATCGACTTCTCCATTGCCACCGACCAGAAGGACCCCCAGACCGGCCTCAACGCGCCCCCGCCGGCAATCAGCGTCAAGAAGGGCAAATTGTCCGGGCAGGTCGAGGCCTGGTCGGCCTCGTGGAACAAGCTCTACTTCAACCAGGGCTCGCCCAAGCCGGGTGGCTCGGACCCCGGTCTGACGGCGCCGCTCTCGGGCACCTACAACGCCAAGACCCGTGCCTTCTTCATCACGTGGACGAGCCAGGTCGTGGGCGGGCCCTTCAACGGGTTCACCGGGTACTGGCACCTGGCGGGCACCTTTTCCCCCGCCAAATGAGGCGGGAAAGGCAGGAGTCTGCTGGAGCCTTAACGCGCCAGCTGATCCTTGCGGATTGGGTCGGGGGGTCGGGCTTGTAGCCCATCGGGACGTGGCGATGGAGTCGTAGCAGCAATGCGACGACCTCGAGCTGAAAGGAGCATGACAATGACGAAGACGACTACCAGGACTCCGAGCAGGGTCCGGTCGCTGTTCTCCTTCCCCAACCCCGTCAACGAGGTTTCGGCCCGACTCGTGGCCGGTGGCGTCGTAATCATGGCGGTGCTCACCATCGCTCTGAACCTCAAGTGGGCGACCGTTGTCATCGCCTACGGCTTCGTGGCGCGGGTGCTCACCGGACCGAGCCTGAGCCCTCTCGGTCAGCTGGTAACGAGAGTGATCACGCCGAGACTTGGCGTAGCCGAGCGCCCCGTGCCCGGACCACCGAAGCGTTTCGCGCAAGGCATAGGCGTGGTGTTCTCCCTCTCTGCCGTCGTCCTCACGGCTCTGGGTTACTGGGGCGCGGCCCAAGCCGTCTTGGGGCTCTTGGTTGTGGCTGCCCTTTTGGAGTCGGCGCTGGGGCTTTGCCTCGGGTGCAAGGTCTTCGCGGTCCTTATGCGGGTCGGCATGGTGCCCAAGGAGGTGTGTGAGCGTTGCAACAACATTTGGGCGAAACCCCCGAGGGCGGCCTGATGGCCGTTGTTCCGAGAACCCACACGGCTTCTACGATCTCTGTAGTGTGAATACCCACTGCGCGCGACCCCTGCGGAGAGTGCTACGAAGACGCCGATCACGAAGAGCCGCGTGAGAGTGACAATCAGGATGACTGGAGGAGTAAGTAGCACCGTTCGGATCCTGCGCCAACCTTCTCGACGAGGGCCTGAACCAGCAATATCCATGGTTCGCCGTCATGGTCTCCACGGATCGCTCAGGGTGGCACCGTAGGGTCGGTTCTGCATCGCTCCCGGGTCTAATGAAGGGAGATTTGCTACTACGTTGCCACTCATATCAGCGGGCTCAGCGACTCTGAGACGCCCGATGGCCACTGGACCCAATCTGAACTGGCAAGATGGAGTTAGCCGGATGGGCTGGACGATCGGGCCCTTCCTTTTCATCCCAAGGTGCCGGGATCGAGACCCGGGCGGCCCACCAGCAAACGCATCGCCGCTTTCGGGGGACGACCTACCGTCGAAACCGCCCTCTATGCTGCTGGGTGCTACCGCTTCTCCGTCGACGTTGATCCGTACGTTTTCTGAGGCGCTCGAGGAGGTTCGTGTGAGAGGTCACATGCGCCGGCGGGGAGATGCCTGGGAGCTGCGCGCGTACGTCGGCGTGGATCCCGTCACCGGGCGACAGAAGTACAAGACACGCACCTTTCGCGGTGGCAAACGTGAAGCCGAGGCCGAGCTCGCCCGCTTCGTGACGCAGGTCTCAGGTGGCGGACACGGAGCCGGCGACACGACCCTCGCAGATTTGATCGAGCGGTGGCTCGACCTGGCCCGTGAGGACCTCTCTCCCTCGACCCTTCGTGGCTACGAACGCATCATCCGGAGCTACATCCGTCCCACCATCGGCAAGGTCCCGTTGAACAAGCTGAGGACGCACCAGCTGGACAGGTTCTATGCGCAGCTTCGGGAGAGCGGGGGCGAGCAGGAGGGTCCGCTCTCCCCGGCTACGGTCCGCCAGACGCACACGATCATCCGTCGAGCCCTCAATCAAGCCCATCGGTGGGGCTGGATCGCGGCCAACCCGGCGGCACTGGCATCTCCACCGAGCGTGCCGTCCCGGAGCGTGAACCCGCCCGAGCCTCAGGGTGTCCTGGAGCTCACGGTCGGCGGCCGAGGCCTCCGATCCGGAACTGGGCTGTTTCCTCTTGCTGGCCGCGACCACGGGGCTCGCGGGGCGAGGTGTGCGCGCTGCGATGGTCCGACGTCGACCTCGGCGCGGGGACAGTGCTCATTGCTCGTGCCCTGGTCGAGGGCCGGGGATCGGAGCTCGTCGAGAAGGACACCAAGACGCACGCCTCTCGTCGGATCGCGCTCGACAAGGGGTCCATAGACGAGCTCCAGCGCCATCGAGACCGCTGCCGCCGCCGCGCCACTGCGTGCGGTGGGTTCAGCTCGTGCGCTTGCTCTTCGACCCTTTCGTTGAGCGATTCTGCCTTCGTCTTCTCGTCGGAACCCGATGGTGCAGGGAGCAGATCGAAGCAACCGCGTCAGACTCCTGAGCACCGACCAGCTCCCCTTCTGTGTCCCGTCCGTCTCCCTCTGTCTCCCGTCTCCCAGACGACCGTCTCCCAGACGAAATGTCAGAGGTTTTCTCTACTGCTTCAAGCCGCGCTCGCCGTCGGCGGCGGCTCCGCCGCCGCCGACGGCCATCGGTCACGCCCCGTAGGTGCGGCTTGGGTTGCGGCCCCTGCGCTTGTAACAACGTTATCCCGTCGATACGATCGACGCCGTTGAACAGAGGCCAGTGCCAGAACGCGACGGTAGATCGTCCGCCGCAGCGACCTGTCGGTTTGCCAGTTGGGGGAGACAGAGATGATCTCGATCGGTGAAGTGCAAGAACTCGTGTCGGCTTGGTGGTTCGATTACGACCAGGCGGACTTCGATGCATGGCCGTCCTACTTCACCACCGACGCTCACTTCTCGTGCAGAAGCGACTCGCGGGCCACTCCGTTCGAGGAATTCGTCACCGCTGACGTTCGCGGGCGCGACGCGGTGGTGGCGTGGAACACGCAGCATCGAAACGAAAGCCCGTATCCGCTGCGGCACAACGGGACCAACGTTCACGTTGTCTCCGGTGACCAGCACGAGTGCACATTCCGGTCATACATCTTCGTGACACAGATCGTGGGCATGGGCGTGTCGCCTCTGGCGAGCGGGGTCGTGGTGGGCGCAGCCCGACTTGAGGATGGGCGGCTGCGGTTCGCTGAGATGGAGGTGGTCCTCGACTTCACTGACTCTCAGGTCTTCAGCGAGGCCACTCGCTTTGAACTCTTCTGAGGACACCTCGTCCCACCCCCACGTGACAGCGGGGTTCGCATGTGGCGGCTCGGCGTCAGGGACGGTGCAGAACCGGGTGCTGCCAACGCCCAGAACCACTGCCGGGAGCCACAGAACGGCGCGCGGGTGCATTAGTTGACAGAATCTTACAATTATCTCTAGGATGTGGCCGTGGCGAAACTGGAATCTGTTACCCGTCACGAGGACGAGCTCGGCACGATCGAGCGAGCCCTCGAGCAGTTGTTCCGGTTGAACGCCAGCCGTAAGGTTCACAGTCGACGATCGGCGGCGGCGGGCGTGGTGATCTCTCAGCCTGGCTTCCAGCTCCTGCGCCGCATTCAAGAGTCCGAGCCCGGCATCCAGATCGGAGAGCTTGCACGGCTGACCGACATGGACCCCGCCGCCACCGGCCGCCAGGTTGCGGCGCTCGAGCAAGACGGACTGGTCAAGCGTGAACGGGATTCTGGAGATGGGCGCGCCGTCATCGTCCGGGTGACGCCCCGGGGTGCAGAGACCCGTCAGCGGCTCGGCGTGGTCATGGGTCGCCACATGGCCGACGTGCTGGCTGACTGGTCGGAAGCCGATCGCCGACGGTTGGCTGAGCTCTTGCCGCGGCTCGTGGAGGGCATGCGAAAGGTGGCCTACCGCAACGAAGGTCCGGAAGGCGCAGCATGACCACGATTCCCGGGGGAATCGGAGTGGTCGACCTAATGATCGGGTTCCCCAGCGCTGACCCGCGCCGGCACTACGCGCACCTGCGGGCCGTGGCAAAGGATGCGGAGAGCCAGTCGATGGAGTTTCCCGCCGAGTACATGTTCAAGGATGTCCCCAACCAGTTGGAAGACCAGGCCGACTCGGTAGGGGTGACCCTGGCCGCAATGGATCAACACGGGATCGCCATCGGGATGGTGGGCCTGGGCAACGAGGCGACACTGGACGCGTTGCGACGCCACCCTGACCGCTTCGTCGCCAGCCTGGAAGTCGACCCGAACGAAATCACCACGACGGTCCGGCGCATCCGCTCCGCCCACGCGGAGCACGGAGTCGTGGCGGTCACCACCTTCCCCGCTGGCTGCAATCCCCAGGTGCCCGTCAGTGACCGCTGCTACTACCCGATCTACCAGACATGCATCGATCTCGACATTCCGATCGTCGTCAATGCAGGCATCGCAGGGCCGCGCGTTCCCTCGGAGTGCCAGAACGTGATGCATTTCGACCAGGTCTGTTACGACTTCCCTGAGCTACGTGTCGTGATGCGGCACGGCGCAGAGCCCTGGGAGGAGCTGGCGGTCAAGCTCATGCTCAAGTGGCCGGGACTCTTCTATATGACGTCCGCGTTCGCGCCCAAGTACTACCCGAAGGCCATTGTCGACTACGCCAACACCCGGGGCGCCGACAAGATCATGTACGCCGGGTATTTCCCGATGGGCCTCGATCTCGCCCGCATCTTCACCGAGTTGCCTGACGTTCCGTTCCGCGACCACGTGTGGCCGAAGTTCCTGCGTGAGAACGCGGTTCGTGTCTTCAACCTCGAGCGCCGCTCATGAGTGGGAAGCGCCGCATTCCCTACGCCGGGTCCGTGCACGATGACCGCGAGATCGCTGCCGTGACCGGGGTTCTCGCCGGGGGACCCCAGGCCCTGCGCATCGGCACGAACGTCCGCGCATTTGAACGAGAGGTCGCTGCGCTCTTTGGCAAACGCCGCGGCATCATGTGCAATTCCGGGTCCTCCGCGCTGTACCTGGCCGTCGAGCTGCTCGGGCTCTCGCCTGGGGACGAGGTCATCACCTCGGCGGTCACCTTCTCGACCGACGTGGCTCCACTGGTCCGCTCGGGGGTGATCCCGTCCTTTGTCGATGTCGAGCCCGATACGTACAACGTCGACGTGACCCGGGTGGCCGAGATGATCAGCCCGCGCACTCGCGCCGTCCTCGTGCCCAACCTGATCGGGAACGTCCCCGATTGGGACGTCCTGCGCGCCGTCGCCGACGAGCACGGGCTTGCCGTGGTCGAGGACTCCTGTGACGCTCTGGGCTCGACACTCCGGGGCACGCCAACCGGGACCCGGTCGGACATCTCGGTCACCTCGTTCGCACTCAGTCACATCATCACTGCCGCCGGCACCGGGGGGATGATCTGCGTGGACGACGACGACCTCGCCGATCGTTGCCTCTTGCTCCGTCGCTGGGGTCGGCGCTCGGAGGTGCAACTGTTCGGGTCGCGCAAGGGGACGGGCAGCCGGTTCTTCTCGTCCATCGATGGCGACCTCGAGTACGACAACCTGTTCATCTTCGACGAGGTGGGATGGAACTTCGAACCCTCCGAGCTCTCGGCGGCCTTCGGGCTGGTGCAGCTCGGGAAGCTCGACGAGAACTTGGCGCAGCGCAAGCGCAACTTCGAGCGCCTCCACTCCCACTTCTCGCAGCGGCTCGACGTCTTCCGGGTGGCGCGCACGACGGCCGAACTCGACACGGCCTGGCACATGTTCCCCGTCATGATCCGGTCCGAATCCGGGGTGCGGCGCTCCGAGTTCCAGCAACACATGGAGCGCAACGGCATCGACACGCGGATGGTCTGGACCGGCAACGCCACCCGACAGCCGGCCTTCCGTGACGTCCCCTTCCGGTTGCCGGCCGACGGGCTGCCGAACGCGGACGAGGTCATGGAGCACGGCCTGGTGCTGCCCTCGAACCACGGTCTGGACGACGACGACATCGACTACATCTGGGAGACCGCAGAGAAGTTCCTATTATGAGCACTGTCATTGGGTCAGATCACCTGGTCATCATCTCGGCCGACGGGCACGCCGGAGGCAATCACGACCAGTACCGCGAGTACCTCGAATCCAAGTACGTCGACCAGTTCGACGCGTGGCGCGCTGCGTACGCCAACCCGTTCAAGGATCTCACTAGTGGAACGCGTGACCGGAATTGGAACGACCATCGCCGCATGGCCGAACTCGAGGAGGACGGCGTGGTGGCCGAGGTCATCTTCCCCAATACCATTCCGCCCTTCTTCCCGACGGGAATCGTGGTGGCCCGGCCACCCGCGTCGGCGGAGTACGAGCTCCGACTGGCTGGCATTCGGGCCCACAATCGCTGGCTGGCCGACTGGTGTGCCGGACAGGCCGATCGCCGAGCCGGGATCGGTCAGATCTTCCTGAACGACCTCGACGACGCCATTGCCGAGGTGCAGTGGTGCCATGAACACGGGCTGCGGGGAGGCGTGCTCATCGGGCCGGTTCCGGATGACATGAAACACCTCAAGCCACTCTACGCGCCCGACTACGACCCGCTGTGGGCGGTGTGCGAGGAGCTCGGCGTGGTGGTCAACACCCATTCGGGGGGAGGCGGGATGCCCGACTACGGGCCCTACGATGCGGCAGGTGTCCTCTGGCTGGCGGAGTTGACATTTTTCTCGCGCCGACCCCTGGCCCAGATGATCGTCGGCGGCGCCTTCGAGCGGTTCCCCCGACTCCGCTTCGTGCTCACCGAGCAGGGTGCGTCGTGGATCAAGCCGATGTTGGCCCAGCTCGACTCGTACCACGCCCAGATGAAGAAGCACGGGCGCATCGGAGAGCTCACGTACGACCCCGACCGGGTGCTTCCCCGCAAGCCGAGCGAGTATTTCGCCCAGAATTGCCGGGTCGGGGTCAGCTTCCCCTCACCCAGTGAGGCCGCCGCTCGCCGTGACATCGGCGTGAACCGATTCATGTGGGGGAGTGACTATCCCCACGACGAAGCGACCTATCCCCATACGCGGGAGGGGATCCGGCGGGCCTTCGCCGGCACCGACCGGGAAGAGCTTCAGCGGCTCCTCGCCGGCACGGCGGCCGACGTGTACGGCTTCGACCTCGACAAGCTTCGACCCGTCGCCGATCGGGTTGGCCCTACCTACGAAGAGCTGTCGGTCCCCTTCGAGGGCATTCCCGAGGGAAACCGTTCACCCGCCTTCAGCAAGGCATGAAAAGCTCGGGACGGCGCTTCGCTGGGCGCCGCGCGCTGGTGACCGGTGCTAGTCGAGGCATCGGTGCGGCAGTGGCTCAGCGTCTGGCGGCCGAAGGAGCGGCGGTCGCCATCACCGCTCGTACGGCCGAGCATCACGACACCCTCTCGGGCTCTCTTCGAGACACCGCCGCACGAATCGAGGCGTACGGGGTTGCGGTCGTGCCCATCACGGCCGACCTCACCGAACCCGCTGACCGGGCGACCATCGTGTCGAGTGCCGTGTCTGGGCTTGGGGGACCCGTCGACATCCTGGTCAACAACGCCGCCGCGGCCATCTACCAGCCCATGGAGGATTTCCCCCTCAAACGCCGGCGTCTCACCTTTGAGGTCAACGTGCACGCACCGCTCGATCTGGCCCAAGACGTCCTGCCCGCCATGCTCGAGCGGGGCGAGGGTTGGATCGTCAACGTGTCCAGCGCAACGGCACGTCCGTGGTCGCCTCCGTTCACGTTGGGCGCCCTGGGCACGACGACGGGGATCTATGGAGCATCGAAGGCCGCACTCAATCGAGTTTCGAATGCGCTTGCTGCCGAGCTGTACGGAAGAGGCGTGAGGGTCAACACGATTGAGCCTCGCGTGGCGGTGATGAGCGAGGGGGCGGAGGTGTTCACCGGAGCAGCACTCGCTCCGGATCAGATCGAATCTATGGAAGAGATGGTGGAAGCCGTGGTCGCGCTCTGCGACTGTCCGGCGGAGCGGACTGGTTTGTCCCTGGTCAGCCTCGATCTGATCGAGGAGATGGGCCTCGTCGTACGCGGGTTGGATGGGGCAGCGCTGGCGGATTGAGGCGGATGGAAGCACCCACCTCAGCATTTGGCTTCCGCTTCCTACGAGCGGTTGGTCCGGCGTCGACGCGTGCGCCCGAGAGGCTCGCCCAGTCCGGCGATGCGGAACATGGCACCGAAGGTGTCTGCGAGCGCACCAGGTGTCGGTGTCCGCAAGTCGAGAGCCTCCATCAACCCGAGCCCCAGCTCTGCGCACCAGACCACGCTGACCGCGGTCATGGTATCGACGTGTGCCTCCGCCGGTGCCTGGGCCACCCACTCCTGCAATCCCTCGGCCCAAGTTTCGAGGTGTCGGCGATGTACTTCTGCCAAGCGTGTTTGGATCCCGCTGTCCGCGCGCGCCGCAGCCGCCCCCTCGACGACGAGGGCGCGAAGCTGTTGGCGATTCGAGGTGGCTGCGAAGTTGAACTCGACCAAGTCGGCCGGTGAGCCGAACGCGACTAGGTCGGATGGCAAGTCCTCGAGATCCTCGGCGATCCGTGCCTCGATCACCTCGACGAGCAGATTTGCCTTGTTCGAGAAGTTGCCATAGATCGACCCGGTAGTCATAGAGGCCGCCCGCGCGATGTCGCGGACCGTCACCGTCGCATAGCCCTGCTGGGTGAACAACTCGAGCGCAGTCTCGACGAGGCGCGACTGCGTCGCCACAGCCTTCGGCGAGTCTCGCAGACCTGACATGGGAACCAGCGACCGAGTCGTCCCGACCGGTTCGGTGGAAGGCGGGTGAGTTTGTGGTGCTGACGCGGGCTGGCGCACTGACCGGCGCGGACCTTCAGAGTTCTCGAGAGAGTCCAGGAAGTCGCCGACGAAGGTGGCAATGCCTTCTGGAGCGATCCACAGCGCGCCCTGTGCCTCGAGCGCACCAAGGCCGAGCTCGATCGACCACAGCGAGCGGACGAGTCCGTCGATTTCGACATGATGATCGACGTGACGAACGTGCTGCCAGTCTCGATAGTCTGCGACCCATCGCTCGAGCAAGGTGCCGAGCGATGGTCGCAGCCGATCCCGAAGAGCCGGATCGGTTCGTGCCGCCGCCGCCGCCTCGAGCAGAAGTGCGCGCATGGCGGAACGCTGTTCGAGTCGGCGAAAGCTCTGGCGCACGAAGTCCGGCAGCGCCACATCAGACCCCTCGGCGTCGCGATCGGGAACGTCACGTTCCATGTCCTCGCGTACGCACACCTCCAGAACTTCGGCGAGAAGGTCTCCTTTGGAGCGGAAGTTCGAGTAGATGGCGCCCGTAGTCAGATCCAGCCGTCGTGCCAGGTCTCGCACCGAGACGCGGGCGTACCCCTCAGCGACGAATAAGTCGGCGCTCGCATAGAGCAAACGGGTCCGGTTGTCGCCGGTCGACGTCACGGAACTCTTTGATCGGGCCATGGTCACCACCATCGTACGTACCGCCGTGCCCGCAGCGGGCGGTCCGGCGGTTATTACTTCTGCATGCCTCCGCTGACGGAGATCTCGTCACCGGTGACGAAGGAGGAGGCATCGCTGGCCAGGTAGAGGACGGGTCCGACGATCTCTGACGGGTGGGCCACCCGCTTTTGGAGCGTTCCCGAAGCCACCATTTCAATGAAGCCGGGCGAGCTCTTCTCGGCACCCTCCATCATCTCGCTGATGAAGGGACCTGGGGCGAGAACGTTGACGCGCACCTTCCAGGACGCCCACTCCTGAGCCTGGCTCTTGGTCAGGTTGATCAGGGCGGCTTTGGACGAGGCGTAGGCGCAGATGCTCGCCCCACCCGAATATCCCGCCATCGACGCGATGTTGATGATGCTGCCGCCCCCCTGCTCGCGCATGATCGGGGCGACCAGCTGCCCGGTCCGCAGCGGGCCTTCGACGTTGACGGCGAACACCTTGCGCCAGAACTCGAGCGTCATATCAGCAGGCCCAATACGTGCGGGGTTGATGCCGGCATTGTTCACCAGCACGTCGATTCGACCGAAACGGGCTTGGACATCGGAGATGAATCCGCCCACGGCGTCCCAGTCACCGACGTGACACGCCATCCCCACCGCCTTCGAACCCGTGGCCTGTTCGACCTCGGTCGCCACGGTGTCGCAGGCGTCCTGCTTGCGGCTCGAGACCACGACGGTCGCGCCGGCTGAGGCCAAGCCCTCGACCATGGCCCGCCCGATGCCCTTCGTCGAGCCGGTGACGATGGCCACACGTCCATCGAGGTCGAACAGTCCGCGGGTGCTGCGGGTCATGATGCAGGCCTCCTCGAGATCTCCCGACACTGTAACAACGCGATTACCCCAGTTGGACACCCAAATGGGGGCTGGCGGTGGCTCGCCGCGTTGTGTATAACAACGTCATTAGAACCTCCGTGTCCTTGCGCCATTTCGTCGGTGTGTCCCGCATCGGCGACGCGCGCGCCGCACACGGCCGAGACGAGGGGCGTTGGTTCAGGCGGCGTATCTCCGCCGGACCAATTCGTGAAGCGAGGGAGTCATGACGACGGACGTGATCGAGTTGGCAGCAGTGCTCACGCCGGTGGCGCCACCCAGGATTCTCGAAGACGTCTACCGGGATGACGAGTACGAGCGACTGTTCAACGTCGTCAAGCGGGAGGGCCCCTGGAAAGGGATCATCGCCAATCACTTCGAGACGGTGGACGAGGTCATGGCGACGGTGACGGGCAATATTCCGCCGGATCACGGTCTGACCCTTGACGACATCGCGTCCGCCCACTTCAGGGGATTCTTCGCCAAGAACTCGGTGTGCTTCTACCCCGAGCTCGAAGACGTGTTCTACAACGGTCGCTTCTTGGCGGAAGTCAGGGATTACTGGGGAGCGCAGTACGCGCGTCCCACGCTCATGCTGTTCAACATCTGCGGCCCTCACAACACCAGTCTCGCTCCTCACCTCGACGCCGTCACCTTTCGCGGGGTGCGGATCGAGAACACGCCGGTCTGGCTGCAGAACATGATGGGCAAGTCCGGGCTCTTCACGGATTACTTGGTGAAAATGGCCCAAATCATCACGTGGTGGTACCAGGGGGAACCGGGGGGCTTTACGTACTGGCCGGATGGCCCCCTTGGCGCACCGAAGAATCTCGAGGTGCCCATGTGGAACCGTGGGGTCGTAGTCCAGAACGAGATGATGTTCCACCGGGGTGATCCAGTCGGGCCCGAAGAGGATCGGCTCATCGATGGGCTGAAGAACCATTCGCTCTTCAACTATGACCACGCCGACGACAGTTGGACCATAACGACAGACGGAGTCGTGATCAAGAGATATCGTCCCGAGCAGATCAGATTTCTCGTCCACTGGAATGCCGAGATCTATTCGGACATGGCTGAAGTAAAGAAGGCGATGGATCACTCGGACGACCTCACTCACGATAAAGTGATTGATACGTTCCTTGGTGACCTGCGCAAGCGAGGGGTGACCATGACCGAACCCTCGGATCCCCTGCACGATGTCGAGTTCATCCAGCTGCTCGCGAACACCTACGACATCGCTCCCATCAGGACTGGTTGACTGTAGAGGCTTAGATGGCGCTGGAATGCAACACACGAAAGCAACGTCGGCCGGCGTCATGCCGTTCCCGTTGGAGGAGATGACCATGAAGAGCAACGCAGCGATCCTGTGGGAGACGCACACCAAGTGGAGCGTCGAGGAGATCGAGCTCGACCCGCCCAAGTCCGGTGAGGTGCTGGTGAAGCTCGCGGCGTCGGGCCTCTGCCACTCCGACGAGCACCTGGTGACCGGCGACATGGTGCTCGACCCCGCGCTCGCCGAGGCCTTCGGCCTGAAGCAGCTCCCGGTCATCGGCGGTCACGAGGGCGCCGGCGAGGTGGTCGAGGTCGGACCCAACGTGCAGACCTTGGCACCGGGCGACCACGTCGTGCTCAGTTTCATCCCTTCTTGTGGACGGTGCCCCTCGTGCGCCATCGGCCAGCAGCACCTGTGCGACTTGGGGGCGTTCCTCCTAGCCGGCAAGCAGGTGACCGACTTCACCTCGCGCCACCACGCGGCGGACGGCAGTGATCTCGGGATCATGTGCTGCACGGGCACGTTCGAGCCCTTCACGGTGGTGAGCGAGGCCAGTTGCGTGAAGATCGAATCCCACATCCCCCTCGACAAAGCGGCCCTCGTGGGTTGCGGGGTCACCACCGGGTGGGGCTCGGCCGTGAACGCCGCCGACGTACGCTCCGGCGAGACCGTCGTGGTGATAGGACTGGGCGGCATCGGCATGAACGCGGTGCAGGGGGCGCGTCTGGCCGGGGCCGACAAGATCGTCGGCATCGACCCCCTGGAGAACAAGCGCGAGTCGGCCGGGCGCTTCGGGGCCACGCACACCGCGGCATCGATCGAAGAGGCCCAGGCCCTGGTGGGCGAGCTCACCCGGGGCGCCATGGCGGACAAGGCCATCCTGACCCCCGGCGTGGCCTACGGAGAGCTGATCCAGCCCATGATGGACCTGGTCAAGAAGGCCGGGCGGGGTGTCGTCACAGCGGTAGCCCCCATGGCGCAGACCGACGTGAAGCTCGACCTCTTCATCCTGGCCATGGCCCGCAAGGAGCTGGTCGGTTGCATCTTCGGGAACGCCAACCCGCGGCGTGACATCCCGAGGATCTTGGACTTCTACATGAACGGGAGCCTGTACCTCGACGAGCTGGTCACCAACACGTACGAGCTCGAGGACGTGAACCAGGGCTACGAGGACATGCGCAACGGCACCAACATCCGAGGATTGATCGTCTACTAGGCGATCCGCCGCGCCGACGGCGGCGAGCCGCGTGGGCGTCGCAGGGAGAGCGGAGGTACCCCATGGCGACGGCAGAGATCGAGCGCCACGACGCGGGCATCGTGCGGATCGTGCTCGATCGGCCAGCCCGCTTGAACGCGCTCAACTTCGATCTCGTGGCCGCGCTGCACGACGCTCTCGACGAGGTGGCATGGGACGACGAATGCAAGGTGGTGGTGCTGACCGGACGCGGCCGGGCCTTTTGCAGCGGCCTCGATCTCAAGGACTGGGGCATCCTCCCTCCGGTCGGCGTGCACCCGCACCGACCGGCCGGGTCTACGGGCCAGTCGTTCATGTCCTCGCTGTCGTCGCACATCCGGGCGACACCGCAGATCGTCATCGCGTCGGTCAACGGCCCGGCCTACGGCGGCGGGTTCGCACTGAGCCTGGCCTGCGACCTGCGCATCGCCGGTCGTTCGGCTTCGTTCTGCTCCGCGTTCGATCCGCACCGGGCTCACGGGAACCGACATCGGCATCAGCTACTTCCTGCCGCGCCTGGTCGGCGCATCACACGCCTTCGATCTGATGGTGACCGGCCGCACGGTGGAGGCGGACGAGGCGCGCGCCATCGGCATCGTGTCGCGGGTGTTCGAGGACGACGCCCTGGCCGAGGAGACCCTGGCCATCGCCCGGACGGTCGCCGGCTACACCTCGGTCGGCCTTCGCATGACCAAGGAAGTCATGTGGGCGAACCTCGACTCCCTGAGTCTCGAGGCCTGCCTGGCCGTGGAGAACCGGAACCAGGACCTGGCCGGGAGGACAGACGAGGTGCGCGAGTACATGGGCCGGTACCGGGGTGGCATCGGGTCGGGTCGGTGATGGACTCGACAAGCTCACTGCCCCGAAGCAACGCGAGACCCTCTTTCATTGCTTGGTGAGAGCCGTTGGCGGGGAGACCATCGTGACCGCCACGATCCATGGCAAGCCAAGGGTGCACTGCGCAGCGCGACGCCAATCGGGCGCTGACCAGATCATTCACTCGAACCTCCGCCGCCGCTTTGCGTCTTGCTACTGCGTTGCTACTGAAACGCCCAGACAAGTCCGGATTGGAGTTAACGACTGGACAATCCACCTGAACTGACCAGCACCGAAGGAAGCAGGGGAACGGATCAGATGATCGGACCCGACTTTTCATCTCATGGTGCCGGGATCGAGACCCGGGCGGCCCACCAAAACAAAACGTGATGCAATCCCTGCTCGATGGTCACGAGCATGAAGGACTGTCCTCAGACTCCGCCTCGACGAGTTGAAGCCGGGCGACGGGCGCAACCGTTCTCGCTCACGGCCCGATCCATTGGACTCGGGCGTCAGGCGGTCAGCTCGGTGACGAGGCTCGTGCGCCTGTCGTGGATCCACCCCGCCAGGTCGGGGAGTGCCAGGGGCCGGCTGTAGAAGTATCCCTGTCCGATGGGGCATCCCATGCGTCGTAGACGCTCGGCCGCCGTTTCCGTCTCGATGCCCTCGGCGACGACGCGGAGACCGAGTGCTTTGGCCAGATCGAGAATGGCCCGGACGACCGTTGCCGCGGAAGCTTCGGTCTCCATCGCGCCGATGAACGAGCGGTCGATCTTCAGCTGGTGTGCCGGGAGGGTGGTCAAGTATGAGAGCGAGGAGTGCCCGGTGCCAAAATCATCGATGCATATCAGCACGCCGAGCTCCTTGAGCATTGGGCCACCTCCTGCGCACCAGCGCAGGTTGGTGGGGCAAGGTGTCGGACATCAACCGAACACGTGTCGGGGATCACCCGAATACGAGTCGGAGATCAGCCGAATTAGGAAATGCCTGCGTTCACCCGGATCAACACACAGACGATGGTGGGCCGCCCGGGTCTCGATCCCGGCAGCTTGGGATTGAAAGGAAGGGGCCCGGTCGTCCAGCCCGTGCGTCCCGATCCAGTAGCAAGTCAGTGTCAGACAGACCATCCCGCGATCGGGTGCACCCGCGTCAAGGAATCGCGCCACAATGGAGAACGTGAGCCAGCCACCTTTGACTGATCGTCCGTCTGGCAGTTCCGCGTTCTACGCATCCCTTCCGACAAAGCATGTCGGTGCCGGATGCCTCTTCTGTGATGATCTCGGCCGGGTCCTACTCGTAAAGCCCGTGTACAAAGAACCTTGGGAGATTCCTGGCGGTGGCGTCGAAGCTGATGAGTCACCCCTTGCCGCTTGCATCCGAGAGGTTCGAGAAGAGCTGGGTCTGGACCTGCGGCACGCTCGGCTACGAGCCATCGACTATCGACGAGCCGTGGAGGGAGTTCGGAGTGACGCGCTCCGGTTTGTCTTCTTTGGGGGCGTTCTCTCCCTGGACGACACCGAAAGACTTCACTTACAAACGAGCGAGCTGGTCGAATGGAGGTTCGTCCGGGCCGATGACCTTGATGAATACGTGACCCCCGTCATGGCCCGTCGTCTCCGAGCGAGCCTCGCTTCAACTGAGTGCGTCTATCTGGAGGAAGGCAGTCCAGCGTAACGAGATCTGCGATCGACCCAGCTCGCGCGACTCCAACCGATGGCGAACGGATAAACCCACCTGCGAGCGTCGCGCGCTCGACGCCGACGGGCGCCGGCGGGACTTGACAACTGGCCGGCCTGCCGACCACAGCTCGTTCGCGGTCCCTGCATCGTCCATCGTGGGGTCCGAGGACGAGTCGACCACGCCCTGGCCCATCGAGGCGACGGCGGCCCGCCTTCGACGAGACCCGTCCTTCGTTTCTCCAGCCGAAGGAAGGGATCTGGGCGCCGACTGCTCGGCGCTCCGCGCTCACCCCATCGCGACCTTCTGGCGTGATAGTGAAGGTGGCGATGAACGAGAATTCATCCGACCCGTCCGTCCTGGTTGAGGAGTTCCATCTTGGCCTCGATGGCCGAGGGGCGGACGTTTCGGCCGTGGCCGTGCTGGTCACGCTGTCCCGTCCAGACTCCCTCAACGCCATCGACTGGGAGATGCTAAGGCAGCTTCATTCCGTCATCGACGGCCTAGGCCAGCGGGACGACGTGTGTTGCGTGCTCCTGACCGGGGCCGGTCGAGCTTTCAGCGCGGGCGGGGATCTCAAGAGCTACGTGGCGCTGCAGCGTGACCCGGACGCTTTCCCCCGCTTCGTGGCCGACATCCACCGAGTGTTCGGAAGTCTTCGTGACCTGCCGGTCCCTGTGGTGGCTCTGGTCAATGGGGTGACGGCGGCCGGGGGTCTGGAGCTGCTGCTCAACTGCGATTTCGCACTGGTGGCCCGCAACGCGCGCCTTTCCGACGGTCATCTCAACTTCGGCCAGATGGGTGGAGGTGGTGTGCTCACCCTGCTCCCACGCGTCGTCGGCCTGCAACGCGGCATCGGAGCTGATCTTCTCGGGACGGTCCCTCTCGGCCGAGGAGGCGGTCGAGTGGGGACTGGCTGTCCGCTGCGTCGACAACGAGTCACTGCTGGAGAGCGGGTTGACCTTCGCCCGCCAGGTGGCAGCCAAGAGCCCCCTCGCCGTAGCCAACGCCAAGGCGGTCCTCCAAGGCCTGTGGGCCACCAACGGGGATATCTCGAGTGGACTCCGCCTCGAAAGAGAGCGGAACGCCTACTACTGCCTCACGTCGGAAGACGCACCCGAAGGGTTGGCAGCCTTTGTCGAGAAGCGCCGACCGCGCTTCCGGGGCCGGTGACGACGATCGACCCCGCCGAGCGCGTGGACGCGATCGCTCCCCAGCCGGACCCCGATAGTGCGGCCTGGTGGCAAGGTCTGCGGGAACATCGCATCCTTCTTCAGCTCTGCACGGGGTGCCGCCGACCGCGGCATCCTCCGATGCCGCGCGTGTCCTTGGTGCGCGAGCCGCACCTTCGAAGAGGTCGAGTCGGCCGGTCGAGGAGTCGTCTACTCATTCGTGACGGCCCACGTCGCCGTCTCACCCGGCTACGGGGCCGAACTCCCCTATACCGTGGCCACGGTCGAACTGGACGAGGGCCCGCGGCTCCTGGGCCGTGTCGAATCGCCGCTTCCCCTGGCCATCGGGGCCGGGGTGGTGGCCCGGTTCAGGGACCATCCCTCGTGGACCGAGCTGTACTTCGCCACGGATCCTCACCGGTCGTGACGAGCGCGGTGTACGGCCCCGGTCGGGTGGCGGCGGTGTCCGGCATCGGCTACGCACCTTTCAGCCGTGCCTCGGGTCGCGGCGTCCTGTCGTTGGCCGCCGAGGCGGTGGCCAACGCCGTCGAGGACGCCGGCCTCCGCCTCCGCGACGTCGACGCCATGGGTAGTTTCATGGTCTCTGACGACTCGGTGCCCTGCGTCGCCGTCTCCAGCACTCTCGGGATGGGGGCACTGCGAAGCGTCCTCGATCTCCAGCTGGGTGGCCAGGCCCCGTGCCATCTGGTGTGGCAGGCGGCCCAGACTGTGGCTAGGGGCGACGCCGATGTGGTGGTGGTCTACCGGGCGCTCAACGGCCGCTCGGGCGCGCGGGTCGGATCAATGCAGTTCGCCGGGATGGGCGGGCAGTACCGCTACCCGATCGGGTACGGCGCCTACCTGATGTACGTGGGCATGTGGGCACAACGCTTTCTCTACGAGACGGGACAGGGCCCCGAGGATCTGGGGGCAGTGGCCGTCAGCCAGCGCAGGTATGCCCAGGCCAACGAGCGGGCAGCGCGCCGTCAGCCCCTCGGGTTGGCCGAGTACCTGTCGGAGCCCTACGTGGTCGATCCGTTCCGCCGCTCTGATTGCACCGTCGAGGTCGATGGTGCCTGTGCGGTGGTCGTGACGTCGGTGGAGCGCGCCCGCGACCTGCCCCACCCACCTGCGGTGGTGGCGTCGGGTTGCTACCGGGCCGGCCCCCGTCCCGGGCTGGACATCGGCGACCATCTGTTGTGGGAGGACTACACGCGGAATTACACGAGCTGGCTGCGGGACGAGCTTTTCGGACGTGCCGGCGTGCGCCAGGAGGACGTCGATGTGGCCGAGATCTACGACTGCTTCACCAGTACCGTCCTGATGGGCCTGGAGGGATTGGGACTGTGCGAGCGGGGAGGATCCGGAGCATTCGTGCGGTCGGGTGAGTGCGCCCTCGACGGGCGGCTGCCCACCAATACCAACGGCGGCCTGCTGGCCGAGGGCTACCTACACGGCATGAACACGGTGGCCGAGGCGGCCCTCCAGGTACAGGGACGGGGAGGTGCGCGTCAGGCGCCACGTCACGAAGTGGTCGTCGTGACGTCGGGGGCGCTCATGGATGGATCGGCCCTGATCCTCACCTCCGACCGCTAGCTGGGTGGGTCAAGCAGTCATCGCAACAAGCTCGGCGAGCTTCGGCCACGGACCCAGCCTGGACAGCTGGCTCCACATGTACAACCATCTTTGGCAGCACACGGCCATCGGTGGTCCACCCATCAGGCGAATCCACAACGCTGTGGGCGGACACCGAGCGGTCGGCCGCGAGTTGGGGGAGTACCCGTAGTGCCACACGACGCAGGTTCGTCGACGAGGATGGAGCGGTCGATGTTCCGCGACATGGTGACCGAGCCCGAGCGTGCTGTCTCCTACCGCCGAGATGGGCGGTGGAGCTCGACGACGCTTTCGGGCCGCCTCGAAGGGGTGGCCGCTGCAGTCCCGGCGCGTCGAGCCGTCGTCGATCGTGACGGGAAAGCCGTCCACACCTATGCCGAGCTCGAGCGTGACGTCTCCCTGTTCGCCCTCTGGCTGAGTGACCGGGGAGTCGGCCGGGGCGACGTCGTGTCGATCCAGCTGCCCAATTGGTACGAGTTCGTGGTGATCGCACTGGGGACACAGCGGGTGGGTGGGATCATCAACCCCCTGCTCCCCATCTACCGGCGCCGGGAGCTCCTCCACGCCCTCACGGTCGCCGGGTCGAAGGTGCTCTGTACCCCGGCCCTCTACCGCGACCACGACCATCTCGCCGAGTCGCGGGCGGTCATTGCGGACTCGGGCCGGTCCACGGTGCACGTGGTGGTCGACGAGGGCCGTCCCGCCACAGTGGGGGCGATCGACACGCCCACTGTATGGTTCGCCGACACGCTGGCCCGTGACGAAAGTGGCGGGAGTGCAGCAGCAGGCGCGGCACGTCGAGGGGACGAACGGCCCGACGCGGTCTCCGAGTTGATCTTCACCTCGGGGACCGAAGCGGACCCCAAGGCGATCATGCACACCGAGGAGACGGCCAACTTCAGCGTCCGGGTGGCGCAGCAGGATCTCGGGCTCGGCGACCACGATGTCGTGTGGATGCCGTCGCCCATCGGGCACTCGACCGGCTTCAACTACGGGGTCCGCCTGGCCATCTATCACGGGTTGACGCTGGTGCTCCAGGACCGCTGGGACCCTGCGGTGGCCTGCGACCTGATCGAGGCCCACCGGGCCAGCTACACCCTCGCCTCCACGACCTTCCTCCAGGATGTGGTGGCCGAGGCCGAGCGCCGGGGAGGTGATCACCTCGGGTCCATGACCAGGTTCGGCTGCGGCGGCGCGCCGGTCCCGCCTGAGCTCGTGCGGCGTGCCGCTGCGTGTGGGATCGGAGTCCTTCGCCTGTACGGGTCGACGGAGGTGTTGGTGGCCACGTGGAACCGGCCCGAAGGCCCGGTCGACCAGACCACCGGTACCGACGGACAGGCGCTCACCGGCGTCGAGGTCGAGCTGCGTGGCGACGACGGGTGCGTCTGCCCCCCCGGTGTGGCCGGGGAGATCCACGTACGGGGGCCCAATACCTGTGTCGGCTTCTACCGCGACCCCGAGCGAACGGCCGCCACCTTTGCACCGGGCGGGTGGGTGCGATCCGGTGATCTGGGCACGATGGACGGGGACGGCTATCTGACAGTGGTCGGCCGCAAGAAGGAGATCATCATCCGGGGCGGACTGAACATCACGCCGCGGGAGATCGAGGATCTCCTCTTGGACTTCCCCGAGGTGGAGCGGGCGGCGGTTGTCGGACTTCCCCACGAGAGGTTGGGCGAGCGTGTATGCGCGTGTGTGGTGCTCGTGCCGGGAACGGAGTTGGAGTTCGCCACCATGGTCGAGCGCCTCCGTGCCGTCGGCGTGGCCCCGTACAAGTTGCCCGAGCGGCTCGAGATCCTCGACTCTCTTCCTCTGACCGCATCGGGCAAGACCAAGAAGTTCGAGATCGTCGACGGCCTCATGAGAAGCGGCTGAGGATGTTCGACCAGTCGGACATCGAGGCCTACGTGGACGCGGGGTGGTGGGGCACCCGCACCCTGGCCGACGTCGTGGCCGGTCATGCAGCGTCCCGTCCCGACCAACCGGCGTTCATCGTGACCGGCCAGTCGGGGGACCGGTCGCTGACCTGGGCCCAGTACGACCGGCGCTCGTCCGAGCTGGCCGCCGTCCTGGCGCGCGCCGGGCTCGACTCCGGTACCAAGGTGGGGGTGCTCCTGCCCGACGGGGCGGCTGTGCACACGGCCTTCCTGGCCGCCGAGAAGGCAGGACTGGTGGTGGTCGGGGTGGGGTCGCGCGCCGGGCTGGCCGAGATCCGTCATCTCCTTGGCCTGACCGGCGCGGCGGCGCTGATCACCCACGAGCACTTCCAGGAGCGCCCCGCCGGCGAGCTGGTGGCTTCATTGCGGTCCTACGACGTGCCGCGGCTTCGGCACCTCGTGGTGCCCGATGTGCTGACAGCCGGAGCGGCGACGGCGGTGGTCGACGGGATCCCCGTCCCGCCACCCGACGAAGGCGAGGTGGCCCGGCTCCTGACCGGCCGGGCCCTCGGACCTGATGACCTGTTCATGCTCAACTCAACTTCGGGCACCACCGGATTGCCCAAATGTGTGATGCACACGGCGAACCGTTGGTTCTACTTCCACCAGTTGGCCACGCACGCGGGGCAGCTCACGCCGGACGACGTCTTTTTCAGCGCCTTGCCAGCCCCCTTCGGGTTCGGGCTGTGGACGGCGCACTTCTCGCCGAGCGTGCTCGGCTGTCCAACCGTCGTCTCCCCCAGATTCCAGATCGAGCAGGCGCTCCTCGCCATGGCCACCCACCGGGTATCGGTGCTCGCCTGCGTGAGTACCCAGTTCATCATGATGCTGAACTCACCTCGCCTGGACGAGCTGGACCTGACGTCGCTGCGCGTCCTGTTCACCGGAGGCGAAGCCGTTCCCTTTGCCCGCGCGGCTGCGTTCGAGGACCGGACCGGCGCCAAGGTGCTCCAGTTCTACGGCTCCAACGAGACGGGCGCGCTGAGCGGGACGACGCTCAGCGATTCGCGTGAAAAGCGCCTCGGCACGGCGGGCCGGATCATCGACGCGATGCGAGTGCGGGTCCTCGACGATCGGGGCGCCCCGGTGACGTCAACACCGCGGGTGGGTGTACCGGTGTGCAAGGGACCGGCCACCTGCATTGCCTACTACGACGACGACGCGGCCAACGCGGAGTTGTTCACCGAAGACGGCTGGATGCGCATGGGAGACGTCGTCGAGATCGACGACTCTGGCTACCTGCGGGTCATCGGCCGCACGTCGGACATCATCATCCGAGGAGGGAAGAACATCAGTGCTCCGGCGCTCGAAGCTGAGATCTCCGAGCATCCCGACGTGGCGCTGGTCGCCGCCGTCTCCATGCCCGACGAGGTCTTCGGGGAGAGGGTCTGCGTCTATGTGGCGACGCGGGGCGACGTACCCGTCACCCTGTCTGACATCACCACGTTTCTGGCTACCCGCGGGGTGAGTCGGGAGTGGTATCCCGAGCGGCTGGTCCAGCTCGGTGACCTCCCTCGCTCATCGGGGGACAAGGTGGCCAAGGGCGAGCTCCGGGCCGATATCAGACGGCGGCTGGCGACTGAGCCGGCGCCCGGCGGGCACCCCTCAGGCGATGGTCGAGCCTCTTCCCGGCCAGCCTGAGCTGCTGCCACCGCCACGGCGGCGCCCAGCCCAGACGACGCGCCGGCGAGGATCGCACCCCGGTCATGGAGCCGGAAGGTGTGTTCACTCCGGCCAACGGTCACCCCCAGCCCTCGATCGCCCCGATACCCAGTCGCTCGATGGTGTCGAGCAGGGGGGGGACGCTCGCGTCAGCAATGGGCAGCTGGGGTAGGCGGGGAAAGCCGCCGGGCAGCCCGAGCGCATTGAGAGCGGCCTTGGTGGCCCGTATACCGCCGGCGGCAGACAAGGTGCCCGACAGCCGGAGCAGTTTTCCGTAGAAGTCCACCATGCGCCACGCGTCGTTCTCCCGGTAAGCGTTGATCACCCCGACGCAGAGCATGGGCGCGAGGTTGCCCTCGGAGTTCAAGTACCCGGTGCCGCCGAGCGAGAGCGCGGTCAACGCCAGATGGGGCCCGCCGACATGGATTTCCAGCCGGTCCCCCAGCGCATCGACAACGGCGCTGAGGTAGCCCAGGTCCTGGTGACTCAGGTTGATCCCGATCAGGTGGTCGAACCGATCGGCGAACTCGATCAGCATCGGTACCGGCACTTGATAGCCGACCGATTGATGGGTGGAGAGCACGGCGGGGAAGTCGATCGCCCGCAATACGTCATCAAAGTACCGGTGGATCTCGTCCCGCGTCGGCCGGTGGCCGTGCCCCTGATCGAGGGAGTAGATCTGGGCAGCGTCGACTCCGATGCCGCCGACCATCTCGAGATACTCGATCATGTCGAGTGACGTGCCGCGGTTCGACGCCCATGGCGCGAACCGGCACCTTCCCTTGCAGTTCCTCCACGCCGATCTGCAGCAACCGCCTCGTCTCGCCCGGCGAGAGAACGTAACCCTCACCGCTGCCGCCGCCTCCCAGGTACACGCCGATACCGGCAGCGGCCATGCGCCTGAGGTGCCCCCGCAGAGCGACCTCGTCCACGGCACCGTCCTCGGTGAACGGCGTGATACTGATGACAAAAGTGCTCGCGCGAGTCCGGTCGAGCGGGCCCGTGCTTCCGGGCGTCAAGGGTCAGGCGCTCCCGACCTGGTCGAACTTGAAGAGCTTGAGGGAATTGCCACACAGGATGGCGTACTTCTCATCAGGAGGAACGTCGGCGAACGTGGCGTTGATGGTCTTCCAGGACAGCGGCCAGTCCGTTGTGATGTGGGGGTAATCGCTCGACCAGAGCATCCGGTGCACACCGACGCGGGCGCGATTGTCGACGGCGAACGGATCGGTGATGAACGACGCGGGAAAGAACTCTTGCATGTACTCGCTCGGCAGACGGGTCAGCTTGGAGTCGCGCAAGGACGCCCTGCGGTGGCGCAGGAAGTTGTCGTCGCATTGGCTCTCGAAGTACGGAATCCACCCGCAATCGACCTCGATGAACGGGATGCGAAGCTTGGGAAACCGGTCGAGTACCCCGGCGAAGATGAATTGGAGCATCCGCTTCGGTGCGTCATAGAAGTGGCCGGTGCCCGGGAGGTTTGTGGCCACCGTGCGCTGACCCATCTTCCCGTCGACCAGACCCACATGGATGGTCAGTGGCTTGCCGCTGGCCTCGATCGCCTCCCACACTGCATCGTCCTCGGGCGTGATGGACGGCTCTCCGCTCGGGTAGCGCTGCATGAGGAAGGCTACGAACCCGGGCATCCGGGAGAGCCTCTCAATCTCTTTGAGACATCCCTCGACCCCACGATTCGGGAGGAGTGCAGTACCGCCGAGCCGATCAGGGGCGGTCGAGCAGAACTCGGACATGAAGTCGTTGTATGCCCGGATCATCTCATGGTGCAGGTCGGCGTCCTCGTGGCCGGCCACGAACGCGCGCGGGTTGTTGGACCCGAAGATCAGCTCGGCATCAACCCCGTCCTCCTGCATCTCCTTGACCCGGGCGACCGGGTCGTAGCTGCCGGGATTGATGTCATCGTAGGTACACCATTGGCCCATCTCGTCGGGACGGCGCCCCGCTGTCGCACCCCAGCTGAAGGGGAGCGTGGTGTCGTAGCCAGGGAACACCCACCCGTCTCCTTCAGGCAGCCTGTCCACACGCGGCACCCGGTCCTTGTCCTTCTTGGCCACCCGCGAGGTCCACACGTCCCGAGGCTCGTTGAGGTGCCCATCGGCCGAGATGAGCGTGTACTTCGTCTGCGGTTCTGCCATGGCAGATCCCTCCCTGTGGGTGGTCGCACGGCAGCGTCCCGACCCCACCTCGACGACTACAGGCAAAAGCTAGAGGTGCCCTCAGCTGGGGTCAAGGTGATCTCACCCTTCCGTACCTGGTGTGGGTGGCGCTTCGGGGGGCGTTTGCGCACTGCGTTTGCAATGACGTGAGAGACGAATCCGACCTCGCAGATCGACTCGTCGTGGGGTCCCATGCCAATCCGGTGACGTGGTCCCGCGCCCGAGTTCGCACCAGGGGAAGCGGCTTTGGCGCCGCCGGATACAGTGACCGCCCATGGGGTCGCTGGACGGGAAAGTCGCTCTCATCACAGGCGCAGCGCGGGGACAAGGAAGGGCCCATGCGCTCGCGTTGGCGTCCGAAGGGGCCGACGTTGTGGCGTGGGACGTGCCGGGCCCGATGTCATCGCTCACCTATGCACTTGGTACGCAGGAGGATCTTGACCTCACGGCCAAACTGGTGAACGAGAGAGGTCGCCGGTGCCTTTCTCGGTCGGTCGACGTGAGCGACGCGAGCCAGGTCAATGCCGGAGTCGAGCACACGTTGGAGGAGTTCGGCCGGGTCGACATTGCGTTGGCCAATGCCGGCATCGTCACCCTCAGCCCGTTCGTCGACGTCACCGACGAATCGTGGCAGGAGATGCTCGCTACCAACTTGACCGGAGTGTTCACGACGCTCCGGGCAGTGGTGCCTCCCATGTTGGAACGGCGGTGGGGTCGGATCGTCGTCACTGCGTCGATGGGCGGCCGTATGGGGGTCAAGGGCCAATCCGCATACAACGCCACCAAGTGGGGCGTCATTGGTCTGGCAAAGTCCCTGGCCCTTGAGGTGGCCAACGACGGGATCACCGTCAACGTCGTATGCCCCTGCGCGGTGCGCACTCCCATGCTGCAGCCCGATCCTGACAGCGAGGTACCCGAAGAAGTCGTTCGGCGGTTCACTCGCAGCAATCCGATCGCCAAGCCTTGGATCGAAGCCGAGGACGTCACCCGCGCCGTGATGTACCTGGTCCAAGACCCAGGGGTGCTTACCGGCACGATCATGGAAGTCAGTCTCGGTTCGAGCGCCCGAATGCCCTGAGACGTGCGAAGACGGGCCTCAGGCGCTGCCAAACAAGAGCCGGCAGACGGCGTCGGCGTGCGCTTCGATGACGTCATCGTTGGAGGGATCGAGGGAACTGAGCCGTCGGCACTCCGGCGCGAGCACGAACATCGTCGGACCAGCGCCGGTAAGGATGTAGTAGAGATGTGTGGCCGGGACGTTCGGCACCGCGCCCTGGCGTGCCAAAGACTCGAAGAGCTCGATCGTGCGTTCGTAGATCGGACGGACATGCCGGTCGACGAGGTAGTCCATCCGCGAGCTGTCGGCCTTGGATTCCTGCATGATGATCCGATGCAGCTGCGGGGTCCGAGCCGAGAAGGTGATGAACTCGCGCACGAGCAGCTTCGCGCTGGTGATCTCGTCGACACCGCGCAGCCCGTTGGCCCGCTGTTCCATCGTCTGACCCAGGAGGTCGAAGAGCGAATCGACCGCAGCCCGCCACAGCTCTTCCTTCGAGTGGAAGTGGTAGGTCAAGAGGGGCTGGGTGACCCCCGCCTGCGCAGCGATGTCCCGTGTCGTCGCGCCATCGAAGGAGCGCTCCGAGAATAGGTCGGCGGCAGCGGCCACGATCCGGTCGCGCGTGGCCTCCACCGACGGACGGGCGACCCGCGCCTTGGGGCTCGTGGAGGCATTCGACACCCCAGCAGACTACTCAGATGAATAGGCTATTGACTTATTCCTGATCGATCGAACAAAGTAGCGTGCGATGACCGAATACCGCGCGCGGTACGGCCCGCACAATGCCGGCGAGACCTACATCGCCCACGAGATCGCCGAGCAACTGGTCGACCTCGGCGAGATCGAGATGAACTACGCGACCGTCGGCGCCGCGGGCGCGCCCGCGCTGCTGCTGATCCCGGGCCAGACAGAGTCCTGGTGGGGGTACGAGCCCGCCATGCCTCGGCTTGCCGAACACTTCGAGGTGTTCGCCGTCGACCTCCGGGGCCAGGGGCGGAGCACCCGGACGCCGGGCCGCTACACGCTCGACAACTTGGGCAACGACCTCGTCCGCTTCATCGACGTGGTGATCGGCCGGCCCACGGTCGTGAGCGGCCTCTCCTCCGGTGGCGTCCTCTCCGCGTGGCTCTCGGCGTACGCCAAGCCTGGCCAGATCGTCGCCGCCTGCTACGAGGATCCGCCGCTGTTCGCGTCGGAGGTGCAACCGGCCACTGGACCCGGGATCCGCCAGTGCATCGGCCCGATGTTCGATCTCTGGAGCACGTACCTCGGCGACCAGTGGTCCATCGGGGCGTGGGACGCGATGCGCTCCGCCGCGCCGGACCGGCTGCCGGAGTGGATGCGAGCATTCCCGATCGGCGAAGCGCCATCGCAGGAGCTGAAGGAGTACGACCCGGAGTGGGGCCGCGCGTTCTGGACGGGCACGGTCGCGGCATCATGCGATCACGAGCGGATGCTGCGCAGCGTCAAGGTGCCGCAGGTGCTGCTCACCCACCACTTCCGCGTAGTCGACGAGACGACCGGAACCCTGATGGGTGCGCTCGCAGACGTGCAGGCAACTCGGGTGCGTGAACTCTTGCAACAGGCCGGCGTCGCGGTCGAGTACCGCTCGTTCCCGGCCGTCGGGCACTCGATGCACGGCACCGAGCCGGACCTCTACGTCGACACACTGCTCGAGTGGGTTGCCGGCCTCGACGCGTGAAGATCGACGTCCACGCCCACTACGTTCCCGACGGCTACCGTGCCGCACTCCAGCGGGCGGGCCACGGCCAGCCCGATGGGATGCCCTGGATTCCCGAGTGGTCGGCCGACGAGCACCTGGAGATGATGGACCGCCTCGGCATCGGCACGTCGCTCCTGTCGGTCTCGTCGCCCGGCGTGCATCTCGGCGACGGCTCGACCGCCCTCCGCCTCGCACGCGAAGTGAACGAGGACGGTCGTCGCGCCGTGGTCGACCACCCCGGACGGTTTGGGCTGCTCGCGTCGCTTCCGCTGCCAGACCTGGACGGTGCCTTTGCCGAGATCGCATATTGCTGCGATCACCTGGACGCGGATGGGTTCGTGCTGCTCACCAACATCGGTGGCACATACGTGAGCGACGTGTCGTTCGAACCGGTCCTCCGCGAGCTCGACCGCCGCGGCGCACGCTGTCCTCCTGCACCCGACGTCGCCTCCTTGCTGGGAGCACACGTCGTTCGAACGGCCGCGACCGATGCTGGAGTTCTTCTTCGACACCACGCGTGCCGTCGTGGACCTCGTACTCAACGGCACCATCGCCCGCTATCCCGACCTAAAGCTGATCATCCCGCACGCCGGTGCGACGCTGCCGCTCGTTGCCGACCGCGTGAACGCGTTCGCGCGTCTGCTCGCTCCCGACGTCGACGTGCTCCGTGACTTCGGCCAGCTCCACTTCGACCTGGCGGGCTATGCCGTTCCGTGCCAGCTCGGCGCACTCCTGACGCTGACCACGCTCGAGCACCTGCACTATGGGAGCGACTTTCCGTTCACACCCGAGCCGGTCGTCGCCGCTGTGGCCGAACGCATCGACAGCGTGGACGCGCTCGCCGACGCGCTTCGATCCAACACGGCGCGGCTCTTCGCCGCGCACGCTTGACATCACGAGAGGACACACAATGCACCACGAGATCGAACTCGGCTACCTCGTTCTTGAAGTGCCCGACCCCGCCACCCTCGCACCGGTGTTTGCCGATGTCGTCGGCCTGATGCCCGGCGAGAGGACGGCGCCGGACACCGAGACGTGGCGCAACGACGAGCGCGCCCACCGGCTGTTCGTGCAGGCCGGACCGGCGAACGACGCAGTTGCAATCGGTGTCGAGGCGGTGGACGCGGCCGCGTTCGACGCCATCGTCGCCCGGCTGAGCGGGATTGGCGCCGACCTCGTCAAGGGTGACGGCAGCGACCGGCGGGTGCAGCGGCTCGTTCGGACGCCGACGCCGTGGGGCGTCGACGTCGAGGTCGTCCTGCAGCCGGCCGATGCGCCGAGTCCGTTCTCTTCTGCACTGGTCCCGGGCGGCTTCCTCACCACCGACGTCGGCTTTGGGCACGTGGTGTTCGCGACGACGGCGTTCGACGAATCCCACGCGTTCCTCACCGACGGCCTCGGCTTCGCCCAATCGGACTGGCTCGAGACCGAGCTCGCGCCTGGCATCAACCTCGAGGTGCGCTTCTATCACTGCAACCGGCGCCACCACACGATCGCACTCGCACGGACGCCGTTCGACCTCCCACAGCGACTGCATCACATCATGTTCGAGCTCAACGAACGCGACGACGTCGGCGCAGCCTTCGACCGCGCGTGGGTCACCGACCTCGCCATCCCGAACGGGCTCGGCCGTCACGACAATGACGGCATGTTCAGCTTCTACCTGCAGACGCCGGCGGGCTTCCAGATCGAGGTTGGCCACGGCGCCCGGGTGATCACCGACGGGTGGAACGACAACCGCCGCTACGACCAGATCAGCGCGTGGGGGCACCAGCCTCTGCGCTCGGCGTGAGCGGCGACACCGGCGTCGAGGTCGCCATCGTCGGCTACGGGCCCGTCGGCAACGCGCTCGCGATCCTGCTTGCCCAGCTCGGGCGCACCGTGACGGTGCTCGAGCGGTGGACCGAGCCCTACCCGCTCCCTCGGGCCGTGCATTTCGACCATGAGGTGGGCCGGATTCTGCAGTCGTGCGGGATCGCTGACGAGCTGCGAATGATGAGCGAGCCGGCCGACGTCTACGAGTGGCGCAACGCCGCCGGCACGACACTGCTCCGGTTCGGCCAGGCCGGCGATGGCCCTTCCGGATGGCCGGCGTCGTCCATGTTCAACCAGCCCATGGTCGAGCGGCTGCTCGACCGTCGTGCGCGCCAACTCCGCGTTGACGTTCACCGCGGTGTCGAGGTGACTGGAATCGAGCAACGAGACGACGACGTTGTTGTGACCGGGGCCGACGGTACGAGCGTCTCTGCTTCCTACGTCGTCGGGTGCGACGGCGCCAATAGCACGGTGCGGACGCTGGCCGAGCTGCCCGTCACCGACCTCGGATTCTTCTACGACTGGCTCATCGTTGACGTAGTCCTCCACGAGCCACGCGTGTTCGACCCAATCAACCTGCAGATCTGTGATCCCACACGGCCAACGACCGCTGTGTCAGGGGGGCCCGGTCGACGGCGCTGGGAGTTCATGCGCCTGCCGTACGAGTCTCGTCATGAGCTGAACGAAGAGTCGCGTGCGTGGGAGCTGCTCGCGCCGTGGGACGTGCACCCCGGGAACGCCGAGCTCGAGCGCCATGCCGTCTATACGTTTAACGCCCGCTACGCCGACAGGTGGCGCGACGAGCGTGTGTTCGTCGCCGGCGACGCCGCCCACCTCATGCCGCCGTTCGCGGGGCAAGGCATGTGCTCGGGCCTGCGCGACGCTGCCAACCTCGCTTGGAAGCTCGACCTCGTGCTCGGTGACATGGCCGTCGACGAGCTGCTCGACACCTACCAGACCGAACGGTTGCCGAGCGCGAGGGCAGCGATCGACTTCTCCATGGAGCTCGGTAAGGTGATCTGCGTGCCCGATCCCGTTGAGGCCGCTGCGCGCGACGAGGCGATGGCCGCCGGCGTCGGTGAGGAGCCGGCACCGGCTCCCGGGCTCCCGGGCGTCACGTCGGGGTTCATCCACCCGAGCGCTCCTCACGCGGGCACACAGCTCGTGCAGGGCAAAGACGGCGGCCGACTGTTCGACGAGATGCACGGCAGCGGCTGGCGACTGGCGCTCCTCGGCACCGATGTCGCGTGCCTCGGTCGGAGCGAGTGCGAATGGTTCGAGTCGATCGGTGGGCGTGCCGTCGCGCTCGCGGACCCCGATCCGCTCTTTGTCCGATGGTTCGAAGAGCACGACACGACGTGCGCGCTGCAGCGACCGGACTTCTACCTCTACGGCACGGCGCCGGGCGCCGAGGAAGCGACCGAGCTGCTCGCCGACCTCCGCCACCACCTCGAACGGGGGACAACCACATGAAGCTCGCCAATGTCGGTGGACGAGCCGCGCTCGTCCTTGACGAATCCATTGTCGACGTCCACGTCGCATCCGGAGGGCGGTTCGGCCCCGACCCGATGAGCGTCTTCGAGGATTGGCCCGCATTCGTGGATTTCGCCGCTCGTATCACGGCCGGTACGGCGCCGCTCGTCGATGCCGACCTTCGCTCTCCGGTGCCCGCACCACGGCAGGTCTTCGCTATCGGCATGAACTACCGGAGCCACGCCGCGGAGTCGGGCATGGCGGTGCCGAGCGTGCCGGCCACGTTCACGAAGTTCCCGTCCTCGCTCTCGGGTCCGTTCGAGGAGATCGAGATCGTCGGTGACACGGTCGACTGGGAGGTCGAGCTCGTGGCCGTGATCGGCTCCCGCGCCGACCAGGTCAAGGAGGCCGACGCGTGGTCACACGTCGCCGGCCTGACTGTCGGCCAGGACATCAGCGACCGCACGCTCCAAATTCGCCGCCGGATCGCAATTCTCGCTCGGGAAGTCCCGCCGGGGCTTCGGGCCGATGGGGCCCTGGCTCGTCTCTCTCGACGAGGTGGCCGACCCCGACGACCTTGCGCTTGGCTGCTCGGTCGACGGAGAGACGGTGCAGAGCGCGCGCACTTCCGAGCTCATTTTCAGTGTGCCACGCTTGATCGCCGAGCTCTCCGCCGTCCTGGCGCTGCTCCCCGGCGATGTGCTCTTCACCGGTACCCCGGCAGGCGTCGGCGCCACCAGGCAGCCACCTCGTTTCTTGCAGCCGGGCCAGCTCCTCGAGACCTGGATCGAGGGGATCGGCACGATGCGGAACAGGTGCGTGTGATGGCGCGGCCGCCGTCATCATCCCTCGCCAACAACCTCGCCCGGTCGCTCAGATCGCTGTCTCCGACCGTGACTCCAAAGGCGCTCGCGTGAGGAAAGAATGACTACCGAAGTGATCCTCACCGGCACGGGAGTGCCACACGCCCGGCCCGGTCGGGCCGGTGCAGGCGCGCTGGTCCGCCACGTCCAAGTCGCCTTGCAGTTCGACGCCCGTCGCTCCACGGTCATGCGCCTAGTGCTTCCTGACCGAGGGTCGAGGTTGCACATCCACCATCAGATGGGGTCCGGCGATGGACTCTGTGGTTTCGAGCAAGAGACCAAGGAGCCCATCACCGTGACCCACGCACAGATCATCTACCAACGACGCCTCGCCGTGTTGGAGGACGCCCAGCGCAGCGGCAATGTCGCCGAGACCTGCCGCAGATTCGGTATCTCGCGGACCCGGTACTACAAGTGGAAGGCGCTGGCCGAGCACTACGGGCTGGCCGCCCTCATGCCCAAAGAGCGTCGGGCGCCCCAGATGCCCTCGGCCACCCCAACCCACGTCGTCGAGCGTCTCTTGACCCTGGCCGTGCTCGAGCCCACCATCGGCTGTCGCCAGTACGCCGATCGGCTTGGCGACCAGGGCTTCTCGATCGCCAAGTCCACCGTGCAAAAGATCCTCGTCGACCATGGGCTGGGCACGAGAGCCAAGCGCCTGGCCAAAGCGGCGGCCATTGCGGCGGCCACGACCGGTCTGCTCACCGACGCCGCCCGAGACGACGAGCCCTTCGGGTTCTGCCTGGCCACCGGCGGCCCGGGCGAGCTGGTCTGCCTTGACAGCTTCTACATCGGAAAGCTCAAGGGCGTCGGCAAGGTGTACCAGCTCAGCGCGATTGACGTCTTCACCCGCCTCGCCTTCGTCTGGCTGGTCGTCGGCACCCCCGACGCCTCTGTCTCGATGCGCTTCTTGGAGCGTCTGCTGGCCCACTACCGGCGCCACGGGGTCAAGGTCCGCGCCGTGCTCTCCGACAACGGGCCCGAGTACCACGCGTCGGCCTTCGGTGCCGCCGTGGCGGCCAAGGGGCTCACCCACGTGCGCATCCCGCCTCGCTCGCCCAACCACAACGCCGTGGTCGAGCGCTTCCACGAGACCATCCTCGAAGAGTGCTGGCGCCCCGCCTTCCACCGCCGTTGCTTCACCTCGGCCCGCCAGCTCCAAGCCGAGGCCGACGCCTATCTGCTCACCTACAACGGTCGCCGGCGCAACCACGGCGACTACATCCGCGGCCGCACCCCTCACGAGATCCTCGACAGCTTCAAGCAACGTAAGGCAGCATGAACGTCATCAACGACCACAGAGGCCATCTGTCACCTCAACTCCCGGTCCGGAAGGCCTAGTGGAGGCAGGGACCCCGCCGCCCACCCTCGAGCGATGGCCCGTCGGTCGGGGTTCGACGTATGTCACGCCTGGACGCCCACCTGCCTACGTAGGAGGCAACCAATGGAGCGATCCGGACGCTGGACGGGCTTCACCGTTGAGTTCGTCGAAGGGATAGCAGGTGCACAGCGCGGCGGACCTGTCACCAACGACGAGCCGGGCCAGGCTGGCCATTACGTCGCGACCCCAAACGGGGGACCAGGCATCTTGAGCAGCGCGGGCCGGACCTGAGACCGGACCTGAGACCGGACCTGAGCTGGTCGAATGGATTCAGTCAGTGGACTGGGATCGTCCGCCCCGCAGCGGAAGCTGAACGTCACAGGCGCAGCCTTCGACCAGATCAGTCGCTCTGGTGCAATGCTCTCGTCACTTTCGAGAGTCCTGGGGGTGTTCGTCATGGAAAAGACCGTGTTCGGCGGAAAGATCGGCGACGACTGGCGCACTTCGGAGCCGTGGTGGCCTCCCGTCGCCACTCCTCCTGACGGCGCGCCCAACGTCATGCTGGTCGTGCTCGATGACGTGGGGTTCGCCCAGCTCGGCTGCTACGGGTCCGATATCGAGACTCCGGTGATCGACGGTGTGGCCGCCAAGGGAGTGCGGCTCACGAACTTCCACACCACGGCGCTGTGCTCTCCGACTCGAGCGTGCCTCCTCACGGGCCGGAACCACCATCGCAGCGGGATGGGCCGCGTCGCCGACCTGGCGATCGGCTTCCCGGGGTATTGGGGCAGGCCACCCAGGGAGAACGGCTTCCTCTCCGAGGTCCTCAGAGCGAACGGGTACGCCACCTATGCCGTCGGGAAGTGGCACCTGAGCCCGGAGGACGAGACCAATATGGCCGCGTCGCGCGTCACCTGGCCCCTCGCACGCGGGTTCGACCGTTGGTACGGGTTCCACGGCGGAGAGACGCACCAATTCGTTCCCGCGCTCTACCACGACAACCACAGCGTCCGGCCCCCGCGCACCATGGAGGATGGGTACCACCTGAGTGCCGACCTCGCCGACCGCGCCATCGATTTCCTCGGGGACCTGCGAGCTGTCAGTGACGAGTTGCCCTTCTTCCTCTACTTCGCGACCGGGGCGTGCCATTCGCCCCACCACGCGCCCGCCGAGTGGATTCGGCACTATGAGGGCCGTTTTGCACAGGGGTGGGATCGTTGGCGCGACCAGACCTTTGAGCGGCAGCGCGCGCTCGGGATCGTCCCCGAGGCGGCGGAGCTCTCACCCCGCCCGTCTTGGGTCCCGAGCTGGGACAGCCTCGACGACCGGCAGCGGGTGCTCGCCGAGCGCTTCATGGAGTGCTTCGCTGCCTACCTGTCGTACACCGACCAGGAGATCGGGCGCGTCCTCGACTTCATTGCCGACCTCGGCGAGGCGGACGACACGGTGGTGATCGTCGTCTCTGACAACGGCGCCAGCTCCGAGGGCGGCAAGGAGGGCACCATCAACGAGGGCCGCTTGTCGAACTTCGAGGGCGCCAGCGTCGGTGAGATGCACCGACGCATCGACGAGATCGGCGGGCCGCTGAGCCACAACAACTACCCCTGGGGATGGACCATGGCGGGCAACACACCCTTCAAGCGCTGGAAGCGCGAGGTCCACGAAGGGGGCGTCGCCGATCCTTGCATCGTCCGGGTGCCGTCCCGTCTGCGGACCGCCACCGGAGTGGTCCGCAGACACTACGCCCACGCGATCGACGTCCTCCCAACCGTGCTCGAGCTGGTCGGCGTGGACCCGCCGGCTGAGATCGACGGGATCACCCAGTCGCACCTCGACGGCATCAGCTTCGCCCACGCTCTCGGAGACCGAGGGCAGCACGAGCCCGACCGGCACCTCACCCAGCACTTCGAGATGCTCGGATCGCGAGCCCTTTACCACGACGGATGGAAGGCGGTGACCTTCCATCCGGTAGGTCCGCTCTATGACGACGGCCTGCGGGCGAGCGCGCCCTTCGACGACGATGTCTGGGAGCTGTACCACGTGGCGGAGGACGTCTCGGAGGTGCACGACCTTGCCTCTGAGCACCCGGAGAAGGTTGCCGAACTGGTGGCGCTGTGGTGGGAGGAGGCGAGGCGCAATGACGTCCTCCCACTCGACAACCGGGTGCTGGAAGCGGTCGTGCACAAGCACGACCAACGCCCTCTCCGACAGGCGTGCCGCTACTTCCAAGGCGGTGCCCCCGTGCCGGAATGGGTGGCGGTGGACGTGCGCAACCGATCGCACGAGATGTCGGTGACCGTCGAGATCCCGTATGGCGTCGTTCCGTCGGGCACGTTGCTCGCGCTCGGCTGCGCGCTGGGGGGATGGTCCCTGCACGTCCTCGAGGGTCGGCTGCGCTACGTCCACAACCTGCACGGGCTCAGGCTGTACGAGGTCACATCCGACGCCGTACTCGCACCGGGTCGACACCACCTGGAGTTCCGGTTTGAGAAGGAGCAGGGCGCCGGGGGTCGGGCCGCGTTGTTCGCGGACGGTCGGCACGTGGGGGAGGCAGAGGTGGAGCGCTTCACCCCCGTCGCCTTCAACGAGGTCGGTATCGGGCTCACGTGCGGCTACGAGTGGGGCCCGTCGGTCGGAGGCGATTACGAGGCGCCGTTTCCCTTCGTCGGCACCATCGTCCGAGCTGAGGTCAGCGCCACCGGACCCGTGGTGCACGATCCTGTGGCGGAAGTCGCGGCCATCTTGGCGTCGCAATGAGCTCAGGACAGCGTCCCACGCCAGCCTGAGACGCCATCGAGCGAGTCCTCCGCCGGCGCTGTGACGTCCCGTGGCCGATCAACGCGAAAAGATGGTCTTCCGATGCCCTTCGCGGACGGACGGAGCACTCGGCCCAGGAGCGCAGGGGCCACCAGTTCCACGCGCCGAGGAGCACGACGGCCGACGGCACGAGCAGCGTCCGCACCAAAAAGGTGTCGAGGAGGATGCCCAGCGCCAGCCCGGTCCCGATCTGGCGCACCTGCCCGGTCGTCGTCAGGGCGAGCACGCCGAACGTGCCGGCGAGAATGAGTCCGGCCGTCGTGACCGTCGTCCCGGTCGTGGCGAGCGCACGAGGGACCGAGGCCCGCAGGGGGAACCCGGCGGTCTCTTCCTTGATCCTGCTCATGACGAGGATGTTGTAGTCCTCTCCTAGAGCCATGATGAAGATGAACATGAAGAACGGCAGCGTGAAGTTGATCCCGAGCTGCCCGCCGATTGTCACGAAGATGAGCACGGCGAGACCGAGCGACGCGGTGTAGGAGAGCACCACGCTGGCGACGAGGTAGAGGGGTGCCACCACGCTGCGCAACAACAGACCGAGGAGCAAGCTGAGCACCAACACCACGACAGGGAGGATGCGCACCACGTCCTGGCTCGAGATCGTGCTCACGTCGGCCGCGCCGGGCGCCTGTCCGGCCGCTCCCCATTGCGCCGCCCCGACCGATCGAGCGACCCCCGACACCGCGGCGCGCACGGACGGGATCGCCTGCATCGCCGCCGTGCTCCCGGCCGAGCCCGCCCGGAGCGACGTCTGGTAGAGGACGGTGCGGCCGTCCTCCGTCACGTACTGCGCGGCGACCCGGTAGGCGGCGTAGAGCGGGGCCGGCAGACCACCCAGCGCCTTGGTGTCCACCAGCGGCAGGCGCTGCGGCGGGCCGAGGGTGGCGTAGAGGCGGGCCACCGCTTGCGGGGGCAGGTAGCGACCGCCTGCGTCGAGGGGGCCCGTCACCGAGGAGAAGCGCCCCGAGTTCCACAGCTCGTCCTCGGCTCGGGCCAGCCGGTAGGGGGCGCTCCACACCGAGGAGGGGAACCGGAACACGACGTCGGTGGCGCCCACGGCGATCTCACCGAAGTGCTCCGCCAACACCGCCTGTCCCAGGCTCGAGTCCGAGCCGGCGATGGCCCCCCCGGGGTTGAAGCCCGAGGGCGCGTAGCCGACCAGGAAGGCGGAGAGCGCCCCGAGGATCAGCACCCCGCCGACGAGGGCACGCACCGGCTGGCGCACGACGCGGCTGGCGATTCGTCCCCAGACGCCGGCACCTCCCGACTCGGAACGCACACGCGACGGCCAGAACAGCCGGGGGCCCACGATGGAAAGCAAGGCCGGCAGGAGAGTGAGCTCCACCAGCAGGACGATCCCGATGCCGATGGCCAGTCCGGGACCCACCCCGCGGTAGAGGCCGAAGCTCGCCAGCAAGAGGCTGAGGAGCGCGCAGACGACGGTCAACGCGGAGAAGGTGATCGACGTCCCCACCCGTGAGCCGGCGGCCACGATGGCCTCGTCGGTCGGCGTGCCGGTGGCCAGATTCTCCCGGTAGCGGAATAGGAGGAAGAGGCCGTAGTCGGTGCCCGCGCCGAGCACCAACGCCGTCAGCAGGAGCTGCAGCAAGGAGGAGATTTCGACACCAACGTGGGTCGATTCGGCGATGAGCGGTCCCGCCAGGGCCAACGCGAGGCCGGCGGGTGCCGAGCGCGACGAGAGGTGCAAGGACCGCACGGAACGCGAGCGCGAGCAGGATGATGATGAGCAGGATCGTGCCGACGACCGCGATGGCCTCGGTCCGCACCGCTGCCGCCTGCTGATCGACGAGGATCGGCAGCGAGCCGGTGAGGTGCAGCGAGAGCCGCGGATCACGCGACGCGCCGAACGCGTCGCGGACGGCGTTCACCGCGTCGCGCCCCGTACTGCCGCCTCCTGCAGCGGAGCCAGCAAAGCGCACCGGGGCGGAGTACGCCTGTCCATCGACTGAGACCGCACCCCCGCCGATGGAGACGACCAGTGGCGATCGAAGGGCGCGGTCCGCGACCACCTTGATGGCGGACAGGTCCGCGGGCGTCAGCGGTCCAGCGGCATCCGTCGCAACGAGCACGCCGGTCGCGCCGCTCGGGGCGAGGAATGGCGCGGCCAACTTGGCCGCACGGACGCTCGGTGCGTCGGCCGGAAGGAACGACGCCGTGTCGTTACGCACGACGCTGGCCAGCGAGGGCAGCAGCACGACGGAGGCGACGGTGGCCGAGACCCAGAACGCGACGACCGGCCAGCGGTACCGGACCACGGTGCGCAGCATCGCCGAGAGCACACGTGGAACCCTACGGTTCGCCGCACGTAGTGGAGGCGGGGCGAGGCCGCGATGGCCCGGCGGGGTGCTCATGCTCAGATGAGAGTGGCACCCCCTGTGCGAACGGCTGAGAGGCGGTCAGGCGGTCAGGCGGTCAGGCGGTCAGGCGTTCTTGAGCGAATGTCATTCGCTCCTTGGTACGACCACGGGTCGGACGGATGCTCTTGAGTCGACCAGGCATCGAAGCGGTGGGCGAGCCAGCTTTGTGCGCTGGCTGATTCGGGGCGCGTTGAACGGGTGAGCTCAGGGCTCCGAGCCGGCCTGAGGCTTCTCGGTGCTCGCCCATTCGACGGTGATGCCGTCATGACGCATCATCGCCATGAACCGGGTGATGGAGAAGAAGATGGCGGTGGCGGTGAGCCCGTACGTCACCCCCGAGCGCTCGAGCACGAAGGAACGGAGCGACGACGACACGAGCAGCCAGAACACGAGCCCTGCATTGAGCATCAGCACGGTCGCCCAGAGGATCGAGATCCGAATGAAGAATCGACGAACCAGGGGCCGCCTCATCATCGATGGGTCCATGGGGCAAAAGTCGTGAGCAAAGCGTTGCGTGAAGGGCCGCCCGGCCACCGCAGAGACCAACAGGGCCAGAGCGATCACGACGGTACCGGCCGTCGGTTGGGCAAAGTAAAGAAATGCACTCCCGGTCACGAATGCGATCACCGTTCGGATGGTGATGAGGATCGTGCCGAACAACAGCAACATGGAGACCCGCTCGCCCTTCAGCAGACGTCGACCCAGCGCCAGATACGACCAAGTGAGCGCCGCGATCAATGCGCCCTTGAAACCGGTGAGGACAAGGAGCAGATAGAAGAGGACGAGGGGACCTACGACGCCCTCGAGCACCACGGGAAGCGCGTGGCGAAGCGCTTTGCGCGGCGGAGGCAACAGGAGCAGTGATCCTTCTCGCCCGTCGCTGTGAGAGGTCGGATGGAGACGGAGCAGGTGCCATGGCTCGGCAGTCCCGGCATTCGATCTGGTTCCCACGGTGCGACTGCCACTCTTTCCGCCGTAAGCGGCGGCGCTTTCACCCGAGTTGAGGTCGCTCCACCCTACACCGACTCGCAGGAGGGTCTTCCTCACTCGCTCGCCGGCCAGGCCGCAGTGCGGGCCTCCGCCGATGCCACATCGGGTCAGACCATCGCCGCGTCAGGCCACGATCCTCCGAGGGTGACGATGACCGCGAGACGGAGACCTCGGACCCTCCTGGCGACCAGGCGAGGAAGTCAGTCGCACCGTTTGGTGGGATCACGGTCTCGAGCGCTCGTCTCGAGGAGCGGGCTCCGGAGCCATTCGACCGTCCAGGCCGCCTTGGGCCATCACGACAGCGGGCGTCGCAGCGCTCTCGATGTCGTCGCCCTCGATCAGTTACTCACGAACGTGAATGACGGAGCGCACGTCCAGGTCGTGAAAGATCTGCTGACCCTCGAGCAAGGCGGTGATCTTTTCGGCGTACTCGGTCGTGACGGGGTCGTTGGAGTTCTTCATCGCCTCCTCGTAAGAGTCGAACTCGACAATGACCAGATAATGGCCCGGTCGGGCTCTGTCCTCGGTTACGGTGGCCTTGGTCGCAAGAAGAGCGTCCCCGCGTTCCTCTTGAAAGGTCTTCATGAGCGCCTCCAAATCGTCGATTCGTGACGTCTCGAACTCCATGATCTGGATGAAGCCCGGCATGCGACACCTCCCTGACTCTCCGCGCGCAGGCGATGCTACTTCGCACGTTTCCGCCGTGCCCAGCTGCCGCGACGATCAGATCCGCGGCCTTTTCTGCTCACCAAGGTGGTGGCATTGTCTGCGATCCATGCACCGGACGACCGCACGAGCGCCCGGCGGGTGACCATCCACCGCTGTTCACCGCGGCTGAGCGCATGACTTGGCAGCCGGACCCGCGACCGGAATGGGCGCTGGCGATCAACCGGGGGGAGGTACCGCTCGTGACCGAGACCGCCTCGCGACCACTCGAGCGCGACGAGCTGCTCTCGGAGGCCCGGGCCCGGTTGGGTCTCGACGCGAGCGCCGGGATCGGAGCCATCGCGGGCGACGACAGCTTCCTCGAGCAGCTGGCCGTCTTGCTCGGAGCACTGGAGGACGAAGCGGAGTTGACTCTGCTCGGCCGTTGGCTGACTCGTCGGTTCCTGGTGCGCCTCCTCGAGGTTCGCTTCCAGATCGCCGCCTACCTGCGGTCCGACCCCGGTGTGACCGACGAGGTGGTCGCCGCGCCGTTGTTCGTGACCGGAGCACCCCGTAGCGGCACCACGATCCTGTTCGGGGTGTTGGATTGCGACCCGGCCCTCCGGGCACCGCTGGGGTGGGAGTTGCTCCGCCCCGTGCCACCCCCCAGCCCGGAGGACGACCCCGACGTGGGTCGGGTGATGCTCGCCGACCGGGAGCTGCGCCGGATGCAAGCGGTCGTCCCGGCTCTCCGTGCCATCCACGAGTACAGCGGCACGATGCCGAAAGAGTGCGTCTCGGCCATGTCCTTGGTCTTCCTCTCGGAGGAGTTCACCGCCCGCTACCGGGTACCGTCCTACGCCGCGTATCTCGAGACGGCCGACATGCGCCCGGCGTACGAAGCGCACCGGTTGGTGCTGCAGCTCCTGCAACGCCGCTACGGGGACGTGCGGTGGCTGCTGAAGTCGCCGGTCCACCTGCGTTCGCTGGCCACCCTCTTGGAGGTGTACCCCGACGCCCGGCTCGCGGTGACGCACCGGGATCCGCTCAAGGTCCTTCCTTCCGTGACGAGCCTGGTGGCCGCGCTCCGGTGGGCGCACAGCGACCGGGTTGACTTCGCCGAGCTCGGCCGCGACCACTGCAACCTGTATCACGGCGAGCTCGACGGTCTGGTGTGGGCCAGCCGGAATGGGTTGCTCGACGCCGCCCGTACCTATCACGGCCACTACGCCGACTTCGTGTCCGATCCCCTCGCGGCGGTACGTGGGCTTTACGCCCATTTCGGGTTCGCGCTGGAACCAGGCGTCGAGGCAGGGATGGCACGATTCCTGGCCGAGCGCCCGAAGGACGCCCGTGGCCCACACGAGTACGCCTTCGCCGATCTGGGTCTCGACGACGGGGCGGAGCGCGCCCGCTTCGGGCCCTACCAGTCGTGGTTCGGCGTTCCGGTGGAAAGATGATCGGGTGAGCGACCGCCCCCTCTCCGCGGCCCGGCTCGCGGAGCAGCTCGGCCCTCTGCTGCCCGACCTGGCTTCGCTACCGCCCGAGGCCTTCGAGCTGGTCGCCCAGACCCGCGCCTTGGTCGAGGCGGTCGTGCTGACCGATGCCGACGCCCCGGCCCGGGCCGCCGCCGCCAGGGCGGTCGGCGCCATCACCGAGGACCTCTCGGCCCACCGCCGGCCTGAGCCGCTGTTGCTCGTGCGCCGGGGCGAGCGTGGCGTCGAGAGCCTGCTGCAAGCGGGGTCGGGCCGGCTGAATCCCCAGGCGCCACCCGTCGAGTGGCTGGAGCGAGGGATCGAGCCCGATCCGGGGACGGGACCCGTGCCCAGCACGGTGCGCGCCCGCTGTGTGTTCGGCGCCGCCCATGCCGGCTCTCCGAATCGGGTGCACGGCGGGGTGCTGGCCCTGGTCCTCGACGAGGTGTTGGGGACCGCGGTCACCGTGTCGGGCGTGTCGGGCATGACCGTGTCGCTGACGGTGTCCCTGCGCGCCGGCACCCCGTTGGGAGCTCCCGTGGAGATCGTGGCCCGCTACACGGGTCACGAAGGGAGAAAGAGCTTCGCCCGCGGCGAGGTGCTGGTGGACGGCGAGGTCACCGCAGAGGCGGACGGGGTCTTCGTCAGCGAGCGCCGTGATCGCTGACTCGGATCTCAACGGCCGGGTCGTGATCGTCACGGGAGCGACGCGCGGGATCGGTCGAGGCATCGCCCTGCACCTTGCCCGGCTGGGGGCGCGTCTGGCCATCACGGGCCGCAAGCCCGAACGCCTGGAGCGGACGAGCGAAGAGCTGGCCGCCATCGGCTCGGAGCCGGTGGCGTTGACGGTCGACGTGGGGGATCGAGACGCGGCCTTCGCCCTCGTGGAGGAAACCGTCGCCCGATTCGGCCGAGTGGACGGCCTCGTGGCCAACGCCCAGACGTTCAGGCCGGTCACGCCCCTCACCGAGGTCGACCCAGGCGACATGGACCTTCTGCTCGACACGGGTCCCAAGGGCACGCTGTGGGCCATGCAGGCCGTCTTCCCGCACATGAGCAGGCGGGGCTGGGGCCGGATCGTCACCATGGGTTCCAACGGCGCCCTGCTGGGCGCAGCCGGATTCGGTCCCTACGCCGCCTCAAAGGAGGCGATCCGGGCCTTGACTCGCGTGGGCGGCGCGGCGAGTGGGGGGCCCACGGCATCGTGGTCAACTGCGTGTGCCCCGTGTCCGTGGCCCACCGGGCACCACCGACCGAACCGGCGCGGGCCGCCGCGTTCGCCGCCACGTTCGCCGACCAGCCGATCGCCCGTGACGGCGACCCGGAGGCCGACATCGCGCCGGTCGTCGCGTTCCTCCTCTCCGATGCTTGCCGCTACGTCACCGGCCAGACGATCATGGCCGACGGCGGCGCGATCATGCTGCGATGAGGTCGCTCGCCGCGTAGCCTCCTCCGCATGAGCGACACCGGGCCGTGGCTACAGCTCGTGTCCCGTCTCGAGGACCTTGGACACCGGGTGTCGTCCGCCGGGGGCTTCCCGGACGACCCGGCCGTTCGAGCCGAGGCGTTCCTCCATCTCACCCAGCAGTTGCTCTGCTGGCTCGAGTGGTCGATCGGCTACGGGGACCCGGCCGAGCCGGCGTTCCAACGACAGAACGACCTCGTCACCCCTTGGGGTGGCCCGAACGCCGACAACGTGTACCGGCACGCCCGGGTGAGCCCACGGCACAACTACGTCGTTCGGGGGCGCATGAACGCCTGTGAGGAGTTCGTCCTGGCGATTCGCGAGGGCTTCCGTCACACCGATCGCCCGGCGACGCTCGCCGAACTGACCGCCTCCGACATCGGTATCGGCCCGGACGGCGACTTCGAGCTGATCCTCGGAGGCCGTGGTCCCGAGCCGAACCGGGTGCCCCTGCCCGACGGAGCGATCATGTGCTCCGTACGCGAGTACTACTTCGACTGGCGGGCGCGCGAGCCGGCCACGTGGACGATCGAACGGGTGTCGGGAGACCCGCAGCCGCCCGTGGCCTACGAGTCCCGCTTGGACGAGGCGCTGGACCTCACCGAGCGTTCCCTCGTGTTCTGGAACGAGTACATGCGCGCCGCCCGGGACCGCCAGGAAGACAACACCTTCGGCTCCAAGGTCGACGTCCCGAGGGGGCTGCAGATCTCCCAGTTCCTCTTCTGTTTCTACGACCTGGCCCCAGACGAGGCACTGGTCGTCGAGTGCGACGTTCCCGACGCCCGCTACTGGAGCTTCCAGATCTACGGCCTGCACTTCTTCCGCCCCCTCGACATAGTCCGGCCGACGAGCCTCAACCGCTGGCAAGCCGTCCCGGGAGCAGACGGCCGAGTCAGGATCGTCGTCGCCCACCACGATCCCGGCGTTGTGAACTGGCTCGACACGACGGGCCGCCGGACCGCGCTTCTCAATTACCGACGCTTCTGGGGGTCCCCACTGCCCAACCCACGGACCCGGGTGGTGCCCTTCGACAGAGTTCGAGATGCGCTTCCCGCCGACACCCCGACCGTCGACCGGGACCAACGAACGGGCCAGATAGAGGCCCGGCAGCAACATCTGGCCTGGCGGTTTCGTACCTGACCCTTCGGACGGGTCGGGTCTCCCGCATCGCACAGGGGCGCAAAATGGGTCGTCTTCGCCCAACCGCGCTCAACCGGTCTCCCGAGCGACCCGAAGCAAATTGCAGTGTCGTCGCGTCGTCGGTTTGGGGCAACGCCGGTGGCCGAGGTGGGGCTGCCCTCCTCACCGGATGCCGCCCCTTCCCCCCGCGCCGAGTCCGAGAGGCCAACCCTCGGAGGGTGGCTGAACGAGCCGCTCGCGGGACCGTGGTGCATGCTCGGATGGGGAGTCGCGACGGCGCTCTTCGTCGCCCTCGCCACCCTGACCGGGGGTCCGGGCGCATCGACGTGGCCGAATCGGTGTACTCCACCTGGGCCATCGCCCACGGACGGCTGTCCTGTGCGTTCCCTTCGGTCACGATGCCTCACGAGCCGCTCGTCGCGCCCGTCTACCCAGTCGTCTCGGGCTTCGTGGCGGCGCTGGCCGGGATCGGTCATTCCGTGCCCTTTCCACCGCAAGCCGCGATGGGCCCTCATTGCGAGACGGCGGTCGCCGCCATTCATCGCTGGGCCCTCGAGGCCGGAGCCCTCGAGCCGGCGCTCTGGGTCGCCTTTACCGGCTGGTTGGTCCTGGCGGGCGGCGTCGTGGCGTGGCTGCGCGCCTCGGGGAGGGGGCGTCGCCGCTGGGAGCCGGCGACCGTGATCGTGGTGGCCTGTCTTCCCCCCGTGTGGATCTGCATCTCGTTCTACTTCCATCCACAGGACCTGTTCGCCATGGGGTTCGCCCTGGCCGCGATGGCGTGCGCGCTCCGGGGCCGGTGGGCCCGCGCGGGCATCCTCATCGCGCTGGCCGTACTGTCCCAGCAGTTCGCTCTCCTGGTTGCCGCGCCGCTCCTGGTGCTGGCTCCGAGCGAGCGCCGGTGGCGGTTCGTCGGCTCTGCCGCCGCGGCGGCGGCGCTGGTCGTCCTTCCCCTGGTCGTCGCCAGCTCGGGGCACGCCCTGCGCGCCGTCACCGTGGGCTCGGGCGACAACCCCTCCATCGGAGGCACCGCCCTCTGGGAGCTCAGCCACCGCGGGCCGGCCGTCGTGGTGGGCTCGCGGGTGCTGCCCGTCGTGCTGGCCCTGGGGTTGTCGTGGTGGGTCACGCGCCGGCTCGGCCCCGCAGCTCTCTCGGCGCCCGCCATGGTGTCCCTCGCCGCCGCGTCGCTGAGCCTGCGCTTGATCTTCGAGCAGAACCTCTTGCCGTACTACTTCATGGCGCTCGTCGTGGCCCTCGTCCTCGTGGACGTCGCCGGTGGCCGCATCCGAGGCTCACTCGTTGCCTGGCTCTCGGCAGTGTTGATGGTGTTCTGCCTCGACGGGTACTTCCTCCGGGTCGGATCGGGCATCGGCATCGAGAAGATCCTTCCGCCTCTCGTCCTCCTGGTGGCCTTGTCGCTCCTTGTCCACGGATTGGCCTCGCGCCGTCGGTGGTCGACCTGGATTCTCATCCTCTGGTCGGGTGTCGTCGTGTGCGCCGTCCTCACCTGGCCCGAGCGCGACAACCCCTTCTTCGCTCCGGTCCCGACCTGGCTCTGGCAAGGGGTCTTCTCACTCAGCGGGCTCTTGCTGGCGCTGGATCCGCTGCTCGCCTGGCCGCGCCGTGGACCGGTGTTCGGCCGCGCGTCTCGGCGCAACGTGGGTCAGGCACTGACCGTCACCAGTTCGATCGGGGCACCGGGCGGCGAGGGGTAGGCGGCCCCGTTCGGCCCGGAGGCGCGCGACGAGCCTCCGCACCGACCGCGTCGAAACGGAATCAGCCCAGAACCATGGTCATGAAGAAGCTCTGCCCGCCGTCGGGGTAGTCCCCGAAGCGTCCGCACTCCACGAAGCCGGCGGAGGCGTAGAGGGCGCGGGCCGGGGCGAAGGCCTCCGCACGACCCGTCTCGAGGCTCACTCGGTCGTAGCCACGCTGGCGGGCCAGCGCCACGAGCTGCGCCAGCATCGCCGTCCCGATCCCCCGGCCCCGGACCTCTGCCGCGGTGTGCATCGACTTCAGTTCCCCCTGCTCGGGGTCCAACTCGCGCAGGGCACCGATCGCCAACAGGCGACCGTCACACCGCCCGCACAACAGCGTCACCCAGGGGTCGTCCGCCAGGTCTCCGGCTTCGACGGCGAACACGAACTCGGGGGGCGTGTGGGCGCGAGCGAACTCCAGGTGCCGCTGCACCAGCGCACGGACGTCGTCGGTCCGCGCGTCACCCGGTGCGATCTCGAGCGGACCCACCCGCAGAGCGTACGGCGGCCGCTCGCCGCTCGCCGCTCGCCGCTCCACGTCCGGCGCGGCGCAGACGGTGCCCTGTAGCGTGAGGACCGTCGCGTCGTCGTGCCCCGGGGAGGGAAGATGGAAACCGAAGCCGCCGTCCTGTGGGAGCGCCACGCCGACTGGAGCGTCGAGCCGATCGAGCTCGATCCGCCCAAGCAAGGTGAGGTGCTCGTCCGGCTCGCGGCGTCGGGCATGTGCCACTCCGACGAGCACCTCGTCACCGGTGACATGCCGGTCCCGCTCCCCATCATCGGAGGGCACGAGGGTGCCGGGGTCGTCGAGGGCGTCGGCCCGGGAGTGACGGGGCTGGAGCCCGGGGACCACGTGGTCCTCGGCTTCGTGCCCGCCTGCGGGAAGTGCCCCTCCTGCGCCACCGGGCACTCCAACCTGTGCGACGTCGGTGCCGCGCTCATGAGCGGGCGGCAGATGGACGGCACGCTGCGCCATCACGCACGAGGGCAGGACGTCGCCACCATGGTCTGCCTCGGCACGTTCGCGCCCTACACCGTGGTGAACCAGGCGTCGTGCGTCAAGATCTTGCCGGACATCCCGCTCGACAAGGCCTGCCTGGTGGGGTGTGGCGTGACCACCGGCTGGGGGTCCGCCGTCTACGCCGCCGAGGTGCGGCCGGGCGACAACGTCGCCGTGATCGGCGTCGGGGGCATCGGTGCCTCCGCGCTGCAGGGTGCGCGCTTGGCCGGCGCCGAGATGATCTTCGCCGTCGACCCCGTCGAGCTCAAGCGCACCCTGGCCCCGACCTTCGGGGCGACGCACGTGGCTCCGTCCGTCGAGGAGGCGTTCGCGCTCATCGAGCAGGAGACCTGGGGCCACATGTGCGACAAGGTGATCTGCGCCATGGGCGTCGGCTCCGGGGCGATGATGCAGTCCATCCTGGGCCTCACCGCCAAGCGCGGCCGGGTCGTCGTGACCAACATCCACCCGATGGGTGAGATGGACGTGACGATGAACCTCATGTACCTGACGATCCTCGAGAAGCAGGTCGTGGGGAGCATCTTCGGGTCGGCCAACATCCACTCCGACATCCCCAAGTTGCTCAAGCTCTACCGAGACGGCCAGCTCGACCTCGACTCCATGATCACGAGCACCTACAAGCTGGGTGACATCAACCAGGGCTACCAGGACATGCGCGACGGCAAGAACATCCGCGGCGTCCTCGTCTACGACAGCTGAGCAGGTCCGCTCACGCGGCCGCGCCCGGCCCGCGCCGCCCAGATGTTGTTGCAGCGCTCGCAGACCTCTTCGGGCACGAGGCCGGCCCGCATGAGGACGGCGAAGACCTTGCATCCGAGGCACAGGCCGAAGGCGGACTCCAAGAGGGCCGCACTCGCCAGCAGGGCCAGCATGACCTCGGCGGCGGTCCAGTAGCCCAGGCCGCTCAGCACCAGGGCGCTCAGGGAGAAGGCGACACCCATCCCCTGGGCGAAGCGCTTGGGCGGACCGGGCACCGGGCGCTCCGGCAACCCCAGCCGGGGGGTGACGACGCGCGTGACCAGCTGGCCCAGCGGGCTGAGCGTCGGGCCCGTGAGCACCCGGGCCACGAAGCCGTAGGCGATCACGATGGTGGCCCACTCGAGATCGAAGGCGATCGTCAACACGCACATCGCCACGACCCCGGCGGCGACCAGTCGAGCGGAGACCTCGTTCACGGGATCGGGGAACGAGAAGAGCGTTCGTACCCGGCTGGTCCTGCCTTGGGTGGCGACGCTGGTGCCCATGAGCTGCTCCTTGTCCCGAACCGGCGAACCCCGACCAGATTAGTCGGGTTTTGACGGGACGGGGCAGAGGGGTGCTCCGGCGCGCCGTGCTCAGGCCGTCGCGGGCGGCACGGGCTGGGGAGGGGGCGGTCCGACGTAGCGGGCCGCCGGACGGATGAGGCGGTTGTGCGCGGCCTGCTCCATGACGTGGGTGCACCACCCGATGGTGCGCCCGGCGGCGAAGGTCGGGGTGAACATGTCGCGGGGAATGCCGCAGGTGTGCATGACCACGCCCGCGTAGAACTCGACATTGGTGTAGAGCTGGCGTCCGGGCTTCAGCTCGGCCAGCACGTCGACCGTGGTGCGTTCGACCGACCGGGAGAATTCCACCAGCGGGCCGCCCAGCCGCTCGGTGACGGAGCGCAGCAGCAGCGATCTCGGGTCGTCGGTCTTGTAGACGCGATGGCCGAAGCCCATGATGCGGTCGCCGTCCTCGACGGCGTGCCGGATGTAGGCCTCGGCCCGGTCCGCCGTCCCGATGGCGTCGAGCATGGCGAGAGCACGGCTCGGCGCCCCTCCGTGCAGCGGTCCCGACAAGGCGCCGACCGCAGCCACGATGGCCGCAGCGAGGTCGGCGCCGGTCGACGTGACCACGCGCGCCGTGAACGTCGACGCGTTGAAGCCGTGGTCGATGGTCAGGATCATGTACTGCTCTATGGCCCGGGCGTGGGACGGGCTCGGCTCGATGCCCGTCAACATGAACAGGTAGTTGGCCGCGAAGCCCAGGTCGTGGCGCGGCTCGATCGGCTCGTCCCCCTGACGCAGACGGTGTGCCGCCGCCAGGATCGTGGGCACCACCGCGCAGAGGCCGACGGCCTGGTCGGAGAGCTCCTCCGCACCGATCTCGTGCGTGGGGCGCCAGCCGAGCTCGGCCCCGAGCACCGACACCGCGGTGCGCAGCACGTCGAGCGGGGCACCGCGGCGAGAGAGCGCAGGGAGCAGCGTGCCGAGGCCGGGGGGCATGGCGCGCCGCCGCCGCACCTCGTCGGCGAAGGACGCCGAGGCTGCCGCGTCGGGGAGGTCGCCCCGGAACAGCAGGTGCCAGACGTCTTCGAGCGAGCGCTTCTCCGCCAGGTCGACGGCCGAGTACTGCCGGTAGTGGAAGAAGCCCTCCTGCCCACGGACGTCGCCGATGGTCGTCTCGGCCACCACGACGCCTTCGAGGCCGGGCGGCACGTCCCCGCTCGTCTCGGCGGCCGGTCGGATGCGGGCCACGCCCATCAGGTCGCGCAGCGACACGACGCCGATGCAGCGGCCCCCTTCGACCACCGGGAGGTGGCGGTAGCGGTGGGAGGTCAGGCTGGCCCATGCCGCGTCGACGCGCTCGTCGGGACCGAGCACGTCGGGTCGCACGGTCATCCACAGCCGCACGGGCTCCCGGTCGGGGGAACCCGCCGCGGCGGTCGCCCGCAGGAGGTCACGTTCGGTCAGGATGCCGACGACCTTGCCCTCGTCGGTCACCACGACCGAGCCGGTGTCGGCCTGGCGCATCGTCCGCGCCGCCACGTCCAGGCAGTCGTCGGCTCCGCACGTCACGGCGGGTGAGGTCATGAGATCGCGTACGACGGTTTCCATGGCTTCCACTATGACGCCGCTTCCCTGCGTCTGTAAACGTTGATCAAGTCAATGTAAGCTGACGCAGTGGACCGGATGCTCACCACCGAGGAAGCGGCACGCCGGCTGGGGGTCAAGACGCCGACCCTCTACGCCTACGTGAGCCGTGGCCTGCTCGAATCCCATCGCGACCCCATGCGGCGCGGCAGCCTCTTCGACCTGGGCGACATCGAGGCGCTGGCGGCGCGCAGCCGGGGCGGCCGCCAGACGGCCACCCGGCTCGCCACCATCACGACGGGGGTCACCCAGCTCGACCAGCAACTCGGTCCCGTCTACCGCGGGCGGCTCGCCACCGAGCTGGTGGCCGGCTCGAGCTTCGAGGAGGTGGCCGAGCTCCTCTGGCAGTCGGAGGCCGGTGACTGGTCCGCCCCCGACCTCGGTCCATGCCCGCTGGCCGACACCCTCGATCGCATGCGCTGGGCCCTGGTCGTGTGCGGCGCCACGGACACCCTACGGTCCGACCTGCGCCCCGTTGCCGTCACCCGCGCCGCCCGGCGCTGTGCCGCCGCGCTCACCGAGGCCGTCGGCGATGCCCCTCCCGGCGCCGCCCCCGGCACCTCTCTGGCGGCGCGGCTCACCGCCCGCCTCACCTCCTCGGCCGCCGTGGTGCCGCCCGCCGCCGTGGACGCCGCCCTCATCCTCTTGGCGGACCACGAGCTCGCCACCTCGACCATGGCCGTGCGCGTCGCGGCCTCGGTGCGCGCCGACCTCTACGACGCATTGGCAGCGGGGTTGGCCACGCTGGCCGGACCGCTGCACGGCGGCGCCAGCCAGCAGGCCTACGAGATGCTGGTGGCCGCCGAGCGCGACGGCGTGGCACGCGCCCTCAACGAGACGCTCCGTTCGCAGGGGCGGTTGCCGGGCTTCGGCCACGCCGTGTACACGAGTGGCGACCCGCGCTTTGGCGCGCTCCTGGCGCTGGCCGAGCCGTTGCTCGACGAGGAGCGGCGCTCCATCGTGCGCGAGGTCATGGCGCTGGCGGCCGCGCACGACGTCCCCCTGGCCAATTGCGACCTGGCGCTGGCCGCACTGACCTGGGGCACGGGCATGCCCTCCGACACGGGGCGCACGATCTTCGCCGTGGCCCGGGTGGCGGGATGGTGCGCCCACTACCTCGAGGAGCTGGCCGAACGCCCCCTCCGCTTCCGGGCCCGTGCGGTCTACACCGTTTGACCAGCGGGCGGCGGCATCGCTCCGCCGCCGGTGCGCTGCCGCGACCGAGGCTTATGTAATCCTGTAATCTCGTAACTATGGCTGACCAGATCACGGAGTATTTCGGCGACAGGGTGCCCACCGGGTGGTTCGAGGGCGATCCGGCCGTGGAGTGGGACGACGAGGAGATTCTCTGCATCGGCGTGCTGCCGCCGTCGGGGGAGGTCGACGCCTTTCGGGAGTCCTCGCGTGCCGGGCGGATGGCGATCGCCGGCGAAGCCGAATCGCGTTTCGGGCGCAAGGTGTCGTGGGGAGTGACGTGCCGGGGCGCCACGACGATGTTCACGACCCAGAGCACCCCCGTGACGTCGCGCCTCGGCTTTCGCGAGCGTGCCGTGCTCGACACCCTGATCGATGCCGGCGTGGCCCGCAGCCGCGGCGGTGCCCTGTCCTGGTGCGTCACGTTGGTGGGCCGCCACGAGGGCGAGTGGCTCGATGAGCTGCGGGAGGCCCTGAGCGGTGTCGAGCGGGCCCGGAGCGAGGGGGTGACCCTCATATGACCGATGTGCTGATGAACACGGACCGGCCCGGCGACGCCGGCGCCGACCACGATGCGCTCGATGCGTACTCCGAGACGGTGGTCACGGTGGCCGAGCGTGTCGTGCCGTCGGTCGCCGCCCTCAGTGTCACTTCCCGCGGACGCCCGGGTGCCGGGAGCGGCGTGGTGCTCACCGCCGACGGCTATGTGCTGACGTCCGCGCACGTGGTCGCGGGAGCCGAGCGGGGTCGGGCGACCTTTCCCGACGGCAGGGACGTGGAGTTCGACGTGGTCGGTCGCGACCCGCTCTCCGACCTCGCCGTGCTGCGCGCGGGCGCCACCGATCTGGTGCAGGTCGACCTCGGCGACGCCGACCGGCTCCGGGTCGGCCAGCTCGTCGTCGCCGTCGGGAACCCCCATGGGTTCGCCGGCTCCGTCACGGCGGGCGTCGTGAGCGCGCTCGGCCGCTCGTTGCCCTCGGGCGGCCGTCTCGTCGAGAACGTGATCCAGACCGATGCCGCTCTCAATCCGGGGAACTCCGGGGGTGCGCTGGTCGACTCCCGGGCCAGGCTCGTGGGGGTGAACACCGCGTTGGCCGGCGTCGGGCTCGGCCTCGCCGTCCCGGTCAACGGCACCACGCTCGAGCTCGTCGCCACGCTGATCCGCGACGGGCGGGTCCGCCGCGCCTACCTCGGTGTCGTCGGCGGGGGGCGCCCGTTGGCGCCCCGACGCGCCGAGGAGGTGGGCCAGCGGCGCGGCGTGGGCGTGGTGGAGATCGCCCCGGGCAGCCCGGCGGAGCGGGCCCGCCTGCGGCCGACGGACACCATCCTCGCCGTCGACGATGTGCCGACCGAGGACGCCGGAGACCTCCAGCGAGCGCTCGTCTCCGACAGGATCGGCCACACCGTACGGCTGCGCGTGCTGCGCGGCGGTGAGGTGCTCGACGTCGACGTGGTCCCCGCGGAGCTCGGGTAGCGCGGCGCGACCCGAGCTCAACCCGGGCCGATGACGATGGCGGACGGGTGGCCGCCGAGTTGGATCGGGGAGCCGACCGTGCCGGTCGCCAGCGAGACCGAGACCAGCGATCCGGCCTGCTGTGTCACCCAAGCCGTCGCGCCGTCGGCACTGAGCGCGATCCCCTGGGCCACGTCGGGCAGGGCGACGGGTGGGCCGACGACCAGCTCGGGGAGCGTGACCGGCACGACGGCCGCCCCGCCGCACACGTAGGCGACGTTCCCCGAGGGCGCGACCGCGATGCCGGTGGGGTTGAGCGGCAGGAAGACGGAGCCGCCGGGCCGCAGCGTCGTTGCATCGATGGGCGTGAGCGTGTGGTTGGTGAAGTTGCCCACCAGCACCTGGCCCGCGGCCACCGCGACCGCCTGCGGTCCCGGCCCCACGGGGATGGCGGCTCCCGGCTGCATCGTCGAGATGTCGATCGGGGTGACCGTGTTGCTCCCGAAGTCGGCCACGAATGCCGTCGCGGCGCCCGATGTCCCCACGAAGACCGCGAGGGCCACCGGCTCGGTGCCGACCGGCACCGGCGGGCCCGCCCGCCACGTCCCGAGGTCGACCGGGGTGACGGTGTTCGAATCGAGGTTCGCCACCAGCGCGATGCCCTTGCCCCCCGTCCCGCCGGGCGCCACCGCCACGGCGTCGGGCTCCACGCCCACGCCGGCGCTCCGCACCACGTCATGGGTGGCGGTGTCGACCTCGTGCAGCTCGTCGTCGCCCTGGGTCACCACGAGCAGCGCGGACCCACCGGGCGCATAGGCCAGCGCCGAGGGCAGGCTGCCGACCGGCACGGGGGCTCCGATGTGCCGTCGGGCCAGGTTCACCGGTGTGACGTCCATGCCGGGCAGCGTGACCGACGCACCCTTGGCCACCCAGGCCACGTCGTGCACGGCGGTGCTGCCGACCGGCATCGAACAGGCCGCCAGGGCGGGCAACGCCGCGGCCACGAGCGCGAGGGGCAGTAGGCGGCGGGGCCTCACGGTGAGCTCAGCCCCGTGCGCAGGCCGCGCCGGCTGGCCGGTCCGCCGCACGCCACCCGCTGGCGTCGCCTTCGGGCCAGAAGTCCCCGGTGACGTCGTCCTGCACGTAGCGCACGGGTGCGGGGCCCCCCGTCGCGAGCGCACGCAGCGCGTCGAGCAGCGCGTCGACGTCGTCGGTGGTGGTGCCGATGCCGCAGCTGGCTCTGACCGCGCCGGGGATCGCACGGCGGTCGCCCCGGCGGACCGCGTCGCGGGCCCGGGCCACGCCCTCCCTGCCCACGCCGAGCAGGCGGATCAGATAGGGGTGTGCGCAGAAGCACCCGTGGCGGACCCCGATGCCGAACTCGGCGCTCAGCCGCGCGGCCACCAGGGCGTGGTGCATCCCGTCCACGGTGAACGCCGCCACGGCGAGTCCGTCCCGATCGTGCCCGTCATGCGCGCGCGGTCCGAGCACGTGGACGCCCTCGATCGCCCGCAACCCGTCGTGGAGCCGAGCCGAGAGGGCCGCCTCGTGGGCGACGATGGTGTCCCAGCCGATCCGCTCCAGCTCGCCCATCGCGGTGCCGAAGGCGACCGCGCCCACGACATTGGGTGAGCCCGCCTCCTCGCGCTCGGGCGGCTCGGTCCAGATCACCTCGTCGAGGTCGACCAGATCGACGGCGCCGCCGCCGGCGAGGAAGGGGTCGCCGGTCTCGAAGGTCTGCCTCGGTGCGATCAGCGCGCCGGCCCCGAAGGGTGCGTAGAGCTTGTGCCCGCTGAAGGCGACGAAGTCGGGGGCCGCCGGCAGCGGCCGGTGCGGGGCGAGCTGCGCGGCATCGAGCAGCACGGGGATGCCGCGCTCGTGCGCCGCCGTGCAGATCTCCTCGACCGGTGGCAGCCACCCCGTCACGTTCGAGGCCCCGGTCAGTGCCAGCAGGGCCGGTGGCCGCCCGTCGTCGAGCACCCGGACGACGTCTTCGGTGCCGAAGGTGCCGTCGGTGCCGCACTCCACCCAGCGCCGCGCCGCGACGCGGGCCCAGGGGAGCAGGTTGGCGTGGTGTTCGACCACGGTGGTGGCCACCACGTCGTCGGGACCGAGCCGGAGCCGGTAGGCCAGATGGTTGATGGCTTCGGTGGTGTTGCGCACCAGGACCACCACGTCGTCGGCGCCGGCGGGCCGCCCGGCGAAGCGCTGCGCGGCGTCGTGGGCGGCCTCGTACTCGGCGGTGGCCCGGCGGGACTTGTAGCCGGCCCCGCGGTGCACGCTCGAGTACCAGGGCAAGAAGTCGTTGACGCGGTCGGCCACCGACTGCAGGGCCGGTGTCGAGGCGGCGCAGTCGAGGTCGCGGTAGGGGCGGTCGACGCCGTCGAGACAGGGCACGGGGGCGTGGGCCCCGACGAGCGGCGCGACGGCGGCCTCCGTTGTCACGCCGTCACCTTACGAAGCGCGGGCGACCCCCCGGTAGCGGCGACGGGCCCGGCGCCGACTCGGTCGTGGTCGAGCTGCTCAGCAGGGGGCGGTGCCGGGCTGCTGGCGACAGGCGGTGAGCACGACGATGTCGTCGGACCTGTGGTCGTTCGCCGTCATGGCATCGATGACGAAGTCCGCCACCTGGCCCGGCTCGGTGCTAGGGGAGGCGCGCAGTGCGGACTCGAGTTGTGCCAGGCGCTCGTCGATGTGGACGCCCCTGCGTTCCACCAGCCCGTCGGTGAACATCACGAGACAGCCCTCGTCCAGGCGGAACCCGTGCTGCTTGTAGCTGCAGAGCTGGACGCCCAGCGGTGGTCCCGGCGGCACGGGCACCTCGAGGGCCTGGCCGGACGCGATGAGGACCGGTGGGGGATGTCCGGCCGACGCGAAGGAGACCTCTGCGGTCGTCGTGTCGAGCACACCGACGAGCACCGTCGTCAGGCGCTCGGCCACCCCCGACAGCGAGACCCGGTTGAGCCGCTCCAGGGCCTTCCCGGGCGTCCGCTCCTCGAGGACGAGGAGGCCGAGCATGTGGCGGAGTCGGCTCATGATCCTGGCCGCGCCGAGGTCGTGGCCCTCCACGTCGCCGACGACGAGCGCCACCAGGTGCTCGTCGATGGGCACCACGTCGTACCAATCACCGCCGACCTCGACGCCCACCGCCGCCGGCAGGTAGCGAGCGGCCACGTCCCAGCCGGTGACGGACGGGATGGCGTCGGGCAGCAGGTGCCGCTGGAGCTCGTGGGAGATCCTGCGCTCGCGGTCGTAGGCCCGGGCGCGGATGACGACCGAGCTGACCTGATCCGCCAGCTGCTCGGCCAGGCCGAGATCCTTCTCGGAGTACCGCCGTCCCGACCCGGCGGAGACGAGGGTCACCGTGCCGAGGACCCGTTGGTCAGGCAGGCGGAGCGGCACCGTCATGTACGAGGTGAAACCCAGTGTCTTCAGAATCGCGTAGTGCCGCTCGTCCCGGCTGGTCGCCCGCAGGAATTCGTCGTCCATGTCCGCGCTCCACTTGGAGCGGCCGGTGCGCATGACCTCGATCGTCGGATGGACCCCGGCCGGGTCGGGCGGATACGAGCGGCGGAGCTCCGCGGTGAGGGATCGCTTCGCCGGGTCTGCGTGCCAGGCCGCCATGCGGCGCATCCGTCCGTCCTCGTCCTCGATGTCGATGAGACAGAGGTCGGCCAGGACGGGGACGGAGATCCGAGCGAGGCGTTCGACCATCTCGCGGTAGTCGGTCACCTCCGAGAGCACCTGCGTGGCGAGCAGCAGGAACTCGTTTCGCTGCCGGGCCTCGAGGAGCTCGTCGACGAGCTGCTCTCGCTCGGCGGCCTGGGCCGAGGCATGCAGCAACTCGCCGAGGTGGCCACCGACGGCGTCCATCAGCTCCACCACCGAGGGATCGCGCTCGCGCTGGTACCGGCTCAGCATCTTGACGATCCCGAGGCACCTCCCCCGGTAGCGGATCGGGAAGGCGTAGGCGCTCTGCAGCCGGTCCGTCACCAGGGCATCGGTCACGAAGCGAGGATCGCCCATGAGGTCAGTGACCCACAGGGGCTCGCCGTGCTCGACGACCCAGCGCGGCAGTCCCTCGCTTCCGCTCGTCGGATCCGCCGCCTTCTCCTGCGCGAAGGCGGGTGCGATGGTCGGCGTGCGCGTCCAGACATGCCGGCAGATCAGCTGCTCGTCGGCCGCGAGGGCCCACAGCGTGGTCACGTCCCAATCGAGGCGGCGGCCCAACGTCGAGAGGAGCCGCTCGGCGGGGGGGTCGTCGATCGGCGCATCCGCCAGGATCTCGATCAACTCGGTCGTCAGTTCCGACCAGCGCTGGAGCTTCCTGTCGTCACGGGATCGCAAGACGCCGACGATCACCCTTCCGGCGAGCGGGTGGTCGAACATGCTCAGCACCAGTTCGGTGTGGACGTGGGACCCGTCGGCGCGCTTGATGACCGTGGGCAGGCGCCGGCCGAGGAGGGCTTCGGCCCTGTTGTCGAAGAACGCTTCGAATCCGTGCTCGAGCCCTTCGCCGCGCAGCGAGTCGGGCACCAGATCGAGGGCGGACCGGCCGGTGAGCGACCCGTGGGGCCAGCCCAGAAGCCGCTCCGCCGCGACGTTCGCGTATCGGATCTCTCCGTGCTCGTCGGTGGCGACGATGGCGTCCAGCAAGCCGTCGAGCACGGCGCGGACGCCCGGGACGGGCAACGAGGGCTCGAGCGCTGGCCGCGCCGCCACGGCCGTGGCCGCCGCGGGGAGCGCGTCGTTGCGCACGACCTCGGCACCGGTGGCGGAGCCGCCGGAAGCCGTGCGGGTCGTCGGTCCGTCCGCGGCGGCCAACCGCATGGAGAACCACACCGTCTTGCCGGTACGGTCACGTTGCATCTCGACGCCCCATGCGTCCGCCAGGGTCTGCACGATGTGGAGTCCCCGCCCGCGCGGCGCATCGGCGGCCGGCTCTTGCGGCGCGGGGTAGCCCGCGGCGGCGTCGCTGACCGCGACGCGGCACGCGGCGCGTGTCGCGGTCCACGGCGACGGAGACCTCGAACTCGGTTGCCGCATGGTGCACCGCGTTCGTGGCCAGCTCCGAGAGCAACAGCACGAGGGCGTCCGCGCTGTCACCGGCGTCGGCGGGCAGCGCACCGAGCAGGAAGCGACGGGCTCGTCCGACCGACACCGCGGCGGCCGGGAAGCGCCGCGAGACGGACGTCACCTGGCGCGAGCCGTCGTCAACGCGCGCCGTCACGGGCCCCCCGTGCCCTGGGAAAATGGGTGTGTGCATACCGGTTGCAGTACTTCTGCCCCCGGAGCGCAGCCCCTAAACAAACGGTTGCCGGCGAGCGAGCGGGCTCCCGGACCGGGGCCTCGCCCAACGGGCCGTGACCTGGCGCTACCCTGCCCTTTCGTGGAGGAGCGCTACGAGTCCGAATTGGCCCGCTCAGCGGCCGTCCTCGACGGCGTCGACCGCGCTCTGGAGCTCCTGAGCGAGGGTGCCTACGGCCGGTGCGAGACCTGTGGCGCGCCCGTGCGCGACGCCGACCTGGAGCGGGATCCGACCCGCCGGGCCTGCGAGCAGCACCTCCTGCCGGGCTAGTCACCTGCGACGAGGCACGCGCCTGCCGTCAGCCGGCGATCTTCAACCCCTTGGCCGCGTCGAGGCGGGCACCCACGTCGGACCAATTGACGACGTTCCACAGCGCGCTGAAGAAGTCGGCCTTCACGTTCTTGTACTGCAGGTAGAACGTGTGCTCCCAGGCGTCGAAGACCAGGAGCGGGATCGACCCCTGCCCGACGTTGCTCTGGTGGTCGTAGACCTGCTCGACGGTCAGCCGGCCCGCCAGCGGCTCGTAGGCCAACGCGCCCCAACCGGAGCCCTGGATGGTCGACGTGGCCTGCGTGAATTGCGCCTTGAACTTGTCGAAGGAGCCGAAGTTCTCGTCGATGGCCGAGGCCAACGCGCCGTCGGGCTTGTCCCCGCCGTCGGGGCTCTGGTTCTTCCAGAAGATGGAGTGCAGGACGTGACCCGAGATGTGGAAGGCGAGCGTCTTCTCGAGCCCCACGATGGCGCCGAAGTCGTCCTTGTCACGCGCAGCCGCCAACTTCTCGAGCGTCTGGTTGGCGCCGGCAACGTAGGCGGCGTGGTGCTTGTCGTGGTGGAGCTCCATGATCTGGGCCGACACGTAGGGCTCCAGCGCGCTGTAGTCGTAGGGCAGATCGGGGAGGCTGTACTCGGCCATGGCGGTCTCCTGAGTTGTCGTCGTGGTGGTGCGTGCTGGACCATACCCGAAGGGGAGGCGATCCCAACCGGGAGCCGACCGCCGTGCGCGCCAGGGGGGCAGTGGGCGGCAGCGGCGTGACCGGTCCCCGCAGCCGTGCTCCGGCGGTACGCTTGCAGGAGTGAGCATGGACCCGAAAGACCGTTGGCTCGACCTCGGTTCCTTCATCCGTGAACAACGCGGTTCGGCCCGCCTCTCACTGCGGCGGCTGTCGGAGCTGGCGGGGATCTCCAACCCCTACCTGAGCCAGATCGAGCGTGGCCTGCGCCGGCCCTCGGCCGAGATCCTCCAGCAAATTGCCAAGGCGCTGCGCATCTCCGCCGAGACGCTCTACGTGCAGGCCGGCATCCTCGAAGCACCCGTCGGCTCGCCCGATCTCACGAGGGCCATCCTGGCCGACCGGACCATCAGCGAGGAGCAGAAGCAGGCCCTGGTGCGGATCTATCTCTCCTTCCGCCGCGAGTTCGAGGGCGAGCAGGCCGAGCCGGGCCGTGCCCAGCCCGTCCCCGCTCCGCCCGTGGCCACCGAGCCGCCCGGCCCGGCCGGCCGCGTCGCGACGGCCTGAGCCACACCGAGCACCCGGCGCTCAGTGCCGGGGGAAGTTGCCCGGCACCAGTAGGCTCCTGACCGCCATGCGCCGCCTCGCCGTCCTCTCGCTGCACACCTCGCCCTTGGCCCAGCCCGGAACGGGTGACGGCGGCGGCATGAACGTCTACGTACGCGAGCTGACCGCCGCCCTGGCCCGCTCGGGCGTCACCTGCGACGTGTTCACGAGGGCGTGGTCGTCCCGCCTCTCGCCGGTGGTCGACGTCGAGCCCGGCTTGCGCGTGCACCACGTCCCGGCCGGCCCGGCCGAGGCGCTGCCCAAGGAGGCGCTCCCCGCCGTCGTCGACGAGTTCACCGACCGGGTGCTCGAGCGTATGGCCGCCGCACCCCTGTCCGGCGGCGACGCGGGCGGCGACCTGCCCTACACGTCCGTCCACGCCAACTACTGGCTCTCGGGCTTGTCGGGCCATGTGATCAAGCACGAGCTGAACCTCCCGCTGGTGTGCACGTTCCACACGCTCGACCGCGTGAAGGCAGAGTCGATGCCCGAGGAGGTGGAGGCCGACATGCCCCACCGGCGCGCCGAAGCCGAGGCGACCGTCATCGGCTGCTCCGATGCCGTCCTCGCCTCGTGCACCGTCGAGGCCGACCAGATCGCGTCGCTCTACGGCGGCGAGCCGTCCCGCATCCGCATCGTGCCCCCCGGCGTCGACCACGCGTTCTTCGGCCCCGGTCACCGCCCCCAGGCCCGCCGCGCCCTGGGCCTGCCGCTCGATGGGCGCCTGCTGCTCTTCGTCGGACGGATCCAGCCGCTCAAGTGCGCGGACGTGGCGATCGAGACACTGGCCGAGCTGCTCGACGGGGGAGGCGAGCCCTATCGGCTCGTGGTGGTGGGCGGCCCCAGCGGGCCACACGGGGAGAAGTCCCTGCAGGGGCTGTACGACGCGGCCGACGGGCGAGGCGTACGCGATCACGTCCACTTCATCGAGCCGCAGCCGCACGAGCTCCTGTCGTCGTACTACCGGGCCGCCGACGTGTGCCTCGTCCCCAGCCGCTCGGAGTCGTTCGGGCTCGTGGCGCTCGAGGCGGCCGCCTGTGGGACGCCGGTGGTGGCGTCGGCCGTGGGTGGGCTGACGACGCTGGTCGACCACGGCCGCACCGGGTTCCTCGTCGAGGACCCCAGCCCCGCCACCTACGGCGCCGCCGTGCGCCGGGTCTTCGCCGAGCCGCTGGCGGCCGAGCGCCTCTCCACCGCCTCGGTGCTGCGGGCCCGCCGCTACACCTGGCGCGCCGCCGCCCGGACGCTGGTGGAGCTGCACGACGAGCTGGCCTCGAGCCGGCTCGTCGAGTGCGGCTGAGCCCGCCGCGGCGCCCGCCGGCACGCCGTGCCCGTCGTCGACCTCCCCGAGGAAGAGGAGATGGCCGCCGCCGTGGCGTGCATCGACGCCTGGGCCGAGCGCGAGCTGGCCAGCGGCGGCTACCTGGTGGCAGCCGAGCGCCAGGAGGTCACCGACCGCACGGCGTCGCACCGCTGGTACCTCCGCTTCAAGGGTGAGGAGAAGGACTTCATCACGGTCTGGTTCACCCTCAAGCAGCGCACGCTCCACTTCGAGGCCCAATTCATGCCGGCGCCCGAGACCAACCACGCCGACGTGTTCGCCTATCTGCTGCGCCGCAACGCCCACCTCTTCGGCATGTGGTTCGCGCTGGGCCCCGAGGACGCCGTGTACCTGGTGGGCCGGGTGCCGGCCCGGCTGGTCGACGACGACGAGCTCGATCGCATCGCCGGCTCCTCGGTCCTCTACACCGACGAGCACTTCCCGACCGCCATGACGATGGCCCATCCCTCGACCTACCGCCGGCGCCCGCGGCGCTGACGCCGCCGCAGGCCGCCCCGCGCTCCGTCGGCAGCCCCGTTCCGGGCTCTGTATCGTCGCGCGGGTGTCGAGCCTGCTCATCGTCGGCGGCGGGAAGATGGGAGGCGCCCTGCTGGGGGGCCTGCTGCGCTCGGGCTGGGCCGGCGTGGCCGACGTGACCGTGGTGGAGCCGGTCGCCGCGCGGCGTGACGAGCTGGCGGCGGAGCACCCGGGGCTGCGCGCCGTCGCCGCACCGGAGCCCGGGCTGCTCGGCGACGCCGGCGAGCGCCTCATGGGCGCGGTCCTGGCGGTGAAGGCCGACGCGGCGGAGGGGGCGTGCCGCGCGCTGGGCGTGGCCGGGGTGACCCGGCTGCTCTCCATCGTGGCCGGGGTGCCCTCCGTGCGCCTCGAGGCGGCCCTGGGCGGCGAGCCGGTCGTGGTGCGGGCGATGCCCAACACGCCGGCGCTGGTCGGGGCGGGGGTGACGGCGATCTCGGGTGGCTCCTTCGCCACCTCGCACGACCTGGCGTGGGCCGAAGACGTCCTGTCCTCCGTGGGAACGGTGGTCCGCCTGCCCGAGCGGCTGCTCGACGCGGTCACCGGGGTCTCGGGATCGGGGCCGGCGTGGTTCTTCCTCGTCGCCGAGGCGCTGATGGAGGCGGGGGTGCAGATGGGCCTCACGCGCGAGGTCAGCCGCACGCTCGTCGTCGACACGATGTTCGGCTCGGCCTCGCTCTTGAAGGAGACCGGGCGCGAGCCCGAGGAGCTGCGGGCCATGGTGACCTCGCCCGCGGGCACGACGGCGGCGGGCATCCGGGTCCTGGAGGCGAGGGCGGTGCGCTCGGCCTTCATGGAGGCGGTGGCGGCCGCCACGGACCGGTCGCGCAACCTGCGGCGCTGAGCGCCTGCGCGTGGCGAGCGAACCCGTGCCCCCCGTCTTCTTCCTCTCCGACTTCGGCACCCAGGACGAGTTCGTCGGTGTCGTCCATGCCGTGATCGTGGCCCGGGCCCCCGGCACGACGGTCATCGACCTCACCCACCACGTCCCTCCCTTCGACGTGCGGGCCGGGAGCCACACCCTGGTGCGGGCCGTGCCCCACCTCGGCGGCGGTGTCGTGCTCGGCGTGGTCGACCCCGGGGTCGGCACCGCACGCCGGGGCATCTGCATCGAGGTGGCGGTCCCGGCCGGGGGCACCCTCTTCTTCGTGGGGCCCGACAACGGGCTGTTGGTGGGGGCGGCGGAGGCGGCGGGCGAGGCGCCGATCACCCGCGTGGTCGAGCTGGCCCGCGATCCGGCTCCCCCCGACCGCGGTGCCACCTTCGACGGGCGCGACCTGTTCGCACCCGTGGCGGCCGCGTTGTCCGCGGGGACGGCGACGCTCGCGCAGCTGGGGGAACCGATCGAGCCGGCGTCGCTGGTGCGCCTCCCGGGCGGCGTCGTCGAGCAGGGACGACTGCACGACGGCCGGACCTGCCTGCGGGCCGAGGTGATCTGGGTCGACCATTTCGGCAACCTGCAACTGGCGGCCACCGTCGCGGACGCTCGGGTGGCGGGGATGCCCGCGGTCGGCAGCATCGAGTTGGCTGCCCGTATCGAGTCGGGTCGCGAGTACCTCGACGGGCTGCCGCGCTCGCTCGTCCCCGACGGCGTGCGGCTGCGCTGCGTGGATGCCTTCGGCGCGCTGAGGCAGGGGGAGTTCGGCCTCATCGCCGACGCCAACGGGCACCTGGCCATCGTGGCCCGTGAGGCATCGGCGGCGCACTGGCTCAACGTCGTCGCGGGGGAGCTCCTCGTCCTGGCCTGGTGACCCAGCGGCGGTTTGGTGCCGCTCACGGCGTCATCGGTACCATCCGACCCGGTGAGCGACGACCGACCCGAGTTGAGATCCTCTGCGTCCGCCCCGCCCAAGCGGATCCCCGAGGCCACCGTGCTCCGCCTGCCGGTGTACCAGCGCATCCTGGCCGAGCTCGTGCGTGCCGGCGCGCAGACCGTCTCCTCGGAGCAGCTGGCCGAGCTGGCCAGGGTCAACGCGGCGAAGGTGCGCAAGGACCTGTCGTTGCTGGGGTCCTTCGGCACCCGGGGTTCGGGCTACGACCCGGAGTTCTTGATCGCCCAGATCGACCGCGCCCTCGGCGTGGACGAGAACTGGTCGGTGGCCATCGTGGGCATCGGGAACCTCGGCCGGGCGCTCACCAACTCGGCCGGGTTCGCCTCTCGGGGCTGCGAGGTGACGGCGCTCTTCGACGTCGACCCGGCCGTGGTGGGCGAGGAGATCCGCGGCATGAAGGTGCGCCACATGGACGAGATCGCCACGCTGCGCTCCGTCGAGCGCCCCGACATCGGCGTGATCACGACGCCGGGATGGGCCGCCCAGGGGGTCGCCGACCTGCTGGTCCGCGCCGGGGTGACCTCACTGCTCAACTTCGCGCCGCGCGTCCTCGACGTGCCCCCCGCGGTCCATCTGCGCTACGTCGACCTCTCCATCGAGCTGCAGGTCCTCGGCTTCTACCGGGCCCGTCAGGATGAGCTCGGGCGCACCGGAGCGGCCGGGGCCGGCCACGAAGGGGCCGCGGTCATCCGCTCGGTGGGGCTGTCCCGGGGTTCGGACCTGGCCTGACGGCCCCGGCGGACGGGGTCACCCGACGCGACTGGCAGGCTGTGGGGCGGGACCGGCACAATTGTGAGCCGACCCAGGAGGGAACCCAGTGTCCGTCGTCGTCGTAGGGCTGCAGCACACGCAGGCACCGCTGCCGTTGCTCGAGGCCACCGCGGTCGCCGACGGCGACCTGCACAAGATGCTCAGCGCCTTGCGCCACTGCCGCAACGTCCAGGAGACGGTGGTGCTCTCGACCTGCCTGCGGACGGAGGTCTATGCGGTCGTCGACCGCTTCCACGACGCCGTGGCGGAGATCTACGACGTCCTCTCCGCGCAGTCGGGCCGGTCCATGGAGGAGCTGTCGGCCCACGCCACCATCCGCTTCGACGACGACGTGACCTCACACCTCTTCTCCGTGACGTCGGGCCTCGAGTCGATGGTGACCGGCGAGACCGAGGTCGTGGGCCAGGTCCGCCGGGCCTTCGAGCGGGCCCAGGAGGAGGGGGCGTGCGGCCCGGTCCTCTCGGCGCTCTTCCGGCACGCCCTGCAGACGGGCAAGCGAGTCCGGACGGAGACCGGCATCTCCAAGGGAACGACCTCCTTCGCGTACGCCGCCGTGACCGTCGCCCGCGGCGACGACCTGGCGGGGCTGCGCGGCGCCCGTGTCGTGGTGGTCGGCGCCGGCGAAATGGGCCTCGGCGTGTGCCGGGCCCTGGCGGACATCCCGCGCGACGACGCCCCCCGAGCGCGTCGTCGTCGTCAACCGCTCGGCGGCACGGGCGCGCGATCTGGTCGCCGACGCGGCCGGCGGGTCCTTCGAGATGCAAGCGGCTCCGCTCGACCGCATCTCTGCGGAGCTGGCCGAGGCCGACGTCGTCCTGAGCGCGGTGGCCGCGGAGTCTCACGTGCTGGACGCGGAAGGCTTCGCCGGCGTGACCGGTCCCCTGCTCGTCATCGACCTCGGGGTCCCGCGCAACATCGACCCGGCCGTGGCCGCGCTGCCCGGCGTCACGCTGCTCGACATGGACCGGTTGAGCGCGGCGGTCGCCCGGGCGCTCGGTGACCGCGAGAAGGAGTCCGTGGCGGCCCGCGCCATCATCGCGACCGAGGTGGAGCGCTTCCGCACCGCCAGCCGCCAGCGCGGCGCCGCGCCCGTCATCTCGTCGTTGCGGGCGCGCCTGGAGTCCCTGCGCGAGGCGGAGCTCGAGCGGCGCCGGGCGCAGCTGGCCGATCTGAGCCAGGAGGAGTGGGACCAGGTGGACGCCGCGACGAGGGCCGCGCTGTCCAAGATGCTGCACGAGCCGACGATGCTCTTGAAGGAGACGGCCGGGACCCCCCGCGGCGAGCGGCTCGTCGAGGCGCTGCGGATCCTCTTCGACCTGTAGGCGCGGCGACGCCGGTCGTGGCGCCCGTGACGGCCATGGGATAGTCGGGCCATGGGAACCGTCCGCCTGGCCACCCGCGGGTCGCCGCTCGCCCTGCGCCAGACCGAGCTGGTCTCCGCCCTCTTGCGTCGCGCCCACCCCGGGCTCGAGGTCGAGTCCGTCGTCGTCCGCACGCGGGGCGACCAGGATGCGTCGGCCCCCCTCGATCAGATCGGCGGCCAGGGCGTCTTCGTCACCGAGGTGGAGGCGGCGGTGGCCGAGCGGCGAGCCGACGCGGCCGTGCACTCGGCCAAGGACATGCCCTCGACCATGGCGCCCCATCTCGTCCTTGCGTCGGTGCCGCCGCGAGGCGACGCCCGGGACGGCCTCGTCGGGTGCACGTTGGCCGCCCTCCCGTCCGGCGCCCTGATCGCCACCGGATCGGCTCGGCGCCGCGCCCAGCTGGCCTATCTCCGGCCCGACCTCGTCTTCACCCAGCTGCGGGGAAACATGGCCCGCCGGGTGTCGGTCGGCGAGGACGGGAGCGTGTCCGCGGTCGTCGTCGCCGTCGCCGCCATGGAGCGTCTCGGCTGGGAGAGCAGGCTGAGCGACGTGCTCGATCCGGTCGACCTGCTCCCCCAGGCCGGGCAGGGCGCCATCGCCGTGCAGTGCCGGGCCCAGGACGACGACACCCGCCGGCTGCTGGCCGCGATCGACCACGAGCCCACGCACCGGGCCTTGCGCGCCGAGCGGGCAGTGCTGGCGACGCTGGGCGGGAGTTGCACGGTGCCGGTCGGGGCGTTCGCCGAGCCGATCGACCCGGGCGACGCGACGCTGCGGATGTCGGGCCTCGTGGCCGGCGGGGACGGGCGCACGCTCATCCGCTTGACGCGCCGGGGCGACGACCCAGAGGCGCTGGGCGCCGCACTGGCGCAGGCGCTGCTCGAGGGGGGCGGAGCGGCGGTCGACGGCTTCGACACCGCCCGGGGCCCGTTCTCCGGGGGTGGCGCGCCGTGACGGTCTACCTGGTGGGGGCCGGCCCCGGTGACCCCGGGCTCCTCACCCGCCGCGGCGCCCAACTGCTGGCGCGGGCCGACGTCGTGCTGCACGACCGCCTCGTGAGCGGCGCCGTCCTCGACCTGGCGCCCCCGACGGCGCGGCTGATCGACGTCGGCAAGGACCCCGACACGCCCGACGGAGGCAGCGGGCGCCAGGACGAGATCGACCGCCTGCTCGTCGCGCACGGGCGGGAGTCCGCGGTCGTGGTGCGCCTCAAGGGGGGCGACCCCTTCCTCTTCGGCCGGGGTGGCGAGGAGATCGAGGTGCTGGCCGAGGCGGGCATCCCCTGGGAGGTGGTCCCCGGCGTCACGTCCGCCTTCGGTGTGCCCGCCGCGGTCGGCATCCCCGTCACCCAGCGCGGCCTGGCCTCGTCGGTGACCGTGGTGACGGGCCGCGTCGGCGAGGCCGCCGGGGCCGGCGGACCCGATTGGGCGGCGTTGGCACAGGCCGGCGGGACGCTGGTGATCCTCATGGGCATGACGACGCGTGCGGCCATCGCCGATGCGCTGGTCCACGCGGGCCGGTCGCCTGACACGCCGGTCGCGGTCATCGCCCGGGGAACCACGCCCGCCCAACGGGTGGTGCGCACCACCCTGGGCGCCCTGGAGGAGGTCGAGCTGGGCCCCCCCGCCGTCATCGTCGTCGGTCCGGTGGCCGCGCTCGACGCGGCGCCCGGCCGGGTCGAGGGGCCGCTGGTGGGGCGCACGGTGGTGGTGACGCGCGCGGGGGCCGCGGGCCAAAGGCCTCGTCGACCGCCTCGAACGGGCGGGGGCGAGCGCTCTGGAGCTCCCGTTGACCCGCCAAGTCGACGCCTCCGACGGCGGCGCCGCGTTGCGGGCGGCCGCGGCGGAGGTGCGCGACCACCGCTGGGTCGTGTTGACGTCGGTCAACGCGGTCGAGCGCTTCATGGCCGCACTGCGCGACGCCCGGGCCCTCGCGGGCGTGTCGGTGGCCGCCGTCGGCCCGTCCACCGCCGACGCACTGCGCATGGCCGGCGTCGAGCCCGATCTGGTGCCGGCCGAGCACAGCGCCCGGGCGCTCGTCGAGGTGTTCCCCGCCCCCGATGCGGGGGGAAGTCCACGTGTGCTCTTCCCCTGTGCCGACCTGGCGCCCGACACCGTCACGGAGGGCCTCGGCCAAAAGGGGTGGCACGTCCGCCGGGTCGAGGCCTACCGCACGGTGCCCCTCTCGGTTCCCGACCCCGCGCTGCTCGAGCGCGTTGGTGCGGCGGACGCGCTCACGTTCACGGCGACCTCGTCGGTGGCGGCATTCGTGGCCCTGCGCACCCCCGAGGGCGCCCCGGTGCCGGCGCCGGGGCACGTGGTCTGCATCGGACCCACGACGGCTGCGGCGGCGCGGGCCGCGGGGCTGCAGGGCGTGCGCGAGGCCTGGGGGGCGTCGGCCGACGGCATCGTCGCCGAGCTGGTCGGCCACTTCGGCCCCGGCCATGACGACGCCCCGTAGGCTTGGCACCATGGCCGACGCCGCCTTCAGCACGCCGGACTCGGCTGCGTTCGCCACGCGCCGGCCGCGCCGGCTGCGCCGCACGCCGGCGCTCCGGCGCCTGGTGGCCGAGGCGCGGCTCGGGGTGGACGACCTCGTGGCCCCGCTGTTCGTGCGGGAGGGGACGGACGGGCCGACCCCGATCGCGTCCATGCCCGGCGAGGTCCAGCACACCGTCGACTCGCTCGTGGTCGAGGCCAAGCGGCTCGTCGCCCTCGGCCTCCCCGGGCTGATCCTCTTCGGGGTGCCGGCCCGCAAGGACGCGCAGGGGAGCGGGGCCTGGGACCGCGACGGCGTCGTGCAGGTCGCGCTGCGGGCGGTGCGCGACGCGGTCGGCGACGAGCTGGTCCTCATGGCGGACCTCTGCCTGGACGAGTACACGGACCACGGGCACTGCGGCGTGCTCGGCCCCTCGGGCGAGGTGCTCAACGACCCCACCCTCGAGCTCTACCAGCGCATCGCGCTGGCCCAGGCCGAGGCGGGGGCCGACGTCGTCGCGCCCAGCGGGATGATGGACGGCCAGGTCGGTGCGATCCGCGCCGCGTTGGACGGTGGCGGCCACGACCAGGTCGCCATCCTGGCCTACGCGGCGAAGTACGCGTCGGCCCTCTACGGGCCCTTCCGCGACGCGGTGGACGTCACGATCGCCGGGGGTGGCGACCGCCGGGCCTACCAGCAGGACCCCCGCAACGGGCGCGAGGCGCTGGCCGAGATCGCCCTCGACCTGCGCGAGGGCGCGGACATGATCATGGTCAAGCCCGCCCTGACCTCGCTCGACGTGCTCGCCGTCGTCCGTCGCCGCGTGGCCGTGCCGCTCGCCGCCTACCACGTGAGCGGCGAGTTCGCGATGGTCAAGGCCGCCGCGGCGGCCGGATGGATCGATGGGCCGGCGGTGGCCCTGGAGCAGCTCACCGTCCTCAAGCGGGCCGGCGCCGACTTCATCCTCACCTACTTCGCCGCAGAGGTGGCCGAGGCGCTCGGTGCCTGACGCGCCTCGGGCGTCGAACGCGGCGTGGTTCGCCCGGGCCCGGCGCGTGATCCCGGGCGGGGTGGACTCGCCGGTCCGCTCGTTCGCCTCGGTGGGCGGCACGCCCTACACCGTCCTCTCGGGCGAGGGCGCCTACGTGACCGACGCCGAGGGGCACCGCTACATCGATCTGGTCCAGTCCTACGGCGCGGTGCTGCTCGGCCATGCGCACCCGGCCGTCACCGAGGCCGTCACGCAGGCCGCGGCCGAGGGCACCACCTTCGGCGCCCCGACCCCGGGCGAGGTCTTCCTGGCCGAGGCGATCTGTGCCCGGGTGCCCGGCTGCGAGCAGGTGCGCCTGGTCTCCTCCGGGACCGAGGCGGCCATGAGCGCGGTGCGCCTCGCCCGCGGCGTGACCGGCCGCGACCGTGTGGTCAAGTTCGACGGCTGCTACCACGGGCATTCCGACGGCTTGCTCGCCGGGGGCGGCAGCGGCGTGGCCATGCTCGGCCTGCCGGGCTCGGCGGGCGTCTCCGCCGGCGCAGTGGCCGACACCGAGGTCGTCCCCTACAACGTCGTGCCGGCCCTCGACGAGCGCGTGGCCTGCGTCATCGTCGAGCCGGTGGCGGCCAACATGAACCTGGTCGCGCCGGTGCCGGGGTTCCTCGAGGGGCTGCGCGCGGCCTGCGACGCCGTCGGCGCCCTCCTCGTCTTCGACGAGGTCATCACCGGCTTCCGCCTCGGTGCGGCCGGGGCGACGGGGTGGTCGGGCGTCACCCCCGATCTGTGGTGCTTCGGCAAGGTGATCGGCGGCGGGCTCCCGGTCGGGGCCTTCGGCGGCCAGCGTGACCTCATGGCCGAGCTGGCGCCGACCGGCCCGGTGTACCAGGCGGGCACCCTGTCGGGGAACCCGCTCGCCACCGCCGCGGGCCTGGCCGTGCTGCGCGCGGTGGAGCCGGCGGACTACGAGGCGCTGGGCGCTCGTGCCGACACGTTCGCCAAGGATCTCGAGTCGGCGCTGTCTTCGGGCGGCCTGGCCGCCGCGGCACCGGCGGTCGGTCCTCTGGTCGGCCTGTTCGTGGCCCCCGCCGACGCGGCGCTCGTCCCGCCCACCGACTACGAAGGCGCCCGCGCCCTGGCCGGCAACGGCGTCTACGGCCGCTTCTTCCACGCCATGCTGCGGCGCGGCGTGGCGCTCGCCCCCGGCCCCTACGAGGTCATGTTCCCTGGCCTGGCCCACGACGACGCCGTGCTGGCCCGGGTGATCGAGGCGGCGGCCGACGCCGCGGCCGAGGTCAGCGGCGTCTCGGGCTGACCGACCGCGGCGGCCGGGCGGAGGCCGGGCGACCCGACGGGCGGCCGATCCCCGGGTTGGGTCCGTGGGCCCTCATGACCTGACCCAAAGGTTCTTGGCCAAATAGGAATTTCCCGTCACCTTCCGCGTTCTCACCGTTATCAACGACGATGGGAGGCAGTGATGGCGAGACCGGGAAGACCCACCGAGGATCTCGTGCTGAGCGATGACGAGCGCGAGACCCTCGAGCGCTGGGCGCGTCGGCCCAAGAGCGCGCAGGCGTTGGCGCTGCGGTGCCGCATCGTGCTCGAGTGCGCGAAAGGTCAGACCAACACGGTCGTGGCTGAGCGCCTCCATGTCAGCCGCGCCACCGTGGGCAGGTGGCGCCGGCGGTTCATCGAGCGGCGCCTTGAGGGTCTCCACGACGAGCCCCGACCCGGTGTGCCGCGCTCGGTGAGCGACGAAGACGTCGAGAGGGTCGTGGTCAAGACCCTCGAAGAAACCCCCATCGACGCCACCCATTGGTCGATCCGCTCTATGGCCCAGGCCACGGGCATCAGCCGGTCGACGGTGAACCGGATCTGGCAGGCCTTCGGGCTCAAACCCCACCTCAGCGAGACGTTCAAGCTCTCGCCCGATCCGCTCTTCGTCGAGAAAGTACGAGACATCGTTGGCCTCTGCGTCAACCCACCTGAGGCTGCCCTCGTGCTGTGTGTGGACGAGAAGACCCAGGTCCAAGCCCCCGACCGCACCGCGCCGATCCTGCCACTGCGTCCTGGGCTCCCCGAGCGGGCCACCCATGACTACGTCCGCGGCGGCACCACCAACCTCTATGCCGCGCTCGACATGGCTTCGGGAAGGTGTTCACCGACATGACCGGGCGCCGCCGCGCCGTCGAGTTCAAGAGGTTCTTGAACCTCATCAACCGCAGCGTCCCCGAAGACCTCGAGGTGCACCTCATCATCGACAGCGTCTCGACCCACCAGACCCCTGAGATCCGCCGCTGGCTGATCCGCCACCCTCGCTTCACCCTGCACTTCGCACCCACCCACAGCTCGTGGATGAATATGGTGGAGCGCTGGTTCGCCGAGCTCACGACCAAGTGGTCGCGTCGCGGCACGCACCGCTCGACCAAGGAGCTCGAGGCATCGATCAACGACTGGATTGATACTTGGAACGAGAACCCGCGCCCGTTCGTGTGGACCAAGAGCGCCGACGAGATCCTCGACACGCTGGCTGGATATTGCGCGCGGATCTCCGGGTCAGGTCATTAGCGGGAGGGGGTCAGGCCCCCCTCCCGGCCACCCCCCTGGGGGCGCGCAAATCAAGAGGTTCCGAAGTTCCTCTCTTCTCACAGAAGGACGACCGTTCGCCGAGCACTGGCGCCATTAGGTCGTTGATCCAGGTGGGACGGTACGAAATCCTTCTCGTTTTGCATTCTCGCGCTTTCGAGAACTTGTCACAATGTCACGAGTTTCGGGGACCAAGAAGATCTAGGGGGTTGCCCGGGGCTCTCGGTACTGGGGGCATGGGACACCAGCGGCGGCGGCGACGATGGCCCTGGGTCGTGGCGGCCGTGCTCGTGGCGGTGGGGGTCTTCGTGGGCGTGCTCGTGCTCACGGCGAACCGGGCCCACGAGGTGACCATGGGCCAAGCCGACGACCCTGGCGGTCGGCGGCCACCCCGTTCGGGCCGCCGAGTTCCCCCGGCGCCGGACCGACACCGGCGCCCAGCACGGGACCGAGTGGGCCGAGGTGTGGCTCGACGCCGCCACCGGCCTGCCCATCCGGGTGCGTCAGCGCATCGAGGTCACGACGGACACCCCGTTCGGGAGCTCGACCTACACCCAGTCGGGCGTCTTCACCCTGACGTCGCTGGTAGCGCACCCGTGACCGGGACGCCGCCCGGGCGAGCACAGCGTCCAGACGAAGACGGAGATCGCTCCCCCGGGCGGGTCGGGTCGCGGCAGCGCTCAGGCTGCGCTCGGCTCGAGACCGCCGGAATCGGGGAGGAGCCGCGACACGAGCTCCATGGCCCGGTAGCCGAGCTCGGCCGGGCCGGTCGTGTCGGGCCGCATGAGGTTCGCCATGATGCGCAGCAGCTGGTTCATCAGCAGCTCTGAGCGCATGCCGAGGCCGACGCAGAGGCGCATCGCCTCGGGGTGCGAGATCAGGTGGACGAAGGCCCGGGCCACCTTGTAGTACGGCCCGTAGGCAGCGTCCAGCTCGCGCTCGTAGTCCTCGAGGGCCGGCGGTCCCTCCCCGGTCAGCGCATGGCCGAGGGCGGCGGCGGCGAGACGCCCGGTCTCGTAGGCGTAGGCGATGCCTTCGCCGTTGAAGGGGTTGATCGCCCCACCGGCGTCGCCGGCGATCAGCACGTTGCCACCCGCCCGTGGCCCGACGGAGAGGCCCATGGGCAGCTTCCCGCCGGTGGGCGGCCCGAGGCTCGTCTCGGGGCCGAGCCCCCACGACGCGGGCGCGTAGCCGACGAAGGTGTCCATGAGGTGGCTCGTGTTCAGGCCCTTCCAGCGCTGCTCGGTGGAGAGGAGGCCCACGCCCACGTTCACTCGCCCGTCGCCCATGGGGAAGATCCAGCCGTAGCCGGGGACCACGTTGCCCTCCGGATCGCGGATGTCGAGGTGTGACTCGATGAAGGGGTCGTCGTGGCGCTCCGAGCGGTAGTAGCCGCGCAGGGCCATGCCCATGGGCAGCTCGCGCCGCCGCGCGGTACCGAGCATGCGCCCGAAGCGGGAGTTCGATCCGTCGGCCACCACCAGGTAGCGGCCCTTGATGGCGCCGGTCCTTCCGGTGCCCTTGTCCTCGACGCCGACGCCGGCGAGGGTCGGCAGGGGTGCCGTCGCCGTGGTGGCGGCGTCGACGATCGGTGCCACCACCTCGGTGCCCTGCAGGAGGGTCGCTCCGGCCTCGGCGGCGCGGGCGGCCACGAGGCCGTCGAGGTCATGGCGCGTGATGGTGTAGCCGTAGGCGGGGAAGTTGGGGTGCGCGGGCCACTGCATCTCGATGGAATGGCCGAAGCCGTACGCACGCAGGCCGGTGTAACGGTGCGCGCCCGCCAGGGCGCCCTCGAGACCCATGTCGGCCAGCTGTCGCACCGCCCGGGGCGTGAGCCCGTCGCCGCAGGTCTTCTCCCGTGGGAACTCCTTCTTCTCCACGATCACCACGTCCCACCCGGCGTCGGCCAGCCAGAAGCCGCACGATGCGCCCGCCGGCCCTGCGCCGACCACCACGACGTCGTACACGTGCTCTGCCGCCGCCCGGCGCCTCGGCGCAGCCGTGGCGGTCCGGCGAGGCGCCCGGGGCGCGGCCTTCTTGGTCACCGCCTTGCGGGAGCCCTTGGCGGCCCCCGCCGACGTGGCGGGCGCCGCCCCCTTGCCCGCCTGCTTCTTGACCGGGGCCTTCGCGCCCCTCGCCGCCCTCTTCGGGGCGCCGGGTGGCGGGGTCTCGTCGGGAGCCGTCACGAGGGCATCGTACGTCGGCCGCCGGGCCCTCTGACCAGCGTCGCGGATGTGCCTGGCGAAGGGGTCCCATGGTAGAAACGGAACACCGTGGACCAGTACCTCCCGATCCTCATCCTGGGGCTGCTCGGCTTCGCCTTCACAGTCTTCTCGCTCGTCTCCTCGGCCATGCTGGCGCCGAGGAAGAAGCCCACCGCGGCCAAGCTGGCGCCCTACGAGTGCGGCATCGTTCCCAACATCGAGCCGCCGCAGCGCTTCCCGGTGCGCTTCTACCTGGTCTCGATGATCTTCATCATCTTCGACATCGAGATCGTCTTCCTCTATCCCTGGGCGGTGGTGTTCCACCAGATCGCCACGTTCGGCCTCATCGAGGTCATCGTCTTCGCCGCCGTGGTCTTCGTGTCGTTCCTGTACCTCATCTCCAACGGCGCCCTGACCTGGGGCCCGCCCAAGACGTTGCAGTCGGGCATGCCGAGCCGCACCTCGGAGTCGACCATCACGCGCATCAGCGCGGCGCGCCCGACCCCGGGTGAGGCGGCCTGAGGGATGGGGATCGAGGACCTCCAGCACAACTTCCTGACCGGCCGTCTCGAGGACATGGTCAAGTGGGCCCGGCGCAACAGCGTGTGGCCGGCCACCTTCGGACTCGCCTGCTGCGCCATTGAGATGATGTCCGTCGGCGCCGCCGACTACGACATCAGCCGCCTCGGCATGGAGGTCTTCCGGGCCTCGCCGCGCCAGGCCGACCTCATGGTGGTGGCCGGGCGCGTGTCGCAGAAGATGGCGCCGGTCCTGCGCCAGGTCTACGACCAGATGATGGAGCCCAAATGGGTCATCTCGATGGGCGTGTGCGCCTCGACGGGCGGGATGTTCAACAACTACGCCATCGTGCAGGGGGTCGACCAGATCGTGCCGGTCGACGTCTATGCCCCCGGCTGCCCCCCGTCGCCCGAGACGCTGCTGCACGCCATCCTCACGCTGCACGAGAAGATCCGGACCGGCGAGATCACGCGTCGCCCCGGGACCTCCATCCCGGCCGGCGAGCAGGCGACGGGCGGCTGGACGCCCTCCGTGCCGGACGCCGTTCGGGTGGCCACACCGCGGTGAGCGACACCACCACGAGCGCCCCGGCGGCGACGCCCGTCGTCGTCTTCCCCGACGTGCCGCGTCTGCCCGACCGCCTGGTGGACCAGCTCGCGTTCCCGCAGCGCGACACCTACAAGCGGATGGTGGCCGCGTTCCGTGACGCCGGTTTCGAGACGTGCTCGGACCTCTGCGCCGTCGACTACCTGACGCACCCCGGGCGCTCGCTGCCTGAGGGCGTGAGGCCGGAGCGCTTCGAGGTGGTCGTGAACCTGCTCTCGCTCTCCATGCGCCAGCGCGTGCGCATCCGGGTGCAGGTGCCCGAGTCCGATCCCTCGCTGGACAGCCTCGTCGCCGTGTACCCGGGCGTCGACGCCATGGAACGCGAGGCCTACGACCTGGTGGGCATCATCTTCGTCGGCCACCCCGACATGACACGCATCCTCATGCCGGAGGACTGGGAGGGTCACCCGCTGCGCAAGGACTACGGGGTGGGGCGGGTGCCGGTGCAGTTCAAAGAAGCGCCCGGGCCGCGATGACCGAGCACGAGCACGAGCACGAGCACGAGCCGGGGAGCATCGCCGGCGCCGGGTCTGCGTCCGAGGGCCCGCCTGAGGAGCTCGGGCTCGAGGCCACCGAGGCCGCCCACCTGACGGCGGAGCAGCGGGCCTTTGTCGCCGAGACCTCGGAGGGGGCCCAGGAGCTGGCGCCCCGGGGCACGACGACGGCCGGCGAGCTCCGCCAGGAGGTCGGTGCGGTCCTGCGCCTGCCCGAGGGCGGCTACATCGACCCGGGAGACATCGACATCGAGCGTCGCGACGACCAGACGATGATCATCAACATGGGACCGCAGCACCCCTCGACCCACGGGGTGCTGCGGCTCATGCTCGAGCTGGACGGCGAGACGGTGCTGCGCACCAAGCCGATCATCGGCTACCTGCACACCGGCATGGAGAAGACGGGGGAGGAGCTCACCTACGTCCAGGGCGCCACCAACGTGACCCGCATGGACTACCTCTCCCCGCTGCACAACGAGCTCGTCTTCTCCCTGGCCACCGAGGCACTGCTCGACGTGGAGCTGCCGCCGCGTGCCGTCTGGATCCGCATGCTGATGGCCGAGCTCAACCGGGTGTCGTCGCATCTGATGTGGATGGCCACCAACGGCATGGACCTCGGCTCCACCTCCATGATGATCTACGGGTTCCGCGAGCGCGAGATGGTCCTCACCTTCTTCGAGAAGACGACCGGCCTGCGCATGAACCACAACTTCATCCGCCCCGGCGGCGTGGCGGCCGACCTGCCCGACGGGTGGGAGGACGACATCGACATCATCTGCGAGACGATCCTCGCTCGCACCTACGAGTACGACGAGCTGCTGACCGGCCAGCCCATCTTCCGTGAGCGCACCGAGGCGGTGGGCAACATCTCGGCCGAGGAGGCGCTCGCGCTCTCGGTGACCGGCCCCATCCTGCGTTCGACCGGCGTGCCCTGGGACCTGCGCCGGACCATGCCCTACCTCGCCTACGACAAGCTCGACTTCGACGTCATCATCGGCAGCTACGGCGACAACTTCGACCGCTACTCGGTGCGCCTCAACGAGATCCGCGAGTCGATCAAGATGATCCGCCAGATCGCCGAGATGATGCCGCCCGGCGACTACCGGGTGCAGGACCGCAAGGTCACGCCGCCCCCGCGCGCCCGCATCGACGAGAGCATGGAGGCGCTGATCCACCACTTCAAGATCTTCACCGAGGGCTTCCGGGTGCCCGAGGGCGAGGTCTACACGGCCATCGAGTCGCCCCGGGGCGAGCTCGGCTGCTACCTGGTCTCGGACGGGACCTCGAAGCCGTACCGCATGCACATCCGGGGACCGAGCTTCGTCAACCTGCAGGCCCTGCCCCTGCTGCTGCGGGGCGGCCTCATGGCCGACGCCGTCGCCGTGATCTCGTCCGTCGACCCCGTCATGGGCGAGGTGGACCGGTGAGTCATCTCGGCGCCGACATGCGCGAACGGGCGACGGAGCTCGTCGCGCTCTACCCCCAGCCGCGCTCCGCGCTGATCCCGCTGTGCCATCTGGCCCAGGAGCAAGACGGTTGGCTGCGCGACGACGCCATGGTCGAGATCGCCGAGCTGTGCGGCGTCACCGCCGCCGAGGTGCGGGGCACCGCCAGCTTCTACGACATGTTGCACACCGAGCCGGTCGGCACCTACGTGGTGTCGGTGTGCACCAACATCGCCTGCCTGCTCGGCGGCGCACTCGAGCTGCTCGAGCACGCCGAGTCGGTCCTCGGCATGCGCGCCGGGGGGACGACGCCCGACGGCGTCTTCACCCTCCACGAGGCCGAGTGCCTGGCCGACTGCGACCGCACCCCCTGCGTGCAGGTCAACCACCGCTACGTGGGGGCGCAGACGCCCGAGAGCTTCGACGCGCTGCTCGGTGACCTGCGCTCGGGCGCGCTGTCCGAGACGGTGCCCGCGCACGGCACCCTGGTGCGGGTCCGGCGCAGCGTGGGCCTGCAGGCGGGCCCGGACGCCATCGCGGCCGAGCGGGCGGCCGAGGCCCGTGCCCGCAGCGATCGCGCCGCCGCGGCCGCGACGGCCGACGGGGAGAGAGCCTGATGGCCATCACCGACGCCCCCAAGATCATCACCTCGCGCCTCGGCTTCGAGGACTCCTACACGCTGGAGCGCTCCCTCGCGACGGGGGGCTACGAGGGGCTGCGCAAGGCGCTGACCATGACGCCCGAGGCGGTGGCGGCCGAGGTCGACGCGGCCAGCCTGCTCGGTCGGGGCGGCGCCGGCTTCCCGGCCGGGCGCAAGTGGTCGATGTTGCGCCAGAACCCGGTCACCTACCTGGTGGTCAACGGCGACGAGTCCGAGCCGGCCACCTTCAAGGACCACCTCCTGATCGAGGGCGACCCGCACCAGATCCTCGAGGGCGTCCTGATCTCGGCCTACGCCCTGCAGGTCAGCCAGGCCTTCGTCTACCTGCGCGGCGAATTCGCCCTCGGACTGGAGCGCCTGCAGGCGGCGCTCAACGAGGCCTACGCCTACGGCGCCGTCGGGGCCGACATCTTCGGCTCGGGGTTCTCCATCGACGTGGTCGTCCACCCGGGCGCCGGTGCGTACATCTGCGGCGAGGAGACGGCGCTGCTCGAGTCGCTGGAGGGCAAGCGCGGCTTCCCCCGCATCAAGCCGCCCTACTTCCCGGCCGCCATCGGCCTCTACGGCGAGCCGACCGTGGTCAACAACGTCGAGACGATGGCCAACATCCCCTGGATCGTGCGGCACGGCGGCGCCGCGTTCGCCGCGCTCGGTGCGGGCCGCTCGACGGGCACCCGGCTCTTCGCCCTGGCCGGCCACGTGCGCAAGCCGGGCACCTACGAGCTCGAGATGGTCAAGACCACCTTTCGGGACCTGATCTACGACGCCGGTCCTCGGCGGGGGGATCCGCGGCTCCAACACGCTCAAGGCCTTCATTCCCGGCGGCGTGTCGGCGCCCTGGTTCGGTCCGGAGCAGGTGGACTTGCCGCTCGGACAGGACGAGGTGGGCGACGCCGGCTCCATGCTCGGCTCCGGCTCGGTCGTCGTGATGGACTCGGCCACCTGCATGGTGCGCGCCGCCTGGCGCATCACCAAGTTCTTCTCCCGCGAGTCGTGCGGTCAGTGCACGCCCTGTCGGGAGGGTTCCGGATGGCTCGAGCGCATCATGTTCCGAATTGAGAACGGCGCCGGCCGCGAGGAAGATCTGGACCTCCTCATGGACCTGTGCGACAACATCTCCCCCGGCGTGGCCTGGCCGCCCCAGCAGACGACCATCTGCGTCCTCGGACCCTCCATCCCGTCGTCGATCGCGTCGGGCATCCGCATGTTCCGCGACGAGTTCCTCGTGCACGTCAAGGAAGGGGGGTGCCCCTTTGACTGACACCGCGAGGACCGAGCAGGAGTCCGCGCCGAGAGTGGACGGGGAGCTTGCCTTCAGCCTCGACGGTCGCACCGTCACGGCCAAGCCGGGAGAGTTGCTCATCGCGGCGGCCGAGCGCGCCGGGACCTACATCCCGCGCTTCTGCTACCACCCGCGCATGGACCCGGTCGGCATGTGCCGCATGTGCCTGGTCGACGTCGAGGGCCCGCGCGGTGCGACGCTGACCCCAGCCTGCTTCGTGCCGGTCACCGACGGCATGGTGGTCGACACCGCCAACGACCGGGTCAAGAAGGCCCAGGACGGAGTGCTCGAGTTCCTCCTCGCCAACCACCCGCTCGACTGCCCCGTCTGCGACAAGGGTGGGGAGTGCCCGCTGCAGGACCAGACGCTGGCCTACGGACCGGGCGAGAGCCGCTTCATCGAGGAGAAGCGGCACTTCGAGAAGCCCGTCGCCATCTCCGACCTCGTGCTGCTCGACCGTGAGCGTTGCATCCAGTGCGCGCGCTGCACCCGCTTTGCCGCCGAGGTGGCCGGCGAGGCACAGATCGATTTCGCGGGCCGGGGTGAGGAGGTCGAGGTCGCCACCTTCCCCACCCAGCCGTTCGAGTCCTACTTCAGCGGCAACACGGTGCAGATCTGTCCGGTCGGCGCGCTGACCGCAACGCCGTACCGCTTCACCGCCCGGCCCTGGGACCTCGATCAGGTCGAGTCGACCTGCACCGCCTGCTCGGTCGGCTGCCGGGTCGCCGTGCAGTCGTCGCAGAACCGTCTCACCCGTCTGCTCGGCATCGACTCCGATCCGGTCAACCACGGCTGGCTCTGCGACAAGGGCCGCTTCACCTACGAGTCGGTCAACGGCGACGAGGTCGCCGCCGGCCCGCTGCCGAACGAGCTGGCCGACGAGGCCGTCGACGTCGCGCCCGCCACCGCCTCCCAGGTCATCAGCCTCGGGGTCAGCCGCGGCCAGTTCCTCGGTGAGGCTCACGAGACGGGCCGCTTCGAGCACGGGCGCCTCGTCGAGCCGCGCCTGCGCAAGGAGGGCGAGCTGGTCCCGGTCAGCTGGAGCGAGGCCCTCACCGCCGCCGCCGCCGGCATCGCCGCGGCCAAGGCGTCGGGGGGAGCCGGCGCCGTGGCGCTCATCGGCGGGGCCCGCCTCACCAACGAGTCGGCCTACGCGTGGGCCAAGCTGGCCAAGGGGATCATCGGCACCGACTCGGTCGACGCACAGCTCGGCGACGGGCTCCCCGCGGAGGTGGTGCTGGGGCTGCCCCGGGCCAGCATCGACGAGGCCTGTGCGGCGCCCGTCCTCGTCACGCTGGCCGGCGACCTCCGCGAAGAGGTGCCGGTCCTGTTCCTCCGCCTGCGCGAAGCGGTGGTCTCCGGGGCCACCGCCTTGGTCGAGATCTCGCCCGTCCCGACGGCGCTCAGCGCTCTGGCAGCGGTGACACTGCGCATCCGCCCCGGCGACGCCCCGCTCATGGCCAAGGCACTCACCGGCGACGACTCCGCCACGACGGCGCTCGGCACCCACCACCAAGGTGCGGCATTCACCCGGGACACGCTCGAGGCGGCGCGTCGTCTCCTGTCCGAGCACCCCGACGGCGCAGGCGTCGTGATCGTGGCCGGCCGCCCCTCCTACGCCGAGTCGGGCGAGGTGGCGGCCGCGGCGCTGCGCACCCTGACTGCGGCGCTGCCCAAGGCAACCTTCCTGCCGGCGCTGCGCCGGGGCAACGTGTTCGGGGCGCTCGACATGGGGCTGGCGCCGGGGATCCTGCCCGGCCGGGTCGGCCTCGATGCGGGCCGCGACCGCTTCACCGCTGCGTGGGGCGCGGTCCCGGCCGGCGTGGGCCTGTCGGCGGCGGACATCTTGGCCTCCATGGCCGGCGAGCGCACCGCCGGCGCCCAGGTGCGTGCCCTCGTGTTGTTGGGTGCCGACCCGCTCAACGACTTCCCCGACCGCGCCGTCGCGGAGAAGGCGCTCTCGGCGGGGCACTTCGTGGTCGCCGTGACCGGCCATCCGTCCGAGTCGGTCGACGCGCACGCCGACGTCGTCCTGCCCTGCGCGGTGGCCCACGAACGGCCTGGGACCACGACCAACCTCGAGGGCCGGGTGAGCCGCCTCGGCCCCAAGATCACGGCACCGGGGTTCGCGTGGCCGGACTGGATGATCGCCACCGAGCTCGCCGCTGCGCTCGGCACCGACCTGGACGTGACGAGCGTGAGCGACCTGGCCGACGAGGTGGCGCTCACCGCGCCGGCCTACGCCGGGTTGAACCAGGAGATGCTGCATCTCCACGCCGCCCACGATGGGGTCGTCGTCCCCCTCACCGGTGGCGCCGATCACGAGGTGGAGCCGATCGACCCGATGGCGCTGCCCGGGATCGAGTCGGTGGAACGCCAGGGTGCGCCGCCCCGCGTCGGCACCGGCAGCGGCACGCCCGCCGTCGCGCGCACCTCCGCGCTGGGCCCGCCACCGCCCCTGCTCTCGGGGCCGGGTCCCGGCGGCACCGAGCCTCTCCACATCCCCAAGGCCGACAACTACACGCTGCGCCTGGTGGCGGGCCGCCGCCTCTACGACGCCGGCAGCTCCATGACCGGCTCGCCGTCGCTCACGCCGCTGGTGCCCGAGCTGGTCGCCCGGGCCAACCCCTACGACCTCGATCGCCTGGGTGCGGCGACCGGCGACCGGGTGAAGGTGCGCTCGGCCCGGGGCGAGCTGATCCTGCCCGCCGCTTCCGACGCCGGCGTGCCCCGGGGCGTCGTCGCCATCGACTTCAACGTGCCGGGCGGCGAGAGCGCGCCCGGCAACGCAGCCGCCACGCTGATCGACGCCCGCCAGCTGGTGACCGACGTGCGCCTGGAGTCGGTGTGATCGCCACGCTCCTCGCCACCGCGACCCACGCCGCCAACGTGGGCCCGACCGTGCTGACGCACAGCGCGGACAGCGGGAACGGCGACCCGCTCTACTACTTCGGGCTCAACTGGCAAGTCTGGCTCATCACCATCGTCAAGTGCCTGGTGGCCTTCGTCGCGCTGCTCGTCGCCACGGCGATGATGATCTGGTTCGAGCGCAAGGTGATCTCGGACATGCAGAGCCGGGTCGGCCCGAACCGGGCCGGTCCGTGGGGCCTGCTGCAGACGCTGGCCGACGGGACCAAGCTCGTCTTCAAGGAGGACCTGCTGCCCAACCGGGCGGACTCCTTCGTCTTCAAGCTGGCGCCCTACCTCTCGGTCATCCCGGCCGTGCTGATCTTCACCGTGGTGCCCGTCGGCGGTGTCATCACGATCGGCAGCCACACCTTCGAGCTGCAGGTGGCGGACCCGCCCATGGGGATCCTGCTCGTGCTGGCCATGTCGGGCATCGCCGTCTACGGCGTCATGCTGGCGGGCTGGTCCTCGGGCTCGAAGTACCCCTTGCTCGGATCGGTCCGCGCCTCGGCCCAGGTCATCTCCTACGAGGCCGCACTGGGCATGACGACGGTGATGGTGGTGCTGGTGACCGGTTCGCTGTCCACCCGGGCCATCGTCGCCTCGCAGTCGAACGGCTTCTGGAACTGGAACCTGATCCGGCTCGGCTTCCTGCCCTTCATCTTCTTCATGATCGCCATCACGGCCGAGCTCACCCGACCGCCCTTCGATCTCACCGAGGCGGAGCAGGAGCTCGTCGGCGGCTTCCACACCGAGTACTCCTCCATCCGCTTCGGACTGTTCTTCCTGGCCGAGTTCATGAACACCATCACGATGTCGGCCATCGTCGTGACGCTGTTCTTCGGCGGCCCCAACGGCTACATCTTCCACATCCCGGGGGCCACCATCTACATGCCGATCATCTACTTCCTGCTCAAGACCGTGGCCTTCTGCTTCATCTACGTCTGGTTCCGGGCCGCCCTGCCGCGGCTGCGCTACGACCAGCTGATGGACCTCGGCTGGAAGCGTCTCATCCCCCTCACGCTGGGGTGGCTCCTCCTGGTGGCGGCCATCGTCGCCTGGGGCTGGGCCGGGCTCGTCCTGGTGCCGGTCGTGCTGCTCGCCTCGGTTGTGCTCCTGCGGGCCAACCAGCTCGGCACGGGGCGCAGCGAGGAGGACGTCGTCATCCCGGTGATCGGGCGCCGGGTCACGCGGGCGCCCCGGCTGTCGCCGGTCGACCCGACCCCGGGAGGTGAGGCATCGTGAGCGCAGGCGACGAGGTCAAGGAGCAGCTCTCGTTCCTGGGCGGGTTCAAGCTGACCTTCCAGCACCTGACCCGGCCCCGGGTCACCACGATGTACCCGGAGGACAAGAAGCCCAAGCAGCCGCGCCAGCACGGCCGCCACGTGCTCAACCGCTACGAGGACGGCATGGAGAAGTGCATCGGTTGCGAGCTGTGCGCCGGCGTCTGCCCGGCCGACTGCATCTACGTGCGCGGGCTCGACAACCCGCCCGACCATCCGGTGTCGCCCGGCGAGCGTTACGGCTTCGTCTACGAGATCAACTTCCTGCGTTGCATCCACTGCGACATGTGCGTCGAGGCCTGCCCGACCGAGGCCATCACCGAGTCCAAGCTCTTCGAGTTCTCCTTCACCAACCGCTCCGACGCCATCTACACCAAGGAGGAGCTGCTGGTCGACGACGACGGCCGCCCCAAGAAGCTCCCCTGGGAGGACTGGCGCGAGGGCGACGACCTCATGACGAGCGGCTGGATGCGGGCCACGTCCCCGTCGGGTAGCGCCGCCTACGAGGGCGAGGTCCAGTGGTCCGGCGAGCTCGGCTACGGGGTGCGCCCGCCCGAGGGCGGCCAGTCGGGCCGGCGCGACGACGAGGCCACGGGGACCAAGCCGCTGCGCGAGGTGCTCGAGCGCCACCTGCTCGACGAGGACATCCCCCTGGCCCATCGCGGCATGCAGGGGCGCATCTGGCGGGCCAAGGAGGGCGCGGCGCGCAACCGGCGGAAGATGGACGCGACGCGGGAGCGCCTGCGTCAGCTGCGGGCGGCCCGCAAGGCGGCCAAGGCGCAGGCCAAGGGGGAGCGGGCCGCGGCCGCCGGTACGTCGGGGAGCCGCGAGGGCGACACCGAGGGGAGCGACTGACCCATGCCCCACGCATCCCTGCTCCTGGCTTCATCGCGCCCCACCTGGCCCGACATCCTGGTCTTCGCCGCCTCGGCGGCCGTGATCCTCGTGGGCGCGCTGGGCGTCGTCACCTCGCGCAACCCCGTCCACGCCGCCCTGAGCCTCGTGATGACGCTCTTCGGCGTCGCCGTGCTCTTCATCGAGCAGGAGGCCGACTTCCTGGCCGCGGTCCAGATCATCGTCTACGCCGGCGCCATCGTCGTCCTCTTCCTCTTCGTCATCATGTTCCTGGGCGTGGACCGCGCCGAGGACATCAACGTCGAGCCGCTGGTCGGGCAGCGTCCGCTGGCCGTCGTCTCCTCCGTCATCACCCTGGGCGGCGTGCTGGCCATGGCCGCCACCGCGCACTGGGTCACGGGCGCCCAGCAGGTGGTGGGACCGATCCAGGGCCACGTCGCGGGACCGAACTCGCCGGCCGGGGAGCCGGCCCAGCTGGGCAAGCAGCTCTTCACCACCTACCTGTTCGCGTTCGAGGCCACGGCCGCCCTCCTGGTCATCGCGGTGGTCGGTGCCGTCGTGCTGGCGCGCCGCCCGCCGACGGTCCACGCCGAGCAGGAGGACTCCAGCGAGAGCGAGCTGTCGGCGTGAGCCTCTCGGGAGCCTGGTACCTCGGCCTGGCCGCCATCGTCTTCTCCATCGGCGCCATCGGCCTGCTGGTGCGGCGCAACGTCCTGATCATGTTCATGTGCATCGAGCTGATGCTCAACGCGGCCAACCTCACCTTCGTCACCTTCGCCCGCATGCTGCACGACATCGGCGGCCAGGCCGTCGTGTTCTTCGTGCTCGTGGTCGCGGCGGCCGAGGTGGTGGTGGGCCTCGGCATCGTGGTGACCAACTTCCGCCGCCGCGCCACCACGGTGGCGGACGACCTGGACTCGCTGAAGGGCTGACTCTTGGTCCACGTCGCCTACCTCATGTTGCTGTTCCCCCTCGCGGGGTTCCTGTTCCTGCTCGCGTTCGGGCGGCGCATCGGGGACCCCGCCGCCGGCTGGGTCGGGACGATCGCCGTGGGCGCCTCGTTCGTCGTGGCCTGCATCGTGCTGGCCGGCCTCCTCGGCCTGCCGGCAGACCACCGGGCCGTGGTCCACAACTACTTCACCTGGTTCAGCTCGGGCGGCCTGTCCGTGCCCGTCGGCACCCTGGTGGACCCGCTGTCGATGACGATGTGCATGTTCGTCACCGGGGTGAGCGCGCTCATCCACCTGTACTCCGTTGCGTACATGAAGGGCGACCGGGACTACTCGAAGTTCTTCATCTACATGAACATCTTCGTCTTCTCCATGCTCCTGCTGGTATTGGGCGACAACCTGCTGCTCACGTTCGTCGGCTGGGAGGGCGTCGGCGTCTGCTCGTACTGGCTCGTTGCCTTCTGGTTCCAGCGCGAGTCGGCCGCCTCGGCCGGGAAGAAGGCGTTCATCTACAACCGCATCGGCGACGCCGGGTTCCTGCTCGCCATCTTCTTGATCTTCGAGAAGACCGGGACGGTCCAGTACGAGAGCGGGCCTGGCGGCGGGATCTTTGGCCAGCTCTCGCACCTCGGGGGCGGCACGGCCACCGCGGCGGTGCTGCTGCTGTTCCTGGCCGCCACCGGGAAGTCGGCCCAGATCCCCCTCTTCAACTGGCTGCCCGACGCCATGGAGGGCCCGACCCCGGTGTCGGCGCTGATCCACGCCGCCACCATGGTCACGGCCGGGGTGTACCTCCTGTGCCGCATGAACCCGCTGCTGCACCTGAGCACGCCGGGCATGGAGGTGATCGCCACCATCGGGGCGGTGACGGCGTTCGTGGCGGCGACCATCGCCTGCGCCCAGCAGGACATCAAGAAGGTGCTGGCGTTCTCCACCGTCTCGCAGATCGGCTACATGATGCTGGCCGTCGGCTCCGGGGCGTACGTGGCCGCCATCTTCCTCATGGTCATGCACGCCTTCTTCAAGGCGCTGCTCTTCCTGGGCGCCGGGTCGGTCATCCACGGCCTCGAGGACGAGCAAAACCTCAAGCGCATGGGCGCGCTGCGCCGCTACATGCGCTGGACCACCGTCACCTTCACCATCGGCTGGCTGGCCATTATCGGCATCCCGCCGCTGTCGGGGTTCTTCGCCAAGGGCGACGTGCTCGAGAACGCGTACGCCCATTACGAGGTCTTGTGGCTCATCGGGCTGGTGACCGCGGTCCTCACCGCCTACTACATGAGCCGGCTGGAGATCCTGGCCTTCGGCGGCGAGCCCCGCTTCGAGGAGGTGGGCGCGCACGGTGAGCCGGCCCACCATGCGCCGCACGAGTCGAACTGGATCATGCTGACGCCGCTCGTGATCCTGGCCTTCCTCTCGCTGTTCGGCGAGGTGCTCAACCTGCCCTGGGCCCACACCCACAGCCTCAACAACTTCCTGGCCCCGGTGTTCGGCACCGACCTCTACAACGACCACCTCGGTGACGCCGGGCAGTGGGCCCTCGCCACGGCCGACTTCGCGGCGGCCATCATCGGCGTGATCGTCGCGGCCTGGCTGTGGCGGGGTGCCGAGGTGGACAAGCCAGCGCTCGAGCCCGCCTTCTTGCAGCGCGTCTGGTACTGGGACGACTTCTACGACACGGTCATCGGCCGACCCAGCGAGCGCCTGGCCACGTTCTGCGCCTGGGTGGTCGATGCCAGCGTGATCGACGGGGCGGTCAACGGCACGGCACACCTGGCCAAGGTCACCGGCACCGCGGCCCGCAAGCTGCAGACCGGCTATGCCCGCAATTACGCGCTGGGGATCGCGGTCGGCATGGCCCTCATCGTCGCGTTCATGCTGAGCCGGACGTGGTGGGGATGACGCACACCGTCCCCTTCCTGACCCTGCTGATCCTGCTGCCCGCCATCGGCGCGGCCGCGCTCGGGCTGCTCGGCCTCGACCGCAGGCCGCAGCGCGAGGCCCCCTACACGCTGGCCCTCATCGTCTCCCTGGTCACGCTCGTCATTGCCGTCTCGGCCATGGTGGCCATGAAGGTGCACGACGGCGGGTTCCAGCTGGTCTCGGACCACGAGTACACCGGCAGCAGCCTCGGGGTGCACTGGTACCTCGGGGTCGACGGGATCTCCGTCTTCCTCGTGCTGCTCACGGCGGTGCTCTTCCCATTGGCCATCGTCCTCGGGCGCAACCGGGAGAACGCCCGCGCCTACTTCGCCTGGATCCTCTTGCTCGAGGCCTCGGTGATGGGGAGCTTCCTGTCGCTCGACCTCATCGTGTTCTTCTTCATGTTCGAGCTGACGCTCGTGCCCTCCTACTTCATCATCGCCGGCTGGGGGCACCAGCGGCGGGCCTACGCCGCGATCAAGTTCTTCCTCTACACCTTCCTCGGCTCCGCCTTCCTGCTGGTCGGGATCCTGGCGCTCGCCTTCATCCACGAGTCGCAGTACCACTACCTGACCTTCTCCCTCGGTCCGCTCATGCAGACCCACCTGTCGTCGTCGACGGGGATCCTCCTGTTCTTGGCCTTCACGGCGGCCTTCGCCGTCAAGGCCCCTCTGTTCCCGCTGCACACCTGGTCGCCCGACGCCTACACCGAGGCCCCCGAGGAGGGCTCGGTGCTGCTCTCGGGGGTGCTGGCCAAGCTGGGCACCTACGGGATCATCCGCTTCGACCTCAGCCTCTTCCCCCAGGCCACCCGGACGCTCGCCCCGCTGCTGCTGACCCTGGCCGTCATCGGCATCGTCTATGGCGCCATCGTGGCCTGCGCCCAGCGCGACCTGAAGCGGCTCGTGACCTACTCGTCGTTGGCCCAGATCGGCTTCATCGCGCTCGGGACCATCGCCCTCAGCACACAGGGGTTGGCCGGCGGCGTGCTCCTGATGCTCAACCACGGCCTCATCGTGGCCGCGCTGTTCATCCTCATCGGCTTCATCTACCAGCGGCGCGGGACCTGGCAGGCGGGCGAGATGCGCGGGCTGCAGAAGGCGGCGCCGGTCCTCGCCGGCGTCTTCACCGTCGTGATGATGGCCTCCATCGGAGTGCCGGGGCTCAACGGCTTCGTGAGCGAGTTCCTGGTGCTCTCGGGCACCTTCATCACGCACCGCTGGTGGGCCGTGGTGGCCGTGCTGGGCGTGATCGTGGCGGCCATCTACCTCCTGTGGGCCTACCAGCAGGTCTTCCACGGCGCGCCGCGCGAGGCGGACGAGAAGACGCGTGACCTGGGGCTGCTCGAGCGCCTGGTGATGGCCCCCCTCATCGTGCTCATCGTCTTCCTGGGCGTCTACCCCAAGCCCGTGCTCGACCGCATCAACCCGTCGGTCAACCAGCTCATCGCGCACGTCGAGTCCAGCACGGGCCACTACGAGCCGTCGGTGGCCGTCAAGGGTGTGGAAGGGCTGAAGTGATCGCGCACCTCGTCGCCACGCACGCGGCCTCGCCGGGCATCGCCGTCCCCTCCATCCGCTGGCTCTCCATCCTGCCGCCCATCATCATGATCGGGGGCGCGGTCGTGCTCCTGGGCGTGGCCTCGCTGGTGCGGGCGCCGCTCCGGGTGCGGGTGAGCACCATCGCCACCGTCGCCATCTCCGGGGGGGCGCTCGGCGTCGCGCTCTGGCAGTGGTCCGACGTGCAGGAGCACGGTGCGCATACCTACGTCAAGCAGGCGGTCGTGATGGACGGCTTCAGCGTCCTCGTCACCACGCTGGTGGCGATCGCCATGCTGCTCAGCGCGCTGGTGGCCGACGGCTATCTGCGCCGCGAGGGCGTGCACGGAGCAGAGTTCCACGTCCTCGCGATGGTGTCGGCCTCCGGTGCCATGTTGATGGCGATGGCGAACGACCTCATCATCATCTTCTTGGGGCTCGAGATCCTCTCCATCGCCCTCTACGTGCTGACGGCGTTCAATTACAAACGGGCGGCGTCGGGGGAGGCGGCGCTCAAGTACTTCATCCTGGGCAGCTTCTCTTCGGCCATCTTCGTCTATGGGATCGCGCTCGACCTACGGGGCAACCGGCTCGACCAACCTGACCCAGATCGCCGACTTCCTTTCCAAGAACGTCGTCCTGTCCAACGGGCTGTTGTTGGCCGGGCTGGCGCTCATGCTGGTCGGGTTCGCCTTCAAGGTGGCGGCGGTGCCCTTCCACATGTGGACGCCCGATGTCTACCAGGGCGCCCCGTCGCCGGTGACCGGCTTCATGTCCGCCGTGGCCAAGGCGGGTGCGTTCGCCGCCATGCTGCGGGTGCTCTTCTCGTCCTTCGGCGTGGTGTCGACCGACTGGCGGCCGATCGTCTACGGCCTGGCGGTGCTGTCGCTGGTCCTCGGCGCCTTCGTGGCGCTGCGCCAGCGCGACGTGAAGCGGATGCTGGCGTACTCCTCGATCAATCAAGCCGGGTTCATCCTGCTCGGTGTGGTGGCCGGCACGGCCCGGGGGGTCAGTGCGTCGCTCTACTACCTCTTCGTGTACATGTTCATGACCGTCGGCAGTTTCGCCATCGTCACCGTGCTCGGCCGCGACGGCGACGCCGACCACGATCTCTCCCGCTATCGCGGCCTGGCTGCCCGCCAGCCCGTGCTGGCCCTGGCCCTGGCGGTGCTGCTGCTGGCGCAGGCCGGCGCACCCTTCACCACGGGCCTGTGGGCCAAGGTCCAGGTGGTCTTCGCCGCCATCGAGGCGGGCGACGTGCCCCTGGGCGTGATCGCCATGGTGACCGCCGTCGTGGCGGCGTACTTCTACCTGCGGGTGGCCGTGCTCATGTACGCCGCCGGTGGGCTGGGCGAGCGCGAGGGCGGGGTGGCCGGCTCGGCCGAGCCGACGGTCGAGGGCGGCATGGCCGGCGGCGGCACGCTCGGGGGCGACACCAGCGGAGGGCTCGAATGGGCGACGCCGGCGGCGGCGTCGGTCGCGGTGACGACGCTCAACGAGCAGATCCTGCTCGACGACGAGGAGTCCGAGACGGAGTCGCCGAGCCCCGAGGCCGTGCCGGTCCCGGCCCTGGGCGCCCTGGCCATCGCGCTCTGCGTCGGCGTGACCGTGCTCTTCGGCGTGTGGCCGCAGCCGCTGATCGACTTCGCCAACCACGCCACGCTGCTCTTCTTGCCCAAGTAGGCCGGCCGTTCCTCAGTCGGGCACGCCTTCCACCAGGCCCCGGCGGATCCCGGAGAGCAACTGGGCGTGGTCCCGCTCGTTCTGGTCCGCGTAGCGGCGGGCGAACGTGCGCATCGCCTTGGTGAACGCGTCGCTCTTGCCGATGTAGGCATCGATGGCGGCCGGGTCGCCCGAGCGGGCGTGCGCCCGGGCCAGCGAGCTCCCACACGCCGCGGCGAACTGGACGAGGACCGGCGCGATCAGGTCGGTGGTCGGGATCAGCTTCATGTCACGGTACTGGCGCACGTAGAAGTCGCGGTCGCCGAGGGATCCCCAACCGACGAAGATGTCGGTGGCGCTCTGGACCATCCGCTTGCCGGCGATCACCCGGGCGCCATGGTTGTCGTGCCCGCTCGGATAGGTGTGGGACTCGTAGACCGAGGGGCCGGCCTGCTTGAACTGCAAGAAGAGCGGGTCGCCACGAGCGCTCCCCTCGAACAGCGCGAGGTACACCACCATGCCGACGCTGCCCACCCCCACCACCTGGCGGACCATGTCAACGAGGATGAAGCGGTCGAACAGTCTCCGGCGGTCCTCCTGGAGCGTCAGGCGGTATCCGGCGATCAGGTGGTCGACGATGTCACCCTGCTCGGCGTCGTCGAGCGTCACCCGCAGTGGGGGCTCGGGCGTGATGCGCGCCCGTCCGCGCCGCTCCGTGGTCAACTTGGTGAACGCGCCGCGGCTCGTCCGCTTGTGCTTGCCCTTCTCGAACTGCACCTTCACCTGGCCGCGGTCGGCCGGTTCGAAGTAGTCGATGAAGCGGTCGAACCGCGTGCCCTCGTACCAGATGTCGAGCAGCGGCAGCATGGCATAGCGCCGCATCCGGCGCCGGTAGGCGTCGACCGCCGCAGTCACCGCCGCATCGGCCCGTGCCGGTTTGACCGAGTTCTGCCGGGCGGCCACGACCAGGCTCGCGGCCAGCCGCGCCACGTCCCACTCGAACGGCCCGGGCAACGTCTCGTCGAAGTCGCGCAGGTCGAAGTTCAGGTTCCGCTCCGGGGTGGCCCACAACCCGAAATTGAGGACGTGGGCGTCGCCGCAGAGCTGGACCTCGAGCCGGCTGTGTGGCCGCGACGCCAGGTCCGCGGCCATCACCGCGGCCGCGCCGCGGTAGTAGTTCCAAGGCGAGAGCGCCATGCGCTCATAGCGCAGCGGGAGCAGCTCGGGCAGACGGAACCGTTCCTGGGCCATGAGGGTTTCGAGGGCGTCGTGTCCGCGGGCCCGCTCGTCCCACTCGCCGATGCCGGCCCGGGGGGCCAGCACGCGCGCCTGGCGTCCCGTCTCGCGGCGCTCGGTGGCGGTGGCGGCCAGGTCGTGCCGAGCGGCGACGGGTGATGATGCCGCGAGGCTGGTCTGGCTCACTGCGTTCGTCCTCCTCGCTCCCGGGGCGTCGCAGCCTATCGCCCGCCCGGTCCGCGCGATCACCGTGTCCTCGCGCGGGCCTCGCGTGGGCCTCGCCCGGGCCTCGCGTGGGCCTCGCCCGGGCCTCGCGGAGGCCGAGGTTCGGCGCGCGCGACGTCGGGACCCTGGCCCTGCTCGCCGGGACCGCGACTGGCCCTATGTTCTAGAGCGCAGCGTGAAGGAGCGTGGCGATGGCCCGAAGCCCCGAAGCACCCCTCCCCCGGGCGGACGCACGCCCCGGTGCCGACGGGGTGGCCGCGCCGGCGGGCCCGGTGATCACCGTCCGCGGGTTGCGCATGTCCTACGGGTCGCTGGACGCGGTGCGCGGGATCGACCTCGAGGTCCACGCCGGCGAGGTGTTCGCGTTCCTCGGACCGAACGGCGCCGGCAAGACGACGACCGTCGAGATCCTCGAGGGGTTCCGGCTGCGCACCGCGGGTGAGGTGTCGGTCCTGGGCGAGGATCCGGCGCGGGCCGGCGGCCGATGGCGAGCCCGCATCGGAGTGGTGTTGCAGGAGTCGGAACCCGAGCCGGAGTTGACCGCCGAGGAGTGCCTGGCGCTCTACGCGGGGTACTACCCCCGGCCACGGCCGGTGCACGAGACGCTCGAGATCGTCGGCCTGGCGGACCAGGCCTCGTCTCGGTGCGGGCGGCTGTCGGGGGGCCAACGGCGACGCCTCGACGTGGCGCTGGCGCTGATCGGCGATCCCGAGCTCCTCTTCCTCGACGAGCCGACCACCGGCTTCGACCCGTCCGCTCGCCGCGCCGCGTGGGACGTCATCGCCGGCCTGCGCGACCTCGGAAAGACGATCTTCCTCACCACCCACTACATGGACGAGGCGGAGAGGCTGGCCGACCGCATCAACGTGATCGCGCATGGGCGGATCGTCGCCTCGGGCACGGCCGAGGACCTCGGCGGGCGCCTGGACAAACCGTCGACGATCCGCTTCGGCCTCCCCGACGGAGTCTCGATGTCGGACCTGCCGCCCGTCATCCTCGCCGCCGGCGGCGGCGCGGCCGACGGGGCCGTGGAGGTGACCACGACCAGCCCACTTCCCCTGGTCGGTGCGCTTGCCGCCTGGGCCGAGGGGCAGGGCATCGACCTGCCCGACCTGCAGGTGCGCCGTCCCAGCCTCGAAGAGGTCTACCTCGAGCTCACCGAGGAGGTCCCATGACGATCACCGTCGCATCGCCCGCCCGGCCGCAGTCCCTACCCCACTTGGTGGCGCACCAGTTCAAGTACGACCTGCAGTGCTTCTGGAAGAACACGCAGAGCCGGTTCTTCACGATCTTGATGCCCGTGCTCTTCCTCCTCCTCTTCTCCTCCATCTTTCGCCACGTGAAGGCCACCGTGCCCGGCGGCACGATGCCCGAGGGCGTGTACTACGTGGCGGGGATCACGGCCTACGGCGTGATCGCCGCGAGCTTCGTCAACCTGTGCGTGAACGTCGTGCAGTACCGGGAGGCAGGGATCTACAAGCGCCGTCGCGCCACTCCGGTGCCGACCGGCGCCATCATCGGCGGACGCTCCCTGGTCGGCTGCGTCACCGCTCTCGTCATCGCCGGCGTCCTCGTCGCCATCGGATGGGTCTCGGTGAGCGCGCACCTCCCCGCCCGGACCGCGCCGGCCTTCGTGCTCGACGTCGTCGTGGGCGCCGTCGTGTTCTGCTGTCTCGGGTTCGCCCTGGCGGCCTTCATCGGCAACGCGGAGGCCGCCCAGCCCGTTGTGCTGGCGGTCTTCCTGCCGCTGTCGTTCATCTCGGGGATCTTCATCCCCCTCTCCAGCCTGCCGCACTGGCTGGCCGACATCGGGAAGGTGTTCCCCATCTACCCCTTTGCCGCTGCGCTCGTTGCCGCCTACAACCCCCACACCAAGGGCAGCGGTCTTTTGTGGAGCGATCTCGGACTCCTCGCGGCGTGGGGTGTCGTGGGGCTCGTCGTCGCCCTGCGCCGGTTCAGCTGGCTCCCGAGCGGCGAGTGAGTCGTCGGGAGGACGAACGGGTCAGGCCTCGGCACCGGTCACGATCCGCGCTCGGGCGGGCCTGATCGCTCACGACCGCGGCCCAGCCGTCTCCGCCTGGTGCCGGCTGGCGGCGCCGTTGTCCTGGTCGTCCATGGCGGCGAGGACCTCCTCGGGCACCGCCGGCCCCGACCGCTTGGCCACCCCCGTCGTCAGGAGGCGGCCGATGACCGGCACCTCGGTCAACGATTCGGCGCGCATGATCTGCACGGCGACCGGCACGAACTGCTCGGCGGAGTCGAAGACGATGTAGCGAGGAAGCCAGCGGGGCTCGTACTTGGCGTTGAACCGCCACAGCGTCTCGATCTGCAGGACGCCCGACAGGCGCCGGAGGGCCCAGCGCTCCACCCGCTGGGTGACGCCGTCGCCGGTGTCGCCTTCGAGGATCGACCGCATGGCGGCGAAGTTGAGACTGAGTCCCTTCATGCCCATGTCCTTGAGATGCGTGATCGTCGAGCACAGGGCGAAGTCCAGGAGGCCGTTGGGATGGTCGCCGGGGTCGCGGCGCATCAGGTCGAGCGAGTACCCGCCGATGGCCGGCGACGGGACGAACTGGCACATGGCCACCGGGGTGCCGTCCGGTCCCTCGACGAGCGTGAGCAGCAGGCCGGTGTCACGCGGGTCGAAGAGGCGGCCCAACATCATGGAGAAGCCCCGTTCCTGCTCTCCCCGGCGGCTCTTGGCCATGAGCTCGGCCATGGAGGCGGCGTCCTGCGGGTTCAGGTGGGCGGGGTCCAAGAAGCGAACCGTGTAGCCGTAACGGGCCACGCGGTTGACCGCCTGGCGCAGCCCCTTCATCTTCCCGCCCTCGAGCGAGAACTCCCGCGGGTCCACCACCGCCTCGTCCCCGATGTAGACGAACCGCATGCCCGATGCCTGGTACGTCGGCAGCCATTGCTCGCTCGCCCCCATGACGCCGAGGCCCCACCCGTTGCGGTCCACGAAGCGTCGGAACGAGTCCCACACGTGGGCACGTTCGGAGAAGGGGCCGATGGGGTCGGGGGAGACCAGGCAGACACCCCCGAACACGGCGTAGGCCACCAGGGAGTCGCGATGGAAGAACCACTGCTTGTCGTCGCGCAGCGCGAAGTAGTCGAGTGTCCCCGTGCCGTGCCGGCGCACGATGTCGCGGGCCCGCAGCTCGGCGGCGCGCCGGCCCATGGCGGCCCGGCCCGACGACAACCGCCGGTCGACCACCGGCCGGGTGAGGAGGTAGAGCGCCACCACGATGAGGCTGAGGCCGACGGCCAGCAGGCTGATGGACACGTAGCGGTTGACGGTGGCGGGGAACGCCACCCACTGGACACCGACGAGGCGCTCGGCCGAGCCGAGCAGCACCTCGGGCCAGCCGGGGAGCGGATGATGGTGTACCCGGCCGGCCACCTCCACCGCGAGGAACCCGCCGAGGGTCGCCACCAAGCCGCCCACGGCGAGGATGACAAAGGCCGTCACGAGCGTGGCGGGCTCGGTCTGGGCCCGGAACAGCTCGCGCTGGACGATCAGCAAGATGAGGACCGCCGCGCACACGAGCAGGGTGACGAAGCCGGCGGCGTGGAGGAGGTGGAGGGCGAGCGACGCGACGAGGAGGGCAACCGCCACCAGCCAGGAACGGCGCTGACCCTTCAGGATGCCGCGGGAGAGCATGATCATGCCGATGCCGGCGATGGCGGTCAGCGCCCCGGCGGCCTGGACGACGGCGACGGGCAGGTAGGTCGCGATCAGATGGAGGTGCTGGCGGAGCGGGGTCGTGACCGAGGAGAGCACGTCGATGGCCCCGGCCACGAACAAGGAGACAGCGGCGATGCGCCGAATGCGCCGCACGCGGATGCGGTCCGCCGCCACCTCGGGGGCGGGCGGCCACGACGCGCCGCTCGGCCAACCGGCCGCCAGCTCGGCGTGGACCTCGGCCGCCTTGGAGCGGCCCTTGATCACGACGTCGGAGGTCACCAGGCGCTCGCCCATGGTCGCCATCGGGAGGTCGGCCTCGGCGAGGAGCAGGCGGACGTGCAGGTCCGCACCGGTCTCGATCTCCAGGGTCGCCTCCTGGCGGTGATGCAGGAACGTCGGCGGCAGCCCGAGCCGTCCCCGGTGCTCGTGCACGACCTCGGAGGTGGCGCCCGGGCAGGCGAAGAAGCCGGCGTCGAGGTGCGTGAGCTCGGGCACGAGCGCCCCACCGGCCACGACCCCCGATGCACCCGCCTCGACGGCGGCGCGCGTGAAGTCGAGGGCGTCCACCCCGTCGATCTCGAGCTGGGCGTGGGCGATGGGCGCGTGCCCGAGAGACCACTGGCCCAGGGGGCGGGCAGACCCTCGCCGCCGAGCGCGCGCCAGATGCCGCGCGAGGTGATGGCCACGACGAGGGCCAGCACCGCGAGCAGCGCGACGGCGATGACCACCGTCGCGATGAAGCGAGAGAACCAGGTGGCGGCGTAGGCACGCTGCAGAGCGTCCTGCTGGCGGGGCGAGCGGAAGATGCGGCCGAGCCCGTCGACCACGAAATCGATGCGCAGCAGCAGGGCGATGGCGGCCAGCACCAGTGGCGGCGCCCAGAGGTAGCGGCGCAGCCGGCGGTAGAGCAGGCGCGAGGTGACGAACCGGCGCGCCAACCGGGGGTCGTCGAGGCGCTCCATGCCGGCGAGCCAGGGACGCTCGTCGGCCGGCGCGGCGTCGATGGGCGGGTTGGCGTCGGGCCGCATGGTGCCGGCGCGAACCAGCACCGTCCGGGTGCCCGCGCCCGTCGCACAGGCGAGGTCGATCGCAGCGCGCACGGTCACCCCGCAACCCTCGAGGGCGCGGACCAGCTCGGGATCCCGCTCGGCGGCCATCACGGCGACGACCTGCGAGTCGTCGCGGGCCGCGAACGCACCGAGCGCGCCGGTGAGCTCCGGGTGGCTGCCCAGGGCGCCCGCGGAGGAGGCGCCGGCGGGGCAGCCCGGCGCGACCAGGCGCCCGCAGAGGATGACGATGCCCGGCCCCTGCCATTCCTCGAGCCGGCGGCCGATGTCGCGGGAGGCGGCGCGCGAGCTGTCGGTCGGCTCGGCCGGGAGCAGGAGATCGCCGATGACCTCGACGCGGCGTCCGAGTGCCACGCGCGAGGGTGCTGCGGTCGGCGTCGGGCTGGGTGGCCTGCGCTCCCACCGTTCCCGTGTCCAGGTCACTTCCCATTCCGGGTCCATCGTGTCACCTTCGGCAGGGGCGACCCCTCCTCCCATTGGACGAATCGCTCCGCCGGACGGTGGAGGTGGCGCCGGTAAGCTGGACTTTCGTGCCCGGAACCAGGTCAGAGCGTGATCAACCCAACTGGACCTGGCGCTCCGCCGACGGCGCCCCCCGCCCGAGTGGCCCGGCCGTGGTCTTCGACATCGACGGCGTGCTCTCCGACGCGGCCGGCCGCCAGCACTTCCTCGAACGGGGGCGGAGGGACTGGTCCGCCTTCTTCGAGGCCTGCGGCGACGACCCCGTGATCGAGGAGATAGCCCGGCTGCTCGAGCTGCTCGACCCCTCGCTCGCCGTGGTCCTGCTGACCGGGAGGCCCCAGCGCGTGCAGCCTCAGACGCTGGCCTGGTTGAGGCGCTACGGCCTACGCTGGGACCTTCTGGTGATGCGCTCGCGGGGCGACTACGCGCTGGTGACCGAGTTCAAGCAGACGGTGGTGGAGGACCTGCGCGCCCACGGCTTCGACCTGCGGCTCGCCTTCGAGGACGACCCCTCCAACCACGCCATGTACGTGGCGGCCGGCGTCCCCTGCGTCTACATCCACTCGGGCTACTACGAGTAGCGCAGCGCTCGGGCCCAGCCCGCACCCAGGGCGAGCGCCGCGAGGAGGAGCACCGGCAGATCGCCCCAGTGGTCGTAGGGGGTCATGCCGCGGCGCAGGGCGACGGTGGCCTCGAGCACCTGGCGCCGGCCGAGGCCACTGCGCGCGACCACCACACCCCGCTGGGTGACCACGGCGCTGTAGCCGGTGGGAGAGGCCTGGACGAGGTCGCGGCCCGTCTGGACCGCCTGCACGACCGCCGCCGCGATCTCCTGCGCCGGCACCTGGGACGTGCTGTACGACGAGGTGTTGGTGGGCACGGCCAGCAACTCGGCGCCCGCCCGCACCGAGGCGTGGCTGCGCCCGGCGTAGAAGATCTCGAAGGACACCAGGAGGCCGAGCGGACCGGCGGGGGTACGCAGGAGGCCCGTGCCGTGCCCGGGGACGGCGTCGGCCGGCACGCCCGAGAGATCGGCCAGGTGCGAGAAGAAGGAGCGGTACGGCACGTACTCGCCGAAGGGCACCCGGTGCACCTTCTCGAAGGTTCCCACGACGTGCCCTCGGGGACCCCAGGCCACGATCTCGTTGCGGAAGGTGGTGGCCGACGCCGGCTCGGTGACGCCGACGACGAGCGTCGTGTGCGAGCCGGCGGGCCAGCCGCCCAGCAGCGCGGCCTCCGGGGAGCCGGCCAGCGGACGGTCGAGGGCCACGACGTCCTCGGGCCACAGGACGAGCGTCGGGGACGGGTGAGCGGTGGCGACCCGGGCGGTCGCGGCCAGCTGGGCCTCGTAGACCGATGTCGGCGAGACCTGCTCCTTGCTGAGCCCGCGCTGCCCACCTCCCTGGACGAGCGCGACCCGCACCATCCCGACGGGGGAGCCGCCGTCGGGGGCGGCGGCGCCCGCGACGACCAACGCGACGAGCACGGCCGCGGCGGCGGCGGCACCACCACGGAGGGACCGCCGGTGTGCGCGCCGCGGCCCCGGATCCAGACGACGAACGTGGCGACCGCGACACCGGCGGCCCACACGGCGGAGGTGATCAGGAGGGGGCCGCCGAGGCGCGCCAGCTCGACCAGCGGGCCGTCCGCCTGACCCAGGAACACGCCCCCGAGCGGCAGCCCGCCGAAGGGCCAGGTCATGCGCACGGCCTCGGCCAGCGTGCACGCCCCCACGAACGCAAGGGCGCGACCGCGTCGGGGCGGGGTGGCAGCCGCCGCCGCGGCGAAGAAGAGCGCCTCGACGAGCACGAGCACGACGGCGCCGTACCAGTTGAAGGCGCGGGCCCACGCGAGCCCGATGGCATAGCAACCGAGCCCGGCGAGCCAGCCGGACCAGACGCGCGTCCGCAGGGGCAACCCGGCGAGGCGCCAGTAGAGCAGCGCGGCACCCAGGGGACCGAGCGGCCACCACCCCCAGGGTGGCAGCGAGAACGCGAGCACGACGCCGGCCAGGATGGAGGCCGCGGCGACACGGCCCCGGCGCGGCAGTCGGGTCACAAGAGCGCGTGTGCCGCGGCCCGGCCGCTCGCGATGCAGGCGGGGATGCCCACGCCGTGGTACGCCGCCCCGGCCAGCGCGACGCCGCCGAGCCTGGCCACGGCGGCCTCGACGCCCGCCGTCCGCAGGAGGTGGTGGATCCGGTACTGGGGGAGGGCGTCGGGATGACGCACGACGACGGCCTCCTCGGGCGCTCCGGTGACGCCCATGAGCGCTCCGAGCTCCTCCCAGGCCCGGTCGGTGACCTCGTCGTCCCCCCATCCGACGGGGCGCGTGTCGTCGATCCGGCCGAGCGAGGCCCGCAGCAGCGTCTCTCCGTCGCGGGCCAGGTGCGGCCACTTGTGGTCCAGGAAGGTGCAGGCGGTGACCGCCCACGCCTCGCGTCCCTTGTGGGGGCTGCGGCGCGGCACCAAGAATCCGGTCCCGTGCAGTGGGGACGGGACGTCGCCGCTGCCGACGCGGAACGTCACCACCACCACCGAGGAGTAGTCGATCGCCTGCAGCAGGCCGGCCGCTTCGCTGTCGTGGTGCTCCAGCAGCGTCGCCGTGGCCGGCGCCGGCGTGGCGAGCACGACCGCATCCGCCCGAGCCTCCTCGCCGCCCGCCCAGACGGACCAGGCGTCTCCGGACCGTTCGAGCCGTTCGGCGGGAGCCGAGAGCCGGACGTCGACCTCGCGCTCGCGCAGGCACGACGCCAGCGCCCGCACCAGCGACGTCATGCCGCCCTCGAGCGACCAGAAGAGGGGCGGCCCCGCCGGGTCCGGAGCCGGGACCTCGGCCCGCAGAGCCCGCATGAGACTGCCCCGGCGCTGGGCGGCCGCCAACAGCGGCGGGAAGGTCGCCGCCGCGGACATGTCGTCGACCGAGCCGGCATGGATGCCGCCGATGAGCGGATCGACCAGGACATCGACGACCTGCTGGCCCAGCTTGCGCGCCACCAGGGGCCCGACGGAGCGGTCCCCGATCGGGCCCCGGACGTCGGGACGGGGCAACACGGCATCGCGGGCCAGGCCCAGCACGCCGCGCGGGCCGAGGACCCCGGCGCGAGCAGTCGGCCAGACCCTGGTGGGGATCCCGAGCGCGTGCCCCTCGGGCAGCGCGCGCAGGCGCCCTCGGGCCCAGACCGATGCGCCCCGGGCCGCGATCGGCGTCAGCGTGTCGGCGAGCCCCAGCTCTGTGCAGAGGTCGATCGCCTCGGGCCGGCGCCCCAGGAACCCGTCGGGGCCCATGTCGACGGTCCGTCCCGCGACGACGTCGCTGCGCAAGGGGCCCCCGAGGCGTGGCGACGCCTCGAGCAACACGACCGTCGGCGCGTCGCGCCGGCGCTCGGCACCACCGGTCAGCTCCCAGGCCGCGGTCAGGCCGCTGATGCCGCCACCGACGACGACCACCCGGCGTGGCGCCATGTCAGGTGGCGCCGTCCGCGGCGACGATCACGTCGGCCAACACGGAGATGAAGCGGGGGTCGTCGTTGAGCGACGCGGTGCGTGCATAGGCGAGACCGGATGCCGCGGCGACACCGGCCAGCTCGACGTCGAGGTCGTAGAGCACCTCGAGGTGGTCGGCCACGAAACCGAGAGGACACACGACGACGGCGTCGACCCCACCCTCGGCCGCCAGCTCGCGCACGACGTCGCGCACGTCGGGCCCGAGCCAGGGTTCGGGGGTGCGTCCCGCACTCTGCCAGGCGACGATCCACTCCTCGAGCCCCGCCGCCTCCGCGACCAGGCGGGCGGACTCGGCGAGCTGCTCGGGGTAGGTGTCGCCGGTCTCGCGGATGCGCTCGGGCAGGGAGTGCGCGGTGAAGACCACGCGAGAGCCGACCCGACACGGTGCCGAGCGCTGACTGGACCCGTGTGGCGAGGAGGGCGACGAACCCGGGGCACGCGTACCAGGGGGCCACCGCCACCAAGGGTGTCGCTCCGAGGGCGGCCGCGGCGCGGTCGAGGTACTCCTGCGAGCCCAGTGACGATCCGTGTGGCGTGAGGACGAGACCGATGATTCGCTCGACCTTCGCCGACCTGAGCGTGAGCGCCGCGTCCTCGACGAGAGGGTGGGTGTGCTTGGCGCCGAACACCACGACGTAGCGTCCCGGCGCCCGGGCCTCGAGTGCCGCGCGTACCGCGCCGACCTGCGCGGCCGTGCGCTCGGCCAGCGGCGACACGCCGCCGATGGCGCGGTAGCGGCCTTCGAGCTCGGCGAGCTGCGCCGGCGTTGGCGGCCGGCCGCGCCGGATGCGGGTGTAGAAGGGCGCGATCTCCGCCACGCTCGACGGCGTGCCGTGTGCCATGAGCAGGACGCCCGTGCTCATGCTCGTGCGGTCTCTTCGTGCACCAGGTCGACGACGGCGCCCAGGACGGCCGGGTCCGACTCGGGCAGGACGCCATGGCCGAGGTTGAAGACGTGGCCGGTGCCCGTCCCGTCAGCGGCCTCGGCCAGCACCGTGCGCGTGGCCGCCTCGACGACGGGCCACGGTGCCAGGCACAGCGCGGGGTCGAGATTGCCCTGCAGCGCGTGCCTCGTACCGACGCGCCGGCGCGCCTCGTCGAGGGGGACCCGCCAATCGACGCCGACCACGTCGGAACCGGCCGAGCCCATCAGCCCGAGCAGCTCGCCGGTGCCGACGCCGAAGAGGATTGTGGGCACCCCGAGATCGGCGATGGCCTCGAGCACGGCCCGGGTGGCGGGCAGGGCGAACCGTGCGTACTCGCGTGGAGCGAGCGAGCCCGCCCAGCTGTCGAAGAGCTGCACCGCCTGGGCCCCGGCCTCGATCTGTGCCCTGAGCGAGGCCGCCGCCATCGACACCAGCCGGTCCGTCAGCTGCCCCCACAGCGCAGGATCGCCGTGCATCAAGGCCTTGACCCTGGCGAAGGTGCGCGACGGGCCCCCTTCGACGAGGTAGCTGGCCACGGTGAACGGGGCACCGGCAAACCCGATGAGCGCCACCCCCGACCCGTCGAGCTCACGGCGCACCAGGCGCACGGTCTCGGCGACGTAGGGGGCGTCGACGTCGGGCTCGAATGGGCGGAGCCGGCCCAGGTCGTCGCTGCTGGCGAAGGGCTGGGCGACCACGGGACCCCGACCGGGCTCCACGTCGACCCCGAAGCCGATGGCCTGCACGGGCACGACGATGTCGGAGAACAAGATGGCGGCGTCCACCCCGTAGCGCCGCACGGGCTGGAGGGTCAGCTCGGCGGCCAGCGGGGCGTCCGCGATGGCCGCCAGGATGGAGCCCTCGCCCCGCGCCGCCCGGTACTCGGGCAGCGATCGGCCGGCCTGGCGCATGAACCACACCGGCGTGCGGGTCACCGGTTCCCGGAAGCAGGCGCGCACGAGGTCCGTGCGGGCATCTGCCGCCGGACTCACCCGAGCGGCTCTATGACGACCGCCGTGCCGTAAGCGCAGATCTCCGTCCAGTTCCCGCCCATCTCCGACGTGTCGAAGCGCATCGCCAGCACGGCGTTCCCACCGCGGACCTCGGCCTCGGCCACCATGCGGTTCACGACGTCCTCCCGGCTCAACTGGAGGTTCTTGGTCATGCCCTTGAGCTCACCCCCGGCCAAGGACTTGAACGCGGCGCCGAACTGGGAGCCCACGTTGCGCGAGCGGACCGTGAGGCCGAAGACCTCCCCGAGCACCGCGGTCACCTTCGAGCCGGGCACGTCGTTCATGGTCGAGATCAGCATGGCAATCCTTTCGGTCGGGCTCATCGTAGGCGGCACCACCCCGGACTCCCCGGCGTCGTGGGGCGTCTAGACTGAACCGTTTCCCCGTGGGCCGGGGGAGAAAGGGGAGAGGTGCCCGGACATCCCGATCTGCCGGATGAGCAGCTGCAGGACGAGCAGGAATACCTCAACCGTGCCTTCGACGGGTTGGAGTTCATGCGAAGCGAGGCGCGCCAGATGCTCCAGGGCGTGCTGGACCTCGGTCGGGGCGGCACATTCCAGTCACGCACCGAGCGCGACATCGTGGTGCGCACCAGCCTGGCCCGCCTGGAGCAACTCGACATCGGCGACCAGGCCCTCTACTTCGGCCGCATCGACCGGCTCCCCGAACCAGAAGACGGAGCGGCCGACGGTTCCGAACACCCGGACCTGGGCGAGTCGTTCCACATCGGTCGCCTCGCCGTGTCGGGCCCGGACCACGAGCCGCTCGTGGTCGACTGGCGGGCCCCGGTGGCCGAGCCCTTCTATCGGGCGACCGGCCTCGATCCACAGGGTTTGGCCCGGCGCCGGCATCTCGCCGTGCGCGGTCGGACGGTGCTCGGCTTGGAAGACGAGTACTTCGTCGACCCCAACGGGCGTGTCGGCGCCCCTGCCGGGTCCGACACCGGGCCGCTGGCCCGTGACGGCGGTGAACGCCTGCTCTCCGACGGTCTGGTCCTGGGCGGTCCCGGCGCCCTCCTCTCCGCGCTCGGTCAGGCCCGCACCGGGCACATGGGCGACATCATCGGCACGATCCAGCGCGAGCAGGACGAGATCATCCGTTCGCCGCTGGCCGGCGTCCTCGTCGTCCAGGGCGGACCCGGCACCGGCAAGACCGCCGTGGCGCTGCACCGCGCCGCCTATCTGCTCTACACCCACCGCTTCCCGCTCGAGCGGCAGGGAGTGCTCGTCGTGGGTCCGAACCCGCTCTTCTTGCGCTACATCGAGCAGGTGCTGCCTTCGCTGGGCGAGACCGGTGTGAGCCTCTCGACGGTGGCGGGGCTGGTGCCCGAGGTGCGTGTGCGCGGCATCGACGACCCCGCGGTCGCCAAGTTGAAGGGCGACGTGGGCATGGTCAAGGTGCTGGCGCGGGCGGTACGCACGCGCCAGCGCCCGTTGCGCGGCGACGTCGAGATCCCGTTCGGCGCCGGCGTGCTGCGGTTGCGGGCCGAGACGACCGAGGACATCGTCGCCGCCGCCCGCCGCAGGCCGGGCACGCACAACGCGCGCCGGCGCTTCGTCGAGACGCAGGTGCTGCGTGCGCTGGCCGACGACTACCGGGCCCGGCTGAGCCGGAGTGAGGCCGCGCCCCTCGCCGACGACGTGCCCACCCAGGACGAGTTGAACGATCTGTTGCAGCGGCTGCGCCGGGTGCCCGAGGTGGTAGAGGCGCTGGACCGGATGTGGCCACGTCTGTCCCCGCACGAATTCCTCCACGATCTCCTCGGCGCACGACCGCTGCTCGCCGCTGCGGGCAAGGGGATCCTCAGTTCGGCGGACGTGCAGCGTCTGTACCGGCCCCGCAGCGCATCGCTCGACGCCGTGCAGTGGACGGTGCCCGACACGGCGCTCATCGACGAGGCCCGCACACTGCTCGGCCCGCGTCGCGGGGGAAGGCCGGCCCGCGCGAGGGCCTCGAGGAACGAGGAGGCGTTGGCGCACGAGGTCGGGTTCTGGCCCCAGGGTCTGGCCGCCTCGCCCGCCCCGGCGACGAGCAGCGGCAACGGCGTCGACGAGGAGATCCGCTCCTTCGGTCACATCGTGGTCGACGAGGTCCAGGACCTGTCCCCCATGCAGCTGCGCATGCTGGCGCGTCGGTCGCTCTCCGGTTCCATGACCGTGGTCGGTGACATCGCACAGGCGACGGGCCCATGGGCTCCCGCGGGTTGGGACGACATCACGCGGCACCTGAGCCCACAGCGCCTGCCGCGGTTGGTGGAGCTGACCGTGAGCTACCGCACGCCGGCCGAGGTCGTGGCACTGGCCGCGCGGGTCCTCGCCGTGGCGGCGCCCTCCATCGCTCCGCCCCGTCCGGTGCGCCAGTCGGGCACCGCGCCGCGCATCGTCGCGGCGAGTCGTGCGGCGCTGCCGGGCCGCGTGGCCGACCTGGCCCGCGGGGAGATCGCCGCCGCTGCGCCCGGTCGGGTTGCGGTCCTGGGACCGGCGGTCATGCTCCCCGAGCTGACCCGCGCCCTCGATGAGGCGGGTCTCGACCCCATCGACCCGCGTGATCCGTCGGGCGACGGCCTGGCGGCCGGACTGGTGGTGCTGCCCGCCGACGAGACCAACGGTCTCGAGTTCGACTCGGTGATCGTCGTCGAGCCGTCGCTGATTGCCGCGGTGGGCGACGACACGGGCGGCGAGGGGCCACCGGTGGCCACGACACGGGGCTTGCGGACCCTCTACGTCGCCATGACGAGACCGACCAAACGGCTCACTGTCCTGCACACAGAACCGCTCCCGGTCGAGCTGCACTGAGCAGGGCGTTCAGCCCTTTCACCAGGGCCGCGACCCCCTACCTGCTGGTTGGCGCATCCGGCACTCCGTCGACTAGAAATTGCGCTGTGACCCAGGCTGTCTCGGCGGAGGTCCCCGCGCCACAGGGAAAGATCGTCCACGACCGGCCACCGATGTTGGCCATTGGCGTCATGATCTGGCTCGGGTCCGAGCTGATGTTCTTCAGCGGGCTCTTCGCGGCGTTCTTCACCATCCGAGCCAACACCGTCGGGCCCTGGCCGCCCGCCGGCACCAAGCTCGACGTGGTTCGGGCCGGCATCTTCACGCTCGTCCTGGTGTCGTCGAGCTTCACCATGCAGTACGCCGTCTACCAGGCAGAATGGCGGCGCCGACGCTCGGCCCGGATCTGGGTCATCGCCACGATCATCCTCGGGGTGGCCTTCCTCGGGAACCAGGCGTACGAATGGCTGTTCAGCCCGACCCGCTGGTACACGAACTCCTACGGCTCGCTCTTCTACATCATGTCGGGCCTGCACGGCCTCCACGTCTTCATCGGGCTGCTCGCCATGACGTTCTTCCTGGGGCGGATGCGCGGGGACAAGGGAGGTGACCCCGGCGAGCTGTCGGCGATGCAGGGCATCTCCTATTACTGGCACTTCGTCGACATCGTCTGGGTCGGGCTCTACAGTTGCCTGTTCCTCCTCAAGTAGGCATGCCAGGCGCGCGCACACCACATCGAGGAGCGCTTCGCAGCCAGCTCCTGTTGCCGGCGGGGCTGCTCGCCGTCGCCGCCATGGCGGCGCTGGCCATGTTCTTCCCCGCCACCGACGCGGGTGCCAGCGGTCATTCGGACGCGGCCCGGGTGACGGCGACGCACGTCTCGACCCGATCGTGCGGCACGGTCAACGTGAAGGGTGTCACCGGCAGCGTGCGCAACGCGGGCAACCCGTTCAACAGCAGCGCTCGGTTCTGCCTCAACGGGCATCTCATCTCCTACGGCAGCCGCGCCATCACCTACACCAACCCGCCGCAGTCGTTCATCTCCGCCGGACGCCTGCTGTTCGCGCAGACGTGCTCGAGCTGTCACGGCAACGACGCCAACGGAGTCGGCCCGGACGGACAGGCCACGATCGGACCCAATCTGCAAGGGGTCGGGGCCGCCACGGTCGACTTCTGGGTCAGCACCGGCCGCATGCCCGCCGCCGATCCCAAGGCGGTCGAGGCGGAGCGGCGCGCGTCTCGTCTCACGCCCCTGCAGGCGCTGGAGCTGGCCGCGTGGGTCAATTCCCTCGACCCGTCCGTGCCCGCCGTGCCCTATCCGCACCTGGCCGGGGCCAACCAGTCGGTGGGGCAGGATCTCTTCTCTCTCAATTGTGCCGCGTGCCACACCATCACCGGCGCCGGTGACGCGCTGGCCTTCGGCACGAACGCACCGTCGCTGCAGAACCGCTCCGTCACGCCGCAGCAGGTGGCCGAGGCGATCCGGATCGGCCCGGCCAACATGCCTCGCTTCTCGGGCAACCTGACCGACCAGCAGGTCGCCGACCTGGTCTCGTACGTGACCGGGCGGATCCAGCACCCGACCAACCCCGGCGGCTTCGGCCTCGGTGGCGTCGGGCCGGTGGCCGAGGGCTTCGTCGCCCTGCTCATCGGCGTCGGCGGCCTCGCCCTCATCTGCTTCTGGATCGGAGAGCGCTCGTGAGCGACTCGGACCACCAGCCGTCGCGCACCCGGGTGCCCATGCCGGTCGCCGCCCTCAGCGACCCGCACATGGGCGACGCCGCAAAGCATCCGGCGCGGGTGGAGGGGATCATCGCCGTTCTCTTCCTGCTGGCCATCGTCTTCCTCGCGCTCTTCGGTGCCGCCTATTGGCAGAACTGGGAGCCGTGGCTGCTCGGCGGCACCATCGGTGTGGGCCTGTTCCTCCTCGGCTTCGGGCTCACCGCCTGGGGCAAGTACCTGATGCCGCAGGGCCCCTTCGTCGAGGAGCGCCACCCGCTGGCCTCGACCCCCGAGGAGCGCGACGCCATGGCCGCCGCCCTCGTCGAGCGTTCCGCCGTGGTGGTGAAGCGGCGCAAGCTGCTGGGCGGCCTCTTCGCCGTGGGCGCGGGCATCTTCGGGATCGTGGCGCTCTTTCCCTTGATACGGTCGCTCGGCCCGCTGCCCGGGGACTCCCTCGATGTGACCGACTGGCGTGACGGAACGGTCCTGGTCGACTCGAACGGTCGGCCGGTGCGCAAGGACACGCTGGTGGTCGGCGGCGTCATGACGGTCTACCCGCAGCAGACCGTGAACCCGGTGACCGGGTACATCACGGACAACGGGCAGGCCGTCGACCAGACCATCCTCATCAGGTTGTCCGACGAGCCCTTGAATCCTCCGACCATGCCCGGGCGGGAGGACTGGACCCCCGACGGCTACGTGGCCTACTCGAAGTTGTGCACCCACCTCGGGTGCCCGGTCGGTCTCTACGAGCAGGAGCTCGAGCTCCTGGTGTGCCCGTGCCACCAGTCGATGTTCAACGTGCGCGACGGCGCGGTGCCCCAATTCGGCCCGGCCCCCCGGCCGCTGCCCCAAATGTACCTCGGTTACAACGACCAGGGCTACCTCATCGCCAAGGCGCCCTATGATCAACCCGTCGGGCCCGGCTTCTGGGAGCGGACCACATGAGCACCACGGCGGCCAAGACGAAGCGCAGTACCAGGGCTGCCCGGGGCCCCTACGGGCAGGTCGGCAAGATCGTCAGCGAGCTCGACGATCGGCTGGGCGTGGCCAAGGGCGGGCGCGTCTTCCTCGACAAGATCTTCCCGGACCACTGGTCGTTCATGCTGGGTGAGATCTCGCTCTACTCGTTCGTGGTGTTGTTGGCCACCGGGGTCTTCCTGTCGCTGTACTACGTCCCCTCGGCCGACCAGGTCATCTACCACGGCACCTATGCACCGCTGGACGGCCAGTGGATGTCGAAGGCGTACGAATCGACGGTCCAGATCTCCTTCAACGTGCGGGGCGGCCTGCTCGTGCGCCAGATGCACCACTGGGCGGCCGACATCTTCACCGGCTCGATCGTCGTCCATATGGGCCGCATCTTCCTCACCGGGGCGTTCCGCAAGCCGCGCGAGCTCAACTGGCTCATCGGCGTCACCATGCTGATCCTGGCCATCTTCGAGGGCTTCATCGGGTACTCGTTGCCCGACGACCTCATCTCGGGCACCGGACTGCGCATCGGTTACTCCATCGCCGAGTCCATCCCCTTCGTCGGCAGCTACCTCGTCACCTTCCTGTGGGGTGGGCAGTTCCCGGGCACCGGGATCATCATCCCGAGGTTCTTCATCATCCACGTGCTGATCATCCCGTTGGTGCTGATCGGGCTGCTCTCGGCGCACCTGGGGCTGTTGGTCCGCCAGAAGCACACGCAGTTCCGCGGCGAGGGCCGCACCGAGCACAACGTGGTGGGCTCGCCCATGTTCCCGACCTTCATGGCCAAGACCACGGGCTTCCTGCTGATGGTGACCGCGGCGACGGCGCTGCTGGGTGCCTTCGCCCAGATCAACCCCATCTGGCAGTTCGGCTCGTACAACGCCTCGAAGATCTCCTACGCGGTGCAGCCCGACTGGTACATGGGGTGGCTCGACGGCGCCCTGCGCATCATGCCCTCGTGGGAGCTGACTGGCCTCGGCCACACGGTTCCCCTCGAGGTCTTCCTGCCCGCCGTGGTCTTCCCCGGCCTGATCTTCACGATCGCCATGCTGTGGCCCGCCCTCGAGCGCCGGGTGACGGGGGACGACGAGCTGCACAACCTGCTGGACCGACCGCGGGACAGGCCCAAGCGCACGGCCGCGGGCGTGGCCATGTTCGCCCTGCTGTTCACGCTCTTCGCGGCGAGCTCGACGGACGTCCTCGCCAACTTCTTCCACGTGTCGCTCAACGCCGTGCTGTGGTTCTTCCGCATTGCGGTCTTCGTGATCCCGATCGTCGCCGGTCTCGTCGCCTATCAGCTGTGCCGGGAGATGCAGGGTGTGCACGGCATCGGCAAGCGCAAGCGGGCCGTGATCGTGCAGCGCACGGCCGAGGGCGAGTACCGGACGGTCCCGACCCCACCCCGCCCCGACGACGAGCGCGTCGAGATGGAGCCCGAGCCCGTACCGGTGCGCATCGACATCGAACCACTGAGCAACGGTGGCAGCCGCGAGCCGACCAGCTCGCCGACGGGCGCGCGCCAGGTCACCCGCTGACCCAGCGACGGGACAGGGTCACCGCCCGCGACCTGTGGGTCGCTGTCGAGACCGTCCACGCAGTGATCTACTTCGCCCCCGATTGCCGGGCCGCGCTCCGCGAGACGGGGCTGCGCGGCTTCTGGTCCGGTTATTTCGCCGCCCGCGCCGCCCCGCTCGGGCGCGTGGGCTCGGGAGTCGTGGCCGCTGCATTCTACAATTTCCACCCGCGCCTGGTGGGGGCCGCCGTGCCGGCGTGCTGGGACGTGGTCGCGCCCGGGACGCTGTGCCGCGTGCGGGCCATCGCGGCGGCGGAGGCGCTCGCAGACTTGTGCGGCGTCGAGTCCCGCTCCGCCCTCGTCGGCGCCCTGCCGTTGCTCCGGCGGGCCGCCGCGCGCTGTGGGGGTGGGGGGAGGGTCATGGCGGCGGCGAACCGGCCGCTGGGGCGGGCCGTCGCACCCGCCCTGGGCACGGGCGGGCTGGGCGAGGTCTGGCAGGCCTGCACCACGTTGCGGGAGCACCGGGGGGACGGGCACGTGGCCGCGCTCGTCGCCCGGCGGGTCGGCGGGGTGGAGGCGCACGTGCTCGCCGCCGCCACCAAGGCGATCCCCACCGAGGTGCTCCGGGACAACCGGGGATGGACCCAGGAAGACTGGGAATCGGCCACGGCAGACCTCGCCGCCCGGGGTCTGCTCCATGTCGACGGGCGCGCCACCGACGCCGGACGCACGCTGCACGGCGAGGTGGAGGACCTGACCGACCGGCTGGCCGAACCGGCCTATGCCGGCCTGAGCGACGGTGCGCTCGAGGAGCTGCACGGAGCCCTTGCTGCCTGCGCGGCCGGCGTGGTTGCCTCGGGCCTGGTCCCCTTCCCCAACCCGATGGGGCTGCCCCGCCGGCGCTGACGACCGCTCCACGTCGCGTCGTCGAAATCGTGCCATCCGGGCCGGCCGGTGACGCCGAATACCGGGCGTCATGCGAACCACCATCGAGTCCTACAAGCAACGTGCGGGACGTCTCGACCTCGAGGACATCGAGTTCGACGACTTCAGGGACCGTCCGCTGGCACCCGACGCCCTCCGGTCGTTGCGCTACATGCACGACGTGGAGCACCACACGGTGTGCTACCTGCGTGACCTGCTCCTGACACCCGCGCATCGGGACCCCGACATCACCTCGTTCCTCTCGTGCTGGGTGTTCGAGGAGATGTGGCACGGGGAGGCCATCGGCGGGGTGCTCGAGGCGCACGGCGAAGAGGCGGGTGCCCCCCGCATCGCCGCCCTGCGCACGAAGCGCCGTCGCAAGGAGGCGATCTCCACGTTGAGCACGATCGGCTCGGCCGCCTTCGCCGGCCGCGCCTTCACCGCCCTGCACATGACGTGGGGTGCCATCAACGAGTGGACGACACAGGCCGGTTATGCCCGGCTGTCGGACAAGGCTGACCACCCGACCCTGCGCGAGCTGCTCAAGCGCATCATGAAGCAGGAGGGCGGGCACATCGACTTCTACGCCTCGGAGGCGGCCCGACGGCTCGCCGCGAGTCCCCGGGCGCAGCGGCTCACCCGTTTCGCTCTCAAGCACTTCTGGCGCCCGGTCGGCTCGGGCGTGATGCCGCCGGAGGAAGTCGGCTTCCTCGTCAGGTATCTCTTCGACGGCGACGAGGGGAGCCGGTTCACCTCGCGCATCGACCGAAGAGTGGATCGGCTCCCGGGCCAAGCCGACCTCCACCTGCTCGACACCGCGGTGTCGAGACTCTCGCAGGGGGTCTAGGGCGCCGGAGGACTGCGCCGCGGGGGCGGCCAGCCGGGCAAGAGCCCGAGCTCCTTGCACAGCGCACGCGACGACACCATCTGCCCGGCGTAGGGGCCCGCCCCGGGGTCGTCCCCCAGCCAGGCGGCGACCTCTCCCGCCACCTCCGGCGGTGCGGGCACGTGCCCGGCGTCCACGAGCACCGTGTCCATGCCCGATGCCCGCATCGACTCGGTGAGCGTGAGGCCCGGAGCGATGGAGAAGGCCCAGATACCCCGCGCCGCGAACTCCACGTGGCACATGTCGGTGACGCGGTGGAAGGCCGCCTTGGCGGCGGCGTAGGCCACCCCCCACCCGCCGGCGCCCGCCGGCGCCGGGGGCGTGGTGAAGGCCGCCTCCGAGAGCATGTTGACGAGCCGACCCTCGCCGCGCTCGAGCATGCCGGGCAGCACGAGCTGGGTGAGGAGCAGCGGGTGGAGGTAGTCGCCGACGAGGCACCGCTCGGCCAGCTCGAGCGGCAGGTCCAAGATCCGGTCCATGGTGCCGGGCCCCTGGTAGATGGCGTTGTTGACCAGCACGTCGACCCGGCCCAGGACCTCGAGGGTCACCGCGGCGGCGTGCTCGACCGACGAGCGGTCCATCAGCTCCATCGGCACCGCCAGGCAGGTGCCGCCGAGCTGCTCGATCGCGGCAGCGGTGGCGTCGAGGCTCCCCGCGATGCGCCGAGGCTCGTCCGCCACCAGGGCACTCGAGGAGTAGGCGCGGCCGTCCCCCTCATGGACGGTCCGGGCCGTGATGGCCACGTCGAAGCCCCGTCGGGCCAGGGCGACCGCGGCACAGCGCCCGATGCCGCGGCTGGCGCCGGTGACGAGGGCCACCCGGCGCGTCTCAGCCACGGCGCATCTACATCATCCCGGCGATCTGGTGGCCGCCGTCGACGTGGAGCACCTGGCCGTTGACATAGGCCGCGGCGTCGCTGCAGAGGAAGACCACCACCCGGGCGATGTCGTCGGGCGTCCCGAGACGGCGGGTCGGGTTGGCCTCGGCAAGGCGACGTTGCACCTCGGCGGGCACGAGCGCGGTCGCCGTCTCGGTGAGGATGAAGCCCGGGGCGATGGCGTTGGCCCGGATGCCGTCGCGGCCGTAACGGACGGCCAGGTGGCGGGTCAGCTGGTTCAGGCCGGCCTTGGACACGCCGTAGGCCACCCGGGTCGACTCGCCGATCGTGCTCGTCCCCGACGAGATCATGACGATGGACCCTCCGCCACGCGCCGCCATGACGGGGATGGCGTGCCGTGCCAAGAGCAGGGCGCCCCGGGTGATGGTCTCGATGACGCGGTCCCAGACGCCGACGTCGACCCCGACCGCGTCGGTGTCCAACCGGGGGTGGCTCCAGGCCGCATTGTGATCCACACAGTCGACACCTCCGAACTCGTCCACCGCACGACCGACGAACGCCGCGACGGACTCCTCGCGGCGTACGTCACAGGCGACGCCGAACGCGGGTCCCCCCGCCGCGGCGACCTCCTGGGCCACCGACGCCGCGCCCTCCGCCGCGACGTCGCCGACCACCACCGCCGCGCCCTCCGCACCAAGCCGGAGCGCAGTGGCCCGGCCGATCGGGGAGGCCCCGCCGCTCAGGAGCACCACCTTGCCGTCGAGCTGCCCCATCTCAGCGCGTCCGCCCCGGGACGGCCGCCTCGTGCACGGGCCTCATCGGGCCATCGTAGGAGCACGGGCGGGGCTGGACCACCAGGGCATCTGTCCTTCCTGGGCGCCGCTCGATTGGGATGTCGAGCGGGGGCATGGCAGCATCTTCGCGTGCGCGTCCATCGCAGCTTCGCCTTCGTCGACGTGTCCGGGTTCACGGCGCTCACGGAACTCGAGGGGGACGAACGTGCCGTCGACGTGTTGACGGCCTTCCGGGCTCTGCTGCGCGACATCTGCGCGTGGCGCGGCGTCCGGATCGCCAAGTGGCTCGGCGACGGTGTGATGCTGGTGTGCGTCACCACCCGTCCCCTGCTCGAGGCCATCTTGGAGATGCATTACGTCGTCGGCGAGGTCTCGGGTCCCGTCGAGACCGTCTCCATCCGCTCGGGGATCACCTCGGGTGAGGTCATCCTGATGGAGGGCGACGACTACGTGGGCCACTGTGTCAATGTCGCCTCGCGCCTGTGCGACCAGGCCCCGGCGGGGGAGGCGCTGGCGGCCCCGTCGGTCATGGAGCACCTGCCCAGCTGGGGCGTCGCCGTGGCGGAGGCCTACGTCACGCTGCGGGGCGTCGAGAAACCCGTCCCGGCGTCGAGCATCCGCATGGCCGCCGGAGGCGCCGACGCGTCCCGCGACCCCATCTGCGGGCTGCCGCTGACCCATGACACGGCCGAGGAGATCGCCCACGACGTCCGTGGTTCCGTCGTGTTGTTCTGCTCCCCGGGTTGCGTCGACACCTGGCGCCGGCGACCCGCACGCACCGCCTCTCGCTGACGGCGTCCCGACGCCTGCGGCGGGGCGGTCGACGGGCGAGCGTGCAGGGGATCGGGCGGGCTTGGCTGCAGCCTGCACGAAATTGTCGCTCAACGAAGGTTTCGAAGCTGCCGATACTCGGTGCGCCGACAGAAGGGGAATATCGGAACCTGGCATGCGTCGATCCCCGTCACAAACCATGTCATCCAACTTGGCGAACTTCTGGCGGAGTTACGTCCACATCGGGGTCGTGACCTACAGCATGGGGGCCCTTGCCGTCATCTTGTACGCGTTGGCGACGCCCAGCGGCCCCCACCGGCGGGCGATCGCGATCGTCGGTTGCATCAGCCTTGCGGCGTCCATCGGGCCGTTCAAGTGGCTCGGGCTGCGTCTCGTGTCGACGCGGTGGTCGACGGCCTTCTTCACGGGCTGGGCTGCGTTCACCTTCGTCTTCATCGCTTTCGGTGCCGTTCTCGACGGTGGCGTGCGCAGCCCTATCTCGTACTTCCTCGTGCTGCCGATGCTCTTCGCCGGGCTGGCGTACTCGGCCGGCACGGTCTCCCTCCTCGCCGCCTTCGGTGTCATGACGACGGCGGTCGTCGGGATCCTGACGCCCCAGTCCACGTGGTCCAGTACCGCCTTCTTGGCCGTGACCGTGGTCATCGCGGGCGTCATCACGGCCGCGGCGGCGCTGAACCGGGACCGCCTGATCGGGGAGCTGATGGAGGCGGCCAGCGTGGACTCGCTGACGGGCTGCCTCAGTCGTGGTGCGTTCCAGGAACGGCTCGAACACGAGGCGAAGCGGTCCCGCCGGCACCATTCGATCTTCAGCCTCGTCGTGGCGGACGTCGACAACCTGAAGAGCCTGAACGACACCAGCGGGCACGACTCCGGCGATCGGGCGCTGCGGCTGCTGGTCAGCATGCTGTGCCAGGCGGCTCGGGAGAGCGACGTCGTGGGTCGCCTGGGTGGTGACGAGTTCGCGCTGTTGCTGCTGGACACCGACCAGGACGCGGCGTCTGACTGCGGCCACCCGGCTGAACGAGGCCCTGCAGGCGGTGACCGGATCGGACTCGGTGACCGCCAGCTTGGGCGTCAGCACGTGGCTGGGCGCCCAGGACAGCCCCGACGGCTTGCTCCGCCGGGCTGACGAGGCTCTCTACGTGGCCAAGCGGGCGGGTCGCAACCGCGCCGCGCTGTGGGAGCCGTCGACGGCCGGGGCGCAGGCGGGCCTGCCATGGCTCGGGCGCCGCCCCCGGCCGCGGCGCGGCGACGATTCGCCGTCCCTGACGGGTCGACGGGCAACGAGCCCCACCGATGGAGGAGCCGAGCGCGGTCCCCCGGCTGCCGCCGCCGGCGTCCCGATCCGGTTGACATGTGACCAAAAGGTCACTTAAGATCGGGGCGTGGACGAGGTGTTCAAGGCCCTGGCCGACCCCACCCGGCGCAGCTTGCTCGACGAGCTCTTCCGGGAGGACGGGCAGACCCTGAGCATGTTGGAGGAGAGGTTCTCCATGTCGCGCTTCGGCGTCATGAAGCATCTCAAGCAGCTGGAAGGGGCCGGGCTGGTGGTCACGCGGCGGCGGGGCCGCGAGAAGCTCCACTTCCTCAACCCCGTCCCGATCCGGCTCGTTCACGACCGCTGGGTCAGCAAGTACTCGGAGCCCTGGGTGGCAGGGCTGAGCGAGATCAAGGAGAGACTGGAGAGCGAGATGGAAAAGGTGTACGAGATCTTCATCAAGACGACGCCCGAGCGACTGTGGGAGGCGATCGTCGACCCCGAGATCCGGGCCAAGTACAACTTCGGTGCAGCCGTCAACTCGGAGTGGAAGGTCGGCTCGCCCATCAGCGTCGACGTGGCCAAGCACGGGGTGCACCTGGGCGAGGGCAAGGTGCTCGAGATCGATCCGCCGCGCCGCCTGGTGCACACCATGGCTGCGTTGTGGGACGACGAGGTGCGGGCCGAAGGGTTCTCTCGGGTCACGTGGGAGATCGAGCAGGTGGGCGACTCGTGTCACCTCACGCTGACCCACGACCAGTTGCGCGAAGGCGCCAGCGCCCAGCTCTTCGGCGGTTGGCCCATGGTGCTCTCGGGCCTCAAGACCTGGCTCGAGACCGGCGAGCTGCTCACCACCCCCGGGTCGCTGCTGTACGCCTGACGGTGTCGTCGCCTCGTCGCAGGAGCTGAGACGGGAACGACCGAGGACAACGAGACGAAGGAGTCGACAGATGAGTGCCAGCTCGACGAAAGTCAAGGTCGTGGACGTGGCAGGGGTCACCGTCCCGGTCGCGGACCAGGCGCGAGCCGTTCGGTTCTACGTCGACACACTGGGGTTCGAGATTCGTCTCGACGTCCCGCTGGGAGACGGCGCACGGTGGGTGCAGGTTGCTGCCCCCGGAGGCAAGGTTCCGATCGCGCTGGTGGCCGCGGGCGATGCGGTCCCGACGGGGGTGGACACGGGGATCACACTCGCGACATCGGACGCGGATGGCGACCACGCATCCCTGGTCTCGGCGGGCGTCGATACCGACGAGCTCTTGCGTTGGCCTGGTGTCCCGGCCATGTTCGCCTTTCGTGACCAAGACGGCAACCAGCTGAAGATCATGGAGGAGCCCAAGGCCTGACCCGGGGGCGAGGAGGGCAGGCCGAGCCGGGGCGAAGGACTCAGGCCGGGTCCCGGAGCGGGTCGGAGGTCCCCGAGGGGTCCGAAGTCCCCGAGGTCTCGAGCCGCTCCCGAGCGGACCCCGGCTGCGTGCCGCGGGCGTGCGCGGCCCGCGTGCGCAGGGCGTCGGAGGCCGACAGGCCGAGGGTCAGGACGCCGAAGCCGGCACCGAGGAGGCAGACGCCGGCCCAGCCCGTGCGCCGCGTAGAGCGCGCCGGCCGCCACGGACCCGGCGGCACCGCCCAAGAAGTAGCAGACCATGTAGGCGCTGTTGATCCGGCTCCGGGCGTCCGGGCGCAGCGCATAGATCACCGCTTGGTTGGTGATCTGCATGCCCTGCGTGCCGATGTCGAGCACGACGATGCCGGCGACGAGGGCCCCCAGGGAGGTTCGCCCGACCCACAGCAGGGCGAAGGAGCCGGCCAGGAGCACCCCGGCGCCGATCGTCGTCGCCGTCGCCCGGGCGGAGTCGGCCAGCTTGCCGGCCAGGTTGGCCGCCAGGATGCCCCCGGCACCGACGAGGCCGAAGAGCCCGATCACGGCATCGGAGTAGCGGTAGGGACTCGCGGAGAGCAGGAAGGCGAGCGTGGTCCACAGCACGCTGAAGGCCGCGAACGCGCAAGCTCCGTGCCAGGCCCGGCGGCGCAGAACCGGCTCCTCGGCGAGGAGGCGGAGCGACGAGCCGACCAGCTCGCCGTAGGTGCGATGGGGACGCGGGCGCTCGCCCGGGAGGGCCCGCCACAAGATGACGGCGAAGCACACCATCAGGGCGGCCGAGAGCCAGTAGATGGCCTGCCACCCGGCCGCCTGGGCCACGAGTCCCGAGACCGTGCGGGCGAGCAGGATGCCCAGCAGCAGCCCCGTCATGATGCGAGCCACCACCCGCCCCCGGCGCTCCTCGGGCGCCAGGTCGGCCGCGAAGGGGATCATCACCTGTCCCGCCACCGAGGCCCCACCCACGGCGATCGAGGCGACGGCGAAGAACCAGAGGCTGGGAGCGAGTGCGCAGGCCACCAGGGCGACGGCGGCGACGCAGAAGAGCCGGGTCACCAGGCCCCGGCGGGGGTGGAGATCGCCGAGCGGGACGACGAGCAACAGGCCTGCCGCGTACCCGATCTGGGTGGCGGTGATGATCGACGACGTGGCGCCGGGCCCGCTGTGAAACTCGTGCGCCACCTGGTGCAGCACGGGTTGGGCGTAGTAGAGGTTCGCCACCACCGCGCCCGTGGCGACCGCGATGAGCGCGACCAGCGCCCGTGAGAGTCCGGGCTGTGCGCCGTCTCCAGTGCCGTTGCTCGTCGGCCCGACCACCCGGTCAGGGTACCGGGGGCCTCATGGACCCGGGTCGGCCTCGACCGTCGCCGGGCGGGAATCGGCTCCGGGTCGTGCAGCGCTCAGCGCGGTGTTGGCGGTGTTGGCGGTGTTGCGGGTCCGATGAAGTGCCGCGAGGGCCCCGTGCCGTCAGACGGTGCCACCGCGGCGGCTCTCGGCGGTGACGCCCGTCAGCGCGGTCAGGATCAGCGGCACACCGATGAAGGCGAGCCAAGCGCCGAACACGAGTGCGAGCACGGTGAAGAAGGCGCCCATGCCGAGCACGAAGGGCCAGATGGAGGAGCTCGGGAATGCGTCGACGTCCCCTGCTCCGTCCGCCATCTCCGCGTCGTCGCGGTCGGAGGGGCGTTCGCCCGCAGCGCGGATCTCGCCCCAGAAGAAGTACTTGTGGCCGTGAAAGCGCCGGTACCAGAAGAAGTAGTAGAGGCCGGGCAGGAACCCGAGCAGCGTGGCGCCGAGCAGCATCACGCCGCCCCCGTCCTCGTAGCTCCAGAACCAGTAGACCAGTCCGATGAGCCCGAAGAAGGCCCCGAGGAACAGCAAGAAGACCGCCGAGACCTTCATACCGTTGCCTTGACCTTCCCGTTGGCGTGCCCGTTGTGGGACGCCTTGCCGTGCGGCGCCGTGAGCGCGTCGGGGTGGTTGTAGTCCCACGTCGGGCGCTCCGAGCGGATCGGTGGCAGGTGGGTGTAGTTGTGGTGCGGCGGCGGCGAGGTGGTGAACCACTCCAGCGTCTGGGCGTCCCACGGGTTGTCCCCGGCGACGATCGGGTTGCGCCAGGACACGACGAAGTTCACCAGCAAGAAGGCGAACGCCGCCGCGATCATGAAGGCGCCGACCGTCGAGACGACGTTGTAGCTCTGCCAGCCGAGGTTGGACGGATAGCTGGCCACCCGGCGGGGCATGCCGAGGAGCCCGACGACGTACTGAGGCATGAACGTCACCCAGAACCCGATGAACATCAGCCAGAAGTGCCACTTGCCCAGGCTCTCTCGGAGCATGCGGCCGAACATCTTGGGATACCAGTAGTAGACGCCGGCGAACCCGGCGAACACGGCGGTCCCGAAGAGCACCTGGTGGAAGTGGGCGACCACGAAGTAGGTGTCGTGGGTGGCGAAGTCGATGGGAGGGGAGGCGAGCATGATCCCGGTCACGCCACCCATCAAGAACGCGAAGAGGAAACCGATCGAGAACAGCATGGGCGTCGTAAATCGGAGTTGCCCGTGCCACATCGTGCCGATCCAGTTGAAGAACTTGATACCGGTGGGCACGGCGATCAACAGGCTCAAGAAGGAGAAGAAGGGCAGCAGCACGGCGCCGGTGGTGAACATGTGGTGGGCCCACACTCCGGTGGACAGCGCCGCAATGGCCATGGTGGCGAAGACCATGCCCTTGTAGCCGAAGACCGGCCGGCGCGAGAAGACGGGGAGGATCTCGGTCACGATGCCGAAGAAGGGCAGGGCGAGGATGTAGACCTCGGGATGGCCGAAGAACCAGAACAGGTTTTGCCACAGTAACGGTGAGCCACACGATCGCATGGGCAACCCGTTCACCAGGTGGCAGCCGACCGCCGTGTAGATGTGGGTGCCGAAGTGACGGTCGCAGAACAGCATGATCAGCGCGGCGGTGAGGACCGGGAAGGCGATGAGGATCAGGATCCCGGTCACCAGCATGTTCCAGGTGAAGATCGGCATGCGGAACATGGTCATGCCCGGCGCACGCAGGTAGAAGATGGTCGCGCACAGGTTGACGCCGGTGAAGATGGCCGAGAACCCGGTGAGGGCGAGTGCCATGATCCACAGGTCGGGCCCGGCGCCGGGTGAGCTGGTGGCGCTCGAGAGGGGCGCGTAGGCCACCCAGCCGAACTGGGCGGCGCCCCCCGCCACGAAGAAGGTCAACAACATGGTGACGGAGCCGCCGAGGTAGAGCCAGTAGCTCAGCGCGTTGAGGCGCGGGAACGCCATGTCGGGCGCGCCGACCTGCAGTGGCACGATGTAGTTGGCCAAGCCGCCGAAGGCAAAGGGCCCGGCGAACAGGTACAGCATCAGGCTGCCGTGCATGGTGAACAGCGCGTTGTACTGCGAGAAGCTGAGCAGTGACGAATGCGGCGAGCTCAGCTGGAGCCGCATCAACAACGCCATGATTCCCGAGATGTAGAAGATCACGATCGCCGTGATCATGTAGCTGAGCCCGATGACCTTGTGGTCGGTGGACGTCAGCCACTTGAGGATGCCGGTTGGCCCGTGCTCCTCGTGGGCGCCGTCGTGGGCGTCGTGACCGTCGCCCGGAACCTGCGGCGGGAGGTCCAGCTCGGTCGGCGCGTGGGTGCCGGGTGGGGCGATGACGTCAGTCACCTTCGAGCGCACCTCCTGTGTTTCCGGTGTTCCCGCTGCCAGAGTTGCCGGAGTTCCCAGAGTAGCTGGGCACGGTCCCGTTGCTGTTGGCGTGCAGGTCGGCCGGGAGCTGGCCGATGGAGTCGGGGTGCGTCCGCTGGTAGGCGCCGGTCACCTGCAGCCAGCTCTGGTAGGCGGACGGGGACACGGAACGGACGTTGAAGAACATGAGGGAGTGGTACAGGCCGCACAGCTGGGTGCACTGGCCCCGGTACACGCCGTTGTGCTGCACGTTGATGTCGAAATAGGTGGAGTAACCCGGGGTGGCATACCGGCTGAAGTTGAACTGGGGCACGTAGAAGCCGTGGATCACGTCGTACGAGTCGAGCCGGATCCGGACGGTCTCGCCGGTCGGCACCACCATGGTCGGGGCGTCGGTGGTCTGGCCGATGACCTTGACCCCGTTGGGGTACTCGAACTCCCAGCCCCACTGGAACGCGTAGACGTGCACCTTGGTGTACGGATTCGGCTCGACCGCGGTGACCTTGTTCTCCACGATCACCGTGGCCACGAACAGCCCGAGCACGATCAGGATGGGCACCACCGTGTACGTGATCTCGGTGAGCGTGTGGTACTGGGTCTGCTTCGGCATCTCGTCGGAACGGCGCCGGTAGCGGAAGATCACCCAGACGATGAGGACGAAGACGAACCCACCCACGATCAGGCCGGCGATGAAGAAGCCCTGCCAGAGGTGGAAGGTGGACTGGCCCTGGGTGGTCGACCCCTTGTGGAAGCCGAAGCTGGGGAGCTGGCAGCCGGTGAGCAGGAGGGCACCCAGGGCGACGACGACCGCGGCCAGGCGACGTGGACCCTTGTGCCTGGGAGCTGGGGTTTCGGGCGGATCGAGAGCGGGGCCGGTCAGCGACGAGTCCACGGCGCTGACACTATCGAACCCGGCAAAAAAACTGGAATTGGCAGCACAGTGGCGTGCGCTGCGGCCTCAGTGCGGGTGCGGCGGCTCCGTCGACTCGTTGGCGGCCCAGGTGAACACTCCCCGCGCCATGGTGGAGGTGGCGCGGGCGGCGCGGGCGGCGAAGACCTGTTGGCGCGCGCGCTGGACGCCCTCGTCGCCCGGGTCGGCCAGCCAGGCATGCTCGGCCAGGTGGCCGGCGATGCGCAGCGCCCCCTCGGCCGCCTCGGACTCGGACCCGGATCCGGGCGCAGCCGACGCCTCCGCCAGCAGCTCGAGGGCGCGCTCGGCCAGAGCCCCCGGTCCGCCGGCCAGCGCCGCCAGCTCGGCCGACAGGGCGCGCTCGGCGGCCGGCTTCAACGTGGCGGGGTTGCCGTCCCACCACCCGCCGTACTGGCGCCACACCGTGTGGACGATGAACTCGGGCTCGTCGTAGACCGGTCGCAGGTAGGGCCTGGCCTCGAGCTCGGCCGGCGGGCGCACCGTGTGGATGGCGTCGTCGAGGCGGCCGCCGTGGTTCATCACCGCCAGCGTCTGGTCGACCAGGGAGTCGAGCAGGTCCGCCGTGTCGGTGAGGGCCTGGCGGACCCGGTCCGCGCCCACGACCGGGAACCCGTGTCCGGGCAGGAGGAATGCGGCGTCCAGCTCCAGCATGCGGCGCAGAGCGGCGGCCCACTCCCGCGGGTAGCGCTGCACCTTTTGGGGATTGCCGGCGTTGGGTGACGCCCAGATGAAGAGGTCACCACAGCAAAGGACCCGCTTCTCGGCCTGCCACGTGACGGTGTGATCGTCGGTCTCGCCCTTCTCGTGACGCAGCGAGAAGCGGACCCCGCCGACCGAGAGGTCCAGGGTGTCGTGGTAGGTCCGGTCGGGGTAGCGGTACTCGGTGGGCCAGGTCAGGTCGCTGAAGCCGAACTGGCGGCGGTTGATGATGGTGTTGTAGCCGGCCGTGAGGATGTAGCGGTCGAAACGGGCCGGCAAGGCATGGTGGGCGATGACCTCGGGGGCGTCCCAGCCCTGCGCCGCCGCCTCTTCCTCCCAGACCGGGACACCGAAGACATGGTCGATGTGCCCGTGCGAGTAGACCGCGGTATTGAGGCGGGCGGGGCTCCACGTCCGGATGTCGTCGTGGACGATCCTGGCCAGCGGCGCGCTGCCGGTGTCCACGAGGACCAGGCCGTCCTCGGTGGCGAAGGCCGAGACGTTGGCGAAGGAGGGGCAGAAGCCGACGCCGTCGGTGATCTCGACGAAACCCCCCATGTGGTCGACCGGGTGGAAGGTGGACGTCGAGATCTCGCCGTTCCACAGCCGCTCGGCAACGGACAAGACGTCAGATGGCAATGGACCCCCCTGGCCCTGGGACGGATGTGGCTCGGACCCCGGCGCGGCTGGTTCGCACGGGCGTCGAGGCGAGACGCGGCCTTGGGGCCGCGCCCGTGCTCAGGCGCCCGGGGACTTCTCCTCAGCCTGGGGCGCCGGGGCGTCGGCCGCCGCGGAGGTGCCGTTCTGGGCGGCGCCTTCCGCCTTTCCCTCCTGGAGCCCCTTCTCGAACTGGTTCTTGGCCGAGCCGAGGTTTCGGGCCAGCTTGGGGATGGCCGCGCCGCCGAAGAGGAGCACGACGAGAACGATGGCCACGATGAGCAGGTCGGGACCGAAAAGGTCAGCAAGCATGAGGTTCTCCTTCACCCGGGTCCACGTGGCGGTGAACGGGACCCCAGGTTAGACCCATTTCCGTCCGGGAACTCCACACGCCCCGGCGGCGTGCCGGGGTATTCGGAGTCACCCGGCCAGCAGGATGCCCATGACCAGCGCCGTCACGCTGGCCACGCCCCCGACGGACCCCCACACGGCGAGCTGGCCCTTGGTGCGGGCCTGCTGGTGCAGGGCCACGGCGACCCCGGCCACGATCACGACGGCGATCTTTGCCATCAGCACCGCCTTCCACGCCGAATCCTGGGAGGAGTAGTGCACCGCGGTGACGTTCCAGATGCCGGTGGCGAGCAGGACGACGAAGGCGGGCCAGGCCATGCGGGCGAATGCCCGCGCCAGCACCTTTGGCGCGTCGCCACCGATCGCCCGGGACGGACCGACGAGCCCCGTCATCACGATCTGCCCACCCACCCACACCGTCGCGGCCAGGACGTGGAGGGTGAGGCGGACGGTGTCGAGCGCCGGCGCCAGCACGACCGCGTTACTTGCCTTGCCAGTTCGGGGCGCGCTTCTCGGCGAAGGCGACGGGCCCCTCCATCGCGTCGGCCGACGAGAAGACGACGCGTACGGCCGCCGCGTTGATCGCCCATCCCTCGGACTCGGGCACCTCGGCGGCGCGCTTCATCACGTCCTTCGAATAGCGCACCGCCAGAGGAGCGTTGGCGGCGATGCGCTCGGCCAGCGCGACCGCCTCGGCCAGCAGGCTCTGGGCCGGCACGACCCGGTTGACGAGGCCCAGGGCGTAGGCCCGCTCGGCGTCGATGGGGTCGCCGGTCATGGCCAGTTCCAGCGCCACCGCCATGGGCAACCGCTTGGGCATGCGGATCAGTCCGCCCGCGCCGGCGATGAGCCCGCGCTTGGCCTCGGGGATGCCAAAGGTGGCGTGGTCGGCCGCCACCACGAGGTCGCACGAGAGCATGATCTCGAAGCCGCCGGCCAGCGCCGAACCGTTGACGGCCGCGATGATCGGCTTGGGGAAGTCGCGCTGGGTCAGGCCGCCGAAGCCACCGCTCGCGCCCATGATGTCGCCGCCCTCACCGCTGCTGAAGGCCTTGAGGTCCATGCCGGCGCTGAAGGCCTTGTCGCCGCTGCCGGTGATGACGACCACCCAGCAGTCGGGGTCCTCGGCGAGCTCGTCCATGATGGCGGACATCGCCTTGCTCACCGGGCCGTTGATGGCGTTGCGCGCCTCGGGCCGGTTGATGGTCAGGATCTCCACGTTCCCGCGGCGTTCGCGCAGCACTTCGTCTGCCATGGTGCTCCCTTCCTGGTGCCCCCGCCGGGGGCGGGTGCCGGTGCGCGCCGAGGCTATCGGCGCACGTCGGGGGATGGGAACCTGAGGCGTGCCTTCGCTCCCTCGGGGCGTCCTCGGCCCGCTCGGGTACCAGGAAGCAGGCGGCGATGGGCGGGGCGTGCCCCGGACCCGGCCGCCCCCGTTCCCAGACGGACGGCCCCGGGGTGCCCCGGCGCACCCAGGCGTACCCAGGGGTACCGCCGCAATCCCGGGATCCCGCCGCGTAGGATCGTGGGGTGACCTTCGCGGCACACGTCCTCGAGTTCCTGGTGGTTGCCGGCCTGGTCGCCGGAGTGGGCCTGGTCGTGGCCTTCGTGGTCGCGCGCAGCTACGTGCGCCGGCATTGGCGCCTCGTCCGGGGTCACGTGGCCACCCGCGGTGTGCTGGCGACGCTCGCCGTCCTGTCCGCCGGCCGTGAGCGCTACGCGGCGCGGGCCACGGCGGTCGAGCTCAGCCGGGGCACCGCGGCGCGGGTGCGGCGGCGCATGTGGGTGGCCGTCGAGGACGCCGAGGCAGCCGTCGCCCACGCGGATGCGCACGACGCCCCCGTGGCCGAGCTGCCGGCCGTGTGCCGCTCCCTGCGCACGGTCGCCGGCGAGCTGGACGGGCTGCTGCGCCTGGAGCGACGGATGCCGTCGGGCGCCACCCGCACGGACGCGGTGCGGCTCCAGGTGTCCGAGGTCATCGGCGCGGCCAGGGACGTCCAGGCGGCCGCGCTGCGGGCCGGGAGCGATGCCACCGAGCCGCAGGTGCGTTCCCTGGTGCGCCACGCCCGCGACGAAGTCGACCTCGTGTCGGCCGCCCTGTCGCGGATGCGCTCCGTGGCGCAGCCGCGCTGAGCATTCTCCTGCGCCGCGCCGTCGCCGCGCTGCGGCTGTCAAGCTGGTCGTATGCCTGAGGCCTCGCCTCCGAGCCCGAACGCGTGCCGCACGGACGCGGTCGCGGGCGCGCCCGCCGGCCGCCGGGGCGGCGAGCCTCCTCGGCGAGGGCTTCGCCGTCGGGGTGGCGACGTCGGGCTACCAGGTCGAAGGCGGCTTCAACGGGGACGGCGAGCCCCACAACAACTGGTCCGGGTGGGAGGGTGTCGGCCGGGTGACCCGCTCGGGGGTGGCGTGCGACTTCTGGCGCCACCCCGAAGACGCACTGGACCACGCGGCGGCCATCGGGTGCAACGCGTTCCGGCTCTCGGTGGAATGGGCCCGGCTGGAGCCTGCGCCGGGCCAATTCGCCGCGGCGGCGCTCGAGCGCTACGCCGAGATCCTCTCCCTGTGCACCGCGCGGGGTCTCGAGCCCATGGTGACGCTGCACCACTTCACCCACCCGTGGTGGCTCGGCGAGGAGTTCTGGCTCAGACCCGGCTCGCCCGACGTCTTCGCCCGCCACGTCGCCCGCGTGGTGCCCGCGCTGGCGCCGCACTGCCGTCGCTGGGTGACGGTCAACGAGCCCAACGTCGTCATGCTCATGGGGTGGATCGAGGGCGCGTGCCCGCCCGGCCGCCGCATGGCCGTTTCCGACGCCTTCTGCGTCCTCGACAACCTCCTGACCGCGCACGTGCTGGCCGCCGACGCCGTCGCCGCGGTGCAGCCCGAGGGCGAGGTCACGATCAACACCAGCTCGTCGTCGGTCTACGAGCTGGACCGCATGCTGGTGGACCTGCTCGAGCTGCGCCACCGCGGCGTTGACCCCAGCGACGCCGACCGCTACGTGGACGAACGCCGGGCGGTCCACGACGCCGCCTTTCCCCCCGCCACGCCGGCGAGGCAGCCCTCCGTCGCTTCTTCGCCGCCGTGTCGCCCTACGGTGGAGCGCGTGAGCCGGGTCGGGGGCCGGCCTGGGCCCGCCTGCGCGGCCTGACCCGACGCCGTGCCCCGCGCCGGGTGGTCTCCGCGGTGCACGCGTCGCCGCGGGGTCGCACGCTCGCCGCCGTCGGCTTCGACTGGTACGACCCCGTGGCCAGCCACGCCATCCGCGTCCCGGGCCGCCGGCGCCCCGACGGCGCGCTCGACTGGTCCTTCGGACGGGCGTTGTGGGACGTCGAGGCGCACCCGGAGGCGCTGCGGTCGTGGTGCGCCACCGAGGCCGCGCTGCGCCCGGGGCTTCCCCTGTGGATCGTCGAGAACGGGATGGCGACCCAGGTGCGGGACGGGCGTCCCGTCCCCCGTGCCGACGGCATGGACCGGCCGCGCTACGTCCGCGAGCACCTGGGGGCGGTGGCCGACGCCGTGGCGGCCGGCGTCCCGGTGCGCGCCTACCTGCACTGGTCCCTCGTCGACAATTACCGAGTGGGGCACCTACGCGCCGCGCTTCGGCCTCTTCGGCCTGGACCGCACCGACCCGGCGGTGGTGCGCTGGATGGACACGGACGCCCAAGGCAACGACGCAGCGGGGGAGTTCGCCCATGTGCTCGCTGGGTTGCGCGCCGGCGACCGCAAGGTCCTCGGACGACCGTCCTGACCCGCTCGACCTGACGCGACGGGCTCAACCGGCGGTGTCCTCGCTCGGTGCCGCCGTCTCCGCCGGCCCCTCGATCTCCCGCTTCTCCTTGCGACGGTGCCGCACGAACAAGACGACGACGACCACGACGATCAGGCCGAGCAGGATGTCGGACGCGATGCCGCTCGCCTTCTCGACTCTTTCCCCCACGAAGTACCCGAGCAGCACGTAGAGGAGCCCCCAGCAGATGCCGCCGATCGCGTTGGCTGGTAGGAAGACGCGGTAGCGCAATTTGGACATGCCGGCGAGCCCCGGGATCACGGCGCGCAGGAAGGCGGAGAAGCGGCCCACGAAGACGGCGAGGGCGCCGCGCCGGCTCAATTGGTCCAGGGCGCCGGCGATCCCCTTCTGGCGTTTGCGCAGTGGGCCGAGCTGGAGCAGCTGATGGCCCCAGCGATCGCCGATGGCGTAGCCGACGGAGTCGCCCACGATGGCGCACACCACCACGACCGCGACGATGCCACCCAGGTTGACGCCACCCTTGGAGGCCAGCACGCCACCGAGGATGGCGGCGGTCTCGCCGGGGAACACGAACCCGAGCATGACGGCGTCCTCCGCGAAGACGAGCAGGCCGACCAGCGCGTAGGCCTGCCACCCGTGCAGCGAGAGAAGCGGCTGCAGCAGCCGGCTGATCATCGGGAGCCCTCGGTCGGGTCCGACTGCGGTTGGCGCAGCGGGCCGGTCACACGGCGAACGTCAGTTGACGGCGCGGAGCGTGTATTCGCGCGCAGTGAGCTGGCGCCAGCGGTTCTCCACCTGCGCCATGAACTCCTGTCCGCGGGCCAGGTGGGTGAGGATGTCCGCCTGCCCCTGGGGGCGAGCGAGCATCCAACTGTGGCCACCCGGCACCCAGAGCACCGGCGAGCGCGCGATGGCGGCGAACTCCAACGCGGTGTGCCCTGGCGTGATGCGGTCGAAGCACCCCCATTCGTTCAGGATGGGGATCTGCTGGGCCACCAGGTGGCGCACCTCGCTGCGCTGGTCCACGCCCATGAGCATGCTGCCGACGGGAAGCGTCTGGGACACGGTGCGGATGTTCTGGCGCATATCGGGCAGCACGGCCCGCACCGTGGAGTACATGCGTCCGATGGCGAGGTCGGGCAGGTCGAACACGACGGCGGCGATCATGTCGACCATCGGCGCCACGTCGGGGAGGATGGGCGAGAGCAGGGTCGGGATGATGCCGGTGCGCTCCTTCCACGCCGGCGTGCTCACCCCGTCGCGGTAGATCACTCCCAGGGTGCGCCGCGGGTGGTCGTGCGCGAACTGGACGGCGACGGCGCCGCCCATGGAGTGGCCCAGCAGCACGACCGGCCCGGCGTCGACCTTGTGCACGATGGCCATGACCTGGTTGGCCAGGTTCTCGATGGAGACGTCCTGCCACTCGAGCGGGTCGCTCCCGCCGAACCCCGGCATGCTGGGGTTGACGACGCGCCAGCCCATCTGCTCGGCCAAGCGGGCACTCTCACGCCAGTACATCCCGCCGCCGGCGAAGTAACCGTGGATGTTGACCGCCCAGACCGGTGGTGACCCCGGGCCGTCGGGCCCGTCCGCGTCGGCGTTGTCCGAGACCGCGAAGCGCAGGCGCCGGCCCTCGAGCATCATGGAGCTGGGGACCATCCTGATGGTCGGGGACTTGCGAATTTTCCGGGCGTACTGGTCGCGCACCACCCCCAGGCCGTGAGCGGCGTGCCCGGCGTCGACGAGCTGGACGGGGGAGGGGCCGTCCGAGGGGGCGACGATGGCACCCGAGATCTGCAGGGAGTCCTCGGATTCCGGGACCGGCGCACCCTTGGACCTCGAAAACGGAAGCGCCATGTGATACTCCAGTCCCGCGCTCCCTGGCGCGTTGCTCACCCCTGACCCGTTCATCGGCCCGGCCCCGGCAAACCCACGGTATCCGACTCCAGCACGAAACCGTCAACTCGCGCGTGCACGGAGGCGTCCGGGCTGCGACGATGGGTACATGTGCGCCGACATCGTCATCCGGGGAGGCACCGTGGTGGACGGGACGGGCGCCCGCGGTCGTCCCGCCGACGTCGCCGTCACCGGCGGCCGGATCAGCGCCGTCGGCACGAGGCTCGAGGGTGAGCGCGTGCTCGACGCAGCCGGCCAGGTCGTGTCGCCGGGCTTCGTCGACATCCACACGCACTACGACGCGCAGGTGTTCTGGGACCCGGACCTGACACCGTCCTCCTTCCACGGTGTGACCACCGTCATCGCGGGCAACTGTGGCTTCTCCATCGCCCCCATACGCGAGGACGGCGTCTCGCTGCTGGCCCGGACGCTCCAGCACGTCGAGGACATGAGCTTCGACACCTTGGCGGCCGGCGTCCCCTGGGACGAGTTCGAGACCTTCCCCCAGTATCTCGATGCCGTGTCGGCGCGGGGCGTGGCGCTCAACTACGGGTGCTACGTCGGCCACACCGCCGTGCGGCTCTACGTCATGGGCGAGGACGCCTATGAGCGCGCCGCCACCGCGGACGAGATCGCCCTGATGCAAGCCGTGGTCGCCGATGCGATGGCGGGCGGCGCGGCCGGCTTCGCCTCCAGCGCGTCGCCGACCCACAACGGCGACGGCGGCCGGCCCGTCCCGTCCCGGGTGGCCGACCTGGCCGAGCTGCGCGCCCTGCTCGAGCCGGTCAAGGAGTGCGGGCGGGGCGTCGTGGCGCTGCTGCCGGGCGGTGTGTTCCCCAACCAGGAGGTCTTCCGGCTCCAGCGCGAGGTGGGACGACCCTTCACCTGGACGGCCTTGCTCACGGTCAAGGGCTACCCGTACCACGAGAAGGTCATCGCCGAACACGACGCGGCGTGGGCGGAGGGGGTCGAAGTGTGGCCACAGGTGTCGTGCCGGCCGCTCGTGTTCCAGATGAACCTGTCCGAGCCCTTCACCCTCAACATGCGCCCCACGTTCGCCGCGCTGATGGGCAGGTCCAAAGAGGAGCGCGTCGCGGCCTACCGGGACCCGGCTTGGCGCGCGTCAGCCTGGGAGGACGTCAGCGGAAAGGCGGGTGGGTTCCCGCTCAATTGGGCCGCCATCTCCGTGGCCGAGTCGCGCTCGCACCCCGAGCTGGCCGACCACCCGGTGGCGGTGTTGGCAGAGGAGCGGGGCTGCACACCCCTCGACGTGATGCTCGACGTCTCGCTCGACGACGACCTCGAGGCACGTTTCTGGTCGGTCCTGGCCAACGACGATCCCGACGGCATCGCCTGGCTGCTGCCGCGTGACAACGTGCTGCTCGGCCTGGCCGACTCGGGTGCGCACGTCTCGCAGCTGTGCGACGCCTGCTTCTCGACCGACCTGCTGGGCAACTGGGTGCGCGAGCGCGGGGTCATGTCGATCGAGCGGGCCATCCACAAACTGACCGGGGAGCCGGCCGCCGTCTACGGCCTGGACGACCGGGGGACGATCGAGGTGGGGAAGGCGGCCGACGTGTGCGTATTCGACCCCGAGACCGTCGCCCCGGGGCCGCTGCACCGCATCCGCGATTTTCCCGCCGACGGCGAGCGCCTCACCGCGGACGAGCCGGTGGGGATGACGCACACGTTGGTGAACGGGACGCCGATCCGGGTCGACGGCGCACCGGCTCCCGCAGGGCCTGGCCGTCCGCCCGGGCGTCGTGCTCCGCGGTTGAGCTGACCGCCCGGGGCCGCCCGGAATCGGTCCGGCGGCACCGGCGCGTCGGCCTGCCGAAAGGCGCGTATGCATACACGCGAATATGTATGCAGTCGAGGAACCGCCACATGAGCCCTTTGAGGGTGTATATGGTCGCCCATATACACCCGACAAGGTCTCTCTGCCGGCGAGTCCTTTCGCATACTTATGCAGTCCGCCTGCATGTCGACCCGCAGCGAACGCGAGCACCGACCGTCCTCGGCGGCTACGTGACGTCGCGGCGGAACGTCGTGAAGTAGCCGAGCGCCAGGGGCACGAGGCCCCAGGCCAGCATGACGAGACCGCCCTGCCACCAGGCCAACAGGTGGAACCCCGCGCCCCGGCCCCCCCCGCCGAAGCCGCGGGCGATGTCCCCGGCCAAGGCGGCGCCGGCCCCGTTGGGGAGCCAATTCAGGTTGTAGTGGAAGATGGCCCGGGCCAGCGCGATCAGGATGCTCTCCAAAATGAGGGTGCCACCGATGGTGAGCAGGATCGCGGCCACCTGGTTCTTGACCAGGGTGCCGAAGCCGAGGCCGAAGAGGCTCAACAAGATGGCGGAGGCCAGCAGTCCCGGCACGACCGCCCCCACCTGGTCGGTCACCTGGGAGGTCACCCCGCCGAGGGCGGCGTTCCATGGCAGTGCCACCACGGCCACGGCCAGCAACGAGAGCAGCGCCAGGAGGACGGCCCACACTGCGGTGGCGATGACCTTCGCACCCAGCACGCGGGGTCGGACCGGCGTGAGCACGAACGTCGTCGTGATCGTCTTGTGCCGGTACTCGCCGGTGACACAGAGGACGCCCATGATGGGGGCGAGGACCTCCAACCCGAAGTATCCCGCGCCGAGCAGCTCGCGTCGCTGGCGCAGCGTGTGCACGAAGTAGAAGGTGTGGCCCGGGAATCCGCCCGCCGCCGCGAGCACCGCGATGCCGATGAGGACGGTGAGCGGGAAGGCCAGGCCGAAGGTGACCCAGACCCCGGGCATGGAACGCATCTTGATGAGCTCGGCGCGGAGAGCGTCGATCATGCGTGTGCCGCCACGTCCCCGAACCCGAGGCCGGCGGTGAGGGAGAGGAACACGGACTCGAGGTCGGCGCCCTCCTGGGTCAGCTCGTAGAGGACGATCTGGTTGCTGGCGAGCAGGGGACCGACCCGCTCCGGCGTGACGCCGTCCATGGCCACTTCGTCGTTGGTGAGCCGCCGGAACGAGATGCCGGCCTGGGTCAGCACGGCGGAGAGCCGGTCGGCCTCGGGCGTGCGGGCTCGCATGACCATGCCTGTCATCCCCGACGTGATCTCCTCGAGCGTTCCCTGCGCCTTGAGCTGCCCGAAGGAGACGATCACGGCGTCGTCGATGGTCTGGGCCATCTCGGCGAGCAGGTGCGACGACACCAGCACCGTGCGGCCCTCGCCGGCGAGATAGCGCATGAAGTCGCGCAGCCACGCGATGCCCTGCGGGTCGAGGCCGTTGGACGGCTCGTCGAGGACGAGCACGTCGGGGTCGCCGATGAGCGCGGTGGCGAGCTCCAGCCGCTGGCGCATCCCCATGGAGAAGCCACCCACCTTACGCTTGGCGTCCGCGGTGAGGCCGACCAGCTCGAGCACCTCGTCCGCTCGCGCGTCGTCGTGGCCGCCGGCGCGGGCGGCCATGCGCAGGTGGGTACGGGCCGTGCGGGCAGGGTGGAAGCTGGTCGCCTCGAGCACCGCCCCCACCGTGCTCGAGGGGTTCTCCAGGTCGGTGTAACTGCGACCCCCAATCGTGGCCGTCCCAGCCGAGGGGTGCACGAGGCTGAGCAACATGCGCAGCGTCGTCGTCTTGCCCGATCCGTTGGGCCCGAGGAACCCGGTGACGCGTCCGGGCTCGACGGTGAAGGACAGGTTGTCGACTGCGACCACCGGCCCGAAGTGCTTGGTGAGGCCACGGAACTCGACGGGTAGGCCGCGGGTGGGGGAGCCGACGGTCATTGCGGCGACCCTAGCGCGAGCGTCGCGGCGGTCCGGGTCGCGTGGGGGCCGGCCGCTCGTCAGGCAGGCGTCGCGCCTTCGACGAGCTCGTCGGGCAGCAGCAGTCGCACCGACACCGCCAGCTCGTCGTAGACCCGCGTCATCGTGGACCATCCGTTGATCCATCCGATGAGCGCCGAGTACCAGACGTGGCCGATCATGCGCGCCGCGGTCCGACATGTCGGGGATGTGGGGTTCGCCCATGGCGCGCGAGATGATGCCCTCCATGAGCAGCGTGATCTGCTGCTGGCAGCCGACTGCGGCCGGGTCGGGTGAGGACAGAGAGGTGAAGACGGCGGCGACGAGCTTGGGCTGGCGGCCCATGGCGCGCAGGGCGCGGTCGAGAACGTCGAGCACGCGGTCGGCGGGGTGTTCCTCGCGCGGTGGGTGCTGGACCATGCGGGTGTCGAGCATCTCGACCCAGTGCACGAGGGTGGCTGCGAGGAGGTGGTCCTTGCTCGTGAAGTAGCGGTACACCGTCCCCATGGCCACGTCGGCCCGGGCCGCGACGTCCCGCATCTGCACCGCCTCGTAGCCGCCCTCGAGTCCCAGCGCCATGGCGGCGTCGATGACGCGCTGGCGCCGGGCCTGCTGGGCGCGGGTGAGCGGGCGGGCCAGCGTCTGCTCCATCCCGACAGCGTATCCGCACCGCCACCTGGGTCTTCAGGTACGGGGCCACTACGCTGGCCTGCCATGCCAGGACAGAGCCCCGGGCGCGAGGCGGCCGTCGTACCCCTCGACGCGTACGCCGACCCGGTGGCGACCACCGACGGCCGAGTGCCGGGCGAACGGGGGCGCCAGACCCGACAACGCCTGCTCGACGCCACGGTGGAGCTCCTGAGCACCACCTCGTGGCGGTCGGTGAAGGTGACCGACATCGCGCGGCAGGCGCGTACGTCGCCCGCGACCTTCTACCAGTACTTCGGCAACGTGGAACAAGCCATCCGCGTGCTCGCCGAGGGCATGGTCGACCAGGCCGCGCGGCTGGCCGAGTTGGTGGGTGGGGACTGGTCCGACGAGCGCAGTTGGAACACCGCGCGCACGGTGACCGAGGGTTTCTTGTCCTTCTGGGAGGACAACCGCGCCGTCTTCCGGGTGGTCGACCTCGCGACCGAGGAAGGCGATGCGCAACTGCGCGGCGTCCGGGTACGCGCGCTGAACGCCGTCACCGTCGCCCTGGCCCAGGTCATCGTGGCCGCCTCGCCCTCGGCCGAGGGAGGTCCGGGTGGAGCGACGTGCTCGCCTGCGGGCGCGGACCCGATGGCCGTGGCCGGCACGCTGGTGGCCATGTTCGCCAGCGTGTCGGCGCACCGCTTCGGCTTCGAGTTCTGGGGCATCCGCACCGCCAATCTCATCGACTCCCAGGCGCGCATGCTGCACTGGGCCGTCACCGGCCGGCCCGGACCCGCCGCCGTGACCCTGCCCCGAGAGGCGACGAGGCCGCGCACCGGACCGGTGCTGGGCGGCGCCACGGCGGCTCGTCGCCGCGGACCGGTCCCTACTTGAGGGCGACCGGGTTGAGCGGCGAGCCGAGGCCGTTCGTGAGCGGCAGCGGCGTGGCGTCGAGCAGGAACGCGTAGCGGCCGTCCGAGGCGCAGTCGTCCGCCAGCGCGTCGAGCACCCAGTTCTGGCCCTGGGTCATGCCCATCTCGACCAGGTGCAGCAGGTGGACGGGGAGGTAGGCGTCCTCGCGCTGGCAGGGGATGACCTCGAAGGGCAGCGTGTCGGTCGCCACCGCGGCCACGTCGTGGGCGTGGAACCACTCGGCCGTCTCGATCGTCAGCCCCGGTGACGGGTAGGTATAGGCGGCGAGGTCACGCCGCTCCGGGCGGAGGTGCACCATCTGACCGGTGCGCACGAGCAGGATGTCGCCCGGCTCGAGGGAGACCCGGGCCAGCTCGCAGGCGGCGTCGAGGTCGCCGGGCGTGATCGGGTGCCCCGGCTCGAGCACGTCGCGCCCGAGGGCGCGGGCCACGTCGAGCAGGATGCCGCGGCTGACCACGGTCGTGAGGCGGTGGATGCCGCATCGGGCGGCGCCCTGCGCCGAGACGGTGGCGGCCGGATAGCCGTTGTAGATCACGCCGCCGTAGCTGCTGTGGGCGAGGGAGTCCCAGTGTGTCGCGCACTGGGTGGCCAAGGTGAGGACGTCCTCGCTGAAGCAGACCCAGTCCGGTTCCTCCGCGTTGACCGGCAGGTTCACCTGGACCATGGTGCGGGTCGGGTTCACGCGCCCCTCGATGAACCCGATCTGGATCCCCTCGGCCTCGGACAGCGGCAGGCCGAGGGGGAACGCTCGGCCGGACACGACGGCGGCGGCCCCGCGTCGCCGAGCCTCGTCGTCGACCAGGTTCAACGTGCCGAGCTCGTCGTCGGCCCCCCACCGCCCCCAATTCCGGACGCGGGCAGCAACGTCGCTGAACTCGGGGGGAACGGCCATGCGGCGCACACTACCGTCGGACTCCGGGCGGATCAGCGGGCCGGGGTCGTCGCACCGTTTGTCGACAAGCGGGCGGCGGACGATACTGAGGGCGCGAGTTGGCTCGCGGACGCCCCGGGAGGGATTGCCATGACAACGATACGTGCGGCGGTGTGCACGGGGCTCCACGAGCCCTGGAAGACCGAAGAGATCGAGATCGACCCGCCGGGCAACCGTGAAGTGCGGGTGAAAATGGTGTGGTCCGGCATGTGCCATTCCGACGAGCACCTGCGCACCGGGGACATCAGCGCACCCCCCGAGGTGCTCGAGGCGATCGGGGTCAAGTCCATGTTCCCCATCGTGGGCGGCCACGAGGGCTCGGGCATCGTCACCGAGGTAGGCGCCAACGTGACCCAGGTGGCCGAGGGCGACCACGTCGCCGTTGCCTTCATCCCCTCCTGCGGCACCTGCTTTTGGTGCGCGTCCGGGCGGCAGAACCTGTGCGACCTCGGCATGACCACGCTGGCCGGCGGCATGATCAGCGACGGAACCTACCGCTACCACCTCGGGGGCGAGAACCTCAACCGCATGACACAGCTGGGGACCTTCGCCGAGGAGATGGTCTGCCACGAGAACTCGCTGGTCCGCATCAACGCCTGGGACAACATGAAGGCGGCCGCGCTCATCAGCTGCGGCATCGCCACCGGGTTCGGCTCGGCGGTCGACCGGGCCAAGGTGAAGCCCGGCGAGACGGTCGTGGTCGTCGGTTGCGGCGGCGTCGGGTCGGGTGCCATCCAAGGCGCCCGCCTCGCCGGCGCGCGCCACATCATCGCGGTGGACCCCGTGCCCTTCAAGCTCGAGAGGGCCCGGGAGATCGGCGCCACCCACACCGCCGCCTCGCTCCTCGACGCACAGCTGATGCTGCCGGAGCTCACCATGGGCCGCAACGCGGACGCAGTCATCCTCACGCCGGGCGTCCTCAAGGGGGAGATGATCGCCGCCGCATGCGCGTGCGGTTCCAAGGACGGCCGCATCGTGGTCACGGCCATCGCGCCGTTCAGCCAGATGGACGTCCAGCTCAACCTGTTCAACCTCGCCATGTTCAACCAATCGGTCCTGGGGACGATCTTCGGGTCCCAGAGCCCGCGGGTCCAGGTGCCCAACTTGCTCAATCTGTACGCGGCGGGCCAGCTCGAGATCGACGAGCTGATCAGTCAGGAGTACACGCTCGACCAGGTGCAGCAGGGCTACGAGGACCAGGCGGCCGGGACGATCATCCGGGGCGTCGTCAGGTTCGACGACTGACCCCCCTCGACGCGGCCGTGCCGCGCCGAGGTCAACCGAGGTGCCGGCTGAAGCCCTCGGGGATCACCAGGTCGTCGGGGTGCAGCTGGTGGATGGACGCGTGCCCGAGCCCGAGCAGCGCCGACTCCACGCCGCTGCGCATGATGTCGAGCACGTTCTCCACGCCGGCCTGACCGTTGGCCGCGAGCCCCCAGAGATAGGCGCGACCGATCATCACCGCCTTGGCGCCGAGCGCGATGGCCTTGACGACGTCGCTGCCCCGCCGGATGCCCCCGTCGAGAAGCACCTCGACCTGGTCACCGACCGCCGCGGCGACGGCCGGCAGGGCCCGGATGGTCGCCGGGGTCCCGTCGAGGTTGTTGCCGCCGTGGTTCGACACCGAGAGCGCGCTGACGCCGGCGTCCACGGCCCGCCTGGCGTCGTCGACCCGGGTGACGCCCTTGAGCATGAAGGGACCTCCCCACTGCTCCCGCAACCAGGCGACGTCGTCCCAGCTCGGTGGCGGCGTCTGCATCCACTCGCCGTAGGCCCCGAAGAAGGTCGGCCCCCTCGCGTCCTTCTCCACCATGTTCGGCGTCGTCAGGTCCGGCCGCTTCCCGGTCCGCGCGAACGAGAGGAACCAGCGCGGGTTGGCCAGGGCCTCGGGCGCGAACCGGAGCATCGCCCGCAGGTCCACCGTCTCGGGGATGGTCGGGCTGCCCCAGTCGCGTCCCTGGGAGAACGACCAGTCCAAGGTCGCGATGAGGCCGACCGCTCCGGCGGCGCGTGCCCGCTCGACCCGGGCCATGATGTCGTCGCGGGTGCCGATCCAGTAGATCTGGAAGAACGTCTGGGGGCAGGCCGCCACCACCTCCTCGATGGGCATGCTGGCGAAGGAGCTGAGTCCCATGGCGGTGCCCCGGGCCGCCGCGGCCCGCGCGACGGCCACCTCGCCCTCGGGGTGCACGGCCTGGACGCCGGTCGGGGACAGGAGCACCGGGAAGGAGACCTCTTGTCCCATGACCTTGGTGGCCAGGTCCCGGCTGTCGGCGAGCCCGGCCACGTGCGGGGCGAAGCCGAGCTCGGCGAACGCGGCCACGTTGTCCTCCACCGTGATCCCGCGCTCGGAGCCGGCGATGAGCGCCCCGTACACCGACTTGGGCAGGCGCTTCTTGGCCCGCCGTTGCGCTTCGGCCACCGTCTCGAACCACTTGTTAGCCATACCGAACCTCTCGTGATGCCTGCCCGTCCCGAGCTCGCGGCGGGAGCATCGGTGAGCACCGGCGACCGGGAGACTCTACGCGCCCCGGCCGCGGCTCCCCGCCGTCGTCCTCCCGGAAGGGGCGGGTCGGGTTGTTAGGGTCGACGCCGTGCCCGACCCCGAGCCCGTCCCGCTGAGCCCGGCCCCGAAGGCCGAGCGCGCCGCCAGCTTCGGGGGCGTGGCCTCCCACTACGCCCGCTACCGCCCGGGCCCCCCGGCCGAGGCGCTGGACTGGATCCTGCCCGACCGGGCGCCCACCGTCGTCGACCTCGGTGCGGGAACCGGGGGCCTGGCCCGCCTCCTGGTGGACCGCGCCGACGAGGTCGTTGCGGTCGAACCCGACGATCGCATGCGCGCCGTGCTGGCCGAGGCACTCCCCGAGGTGCGGGCCCTGGCCGGCCGGGGCGAGTCGATCCCCCTCCCGGACGCCAGCGCCGACGCGGTGATCGCGTCGTCGTCGTGGCACTGGATGGACCCCCTTCCCACGCTCACCGAGGTGGCGCGCGTCCTCGTCCCCGGCGGCACGCTGGCGGCGATCTGGTCGGGGCCCGACCTGGAGTCGCCGTTCCTCGCCCAGGCCCAGGCCGTCCTGCGCGACGAGGGGCGGACCGCCCTCGACGAGAGCGAGGCGGAGCTGGCCCAGCTGGTGATCGGCCCCGGCGACACGACGCAGGTCCTCGAGATCCCGCCGGGGGTCCCGTTCGACCCGCCGGTGCAGACGGTGATCACCTGGGACGTCGCCCTCGATGCCGACGAGCTGATCGGCCTCCTGGGCACCTTCAGCTGGGTGATCCTGATGGAGGACGACGCCCGAACGAGGTTGTTCGAGACCGCGCGACGCCTCCTGCGCGACGCGCTCGGTGTGGCGGGCGATGCGACCGCCGACGTGGGCTACCGGGCCGAGGTCTGGACGGCCCGCCGCCACGGCTGACCCCACGGGCCGCCGCCGCGCGGGCTCGCGGGCGGACGACCGCGCGGTCGTCCGGTCCCTAACATGAGCCGATGGGCACGGACCTCCGCTCAGCGGTGCCGGCGGACATCCCCGCGGTGCTGGCCCTGTGGGGAGCGTCGGCGGCGCCCACCTCCACCGACACGGCCGAAGCCCTGCAACGCCTCCTCGAACGGGACGCGGGGGCGCTCATCGTGGCCGAAGCGGCGGGGGAGATCGTGGGCTCCGTCATCGTGGGTTGGGACGGGTGGCGGGGGTCCGTCTACCGCCTGGCGGTGGCGCCCGGCCATCGCCGCCACGGTCTGGGCCGGAGGCTGCTGCAGAAGGCCGAGCACCACCTGGACGCCCTCGGGGTGCGCCGCATGCACGCCATCGTCGTGGGGACGGACTCGCGCGCCGTGGGCTTCTGGCGGGCGACGGAGTGGGAGCACCAGCGCGATCAGCTCCGCTACGCCAGGGGATAGCTCGAGGCGCGGCCGACGCCGGTCACTCCTGCGGTGGCGGTGCTGTTCGCGGCGGGCCGGTCGAGCTCGTGTACCAGCGGCCGGCTGTAGAGGGCGTCGATCTCGGCGATCACGCCCTCGAGAGACGGGGCATAGCCGTCGTCGGTGTCGACGACCACGACCGGGCCTGACAGCGCGAGCGGCTCGTACAGCTGGGCTTGGAGACGCTCGGCGAGCGGCATCAGCTTGTGCAGCCGGCGGTCCCCGCACAGGGGGTCGTCACGCATCCGGCGTTCGAACCGCTCGAGCGAGTGCCCGCTCCGGCAGTGCACGTTGACGACGACGGAGCGTTGTGCGAGGCGTCTCGCCACGTCGGGCTCGCTCACGCCCCGGTAGAAGGTCTGCTCGGCGACGAAGCTCACGCCGAGCTCCAACCACAACTCCAACGTCCGGTAGAAGGGCTCGACGCCGGCCGCCCCGAGCTCGAACGCGCGGGCGCCGGTGCGCCAGACGCCGTGGACGAGGCGGTCCTTGTGCAGCACCGGCACGTCCAGGCCGATGGCCAGGTCGTGCGCCAACGTCGACTTGCCCGAACCCGGTGCGCCGCTCACCAGGACGGCCAGGGGGGGTCGCTCCGGCACCGCGGCACGGTATCGCACGGTCGGCGTGGTGGTTCGCACTGATCGGTGCGGGCTCTGGGTGCGCTGCGTTGCCGCTGGCGCCGTGTTCAGCGCGAGGTCGGGGAGCTTGACCCGAGGTCCGCGTGCAACGTCCGCGAGGACCAGACGCGCGAGCGCCACGAGATGCGGGGCACCAGCGGCGCCACGGTCCGTTCCCGCGCGCACCCGGCCCAGACACCGAGGCCGTAGGCCGCGTCGTCGGCCACATGGAACGCCGTGAAGCGCAACGGGCCGAGTGCCTTCCGGTTGGCCGCCCAGTCACCCAGAGCCGGGAGCACCAGGGTCAGCGCCGACGCCGTTCGGGTGCGGCGGAAGGCGAGGCCCAGCAGCAGCGCGGGGGCCCACGCTCGCGCCAGTCCACCGAGCGCCGGCAGGCCGGAGCGCGCGGTGCCACCGCCTGCGATGCGGGTCGCCACCACGACCGGGTCCCGCACGAGGCCCGTCAGCCGGCGGGCCAGGATACCGATGGACGCGGCCAGCGTCGCCAGCGCGAGCACGGGCCGGCGCGCCGACGCCAGCACCCACACCGCGAGTGACCACACCGAGAGGTGGACCGGCGCCAGCGCGCCCCGGTGACGGCGGGCGAGGGGCGCGGCGGTCGTCCCGTAGAAGGCCCGGCGGGCCAGGAACGATCCGATCGTCGCCGCAGGGTCGTGCGTGACTGTGCTCGCCGGTACGTAGCGGACGTCCCAGCCCGCTGCCGCGAGGCGCCACACCAGGTCCACGTCCTCGCCGCCCCGGAGGGCGGCATCGAAGAGCTCGGGGCCAGCCACGACGTCCGTCCGGACCAGCAGCGCCGCGCTGGGCACGAAGGGGATCGGGCCGCCCGGCCGCACCGACCCCTCGCGCCCGCCCCGGTCGAGCGACGACCGGACCGCCTCGAAGCGGGCGAGCGCGTTCGGCGGCCGGGTCGCCGCGGCCACGATCCGGGGTGCCACCGCGGCCACCAGCGGGTCGTCGAAATGTCCCAGGAGCGGATCGAGCCATCCCGCCGCGGGCACACAGTCGGAGTCGACGAACGCGACGAGCGGGCTGCGGACCTTCTCCATCCCCGCGTTCCGCGCACCCGACGGCCCGGCGTTGGAGGCCAGCCCGACGAACCGCGCGCCGTGGCGCTCGGCGATCTCCTTGGTGGCGCCCGCATCGGCGGACGCGTCGTCGACCACGACGCAGGCCAGTCCGTCCAGCACGCCGAGCAGCCGGTCGAGCTGCGCGGGCCGGTCGCGCACCGGCACCACCACGGTCACGTCCTGCGGGCCGAGGGCGGCTCCGACCGGGCGGGGGAGAACGCGCCCGCGGACACCAGGCGGCGCGCCAGCAGCTGCGCCGCCTTCGCCGAGCCGACCGGAGCGCCCGTCCGCCAGCGTGCCACCAGGTCCCGCGTCCGCTCCGCGATCCGGAACAAACGCAGGGGACTGCCTCCCAGCAGCACGATCCCTTCGTCGAGGCTCTGCGTCGAGGGGTCCTCGTGCAGCACGAACGAGCCGGGGAGCGGGGTCGAGGCCCGGGGCGGCGCCTGGCGCAGCGGCGAGGACCTCCCCGGGGCGTGGGCAGCGGGCACCGCCCAATCTTGGCAGTCCGGGGCCGGCGATAGGCTGGGGCTTTGCCCAGAGGAGGTCGGGATGCTGGCTGAAGACCAAGACATCCAGGACGTCGAGGAGCTGTCCGAGGAGGACATCGACGAGCTGTTGGTGGAAGAGGTCTCGATCGACGGGATGTGCGGCGTCTATTGAGCGTCACCGAGGCGCGCCAGGCGGGCTCCGCGTTCGCCGTCGGGAAGGCATGGCGGCTCAACCCCCATGTCGCGCTGCGCGACGAGGCGTTCGGTGCGCTCGCCTACCACTACGGCAACCGCCGCCTGGTGTTCCTCAAGTCGCGCACGCTGGTCGCCCTGGTGTCGTCGCTGCAGGAGTACGCCAGCGCGGCCGAGGCCATCGATGCGCTCGTCCCCGAGGGCCAGCGCGCCTCGTACCGGCGCGCGCTGGCCCGGCTGGCCGATTCCGAGGTGATCGATGCCCGCTGACACGGCACCGCTGCCCCTGAAGGAGCAGTTCACCCGGGGACTCGGGGCGCCGATCTGCCTGACCTGGGAGCTGACCTATGCCTGCAACCTGGCCTGCGTGCACTGCCTCAGCTCGTCGGGCCGCCGCGACCCCGACGAGCTGACGCCCGCAGAGGCCCTCCACATCGTGGACGACCTGGTGGACATGAAGGTCTTCTACGTCAACGTCGGCGGTGGCGAGCCCATGCTGCGCCCTGACTTCTTCGATCTCGTCTCCTACGCCGTGGGGCGCCGGGTCGGCGTGAAGTTCTCCACCAACGGGACCAGGCTCACCCCCGAACGCGCCCGCCAGCTGGCCGCCCTCGACTACCTCGACGTGCAGATCAGCATCGACGGCGCCACACCCGCCACCAACGACGCGGTCCGCGGCGAGGGCTCCTTCGCCGCCGCCCGCCACGCCATGGACAACCTCGCCGCGGCGGGGTTCGGACCCTTCAAGGTCAGCGTGGTCGTCACCCGCCAGAACATGGAGGAGCTCGACGCGCTGGCGGCGATCGCGGACTCCTACGGCGCCCAACTGCGGCTGACTCGCCTGCGCCCCTCGGGCCGGGCCGTCGACGGCTGGGACGCACTGCACCCCACCGGGGCGCAGCAGCGCACCCTGTACCACTGGCTGCTCGAGCGCCCCGGCGTGCTGACCGGCGACTCCTTCTTCCACCTCTCCGCCCTCGGCGAACCGCTCGACGGGCTGAACCTGTGCGGAGCGGGACGCGTGGTCTGCCTGGTCGACCCGGTCGGTGACGTCTACGCCTGCCCCTTCGTCATCGACCGCCAGTTCCTGGCCGGCAACGTCCGGGCTCCGGGCGGGTTCCCCGTCGTCTGGCGTGAGTCCGCGCTGTTCACCTCGCTGCGCGAACCCCAGAGCGCGGGGCGTGCGCGTCCTGCGGCTCGTTCGATGCCTGCCGTGGCGGGTGCATGGCGGCCAAGTTCTTCACCGGCCTTCCCCTCGACGGACCGGACCCCGAATGCGTGCACGGGCACGGTGAGGCCGCGCTGGCGGCGCGGGACGAGCGGCCGCGGGCGGCGCTCGGCCATTCGAAGATCGACCGCCACGGGACGCCGCTGCCGGTCCCCATGCCCGTCCGCTTCCGCTCGCCGGCCCGCACCTGAGGCAGTGGAGCTCGCCGGCGCCACCTGGCCCCAGGTGGATGCGACCGGGGGGCGCAGCCTCCTGGCGGTGCCGTTGGGCTCGCTCGAGCAGCACGGGCCCCATCTCCCCCTCGACACCGACACCCGGATCGCCGTGGCAGTGGCGTCGGGCCTGGCCGCACGCCGCGAGGAGGTGGCGCTGGCGCCCGCGGTCGCCTACGGAGCCAGCGGCGAGCACGCCGGGTTCCCCGGAACGCTCTTGGTCGGTCATGGGGTCCTGGCCGACCTCCTGGTCGAGCTGGTGCGATCGGCCCGCAGCTCCTTCGCCGGCGTCGTGCTCGTCAGTGCGCACGGTGGCAACGAGGCCGCGCTCGCCGCGGTGAGCCCGCGCTGCACGGCCGAGGGCGACCACGTCCTCGTCTGGCGCGCCGCCACCCCAGGCGGCGATGCGCACGCCGGCCGGACGGAGACCTCGCTGATGCTCGCCATCGATCCCGGCGTCGTGCGCCTCGAGCGGGCCGAGCCCGGATGCACGGAGCCCCTCGCCGCGCTGCTCCCGCGTCTGCGCGCCCAAGGGGTGCGCCCGGTATCGTCCAATGGCGTGCTGGGTGACCCCGCTGGTGCGAGCGCCGAGGAGGGCGGGGAGCTGCTGCGGGCCCTAGTGACGGACCTGGCGGACGCCGTGGCCGCGCACTGGCCCGCTCGGTGAGCCCCGTCGCCGTCGTCACGGGAGCGGCGCGGGGCATCGGCGCGGCAACCGTGGACGCGCTCGTCGCCGCCGGCTGGCAGGTGGTGGCCGTCGATCGCTGCGCCGACGACCCCGCGCTGGACTACCCGCTGGCCGCGAAGTCGGATCTCGAGGAGCTGGCCGGGCGCCACGGCGCGGCCGTGCGCACGCTGGTGGGAGACGTCCGCCACCCCACGGACCTGCAGGCCGCGGTGGACGAGGCCCTCGACCACTTCGGCGGCCTGCAGGCGGCCGTGGCCGCGGCGGGCGTCATCAGCGGCGGGCCGCCACTGTGGGAGACCGCCGACGCCCAGTGGGACGCGCTGTTCGAGGTGAACGTCAACGGTGTGCGCCACCTCGCAGCGGCGGCCGTGCCGGCGCTGCTCGAGGCGCCGGCGCCGCGCCAGGGACGGGTGGTGGCGGTGGCGTCGGCGGCGGGGCTGCTCGGGCTCCGACGCCTGAGCGCCTACAGCGCGTCGAAGCACGCCGTGATCGGTCTCATGCGGTCGCTGGCGGCCGACCTGGCCGGCACCGGCGTCACGGCCAACGCAGTGTGCCCGGGCTCGACGCGGGGCGCCATGCTCGATGCGTCGGCCACCGTCTACGGCCTGTCCTCCGCCGAGGAGTTCGCCGGCCACCAGCTGGTCGAGCGCCTGCTCGAGCCCGCCGAGCCGGCGGCCCTCATCGCATGGCTGTGCGGGCCGGGCTCGAGCGCCGTGACCGGAGCCGCGCTGCCCGTCGACGGCGGCATGACGTCGTGAGAGGCATGACGTCGTCAGAGACAGGGAGGTCGCCATGCCCGAGTGCACGCACCAGGACCAGATCGAAGACGTGGAGCCGCAGACGCCCCAGGGCTGCGGCGCCTGCCTGGCCACGGGCGGCACCTGGGTGCATCTCCGCCTCTGCCTGACCTGTGGCGAGGTGAACTGCTGCGATTCCTCCCCCAGCCGCCATGCGACGAGGCACTTCCACGCGTCGGGCCACCCGCTCGTACAGTCCTTCCAGCCGGGCGAGGACTGGATCTGGTGCTACGTCGACGAGGTGGCCCTGGAGCCGGGCTGACCGCCTCCCATCAGGAGCTCCGCCCGTAGGTCGTGTCGCGCCGCTCGGCCCGTGTCGAACCGACGGCGGCGACCGCTCTCCGGAGGTCGGTCACGAGCGCGGGCACCGTCGCCGCGCTGCCGGCGTGCACCGTGGCGTGGAGCGAGTCGGGCCGGTGCTGCCGGTCGAGGTACCAGCCGTCGGCGCCCAGCCGCTCGCCGACGGCAAAGATGTCGAGTGTGTCGGGGTCGTGGGCGCCGAACGCCATCACCGTGGCCGGGGGGTCGCCGCGCAGCTCGAGACCGCCGATGGACTCGATTCCCCCGCGCAACGCGCACGCCGCATCGTGCGCCGTGCGGGTGAGGTCGAGATAGCCGCGACGGCCAAGGTGCATCATGGCCGCCCAGGCGGCGGCGACCGGCCCCGCCGGCCGGGTCCCGGCCATGGCCGTCGACGCGTAGAAGCCCCCCAACCAGTCGGTGGTCACGAAGAGCTGCCTGCGGGCCAGCTCGTGCGTGCGGTACAGGATGACCGACACCCCCTTCGCGGCGTAGCCGTACTTGTGGACGTCGGCCGACAGGGAGGTGACCCCGGGGAGGCGGAAGTCGAACGGGACCTCCAGCCGCCCCAGCTCGGCGAGGAACGGCAGGAGGAACCCTCCCATGCACGTGTCGACGTGGCACAGGATGCCCCGGTCCCGGGCCATCGACGCGATGTCGGCGATGGGATCGACCACCCCGTGGGGATAGGTCGGCGCGGACCCCACCACCATGATCGTGCTGTCGGAGCACGCGTCGGCCAGTGCGTCTGCGCTGACGCGGAAGTCGGTCTCGACCGGCACGCGGACCAGGTCGACGTCGAAGTAGTCGGCCGCCTTGGTGAAGGCGGCATGCGCGCTCTCGGCCGCCACGACGCCGGGTCGGGCGATGCCCCGCTCTCGTCCGACGTCGCGTGCCGTCTTGACGGCCTGGAGCAGGCTCTCCGTACCACCGGAGGTGAGATAACCCTCCACCGCCCCGCCCGACGCCGGGTCGTCGGCACCGAGCAGCGTGGCGGTGTTGCACACGATGTCGTGCTGCATGGTGCCGATGCTCGGGAAGGCCAGGACGTTCAGGCCGTTCTCGGCGCTGTAGAGCGCCAGCGCGTCGGACAACAGCTCGTGCACGTCGTCTCCGGCCGAGTACACCAGACTGAACACGCGCCCACCCCGCCAGTCCTGGTCGCCCTGCTTCATGGTGATCAGCCGCTGCATGACCTCGTTGCGGGGCAGGCCCACCTCGGGCAGCGGTGTGTGCGGGAAGGTCTCCACGCCACCGTTCTTACTCCACGGGCCGGAGGTCGGTTCGACGGCAGCCCGTGGCGGGCGCCGGCATCTGAGCCGGCGCCGCGGGCGTGGGATACCGTGGCCGCCGTGCCGGCGGGACCTGTGTGAAATTCGCCGTCACCTTCGGGCGCATGCATCCGCGCCTGTGGGTCGAGGCGGCCGAGGCGGCCGACCGGCTCGGCTTCGATTCGGCGTGGCTGCCGGAGCACCTGGTGCTGCCCGTCGCCATGGCCGGCTCCCCCTACGTCGGCGCCGAGCACCCGCCGGTGCCGCCGACGACCCAGCTCTTCGACGCCGCGTCGCTCCTGTCCTTCGTCGCGGCCCACACGACCTCTCTCCGCCTCGGCACCTACGTCTACCTCCTCGGTTTGCGCCACCCGTTCATCTCGGCTCGGGCCTTCGCCACACTGGACTGGGTCTCGGGCGGCCGTGCCGTCGTCGGTGCCGGCGCCGGTTGGCTGCGCGCCGAGTGGGAGGCGCTGGGTGTCGACCCCGCCACCCGGGCGGGACGGCTCGACGAGGCCATCGCCGTGTGCCGCCGGCTGTGGACGGAGGAGAGAATCACCCACGACGGGCCGTACTTCCCCTTCGCGGAGGTCGCCTTCGAGCCCAAGCCGGTGCAACGGCCCATCCCCATCCTGATCGGCGGGGAGTCCGCGCCTGCGCTGCGCCGGGCCGGCCGCCTGGGCGACGGCTGGATCGGCATGTCGCACACCCCTGACTCCGCCGCGGCGGCGGTGGCCACCATCCGCGACCACCGCGCCGAGGCGGGCCGGCTCGACCAGCCCTTCGAGATCACGGTCGGCGGTGCGTGCGACACCGGGGACGACGCTGCGGCCTGGGCGGCGGCCGGCGTGGACCGCCTCATCGTGTCGCCCTGGCGGCGTTCGGCCGAGGTGCTCGATGCGATGGGGAGCTTCGCACGGCGCTTCATCGGGGAAGCGCCGTGAGTGCCCTGGGCCTAGAGGGCAAGGTGGTGCTGATCACGGGCGCGGCGGCCGGCATCGGTGCGGCGACCGCGGGGCTCTTCGCCGAGGAGGGCGCCAGGGTGGCGCTGTGCGACCGGGCCCCGGGCTTCGGCGAGGGGGACGACCCCTTCCGCCGCACCTTCGACGTCCGAGATGCGGACGCCACGAGCGCCTTCGTCGACGCCGTGGCGGAGCGCTTCGGGCGCATCGACGTCGTGGTCAACAATGCCGGGGGCACCTTCGCCGCACCGCTCCTGGAGGTCTCGGCCAAGGGGGAGGCCGCACTCATCGCCGAGAACTTCACCCAGGTGACCCACCTCTTGCGCGTCACCGTGCCGCACATGCCCCAGGGCAGCTCCATCGTGAACGTCACCTCGATCGAGGCGCATCGCGCCGCACCTGCGTACGCCGTCTATGCCGCCATGAAGGCCGCACTGGCCAACCTCACCCAGTCGCTGGCGCTCGAGCTGGCGTCGCGGGGCATCCGGGTCAACGCCATGGCGCCGGACGTGCTCGAGACGGAGGGGACGGGCTCCCTCTCCGGCGGCGCCGCGGCATCGAGCGGGACGGGCGGGGGTGACGGCGAGGGCCCGCCCCGCATGTACCACCCCTCGCCCGTCCCGCCGCTGGGCCACTGGGGCACGGCCCGCGACGGCGCCGGGGCCATCGTCTTCCTGGCCAGCGACCTGGCCCGCTTCGTCACCGGCGTGACCCTGCACGTCGACGGTGGGAACCTGGCTGCCGGTGGCTGGCACCGAAGCGAGCGGGGGACCTGAGGCGCACAACGCCGGACGGTCTTAGGAAGGCCGCCGGGCCGCCGGCCGGACATGGCCCCTGGTCCCGGCCCGAAGGCGCCCTACGAGCTCGAGATGGCCGCGATCTACGAGCTCCAGATGATCGACTGGGGCTCGGTGTAGGCCAGCAGGCCGTAGTCGCCGCCGTCGCGTCCGACGCCCGACATCTTGAAGCCGCCGAAGGGAGCGTCATGGTTGCGCTGCGCGGTGTTGATGCCGACGTGACCGGCCTGGAGTCGCTTGGCCACGCGCAGAGCCCGGGCACCGTCCTTGGAGAACACGTAGTCGTAGAGCCCGAACTCCGAGTCGTTGGCGATGGCGATGCCCTCCTCCTCGTTGTCGAAGGGGATCATCGTGATCACGGGGCCGAAGATCTCCTCCCGCGCCACCCGCATGGAGTTGTCGCCGGTGATGAGCGTGGGCGCCACGTAGAAACCGGTCGGCTGGTCCGCCGGCCGCTCACCGCCGATCACGATCTCGCCCCCGTCCTCCTCGGCCGTCGCGATGTGCGCCTCGATCCGCGCCCGTTGCGCCGCCGAGATGACCGGCCCGATGATGGTGGCGGTGTCGGTCGGGTCACCGACCTTGAGGTACCCGGCCATCTGCACCAGGCCGTCGCGCACCTGGTCGAACAGGCGGCGCTGGACGACGGCCCGGGTGGGTGCGGTGCAGATCTGTCCCGAGTGGAAGGACCACGTCGAGCCGATGCAGGCGACGGCCGCCGCCACGTCCGCGTCGTCGAGGACGATGCAGGCACCTTTCCCGCCCAGCTCGAGCAGCGTGCGCTTCATGGTGCGCGCCGCCTTCTCCGCGATGGTGACGCCGACCTGGGTCGAGCCGGTGAAGCTGACGCAGTCGACCTCGTCGGCGTCAACCAGTGTGGCGGAGGCGACCGGACCGGTGCCGTTGACCAGGTTGACGACGCCGGGTGGGAAGCCGACGTCGTTGAGGATGCGGACCAGCTCCACGATGGCGAGCGGGTCCTGGGGCGCGGGCTTGACGACGACGGTGTTGCCTGCAGCCAGGGCCGGGGCCACCTTGCCCGCCATGTTGACCATGGGGAAGTTGTACGAGGTGATGCAGGCGACCACGCCGAGCGGCTGGCGATGCACCATGCCGCCGATGATCCCGCCCGGTGCCAGCGGCGTCGCTTGCGCGGGCTGGGGGAGCAGTGGCGTCTGCAGCACCGGTCGAGGATCGCGGGCGTAGCGTTCGAAGCGGTCGGCCGCCACGGGGACCTGCATGCGCGAGCCGACCGTCGCCGTCGCCCCCGTCTCGGCGATGACGAGGGGCAGCAGCTCGGACGACTTGGCCCGGATGGCCGCGGCCGCCTCTCGCATGAGCGCGCTGCGATCCTCGGCGGACCAGGCCGCCCAGCCCGCCTGGGCGTCCTTGGCCGCCGCGGCGGCGGCAAGGGCGTCGGCGGCGCTCGCGCTCGGGGCCAGCCCGACCACCGTCTCGGTGGCGGGATTGACGATCTCGTAGGTGCCCTCGGACGCGTCGACCCACTTGCCCCCGATGAGGAGCTGGTGCTCGTCGCGCGTGGTGGTCTCGGCCATGTGATGCTCCCTGGTCGGTGGGCGCCGGCGGATCTGACGGCGTGTCACATTCAACCCCGCCCCGCCTCTCGTCGCCAAAGCCCCAGCTCTGTCCTCGGCGAGCCGTTCCCGCCGCAGGGTCCGGGCCGCCGAGGCGGCGCTGGCACGGGCACCGGCCCCGGGGCGAGACTGGGACGGTGACGACCGGCCCGGCGCCCACAGCGGCCGAGGGCTTCCTCCTCCCGCTCGGCGACGAGGAGTCCGACGGTTTCTGGGAGGGCGCCGCGGCGGGGCAGCTCAAGGTGCAGGCCTGCGGCGCCTGCGGGGCCCTCCGCTTCCCGCCGCGGGTCATGTGCCCCGAGTGCCAGTCCACGGTGCGCTCCTGGGTCGCCGTCTCGGGGCGGGGCACGATCTGGTCCTACGTGGTCGTGCACCCCCCGGTGCTCCCCGCCTACGCCCCCTACACCCCCTTTCCGGTGCTCACCGTCACGCTCGACGAGAAGCCCAGCCTGCGCATGGTGGGGAACCTGGTCACCGGGCCGGGCGGTGCGATCAACGGCGTCGATCCCGCCGGCATCGAGATCGGTGAGCCCGTGCGAGTGGTCTTCTCCGCCCGCCCCCGGCCCGACGGCACCGCCGTCTACCTGCCCCAATGGGTGCGGGATTCGGCCTCGGAGGAGGTCTAATCTCGCTATTTATGACTTTTGTCACTTCGCAAGGTCACAGGACCTGTGCGATTCTCTAGATTAGAAACGTCCACGGGGGATGAACGGAGCCTGATCATGAGTCGGCCTGCCGAAATGGTCCCTTCTCCCGCGCGCCCCGACGTCAGCCCCAGCCCGGGCATGTCCGGGATCGTGGGTGACACCATCTTGGGCAGCGCAGACGTGACGCGGACACGCGAACGGCGGCGCATCACCCGCCTGCGGCGGCTGGTCGCCGTGTCGGCGCTCGCGCTCGGCTGGATCGTCATCCGCAAGATCAACGGACACGGGATCCTCCCGTCGGTGCATCTGCCGCACTGGTTCGGCGGCTTCTTCCCCCTCATGCTCATCGTGCTGATGCTCGGAGCGGTCATGGCCGCGCCGTTCCTCGGGGCCGGCCGCTCGCCACACACGCTCATTCGGCCCGGCGAGACCGCGGTGGGCCTGGAGGACCTCGTGGGCATCGACGCGATCAAGGCCGAGGTGGTCCGCTCCATCAATCTCTTCCTCGCCCATCAGACCTTCCGCGACACCATGGGGGGCTCGGCCCGGCGCGGTGTCCTGTTCGAAGGGCCGCCGGGGACCGGCAAGACCTTCGTGGCCAAGGCGATGGCCAAGGAGGCCAACGTCCCCTTCTTGTTCGTGTCCGCTTCGGCGTTCCAGTCCATGTACTACGGGCAGACGAACCGCAAGATCCGCTCCTTCTTCAAGCAGCTGCGCAAGCACGCCCGCACCGAGGGCGGCGCCATCGGGTTCATCGAGGAGATCGACGCCATCGGGGCTACGCGCCGGGGCATGGGCGGGAGCGGAGGAACCGAGGGCGTGACCGGCGTCGTCAACGAGCTGCTGGTGCAGCTGCAGTCCTTCGACAGTCCGACCAGGGGCCAGCGCTTCGCGTCGGCGTGGATCGACCTGGTCAACCGCTACCTCCCCGACGGCGGAAAGCTGCGCAAGCCCGCCGTGGTGCCCGCCAACGTGCTGGTCGTCGGCGCCACCAACCGCAAGGACGACCTCGACCCTGCCCTCATCCGGCCCGGCCGCTTCGACCGCACCATCTACTTCGGGTTGCCCGGACGCCGGGCCCGCGCCGACATCATCGCCTACTACCTGGGCAAGAAGGCGCATGCGGCCGACCTCGACGAGCACGGCGCGGTCGATGTCGTCGCCGGCATGACCTTCGGGTACTCGCCGGCCGCGCTGGAGCGCCTCATGGACGAGGCGCTGGTCATCGCGCTGACCCACGGTCGCGCCGCCATGACCATGTCCGACGTGGCCGAGGCCAAGATGTTGGTCGAGCTCGGCGTCACGGACGAGACCATCTACACCCCGAACGAGCGTGACCGCGTGGCCACCCACGAGGCCGGCCACGCGACGGTGGCCTTCTTCGTCGGCCAGACCCGCCAGCTCGACGTGCTCTCCATCGTCAAGCGCCGTGACTCCCTCGGCCTGCTGCAGCACTCCGACACCGAGGAGCGCTTCACGAAGAGCAGCGAGGAGCTGCATGCCCTGTTGCAGATCGCCATGGGAGGCATGGTGGCCGAGGAGCGCTGGTTCGACGAGGTGTCGACCGGTCCGGCCTCGGACCTGGCCGCCGCGACCACCATCGGCGCCCAGATGATCGGGGCCTGCGGCATGGGCAACTCGCTCATCTCCGTCGCCGCCGCCGGCAGCGGCTACCTGGAGGGCAGCCTGGTCGACAAGGTGCTCGGGGACAAGGACGCCCGGGCCGAGCTCGACACGCTGCTGATGGGCTCGTGTGACGCGGCGAAGGCCATCGTGGAGGCCCATCCCGAGGTCGTCGAGGCACTGCGTGACGCCCTGCTCGAGCGGGACGAGCTGGTCGGTGCGGAGATCACCGACGTGATCGAGTCGGCCCTGCGCAGCGCCCCCGGACCCGGGGTGATCGCCGAACTGCGGCCGTCGAAGTCGGTTGGCGGGCGCCCCTGATCCACCCGCTTCCTCGACTACCTTGCGGTCGAGGTGACCGGAACGGGGACGACGACGGCGAGGCGATCGAGACGGGCGCGCGCCCTCCGGGTCGTCGCGCTCGGCCTCCTGGCCGGCGCGACCGCGCTCGTCCCCCTGGCGTCCCTCGGCGCCGACGGGACGGCGGCCGCGGCTCCCTCGAGCGTCCCGGCCCGGCCCTCCGCCGGTTGCGCGCTGGCCCAGCCGGCGCCGCCCGGGTCATCGAACCAGCTGCTGGCCGCCGACGGTGAGGACGGTGGCTACGTGCGCCAGATCCCGCCCTCCTACTCGGGCAGGGTGCCGCTGCCCGTCGTCATCGACCTGCACGGGTGGGGGGAGTCGGCCGCCATCCAGGTGAAGATATCGGGGCTCGGTGCCTACGGCGCCACGCACCGCTTCATCACGATCACCCCCCAGACCGCCGAACCCGCCCTGGTCTGGCAGCTCGGGCTCCACGGCAAGGACGTCGCCTTCATGGGCGCGCTGCTGCACACCGTCGACGCGACGCTGTGCGTCGACCGCAACCGGGTCTTCGTGACGGGGTATTCCTACGGGGCGTTCCTCGCCTCGAGCCTCGCCTGCGTCGACGCGGGCCAGATCGCCGCCGTGGCCCCGGTGGCGGGGATCCAGAACCCCCCCGGTTGCCGTCCCTCCCGCCCCGTTCCGGTGGTCGCCTTTCACGGCACGGCCGACCCGTTCGTCCCGTACCTGGGCGGAATCGGGCCGGCCTCGCTCAAGTTGGCCGCTCCCGACGGGTCGCACCGCACGCTCGGCCAGGTCCTCGGCAAGAACGCAGCCAAGGTCAAGGGACCCACCATCCCGGAGAACGCCGCCGCCTGGGCCCGGCGCGACGGCTGCGCGCCCACGCCGTCCGATCGGAAGGTCGCCTCGGGCGTGACGCTCATCGCCTACTCCTGCCCCAGGGGCGACGAGGTGGAGCTCTACCGCGTGACCGGGGGTGGCCACGCCTGGCCCGGCAGCCCCGTGTCCAAGGAGATCGCCTCGGTCGTCGGCTACACCACGATGGCGATCTCGGCCGACCGGATCATGTGGGCCTTCTTCGTCGCGCACCCCCTGCACGACTGAGCATCACGGGGGCGTCTTGCCACCCCCGAGCAGGCGCAGCACGAGCCGGCCCAACCGGCCGGGCGGCCGCTTGCGCTGGGCCGCCATGGCCTCCGCCTCGTGGTCGCGGGTGAGCGGACCACCCAGCCGCCAGTAACGCCGGCCGCCTCCGGTGTAGCGGACGTACTTGGGCACCGGCGGCAGCTTCTGCTTCGGCCGGCGCGATCGTTTCCCCTTCGGGCGCGGGCTCATGGTGCCGCCATGGCGGGACCGCGAACGGTGCAGTGAGCCTTCCGGTGGGTGTCAGACGTGACTGGCCGTGCTGACCAGCTCGTCGAGCATCCGGTCGAGCGCGCCGATCCCGACGGACAGGTGGCCCTCACCCTGTTCGAGGTGTGCCGAGGCTCCGACGACCCGCGAGGTGAGCCATCGACCGTGAGCAAAGGGCACCATGAGATCCTCCGACCCCTGCCAGATCATGGTCGGGACCGAGATCTCGGAGAGGTCGAAGGACCACGGCTTGACGAAGGCCAAGTCGTCGTCGAGCCATCCGTCGACGCCGATGCGCAGGGCCTCGTGGAATCCGCTGGCCATGTCCTCTCCGAACTCGTCGGTCAGGACCGCCTTGTCGACATCGGGGAGCAACGAGTCGAGGGAGGTGACGATGCCGGCCGCGGTGACCTCCTTCAGCTCCTCCCGTGCCTCTTCGAGGAAGGGCCGCAGCCGGCCCTCCCCTTGGAGCGACGCACCGAACTCCATGACGTTGTCCGCACCCATGCCTGCCATCCAGTCGAGACCCTCGGCCCCGTAGGGAGCCACCCCCGCGATGACCAGCACGGCCGCGGCGGCGTCGAGCCGAGCCGCGCAGGCAAGGGCATGAGGTCCGCCACCGGACCATCCGGCGACCACGCAGCGTGGGGCGCCGATGGCCCCGAGGACCGCGGCGGTATCGGACACGACGTCGACCACGCTGCGACCGGGTTGGCGCGTCGAGTCCCCGTAGCCCGGCCGTGAGGCCGTGACCACGCGCAAGCCTCTTTGGTGTGCCGCCCGTTCCAGGACCCGGATCGACGTGGCGGCACCCGGCGTCCCGTGGTGGAAGACCAGCGGTACGCCGTCGACCGGTCCGCTCAGCCGGATGTCGAGACGTCGGCCGTCGGGGAGCGCGATGTGATCTTGGGAATCAACCATGTCGCCATCTTGCTCGATGGGAAGGACGGCGGCACCCGCGTGGTCACGTGTCCGCTCAGGCCACCAGCTCGGGGTCGGCCCACTCGAAGCCCGACCCGTCGACGCGCTCGAGCTCCAGGCACTCGGCCTCAGCGGACGCGGCGCCCGCTTGGTGTTCGACGGCGGGGAGCTTGACCAGGGCGGCCACCATGACCAGTGCGGCGAGGGCGAAGAGCGCCGCGGCGGCGAACGTCACGTCGAGGCCGTGCACGAGGGACGCGGTGGCGCCGACCCCGGCACCCAGCTGGGAGCGGCCCGACGTCGCGCCCAAGACGGTGACCAGCACCGCCAGTCCGAGTGCCGCCCCGATCTGCTGCATGACGTTGACCAACCCTGAGGCGGCCCCGGCATCGGCCGGCTCGACGGCCGCCAGCGAGGCCGACGTGAGTGAGACCAGCGAGGTGCCCGAGCCGAGCCCGAGCAGCACCAGGCAGATCACGATCTGGCCGTAGCTCGCGCCGGCGTGCAACTGGGTCGACAGACCGAGGGCCACGACGGCCAGCCCGAGGCCCGACAGCATCAGCAACTTCGGGTGGATGCGGTCGCTCAACACCTTGCTCACGAGTTGCGACGACAAGAACACCGAGGCCGGGATCGGAAGGAAGCAGATGCCCGCCCGCAGCGGCGAGTACCCCTCGACGTCTTGGAGGAACTGTCCGAGGAAGAAGAACATCCCGTACATGCCGGCGTACATCAGTCCTCGGGACACGTTGGCGGTGGTGCGCGTGGCATTGGCGAAGAGGCGCAGTGGGAGGATCGGCTCTTCGGCGCGCGACTCGATGTGGACGAAGGCAGCCAGCAGCGCCAGCCCCGCGCCCAGTGCACCGACCGTCACCGTGCTCGTCCACCCGTCGGCCCCCGCCTCGACGAGGCCGAGCACGACGCTCGCCATGCCGAGCGTGGACGTGAGCGCGCCGGCGAGGTCGAACCGGCCGTGACGACTCTCGGTCTCGTGCAGCACGACCCGGCCGATGGCGAAGACGACGAGGCCGATCGGCACGTTCACGAACATGACCCACCGCCACGACACGAGCTCGGTCAGGATCCCGCCCGCCACGAGGCCGATGGCGCCGCCGGCGGCCGACACCGTCGTGAAGAGACCGATGGCCCGCACGCGCTGGGGGCCATCGGAGAAGACCGTGGTCAACAGCGCGAGCGCGGAGGGAGCCGCCAGGGCGGCCCCGACTCCCTGGGCGGCACGGGCTGCCAGGAGCAGGGCGCCGGTGGTGGCGAACCCGCCCAGGAGCGAGCTGGCCGAAAAGACGGCGATGCCGGCGAGGAACGTCCGTCGGCGCCCGACCAGGTCCCCTGCTCGGGCGCCGAGCAACAGGAACCCGCCGAAGGTGAGGAGGTAGGCGTTGAGCACCCAGGAGAGGCCGCTGCCGGAGAAGTGGAGGCCCTCCTCGATGTGCGGCAGGGCGACGTTGACGATCGTGGCGTCCAAGACGACCATGAGCTGGGCGGTCAGGATCACGAAGAGGAAGACGGTGGGGTGGGCGAGCCGCCGCCGGAGGGAGCCGGGGCCGCTCGGGAGCGAGCGTCCGGCCGTGTCGGGGCGCGACTCGAGAGCCGGGGGGGTGTGGGGCATGGTGTGCCGACCTTTCCGCTGGTATCGTGGTGAGTAAGCGGAAGCTTCCTCCGGATAGTATACGGAGGGTACCTCCGCTTTGCAACACCACAGGGACGATGGGCCCGGGAGGGAGGCAGGACGATGACGGAGCAGGCGCTGGCCGGAGCCATCGTCGAGGGCGTTCGCCCGTCGGCCACCGGGGACGGCGACTCGGCCCGCCCGATGCGGGCGGACGCCCGGCGTAACGACGACAAGTTGGTCGCCGCCGCGCGGAAGGTCTTCTTGGAACAGGGCGGCGGTGCCTCCCTCGAAGCCATCGCCAAGGAGGCCGGCGTCGGCGTCGGCACGCTGTACCGGCACTTCCCCAAGCGGATCGACATCGTCGAGGCGGTGTACCGGGAGGACGTCGACGGGCTCGTCGCCTCCGCCGAGGAGCTCGTGGCGGAGCTCGAGCCGTGGCCGGCGCTCGCTGCCTGGCTCGAGGCCTTCGTGCGCTACGCCAGCACCAAACGGACCTTCCTGAGCGAGCTCCACGAAGCGTTCGAGGAGAACCCGCAGCTGCGGCTGACCTCGCGTGAGCGCATCGAGGGCGCCATCGACGTGGTGCTCCGCCGGGCACAGGACGCCGGCGTCGTGCGCACCGATCTCGACGGGTCCGACCTGATGCAGCTGCTCGGCTCCATGTGCATGAGCGTGACCCTCACGCAGGATCAGAGCCGGCGGCTCCTCGGCATGATCCAAGACGGGCTGCGACCACCGAGGGAGGCCACCACCTGAGCGCGTGGACCGGCGCCCCTCCGGCCGACGCGCTCACCAAGGTCGGGGCGCCGAACCAGGTCCCCACGAGGCCAGCCCCCGTCAGTCCCGCAGATGGGCCGTGTCGTTGTAGCCGCGCACGATCCAGCGCTCCGGCGAGACGACGATCCTGGAGATGGACGCGTTGTCCGCGTTGAGGAAGGCGAAGGGCGTGGCGCCGCTGGCCTGGGCGATGATCTCGCCGATGGCGGCCCCGTGGCTGAACACCACCACGCGACCCCCGGGGTGCGCGTCGGCGATGCGCCCGACGGCCGTCCGCAGCCGCCCCCCGAACACCTCGCGTGACTCGGCGCCCGGGACGACGTCCCAGCGCTGCTCGCGCATGACAGCTTCGAACACGGGGTCGCGGTCCACCGCCTTTTGACGCAGCAGGCCCCCCTCCCACTCGCCGAGATACACCTCACGCAGGTCCGCGTCGACCACGGGGGTGATACCGCAGCGCGCCACGAGCGGCGCCGCGGTCTGGGCCGTGCGCTGCAACGTGCTGACGTAGATCCCGTCGAACGGTTCCTGGGCGAGCCGCAGCGCCACCAGCTCGGCCTGGTGGCGCCCGGCCTCGGACAGCGGTGGGTCACCCTGGCCCTCCACCAGCTCGAAGGACTCGCCCTCCACCGAGTCGGCCGAGGCGCCATGGCGGACGAGCAGGAGCTCGGTCGAGCCTGGCGGCCCGACGTACGGCCGCTGGCTGAAGCTGCGTGGTGCCGTCACGGAGGCCGAGTGTAGGGACGATCAGTGCGGCGCGGGCAGCTCGGGCGGGCCGTGGTCGTCGTCTTCCTCCACGACCTCCGCGTCGATCACGTTGGGGTCGTCGGGTGCCGGCGTCGGGCCGTGGGTGGGCACCCATCCGGGCGGGCCGGCGCCGCCCGAGCGGAAGGTGGCGAAGAACGCCCCCGGCCCCTGGGTGAAGTGCACCTGCAGCGGTCGGCCGGCATTGGGGCCGAGCTGGGCCCACAGCGGCTGGGCGCGTCGGTACACCAGGTAGTACTGCACGCCGAGGGTCAGGCCGAGGTAGAGGAGGAAGCTCGCGCCCAACAGGTCCGCCCCGCCCGAGTGGGTGCTCCCGGTGTCGCCGACGAAGTGCACCAGCACCGACACCAGCCACAGGGCCATGGTCACGGCATTGCCCTGGCGGACCACCCAGCCGTTGGTCGCCCACACCCGCATGGAGAGGCCGCGCAGGGCGCCCAGCCCCAGCGCCCCGACCAGCATCGTGCCGAGCACCCAGGCCCAGGCGGTGGACGACACGTGATGGTCGCCGGCGTAGGAGGTCAGCTCCAACAGCCCGATGATCCCCAAGATGATCGGGAGCCGGGGGTGGTACACCCGAGGCACCGGGACCACCCTGACCTGGCGCAGTAGGACGAAGATGAGGACGATGGCACCGAGCGCGTAGGAGAGGAACGACATCCGCCTCCCACCCTACGGCCGCCGGCTCCTCAGCGGTTCAGCAGAGGCCCCACCTCGGCACCGAAGCGCGCCGTCTGCTCGCAGAATTCCTCGGAGCTGCGGGCCATGAAGCGCACCTGCAGGTGGTTGACCCCCATCGCCACCAGCTCGCGCAGCGACTCGGTGACCGCCTCGGCGCCGCCGGTGAGGACCCACCCTGGCAGGTCCCACCCCGAGCCTCCGGCGGTCAGGTAGATCGGCTCGACGATGGTCCCGATGTCGAGCGGCGCGCCGCCGCGCAGCTCGGACCGCAGCTCGCGCAGCCGGGCGATCTGCCCGGGCAGGTCGCGCCGTCGCGTCCCTTGGGGGAGCCAGCCGTCACCGAAGGCCGCGGTGCGCCGGATGGCAGCGGGGGAGGAGCCGCCGATCCAGATGGGCGGGCGGGGCTGGCGCACCGGACGCGGACCCAGCCCCATGTCCCGGGCGGGAAAGCGTGGGCCGGGCAGGTCCGGGAACTCCTCGGTAAGACAACGCGCCAGTGCGGACACGGCTTCGTCGGTGTGGCGGCCGCGTCCCGCGAAGTCGCCCGTCAGCAGTTCGTACTCCTCGGGCACGTGGCCCGCACCCACGCCGACGATGAGGCGGCCCCTCGAGAGGCGGTCGAGCGTGGCGAGCTCCTTGCCCGCGCGCAGCGGGTGCCGCTGGGCGAGGATCAGCACGTGCGAGAGCAGGTGGGTGTTGGTGGTGAGCGCGGCCAGCCAGCCCAGGGTGGCCGTCGTGTCGTACCAGACCGTGCCCATGGCTTCGGCCAGGCGGCGCGGGATGGCGGTGTGGTCGCACACCCCGAGGTAGAAGAATCCCGATTCGTCGGCCACTCGTGCGATGCGGGCCAGCTGCGCCGGCCCGGCCTCCTTCTCCCACTCCGCCACGTAGAGCGTCGACTGGGACTGAATGGGCAACTGCATGCCGTAGACCACCTCACCGTCGGGGACGGTGCGCACGACGTCGGCGGGGATGAGGGCAGGGTCGGTCATGGCTGGCGCTCCGATCGGACGAGGTGGCCGAGCGACCCGTTCATGCGTACGCCGCCATGGCGGCCGCCTGCTCGGCGGGGGTGCCGAAAGTGGTCGAGAGGACGCGCGCCCGCTTGAGGTGGAGGTGCAGGGGCACCTCCCAGGTGAAGCCCATGCCGCCGTGCACCTGGATGGCGCCCCGGGCGTTCCCGATGGCGGCCTCGTCGGCCAGCAGCTTGGCGCCTCGCACGGCGCGCTCCAACAGCTCGTCCGCCGAGCAGCCGGCGGCGTCGGCCTCCGACGACACGACGTCGGGCTCGTCGGCCAGGCAGGCCGCAGCGTGCACACCCGCCCGCGCCACCTCGGCGCGCACCAACATGTCGGCGCACAGGTGCTTGACGGCCTGGAAGCTGCCGATGGGCTTGCCGAACTGGTGCCGTTCCTTGGCATAGGCCACGCCGAGGTCCAGCGCCGCCGCCGCGTGCCCCACCTGCAGGGCGCTCGTGAGCAGCGCGCCGTCGCGCCACAGCCGCTCCGTGGGCGCCGCGACCGGCTCGCCGTCGGGCAGCGCCTCGAGCCGCCACAAGGGCGTCAACGGGTCGAGCGGCGCGCTGATGCGCCCGGCCACGGCCGCGACCGGGGCCGGCGCCAACAGTCGAGCCCCCCGATCGTCGCCCGGACCGAGGACGAGCAGCGCGTCCAGCGACGCCAGATGCTCCACCAGGATCGGCCCGGCACCGTCGCAGTGCACGCCGACCTGGGCCCGTCCTGCGGCCGCACCCTCCACCAGTCCGGCCCGGGCCGCCAGGAAGGTGCCGACCAGAGGTCCGGGCACGAGTGCCCGGCCCAGCTCCTCGAAGACGACGACCGCGTCCGCCATCCCGAGGCCGGTGCCCACCGGCTCGGGCACCGTCAGTGCGAACACGCCCGTCTCGCCCAGCGCGGCCCAGTCGTCGGCGCCGATGGCACGCTCGTCGCCCTCCCTGGCGCGCAGGCGTTCGAGCGCCAGCCGGCCCGCCACCATGGTCCGGACGCCCTCGCCCAGCACGCGCTGGTCCTCGCCGACGCGGAAGTCCATCAGCGGGCCCGCGGAAGGCCGAGGATGCGCTCGCCCACGATGTTGCGCTGCACCTGGGAGGTGCCGGCGGCGATGGTCGAGGAGATGGCCTTGAACCACGCCGCCAGCTGCTCGTCGTTGCGCAGTGGCGCGCCGTCGCTCCCGGTGAGCGGGTCGCCGCACAGGGCGGCCCGGTCGAGCACCTCCATGGCCAGGTCGCCGAGGGCCTGGGAGTGTTCGGAGAAGGAGAGCTTGAACACCGATCCGCCGATGCCGGGGACGCCGGTCTGGGCCGCCTCGGAGACGTTGCGCTTGGTGAGCGCCCACAGCGCGTCGAAGGCCGCCACCAGGTGCCCGATGCGCCGGGCCAGGCCGGCGTCGTCCAGGAGGCCGCGCCGGTCGGCCACTCCGTGCAGCTCACGGAGCAGCCGGACGCACTCGAGGAGCTCTCCCACGAACGCGGTACCCCGCTCGAAGGACAGGGTGACCATGGTGACGCGCCAGCCGTCGTTCTCCTCGCCGACACGGTTGGCCACCGGCACCCGCACCTCGTTGAGGAACAGCTCGGCGAACTCGAGCGTGCCGGCGATGGTGCGCAGCGGTCGGATCTCGATCCCGGGCGAGCCCATGGGCAGGATGAGCCAGGTGATACCGCGGTTGCCCTCGTCGCCGGTCCGCACGAGCAGCTCGCAGAAGTCGGCCACGAACGCGAAGGACGTCCAGATCTTCGAGCCCGTCACGACGTAGTCGTCGCCGTCTCGCACGGCTCGGGTCCGCAGCGAGGCCAGGTCGCTCCCCGCGTCGGGCTCGCTGAAGCCCTGGCACCACACCTCCTCGCCGCGCAGGATCGCCGGCAGGTAGCGCTCCTTCTGGTCCAGTGTGCCCTCGGCGATGACCGTCGGCCCCGCGTGCAGCAGGCCCACGAAATTCACCCCCACGTAGGGCGCACCCGCCCGCTCACACTCCTCCTTGAAGATCAGCTGTTCCACAGGCGAGGCGCCGCGGCCACCTCCCTCGACCGGCCAGTCGACCCCGGCGTAGCCGGCCTCGAAGAGCAGGCGCTGCCAGCGCAGGTCGAAGGCCCGCCGCGCCGGCCAGTCGTCGTGGGGCGGCGGCGCGCCCACGGCAGGCAGGGTGGCGGCCAGCCAGGCGCGGAGCTCGTGGCGGAACGCCTGCTCGGACGCGGTGTAGCGGAGGTCCATCGCTCAGACGCGGCGGGCGGCCATGGTCAGGCGACGAAATCGAGGCCGAACAGCTCGATCGCGTTCCCCCGCACGATCTTGCGGCGTTGAGCGTCGGTCAGGTCGGCCATCTGCTTCTCGGCGATCTCCAGCGTGTGCGGCCAGGTCGAGTCCGAGTGCGGGTAATCCGATTCGTAGGTGATGTTGTCCTCGCCGATCTCCTCCACCGAGCGCAGGCCGTGGGCGTCGTCGAAGAAGCATCCCCACACGTGGTCCTTGAAGTAGCTCGACGGCTTCTCGGGCACGATGTCGGCCACGCCGCCCCAGCCGCGATTCTCGAGCCAGACCGTGTCGGCCCGTTCCAGGATGTAGGGGATCCAGCCGATCTGCCCCTCCGAGTAGGCCACCTTGAGCTCGGGGAAACGCACGAAGACGCCGCTGAAGAGGAAGTCGACCAGCGAGAAGGTGGCGTTGGTATGCGTGAGCGTGGATCCCACCGCCGGCGGCGCGTCCGCCGAGGTCGACGGCATCTTCGACGAGCTGCCGATGTGCATGTTGACGATCGTCCTGGTCTCGGCGCAGACCCGGAAGAAGGGGTCCCAATAGTGGCCGGGGTCGTGGACGCTCGGGAGCCCCAAGAAAGGCGGGATCTCGCTGAAGCACACGGCACGCACGCCGCGCGCGGCGTTGCGCCGCACCTCCTCCTCCGCCAGCTCGACGTCCCACAGCGGGATGAGGCAGAGCGGGATGAGCCGGCCTCCCGAGTCCCCGCACCACTCCTCGACCATCCAGTCGTTGTAGGCCTTCACACACAGCAACCCCAGCTCCTTGTCCTCGGCCTCGGTGAAGGTCTGGCCGCAGAAGCGGGGGAAGGTCGGGAAGCACAGCGCGGCCTCGATGTGGTTGGCGTCCATGTCGTCGATGCGGGGCTTCACCTCGTAGGAGCCGGGCCGCATGTCCTCGTAGGTGACGCCCTTCATGGTGACCTCTTCGCGCGGCACTCCCACGGCGGAGTCGACGCGCAGCAGCGGCCGCTTGAGGTCCTCGTAGTACCACCAGTCGACCGGCACCCCCTCGGCGCCCGGCTTGACCTTCAGCTGTCCGCCGCGGAACTCCACCTCGGGCATGGGCGCCCGCACGATGCGCGGTCCGACCTCGGCGTACTTGGACGGGAGCCGGTCCTGCCAGACGTTCGGCGGCTCGACGACGTGGTCGTCGACCGAGATGATCTTCGGCAGGGGCTCAGGCATGGGCCTCGAGCGTAGCCCGCACCTGACGGGGCGTCAGAAACGGGCTTGGCCGACGCGTCCGCCGGCACCCGCGTCAGCCCAAGACCTCGTCGAAGAGGTTCAGCATGGCCTGCCAGGAGCGGCGGTCCGTCGGCTCGTGGTACGCGATGCCCGGGAGGCCGACCTGGTTCGCCCGTGGATTCGTGAACGAGTGCACCGCACCGCCGTAGACGTAGAGCTGCCAGTCGACGCCGCCGGCACGCATCTCCTCCTCGAAGTCCCGCCGCTGGGCGTTGTCCACGATGGGGTCGTCGGCACCGATCAACATCAGCACCTTGGCGCGGATGTGACGGGCGTCCTCCGGGCGGGCGGGGGCGAGACCGGCGTGGAACCCCACGACTGCCTTGAGGTCGGCCCCGCTTCTTGCCAGCTCCAGGGACAGCGTGCCGCCGAAGCAGAACCCGATGGCCGCCAGGCGGTCGGTGTCGGTGCGCGCCTCGGCGCACAGCACGTCGAGCCCCGCCGTGCCGAGGGCCCGGGCCCGTTGCGGGTCGCCCCTCAGCTCGCCGAGACGCGCCATCATCTGGTCCCGGTCGGCCAGCGGCTCCCCGGAGCCGTGGTAGTCGAGGGCGAACGCGACGTAGCCGCGCTCGTCGGCCAGCCGGACGGCTCGGGAGCGGGCGTGGTCGTCGAGGCCGGGGCCCTCGTGGGAGACGAGGACGCCGGGCCGCTTCTCGGAGCCGTCGGGCAGGGCGAGGGTGCCGACCATGGTGCGGCCGTCGACCTCGTAGGAGATGACGCGGGTGGTGACCATGGGGCGCACCGTACCCGCAGGGCGGGGACAAGGCCGCCGCCCTCGCCCACGGCAGCACGAAGGTCATGGTTCCCTCACACCTGGTGTGCACACTTGGACCATGCAGCGGCGCGTCGGAGACCGGGCGTGAGGGGAACCGCGACCCGCCATGCGACCGTGGTCTTGTTGGTGGGCGTCCTCGGTGGTCTGGCCGGCGTCTCGGGAGCGACGACGGCCGCGGGCCTGGCGGCCCCCCCGCCCACGGTGCCGGCCCCCTACGAGGCGGCGTACGCCGGTGTGCAATCGGAGGTGGCCGACTTCGCCGGTCAGGTGCCCCGGAGCCCGCCGCGGGCCAAGACCACCGTGGGTGCCGAATTGCTGACCGCCAACGGGAACATCGGCGAAGCGCTCTTGTCCCCCCACGCGCTGGACGGGGTGACCGTCGAGCTGGACGCCTACCAGAAGCTCGGGATCACGGGCGTCACGGTCGACGTGTCCTATCCCCTCCTGCTCTCGACGACCCCGGGGCACGCGCGCGTATCTCACCTTCTACGAGAGCGTCGCCCGGGCGGTCCGGCGGCGTCACATGGTGCTGTCGGTGGAGGAGAACCCGGTCTTCGTCGGCACGCCGCTCACGCCGCTCACGTCGCTCGACGTCAGCTATGCGGGCCTCACCCTCCAGAGCTACGCGCAAGGGGAGCGTCAGGAGGCGCAGCTCATCATCGACGACGTTCGCCCCGCGTACCTGTCGTTGCTCACCGAACCCGACACCTTCACCGACGCGCTCGGGGTGAACGTCGACACTCCTGCGTCGTCCGTGGAGCTCGTGCGGAGCGAGCTCGCAGGGCTCCGTCGCGGCAGGACGCAGGTGGGGGCCGGGACGGGCACCTGGAGCAGCCCCGCCATCGACCGTGCCCTGCTGGCGCGGACCTCCATCGACTACCTCGACGTCCACGTGTACCCCCTCGGACCCCGCCCGATCGCCGCTCTGCGCGAGGACACGGCGGCGGCCCAGGCAGCCCACAAGCCTCTCGTGATGGACGAGACATGGCTCGACAAGCCTTCGTCGGGGGAGGGCCAGGGTCCGATCGGGGCGCCGGCCGAGCTCAAGGTGAAGAGCTACAGCTTCTGGGAGCCACTGGACGAGGCCTATCTGCGGGCCATGACCTCGTACGTGCGGGCCGAGGGCTATCGCTACGTCTCGTTCTTCGACGGATCTCGGGCCTTCTTCGGGTACCTGACCTGGTCGCCCGCGCTCGCGGCGGCTTCGTATCAAGATTTCACGCAGGCGTACGACCACGTGGTGGGGGCGAACATGCTCGCGGGCACGGTCTCGGGCACGGGGCGCGTGCTGCAGGGTCTGCTCGAGCGACCGGCCTAGACACCGCACGGGCCGGCACGCGCCGCGGCGCGGCTGCTTGCGGACGCCATACTGGCGCGATGCGTGGGAGGACCGGCCGGCGGCGGCAATTGGGATTCCCGGTGGCTCCGGCCGTCATGGTCGCGCTCGGCGCGCTCGTGGTGGCGTCATGTGGCTCGAGCCCCTCGGCACCCCGGGCCGGGGCCCCGACGACCAACCACACGCCCCCCGCCCCGACCGCCGCGCCCCCGACTTCGACGACGACCGCCCCCCCGGCCTCGACGCTGCCGCCCGTGTCGACCTCGGGACCCTTCCAGGTCGGGGCGGCGATCGCCCTGCCCTTCTCGGCGGACCGCGTCACCGCCACCGAGAGCCCCGACGGCGCCGTGTTCGCCGCACCGCAGGACCCGACCAGTCCGTCACCCGCCATCGCGTGGGTCGTGGACGGCAACGGACCGGCCGCCATCGCGGAGCACGTGCCCACCGGCATCGCCGCCCTGGCCGCCGACAGCTCCAACTTCTACGTGGCGACCTACCAGAACGTGTTCGCCTACGACCGCGCCAGCGGCAACCAGGACGGGCAGTGGACCATGCCGAGCGTGCGGGCGGCCAACAGCTCCGACGACGGCCTCGTGGCCCTGGCGGCCGCCGGTGGTGACGTGTTCGTCTCTCTCACCCAGGGGGACACGGTCAGCGTCTATCGCATCGACCCGACGTCGTCGGCGGCGCCGCACCTCCTGCTGCGCGGCCTGGGCGACACCGTCGGGTCCGACGGCTCGGTCTACTACGAGAGCGCCGACCACCACCTCGACGTGCTGCGCCCGAACGGCGCCACCGCCACCGGACCCGCGCTCGCGGCGACGCCCAACGGCCTCGGCGGCGGCGTGCAGTACCTCGATGTCGTCGCCGGGGGCGCGGTGTGGGTCAGCGAGCCTGCGGGTCAGGGACTCGATGCGACCTACACCACCTACGACGTCGCCACCCTGCACGTGCTGGGTACCTACAGCGGCTCGGTGACGAGCAGCATCGTGGACTCCGCCGCCGGGCCGCTCGCGCTCGAGGCGGCGGGGACCAACGCGGCCTGCCCGGCCGCGGCCCAGGCGCCGACGGCGTGCGTCTTCCGCATCGACGTGCACGGCACCTTGAGCGACCCGGTCGGGGTTGGATCGGCCGTCAACCTCCTCGGCCCCGGCCCGGCGGTCGTCGTGTCCGACACCACGACCGGGCAGTTCGACCTCGTGCGCCTGTCGTAGCGCTCGCCAGTTCGCTCCCTCCCTAGCCGGCGCCCGGACCGCCCTCGGGGAGCGGGGCGTCGAAGGCGGCCTGGAAGACCAAGGCGGTGGCCAGGCTGCGGTACGGCCTCCACGCCTCGGCGATGTCGATCACCTCTCGTTGCGTGGGCAGGTGACCTAGCCCGTAGGCCCGCTCGATGGCCTTGCGCAGCGCCAGGTCGCCGGGGAGGACGACGTCGGGGCGGTCGAAGGCGATGATGAGCATGCCGTGCACCGTCCAGGGGCCGATGCCCGGGATCTCGGTCAGGCGGCGCTCGATCTCCTCGTCGGACAGCGCGCGGAGGCCGACGTCCGACAGGGTCCCGTCGGCGAAGGAGGAGGCGACGGCGCGCAAGGTGGCGATCTTGCGCCGCGACAACCCGGCATCTCTCAGTCTCGCGGGATCGATCCGCAGCAACTCGGTCGCCCCGGGCAGGCGCCCGTCGAACGGGGCACGGATGCGTTCGAGGATCCGCCTGGTGGCGGCCACCGAGAGTTGCTGGCCGACCACTTGGAAGAGCAAGGCACCGAACGCGTCCATGGGAGGGAGCTCCGACAGCCAGGCACACGGGTCGAAGTCCGGATGGTCGTCGATGATGCGGGCCAGCACCGGGTCGGCGCGGCGTAGCTGCGTCAGCGCGGGATCCGACTCCCCCCGGCGGATCCGGCCGGTCCGGGTGTGCATCAATAGTGCATGGAGACGCCGCCGTTGGGACTGACCAGCTGCCCGGTCACGAAGCTGCTCGCATCGGAGGCGAGATACAGCACGCAGTATGCGATGTCCGATGTCGTCCCGACGCGGCGCATGGGAGCGAAGCGCGCCATCGGTGACAGCACCGCTGCCTTGGCCTGTTCGTCCACCGTGCCGTCCGGGTTCGTGTAATAGCGCGCCGTCATGTTGGTCGGCACGAACCCCGGCGCGACTGTATTCGACGCGCACGCCGTGCTCGCCGACCTCGACGGCCATCGACTTCGTAAGTTGGGCCACGCCCGCCTTGCAGATGGCGTAGGGCCCGACGCCGGGCGAGGGGGCCAGCACCGCCGCCGAGGACATGTTGATGATGGAGCCGCCGCGCTGCGCCACCATCACCTTCCCGGCGGCCTGGCATCCGTAGAGCACGCCCTTCAGGTTCACCGACACGATGCGGTCGAACTCGTCGGGGTCGACGTCGATGATGGAGCTGTCGATCATGATGCCGGCGATGTTGCACAGGACGTGCAGCCCGCCGTGCCGCGCCGCGATGTGCCCCACGAGCGTTGCCGCCGCCCCGCGCACCGATACGTCGAGCTGCGCGCTCTCCGCCTTCCCGCCCTGACCCAAGACGGCGGCCGCTGTCTCGGCCGCGGCCGTGGCGTCGATGTCCGCGCAGACCACGGTGGCGCCGGCCGCGGCCAGCACCTCAGAGGTGGTGCGACCGATCCCGCCGCCGGCACCGGTCACGAGGGCCACCCGGCCCGTCAGGTCGAACGCGTCGCGCACACTCTGGGCGGTTTCCACCGCCGCACCTTAGACATCCCGGCGCACCTCGATCAGGTCCGTCCGCACGCGGCTCAGTCCACGAGCACGCCTTCCACCGCGAGCAGGGCGCGCTTGACGGCGAGCCCCCCGCCGTAGCCGCCGATCCCGTTGCTCGCCACCACGCGGTGGCAGGGTACGACGACGGGGATCGGGTTGCGCCCGTTGGCCTGGCCCACGGCCCGTGGGCCGTTCGGTCGTCCGACCCGGCGGGCCAGCTCGCCGTAGCTGATGGTCTGGCCATAGGGGATGCGAGTCAGCTCGGCCCACACCTCGCGCTGGAACGGCGTGCCGTCGAGCTCCATCGGGAGGTCGAACTCGGTGCGCGCACCGCCGAAGTACTCCTCGAGCTGGGTCGCCGTCTCCTTCAGGACGGGTGGGACGTCCTCGACGTCGCGGCGCCCGTGCCGGCTTTCCTGAGGCAGCCAGATGCCGACGAGCATGTCCCCGTCGCACTCGAGCACGAGGCGGCCGATCGGTGTGTCGAGGGGCATGGTGGCGGTGGCGGCGGTCGTCATGCGGCACGTCCTTTCACGGGTTTGGTCGGGATCTCGGTGGCCGGTGCCGGGAGCGACCACAGGTGCGCCATGGCGTAGCTGCGCCACGGCCGCCAGCCCTCGCCGGCGGCCACGAGGCCGGCCGGGTCCTCGGGCAGACCGATGGTCCGCGCCGCCCGGCGGATGCCGAGATCGGTGGGCATGAACGCGTCGGGGTCCCGCAAGGCACGCATCGCGACGTACTCGGCCGTCCACGGGCCGATGCCCGGGAGTCGAACCAGCGAGCGGCGCAACTCGTGCGGGTCGGCGCCCGGGTCGATCACGACGTCGTCGCGCTCGACCGCTTCGGCCAGGGCGAGGAGGGCCCGACGGCGTCCGGCCGGCATGGCGAACGCGCCCGGATCACGCCGGGCCAGCCTGGCGAGCGCCGACGGGGTCGGGAAGAGGTGGGTGAGGGTGCCGTCGGGCCCGGGCAGCGGGTCTCCGGCTGCCCGCACGAGCCGACCGGCCACCGTGCGCGCCCCGGGCACGGAGACCTGCTGGCCGATGACGGCGCGCGCGGCGAGCTCGAAGCCGTCGGCGGTGCCGGGTACCCGGCGGCCCGGGTCGCGCGCGACGAGCGCACCTAGGCGGGCGTCGCCGCTCAGGGCCTCACAGACGGCGACGGGGTCGGCGTCGAGGTCGAGCAGCTGGCGACAGCGCGACACCGCGGTGGTGAGATCGCGGAGGTCGGAGAGCACCAGTTCGCCTTCCACGTAGGGAGGTCCCGCCGTCCGATCGGGAGCGACGTCGGTCGCCGGCGCGGCGAGGGTGACGACGGCGTGCCCCCGGGGCAGGCGCAACGTGCGCCGGTACGACGCGCCCTCGAACGATTCCACCCCGGGCAGTGCGCGCACGCCGAGGAACTCGAGCACCGACGCCGGGCTGAACGGCCGTCGGCACGGGAGGCGCAGGCGGATGGCCTGGGAGGCACCCTCGAGCGGGCCTGCGGTGGCAGGGCCCGGCCGAGCGCTCCGAGCCGCCCGAGCCCGCAGGCCACTCGGCGTGTCGGCGAAGATCTGGCGCACCGTGTCGTTGCACTGGCGCACGCTGGCGAAGCCGGCGGCGAAGGCGACGTGGGCGACGGGCAGGTCGGTCGTCTCGAGCAGGATGCGCGCCGTTTGGCTGCGCTGGGCCCGCGCCAGGGCCAGGGGTCCGGTCCCGACCTCCGCCGTGATGAGGCGGTTCAGTTGGCGCGTGCTGTAGCCGAGGCGCCGGGCCAGGCCCTCGACGCCCTCGCGGTCCACGACGCCGTCACGGATGAGCCGCATGGCCCGGGCCACGACGTCGGCGCGGACGTTCCATTCCGGCGAGCCAGGGGTGGCGTCGGGCCGGCAGCGCAGGCAGGCGCGGAAGCCGGCCTGCTGGGCGGCGGCGGCCGTCGGGTAGAAGCGGACGTTCTGGCGCTTCGGCGTGCGGGCCGGGCAGCTGGGTCGGCAGTAGATCCCGGTCGAGGTGACGGCGCAGAAGAACCAGCCGTCGAAGCGGGCGTCCTTGCTCTGCGCCGCCTGGTAGCAACGGTCCGGGTCCTCGATCACGCGTGCCAGCGTGGCACGAAGCGGCGACGATTACTGGCGGGAATCGGACATGAGCGTCAGGCGGTCCGCCTCACCTGCGCCAGGACGAGGCGCCGGTGGGTGGCGGCGTCGCCCCAGGCACGCGACAGCGCCCAGGTCAGCTTCAAGAAGAAGTGGAGGTCGCACTCCCACGTGTAGCCGATGGCGCCGTGGACCTGGAGGGCCACCCGCGCCGCGAGGTCGGCCGCGTCGGACGCCATGGCCTTGGCCATGGACGCGTCGTGCGAGAGCGTCGGCTGCGCGGTGGCGAGCGACCAGGCGGCGCGGTAGGTGGCCGGACGGGCGAACTCGAGTGCGACCCGTGCGTCGGCGAGGAGGTGTTTGACCGCCTGGAAACTGCCGATGGGCTTGCCGAACTGGTGGCGCTCCCTGGCATAGGTCGCGGCCATGGCGAGCATGCGGTCGGCCAGGCCGACGAGGAGCGCGGCGGTACCGGCGGCGGCGCGGTCGGCCAGCAACGCCGCTGCCGCCTCGGCCGCCACGCCGTAGGCCAACAGCGTGTCGGAGCCGAGCGGCCACTGCACCGTGGCGAGGTCGCGCGACGGGCTGAGCGCGGGCGTGGCCAGCGCCGTGCACGACGTGGCAGGCACCGCGTGAAGTTGCCAGCCCGACTCGGCGTCGCGACAGGCCAGGAGCAAGATGGCCGCGTCGCGGGCGCCGACGACGCGGGGCGTGCGCAAGGTGCCGTCTGCCGTGACCACGGTGGGCGACGTGATCCCGGTGGGGGACACCTCGATGCCGCCCACGGCGAAGCTGGCGTCGTCCTCGACCAGCGAGGAGAGCGCGGCCCTTGCCGCCGGTTCGGGCAGCAGCGCCGCCAGCGTCGGAGCGGCGAGCGCGGCCGTTTCGAGCAGCGGCTCGGGCAGGCACGCCGACCCCGCCTCCTCGAGGACCCCCACCAGGTCGACGTCGCTCAGACCGAGTCCGTCGGCCGTTTCGGGCACCACGAGCGCCGGCGCTCCCAACTCGGCTAGCACGGCCCAGCGGTTCTCGGACATCTCGACGCGTGCGGCCTCGTCGGCCAGTGCGAACGCGCGCAGAGCGTCGACGCTGCACTCGGTGTCGAGCACCGTGCGCACACCCCGGCGCAGCGCCTCCTGGTCTTCGCTGAACGCGAAGTCCATCGTCGGTCCGCCCTCCGGGCTCAGCCGCGCGGCAGCCCGAGCAGGCGCTCGGCCACCACGTTGCGCTGGATCTCGTTGGTCCCGGCGTAGATGGGCCCGGCCAGCGAGAACAGGTAGCCGTCGAGCCATTCGCCGGGCTCCCCGCCCTCGAGCACCTCGGCCTCGGGTCCCAACAGATCGAGGGCCGCGCTCTGGATGGCCACGTCGGTCTCGGACCAGAAGATCTTGTTCGCGCTGGCCTCGGGCCCGACCGCGTGCCACCGCGTGGCCTTGGTGGCTGTCCAGTACGTGTGCAACTGGTAGGCCTCGGCGTCCATGTGCGCCTGCGCCACCGCGTCGACGGAAGCGGCCGGCCCGCCGCGTTGGTGGAAGAGCCGCACGAGGCGGTTGGCGGCCTCGGTGTAGCGGGCCGGGCTGCGCAGGGAGAGACCGCGCTCGGAGCCGGCCGTGGCCATGGCAACCGACCAGCCGGCGCCGACCTCGCCCAGCACCTGGTCCTCGGGCACCTCGACGTTGTCGAAGAAGATCTCGGCGAAGCCCGTCTCGCCGTCGATCTGGGGGATGGGCCGCACGGTGACCCCGGGCGAGTCCATGGCGACGAGGAAGTAGGTCAGCCCGCGGTGGCGCTCGGCCTCGGGGTCGGTGCGGAAGATGCCGAAGCACCATTCGGCGAAGGCGCCCCGGCTGGCCCACGTCTTCTGCCCGTTGAGCAGCCAGCCGTCGCCCGCCGCGGTGCGCGCGGCACGCGAGCGGATCCCGGCCAGGTCGCTGCCGGCGTCGGGCTCGGACCAGCCCTGGCACCAGATCTCGTCGCCCGACGCCATGGGCGGGAGGTAGCGCGCCTTCTGGGCCGCTGTCCCGTACTCGAGCATGGTGGGGGCGAGCAGGAAGATGCCGTTCTGGCTCACCCGCGTGGGGCGCGGGCACGGTAGTACTCCTCCTCGAACACGAGCCACTCGAAGATCCCGAGGTCGCGCCCGCCGTATTCGACCGGCCAGCTGACGACGGACCAGCGGTCCTCGCACATCGTGCGCTCCCACGCCCGGTGGGCCTCGAAGCCGGCCGCCGTGTCGAGTGAGGGGAGGGGCTTGGCGGGGACGTGCGCGACCAACCAGGCCCGTGCCTCGGCGCGGAAGGCCTCCTGGTCGGGACTGAAGCTCAGGTCCATGGCGAGCCGAATCTCGCACAGGGCCCTGGGCTGTGCCAATCGCTCGAGAACCCGTGATCGCATGCTGGAGTCCGCAGCCGCGTCGCCTCCGCCGGGCCTTCCCGGCTCTCCGAGCGGTGGTGAGCCGATGGAGTCACTGCTTGATCGAACCGCTCGTCATCGTCGTGATATTGCTTTGACGAGCGTTTCCTCGAGCAAGTCGATCGATTCGTCCCACGACGACGTGCAGGCCGCATCGAGTGCGCCCCTGGCCAATTCTGCTCGAAGGGGCGCGTTGTCGACCAGTTGGATGAGCGCATCGGCCAGGGCCGGCACGTCATTTGGCGGAACCAACCGGCCATTGACGCCGTCCTTGACGATGTCGACCACCCCGCCGGATGAGGTTGCGATGACCGGGAGCCCCGACGCCATCGCTTCAAGGGCGACAAGTCCGAAACCCTCTCCGGACCGAGACGGGAGGACGAAGATGTCAGCCTCGCGGTAAAGAGCCGGAAGCTCGGCGTCGGAGACGTACCCGACGATTCGAATGCTCGGATCATCCGCCGCGAGCCTTCGGATGTTCTCGATCTCAGGACCCGCCCCCCCGACGATCAATGCCGCGCGTTCGCTCAGTCCCCCATGGTGCCAAGCCTCAAGCAGGCAATCGACACCGTTGCGGGGCACGAGGCGCCGAACGGTGAGAACAATCGGATGATCCTGTTTCGTACCCGCATCGTTCGCGTGAAATCGACGACGGTCGACTCCCGAATGGACAATCTCTACGTCAGTTCCGGGGACAAGGGTACGTACGAAAGCGGCGGTGAACTCGCTCACGGCGATGACGGAGCGAGCTGAGCGGATGACCCTCCGACCGACAGTGCGGTCGGCGGCGCGCTCGAGACTGTTCATGAGGGAGCCATAGTCGATGAACGGTGCGTGTTGCACGAGGACGAATGGTCGCCCTGTCCGTCGCGCTGCGAGCGCTGCAAATTGTGTGCCCAGGTACACGTGGCCGTGCGCCACGATGACGTCCGCTTGGCCCGCCTGCTTCCGAAGGCCCGCCAGCATCGTCGGGCTCATCAGCGGCACCGGGACGTTGAACACCCGCTCCAGGAAATTGGCACAGCGAAAGCGCTGTACGTCCACCGGGCCGAGGCGCTCGCGCGCCTGATCCCCGCCGAGGCGGCTCGTTGCAACTCTCACATCCCAGCCGCGATCGGACAGCCGAAGAGCGTGCTCCGTGGCCACCGTCTCGATACCGCCGACGTGAGGGGGCCAGTAGTGCGTCACAATGAGGACTCGCCCTTTGCTCACCGGGCGTCATCCCGCTCTTCGCTCCGCCAGCGTGGGCATTCCGGGCGGTTGCCGAACCGATGCCGTCGCTGTGTCAAGGTGTCCTCACCCCGGCGGACGATCGATTTCACGGACCGAGGTGTGTGCATCGACGTTCGGCGGATCGTTCCCGGTTGGCGTTCCCATGGTCACAGAGCATGGCCCATGTCACGCGCGCCCACCACCCAAAGACACCAGATGCGAGGACCCAGGCCGGCCGGACCAGGACGGCGATGGGTTGGCGTTCGGCCAGGCGGCCGGCACGGTGATGCGCAACGACGCAGGCGGGACGCGCGACGGCGGGACCTGTGCGCACGACCTTCATGTCACGACGTCGGGACGAGGATGGAGCTCACCACGGTTGGCGCCGGGTCTGATTCGGCGTCAGGATTGGTCTCCGTATGCCGAATGCCGTGATCGTCGACGCCGTCCGTACACCCGTGGGGCGCCGCGGGGGGCGCCTCTCGGGCTGGCATGCCACTGACCTGGCCGCGCAGCCGCTTGCGGCACTGCTGGCCCGCAACGACCTGGATCCCTCCGTGGTCGAGGACGTCGTCATGGGCTGCACCATGACCGTCGGGGAGCAGGCGATGAACATCGCCCGCAACGCCGCCCTGGCCGCCGGGTTCCCGGAATCGGTCCCCGGGACCACGGTCGACCGCCAGTGCGGCTCGGCGCAGCAGGCGATCCACTTCGCGGCCCAGGCGGTCATGGCGGGTGCGATGGATGTCGCAATCGGGGCCGGGGTGGAGTCGATGAGCCGTGTCCCCATCGGGTCCACCACCGAGCCCGGCCCGGGCGAGGCCTACGGCCCGTTGTACCTGCAGCGCTTCGCGCTCGTCCACCAGGGTGAGTGCGCGGAGGAGATCGCCCGGCGCTGGAACATCTCGCGCGAGGAGATGGACGAGTTCGCCCTGCGCTCGCACCGCCGCGCCGTTCGCGCCACCGACGAGGGACGTTTCGCCGACGAGCTTGTTCCGCTCGCGGCTCGTATGCACCCCGACGTTCCGGGGTGGGCCGAGGTGAGCGGGCTGCTCGAGGTCGACGAGGGCGTCCGCAGGGACACCTCGTTCGAGAAGCTGGCCGCGCTGAAGCCGGCGTTCTCGGAGACGGGGACCGTGACGGCGGGGACGTCGTCACAGATCTCCGACGGGGCGGCGGCCGTCCTCATCATGAGCGAGGAGCGGGCGTCGTCGCTGGGGTTGCGCCCACGGGCGCGCTTCCACACCTTCGCCGTGGCGGCCAACGATCCCCAGATCATGTTGACCGCGCCCATCCCGGCGACCCAGCTGGTGCTGGCCAAGGCGAAGCTGTCGTTGGACGACATGGACGTGGTGGAGATCAACGAGGCCTTCGCGTCCGTCGTGCTGGCCTGGGAGCGCGAGCTCCGCCCCGACATGGAGAGGGTGAACCGCAACGGCGGGGCCATCGCCATCGGCCACCCGACCGGCTGCTCTGGTGCTCGCCTCATGGCGACGCTGTTGAACGAGATGGAGCGCACGGACGCCCGCTACGGGCTCCAGACCATGTGCGAGGGCGGTGGGCAGGCGAACGCGACCATCATCGAGCGGCTCGGCTGATGGCCGGCGCCACTCGGGTGCCCGCCGTCGAGGGCTGGTTCACGACAGGTGAGGACGGTGGGGTTCCGGCCCTGCTCGGGTCCCGCTGCGCGGAGTGCGGGACGTACGCCTTTCCCGCCGAGACGAGCTTCTGTCGCAATCCCGACTGCGCCTCCACCTCGTTCGAGACGGTGGAGCTCTCCCGACGGGGCCGCATCTGGTCCTACACCGATGCCCGCTACGAGCCGCCACCCCCGTACGTGGCCGCCGATCCCTACGTCCCCTTCTGCCTGGCCGCGGTCGAGCTGGCGGCGGAGAAACTCGTGGTCATGGGCCAGGTCGTGGGCGGGGTGACGGTCGACGACCTGCGGGTTGGCGACGCGGTCGAGCTGGTCATCGACACGCTCTACTCGGAGGACGGCTGCGATTACCTGGTCTGGAAGTGGCGACCGCTCGGTGCCGGGACACCCGGCGGGGAGGCCTGACGATGCCCGATGACAAGAAGGTGGCGGTGCTCGGCGCCGGCATGCACGAGTGGGGCAAGTGGGGGCGCCCCTTCGTCGAGTACGGGCTCGCCGCAGCGCGCGACGCGCTGGCCGACGCCGGGCTCCGCTGGCGCGACATGCAGTACATCTCGGGAGCCGACACGATCCGCAACGGGTATCCGGGGTTCGTGTCGGGCGCAACGTTCGCCCAGGCCCTCGGCTGGACCGGGGCGAGGGTCTCGAGCGTCTATGCCGCCTGCGCCTCGGGCGCCGCGGCCATCGCCAACGCTCGGGCGCAGATCCTGGCCGGACTGTGCGACGTCGCGCTGGTGGTCGGCGCCGATACGACACCGAAGGGTTTCTTTGCTCCAGTGGGGGGTGACCGCAAGGACGACCCGGACTGGCTGCGGTTCCATCTCATGGGAGCGACGAACCCGACCTACTTCGCGCTCTACGCGCGTCGGCGCATGGACCGCTTCGGCGCGACCGAGGAGGATTTCGCGCTGGTCAAGGTGAAGAACGCCCGCCACGGGTTGTCCAATCCCTACGCGCGCTATCGCAAGGAAGTCAGCGTCGACGAGGTGCTGGCTTCGCCCATGGTGGCCGACCCCCTGCGCCTCCTCGAGATCTGTGCCACCTCCGACGGCGGGGCCGCGCTCGTTCTCTCGAGCATGGAGTTCGCCCGTCGCCACGCCGGCACCGGGCCGACGGTGACGATCGACGCGGTGTCGACCGTCACCCCCACCTTCCCCAATACCGTGATCGAGATGCCGAACTTCTCGACCGACTCCGCCGCTGCGTTCGCCCGCGTCGCTGACGCGGGGCCGGCCGCCGCCGGGTTCCGGCCCTCGATCGCCACGGCGGCCTATGCCGAGGGCGGCATCGGCCCCGAGGACGTCAGCCTGGCCGAGGTCTACGACCTCTCCGCCGCGCTCGAGCTCGACTGGTACGAGGACATCGGCCTATGCGGTGAGGGCGAGGCGGAGAAGCTGCTGCGTGACGGCGTCACCACGCTCGGCGGCCGGGTGCCGGTGAACCCCTCGGGCGGCCTCTCGTGTTTCGGCGAGGCTATCCCGGCCCAGGCCATCGCCCAGGTCTGCGAGTGCGTTTGGCAGCTCCGCGGCACCGCCACCGGGCACCAGGTGGAGGGAGCCACCGTGGCGGTCACGGCCAACCAAGGATTGTTCGGGCACGGGTCCTCGGTGCTGCTCAGCCGCTGAAACCCTGGTAGGGGGCGAGTTCGACCTCGAGTGGCCGCATTGTGTGTGATCCCAGCGGATTGGGGTATTGGCCTGGTTGACGCCAATCGCGGTCACGGTCTGCTTAGGCTGGGGAGCGCGTGAGTCGTCTGATTCGGGTCGGCGCGGAACGACGCTGTGATTGGAGGATCCATTGCATGTTGGCCACTGATGCGATTGAGCTGCGCCGGGACGAGGAGCAGCGAAGAGGAGCAGATATCTCAATGCCGGACCAGACTGACGACCGGAGCGGCGGGACAGGGTCGGACGAGGTGCTGAACGCGCTCGACGAGCTGGAATCCGTGCTGCGGGAGAACGCCGAGAGTGAGCGACTGCTCTCCAAGCGCATCGCCGAGGTACGCCTTGCCCGGCAAAACGGGCGGGAGTGGAAGGCCATCCTCGGGGACGAGGACGAGCCGGGGACGGTGCAGCTGGTGAGCACGATCCTGCGCCGGCAGTCCGAGGCCAGCGGCTACCTGCGTCGTTCACTGGTGGTGGCGCTGCGGGCCGAGGGACAGAGCATCCCGAGCATCGCCCATCTCTTCGGCGTGACCCACCAACGGGTCTCGAACCTGCTGCGCCGTGTGTCCCAGGGCAACGCGGCAGCCGGCGACGGCGTCTAGGTCCGGGCGCACCACCCGCGGAGCACGGCATTGGCCTCGGCCATGATGCCGTCCACGATCTCGGCGACGCTGGGCAACGCGCGCAGCACACCCACGACCTGACCGGTTGGTAGCACGCCCACATCGGTTCGCCCTTCGACCAGCGCGGCCTTCGTCATGACCGGCGCGTTGGCCGCCATGACCACCTGCGCCCACGTGAGCTCGTTGCCCCGCTTCATGGCGTGCCCTTCGCGTAGCAGTGACCCGAACGTGGCGCCGGTGTCTTTACGGAAGCGGTAGGCGCTGTGCAGCGCGCGGGGCAGGGCGCGCAGCCACGACTGCGAATCCAGGTGGTCGACCAGATCGGTGCGCACCACGCGTTGCGGCGCACCGTCGACTTTGGTCGTCACCACGGTTCCCGTCACGGGGGTCTCGAGGTACAGGTCCTTGACGGCGCCGGGCACCCGGCTCTCGGCGGACAGCAGGAAGCGGGTACCCATGGCAATCCCGGACGCGCCGTAGGCCAATGCGGCCACCAGGCCCCGTCCGCTGAAGAACCCGCCGGCCCCGAGCACCAGGACGCGGTCGCCCACGGCGTCGACGACCTCGGGGAGCAGGAGCATCGTGGGGACGCTCCCGGTGTGGCCACCCCCCTCGGCCCCTTGGGCGATGACGGCGTCCACCCCCCATTCCGCCACCTTCTCGGCGTGGCGCCGGGCGCCGACCGTAGGCATGACGAAGAGGCCCGCCTCCTTGCAGCGGGCCACGAGAGCGGGGTTCGGGGCCTGGGCAAAGCTGGCCACCCGGGCCCCGGTCTCGATCATCAGCTCGATGCGCTCGTGTACGTCGGCCGCGTCCGTGCGCAGATTGACGCCGAAGGGAGACTGCGTCCGGTCGCGTACCTGGGCGATCGCTCCCGCGAGCTCGTCGAGCGTCATGGTGGCCGAGGCCAAGATGCCGAGACCGCCGGCCTCGCAGGTGGCGGCGACGAGTCGGGGACCGGCGACCCAGCCCATGCCGGTCTGCACGAGGGGGACGCGCAGGCCAACCTGTTCGCACAGCTCGGTGTGCAGTGCGGGATGGAGCGTGGGCCCGTTGTCCGCGGTCAGCTCCGCACCTCGCGGTCGCGCAGCGAGCCCGGGTCCAGCACGACGCGCACGAGATCGAGCTCCTCGGGCGTGGGGAGGCGCGTCTCGTCCACCTCCGCCGGGACAACGAGCTCGAATCCCGTGGCGTCGACGATGTCGGCGACCGTGACGCCGGGGTGACGCGAGCGCAGCCGCATGGTGCGTTCGGGCGTCTCGAAGTCGAATACGCCGAGGTTGGAAACGACGCGGCGGATGTCGTGGAAGCGCGTGGCCGCTGGGCCCGCGGCGACGGCGCGGGCGTAGCCGACGCCGCTCACCACGTCGACCGTCTCCACGAAGGTGCGCACGCTGTGGTCCGGGACCCAATAGCTGGTCGGGTGGTTGACCGAGTTGCCCGGCGCGCCGCGCACGCCCACCAGCTGCACCTTGGGCCGGTCGTGCGGCCCGATGGCCGAGATGTTCTGGTTTCCCGTGCGGTCGATCTGGCTCGCCATCATCATGATGTGGCGGCGACCGGACCAGACCACGTCGAACACGCTGCGGTAGGGCATGGCGGCCTCGCGTACCAGCTCGCCGGGCTTGGTGGCGATGGGCGGCGCGCCGACCATCAGGGCCGCCTCGCCGTCGGTGAGGACGAGGTCTGGGGCGAACACGAGCTTGGCCAGGCGAGCGCCGAGCGAGGGGATGGTGCCGAAGGGGCTGGCCATGACCTCTCCGGCGCCACGCCAGGCCTCGGCGCACGCCACGACGCAGAACTCGGCTCGGGTGACGCCGCCGCCGCTCACTGCGCCTGCCGCTCCTTGACCCGGGCTTGGTACTCGCGCTCGCCGACGAGCACGTAGCGGTGGGCGAAGGCCTCCCACTCGGCCGCGGCAGTCGCGGCAGTCGCGTACTCCTTCTGGAAGGCCTCGTCGCGTCCGTAGTCGGGGGGGTTGGCCGTGAAGTGCGCTCCGCCGGGCGCCTCGGCCACGCCGTCGGTGAGCATGCGGTGAATGGGAACGGTCGAGAGCGAGTGGGCCCGGTCGGCCAGGGTGCCGTTCTCGACAATGCGCTCCGTCGTGACGAAGCGGCGCTCGGCGGCACCGAGGAACAACGGGTCGAAGAAGGCGTCGGGGCTCAGCACTTGACCGTTACCGGCGCGGTCGGCCCGGTTGGTGTGGACGATGGCCGCATCGAGATGGAGGGCCGGCATGGCAACCAGCTCGAGGTCGGCGTCGGCCGGGTCGGCGAGGTACGGGTGCCCCGCACCGTACGGGGAGCGGACGAGGCGCAGATCAGGGTTCACGGTGAGGACGTCGGAACCCAGACCGGCCCGGGTGGGGAGGAAGGGGATCCGCCAAGCCGCCGCCTGCAGGCCGAGGAAGAGCATGCCCTCGTCGACCTCCATCACGTCGACCTGGCCGTGCTGGCGGGCTGCCCGCCAGTGGGGGTCGAGCGCGATGGAGTCGAGGGTGACGAACCCGCAGACCACCTTGCGAACCTTGCGGGTCGCGCACAGCAGGCCGACGTCGGGGCCGCCGTAGGCAACGATGGTCAGGTCGTCGAGGTCCGAGTTGCACATGGCGCGCACGACGGCCATCGGCTTGCGGCGCGAGCCCCAGCCGCCGATCCCGATGGTCATCCCCGACTCGAGCTCGCCGACGATCTCGTCGACGGTCATGCGCTTGTCGGCCATCAGGTCGCCCTCATACCAGCGTCACCTCGACGTGTCAGCGTCGCGCTTCTCGACGAAGGCGGCCCGCTGCTCGTCGGCCACGCCCCGCACGTGCAGCTCGTAGGTGAAGCCCTGCTCGAAGCGATAGCTGCGTTTCACGTCGACGGGGTCGATCCCGTTGAGCGACTCCTTGGCCCGGCGGATGATGGTCGGGCTCTTGGCGGCGATCTCGGCGGCCAACTCGAGTGCGGCCGCCCGAAGGCGGTCCGGCGGCACGACGGCGGCGACCGACCCGTAGGAGGCCAGCTCGGCGGCGGTGATCGGCTTGGCGGTGTACACCATCTTGCGCATGGCGTGCTGGGGGACCAGGCGGGCGAGGTGGGTGGCTGCGCCCAGCGCCCCCCGGTCGACCTCGGGTAGCCCGAACGTGGCGTCCTCGGCGGCGATCACCATGTCGGCGTTGCCCACCAGGCCGATGCCTCCCCCGAGGCAGAAACCCTGCACGGCGGCGATGACGGGCACCTCGCAGTCGTAGACGGCGGCAAAGGCGGCGGCACAGCCGCGGTTCACCCCGACGAGCGCCTCGTCGCCCTTGGCGTTGATCTCCTTGATGTCGACGCCAGCGCAGAAGCCCCGTCCCGTGGCGCGGAGGACCACCACCCGGTTGGCAGGTACCCGGCCCGCCGCGAGCAGGGCGTCGGCCAGGGCAAACCAACCCGCGACGTCGAGCGCGTTGACCGGCGGGTGGTCGATGACCACCTCGGTGATCCCGCCGTGCTCTTGGACCACATCGATGGGCATGGGTGTGCCGGAATCTCCTCGGTCACGGTCCTGACACCGCGTCAGAGAGCCGCTGAGGAACTTAGGCCACCAACCCACGCTGGGCCAACACGGCGGCATCTTGGCGCGTCGCGACTGACGTCCTCTCGGCCAGCAGTGATCGCGGCTCGCGAGCGCAAACCGCCGGCGGACCCGGAGGCCCGTTGATGGCTGCCAAGACCACTTCTGCTGGTCTCGACGGGCCATTCGGGCGGTCGTCTACACTGGGGTCGTCCTGGCGGGGGTTATCTTGAGCAACGAAGGCGCGACGATCCTGTTTACCGACGTGGTAGATCCGACCGAGCTGTCGCGACGCCAGCCGTGAGATCACGACGCCAAATCCGATTCGAGCGGGTGCAGGCTCAGCTGAGATCTGCCGCCGGCCGGCGCCAACTTGCCGACGCGCTCCTGGTCCGGTTCAGCCAGGGCTTGCACGCAAGGCTTCTCACCTCGGCCCCGGCGGAACAGCTCGAAGAGATAACCAACGTTCGGAACCTGGTGACGAGACAAGCCGTGCGAGTGGTCGCCTCGCTCGGTGTTCCCGATCTGATCGCAGCCGGGGTCACGGATGTGGACGAACTGGCGTTGCGCGTGGGAGCGGATCGCGATGCGTTCGTTCGGTTGTCGCGCCACCTGGTCAACCGCGGCGTCTTCACGGCGCCGACGTCGTCCACACTGGGATTGACGGCGGTCGGTGAGCTCTTGCGGTCCGACGAGCCGAACGGCCCACACTTGCACTTTCAAGTTACGGGGAAAGCGTCCCGATTCGAGGCCGCTCTGGCAGGGATGATGCACTCCGTGCTCACTGGTGAGCCGGCATACGCAAGTGTTCACGGCGAGGAGCTTTGGCAACAGATGGGGAAAGAGCCGCTTCTCGCGGCGTCCTTCGACGCGGATATGAACACCCATGCTAGGGAAGTGGGTCCGCTGCTCGCCGAGCGGTACGACTGGGCTGGAGTTGCTCGCGTTGCGGACGTCGGGGGGGGCAGTGGCGAGCTGCTGCGGAGCGTTCTCAGCCATCACCCCGCCATGACGGGAACCGTCATCGAGTTCACCGACGTCGCCCGCCGGGCCGGCCAAGCGATGGAGGATGCTGGATTTGCCGATCGCTGCGACGTGGTGGAGGCCGATTTTCTCGACCACGTACCACCGGTAGCCGATGCCTACCTGCTGAGCTGGATCCTGCACGACTGGAATGACGAGCAGGCCGTTACCATCCTGCGGCACTGTCGCATCGCTGCCGGTTCGCATGGGCGCGTCCTCGTCATCGAGCAACCTTACGACCTGGAACCAGAGTCTGACCAGGATCTTCGCATGCTCGTCTACGTGGGAGGGCGCGAGCGGACGCAACAGGAGTACCAAATTCTCGCCGCCGCCAGCGGGCTCAGAGTCGAGTCCTGGACCCGGCTCGGGTCGGGGTTCTCTGTGATGGATTGCCGCCCGGCTGGCTGAGGAGGATGGCGCCGCACCTGACCCCTGCCGAATCGAGCCCAGTGGTGGGCACCAATCTGACCGCCCGTGCCCGGAAGTGACAAGATGCCGCTCGACGCCGGAGAATCTCATGAGCAGCATTAGTGCAAAATCCGACAAGCTGAAGCGGTCCTTTCTCCAACTCCCGGTGACCGTGGACGTCGAGCGCCTCATTGAGGACTATCGATCCGTACCACCGCAGGCGTGGGCAAGTACCCATTGGGACGTCCACTGCAGCGCGAACATGGTGCTGCTACGCGGTGGAAGGCAAGGAAACGCCGGAGATTTTGTCGGATCCGACAGCGTCGACCATGACGTTTTGAACACACTCCCTTACATCCGATGGCTCATCGGGAAGTCGGGTCCGTTTGGCGGGACAAATCACGCGTTCATATTCCGGATGAAGCCCCTCGGTGTCACTCGACCCCACGTTGACAGTGATCTCTCGTGGTACGACCCGTTTCGTATACACGTGCCGATCGTCACCAACGATGGGGCGTTCCTTCTCTCTGAAGGCAGGTCGAAGCATCTTGCCGTAGGAGAGGTCTGGACGTTCGACAATCAGGTGGAACACGCGGTCACAAATGGGGATGCCGTTCGGACACATCTGATCTTCGACGTGCCGCGGCGACCGCAGGTCCTGGATTTGATCGAACACGCGCGATTCGATCCCGGATCCGATGATCCGACGAGGTGGCACGCGGCACGACTGCCGGACATGGTGCGGAGTATCCCGTATGCGAGTTCGGACCCGATCTCTACGGCAGAGAAGGCATCCCTCGGTCTGGACCCAGGTTCCTTCGCGTCTCGCATCGGAGAAGTTCTCCTTGTCGCCCGCCTCACCAGAGCCAATCTGCAGGTTGGCGATATCCTTTGCGCGGTGAACGGCGTTTCGGAATGCGCGGTGGCACGCACCGCGACCGACTACATCCAGGTTCGTCACCGACCACGAGAGGTAGTGGAGCTTCAAGTCATTCGCGATGGCGTCGAGTTGACCACGCGTGTACGGCTCTTTCCGCTTCCACGACCGCTCGAAATGCTCGGCACGATCAAGGGCCGTCTGCGTTCGGGTTAGCGCCCAACCGAAGTGCCGACGCACCTCCCGGACCCCCGCTCGTCGGTGCGGCGCTCGGCCTCAACCGGATATCCGCCGTCCCCGGAGCCCGTTGCTACGTCGATGTGTATTTTCATTCGTCCGCCCTTGGAGTGGTGATGTTCACCCCTCGTCGCGGCTCCGATCGGAAGCCTCCAGGCCCATCACTCGGTGGCTCTCAGCTTCTTCAGGAGTTGTTCGCCGTGACGCATTGCTTCGCCTTTGGCATGCCGGTAGACGGTGGGGGAAACACGCCGCAACGACGGGCGCGGAAGGGTAAAACCTCGTCGCCTCGCCTCGGCCACGAGCTCTTTGATCACTGGGTCCCTGCTCAGCGGGGCCAGGGCGAGGTACGTGTCCCGATGACGCTGGTAGACGTCCAGATCGAACACGTCCACGTATCGGTCGAGCACTCCACCGATCTCGAGGGTGGCGATCGTCCTCAGGCACTTGAAGCACTTTGAACAGTTGGGCCCGAACGTGCCGCTGACGCATACGTCGAGCGACGAGTACGTGTCGGGGAGCTCGGAGATGCGCATGGTCTTGTCGAACCTCGTGTACTGGCCTCCGTGGGACTCGAGCAGGAGCGAAGAGGTCGAGAGCAACGGAAGGACGATCGGATCGATGACGGTGATGTCGAAGAACTTGGCTACCTTGATGTGCCGCATCTGCAGCGCGGAGGCGTAGAGCCACCGGCCGACGCCCCGCTGTAGCAGGAAGGCGACGGAAGCATTTCTTGGCGTATGTGTCTGCTGGTAGTCAAGTCCCGTTCCTCGATACGCGTCCATGACGTTGGTGTCGACAGGGATGAAGGGAAGCCCGATCTTGTCGGCGACACGTGAAGCCCGGTTGAAGCGATCGAGAAAGAGCGCTCTCTCCGCGTCGCCGGCGTCATCGTGGCTTCCCACCCGATTGAAGAGCAGATGGGTGATCCTGAGTGCCGGCGGCACTTCGGGTTCGTAGAAGTGGTCTGCCAACACGGTGAACGAGTCGACGCCCGCCGAGAACCCCGTCGCCACTCCGGTCGCTCTCGGCTCAGCCGGCACCTGCTGCCGGGCGACCACCTCGATGGACCGGAGGGCTGGGATGACCGCCTGCAGGCCGTGCTGGTAGCCGTGACGTAAGCGAAACACCAGCTCATCGCTGACCGGACCCTCGACCTGCAGCTCCTCTCCTGCCACCATCGCGGGGATCAGCAGGGCAACCAGAGCGGCATCGGCCCTCGGCGACACCATCTCCTCGTATTCGGCCGGGACCCGGTACCAAAGTGACGGATCGCTGTCGCCGAGAGCTCGCTCGTCACCAGGGGATCGCCCACCGCTCGCCCATGAGTAGCGAACGGAGTACTCGACGTCCGAGCCGAGTCTTCGCACTTCTGGAACCCCGATGTGCACCCGAATCACACTCCAAAGAGCCACTCCGAAGGGTCATCCAGATCACCCCCGGCGGCTGACGGCCCGAGCGGAAATCCCGAGGAACGGGAGGTCGGTCGGACTCCGAGCGTAGCTCGAACTACACCCCCCTGACGGTGAGACCGGTCCCAATCATGGAAGCGAGACGACATCACCGGACAAACTGAGAGGAAAGTGTTGCTGGATGACACGCCCGAACAACAAACACCGGAGGCCTGGCGTCGAACTCAGAAAGATGGTTTAAAGTTGCTTGGAACGCTACCGCTGGTCGGCATCATTGCAGCCCCGTTTCCTACACGAAGGGCGGTGGACATGTCAACGAAGATGACAAGCGTCATACGAGTGGCGGTAGCAGTGAGGAGCTCGTCGAGACAAAGGCTTTGGCATGCTCGCGGTCTGCGACGCTCACGCTCGTCACCCGGTTGAGTCCACTGAACTCGTTGCACCGCGTCTGACCACCGTCACGCTGCCCGCCGTCGCCAGAGCGACGGGATGCCCACCGCGGCCGCCGCCAAGGTGCCGGCGGAGGCGGCGGTACCGCACCCTCGACACCAGAATCAGCCTTTCTCGTTTGTTCACGACCTCGGTACGGCAGACATTGTCTGAGCGCCCACGCGGGTTGCTGAGCTAGAACGGGCCACCAAATCAGCTAGAACGGGCCACCAAATCGGATGGAGAAGGGGCGTCCCAGGTGAGCGATACGTCTCAAGGGCCGGGATGGTGGCTAGCCAGCGACGGCATGTGGTATCCGCCCGAGACGGCGGCGCCGCCGCCCCCACCACCCCCATCCCAGCGCGCGAGGGTGGCTTCTCCGCGCGCCCCAGGGACGAAGGCACGCCGGCAGTCCGCCCGCCACCGTCGGAAGTCGGGATCCGCCGGGCCGCCCCCACCTGAACCTCCTCCGGTGGGCAAGAAGCCAGTGGTCAGACGGTGGTGGTTTTGGACGGCCATCGCGCTCGTGGTCGTCGTGCTCGCCGCCGGGATCGCGTGGGGCAGCAGGAAGATCAACTCGACCTCGTCCAGCACAACGACCACCCACGCTGCCACGATCGCCAGCACGTCAACGACCACACAGCATCAACCGACGACCACGGCGACGACGTCGAGGCCATCGACCACCACGACGGCCAAAAGAATTCCGCCAACGGCGTTCTTCAGCTGCTCAGGATCGACACCGGGGGGCGTGAACATTACCTACGGGACGAACTCCTCCAACCGCAATGGCGGTAGGTCGCTCCCGTGGCAGGCTTACCTCCCTGTCACATCGAACGTTCACTCCTTCAAAGTCTCGGCTCAGCGCCAAGGCCCCAACGGGAGCATCAAGTGTACGACCACCGTTTATGTAAATGGGACCCAAGTCACGCAGACCGGAACGGCGTCGGGTAGTCACCACATCGCAACCGCTGAAGTGTGTTCGAACCTCGCAGGCGGCTGGCGGCCGTGTTGATTCTCATCGGGCACAGGCCGCGTCGACCGGCAGGACGAGCGCGAGCGAGCCATCGATGATTCGTTCCGACCCTGAGACGACTGACCCATGTCGGCGAAGTGTGGGGACTCGTTGACCGCATGATGAGTGTGCCCTGGGGTACCGGTCGTCACAGACGCTCCTCGGGTGCTCGATGATCTCGGCCCTGCGTCGTGCCCTTCGCCATCCTCCCCAGGGGAGCACCGGCCGCGGCGTGGTCCGACCACCCCCGGCAAGCTCGAACCAGGGGCGCCGCCGAGCCCGATCCGAGATGGGTTTGCCGTGGTCAATTGGCCGAACGGCTTGCACCCTGGTTACCGTGGTCTCCCGCTCTCGCTGAAAGACGTCAGGCGCATTGGCAATTTTTTCTGTGGTCCGTGACACTCGGCAGGTGAAGAGGTCGTGGTTCTCCCGCTCCCGATCCCACCGTAGGTGCCCTGCAGGTCCGAATCCGGTTCAACGACGATGAAGATCCTCGTGGTGAACGGCATCCAACGCGAAACCGTCGGTGACGCCGCACTCCTCAGTGTGCTCCTCGACCAATTGGACCGGGCATTTCCAGGGTGCGAGATCGAGATCAGCTCGTTGGAAAATCCCCTGGAGCATCCGACGTTCAGACAGCGGCGCAACCTGGGCTCACTGCGACGATGGTCGGCATCCGAGGAGATATCGCGACCAAATCGCATGCTGAGAAAGGTCTTTGTCACCTGTCTCGGGTTCCTCTGGTTCAGAGGGACCCGAGCCGGCTACCGGTTCGTCGCTCGGCTGTTTCCCACCGAGGTGCGGGCCGAGTTGCAGGCCCTGGAGGATGCTGATCTGGTCGTCTCGTGCAGCGGCGGCTACCTGAACGGCACCGGGACCGTCAGCGGGGACTTGAGCGTCTACTGCACGTTGGCCCCGATCACCCTCGCTGAGCGCCTCGGCAACCCGGTCATCTTCGCCCCACAGTCCGTCGGACCGTTCGGCCACGAGCGCCAGCGCCGATGTGCGAAACGAGCCCTGCAGGACGCGAACCTCGTGCTGGTGCGCGAGGACGTCAGTTATGCACTCGTTCAGTCCCTTGGTGTGACGGCCCCGACGTTGCGCCGGGCGGTCGACTCGGCGTTTGCGTTCCGGCCCGGTCCTAGCGACGGCTGGCGCGACAGACTCTCCCTGGGCCCCGATGAGGTCGTGGTCGGCATGACGGCGCGCGTTTGGCTACCCCCCCCTCGGCAGGAACTGCTTGATCGCACCTTGGCTCGGCTCATCGACCACGTGCACAGCAACCCCCGCTTCCGTGTCGTCCTCATCCCCCAGAACACCTCGGCGCTCGCCGATGAAGACGACCGGGACGTGAATCGGCGGATCGCCGGCTACTGTCAGGGAAGTCGAACCCCCATCCTCGTCGAGGAGCGTTGCGACCCGACGGAGATCACCGGTCTGTACTCGTCCCTGGATTTCCTCGTCGGCATGCGATTCCACTCGGTCATCTTCGCGTTGATCAGCTACGTTCCTTCGATGACCATCGAGTACCACTACAAGTCGAGGGGGATCATGAGGGACCTCGGGCTCGAAGAGTGGGTCCTGGCGCTCGAAGATGTCACCGAGACTCAGATCATCACCATGTTCGACCGGCTGGTCCACCAAGAGCACGCGTACGAATCTCATTTGCGGCGCGTGCTGCCCGAGTACATCGGGCAAGCCGACGAGGTCTCGGAACTCGTCAAGGGCGCCTACATTCCGACAGCGACGCGCTCCGTACCGAGAGAGCCATTGGACTTCTGAAAGGAGCCATCGGGCACATCGAATGTGCCAGGTTGGCCGCTGCTTCACACGGACCGGAGCAACGCCACGTCAACGAACGCTCAACGGTGAAACAAACATCTTGCCCGGAAATGCCCATGTGGCCAGTGTTTTCGCGTCTGACACGAACGGGATGCTGGTTGCCTAGAAATTTGACGCACGTTATGCTTGATTGACTCAGCGATAAAGGCAAACCCGTCGTGAGACGGGGACGCAAAGCCACCGGGACCCACAGGGTTGGCCGGGCTGCCGAAGGGGGATGGTCACGCGATGTTACGCCGTGGACTTTTGGACCACCGAAGTTTCCGTGTGGCAGTGGCCAGGAGCTTCTGGCGACTTCCTGTGATAGTCGGCGTCGTGCTGCCACTCGTGATCTTTGTGGGGACCGAGCCGGTATACAGCTCGACCGGTCGCCACCAGCGGACACCCGTGACCACGACGGCAACCGCGGTCACGACAACAACGACGACAACGACGACGGAGCCCTCGAGTGGGCGAGGGACGGTGGGCCTGAGCCGAGTGTTCCAGGTGCACGAGCCGACAACGACAACGACATCCACCACCACGACAACGACTACGACACCCACCGCCGCGTCGACGCCTTCACCCAGTTCGGCTCTGTTCGGCATGAGTGTGCCGGAGCTCCTTGGCGAGACCCCCGCCCAGGTGACGGCGGCGGTGACCGCCATGGCGAGCATCGGCCTCCGATGGGTGCGGGTCGACGCCGACTGGGACTACATTCAGCCAACGAGCGCATCGTCGTTCGACTGGTCGGCGACTGACGAGGTGGTGAAGGCCGCCGCGTCGGTCGGCATGAGCGTCGACCTGGTCATTGACGACTCACCAGCCTGGGCCAACAGCAGCGACTCGGGGGGCACCTTCACCCAGCCCACATCGGCGACCGCCTTCGCAACCTTCGCCGGTGAGGTGGCGGCCCACTACGGGCCCATGGGAGTGCACGCCTACGAGATCTGGAACGAGCCCAACATCCAGGATTTCTGGCTGCCAACCCCTAATCCGAGCTTCTACACCTCCATGCTCAAGGACTCGTACGCCGCCATCAAGGCGGCCCAACCCGACTCGACGGTGATCAGCGGAGGCCTGTCCCCGGCAGCCACCGACGCGACCGACTACGCCCCCATCGACTTCCTGACCGACATGTACGCCGACGGTGCCGCCGGCAGCTTCGACGCCGTGGGCTTTCACGCCTACAGCTACCCCGCTCTGGCCGACACCTACGAGCCCTGGTCGGGGTGGTCACAGATGGACCAGACCAGTCCGTCGATCCGCAGCGTCATGGCGGCCAACGGTGACGGCGGCAAGCAGATCTGGGTCACCGAGGTGGGGGCCCCCTCGGCCGGACCCGACGGAGTCGGCACTGCGGCCCAGGCTCAGGAGATCACCCAGGTTGTTCAGGCGGCGAAGACGACACCGTGGATCGGGGAGGTCTTCTTCTACACCTACCAGGACAGTCCCACCGATCCGGACTACTTCGGGCTCCTCAATGCCGACGGGAGCCAGAAGCCCGCCTGGGGGGCCCTGGCCGCTGCCCTGGGCTGAACGGTCGGTCGCCCGGGCGGCCGACCGACCCGTGGGGAGTTCACTGCTTCCAGGTGACGTCGTTGCGGATGACCTTGACCGGGTTCCCCGCGACCAGGCACCCGGCGGAACGTCTGCGGTGACCACGCTGGCCGCGGCGATCACGGCACCCGCTCCGACGGTCACGCCCGGGCAAAATGGTGACACCGGTGCCCACCCACACGCCGTCCTCGGTCCGCGCCGGTGAAGTTCGCGCCCGCGCCACGCCGTCGACCGTGATCTCGTGGATATCGGCGACCGGGATGGTGGTGTTCCATGTGATTCTCCTCGAAGCACGTCAGCGTCCAGCAGTCGTTGACGTAGGAGCGTGAGCCCATGCTCAGGCGCCCGACGTTGCGCGCGAACACCCGGCAGCCGCGCTGGATCCGAGCTGTTCCGTTCACGAACACCTCGGCGCCGAGCCCGAGGGGCAACGAGGCCGGAATGGCGGTGCGGTTGGCGAACCCGATGCAGACGAACGCTCCCGGGTCCAGGTGCACCTTGGCACCCCGCTCGCTCCTTACCTTCGTCCCGCTCGAGACGAGAAGAGCCCTCCCCACTTCGACTCAGGTCCGGCGACTGGCGATCGGCGGCTAAGACGCCTCCAACCACAGCATCCGACTGGCAATAGGGCTGTGGTTATCGGAACCACTGGTACCGTCAGCCTCACGATGGCGCTACCTCGCTTGGGATGACGTGTGCCTCCCGGCAGAGGCGCAAATACTGGTGAACGATCTCGGGCCACTGATAGCGAGAGGCGTGGTTCAGCGCCCCCGCGATCAGCTGCTCGCGCAGACCAGGCTCGAAGAGCACCTGGAGCACGGCAGCCCGCACGGACTCGACGGTATGTTCCACCAGCAGGCCATTGATCCCGTCGATGACCACGTCACGCACCCCGACGATGTCGGGAGCGATGACTGGGATGCCGCGGGCCATGGCCTCGATCAACACGATGCCGAACGAGTCAACGAGCGACGTCATCGCGAAGAGATCGCAGCTGTCGTAGGACTCGACCAGCGCGCGGCCGTCGCGCCGCCCGACCAGGTGGACCCGTGACCCCAGACCATGATCGGTGACGTGACGGGCCACCTCCTCGCGGGCCGGTCCGTCCCCGACCACGTTGAGCTCCACGTCGAGGTGGTCCTCATCGACGAGGGCGCCAACCGCGTCGATGAGCAATGGGAGGTTCTTCTCCCTTGCCATCCGTCCCACGGTCAAAAGGCGGATCCGCGTACCGCTGGCAGTGTGCACGCGACGCCCCGCCTCTCGCGTCTCCATCTCCCGCGTCTCCATGAGGGTGCCGTAGGGAAGGACTCGGACCCGGTTCGGATCGAGCCGATACTTCTCGATGAGCATCTGCCGGTAGCTGTTCGTGGGGACCAGGACGAGGGCGGCGCCCGCCAGCACCCTGGCCAGTATCACCCGCTGGTAGCCACCGAGGAGGAAGCCCAGCCAGGTGGTGGGCTCGGCGTCGATGTGTACGTGGGCGATGAACGGCACCCCCCGGAGACGTGCCACGAGGGCCACGGCCTCGGGAGTGCCCGCGTGGGCGACGTGGACGTGGAACAGGTCGGGCCGTGGACGGCGGAGGAGTTCCCACACCAACCTGGGAACGACTGGCGTGACGCCGACGTCGAAGGAGCGCAGGCGACGCACGAGGACCCGGCCCTCCTGCGCCGTGGAGGTCGGCCCGTGGAAGCCAGTGACGACGTCCACGGGCCCTCCGAGCTCTACGGCCAGCGCCTCGGACAGCTCCTTGACGGCCCGCTCCATGCCCCCGAGGTCGGGCGGGTACCGAGAGGTAACCTGGGTCACCCGAAACCGACGCGAGGCCGAGGCTCCGTTCCCTGCGGGTGCGGGCCCGCCCGCCCCCTCCCGTGAGCGACCAATGGGAACAGTTGGCCCGACGGACGCCCGTGCCCACCGCCCAGCTCGCTCCCGAAGGGGCAGCGAGCGCCGCCCACCTCCCGCGCCTTGCCTCGCAGCACCGCCCCCGGTTGTCATCAGAAGGGCAGCGCTGCGAGACGATTTCACCCGACGGACCGGTGCGGCGCGGTCCAACGTCCCCACGAACACGTCGTGGGTCGCCCGGGCGCGGGCCTCCCAGGCGAACTCGGACTCGGCGCGCCGGCGTCCGGCGCTCCCCAGCCTGGCCGCCAGCACCGGGTCCTCGACGACGCGGCGCAGAGAGTTGGACAGTTCGGCCACGACACCATGGGTGACCAGCAACCCCGTCTCACCGTCCGTGACCACGTCGGGGATCCCCCCGGTCCGTGAGGCCACGACTGGTAGCCCACAGGCCATGGCCTCGGCCAAGAACATGCCGAAGCTCTCGATGCCGCTGGGTAAGGCAGCGACCGACGAGCGGTGGTAGGCGTCCGCCAGGTCCTGGCCGGTGAGGTGGCCGCTGAAACGCACCCGGTCAGGACCCAGACCGAGGGCGGCGGCCTTGCTCCGGTAGAACGGCAGCAGCTGCCCGGACCCGACCACTTCCAAGGTCACCTCAGTGCCGTCCGCGACCAGGGCCGCGACCGCCTCCAGCAGGGTGCCGAGGCCCTTGAACTCCATGCCCGTGTCCAAGTGGGCAACGAAGAGGACTGCTCCGGCCCGCTTGGGGCCTCCAGGTCGGAAGGCCGACGCATCCACGCCGGGAGGGACGACCACCGACTTGCCCGAGAAGTCGCGAGCGAAAACGTCGCGCACGAAGTTGGAGTTGCAGATCACTACGTCGGACCGCAGCGCGGTGTAGCGCAGCAACGTCTGTTCGTAGAGCCTGATGGCTCCGTCGGCCACGGCCTTGCCCTTGTGCATGGGGCCGGTATGGTACGTGAGCACGAACGGTCGCCGGCCTTTGGTCATCGCGGCCGCGTCGGCGAGGCCCGGGACGGGCGCGTGGGCGTTGATCAGCGCCGCCTGTTCGTCGCGTGCGATGGTGGCCACCCTGCGGGGCCACGAGATGGCCAGCGGTGTCCGCGACAGGGTGACCTGCGCGGGGAGCCGGTATACCTTGAACCCTTCCTCAACGGTCACCGCGGCCGACGCGCCCCGCGCGCTGGAGGTCACGAACACCACCCGCCACCCGTGGTCAGCGACGAGCCCGGCGGCGATCGTCGTGGCGTAACGTTCCAATCCGCCGCCCTCGGGCGGGAAGTACGGTGTCACCATCAAGACCGTGCGTTCGCGCCTTCCCGGCGAGCGATACGTCACGGAACGAGCCTGTCATTGTCACGGCGATGCGCTCGGTCCGGCCGAGCGTGGCAAAGGCGGTCGCAGCTCTCGACAACGCAGCAACAACGCCCCTGCGCCTCGTCCTCGTCTCTCACTTGTAGATCCTGGTACCACCATTGTCGTACACCAGGTCCTTGGAGGCTTTGAGCACGCCGACAGGATACTTGTAGGGCGTCAGATCGCCGTTCTCCACGAACCACGAGACGCCCGTGTGGACAGTGGAGTATCCGAGCACCACCCAGGTCGATTTCCGCAAAAGGGTTGGGTAGAAGTCGGTGACAATCTGGCCATCATTGATGTTCGCGGGGTTCTTGAACGTCCAGCGGTCGCTGGTGAGGTCGGCCTGGACGCCGGCGGGAAACGTGCCGGGCTGCTGGTCCAACCAGTCCAAGGCGGCGATGTCCTGGGCGTGGACGTAGTACGCGTCGTAGTAGACCCCGCTGTTGTTGAGGTTCAGCTGAGCCTGGTAGCCCCCCAGGAGCTGGGGCATCAACCCGATGGTCGAGAACATGATGACGAGGGCCACGACGCTGGCTGCTCGCGTGGCCCACACCCGGCCGAGCGGTTGAAACAGGAAGATCGAGCCGTACACCAGCACCGGGGCGACGAGGAAGAGCGCCTGCTGGAAGGCACGCAGGACTCCGTAGCTCACGGATAACCCAGGCAGCACGGTGATGGCGCCCACCATGACGACGCTGGCGAGACTGAGGAAGAAGAAGTCGCGGCCGAACTGGCGTCGCCGCCACCGGGCGAAGCCCCACGCCACGAGCCCGATGAAGATGAAGACCTGCTCGCCCTTGGCCGCGAGGTCGCGGGTCACGTCGTTCAGGGCGACAACTGACACGTGGGCGTGGGAGAGGAACGTCCCCAAGCCCGTGAGCGGCAGAGCGGGCGTGGCAACCACAGGCGTCTTGACGTCGTCGACCTGAGACAGCGGCAGGTACGTCCCCGGAAGGTAGGACTTCCGATCGCTCAGCGCCTGGGCCCGGTACTGGTCGAGGAGTTGCTGAGGACTGGGCCCATGCCCGAACAAGAGGCCGTACGACGTGTCCACCGAGTAACTCCCGCCCGACGTGCCGAACACCTGGGGAAGGGCCTCTTCCACTGTGGCTTTCACCCCCCCGGAGGTCTGGGTGATGACGCCTCCCCATAAGAACGCCACGAGTGCCAGGCTCACGATCACCACGGGGGTGACGATCCTCGTGGCGTCGGACCACGCCGCCCTGGTGGCGTGCCTCGGTCCTCGGTCCTCACGGCGGAACCGCTCGAGCAGGGTCGCGACACGCTCGAGGATCCAGGCGATCCCCAGCGTGCCGATGAACACGTAGATCGTCGAGTAGTGGCACAGTCCCATCCCCAGCCCGTACACGATCACGATCAGGCGCCGGCGCCACGCCGACCATTGACGCCTGGTCAACGCCAGATAGGCCAGCCCCAAGAACACGAAGCCCATCTCCTGGCGGTTGAGGAACGGCATGTCGTTCACGAAGGTGGGAAAGCTCACGAAGTACACGACGGCAAGGATGGAAACGTGCTTGGAGCAGTAGCGCCGGGCCAGGAGGTACACCATGACCGGACAGGTGGCGAACAAAAGTTGGAAGAAGACCTTGAAGATGTAGGGATCATCGACCCGAACGAGCTGCCAGATCTCGGTGGGCAGAATGGTGATGCTCAGGCAGGCGTTGTAGGCGTCGTGGAAGCTGCCGATGTTCCAGACGCCGTGGTCCTTGGTGAGCTGGAAGACGGTGTACTCGTGCTGGATGTCGTGCCCTGTGACGTACCATCCACGCAACGACGTCGAAAACAGCACACTGAGCCCGAGTAGGTAGACGACGATCGAGACGACGGCGTCGCGAACAGCGGCACGCCACCACACCAGCAGGCCGAAGGCCACCACCACCCCGGCCAGCCCAACCAGGCTCACGGTGTCGCCGCCACCATTGTTCAATCGGTTTGCGCCCGCGACCACCAGGGGAACGCAGAAAGCGCTGAGGGCGAGGACTCGCAGTTCGGGCGTTCGCATCGATCGGGCCGCCGGCAGCCAGCGTCCCGTGATGGCCCCCCGCCGCCAGCGCCAGCACATCAACGCCACCGCGACGCTGTCCACCATGATCAGGATTGGCACCAAGGTGAGCGGCCGGGCCACGCCGACGTGCGGCAGGGTCACGTCGAGCAGCAATCCGCCCACCACCAGGATCAGCAGCACGCCCCCGAGGCTGTAGAGCACCCGTTCCGCTCCCGTGACACGCTCCCAGACGCGGGTGGTAGAGAGTAGGTAGGTCGGATACACCACGATCAACCACCAGCCCAGGGCGGCACCGACGAAGGCCACCCGAGTTCCCGTCAGGAGCAAGATGTTGGTCACCACCACCAGCGCACAGGAGAGGAGGAGCCAGGGAATGGGCCATCCCGGCTGCTCTGACCGAGGCCTCACGCGCCTCTCTGGGCCGGCCGGCACCGCCGGCGGCACCGACCCCTCGACGAGAAGTGCGCCACTCACACCGGAGGTCGAGGTCTCACTCACGCAGCCCCTTGCAGCTCGGTTGCCAGTTCCCCGTTTGTCACGAACACGACGTCCTTGTCGGAGAGCTCGTCGAGCACGGAGCGAAGGCGCCGCCAGTCGTCGTTGGCGTCGATCTCCCAGCTATGGCCCCACAGGTGGAACACGCCGCCGCTCGAGCGCACCTCTTCGAATAGTCGGCGCCCGAGCAGGTCCCAGTTGCGCCACAATGCCACCGCCTGTCGAGGCGAGCGGGTCCGTCGGAGGACCTGGGGCCCGTCGACCAGGTGCCGATAAGCGTGGACGGTCGTGCCCATGCGAAGGAGGTCGGACGGCGGCGCAGTGCGGAATCGATCGACCGTCCGCGCCACGGTGAATCCTGCGGCTCGCACCATGTCCGGATGGTCCTCGCCGTAGGCGCCGTAGGGATAGCAGAAGGAGGTCACGCGGCGTCCGATGGAATCCTCGATGGCGTCCTTGCCGCCGATGATCTCGCTTCGAGCCCGATGAGTAGGAAGGTCCGTGAGGCGCGGGTGGGTGAGAGTGTGGGCGCCAATCTCGTGTCCCTCGGCCAGCTCGCGCATGGCGCCGGGACCGAGGCGCTTGGCCAGCGGTATCTGCCGGCACCGGGGGGCCAGGTAGAACGTGCCGGCCATCCCGTGGGCGGTCAACTCAGAGGCCAACCTCAGGTCGAGCTCGTGCCCGTCATCCCAACTGGTCGTGACGTAGACCGTCCGCGGGTGCATCATCCTTCCTCCCCTTAGCTCGACGGCTCGTGCAGCTGCACCTGCACGTCGATGGACTCGGCGGGACCCGGCAGGGACACCTGCACCCGGCAGGGGGAGTCCTCGCACGTCGGGACGACGCTCACAGATTCCGTTCGCCGGACCCCGACCGGGACGACGAGGATACCGCGACGCAAGACGACAGGGACCTGCCCGCTGCTGGCGCTGGTCACGAGGTAGCGGTAGCTGAGGTCGCGACCCTCGTGATTGGTCACCGCGAACGCCAGGTCGAGGCTCCCTCCTGACGGCACGGTGGTCGGCAGGCTGCCTGCGTTCTCGAAAGAGAGGACCGTATAGGGAGTTGGCTGCCGGATAAGGGACAGGGCCCACTGGTGTCGCCCGGCCGGGGTGGCAAGGCTGATCCCGGCAAGGATGACTGCCGCGGCCGCCACCAGGGGCCACCGTCTTCTCCGCGTCCCTTTGGCGGGCACACCGACCTCGGGCACACCGACCTCGGGCACGTCGGTGCCGGGCACGTCGACCTCGGGCACGCCGATGCGCCGCTGATCAAGCGTGGTGATCGTGTCGGGCTCCCCTGGTCGGTCCGGCATCGCCTGACGGTAGCCGCTGGGCAACGGAAGAAAGAGTCGTGCTCGATGGTCGCCGTTCGTCCCCACCCACCCAGGCCAGCCCGGCGCCGCCGCACTCCATCGGGGGGAGTTTCCGTCCCGCCGATGCCGTGCTCGACGAGAGACTCGAGGCCGTCGATGCGGAGTGGGATGAGGGTGGCCACGAGGGCCGTCATGACGCCATGGCTTCGCGCCGGACCCGAAGGCCACGGCGAAGGCGGCGACGGCGGCACCGACCAGCGAGCCCACTAGCCAGGCCACCCCGACGAGGCTCAGCCCGTGAGGAGCCAGCGCCCAGGTCAAGCCACAGATGACGACGGCGTAGACCCCGTTGCTCACCGCCACGGCCACCAGCTGTCTCACAAGACGGAGGATCGTGACGAGCCAGTTGAGCGCGGCGACCGGAATGGCGGCGAGAGCCATCAGGACGAGAACGTCGGTGCCATGCCTGGAGTAGGAGGGGCCGAAAAGGTCGAGCAGCATTGGTGCACCGACGGCGACCACGAGGCAAGCGGGCAGCGTGAGTACGGCGAGGATTCTGGCGGCGCGGCGCGTCAGGATCCTCAGTTCCTCCTCGCCGTGCGCGCCCTCGGCAAGGAAGCTCTGGGACACTGCGTACCCTGCGGCGAAAACCAGGTTGGCCAGCTGGAAGGCCACGTAGTAGTAGGCGGCGGCCGAGGCGCCCAGGCGGGCCAGGACGATGAGAGGTACGACAAAAGCCGGCGCCAAAGTGAAGACACCACCGAGATAGTTGGCGCCCGAGAAGCGGAGCAGTGGCCGCATCACCGCAACGGCCCCCCCCAGGCGGGGCCGGACGTGCAGCTGGGTCCAGATCAAGATGATGCTGGCAATAGCAGCAGCGGCGAATCCACCCACCGACGCGCAGTAGAGGCCGTAGGCACCCGAGCCGGCCGCCACCGGGATGAGGAGCAGCCTGGTCACCCCCCCGATTCCCCCGTCAACCAGGGCGTTGACCCCGGCCCGTCGGAAGGCGATGAAGACGGCGTCCGTGACCAAGTTGATGGCAGTAGCGGTGCCCATGAAGACGAAGCCCACGACGAACAGGGTTCGGTGCGCCAAGAAGGCGATGCTCGAGGCGAAGGCGGGCGCGGCAAGGGCGTACCCGAGGGCCAGGAGGGCGCTGAACGATCCGACCAGCAGGAGTCCGGCGGTGATCAGCGTGTTGCGGTGATCTGAGGTGGGCAGGTAGCGGATGAGCGTGGTGCCGATGCCCAGCAGCGCTACGTAGGCGATGAGAGTGGTGGCCGAGAGCAGCGAGGTGGCCCGCCCCACCGCGGGGGTGGTGAAGACGTGGGCGGCGAGGATCCAGAAGACGAACCCCAGACCGGCCTGGAGTCCCGTGTTCAAGAGCAACCACATGGAGTTGCGCACCATGTGGTTGTCACGGAGCCCCGAGGCCGACTGTCGGACCCACCCAGTCGGCTCCGGCCGGGATGACACTGCTCCTTCGCTCATCGCTGCCGTCGAGTCCGGCCCCTCAGGGTCCGTCCGTGGCGGTGGCGAACAACCAACAGGCGCTGAACCAGACAGTCGTCTGCGTTCGCGTTCTGTCGAAGATGGTGCCGGCCGTCACCGAGGTCCGGTGGCTGCAGCTGGCACACATGATTCGGCCGTCGCTTAGCCACCAGCCCCCGCTGCGGTCGCAGTCGGGGCACACGGACCCATCCGGCCAGGGCAGCCACTCGAGACCGAGGCGGTCGCCACCGTTGGGAACCATGCCTGGAACTCGCCAACGGACCGGGCGTAGCGCACGCCAACACGGGGGCTGACCACCGGCCCAATCTACCCCGGTCAAATGGAGAGGCCGAGCGACCATTTCGACACTCGGGTCTGCCCGACCCTTGTCGCGGTGTGCCTTCTGCGGACTTGGGTCGGTGGCGGCGGAACGTCCGTCGTCGATGCCCAGTCGGCAGAAGCATGAGGATGACCGCACCCGTCTACCAGCGATGCGCTTCCGAGGGGACGCAACCGAATTACTCAACGAAGCCCGTGGAGGGTTGGTCTGACTGCTCCTCGCCGTCGCTGCGCAAGGCCCTCGCCGCCTCGAAGGAGCCGGCGACGCCGTTCGTGCCGTCCAGCAGGATGACGCTACCCTGTTGCCTGCTGAGCTACCCGTTGACCTCCAGAAGAAAGTGAAGAACCTTGATCGACCGGGCTCTGGACGGGTCTGCAGCCCGTGGCAGACCGGCCATCGAGGAGGCAGGAGGGAAGCGAGCCTTTCGGGCGATCCTCAAGACCGTATGGCTCTACTCGCTGGCTCTGTGGGTCTACGCAGCCGCGGTTGCCCTGGCCTCGCCGGACCGCGTGAGCGAACGCTTTCTTCTGATGGAGAACCTGCCCAGGACGGATACAACCGGGATCATTGCATTTGGTGCTTCGGCTATTTCCTTTGCAACTCTCGGAAGCCTGCGCCGGGTGAACAGACCAGACCAACGGCTCGTCTGCCGTCTCATTGATTCTGCCTTGCGCACCATGGCCCTCTACGCATTCCTTGGGTGGGTCTACATCGCAGCAAACGTTGTCGAGAACCCCAGCACCCTGCCCCTGCCTTTGACACATTTGTGGACCCGACCGACCGAATCGCAGTTTGGGGCGATCTGTTTCGTGATATCTGCGCTCGCGGCCTGTGGCTTGTGGGCACGGCAACAGCCCACCAGAAGCAGACGTGTGGCAAATCAAGCCGATCGAGACAGGACTTAGCGCTCGGCGTAGACCATCAAATAGGCAGCCAATGAGCGGGCGTCGGCCCCGCGAACCAGCCGTTCGTAAGCCGCGACGAGGAGAAAGAGGGGTAGGAACGGCCAGTAGTACGAGGTCGAGACGTACTCCACCCGCACTTCTACCCGCCGAAATCCTGCGTCGTGAAATGCTCGTTCCAGCGCCCTCGGATAGCAGTGGTCGTAGAACACGTCGAATTCGACCGTTCCCCGAGTCTCCGGCGACACACGGTGAAGCAAGGCGAGGAGCAATCCGAACGGTAGCAGTCGGGTGGCAATCGCGAAGGTTGCATAACGACACGGTAGGAAATGGATCGCGACTCCGCCAGGGGCGAGCACCCTTCCCATGTGGGTCGCCGCGGCAGGCACCCCGTCAACGTGCTCGAGAAGGCATCGAGACAGTACGAGGCTGACCTCGCCATCGGCGAACGGCAGCTCTTCGGCGACGTTTGCAATCCGGCACTCCGCGACGTCGGTGTTCGCAGCGAGCTCATCAGCGGATATATCGACAGCTACCAAGTGGAGCGAATGCTCTGCGGGCAGACAGTCGACGTATGAGCAGTGGCGACCACCGCCGAGGTCGGCCACGACGCTTCCTTCAGGGAGACGGGCCATCTCGTCTTGCACAGCAGCGAGAAACGCCCGATGAAGATCGCCATGACCAGGAACGATGCGACGGTCAAGCCGTGTCGAGAGCCGGACATTGGCGTCGATGACTCGTCGCAGGTAGCCCACGGGCCAAACCGTAGTCGCGGAGGAGTGCAAGTTTGGCTGTGCCTCAGGTCTGTCCCCGCCGCCGCCGCTCTCGTCTTCGGCGTGCTCCCGGACTCCAGCAATGCTGGGACTCCAGCTTCATTCTGAAGAAGTTCTAGGGGAGTACCAGGACCAGCGGGAACGTGGATGCGGACAGGCGCCCCCCGAGATCACTGCAGGGGTGCCCCCTTCACCATCGGCCGGCGTTCTCGGGGGGTCAGGCGCCGACCCGACCGAACCACTTGAACGAAGGGACGATTCAGACCGACCGGGTCCCAACATTGGACCATGAGTACGACAAACGCGTGCGCCAGATGCGCCTTAGCTACTCCGGCGCGGCTGTTGCGCGGCGTGCCGTTGCGCGTAGATCACTCCGCTCGAATAGCCACCTGGGAAGATCTGATGCGTGTCGATTCGTACGAACTCCATTCCACCATCTCGCAGCGCCAACAGCAGCTGGGGCAGTGGGTAGCAGTACATATCCATCACCGGATAGTTGAGCGGAACATGCAGGAACACATTGGCCAACTGACTCAATCCCGGAACCGCCCGCTTGATGCCGCTCGCCGTACGGCGCCACAGCGGCGCGTCCCAATGGATCGGCACTTGTAGCACAAAGATGCCGCCAATCCGCATTCGCGAGATGAGGTCACGGAGGATGACGAGACCGCGCCGTGGCGCGATGTGCTGAAAGACGAGTGAACTATGGATCAGATCGAAATCGCCCTGCGGTGCGCGCGCCAACTCGACATTGTCGACGTGGTGCTCGGCAAGGTTCCGCGTCGCCTCTGCCAGCATTCCCGGAGACACGTCGACTCCGACCGTGCTGCCCGATCTGCGAGCCAAAGGAATGAGGACCCGGGCCACACCGCAACCGAAGTCAAGGGTGCGTTCTGGCCTGAAGCCGGGCTGGATGTCGTCCAATACCGCGAACACGGCGGCAATATCCCGTTCGCCCCTCTGCAGGAACTTCGACTTTCCCTCCGGGGTCAGATTCTGTGTCCGGAACTCCTCGTAGCTCACGACGCCGAAATAGGGATCGACCTCACCGAATCGCTGCCATTGCCGGTCTGTATCCATCGCTTCGTTTCTCCTTGTCCACTTCGTTCGGCCGGTGTAGAGCTACAGGCGAGTTTCCTCCCAGGCAGTCGTGGAACGCTCCATTTCGAGCCTGACAAGGAGTTGGTGTCGCCACCGACACTCGATCACAGTGCCGTTCACCCGCGTCGCTGCCGTCGCAGGTAGCCAACGGGCCAACAGTAATCGCCCTTTCTGTCTCGAACCGAGTTGGAACCAGACGGTTGGCCTGGGCCGAGCCGCCATCGTGACATGCGGGAATCCGGCCGGCCGAGTAGGGATCGGCCTTGACGTAAACTTGGTCTCAGGTGGGTTTGGTGGAGTCGCCGGCGAACGCGGGCAGTGCAAGTGCACCAGTTGTGGATGGGTGAAGAATATGTGCTGTCTGTCCGAGGCGTCCATGGGTTGCAGTCGACGAACCGCCACCGCGGACGACCCCTTGAATCCCCACCACTGGGCGCGACAAGGCCGGTTCGGCAAGAGTTAGAAGGGGTCTGATCTTGCCGGGAATCACCATCGAGCAGGTCGTCGACGAGGGACTGTGTGTTGGCTGTGGCGCATGCGCTTCTGTCGCCAACTCACCGTTTCAGATGCGCATGACAGAGTTCGGGTTGTACGAACCGCGACGGATAGACGCGGGCGGAAAGCCTCATGTGGCAGGTCGAGGAGGCGAGCAGGCCTCCGAACGTGCGGCGATGCAAGTATGTCCGTTCTCGGGTGCAGGTCGCAATGAAGACGAGATCAGCGCCATGCATTTCCCAGACCTGCCTCACCACCCTCTCATAGGTAGGTGGCGCGAAATCCGAGGCGCGCACGTGACGGTGGACGGCTTTCGCTCACGTGGGTCGTCGGGAGGGATGACCTCCTGGTTTCTTTCGGAGTTGTTCCGTCTCGATCTCATCGACGCCGCAATCCACGTTCGTCCCGAGCGGCCACAGGACAATGACCCCCTCTTTACCTACGATGTGTCTCGTTCGGCAGACGAGGCGGCGGCGTGGCAAAAGAGCCGCTACCACGTCGTGGAGATGTCGCGGGCAATCAACTTGGTACGCTCCACATCGTTGCGATACGCGTTCGTCGGTCTCCCTTGCTTCGTACGCTCCATACGATCTCTCGCTGAGGTCGACATGCAGATCCAAGCGGGCCTTGTGATGACCGTGGCCTTGGTGTGCGGACATCTGAAATCCTCACGCTACGCGGAGTACCTGGCTTGGACCCAGGGAATACCCCCCGGCGGCCTCGAAGGGATGGATTTCCGTCACAAACAAAGAGGTCGGCCTGCCGATCGATATGCCATCCAAGCAGTCGGTCGGAGCCTAGAGGGACACCGCGTCCAACGCGAACGGGGTGTCGAACACATCCGCTGGTCAGACTGGGGCATTGGCCTCTTCAAGGTTCCTGCCTGCGACTACTGCGACGATGTCATGGGCGAGACGGCTGACGTGTCGTTCGGGGACGCATGGCTATCGCAGTTTCGCCCGGAGACCGAGGGGAAGAACCTTGTGATTACTCGCTCAGAACTTGCCGAGCGAATCGTGGGCGAGGGGGTATCCCGTGGCGATGTCGATTCCGTGCATCTCTCTCCAGGCGATGCCGCTCGTTCTCAAGAGTCTGGGCTTCGTCACCGGCGGGAGGGTTTGGCGGTTCGGCTGGCGGAACGGCAGAGAATTGGTCGATATACGCCGCAGAAGAGAGTCATGCCTGATCCGGAGGCACTTGGCACTCCATTTGGCATCCGCATGCTCGCCAGGGAGACCATCGCACAGCAGAGTCATCTGCAGTACGCCGAAGCACGCAAGGCGAACGACCTGTCGGCGTTCTATCGGCTCATGAAGGAGCCGATCCGCCTCTACCGAGGAACGAGTCCGAAAACGCTCGCGTCGTCATTCCTGGAGGCCGTCGAAAGGCGAACTCCCTACGTCATCATCAGGTGGGGCTCACGTATTCGGTCGGCCCTGCACCGCAATCAGTGAGATTCGAGTGCCCTGATTCCCGCACGGCGACCCTCCCGAGCCGAATCGTCCCGACGCTGCCGGAGGAAAACACCACTCCGGCTGAGGGTCTCATCCGGGGTGAGCGCCGTACCGCCGCTTGATCTCGAAGAGGCTCAGGAAGAAAGAATCAAACCAAAGCGTGACCCCGAGTAAGGCGAGCATGACGGAGACGACGAGGACCGACGCAGCCGGCCCTGCCGAGTTGAGGGCACCCCATCCTGCAACCGATCCGTAGATCAGGAGCCCCAACCCGACCAAAGCCAAGACGGTCCCCGCCACGAACCCGTTCTCGGCAGCCGCTCCCGACGAGACCCAGGCTGAGATCCGGTTCAACCGCCCGAGCAGGAGTCGATCGGTGCTCAACGTGGCCGCCAGGCTGAGCACCAGCACCTGCATGCCGGAGAGGACGGCGAAGGCCAGGAGGGCCTTGGCCACGATTATCGGCACGCCCCCGGACACCCAGAACAGCGACAGCTGGCCGACCAGGCCGGCAAAGAGGAGCAGGAGACCCGGCACCAGAAAGAGGTACGTGGGCGATGACAGCAGAAGGAAGCGGATGTGGCGCCACGCGTCACTGATCGAGTTGAGCTTCGACTCACCGATTCGGGGGTGGTAGGTGATGGGGACCTCGGTGACGTTGAGGTTGGCGCGGGCCGCCTTGACCACGATTTCGGAGGCGAACTCCATTCCCTCACACTGAAGGTCCATCTGCTCGAGCGCGTCCCGGGTGAACACCCGGAACCCACTGTGGGCGTCGCTGACCCGGAGCTTGAAGAGCACGTTGAGCAAGCTGGTGAGCACCGGATTGCCGATGTAGCGGTGCGACCACGGCATCGCCCCCCGCTCGATCTGCCCGGTGAGCCGCGATCCGAGTACGTAGTCGTGACCCTGTTCCACGATCGGTGCTACCAGGTCCTGGATCGCTGTGAAGTCGTACGAGTTGTCGGCGTCGCCCATGACGATGATCGAACCGCGTGCCTCGGCGAACCCGGCCAGGTACGCGTTGCCGTAGCCGCGGACAGGCTGGTGGACGATGCGGGCCCCGGCTGCCCGGGCGACCTCGACCGACCCGTCCGTCGATCCATTGTCAGCGACGATCACCTCGCCCGTCTGGCCCGTCTTGTGGATGCCTTCCCAGGCTTTCTGCACGCAGAGGCCGACGCTGTCCTCCTCGTTGAGGCACGGCATCACCACACTGATGACCACCGCCTCCATCGCACAGCGCTCGTTCGTCGCTTCCGTGCGGATCTCCCGCCGCTCGTCGACACCCGTCCGCCGGTCCACCGTGCGCGCTCCGTTCAGAACGACGTGTTCGGCCTGCCGCTCGCCCATCAGGTCCACCATTGGGGTCCGTCTCCGTTCGTCGCATCGAGCTTTCGCCACTCAGCTCGGCGAGCTCCCCCCCACTCGAGCGGCACTTGTGCCCCAACCGGGGGTAAGCATGGCAGTTGGCTGCGCAAAGATCAAAGGGTTCTTGGCGGTTGGGGTTCACCGGTCGTTTTCCGAGAATTGTGAAAGATTTGATCCTCCGGTGGATGCGGCCAGGTCGGGACCCCAGACTGTGGCTGGCCCACGATCGGCGATTCGCTTCTCGGGCCTGGGCGGCACGAACCCTGTGTCCTCTGGCCGGCTGTCCGCCTTCTCGCCCTCTCTGCGCTTCGGCGAGACGCTCACCCTTGAAGCCTGCGATCTCCGAGTCGTGCCCGCACGATGCCGACGACGCGACCCTTCGGTTCGGGCCGGACGACATCCCGCTGGTCCCATCGGAAGCTCCCGACTTCAACGCACAATCCCTTACCGCCGACGGGGACTGGTTCGGCTGCTCAATGCCGACGGTTTCGCCCCAAGCCGACCTGGTCAGCCAAGGCCGCGGCGATCGGCCAACCGCCAGCGTGCTCGGCCGTCGACCGCCCGGCGCTGTCCTCATTTCTGCTGTGAGTGCTCGAGGTCGGGCATCTATGGTTGCTTCCGTGACGCAGCCGTCGTACGACTTCAGTGAGCGTGTGGTCGTCGTGACAGGCGGGTCGCGCGGTGTGGGGGCGGGGATCGTGGCGGCATTCGCCGCGGCCGGCGCTCACGTCGTGACGTGCGGGCGCCACGAGGCGAAGGTCGAGGACGCGGTGTTCATGATGGCGGACGTTCGCAAACCGGCAGAGGCCGAGAAGGTGATCGCCAAGGCGATCGAGCACTTCGGGCGGCTCGACGTCCTGGTCAACAATGCCGGCGGTTCGCCGCACGCACCGGCCGCCGAGGCTTCGCCCCGCTTCGTCGAGGCGATCGTGGGGCTCAACCTGCTTGCTCCGCTGTGGTGCGCGGTGTCAGCCCACAAGGTGATGGCCATGCAAGAAGACGGCGGGTGCATCGTCAACGTGGCGAGCGTGTCGGGTATGCGTCCCTCACCAGGCGCGTCCGCCTACGGCGCGGCGAAGGCCGGCCTCATCAATCTCACCGCGACGCTCGCCGTGGAATGGGCCCCGGCGGTGCGCGTCAACTGCGTGACGGCCGGGCTGCTCGACACCGGCGCCGGCGACGACTTCTACGGGGGTCCCGACGACATGGAGCGGGTCGCGGCCACGGTGCCGCTCGGGCGCCTGGGCACACCCGAGGACGTCGCCGGCGCGTGTCTGTTCCTCTCCAGCCCCGCCGCCTCGTACATCTCGGGCGCCAACCTCGTGCTCCACGGGGGCGGGGAACCACCGCCCTACCTCGCCGCGGCACCACGGGGGTAGGGAGCAGCAGGGGACCAAGCGACGTTCGGCCAATAGGGGCGTACGGCGAGTCAGCTGCTAGACAGAGCGACCGTGAAATTGGCAGTCCCAAGGGAGACCCGACCCGGTGAGCGCCGCGTGGCCCTCGTACCCGACGTGGCCAAGAAGCTGGCCTCCACGGGCTGGGAGGTCTGCGTGCAGGCCGGTGCCGGGAGCCAGGCCGCCTTCTCCGACCCCGCCTACACCGACGCCGGCGCCACGGTGGCGCCCGACCTGGCCGCCACCCTCTCGGGCGCCGGGCTGGTGGTCCGGGTGAACCCCCCGAGCGCCGAGGAGGTGGCGGAGATGGCGCAGGGCGTCGCGGTCCTGAGCTTCTTCGGCGTCGCCCAGTCAGAGGATGCCGTGCGCGCCCTGGCGACCAAGGAGGCCACGGTCTTCAGCTTCGACCTGCTCCCTCGTATCAGCCGGGCCCAGGGCATGGACGCCCTGAGCTCACAGGCCACCGTCTCGGGGTACCGCGCCGGTCTGCAGGCCGCCGAACACCTGGCCAAGTTCTTTCCCATGTTCATGACGGCGGCGGGGACGGTGCCCCCGGCCAAGGTGCTCGTCATGGGTGTCGGCGTGGCCGGGCTGCAGTCCATCGCCACGGCACGGCGCCTCGGCGCCGTGGTCAAGGCCTACGACGTGCGGGCCGCGGCCAAAGAGGAGGCCGAGAGCCTGGGGGCCACCTTCCTCGACACGGGCGTCTCCGCCGAGGGGGCGGGTGGCTACGCACGTGAGCTCAGTCCCGAAGAGCTCGACCGTCAGCGCGCGGCGCTGGCCGAGGAGGTGGGCCGCTCCGACGTCGTCATCACGACCGCAGCCGTGCCGGGCCGAAAGGCTCCGGTGCTGCTGACCAGGCCGATGGTCGAGGGCATGGCCGAGGGGGCCGTCGTGGTGGACATGGCGGCCGACCAGGGCGGCAACTGCGAGCTGACCAAGGCGGGCGAGGTGGTCGAGCACCAGGGCGTCCACATCGTGGGCATGGCGAACCCACCGTCGGGCATGCCGACGCACGCCAGCTTCCTCTTCGCGCGCAACGTGGCGAACGTGATCGCACTCATGGGACCCGAGGGCACCCTCACCCCCGACTGGGACGACGAGATCGTGACCGGCATGTGCGTGCTGCGCGAGGGCAGGGCCATGGCGCCGGCAGCGGTCGAGCTGCTCGGTGGCGCCGGGGCGGGAGGTACACCGTCGTGATCGCGTTGCTCCTGCAGTCGACCCCGGCCCCCACCGGCGGATCGACCACCGGCATCGTCGCCTACCTCACCATCTTCGTCCTGGCGGCTTTCGTCGGGATCGAGGTCGTCTCCAAGGTGCCGAGCATCCTGCACACCCCCCTGATGTCGGGGTCGAACGCGATCCACGGCATCGTGCTGGTTGGCGCGCTGACGGTCATGGGCGAGGCGCACGGCACGGCCGAGCTGGTCCTCGGCACCCTCGCCGTCTTCCTGGCCACTCTGAACGTGGTCGGCGGCTTCGTCGTGACCGACCGCATGCTCGAGATGTTCAAGGGCCGTCCGGGTGACCGGCCCCGGGGGCGGGCGCCCAAGACCGAGGAGGCCGCTTCCTCCGAGACTCCCGCCGAGCCGTCCGGCGGTGCGGGGCCCGGGGGCGCCGCCTGATGCTCGCCGTCTCCTTCACCCTGGCCACCGCGCGCGACCTGGCCTACCTCGTGGCCATCGCCGGGTTCATCTTCGCCCTCAAGGGCCTGAGCTCGCCCCGCCACGCGCTGGCTGGGCAACTGGGTGGGGGCGGCGGCGGCCACGCTCGCCATCGCCATGACGTTCACCTTGCCCACGCTGCGCCACTCCGGGAAGAACCTCGTACTGGCCATCGTCGCCATGGTGCTGGGCGCAGCGATCGCAGTGCCGGTGGCCCGCTTCGTGAAGATGACCGCGATGCCCCAGCTGGTGGCGATCTTCAACGGCGTGGGCGGCGGTGCCGCGGCGCTGATCTCCATCGTGGAGCTGCTGCACCTGCACGCGCTGGGGCTCCAGCCGGCCGTGTACGTCACCGCCGAGGTGCTGCTCGGCGTGCTGATCGGATCGGTGTCCTTCTCGGGGAGCGCGATCGCGTTCGTCAAGCTCCAGGAGCTGATCACGGGGAGGCCGATCACCTACCCGGGCCAGCAGGTGATCAACGCGCTGGTCGGCGTCGCCATCGCGGCGATGATCGTCCTGGCGCTGGTGACCGGCAACATCGTCTTCGTCTGGATCATCCTCGGGTTGGCGCTCGTACTCGGTGTCATCTTCGTCCTGCCCATCGGCGGGGCGGACGTGCCCGTGTTGATCTCCCTGCTGAACTCGTTCACCGGCTTGGCGGTGGCTGCATCGGGCTTCGTGCTGGACAACGCCCTGCTGATCGTGGCCGGCACCCTGGTCGGTGCCTCCGGCATGATCCTGACCCGGCTCATGAGCGCGGCCATGGGCCGTTCGTTGCCCAACATTCTCTTCAGTGCCTTCGGCGCCGTGATCACGGCCACCGGTGGCGAGGAGGGCGACGCCTCACGCTCGGTGCGGACGGGGACACCCGAGGACGTGGGCGTGCTGCTGGCCTATGCGCGCAAGGTCGTCATCATCCCGGGCTACGGCCTGGCGGTGGCCCAGGCCCAGCACGTGGCACGGGAGCTGGCCGACGCACTCAAGGCGCGCGGCGTCGACGTGTTCTTCGCCATCCACCCCGTGGCGGGCCGCATGCCGGGGCACATGAACGTGCTGCTGGCCGAGGCCAACGTGCCCTACGACGAGCTCAAGGAGATGGACGAGGCCAACACCGAGATGGACACGGCCGACGTGGCGCTCGTGGTGGGCGCGAACGACACCGTGAACCCAGCGGCCAAGTCGACGCCGGGCAGCCCCATCTACGGCATGCCGATCATCAATGCCGACGAGGCGGAGAACATCATCTTCCTCAAGCGCTCCATGCGTCCCGGCTTCGCCGGCATCGACAACGACCTCCTCTACGACCCCAAGACCACCATGCTCTTCGGCGACGCCAAGGACACGCTGCAGAAGTTGGTGGCGGCGGTCGCCGAAGCCTGAGCTTTCTCTCCGGCTGCCGGGACCACTTCGCGCGTGCCGACCACCCCCCGGTCCCCGGTGATCGGATCGTGTTCGGATCCGGGCGGCCGCACCCGTTCCGGGCTGTCCATGGAGCCTTCTGAAAAAGAGGACAGTTAGAGAAGGTTATAGGTCAGATCCTTCCGTAAAACTGCTTCTGGCCTTCCACGCGCCACGCCGGTTGCCCCCATGGGATGAGCGGCCCGCCGCCCGATTCCACCCTGCGGGGGATCCGGCGGGTCAGACCGGTTCCGTAGCCTTGATGCATGGCGACCGCCCCCGACGTCACCGATCGGGTCATGGCCTGGGCCCGGATCGACTTCTCGCCGCCGCACCGCCCCCCGGCGTGGTGGCGGGTGGCGCTGGCCACCGTCCTCTCCATCGCGGGCTCGCTCGCTGCCGACGCGGCGCTGGTCGCCGTCGCCACGCATCTGTTCCCGGCGACGAGGGGCTACGTGCATTTCCAGTTCCACGATTACGCCAAACTGACCGTCATCGGGGTGGTCATCGCCTGTGTCGCCTGGCCGATCGTGGCGCGCCTGAGCTCGGCACCCCGCTGGCTCTTCTTCCGGCTGGCCATCGCGGTGACGCTCGTACTCTTCGTCCCCGACGTCTACATCTGGCACCAGGGTCAACCGGCGCATGCGGTGGCGGTCCTGATGGCCATGCATGTGGCCATCGCGCTGATCACCTACAACCTGCTGGTCCACCTGGCACCAGTGCGCGCACAGGCGGTCGGACGGCCGCCCGCACACGCCCGACGCGAGGCGAGCGCCGCCTAGCAAGCGGCGCCTCACGAGGACCGCTACCTGGGCGCCAGTGCGTCGACTTGGGCCAGCACGTCTTCGCCCGGGCGCCACTCACCGGCGGCGACGTTGGCGGCAACCTGCTCGGGGCGAGTGGCTCCGGCGATGACGGAGGCGACTGCGGGACGTGACAGCAGCCAGCCGAACGCCAGGTCCAGCACGCTGTGGTCGTGGTGCCGGGCCAGCTCGCCGAGCGCGGCCACGGTGGCCAGCCGCTCCTCCGTGAGCTGGCTGGACGCCCGGTCACCCATCGCCGCGAGGCGGGTGCCCTCGGGCGGCGGCTCGCCGGGCCGGTACTTGCCGCTGAGGAGCCCACTGGCCAGGGGGAAGAAGGGCAGGAATGCCACCCCGTTGCGTTCGCAGTAGTCGAGGACCCCGTCCTCGGGCTCCCGGTACAAGATGTTGTACTGGTTCTGCACGCTGACGAACCCCGGACTCCCGGCGGGCGTGGCGGCGGCGGCTTCCTCGAGCATGGCCGCCGTGAAGTTGGAGCAGCCGAACTCACGGATCTTGCCCTCGGCGGCGAGCTCGGCCAACGCACCGAGGGTCTCGGCGATCGGGGTCTTCTGGTCGGGGAAGTGCAGCTGGTACAGGTCGATGCGGTCCGTCCCGAGCCGGGTGAGGCTGTCCTCGACCGCCCTGCGGATGTACGCCGCAGACGCCCCGCCTTCGTGGCCCTCGTAGGGCGCGCCGAACTTGGTGGCGAGCACGATGTCGTCCCGGCGTGCGCCCAGGGCAGCCCCGAGATAGGTCTCGCTCTTGGCACCGCCGTAGATGTCGGCCGTGTCGAAGAAGTTGATGCCGGCCTCGAGTGCGGCATCGACGACCGCCGCCGTCTCCTTGCGCCCGATGCGCATGCCGAAGTTGTTGCATCCCAGCCCGACGACGCTCACCTTGAGCGACCCGATCGTGCGCGTCTCCATCGTCGGCGTCCTCCTCCCCATGGGCCGGCTCCGAGCGAGCAGGCCGGGTCGGAAGTACTGTACCGGCGGTTTCGGACCGAACGACGGTGGGAGTGCGAGGAGGCAGCCATGGCGACAGGGGCAGTGGACACGACGGTGGCGGCCCCACCCGACGAGGTCTGGCAGAAGGTGGGCAACTTCGCTGGTGCCGGCGAGCTGTTCCCCGCCCTCGAGTCGTTCCGGCTCGAGGGTGACGATCGCATTCTCGGCATGTTCGGCATGGAGATCCGCGAGCGCCTGCTGGCGCGCGACGACGAGAGCCGCGTCATCACCTACTCGGTGGTCGGCGGCGTGCCCATCGAGAGCCATACGGCCACCATCTCGGTCGAGCCCGACGGTGACGGCTCCAAGGTGATCTGGGCCTACAACGTGACCCCCGACGAGATGGCACCCATCTTCGGGGACGCCTACAAGTCGGCCCTGACCACGCTGGCGAGCTCTTTCGCGTAGCCCAACCCGCCCGGGGGTGGGTGGCCCCGGTGCGCTGGCCTACCCTGAGCACGTGAACCCTGGCGCGGCGGACGCACCGGTCGGCGCGACACCCCCGGTGCAGGCCCAGCCCCCCGCGCCGCGGCCGCTGACCGAGGACGTCCCGCGGATCTATCCCCGTCGCCTTCCGGACCCAACGGGGCGCGAGCTCGTCCGGCGGGGGCGGACCATCGCCAAGGTGGTGGCCATCCATTTCACGCCCACGGCCATCCGGCAGCTGCGGACCATCCGTCAGGGCGCGCTGCCCGCGGCCCAGCTGGCCCGCCCGCTGCGCAAGAGCTTCCAAGACCTCGGCGGGACGTTCATGAAGTTCGGCCAGATCATCGCCTCCTCACCCGGGATGTTCGGTGACGACGTGGCCGACGAGTTCCGGGCCTGCCTGGACACGGGTCCGCCGGTTCCGTTCCCCGACGTGCGCCAACGGGTGGAGGAGGACCTCGGGATGTCGTTGCGTGACGCGTTCGGCGACTTCGATCCCGACCCCATCGGGACGGCCTCCATCGCGGTCGTGCACCGAGCCCGGCTCCTCGACGGGCGCACCGCGGCGGTCAAGGTGCTGCGCCCCGAGATCGAGCACGTCGTCGCCACCGATCTCGACCTGATGCAGCCGTTGCTCGAGATTCTGGTCCGGCAGACCGGGGACCAGATGGCTGGGTCCACCCTGCAGTTGCTCGACGGCTTCCGGGTGCAGATCGGCGAGGAGATGGACCTGCGCAACGAGGCGCGCTCGCTCGTCCACTTCCGGCGCTTGCAGAATGAGTTCGACCTGAAACTGATGGCGGTCCCGGAGCCCTACCTGGAGCTGTCCGGACGCAACGTGCTGACGATGGAGTTCTTCGACGGGGTACCGATCGACGACCTGGCCAAGGTGGCCGACCTCGGCTTCGACCCCTCGCCGCTGGTGCAGGAGGTCATGCGGGCCTTCTTCCTGACCACCGTGCGCTGGGGGGCGTTCCACGGAGACGTGCATGCCGGCAACATGATGCTGCTGCGCGACGGCCGCATCGGCGTCATCGACTGGGGCATCGTGGGGCGACTCGACCCGTCGACACACCGCTTCTTCATCTCGTTGCTCTCGGCCGGACTGGGCAACGAGGCGGCCTGGCCCGTGGTCACCAAGCACATCACCGACGTCTACGGCCCCGCCATCGCCGTGGCCGTGGGCCTGTCGGGCGACGACCTGACGGCGTTCTTCCGCTCCATCGTCGAGCCGGCGCTGACCCGTCCCTTCGGCGAGGTCAGCCTGGCCGGCATCATGCAGGCGATCCAGCTGCAGATGGCCAAGGCACAGGGCATCGAGGCCCACCGGCGCAGCGTCCGGGCCATCATGCGCCGCCTGCGCACGCAGCGCCGGGTGCGGCGCATGGCCGACGAGGCCGGCGGCCTGATGTCCGATTTCGACCGGGGCACCTTCTTGCTGGCCAAACAGCTGATGTACTTCGAGCGCTACGGCCGGATGTTCGTCTCGGAGGTTCCGATCCTGAACGACCGCGCCTTCCTCGAGCAGCTGCTGGCCGGTGTCGACGTCTCGAGCCTCCATTGACGGCAGAATTGACGGCGGCGGGGGACCTGGCACGGAACTGGAATCTGTTCTAGTTTCCTCCGGGGCCCGAGCGGGGCCCCGGGAGACGGGGAGGTGCCATGGCAGACGAGGCGGTGCTCTACACCTCCGACCACGCTGCCATTGCGAATGACACACAACTGAGATGGTGCCTGATCAGGGAGGACGGCCTGTCTTCTTGCCCCACGAGAGCCGGCTAACTGCCCGCCTACGGCTCGATGCGCCCAGTCTCGATGCCCGGTTGCGCTCGATGTCGGCACCCAGCCACCAGCGCCCCAGCGGGCACGCACGAGATGTCACGCTAGGTCGTTTACTCCCAGCGCCTCAGAAGCCGAGGATCGGTTCTTTCGGACCATTGCTGCAGCGTGCAGCCGGTAGCGGGCGGCTCTCCCTGGTCGATCACCTGGTGGTGGTCGCCATGGCCGAATACACCTTCTCTGTGTGACCTCGTTGCCTGCGCCTACCTGAGCTTCTCCGGGTGGGCCGCTGCTCCTGCGCTGCGGACGCCGCGCTGGCCGCAAGGACCCGGATACCTGGCAGGTTACGCGGGCCCCGATTTGTGTCGCGAAGTTGATACGGAAGGACTATCCGATCCTTCGTCCAGAGCGGCAGCTTGGTGTCCTGATCGGGCCAGGAGAGGTCCGGCCTCAGGACGCAGGGACGGTCTGCGCCACCATGGGTCCGGCGAGGTTCTTCCGGCCATATCGAATCCTCTTTCGCCCTTCGCCGCGGCTAGTCGGCCGGGTGCTGGCCGGCCAGGAGGTAGCCCGCCGAGCCCGGTCCCGGCACGATGGCGAAGAAACGGTCCGCGCCCAGGCCGGCGCGGGAGCCGTAGAAGTGTGCGCCGAAGCTGAAGACCCCGCCGTCTGCCGCCACCTCCCAGTAGCCGCCAGCGTCGGGCGTGGCCGCCATGCCGACGATGGGTGCGTTGAGCGGCAGGCCGCCCATCGAACCGTGGAAGGCGGCGTCGCCAAAGGCGAAGATGCCACCGTCTGCCGCCACCTCCCAGTAGCCGCCAGCGTCGGGCGTGGCCGCCATGCCGACGATGGGTGCGTTGAGCGGCAGGCCGCCCATCGAACCGTGGAAGGCGGCGTCGCCAAAGGCGAAGATGCCACCGTCTGCCGCCACCTCCCAGTAGCCGCCAGCGTCGGGCGTGGCCGCCATGCCGACGATGGGTGCGTTGAGCGGCAGGCCGCCCATCGAACCGTGGAAGGCGGCGTCGCCGAAGGAGAAGATGCCACCGTCTGCCGCCACCTCCCAGTAGCCGCCAGCGTCGGGCGTGGCCGCCATGCCGACGATGGGTGCGTTGAGCGGCAGGCCGCCCATCGAACCGTGGAAGGCGGCGTCGCCAAAGGAGAAGATGCCACCGTCTGCCGCCACCTCCCAGTAACCCCCGCTGTTGGGTGTGGCCGCCGCCCCGACTAGCGGCAGGTTGGACGTGACGGGCGGACCCGGAACCGGCGCGTTCCCGAACGCGTAGGTCGCGCTGACCTGGGGGCGGTAAGTCGGCCGGGCACCGCAGATGGAGACGAAGGTGTACCCCATCGCCCGGAGCTGGGCGATGATCGGTGGGAGGGCTGCTACCGTCTCGGAGCGGTCGCCGCCGCCGTCGTGCATGTCGACGACGGCACCCGGGAACGCAGCGCCGACCACTCTGTCGACAATCGCCTGCACGCCGGGCAGGCTCCAGTCTTTGGGATCGACGGAGTAACTCATCGTCGTGAGCCCGAGCCCGGCGATCTGGCTGAGGACGGGGACGCTGAATGCGTCGTAGGGCGGCCGAACGCACTGCGGCGTCGTGCCGGTCACGGCCCGAATTTCGGCCTGGGTCGTGTCGATCTGGGAGGCGACGCTCGAGGCGGGGATCGCGGTGAGGTTGGGATGGCTCCAGGTGTGATCCTCAACCGGGAACCCAGCAGTCGCCACCATCCTCGAGTACTGCGGGTATTCGGCCACCTCCTCGCCGATCTCGAAGAAGGTGGCCGGCACCTGGTAGCGCTCGAGCACGGAGAGCACTTGCGGGGTGTACGGACCGGGGCCGTCGTCGAAGGTGAGGGCAATCACCCTCTGGCCCGCCGTCGTCGCCCCGCCCGGAGCCTCGAACGTGGTGAACGCCGGCTGGTCATTCGACGCCCCGCCAGCGCCGAGTGCCGCCACTGGCCCGGTCACGAGGAGCAGCGAGCGCGACTGCCACACCTGTCGCTCCCCGCACGCGTTTCGCCGCCATGGGCCCCCTTCTACCCGAGACCGTTGCCGCCCACCAGGGTCATAGGTCACCGGGGATGTCCACGGTCAGCCGACGCGACGGTCCCCCAACCCGGTGCTGCAGGGTGGGGGTCCCCCTCGGGACACGGCCTTGTGTTAACGGGCAACCCACCTCCGGCGGTCCGACTTAGTGCGTCGTTTCCGCCTGGGTCGTCGCCGCCTGGTGCTCAATGGTCGCCCTTTTGGCCTTGGTCGGCCAGATCTCGGCCGAAGTTCAGGAAGCATCACACTCTGGCTGAGCCCGGGTGCTCTCCATCGCCAAGTGGTGGCCCGCGCCGAGGACTATTCTTTGCATCCCGTGGCCGTCGGCCGCGAGGGGTACTACACCGGGACCGGCGAGTCCCCCGGCTACTGGCTGGGTGAGGGCGCTCGGCTCCTCGGAGTCAGCGGCGAGGTGGTGCCTCTGGACCTAGCCCGGATCACGAATTTGCGGAGCTCATCGGCGCCCAAGACGATGAACGGGAACGGGATCAGGAGCAGTAGATCGTGAGCGGGCGGAACCGCGGTGCCGAGTAGCGCCTGAAACGGTGGCGTGAGCACGAACACGGCAGCAATGGCAAGCTCGCCCGCGATCGCCCAAAGCAGGTAACGATTGCTGAACGCTCCGACCGAGCGCAGTGACGCCCGCTGGGTGCGGACCGCGAAGGCTGTGCCGATCTGTCCGAAGATGACCCCAAGGAAGGTCATCGTCGTCGCCTGCTGGTAGGCATGGTGGAAGCGGGAGTGGGCGCCGGTCGGGTCGCCGGAGTGCCAGCCGGCCTGGGTGAGCACGTAGAAGAATCCGGCGAGCGAGAGGAGCGCGACGATCAGGCCCAGAAACAGCCAGGCGCGGATCAGCATGGGTCGTCGGATCAAGCCTTCGGACTGGCGGCGTGGGGGGCGATTCATGATCCCGGGCTCAGGCGGGTCACGGCTCAGTGCAAGCGAGGGCAGCGTTTCGGTGCCGACGTCGAAGGCGAGCAGCAGGAGCACCGGGAACGGCAGCGGCACGGCGCCGCCAGCCAGTGCGAAGACCAGGAACGGGAGTGTCTCAGGTGTGGCGTGGGCGAAGATGTAGATGATGAACTTGCGGATGTTGTCATAGACGACGCGACCCGCCTGTACCGCGGTCACAATGGTGGTGAAGTCATCGTCGGTGAGGACCATCGTCGCGGCCTCGCGTGCGACGTCGGTGCCTGTCTTGCCCATCGCCACCCCGATGTCGGCCCGCCTGAGCGCGGGTGCGTCGTTGACGCCGTCACCGGTCATCGCGATCACTTGACCGTCAGCCTGGAGCGCTTCGGCGATCTGCAGCTTGGCCTCTGGTGAGGCACGCGCGAACACCACCTCTCGGTTACCCGAGAGGGCCCGCTCGATCTCTTGCTCGCTGCGATGGTCGAAGTGACCGGCGTCAATCACCAGCGGGTCCTCCCCGCCGATGCCGACTTGCCGCGCGATGGCCGCGGCCGTCAGCGGGTGATCGCCGGTGATCACGATCACGCGAATCCCGGCCGTGTGACAGCGGGCGATGGCGTCTGCGACCTCGGGCCGTGGTGGATCGAGCATCATCACGAGCCCCACGAAGCACAGCCTCTGCTCGGTCGCCTCGCGCGCTGGGGCCTCGGCCGTCAGCGGCAGCGACCGTCGTGCGAATGCCAGCACGCGCTGTCCCTGGCTGGCGTAGTCGGAGACCCGCCGAGAGATCTCCTCGCGGCGCGATCGTCCCAGTGCGACCTCGGTGCCGTCGCGATCGAGAACCGTGGTGCAGGCCGGCAGCACGGACTCGGGCGCGCCCTTGGTGTGCAACCAATTGAAGCCGTCGCCGGCGTCGAGCGTGCTCATCAGCTTGCAGTGCGCATCGAAGTTGTATTGATGGCGGCGGGACCGTTCACGCCGGTCGGTGTGGACATCGCCGCCCAGTGCCCGTGCGGCCTGCAGTACCGCGATCTCGGTCGGGTCGCCAGACGGGTTCTCCTTGTGGTCCAGGCGCGCGTTGCTGCAGCTCGCCGCGGTTTCAATCAGAGCGCTCAGCGGCGCCTGCGCCGGTCCGTGCTCGGGGGCCTCTACGGCGTCGAGCTTGATCTCCCCGGCGCAGGTCCAAATTGCGACCGGGTGCATCCGATTCTCAGTCAGCGTCCCTGTCTTGTCGGTACAGATCACGTCTGTGCTGCCGAGCGTCTCGACCGAGCTCATCCGCTTCACAACCGCCCCGCGCCGGGCTAGGAGCGTCACCGCCACAGCAAGCGACAGAGTGATCACTGGAAGCAGTCCCTCGGGAACCATGCCTGCCAAGAGGCCCACCGCAAACGTGATGGCGCTCCGCGGCGACAGGCCCGTCACGAAGATCGCCAGCGGGACAAATGCGATCGCCAGCGCAACGGCGACCTTGGCGATCAACCACGAGACCCGGCGCACCTGTTGATCGAGCGGGCTGGGTTCCTCCTTGACGCCTTGCGAGAGCGCAGCGATCCGGCCGAGTTCGGTGTGCATCCCGGTGGCGAAGACGACCGCCTGCGCATCACCGCCCGTGCACATGCTCCCTGCGAACAGAAGTTCGCGCGATTGCAGGCGCGGACGGTCGCGGTCGTGGTATTCCGCCGAGCGCATCGCCGGGACGGACTCGCCTGTGATCGTCGACAGGTCGACCTCCACCGCGCCCGATATCAACCGCATGTCGGCGGCGATCCGCTCCCCCTCTTCGATCAGCGCGATATCCCCAGGAACGAGCTCGACGGCATCGACCACCTTCGGGGTGCGGTCGCGCATGACCGTGATCTTCTGAGGTATGTACCCAGCGAGCGCCTCGACCGCTTTCTCCGCGTGGCGCTCCTGAATGAGGGCGACCACTGCATTCAGCACGATGATCAGCATCACCGCCACGCCGATCGTGTCGCTGCTGACGATGAACGACAGCAGCGCCGCTGCCCACAGCAGCAACGCGAGCGGGTGCGTGAACTGCCGTGCCAGCTCTCGCGGCCATTGTGCGCCTCGCCGGCGCTCAAGCTCGTTGGTACCGTACTGCGTAAGGCGTCGCTGCGCCTCGCGAGAGCTGAGCCCTTCTCGGTGAGTCCTCAGCGAGCGCAGCAGATCCTCGACCGCCTCGGTTGGATCTGGCGGCGCCGAAGGCGACGACGCTTGCTCGATCGTCTTAGTCATGACGCCCGCTCCACTACGACGGCGCTCGCGGTACGACGAGCACTGAGGCGACCGCCCCGCGCAGCAGAGTCTCGACGATGCTCGCGTTCGAGGTCCGGGGCGTTGAACCTCATCGGGGCAGTGAGGTCGACGTTATCGAGCGCGATATTCGGCTTCCTCGACGGCGGCCCGCGGCACAGATCGCAGGACTCTTCGGCCCTAGGTCACGCTGCACCCGGGGCCATGATGGGATTGTACGAAAGGAGCAGCCATGGATGCCAACGTGGGAGACCGGATCGTCGTGCGCGGCCATCGCACGGGCCAGTCGGTGCGCGCCTGCCTTGTGCTCGAAGTGAGGGGCTCTGGGGGCGGCGCGCCATACCTGGTCCGTTGGGACGACAGCGGGCACGAGACCCTCTTCTTCCCCGGTAGCGACGCTACCGTCGAGCACGCCGACAGCGCCCGCTGAACCGGGTGCCCGCCGAGCCGGGTGCCAGCTGAGACATGGCCGGCCGGGTCAGCCCCGGGCGATGACGGCTTGCGCCGCCTCGAAGGCCTCTGTGACGTCGTGGAGGAGCTTCTGCACGCCCTCACGGAGGGTGTCGGCGCTGACAGCCGCGTCATGGCGGGCCTCGCGCAGTTTCGAGTAGGCGGCAAGACAAGCGTTCTGCGCGATGTCCAGCTGGTTTGTCGCCCGCTCGCGGGCATCGAGCTTGGCCAGGTCGGCTTGCACCTTCAGCTCGTCGATCCGGGACCTCCACTGGTCCAACGTGCCGGCCATGGACTCGACCAACTGGGACTTCTCTTCCTGCCGGGCGGTGTCGCCGCTGGAGTCCGGTGTCGTGTTTGACATGGCGATCCTCCTGTTCTCCCGGTCGGGATCACGGCTGTACATCTTGATCAGCGTGTATCGGACGCCGGCATGGAGATAGGGCCGAAGGTCACACGGAGATTCGCAGACGGGCTATTGGGAATATTTCCGCGATCGATGCAAGCTGCGCCAGTCCAAGCGCCAACTGTGCTAAAGGTAAAATTCGTTGCCAAGATGTTGCCCCGCCCATTTCTTAGCTCCTCGATGGGATATGCACTCAACTCGACAGTGCTTTCCTTGCTGCCAGTGACACCGACAATCGGGCGACGTTCGGTCAGTAGACCCAGACAGAAGCGCCAATCGGCGCGAGGTTGCTCGACCATATCCACTCGATCGCCTCGTTGCTCACTCTGACACATCCGTGGGAGACCGGGTAGGGCGGCACGTCGGCGTCGCCGTGGATGGCGAATCCCTCATCGAAGAACTTCGGCAACCACAGCTGCCCGAGTGGGTCCACGACCATGCCGAAGACCTGGCGGTAGACGTGGAACAGTCCGACCGGAGTGTTGGCGATGGCTGTTACGCCGTCTTCGGTGTAGGCGTAACCGCCGCCCGTGGAGGTGTTGAGGGTGTAGGAGAGATGGCCGTTCTGGACGAACATCAGAAGGTCATTTTCCAGATCGACTTCGATCACAGTTCCGGAGGTGCTGCGAGGATGCGGGACGACTCCCTCGGCCAGGGCGTGCTCTGTCACCGGCCCGACGATGCCGTCCCGAGTGATGCTCGCGGCCTTCTGGAGCGCGTAGACCGCCTGTTCGGTGGTATCGCCGAACCTCCCGTCGGGTGTGCCGAGCCAATAGCCGAGCGTGGTCAAGCGCTGCTGGAGTGCTAGGACGGCCGGCCCGCTTGCGCCCGACCCGAGATTGGCAGGTGTGGTCGTGGTGGTGGTCGTCGAACTAGTCGCCGGCGTGGTCGTCGTTGGCGCAGTGGAGACCGACGTGCTCGAGGTTGTACTCCTCGGAGGGAGGCTGGTCTGCGGAGCGATGTGCGAGGTGCTCGTCATGCTGGCGCACGCGGACAACAACAACGTACCCAGCACCACCGTCGCCAGAGCCAGGGCGGTACGTCCTGTCCTGCCGATGGAACGAGGTCCTCGGAGGCTCGACGGCACCTGGGGTCGAGTCATGGTCCGACCCTGACGTCGAGACGAGCACCTGCCCAGAGTCCGAGGTCACATTGGACCGCTGTGCCGGCCTTGAAGCTATCCCTCGCGGCGGACACTCTCGCGGGAGGTCCGGCGTTCGAAGGCACGGTGCGTATCGAGGACGACGGCCTGATACGAGTCGATCACGTTGATGTCGACGAGAGCAAGCTGAGTGGCCTTTGCGAGAGCCGCCGCATCGCCGGGAGCCCCCGCCGCCGGTGTAGCGGCTGCGCGCCAAGTGGGCGTCGAGGATGCGCGCGGACCGAAGGCGACGAAGAACTCAGGATTGCACCCAGCGTCACACCGGTCGCCACCACTATGTGCACACTGGCTCCAAGGTCGGGTAGGGCCGCTGTCTCGGCCGCCAAGGTTGTTCGTCGTGCGCAAGGTGTGGAACTCCCTATGAATAGATGGGGGACCAGTTGAAGCCGGCGTGTTCGTCGGGGCCCTCGACGCCCTCGTGCTGGCGATCTCCGCCTGGGTCTTCGGCCCCGAGCCGGCCATGGCACCACGGCGCGCCGGGTGGCGGCGGGCTGCCAGGACCCAACGTCACAGCGCCGAAGGAGCTGGGGCGATCAGAGACCGGCTGCCCAACAGCACTTCCCGGGGACTGGCTAGACATTGCGCCGGGGACTGGCTGGATTTTGCGCCGGGGACTGGCTGGATTTTGCGCCCCCGAACCACCCAAATGGACCTGGTCGGACCCGTTGGACGATCGGAATCGCTCTCTGCATCAGAGGTGTCGAGAGGGGCAAGGCATCAGTGACCCGGGTCTCCTTCTATCGACCCGCTTCCCCTCAGCGGGAGCAACAAGATGGGAAGTTTCACAGACCCCAGAACCTGGCGAACGACGCGCGCCCTGCCCACTGTGCTGTCCTGTGACCAGCTCAGCACGATCAGATCGGCTCCGTGCTCGTCGCACGCCTCGGCGACCTGATTTCCCACCGGCCCGTGCCGAAGCTCGATGCTGGCCTCTTGATTGGGGAGGTGGCGGGCGAGGAACTCCTTACCAAGGATCTCTAGATCGCGCCAAGGATGGTCGAGCATTGCAGGCACGGTGGACTCGGTGAAGACGTGGATGACGATGAGCTCCACATCGGCCGCCAGCAGAGGTAGCAACATCTCGAGCACTGGTCGAGTGGAGGCTTCGGTGCCCTCAAGGGGAATGAGGACCCGGCGGAAGGGGCCGGCAGCGATCGGTTCGGGGGGCACGATCACGACTGGCTTCAGACTTCGTTGGATGACGTGCCTGGCGGTCGTCCCAACGAGACGTCGGTCATCGGCCGCTGACTTGGTTCCGATGACCGCTACAACTACATCCGGCGCATCAACCGCGGTGAGTAGTGCGGGTTCCAGCGGGCCTGAGAGGAGATGCAATGGAACACCAGCACGGTCCGAACGGAGCTTGACCGATTGATTGTCTCCTGTGGTGACGTGGACCGCCTCGACAGTGGTATTCGTCAACACTCCGATTCTGAGTGCAGTCTCGAGTACCGATTGGGCCGTCGGTCCGGCGTCGAGCGCGGCAAGAACGATGCTCATCGCTGTTCCTTTGTTTGCGTGCTGTCAGAGATCGTGAATGTGCGTCCCGGTTCCTCACAGCGCGTTATGTCCTGGTCGCCGATACGCACATCGATCGAACCGTCGCATCGGACGGTGACTGCGTCGTGCTCGGCACGGACGCTGACTCGCCTTGCATGGAACCGAAAGCGAAGCTCCAGTGCGGACCACTCCTCGGGGAGCGAAGGGTCGATGGAGAGGACATCGTCTTGCGCTCGCAGCCCGAGGAACCCGTACGCGAGTGCCTGCCAAACCCCGCCCATGGTGGCCAGGTGCAGGCCCCCTGCCGTGGTGCCGGTGAGATCGTCCATGTCGAGTCGCGCCGCCAATCGGAACAGCTCTAGAGCGCGCTCGGGTTGCCCGGCGCGGCGCGAACAACGCAGTCGAGATCGCAGGCGAGAGTGAGCTGCCATGGGAAGTGCGAGGTTCGTAGAAGGCAAGGGATGTGGCGAGCGAATGCGGTACGACGTCGTTGGGGAGGAGGTGGTAGAGCATGAGCACGTCGGCCTGCTTGATGAGCTGGGACCTGGCAACGCGCTCGCTCCCAAGCACCATGTCGACGGCCAGCGGCGGTTGCCCGATCTGGTTCGCGAGTAGGGGTTCCAGGTCGAAGTAACCGGTGAACTGCTCGTAGAGGCCCCGCTCGGGGTTCCACCCGTCGACCAGGCTGTCCGCCAGAGCGCGCCACATCTCGGCTTCTTGTGGGTTGGCCTTGGTTCGGGTGAGGACCTCGGCACCTCGGCGAAGGTTCCAGCGTGCCATCACGTTGGTGTATGCGTTGTCGTCGACGAGTTGGTGGTACTCGTCAGGCCCCATCACCTGATCGAGGTGTCCGCGACGTGCGGCGTCGGGTCGAATGCGGCTAGCCCAGTACCGGGCTGTTTCCACCACAAGGCCACGACCGGCTCCCGTCAAGAAAGCGGTGTCCCCCGTCCAGGCGGCGTAGTGCTCGGCAGCCCAGGCCACATCGGCCACAATGTGCTCTTCGTGCGCACCGGTGACGATCGGAATCACACTTCCGCCTGGCCCCTTGACTTGGCTGGGGGTGACGTCGCGTCCGTCGCCGGCCGACTCCCAGGGGAAGCGGGCGCCGGCGAAGCCGTGTGCCCTGGCGAGTTCTCGAGCAGCAGGGAGACGCCGAAGGCGATACTCGAGCATGGAGCGCGCGGAAGTCGGCCGGATGGCTGCGAGAGCCGGAAGCACGAAGACGTCGGCGTCCCAAAAGACGTGCCCCTCATAGGCCGACCCCGTGAGGCCGCGGGCTCCCACCGCTGCCTCACCATCGGATGCTGCCGCGGCGAGCAGGTGGAACACGGCGAAGCGCGCCGCCAGCTGATCCCGCGCGACGTCGTCGTGATCCCCCTCGATCACGACCTCGGCGTCCTCCCACATCTGGGCCCAGGTACATCGGTGCTCGGCCAAAAGTGCGTCAAAGCCGAGAGCTTCTGCCTGCTCGAGGTACTCGCCGGCCAGTTGGGAACTGTCCACCCCGGCGGGAGGGGCAGTCCACGCCGCCAGCCGTTCGACGACGTCGTGACCATCGACCACAGTGACTCGTTGCTGCGCCGCCACCGCCAACCCTGGGGTGCTAGCGGCTGTGAATGCGAGCCCGGCGCCCGACATGTCCTCCCGCGTGAACCCACGGTCATTGGTGGGAAACCGCAAGGGATCTCCCGGCTCGATATGGCCTGCCGGCGCCTCGGCTCGCAGGGCCATTACGTGTGGGGAGGCTGCAGAGACAAAGCGGATCGATCGCAGACTGGACCCTGCAGCATTGCCGCGCACCAGCGTGCCAGTGCGCAGGTCGATCACACGGTGCTCAGCGTGGCGGCGGTTGTCCATGGGTAGGTTGAGCCCGGTCCACACGGGTCCGGGGAGGATCGCCCCCTCGTCGTCATAGACTCCGCCCACGAGAAACAGCGGGGTGGAGTTAGGGCCGTCCTCCTCAAGTGCGCCACGCGTTCCCGCCCATCCGTTGCCAAGGGAGCCGAGCGACTCCGCAACCCGGATCTGGCCGATCCGCGGGGGGAGGGGTAGGACCCAACCCGGGTTGTGGTCGATTCGCGGCACCCGATGGTCCGCTCGGCGGGTGAGCTGCCGATCGAGGAGCTCGGCGAACCGGGTCGGACCACCACCGAGATGCATGACGCCGTCGGGAACACCGCCGGGCTCGACTCCGACCGAGACAACCGGAGCGCGGGAAAGGGCGTCCACGATCATGAACGAGTCGCTGCCCATCGCACCGCCAATGGGGCCGAACTCGTCCCCACCGATGAGAATGAGCTCTCCGGTGATGCCGCGCAGAACCAGCCAGTCGGCCGCCCAGCGCGCCGAGTCGGACTTGTCGGTCAGTCCGATCTCCACGTGCTTGACATCGCTCGTAATCCGCGGATCCGCCAGCCCAGCGGCGCGCGCTGCGCTAGCGGCAAGGTCGATGACCTCGGACAGGTCCGTCATATCGAGCGCAGCGAGGCGTGCCATGACGGCCTCGAGGAGCTGGCCGATATCGGCCTTCTTGGGGTCAGTCCAATCCGGGACAGGGATGATGTCGATCTTGCGACGATTGAGCCGGGTGGACACGATGCGCGCCTCGAGGCCTCGCTCCCGCAGGCATCCCACGGTCTGTGCGGCGGCAAGGTCAAGCGCTCGATCCTCATCAACGCTGGCCGTGCGCCGGTAGAGAAGCTGCGCTCCTTCCCCGGTTACCTGAAAGACCTCCGAGCCTCTGTTGCAACACAGGAAAAGGTGGCCTCGGCCGCGTGGTCTTGCCTGGAGTTGACCGTCCACGTTCTCAACGTGTGTGCCGCTGACGATGAAGATGTGAACGCCCGCATCGCTGAGGGCTTCGACGCGCTCCCGAGCGCCTTTGGCGTCGGCGCCGCGGTCCGGCACCACGGTACCGTCCCAGTCAAAGACAAGAGCCTCGTAGGTCTCATCCGAGAATGCCCTCCGGCCACGAAGTGGGGCCCGATGAGGTGGCGGCATGCTCGGCGTCACTCGCTCCTCGCCTGATCGGCGCCTGTGTCATGCCCCACTTAGTCATAGTCCACGCGCTCACCCACCGACCGCTAGGGGCAATGGTCACACGGTATGTCCCCCCGCCCTCCCAGCTGCCGCCCTCGTTTAGAGCCTCGCCCCGAGTAGCCGCAATCAGGACTTTGAGGCACCGTCTTCCAGCCGGGGCTTCCTCTGGCGAGAGTGCGGACCTTTGAGAGTCTGGATTTAGTATCCAGCCCGGTTCTCTGTGGCCGTGATCGGATGGCGCGGGGTAGGTTCAAGGACCATGCCTTCGGGCAGTCCTGTGATGTGCCATCCGTCATTGGTGATGTCGATGCTCACCTTGCTTCCGGCCAGGTCGATCCGGTCGATCCGGAGGGGCAGGAATTGCTCGGGGACGGCGGGATCGCACCAGACCTTCCCGAAGGGCACCCATGGATCGAAGCGCAACAGCGTTCGCAGGAGATAGAGCGGAGCGGCCGCCGACCAAGCCTGCGGTGAGCACGAGGTGGGGTAGGCCACCGGCAGATTGAATTCCTGTCGGTCAAATCCGCAGAACAACTCCGGCAATCGGCTTCTGATCTGTTCTGACGCGTCGAGCAGCCCGAGGACAATCCCTTGGGCCTCGGTGACGAAGCCGTAGCGCATGAGACCCGCGGCCACGATCGCGTTGTCATGGGGCCAGACCGAACCATTGTGGTAGCTCATGGGATTGTAGGCCCCCATCGTCGAGGCGAGCGTGCGCACCCCGAAGCCGGTGAACATCTCGGGGCTCATGATGTGGCGCGCAACCGAAGCGGCCTTGTCCTGGTCGACTATTCCCGTCCAGAGACAGTGCCCCATGTTGGACGCCAACGCATCGACCTGGCGCTTCTCTGCATCGAGCGCTACGGCGAAGTAGCCCCGATCAGGCAGCCAGAAGGACTCATTGAACCGCTGCTTGAGTCGACGTGCTCGCTCCGACCAATGCCGGGTGAGCTCGACGTCTCCAGCTTCGCGAGCGAAGTGTGCCCGGGCGAGAAACGCGGCATAGGCATAGCCCTGGACCTCGGCGAGTGCGATCGGAGGTTGGGCCAGTTGCCCGGCAGCGAAGTTGACGCCGTCGAACGAATCCTTCCACCCCTGGTTGACGAGCCCGCGGTCCGTGGCGCGCTGGTACTCGATGAAACCGTCGCCGTCACGATCGCCGAACTGCTCCATCCATTCCAATGCTCGGTCCGCGTGCGGGACGAGAGCGTCCACTTGCGAGGTTGCCAATCCCCAACGTCGTAGTTCTCCCAGCAGCATCACGAACAGGGGAGTCGAGTCGATGCTGCCGTAATAGAGGTTGCCCCCGCCGAGGGCCATCTCGGCGTCAGGTCCTGCTCGAACCTCGTGGAGGATGCGACCCGGCTCCTCCTCGGTGAGTGGGTCCACCTTGTCGCCCTGCAACTGCGCCAGCGTCTGGAGGGTTCCCAGGGCCACGGTCGGGTCGACCGGCAGGAGCATCCAGCTGGTCAGGAGCGAATCGCGGCCGAACAAGGTCATGAACCAGGGAACTCCTGCCGCCACCACGACGCGATCAGGGTGGTCGGGATCGAACATACGGAGGGCACCGATATCCTCCGCGCTGGTGGCCAGCAAGGAGCCGAGACGTTCTTCTGGAGTGCTGACCAACGGCGCGGCCTGGCGCCAGGCTTCGTGCCGAGCAGCGGGTTGGCTCGTTTCGATGGGTTGGCCGGGCGCGTAACGAGGAAGGATCTCGACGCCATCTTGCGCAGGGATCACCTGCACGCTGACGGTGACGTGCGCCCGAGGCTCCACCACAAGCTGCCACGTCATCTGTCCAGGAACGGCCTTGGCCTCCGTATCCCCGGAGACTCGCACGGCGCGGCTGTCGGCCCCGAACTGATAGCTCATCGACAGATCAGACGCGCTGGCGCTCAATTCGATGGCATCGCGGCGTCGTGCCCTGCCTTCCTTCACCTCGAACAACCCGGCAAAGTCTGCGTCGACCTCGAGCTGGAGCAGGACACCAGCTGTCTCTCTCCCGAGGTTGCGCAGGACGATGTCCTCGCGCATGCCGTTACCCACATATCGGTGGCGTACGACGAGAAGGGTGCTGTCCGCGGTTCCGGCCCTCGGAGGTCGCCGGGTGATGAACGTGCCAGCGTACGGTGCCGGACATTGCGCAGCCAAAGCCTCCAGTTCGAGGCCGTCGACGGCCAGTTGGAAGCGACTGAGGAACCGGGTGTCACGGAAGAACAGTCCTTGCTCAGCTCCAGGTCTGATGTCGCCGCTCGGGGTGCATATGCAGAAGGTTGCCCCCTCCACCAGGGTCACGGACCCGGCCGCCCCAACGTTGGGTGATCCCCCATAGGCCCACGCTTGTGTCACCGATCAGCCACCTTTTGTTTGATGAATCGGATGATTGGGACGATCCACCCTGCTGATGCATGGTGGATGAAATCCGCTCCGAGGCGTTCCGCTTGAATATTGGAACGTTCAGGCATAAGCGTTACGAGGATGCCCCACTATTGGAGGACTAGAGGACTAAGAGTACTCACTCACGCGGAGAACGGAGAACAACGAACCTTGGCCGAACCGGATCGTGTCGCATACCTCCGCATCGGTGTTAGGTCACGGGCGCTGACCCCGACGTCTTCATCGAGCGGTGGCTGTGTTGTGCTCCCCCGAATCGCGAGTTTCTATGGCTGGCGACCCTCCGCGGATCGTTCGCAGGAACCGAGCCAGAGATGATACGGCGATAGAGGGCGATATGGTCAGCTGCCATTCGATGGGATGAGAAGCGTCGCTCAACCGCGACCCGACAATGGGAGCGGTTGAGCGACGCGACCTTATGAAGGGACGTTACGAGCGAGGATTCGTCACCGCAGAGAAATCCGGTGTCACCGTCATCGACAATCTCGGAGGCCGATCCACGATCGTTGGTCACGACTGGAGTTCCGCAGGCCATGGCTTCGATCATTACCATGCCAAAAGGCTCGGCCCATCGGATTGGATTGAGGAGGCAGACTGCATCCTTGAGAAGGTCATACTTCTCGATCCGACCCAGCTCGCCGACGAACTCGATATCGCCACCCAGACGCGGTGCCACCCGATTGTCGAAGTACTCGCGCTCCGCCAGCTCGGTCATCTTGGCGGCGATCCGCAAGGGAATGCCCGCCGCCCGCGCCGCCATGATCGCATCCTCGATTCCCTTGTTCGGGTGCATGCGGCCAAGAAACGCGGCGTAGCCGCCCGTGCCAGAGCCGAACGGTATCCGCTCGACATCGATTCCGTGGTGGATGACCGCTGCGATGCAGATGCCGCCATCCACTGCTTCCGATGCCTGGTGATGAGAGATCGCGATCAGCGGCGTTCGTTGGGAGATGGCCCGGTAGACGGGCGTGAGTATGTCGTCGAACGGTCCGTGATTCGTCGTGACAACATGAGGACTCGGGACGCTGAGCGCATAGAGCGGGCCCACCAGTGAGTTGTCGTGCACGATGTCAACGTCGCGTAACAAAGCGTAGGCACCGATGGCGTGACACGCCTCTTCGGCGACACCCCCGTTGCCAACTCCCAATGCGCGAGGGAACACCCATCGGCGTGTCACCGGGCAGGTGGCGTCGCCGGTCGTGACGAGCACGACATCGACGCCGGCTGCGACGAGGCCCCGAGCGAGGATGTCGATGACATTCTCTGTGCCCCCGTAGGCGACGGGTGGGACGGGCAGCCACGGTGGTGCGATTATGCCCACGCGAAGGGGACTTGGGGCGAGGCCTCCTGCGGCCTCGAAATTGAGGCGTTGGGTCATAACATCCATGGTGGCAAGCAGGTCGACGAGTTCCAAGGGTCGTAAGACCCTTACCTGTGCGACTCTTTCGCGGCCAGACGCTGTGGACCTTTGACCCTTGTGGCCCATCGGGCAATCCGTCGATCATAGATTCATGTGGATCGATGACCGGGGCTCAGAGGTTCTGACGCCGCCTGAGTGTCGTCGTCTCCTTGCCGTCGCTGCCAAAGAAGGCCGGCATGGGCATCTGGGTGTTCCCCAGAGCGGCGCACCGTTGGTCCTACCGCTCGACTACGCCGTGCACGGACCAGATGTCGTGCTTCGGATCGGGGAGGGGTTGTTCCACCAAGTGGATGCTCGGCTCGTGGCGTTCCAGGTGGACGGGGTGACCCAGATAAGCGGAGTCGAGGGCGATCAATCCGAGACCTGGAGCGTGCTCGTGCAGGGTCTGGCAATCGAGGATGGCCAAAACGTGCCGACGACACATGTGCCCCATCCCCAGGTCGTCGAACCGGGTGAACGGGTCGTCCGGATCCGCGCCGACGTTGTCACAGGCCGTCGCTTTGCGACGGCACCGACTCGTCAGTAGATCCTTCACTTACATCGGCGCTCACATCGAGCGAGCATTTACGGGAGTCTCCGGCCAAGCCTGGCGTGTGATGTGACACCTCCGGTCGACCCCCACCCCCAAGGGGGGGAGGCGGGGATGGGGGGACCGGGCTGCGTGAGAGGCATCGGTGTGAGATTTCAGGCAACTCAGGTTCGACTGATAGCGACCCGCTCTGGAGCCTCCGCCTTTGCGACAGGCCAGGGAATGCGCACTTCGAGGATGCCATCGCGATAGGACGCCTTGACCTGCTTGCCCTCCACTCCCTTGGGCAAAGCGAGGTCCCGACTGAAGGTCCCGTAGCGGAACTCAGATCGATAGGAACGCTCGTCCTTGTGCTCCTTGCTCTCCTCTCGTCGACCTTCGATGTGCAGGACGCCGTCCGAGACCGAAATCTCAACATCTTTGTCGGGGTCGACTCCGGGCAACTCAGCACGAATCAGCAGCGTGTGGTCTTCGTGGATCTCCTCGACCCTCATCCAATGTTCGCCTTCAGGAACGAAATCGAAGAATCTCTTCCAGCGATCCGGAAAATCCAGCGCAAACGGCTCCCATCGTGTCAGTGCCATGTTCTTGCTCCTTTCCAGCACTCCTTGTAAGTCAAGCGTGAGCAGGCAGTTGGAACACCGGTAGAGGCTTTGGTCCTCCCCGCCGCCGTCTCAGAACCGATCTAGTCGAGAGCGGGATGATCGGCGGAATGGCCAAGAGCTTCGTAGTACTCGGAACGTGCACGTAGCAACCTCGCCGTTCGCTTGTGATACTTCGCCGCCCGTTCGACCGCCTCACGGAGCTCCTCCTCGCTTCGCAGGACATGAACCGAAGAAGGCATCGTTGCGCAAATCTCTGGCACCGACGCATGCTCTCGATGGAATGGCACCCTCATTGCCGCTCTCCGTTCTGTGTATTCGGGTCAACATCGAGGTTCATTGCGCGCAAAGTGTCTCTGTGGAGCCGAAGCACCGCGTCGACCTGCGTGACCCAGTCCGTAGGGGTGCAGATGTCGGGCTGGGGTTGAGCGGCCAGCGCCAGCTCGAGCGGGATGAGGGCGGCTTCTTGTTGGAGCGCAAATAGCGGGCCGAATGACCGGGAGGAAGAAAGTATACGAGTTGCCAAGTGAGAAGGGCCCTCCCGCCATTCCCAGTACTCGTCCCCACGGCGGACCCGCTCTTCAAGACTGGCGAGTCTCAATTGCTCCATGGAGCCATGAGCCAACAGGTTGGTCCAGGCCCACGTGGGCACCGGCGCCTTTCGAGCTTCCAGTGTCTCGACGAGCCGACCTCGGAGAAAGGCCAGCAATCTTCCACGAAGTCCCGGTAGAGAAGGTCGGTACGGTCACCTGGGCGTCGGCGCTTCCAGGGCGACACTTACGCCCCCCTCGAGACCGATGCCGTTCTCGCCCACCTGGTGCTGAAAGAACGGGCCCACTCACATGTCTCCTCGATCGAGGCGCCACGCAAATGCAGGTCCATGGCATGTTCAACGGTTCGGTGGGCCATCGCCTCATCGTCTGGCAATTCGAAGCCGACCCAGACGCGCAGCGCGGTGGCAAGCACGCTCAGGCTCTCGGAAGACCCCTTCATGAGGGTGAAAATACGTCCCTCAAGCGGATTTGTGCAGGGTCGAACGTCCCATGTCTCGGCTTGGTAGGCCCGTACTCCGCTCCACATTTCTCCGATTGACAGGGTCGCTTCTCGGTGATTCCGGCCAGGTCCTCGGCCTAGTGATCCGTCTGTGAAATAGTCTGGCGGACTACGGTGACAGCATGCCAGTGATGACTGCAGAACCGTTGTCCGTGTCGCGCGGCGATCGAGCTGAGCTCGAGCGCATGGCGCGCTCGACGTCGTTGCCCCATCGCGCTGTGCGCCAGGCGAAGGGTTTGCTCTGGGCAGCCGACGGCGTGGCGAACGAGGAGATCGCACGGCGTTGTGATGTCGACGCCGACGCGGTGCGTCGATGGCGTCGTCGCTTCGAAGAGCGAGGGGTCGCCGGCGTGGGCGTGATCGCCAAGGGTCGAGGTCGCAAGTCCTGGTTGCCCGAGGGCACCGTGGCCGAGGTGGTGCGTCTCACCATGACGACGGTCCCGCCAGACGGATCGACGCAGTGGTCGACGCGCACCTTGGGCGAGTACCTGGGCATCGGCAAGGACACGGTCGCCCGGATCTGGCGTGACCACAACCTCAAGCCCTGGCAGGTCAGCACCTTCAAGGTCTCGAACGACCCGCACTTCGAAGACAAGCTCGTCGACGTCGTCGGCCTCTACATGAACCCGCCCGAGCGGGCCGTCGTGTTCAGCTTCGACGAAAAGACCCAGGTGCAGGCACTCGATCGCACCCAGCCGTCGCTGCCGATCAAGCCCGGTCGGGCCGGAACGCTGACCCATGACTACAAGCGCCATGGCACCGTCGACCTCTTCGCCGCTCTCAACGTCGGGACCGGTGAGGTGATCACTGATTACCGCAAGCGCCACACCGCTGCCGACGTGCTGGCCTTCTTCAAGAAAATCGACCGGTCCGTGCCGCGGCGCTACGACGTCCACGTCGTGTTGGACAATCTCTCGGCCCACATGGCTCCCGAAGTGACCGATTGGCTGGCCGAACCGGCCCAGCGCCGTTGGCACCTCCACTTCACCCCGACGGCATCGAGTTGGCTCAATCTCGTCGAGCGTTGGTTCGCCCTGCTCACCGACAAGCGGTTGCGCCGGGGCGTCTTTGGCAGCGTCAAAGAACTGACCGTCGCCATTCGACTCTGGGCCAAGCACTGGAACGCGGATCCCCAACCCTTCATCTGGACCAAGGCAGCGGACGAGATCATCGAGAAGGTCCGCCGAGGACGGGCCGCGCTCCACCAGGTCAAATCCGCGACGGATCACTAGCATTCGGGGATCATCCGGTCGTTAAGTGCTGTTCGGTCCTGTGTCGGCGCGTGCTGCAGCTTCTGACCCGGTTGCCTGCTGGGGAGGTGGGTCGCCCTGTGTCAGCACCGTGCGAGGCACTTGTGCTTCCGGGCTGTTCGGTCCACGCTGGGGGACCATCGGCCCTACCGCAGCCCGTGGTAGGAGGCTTGCATTGACAGCTGGTGTACGAGGTCGGAGTGGGAGCCGGGGGACTGAGAGACTCAAAGGTCTCAAGAGTGTGGATCAGATCGGCCCGAGACCTGGCCGAGGAGGAGCCGGTGGCCTACAAGGGCGTCGACGAGGTTGTGATGACGTATGACGTGCCGGGGCTTGTCCGGCTCGGCGCGCGGCTGCGGTCCCTCGCCGTGGTGAAGGGCTAACAATGGTCGTGGTTCCGCACCGTCCCCGAGCATCCCTCTAAAGGGACTTAGCGGTGACGCTCTGCATTGTGGCCGGCACCGCGAACCCCGAACTGGCGGAGGCCGTGGCGGCGCGCATGGGTAGTGTGGCCATGCGGGGCCAACTCGAGCGATTCCCGGACGGCGAGTTCTGCCCGGTCGTTGGTCCCATGCGGGGCGACGACGTCTACGTCTTCCAGCCGACTGCGCCGCCGGTGAACGAACACCTGATGGAGCTCGCGCTCTTGACTGACGCATGCCGACGAGCCGGATCGGAGCGGGTCACCGCCGTCGTGCCGTACTTCGGCTACGCCCGCCAGGATCGCCGAAGCCGACCGGGCCAAGCGATCGGCGCACGCGTGGCCGCCGACATCTTGGCCGCGGCGGGTGCCGATCGCGTTGTCGTCATCGATCCTCACACGCCCGGGTTCGAGGCTACGTGCTCGATCCCAGTGGAGGTGCTCACTGCCACGTCGGTGCTCGTTGCTCCGCTCCGCGACGGCTATCTGGGTGGTTCGGTGATCGTGGCGCCAGACCTGGGCGCGGTCAAGCTGGCCGAACGCTTTGCGGCGGCCACGGGCCTACCGGTCGCCGTGGTGCGCAAGAGCCGCCTATCCGGCACCAGCGTTCGTGCCGATGAGCTGGTCGGCGACGTCGAAGGGTGCCGGCCGATCATCGTCGACGACATGATCTCGACTGGCGCCACCATCGAGGCGACCGCCCGGCTGCTCGAGGCCCACGGCGCCCTACCCGAGACGGTCGTGGTCGCCACGCACGCACTATTACTCGACTCTGCTCCTGATCGCCTCGCCCAGCTGGAGCTCACCCGCCTGCTCGTGACCGATACGGTTCGGGTTCCACCGGCGGCCCCTATAGCGTTGGAAGTGTGTTCGGTCGCGGTCCTGCTGGGTGACGCGATTGGCCGTTTGTACCGGGAGGAACCGCTCGACGATCTCGGTCGCTTCGAGTGAGCCTCGGTCCAGCACGCTGCCCTGGCCGCCGGAGTGACAATCGGCCCTAGCGGCCCGGCCGACTTCGGTGGACAGTGAGCCGGTGGTCATGTTTCGGGATAGGGCAGACGCAGGCCGAGAGTTGGCCGAGCAGCTGAAGGGGCGCATCGGCGCCGAGGACGTGGTAGTGCTCGGGCTGCCGAGGGGCGGGGTGCCGGTTGCGTTCGAGGTCGCCCGAGAGCTGGATGCACCGCTCGATGTGATCGTCGTTCGCAAGCTCGGTGTGCCGTTTCAGCCGGAGCTTGGTATGGGCGCCATCGGCGAGGATGGCGTGCGGGTCCTGAACCACGAGGTGCTCGCCATGGCCAGGGTCGGGGAGGACGAGGTGGAGGCCGTGGAGCGATCGGAGAGAGCTGAGCTCGAGCGGCGAGCCACGCGTTTTCGGGGTAGCCGTCTGCGTACACCCCTCGTCGGTCGTACCGCGGTCGTGGTCGACGACGGCATCGCCACGGGGTCGACGGCCCGGGCCGCCTGTCAGGTCGCACGGGCCCACGGCGCATCACGGGTGATCCTGGCGGCGCCTGTCGCTCCGCGTTCTTCGCTCGGTCTGCTCGCGGAGGTAGCCGACGAGGTGGTTTGCCTCGCGACCCCTGAGCCGTTCTATGCGGTTGGCCAGTTCTATCGTGACTTCGCGCAGACCTCGGACCAGGAGGTGGTGGAGCTCCTCGGGCGGGCAGCCACTCGGACGGCTGCACCACCGGTGGCGATGAGCGCCGACCCACCGGTTCGTGACGAAGACGTGGTCGTCCAGATCGGCGCTCTTCGGCTCGTCGGACACCTCACCATTCCGGAGGAGTGCGCCGGGCTGGTCGTCTTCGCCCACGGCAGTGGGAGCAGTCGCCACAGCCCGCGCAACCGCTTCGTGGCCGCCGTCTTGAACTCCGCCGGGCTCGGCACCCTCCTCTTCGATCTGCTCACCCCCGACGAGGAGTTCGACCGTGCTGCGGTCTTCGACATCGAGCTCTTGGCCGAGCGACTGGGGGCGGTCACCCAGTGGCTCGAGGCACAGCCCGAAGCGATGGGATTACGCATCGGCTACTTCGGTGCCAGCACAGGGGCCGGCGCCGCCCTATGGGCAGCCGCGCAGCCCGAATTCAGCAATCGCCGCAGTCGTCTCCCGGGGAGGGCGTCCTGACCTCGCAGGGCCGAAGCTCGACCAGGTGCGAGCGCCGACGTTGCTCATCGTGGGTGGCCGCGACCAGGTCGTACTCGAGCTCAACCGTCAGGCGCAGATGCAACTGCGCTGCGAGAGCCAGTTGGCGGTGGTGCCCGGCGCCACCCATCTCTTCGAAGAGCCTGGTGCCTTGGAGGAGGTGTCTCGCCTGGCAGGTGACTGGCTCTTTTCCCGCCTGGCGCCCACTACGGAGGGCGGTAGGGTGACACCACCGTCCCGTCTGCTGTCGTGAAGCAGTGCGACGGGGATCTCAAACGCCCCGGTCGCTGGTACAACGGCGATGGGACGTTCGCCCCTGGTGAGGGTCGGGACTCAAGGCGAACACTGGCATCATGGATCACCAGCTCGACGTCATCGATCGCACCGTTGCCAAGACCTACGAGTGGCTCCATCAAGTGGCCGCGCAGCGCGACTTCGACGACCTGACCGGCGCTTATCACGTGCTCCGAGCTGTTCTGCACGCCCTGCGCGACCGGGTGGAGCCCAATGTCGCGGCGCATGTCGCAGCTCAGCTCCCATTGCTCGTACGGGGGATCTTCTACGAGGGCTGGGATCCGGCGAAGACACCGATGCGGATGTCGCTCGCCGAATTTTTGGCTCGGGTGAACAGGGAGGCCGGGCTCAAGGGCACGAGCGAAGCCGAAGATGCTGCCGGGGCGGTGATAACCGTGTGCTGGGCTGAGCTGGGTGAAGGCACCATGGGCCACCTGATCTCGGTGCTCCCCTCAGACTTCGCCGTGCTCATGTAGGTCAGGTGGATTTGCACAACCTGGAGGCTTCCGCGCCAGCTTGACGCCTACCGGCTGACTAGGCGACCACGTCGTGCGTAGTCCCTATCGGACGACGTCAGAGCTGTGGCGCTGTGCCGCGTAATAGCTTCTCAGGTATTCGAGGGCCGTGCTTGGCGAACCGACACGGGCTCGTCCGACCCCGGCTCGAACACAGTCGTGGCGTCTGGGCAGACGATGAGTTCGTAGCCGCCAGCGAAGGCGTCATAGGCCGTGTGGCGAACGCAGCAGTCGGTGTGCTGACCGACGAGCACCAGCCTCCCCACGTCCTGCGAACGAAGGCGAGACTCGAGGTCGGTCTCTGTGAATCCCGAGTAGAAGTGCTTTCCGACCACTATGTCGCCGGCACAGGGTCGCAGCTCATCCACTACGGCGGCCCCCGTCGTCCCGGCCAAGGCATGGGGAGGAAACACCCGGAGCTCCACGTCGTTGAGCCGGTGGGCGTCATTGGCATATACCACGACCCATTTCTGGCTCGCCCTCGCCCGCTCGGCCAGCGAGGCAATGGGGGGGGGTGAGCTGCTTTGCCGCTGGGTTCCCGAGCACCCCCTCCATGAAATCGTTCAGCATGTCGATCACGATCAGGGCTGTCTCCGGCGGTGATAAACGGTTGTCGATCCGTGCCGTCGGCCCGAGTGGTTTGGTCTCAATCACGGCCGAGTTGGCACCGTGTGGAGGTCAAGAGATCATCGATGACCGCCAGGACGGTATCGGTTTCGTTGGGCAACCGGTGGTGACGCTCGCGGGACGTCTCTCGCTTATCGGGTGCCTGCTGGTGAGGGCCAGGGTGCCTCTGCTGCACCGAGCCGCTCATCGGCCGCTCCTGCGCTTTGACGCCGCGTCCCGAGAAGATCCAACCACAGACAATGCGAGCACGACCGAGCCAAGGAACGCATCGGTGAACAAGCTGGGGAAGGTGGGGATCATGTCGATCTTCCTGAGATCTGTTGCTCACTCCATACTCTGGTCGGGTAGTCCGCGACACCGTCCGACCCGACGCTGCCAGTCTGCTCTTGGCTGGCCCGCTTGCGGTAGGGACGAACGTCCCGAAGGTGCGGTGACCGGGTCAGCGTCGGTGGAGCTCGCTCGTGCAGTCGACGGCCGCGCTTCGGCGGCCGGTACTTGAGCGAGCTTGGCATCGACGTGGACTCCGGTGAGGCCGAGGTGGAGCGGCAGGGACCAACGGCCCTACCGGCGGGTCAGGCACCTTGGACATGGTGAAAGGAACAGCCGGCGGGCACGGACATCTGAAGGCAAGGACGTTCACATGTTGATCCAGCGATCACAAGGGCAGAATCGATCGTCCACAGAACCACTGAGCGCACCGAAAGGCATCGGCCCTCCTCGGGTCGACGGCACCTGAGTGAGAGCCGCAGATGGGTAATGCCCTCATCACCGACCTCTACGAGCTCAACATGGCGGCAAGCTACCTGCGTCGCGGCATCGTGGGGCCGGCGACTTTCAGCCTGTTCGTGCGCCGCCTTCCTCCGAGTCGGGGGTTTCTCGTCGCCGCGGGGCTCGAGGACTCTCTCAGGTACCTCCAGTCGTTCGCCTTTGGCGCAGAAGACCTGGCGTGGCTCGGGACAGCGGGTTTTCCCCCAGACGCCGTAGAGATGTTCGCCGCCATGCGCTTCAGCGGGGACGTGGACGCGGTACCCGAGGGTCGCGTCATCTTCGCCGACGAGCCCCTGCTCGAAGTCACCGCTCCGATCGCGGAAGCACAGCTGGTCGAGACCTACCTGCTGAACCAGATCACCTACCAGACGGCACTGGCCACCAAGGCCACCAGGTGCCGGCTGGCGGCCGGAAACATCGAGCTCGTCGACTTCGCCTTGCGGCGGACCCATGGCGCCGAGGCCGGCATGGCCGTCGCCAGGGTCTCGGCGATCGCCGGTTTCGGGGCGACGAGCAACGTAGAAGCTGCCCGGCGTTTCGGGCTGGAGGCAGCGGGAACGATGGCCCACTCCTACATCGAGGCGTTCGCCACTGAGGCAGGAGCCTTCCGGGCCTTCGCCGAGGATCTCCCGGAGCGCACCACGTTCCTCGTCGACACCTACGACACCCGAGCCGGCGTGGAGGCCGCCATCGGGGTCATCCGCCAGCTCGGGCTGAATGGTCCCCTCGGGGTCCGTCTCGACAGCGGCGACCTCGCTCGGCTCGCCCGCGAGACCCGCGAACAGCTCGACGGCGCCGGTCTGCCCGACGTGCGCATCTTCGTGAGCGGCGGTCTGGACGAGTACGACCTGGAACGGTTCCGGGTGGACAAAATACCCATTGACGCCGCCGGCGTCGGCACCCAGATGGGAGTGTCGGCCGACGCCCCCTCGCTCGACAGCGCCTACAAGCTGGTGGCGTTCGGAGACCGACCGGTGCTCAAGTTGTCCACTGGGAAGTCCACCCTCCCGGGTGCCAAGCAGGTCTGGCGACGTCTCCCGATACGAGAGGAACTCCTGTCCACGCGAGACGAAGCCGGTCCGGCCGATATGGAGCCCCTGTTGGTTCCGGTCATGCGCGGCGGGGTGCGGGAGGAGCTTCCCGATACCATCACGGCCGCCCGGCAGCGGCTCGAACGTGACCTCGACGGGCTGTACCCGAGCGCCTGTGACCTTCATGCACCGAACCGCCCTCCGGTGGTGTTGTCCGAGCGACTGCGAGCGCTCACCGATCAGGTGACGGCCAGCCTTACGGCCCACGACAGAGGCTCAAATGGTCATCCTCCGGTCTAGAGTTTGTAGCCCATCTTCCGCAGGAGAGCTTTGCGGTCGGCCACGTCTGCGTCGGTCTCGATTCCGGCGGGCGGGAGGCCGTCGATGACACCGATGATCCCCCGGCCGAACTCGGTCTGCGCGACAAGTACTTCAACCGGGTTCGCGGTCGCACAGAAGACGGTGCACACCTCCGAGACTGTCTTGACGGCGTTCAAGACGTTTATCGGAAACCCCTCTCGCAGGAAGATGATGAACGAGTGACCAGCGCCGATTCCTTCGGCATTTCGGGCCGCCAGGTCGACGAGCTCTTCTTCATTGCCCGAGCAGCGGATGAGACAGGGACCGGAAGCCTCGCAGAACGCGATCCCGAAGCGCAGCTGTGGGCCGGCTCCAGCCAGGACCTCGTGGAGGTCCTCGATCGTCTTCACAAAGTGCGCTTGACCGATGATCACGTTCATGCCGTCGGGTTTCTCGATGGGATATGCGCTCAGCTCCACGATGCCTCTCCTCGCTGCCAGTTGCACCGAACCAGGCGACAACGTGGCCAGTCTGCCCGACGCTCGTGCCGCGTGCTTCGGACTTTTCCACCACCGTCAGTCCGTCGCGGGTGATCTGATGACAGCTCCACCGGACGATATCTCGGGTGACCGTTGGCCCCGTCGCGTCATGCTTCTCGGAGCGCGCACGCTCTCGATCCGTCCCGTGAGACCTTCGGACGCGGAAGGGCTGGTCGCGCTCTACGCCGGTCTCAAGGACGAAGACGCTTACCTGCGTTTCTTCAGTGGCCATGCTCCGCCCGAGGATTTCGTCGAAAAGATGACGCATGTCGCCGAACGGGGAGGTTTCGGGTTGGTCGCCCTCATGGAAGAGGGGGACGGCACGAGCCAGATAGTCGGTGAGGCCACCTATGACCTCCTTCCCAACGGCGACGCGGAGCTCGGCATCACGGTCGCCGAGACGGCACGGGGATGGCTTGGACCCTATCTGCTTGATGCCCTCGTTACGGAGGCTGCCGCCCGGGGGGTACCCAACCTCGAAGCCGATGTGCTGGTCGGCAATCGGCGAATGCTCACCATGCTGCGAGCTCGGGGCTTCGCCGTGATGGATCACGACCCTGCGATCGTTCGGGTCGCCATCGGCACCACCCAGCACGTCCCCACGTGGCCCGGGACGCACGACCGCCCCCGGCTGCTCGTCGAAGTACCCGGCGGGCGCTGGCACACCGAAGGATCGGCTCGAGCAGCTGGGTTCCAGGTGCTGGCTTGCCCGGGGCCCCTGCTCGGCTGGTCGCACTGCCCGGCCCTGCGAGGCGAGCCGTGCCCCTTGGCGGCTGGTGCGGACGTCATCGTCGACGCGGTTCCGGACGTACCCGGACGATCCCTCCGAGAAGCCCACCGCCGGGTGCACCCGTCCGTGCCCGTGTGCGTCCAGCTTCCGCCCGGAGAAAGCGACCAAGACGCCTCCGATTCGACGTTTCCGACGCGACGCCAGCGATACCGTCGTCATCAGCATTCTGGAGCGACTGGCGAAGGATGCTGCCCGCGCCTCGGACCGGGATGGCCCGCCCGTCAGTGGTGCACCGGCGAAGTACCGTGACAGGGATGGAGCCACCGCGTCCATCGCCGTGCTGAGGGAGATGGTGCGGTGAAGTGGGCACCGATCGCCACACCTCCCCAAGGGCCCGGGGTGCTCCCGCCCAACCTTGTCGACTACGACTCGGCGTGCGCCGGGTTCAGCTGGGAGTCTGCCCGGCGGAGCTCGACGGTCTTCCAGCGGGCGGGATCAACATCGCCTACGAGGCCGTCGATCGCCACGCGGTCGGTGCGGCCCGGGAGAAGGTAGCGCTCCGGTGTCTACGCCGAGACGGCAGCGCACGCGACATCACGTACGGTGAGCTCTCGGAACTCACGAGCCGCTTTGCGCAGGCGCTCGACCATCTGGGGGTCGGCGTCGGAGACCGGGTCTTCGTGCTCCTGCCCCGGGTTCCCGAGCTCTATGTCGCGGCGCTCGGCACGCTCAAGCACCGCAGCGTTCTGTGCCCCCTCTTCTCGGCCTTTGGGCCGCAGCCGATACGCCAGCGTCTCGAGATCGGCGAGGGCCGAGTGCTGGTCACGACGTCGGGCCTCTTCCGACGGCGGGTGGCTTCGCAGCGAGACGCCCTCCGCAGCCTCGAGCACGTGCTCGTCATCGACGACCCGCCGCCGAAGGGCACGATCCTCCTTCCGGATCTTCTGGCCGAAATGCCGGGGACCTACGAAATCGGCTCGACCGAACCCGAAACGATGGCGCTCCTCCATTTCACCAGCGGGACCACGGGAACTCCCGAAGGGCGCCGTCCACGTCCACGAGGCCGTCGTCCAACACCACGCCACCGGGTCGCTCGCGCTCGACCTCCATGCCGACGACGTCTTCTGGTGCACCGCCGACCCGGGCTGGGTCACGGGGACCTCGTACGGGATCATCTCCCCACTGACCCATGGCGTGACGAGCATCATCGACGAGGGTGACTTTGAGGTCGAACGCTGGTATGCCACGCTGGCGGATCACCGCGTCACCGTCTGGTACACCGCGCCGACGGCGCTCCGGATGCTCATGGCCGCAGGTGCCGAGCCGGCCCGGGCACACGATCTCTCAGCACTCCGTTTCATCGCCAGCGTCGGAGAGCCACTCAACCCCGAGGTGGTCAACTGGACGAATGAGACCTTCGGCGTCCCCGCCCATGACAACTGGTGGCAGACCGAGACCGGTGGGATCATGATCGCCAACTTCGCAGCGATGACGATCCGCCCTGGCTCCATGGGAAAGCCGATGCCGGGCGTGGAGGCGGCGATCCTCGAGCGCAACGACGAGGAGCAGATCGTCCTCCGTCCTGAAGGCAAGGCAGTGGAGGTCCCGGACGGCACCGACGGCATGCTCGCCCTTCGGCCGGGCTGGCCATCGATGTTCCGTGGATACCTCGGGGAGCCCGAGCGCTACGAGGCCTGCTTCGCCGCTGGCTGGTATATCAGTGGAGACCTGGCTCGCCGCGACGAGGAAGGCTATTTCTGGTTTGTCGGGCGTGGTGATGACGTCATCAAGTCGGCCGGGCATCTGATCGGTCCGTTCGAGGTCGAGTCGGTGCTCATGGAGCACCCCTCCGTCGTAGAGGCGGGCGTCATAGGAGTTCCCGATGCGGTTGCAGGGGAGGTGGTCAAGGCCTATGTGGTGCTGCACCAGGACGTCGACCCGACCGATGACCTCCGCCTCGAATCTCATCGGATTCGCCAGGAGGCGCCTCGGCGCAGCCATTGCCCCCCGAGATGTTGCATTCGCCGAGCACCTGCCTCACACCCAAAGCGGGAAGATCGTTCGAAGGGTGCTCAAGCAGCGCGCCCTGGGCCTGCCCGAAGGTGACACGTCGACACTCGAGGGAACTCCGTGAGCGTGCCTGGGCCGGCCGGCGGTCTCGACGTGGAGGCCGGGCGCCACCTCCTCACCGACATGCTCCGAATTCGCCGCTTTGAGGAGCGATGTGTCGAGCTCTACAGCGCCACGGAGATTCGAGGGTTCCTCCACCTGAGCATCGGGGAAGAGGCCTGCGCGGTTGGCGTCATGCGGGCGCTCGGACCTGAGGATGCCATCGTGTCGACCTACCGTGAGCATGGCCACGCTCTGGCTCGCGGCCTGTCCATGCGCTCGGTCATGGCCGAGCTCGAAGGCAAGGTCGATGGCTGTAGTCGGGGCCGCGGCGGCTCGATGCACCTGTTCGACGTGGGTGCCCGCTTCTACGGTGGCAATGCCATCGTGGCAGGAGGGCTACCGCTCGCCGTTGGTCTGGCTCTTGCCGATCACCTCAGCGCACGCGAGCGGGTGACCGCATGCTTCTTCGGGGACGGCGCGGTCGCCGAGGGTGAGTTTCATGAGTCGATGAACCTGGCGGCACTTTGGGACCTGCCTGTCCTGTTCTGCTGCGAGAACAATCTGTACGCCATGGGAACCTCGCTCTCGCTCACCGAGTCCGAGACCGACCTCTCGCTGAAGGCCGCCGCGTACCGCATGCCGTCCTGGGAGGTCGATGGCATGGACGTGGTGGCGGTCGCACATGCCGCGCAAGAGGCGGCGGCGAGTGTACGGGCCGGGGGAGGGCCGCACTTCTTGGAGCTGCGGACGTACCGGTTCCGTGCCCACTCCATGTACGACCCGGACCGATATCGCTCCAAAGAGGAAATCGAGGGATGGCGGCATCGAGATCCGATCACGCTCCTCGGGGACCTGCTGCGGTCCTCCGGTGGGCTCGATGATGGTGCCCTTGAAGCAATCGAACGGGACATCGCTGGCGAGATCGATGACGCCGTGGCCTTTGCGGCAGCCTCTGCCATCGAACCCGTGGAGGACCTCGAGCGCTTCGTCACGACCATCGAGGTCGAGCGGTGACCTCGTACACGTATCGTGAGGCGGTCCGTGAGGCGATCCGGCAAGCCATGCTGACCGACGAGCGCGTCTTTTGCATGGGAGAGGACATCGGTCACTACGGCGGGTGCTACGCCGTCACCATGGGGCTGCTCGAGGAGTTCGGACCCGAGCGAATTCGTGACACGCCTCTGTCAGAGTCCGCGTTCGTTGGCGCCGGAATCGGGGCGGCTCTAGGGGGACTGCGCCCCATCGTCGAGGTGATGACGGTCAATTTCAGTTTGCTCGCCCTGGACCAGATCCTGAACAATGCAGCAACGCTGCGCTACATGTCCGGCGGACAGCTGAGCGTGCCGCTGGTGATCCGCATGGCGACCGGTGCTGGTCGCCAAGTGGCCGCCCAGCACTCGCACAGCCTCGAGGGCTGGTACGCCCACATCCCGGGACTCCGAGTGCTCGCGCCCGCGACTATCGAAGATGCCCGCGGCATGCTCGAACCCGCACTCGACGACCCTGACCCGGTGATCATCTTCGAACACGCGGGCCTGTACAACGAGAAGGGTGAGCTTCCCGACGAGGTCGGAGCGGTGGCCATAGAGGGTGCGGTGGCTCGGCGCGAGGGTCAGGACGTCACGCTCGTCGCCTACGGGGGAACCCTCCGCGTCGCGCTCAGTGCAGCGGAGGAACTGGCAGCGGCGGGCATCTCGGCAGAAGTCGTGGACCTCCGCTGCCTGCGACCGCTCGACTCGGCGACCGTCGCAGCCTCGGTGACGAAGACCCACCGAGCTGTCGTGCTCGACGAGGGTTGGCGAAGCGGAAGCCTCTCTGCCGAGGTGGCGAGCCGTCTCAGTGAGGACTGCTTCTACGACCTCGACGCGCCGGTCGCTCGCGTGTGCACGGCGGAGGTCCCAATACCGTATGCCAAGCACCTTGAAGATGCGGCCTTGCCACAGGCGGCCGATGTCGTGGCCACCGTGCACCGGATGGCGGGCTAAATGGGGGATTTCCGCATGCCCTCGCTCGGTGCCGACATGGAGGTGGGTCGCGTCACCGAGTGGCTCGTCAAGGACGGTGACGAGGTCAAGCGCGGCGACATCGTGGCTGTTGTCGAGACGGAGAAGTCGACGATCGAAGTGGAGATCTTCGAGTCCGGCGTGATCGAGGCGATCATGGTGCCCGTGGGCGAAGAGGTCCCGGTCGGGACCGTGCTCGCCCGGGTGCATAGCAGCGCGCCCGGCCCCCGCAAGCGACGCGGCCCCGAGACGGCCTCGAAAGAATCCGCACTCCCAACCGAGCCCACACACCCGACCGGCCAGGAGGCAGCCAGGACGCCCGTGCTGCGCTCACCGGTTGTGCGGCACCTCGCCGAGGAATCGGGCATCGACCTCGCGGGGGTGATCGGCACCGGGGAGGGTAGCGTGATCACGCGCCACGACGTTGAGCAGGCTATTGCCACGCAGCGGCTTCCCAGTGGCCGCGTGCGCGCCTCGCCATGGGCGCGCCGGGTAGCAGCCGAGCTCGGCGTCGACCTCAACTCGCTCCACGGGAGCGGCCCAAGGGGGGCGGTGATAGAGGCGGACGTCCGGAAGGTTGCAGGAACCCAGTCTCGACCGGCAGCGGCCCCGAGTGAGCCGGCCATAACGACCGTCGCCCCTGAAACTCGTGCGAAGACCGGCCCGACCGGCGACGCCGCGGCGAAGCAGGCCGCGCTGCGCCGGGCCATCGGCGCGCTCATGGCCCGCTCCAAGAGGGAGATACCCCACTACTACCTCTCGACGACCATTGACATGCGCAGAGCATCGGAGTGGCTGGAACACGTGAATGCCGATCGTTCCATCACCGACCGCGTCGTGATGCCCGTACTGCTCTTGAAGGCGACGGCTCGGGCCGTGGCGACGGTCCCCGAGATGAACGGGCTCATGGTCGATGAGAAGTTCGAGGCGAACGCCGCAGTGCACGTCGGCGTGGCCATCTCGCTTCGCGGTGGAGGCGTCATCGCACCTGCCATACACGACACGGACACACTCGGGCTTGATGACCTGATGGTAGCGCTGCGTGAGCTTGTCACGAGGGCGCGCACCGGTCGGCTGCGGAGTTCTGAGATGAGCGATCCCACCATCACGATCACGAACCTCGGGGATCTCGGCGTGGATGAGGTCTTCGGGGTGATCTACCCGCCGCAGGTGGCACTCGTCGGCTTCGGCAGGGTGGCCGAACGGCCGTGGGCCGAGCATGGGTTGATCGGCGCTGTACCGACCGTCACGGCCACCCTCGCCGCGGACCACCGCGTGAGCGATGGCCACCGGGGCGGGCTCTTCCTCTCCACCATCGACCGTCTCCTGCAAGCACCGGAGGACCTATGACTCGAGAAGAAGCCATGAACATCATGCGTGACGTCCTCCACCAGGTGGCGCCCGAAGCGGACCTTGGGGAGGTCGGGCCGGAGGAGGAGATGACCGTGGCGCTCGACCTCGACTCCATGGATTTCTTGAATTTCATGATCGGCCTGCACGAGCGCACCGGCATCGAGATTCCCGAGTTGGACTATCCACAGTTGACAACCGTTGAGAGGTGCGCCGCCTACCTGGTCGCACACGCGTGAGGTGCAACGAGGAGAGCCGACCCGCGGCCATTTGACAACGGCGGGACGGGCATTGCCGCCCATTGGCGAGAGCGTCGAGGGGTGCGCCTTACGCAGCTGGTCGTCCATTCTCTCGGCCCAGGTCGGCCCGTATGATCGACCAGTCGAGGGCTAAGGGGAGGCAACGTCGTGCCCACACCGAGCGAGTTGCTGCGCCGATTCCGACTTATGGCGGTGCCCGGGCTGGCGGCGGTCGCTGCGGTGCCAGCAGACCGGCGCGAGGCACTCCGGATGGAGCTCGAGCCGGTCTTCGCTGCCCTGCGTGCCAGCAACGAGGGTGCAGCGGTGACAGTGGCTCTCGCCGAGGCCGAGGGACAGGCCCGCCGGACCCGAGCAGCCGAGGAAGCGTCCGAGATCGTCGCGTCGGCGCGCGGTACGACCAAAGAGGCGCGGGCCGAGGCTGCGGCGGAGCTGTTGGCTGGCGCAGCCAACGAGTGCCGAGATCTCCTGGAGACCGCCCGTCGACGTGCCGCAGCGATCGGCGACCGTGCCGAACACGGTATGCAACCTGCGGTCGACGAGCTCGTGCGACGCGTGCTTGCCGTAGGTACCACCGCAGGGTCCAACTCATGAGCGCGGGCTGGGTCGCCGCGCAAGTTCGGAGCCGGCTTCTTGTGCAACATTGCCTCGGCCCGGAGCGGGCCCACCAGTTGGCTACGGCGGGCTCACTCCGACAAGCGCTCGACGCGCTCGCCTCCACTGGCTACGCGAAACAGCTTCGTCCGAACCTCGATCTGACCGGCGCCGCGCGTGCAGTATCTGGCTCGGTCCTTTGGAACCTGCGCGTCCTCGCCGGCTGGAGCCCACCCCTCGGCGCGTCACGGCTCCGGGTGCTGGCCGGGGCGTTCGAGCTTGCCAACCTGCGACGTGAGATGGCGCGACTCGAGGGGATCGAGGCGCCGGCTCCCTACCTGCTCGGCTCCTTGGCCACCGTCCCGCGGCTCTCGTCGGTGACGACGGTCAGCGAGCTCCGGAAGGCCCTCGTCGCATCGCCCTGGGGCGACCCCGGTGAGAGCGATCGTGGTGGCTTCGTGCTGGGGCTCGAGCTGGCACTGGCACACCGGGTCGCCGAGGACGTGCCGGAGGCCGCCGGCTGGGCCACCACGTACGCCGCGCTCGTTTTTGCCCGCTGCCTGGCGTCGGGGGTGCCGTTGGAGCCCGGAACGCCCGCGGCGTCACATGCCAGGGCCGTCTTGGGCGAGCGCCTCGTGCAGAGCCGCTCCCTGCGCGATCTCACTGGCCGTCTTCCCCGGCGCAGTGCCTGGCTCCTGGACGACGTCTCGGGTCCCGAAGATCTCTGGGCAGCCGAGGCGCGCTGGTGGCACCGCCTGTGGCGCGACGGGCTGGTCCTGGTCAGAAGAGGCAGCCCCGAGCCGGGAACGACCGTCGGTGCGGTAGCTGCCCTCGCGGCGGACGCATGGCGCGTCCGTGGCGCCCTGGAGGTGGCCGCTCGGCAGGGGAAGGGCGCGGAGGTGCTCGGTGGCGTGGCCTGAGGCGCTGGCCTCCGACACGCATGGAGCGGATCGCCGTGGTGTCCCCGCTCAGCCGGGTCCGATCGGTCTTGGTCGCCGTGGCTGCGGAGGGCGCGGTGGAGCCCGAACGTCTCGACAACACCCCCCCGGGGCCAGCGGGTTCCGCGCTGCAACGTATCCAGCGAGGACCACGGGGCCGCCCGCTGCGCCCAGTACGTGGGGGCCGAGCCCGCGGACGTGGCGTCGCTCGTAGACAGCGGTGACCTCGACAGGCTGGCCGGTGAAGCGGAGTTGGAGCAGGTCAGGACCAGCATGGTCGACGAAGGGGCCGTCACCGCACTTGCGGGCTGGAGCCCGGCGGGCAATGTCGACGACCTGGCGATCCGCCTTGCCCCCCTGGGGGCCAGCGTCGTTCGCCTCCGCCGCCCGCCGGGGGTCCAGCCACCGACTGCCTTGAAGGGCCGCGGCGCGACGGCGGCGTTCCAACCTCTGGTGAACACCTACGGCACTGTGCCCTATGCGGATGTGAACCCGTCGGTACCGGTCGGCCTTGCGTACGTCCTGATGTTCGGGATGATGTTCGGCGATGTGGGGCAAGGCCTGCTACTGCTCGGCCTCGGCATCGCCGTCTGGCGGGCGCGGCCCGGCAAGGTGGCAAGGCTGAGCCGGTTCCATTGGGCCGCACCGTTCGTCATCGGCGCTGCACTAGCGAGCATCGCTTTCGGATTCGCCTACGGCGAAGCCTTCGGCCCCACCGGGCTGGTGCCCACGCTTTGGCTCCGCCCGCTCGACAACGCCACAACGCTGCTCGCCGTGTCCATCGGTGCCGGGTTCGCCCTTCTGGCATGTTCGTACGTGCTCGGCTCGATCAATCGCTTCCGGGAGGGAGGCCCCGTTCGTTCGCTGGTGGCATTGTCGGGGCTGGCCGGAGGAAGCCTTTACTTCGGGTTGGCCCTCGTCGGCGCCGGCTGGTACGAGCACAGTTCGACGCTCGCCTTCGCCGGTGCGGCTCTCGCAGTGGCCGGCCTGGCGTTTGGATTCGTCGGGCTGTTCGCCGAGGCGGGTGGCCGCGCCAGCGGGGCATTGCAGGCCGGAATCGAGCTCTTCGATTCGGTCATCCGCCTGGGCACCAACACAGTGTCCTTCGCCCGGCTCGCCGCGTTCGGCCTAACCCATGCGGCATTGGGCGCCGTGGTGTGGGAGGGCACCGTGGGCCTGTGGCGAGTCGGCGGCGTGCCGGGCGTGGTGGCGGCGATCGTACTGTTCTTGGGCGGGAACGCTGTCACCTTCGCGCTGGAAGCGCTCGTGGCAGGCGTGCAGGCCCTCAGGCTTGAGTACTACGAAATCTTCTCCCGTGTCTTCACGAGCGAGGGCAGGGAGTTCCACCCGTGGCAGGTAGCAGTCCGTCAATGAAGGAGACCCCATGATCACCTGGCTCATTGCCGTTCCCATCCTGGCTGCGGTCTCAGCCGGGATCGCCCTGGAGCTGCGCAGACATCCCCGGGGCGGCATCAGGGCCGTCAAGGCCCTCAACCTCCTGCTCCTACTCGGTGCGGGGGTGCTGGTCATCCTTGCCGCGTCCGCCTCGCCAGGCGCCGCGGCCACCGGGGCTGCCGCCGCTGCGAAGCCCTACGCCGGCCAGGCGCTGATCGGCGCTGCCATCGCCGTGGCAGGGTCGTCCATCGGCGCCGCCATCGCCGTCGCCTACACCGGATCAGCCGCCCTGGCAGCCATCAGCGAGCGCCCCGAGACGTTCGGGCGTGCCATGGTCATCGTGGGGCTGGCCGAGGGCATCGCTATCTACGGGTTGGTCGTCGCCATCATCCTGATCGGTAAGGTGTAGCCGGCTCCCATGGGCCAGGTCATCGTGCTTGGCGAGCCCGTAGTGGTCCTGGGGTACGCGCTGGCTGGTGCGGTGGTAATCGAGGCTGAGGGCGAGGACGTCGCGCGTGCCTGGGCCTCGCTCACCCCGGACACATCTCTCGTGGTGCTGACAGCCGCGGCCGCCCGCGTACTGGGTCCCGCCGTCCTAGAACAGCGGCCCGATGCCCTGATCGTGACCGTGCCCGACATGACCGTCACCACGTCGCCGCCCTCGGACGCCGGCTCGGCCCCGGGGCGGACCCGCGGCCGCTCGGCCCACTCTGGAGGCCAGCCTCTGGGTGGTGACCGAAGCGCTGGAGGAGGACGCGCGGCGTCAGTCGGCGCTCATCCTGGCCCAGGCCGATGCCGACAGTGTGGCGACGCTCCGGGCGGCTCGCACCGAAGGAGAGCTGCTGGTGCGGTCCGCTCGGGAGGAGGGCACGACCACCGCGCAGCGGTTGGCTGCGGCGGAGCTTGCCGACGCGAGGCGGGAGGCCCGCTCTGTCGTGCTCGAGGCGCAGCGCACCGTCTACGAGAGGCTACGCCAGGCCGCGCTGGAAGAGCTGGCGGACGAGGAGGCCTCCCTGGCTGCAAGTGACCTCGCAACGCGTCTCGGCGACCTCGCCCGGGCGCGTCTGGGTGACAAAACGGAGGTACGCCAGCCTGACCGGGGCCGTCCAGGGATCGTGGCCGTGCGCGATGGTGTCGTACTCGACTTGAGTGCACCTGTGCTGGTCGAACTCGAGCTGCAGACGTTCGGTGACGTGCTCGGGGAGCTTTGGGCATGAGCGTGGTCGTCAGCGAAGGGGCTCGTACCGGCGGCCAGGTCGTTCGGGTGAACGGTCCGCTGGTGGAGATCGAGGGCCTGTCCAGCGTGGCTGCCCTGGACATCGTTGAGGTCGGCGACCGACGGCTCCCCGCCGAGGTCGTCGCGATCAACGAGGGTACGCTCACCGCTGAGGTGTTCGAGTACACCGGCGGCCTCCGGGTGGGGGACCCGGTGGCCGGGCGGGGGCAACCCCTCTCGGCGCGCCTCGGGCCTCACCTGCTCGGATCGATCTTCGACGGACTGCTCCGTCCGCTCGCCGACCGGCCCATTTGGCTGACCGCCGGTTCGCTGGAGCACCGGCGGGCCCCGACGCGCTGGACGTTCGAGCCAGCTCGGGTGCGTATCGGCACTGAGGTAACGGCGGGGACGCGCCTCGGGAGCGTGGCCGTCGGCAACCTCGAACACCGCGTCCTCGTGCCGCCCGGCGCCGCCGCCCCTCTTCGCTGGCTCGCCGGCCCCGGCGAGGTGGACGAGGAGGAGCCGATCGCCACTGTGGGCGATATGCCCGTCACCCTGGTCGAGGAATGGCCGGTCCGCCGAGCCGCGGCCCGTAGCCGATCGGCTGCGGTCGTTCGCGCCACTCGTGAGTGGCCAGCGGGTCATCGACCTGCTCTTCCCTATCGCCCATGGGGGGACGGCCGCAGTGCCGGGGGGGTTCGGCACCGGCAAGACAGTCCTACTCCAGCAGATCGTCAAGTGGTGTGACGCCGACGTGATCGTTTTCGTCGGCTGCGGGGAGCGGGGCAACGAGTTGGCTGACGCCCTGGCCGATCTGGCCGCGATTACCGATCCGAGATCCGGCCGCAGCCTGCTTGAGCGCACCGTCGTGATCGCCAACACGTCGAACATGCCCGTCATGGCCCGTGAAGCGAGCATCTACACCGGCATGACGGTCGCAGAGTTCTACCGCGACATGGGCTATCACGCCGTACTGCTCGCCGACTCAACGTCGAGATGGGCCGAGGCTCTGCGTGAATTCGCTTCCCGGAGTGGCGAGCTTCCGGCCGAGGAGGGCTATCCCGCTGGCCTGGCCTCCGCTCTTGCCGCCTTCTACGAGCGAGCGGCCCGGGCCACCACCCTGGGCGGCACCGAGGGTTCCGTGACGATCATCGGCGCGGTGTCGCCCCCCGGCGGAGACATGACCGAGCCGGTGACGGCCCACACCGAGCGATTCGTCCGGTGTCTGTGGTCTCTCGACCGGGAGCTCGCGTATGCCCGTCACTATCCTGCAGTGACGTGGCGTCGGTCGTTTTCCCGGGACGCCCAAGCCGTTGCCGCCTGGCACGCGACCGAGGGGCGCATCGGGTGGGCCGCCACCCGCGCTCGTGCAGTGGCCCTGCTGGCCGAGGCGGACCGCTTGGCCTCGGTGGTCGAGCTCATCGGGTTGAGCGCGCTCCCCGGTCGGGAGCGGATCGTGCTTCTCACGGGGCGACTCCTGCGCGAGGGGGTCCTTCAACAGAGTGCCTTGAGCGAGAACGATTCCTATTGCGGCCCCGAGAAGCAGAGCGCCCTCCTCGAGCTGGTGCTGGCGGTCAGCGACCGGTGCCTCGCAATGGTAGAGGCGGGTCTCCCCGTGTCAGTGGTGGAGGAATTCGACTTCGCTCCGGTGACGAGGGCCCGGGACGCGACCGGACCGGACGACACCGAGGCGGTGCTCCAAGTCCGTGACGAGGTGCTCGCCGGGCTGGACGGCCTGTCGTGACTCGAGTCCCCGGATCACCGCCCCCCGCTCAAGGTGTAGGGAGGGACCGTGGCGGCGCCGACGGCCCGCCGAGCCCCCCGGCCGTCGGCCCCGTACCCATCCCGATCGCGTTCAGCGGCGCCACTCGGGTGGAGGGACCCCTTCTGGCCGTCAGGGGCGTCGAAGGCGTGGGTTGGGACGAGATCGCGCGGGTCCGTCTGCCCTCAGGGGAGGTCCGCGCCGGCCTCGTCCTGGAGGTCCACCGCGACGTCGCCGTCGTCGAAGTCCTCCAGGGCACCGGTGGCATCGACCCCGAGCGGGTCTCGGTGGCCTTCGAGGGGCATCCGTTCGACATTCCCGTCGGGGAGGGTTGGCTTGGGCGCGTGTGGAACGGAATGGGGGAGCCGCTCGATGGTGGCCCGCCGATGCTGTCGGGCGAGCGGAGGCCGGTGGCGGGTTCCCCCCTCAATCCCACCGAGCGTGACGTCCCGTCCGACCCCGTCTTCACCGGCATCTCGGCCATCGACGCTCTGATGACCCTCGTCCGTGGTCAGAAGTTGCCGGTCTTCTCGTCCGCCGGTCTTCCGCACTTGGACTTGGCCGCCCAGATCGCCGCGCAGGCCAACGCCGGCGGTGAGAGCTTCAAGGTCGTGGTGGCCGCGATGGGTCTCACGCACGCCGACGCCGCAGCCATCGTGCAGGTTCTCGAGACACGGAGCTCGGCCGGTGACCTTGTCCTCGTGCTCGACACGGCGGACGATCCGGTGGTTCAGCGGATCCTCACGCCAAGGGTCGCCCTCACCATTGCCGAACACCTGGCATTCGAGCACCAGCATCACGTCCTGGTCGTGTTGGCGGACATGACGAGCTATTGCGAGGCCGTTCGCGAGGTATCGGCGGCCCGCGGCGAGATACCGGGGCGCCGTGCCTACCCCGGGTACCTCTACAGCGACCTTGCCTCGATCTACGAGCGGTGCGGACGGCTCCGCGGCCGGCTCGGATCGATAACCCAGGTACCGGTGCTGACCATGCCGGGCGGAGACATCACCCACCCCGTGCCCGACCTCACCGGGTATATCACTGAGGGCCAGATCGTGCTTTCGCCGGAGCGCCACGCCGAGGGCGTCTATCCGCCGATCGACGTGCTCTCGTCGCTCTCGAGGCTCATGCGCAAGGGAGCCGGTCCTGGGCGCACCCGGGGCGACCACCTCGCTCTGGCCGGGCAGCTCGTCGCGGCTCTGGCCAGGGCCAGCACTGCCCAAGAGCTCGCCGACCTGATCGGAATGGAGGCGCTGACCGAGACAGAGCGCCAATACCTCGCCTTCAATGACGCATTCTCGCGGGCAATTGGTTAACCAATTCATGGACGAGTCCCGTGCGCTTGAGGACACGCTCAACCGGGCGTGGCAGGTTCTGTCGATCCTGCCCGAGCGCGAGCTGACCATGGTGCCCGCCGCGGACATCGCCACCTACTACCTCGGCGACCATCTCGGCCGCGAGCAGCACGGGCACCGCGGCGCCCCCCACGGGCCCGCGCCCGGACAGCTGGCGACTGATCGTGACGAGGAGATGCGCCATGGCTGAGCATGTCCCTCCCGGCCGTGCCGGTCGGCTGTGGCTGGTCGAGCGGATCGAGATCGCGACGCGAGGCGTAGAGCTGCTGCGCCAGAAGTGCCAGCTGCTTCGCCGCGAGCAAAGGCGGCTCTCCCTGATGGCGGAGCAAACCGGTGCAGCCTGGGCCAGCGCCGTGACTGACGCTGAACGTTGGGGCGGTCGGGCCGCTGCGCTGGGCGGCAGCACGGCCGTCCGCCTTGCAGCGAGCGACATCGCTGGCCAAGGAAGCGTAACCATCTCCTGGCGCAACACAATGGGCACACGTCATCCAGACGAAGCTCGATGCGAGCTCCCGACGCTCACTCCTTCGGTCGCCGCGGCGTCGAATGCGGCCATCGCACCAGCCGCCACCGCGTACAGGGGGGCCTTGCGGGCCGCGGCCGTGCACGCAGTGGCCAGCGCCGCCCTGCGAGAAGTGGAGATAGAGTTGGCTTCCACGCAACGACGGCTGCGCGCCATCGAGCACCATCGGCTGCCCGCCCTCCAGTCACAACTACGCGACCTCGTCTTGAGACTCGACGAGCTCGAGCGCGAGGAACGCCTGATCGCCCGATGGGCAATGCGTTCCGGTACGGAGATACCGAGATGATGGCGCAACGCATCCTGGTCAGCGTCGACGACTCTCCAGAGAGCCTCAACGCGGCGCGTGTGGCCGGCGAGCTCGCCCGAAACCTCGGGAGCCGCCTGCGAGTGCTGACGGTTGTGGAGGACAGCACGGCTGCGTGCGAGATCGAACGGGTCGTCGGTCCGGAGTCGCGCCAACGGCGCAAACAGGGGGCTCAGCACCTCTTGGAGCACGTCCGGCGAGACGTCTGTGCACTCGGGGTGCCCGAGGGCGACGTCGAGATCCGCATGCAGGTCGGCAACCCCTTCCGACGGATCCTCATAGAGGCGAGTGACTGGCCAGCCGACATGGTGGTGATGGCTGTTTCCGACGAACGGGGCGTCAGGTCTCCCTACGTCGGCAGCGTCACCCAGCAGGTTCTCGAGTTCGCCTCGTGCCCGGTGCTGGTCGTCCCCGGACACGAATCCGTGTGAACTGTCTTCCCGGTTCGTGCCCGCTCAGGAGATGCATGAGTTTCGGTGTGAGGAGCCGCCGAGACTGATCAGCCGACTCGATGCACCAGACGTCCGGAGTCTTGAAGTTCGTCCCGTCGCAGTAGACCGCTCCGCGGCAGGACCTCAGCGGACTCGTTGGAAAAATGGATGGACGAAGTGTCACAGCGACTGGATCTGACCGCTCGTACGAAGAGCGTCACCACGCCAAGGTGAGAGTCGTGGGTTCGGATCCAGTCTTCCTCTCCCGTTTCAACTGACGTAGATCGCCTAACGCGGGAAGACCCTATTTCGCTCAATTCGTCATCGATACCGACCTAGGCAATCAGGCGTATGGTCGAGGGATGCCCCCAGCCTCCAGGCCAGGTTCGCAGCAGCACCCTGACCGACAGGAGGTAGCTGTCGCGTCCAGGTTCACCAGATGTCGAGGATCATCGCGGGCCTGAAGAATGATGAGATGTCGAGGGCATGACGGTTCTGCGGTGATCCCTCCAGCCGAATCTCGAAGGCTCCGATCGTACGGATCAGCAGCCCGATCCTGATGGTCACCGACCGATCACGCCTTGCGGGCATCGACCCGGCGGGGAGGCCAAAGGCCCAGAGCACCGGAATGTCCCGCGGCCGGCGTCGAGCCACGTTGGCCGTTCTCTGTGTGACCCTGTTGCTCATCAGTCTCGACAACACGATCCTCAACGTCGCCCTGCCGTCGATCGTGCGCAGCCTGCACGCCACCTCGACCCAGCTGCAATGGATCGTGGACGCTTTCGCGGTCTTCTTCGCCGGCCTACTCCTGACGTTCGGAGCACTCGGCGATCGGCTAGGACGCAAGTGGGTGTTCATGGGAGGGCTGGTCGTCTTCGGCGTTGGGTCCGCGCTGGCGGCTTGGTCCGGCACTCCCGATCGTCTGACCGCAGCACGGGCGCTCATGGGGGTGGGGGCGGCCGCCCTGATGCCGTGCACGTTGTCGATCCTCACCAATGTGTTCACCGCGGAACGAGAACGGGCCCGGGCGATCGGGATATGGTCCGGAACTGCTGGGCTCGGGGTGGCGATCGGGCCGATGCTGGGGGGCTTTCTCTTGGTCCACTATTGGTGGGGTTCTGTATTCCTCATCAACGTTCCCATCGCCGCGGTCGGCTTGGCTACGACCGCTTTTCTCGTCCCCAACTCGAAGAGTCCGCATGCGAGGCGGCCCGACCCGCTGGGCGCGGTGCTGTCGATCGCAGGGGTCGGTCTGTTGCTGTGGGGGATCATCGAGGCGCCCAACCGGACCTGGACCTCTCCGCTCGTCGTCGGTGCTCTGGCCGCGTCGGTCGTCATCATCGCCGGGTTCGTGATTTGGGAACGAAGCATCGACCATCCCATGCTTCCCCTGGAGTTCTTCGGCAACCGTCGCTACAGCGCTGCCATCGCGTCATTGGCGCTGCTGCTGTTCGCCCTGCTGGGCTTGTTCTTTCTCTTCACGCAGTACTTGCAGTTCGGTCTCGGCTTCAGCCCGCTCCAGACGGGGTTCGCCATCGCGCCCATTGCCCTCGTCCTGCTGTTCGTTGCCCCGGCCTCGGTTCTGATCGCCCGACGATCTGGGACCAAGCCGGTGGTCGCCGGCGGCCTTCTTCTCGTTGCCCTTGGACTCGGGCTCCTTTCGCGGACCACGGTGCACAGCACGTACGCGGACGCGGTGCCGTCGATCGTGCTCATCGGCGTCGGGGTGGGCCTTGGTCTCGCCCCCTCCATCGAGTCGGTCATGGGCTCCCTGCCGATAGCGGATGCGGGAGTTGGATCTGCGACGAGCGACACGTCCATGCAGCTCGGCGGCGCATTGGGCGTCGCCGTGCTCGGAACGGCCCTCAACATCCGCTATCAGAGCTTCATGACTCCCTTGTTGGCGCACCAACCGATCCCGGCGAGTATCGACAAGCTCATCCTCGGGTCCCTCGGTGGTGCCCTGGCCGTCGCCGCGCACGTCCAGGGCAAAGCCGGGGTGGCTCTCGCTGAAGCCGCTCGACGGGGTTTCGTGTCCGGGATGGATCTCGGGCTCATCGTCGCTGCGGTGGTGGTGGCCGTCGCCGGGCTGGTCGTCTTGGCCGCGCTTCCCAACAGGGCGGTGTTCAGGCAGCCCGTGGCTGAGAGCTCGCGCCGAGCGCGACCGCCCGTTGGACATCGGAAGGACTGATGGTGCCGCAGACACGGCCATTGGCGTCGAGAACGAGCGCGGGGCGTCCCTGTTTCGATGCCATACGCTCGAGCAAGGCGCCCATCGGTTCCTCCGGGCGCGCCACGAGGATCGCGCTGAGCGGACTGGTGATGTCCTCGGCGGTTGTGCCAGGACGTCGTTCGAGTGGGACGGCATTCACCGCCTGTACGGTCACCACCCCGGCCAGTCGACCGCTGTCGTCGACCACGGCCGCCATCTCGCCGCGGTACAACCACAGCAGGGAGGCCATGTCCGCGACGGTGGTGCGGTTCGACACGGACGGGAGAGCGGGCGTCATGACTTGCCCCACGGTCAGAGTGGCTACGGCGGCCTGCGTCATGGCGTACTCCTCTTCTGCCCGGGCGGCGAAGTAGATGAAGAGTCCGATCAGGAGCGGCCAAATGGCAACGATGCTGCCGGTGGATCCAAAGACCAACACTCCGAGCACAATGAGCACGACGGCGAAGACCCGGCCAGCGCGTGATGCTGTCACCGAGGCACGGAAACGGTCGCCCGAGCGTCGCCAGAGTGCCGCCCTGAGGATCCGACCTCCGTCGAGCGGGGCGGCTGGGATCAAGTTGAAGACCGCCAGCAGGAGGTTGACTTCCCACAGCCAGGACAGCACGCCTACGAAGAGCCCGTGGCCACCGGCTGCGACGACCACCGCCTGCGCGGCTGCGAACAACACCGACAACGACAGGCTGACAGCTGGACCGACCGCGGCAATGCGAAAGTCCGCCCCCGCCGTGTGCGCCTCGCCCTCGAGCTGGGAGATGCCGCCGAACGCGAACAAGGTGATGGACCGCACCTGGACGCCATTGTGTCTGGCCACGAGACAATGCGACACCTCATGAGCCAGCAGGCAGGCGAGCAACACCACGGCCGCGATGACACCGGCGACCCAATCGGCCACGTCCGGGTGCCCAGAGCGGGAGGGGAGGACATAGGCACCGACCCCCCACGCGAAGTAGGCGAGGATCACCGCCACACTCCAGTTCACGCCGACCGCGATTCCGTAGAAGGTGCCGAGTCGGATCGTCTGCCTCATCGGACTAGCCCCATGACCCCTTGATTGGTTGTCATGCTCAGCGGATGTTCGGTGGGCGTATGGCGGTGCAGCACAGGAGCACTTCCGAGGGTAAACACAGAGAAGCGCCCAGGAGACAGTGCTCCGCAATGCCTCGGAATAACCACGACGCGGAGGAAACCGCTGCCTCGTGTCCGATACGCTCGATCTTGGTCCGGAGAGTTGCTGTCGCTCTGATTCTCCATCTGGCACCTTCTGGTGTTTTGTGGGTTCTGCGATACGACGATCAGCCCCCAACCAGCCGCCCACTTCAACGATGGTTCTCTCGTAGGTGCATGAACAGGGTCGAAGGTCACATGAGGTCCTTCGTCTCAGGGCCTGTCGGCAGGATCTCTCAGAGACCGGTTGGATAGGTCTCCGGAGGTTCCCCCGCGTCCCACAGCGACGTGCGCTCGAGGGGCTCGACCGCCCCGGTGTGATCGAGATGGATCACCGCATCGAACTGCTCGCCGAGTCGGGCGTGAAAGTAATGACTCCCACGCTCGGTCTCGGGACGATAGATGACCCCGATTGCCCGCTCCAGGCGCGGGACCATCATCGCGTCGTGCACGGTCGGATCGGCCAAGTCCAACCAGAAGCGATCCAGTCCGGCGTCGTGGAGATACGACTCATGGCTATCGGTCATGGCGGGACGCACTCGCTTGCGTTCAGATGGACCGCCCCACTCGGTGGAGGCCGTCACGGTGCCGTCATAGGTCGTGAACCCGATCAGGGCGCACTCGCCTGCGTATCGCTGCCGGGCCAGTTGGCCGACGTTGAGCTCACCATGAGCTCCCATCTCGGTGGAACGGGCGTCGCCCACGTGCGAGTTGTGCTCCCACACCACCACCTTCGCACGGCCGAGTTGGTGACCGAGGTGCTCAGCGAGCGAATCGAGCGTCGCGGCCATGTGGCGATCACGGAGGTTCCATGAGGACACGTCGGCCCGGTACATCTGCTGGTAGTACTCCTCGGCATCGCGCACCAGAAGCGCATTCTGCTCAGCGAAGAAGAACTCGTCGTCGGCCACCCAGCCGTCGCGCCGAAGGTACCCCTCCGCTCTTCGTCGCAGCTCGATCAGCTGCGTGACGACCTCGTTCTCGCATGGGATGGCGCCCGAGTAGGCCAGGGCATAGCCGTAGGCCTGTCCTTCTCCACCGACATGGTCGAAGCATGAGTAGCGGGCCCGGGCCCGTGTGGCCTCGTCCGGATCGACCTGGTCGAGGTAGCTCACCACGGCCTCCATCGAAGCCCGGAGGCTGTAGAGGTCTAAACCGTAGAAGCGCGCCTTGAGCGCCGGATTTGACACTGGGCGTCGTTGCGAGCGCGAAGCCATTCCACAAAGGACAGGACATCGCGGTTCCGCCACATCCACGCCGGGAAGCGCTGGAAGTCCGAGAGTGCCGTATCAGCGTCAGCGTCATTTGAGAGCCCCATGACGTAGCGGTTGACCCGGTAGGCGTCGGGCCAGTCTGCCTCCACCGCCACGGCATTGAATCCACATGCGTCGATGAGATGACGAGTGATGCGGGCTCGCTCCGCGTAGAAGTCGTGAGTCCCGTGAGAGGCCTCGCCGATGAGGACGAACCTTCGATCTCCCACGAGATCGAAGAGTGCGTCGTAGTCATTCTGAGCGCCCGTGATCGAGTGAAGATGGCCCTCCAGCGTCGCGGAGATCGATGTATCGACCATATGCACAGTGTGGTCACATGCCGGTCCTGTCGACAGGGACGAACGTCACAATCGCCCACGGTCCGGAGACGGGCAGAAACGGTCTTGAGACAGACTTCCATCGATATCTCGGTACTGGCTGCCTGACATCTCGGACCTCGAAAGGCGAAATCGCTCCGAGGGCTATGGGCCATGGTTCATCGCGTGAACGAAGCAAGAGACCCGACGGCGGACCCGCCGCTCGAGCCGTTCGGCATCAGTAGACGAAAGTCGGGGTGTCTCGCCCCCAACGTTGACCCATCCCGGTGTGGGCCTGGTAGCCGCCGGCAGACCTCAAACTACGTCATCGGAGGCTCATTCGTTCCTCCAATGCACCGTCTCGCTTGGCTGGTCGGTGCTCATGCCTCGGGCAGACACCTCAGTCCTTCACTCCGAGACGCGGCCCGACACCCGATCGGCGCCGCGCAGACGCTTGGAACGTTGCCGCTGGCCAAACGTCACAGACCCGCCGACTGGGTCAGCAATCCTTCCCAAGCGTTGCTCATTCCTCCGGCCCGCAACAGAGCCGTTGGACTCTTCCGCAGCGAATCTCGGCAACCAGAGGTCGTTGCGAGGCACCACGAAACACGGGACCTTGGACCCTGGTCTGTCATCGGCGCTCCCCGCACTATCAAATCCAATTGGCCCGACCACCATGGCAGTGCCGACGAGCACGGAAGGGAAGTTCGATGTCGCTCCTCACTAAGCAATCAGCACCGCCACCGTCCGTGACCGAACCCCCTCTCTCAGGCCGCAACCAGGAAAAGGCTCATGCCCTCGGACTGACGTCAGCCACCGGCCTCGTCATCGGCAGCATCGTGGGCACCGGTGTGTTCACCATGCCTGCCGTCTTGGCCGGCGCCGGCACCATGGGCATCGTTGTGCTGGGTGTCATCGCCGTCGGCGCGATGCTCCTGGCCGTCCTGTTCGGACAGCTGACCAAGCGGATCCCCAACAGCGACGGCGGCCTGTACGCCTACTCACGCCATGAGTTCGGCGACTTCGCCGGGTACCTCGTGGGCTGGTGCTACTGGGTCCAGTCGTGGGCAGGCAACGCGGCCATCGTCTCGTCCTGGGTGTTCTACGTCGACGCCCTCTTCGGGTGGGCCCACAACACCGGCATGGAGAACTGGCTCATCGCCATGTTCGGTCTATGGGTGCCGGCCATCATCAACCTGGTCGGAGTCCGCCAGATGGCCTGGTTCCAGAACGTCACCGTCGTCCTGAAGTTCCTCCCGCTGCTCTTCGTCGGCGTCGTCGGCTGGGTCTTCGTGACCTCGGGCAATTTCGGCCCCTTCAACGCCTCGGGCGGCAGCCTCTACAGCGGCATCGGGATCGCGGCCGGCGTGGCGCTCTTCTCCTTCATCGGCGTCGAGGCGGCGGCGATCACGGCCAAGCGGGTCAAGGACCCGCGGCGCAACGTCATGCGGGCCTCGGTGATCGGCACGGCGGCCAGTGCCCTGCTCTACGTGCTCGTGACGGCGGCCGTCATGGGCCTGGTCGCGCACCACACCCTTGTGGACACCGGGTCGCCGTTCGTCAACGCGTTCCACGCCATGTTCCCCCACAACGCGTGGGCGGGAAAGTTCATCGCCGCCATCGCGGTGATCTCGGGCATCGGCGCCCTCAACGGCTGGACCCTCATCGTCACCGAGACGTCGCGGGCCATCGCCCAAGACGACATGTTCCCGCGGCCCTTCGCCTGGACCGACCGCAAGGGCACGGCCTGGTTCGGCATCCTCGTCGGGACCGCCCTGCCGTCGTTGCTCATGCTGTGGGGCTACAACACGAAGTCGGGGCTCACGGTCTTCACCTACCTGGTCGACCTCACCGTGGTGACCGTGGCCATCCCGTACTTCATGTCGGCCATCGCCCAGCTCACCTTCCTGGTCTCACGACGCCGGCGGGTCATCGGCTGGGCTCTGGCTCGTGACCTCGGTGGCCGGTATCAGCGTCCTGTTCTCCATGTGGGTGACCTTCGCCTCGGGCTACCAGGTCGTCTACCAGGCCCTGGTCGTGATCCTCGCCGGCCTGATCCTCTACGCCTTCTTGAACGCCCGGCGCCAGCGCCTCGGCGAGGCGGCCACCCCGACGGACCTGCCACCGGAGACGACGACGGCCGAACTGGCCGAGTCGGTCTGACTCGCCAACGAGATGAACGGAGGAGTGCCATGACGTTCCATGTCGACTCGGAGATCGGCCAGCTGCGTCAGGCCATCGTCCACCGGCCAGGGCTCGAGTTCTCCCGGCTGACGCCGGAGAACATCGGCGAGCTGCTCTTCGACGACGTGATGTGGGCCAAGAAGGCCAAGGAGGAGCATGACGCCTTCGCCGAGGCTCTGCGGGACAAGGGCGTGCGGGTGCACTACTACGGGCGCTTGCTCGCCGAGACGCTCGAGCTGCCCGAAGGCCGGAGCTTCGTCCTCGACCGGCTCTGCACGCCCGAGATGCTGGGGCCTTCGCTGGTCGGTCCGGTCCGGCGCCTCTTCGAAGATCTCGACGGCGCCACGCTGGCCGAGTTCCTGGTCGGCGGGGTCCTCAAGGCCGACCTGCACCCGTTGTCGGCCCACAGCCTGAAGTGGGACATGCTCAAGGCCGACGACTTCGTCCTCACCCCGCTGCCCAACCACCTCTTCCAGCGGGACAACTCGTGCTGGATCTACGGCGGGGTCACGCATCAATCCGATGGCCAAGCCGGCCCGCCAGCGCGAGACCTTGCACACGCGGGCCATCTACCGCTTCCACCCGCTGTTCGCCGGGGCCGACTTCGTCACGTATTACGGCGACGACGACCGCACCTACCAGCCGGCCACGATCGAAGGTGGCGACGTCCATGTCATCGGCCACGGAGCCGTGCTGATCGGCATGGGGGAGCGGACGACGCCGATGGCGGTCGAGATGCTCGCCCATGCCCTCTTCGACGCAGGGCAGGCGACCAGTGTGGTGGCCATCGAGCTGCCGCACAGTCACGCCTTCATGCATCTCGACACCGTCATGTCCATGGTTGACACCGAGACGTTCGTCCTCTACCCGTACTTCGATCGGCACCTGCGGAGCTGGACCATCACAGAGGGAGATGACCCCGGCCGGCTCACCACTACCGCAACCACAGTCTCTGGGACACCCTGGCCGAGATCCTCGAGGTCGACCGGGTCACGGTGCTCACCACCGACGAGGACATCCGGGCCGCAGAGCGCGAGCAGTGGGACGACGGCACCAACTACCTGGCCGTCGCCCCGGGTGTCGTCTTCGGCTACGAGCGCAACGTCGCCACGAACACCATGCTGCGCAAGCACGGGATCGAGGTGGTCTCTATCGCCGGCAGCGAGCTCGGTCGGGGTCGTGGCGGTCCCCGTTGCATGACCTGCCCGATCGAGCGCGCTCCGGCGTAGAGGGAGGTTCCGAGATGTCCGGCGTCGATTTGCGTGGCCGCAGTCTGCTCAAGGAAGTGGACTTCACCAAGGAGGAGTTCACCCACTTGATCAACGAGGCGGTTGAGCTCCGAGAGGAGAAGCGTTCGGGCACGGAGGTCCGGCGCCTGACTGGGTGCAACATTGCCCTGATCTTCGAGAAGACGTCGACCCGGACGCGCTCGGCCTTTGAGGTCGCTGCGCACGACCAGGGTGCCCACGTCACCTATCTCGGGCCCGAGGACTCCCAGCTGGGCCACAAGGAGTCGATGAAGGACACCGCTCGGGTGCTCGGGCGCATGTATGACGGGATCGAATACCGTGGATTCGCGCAGGACAAAGTCGAGACCCTCGCCCGCTATGCGGGCGTACCGGTGTGGAACGGGCTCACCGACCAATGGCACCCGACCCAGATGCTGGCCGACATGCTGACCATGCTGGATCACGCAGCCCGCCCGATCGACGAGGTTACCTACTGCTATCTCGGCGATGCCCGCAATAACACGGCGAACTCGCTTCTCGTCACGGGAGCGCTCCTGGGGGCCGACGTCCGTCTGGCCGCCCCGAAGGCGCTCTGGCCCTCCGCCGAGGTGCTCGGCATATCAGAGCGACTCGCCGTCAGCTCGGGTGCCCGCGTCACGGTGACCGAGGACGTGCACGAGGGCGTAGTCGGCGCCGACTTCCTCTACACCGATGTCTGGCTGTCCATGGGCGAGCCGGCCGAGGAATGGGGCGAGCGCATCGACGAGCTCCTTGCCTACCAGGTCAACGCCGATGTCGTGGCGGCAACGGGCAATCCTGAGGTGAAGTTCATGCACTGCCTCCCCGCCTTGCACAACCGGGAGACCGAGGTGGGGGAGCAGATTTTCGAAAAGTGCGGGCTGACCGCCCTGGAGGTGACCGAGGACGTGTTTGAGTCACCGGCCTCGATCGTCTTCGACCAGGCAGAGAACCGCCTTCACACGATCAAGGCAGCCATGGTCGCCACTCTGGTCGGCTGACATGCGGATTGTGGTCGCCCTTGGCGGCAACGCCATGCTCGAGCGCGGGGAGCGCCCGGATGCCGAAGTCCAGCAGCACCACGTCGAGGCGGCAGTCGCGGCGTTGGCCCCCCTGGCAGGTGACCATGAGCTCGTCATCACGCACGGCAACGGACCCCAGGTTGGGGTGCTGGCGATCGAGAGCGCTGGCGACACCGAGCTCTCTCGCCCCTATCCCTTTGACGTGCTCGGCGCCGAGACCCAGGGCATGATCGGCTATTGGCTCCTCCAAGCAGTCGAGAACGCGCTTCCCGGGAGACCCGTGGCGAGCATGGTGTGCCAGACGGTTGTCGACGCGGACGACCCCGCCTTCTCCAACCCGACCAAGTTCGTCGGTCCCGCCTTCTCCGAGGACCAAGCTCGCCGGATGGCATCCGAGCGGGCCTGGGAGATCCGTCAAGACGGGCAATGGTGGCGCAGGGTCGTCGCCTCGCCCGAACCGAAGGAACTGGTCGAGCTGGCGGTCATCACCGACCTCCTCGATGACGGCATCATGGTCATCTGCTCGGGCGGCGGCGGCATCCCGGTCGTTCGTAGCGCCGGCGACTTCGTTGGGATCGAGGCCGTGATCGACAAGGATCTCACCGCGGCTCTGCTCGCCCGCTCCGTTCATGCGGATGCCCTCTTGCTCTTGACCGATGTCGACGCGGTCGAGACCGGACACGGGACGTCGGAAGCGACCCCCATCCACCGGGCGACCGTCTCGGAATTCAGGTCACTGGCCCTTCCGGCGGGCTCGATGGGTCCCAAGGTCGAAGCCGTTTGCAGGTTTGCGGAAGCGACCGGGGGGATAGCGGCCATTGGACACCTCGCCGACGCGGTAGCCGTGTTCGAAGGCAGGGCTGGAACCAGGGTCGTGGCCGATTCGCCTCGTCAGCGCGACGGGATGTCCATCTATGACGTTGGCATGCATCGATCAGGCTCCTGAGACAACGAAGATTCGTCCGTCACGCGCCCCCCCGAGGGTTCTGGCTACGAGCGGGTGATGCTCATTCCGCAACCGATTGCTGGTCTTCCGTGACAAAAAAGAGGCGGCCCTGGATGGCTGAACAAAGGCCCAGAAGACACAAGATCGCCTTATGCAGCCGAAGGAAAGTGCCTTTGGGGTCTCGAGGTGATAGTAGATCGCTCTAGATCGCTCTACTCCAGCGCCGGACGCAGTGGACGGGCTGGAATCGGGGACATCGGGCGAGAACCGGCGTCGCGTTCGCTGACGTGCTGAAGAGCCAGCAGCACCTTGTGGCCAGATCGCTCGGCGAGGTGGAGGACGTTCGTTTCGCCGCAGGTACCCTCGCGGTCGGGCGCGCGCTTGTGAACAACCGTGCCCGGATCGTGCTCGGAGGGGACGCACTGGTGCAGATCCTCGGGGAGCACCGGCTTCTGCCTGACGCGGCGGGCATCCTCAGCGCCAGCGGCAGCGCGGTCGCCTCCTCAAGGATGGTGACCCGCCGGGGCTCACCGTCTTGCGCCAGGCCTCGAATGCCAAGGGCTTAACGTGAGCTGCGTCCCGGCCTCGGGACGATAGGGACCATCGCCTCTACCAGCCCCGTTATGAGGGCCGGCACAATTGAATGAATGAACTCGGGTTTGACCGTCTATGCGATGGAGCGCTACGGCTGGGACCGATATCTCGCAGCGGACGTGGGATGACGGTCGCCATCGATCAGGTGATGATCCGTGAACCGGACCTCATGTCGCCTGCCGTTGAGGTCCGGGGCCTGACCAAGTCCTACGGCGACCTGACCGCTGTCAAGGGCATCAGTTTCGACGTCGCCCAGGGCGAGATCTTCGCTTTCCTGGGGCCAAACGGGGCGGGAAAGTCGACCACCATCAACGTGCTCTGCACCTTGGCCCGACCAACTGCCGGATCCGCACGCGTGGCCGGTTTCGACGTCGTCGCCGACGCCAGGCGGGTGCGCCGGCACATCGGCCTCGTCTTCCAGGAGCAGACCCTCGACGACCAGCTGACCGCCGAGGAGAACCTGCGATTCCACGCCGTCCTCTACGGCGTGCCCGCTGAACAGGTCAACGCACGCATCGCCCAGGTGTTCGAGCTCGTTGCCCTCTCTGATCGGCGCAAGGACCTCGTCTCGACCTATTCGGGGGGCATGGCGCGCCGCCTCGAGATTGCTCGGGGAATGCTCCACACGCCGCCGCGTCCTCTTCCTCGACGAGCCCACCGTTGGCCTGGACCCGCAGACCCGGGCGCTCATCTGGGAGGACATTCACCGCCTGCGCCGGGAGGAGGGGATCACCATCTTCCTAACCACTCACTACATGGACGAGGCTGAGAACGCCGAGCGGATCGCCATCATCGACCACGGGGAGATCATCGCCCTCGACACGCCAGATGCCCTGAAAGCATCGATGGGCAGCGACACGATCGCCTTGGAGACAACCGACGACGACACGGCGCTCACCGCGTTGCGCGCCGGCGGCTACAAGGTCGAGCCTATAGAACACGGGTTGACCGTCTACGTCGAGGACGAGGAGGCGGCCGTCGGTGCCGTGGTGGCGGCCGTCGGTGTGCCCGTCCGGACGGTGCGAGCGCACCGACCCACGCTCGACGACGTGTTCTTGCACTACACGGGCCGAGAGATCCGCGACCAGCAGGGCGAGGGCGCGATCCCGATGTTCGCCCGGGCCCACGGGGCCCGCCGGCGGTGAAGGAGTTGAAGGAGGTGGTACCGACATGAGCGTGACCACCGCTCCCGAGGCCATCCCGACCACTCGGACGGCGGAGCTGCGCACCGGCGCCGCCGGTGAGCTGCGCGTCGTTGGCATGGTCTGGGAGCGAGAGCTCATCCGCTACGTCCGCACCCGGACACGGATTTTGAGCGGGCTAATTCAGCCCGTGCTGTTCCTCTTCGTTTTGGGCTACGGCATAAGCGGCCTGGTCGGCACCGTCGGCGGATTCAACTTCCACCAGTTCGTGTACCCCGGCGTGGTCGCCATGAGCGTGGTAATGACGGCCATGTTCTCCGCGCTGTCCATCGTGTGGGACCGCGAGTTCGGATTCCTGCGCGAGATGCTCATCGCACCGGTGGGTCGCTCGACGCTGGTGCTGGGCAAGACATTTGGCGGTGCCAGCGTCGCGGCAGTGCAGGGAACGATCATGCTGGTGCTGGCCCCGCTCGTCGGCATCCACCTGACGCCGCTACTTGTAGTGCAGATGATCTGCCTCGAGCTGCTGATGGCCGTCGCCATGACTACGTTCGGAGTGTTTGTGGCCAGCCGGATTTCGAAGATGGAGTCGTTCCAGGTGGTTATGCAGATGCTGCTCTTGCCGATGCTCTTCTTATCGGGTGCGCTCTTCCCGCTCAACGGCCTGCCCACCTGGTTGGCGTTCATCACCCGGCTCAACCCGCTGACCTACGCCATCGCCCCATTCCGTCAGGTCATCTTCAACGCGCAGCACATGTCCGCCATCGCCCGGGCCCGGTTCTCGACCAGTGTCACCTGGTTTGGCTGGCCACTGCCGATATGGCTCGAGCTGTTGATCGTGGTCGTCTTCGCGGCCGTCTTCTTCGTGCTCGCGGTGCGAGGGCTCTCCCGGACCGAATGAGCGCATCGGTCCGGGGAGGCTCATCCACAGCCCGACAGCACCAGTTGGGTCTGGAGCACCCGGGACAAGAGGCACCCGTCCCGTCGAACACGACGGTCTCGACGACGATCACGGTGCGCGCCGAAGTGCATTAGGCCGCGGACACACTGTCAGCTCGTCGAATCTTCATCTGCGATGCTCCTGTCTGTGGCGGTCCACCTGGTGCGATGTCCGGCGCTCGTCGGGTACGCTGCGCATCGAGGACAGAGCTGACATGGGCGACCCGTTCGCTTGAATTCCGCACGGACGGGGCCGGGCTTGCCGCGAGATCGTGCTCCTGCGGACGCAGGACGCGTTCTTGCAGGGAGAGCAGGGGTCGGTCCGTGAGCGTCGGCGAGCAAGAGGACTTCTGTAGCGAGATTGAAACGCGCGTCGGGCCAGCGATCGTTGAGCGAACGGCTCTTGGTCGCCCGGGGTGGCGATGCTCCCAAGTCCTGCTGCCGTCCGTGGGCGTGTACTCAGGCACCCAAGCCTCTAGTCGTTCGGGCAGTCGGCCGCGCAGAAAGGCATCGCCCACACCCTCGCGGCAGAGATGCTCGTCACCTCGATCCAAGGTCCAGAAAAAACAGGCGCATCGCTAGGTCGTCTCTGGAGCTCCGACCACGCTGAGATGCCGGCCCAGGTAACCATGGGAGGGGTGCCGGAGCAAGCTCCGCGCCAGGCTCCTCGTCCATTCGCATGTGTCGTCGATGGTTGCCCCAGCGGCCCGAAGCGACATCGCCTTGTGGGCTATCTGGCCGGCCAGAACCTGGTCACCTGGAATCTCCAGGCGCACCCAGGCTTCGATGACCTCAGCCAGGGCCTCGTCTGTGGCCGTCACCGTGTGCATCATCGCCAAGGTACGCCGGGTCGCGAGCGGGGGACAGGGTCGAACGTCCCGAGAATCCGGGGCGCGAGCGCCAACTTTGGGCCCGCCCCGGTGTCGACCACGCCGCGCCTTGGAGGGGTGATGGGCCGCTCTACTGCGGGGGGCCGCTCCCCAGGGTGGCGCTCGCGGTCAGCTGCTGACCGGACACATCGAGGTATTCGATGGTCACCCCGGCGCCCGGCTTCATGCCGAGCAGGAAGTCCGTCAGCACCTCCGGCGAGCCGATCGGTGTGCCGTCGACCGCCGTAATGGTGTCGCCCAGGGTCAAGCCGGCGCGGTCCGCCGGGCCGCCGGTGATGACGTCGGCGATCACGGCACCCGAGGTCCCCGAGAGGGGACTCTCCACTCCGACACCCAAGAAGGCCGTCGCTCCGATGTGGACCGTGCTCGACGCTGTTCGGTGGACGACCTGGGCGGCGACGCTGCGCGCCATGGCGATTGGAATGGCGTAGCCCTCGGGCTTCTGGACTGCTCCGAATTCGAATCCCTCTGAGGCTGCCGTCACCATGCCGATGACCATGCCGGCCTCGTCCACAAGCGATCCACCCGAGTCCCCGGGAACGATGTCGGCGTTGGTCTCGAACAAGCCGGTCAGTTGCTCGGAGACCCCGCCGATCTCGTCCTGGGCCGTGATGGACTGATCGATGGCGGTAATCGCGCCGCCGACGTGGCTGGGGGTGCCTCCCGCCCCCTCCGCATTGCCCACGGCCACCACTCCGTCGCCCACCGCCACCTTCGACGAGTCCCCGAGCTCGACCTTCTTGAGATCCGATGCCCCGACCAGTCGCAGCACGGCGACATCCTGCGAACGGTCATAGCCCAGAACGTCCGCCTGGTAGGTCTTTCCATTCCCGACGTCCCTGACGCTGACCGAGGTCTCCCCTTCGATCACGTGGTTGTTGGTCAAGACGATACCGCTGGAGGTGACCACCATCCCCGTTCCCGCCCCCTCCACGGCCTGATACGAATCGACCACGTCGATGTCGACGAGAGCGCCGTCGGTCGCCTTGGCGAGAGCCGCCGCATCGGTGGGCGCACCTGCGGCCGGTGCGGCAGTTGCGCCCGACGTCGGCGTCGAGGTTGGCACCCGGCCCGAAGGCGAGGTGGTGCTCACGATCACGGCCAGGCCGACACCCGCCGCCACCGCCGCGATGCACGCCAGCAGCACGGAAAGGACCGGGCGCCAGCGGGGCGGGGCGCTTTCCTGGTCGTGCGACGGATGCGGGACACCCCACGAATAGATGGGGGACCAGTGGACGCCGGCGTGGAGGTCCGGCCCCTCGGTGCCTTCGTGGTCGTCGTTCTCGCCGCGGGCCTTCCTGCCCATGCCGGCCATAGCTGCAGGTTGCGCCGGGCTCCGGCCGGCAGCCAGGGCCCAACGTCACACCGCCGTGGGAGGTCCGGCGGTGGGGGCGCGGCCGCCCAACGGGGTCGGCGACGAAGCAGAAATGGTCGGGACGCACGAAACAGGGACCTTCGGCCCTACGCCGGGAGGCCGAATTTGGACGGGTGTGACAGAAGTCCCTGGTACGCGGAGCGGGGGTGCTCGAAGATCGAGGTGTGGGTGTCAAGTCTGCACGGCAACTACTCGCGGGTCCCCGGGCCGGGTCGCCCGGTGGCGCCCCCGGGTCTCGGCCCGACAGCAGTGCCGAGGGAAGCTCCGCGCCCGGCGGACCCGGAGGTCAGCGAGGAGACATGAGCACGCTGCCGCCCGACCAGCAGTCGCGCTGGAACACCCCGGGCCCGAACGGCCAACGCCAGCAGCCGGGTCGCTCCAACCGGTCGCGGAGGATCCTCGTCGCCATCTGGGTCGGCGCCCTCCTCGTGTTCATCGTCCTGCTGCTGAGCTCGTCGCACACGACGACGAGCGCCTCGCCGGAGTCCATCTCCTACTCGACCATGCTGTCCAAGGTCTCGGCGGACTCGGTCAAGAGCGTCCAGATCAACCAGAGCAGCGGCGTGATCGACGGCACCTTCAAGGACGGCAAGTCCTTCACCGCACAAGGCCCACCCGGGGGGCTGCCCGGCGCCGACATCCAGCTCTTGGACCAGCACCACGTCGCCCGGAACTACGTCTCCACCGCGTCGAGCATCTGGCCCACCGTCTTGACCTGGGGCATCTTGATCGGGCTCCTCGTCGTGTTCTGGGTCTGGATCGGACGGCGCAGCCGCGCCCAGATGGCCGGACTCACCAGCTGGGGGAAGAGCGGGGCCAAGGTGCACGTGACCGAGCGGCCCTCGACGACCTTCGCCGACATCGCAGGCTACGAAGGCGTCAAGCAGGAGATCAGCGAGCTGGTGGAGTTCTTGAAGAAACCGGAGCGGTTCGAGGGGATCGGGGCGCGCATCCCCAAAGGTGTGCTCCTCGTCGGCCCGCCTGGCACGGGCAAGACCCTGGTGGCCCGGGCGATCGCGGGTGAAGCGGAGGTGCCGTTTATAAACATCACCGGCTCGGAGTTCATGGAGATGTTCGTGGGGGTCGGCGCGGCGCGGGTCCGCGACCTCTTCCAGACGGCGCGGCAGGACAAGCCCTCGATCATCTTCATCGACGAGATCGACGCCATCGGCAGGAAGCGCGGCACGGGCCTCGGGGGTGGCCACGACGAGCGCGAGCAGACCCTCAACCAGATCCTCTCCGAGATGGACGGCTTCGAGGCGGCCGAGGGCATCATCGTCATGGCTGCCACCAATCGCCCCGACGTGCTCGATCCGGCACTGCTCCGAGCCGGACGCTTCGACCGCCAGATCGTGGTGCCGCTGCCGACCTTGGAGGAACGCCTGGCCATCCTGAACGTGCATTGCAAGGGCAAGCGGGTGGCGGCCGACGCGGACCTCGAGACGATCGCCAAGGGGACGCCGGGCATGAGCGGGGCCGATCTGGAGAACCTGGTGAACGAGGCGGCCCTGATCGCCGTGCGGAGGGGAAGCGTCCGGGTCGAGAAACCCGATCTCGAGGCGGCACTCGATCGTGTGCTACTCGGCCTCAAGCGCACGTCACTGGTGCTAAGCGCAGAGGAGAAGCGGATCGTGGCCTTCCACGAGTCGGGCCATGCGCTGCTCGCGCACCTTCTCCCGCATGCCGACCCCGTCCACAAGGTGACGATCCTCCCGACCGGGATGGCACTCGGTGCCACTCAACAACTGCCCGACGAGGAGCGCCAGCTCCAGCAGCGGCCCTACCTCGACGACGCCCTGGCCGTGCGTCTGGGGGGGCGCGCCGCCGAAGAGCTGGTGTTCGGCGTGCCGTCGACCGGCGCCCAGGACGACCTCACCTCCGCCACGGATCTGGCCGGGCGCATGGTGCGCGAGTGGGGGATGTCCGACGTGATCGGCAAGATGGCCTGGGGCCCAAGGGGGCCCGTGTTCCTCGGTGAGGACCTGATCCACACCCGCGACTACTCCGACGAGACGGCGCGGCTCATCGACGAGGAGGTCTCGCGGATCCTCGACGAACAGTCGGAGCGCGCACGGCAGGTGCTAGCCGAGCATCGAGCGGCGCTCGACGCGTTGGCCACGGCCCTGATGGCCGAGGAGAGCCTCGACGGGGACCAGATCTGCCGGATCGTCGACGAGGCCGAGGGAGGCGTCGTCAGGCGGCTTCCCGCATGAGTCTTGACCGTGGATACCGAGCGACCCGGAGGCGCACGTACGACGGTGCTGCGAATCGTCGATGAGCTCGCGGCCGAGCGCCACCCGCGTCGCACCTTTCCCGAGCATCGCTGCACACCCATCGTGACCGCGATTTGGGTCTTGACAGTCTCGCGATGGCCGAGCTCCTGGTCCGCCTCGAGAATGCGTTCGGGTCTAGCCTCCCCTCGAGTCTCCTCAGCACGGCCGAGAAGCCCGAGAACCCGCGCCGCGTGGTGAGTGCCGGCGCAGCGAAGAGGCGCCGGCGTATATGAGTCCTTACAGGCGCGAGTTCGGGCGAACCTCACCGAGGATGGAGCAGCGATGTGCGCGATGAGATCAGGATCACAATGTCTTTGGTCCGTCGGGTCTGGTTTACCCTTCGATTTGGGTCGTGTCGTTTCGCACCTAGCTTGCGGCGTCCGGGATCGGTTCGTGGTGCTTTACTTCTTCCCCGCCGGTGTATCACCATCTCCCCCCACAAACACTTCGTTGCGTACCTCGCGCAGTCGGTCACGCCACCCCACTCCAGAGAAGCGCAGAGACAAGTAGGCAAGGCCGCCGATGGGGATGGGAAGCCAGAAGTTCACTAGGCGGTAGCCGATCACACCAAGGACCGCCACATGCTCCGGGACACCGAAGGCGTGCAGCGTCGCGATGAGCACCAGTTCGATGACACCGAGACCGGACGGAGTAATGGGGATCCAGGCGAGGACGTTGGCCAACCCATAGGCGACCAAGAGGTCAACCGGCGAGATAAAGGTGTCGAACGCGGCGAGGAATACCGAGAGGCATGCGGCATCAAGGAGCCAGTTCGCTGTCGCCCAACCGACAGCCTGGCTCATCAGGGTGCGATCTTGAGCGAACATGGGGAGTCGATCGGCGAAGTGCTGCAAGCCATCAGCCAGAGTGTCGCCGTCGACGAAGGGGAGCCTGCCCGCAGTGCGCCGGGCGAAGTCGACGACCTTGATCCGGCCCTTGGTGAGGAGAAGCACGACACCGGCGAATGCGGCCATCAGCAGGATTCCCAATCCTGCAGCCAAGGCGTAGAGCGGGTTGTAGGCGTGGAAGAACAGCGAGATCACCAGGGCAACCCAGAAGATGACGTTGAGCACCACGGCCGAGCCAACGCCCTGCATGGCGATGGCGAAGCCGGCATCCGACGGCCGCACCTGTCTTTGGGTGAGGAGGCGGTACGCCAAGGCAGCACCGAAGGCTGTACCGCCCGGCATGATGTGGCTGACGGCCAGGGTCGACAGGTCGATCTGCATGATACGCCGGCGAAGCAAGATTCCCGGAGGGAGGACCGTGTAGGTGAGCATCGCCCAGGCAACCAGGGCGCCGGCCTCGAGGACGAGGCCGGTGAGAGCCACCCAGACGATGATGTGCGAGAGAAGCCGGAGGGATTGATGCACACCGCCCAGGCGGGGGAGGACGAAGATCTCCAGCACCAGAATCGTCACGACAGCGCTGACCGTCCACTTGACATCGCGGCGCAGGCGACGCCGCCGGCTCTTTTCGCTACGACGTCTCAGCATCTAGCAGCCAATCAATTTGCTAGCCGTCCACTCCAATGTCGAGTCCTCGTATTCGAAGCGGTCGTCCGACACCAACACCGGCCATCGGATCTACTATGACCCAGCATTGGATCACCGAGGTGAGCACCGCGCTACCGATCTGCGCGCCCGCGGTAGAAATCCCGCAGCCACGCACGAGAACCGGCGCTCGAGTCGTCATCCGGATCTCCCTTGATGCGCTCAGATCTGCCTTCTTGCCGCAGCACAAGACGCCGCACGCCGAGCTACCGATTCGCAGAGACTGGTGAGCGGATCGGACAGCTCGGCCCCCGAACTCGAGGAGCGTTCGCCGGCCTACCTCCGGCTTCTCTTGTCCTTGCTGCTGCCTGCAGCGATGTTCAACGCATATGACGCCGAGCTTCGGGCAGTCCTGCTCACTCAGCTCAAGGAGAGTTTCCACGTCGGCACCGCCGCCATCGGACTGGCGAACATCCCGATCGGGGTCGGGCAATTCGTGGCCTTCTTCGTCGTACTCCAGGCCGACCGCGTCGGCCGGCGGCCGATCCTGCTGTGGTCGATCCTCGGCTACACCGTGTTCACCACGCTCACCGCCGCGTCGTGGAGCCTGTGGTCCTTCGCCGCCTTCCAGTTCGGTGCCCAGGTGTTCATCGGGACGGAGTTCGGCGTCGCCGTCACCCTGCTCGCCGAGGAGGTTCCCGCGGAGCAGCGGGGGCGCTACTTGTCCTGGCTGCTGCTGGTGAGCCCGCTCGGGGCGGTCCTCGGAGGACTTCTGGTGGCCGTCGGCTTTCTCCACAACCCGCTCGGCTGGAGAGCGTTCTTCCTCATCGCCGCCGTCCCTCTGCTGGTGGTGTCGGTCGCCCGTCGCCGCCTGCAGGAGAGCAGGGCTTACGTGCACATGGCACGCCGGCGCGGGGAGCAGCAACCCATGAGGGCGATCCACCAGCGCCTCATCGCGGCCTCGACCATCTGGCGGGGACGGGACCGGGGGCACGCCACCGCGGTCTCAGCTGTCGCCTTTCTCCAGGGACTCGTCTCCGCCGGTGCCGTCGGCTGGTGGACCTACTACGCCGAGCACGAACGCCACTACAGCACGACCACTGCGGGGGCCTTCTTCGCCGCGGCAGCGCTGTTCAGTGTCGGCGGCTACGTGCTGGCCGGGTACCTGATGGACCAGATCGGCCGTCGCCCGACGGCGGTCCTCTACGTGATCGCAGCGGTCATCTGCGCCATCGCCACCTTCCAGGTGAGGACTCGCTGGGTGATGTTGCCGTTCCTCATGGGTACGGCCTTCTTCGGTATCGGGGTGGCACCGGTTCTGTCCGCCTTCGCCACCGAGCTGTTTCCCACCGAAATCCGAGCTCAGGCATCCGCATGGATCCGAAACGGCTTCGGTAACGCCGGCTCGGTCCTCGGTCCCGCCATCGTCGGAATCGTGGGCGCCACGACCGGCTTGCTTGGCAGCATCGGGGCCGCGGTCAGCATCCTGGCGCTGATCTACTTGACGGTCCTGCCGATTGTGTGGCTGGCCATTCCCGAGACGCGCGACGTGACGCTCGATCCCGGTGGGTGAGTAGGTGGACTGCTCGCTATGCAGAGTGGGTACGACTCCTCAATCCGCCTGAGGGGGGAACACCCTGTCGTTTTGCGCTCTGGCAGTGACCTCCGGCCCAGACGCTAGCTACATGCGGATCGAGCGCCAAAGCGAACCGGACCGATGTCTCACTGTCTCGGAGTACTGGGCAGGCTTGGACAACTACAAGCCGGTCGGTCGGTTCAGACATCCTGGGTCGCACAGGGTGCACCCCTTTTGAACCGTCCCATCGTCCCGGCGGTCGGGTCACCCCTCCGGCCCCGGACAGCCCGTGGCCGGAGGCCGGTCCTCGATGAGCGGGTGGAGCAAGCGCGCCCGCCCAGATCACCTTCGCGGGGGTCGACTAACAGGAGCCAACCAGCCTCTCCCGCCGGGGGCCGGCCCGGGCACGGTTCCGTCCGGTAGCCGATTCCTCCGATGATCCCACCATTCACCCCACTCTGGATCTCTGGGACGGGCGGACCATTGAGGCGCGCGAGCGTCGAAGCGCAAGCTGAGGGACGGGTCTGGGAGTTACGAGTCGACCTTGGGACAGGCCCGGAGCCGTATCTTTCAGAGCGTTTCCATGACCTGGTGCAAGTGCTGCGTCACATCATCAAAGTCCGTGTGGCTGTCGAATCTCATCGGCTCGCCTATGCGAACCGTGACATCACTATGGCGCTTCGGCCACTTGGCATGCAGGGGCACCGTGCCGAACAAGCCGATCGTCTTGACGGGTACGACGGGCACACCGAGGTTCACGGCCAGCAGGCCGACTCCCGATTTGAACGGTTGCAGCTCGCCACTCGTGCTCAGGCGTCCTTCGGGAGAGAGAACGACATTCCAACCTTGGTCGACCAAGGTTCCCACATATTCCAAGCTCGGCATGAACGGCTCGGAGCGGGAAAGGTTGAAGCCGGCAAAGCAAAATCGGATGATGAAGGCCAGCACCTTGTGCATCCGTATGACATCGTCCGCCGCAGCAACGGCCAATCGTCGGCGGACACGACGCGGGAGCGCCTGATACACGACGGGTCCGTCGAAATCGTCGCTGTGGTTGAAGATGTACAAGGCCGGCGTGTCGAGACCCGCCAGATTGTCCCTGCCCTGGACCTTCATCCTGACCCAGATTCCCACGATGGCGCGGATGACCACTTCACGTGTTGCATCGCCGAGGAGTCGCACCCAGCGTCTGTACGGCCAAGACGGACGAGGGATCGGGGCCTCTGTCGGACCGCCGGCGGCCACAAGCTTTCTCAAGTCTCCGACAGTCGTGTTCTGGGTGATGCCCTCTTCCTCCACTGAAACGCCTAGCTGCTCCTCGATGAGGGCAGCGAGCGTGAGCCGCCGCAACGAGTCGAGGCCGATATCGGCCAGCCGCTTAGAGTCATCGACATCACGCCTCGGATCGTCCGTACTTTGACGAATCAGGTTCACAACGGCGTCCTGGCTCGGCTGCTTTGGATGCTCGGCGGCCACAGCCTCGTGAAGGGGTTCGTTCGCCCAGTCCTGAACCTGCTTCCGATCGGTTTTGCGCAATCTCGTGAGCGGGAACTTCGAATCCGGCCATCGTCGCCACTCGCTGATGTGCTGAAAGGACTCCACTTGCGCATTGACCTGATCGATCGCGACAGTGATCTCGCGATCGGAGTAGTCGGAGATGACGACGGCGACGACTTCCTCACCGGCTGGTTGCCTCACCCCAACGATGCACACGGCGCGGAAGATCGGATTCTTGTCAGCGACGAGCTCGATGTCTTCGGGGAAGACCTTCAGGCCACTGCTGAGAACGATGGCAAGTTTGAGCCGTCCTTGAATGTAGAGCCAGCCGTCGCGCAAGGAGCCCGCATCGCCCGTTCTGAACCAGCCATCTTCAGTGAACGCCTCGCGAGTTGCGGTGGGATCGTGCCAGTACTCGCGGAAGATACTGGGTCCTTGGGTCTGAATCTCGCCGTCACCCGCTATGCGCAGGTGCACGTTGTCGAGCGCACGGCCCGCCGAGTCGGCCCGGCGCTCGTGTAAGGAGTTCATCGTGAGGATAGGTCCCGTTTCGGTCAAACCGTAACCCTGCAGCAGCCTTATCCCCATGCGCTCCCATGCCGTTCCGACGTCGATCGGAATGGGTGCTCCTCCTGTGATGACGAGGTCCAACCTCTTCCCCAGCTGGGAGTGGACGTCGCGGAAGAGCAGGCGCCGCAGGGGAAATGGCAACACCGCGGCGAGTGTCGTCGCCCTCGCCAGGGTCTTGGTCCTGCCCTCGGCCGCTGCCTCTTGCTCGACCCGCTCGAGCAAGAGGCTGAGCAGCTGCGGTACCGCCAGGATGGTGGTGATCTGATAGTCCTGCAGGCCGCGGGCGATGGCAACCGGCGAGGCGCTCGGCACGTAGAAGACGCCAGCGCCTCTCGCGAGCGGAGCGAGCAGGCCGCCGGTGAGCTCGTACATGTGTGAAAGGGGAAGCACCGAGAGGAAGCGCCAGTCAGGGTGCACATCGACCACGCGAAGCGCGGCCTCGGCGTTGGCCAAGAGATTCCCCTGGGTGAGGACCACGCCTTTGGGGTCGGCCGTGGTGCCTGAGGTGAAGACGATAACGGCTGGGAGGTCACCACTCAGCTCGATCTCCGGTGCCGTCTCCGGGTATTCCGCAATGCGGTCGTCCAGTTCGTCGAGCCAGTCGACGTCGGGTCGCACGTCGAGTTCAGGGTGCATATGACGGTTCCGAAAGACCAGCTTCGGCTCTGTCTGGTCGATGAACCTCAGCGTCGTGGCGGGGCTGCCGATTGCGTCGATCGGTACTAGCACGGCACCGATCAGCTGGGCGCCGAGAAACAGCTCGACCCATTCGGGCGAGTTGTTGGCAACGACCATGATCCGGTGCCCCGGCTCAATGCCTTTTGCCACGAGACAGTTGGCCGTTTGGTAAATTCGCTTTCGCAGCTCCCCGTACTTCAGCCTCTCTATCTTCAGAAAAGGTCGGACGGTGAGTGCGCTCCGTTCGCCATGAGCTCTGAAGCCGGCGACGAAATCGCCGAAGTGCGTGCTGCTCATCGTTGCTCGATCCGGTAAGCGACTGCGACGGCGTAGTCGCCGTGATGCGAGATCGAGATTGCAAATTCTTGCGATCCGATATGCGCGTGAGGCTTACCAGAAGCGTCCTGTGTGATGACGATGTCAGTCCACTTCTTAGGTGCCTCACCGGCGGCCTTGGCCACGGCCTCTTTCGCTGCCCACAGACCGGCCAGGTGTTCGGGTTGCTGATCCGCTATCTCCGAAGAGCGAAAGGCGCTCTGCAGCAGTGCGCCAGCACTTACCTCGAGTCGCTTTCGAAATTCCGGGATGAACACCAGGTCAATCCCTACCATGACGTCGCCATTGTACGACCGGCGTCCCTCGGCACCGTGAGGGAGCCAGGCGGCCTCTTCGCCGCCAGATGGGTGAGGACCGGCTCGGTCGGGGACGTCTGCTACGTCTTCGGCCGGGTGGGGCGGATCTCCTCTTCTGTCTCGTTCGAGCCGCTCACCTCGACGCCCATCTGCGTGGGATCCTGCCGGACCCCGCCATCCCTCTTAGCGACCGTGTGCGCATGTCGTGCTCGCTCGGCGCCCTCCTCAGCGTGCCTCTTCTCGGCGGCAACGCGTTGGACCCGGATCGGAGGAGCTCGCCCTTTTGGCAGGGCCTTGTCCCAGTGTGTGATACCCCCCACGAGCGGTCATCCGCCCGCCACCAAGGCCACGACGACCTCGAAACTGAGGGCAGGTGTCAACCCCGAGCGATGATTCAAGGCGAACGGTTGATCGGAACCTGCCACCTCAATATGGTCCCCCCCGTAAGGGGGCTCTCTACGTCAAAACTGCCCCGGAGCTTTTCAGCCCGATGACGCATGTTGGCCATCCCCAAGCCACCCCCTCTGGTCTTGTCTGAATTCATTCCAAGGCCGTTGTCGGTCACAATGAGCTGGCAACGTTCAGCATCGACGCTTATGTGCACGATGGCTTGGGTGGCCCGAGCATGGCGTCCGATATTGGTGACCGCCTCGCGGACCGTTATCAAAAGGTGTTCTGCGATCTCATCGGAGAGGGACGAGCCCACCGGACCATCGAACGAGCTTCTTACCTCGAAGCCCACCACTTCAGTCAGATCGCGCAATAGCGAGATGATCTTGGCCCGGATGTCTTGTTCATCGCCGGCCAAACCCAGGGCATAGATGATGGCGCGGAGTTGAATAATTGACTCATCAATCTCGGTAACGACAGCGCCCATCCGCCTTGCTACGTCGGCCTCACGGACTACTCCTGCAATCCCTTGGAGCCTCAGACCCGCACCAAAGAGGCGCTGTATGACCGTATCGTGCAGATCACGTGCCAGTCGATCCCGTTCGTCGTACACTGCGACTTCTTGGACACGCTGGTGCAGTCGTGCGTTCTCGATTGCTATTCCAGCGCTGATAGCCAGTGCCCCGACCAAGGCCTCGTCTTCATGGGTGAACTCTGACCAGCCGACCTTGTCCGTCAGGTAGAGGTTGCCGTAGATCTCGTTACGCACCCTGATGGGGACGCCCAAAAACGAGGTCATTTGCGGGTGGCCGGGGGGGAATCCGAAGCTTTCTTCGTGTCTGCCAAGATGGGCCAAGCGAAGGGGCTCAGGATTAGAGACGAACAAGCCCAGTACACCTTTCCCGCTAGGGCGTGGCCCGATCCGCTCTTCATCGTCGGCTTCGAGTCCAACGGTGATGAAGTCGGCCAAAGCCGTTCGCTCATCGTCGAGAACCCCGAGCGCTCCGTAACGAGCGCCTGTCATAGAGCGGGCTTCCTCCACGACATGGTGCAGAAGCACCGGAAGTTCGAGGTCTCTCTCAATAAGCAGCGTTGCGTCGAGTATCCGCCTCAGCGTCGTGGGGTCTTCGATCGAGCGATGGGGCATCAGCTCGTAGCACTAGCGTTACGTCGATACCCAACCGATGGGCGCTTCGTTGAGCGACTCGATGGTGAGTCCAAATCTGGTCCGTCCCAGATCAGCATCCGACTCGCGTCTGGCGCCCGCCGATGACAAAGCGCTAGCGCCTCGGCGCCCGATGCGTCCCCAATTTCGACTGCTCCTGCGTCGATCACGAAGGTGTCGATACCTTCGAAGATCAGGTCGTCCATCACCGAGAGGAAGGCAGATCTTGTGGTCCTGTCAAGCACGCCGGTCAGTCGAATTGCAACCGGAGACCTGCTGTAGTCAACCCAGATCTCCAAGGGCGGGTCCATGTCGTCATCGCTCACAAATCGCATGGATCCTTCGATCAGCCACGGAGACTCATCGGTCATGAACAGGGAGCATATTTCCGGGTTCTTTCCTCAGAAATAGGGCGCACCCTCAAAATTGTGGGGTTTACCCTGGTGATCTCCCTGGCGACGGCCGCGTTGCGGGACTGCAAGAATGTCGAAGCCAAGCGCAGCTCGGCGGAGATGTAATGCAATATCGCCTGTTGGATACGCGAGCCTTTCCTCTCGCTTTCACCTGGGAGCGCCTTTTCATGTCCGAAACACCAGCGGTGCTACGTGCCGTGATCGCCAGCGACAACTTCTTGACCCGCGAAGGCCTGGGTTGTCTGCTCAGCGGTGTTCGGAGCATAGAGATAGTCGCTCGGGTGGACAGTCATCCCGAAACTCTCGGTGCCGTTCGTCAATATCAACCCGATGTCCTAATCGTCGGTATCCGTACCCCTCGGGTAAACGCCGAGGCGGCGTTCAATGCCGCCCAGCGACTGCGATCCGAGTATCCGACGCTCGGAGTCGTGGTGCTGGCTGAAGCTGGTGATGGGTTTGCACTCGAGCTCTTGCGCAATGGAGCAGCCCACGTTGGGTATCTGCTCGATGACCACGTAGGGGATCTCGAAACGCTCGTCAGCGCCATACACGGCGCCCACGGCGGCGACACCGTACTTGACCCGTCCATTGTGAACGCTCTCGTTCGGCGGCAGCTACCTTCCGCACTCGACGTGCTCTCAAAGCATGAGCTCGGCGTGCTTGAACAGATGTCACGCGGCTACACCAATACCGAGATCGCAAGTCAGACCGGTGTGTCGAAGAAGGCTGTTGAGAGACACGTCACAAGTATCTTCCGCAAGTTGCACGGCGCCAATTCAAAGCGCTTTGATCGCCGCGTGACTTCAGTGCTGATTTATCTGCAAGCAATGGGCGAACTCATCGACGCTACTCATTCGTAGCGAACTTTTCGGGTTCGCTCGTACCGCCTGGTGTCAATCAGACCCTGGGCACACCGCGCCAATTCCGGATCCCTCGTAGAATTAAGGGCGTGATCGGACGAGAAAGGTTTCGCCAGCAGACCACCACTGGCGCGCAATCGCCACATTCGAGACGAGCCTCCCTATGTCGGGTTGGCTATGAATGGACCTGTGAATCGTGCAGAGAAGATGAGGGCGCTGTATCCCGGGGGGAGGCCATCTGCGGAGGCGAAAGCGATCCATCGACGCTTCATCGCAAGCCCCCTTCCTCGTGTTCTTCCAATTGCGTCAGTGCTCGAGGTCCGTGGGCGGCGAAGCGGAGTGGCCACTCTGGGTGCCGTTGGTGACCGTCCGCTTCATGGGTTCGTGGTACCTGGTCTCAATGTTTGGCGAACAGTCGAACTGGGTGAAAAACGTCCGAGCCTCGGGCGGTGAAGCCGTTCTGACCCCATGGAAGACGGCGACCGGTCCGCCTGGTTGAAGTTCAAACCTCGGATCGGGCAGCCATCATCAAGCGCTAGCTGACGTTCGCCTTCGGAGCAAGACCCCACATGCAGGTCAGGTGGAACGATCCGTTGTCAGCCTTCAAGGCCGTGGAGGCGGGCTACCCCGTGTTCCGAGTTGAGCCACGGTAGAAACCGTTTTCGCCGGCCCATACAGCTCGGTCACCCGTGCGCTCTACCGCCACCATGGGGCTACGCCTGGTCTGCAGCTCAGGGTGATCTCGGATTGGGGCAACGTCACAGCAAGGACTCAATAACCGAGACACTATGACGGTGAGAATCAAGTCCTTCTTGCACGAGAGTCCGAAAGCTGCTGACTCCGTCACGGTCTAAGGGCAATCCGGTATGGCGCTCTCTGCCGACTGCAATCTCGACGAATATCACATCTCCCCAACCATGGCGGATACTCACACCTTGCACGACCCCAGGACCGGCGTCCGGGGCAGCATCGGCGATGGCTCGCAGAACCGTCTTGGAAATATCTGCGGCGAGCAGAGCCATTCCTCTATCTTCGTGAACCAGTCAGACCGCTCTTAGGGCCAAACGTCCTAAGTTGGGTGTCAGCATCCGATGTTGCACCTTGGAGCCGAGGCTGAGATTCGTCGGGCGAGCAGCTGAGAGCAGCCTGCCATCTACGGTCGTCAGTCATGGCTGCGATCTGCACGTGCTGCTCAACGTCGGTCGATTGGTGGGTCAGGCTGCGCTCGCACCCCGACCTGCCGATCTGCCACAACTGTCTCGCCGGGCTGAATGGACAGCGAGACGGCCAGTTGCAACTTATCACGGGAAAGCGGTTGGTCACGGGCTTCGAGCCAATCTTCAAGGTCGCCGATGTCGCCCGCTCTGTCGCCTGGTTCGAACGTGCAGGCTTCGAGGTGTCGTTCCACGATGACACTTATGCATTCGCTCACCTAGATCGTGACCTTTCGATCCACCTTGCTCAAATCGTAGGAGACGAACCTCCGGGTCACGGAGCTCTCTACCTCCACTGTCAGAATGCCGACATGGTCGCCGAGCAGTGGCGAAAGGCAGGGATCGAAGTCGATGGTCCCAGCAACGAGGACTACGGGAAGCGGGAAGGATCAACTACCGACCCTGATGGAAATGTGATCCGCTTCGGAAGCCCTATTCGCTGAGGCTCCGCTGAACGCCTTGACCCAATCTGGGTCTCACCCCACTCCGACACATTCGGGTTTGTGGACAAGCGGAGGGTGAATAGCTCGTTCTGCGGTGCCCCGGCCGTCGGTGACGAATGCTACGCCCAGATGTACTCCTCAGCAATGGCGCCATCCCGCCATTTCGCTACGGTCACCATACGGGCACCGTTGGCGAACTCCCCTACGACGCATGTCCACTCGCCGGACCCGAACTTGATCGGGTGGGACGTGATCTGAGGCGGTGAACCGCCGCCGCTGTGTTCGACGTATGACTTCATCGCCTCGATGTGCTCCTCGATGCCTTGGGTCTGGGGTTGTCCTTGCCAGTCAACGAGTACTTCGTCGGCGTGATAGTGAGCGAAGACGCCAGTCCAGTCGGCGTTGTTCCATCCCACGAAGTCGAGTTCATCCATGCCTTGAAGGTTGCGATCAACTGCGTTGTCGTCTGGCATATCCAGAGCACCTCCTGTGAAATCGAGTCATCAACCACTCACGCTGAACGTATACCCAAGGGCCGGGACGCCGTCGCTACGCCAGATAACGACGGGACGGTAGGAAACTTCGGCGGTAGGTCGGGAGTGAGTCAAATAGGACTGTCATCTGCCACCACCGTGACACTGGCCCTGCCCGTAAACGCCATCACATTGAGGGTGGTATCCCAACCATGCATAGTCGTTGGGGGTTCGAATAAGTGCAAAAATGCGAAGTGCAAAATGCGAACGACCCCCCACCCCGAGGGGGAAGGGGGGTGGGGGGCAAGGTATCGAGTCTGCTGTTAGAGGCCTCGCAAACCCCTGTATCGCCACAGCAGGCTCGAAGGTTGCGTCGTGACTCGGCCAACCTCCTCGTTTCGTTCGCAATCACAATCTTTCACTCCCTACCGGCGATTCAGTAGGGGCTTTGGTCCCATCCTGGTGGCGACCATCCGGAACAAGGCCCACGGGGTTGGACTGTTCCCAGTACGCCGTCCCAGTGGGGCCGTATGCGCCGTCATGTGATCTGAGATTGCGTAGTCGATTCCGTCGTCACTTCACGCCCACCGTGAGCGGCCAGTCCGTAGATGACGAGGATGCCGACGAAGATGTAAGTGAGCGACCAAACGGGGTAGAAGGGCATCCACCAGATCGCACTGATCGCCATGATCGCCCCCGCGAAAATCCCAATCCATCGGCTGAACTGTGACCGTGCCATGACCCCGAATGCGCAGAGGATAAGCACGATGGCCACGATGAGGTACACCCAGCCGTAGGTCTTGAGGCTGTGGCCGAGGATTGCATCTTCGAAATTCTGTGGGAGCACACCGTGATAGCGAAACGCCCAGATGGCATCGAAGATCCGCATGATGCCTGCGACTCCGAGCACAACGGCTGCGAAGACAAGCCAGCCTTCACCTCTTTCTTCCATAATTTCTCCTCCCCTTCCGCCCGCTTCGGGCGGGGAACGCACGGCTCACTCTCGACCTGACTCAGTCATGATCACTCCCCTTTAGGTTGCCGGCGCCTGACTGCCGATATCGCCTGGAGGTATCGTCCAGGAACATGGAAGCACCTGGCTAGGGGCGAAGGTCCTCAGGGCCAAGCCCGCGCCCGACGACCGCTTGAGCGCTGGCCGCTGAGGCTGGGGAAGGCCCGCCGGGGCCGGAGGCTGGGCGGTCTCGGAGCGGACGACGGAGCAGTGGGGCGGTCAGATGAGCTATGGGTGTCGACAATCATCTCCGGTGACATGACGAAGATCTAGCGCCTCCGCTTGAGCGACCGAGGATTCGCGACGTCAACGAGACCTCGACCAAAGGCGTCGATCTTCCCCCACCTTCCGGGAATATCGAGCAGCTCTATGTGTTCAATCTCAGCTGGCAGGACAGGGTCAACGATGAGGTGGTCGCCAACGGGCTCGAGACCCAACATCGTGCGGATCAAGAGCAGCGGGGCACCAGTTGACCACGCCTGGGGACTGCAGGCCGTGGGGTACTGAACCGGGTATTGGGTTACCTCTCGTTCGTATCCGCCGAATGCCTCCGGAAGTCGCCCGTCGAAGCAGTCGGCTGCTTGGAGGATCCCCGCAGCCACCGCTGCCGCCTCCCGTTTGAAGCCGTAACGCCTCAACCCCCACGCGATGAACGAATTGTCGAAAGGCCAGATGGTGCCTACGTGGTATCCGATCGGGTTATAACGACCCTCTCCCTGGGCCATTGTTCGGATACCCCAGCCGGTGAACATACGTGGACCCATGAGGTGGCGAACTACAGCTGCCGCCTTGGACTTGTCGACAATGCCACTCCATAACAGGTGACCAATGTTGGAGGTAAGTGCGTCCACTTGGCGACCGTCTGATTCGAGTGCGATGGCGAAGTACTCGCCGTCTTTCACCCAGAAGTCCCGATTGAACCGACGCTTGAGGTTGGCCGCCTCGTGTTCGAGCCGGTCGGCATAGGCAGGGTCGTGCCACACCTGGCGTGCCAGACGGGCACCCCGCATCTTTGCGTCATAGGCGTACCCTTGTAGCTCACAGGTCGCCCTCGGGAACCCCGGAAGCGTGCCGTCCCGATAGGAGATCGAGTCCCAGGAGTCCTTCCAGCACTGGTTCTCGAGGCCGGTCTTCTCGTTCCGGCGCTGATAGGACAGGTAGCCGTTCCCCTGGAGGTCGGCGTACTCGTCGATCCAGTTGATGGCGGCCCTGGCCTCGAACTCGAGGCTACGTACGAGCTTGGTGTCGCCGGTCCAGCATTCGTACTCATCGAGAAGAACGACGTAGAGGGGCGTGGCATCGGCAGATCCGTAATAGGGCGAGTGGGGACGCTCCTCGAATGCGGTCATCTCGCCATAGCGCATCTCGTGTGCGATACGACCCGGATCCTCGTCGCGAAAGTCGTCGATCACGGTGCCCTGACGTTCCCCGAGTGCCAGAAGCGTGGTTGCAGCCAGTTCTGGAGTGAAGGGCAGCGATTGCAGGCTTGTGATGATGCTGTCCCGGCCGAACAAGGTCATGAACCAAGGAAGGCCTGCAGCCGGTAGCGCGTGATTGGGCATGGTGAGAGTGGAGAAGCGCAATGCGGCAAGGTCCACCAGGCTGCGCTGGTAGGTGCGCTTGAGCGAGTCCAAGCTGCAGTTCAGGCTGGGGGCGCGCTCAATCCATTTGTCGAGGCCCCGAGCCTTGGCCGACCCGCTACGTCCCGACTTCTGGGCTGCTTTCGGGTGGTTGATATCGATTCCTGAACCGAGATCAACAAGGACTGCTAGCTCTGTCGACCATCTACCATGGGGCGCGATCTGAACTGAAAACTCCACGCCGTCCTGATCGATGGTGGTTGCTTCATTCGCCACCACCTGGGTCTCTCGGACGTACGTGTCACGCCCGTACCCGAGGATCAGGCAGCCATCCTCAATCCGGTGATAATACCTGCCCTTCTTCTTCAGGGCGTCCTTTACCTCGAAGAGGTCGGCAAAATCGCTGGCCGCCTCTAGTCGGATTTCAAGATCCACCGGATCATCCTTGTGGTTGAGGAAGGTCAGCGACTCATGAAAACCGTCGGCGACCGTCCGCACCCGGATCACCGACAGCTTGGAGTCGACATAGACCGTGCCAGTCCCGGGCACCAGGAAAAATCGAGTCTCGTAGTACGCAGTGTCGTCGACCGTGAGCGCATTCAATCTCGAACCGTTGACCGAGAGGATCCACTTCGACAGATACCTGGTGTCGAAGGAGAACAGGCCGGTCGGATCGGTGAGCGACGCCTCGATGTCGCCCCGGTTGTCACTGACGACGAAGGTGTTTCCCTCAAGGATCTGAACAAGGTTGGTGCTCATCGCTTCTGAGACACCTGCGGTAATCGGTGCCACCCGTCCCTTCGAGCCGATCCGGCCCGGAAAGAGCCGCTGGAAGGACATAAGCAAGCTAAGGTCCCCCCGAGCCACCAACGCGCCACGCAAGAGGGCCGACATCGCTTGCCTGCGACCCTCCGCGATATCTGCAAATAGTCCCTTATCCAACTTGCACACCGTGTCAGCTCTCGCGTTCTTGTGAGAGACAGTCACCTCCCCTTTCCGCACGGTGACATACCAGTGCTCCAACGAAGTGGCGTTCGAGGTATCGAAGCGGATCGTTCCAGACGTGGTCCCGAGAACAGGAATCTGGCCCCGAGTCTCAATGTCGGCAAAGAACGCCTCTACAGGGTCTTGTCGTGGCTTACTCTTTGTGATCATTCCAAATCCTCCGGGGGCGGCGACCCCCAGTCTCCTATGCTAGTGAAGCAATAACCGTCGGCGACCGATCGACTACCGCGATGAAGTCCTCAACCGCGGCGAAGAATAGACCTTCAAGACCTCCCGCACTCCTTACCTCGGCCTGCTCCATATCGCCTCAGGAAGGTGGGACACGTCATCTGGGCAGTTGTTCGACGAAAAGCGTGAGTTGACGCATTCTTCTAGGGACCCATGACCCTATTGACAGCGTGAACTTCGCCCTACGCTGGTCAGGGTGGAGCGGTCGACCTCACTGTGCGGAGCCTGACCGGTTGGTCACAGCAATCAAGACATCTGACCAAAAGGAGTCAATGTGGCTGAGGAGTACGTGGAAATCGGTTACATGGTCGAAGGAGTCAACATTGAGGACCAGAAGTCCCCTGATCCAGTGGAACCGGTGCGAGAGTTCGGGCGCTCGTGGGGTTTGGTGCTGTTCCTGGGCATCGTCACGCTAGCCGTGGGGGTCGTCGTCACGTTCCGACCCAGCGATTCCGTTCACGTCATGGCTATCATTTTCGGGATCTGGTTGCTGGTGTTCGGAGTAATCCGGATCATCATGTCCATTGCCGAGCGTGGCGAAGCTGGGGGCACGCGGCTCGGTCTGGCATTCGGAGGACTCTTGGCGGTGCTGGTCGGATTGTTGGTGCTGCATCATTCATTTGAGACCGTGGCCATCCTTGGATTCATTATCGGTGTGTTCTGGGTCGTCGGCGGCCTATCGGAGCTCTTCGCCGGATTCAGCCGAGAGGCTGAAGGTCGGCGGGCGGGGCTCATCATTCTTGGCCTGATTGGGACCGCCGTCGGCATCCTGTGCTTGGTCTACCCCGGGCTTTCCCTCTCGATCCTGGCCGTCATCCTCGGAGTGGGGCTCATCGTCTATGGCATTGTCGAGATCGCGTTGGCCTTCCAGATCCGTCGGCTGACCAAGGTCTGACGGTGAGAGGACGAGCGGGGAACGTGACCCGTGACCTGATGCCACCCTTCCGTGGAAAGTCCGGAGTGGGTCAAATACGACCGATTTCGACTGACGACCGTTCGGGCTGACCCTGTCCCATACCAATCAGACACGAGTGGGGCAGGCGATTTCCGTAATGAAAGGTACTTGCCACCAAACCTGGATGGCAGGACTGGCACCCGAACTCGATGCGATTGGGACTTGGGCGGTTGATGAGATTGGGACCTTCGGCCCTCGACGCAGCCAACTCCAACTAGGGACGATAGAAGCATGGCAAATGTGTGTCGGTCGGGCGGGCGTGCCGGCGACAAGGACCCATCGAGGCCATGAAGCAGATCATCCCCACAGAAGAGTTCGCAGTCGAATACATCTCTATCCACGGTCACCAGATCGGCTACCGGCGTGGTGGTCAGGGTCCTGTGTTGTTGCTGCTCCACGGCATCGCAGGCAGCTCTCTCACGTGGGTCCCCGCCATGAGGCTGTTGCAGAGCGACTACATGGTGTTGGCCCCGGACTTCCTCGGGCACGGGGCGTCGGAAAAACCTCTTGGCGACTACTCGCTCGGCAACCTCGCCACCGTCATGCGGGACTTTCTCAACCTCCTCGGCATCGACCGGGCCACTGTGGTCGGGCAATCCTTCGGTGGTGGAGTGGCCATGCAGTTCTCCTATCAGTTCCCCGAGCGTTGCGAGCGCCTGGTACTTGTCGACGCCGGGGGCTTGGGCCGCGAGGTGAACTGGATCCTCCGTCTGGCCACCCTGCCAGGGGCCGAGTACGTGATGCCGGCCCTGTTCCCCGCCTTCGTAGGTAACTGGGGGGACTCGGTCGTCAAGTTCTTCGGCGGCCGAGCCTTCCGCAACGCCGAGGCGGTCGAGATGTGGCGCTCCTACAGGTCGTTGACCGAAGGTGAGAGTCGCCGCGCCTTCGTCCGTACCATGCGGTCAGTGATCGACCCGGGCGGGCAGTCGGTGAGCGCCGCCGACCGCCTTTACCTGACCGCGCACATGCCTACGCTCATCGTTTGGGGTGACCACGACAAGATCATTCCGCTCGACCATGCCTACCGAGCACACGAGGCCATTCCCAAGAGCAGGTTGGAGGTGATGGAGGGAGTGGGCCACTTCCCCCAGGTGGAGGAGCCAGTCCGATTTGTCGAGATCCTGAGGGACTTCCTGCATGCAACGGAGCCCAGTAAGTTTGACTCCGAGGAGTTGCTCAAGTTGCTTCGCCAGGGCCCGGAGAACGAGGTGGGGCTTACGAGCACCACATCCGCTGACCCCCGGTTGTGACGTACTGAGGGGGCTTGCGGGTCCTCTTCTAGAAGGGCGGCGTGAGAGCCTCGCTATGACCGGTGCGGTTTCCGCCACATTGCGTAGTGCCCCCCAATAGCACCGGTAGTGCGACACCTAGCGCCGAGCGGCGGGGCCAACGACGTCCCCCAATGCGACCGACTCCAGGTGGTCCCGACCGTGCTCCGAGGGTCAGGCGGAACGGTCCGATGGGCGGCGGGTCGACGTGGCGCGCAACGTCGGAGAAGAACGCCACGATCTCCTTGGTGAGCCGCCCGGGTTGGAGTCCGTAATGGAGGGCGAGCACCATGGGCACGAACATCATCGCCGCGGCCGGAACGGCCCGCTCCAGGACCGGCATCTCGAGCACCAACGCCTGAACGCGCTTGGGGTAGTGGGCCGCCGCAAACAAGCTGACGTTGGCGCCGAGCGAGATGCCCCCGACCACGGCCTTCTTCACTCCGAGGTGGTCGAGCAGGGTGATCACCTGGTCCGCGTAGCTGTCGATGGGATAGGTCGATCCCCCCGGGTATCTAAGAGCGCGCGCCATTAGGCCACTGCCATAGAGTCCCATCTCTTTGCCCACTTCACCAGCTTGACGGTGACGATCAGGGCAACGGCGAGGGCGAATTGTGCCAAGCGGTGAGCGTTGAAGCGGTCGGTGTTCCGGCGCAGTTGACCGAAGTTGCTGAGCCACGAGTTGGTCCGCTCGACGGGCCAACGCAGGCCCATCGGCTGGTGCTTGGGGCCTTCGGCTGATCCCCTCTTGCGCTTCTTGGCGATGATGGCGTCATCGATCCCCCGTTCGACCAGGCGGGTGCGGGTGAGCGTGGAGTCATAGCCACGGTCGAGCCAGATGGTCTCGACGTCGCCGAGCAGGCCGCGCCGGGCGATGTCGTCGAGGGTGGGAGCGAGCAGGATCGAGTCGTTGCGGTTCGCGCCGTCGATGACCCAGCCGATGGGCACGCCGTTGGTGTCAGTGGCCAGTGACCATTTCCACCCGGTCTTGCCGCGGTCGGTCGGGTTCGGTCCGGTCCCTTCGCCTCCCGCGGGGGCCTTGTGCAACGACCCGTCGATCGACACGTCGGAGAAGTCGAGCCCGATCACCTTGTCGAAGGCACCGATGGCCTCTTCGACCAGGCGCGCGAACGCGCCGGCCGCGACCCACTCGTCGCGCCGGCGGCGCAGGGTGGTCTCGCTTCCTTTGCCCAGGCGCCCGGCCACGTCCCAGCTGCACCCGGTGACGAGGCGGAACAAGATGGCCTCGAAGCAGTCGCGCTCAGAGATCCTGGGTCGGTGGTGACACCCGAGCGGGTGGGTACACACACCTTGTTCGGGCAGGTAGGCGCCAAAGGACGCCCAGATGGCGTCGACGACGGTCGGATCGAGTGCAAGCATGGGACCTCCACTGGTTCGTTGGTGTTGGGACGCAGCCGGATCATGTCGGCTCTGACGCCACGACCGGTGGACCTTTCTCCCTGGCCAGAGATGGTCCACCTCCTGCCACGACGAGACGGAGATCATGGGCCGAGAGGAGGTCGTCATGGCCAAGATCAAGCGCAACGGACCGTGCCCGTGCGGGAGCGGTTCGAAAGCCAAACGGTGCTGCTATGGCACTCAAGAGCCGGTGCACGACGGGATGCTGCCCCGTGAAATCGGAGACGCCGCCATCGACGATCTCCAAGGAAGCGACGAAATCGAGCTGCGCGCCTACTTCGACCGATTGATCGATCTGCCCGAACTCGACACGTCTTTGCAGGTGCGCCTGCCGGGCATCACGACGCTGGACACGGAGAGGGCCATCGACGCCCTGAGGGACGATGACTACGACGCCTTCGACGATGCGCTCGACCAAGTGCTCGACGCCATCGATTCACCCGAGCGACGCCTCGCTCTCGCCGAGGCGGTCCTCAGACTTCGCGACGAGGGTCAGATCAAGCCGAAGTTCGCGGCCATGGCCGTCCTCGAGCTCGACCGCCCCGAGTCGTTGCTCTTCCGCTCCTCAGTGGCCGAATCACTGGCCGTGCTCGCGGGCGAGCAGCAGACGCCAGCTGGACTGCTCCTCGCCACGCCCTAGACCTCAGCACTGGGCATTCGCGCCGCCGGATCTACTCACCTATTGGCGCGCGCTCTAAGGGTGTCTGAACTCCGTGAACGAACACCGCTCGAGCGCCTGCCCTTCGCTCCTGCCACTTATCTGTGGGAGAAGCCGGCGGGAGATCTTTGGGGTAACCCGCGGTGACCGCCACCCGAAGGTGGAGCGGACGGACCGCTCGTCGTTCCCGTGTAGCCGCCGGCCACCCAGACATATCTGTGCGAGAAGCCGGCGGAAGGAGTCTTTGGGTTAACCCACGGTGATCACCACCCGAAGGTGGAGCGGACGGGCCGCTCGTCGTTCCCGTGTAGCCGCCGGCCGCCCAGACTTATCTCGGTGCTCGGAGACGGAGCTCCGGTCACATGATGATCGGTGGGTGGACCCCAAGGCAGGGAGTTGCGGTCGCTCATTGATTTCGGGCCGTCCGGGACGGGTCCCGGTGGCAGTAGCACCTCGGGAGCCGGCCGCAACATCAAAGACAGGCGACGTCAGCCATACGGGAGACGTTGATCAGGCCGCCGCCAGGGCGTCGTCGCCCAGGCCCCGCAGCGTGTGATAACAGCGCCGTCCGAGCTTTCGTCCGACCGAAAGGGCGGCCCGGGAAGGGCCCAGACGTTCCCGGACCCCGAGGTAGTAGTCGTGGTCCGGAGAGGTGCCCTTGGCCGCGGCGAGGCCAGCCTCATAGAGCGCCCAGCGCAAAATGCCCGAGCCCTGCCGGGTCAGGTGGCCTTGGGCTCGCTTGGAGTCCGAGGCCCATACCGTCACGTCGAGGCCGGCGTGGCGTACGGCGTCTGAGGAGGAGCCGAAACGCCGGCAGTCGCCCATCTCCTCCCAAATGATCACCGAGAGCAGAGCACCGATCCCGTAGTGACACTGCAGGGCCCGGCAACCGATCTGACGGTTGGCGAAGGCCACCAACTCCGCGCGGAGGCAGGCGAGCTCGGTGTCGAGGCGCTCGATCTGACGCAGGGCGACCTCGACGGACTCGCGCCCCGAGCGGCTCAACGCCGCCTGCTCGAGATGGCTCTGGCCCTCCGCATCGAGCAGGTGAGAGGCGAGGGCGGGGACCCCTTGATGGAAGAGGGTGGCTCGGATCCTTTGCATCCACCCCCGGCGCTCGTCGGCCAGCGCCTTGTAGAGCCGCACCCGGGCCCGGACCTCGAGGACGTGCTCGGGGGGGATCCAGGATTCGGGCAGGCGACCCATAGCCAGGAGTTCGCGCAACAAGCGCGCGTCGGTGTGGTCGGTCTTGGCCCGCTGCTTGCGGCTGCGTTCCTTGGCCGTATCGGCCGGCTCTGCCAGATGGGCCCGGGCCCCGATGCGCCCGAGCTCGTCGACGACGAAGCGCCACCCGGTGCACCCCTCGAGGGCGAAGGCCACGTCGGCCCGCCCCGCGAAGCGCCCGAGCCACAACGCCACGTGCTGGCGGTCGGCGGGGGCGATCTTGCCCCGGGCGACCTCGCCGCTGTCGGTGTCCAAGTAGTTGAACGTGATCTGGTGACGGTGAATGTCCAACCCTCCTACGATGCCCATGGGGACCTCCTCGAGTTCCAACACATTGGTGTTTTGACCGCTTCAATGATGGGCCGAAGAGGTCCCCTTTGACGCTCCCGACGGACTCGGGAGCTCTGGGAGGGCCGACCGCGAGGTCAGCGAGCTCTGGAGGAGCGCTTCGGCTGGGGGGCCGGGCGACGAGCGGTCCGACGTCGGCGCAGGCACTCGAGTCCCTTGTCCGCCGCGTCCTCGAGTTCGGCCTTGGCTGCCGCGTAACGCCCGAGCGCGTGCTCCACAGCGGCCACCTCGTCGGGGCGAAGGGTGAGGGTCTTGGTGCGGCCGTCCTGCCAATACGTGAGGGCGGGGCTCTCGTGGAGGTCGCCGGTCACGCACCGACAGCCCGGCTTGCCGCAGCGTCGTCGGAACGTGCTCAGCGTTCCGCGCACCAGCTCGGGTTCGTCGCGGTGGCCTCGCTGCGTCTGCATCTGCGGTCTATCTGTAGATATTAGCTACTACAGAAGGAACGTACTTTTCGCGCGTCGACCTGGGGTTTTTTGATCGACCTCCGGACCCCGGGGAGAAATATCTGGACGACTGCGGTCGCCGCTTGGGGGGCGGGAAGGTGACCCTCCCCCCGGGTATCTAACGGTGTCTGAACTCCGTGAACGAACACCGCTCGAGCGCCTGCCCTTCGCTCCTGCCACTTATGGCGGCTACGAGTGGACTCGGCGTGCGACCGGTCTCTCAGCCAGGTAGGTGCCGCGCTATGCGGTGTCGAACATCCGCCAGCGGGCCAGTTCCTTCCTCGCAGTCCAAATGTTCAGCTCGACATCGAGTCATTGCACGTCTTCCTCAATGTCGAGCGTGTCAGGTGTCCGCATTACTGCCACCCGCTTCCCCAAACAACAAACGCCGCAACGGACTAGGATCCTCGATGGGTCGACGGTACCAGTACAAGTCGTTCGCAGTGTGGCGGTCGACCTTTTGCTCGACGCCCACGAATGCGTCGAGCGGACCAACCCCGACTATCGTCGTCCTTGATCGCTACGCCACGTCCGTCCCGTAGTTGTCGGCGTCTCGCTCGGCATCACTCAAGCGCTGGTCCGCTTCCCACTGCTCGATGTCTTCGGCGGTTGGCTCGACCTGATCCCAGTCAATCGCAGCGAGTGCGGGCACCTTCCACATCAGGTGCAACCGGGCCGAACCTGTCCGCTTATGAGTCGCAGTATTAACCGTCACGCCGGTAACCAGTGACAGGATGATCGAGCGCTGATCTTCCGGACTAAAGGAATCCCAGTCGGCAACGACACGGCCCGCAAACCGATCAAGAGCCGATCGACCAGCCAAGGTGGACAAGCGCACTTCACGCTCAGCGATGGCGTTACGCAGCGTTCCGGATGCCCTACGGACTGAATCCGGTGTCAGCGTGCCGTCGGCCACCAGGTCAGCCAGGTTGGCAAGTTTGGCGTTGTCTTCAGCGATGCCCACTCGCAGCGCAGCGGCTTCCGCATCCAGGTTCCCTTCAGCATCACGGATGATCCGACCGACGCGCGGGTGATCGGCATATCGTGGAACGATGCCGTACACGTACTCTTCGGCTGTATCGGCCAGGATCGTTCCGTGACCGGCGCGGCAACCGTACCGGCGCACACGCTTACCGTGGACTCGTGTCGGCATACTCCCGAGAGCGTTCCCGCAAGTACCACAACGCAGCACGCCCACGAGTGGATATGTAGCACCGAGTTTCTTTGGTGCCCTCGACGGATCCGACAGGATTGTGCCGACAGCTGCGAAGAGGTCATCATCCAAAATCGGTTTCCAGTTACCCGGTCCGTGGTCTTCGCCGCGCAATGTCGTTCGTCCGTTGTAGGCGCGATTATTGAGCATCTGTGAGAGTGTCGGCTGCGACCACTTGCTACCGGTGGAGGTAGTCACACCTTCGGCGTTCCACTCGCGCACGATGCTCGACAGTGACCTACCCTCAATCACGGCTTGCGCTGCACCACGGATGCGCTCTGCCTCGTCGGCCACGATGGTAGGAACACTGCCTGTCGTGTAGCCGTAGAGCCGTCGACCACCCAAGCGTTCACCGTTCTCCGCTTTGCGCTGTTTGGCACGCTTGGTGGACTCGACCACCTGTTGTCGGTAGTCCTCATCCATTGCAGCTTGCAAAAGGGATTGAATACGAGACTCACCAAATACGAAGTCCGCACCTCGGACGAACCGCCACGCTTGTACGTTCGATTCCTTGCAGGTCCGCTGAAATTCGACCAGCAGTTCAACATCACGAAAGAACCGAGACTGCTTAGTGGCAACCAGCACGTCCACCTTGCCAGCCTTGATTGCCTTCAGCAGTCGACCGAATGCGGGCCGTCCAGATTCATCTTTCGCACCGGAAATGTCGTTGTCCGTGAACGTGTCCAGCTTGCCATCGTGGACAACGGTCCAGCCGTTGCGCTCGACCAGCTCCTGACAGTCCTGGCGTTGATCCTCGACGCCTTCGCGCTTGCCTTCATCGTCCCGGCTGATCCTGCAATACACTGCCGCTCTCATGACCGATATTCCCCCTCCCACCAGGTCTGACCCGGGTAGCCGCCATGATAGCAGTCATGTGTCATCCTTTTCGGCAGACCACGTCCTCGAATACCCCTTTGTGCGCTCCGTCGGTCCCGTGGTGGGCGCGTTCCTCACCGGGTTGCGGGACGGAAAGGTGGTCGGCACCAGGGGTACCGGGGGCCGGGTCATCGTGCCTCCGACCGAGTACGACCCCGAGACGGGCGAGGCGACCTCGGACGTCGTCGAGGTCGGGCCCGAGGGCACCGTCATCGCGTGGTCCTGGGTGGGCCGGCCGCGGCCCAAGCACCCCCTGCAGACGCCCTTCGCCTGGGTGCTGGTCCGCTTCGACGGCGCCGACACCTCGTTCCTCCACGTGCTGCCGGCCGCGAGCCCCGGCGAGGTTTCGACCGGCATGCGCGTCCGCCCCGAGTTCGCGCCCGAGGACGAGCGCATCGGGCACGTGAAGGACATCGCCCATTTCGTCGCGGCCGGAGGTGCGTCGTGAGCGACCGTGAGCCGGTGACGATGATGGCGGCGACGACGCGCCTCGACTACGTCTTCACGGCGGGCGTGGCGCAAAGCAAGTACCTGCACGGCCTGGAGCAGGGTAAGTTCATCGGCCAGCGTTGCCCAAAGTGCAAGAAGGTGTACACGCCCTCGCGCGGGTCGTGCCCGACCGACGGCGTGCCGACCGACGAGGTGGTCGAGCTCTCCAACACCGGCACGGTCACGACCTACTGCGTGGTCAACGTCCCCTTCGCCGGCCAGTCGATCGAGATCCCCTACATCTGCGCCCAGATCCTCCTCGACGGCGCGAACCTCTCGTTCATGGGGCTCATCCAGGAGATCCCGACCGACGAGATCCGCATGGGCATGCGGGTCGAGGCGGTGTGGGTCGAGCCCGAGGAGCTCGGCCCGACCATGGCCTCGGTCAAGTACTTCCGCCCCAACGGCGAGCCCGACGCCGATTATGAGACGTACAAGGAATACCTGTGAGCACGTTCCCCGAGCTGGTGTCGGGCCAACGCCCGGTCGCGGTGGTGTCCTTCGCCCAGTACGACAACGTGCGCCGGGAGAGCGCGCGCAACGAGGTCGAGATGCTCATGCCGGTGGTGAGCGAGGTGTTCGGCGACATCGGCATCACCAAGGACGACGTCGGCTTCATCTGCTCGGGGTCGACCGACTACCTCGTCGGAGGCCCCTTCTCCTTCGTGGGGGCGCTCGACGCCGTCGGCGTGTGGCCGCCCCGGGCCGAGTCCCATGTCGAGATGGACGGCGCCTGGGCTCTCTACGAGGCCTGGGTGCTGCTGCAGGAGGGTGAGATCGATGCTGCTCTCGTCTACTCCTTCGGCCGGTCCTCGCTCGGTGACCTGAGCGAGATCCTGGCCGTGCAGCTCGACCCGTACTACCTGGCCCCGCTGTGGCCCGACCCGACGTCGCTGGCCGCGCTCCAGGCCCAAGCCATGATCGACAAGGGCACCGCCACCGAAGCCGATTTCGCCGCCATCGCCAGTCGCTCGCGCCGCTCGGCGCTGGCGAACCCCAAGGCACAGGTGGCCTACGACCGCTCGCCCGACGAGTTGCTGGCAGAGGAGTACGAGGTGGCACCGCTGCGCCGGCATGCCCTGCCGCCGCTGACCGATGGCTGTGCGGCGGTCGTGTTGGCCGCGGGCGAGCGCGCCTACGAGCTCTGCGAGCGGCCGGCGTTCATCACGGGCATCGACCACCGGATGGAGACCCACGCGCTGGGTGCTCGCGACCTGACGGTGTCGACCTCCACGAGGCTGGCGGGGGAGAAGGCCGGTGTCGGCGCCAAGGAGGTCGGCGTGGCCGAGCTGCACGCCCCCTTCGCCCACCAGGAGATGATCCTCGTCGACGCGCTGCAGCTGGGGGACGGCACCGCCGTCAACCCGTCGGGTGGCGCCCTGGCGGCCAACCCGATGATGGTGGCCGGCCTCATCCGCATCGGCGAGTCGGCCCGCGCCATCTGGTCCGGCCAGGCCGACCGCGCCGTGGCCCACGCCACCTCGGGGCCGTGCCTGCAGCAGAACCTGGTGTGCGTCCTGGAAGGGGTGAACTGATGGCGGAGCGGTGCGCGGTCATCGGGATCGGCCAGACGGTGGCGAAGTCGAAGCGGGAGGACGTGTCGATCGCCGGCCTCGTGCGCGAGGCCGCGCTCATGGCGCTCGAGGACGCCGGGCTCGGGTTCGCCGACATCGACGCCGTGGTCATCGGCAAGGCGCCCGACATGTTCGAGGGCGTCATGATGCCCGAGCTCTACCTCGCACCCGCGCTCGGTGCGGTGGGCAAGCCGATGTTCCGGGTCCACACCGCAGGTTCGGTCGGTGGGTCCACGGCGATCGTGGCGTCGCATCTCGTGGCGTCGGGCGTGCACGAGCGTGTGCTGACCGTGGCGTTCGAGAAGCAGAGCGATTCGGACGCCATGTGGGCACTCTCGGTGCCCCAACCCTTCTCGGCACCGCTGCTCGCCGGTGCCGGTGGCTACTTCGCGCCGATCATCCGGGCCTACATGTACCGGTCTGGCGCACCGCGGACATCGGCATGTTGGTCGCGGTCAAGGACCGGTTACATGCCCTCAAGAACCCCTACGCCCACCTCCATCTACCCGACATCTCCCTCAAGATGGTGGAGGACTCGATCATGCTGTGGGACCCGCTGCACTACCTCGAGTCGTGCCCGTCCTCCGACGGCGCCGCCGCGATGGTCATCGGGTCGGAGAGGGCGGCGGGTGCGGCCACCGCGGCGACGGGTCGTCCACCGGCGTGGATCCACGGCATGGCCATGCGTTCGGAGCCGACCATGTTCGCCGGCCGCGACCAGGTCAACCCGCAGGCCGGACGCGACTGCGCCGCCGACGTGTACCGTCAGGCCGGGATCGACAACCCGCGGGCCGACTTCGACATGGCCGAGGTCTACGTGCCCTTCAGTTGGTACGAGCCCATGTGGCTGGAGAACCTCGGTTTCTGTGACGAGGGTGACGGCTGGAAGCTCACCCAGGCGGGGGCGACCTCGATGATCGAAGGGGGCGACATCCCGTGGAACTGCTCGGGCGGCGTGCTGTCCTCCAACCCGATCGGTGCCTCGGGCATGCTCCGCTTCCTCGAGACGGCGCTCCAGGTGCGGGGCCTGGCGGGTGAGCACCAGGTGCCCGACGCCCGACGGGCCCTCGGGCAGGCCTACGGTGGGGGCTCGCAGTTCTTCGCCATGTGGGTGGTGGCGGCCGACAAGCCCTGAGGCGGAAGGGCGACCGGTATGCTCGGCGGAGCCAGCCCGAGCCTGACCAGGAGGTCTCCGTGAAAGTCGTCGTCGACTTCGACGAGTGTGCCAGCAACGCCGTGTGCATGGGCATCCTGCCCGAGGTCTTCGAGGTACGCGACGACGGTTACCTCTACGTCCTCAACGAGCACCCACCCGAGGAGTTTCGCGAGCGTCTGCGCGAGGCAGTCAACGGTTGCCCGACCGGCGCCATCTCCATAGAGGAAGACTGACGCCCCGCCGTTCCCCCAGCATCGCGCCGGCGCCAGCGGTGGGCCGACGCCGCGCATGACCGATCTCACCTCTCCGCCTCGGGTGCGCTTCGCCCCCTCGCCGACCGGGTACTTCCACGTCGGCAGTGCGCGGGCGGCGCTGTTCAACTGGCTCTTCGCGCGCCAGCACAGGGGGACCTACATCCTGCGGATCGAGGACACCGACGAGGCCCGCAACCGGCCCGAGTGGACCGACGGGATCATCGCCGCGCTCGACTGGCTCGAGATGTCCCCCGACGAGGGCCCCTACTTCCAGTCGGAGCAGGAAGAGGCGCACCAAGCCGCCATCGAGGCGCTGTGGGCCAGTGGCGCGCTCTACGCCTGTGCGTGCACGCCGCGAGCAAATCGACGATCGGACGAGGCTGCGCGCGGCGGCCGGCGACCCCACTCCGGGCTACGACGGGTACTGCCGCGACCTCGGCCTGCCCCGGGGGGAGGGGCGGGCCCTGCGCTTCCGTACGCCCGACGAAGGCGTGGTGCGGGTGGAGGATCTCGTGCGAGGGGAGGTGGATTTCCCTCAACGCGCCCTCGAGGACTTCATCTGCGTGAAGGGCAACGGCAAGCCGCTCTTCGTGCTGGCCAATGCGGTCGACGACCGGACCATGGGTATCACGCACGTGATCCGCGGCGAGGATCAGCTCCCCACCACGCCGCGCCAGATCATGCTCTGGGGCGCGCTGAACGCCGCCGAGGGCAGGGACCTCCCCTTGCCCGCCTACGCCCACCTGCCGCTGCTGGTCAACGAGCGGGGCAAGAAGCTGTCGAAACGGCGAGACCCGGTCGCGGTGGAGATGTATCGGGAGCAGGGTTACCTGCCGGCAGCCTTCCGCAACTACCTGGCACTGCTGGGTTGGAGCCCCGGGGACGAGGAGATCGTGCCGGTGGGCGAGATCATCGAGCGCTTTCGGCTCGAGGACGTGCAGCGCTCGCCGGCCTTCTTCGACACGAAGAAGCTCTCGCACATCAACGGCGTGTACATCCGCGCGCTGGCCGCCGACGATTTCGTGGCCGCCGCACGCCCGTGGGTCGACCCGGTGCCGGGGGAGTGGGCGCCGGGTGCCTGGCGCGATCCCGACACCGGCGCGCCGGTCGTCGATCCCCCGCCCTGGCCGCCCGAACGCTTCGATGCCGCCGCCTTCGCCGCGCTGGCGAACGTGATCCAGGAGCGGGTGGCGGTGCTCAGCGAGGTGCCCGAGCTAGTCGACTTCCTGTTCCTCGAGGGTGCGCCGGACGACCCGGACAGCTGGCAGAAGGCCATCGCCGGGGACGAGCTGGCGCCGCGGATCCTCTCCGAGGCGGCTGCCTCCTTCGAAACCTGCCCGTGGGACAAGCACTCGCTCCACGAGGTGACGCTCGCCATCGCGGAGGGTGTGGGCCGCAAGCTGGGTAAGGCGCAGGCGCCCATCCGGGTGGCGGTCATGGGACACACGCGGGGCCTCCCGCTCTTCGACTCGCTGGCAGTGCTGGGGCGCGAGCGGACGCGGCACCGCCTCGAGGCCGCGCTGTCCCGCCTGTCCGCCACCTCTTGATGCTGTTCGCACCACTCCGTTGGGTTCTCCGCATCTTGCTGCTGATCGTGGTGGTCATCCTGGTCTACTTCGGCGTCACCCTCGTCCAGGTGTGGTTGACCTCGCGCCAATACGATCCGCACCCGGCGGGCGCCATCCTGGTGATGGGAGCCGCCCAATACGACTGTGTGCCGACCCTGGACCTGCAGGCACGACTCGACGAGGCCCTGAAGCTCTACCGGGAGGGCTATTCCCACCTCATCGTGGTGACCGGGAACAAGCAGCCGGGGGACAAGTGCACCGAAGCGCAGTCGGGGGCGATGTACCTGGAGAAGATGGGGGTGCCCAAAGCGGACATCATCGAGGCGGGCGGCGACGACAGCTACGAGAACATCGCCGACGCCGTGCCGAAGCTCGAGGCCCACAAGGTCAAGGTGATCCTGGTGACCACCGATCCCTTCCATGAAGACCGCTCCATGGCCATCGCCTCGGACCTCTCGCTGTCGCCGTCGCCGACGCCGACCCAGTCGTCGCCCATCACCGGCTGGTCGACGTTGCCCTACTTCGTGAAGGAAGCGGTGGGCGTGGGGCTCGGGCGCATCATCGGGTTCAACCACCTCGAGTGGTTGCACGACGCCTGAGCGGCCCCTCGTGACCGGTTCAACTCGTAGATGTCGTCGCAGTGGGGGCGGCGGCGCCCGTGGGGGTCGCCGGCGGGGTCTTGAAGGAGATGCGCACGACGGTGCCCTGGCCCTGGGCGGTCCCCACCCCGAGGACGCAGGTGGCGTGCCCGGGGGTGCCGCAGTACCCGTCCCCGATGATCCCGGTCACGACCCGGTAGTGGGCCGAGAAGGTGCCGTTGCGGGTGACGTGCAGCGGCTGGGCGTGAGTGAGGTCGCAGTGCGGGGTGTCGGTGGATGGGTTCATCCTGCCCCGCACGGCGGCGGTGCACTCGGCGACGAACCAGGTCTGGCGGCTGCCCCCGGACCCTTGGAGGTCACGGCCGCTGATGGTGACGATCTGGTCGTCGACGAGGCCACGGTCGGGCGTGACCTTCACCACGATGCCCGCGGCGCCGGCCGGAGCCGGCGCCGCCAGGACGGCCGTGCCCACGAGACCGGCCGCGGTGACTGCGGCCGCCGACCACCGGTACATGTAGAAAGCCTCCGAACCCGTCGCCCCCCGGGGGATCCCGGAGGCCGCATCATGGCATCGGGAACCCCCGGATTCAACGCGCCCCTATCCTGGTCATGGCGCCGACCGGGCGTCGAGGGGCTCTCGGCTAATCTGTCTGTCCACCCATTCGGGGGTGGTGTAATCGGCAACACGACTGGTTCTGGTCCAGTTATTGAGGGTTCGAGTCCTTCCCCCCGAGCACCGGCGGCATCCATCCAAGCGGATGGAGACCTCCGCTCGGCCCCATCGTCTAGAGGCCTAGGACACCACCCTCTCAAGGTGGCGACACGGGTTCGAATCCCGTTGGGGCTGCAATGCACACCGTTGGGGCTGCAAAGGAAATACCAAGTCAGGACTCTAATCCGAAATGAAGAATCAGGGGTTCGATGGGTTCGACGAACTCACCCATACGCCCGAGGAGCTCCTCGCTCGCTACCACAAGGCCATGAGGGGCCATCCCGTCGCTGCGCTGGAGATAAACGAGTACTCATCACAAAGGATCGTGGTGCGCGCCCAATTCGCATTCGAGCACACTCGACCGGGGCGGATGGTCAGCGGCCCGAACCTGTTCACGTTGGCCGACGCAACGGCCTACTTCGTGACCATATCCCGCTCCCCGAAGGGGTCCGAGGCATTTACAGCCTCTATATCGATGGAGTTTCTGAGGCCCGCGCCTATTGGGGTCTTGTTCGCTGAGGGAAGACTCCTGCGGTTCGGAAGGAGATCGTGCGTGGTTGACACGCTCATCCGGCTGGTCGATCCAGAGGAGCCGGTCGCCCACGCGGTCGTGACGTACGCACCCGTTTTACCCAACGACGGTCAAGACTGAGTCACCCGCGCTCGAACGCGGAGGAAGCTCAGCGAATCGGCGTCGAGCACGAGCCAAGAGAAATAATGGAACGGTGCCAGACGCCCCGCCTCTTCCCGCGCCGAACATCCCAGCGATGGCGCTTGGGAGCGCCGAGATCTTCGGGTCTGCCACCGCTCTGATCGACGGGGAGCGACGATGGACGTATACGGAACTGGGCGCGGCCGTTCGTCGTGCGACCGCGGCGGCAATCGCACTGGGCGTCGAGAAGGGTGACCGAGTGGGCCTCTGGGCCCCCAACACCTCGGAGTGGATCTTCGCCGCCCTCGGTGCCCTCGGCGCCGGCGGCATCCTGGTGCCTCTGAACACCCGCTGGAGCGGTGAGGAGATCGGCTATGCCCTCCAAAAGGCGGACGCCTCGGCGCTCTTCGTGTCTCAGGGGTTCCTCGGCCTCGATCAGATCGGCTCGCTGCGGTCCGCCGCCCCGGCGCTGCGGGCAACCGAAAATGTCGTGACCCTCGAAGGCGAGGTCGCCGGCGGGCGCACGTTCGACGAGTTCCTCGCCTTGGGGGCAGCCGCCTCTCGTGAGCAGGTAGAGGCATCGATTGCCGGGATCAGCCCGGACGACCCCAGCGACATCATGTTCACCTCAGGGACGACCGGCCGCCCCAAGGGTGTCGTCCTCCGCCACGGGGCATCGCTGCAGGTCTACAACTCGCTGGCCGATCTCGAGACACTCCGACCCGGTGACGTCTTCTTGATCATCCCGCCCTTCTTCCACTGTTTCGGCTACAAGGCGGGCTGGATGGCCTGCCTGCTCAAGGGGGTGACGATGATCCCGCAGAAGGTGTTCGAGGTCGAAGAGGTGCTCGACCGGATCCAGAACGACAGGGTCAGCGTCATCCTGGGGCCGCCGACGATCTTCACGGATATTCTGCATAGCCCCCGCCTGGCCGAGATCGACTACAGCTCGCTGCGCGTCTCGTGCCCGTCCGCCGCCACGGTGCCGGTGGAGCTCGTCAGGAGGCTCTCGAGCGAGCTTGGCTTCGACGTCGTACTCAATGCCTATGGTCTCACCGAGGCCCACGGCGCGGTGTCGATGTGCCACGCCGGCGATGAGCCCGAATTGGTGGCCAACTTCGCCGGACCTCCTATCGAGGGCTGCGACGTCAAGATTGTCGACGACAACGGAGCCAAGCTGGCTGCCAACGAGCAGGGTGAGGTCCTGATGCGCGGGTACAACCTGATGACCGGGTACTACGGCGACCCTGAGGCAACTGCCGAAGCCATCGACGGCGAAGGGTGGTTGCACACCGGTGATATCGGCATTCTCAACGAGATCGGGTACTTGAAGATCACTGACCGCAAGAAAGACATGATCATCACCGGTGGCTTCAATGTCTATCCGGCAGAGGTCGAGCGAGTCATCCTTCTCGACGACTCGATCGGCGAGGCAGCCGTGGTGGCTGCACCCGACGAACGCATGGGGGAGATCGGCATCGCCTTCGTGGTACCGCGCCCGGGCAACACGATTGACGTCGAGGCCTTGCTGAGCAACCTCAAGAAATCGCTCGCTGCGTACAAGCTGCCCCGAGAGGTTCGCATTGTCGATTCATTGCCGCGCAATGCCTCCATGAAGGTTCTCAAACACCTCCTGCGCGCGGATTTGCGCGACGAGGCGGAACCAGCGGATATTCCTTAGAGGGCGGATTCGCCGGCAGCGAGAACCAAGCACCATCGGTTACGCGGTTCGACCGATCGCCTGGCTGTCCTATTCGTCCTTCACGACTGCAGAAGCGTCCTCTTCAGGCCCTCCAAGACGGCGTCGTAGCCGAGCTCAAAGAGCTCCTCGCGTGAGAACGGCGCGGAGCGGGTCACGTTGTCCAACGTCGTTGTCGGAACGCTGTGGGCGACGAAATGCGACATTGCGTCGAGGTCGATCTGACCGGTCATGAAGGTGAACAGGGTCGTGAAGCAGACGACAGCCCCCTCTAGGCTGAATCCGCCATCGGCCAGGATGGTGAGCACGCCCTCCGCGAGTCGAGTGCCCTCCTCTGATCCTCCGTCCCCAAGGTGTGCCGATACCCCGGGGTGCTCGGCGAACACCCGGCGGGCGTCGTGAAGCAGCTTCCGGAGCCGTTCCTCCCAGTCTCCCTCCTCGGTTCCCGGGACGCGAATCCCACTCAAGATGTCGTCGACGACCAGTGCGTGGAGGTATTCCCGGCTCGGCGCGTAGTGATAGATCGTCATCGGCGGAACGCCGAGCTCTCGGGCCAGCGCTCGCATCGAGAGGTTCTCGAGGCCCACCTCGCGAGTCAGACGAAGCGCCGCCTGGACCACTCCACCCCGACTGAGCGAGGGCGGTCGGCCCCTCGGGCGAGGTGTGTCACGCCCCGCTGCCCGCGAGCGAGCGGCGGAACCATGGCTACTCGTCACAATTTGCCCGCCCCTCTGGTTATTTCTAGTATGCCGTACGAAAATACTAGCTGTGTCGGCCCCTCGGAGTGAATCGGACACTGCCTCGGGGGCGGGCGGTGGAAAGGACCCAGGTGGAGGAGATCCCCGGATCGCTGCTGCTCGACCGGGAGGTGCTGAGCGACCCGTACCCCTTCTTCAGTCAGCTGCGGGAGCACGCCCCGGTGTGGGAGGCGGCCGGCACCGGGGTCTTCACGGTCAGCACGTTCGAGCTCCTGGTCGAGGCAAGTGCTCGGGTCGAGGATTTCTCGTCGAACATCAGGTGCCTGCTCTATCGCGACGACGCGGGGCTTCCTGGTCGGTTCACGTTCGGTGACGCCGGCGGCCAGGCGCTGGCCACGGCCGATCCGCCCTTGCACGAGATCCATCGCCGAGCCGTCTTTCCCGAGCTGGTGACCAAGCGCATGGAGGCGCTCGATCCGGAGATCCGCGAGCTGGCGGACGGACTCGTGACCCGTGCCATGCAAAGCGGGTCGGTGGAGTTCATGAGCGCCATTGGCAATGTCGTGCCGATCACGATGATCAGCCGGCTCATCGGGTTTCGCGACAGCAATCTCGACGAGCTCTGGCACTCGGCGGTGCACATGACCAGGTTGGTGGGGTCCACGCTGACGCTCGACGAGCTGGTGCGTGTCGCCAGCGGGGGTGACCTGGTCCAAGCCTGGATCGCCGATCAGTTAGCGGTCGCCGTCAACGAACCGAGCGAGGACCTCCTCGGCGCGGTTGCCCGCAGCGTCGCTGGCGGGATCCTCACAGCGCCCGAGGCCGCCGGCATCTTGACGATCCTGTTGAGCGCGGGCGGAGAGTCCACCACCAGTCTGCTCGGCAACGCGGTGCGCATGCTTGCCGAGGACCCTCAGCTTCAAGAGCGCCTCCGTCAGAACCTCGATCTCGTACCGGTCTTCGTCGAAGAAGCTCTCCGTCTCGAGTCCCCGTTTCGCTACATGATGCGTACCGTGCCGGCGGACACGTCGCTCGGCGGCGTCGAGATACCGGCCGAGGCCACGGTCTTGTTGCTCTGGGCCGCCGGCAATCGCGACGAACGGGAATTCGAGCGTCCTGACGAGGTCGACCTGAGCCGGCGGGTCCCGCGTCGCCATGTGGCGTTCGGGCGGGGGATCCACCACTGCGTCGGTGCACCCCTCGCCAGAATCGAGGCTCGCAACGTGCTCTCCGTGCTGCTCGATCGCACCAGCAGTATCACGCTCGACCCGGACTCTCCGCCGGGTTGGGTCGACAGTCTCTTGGTCAGGCGTCACCAGGAACTGCCGGTGCGGCTCCAGGCCCGTTGAGTCGAATGAAGACCCACATACTGCAGAAGCCGGGAGGAAAGGTGTGTCTACGCCGCGCTGCGCGCGTGTCATTAGTGGTGACCCTTGCGAGCCTTTCGTTCGTCGTTTTAACGGCGGCGGCACCCACTGCGACGGCGTCCCCGGGGCCGATCACCATCGCCTACATCACCGACCTGACCGGCGAAGGCGCAGCGGAGAACTCGGCGTCACCGGCTGGGTTCGAGGCACGGCTCGACATGCAGAACGCCGAGGGCGGTGTGAACGGGCACAAGCTCGTTCCCCTGGTCATCGACGACCAGACAAGTCCTTCGGAGATCACGACCGCCGTGCAGGACGCGGACTCGAAGGCGTTCGGCATCGTCGCACAGAGCCCGGTGTTCTTCCTGGCCGCCAAATACCCGCAAGAGGCGGGCATGCCCGTGACGGGGGCCTACACCGACGGCCCCGAATGGGGAACCCAGCCCTACACGAACATGTTCGCCTCCGACGAAGGCAGCGTGGACCCGAAGTACCCCGCCAATACGACGATCGACTCCATCTTGAAGGCGCACGGCGGAACGGTGCTCGGTGCCTACGGGTACGGCATCTCACCTACCTCCACTCGGGCCGCGGAGGGTGACGCAGAAGCGGCCACCCACCTCGGCCTCAAGGTGGGCGTGCTGAACACCACCGTTCCCTTCGGAAGCGTCGACTTCACGACCGACGCCCTCGTTGCGAAGCAGGACCATGTGAACGCGCTCGTGCCATCGCTCGACAACAACTCGAACTACGCCCTGGCGGAGGCGATGAAGCAGGCCGGAGTGAAGCTGAAAGCGGTGGTCTTCGCCACAGGGTACGAGCCGGACGTCATCGACTCGCCGGCCTGGAGCGCCGTCCAGGGTGACTACTTCGACTCTCTGTACCGTCCCTGGGTTCTCCCGAACGCGGCTACCGAACAGATGCAAGCCGCGATGGAGAAGTACGCGCACTTCACCAAGAGCGACTTCCCGAGCTTCAGCCAATACGAGGCGTGGGCGGGGGCCGACCTCATGATCAAGGGCCTGGAACTGGCCGGCCAGAACCCGACGCGGGCCGCCGTCATCAAGGATCTCCGGGGTCTGAAGTCCTACACCGCGAACGGGCTCCTCCCCGAGCCCATCGACTACTCCACGATCTTTGGGCACGACCTGCCCCGTCAATGCTCGTGGGTCATGCAAGCGGAGAAGAACGGCTTCGTCCCCGTGTCGTCCCAGCCGGTCTGCGGCATGGACATCCCCGGGACCTCCACGGCGAGCTCGCCGTAGCAACGGCCGAGTCACGACCGATTCGGACGCGGCCTGGCGCAGAAACGGAGCAGCCCACACCGCCGCCACCGGCGGATCGAACCGGGCCGGGCGACGACACGGCCGACGGTCAACCGACGGCGAACGTCGCTGACGGAGGAGAACAAGGCGGGAGCCCGCCCGTCGCTCGGAGCGGAGCGGGAGACGTCGGCCGTCCCTACTGCCAGCTAGAATGACGATTGCCTTCTCGGAGAATCTAATGATCCGACCCTTGGACTTGAGGGTGCACACCATGGCGACCTACGTCAACGACGGCCTCACCCTTCACTACGAGGTGATCGGGAGCGGCGAGCCGATCCTCTGTGTCCACGGCGCGACCGGTGCCGGAATCCATGAGTGGAGCAAGCTGGCCGGCAGGCTCTCGGACAGCTTCCAGCTCGTGATGCCCGACCTGAGGAGTCACCACCTGTCGGAGCACCGCCCCGGTGCGGTCGGCATCGAGTACGTCGTCGGCGACCTGCTGGCGCTCGTCGACGAACTCGATCTCGGGCGTCCGCACGTGATGGGCTTCTCCTTCGGTGCCGAGGTCGCCCTCGATCTCGAGCTCACCCATCCGGGCACCTGTCGCAGCCTCGTCCTTCTGAGCCCGGGCCTGGGCGACCCGAAGTCGAGCGTTCCCACCCGTGAGCGGCTCGTCGCCACCTGGCCCGAGTCGCTCCGACGACTGCACGCAGACACGCACGGCGAGGATCACTGGCTCGAGGTGATGCTCGAACTGTGCCAACGCGCCGCGGCGCGACCCAAAGCGGACCTGGCGCAGATCGGCGCCGTGCGATGTCCGGTGCTGCTGGTGGCCGGCAGTGAGGACGACCCTCGCCGCATCCGTCAGGCGCAGGTGATGAGGGAGCACCACAGACGCTCCCAATTGGCCGTCGTCGATGGAGCAACCCACGCGGTGCACAAGAGCCGTCCCGAAGACGTGGCCCAGACCATTCGCCGTTTTCTCGGCCAGTGCGCCGCCGGCGCTCCGAGCGAGACGGACTGAAAGGCAACGACATGCCCGACGAACAGAAGGCGAAGCGGCGAGTTCGTGATGCCGAGGTCATGCCGGAATGGAAGAAGAACAGCGTCGAGCGCTCGTTGACCAGCGCCCGTGAGCGGGCGCTGGATCGGAGCGACCGTTTTGTGGCTGCCGCCATGGAGCTCATGCAAGAGCGCGGCACGACGGACTTCACCGTGCAGGAAGTCATCGACCACTCGCGCATGTCCATTCGGACCTTCTACAAGTTCTTCGCCAGCAAGGACGATCTCCTCGTCGCGGTGCACGACACCATCCTCGCCACGGAGGTCGTACCCCGGCTGCGCCGGCGCTGTGAAGCCGCCAGTGACCCGGTCGAACGCGTGCGTGCCTACATCGAGGGTCTCTACGACCTCACGGCGGATCGGAACCCCGCCTCGCGCGCGCTGAGCACCTTCAGAAGTCGCCTGGCCGAGACCCGGCCCACCGACCTCGAGCAGACGATGCGTCCGCAGATCGAGCTCGTCGTCGAGCTCCTGCGCGGAGCGGCGGAGACTGGGCGGCTAAAGTCCGACCTCGCACCCGAAACCGCCGGGCTGCTGTTGCATCACACCGTCCTGGCGGCCGTGCACGCCCGGATCTTGGGTAGCGACGCCCTGTTGGCCCAGGACCTGTGGCGGTTCTGCGCATCGGGCATTGGCGTCGCCTACGACGACCCGAGCCTGCACTGAGGCCCGCGACCGCTCAGGGTGAGCGGAACCAACCTTCGACCTGGTCCCTGACGACCTTGCCCATGGCGTTACGGGGAAGCTCCGCGAAGGCCCAACGTTCCGGGATCTTGTAGCGGGCCAGTTCTCGCGCGCAGAGCTCGGCCAATGTCGCCCCGTCGATCCGGGCGTCGGGGTCGAGTTCCACGGCCGCGGCCACCCGGTGCCCCAGGCGGTCGTCGGGCACTCCCACCACCGCCGCCCCCGTCACACCCGGGACAAGCAGGAGAACCCGCTCGACCTCGGCGGGGTACACGTTGGCTCCGCCGCGCAGGATGAGGGCATTGCGTCGGTCGGTGACGAAGAGCCGACCGGAGCTGTCGAGGAACCCGACGTCCCCGGTCACCAGCGTGCCATCGCGCAGCGCATCCGACGTGGCCTCTTCGTTGCCCAGGTACCCGAGCATGGGGTGGTAGAGCCCGGCCCACGGGCCGGAATCGGCCGCCCGGACGGTGATCGTCCCCACCTGGCCCGTCGGGAGCACGATTTCATCGTCGTCTCGCACCTCGACGACCAGATGGGGGAGTGCCCTCCCGCTCGATCCCTCGCACGGCGTCTCGTGCCGGTCTTCGATCGTGGCGATGGTCGGGACCTCGGTCAGTCCGTAGGTGGTGTGCGGTCGTCGGCCGAACCGGGTCTCGAACTCGGCCCGGGTGGGCGTAGGAAGGAAGGTGCCACCGGTCCACACGTCGGAGAGGGACGCGAGGTCTTCGGGCGCGACCTCGTCGGAGCGGGCCAGGCCCTGCAACAGGGTGGGGACACCGAACCAGGCGTCGACCTTCTCGGACCGGATCCATTGCGCCACCGCGGGCGGATCGGAACGATCCATGACGATCTGCGTCCCGCCGGCCTGCGCCACGAGCAGCGTGCTCGTCACCTGCATGTTGAGGATCGTCAACGCAGCGCAGTCGCCCTTGCGCAGCTCGGGCCCGAACCCCCGGGCCGCCACGAGGACGGCGCCCGGAAGCAGGACATTGCGGTGCGAATGGAGCACGCCCTTGGGCCGGCCGGTGGTGCCGCTGGTATACGCGATGGCGGCCACGTCCGTCGGGTCTCGCCGGATCCGCCGGTAGGAGCCCCGGTGTCCCCAGAGGCGCTCCCGCCACTCGACTTCCCCGGCACCGGAGACCACGACGACCAGCGGGTCCGCTGGCACCGGCGACCGGGCCAGTGCACCGGCGACCTCTCCGTCCGCCAGCATCAGCTGCGCACCGGCGTCGGCGAGGAGGTAGCGCTTCTCGGGTGACGCCAGGTTGCGGTTGACCCCCAGCCACACGGCGCCAAGCCGCATGACCGCGTGGAACGTCACGACGACGTCACTGGCGTTCGGGAGACTGACCGCCACCACGTCGCCGGCCCCGATGCCCAGAGCCCCGATGGCCGCGGCCGCCCGTTCGACCTCCTCGTCGAGCTGTTCGTACGTGAACCGGCGGTCGATCGCCACCATGGCCTCGCGTGTCGGCTGCTCCTTCAGCGCCCGCTCGAGCACCTCGCCGGCGCAGTGGGGCACGGTGTGGCTCGCCACGACTCTCACCCGGGCGGGGAGCCGAACCGGGGCGACCCGAAGAGCTCTCGGAGCGCCGCGAGGTCGACCTTCCCGGTCGGGAGCATGGGCAGGTCGGCATCGTCGAGCACCTCGATGTGCCGGGGCACCTTGTAGCCCGAGAGGCGCGAGCGTGCGCCGGCTCTCAGCGCGTCGACGTCGATCCGGTCCGGCCCCCGGGGGACGACCACGGCCGCCACGTCCTCACCCCGGTCACCGGCGGGGATCCCGAACACGAACGCGGCGCTCACCTCGTCCAGCTCGAGGAGCGCCCGCTCCACCTCGGCGGGCGACACGTTGGAGCCCCCGGTCTTGATCATGGCGCCCCCTCGGCCGGCGAAGCGGAGGTGCCCGTCGGCGCCGAACCATCCGAGGTCCCCCGTCGGGTACCACCCGTCCGGCGTGAACACCTCATGGCGCTCGCGCTTGTAGATCCCGTCCATGATGAAAGCGCCCCGGACGAAGAGCTCACCTTCCTCCCCCACGGGTTGGGGGAGCCCCGTCTCGGCGGACACGATGACGTGCTCCATACCGGGGAGGCCGCGGCCGATGGTGTCGCGAAGACGCTCAGGCAGCGGCCGGTACGGGTCGTCGGATCCGGTGTGCGGCCCCCCGGTCTCGGTCATGCCCAGGACGTTGGGGGCGAGATCCGGCGAGGGCGGCCGGGAGTCTGGTGGGAGCGCCTCGAGCAGCGTGCCACCGCGCACGGCGCTCAGGTCCCGGCGGGGGAAGGTCGGGTGCTCGGCCAGCTGGCGGGCAGCGTTGGGCCAACACGAAACCTGGGTCACCCCCGCCCGCTCGATGAGGGCAAGTGCTTCGCCCGGTTCGAAGCGCTCCTGGACCACGGCACTCGCCCCCGAACAGTAGGCGGCGAGCACGACCATGGTGAGCCCCCCGACCCAGAAGAACGGCATGGGCGAGTAGATGCGGTCGTGGGGACCGAGCTCCCGGCGCGCCGCCAGGAGGGCGGCGTGTCGGACCAGCGATCCGTGGGTGTGGACCACCGACTTGGGCGTTGCGGTGGCGCCGGACGTGGTGACCACGACCAATTGGTCCGCTGGCACCACCTCGCGCTCGGCCTCTGCCACCAGCGACGCGGACGCTGGGCCCGGGAGCTCCCGCGACCAGCGGGGAGTGCCTCCCTCGACGGACACCCAGCGCAGGAACGGCGCCGCCTCGAGATGGAGGTCCGCCCCCGACTCGGCGAGCCCGGGGAGGCCGGCCTCGAGCCGGGCGGTCAGCGAGTCCCCCTCGAACGAACTGGCCATGAGGACGGCGTGGACGTCGGTGTGGCGTAATACACGTGCGAGCTCGGGGCCGGGAGCGAACGTGGAGAAGGGAACGGTCAGCGCGCCGATGCGCGCCGCCGCCAACCAGGCGACGAGCCACGGACAGCCGTTCGGATAGAGCACACCGAGCCGAGCCCCCTTGCCGACCCCTGCGGCCAGCAGACGCGCCGCCAGGCGGCGCGCTCTCCCGGTCCGCCTCGCCGAAGGTCATTGCCTGTCCCGGCGCGATGAGCACGGCGTCGGCGGCCTGTGTGGCGCGCGCCTCCAAGAGCTCCGGGACCGTGGCCGGCAGCGTGGTCAGCTCGGCCGGGAGCGGTTCCACGGCCAGCGGCCTTGGCGACGGGCGAGGAGAGGTCACGGATCCGAGTCAGCCAAAGCGCAGTCTTGACTTTCTTTCTGGTAGAAGCATATTCTCCCCAGGCCAGCACGTCAAAACGACGCTGTCCGCCTGGGGGACCAGAGTGCCTGACATTCCAATCCGACTCCGCGTGGCCAACGGTGCCTCCACGGGCGACGGCCGCCCGAGGCATCGGGGACCGGGCGACCGGTGAACCTCCGGCTCACAGAAGAGCAGGGGGCGCTGAGAGAGACTTTTGCCGCCTTGTTTGCCATGGAGTGCACACCAGGCGTCGTCCGCGCCGCCGAACCGTTCGGTCACGACGCCTCGCTCTGGGCCCGCATGTCGGAAATCGGGCTGCTCCACATCGGTGTGCCCGAAGATCTCGGCGGAGCCGGGGCCGGGCTCTTCGAACTCGTCTTGGTGGCCGAAGAGGCGGGTCGGCGACTCGCCCCCGTTCCCCTGGCCGAGACGGTCGCCGCCACCCGACTCGTGGGGGCGTGCGGGGCGAAGAACCTCCTTCGACTGGTGCTCGAGGGCGCGCGCCTGGTCTCGATGCCGCCGGCAGTAGGCCCCGTGCGCACCCAGGTGCTGGCCGACGGGGCCGTGGCCGACATGGTGCTGGGACTCGTCGACGGGCGCATCGTCACCGTCTCCCGGCCAGCGGATGCCCGGCTCATCTCGAACTTGGGCTCACTTCCCCTGGCCCGCTGGAGTGGCGCCACCGACGTGGAGGTACTTGCCGACGGGCCGGGGGCGGAACAGGCCTTTTCCCGCGCCCTTTGCGAGGTCCGGGTACTGCGGGCCGCCGCCCTGGTGGGCCTGGCCGCCGAGGCCATCGAGCTGGGCGCCGACTATGCCCGGGAGCGGTGCGCGTTCGGGATCCCCATTGGCAGTTACCAGGCCGTGGCCCATCCCTTGGCTGACGCCCTGGTCACCAAGGACGGAGCGCAGCTCTTGGTCTGGAAGGCGACCTGGGCCCTCGAAACCGATCATCCCGGGGCGCACGTGCTCGCCCGGCAGGCCTTCATCTTCGCCGCGGAGCTGGCCTCTCACGCCACGCAGCACAGCTTGCACATCCACGGTGGCTATGGATTCACCCAGGAGTGCGACATCCAGCTCTACTACCGGAGGTCTCAGGCCTGGGCAGCGACGGTGGCCGACCCCGGGCGCGAGCTCCTGGCCCTGGCCGACGGGATCCTGCCGGAAGATGTGATGGAACCCGATGGAGGCGCTGGTGGACTTTGAGGAACCCGCCCGCATCGCACGCATCCGGGCGGAGGCCGAGGCGTTCGCGGCGGCGCACGTCACGCCAGCCGTCGTCGAGCAGGAATTCCGCTCCGGAGACGGGGTCAACCGCCCGCTCATGGAGGCCATGGGCGCACGAGGTTGGGTGGCCCTGACCTGGCCTCCCGAGGAGGGCGGTGCCGGCCTCGACCCCTTCGAAGCGGCAGCCGTGCTCGGCGCCATACGCGCCGCCGGTGGTCCCACGATCGGCGCCGGCACCACCATGCTCGCCGCCAACGCCGTCCGGGCCCTGGCGTCAGAGGACCTCAAGGCCAGGGTCCTCCCTGGCGTCGCCGCCGGCAAGACCCTCATCTGCCTCGGCTTCACCGAACCCGAAGGGGGTTCCGACGTCTTCGCGTGCAAGACCCGCGCCGTCCGTGACGGCGAGGAATGGCTGATCAACGGGCAGAAGATGTTCACGACGTACGCGCACCGGGCCGACTTCTGCTTCTTGTTGACGCGCAGCGTGCCCGGATCGACCGGCCCCACCGGCCTGACCATGTTCCTCGTCCCCTTGGACATCCCCGGCATCGAGATCCAACCCGTCCACACCATGGGCTACGAGCGAACGAACATCGTCTTTTACAACCAGGTCCGTGTCTCCAACGATCTGGTGGTCGGGGAGCCCGATCACGGGCTGAGCGTGATCCGGGCCGCGCTGGAGGCCGAGCAGAGCGTGGCGCCGTCCTCGCGCACCCGACAGCTCTACGAGTCGGCGCGCGCCTGGGCGGCATCGGCGACCGCCGCGACCGGCCGTCCGGTTGCCGCGGATCCGACCGTTCGATCGCGCCTGGCCCGGCTGTCCATCGACGCCGAGGTGGCCGACCTGCTCGGGATCCGCGTGGCGTTCCTCGAACAGCTCGGCGGCAAGCCGGGACCGCATGCGGCACTGTTCGGTCCCGAGACCTACGTCGCTTGGTCCAAGAGGGTGCTTGACATGGTCGGCCCCCTGGGAGCGGCAGACTGGACCGATCCCGACTGCGTGGCGGGGGGCGCCTTCGAGTATCACTATCGGAGCGCAGTGGCCAGCACCATCTATGGCGGATCGAGCGAGGTGCTGCGGAGCCTCATCGCCGAGCAGTCACTCGGCCTGCCGCGCAGCCGGCCCAAGGCATGAGCGCGGGCACACTGGTCCTACGGAAGGAGGCCGATCATGGCCAGCGCAGCAGACGCTCGTGACTGGGCTCCCGACGCCCTTCGGGGCATCGTCGACTCCCTCTACACCCCGTTCAGCGGTCCCGGCGGCGAGTTCGTGGACGAGGAGGCGCTGCAGGGACTGATCGCCCATTGCATCGGGGCGTTGGACCACGACGGGGTCTGGGTCGGTGGCCTCGTCGGCGAATGCTGGGCGCTGAGCACGCAGGAGCGCAAGCGGCTCTTGGAGGTCGCCGTCGATGCGACTCGCGCCCTCAAGCCCGGGGCGTTGATCGAGGCGTGCCCGGCCAGCACGAACGTCCTCGAGACCGTCGAGCTGGCCCAGCATGCGGCCGTCACCGGTGCCGACATCTGTTTCCTCATCCCGCCGTACTTCGAGGCCCGGACCTATGAGGCCGTTCGGGAGACCTTCCGCTATGTCACCGAGAGGACAGACATCGCGCTCGGGTTGTTCAACACCCACGCCGCGGGGTGGATCCTGACGCCGGCCCAGTGCGCGGAGCTGGCGCGAGAGTTCCCGGCGATCTGCGCCGTGAAGAACGGGATGTTCCGGCCTTCCCACTCCGCCGAACTGCACCGGATCGCTCCCGAGCTCGTCATCTGGGAGTGCGACATGCTGGCCTACCGGGGCGGGTTCCTGCGACGTGGCATCAGCGCCCCGGGGATCCTGGGTGGCACCGGGTATCTCTACGAGCGCCCGGACATCCCCATGTATCGCCTGCAATGGGAGCTCCTGGTCTCCGACAAGCTGTCCGACGCCATTGACCACTGGTACGACTCGGGGCTCGACGACCTGGTCGCCAACCTGCACCATGCCTTCGGAGCATCCAACGTCGACGCCGCGTATACCCATTGGGGTTCCGCCTTCAAGGCCGCCGCGTCCGAGCTCGGCCTGCCCGTCGGTGACTACCCGCGGTCCAGACCTCCCCAGCCTCCGCTCGCTGACGCTCAGTTCGACGCCGTGCACGCCGCGTATGTCGCCGCTGGCCTGGTCGCTGACGAGAAAGCGTGATCGAACCGCCAGGGCAGTGTCATGAGGAACGCTATCCCACTCTTCTTGGGAGCCAACGCAACTCCGAAAGGCGAACGTTCAGCGGCTAAGCGTGATTCACACGGCGGGTCCGGTTGGCCGCCAGGGGGCTCCTCACTGGCCGATGCATCTCTGGTGGAGCCCCGCGAAAGCCCATCGGTGTTCCGACATGACCACCACGCCCGCGCCCGATCCCAGGCACTCTGTGCCCCACCCTCTGCGGCCCAGCCACCGAGCGGGGCGACCCGACGAGGGAGGGAACCGGGCCCGGTTCTCAGACCACCGACCCTGGCGTGCGAGCGCCCAGTCCTTAGCGTCGCCGCTGATCGGCCCCAGGGCCTCGAGGCGCAGGTGTGATCGGGGACCGTCAGACCGACGAGGGTGCCTGCGACCGTCTCAACCCGGGGCCGGCCGAATCAGGCCCTCTCGCCACGGCACGACGACCCTCGTGCACCCCGGTCAGCGCACACAGAATCCGGCGTCGACCGGCAGGGCCACGCCGGTGATCCACTTGGCCTGGTCCGAGACGAGGAAGGCCACCGCGTCGGAGACGTCCTCGGGCTCGAGGATGTCGATCGGCATGGCGTTCTGCATCGCCGAAATTGAGTTGTCGCCCCCCTCGGCGGCCTGCATCACCAGCGTCATCATGGCCTCGTTCATCGTCATGCCCGACTTGACGCCCGTGGGGTGCACGCTGTTGACGCGGATGGACTCGGGGGCGAGCGTGACCGCCAGCTGCCTCATGAGGCCGACGAGGCCAGTCTTGGCCGCTGTGTAGGCCACCTGTCCGATTCCGGACCCTGGGCTGGCCCGCAGCCCGGCCGTGGAGCTGGTGATGACGATGGAGCCACCGGCACCGCCGGCCCGCAGCGTCGGGAGCGCCACCGAGATCGTGTTCCACGCCCCGGTCAGGTTGGTGTTGATGATGTCGCCCCACACGGCGGCCGGGTCGCCACCGTCACCGAGCCGCACGATGCCGGCGTTGGCCAGGACGATGTCGACCCGCCCGAGCGAGGCCATGCCTTCGTCGAAGGCCCGCTGAAGGCCGGCCAGGTCGCGCACGTCGGCCTTGAGCGCCACGACCTTGCGGCCTTCGGCCTCGACGAGCTGTGCCGTCTCGTCGAGCTCGGCCCGTGTCGCGTTGGGGTAGTCGATCGACGGGGTGTCGGCGCAGATGTCGATGGCCAGGATGTCGGCTCCCTCCCGCGCCAGTCGGACGGCGTGGGCCCGCCCCTGCCCGCGCGCCGCGCCGGTGATGAATGCGACCTTGCCCTCGAGTCCGGCCATCTTGCTCACTTCTCCTTCGCTGGTTGATGAATCGAACGGATGGAACCGGACGACTACGCGATGCCGACGGACTTGACCCGCAGGAACTCCTCGACACCGAGCCGGCCGCCCTCCTTGCCCATGCCCGAGATGCCGATGCCTCCGAAGGGGCGCTGCACCCGCAGGTTGGCGGCGCCGTTGATGAGGACCTCGCCGGTGACGAGCTCCTCGGCCACGCGCAGGCCCCGGGACAGGTCCTTTGTCTGGACATAACCGGACAGGCCGTAGCGGGTGTTGTTGGCGATGCGGATCGCCTCCTCGTCGTCACCGAAGGGCGTGATGGCCAGCACCGGGCCGAAGACCTCGTTCTGGGCCAGCTCGGAGTCGGGGTCGACATCGGCGAACACCGTCGGCTCGATGAAGTAGCCGCCGGCCAGGTCGCCGCCGATCCGAGACCCGCCCGTCACCAGGCGGGCACCGTCCTTCTTGGCCCGTTCGATCACGCCCAGGATCCGTTCGAGGGCCGCTTCGTTGACCACGGGCCCCGCCAACACGTTGGGGTCCCATGGGTCTCCCACCGGGATGCCCTTGGCCACCATGGCCACCCGGGCGACCACGTCCTCAGAGACGGGTTGCTGCACCAGCATGCGGGTGGGAAAGGCGCACCCCTGGCCCGACAGGATCCCGACGCTCATCATGGTGCCGAGCCCACAGGCGGCGTCGAGGTCGGCGTCGTCGAAGACGATGTTGGCCGACTTGCCACCGAGCTCGAGCGTTGCCGGCTTCATGGTGTCGGCACAGGCGTGGAGGATCTTGCTCGCGGTGGCCGGCCCGCCGGTGAAGGAGACCTTGCGCACCTTGGGGTGGACGACGAGTGCCTCGCCGGCCGCCGGGTCGCCCGGCAGGATGCTGCAGACGCCGGTCGGGAACCCAGCCTGCTCGACGAGGTCCATGAACAGCTCGGCAGAGAAGGGTGTGAGCTCCGAGGGTTTGCACACCACCGTGCATCCTGCCGCCAGCGCAGCCGGGATCTTCATGGCCAGCGAGATGAGCGGGCCGTTCCAGGTGATGATGATGCCGACGACGCCGTAGGGCTCGAGCAGCGTGTAGTTGAGCTCGCCGACGCCCGAGCCGAAGCTGCTGGACAGCTCTCCGGCGATCTTGTCTGTCCAGCCCGCGTAGTAGCGGGTCCACTCCACCGCCGACCCCGTCATGCCGCCGACGACCGATGCGGGAGTCCCGTTGTCCATCGTCCCGCGGCGCCCGAACTCCTCGGCGTTGACCTCGATGAGATCGGCTAACCGCAGCAGCAGCCGGCGCCGTTCTTCCGGCGCTGTACGCCGCCAATTGCCGTATGCGGCATCGGCCGCGTTGACCGCCCGGTCGACTTCGCCCGGTCCGGCCAGGGGGATCTTGGCATCGACCTGACCCGTGCTCGGGTCGATGTGCTCATGGATCCCGCCGCTTCCCGTGTCGAAGCGCTCTCCGGCGATGTGCAGGTGGACGGTGGGGCGGCTTCCCGTATCGGCCATGGGCCACCTTTCAGATTTGGATTTCGGTCTGTGAGCATACAAGCGCTGATGGCAAATGAGTACCCTAAATTCTCGAGGCATCGAGCGAGCGGTCCATTGCCGAGTTGCTACTCAACTGGGCGGAGGTGCCCGTTCTGGGAGGGGCAGGCTGGACAAGGCGCCCACAATGGACCTGGTCGCAGGCTGGACAATCTGGAATCGCTCTCGAATCAGGCGGCTCTCTCCTAGGCTCCGAGGTGTGACCCGTCGTGTTCAGCGAGAATCCACGGTGCCCACTTCCACACCCCCCATCGCCTGATGGGCGCGGCCGAGGAGGCGGTGGTCACAGCGTTCATGGACGCCTGGGGGGATGGCACGCAGGCCGAACCCGATGTCGACACCATCCTTTCGAGGTTCACCGAGGATGTGGTCTGGCAGCTCTGGGTGCCGGGAGGACCGACACTGCGTGGGCGAGAGGCGATTCGGGCGGACATCGCTCGCCAGCTGGGGTTCGCGACACACATGCGGTGCGGACCGATTGCGGTGGTCTCGAACGACCGCCAAGTGTTCACCGAGAGGCTAGACCGGTTTATGTCGAACGGAGTCCAGATCGATCATTACCTCGTTGCGGTCTTCGACATTTCTGACGATGGACGAATCGCAGCCTGGCGGGAGTATTTCGATCCCGAGGATGTGAACCGACAGCTTCGGGCCGCAGCTGCGGCTTCTAGGCCAAGGGACAGTCGCTCTTCTTAGGTCATTCGGACGAGTCTCGAGAATTGAGATTCGGTGGTCAGGCCGCCGTCGGCAATGATCGTCTGGCCGGTCACGTACGATGCCTCCTCACTGGCCAGCCACACGGCGACCGCCGCCAGTTCTTCGGGTCGTCCCAGCCGGCCAAGGGGTTGGGACTCCAGAAGGGCATCGTGCAGCGGGCCCGAGCCCCCACCGAGGGCCTTGAGCATGGGTGGTGTGGCCGTGACGCCCGGACAGAGGCAGTTGACCCGGATCCCCTGGCGAGCATGGTCGACGGCGAGAGCCTTGACGAGGCCGAACACGGCCGCCTTCGTCGTGGCGTAGCCAACCGCGTCGGCGTCGGCAAACAGCCCCGAAATCGACGCAGTAGCAATGATCGATCCTCCGCCGTGTTCGGCCATATACGGGACGGCGTGCTTCGCCATATGGAACAGAGACGAGACGTTTGTCCGCCACATGAGGTCCCATGTCTCCGGGAGCAGATCGATCGCCGTACCCGGGCGCGACAGGGCGGCGTTGTTGAAGACGACATCGAGGCGACCCAGTTCGTCGAGGGCGGTGGCGACCATGGCCTCAACTTCGGCGGCATCGCCCACGTCGGTCTCGCACGGCAGGGCCCGTCCACCCGCAGCGGTGACCAGGTCGGTCACGTTCCTCGCGGCGTCACCGCGCACATCGGCCACTACTACAGCAGCACCCTCGGCCGCGAAGCGCATGGCGCTTGACCGGCCGATCCCAGAGCCAGCTCCGGTGACGATCGCGACCTTCCCGTTGAGCAGCATGTGCGACAGCATCGCAGGTCACGTCGGCCGGTGCGGTCGTCCGGTACACGTCTGGTCGCCCGTAACGGGATCTGGCGGCCTCGTGGATGGGGACTCCACCGTGGCGTCGCTGCTCCGACGAGGCGGCTGGCACCTTCTTCCGGTCTCGGTCACGTCCGGTCCCGCTCGGCGGCCCCGTGCCGGTGCGCCGCGTAGTCGGCAGACAGGGGAGGGACTGGGAGGCCCAGCTTCCGGGCGAGCATCTGGGTGACCGTGTTGTCGTGCCCCATCCGGTTCCCGGGTGGGGCAAGCCCCATCGCCACCCGGCGGTCGGCCTGGCGGATCAGGGTGGTTGCCATGAAGAGCGTCTCCATCACATCGAAGAAGGCAAGATTGCCCAGGCGACGGCCCGAACTGGCTTCGTAGCAGGCGACGGTCGTCTCCCGATCGGGCCACCCCGGCAGCCTCTCGATCCCGACCGCCATGGTCTGGAACTCGTCGAAGAACAGCCAGTGCGCGACGTCACGACCCACCGGGCCGATACTCGCCGTCTCCCAGTCGAGTGCCGCCGCGACGGTGTTGTCGTCGCTGAAGACCATGTTGCCCACGCGGGGATCGCCCCAGAGTAGGACGGACTCGCCGGCGTCAACCTCGGCGAAGTGCTCCTGGAGGTACTCCAGTGCAGCGTCCGTGATCGGGTACACACGCTCGGCGGTACTCCACCGGTACCAGTCAGCCAGGGCGCTCACGTGGGCACCGAGCGTGGTTGCCTCGAGGTCGCCGTCAAGGAGGAAGTCGTGAGTCGAGCGCCACGGGACCGCATGGACCGAGACCAGGACGTCGAGCGCCGATGACCACATTCGCTCCCGTTCGGCCCGAGTGAGGGTCGGCAGCCAACCCACCGTGTGGATCGAGGGTTTGCCGAGCGGCACCCGCCCCTCGATGCGGTCCATCACGAAGAACGGCGTTCCAAGGATCGAAGGATCGGCCTCGCTCCACCGGACGTACGGGACCCGTACCCCTGCCGCGGTCAGCCCCCGCAGTACCCGAGCCTCTCTCAGCACGTCGGGGTCGCGGAAGATCGTTGTCCCCACAGCTTGGCGCCGGAGCACCAGGTGCTGAACGCAACCACCGGCCGAGGCATCGAACAGGATCGTTTCGTTCGACTGTCCGGCGGCCGCACGGGTGATCCCGGAGACGGTCACGTTGTCTGCTCCCAACCGTTCCGTCAACCACGCCCTCAGGGCTCCCGCGAGGTCCTCCATGGCGGCCGTCATGGCGACGAAGTGAACGCCTTGACGAGCGGACCGAGGTGCTCGGCCGTCGTGCCGTGCAGGATCAGCTCGTCTGCACCGGCATCGAGGTATTCGGTCAAGCGAGTGGCGCAATGTGCCGCAGTCCCCGTCGCAGACGAGGAGAGCAGCCAGTGGTCGGGGAGGTTGCGGCTGACCTCGATCAGCTCCGCTCGGGAGAGCGCCTTGTCGGCCTGCCGGTCCCCGAGGGAGATCAGTAAGGGGTGGCTCCGGTAACGGGCAAGTTCCGACGCGTCCCACCCGTTGGCAGCGACGAGGGCGTCTCCGAGACCAGCGACGTGGAAGTAGCCGGCACCGCGGGCGTTGACGGCCGTTTCATTTTCGTCGGAACTTCGGTCCGGAGCAACGACGACCGTGGCGTAGCAGCGGACTCGTGAGACGTCGCGCCCCGCTTCTGCGGCCGCGGTTCTGACGGCCTGGACTGAAGCGGCGACAGCCTCGGAGGTCAGGAAGGGGTGAAGGATCACCCCATCGAACCGTTCCCCGGCGAGCGCCAGAGTCTTCGGTCCAACCGCAGCCAAGAGCACCGGTGGAGGGTCGACGTCTGGCCGTTGGGGCAGGCGGAGCCTTGGAAACCGCCCTGCAGGGCCCTCGTAGTCAACCGTTTCGCCGGCCCAGAGACGGTGCAGGATCTGAGCGACATCGCCAAGCGATGCCAGCGTGGGCATCGGCTCGCCGTAATCGCGCCATCGCCACGCCGCCGAACGACCGAAGCCGAGCAAGAAACGCCCATTCGAGAGCGCCTGGAGCGTCTGGCCCATGGAGGCGAGCACCATAGGGTGTCGAAGCTGGGTGTGCGTGATCGCAGCGCCGATACGCACGGCAGTGGTCGTCTGGGTGAGGGCTCCGGCGAGCGACGGTAGGTCCTTCGTGTCATAGCGCTCGCCGATCCAGGCGGTGCCGAGCCCCGCCGCCTCCGCGCAGCCGGCTTGCTCCACGATCGGCCGTGGATCGCTGACCCCTCCGGGGAGCACATAGCAGCCGAGCAACCTGGGGGGCCGGTGGGCGCTCACCAGGGAAGGGTACGCGCTCATGCGGGCTTCAGCCACGCCCGTAACTCAGGGACTGTTCCACCGCATCGAGCAACCGGTCGACGCCGGGGAGCCAGGCGGTCTCCAGACGGGCTGGGGGATAGGGCGTGTCGAAGCCGGTGACCCGCAGTACCGGCGCCTCGAGGTGGTAGAAGAGATCCTCCTGGACGCGCGCCGCGATCTCGGCGCCCATGCCGAGCGTCCTCGGCGCCTCGTGCATGACGATGCAGCGCCCGGTCTTGATCACCGACCGAGCGATGGAGTCGAAGTCGAGTGGAGCGAGGGTGCGGGCGTCGATCACCTCGAGATCCCAACCGTCTTCGTTGGCCAGCTCGGCCGCCTCCAGTGCCGTGGCAACGAGCCCACCGTAGGTGACCACCGTGACCGTCGAACCGGATCGCCGGACGACGGCGGTGCCCAGACCGTGACCCCGCTGGCCCAGTTCCACCTCTTCCCGAGCCCAATAGCGCCGTTTCGGTTCGAGAAAGAGGACGGGGTCGTCGCATTCGATCGAGGCGAGCAGGAGCGAGTACGCGTCCGCGGCGCCAGAGGGAACGACGACCCTGAGACCAGCCGTGTGCACCCAGTAGGTCTCGGTGGACTCAGAGTGATGCTCCGGAGATCCGATGGCTCCGAACGACGGCACCCTGATCGTCACCGGCATACTGACGAGCCCGCCGCTCCGATTGCGGTATTTCGCGAGGTGGCTGGCGATCTGGTCGAACGCCGGATAGGTGAATCCATCGAACTGGATCTCGGGTACCGGCCGGAACCCCCTCAGCGCCATCCCGACGGCGGCACCAATGATGGCGGATTCGGCCAGCGGAGTGTCGAAGCACCGCTCGGCTCCGAAGCGCTGTTGGAGGCCGTCCGTCACCCGAAACACGCCACCTTGGCGGCCGACGTCCTCACCGAAGACCACGACCCGATCATCGGCCGCCATAGCGTCGGCCAGCGCAGCGTTGATCGCCTGGACCATGGTGAACTCGGCCACTCAGCGGTCGAGTTCCTCGGCGAGCATCGCCGCTTGTTGGATGAGATCGGACGAGGGCTCGACGTACACATGATCGAACAGGGTGAGTGGGGACGGATCGGGCGCCTCGAAGATCGAATCGCGTAGTCGGGTGCGCACGGTGCTCGCACGACTGCGGGCTCGCTCTTCAAGGGAGTCGTCGAGACGGCCGAGACGGTCCAGGTGGGCGCGGCAGCGAGCGATCGGGTCCCGGGCGGCCCAGGCCTCTACCTCCGCATCGTCGCGGTACCGACCGGGGTCGTCGGAGGTGGTGTGCGCGCCCATACGGTAGGTAACGGCCTCAATAAGCGTCGGACCGTCGCCGTCCCGTGCTCGCGCCGCCGCTTGCTCGACCACCAGCAGACAGGCGAGCACATCGTTGCCGTCGACCTGGATTCCGGGCATTCCGTACCCTTCTGCCTTCAGGGCCAGGGAGGCGGCCCGGGTCTGCTCGCTCACCGGCGTCGAGATCGCCCACTGGTTGTTCTGCACGAAGAACAAGCAGGGAGCCTGTCGGACGGCAGCCAGGTTCATCGCCTCGTGCACGTCGCCCTCACTCATGGCACCGTCGCCGACGAACGCCACGGTGACACCTCCGTCGCGCATCCAATGGGAGGCCAGGGCCGCCCCGACCGCGTGAAGCGCGTGGGTGCCGATGGGGATCGACATCGGCGCCACTGCGTGCTCCAAGAAACCGGACGCACCATGGCGCGTGCCGCGCCACATCAGCCCGACGGCGGCCGGATCGATGCCCCGCTGCAGGAATGCTCCCAACTCCCGGTACTGGGGAAAAAGCCAGTCCGTCTCCCGCAGGGCGGCGACACATCCCACCTGCGCCGCTTCTTGGCCCCGGCACGACGGGAAGAGTGCAAGCTGGCCCTGTCTTTGCAGGTTCACGAGCTCCTCGTCGACTTCCCGGGTCACCACCATGGTCTCGTAGAGCTCGGGAAGGCGCCCGACGGCGGTCGAGGGGTCGAACTCGGTTCCCGAGACCGGTGAGCCTGCCTCATTGACCAATTGCACGGTGCCCGCATGGTCCGCAACGACCAACTCCATGGGGGACCTCCCTCATCACATTGATGATGCAGGAACGACGCACTTATGCCTAGTATGTCGTAGATGATTCTCTCTAATGTCTATTCGTCATCGAAAAATTCGGATGCCGGCTCTCAGGCCGGTGGGTGCCCGAAGAAGCCTCGGCAGGCCGGGACGGAATGACCCCGCAGCTCACGCCCGTGGACCGCCGGCTGGTCGGCTTGTTGCAGGTGAACGCCCGCGTGTCGAACAAGGAACTGGCTCGGGCGGCCGGGATCGCCGAATCAACCTGCCACGAACGGGTCCGCTCCCTGCAGACGCGGGGGGTCATCCGTGGCTTTCACGCCGAAATCGATCTGGGGGCGCTCGGACGTCCGATCCGCGCGCTCATCAGCGTCCGCCTGCAGCCCAAGACGACCTCCTCTGTGCACGCCTTCCGTGAAGAGATCCTGCGGGCCACCGAGACGCTGGCGATCGACACCGTGACGGGCGCCGACGACTTCATCATCGAGGTCGCCGTCCCCGATGTCGACAGCCTGCGCACCTTCGTGCTCGAGCACGTGACCAGCAGGACCGATGTCGCCGATGCTCGGACGGCCCTCGTCTACGAGCACCAGCGCCGATTCGTGCTCGACTTCCTCGCGGGCAGTGCCTCGACGCGAGCATCATGAAGGGCGTGGTTTCAAGTCGCCAAGACGGCTGCGCCCGAACGAGGCCGCAGGCCCTCACTCAAAGAGGAGCCGAGTGATGATAGAGCTTGACCCCCTGGCCATGGCAGCGGCCGACTACACGCTGGGTGGCCTTCGACCGTTTCCGGTCGCCGTTACGACGATCGTTGATGGTCGCCGCAACGGACTCATGTCGCTCTCGGCCGGTTCGGCCGGGATCATCCGTGAGGCACCTCGGGTTACCATCAGCCTCACCAAGTACAACTTGACCCACGACATGGTGCTCGAGTCGGGTGTGTTCGCGATGCACCTCCTCTGCAACGACGAGGACGTGGTTGAAGAGTCAATTCGCATCCTCATGGTGCTCGGAGGCAGCTCAGGCCGTGACGGAGACAAGATGGGATCACTCAGCTCCAAGGCGGGTGTGACCGGTGTTCCCATTCTCACCGACGCACTTGCCTACGTCGAGGCAAAGGTGTGCGGGACGTTCGACAACGACGAGAACACCATCTTTGTCGGAGACGTGATTGCCAGCGAGCGGCTGCGAGCCAAGGGCGGGCGTCTTCACATCAACGAAGCCTGGGGAAAACTACCCCAGGACTGGATCGAACAGTACGAGCACAACCATGTCGGACAACTGGAGGATGCCAAACGCCGACGCGGGCTAGCAACCTGAAAGACATCGACAGCAAGGAGGCTTTCATGACCAGCACCCACAGCCGCGGCGAGGTTGAGGAGGCCTTTCGGCATTACTTCCTCACCGGTCCGGTCCTGGAGGATTGGGCGGCGTGGTCACAACTCTTCTCCGACGATGCCGTCTATTTCGACCACTTCTACGGGCGCTTTCGTGGACCAGTCGAGATCAGGAAATTCCTCGAGGCGACGATGGGTTTTGCCCCGCACGTGTACTCGCCCCTCGAGTGGTACAACCTCGACGGCAACCGCATCGTCTACAAAGTCTGGAACCGTGCCGACAACCCGGACCCAACCGGACCCCCGGCCCAGTTCCCGTCTCTGCAGATCATCGAGTATGCCGGTGAGGGAAGGTGGTCCTCCGAGGAGGACTGGTGGCTCGTCAAGGAAATGAAGCAGTTCAACACCGACTACGAGACCATGTGCCAGGCGGCGGGCAAACCCGACTTCAAAGTCGAGATGTCGCGCCGCGACTGGGGCCCGATCGAATGGGCCCGGCCGCCGGAGGGCACCGCCGCCAAACCCTCATGGCAGAGCGGTGAAACGGAGCTCGTCACCAGCGTCCGCGAGATGACCTTTGGCGAACGCGTCTGAGGAAGCCGAGGACGTTCGGGTACTACTTCAACCGTGCGGGCGGTCAGGGGTGTCAGACCGACGCCGGGATGGCTTGCGCGCACCGCGAGACCAGTCAGTGTGACCTGTCACGGGGCGTCAACCTCGCGGCTGGCCTGATTCCGGGGAGCGATTGCCGACGACCCGCCGCCCCCGCCGTGCCGGCAGCGCGCCCTCGGGGGAGAGAGCTCGGATGACGAGCGTTTGCGACGTCGTGCCGAGAAGGCCGCCCTCGCGCGACCACAGGTGGGCCTGCCCGTAGCCGAGCCCGCCCGTGACGGCGTGGATGGATGCATCGAGCAGGACCCATTCGGTTGCCCCGAGGTTGGCGATACGCACGGTGTTGTCGAGGCTGGCGCCGCTGCACGCGACTCCAAGGGCGTCGGCGAACTCGAGCATGAGGAAATCTCCGAGGACGGCCAGGTCGCCCGCCGAGACGTTGCGCCGACCGCCCGGCAGCCGGAACCAACTGGCCGAACGCCCCGGTCCGGGCTGCCCGTCCACCTCGTTGTACGACCGACCGATCGCCGACCGGCGGTCGAACGTCTCGAGCATCGAGTGCGTCGCGGGCCCCGGTACCACGCGTTCAGGGCATTCCTCGGGAGGCGGCACGACCGGCGGGACTGGCCAGACGCCGTGGTGGGGAAACGGGCGCTGACCCACCGCGGCGAGCATGGTCAGGATCTCGCTTTCGGCGCAGCGCATGACGGCACGGGCCTGGCTCAGGTGGACCCCCTCCACCGGGATCGTCACGTCGATGTCGACGACCGATCCGCTGCGTACGTGGGAGGCGAACTGCGCGGTCGCCCACCTGACGGGCCTGCCGGTCGTGCTCTGCGCGGCCTCGATTGCCGCCGCCAGCGCGGCACCACCTTGCAGGGCCCCCGACGGCGTCGTCACGGAGGGTCCGACGACCTGTTGCCAACGTTGGGCATCGTCTGTCGGGCGCAACCCGAGGAGCTCGTGGAGCGGCGTGGTCTCTTCGGGGTCGCTCACGAATCCGCCATCTCCCAGTAGTGGCACCACCAATCGGCCCCCACGAGGATCTGCAACTTTTCGTGCCAGCAGAATGCGAGCTCGCTGCCCCGCTCGAGGTAATAGAAGCAGGTGTTGCAGCTGTCGCCATCGGACGGGGCAGCCTGGAGCGCGGAGATCTTGCGCGCACGCTGTGCCTGTTGGAACCTCGCCTCGTCAACCTCCGGCTCGCTCATGCCCCCATGCCCCGGGGGGCCACGAGCAGGGACCGTAGGCCGCGGAACAGGGCGTTCGGGCTGTACTGCAGCTCCTGATCTGGGACGAGTTCCATCCCTGGCGTCATCGTCGTCAACAGCTCGAGCGTGATCTGCGTCTCGAGCCGGCCGAGCGCGGCTCCGAGGCAGAGGTGTGCACCTTTGCCGAACGCGAGATGGAGCTCTGCCTCGGAACGGTCGACCCGGAATTCTTCCGCATCTTCTCCGAAATGTGCGGGATCGTGGTCGGCTGCGGCGAAGCACATCATGATGCGGGATCCGGCGGGGATGTCCACGTCTCCGATGGTCGTGTCAAACTTCGCTACCCGGCGGTGGTTGAGTACCGGTCCGTCGAATCGGAGGATCTCCTCCACGGCGTTTGGAATCAGTGCGGGCTCGTCAATGATGCGCTGCCACTGGTGTCGGTCGATCAGAAGGGCGTGGAGACCGCTTCCGATGGTGTTCATGGTGGTCTCGTGGCCGGCCAGGGCCATGGAGTAGACGATGTTGACGATGTCGAAGGTGGTGAGCTGGGCGGGCTTATCCCTCGCCAGCCTGACCAGGTCACTGGTGAGATCGTCGAGCGGGTCAGCCGTCCGCCGGTCGACGAAATCCTCGACGTACTGCCACATGGCGACCACGTCCTTCGCCGTCGCCACCTGTTGCTCGTCAGAAAGCCGGCCGTAGGTGAGCAGGACCCACGTCCGGCTCCACTCCTTCAGCGTGTCGGTGTCCGCGTCCGGGAACCCGAGCAAGCTGAACGCGGCAAACCCCGGGAACGGAAAGGAGAACTCCTGGACAAAGTCGATGACGGGCTTCTCCCCGAAGCCTTCGATGAGCGCGGTGGCGTAGTCGCGCAGGACGGGCTCGAGCGCACGGAGGCGGCGCGGGGTCATGACGGCGAGCACAGACTTGCGCATCGGGGCATGGCGTGGCGGATCGGCGTTGTTCAGCGTCGGAACGCGCTTGAAGCCGCTGTTGAGGATCTCCTGAGCGTCGGCGCACACCGGGATCAGGGGTGACGAGGCATTGGCGGCCGACCACGTCTCCCTGTCCTTCAGGATGGCCTCGATATCGTCGTAGCGGGTCACGATGTAGTGGTCGAGACCCGGTATGTAGAAGACGGGACCATCCTGGCGCAGGCTCCGCAGCGCCGGGTACGGGTCCGCGACGACGGCGGGGTCCAACGGGTCGTAACCATGGGCGATCGGACACGTGGGCATCGGCTTGATCCTATAACTTGACAGAGTTGTCAAGCATGGGGTCGGCGGGACGGTTTCGATTCGATTTCATTGTCCTGCCGTGATTCCGCTCCTAGCCGGGCGACGCTCCCTCACGAGGAAGGGTCAGGTACCCGATAGGAGCCGTCATTCCGCCAGCGTGTCGACACGAACGGCGAAGACGGCGCACATGACACTGCAGAACGCCATGGCGGACTCGTCGAAGGGCTGACCCGAACGCCGGACGAGACCCAGGTTGCCCCAGACGCCGCGGCGCCCCGGGATCGGGAAGAAATGTCCGGCACGCACCCCTTCGTCGACCAGTTGCTCCGCGGTTGCCCGGAAGTGACCTCCGACCGCATGGATGTCACCGAACTGCACGGGCTCACCAGTCAGTACACTCTGCACGCTGGCGAACGAGGGGTCGAGCGGGACGCCGGCCGCCACCCGCGCCGTCCACGCCTCCGACATGCCGCGGACCGCGACCAGGTGCATCATGTCCCCGTCGACTCTGAACACCGCCATGCCCTCCGCGTAGCCGCTGGCGCTGAGCGCATCGAGCAACACCTCGCCGGCACCCACGACAGCGTCGCACTCGATCAGCGCCAGGGCCAGCCATTCGATCCAAATTGAGGAGGTCGTTCCCGTGGGAGGCCGATGTGGCCGCCGGTTGGTCTCCCATCTCGACAACGTCGGCGCTGAACCGGTAGCCGACGCCCCGCACCGCCGCGATGTACCGGGGGGAGTGCGGATCATCCTCAAGCTTGCGGCGCAGACGGTTCACGATGATCCGAAGCGCGTTCCGGCCGTCGGTCGCACTCCAGCCCCAGACCTGGCGGACGATCGTTTGGACCGGCAGGGCCTCGTGCGGCCGGGTCATGAGGAGGGTCAGGACGGCGTACTCGGTTGGCGAGAGCGCGAGCGGCGTTCGGTCGAGCACGCACTCCCGGGCGAGAAGATCGACGGTCAACCCCTCGGCCCGCAGGAAGCGGACGCCAGGCGCGGAGGCCCGGTCCACCCGCCGGAGCAGGGCTCCCAGCCGGGCCAGGACGTCGTCATCGCCGGCGCCAGGATCGATGACGGCATCGACGCCGGCCTCCACGAGGGAGATGACGCTCTGCGGCGCGGGATCGCCGAGCACAACCAGGGGCGCGTTCGACACCGGCCGGATGGCGTCGGCGACCTCGCGCGCGCCGGCACTCCCGGCAATCAGGATCAGGGCGACCTTCTGAATGGAGGCGAGCCAGCGCGCCCGATCAACGTCCTCGGCCATGAGGAGTGTCCATCCCCCGGTACGCATCGTTGCGCAGAGCCCGGTCACCTCGCCGTCCCCGGGTCCGATCACCAGCACCGGCTGCTCGGGAATGCCCGCTGGAATCCCCGTCCCGTTCACGTCATGCCCCCTTGCCGGCTACCGGGTCAAGAGCATGCACCCTGCGATCGGCCCACCTCCATTCGACACGACGGCGACCTCCGGTTGACCCGACACTTGGCGTTCCCCCGCCTGGCCGCGTAGCTGGAGGCAGGCCTCGTGGAGAACCCAATAGCCGTGCATCCGGCCCGCCGAGAGCTGTCCACCGTATGTGTTGAGCGGCAGTTGGCCGTCCAGGGCGATGCGGGACCCTCCCTCGAGAAAGGGTCCGGACTCACCATCGGCGCAGAATCCCAGGGCCTCGAGCCAGGCCATGGTGAGGAACGTGAAGCCGTCATAGAGCTCGGCCACGTCCACGTCGACCGGATTCAGGTCGGTGGCGTCCCACATCTCACGTGCCGCGTCAGCCGATGCCATCTTCGGGTAATCGGGTCGCTGGTCCCATCCGCCGACCCCGTCGGACCCGCCGACCGCGTCGACGCGTACCGGGTGGGCGCAGGCGTCCGCATGCTCGGCACGGGAGACCACGACGGCGATGGACCCGTCGACCGGCACGTCGCAGTCGAAGAGTCCGAAGGGCTCGGAGATCATCCGCGCGGAGAGGTAGTCCTCCATCGTGAGGGGGTCCCGGTAGGCGGCGTTCGGATTGAGGGCAGCGTTGCGCCGGCTGTTGATGGCCAGCCAACCGATCTGCTCGCGTGGTGCCGTAGAGGTGCATGTGGCGACGAAGGTGCATGGCCAGCCAGTTCGGGGCGGAATAGGCGTGCATGGTGAGGATCCGCGTGATGTCCCGCATCGCCGGGGGGATCTCCATCTGGGTGCCGTCGGATCGCTCCTGTATCGCCTCGCCCCCCATCATGTTGACGGTCCGGTAGACCAGGACGTGCCGCGCGGCGCGGTTCCCTACCGCCTTGAAGGCGTCGACCGCAGGGGTCAGGAGCCCGTAGTGGCCCATCGATCCGCTCGTCCAATCGGGGGAGATGCCGAGCTGCTCGGCGGTGGCGGCGATGGGCGTGTCGCCGATGGTGGCGACGCCGTCGATGTCCGACGGCGAGAGGCCCGCGTCGGCGATCGCCGCCCTCGTCGATTCGACGGTGAGTTCCACGTCAGGGATGCCGGTCTTGCGGCCGATCCGAGACATGCCGATGCCCGACACGATGGCGCCGCGTTCGACCCGCCTGTCGGTCACGGGATCGCCTCAGGCGTCGGATCGGGCTCGAACAAGGGTACGAACACGTCGCCGTGTTGCTCGAAAACGACCCGGACCGGCATGCCGATAGTGACGCTGTCGACCGGGCAGTTCATGATGTCGGTGGTGAACCGCAACCCCTCTTGTTCGACGAGCTCGACGATGGCGATGACGTAGGGCAGGGGCACCTCGGGATTGAACGGGTAGTAGTTCACCGTGTAGGTGAAGACACGACCCTTCCCGCTGAGCGGCGCGTAGGCGGCCTGGCCGAAGCAACCCGGGCACCGGAGCAGGGGAGGGAAGATCCAGCGGGAACAGGCGGCGCAGTACGGCAGACGCAGCTCCCCAGTGACGCCGCTCGTCCAGAACTCCCGGTTGTCGTCGTCGAGCGGGGGGGCGATGCGAGCTGCGACCGTCATGGGCGGCCGCCGGGCACCAAAGGTGCTGTGTCAGGCATCCAGCGCCTCGGGCCGAGCGATGGCAGCTAACTCCGTCGCCTTCATCCCGCCCTCGTTCTTGCGCCCGAGGCTTCGGATGGAAATGTCCACGTCGGCGGCCTCGCTGCGGAGGGCCGCCACAGTGCACCGTTCCTTGGGCCGGACGGCGAACGGGTCGAACTGGAAGACCCGCATCGCGTTCAGGTGCGTCATCTTGTCGACTTCGTCGTCTGGAATACCGATGAGGGACTTGCCGAGCAGCTCCGGTGAGTGCGGCCAGGTGCTGTCGGAGTGCGGGTAGTCGCATTCCCACGTGATGGAGTCGATGCCGACGCGGTGGCGCAGCTCCAGCCCGCTGGCGTCGTCGATGAAACAGGTCACGATGTGGTCGCGGTACACGTCGCTTGGCCTCCGGCCGCCGAAGTCGGCACCGGTCCACGAGTGATGGTGCTCGTAGACGTAGTCCATCCGCTCCAGTGCGTAGGGGATCCAGCCGATCCCGCCCTCTGACATGGCGATCTTGATCCGCGGGAACTTCTTGAAAATGGAGGTCCACATCAGGTCGTTCAGCGCCAGGAACGAGTTCATGGGCGTGATGGAGATCATGACGTCGGCCGGGGCGTCGGTCGCGGTCAGCAGCAGGCTAGATGAGGACCCGATGTGCAGGCAGACGACGGTCGCGCTCTCCTGGCAGGCATCCCAGAAGGGGTCCCAGTGGTCGCTGTGCAAGCTGGGATGACCCAGCTTCTCGGGATTCTCGGAGAATGTCACCGCGTGACAACCCTTCTCCGCGATGCGCCGCACCTCGTCGGCCATGAGGTCCGGATCCCAATAGGGGGTGACCCCGCAAGGGATGAAGCGGCCCGGATGTGCACCGCACCACTCGTCGATGTGCCAGTCGTTGTACGCCCTCACCACGGCCAATGACAACTCCTTGTCCTGCTGTCGGGCGAAGAGCTGCCCGCAGAAATGCGGGAAGGTCGGGAAGTTGAGTGAGCCCAGCACGCCGTTGGCGTTCATGTCACGCACGCGCTCGTCCACGTCATAGCAGCCGTTACGCATCTGGTCGTAGCGGGTCGGGTTGAGGCCGTATTCCTCGGGCGGGCACCCAGCCACCGCGTTGAGCCCCATGTAGGCGGCGCGCTCGCCTTCGAACAGCCAGTACTCGCTGCCGTCGTCATCGGTGAGCACCCGCGGGGCCCGGTCTCGGTAGCGCTCCGGGATGTGCGCGTCGAACATCTCCCGTGGCTCGATGATGTGGTCGTCGACACTGACCAGGACGAGATCTTCGACGTTCATATGCCCCCCAGACTGGATGTTGACAATTCTGTCAGGATACCCAGATACTTGCCGATGGCAAAGGGGCGCGTCCGATGAAATCAACCCGAAATCAGGGTCTGCACGCCCCTGACCTGGCCGCGCCGACGCCGCCGGGCGGTCCGTGCGGCCGAGGAGAGGCGAGGTGATCCTCGACGAGATCGACGTCCGGGACGCCGGCGAGGGCGTCGTGGAGGTCGTCCTCAACCGGCCCGAGACGCTGAATGCCATCTCCGGCCGACCAGGAGGCATGCGTGACCAATTGCTCGACGCCATCGGCACGGCCGAGGACGACGCCGACATCGGCTGCGTCGTGCTCCGGGGGGCCGGAAGAGCGTTCAGCGGCGGCGGGGACATCACAGGCAACGAGCGACGGGAGCGGCCAGAGGACGACGAGCAATTCCTCCGGTCGGCCGCCGAGTTCCACGAGCGAGTCCGTGCCAGTGCCGTGCCGATCGTCGCCGCGGTCCACGGGTACTGCCTCGGGGCAGGGCTCACCCTCGCCGCCTCGTGTGACCTCATCATCGCCGGAGGGGGCGCTCGATTCGGGTTCCCCGAGGGCCGGATCGGTCTGGCCGGCGCCACCGCCGTCGTGCCGATCGTCGGGCGGCAGTGGGCAAAGTTCCTCATGATCACCGGGGAATTGCTGACCGCGTCTCAGGCCCGGGAGCTCGGGCTTGTGCTGTCAGTCGAGCGGGACGAAGAGTTGGCAGCGCGCGCGTTGGATCTGGCGGCCCGGATAGCCCGGATGCCACGCGAGGCGGTGCTGCTCAACCGCCGGGCGATCGACGCGACGGCAGATGCCGCCGGCGAGACGGCAGGGCGAGGCGCTGCCCTTGCCGCTGACACCCTCACCACGAGCAGGGCGCCGCACGCCACCGCGCCCGACGGGCGCACGTTCCGATCGATTATCGACGAGGAAGGGATGAACGGATTGAAGGCGGCCCGGGACGCACAGTTCTCCGAGCCCTGGCTGCGCGGCTGAGCGTGGGACGCCCCCTGGCGATCGAACTCGACTACCGACGGGAAGAGATGTAGCTCATGGCAGCACTACTCGAAGGCCGCACCGCCCTGGTGACCGGAGCAGGTCACGGCATAGGACAGGCACACGCGCTCGAACTGGCGCGGCACGGTGCTTACGTCGTGGTCAACGACCTCGGAAGCTCCGTCAGCGGGGAGGGTTCAGGCCCCGACGCCGACCGGGTGGTCGATGCCATCGGCGCCATGGGTGGGACCGCCTTGTCAAACCACGGCGACGTCGGCAACGAAGCGGACGCGGAGGCGATGGTCGCGTGCGCCATCGATGCTTGGGGGCGGTTGGACGTCCTCGTCAATAACGCGGGCATCGTGCGTGACCGCGCCATCTGGAACATGGAGGCTGATGACTTCGACGCCGTCATGCGGGTGCACGTGCGGGGATCGTGGCTCACGTCTCGTGCCGTCGCGCGCCATTGGCGACAGCGGGCGAAGTCCGGTGAAGCCCCGGACGGTCGCATCATCAACACGACCTCTGGTGCGGGCCTCCTGGGAAACTTCGGGCAGAGCAACTACGCGACAGCCAAGGCGGCGCTCACGGGCCTGACGATGACATTGAGTGTGGAGCTTGCCAGCATCGGCTGTACCGCCAACCTCATCGGACCGGGTGCGTTGACGAGGCTGTCCGCGACCACCGGCCTGCCTGACCCGACCGAGCCGATGGATCTGGGACCGGACGAATGGTCGGACTTCGACCCCCGCATCAGCTCGCCCGTGGTGGCGTGGTTGGCCAGCGCGGCGTCAGCGGGCGTCAGCGGTCAGTGCTTCCGGGTGATGGGGGAGCACCTGCACTGGATGCAGGGCTGGCACGAGCACGTCACCATCTCCAACGGAGGGCGGCACTGGGACGCGGCGACCCTGGGTCGTACGCTCGAGACCGACGTCTTCGGTACCCGTGCCCCCGGCCTCCGGCTGGGCGGTTAACAGGCCGCGGCGAGCGCGCCTTTGTCGACCTTGCCCATCGCGGTGAGTGGCAGGGCGTCGACCACCCGGACCTCGTCGGGAGCCTTGTAGTCCGCCAGGCGATCCGACACCCAGGTGCGGACCGAATCGGGGCTCGGGACCGGTGCGCCCGGCACGAGCACCACAAAGGCGACGCCGATTTCTCCGATGACGGATCGCTCGGTGCCGACCACCGCAGCGCTGGCGATCGAGGGATGCTCGGTCAGGACGTTCTCCACCTCGAGCGGGTACACGTTGTACCCGCCACGGATGTACATGTCCGAGGCGCGTCCGACCAGGACCAGGTTGCCGCCGTCGTCCAAGCGCCCCAGATCGGTGCTGAGCAGCCGGCCCTCGGTGTCGAGAACCGCACGCGTCGCGGCCGCATCGCGCCAGTAGCCGCGCATAACGCAGGGGCCTTTCACCCGGACCCGTCCCACCTCGCCGTACGGGACGACGTCACCACGCGCGTCCACCAGGTCGATCCTCGTCTCGAGTGGCTTCCCGACGGTGCGGTACTGGACCTCGGGAGGATCTTCGGGCGAGGTCCCGGTGATCGAAGGCGACTCCGTCATGGCGTAGCGGACGACCACGGGGCAGCGGAGAAGTGTCCGCATTCCCGCCACCAACTCGGGCGGCGCGGGCGCCGTCGCCGCGAGGCAGATCCGCAGGCTGGTCAGGTCGGCCGTTGCCACCTGAGGGAGCTCGAGGAGCTTGGCCCACTGCGTGGGGACCCCGGCGCCGACCGTGACGTGCTCGCCGACCAGGACGTCGAGCATCGACTCCGCGGTCCACGGGTTGGGGGTCAGGACGAGGGTGACACCCATGGCGCACTGCTCCCAGAGCTTCGCCATGTAGCCGGCGTGGGCCATGGGCACGCCGCTGATGCGGCGGTCGAGCGGCTGGGTCATGACGCCGGCAGTCCGCACTGCAGCGGCCAGGTTGCGGTGGTCGAACCACGCCCCCTTGGGCAGCCCGGTCGTGCCGCTCGTCCAGATGATCACCGCCGGGTCGTCCGGTTCGGCCTTGCCGGGTGCCAGCCGGCGCCGTCCGGCCGCTCGCAGTGCTGAGGCATCCTCGATGACGAGGCGAGGTCGGGAGCCGGCCACGATGGCCGCCGTCTCGCGCCGCCCGAGGCGCGTGTTGATCCCCGTCGCCACCGCACCGAGGTGGAGTACCGCGGCGCAGGCGATCGCGTAGTCGATGGAGGAGGGCAGAGCGATGGCAACGACGTCGCCCGCTCGGACCCCATCCGCAGCCAACCGAGCCGCAGCGGTGTCGGCGGCGCGGTGCCACGCTCCGAACGTCAGGCGTCTTCCCGTGTCGACCTCGACGTACGCCTCGTGGTCCTCCAGTTGGGCCGCGGCGGCTTCCATGAGCTCGGCGAACGTGCCGAACGCACCGCTCACCGCCGTTGCCGGGCCGTCGGGCACGACCGCAGTCATGGGGTCCGGACGTGCTGCGTGATCAAGCGCGCGATGTGGTCGAGGGCCTGGTCCAGGAGTTCGGGCTGCCCCTCGAAGTAGTGCGTGCCCCCCCTGACGAACTGCAGGTCACGGACCGGAGACCTCGTGGCGGCGTCGTGCATCCGCTGGGCCATGGCGGGCAGCACGGAGACGTCCGCCGTCCCAAGGACGACGCCAGTTGGCACGTCGATCTCCGGGAGCCATCGGAGGGAGTCCGCATTCGTGTCGTCAATAGACCACTGGTTGATCCAGGACCGCAGGGACGTCACACGGCTGATGCCGGCAGGCATGTAGTTGGCCACCTGAGGGGGACCCCAGAGGGTCCGTCCCACCTCACGATCACTGGGGTCGATCGACGGATCGAGGAAGCGCAGGTCGGCGGCCGTACCGTGCACGACGAAGGCCAGGTCGTCCAGACCGGGCGGGCCGTGGCCCTCTGTGCCGAGCGGCCCCAGCTGTTCCCGCGCCCACGCGGTGATGCGCCTGTTGCGGGCAACCTGCGCGTCGCGGTAGCGCGCGACGAACTCGGGTGGGAACGGAGGCCCGTTCTCCGGGTTGTACATGTCCAATGACGGGTCGCGCACGAAGGCCTGTTGCTCGTCAACGATGGCCGGGTCGAGCCACTCCGTGCTCAGCGTCGCCCGGGATGGATGCGCGTTCAGCATCACGATGGCATCGGCGGCCGCCAGTGTGACCGCAGTGAGATCCGGGCCCCCGCCGGGTGGGTTAGTCACCGTGGGGTGGCGGGCCTGCGCCTGGTAGTAGGGCACGATGGATGCGCCGCCCGAGTTCCCCACTAGAACGACGGAGGCGTAGCCCCGATCGTAGAGGTGGCGCACCATGGCACCCATGTCCATCAGGCAGTTCTCCATGATGAGCGACGTGTCGTTTCCCACGTAACGCGTCGTGAAACCGATCGCACCGAAGCCGCGCTCGGCGAGCCCGGCCAGGGCGTAGTGGCCGAGGAAGTTGGCGGTGGGATGGCACAGCATCACGGCCACGTCCGGGCGGGTGCCGGTCATGCGTACCTCGCTCGCCCACACCGTGCGGGACAGCCGGGCCACGCCCGAGTAGATCTCGACCCGCTGGTGCTCCTCTGTCGGCGCACCAAGGAGATTCCGCTCCAGGAGGGTCGCCGTCACTGGGGTCCGGGAAGGAGAACCAGACGCGACAGCGCCGACCGCAGGGGCCCGAGCAGCTGGGCGAGCAGGAAGGCGCGCTTGACGTACAGGTTGGCGTCGTGCTCGAAGGTGAAGCCCATGCCTCCGAGCACCTGCACCGTGGCGGCTGCGTTTCGCTCGCCGGCATCGGCTGCCACCACGAGGGCACTCAGGCACTGCAGTTCGGCGTCCGCGCGCCTCTCGTCGACCGCGAGCGCGGCGACGGCCGTCTGGGCCCAGGCCAGCTCGGCCCGCACCGCCATGTCCGCGCAGGGGTGCTTGACTGCCTGATTGACGCCGATGGGCCGACCGAACTGGATCCGGTTCTTGGCGTGCTCGGCCGACAGGGTGGCCGTCGCCTCCGCGATGCCGGTCAGCTGGGCGGCCACAAGGGCCGTGCCTCGTAGGCCCACGGGGTCGACCGCCGCCCCGACGGCGACCACCGGGGCTGCGCCAGAGGCCGTCGCGCGGGCCAGGCGGGCCGTCGGGTCGATGCATTCGAGGCCCACCGGGTCGACCAGGTCGGTCAGCGCAAAGAGGCCCGCCCGCTCGTACGTGGCGACAAGGACCAGGTCGGTGTCGTCGCCGTCCACCACGTGCATCGTTCCCGCGAGGCCACCCTCGTCGAATGTGCTCCCAGGTCCGAGCACACTCATTCCCACCCGCCGGCCCGCGCCGATTTCGCGTCCGAGCTCGGCCTTCCCGCCAAAGGCCGCCACCCGGGCGCCCAGGATCGTGGCGAGGAAGGGTCCCGCGGCGAGGGAGCGCCCGAGCTCACGGAACAACAGCACCTCGTCGGCGAGACCGCATCCGACGCCGCCGAGATCCGAGGGGAGGCCCAGCGCCAGCCAGCCCAGGTCGGCCGCAGCCAGCCACGCCTTGGAATCCACGCTTGACGGCTCGTACATGAGCTCGCGCGTCCGTGCCGTCGGGAAAGCGGCGTCCAGGAACGCCGCGGCTGACGCAACGATCTCTTCCTGCTCGGGTGACGGGAGGAGGTCCACGATCGATCGTGGCCTACCGGGGGAGGCCGAGCACCCGCTCGGCGATGATGTTGCGCTGGATCTCCGAGGTGCCTCCCCCGATGGAAATCCCGTAGGAGAGCAGGAAGAGCTCGCTCCAGATCCCGCCGTCCACCTCGAAGGACAGCGAGGCGGGCCCGAGGATCTCGACGGCAAGCCGCATGATCCGCTTGTAGAGATCGGCCCACTGGAGCTTCAGCATCGACCCCTCCGGCCCGGGTTCGGAGGAGTGCAGGTTGCGGGAGATGCCGAGATAGGTGAGCGCCCGCAGGGCGGCGACGTCGGCCCGGGCCCGGGCCAGCGAGTAAGCGACTTCGTCGTCACACAGCATCGAGCGGTCACGGGCAAGTTCGATGAGCCGTTCCACGGTCGAGGAGAGCTGGACCTGGTCGATCGTAAAAGCCGTGCCCCGTTCGAAGGACAGGGTCGACATCGCGACGCTCCACCCGTTGTTCATGCCACCCACCACATGGGAGAGCGGGATGCGCACCTCGTCGTAGAAGACCTCACAGAAGTCCTCGCCGTTGTCCATGGTGCGGATCGGCCTGATCTCGATGCCGGGGCTGCGCATGTCGCAGATCACCCAGGTGATCCCTTTGTGCCGGGGCAGCTCCGGGTCCGTGCGTACCAGCAGCTCCTGCCAGTCGGCCAGGTGCGCGTAGCTGGTCCAGATCTTCTGCCCGGTGACGACCAGCTGGTCTCCGTCGATTTCAGCGCGCGTGCGCAACGACGCCAGGTCTGACCCGGCCTCCGGCTCCGAGAACCCCTGGCACCAGACGACTTCCCCGCGCAGGATTGGTGGCAGGTGGTCCGACTGCTGGTCAGGTGAAGCGCGGGCGATAAGGGTGGGGCCCGCGTGGGACAGCCCGACGAACCGCGTGTCGATCGCCTTCATGCCGAGCTTGGCGTACTCCTCATACCAGATGAGCTGCTGGGTTAGCGGCAGGCCCCGACCGCCGAACTCGACGGGCCAGGCGATGCCGGCCCACCCCGCCTCGTATTGCTGGCGTTGCCAGGCGAGGTCGAACTCGCGCATCGCCACGCCGCCCTTGGGCCGGCGTTCCTTCGGTGCGTGCTCGGCCAGCCACGTGCGCACCTCGTCGCGAAAAGCGGTGTCCTCCGCCGAAAAGGCGAGCCTCATCGGCGTCCCTCGGCGTCCCGGGCGCACGATGGCGCACCGGGTGGGGTGACCCACATCGGCTACGAGAACCCCTGCAGCTCGAAGAGATCGATCGCATTGCTCCGGAGGATCCTGGTGATCGAATTCTGGTCGAGCCCCTTCAGCAGGTTGCCGGCGACCTCACGGGAGTCGGGCCACGTCGAGTCACTGTGCGGGTAGTCGGTCTCGAAGGTGATCCGGTCGATCCCGATCCGATCACGCATGTCGATCCCCGACTGGTCCTTGAAGAAGCATCCATAGACGTTTCGATGAAAGTACGTGCTCGGCGGTTCGGGGATCTGCTTTGTCTGGGCCCATCCCTGGTTGTCGTCCCAGACGTCGTCTATCCGCTCGAGCACATAAGGGAGCCAGCCGATCTGGCTCTCGGCGTAGGCCAACTTGAGTGTCGGGAAGCGCACCAGGACTCCCGACCAGAGGAAGTCGACTAGGGAGACCATCGCGTTGCCGAAGGCGAGCGTCGCCGTGACCGATGGCGGCGCGTCCGCTGACGTGGCCGGCATGCGGGAGGACGAGCCGATGTGCATGCAAACCGCGGTGTGTGTCTCCGCGCAGGCCTCGAAGAAGGGGTCCCAGTACCCCGAATGGATGCTCGGCAGGCCGAGGTGAACGGGTATCTCGCTGAAGGCCACCCCCCGCACGCCGCGAGCAGCGTTGCGCCGCACCTCACGCGCCGCCGCGTCCACGTCCCACAGCGGGATCAGGCAGATGGGTATGAGCCGTCCCCCCGAGTCGCCACACCACTCCTCCACCGTCCAGTCGTTGTAGGCGAGGACACAGGCGAGCCCGAGCTCCTTGTCGGCCCCTTCGGCGAACGTCTGGCCGCAGAAGCGCGGGAAGGTCGGGTAGCAGGCCGACGCCTCCACCCAATTCACGTCCATGTCTTCAAGGCGTGCCTTGGGGTCGAAGCAACCGGGGCGCATGTCGTCGTAGGTGATCGGCGTCATCGTCATCTCTTCCCTGGGATATCCGACGGCCGCAACCATCCGCTTGTGGGTGTAGACGATCCCCTCGTAGATCCAGGTGTCCGCCTTGAGCGGTGACTCGTCGTCGAACTGCTCCTTGTACGCCGCTGCACCCGCGAACTCGATGGCGCGTACCCCTCGCCGCTCGACGCGGGGACCCCGCTCGCGGAACTTGGCGGGAAGCCAGGTCTGCCAGACGTGCGCCGGCTCGACGACATGGTCGTCGACGCTGATGATCTTCGGAATCGTCGCTTCCTCCATCGTGCTGCCTTCGTTCCTAATCGACCGGCAGGCCCGAGGCCCGCCGATGGCTGCGCTCGTGCGTCAGCTCCTTCAGCACTGTCACCATGTCGCGCCCGGTCCGTTTCGCGTCTGCCTTCACCTGCTCCCACTCCTCGAGCGAGGCCATCGCCTTGTCGGCCATGTCATTCCAGTGTGCGTCGAGGGGCGTGGTGATCTCGAGACGCAGGCCATTGGGATCGTGGAAGTAGATGCTGTAGATGATCTTGTGATCGACCGGGCCGAGCACCTCGACATTGTTCTCCACGAGCCAGTCCCGCCACGCGTCGACCATCTCTTTGGAATCGACTTGCAGGGCGAGGTGCTGGAACACGTCATAGGCCGGATGCGGCGCCGCCGCCTGCGGGGGCAACTCGGGTGCTTCGAAGAAGGCGACGGTCGAGCCGTCGGCCATCCGGAAGAACGAATGGAAGTAGGGAACGGGATCACCCGTCGACGGGATCGAATCGTCGAGCACGGCGTTGACCAGTTCCATGCCCAACAGTTCGCGGTAGAAGCGGACCGTTGCCGCCGTGTCATGTGTGATGTAGGCCACGTGGCTCAGCATCGTTGGAGAGCCGAGGTTCACGATCTCACCTCCTGATGTCGACGACAGCCCGGCCGGTGACCGAGCCCTGCAAGATGTCATCGAGGACTCCGGTCACGTCGTCGAGGCTGACGTCGACCCCCATGGTGTCGAGGGACATGGGCTTGAGGTCCGATGCGAGTCGCTGCCAGATGGCGCGCCGGTCCTCGATCGGCGTCTGGACCGAGTCGATCCCGATAAGAGTGACGGCACGCAGCACGAACGGCATGACGGTGGACGGGAGCTCCACCCCTCCCGTCAATCCGCTGGCCGCAACGACGCCGCCGTAGTCGATCCGGGACAGCACGTTGGCCAGTGTGGTCCCGCCGACGCAGTCCACGGCGGCGACCCAGGCGGTGGACTCGAGCGGCTTGCCGCCGCCCTCGCTCAACAGCGAGCGGTCCACCACCTCCTTTGCACCCAGTCCGCGGAGGTAGGACTCCTTGTCCTGCTTTCCCGTGCTGGCCACCACCTCATAGCCCCGGCCGGTGAGGATGCCCACAGCCGTGCTGCCCACGCCCCCCGTCGCCCCGGTCACGAGCACCGGCCCGTCGCCGGGCCTCAGTCCGCGCTCCTCGAGGGCCACGACGGAGAGGGCGGCGGTGTACCCGGCCGTCCCAATGACCATGGTGTCTCGCAGGCTGAGTCCGGCAGGAACCGGGACGATCCACTCCGCCGGCACGCGCGCGTACTCGGCGAACCCTCCATGGCGTGAGACGCCCAGGTCGTACCCGTGCGCGAGGACCTCGGTTCCCGTAGGCGGCCCGTCCGTGCCGCTGTCAACCACGCGACCGGCCAGGTCGATGCCGACGACGAGCGGCGAAAGGCGCGCCACGCGTCCGCTCGGCGTGGACGCCAGCCCGTCCTTGTAGTTGACGCTGGACCAGTGCACCTCGACGAGGACACCGTCGGGCGGCAACTCATCGACCGACATCGTGGTCACCCCTCGACTCGGGTGTTCACCACGGGTGACGGCCACGTAGGCCCGAAATGAATCTGGGGGCATCAATGGATCGTACCGAGGACTTGATTTCAGTCTCATGTCGGTCATGAGTCCTCGTCCGGCCGGTGCGCTGCCACGATCAGCGCGTCCACGGCCACGGCCCCGGCCTCGGTCACGATGAGGGGATTCACGTCGACCGAGCCGAGCCACGCGCCGTTGGCGCGCCAGAGCCGGTCGAGCGCCACGACCGACTCGACCAGCGGCGGAGTGGGCCACGGGCGGGTCCCCCGCAGCCGGGTGAACACGTCGGCCCCGGCAATATCCTCGACCAGGGATTCCGCGCCGGCACGGTCGAGGGGCAGGAAACGACCGGAGACCCGCCCGGACACCTCGACGAGCACGCCGCCCAGCCCGAACACGACGATCGGTCCGAGTTCGCTGCTGGCCTGCAGGCCGACGAACGCCTCGCCCAAGCCCGGGATCATTGCCTGGACCGCCACCTCGGTCGGCAGGCTCGCGGCGGCCGCCAGCCGGCGCAAGCGATCGGCGGCTTCGGCGAGGCCGGAGGCGGGCACGTCCATCATGACGGCGCCGATCTCGGTGCGGTGCGGCACATCAGCCAGCTTCACCACGAGGCGCGGACCCAGGTCGCTGGCACCCGTGGGGTCGTCCTGCTCGTCGAGCACGCAGTACGGCGCCACCGTGAATCCCGCCTCCGTGAGGAGGCGCATGGCATCGGCAAAGCGGACGATCGGGCCGGCCGGGGTGTCCAGCAGCCATGGCGGGCTCCCCGCCGGTGTGACGGCGGGCGACGTCACGGGCGGGCGGTATGACGCGGCGGCGGCCAACCCCGACGCTGCTCGGTACAGAGACCGGAGGCCGCGTGTGAACACCAGGCCGCGCTCCCTCCAAGCGTCGACCCACGGTCCCAGTGACGTCGCCTCGACCGGGGTCACTACGAAGGGCGTGGCGTGTTCCGTCGCGGCAGCGGCGAAGGGGTCGAGCAGCGTCGTGCTCCACGCCTCGTCGCCCTCCCCGAGCCACCAGGCCAGGACCAGCAGGTCGACGGCGTCGGCGTAGCGGTCGAAGAGCTCGCGCATCACGTCTGGCTGGCTCATGACGAAGCCCGTGAGATCGAGCGGGTTGACCGTATCGCCGGGCACCCGTTCCCGCACCCACGGTGCCAGCTCCGCCAGCGTCGGGAGCGCCAAGCTTTCGCTGTCCGCCAGATCGGTGGCCAGCGCCGCCACGCCCCCGGACGTCGTGATGATGCCGATCCGGTCCATCGCAGTGTGCTGCTGAGTGGGGAGCTGGGCGAGGAGCTGGGCGCGATCGAACAGGTCGTCGACGTCGCGTGCCGAGACGATGCCGTGCTCGCTGAAGGCGAGTTCGTAGGTCCAGCTCTCACCGGCGATGGCGCCCGTGTGGGACTGCATGATCTGCCGGGCGCGGTCGCTGCGGCCGAGCTTGAGGGCGAGCACGGACACGCCCGCGTGGCGAGCCCGCGCCACCGCCGAGAAGAACGCCGCCGGACGGCGGATGCTCTCGACGACGAGACAGACGACCGTCGTCCGGGAGTCGTCGACGAGCGCTTCCACGTGGTCCGCCAGATCGCACACCGCCTCATTACCCGACGACACAGCGATGGCGATGCCCAGCCGGCGCTGGACCGCCGCCGCGAGGGCCGAGCGCATGAGGAACCCGCTCTGCGAGACGATCGACACCCCGCCCGGGACGGGATCGATGCGGCCCCCCGTGAAGAGGTTGACACCCAGGGGCACGTTCTTGAAGCCGCTGCAATTCGGGCCGATCACGGCCAGCCCCGACGCCGACGCCACGTCCTGGAGCCTTCGCTGCAACGACGCGCCGACGTCACCCATCTCGGAGAACCCCGCTGCGGCGACGACGACGCCCCCGCAGCCGAGCGCGGCCGCCTCCTCGACCACGGCCACCGAGCGTTCGGCGTTCACGAGAGAGAGCACGGCGTCGACCGGCTCCCCCACGGCCGAGAGCGACGGCAGAGCAGGCAGACCGTACAGCTGGTCGCGAGTGGTGTTCACGAGATGCACGCTGCGGCCCGACTCGAGCATCGGCAGAATTGCATTGTTGGACATGCCGAGCTTCTCGTTGGCGCCGACCACGGCCAGGCTGGCCGGTGCGAGGAGCCGGGCGAGCGCGCGGCGGCCGCTCATTCCGCGGCTTCGAGCTGGGCGCGCAGATCGCGTTTCACGACCTTGCCGTATGCGTTGCGGGGCAGGGTCTCGACCTGCACCCACCGCCGCGGGACCTTGTAGCCGGCGAGAGCGCCGCGGCAATGGCGCTCGAGGGAGGCGATGTCGAGGTCGCCGCCGCTGGGCACGACGACCGCGACCACCGTCTCACCCCACAGGTCATCGGGGACGCCGATCACCGCCACGTCACCCACCGCGGGGTGGGTGCTGAGCACCTGCTCCACCTCGACCGCGTACACGTTCGAGCCTCCCGAGATGATCATGTCCTTGGTCCGGTCCAGGAGGTAGAGCATGCCGTCTTCGGTCAACCGACCGAGGTCGCCGGTATGGAGCCAGCCCCCACGCAACGCCTCGGCGGTCGCGTCCGGCCGGCGCCAGTAGCCCTGCATGACGGAGGCGCCGCGGACCATCACCTCCCCGACTTCGCCCGGCGCCAGCTCCCTGCCTTCGGCATCCTGGATCGCCACTTCCACCCCGGGTCGGGCGCGGCCCGCCGAGCCGAACAGGTCAGGCCGGTGGTCCTCTCGCCGCAGCACCGTCGCCGTCATCGGCGTCTCTCCCTGGCCGTACAGTTGCACGAGGACGGGGCCGAACCTGTCCAGGGCGCGCTCGGTGGCCGCAGGTGTCATCGGGGCGCCTCCGTAGACGAGGTACCGCAGTTTCAGGAGGTCCAGATCAGCCGGCGCCTTGGTCAACATGACGATCTGCGTCGGCACCATCCAGGTATTGGTCACACCGTAGGCCCGCATGTAATCGACAATTCGCAACGGGTCGAAACTGGGGGACTCCGGGATCACCTGGTGTGCTGCCCGTGCGGTCGCCGCGAGCGCATGGAAGCCGGCGCCATGGCTCAGCGGTGCGGCGTGCAGGGTGACATCGGTCTCATCCAGCGGTGTGAGGTCTGCCAGCCACGACACCGTCACGAAGGTGAGGATGGCGTGCGACAGCATCGCCCCCTTCGGCTGGCCCGTCGTGCCCGAGGTGTAAAAGAGCCAGGCAAGATCGTCCGGCTCGACGTCGGCCGGGCCGGGAGCGGCGTCAGTGCTCTCGGCACGGAGAAGCGGTTCGAGCTCTGGGCCGGCTACGCAGACGATGGCGCTGCCTGCGGCGGCGCGGGCGGTCGACGCGTGCAATTCGTCGGTAATGAGGACCGCCGACTCGGAGTCGGCAATGAGGAAGGAAAGCTCTTCCGCAGTGAGGCGGGCGTTGCACGGCACGAGTGCGGCACCGGACCGCCATGTTCCGAACATCGCTGCCAGGAAGTCGGGGCGGTTGTCCATGTACACCGCCACCCGGGTGCCCCGCCCTACGCCTTGTGAGCGGAGCCAGCGGTCGAGGGCCACCACCCGGGTGTCCAGCTGACGGTAGGTGAAGGTCTCGGAGCCCCACGTCACCGCAGGACGGTCCGGAAACGTTCTGGCCGCGTTGGCGAGGAGGGAGGCCAGGTTTGCGGTCGCGGGCACAGCGTCTCTCCGGACTCAGCTCGAGCTCGGCGACACGCCGGTGGTCAGGGGGAACACGAGTGGCAGCGAGCGGAGGTGAAATGTGCCTGAGGGCCACACGATCTCGGGTTCGAAGCCCGGCGCGACCTCGTAGGCGGGGATCAGCCTGTGGAACTCCTCCACCACGAGACGGAGCTCACGACGGGCGAGGTGCGCACCCAGGCACCGGTGGATGCCACCCCCGAAGCTGAGGTGGTTTCGCTCCGATTGCCCCAGGTCCACCTCGTCAGGAGTGGCGAACCGTCCCGCCTCCCGGTTTGCCGTGGCGAGGCACAACATGATCGCCGAGCCCGCCGGAATCATGACCCCTCCCACTTCCACATCACACAACGTCACCCGCGGCGTGGTCGGCGCGGGGAGCTCCAGTCGCAGGATCTCCTCGATCGCCGGCATCACGGCGTCAGGTTCGGCGACGACGCGGGCGCGCGTAATTCGGGGTTGCGGGCGAGGTAGAGCATCACGAAGCCGATCTCGGCCGCGACCGTGTCGAGACCTGCCAAGGTGAAGAGGAAACAGAGACCGAGCACCTCCTCGTCAGACCACGCTTCGCCACCGGAGAGCGCGAGAACCTGGCTCAGCATGTCGTCGGCCGGGCGGGCGCGTTTCTGCTCGACATGGTCCTGGAGGTAGACGAACAACGCCATGGCGTTTTCGATGACCTCTGGCGGCGGCTCACCCGACCCAACGGTGGAGTTCTCGATGATCGCCTCGGACCACCGGATGAATTGGTCGCGGTCCGAGAGGGGGAGGCCGAAGAGGGTGAGGAAAACCTGGGTGGGGTACAGCCGGGCGATATCGTCGACGACATCGCAGGTGCCCCGCGTCGAAATGGCGGCCACCAAGTCGCGGATCTGAGTTCGCAAGTCGTCCTCAAGGGCGTTGATCACCCGCGGTGCCAACATCTGGTCAAGGATGCGCCGGTACCGCACGTGTTCGGGCGGATCGATCGCCAGCGGAATCAGAGGAACCGGGCTGCCCAACTCGTCAAACGCCCTGGCCGACGAGAAGATGTCCGGGTTCCGGTGGGCGAACTGCACTGCCTCGAGACTGGTCAGGTACCACGTGCCGTCGGCATCCCGGAAGACGTCGCCGGCGTCGCGGACGAACCGCCAACCAACGGTGCGGTCGCGCTGCATCGGAGCCTCCGAGAACCGGAACGACCCGTTGGTGACGGTCATAATGCCCTCCCTCTCAACGTGCCATTGCGTCGCTGTGGCCCACCCGCCGTGCGCTGCGGCGGAACGTCACTTGACTATAGTGTCAACTTCATGGGCTGCGTCGTGGCGTCAGGGCCGCAGGTGTGGGCGGATTGCGTCAGCCGGCACCGAGATCGGCAGACACTGTGATGACAGCTGTGCGCAAGGACGAGAGCTTCGAAATCAGACCGACGCTGCGACAGCCTGCCCCTGAGCTCGGGACACGGGCCCGGCGGACGATCGATCTCATCCTCCAGGCCACCGGTGACCTCATTATGGCCCGTGGATACGGCGGTGCTCGCATCGATGACATCGTGCAGGCTGCCGGAATCTCTCGGGCCTCTTTCTACACGTATTTCCCGTCCAAGCGCGATGCCCTCCTGATGCTTGGCGCCGACGCGGGCTCCGCCTTCGATCGCCTGGTTGACACCCTGCCCCCGAAGATCGACCACGACGAGCGGCTGGCGTCACTCACTGCCTGGGTGCACGACTACTTCGCGTTCATGGACGAGTACGGCACATTCATCGTTGCATGGTCCCAGGCCGCCCACGAGGACGAGGAATTGCGGGAGGCCGGCATGAGACGGCATCTGGCATCGTGCCGACGGGCTGGTCGGGCACTCGAGGCCCTCCGGGGTCGCTCCTTCGCGGATCGTATGCAGATCGGACTGCTCTTCACGAGCATGCTCGAGCGGACGTGGTCCTATCGCCACCTCTATGGGGACGCCCTCAACGATGCGGATTTGGAGCGGAACACGGCGTTCGTGATGGTGGCCTTGCTCGACGCGCCCGAAGACGTGGCCTGATCGGAACGTCGCACCGGTTGACGGGGTGACGTCCCCTTCAATAGCATCCTTTTCGGTAAGCATTTCTAGAAGGGGAGAGCGGGGGCGATGGGCATCTTCGACGAGCGGGTCGCATTCATCACTGGCGCGGCACGCGGGCAGGGGAGGGCGCACGCGGTGCGATTGGCGCAAGGCGGTGCCGACATCGTGGCGACCGACATCTGCCAGCAGATCCCAGGGGTCCCGTATCCGATGTCCACCGATGCCGATCTCAAGGAGACGGCTCGGCTCGTGGAGGAGACGGGACGACGTGCCATCACCGCGACGGCCGACGTACGCGAGCTATCGCAGGTGCGGACGGCCTTTGAGGCGGGGATCGACGCCTGCGGACACATCGATATCGTCCTCGCCAATGCCGGAGTCATCCTGACGGGCGCCAAGGAAGAGGACGAGGCGGCGATGTTCAAGGTGGGCATCGACGTCATGCTGACCGGGGTGTGGAACACGTTCCAGGTGGCGATCCCGCACCTGATCGAGAAGGGGAACGGCGGTTCCATCATCGCCACCAGCTCGGTGGCCGGACTCAAGGCCTTCACGGACGGACACGGGGGCTCCGACTCGTACACGTGCGCCAAGACGGCGATCGTGTCGCTGGTCAAGGCGTACGCCGGCTTCCTCGGTGCCCACAACATCCGTGTCAACGCGGTCGCCCCGACCGGGGTGGCCACGGCCATGGTCGTCGAGAACCCGGGCCTTTTCGAGGTGATCATGGCGCACCCGCACCTCCAGGGGGCAATGACGAACGCGCTACCGGTGGAGATGCTCCAGCCCGAGGATGTGAGCGCTGTCGTCGCGTTCCTCGCCTCGGACGAGGCTCGTTACATCACCGGCTCGACCATCGCGGTTGACGCCGGATCAATGAGCCTCTAAAGGTCGGGCGGTCACCCTCGCTCCCCCAACCCCCCGGGGTGACTGTCCCGATTCTTACAGTTGTCCTTACCGTTGATGCTTCGGTACTGTGCCTGAATGGCACTGCTCACGGGGAGGGTCGCGATCGTCACCGGAGGGGGCCGGGGCATCGGCCGCGAACATTGCCTGGAGCTGGCCCGTCATGGCGCGCGGGTGGTCGTCGTCGACCCCGGGGTCGGGGTCCGGGGCGAGTCCACCGATGAGGACCCGGCGGACCAGGTCGTCTCCGAGATCACGGCGTGGGGTGGCGACGCCTACGCGGAAAAGACCTCCGTGGCCGGCTGGTCGGAGTGCGAGCGCATCGTGGCCGCCGCGGTGGACCGCTTCGGGAGGCTCGACGTCGTGGTCAACAACGCCGGGATCTTGCGCGACAGGATGATCACGTCCATGACGGAGGACGACTTCGACGCGGTCATCGCCGTGCACCTCAAGGGGACGTTCCAGATGACCAAGCATGCCTGTGACCATTGGCGATCACTGGCGAAGGCGGGAAAGGGGTCGGGCGGCCGGATCATCAACACGACGTCGGGGGCGGGGTTCAGCGGCAACATCGGCCAGGCCTCCTACGCGGCAGCCAAGGGGGGCATCATCTCCTTGACACTCACGACGGCGCTCGAGATGGCTCGTTACGACGTCACGGCCAACGCGGTGTCGCCCGTGGCTCGCACGCGCATGTCCGCCGATCTCTCCAATTTCGGCACGACCGTCTCCCGGGGAGACGACTTCGATCCCCTCCATCCCGGACTCACGTCGCCCTTGGTCGCCTACCTGGCGTCCTCGCACTCAGGTTGGCTGAGCGGTCAGGTGCTCCGGGTGGAAGGCAACACGCTCTTCCGCATGGATGGCTGGCGCAAGGCTGATGGAGGTTACCGGGCGAGCAGTGGGACACGCCTGGAGGCCGAGGAGCTCCTCGGCGGGATCAGACTCGTCTACGGGACATTTCCGCACGGCGTGTGATCGCCTCTGGCCGCTGCGTCACGACGGGTCGGCCCCCAACACCGTGACCGCAGAGACGGCAGTGGGGCCTCCGATGTTGTGCGCGAGGGCGAGGCGGGCGCCGTCGACCTGATTCGTCGACTCGCCGCGCAGCTGCTCGAAGAGCTCTGTGACCTGGGCGACGCCCGTCGCTCCTGGCGGATGCCCCTTTGCCTTGAGCCCGCCGCTGGGATTGATCGGGATCCTTCCTCCTACGTAGTGATCGCGGGCCTCCACCAGCTCATGGCCGCGGAACCGCTCGGCGAATCCCAAGTCCTCGTAGCTCATGAGCTCCACGCCGGTGAAGCAGTCGTGGACCTCGGCCACGTCGATGTCCGCCGGGCCGATCCCGGCCATGGCGTACGCCGCCTTGGCTGCTTTGACGGTGGCGGGGAAGGTCGTCATGTCCACCTTGTGCTGGTGCATGACGCGATCGACGCCGTTGCCCATTCCCCGCACCCAAACCGGCCGGTCGGTGAAGCGGGACACCAATTCCTCTCCGACGACGAGGAGCGCTGCAGCTCCGTCTGACTGGGGTGTGCAGTCGAACACGCCGAAGGGCTCGGCCACCATGGGGGCTGACAGCACCTGCTGCACCGTGATCTCCTGCCGCAGCTGGGCCTTCGGGTTCGTCACCGCATGCTTGTGGTTCTTCACCGCGATCATGGCGAGATGCTCCCGCGTGGCCGGCGCCTCGTGGAGGTAGCGCCGGACGTGCAGAGCGAAATTGGCGGGCGCCACCAGTCCCAGCGGATAGTCCCAGGCCATGTCCCGGGTCATGGCCATCCAATCCCAGAAGGTGGATCGGGCCGAAGTCTCCCTCACCTTGTCGGCGCCGACGACGAGGGCGACGTCGACGTAGCCGGAGGCCACCCCGAAGACCGCGTTGCGCAACGCGTCCTGACCGGTGGCGCACGCGTTCTCTACTCTGGTGACGGGGATGTCAAGGAGCCCGCAGCTGTCGGCCAGGATGCCGGAGGGGAATCCGTCGGTCGTGGCCAGTTCGCCGAACCATGCCGCCTGAATGTCCGACCGTTCGAAGCCCCGGTCGACGCTGGAGGCCATCTCGGTGACGGCCATCGGGACCAGCTCCTTGATCCCGAGACCGAAGTGCTCACCGAACGGCGTCATGCCGGCTCCGACGATCGCCACCCGGCGCATCACGCTCCTCCGCTGGGAGCGAACGCGTAGCCGTAGTCAAAGATGCCGCTGCGCGTGGCCATCTTGCGGAAGACCAACCGGCCGGGCTCATCGATCTCGGCGGTCGGTTGCACGGTGTCCGTGACGGGGGCCAGCGCGCGGACGTCGACGCCGTCGAGCTGGACGACCGCCAGCGTGTACGGAGAGGACAAACCAGGCACGGGGACATGGATGGTCGTGGCGGTGTAGACGGTGCCGGTCCGGGGGAGCGGAACGAGAGTGGCGCTGCCCTCTTCGCCACAGCCCAGACAACGGAACCGGGGCGGGAAGGCCAGAATCCCGCATGCCGGGCATCTTCCCGCCTCCCACCGGAGCTTGGCGTCGAAGGCGCGGTCGTAGCCGGCGAACGAGAGCTTGATCTCGGGACCGGGCGTGGCCCGGCGCGTCGGCGCCTCCAGCGCCGGTCGCTCCAGGCGGAGTACCGAGACGGCGCCCGGCTCCCAAGCGGCGGAGGAGACCGTCGCCTGGTCGACGGCCGCCACAATGCCTCCGGACCGCTGCTCGGCGAGCGCGGCGAGGGCGAACAGGGGTGCACTGGCGCCGGTCGTCGGGAGCTCGGGCGGACGTCCCTCGCACCAGGCGGCGGCGTCGCGGGACGACAATCCCGCCACCGAGATGGGTTTGCCCGGGAGCTCGGACGCCTCGAGCGACGCCCGAAGGCCGCGCTCTCGCTGCAGGCGGGGATCCTCGTCCTCGTGCACGACGCCATCTTGCCCCCGCGCTCGGAGCGGAAGGCTCCGGTGCACTCGGCCGAGGCGGGTGAGCGTACCGCCGGCGACTCCGTTCCAGGCGGCTGCTGCTCCCGCCGGGCCCGACACGTCGGCGCCGATCACCAGCGTCGCATCCTCGGCCGCAGTCGAGCGCGTCGAGCATCGCCGGCGCACCACCCACCCGCTCGACGACGTCGGTCGAGCGCGGGACACCCAGTCCGGCGAGGAGCGCGGCGGCATTGCCCCCCTCCATGAGCGGCAGGTCGCGGGTGACAAGAACCACCAGCCGGACGTCCTCGGGACCGGCCTCTGCCAGAGCGGCGCGCCCCACCTCGACCGCCATGGTGATGGCGTCCTCGTCAGGTCCCGTCTGGCGCCCACCAGGCCCCGACCATACGGGCAGGTACGTGCCGATCCGGTTGATCACGACCGCGACTCCAAGGGCAAGCTCCTCACGACCGGAGCGACCTTTCGACGTACTCGACCATCACGCCGTCGGGATCCTTGAAGAAGGACACCCAGAGGCCACCGAGCGGAGTCCCGGGGAGCGGGATGAACGACGCTTCGCTGGCCTCGATGGCCCCCGACTGCCGCGCCGCTTCGACCGCGACGCGCACGTCGGGCACGGCCAGCGCCATGCGGAACAGGCCACGGTCGCTCGCCCGGCCGTGGGCGGTCGTCGCAGGGCGTGAGGGCCATGCGGTGAGCCGGAGCTCGAGTGGCGCAGGCCCGGCCAGGGAGAGCCGCTGCTCGACGACGCCTGCCGCCTCCCCGGCGTGATCCCAGCGGATCGTGCACTCGGTCCCGATCGGGTCGAATCCGAGCATGCCGTACCACCGCGCCGACCGCTCCAGATCGGCACAGACGATCCGGGCGTAGCGCAGGATGGGCGACTCGACCGGCGCCGGCGACAGTTCCAACGCCACGCCATCGGCGTCGAGGATGACGGCGCCCACGCCGGCGGGCCCTCCCGGGCGCAGACGGGCGCCCTGGGCAGTCGCGGCGCGCACCGCATCGCTGACGTCGGGGACATCGAGCCCCAAGGCCTGCATACCGACCTCGCCGGGGTGCCCATATGCCTCTCCCGAGGTCTTCGGTGCGATCCACTCGACCAGCTCGATGGCCGGTGCGCCACGCCCGCCCCGGGCGTCATAGAGGAACCACGCCTCACTGGTCGTGGTGTGGCCGAGCCCCATCGGACTGGCATCCTGCCCTTCGGCGCGGCTGCGCATCTTGACGCGGAGCCCGAGCGATTCGTACACCCCCACCGCGCCGGCGAGGGTGGAGACGTTCAGGTTGCAGTGCAGGGCCCCGGCGGCTCGGAGTCCGATGGCATCACTCATGGCACCCCCTCAACAGGACCAGGGCCACCGTATCGCAAGTCTTACCGAAAGGGCAACGAGTAACGCCGCATCCAGCCGTCCAGCCCGGCCCATTCCGCCCGTTGGGTCGGGTCAAGAGCCCGACTGCGGGACACCCGACCATTCGGGAGGTCCGGGTGCGATGTAGTTCACAGCGAACGACTCCATCAGCTCGGCGGTCTCCGGGTACACCGCGGGTGGCGCGGGAAGGACGATCCAGGTCGCGCCGATCTCCATAATCCGGCCCATCGCCTCACGGTGGCGTTCGACGTCCTCGTCGGGCCTGGCGATGGTCGGGTCCGTGTAGGCGACGGCGACGTCGATGCCATCCGCCCGCTCCGCCGCATCAGCGCGGAGCGCACGGATGCGTCGGCCGAGGTCTTCGACGGAATCAATGCGAGGCGTCCGGGTGGTGGCGGAGATGTCCACCGCGCTGGTGAGCGGCATCCAGCCCTGGGCTCCGCGCGCGACTCTCCGCCGCGTGCGCGCGCTGTTGCCACCGATCCAGATCGGGATCGGGTTCTGCGCGGGCCGGGGCAATCCGATGGTCTGTCGGGCGCTGAAGCCCTGGCCCTCGTAGTCGAACGGCTGACCGCTCCAATGCAGTGGCAACACGTCGAGGGCCTCGTCGAAAAGGTCGTTCCGATCATCGAAATTGACGCCCAGCGTGTGGAACTCGGCCTTCATGTAGCCCGTGCCCACACCGAGGATGAACCGCCCGTTCGACAGCCGGTCGACGGTCGTTGCCGCCTTGGCCACCAGGTTCGGATTCCGGTAGGGCAGGACGGTCAGGAAGGTGAGCAGCCGCATGCGCGTGGTGACGGCCGCGACGTGCCCGAGGGCAACGAATGGGTCGAGGCTCTGATGGCCGCCCGATTCGAGCCACTTCGAGCCAGGTGCCGGGTGCTCGGTGAAGGCGAACCCGCTCCAGCCGCACGACTCGGCGCGGGCGGCCAGCTCGGCGACCGGGCCCGCGTCGAGCATGTCGCCCTGACTGCCGTGGGTCTCGGGGTACTGGTACATGAACCGCACCGCGCCGACCTACTCAACAGTTTTGTCAAGTTTCCAGGGTGACCCAGCCCTCACCGGCGCTGGAGCGGAGGGCGGCGTCGACGACCCTCTGGACACGATGCCCGTCCACCAGCGTAGGGACCACCGTGGCCTCTCCGTCGAAGGCAGGGAGCCAGTCCTCGAGCATCAGCGCCAGCGCGTGCGAACGGCGCTGGCCGAGCGCCGCGCCGGCAATGCGACGCCGCTCGCGGGCATGCGGTCGTGCAGCGCGAGGTCGACCATCCCGTCGTCGCCAGCCCTGCCCGCTCGGAGCTCCACGTCGCCCTCACCCATCAGTGGGCCACGAAAACGCACCGATCCTGCGCTGCCGAACGCATCGAACGAGCGGTCGGCGCGACCTAGGGCCACCGCAGTGGCCGTGATGGTGACCAGCATCCCGTTGGCCATTCGCAGCAGCAGTGCCGAGGTGTCGTCCGCATCGACTTCGAGGGTGGTTCCGTCTTGGCGCAGCCGCTCCTTCACGGTCGTCCGGACGTCGGCACAGACGGCCGACGGCTCTCCGAAGAGAGCGCACATGAAGTCGATGTCGTGCGATGCCATACCCATCAGGTACCCACCGCCTCGGTCCTTTCGGTACATCCATTCGGACTGCATGCCACGGACCGGATGCCAGTAGTCGGCGGCCGCCTCACCGCTGGCGAGGTAGGGCACCCCGAGATGACCGGAGGCGATCGACTCCCAGATCCGCAAACGGGTCGGCTCCCAGCGACCTTCGAAGCACACCGCATGCCGGACGCCGGCATTCTCGGCGGCGGCGAGCATCTCCGCAGTCTGGATACTGTCCAGTGCCAATGGCTTCTCGACCAGGACGTGCTTGCCGGTGGCAATCGCAGCCAACACCTGCTCGTGATGGAGATCGACCGGAGTGCACACGGAGACGAGGTCGAGATCGTCGCGCTCCACGAACGTTCTCCAATCCGTCGATACGTCGGCGATCTCGAGGCGCTCACCCGCGGCGGCAACGCGGTCGTGCTGACGGGAGCACAATGCGACCACCTCGAACGGGGGCACCATCCTGAACGCGGGTGCTTGCACCAGCGAGCCCCAACCGACCCCGATGATCCCGACTCTGATCGCCGAGGGGCTCACCACGCCACCGCCGTCCGATGATCGCTTCTGCGGACCCAAGTCATTCGCTGCCCCCTTGTCGTTTCTGCCACCCGACGCCTCGGCGCCGGGGTGCCGGTTGCGGGCCCCGACCCGCTCGACAATACTTGACATTTCTGTCGAGTTTGGAGGTCCGATGCCCTACGCCCCCGCCCCTGAGCTGCGCATTGACCACGACGGCCCGGTTGCGATCGTGACCATGAACAATCCCGAAATGCGGAATGCCTTCGTCGATGCCCTGCACAAGGCCATGCGTGAGGTGTGGGAGCACCTGGCCGCCGATCGCTCGGTCCGATCGGTCGTGCTGACCGGGGCTGGGCGGGCCTTCAGCGCCGGCGGTCACATCCCGAACTTCATCCGCGACTACGAGGACCCGCAGCACCGCCGCGAGTCCCTCCGGGGCGCCCGCCGGCTGCTCGACGCGATGGTCGAGTTCCCCAAGCCGCTCATTGCGGCGGTGAACGGCCCCGCGGTGGGCCTGGGATGCAGTGTGGCGGTGAGCTGCGACATCGTCTACATCGCCGAGGACGCATTCATGTCCGACCCCCACGTCAGCATCGGCCTCGTCGCCGGCGACGGTGGTGCCGTCACGTGGCCACTCCTCATGAGTGTCCTCAAGGCCAAGTACTACCTCATGACCGGGGAGCAGATCCCGGCCGCCGACTGCGTCGACCTCGGGTTGGCCAATTTCGTCGTGCCCCCCGACGCGCTGATGGAATCTGCCGTCGGCCTGGCGAACAGGCTTGCCCAGCAACCGCAGCAGTCCGTCGAAGAGACGAAGCGGGCCATCAATCTCCACATTCAGGCTGCGATCCAGCGAGTGGCACCGTTCGCCTTCGCCGCCGAGAGCGAGTCCTTCTCGACCGATGACATACGGCAGACGATCGACAAGTTCCAGAGCAAGGCTTGATCCCTCCTGCGGGCCGGTCAGCGTCCCGAGAGCTCGCGCAGGTTCTCGCGCAGCACCCGGCGCTGCTCATCCGCTTCCAACACGTCGAAGTCGCCGACCGCAGCCCGGGGCTCGCTCAGTCCCTCGGGGTGGGGCCAGTCGGACCCGAGCAGCAGGCGCTCCACGCCCATGGCGTCCCGCAGGAGCCGCATGTCGTCTTCGTAGAACGGGGCGACCCAGACGTGCTCGCGGAACGAGTCGATCGGGTCGCGGCCGAAATCCTGGGGCAGTTTGCCGTACGCAGCACGGAAGCGGCGCAGTAACTCCGGCACCCAGCCCGCACCGAGCTCGACCGTTGCCACGCGCAAGGTCGGATGACGGTCGAAGACACCGTGGCACACGAGAGCGGCCATCGTGTCGAAGACGGGACGCTCGATGTGGATGCCGAGCACCTCCGAGAACGGTGAGCCACGAAGCCCGGTGAAGTGGTCCCCTTCGCCCCAGTCGATCGTGTACTTCCCATAGCCGGAGTCGGCTGCGTGGAACGCCACGACGACGCCCGCTTCGGCGGCCAGCGCCCAGACCCGGTCGTGGGCGGGGTCACCGAGCGAGCGCGGGCGCCCCGGGACGGCAACCGGCGCAGGGCGCAGCGTGATGAAGCGCGCGCCGAGCCCGATCACCCGCTCGAGCTCGGCCTCTGCCGCCGCCGGGTCCAACAGGGAGAGAAGTGGCCCGGTCTGGATGCGACCGTCGCGGTCGTACCCCCAGTCCTCCTCCAACCATCGGTTGTAGCTGCTGAAGACAGCAGCCACCGTTTCGGCGTCGTCGCTCAGCATCTCCTCCAGCCCCAGTCCGAGGCTCGGCAACAGCCAGGCAAAGTCCACACCCTGGGTGTCCATGGCCCCGATGCGCTTGGCACGGTCCCGGTACTCGGGCTGGATGCGCTGCATCTCGATGAGGTCGCGCACTTCCTTGCCCTCCTGATTGTGGCCCCGGAAGTACGACTCAAGGGACCCGGGCACGCCGACGGGGTCGTACGTCGGGTTGGGGATGAGTTTGAGGAGCCGGTCGTTGACGAGCAACGTCTTGCGCCCGTCCAGTTCGATCCAGCGCACCGCGTGGCGGTACTTGCGCTCAAGGTGTCGGGAGATCGCGTCCTCGGGCTCGTAGTAGTGCTCGTCGGCGTCGTAGATGCCGTACGTGATGGCTTCGGCTGCGACAGGTTGATCGAGAACAGCCATGTCGGCACCTCCTCGGGACCTGAGTTCGGGGTGCGGGAACCCGTCGTTCCTCCAACTCAGTGTGTCGGAATTTGACAAATCTGTCAACTCAGGCTCATGAGCCCGTGGCCAGCGGAAACAGTCTGTCGGCCCCGGCGGCGAACGCCAGATCGCCCAGCCGACGGCTCCAGCTTCGGGCGTGACCGTACTCATGGCGCCACGACCAGAGGCCTCGGGACAGGCGATGGAGCGGGTACTCCCGCGTCATGCCCATGGCACCGTGCGCCTGGTGGGCGGCGCGGGTCCCGACAACGGCAACCTCGTCCGCGATGACCTTGGCTGCTGCAATCTCCAGTTCCGCGGGACCCCGCTCGAGCGCCCGCACCGCGAGGTCGGCCGCCACGGAGAGTTTGGCGGCGCATTGCGCGACAGTGACCAGATGCTGTTGCACGGCTTGGAAGCGCGCGATCGGTTGACCGAACTGATGGCGCTCGTGTGTGTAGCGGACGGTCAGGTCGCTCATCGCCTCGGCGGCCCCCGCCATCAACAGGACACGGCTTAGGGCGCCCCGTCGCCGCAGCGACCCGATATCAACTCCGGCTGGGGCGGCGTGGCAAGCTCCCGTGAGCCGTACGTCGAAGCCGACCGTCTCTCTCGCCTCGCCAGCGAGGTTCGACCCGGGCTCGATCGTGACATCCGAGGGGTCGATCAATGTGACGACCAGGCCATCGGTCGTGTCGACGATTGCCGCGATCGCCTGCGCTCGCGCCCCCCAGGCCAATCGAGTGCGTCCAGCGATCCGGTCCGCTTGCAGGCGCAAGAGCTCCGGAACCACCGTGATCGGTCCGTCCGGCAGCGTTAAGCCAGCTCTGGCCAGCAGCCAGCCTCCGAGCATCGCCGTCTCGGCGAAGGGTACCGAGGCCGCGTAGCGGCCGAGGGCCTTCAGGACGTCGGCCGCGTCACCGAGTGATCCGCCCGAGCCCCCGGACTCCTCGGGCAGCGAAATATGCGTGAAGTCGGCCGTCACCAGGCGGTCCCATACGGGCGCGCACCACCCCTCGGCCTCGGCTCGCTCAAGCGCCTCGGGCGTGCAACAGTCGGTCAGCAGCCGGTCGACGGTCTGGGCGACAAGGCTGTCGGTGGGGCTCATCGCGTCTCGACCTGGGGGCGGAGGCCCTTGGCCACGATGGAACGGAGCACCTCGTTCGTCCCACCTCGGATCGTGAACGAGGGAGCGGTAAGCGTCGCGGTGACAAGCAACCGCTCGAACAGCCCCGAAGCAGCCAAGTCGGGCTCGAAGTCGATCAGGGAAAGGATGGCATTGACGACGTCCTGCTCGAATCGGGTACCCAGCTCCTTCACCAGGGCGGCCTCGGTCGTCGGCATCCTGCCGTCATCGATCGCGCGTGCCAGGGACAGCGAGAGTGCGTGCAGGACCCAGTAGTGCGCAACCGCGTTCCCGATCGTCTCGAGAGCCGCATCGGTGACGGTCTCGGAGCCGCACTCGCGCAGGAACTCCTCTACGACCAGGTATGTGCTCAGAAATCGGTCCGGTCCGCCACGCTCATACACCAGTTCGGATGCGTTCTGCGTCCAGCCGGCTCCGACCTCTCCCAACACCAGGTCGTCGGAGACGAACGTTTCATCGAACACGACTTCGCAGAAGTCGGCCGTCCCGTCGATGAAAGGGATCGGGCGAGCCTGGACACCCGGTGCCTTCAGGTCGACAAGCATCTGTGAGAGGCCCGAGCGCTTGTCGGTCACCTTCTCCCGCGGGGTTGTGCGACACAGCACGACGATCCAATCGTGCACGTGCGCGCCCGTCGTCCACACCTTCGTTCCCGAGACCGTCCACCCGCCGTTGGCAGGTGTGGCCTTCGTCACGAGCGAGGCCAGGTCGCTGCCGCTGTCCGGTTCGCTCATCCCAATGGAGAAGGAGAGTTCCCCCCGGCAGATGCCGGGCAAGAAGCGCCGCTTCTGGTGCTCCGTGCCGTACCGGGCGATCAGCGGCCCAATCTGGCGGTCTGCCACCCAGTGATGTCCGATGGGTGCCCCCCATCGCAGCAGCTCCTCGACGACGACGAAGCGGTCGACCGCAGAGCGATCGTGTCCCCCGTAGGCCCTGGGCAGTGCCATGCCGACCCAGCCGCGTGCGGCCAGACGCCGCGAGAACTCGGGGTCCTTCGCGCTGTTGAACCCCAGCCCCGGCTGGACGGTGGCCTCGCCCAGCTCGGCTGTGAGGAAGGCACGGACCTCACGCTGCAGCGCGCGCTCCCCATCAGTCAGCTCGGTCGCCTCGAAGTGCATCAGCCACCCTCACTCGACTGGACGGACCACGGTCTAGCGAAACTTGATGAAAGCGTCAAGTACTCGGTAGCCCATACCGTAAGGCCAAGCACCCGCCTTCCGGCGGAGGGGGATCGATCCGCAGAGGGTTGAGCTTGAACAGAAAGAGGACATAATGAGGATTCTGCCAGCGGCGATGCGGCACAGCCGCGCCGATGTACCGGATCCGCTACCGAGCGCGATACCGTAGAAGATATGGCGGCAAACGGCCGTAGAGACACAAGCAAGGCGGCCGACGGCGCTCCGAAACGCAGCAAGAGCGCAACGGCAACGGCGAGTCCGAGGGGGCGTTCGACGCGTCGGGCTCGGGGATCGCTCAGCCGGGAGGAAATCCTCGATGGGGCCCAGGAGCTCGTGGAGGCGCAGGGCCTCCAGCAGCTCAGCATGCCGGCATTGGCCAAGCAGCTGAAATCGGGCGTGACGAGCATCTACTGGTACTTCCGAAGCAAGGACGACCTCTTGGAGGCGCTCACCGACCGGGTGACTAGGGACATGTACCTGAAGCTCCCACCGATCGGAGACGGGGCCTGGGATGACGAACTCGTCGACTACTTCACGGCGTTTCGCAATCTCCTCGAGGCGACACCGATCTATCGAGAGGTGTTCGCGTACCGGGCGCGCCTGCTCTTCACACGCGCCGCGTTCGCTCCTGCGATCTTCCGCCGCCTCGACGACGGCCTGTCACTGTTCATGCGAGCAGGCCTCAGCGCCGAGCAAGCTGCCGAGGCGTTCAACGCCTGCTCGAACTTCACCCGGGGCTTCGTCATTCTGGAGCACGGACTTGAATCCGAGGCGGTCGACGAGGCGATGACCGAGAAACTCCATCACCTCGATGCATCGAAGTTTCCGACGCTGGGGCAGCTCGACGATTTCGAGCGGGTGATGTGGCTCGACGACAACCAATTTCAATTCGGCCTGCGACTCCTGATCGCCGGAATCCGGCAGCAGTACGCGCTGCGTTGACACCGTCGACCTCGGCCCGGCGATCGTCGAACCCGATACGAACCCGACGCGCCCGGGGTTCGTTGAGCCGCGAGGAGATCCTTGAAGCCTCGTATCAGTTGGTCGAGCACGACGGACTGAGTGCCCTGAGCATGCCTGCGTTGAGCCGTCAGGTCGACGCAGGTGTCACGAGTATCTACTGGTACTTCCGGAACAAAGATGAGCTCCTGGTTGCACTGGCCGAGCGAGTCACCGCCGATGTCTATCGTCGATGGAAGCCGATGGGTGAGGGCCCATGGGTCACCGAGCTCCGCACGTCGTTCACGTCCTTCCGCACCGAGCTCAGTCGGGTCCCCGTCTACCTGGAGCTGTTCTCCCTGCGGTCGCGCTTCGTCCTCGCACAGCCTGGGATCTTTCCCGTCGTGATGGACCGGCTCGAGGCCGATCTCACGCGACTCGTGGCAGCCGGGCTCAGTCCTGTCGACGCAGCACACGCCCACGTCGCGTGCTCGGCGTACGCCCGAGGGTTCGTGACCTTGGAACGGGGACTTCAGTCGGAGCCGGGAGAACAGGATGAGGCCGTCCGTGCCGGGATCGCGGACGCGGTGGGCCATCTCGATGCGTCGGCCTTCCCGGTGCTGACCCTCCTGGGCGACCTGGAGCCTATGACCGCGCTGAGCGACGAGACGTTCCGTATGGGTCTCGATCTTCTCATTGGCGGCATCGGGTCTTTGCTGGGGAAACGAGCCCGCTCGTCGTGACCGGTCTGTTCTCACTTCGGGAAGACCCGTCAGACTCTGGGCAGACCCAGCACACGCTCACCGATGATGTTGCGTTGCACCTCTGAGGAGCCTGCGTCGATCGTGTCGGCCCGGCTGAACAGGAACGAGTGCTGCAATTTCGGCGTAGCGATGATCCTCCCCGAGGATCATCGTCGACTCCGGTCCCAAGTGATCCGCCGCCAATTCACCCATTGCCTGGTGCCAGGTCGACCACTGCAGCTTGGCCGCCGGGGACTCCGGACCAGGCGTGCCGTGCTGAGCGATACGGGTGACGGTCCGGTAGCCGCTGTAGCGCATGATCTCCAGGCCGGCATAGCAGTGTGCGAGTCGCTGTCGGACGACGGGTTCGCCGGTGGCTCCCTTCTCGCGAGCTAACGCGACTGCGAGGTCGAGACCCTTGGCGAAGCGCAACTGCTGAGCCAGGAAGGCCGTGCCACGTTCGAATCCGAGCGTCCCCATGGCGACGTCCCACCCCCAACCGGGAGCACCGACGACGTGATCGACACCCGTGCGAGCGTCATCGAAGAACACTTCGCAGAAGTGGTCGCTTCCCGTCATCTCCACCAGCGGTCGGACATCTACCCCCGGCTGGTCCATGGGGACCAACAACATGCTCAGGCCGTGGTGCCGCTGCGAGTCCCCTTCGGTGCGGCAGAGGGCGAAGATCCAGTCGGCAAACTGCGCTTGGCTCGTCCACACCTTCTGCCCGTCGACGTGCCACGCATGGCCGTCCATGACCGCACGGGTCGTGACCGAGGCCAGGTCCGAGCGGCCCCCGGCTCACTGAAGCCCTGGCACCAGTAGTCCTCACCGCGCAGGATGGGCGGCAGGAAGCGGGCCTGCTGCTGCTCGGTACCGAACGCGATGAGCGTGGGCCCGAGCAGGCTCTCCCCGAAGAAACCCGCACGGACCGGGCCGTCAGCGAGGGCGTACTCCTGCGCGACGCGCCCCTTCCTGTCTTCGGGGGTGAACCGGGTGGACTGACCGAGCAGCGCCACATCGCCCACGAGGTGTTCGTTGAGTCAGGCCTTGACCTCGTGCCGCTTGGCCTCTTCTTCGGGCGAGTAGGCAAAGTCCACGAGCGACTCAGATGCGTTCGATGATGGTCGCGGTGCCCATCCCACCGCCCGTGCACATCGTGATGAGCGCCGTCGTCCGATCGGTGCGCTCGAGCTCGTCCAGCGCCGTCTCTATCAGCATGGCCCCGGTCGCCCCGATCGGGTGCCCGAGTGCCATCGCGCCACCGTTGACGTTGACCGTCTCGGGATCGAGGTTGAGATCGCGAATGGCCTTGAGCACGACCGAGGCGAACGCCTCGTTGATCTCCCAGAGGTCGATGTCACCGACGGCCATGCTGGCGAGCTGCAGGCAACGCCGGGCGGCGGGGGCAGGTGCCGTCAGCATGATCACGGGCTCCGCTCCAGCGGTTGCCCCCATGACGATGCGTCCGCGTGGCACGAGGCCATGTGCCTGGGCGTAGTCGGGCGAAGCCAGCAGCATGGCCGACGCGCCGTCGACGACACCGGACGAATTGCCGGGGTGGTGCACGTGCTCGAGCGTCCCGATACCGGGATAGACCTCGGCGACCATGGAGTCGAAGGACCGATCCATGCCGGGGAGGATCTCTGTCCCCATCGCTTGGAAGGACGGCACAAGCCCCGACAGCGCCTCGAGGGTCGTCCCCGGCCGGGGGTGCTCCTCGTGGTCGAGTGCCACGGTGCCGTCCGCGTTGTGCACGGCGATGATGCTCCCGTCGAACCGGCCTTCGGCGATCGCCTTGGCCGTCCGTTCCTGACTGGTGACCGCGAGGTCGTCGCAGTCGGTTCTCGAGAAGCCTTCGAGTGCAGCGATGGCATCGGCCGAGATCCCCTGGGGTACCATTGGGTAGCGCTGGCGAAGGTGTGGGTTGTCCCCGTCGATCAAGAGGGGTGTCTGGTCCGCCGGCCAACGCGACATCGACTCAACCCCACCGGCGACCACGAGTTCCTGGAAGCCGGCGCGGATGCCCATGGCGGCGAGGCTGACCGCCTGTTGTCCCGACCCGCAGAACCGGTTGATGGTGAGGCCGGGCGCCTCCACCGGCCATCCGCAGTCGAGCACGGCGAGGCGGGCGATGTCGGCGTTGTGGTCGCCGACCGAGTTGCCGTTCCCCATGATGACGTCGTCGACCTCGGACGGGTCGAAGCCGTTGCGCTCGACGAGCGCATTGAGACACTGTCCCAAGAGGTCTTGCGGGTGCAGATGGTGCAGTGCGCCGGTTGCCCGGCCTTTGCCTCTCGGAGTGCGGACTCCGTCGATGATCAGTGCGTCTCGGACGTTGGTCATGAATCCTCCCGTTCCTGCTCGGTCATCGTGATTCCAGAGCACCCGATGCCAGCTCGGCCAACAGTGGCTGGCTGTAGGCGACGCGGCCGGTGAGGACCGCTGGATCTCCCGTGCACAGGAGCAAGGCGGCCTCTGCCATCAATTCGGGGCTTTCGAGTGGGAACCCCTCCACCAGGTCGTGGGCGGTGGCCCCCGGGGTTGCCACGTTGTCCCACGGCGCGAGGGCGTTGACCGCCACCCGGTGAGGGGAGAGCTCGGCCGCCAGGGAAGTGGAAAAGCGGTCGATCGCGGCCTTGACCATGCCGTAGGTCGTCCACGGCGCAATGTGCACCGCGGGGAACGGCGGTCCCTCCGGGTGCACGGCGATCTGCGAGGAGATGTTGAGGATCCACCCTTCTCCCCGCTCGACCATCGCGGGCACGACCAGCTGGGCGAGTTCGTACGGCGCACGGACCTGCACCTCGAACATGAGTCGCCACCGCTTCTCGGGGAACTCGGTGAAGGGGTACAAGAAGGTGACGGCGGCGTTGTTGACCAGGACATCGACGAAACCGAGCTGGCGTGTCGCCTCGTCGACGATGCGCCGGCGGTCGTCGGGAATGGAGAGATCCGCGCCGATTGCGACGGCCATGCCGCCGGCGGAGCGGATCCGCTGCGCCACCTCGGTCAGAGACCCCGTACGGCCGGGCTCGGGCTCGACGGTCCGCGCGGTCACCGCGACGTGCATGCCGTGTGCCGCGAGCCGCACGGCGATGGCCGCCCCAATACCCCGGCTCGCTCCCGTCACGATGGCCACGCGGGCCATCAGACAACCTCCGCCATGGTCGTCCGTGGCGTCGCGTCGGCTAGGAACTTGCGCGCCAGAACCTCCGCCTCCTCGGGCGTGGCGGGCACGTCGGTCGTCGCCGGCCCGCGGTGCCAGCCCTCTGCGACGCCGAACACGACGCCCGACGACTCGAACACCTGCCCGGTGATGTCGGGCGACCGGGGAGAGGCCAGCCACACGACGAGCGGCGCGACCCAACGTGGCTGGAAGCGGTCCAACATCTCGTCCGGCAGCGTCAGATCTTCGGTGAGGCGAGTGAGCCCACCCGGGGCGACGGCGTTGGAGGTCACGCCGTAGCGGCCAAGCTCGAGGGCGGCGATCTGAGTGAACGCGGCGATGCCAGCCTTGGCTGCGCCGTAGTTGGTCTGACCGGGATTGGCATAGATGCCCGCCACCGACGTCGTATTGATGAGACGCGCGTCATTTTCCGCGCCGTTCTTGGCCTGGCCGCGCCAATACGCCGCCGCATGCCGTGACGTGACGAACGTGCCCTTGAGGTGCACTCGGATGACATCGTCCCACTCGGCCTCCGTCATGGAGAAGAGCATCCGGTCGCGCAGGATCCCGGCGTTGTTGATCACCACGTGCAGCTCTCCGAAGGTATCGATGGCCTGACGGACGATGGCCTGGCCGCCGTCCCACGTGCTGATGTCGTCCGTATTGACGACCGCGGTGCCGCCCGACGACGTGATCTCGTCGACCACCTCCTGAGCCGGCCCGGCGTCGCTCCCGGTCCCGTCGCGAGCACCGCCCACGTCGTTGACCACCACCATGGCGCCGTAGCGCGCAAGCAGCAGCGCGTACTCTCGGCCGATGCCGCGCCCGGCACCGGTCACGATGCAGACCCGATCAGCGCAGCTGATGTCGGTCATTCCCGGCCCCCTTGCCCTATATCGATCTACTTACCGAAAGGCAGTCTATATATCCGGGTCCTGGCCGCCAATCGGCTTCCGTCAAGGCGGCGCAGGCGTTACCCGAAGAGATCGGTCCTCTCGCTTGACCGGGCCGACGCCACCAGGCCGGCCCATGTCCAGTCGTCTGGAGCGAGGAGCAAGTCGAGCATCAGGCCTCGCCGGATGAAGCGATGCATGTCGTGCTCCCAGGTGCAGCCGATGGCCCCCATCACCTGGTGACAGTGGCCGGTGGCCGTCGTGACCGCCCGGCCGGCCGCGAGGTGCGCTGCGGCCGCCGTATTCGGATCGCCACCAATCCACGCCGTGCGGGCAATCGCCCGTGCCGCTTCCAGGTCGACGTGGACGTCGGCGAGGCGGTGCTGCACGGCTTGGAACGTCCCCAGCGCCACGCCGAACTGTGTCCGGTCCGTGACATGGCGCACCGCGAGGTCGAGCATCGCCTGTGCCACCCCGATCAGCTCATGCGCCAGCGCCAGTCGCCCCGCGCCGACCGCACCGACCCACACGTCACGGGTGATCGTCGTACCCGCCTCGGAGCTCACCGTCCCGGTCACGCGCGTCCAACCTGCTGCGGCGTCCACGCCCACGATCGGTACGGCGACGAGCGTGGAGGACTCCAACGGGTACAGCGTGACCGCGTCGCCCGTCAGCACGGGCACCAAGATGAGCGGCGCCTCGGCCGCGTCGGCCAGGAGGACTACGTCAGCAGGCGGTGCCGCAATCGCCGTACCTTGCCAGGGCAAACCCAGCGCAACGGCAGCGGGGTCGAGCCCGAGCACACGGCCCATCTCGAGTTCGACGATCCGCGAGCTGCCGCGGTGGCGGCCCTGCGCTTCGGCCAGCATCCCGACGGCCAGTGCGGGCTCGTCGGCCACCAGCTCCTCCCACCCCAGATCCGCCAGGTGGGTCACGGTCACCGGCCCGGTTCGGCCCCCGAACAGGTTGTTCGCTGTCCGCCCTAGCTCGTCCTCCACGAAGGTCATCGCCCACCCGCCCGGGGGAGGTGGAGGACACGCTCGGCGATGATCGACCGCTGGATCTCGATCGCGCCGCCGTAGATGGTGGCCATGCGGGCGTAGAACCAGTCCGCACGATGCAGCGTGTCGCGGTCCGTGTGCCCGAGCACGAATCCGGCGGGGTCGAGGAGGCGGAACAGGTCCTCGACCGACTGTTCCGTCGTGGCCAGGAGCACCTTGTCGACGGAGATCTCCGGACCCGGGTTCTCGCCGGCGGCCAATCGCCGCACCGTGCGGGCGGCCGCCGAGCGGAGTGCGGTGACGCGCACCCAGGCGTCGGCGATGGCCCGTGCCTCCGCCGGGTTCGGGTGCGGGATGGAGCGCGCGACCTCAGCCAGGCGGGCGTGGAGAACGGCCTGGCGCTGCCAGGCGTACATGCCGCGCTCCCATTGCAGGAGCGTCATGGCGATGCCCCAGCCGGCGTCGATCTCCCCGACGACCCGGTCGCCCGGCACGAAGACGTCGTCGAAGAAGGTCTCCGCGAATTCGTTGCGGTCGCTGCTGGCCCTGGTCGCCCGCACCTCGATGCCGGGGGAATCGATGTCGATGAGGAACATGCTGATGCCGCGGTGGCCCTCGGGCCCCGTGCGCACCAAGGCGGCGGACTTGTCGGACATGCTGCCGAAGCTCGACCACAGCTTCTGCCCGCTGACCCGCCAGCCGTCGCCGTCGGGAACGGCCCGGCATCGCAGCGCCGCCAGGTCGCTGCCGGCTTCGGGCTCGGAGAACCCCTGGCACCACACCTCGTCGCCCCGGATGCAGGCACCGAGGAAGCGCGCACTGAGTTCCGGCGCAACCTGCACCATCACGGGTCCGAGCACCTCGAGCGTGCTGAGAGGGAGGGGGATTCGGTATCCCTCGAGTGCCAGGTGCTCGTAGAGCGTGGCCCGTAGCTCCGCGCTGCCGCCGGTCCCGCCGACCGACTCGGGCCAACCGTGTCGGGTGAACCCGGCGTCCCAGAGCGCCCGCTGGAAAACACGGTCAGCGCGCATCGCGTCCTCGATGGCCACGGGCTCGTTCTCGGCGCGGGCGGCCACATACTCCTCGCTGTGCGCTCGCAACCAGTCGGTCAACGCCGCTCGGAGTTCCGTCGTTGATCCCGGGGGGGCGACCGTCATGGCGCGGCGTGGGGACCAAAGTCGTGCCGACAGGGAGACAACCCCGTCTCGACCGTCCCGGTCAGGCATTGCTGGCTCACGCTCACCTCCGCCCCCCGGCGACAGTCGACACCAATATCGTAAGGGTGACTATAACGAAGGTCGGTGGCGATCACAACCAGCCGCGTTCACGGCCACAGCGAAGCCAGCGCGGCACGCCGGCGGGAGCGGTCCAGGCCTCGCAGATCGGCCACGCCCAACTCGGTCACGACGACGTCCACGTCGTGTGACGGCGTGGTGACCGGCGCGGCCAGGCGTTCGACGAGAGTGCGGTGGGGCCCGCGCTCCGTGGGCAGCGCCACGACGCTGAGCCCTGCCGCCGACCGGGCGGCGCCGAACGCGTAGTCGGGATGCCCCCCGATGCCGGCCACGGCGGAACCCCCGACCGCCTCGACGTTCACCTGGCCGTCCAGGTCGATCTCGAGCGCGGTGTTCACTGCGATGAGCGGCGGTTCACCTCCGAGGCGGACCGGGTCATGCGTGTGCTCGATGCGGTCGACGACAGCGCGCCCGGGCGCCCAGTCGTAGAGCGCCCGGGTGCCGCCGCTGTACGGCGCGTAAGCGCGGCCGACGAGGAGCCCCCGGCGGTCCAGCTCCATGACGGCATCCGACAGCATGCCGGTGTCGACGTGGACGGGGCGTTCGATGGCGTCGATGACGGCCGTACCCACGGGGCCGGGGCCGTACTGCACCCGGGCGCCTTCGGGGATCAGGGGCACAACCCGTTCGGCGATGGCGCGGTGGACGTCCTGCGGCTCGCCCCACCGGACCTCTGTCGCAGGCGCGTCGCTCCGACCGACGACGCGGACCCGATCGGCTGGGAGGGGTGGTCCGGCATCGAGCACGGGCACGCCGCTGCGCTCGATCCCGAGTACGTCGGCGCCGGCATCGATGGCGGCCCGGAGCCAGCCCGATTCGGTGGTGAGGAGGAACCCGCCGTCGACCGGCGCGACCGGGGCGACGAGCACGTGGGGTCGAAGCGGCCCGCGCAGAAGCGCCGGCACGACGCCGAGGCGTACCGTCACGTAGCGCACGGCCCCGGCGTCGATCGGAGCGCGCAGGGCGAACCCGCCCATCACTGTGGCCACGTCGGCGTACCGCTCGAGCCCGGACAGCAACTGGCTGTCGGGAACCCAGCCCAGGAGGAGGTCGGTCGACCCCGGGTCGAACCCTTCGAGGGCCTGTGTCACGGCCTCCGGGTCGCCGCCCACCCCGTCGGCCACGGCCACTCTGGTCCGGGCTGGCGGCGTCGGCACGGGGCGATGGTAGCGGTACCGGAAGACTTTCGGTACAGTCGTCGATAATGGAGCTCTTGGTGGAGCGGTCCGGGGGCGTCGCCCACTTGGTCCTCAACCGTCCCGACGCCTACAACGCCATCGACACCGCCTTGCGGGACCAGTTGCTCGATGCGCTCGATGCGGCAGAGTCCGACGGCACCACCTGTGTCGTGCTGCGGGGGAAGGGCCGTGGCTTCTGCGCCGGCATGGACCTGCGCGCCGGCGGGGGCCAGCGCGGCGTCGACCTCGCCCACGCCATGGCGCGGTCGTCGTCCAGGCTGACCGAGCGCATCTTGCGCTCGAGCGTCCCGATCGTCTCGGCCGTGCATGGGGCGTGTGCCGGACTCGGGCTCACCTTGGCGCTGGCTGCTGACCACTGCGTGGCGGCCGAGGACGCCCGCTTCGTCGCCGCCTTCGTGGCCCGTTCTCTCGTGCCGGATGGGGCGATCTCGCTCCTCCTGCCTCGCCTGGTCGGCGCCGCACGGGCGCGTCGGATGCTCCTCTTCGGAGACGCGGTCGGCGCGGCCGACGCGTACGAGTGGGGGATGATCGGCGAGCTCGCCGAGGAAGGCGACCTCGTCGAACGAGCCCAGGCGCGGGCCGAGGCGCTTGGCATGCTGCCCTCTCACGTCGTGCGCTACACGCGGTCACTGCTGACGCGCTCTTTCGACATCGGCCTGGAGACGGTCCTCTTCGAAGAACAGCTGGCGCAAGGCGTCGTCTCGACGTCGAACGACTACGCGGAGGGAGCGACCGCCTTCTTCGAGAAGCGCCCGCCGCGCTTCACGGGGCACTGAGCGAGCGGGCAGGAGCGATGGACCCGCGCTACTCAGAAGAGGCCGAAGCGTTCCGCGCCCGTGTCCAGGCGTTCCTGCGTGACAACCTGCCTCGGGGATGGCAGGGCCTCGGCGCCATCGCCGACCGGGACGAGGCTGATGCCTTCGTCACAAAATGGCGGGCGACACTGCACACCAACGGCCTGCTCGGGGTCGCATGGCCAGTCGAGTACGGCGGTGGGGGAATGACCAAGTTGGAGCAGGTCGTGCTCACCGAAGAGATGGCTCGGGCCGGCGTGCCCGCCATGGGCTTCAACGACAACATGAGCATCAAGATGCTCGGCGGTACGCTCTTGCGCTGGGGCACCGAGGAGCAGAAGCGCCGCTTCCTGCCCCGCATACTCTCGGGCGAGGACCTGTGGTGCCAGGGGTTCTCCGAACCCGAGGCGGGTTCTGACCTCGCCTCGCTGACCACACGTGCCGTGCTCGACGGTGGCCAATGGGTGATCAACGGCCAGAAGCTCTGGACGTCCAAGGCGCGAGAGGCCAATTGGATCTTCGTGCTGGCCCGCTCTGATCCCCAAGCTCCCAAGCACAAGGGGATCACGTTCCTCCTCGTCGAACTGGATCAGTCCGGCATCGAGATCCGCCCCATACGGGCATTGTCGGGGGAGAGCGAATTCAACGAGGTCTTTTTCCACGACGCTGTCACGCCGGCCGACCACGTCGTCGGAGAGCCGAACGAGGGGTGGGCCGTCGCCACCTCGCTCCTCGGGCTCGAGCGCGGCGAAGAGGCCGCCACCAACCCCATCCTCTTCCGGGCCGAGCTCGACCGGCTGGTCGCCATGGCCGCCGGACGCGGGCGGCTCCACGACCCGGTGGTCCGGGACGAGGTTGCCCGGGCTTACGCCCGCTGTGAGATCATGCGCTTCTTGGGCCTCCGCATCCTGACCGGGGTCCTACAGGACGGTGTCCTAGGCCCCGAGTCCTCGATCTCCAAGCTCTACTGGAGCGAGTACCACCAGTTCGTGACGTCGCTTGCCCTCGAGATCCTCGGTCCCGACGCGCTGACGGTTGAGGGCCGCGGACCGCTGCGGTCCTGGAGGGCGGATGATCCGGGAGCCCCCAACACGAGCGGATCCTGGCTCGGTGCGTTCTGGAACGCGACCGCGGGCACGATCTACGCGGGCGCCTCGCAGATCCAGAAGAACATTCTCGCCGAGTCGGTGCTGGGGTTACCCCGTTGACGCGGTGCTACGGCTCGGTCCCCACGGCGTCGGCGAAGCGGCGCAGCTCGTCGATCACCCTGGCCGAATCCCCCCAGACCATCAGGTCGCAATCGTGCACGCCGAGATCGGCGTAGGCGCGGAGGACGCCGGGGATCGTCTCTCGGCGAGGCCGCTGCCACGATCCGTAATTCCTGGTAGGGCCGACCGATCTCGCACAGGCGGCACGCAGCTTGTCCAAACGCTCTGCCAGAGCGTCGGGGGACACCGCCACGTGGGGGTTCTTGATCGTCTCCTCATTGCGGACCACGGCGGCCCACTCGGCGACCCGGCGCAGAGCGAGGTCGCCGTACCCGCCCGGGAGGATCGGGATAGATCCGCGCGGTGGGGACGGCTGGAATCCTGCCTCCACGTGTCGGTAGAACTCGCCGTCGTGCGACGACACGCCGTCACTCCAGGCGGCGCGCATGACGGCGACGTGCTCGCGCAGCAGTGCGTGCCGGCGCGCGAAGGGCACACCGACCGCGTCGAACTCCTCGCGCATTCAGCCGGCGCCGACTCCGAGGATCATCCGGCCTTCCGCGGAGGCATCGATGGTGGCCAGCTCCTTGGCCAGCACGACGCGTGACCGTCACGCCGCGATCAGCACGGGGGTGCCGAACTCAATCCGATCTGTCACGCCGGCCGGGACGCCCATGAGCGCGACCGGGTCGAAGTAAGGGTCGTTCGGACCGAGCGGGTACGAGCCGTCCGCCGCAAACGGGTACGAGCTGTCGAGCTTCGTGGGTGTGAAGAGGTGATCGAACAGCCAGACCGAGCCATAGCCCGCCGCCTCCGCAGCAAGAGCGACTTTCACGACCCCATGGGCGGTGGAGTACCGGCCGGCATGGGGCAGGTGGAACCCAACGGCATCAGGCCGTCCACTCGGCGAGGAGGTCGCCGACCGTGGTCAAGCGAGCCACGAACGCCAAACCGTTCTTGAGCATGGAGGCATGGTGGTCCGGGGGAGTACCGATGCAGGCGTCCGTCGGGATGGTCACGGCGAAGTCCTCGTCGGCCGCACCCACCGCGACGAGGGGGATGGCCAGGTTCGTGGACACGCCGGCCACCACGACCTCCTCGATGCCCATGTTGCGCAGGATGGCGAGCGTCTCGGTGCGGTGCACGGGGGAGATGCCTTGGTGCCGTGGCAGCACCAGGTCGTCGGGTCCCACGCCGATCTCGGGGACGACCTGGGCTGCGGGATGTGACTCACTCCATTCCGCTGTGGCCATTGTCGCCCGCATCAGCGGGGACCGACGGTTCGTCGATCGGCCTCCGACGGCGGAAAGGTAGGTCAGATGCGCCACGTGGACCCCGCTGTCGCGGGCCCCGGTGGCCAGTCGGCCCATGGTGGCGAGCATCGGCTGGGCCGACTCCGCCAGGGCGGGGAGCACGGAGAAGTCACCGATGACACCCCGCTGGCACTCGATGAAGACGAGGGCGGTCTTGTCGGGTTCCGTCACGGACGGACTCCGTGCATGGACAACCAAGGCACGGAGTTGCTGCCCTCGTCGACGCCCGGAAACAGGTCATCGAGTGTCATGGTTCATGCCCTCCCAGGTGGTGACGGTGGCCCCGCGTTCAGTTAACTGTGCCGATAATCTTACGGGAAGCCTTACGAGTTGTCACCTGCGGGAGACCCTGGGCTGATCGGAGGAGCAGGCCCGTGCGCACCGACCTGAGCATGAAACCGACCGGATGGTTCCAGTTCGGCTGGTCCTCGACCGTGCCCGCGGACGGCGTCGTCCCGCTGCGGTACTTCGGGCAGGACCTCGCCGCGTGGCGAGACCACGACGGCACCGTGCACGTGCTCGACGCGTACTGCCAACATCTTGGGGCGAACCTGGCCCACGGTGGGTGTGTGGTCGATTCGGGCATTCAGTGCCCGTTCCACGGATGGATCTGGGATGGAGACGGGCGCAACGTCTCGATTCCGTACGAGGACCGTCCGAACCGGGCGCGGCGGATCCGATCGTGGCCCGTCGTCGAGCGGAACGACGTGCTCTATCTCTGGCATGACGTCGAGGGTCGCCAACCGTCGTTCGATGTGCCGGATTTCACCGAGGGGCTCTTTCCACAGATGTCTGCGACTAGGTTCCAGCCGGCTCTGCCCGACGGGACGTCACACTTCCGAGACCTGCAGGTTCACCCGCAGTATGTCGTGGAGAACGCGGTGGACCGTCACCACTTCCAATTCGTGCACGGCACCGCCATGAGCCCTGTGATCCTACGGGAGGTGGTGTCCGAGTCGTCGTGGCAGACGGTGGCCGGCTTTGGTCGTCGCTGGGCAGATGGCATCGACCGCCCTGAGGACCGCCGCAACACCATCACGATCCACTGGGTCGGTGTCGGATTCGCTTTCAACGCCGAGCACACGCCGGATGGATGGCGGGTCGTGTTGATTGCGACGACGCCCGTCGACGACGACCGAACCGAGATCTTCGGGACGTATTGGCTCGAGGACGTCCCCGGCGGCACCCGTGAGGACCGCACGCGGTTGCTCGACCTCATCAAGTCCGCGTTGCCCCAGGACATCCTGATCTGGAACAACCAGCGCTACCTGGAGCGCCCTGCCCTCGGCAAGTCGGAGGCCGGCGGCTTCAAGAAGCTCCGGAAGTGGACGAACCGCTTTTACCCGCAGGAGCCAGTGGGAACGCTGCTGAATCCCGGGATCGCCAAACCGGCATCTTCGTAGATCCATGGGACGAGGCCTTCGCAGGTGGCGGACCTGACTCGGCGCGATACTGCAGCGGTCAAAGAACGACCCTGAGGCGACGAGAGCCGAATCATTTCCCTCCGCACCGAGCCGTGCCTTTCGTGGAAAGGGGTTCGGTTTACGGACTGAGGCTCTCCGAACGAAGCGAGAAGCAGGTGCCATGAAGGAGTCACGCCCGGGCCTGTCCGAGGCCCTCATTGTCGAGGCTGCCAAAGAGCTCCTGGCAGAACGCGGGGTGGACGGCCTCACGATGCGTGCGCTCTCTGATCGTCTCGGAGTGGCGCTTGGAGCAACGTACAGGCACGTTCCGAACAAACACGCGCTGTTACAGCTCGTCGCCCGGTCCTTGTACGCCGACGTCTGCGACGTCGAACACGACGCCGACCCGTTCGCGAGGGTGAAGGCGGTCATGCTCGAGGTGCGGCGGGCGTTCGCCAGCTATCCGGGCATGGCGTCGTACGTCAGCTCCCACCTGTCCGACTTCGAGTCCCCCGCCGTGACCACGATGCTGCTCGACCCGCTCCTGGAGTCTGGCCTCGGCCCCCAAGAGGCCGAGGCGCTCGTGCTCGACCTCGTCCTGTTCACGGCAGGCGTCCTTCTCGTCCGGCTCGATCCGGCCGTTGAGGCCCAGGCTGAAACTGCGTATGAGCATGGCGTCGATCTGCTCCTGGCTGGCGCTCGGGCCCTCGATAGTCAACAGCGTTGACTATCGAGGGGTTCGCCGGTACAGTCCCTCCACAGCGAACCTGCTGCCTTCAGAATCAAGGGGGACCCATGGCTGACGCGCCTTCGGCACTCGACTGCACCGGCTACACCGTCAACGATCCGCATTTCGGCGCACCGTACGTCGATCGGGACGAGTGGCACGACGAGCCCCACGGACACCGTCGAATCCATGGTGGCTTTGCCGATTGCGACACCCGGTTCACTTTCTACTTCCCGCGGCAGGACGAATGGCAGGGGCGATTGATCATGCCGCTCGAAGGGGCCCACGCCGGGCACGAGGACTTCTTCGGAGGCGCGCTCGGCGATGCAATGGGTGGAATCGGGCTCACCGCCCGTCTCGGCGGCTACATGGTCGAGTCCAACATGGGTCACATCGGTGACGACATCGACCCCAAGGGGGGTGAGGATCCCACGCTCTACGGCTGGCGCGCCGCCGCCGAGACCGCCCGGTTCTCGAAGTACCTGGCACAACAAGTGTACGGGTCGCCACCCCACCACGCCTACGTTTGGGGGGGGAGTGGTGGCGGACGACGGTCGCCGCTCGTCCTCGAGAACGCGCCCGACGTGTTCGACGGTGCGCTTCCGTTCATGGGCGGGGGCGACGTCCGGCCCTTCCCGGCGACCGAGCGCATCAAGGGAGCTCAGGTCATGAGCTTCGCCTGCATGTTCAACGTGCAGCGCATGCTTCGTCACGGTGACACCATGGAGAAGATCATCGACGCGATGCAGCCCGGCGGAAGTGGCAACCCGTTCGAAGGCCTTGACTCTCACGTGCGCGATGAGCTTGCGAGCCTCTACCGCCAGGGCTTTCCGCGGGGTGACGAGTTCATGATCGCCACCCCGATGGGCCAGATATGGCTTTGGTCGTCGATCGCCGATCTCCTCGTCGAACAAGACCCCTCTTACTTTGAGGATTTCTGGACCAAGCCCGGCTACATCGGCCACGACCTGCCCTCGGCGGTGGATGACGACGTCATCGACGTGGTCGCGACGGTCAGTCGGGTAGTGACCGTGCAGGACCTGCTGACGGATCCGGCGTTTGACGCTCCCGAGTACATGCTGATGAAGACGATTGCCGGCATCATGGCGGGCCAAGGCAGCATGGACATGGCTTACGCAGTCGAGGTGAAGGGACTCCCCGACGGTTATCGCCTCGGGGCCGGGCTGCAGCTCAAGACCGGCGAGGCCGCCGGACGACAGCTGTACTGCATCGGGAGCGTCGGGGACGTCTTCGCCTGCGACGGTCATGGCGAGGCCAATCTCATGCGATTCAACGGGGTGAGGGTCGGCGATGAGATCCACGTCAACAACCGCAAATTCCTGGCCTTTTGCTACTTCCACCGCCATCACCTGATGGAGGACGCCCAGTTCGACTCACTTCGCCTCGACGGTGTCCCGATCCACGAGCAGCACCCCGTCCCGCTGATGTCACCCCTGATGGGCGTGTCCTACACCGGACAGTTCGAGGGCAAGCTCCTTTGGATCCATCACACCCACGACTCGTCACTCTGGCCTTCGCAGGGAATCATCTACAGGGGTGCGGTCCTCAACGCTCAGGGCCCGGAAGCGGCGGCCGACAAGTTCCGGCTGCAATGGACGCAGAATGCCGAGCACATCCCGCCGACCTTCCTTCCAAACTCATCGAAGCGGGCCACGTCTACGTGGTTAGTCGATTACTTCCCGATCATCGAGCAGGGACTCGCCGATCTCATCCTGTGGGTCGAAGAGGGTGTTGCGCCGCCTAACACCGCGTTCGAGTACGTGGACGGACAGGTACGGCTGCCTGCGACGGCGGTCGAGCGCGGCGGGGTGCAGCCAGTCGTGAGCGTGGCCGCCAATGGCGGACTCCGAGCCGAGGTCAAAGCAGGTGAAGCAGTGCGGCTCGAAGTGGCCGCAGAGGTGCCGCCGAACGGCGGGACGATCGTGTCGGTCGCTTGGGACTTCGACGGCTGGGGATCGTTCCCCTTCCGCCATGACGTCGATGGTTCCGACACCTCGGTGCAGCTTTCGACGACCCACACGTACGACACGCCGGGGACGTACTTCGCGACAGCGCTGGTCCACTCCAATCGCGAGGGAAAGGTCGACGCCGAATTCCGACGGCTCCCGAACCTCGCCTCCGCTCGGATCGTCGTGAGCTAGTCCTTGAACTCGCTGCCATCGGGTGCCAGTTAGACCGGGTTCGGTGCCACCCTGACGGTCGCTGCCGCTGTACCGGTAGGTTCCAGCTCCACTCCCTCGATCTGCCTTCCCAGATACGCCTCGCGGACGACATCGGACTCCAGCATCTCCTGTGCCGTCCCCTCGAAGATCATCTCGCCGAAGTCGAGCACGTAGACTTGCTCGCAGGTCTGATGGACCAGGGCCATGTCGTGCTCGACGAGTAGCAGTCCTACCCCCATCTCGTCGACGACTCTCTTCAGAATCTCGCCGAAGTTTTCGGTCTCGGTTGCATCGAGCCCGGAGGAGGGCTCGTCGAGGAGGATGGTGTCGAACGGGCCTGCGAGGACGCGAGCCAACTCGACCAGCCGCCGCTGCCCGGTGCTCAGATGCTCAACACGCGCATCCAGGTAAGACTCGATGCCCGTTAATTCGACCGCTGCCGCGGTCGCCGCATCGATCTCCCGCCCATCGCTGCGGAGTGCGATTACCTGGCGGACCGGATTCCCCCCCGCAAGCGCGCACTCCCCGCGCCAGAGCCACGTTCGTGCGCACGTCGAGCGACTCGAATAGCTGCACTCGTTGAAACGTACGGCCCAGTCCGAGCCGTGCCCGCTCGGACCGACTGGCCCGCGTGATGTCGACGTCGTGGAGGACTATCCGCCCCTGAGTCGGTCGCACGATGCCCGAGCACGCATTGAACGTCGTGGTCTTCCCCGCACCGTTCGGGCCGATAAGCCCGGTGATCGTGCCGGCGCGCACCGCGAGGCTGACGTTGTCCACCGCGATAGCCCCGCCGTATCGAACGGTGAGGTTCTCGACCGCGAGACTGGTCGAGAGAGCTGGGCGGGGCGCGCGTCCACGGGAGACAGGAGCGAGCTCAGGAGCCGCGCCACGTCGACGCGACGGGCGTGCGCCGAGTTTGTCGATGAAGTCGGTCAGCGCCCGGGGTGCACCCGGAATCTTGTCCCGGTACACCGGGATGAGGACACCGAATATGGCGAAGGCGGAGAGAACGAGTTCGCTGACATTGCTACCGGAGACGTACACGGGGATGAGCGTCAATGACGCGGCGCCAATGAAGGCGTACCACGGTTCGCCGATGACCACCACGATGACCACCACCACGAGAGTGATCGAACTGAACGAGGGAAAGTTGTCACCGAGGGCAAAAGTGTTGACACTTGCCGTGAGCGCACCGGCGATCGCCGCGATAAAGGCGGAAATGCAGAAGACGACCACCCGGGTGACATTGACATTCAGCCCGTAGGTGTCGAGTGCCAGCGGCGAGTCACCCATGGCTCGCAACAGCTTCCCCAGCCGTGTTTCGGACAGGACGGCGATGCCGACAGCGACGAGCACAACGACAATGAGGACGACGTAGTACATGCTCTCGTCGCTTCCGAGATGGATCGGACCGAGATTCAAGCTCGGGCGGGTTGTCGGCAGTCCGTTCGAGTTCGGCCCGAACATCCAGCTCTGGGTGTAGATCATCTGTTCGAGAAATATCCCGAATCCCAACGTGGCGAGGGCCAAGAAGACGCCCGAGAGCCGTATGGCCGGGATGGCCAGGAGTGCCCCGACGGGGATCACCACCAAGGCGGCCAGGACGAGCGACGCCAGCCAGGGGATGCCAGCGCTGGTGAAGTGCGCCATGGAGGAAGCGCCGATAGCGGCGAATGCGTACTGGCAGAGCGAGACCTGCCGGGAGGTTCGGACCAGCAACCCGAGCGACAGAATCAGGATGACCAGAATCAATGTGCTCGTGTAGTTGGCCAGATTGGTGCCCACCAACTTGGGTATGAACCACAGGAACACCACGAACGCCACCCCCGACGTCAAGCGGATGCGCACCGGGGCATGCCAGCTTCTTGGAATGGTCCGCGGCGTGACGTGGCTACGCGTCAACAGCTTGTTCTTCGGCGTCACGAGCAGGACGACGAAGAGAACGATGAAGGGAAGGCTCGCCGGCAAGCCGATCAGCCACGGGACGTTGACCACGTACTTCGTCGAGAGAGCACCCGCCACACCGATAAAAAGCCCACCCACGTACGTCAACGGGAGATTCGAGAAGTAGCCGATGGCGGCGGCGCCGTAGGCCTGGACAACTAGGAGTGTCAGCACCAACGCTGTGAGGTTCAGATTCGGGGCGATCAGCAGGCCACAGAGCGCGGCGAACGACGAGCCGATCACCCACGCCAGCCGACGAACCCGGGTCGCGTTGCTACCTTGCACGGACAGGAGTTCCGGATCGTCTACGACGGCTCGCAGCTCAATGCCGCGCCGAGTGAATCGGAGGAAGGCGTACAACCCCCCGGTCGTCGCCAGCGCAACTATCGCGGTGATTATCTGCTCCCACTCGACGTTGACGGACGCAATCCTGACCGTATTGGTCGAGAGGAACGACGGGAAGTTGCCGCTTACCGAACTGAACAGGACGGTCGTGAGTGAGACGACCAGCAGGATGAGTCCCACCATGGCGGCGATCTGCAGCGTCCGATCGGCCATTGCCAGTTGTCGCGTCAGGAGTTCCAGCAAGATCCCCATCACCGGGCCTAGGACAAAGACGCATAGCGCACCGGCGATCGGCCACGGCCACCCGTGCACGTCGACCAGCTCGTAGAAGATGAACACCGACACCGAGGCCAACGCGCCGTAGGCAAAATTGAAGATGCCGGATGTCTTATACGTCAAGACGAGGCCAGTCGCGGCTAGGCCGTACACCGATCCGACGGCGAGGCCGATGACGACGAACGGAAGGATGTCAGCCACGAGCGTCCTCTTCGAGCACCGTCTCGACCAAAGGCGTTACCCCTCTCACGGAAGGGCTACGACGAAGGCACGCAGGTCGGCGTGGCGCCGTCAGGCAGGGTGAAGTGCTGGTTCTTGATCACGATGGGGAAGTAGCAGCCCTCGCTCTTGTTCGTCGGGTCATTGAAGGTGAGCCCGCCCGTCATGCCTCCCAGGGTCTCATCGTTGAACTTGGCCAGTCCTGCGAGGATCTCCTGACTTGTCGGCACGCCCGTCGCCCCACTGAGCTTCACGGCCTCTTGGAACATGAGGCCGGAGACCCAGGCATCCGTTGCGTCCATCGGCTCTTCGACGGTGGCGAAGTTGATATTCGTGTACTTCTTCATCGCCTCGTGGAAGGTTTTCATGTCCGGGGCAGTCGAGAACCAGGGCTGCGTCGGCGCGTCGTTGATCGCGTTGTTGAACTCGGACTTGAGATATCCAGCGCCGATGGCCTCCCCGGGAATGATGTAGGCAGGCTTATAGCCCTGACGGGCGCAATCACTGGCGATCGTCTGGCCTTCAGCTGCCGTCGGAACGAGGAGAACCATCGCCTGCACTCCCGCCTGCTGAGCCGCAAGACAGCTTGCGGTGTAGTCGGGTGCGGTCGAACTGACCAAGCCGCCGTAGACGTACTGGAGCCCACCCTTGGGTGCCAGCGATTTCAAGAAAGAATTCGCCTCGGCGCACTGCGCGGACTCCGAGCATGCCAAGGAGCCGATCTTGTTGTGGCCCTCTTTCTTCGCACTCTGCACGATCGCCGTGAGCTGGGGAAGCGCCGTCATGCCCTGCGGGAAGAACATGGGATTGGAGTCCCAGGGTTCCAGGGTGTAGACGCTGCCGCCGAGAACCGGGATCTGCTGCTGCTGAAGGTAGGTGGCATATCCAGAGTTCAGCGAGCCGTCCTGGTTGCTCACAAACGCGACCACGTGGTCATCCTGGACGAGTTGCTGCACCTCCGACACTGCCTGAGCTTCGTCGTTCATGTTGTCCTTGACGATCAGCTTGACCGGATGGCCGTTGATGCCGCCATGAGCATTGACCCAATCGGCCCACGCTTCAATGGCCGGCTTCCCTGCATTCGTGAAGTTGCCGGTCGTGGCCGAATAGGTCCCGACGCTGCCGAGGACGATTGGGGTCCCACTCGCCGACGTACGAACGCTCTGCTCGCTCGCGGCAGCCTGCCCGGCGCCAAAGGCGACCGTTCCAAATGCGAGCGCCAACAGCACCCCCACGTTCACAATTCGTCCGTACTTCATTCTGGCCTCCTGTGCCGTTTCCATGTAGATGGGTCGGTCCGAGAGACTGGTCTCTCGTCGCACTTCGTCACTTGATTACTGGGTGTAAAGAGCAAATACCTGCTGTTCGTCGAGATCTCCTGCGGGTCCGCTGTGCACGACCCGGCCCTGATTGAGGAGGTACACGGTGTTCGCGATGGCGAGCACACGCTCGGCGTATTGCTCGACGATCAACAAGGACACGCCGTCGCGGGCAAGTCGAGAGAGAAAATCGAAGATCTGATCGACGATCACGGGAGCCAGTCCGAGCGATGCCTCGTCGACGAGCACGACCTTGGGATTCGAAAGGTAGGCCCGCATGAGCGCCAACATCTGCTGCTCGCCCCCACTGAGCGTTCCCGCTATCTGCTTCTGTCGCTGGGCCAGATGCGGAAACGCCTGCTTGGTGCGGTCGAGGACGTCCGATTTCGAAGTGTGTCGAGGAGCCTGGATCCGAAGGTTCTCGCGCACCGTCAGGGAGGGAAAGATGCTGCGCCCCTCCATCACGTGGCAAACGCCAAGGCGAGCACGCCGGCTTGGCGTCACTCGCGTGACGTCCTTCCCCTCGAGCGTGACGCGGCCTTGTTGCGGGCGGAGCAGCCCTGATGCCATTCGCATGGTCGTGCTCTTGCCGGCCCCATTTGGGCCCAGAAGCGCGACGACCGAACCTCGCGGAACCGAAAACGAGACGTCGCGCAGCACGGTCGTAGACCCGTAGCCGCCGGTGATTCCCGTCAGCTCCAGCATGGGTGCCTCGGGCGGGCCATCAGCGACGGACGGGCGCACCTCCTCATCGACCTGTGTCACCGGATAGACCACCGTGGGCTGGTCACGAAGGCGCCGAGCTCACAACGTTGCGCGGCCGACCAGCAACGGGGGCGTGGGTGCCTGACATCCGTCTTCATAGCCACCCCCGACTACGCACGTATCCCCCCGAGTCCCTTACCGATGTTATTACCGAATGGGACACTATTCCTCGCACAACAGCCATGCAAGGCGCCCTGTAGACAGCTCCTGCTTGCGCAGCGGACTCAGATCATGCCGCTCTTCGTGGCCCAATTTCATTCAGGGCCCCTCGGAGATCACCCGTGTGCGCCAGAGGTCTCAGAAGGCAGATCGGTGGAGGCCGCCGTCGACCGCGATGTAATGGCCGTTGATATAGCCCGCTTGCTGCGAACACAGGTAGACGATTGTGGACGCGATCTCGGTCGGCTTCCCGAGCCGGCCTGCAGGCACGCCGGCCGTTTCGATCATCCACTTCCTTCGAGCATCGTCATCAGCCAGCCCCTCGTGCTCGGTGAGGTACCAGTCGGTGGTTCGCGTGCCGATCCATCCCGGGGCGATCGTGTTGATGGTGATCCCGAACCTGGCGTACTCGTCAGCAACACTCTTGAGTAATCCGACGGTCGATGGCCGGGTCGCGTTGGCAACGGTGTGCGGCGGGCTGGATTGTGGTTCCTTGGCGGTCGCCGAGCCGATGTGGACGAAGCGCCCCCACCCAGCTGCTTGCATTGTGGGAAGTACTGCGGCGAGTAGGTGCACCTGACTAAGCGTGTACGCGCGATATGAGTCGACGTAGTCTTCCGTCCGCTCTATCTCGGCGAAGTATCCGCGCGGATGGAAGTCAGCCTGGCTCACGACGATTGCCGGCGCTCCTAGCAAGGACGTGACCTCCGCGACCGCTCGTTCAATATCTGCTCTGTCGCTCATATCGGCTCTGATCCCGAGGACGTGACCGCCCTCCTCCTCGATGCTGGCCACCGCCCGATCGATGTGCTTGGCGGTGCGAGCGACCACTGCCGCCCGGCAGCCCTCCTCGGCGAGCATCCGGGCCACCTCGAAGCCAATTCCTTTGCTCCCACCGACCACCAGGCAGACTCTTCCGGCGATCTCGTAATCCATGGAGTTCCCTCTCTCGTAGATGACCACCGAATCTTTCGCAGGTTCGCTCCTGTGGTCAACGCTGCTGCTCGTCGCATTCGGGTCCGAGCGGTTGATGCCGATCTCTATGAAGGCTGTTGCAATGGGACGCCGCACCGGCCTTGACTTCTTGATGTGGGGAAACGACTACCCCCTCGAGGGCGTGTTCCCAAACTGACAAGAGTGGGTCCAGAAGCAGTTCGCCGGGGTTCCAGAGAACGAGGTCATGCAGATCGTCCACGACAATGCTGCGAAGGTGTTCAGCCTGAACGTCTGAACATCGGCGGTTCGTACCCTCTTGAAACCTGGTCGTTTCGCGTCCATCGAACTCTCCGCTGGCACTCCGAGAGTGGGTTCGCTACGTTATGGAAATGCTTACCGGAAGCATTACAAGAGCTGCGTGCACGAGGGGAGGGGGCCCATGCCGGGTCCGTTGAATGGCTTCAGGGTGGTCGAGCTGGCTGCATGGACCTTCGTTCCCGCTGCGGGGGCAGTGCTGGCGGACTGGGGTGCCGAGGTGATCAAGGTTGAGCACCCGGTGACGGGCGATCCCCAGCGCGGGCTCATCGCGTCGGGGATAGTCCCGAGCGCCGGCGGGGTGAACTACCTGATGGAACAGCCCAATCGCGGCAAGAGAAGCATCGGCATCGATGTGGCGACTCCGGGCGGCCTTGAAGTCCTGATGCGCCTGGTGGAGTCCGCCGACGTCTTCCTGACGAGCCTGCTTCCCGACTCCGCCAACCGGCTCGGCGTTGGAGTGGAGGACATTCGGCGCCGCAACAATGAGATCGTCTACGCCCGTGGTCTCGGACAAGGGATACGGGGCGACCAGGCGGGACGGGGTGGATTCGACATGGCGGTCTACTGGGCGCAGTCCGGTATGGCGGACGCCTTGACCGTGACCGGCGGCGATTACCCCCCATTCCAACGACCGGCCTTCGGGGACATCGTCGGGGGCCAGACCATTGCCGGTGGTATCGCCGCGGCCCTCCTGCAGCGCGAGCGGACGGGCGAGACGAGCATCGTCGACGTGTCGCTCCTCCATCTGGGCCTGTGGCAGTTATCCCCCGACGTCGTGGCGTCGGGTGTGCTCCAGCAACCGCTACCGAAGTTCGACCGGGCGGAGATGCCGAGCCCCCTGACGAACTCCTACCGGACCAGTGATGGGCGCTTCCTCTTCCTGGTCTACCTGCAGGCGGACCGTTTCTGGCCCGACCTGTGCGTCAAGGTGTGGGATCGGCCCGAACTGGTCGATGATGAGAGGTTCGCGAACGCAGCGGTGCGATTCGAGAACCGGCGGGAGTGCATCCGCATACTCGACGAGATCTTCGCAGCCAAGCCTCTCGCCCACTGGGAGCAACGACTGAATTCCATTGGTGGCGTATGGGGCCCGGTGCGCAACGCGTTCGAGGTCCACACGGACCCACAGGTCGAAGCCAACGGATACATGCCCGAGCTGGTCGACGACAACGGCTCGGCGTTCCGCCTCGTGTCGAATCCGGTGCAGTTCGACGAGACGCCCACGGAGTTGCGCCGAGCTCCCAACCACGGCGAGCACACAGAGCAACTCCTCTTGGAACTCGGCGACGATTGGGATCACATCATCGCGCTGAAGGAATCGGGCGCAATCCTCTGAGATTCCCTTCGGTGGAACCCGCCAGCAACCCGAGGAGGAGAGGCGTTGCGCCTTGCCATCACTGAAGAGCAACAGGAACTGAGCCGGGTCGCCCGTTCGGTACTGGGAGCTACCGGCGCCCTCGCTGAGACGCGGGCGGCACTCGACGGAAGGCTGGAGGACCATCCCACGTATTGGAACGAGGCCGCGGCGTTGGGCTGGCTGGGCCTCCACGTGCCCGAGGTGTATGGCGGGCAGGGTTTCGGCCTCCTGGAGCTTCTGGTCGTGGTCGAAGAACTGGGGCGAGTGGTCGCCCCCGGACCATTCGTCCCCACCACCGTCGCGATCTCGCTGCTCGTCGAACTCGGCTCGGAGGAGGACCGCACGCGATGGCTGCCTGCTCTGTGCGCCGGGACGATGACCGCCGCCGTCGCACTAGTCGGCACCCTGATCTGCAGCGAAGACCAGGTCACCCGGGGCACGGCGGCTCCCGTATGGGGGGCTGAAGGGGCGGACCTCTTCTTCCTCGCCGATGAAAAGGACGTCGTCGTGCTCGAGTCCGCCGAAGTCGCGTCGGTGCAGTCCCTTCCGTTCGTCGATCGTTCACGACCGACCGTTGCCGCGTCGTGTCGCAATAGCCGGATCGCAGCCCGGCTGAAGAACGGCGCTACAGCGGCTCGTCGCGTGGTGTCCGTAGTGTCTGCCGCAGAAGCGGTCGGTGCGATGGGGGCCTGCGTCGACATGGCCGTCGCGTACGCCGGGGTCCGTGAACAGTTTGGCCAGCCCATCGGCGCCTTTCAGGCGGTGAAGCATCAATGCGCCGACATGCTGGTGGAAACCGAGATGGCGGCTGCCGCCACCTGGGATGCCGCTCGATTGTCCTTCGACCGGGACGAGGCGTCGCTGGTGGCAGCCGTGGCAGCCGGGTACGCGCTCCCAGCCTTCCTCCGCGTGGCGAAAACGATGGTCCAGGTGCACGGCGGAATTGGCTACACGTGGGAACATGACGCCCACCTCTACCTGCGGCGAGCGGCATCCCTGATGGCCTTCACGGATGCTTCGGTGACCGCACCCGCCCGCGTATTCGAGCTCATGGAGGCAGGGGTCCGTCGACACTCGGCCGTCGATCTCCCCCCGGAGGCCGACGGGTTCCGCCGGCAGGCGCGCTCGTTCGTCGAGACCCTCATGCAAGCGTCACCGGAGGGATATCAGGCGACCTTCGCCCGCTCCGGTTATCTGGTGCCGCACTGGCCAAAGCCGTACGGACGAGGCGCTGACGCAGTGGAGCAACTCGTCGCGGAGGACGAGCTCTCGAGCGTGGAGCGCCCAAGCCTCGGAATCGGGGAGTGGGTGTTGCTCACCGTGCTTCAACACGCGACGGCCGAGCAGGTCGAGCGATGGATTTGGCCGAGCCTCGAGGGATCACTGCGTTGGTGCCAACTCTTCAGCGAGCCGGGCGCCGGTTCGGACGCCGCCGCGATCACCACCAGGGGGCGACGCACGGACGGCGGATGGTTGGTCTCGGGCCAGAAGGTCTGGTCCAGCCTGGCCCACGAGAGCGAGTTAGGCCTCGCCACCGTACGCACGGATCCCGACTCGGCGAGGCACGCGGGTATCACGACCATGGTGATCGACATGAACGCCGCCGGCGTTCTCGTGAGGCCGTTGACGGAGATGACTGGAGAGAAACTCTTCAACGAGGTGTTTCTCGAGGACGTGTTCGTGCCGGATGAGCACGTGGTCGGCCAGGTCAACGAGGGGTGGCGTGTCGCACGGGCGACCCTTGGGAACGAGCGGGTGAGCATCGCCGCCAATCCGGTCACCGTGCAAGCGGACGCGCTCATCGACCTGGCCACTCGCTACCGACCCGGCGATGCAGCCGCGGCCGCGGCCGTCGCTGAACTCCTGATAGAGGAGCAAGCCCTTCGTTCGCTGACGCTCAAAGGCGCAGCGCGGCGAGTGGCCTCCGGTAGCGATGGCCCGGAGGGCGCCCTGGGGAAGCTGGTGCAAGCCGAGCACTCGCAACGAGTAGCGGAGACCGGAATGCGGCTCGCCGGGAACGCGATCCTGCGAGGCGAAGAACCCACGATCGTGCACGACTTCCTTTTCAGCCGATGTTTGACCATCGCCGGCGGCACGTCGGAGATCCTGCGCACGCAGATCGGAGAGCGCATGCTGGGGCTGCCCCGGGAGCACCGTCGGTCCTGACGTGTCGGCGCGTCCTGGGTTCCATGCGGGCGACAACCGAACACGCTCGACCATTCCCCGGGATATCCCGAGCCGTTTTTCGATCGTGACCGGTAGGAGAGTGGATCATCGTTTCGCTACTCATCGTCTTACGGTAATCGGTTCGCCGCTCAGCACACCTAGCTTTCGGGATGCCGACTCGCAGCCTTCGGTTGGTTAAACGCATCTACGCGTTGCTTGAAGTCGTCCGACATGAACAGGACCGTCTGGGCGAAGCGGTCGAAGACCCGTGAACTTGTTCGATCGACAGTATCGGCCATATCGATGGCCACCTTGGCGACGCCAACAGCTTCCGTTGGCATCGCCGCCAACTTCCTGGCAAATCGCGCGCACACGATCAGAAAATTCCGCGAGGGGATATACAGCATGCACAAGCCCCATCGCCAGAGCTTGCTCAGCACTGACCGACTCGCAGGCCATGGCCATCCACCGTGTCCAGTGCGGGCCGACAATACGGGTCATCCTGCTGATACCACCCGACCCCGGTATGACGGCAAGGTTTGCTACCTCCGGGAGTCCGAAGGTCGCCCCTTCGGCAGCCAGCCGAAAATCGCAAGAAACGCCCATCTCGAGCCCGATTCCCAGACAATGCCCCTGGGCCGCTAGCACTACCGGCTTTTCAACTTGCTCCAGCGCGTCGAATAGGTCATGACTCGCATCCTCTCGATACTGGGCGCGCAAACTCGAGCCGCGGACGGTGCCATCTGTGCCCTGACCAACGTTGGTCCGAAGTTCAGTAATGTCCTTTCCCGAAGTGAAATATTCACCCTCTGCTTGTATCACCAGTACTCTCAAGTGGTAATCGTCCCGAAGGTTTTCGACCGCCTCCTTGACAATTGCGATCATGTCGCGACTAACTGCGTTGCGTTTTTCCGGACGCGTAAAGGTGATGTAGACGGTTCCGTCTTCATCCTCACGTCGAGCGTGTGTTGTCATCAGAGTCCTCTACTTTCCATGCAACACCGGGAGGCGTCGGACGCAAGGGAAGCCAACTCCGAAGCCGTCTTGCCGGCTTTCGACTCTCTTGCGACCCAGACCCCCACGACCTCACAGGCGGCGTCGTCCCGGGAGGAGCAGCGGCAAGGTATGAGGTCCAGTGTTTCCCGTTCCCCACTGGACTACGGGAATCGGCAGCGGTGTGAGTATGTCTCCCATCGGAACCTCTTCTTAGTGCAAAGTGCACTCGAACTTGTTTGCCCATCCAATTGCCCAACTATCGAGCCATATTTGATCTACCTCGGCAGACAGGCTGGATGAACCCGCATCTCTGACCTGGTACAACGGTACGCTGCCGGACCAAGTGGACCAACTAGCCCGCTCTCTCAAGGTGGCGACATGGGTTCGAATCCCGTTGGGGCTGCAATTGTTGAGGCTGCAAATTGCGCTTGACCCCGTTCAGGCGACGAGCGTTTACGAGCCCTTCGGAAGATCTGTCAGCGTGCCGGGGTCACGGGCGTTCTACTCCCTCATCTCAGGCACTCTGTGGCGACTCGCCCCCTCGCCGCCGGCGTCGACGTGCGCGCCGTCGCCGGGAGACTCGGTCATCGGAACCCGGGCACAACCCTGCGATGTCGACTCGCACTTCGTCCCAGAGACTGATCAAGAAGCGGCGGATGCGCTTGACGAATGCTTTGAGGGGTGCCGACCACACGACTCACGCATAGCGCGGTCGCCAAGGGCTCTCTTCGGGCTCATCACCACCGTGGTCCCAGGTGGACTGGCCGAGACGTCCACCAAGACTGACCGCTTCCGCCGTGTCGCCCTTCACAGGGTCCGGAACCGGCTCGTCGTGTGCGAGGTCAGCCTGCACGAGCTCCGCTATTTCATTGCGGCCTCTCGTCGCCAGAGCGAGGGCTCCGCCACAAGAAAGGGCTCCTCCCACGCTCGAAGACGACTGGGGAATCACTCGCCAGTAACCGGAACAAGAAGGCCAAGATGAAGCGCCCCGAACTAGGTCTTTGGGAAATGCGGGTATTCCTACCTCGATACATGCACACAGCTACTGCCGTGATTGTCGGTCTCACCAGCGATACCCTTTTCAGGGGCCGCCCGGTTCGAACGGCGCACAAGGGGGAGATGGCGATGCGACGTTGGGGAAAATCGGGAGCGAAGCGAAGACTGCTGAGCGCCGGGGGAGCCCTCGCTGTCCTCGGGAGCACGGTGGCATTGGGCGTGGCAGCGCCCTCGGGTGCCACCACTGCACCGACCCCCGTCACCGAGGCGAGCACGAGCGCACGGGGTGTCACGGCAAGCGCCATCAACGTGGTCTTCCCGATCATCTCGTTCACCAGCATCGAGGGGGAGTTCGAAATCGAGTCGGACGCCGAGTACGGCGAGCAGACGAAGGCGATCCACCTCTTCGTGAACCAGATCAACGACGCCGGGGGAATACACGGTCGGAAGATCAACCCGATGATCGTCAGCTTCGACCCGACCAACCTGGCTGAGGAGCTTGCGCTGTGCAAACAGTGGACCGAGGGCAACCCGCCCGTCTTCGCCGTCGTAGACGGGCTCGGCACATACGAAGGGACCAATGAGCTCTGCATCACCCGAGAAGGACAGACGCCGATGCTCTCCCAGTGGACGACGACCACCAACTGGACGGACCTCGGCTCTCCGTACTTGTGGTGGACGGGGGCGGATGACGCGCCCATCCTCGCGGCCACTGTGCGCTGGGGCCTCAGCTCGGGTCGCCTCGGTCACGGCAAGAAGGTCGGTGTCGTGGTCTCGGACCAGGCCAGCGACCAAGCCGCGCTCGATTCCTACCTCTTGCCGGACCTGAAGAAGATTGGTGTAACCCCTCAGGTGGTCACCGTCACGGCGGACATCGATGAGACGGCCAATACCGACTCGAGCGCCACGTTGGCGGTCGAACGGCTCAAGGCAGCGGGGGTTCAATCGGTGATCCCCTTGTTGCCCGAGAACGCCTTTACCCCCTACATCGGCGCCGAGACTTCGCAAGACTATTTCCCCAAGCTCCTCCTTAGTGATTACCAGTCCGAAATTGAGGTTGCGCTCGGACTCATCCCTATTCCATACGAGAAGGCGCTCAACAACCAGGAGGGTGTCACGGCAGAGACGCTCGGTGGCATCGACCTTCCGGTCCCTGAGTCACAGGGGGGGTACGACCCAGGGGTGCGGAGTTGCTGGGACGTCTGGCACAAGGCCTACCCGCAGATTCCCAAGGGCAATATCAACGACGACATTGAGGAGCAAGGGCCGGTCCAGGGATGGTGTCAAGAGATCCGCCTCTTCGCCCAGGCGGTCGACCATGGCGGGCCCGAACCTCAATCGACGGACCTTCGTTGAGGCAATGTCGCGCGTCACCAACTTCCCGGGCGGTTACGCACCTGTGCTGACCTACGGGCCGGACAAGTTCTATGGTCCAACCGAGTACCGGGTGGTCGAGGTCCATGACAATCACCCACCGACGAGCCTCTGCAAACACGGACCGGTTGGGTCACCCCCGGCAGGCGTCTGCTGGGTCGTCGAGCAGAACTGGACGCCGTTGCCCGACCAGGGATGAGGGGTGGCCCCCAGGCGGATTGGGTCGATGTCCTCACCGTTGCGCCTCGTTGCGCAGCCGGCGATCCGCCCCGTGCCTACCTGACCCGTGCAACGCTGTCGATCGTGTGATCGATCAGAGTTCACTTGGCCCCCTCCAGCGCCCCGATTGATCGCTCTCGGATGTCCGGGCCTCCGTTCTGCGCGTCGTGCCAAGGTGGCAGCAGACGCGAGCCACGCGGGGGTGCCATTCGCGCCTACACGGACTGGAGCACCCAGATGCGGGCGGTGCAGGGCTCGTACAGGGGCCACTCCAGCCCTCCTCCATGAGCGCCGCGCCTTGTCGTTGCTTCACGTCGATCGGAGTCGGGTCGGGGCCTGCTGCGAGATCGACCGCGACGACCTCGTACGTCCGCTCCGGGTCGAGCCCACCCGGGCGAAGCGGGTCCGCGTCGTTCGTGCTCGCGGTGAGTTGGAAGGCGAAGAGGACCGCCCGTCGGCGGTCCTCGGACACGTAGGAGAGTGCGGCGCGCTCACTCGGTGGGACCAGCCGCCAGAGGTCCCCCTGCTGGACGAGCGGCCGGATCTCCCGGTACAACTCCACCGCCCGACGGCAGACGGCCCGCTCGTCGTCGGTGAGGCCCGCGAAGTCGAGGTCGAAACCGAACCGTGCACTCATGGCCACGGCGCACCCGAAGGCGAGGGGACGGTCGCCTTCCCGTGTCACATGGGCGGCGACCACGTTGGCGGGCAGGAAGTGTGACGCGGCCCACTGCATCCGAACGCGGTCGACGGGATCGGTGTCGTCAGAGAGCCACACCTCGTGGAACCAGCGCAGTGATCCGAGGTCGACACGTCCCCCGCCGGAGGCGCACAGCATGAGCGTCTGCTCAGGGTGGCGCTCGGCCACGGTCTCCATCAGGCGCCAGGTGGTCCGGGCGTGGTCGACCCAGTAGTTGGCCTGACGGTCGGCACCGAGGGTGGGGGACCCGGGATCGGTCAGGGGGCGGTTGGCGTCCCACTTGAGGTAGCTGATGCCCGGGTTCTCCGCCAGGACGCGGTCCACCACGCCGCACACGAAGTCGGCGACGTCGGGCTGCAGGACATCGAGCACCAGCTGGTGCCGCCATCTGCGTGGGCGCCGCGTCGGCTGGCTCACCACCCAGTCCGGATGCTCGGCATAGAGGGTGGAGTCCGGGTTGACCATCTCGGGTTCGATCCACAGCCCGAACCGGACACCGCGCTCGTCCGCCCGCGCAATGAGAGGACCGAGGCCGCCGGGCAGCTTGGCTTCGTCGACCTCGCCAGTCGCCCAGGCCCACCGTGTCGTCATCCCGGGGGTGGGTGTCGCCGAACCAGCCATCGTCGAGCAGGAAGAGCTCTGCACCCAGGTCTGCCGTGTGGTCGATGAGCCCCAAGAGTCGCTCCGTGTCGAACGAGAAAGCAGGTGGCCTCCCAGTTGTTGACAACGATCGGCCGCAGCTGATCGCCGTCGCGTGTGGCGTGCTCGCGTACCCATCGGTGAAGGCGGCGGCTCAGAGGTCCCACACCCTCGGTCGACCAGACCCAGACCTGCTCGGGGGTGACGAACGTGGCACCCGGGTCGACCACGTACTCGGAGGCCGCCGGGTTGTGCCCGCACCAGACCCGCACCGTGGGAGCGGTCGTCCGCTCGAAGGCGAAGCGGGTGTTGCCACCCCAGGCCAGCGCCCCAGCGAGGATGTCGCCGCTCGACTCCTCGAGCGGCGACCCGTCGGGGGCGAGTAGGAAGAAGGGGCAGGCACGCAGATGGGGTTGCACGCCCCCCCGCGAGTCGACGACCTTGGTCCCGGGAGTGAGGGACTCGGTGGTCGTGGTCCACTCGGCGGACCAGTCACCCCCGCCGAAGTGGGTCAGGTGGGCCGAGGCGGCGGCGAGCAGAGGTGAGGCAGCGGCGACCTCGTGGAGGGTGACTGCCCTGGGCTGACGGTTGGTGATGCTCACCCACTGGCGCAGGACGCCGTGGTCCTCCGAGTGGAAGTACAGCGTGACCTCGAGCGGGCAGTCGGGGTCGACGAGGAAGATGACGGTCTCGGGGCCGACGACGCGGACATCCTCCACCCTCAGGCGGGTCGTCGTGGTGCCGTCGCCGTGGGTGACCCGCAACGATGGCGCCCGGGTTGGTTCCTCGTCGTAGGCCGGATAGGCCAAGGGGGTACAGCGCCGGTGGGATCCCAGCCGGCAGCCGCTGCATATGCGCATCGATGTCCGGCCCGAACCCCGCCTGGCGAAGCCGTCCCTGGTCGTCGACCAAGAAGCCGTAGCCGGCGCCCCCGGACGACACCACGAAGCTGGTCATCTGACCACCATTGCAGAGTTCAGCGACGTCCCGAGGGTCGATGTAGGAATCGGTCCGGTGGGTGGCCAACGGGACCGTGCCCCCGCGGGCCGAACGACTCGAGGTGGGGCCCCACGCCTGGTTCGTCCAGGCCGAGCCCCACAACACCCGGGGCAGTGTGCGCCGCGTGCAGCTCGACGTCCCTGCACCGTTTCTACCGACGACTGGACGACCGATGGCAGCTCGCTGGTTGGTGCCGAGATGCCGACGCCAAAGGTACGGAGGCACAGGCAGTGGCTTTTTCGCCAGAGCGAAGTACGGACCCCGGTGTCAGTCCGGCCAGGGCACGAATCCCTCATGCCGGAAGTCCCACGACCCGTCGTTGGTGTACCTGGCCACCTTTGACGCCGCGAAGAACGCGCTTCAGCTTTCGAGCTCTCCGGCAGCGAAGTAACGAGAGTCTGATGGGCAGCCCGAATCTGGCAGGTCGCTCATGTCCAGGATCAGTGCGGGCCAGCTGAAGCCGGATCTCGCTCCCGCCCCGCCCGGTTCGCCGGTGAGCGCGTCGTAGAACTCCCGGAAGCCGTGCGCGTCGATCAGGCGCGCCAGTTGGTGGCGTAGCCGTTGGGCCACGGCCCATCGACCGAGCCGGGCTGCCAGCAGGTAGGCCCAGTAGGCCGTCGCGCCCCACACGGCGTTGCCGTCCCATTGGACGTAGGTGCCGACCCCGCCTTCGGGCCTGACCGTGCCGGCCGCATAGCCGTAAGGTCCCCACATGGGCGCATCCGGATCTAGATGGCGCTCGGCGACCCGTTCCGACACGCCCGATTCCGCCAAGGCGCGGCTGGCGGCTGGGATAAGGCCCATGGCCCCAATACCCGGCAGCTGCCGGGATTTGGTCAGGTCATAGCCGGCGAAGAGCAACCCCTCTTCCCACCAGAGCAGCGCGCCGACGTCCCGGGCGACGACCTCGGCCACGGCGTCGAACTCGTTCGCCTCCGCCTCGCGGCCCCGGGCCCGACAGGCGGCGGCCACCTCCTCGAGAGCCAGCAGGTACCAGCCGCACACGGTCGGGTCGTACACAACGAAGCGGTGGCCCGCGGCCAGGGCCGCCTCCGGCACCATACCGACTGACCGACAGGACACGGTGAGCTCCTTGAGCTGGGCGAGGGAGGCGCCGAGGCCGTGGGGAAGCAGGCTCCGCATGAGGGCGCTTCCCTCGGTCCCGGTCTCGAACGGGTGCAACACCACCGGGAGGGAGCGGCCGTCCACCGTCCGGTGGCGGGCCAGCGCCCGCAAGTGGGAGACGGCCTCGTCCAACAACTGGTCGGCGGCCGCGCCAAGGGCCAGCGACAGGCGGGCGGCGGCGTAGGCCGGGGTCGGAGGATCCACGAACGGCGTGCGATCCCCGTCGAACATCGGTCCGAAGAGTTCCTCGATGAAGTGCTGGTGCTCCTCCGCTCCGGGGACGTAGCGCTGATGCGACAGCAGCCCGTCCGGCAGGCGGTTGGCGCCGTACAGGGTCGTGAGCTCCTCGACCGCGATGTCTGGATCGAGGTGGAGGAGCGACAAGGCGTGGTATCCGCTGTCCCAAGCGAAAAGGGCGGGGTAGCTGTCACGGTCGGGCACGTGGAAGGTCCCGCCGAAAGCTTCGACTTCATGGTCGTGGAGGAGCTCAGCGCAGCGATCCTCCAGGCTGACGTGCACGCCCGCGTGTCTAGCAGGGAGGCTTGAGACCGGTGGCGGCCATCCGAGCTCCGCCATCGGGACCCCCGAATTCCTGGCCACCTCGTGGCCGGCTCGCTGACGGCCGGCGTCGGCAGCGACGGTGCCGTGAACGCCCGGGGCGGGGGTGGGTCTGGCTGCCGCCATGGCTCGCGCCCATCGAGGCAACACGTGCTTGACTCTCAGAAGGCCTGCAGCCGTGGGACCGGCGTACCGGGCGTCGAGCTGCGGTTCTGCGCTGAAAAAGGAACCTGGGGGGAGCGATGGACGTCATCGACGAAATTTCGTGAGAAGGGTGTCGTTAAGCGGCGCTTCAACCTGACGGTCAACGGAGAGATCGTCCCCGGGATCCACTGGTTGCCGGAAGCGGCCAGCAGCACCCCTCATCCCACTGTGCTCGTCGGTCACGGGGGGACGCAGCACAAGCGAGTTCCCAACGTCCTTGGTCTCGCACGAAAGCTGGTCAGACACGGCGGGTACGGAGTGGTCGCCCTCGATGCTCCGGGCCACGGCGACCGGATGACCGACGAGCAAAGGCGGGAGCGTGATGGGCTTCTCGCCCGCCGACAGGGCGAACGTCTTGCTCCCTTGTCGGGCCGACGGGTCCGGGCGATGGGCGAGGTCGCCGTGCAAGCGGTCGCTGAATGGAAGGCTCTCCTCGATGACTTGACCACGGATCAGCAGTGGGCCGATGGGCCCTTCGGTTATTGGGGCGTGTCGATGGGGACCGCATGCGGCATTCCGCTACTGGTCGGCGAACCGCGAATCGTCGCCGCCGTCCTCGGCCTCGGTGCACTGAGAGAAGAGAGCGAGAGACTGCGTGAACAGGCGGCCCGCATCGTGGTCCCACTCTTGTTCCTCTTCCAGTGGGACGACGAACTGATGACGCGTGAGGGCGGTCTCGCGCTCTGGGATGCCTTCGGTTCCACGGAAAAGACGATGCACGTCAATCCCGGACCCCATGTCGGAATCCCAATGTTCGAGCGAGACGCCGCTCTTGCCTTCTACGAGCGTCAGCTGTGACGGCGGAGACCGTTCCGCGTCGTCCTTGCGCGCCGTCGCCTGGAGGACCCGGAGATTTGGGTCTTCCGCCACATCCGTCTGCCGGTTGAGATGGCTGAGATCGGCCACCGCCGTGTCGAGAGGCTTGCGTGTCCCGTGACCGCGAGCGGCGAGGATCGGACGCGTGCCGCGCGAGGATGGAGGCATGTCCACGCGTCCGTTGCAGCAGCTCCGCGACATCGTCGGATCTGGGCACATGGTCGTCGAGCCGGAGGTGATGGCGTCGTACGTCATCGACTGGACCGGGCGCTTCAGAGGTCAACCCACGGCCGTCGTCCGCCCCGGCGACGTCCGTGAGGTAGCGGCGGTCGTGGCCCTCTGCAAAGAGGCCGGCGTCGCTCTCGTCCCTCAGGGAGGCAACACGGGGCTCGTCGGCGGAGGCGTCCCACTCGCCGGGGAGGTCGTACTCAGTCTGCGCAGGCTGACTGGTGTCACCGACGTGGACGCGCTGGGTGGCCAGCTCTCCGTCGGCGCCGGGACGACGGTGGCCGATGTTCAGGCGGCCGCAGCCGCTGCCGGCTGGGCCTACGGCATCGATCTCGGCAGTCGTGACAGTGCGACGGTCGGTGGCACTATCGCCACCAACGCGGGTGGGCTTCAGGTGCTACGCCATGGCGCCACGAGAGCGCAGCTCGTGGGCTTCGAAGCGGTGCTCGGGACGAGCGACGTCGTCTCGCACATGGCCGGTCTGACGAAGGACAACACGGGGTACGACCTCGGCGGGTTGCTCTGCGGCAGCGAAGGAACGCTCGGAGTGGTGACGGCCGCCCGGGTGCGCCTGGTGCCACCCAGCCCAGAGTGTGTGACCGCGATCCTCGCGTTCTCCTCCACCGCGGCCACCGTCGACGCGGCCTCGCTGTTGCGCCGGTCCTTGCCCGAGCTGCAGTCGCTCGAGTTGTTCCTACAAGCAGGTTTGGATCTCGTCTGCCGGGTGAGCGGCATGGCAGAGCCGTTTGTTCGAGGGCACTCGGCCTACCTCTTGGCCGAGGCTGCGGCCCTGCACGACCCCATGGCCGCCATGGCCGCCGTCATCCATTCGATTGCCCATGTCGAGGATGTCGCAGTGGCCACCGATAGCGTCCGCAGGGCCCAGCTGTGGCGGTACCGCGAGGGGCACACCGAGGCGATCAACACGCTTGGAGCGCCCCACAAGCTGGATGTGACGCTCCCGGCGCCGGTCCTGGCCTCCTTCATCGACGACGTGCCCGACATTGTCTGCAGCGCGGACCCGAAGGCGACAACCTGGTTGTTCGGCCACGCCGGGGACGGCAACGTCCACGTCAACGTGACCGGCGTCGATCCGGATGACCTCACGGTGGACGACCGTGTGATGCGCTACGTCGCCGAGCACGGTGGCAGCATCAGCGCAGAGCACGGCATCGGAACGGCGAAGCGGCCCTGGCTCCACCTCAACCGGAGCCAAGCGGAGCTCGCCGCATTTCGACGGCTCAAGACGGCGCTCGATCCTGCCGGCATCCTGAACCCCAATGTCCTCCTCCCGCTGTCACCGTGACGCCTCGGGGCCATCTGGCGAGGGGCGTTCGCGGTGGTTCGGTCCTCCGGTGCGTTGAGGGCTCCGGCCACTTGACGGATACGACGTACTCTGATTCAGTAGAATGATGCTCTATATCGCGGTCCAAGGCCTGTGACCGACCGCGGGATCCTCGACGAACGCCGGTCGTTCGTGGCCGGCCGGTGGGTCGAGGGCGGCGAGCTCTTCTCCGTCGAGAACCCGGCTGACGAGTCCATTGTCACCGAGCTCGCCGCGACCCCTCTCGACGAGGTGCGCCGGGCCCTCGTCGAGGCTCGGCGGAGCTTCGACGAGGGCACCTGGGCGAACTGCCCCGTCGGCGAGCGGGCGCGCGTGCTGCACGCCCTTCTCGACCACCTCGAGTCCCTCCATGAACCCCTGGTGGCGTCGATGGTGGCCGAAGCCGGCCAGCCCGTCCCCTTCGCCGAGATGGCGCAGTACGCCGCCGGGATGATGCTCGCCCGCAACACCATCGGCCTGTACCGGGCGCTGCCCCACGAAGAGGCGAACCCAGTCCCGGCCGACGAGCTCGTTCGGGGGAGGGTGGCACTCAGCCTGCGCCGCCACGAGCCGGTGGGCGTCGTCGTCGCGATCACCCCGTACAACGGGGCGATCATCATGGCCTTCCAGAAGCTGATCGCGGCCCTGATGGCCGGGAACTCCGTCATCTTGCGCCCGAGTCCGCTCACGCCCCTCTCGTCGCTGGCCTTCGGGATGGCGGCTGAAGCGGCTGGGCTGCCGGCGGGTGTGCTCAGCGTGGTCATCGAGCACGGCGCGGCCGGTGCCGAGCTGCTCACAACCGACACGGCCGTGGACATGGTCTCGTTCACCGGCTCGACCGCGGTCGGCAGGCAGATCCTCGCCCAGGCGGCACCGACCGTGAAGCGGGTCGCCCTCGAGCTCGGTGGCAAGTCGGCGCAGGTCTACCTCCCCGACGCGGTGCACCGCGTTGCGGCGGGCGCGGCGCAGGTCGTGGCGATGACGGCCGGTCAGGCGTGCGTGGCGGCAACGAGAATGCTGGTCCCGCAGAACCACAAGGGCGAGGTGCTCGAGGCAGTGAGCTCCGCGTACGCTTGTCTCACGGTCGGACCGCCCACTGACCAGGCCGCCATGATGGGCCCGCTGATCACCGCCGCCCAGCGTGAGCGCTGCGAGCGCTTCGTGGCACTGGCCGAGGAGAACGGGGGAAAGGTCGTCGTAGGGGGCAGAAGGCCTTCCGGGCTCGAGCGTGGGTACTACTTCGAACCGACCGTGCTCGACCTTCCCGACAACGCGAACCCCGCCGCGCAGGAGGAGATCTTCGGTCCCGTTCTCGCGGTGATCGGCTACCGCGACGTCGACGACGCCGTCCGGATCGCCAACGACAGCATCTACGGTTTGTCGGGCCAGGTCTACGGGACCGATGTGGCCGCGGCTACTGCGGTGGCGCGCCGTATCAGGAGCGGGGCCGTCAACGTCAACACCTCGATGTTCAGCGCGTACGCGCCGAGCGGGGGGTACAAGCAGAGCGGCCTGGGCCGCGAGCGAGGCGTGGAGGGCATCCGGGCCTTCCAGGAGATCAAGCACCTGTGCATCGGCGAACTGCCCTCCTGAAGCCGGAGGAAGGACTGTGAAAATGACATCATCCGACCTGAACCTGGAGTGGCTGATCTCTGTCGACGACCACATCCTCGAGCCACCGCATCTGTGGGTGGACCGGGTGGCCGCCAAGGACCGTGACCGGGCGCCGCACATGGAGTCCGTCGACGGAATGGACTACTGGGTCTACGACGGCAAGCGCTATCCGAGCTCCGGCCTGAGCGCGGTGGCGGGGAAGTCCAAGGAGGAATTCAGCCCCGAGCCGCTTCCGTACTCCGACATGCGACCCGGGTGCTACGACCCCACGGCCCGGCTGGAGGACATGGACCGGGCGGGGATCCTGGCCTCTTTGTGCTTCCCGACCATCACCCGTTTCTGCGGCCAGCTGTTCATCGAGGCGAGCGACCGCGAGTTCGGGTTCGAGTGCCTGCAGCACTACAACGACTGGATCGTCGAGGAGTGGTGCGCGGCCTCCAAGGGGCGCTACATCCCGCTGATGCTGATCCCGATGTGGGACCCGCCGCTCGCGGCCGAGGAGATGCAACGCATGGCGGACAAGGGTGTCACGGCCTTCGCGTTCTCGGAGAACCCCGCCCCCATCGGGCTCCCCACCATTCACGACGTGAACCGCTACTGGGACCCCGTGATGGCGACGGCCAACGAGATCGGCATGGTCGCGTCCATGCACGTCGGCTCCTCGTCGCAGGTCCCCCAGATCGCTCCGGACTCCCCGTTCATGGCCAACCTGGCCTGGGGAGCGGTCCGGACCTCGGGCGCCATGCTGTCATGGCTCTTCAGCGGCCTGTTCCAGCGGTTCCCGAACCTCAAGATCGCGCTGTCCGAGGGCGAGATCGGCTGGATGCCCTACTTCCTCGAGCGGGCAGAGCAGGTCCTCGACAAGCAGCGCTATTGGGTGATGCGGGGCCAAAAGTTCATGGACCACGCCACGACCGACGTCGACCTCGACGACCTCAACGTACGCGAGCTGTTCCGGGACCACGTGTTCGGCTGTTTCATCGAGGACCATCACGGGATCGCCAGCATCGACGAGATCGGCGAGGACAACATCATGTGCGAGACCGACTACCCCCACTCGGACTCCACCTGGCCCAACTGTCTCACCGCGGCCAAGAAGGTGATCGGCCATCTCCCGCCGGAGACCCAGTACAAGCTCCTCCGCGGGAACGCCGAGAAGCTGTACCGCTTCACTCCCGCCGAACCGCCGACGCCGGCGAGTGCATGAGCACGGGGGGTGCCCTACCCGGGCCATCGTTCTGACCGACCGCGAAGGAGTGTGACGACGGTGCTGTTGCAGGACAAGGTGGCGGTGATCACGGGCGCCGGCTCCGGCGTGGGGCGGGCCTCGGCGCTGCGCTTCGCCCAGGAGGGCGCCGCCGTGGTGTGCGCCGATATCGACCTCGACCGCGCCAAGGAGACCGTGGCCCAACTGGAGGCCGCCGGCGGGCAGGCGGTGGCCGAGCGCTGTGACGTCGCCGAAGACGCCGATGTGGCCGCGGTCATCGCCAGCGCCGTCGCACACTTCGGCCGCCTGAACGTCATGTTCAACAACGTGGGCATCCCGACGCCCCGCCTCGGAATGGTCTTCGAGGAGCATTCGGTCGAGGACTTCGAGCGTCTGACCTCGGTCAACTTCCGCGGAGTGTTCCTCGGCTGCAGACACGCCGTCATCCGTTTCAAAGAGCAGGGAGACGGCGGCGTCATCTTGAACACGGGATCGGTGGCCGGCCTCGTCGGCTGGGGCGGGACGGTGTACGGGGCGACCAAGGGCGCGGTCCACCAGCTGACTCGGGCGGTCGCCGTCGAGGTCGCACCCTTCGGCATCCGGGTGAACGCCATCTGCCCGGCCGGCATGCCCTATACGGGCTTCATGGCCGCAGGCGGGATGGCACTCTCGGGCGCGGACCTCGACGCAGTCGCCACCCACACCGGCTCGATGCACCCCCTGGGCCGTCCCATCACGGCCGAGGACTGCGCGGAGGCCGCCGTGTACCTGTGCTCCGACCGGGCCACCAACGTCACGGGCATCCTGCTCCCCATCGACGGTGGGTACGTCGCTCGATGACGGGGACCCACCAACTCCTCGACCCGGAACGCGTCCGGCGGCTCTTCGACTTGGCCGGCAACGTCCAAGGCTGGAACGGCGGCCACTACCGCGCCGACCCCTACCCGGTCTGGCAGGACCTCCGGGAGCGGGCTGCGGTCCACGAAGGCACGGTCCACCAGCTGTCCGGGGTGGAGGAGGACCTCATCTTCCACGGACTGCCCTCGGCGGACCGACCGCACTTCTCGGCCTTCTCCTGGGCCGCGTGCGATGCCGCGTATCGCAATCCCGAGGCTTTCGCGTCGTCCGCCGAGGCCGTCGACCTCGAGGAGGGTGAGCCCGGTCCCACCAACAGCATGCTGTCCATGGGGGGCGCCCAGCATCGCCGCTACCGGGCACTCGTCCAGCCGTCCTTCTCGCCCGCCAGGGTGAGTTGGTGGGTCGAGAACTGGATCGAGTCCACCGCCCACGCTCTCATCGACTCGTTCGAGACGCACGGCCGGGCCGAGCTGAACGTCGAGTTCTGCGCGGCCATCCCGGTCCTCACCATCACGGGTAGCTTCGGCGTCCCCGTCGACCAGGCCCTCGACGTGCGAGAGTCCCTCAGCCAGCCCGAACGGATCATCGAGATGATGGCTCCGATCGTGGCTGCCCGCCGCGAGCGCCGGGCGGACGACCTCATCAGCGTCCTGGTCGAGGCGGAGATCACCGACGAGGACGGCGAGACCCACCGCCTCACCGACTCCGAGATCCACTCCTTCTCTCTCCTCCTGCTCGCTGCCGGCTCGGGCACGACCTGGAAGCAGATGGGCATCACACTTGCCGCCATGCTCCAACGACCGAAGCTTCTCGACGCCGTCCGGGCCGACCGGAGCCTGCTGCGCTCCGTGATCGAGGAGTCGGCGCGCTGGGTGCCGACGGATCCGATGTTCTCGCGCTGGGTGACCGAGGACATCGAATTCTTCGGTGCGCGGCTCCCCAAGGGATCGCTGCTCCACATCTGCCTGGGCGCCGCCAACCGCGATCCCGATCGCTGGGAGCAGCCAGACGAATTCGACCCGTATCGGCCCGCCCGACCCACCTTGGCCTTCGGTGGGGGTCCGCACGCGTGCCTAGGGCAACACGTGGCCCGGGCGGAGATGACCGTCGCCATCAACGCGCTGCTCGACCGGCTACCCAATCTCCGACTCGACCCCGACGCCGAACCCCCCCGGTTCATCGGCTTCTACGAACGGGGTGCGACGGCCATCCCGGTCCGGTTTGGCTGACCAATTCTCTGAAAGGAGCCGGTGCTGAGCAGCGACCACTACACACCACCTGACCTCGACTTGCTGGGTGCCGAACACGTGCGCCGCTACCAGGAGACGGATGGCGAGGTGGGTTACATCTGGAACGGGGTCCCCATCCTGCTGCTGACGACGACCGGTCGGAAGAGCGGGCAGCCCCGGACGACCCCGTTGATCTACGGGCGAGACGGCGACGACTACTTGGTGGTCGCATCTATGGGCGGGGCCCCCCAACATCCCAATTGGTATCGCAACCTGCTGGCGCAGCCCGCGGCACAGATCCAGGTGCGGGCCGACCATGTCGAGGTGATGGCGCGGACCGCAGGGGATGACGAAAAGGCGCGGCTCTGGGGGATCGTGTCCAAGCTGTGGCCCAATTACGACGTCTACCAGTCCCGCACCGATCGTGTGATCCCGGTCGTCGTCCTTTCACGGCGCCGGGGTTGAGCGTCGCGGCGTGATGTCCGAGCAACCCTTCGAGGGGGTCCGGGTCGTCGAGCTGGCCCAGTGGGTCTTCGTCCCGGTCGCGGGGGCCCTGCTGGCCGACTGGGGCGCAGAGGTGGTGCACGTCGAGCCCAGGGAGGGGGATCCGTACCGGGGCCTGGTCACCCAGGGGATCGGCGCGGAGCAGGGTGGCATCAACTTGTCCCTGGCGCTGGCCAACAGGGGGAAGCGCTCCCTCGCGCTCGACATTCGGCAGGAGGAGGGTCTTGCCGTCCTCCACCGGCTGCTCGAGTCGGCCGACGTCTTCCTGACCAACATGCGGCCGCGGGCGTTGCAGCGCGCCGGCCTCGGTTCCGACGAGCTGACGCGTCGTTACCCCGGGCTCGTCTACGCGCGGGGGCACGGATACGGGGTACGGGGCCCTGACGCCGACCACGCGGGGTACGACGCGACGGCCTTCTGGGCGCGTGGCGGGATGGCGCACATCTTGACGCCGCCCGAGCGCGACTACCCGATCGGACAGCGGGGGGCCATGGGCGACCGCAACGGGGCGCTGGCCCTCGCGTTCGGCGTCGCCGCCGCCCTGCTCAAACGGACACGGAGCGGCACCGGCTCGGTCGTCGACGTCTCTCTCCTCTCGACCGCGATGTGGACCCTTTCGTCGGATCTCCTGGCCGCGCTGGGCGGGAACGAACCTACGGCGTCCAGCGGCCGCGGTCCTCTGGTCAACCCGCTCGTCGGCGTCTATCGGACGAAGGACGCTCGCCACATCCAGCTCGTGTTCCTCCAGCCCGACCGCTACTGGGCCGACTTTTGCCGGGTCATCGCCCGCCCCGACCTCGCAGAGGACCCCCGTTTCGTCGATGTGACCGCCCGCCGGGAGAATGCGTCGGCCTGCGTGGCCGAGCTGGACCTGGAGTTCGCCAAGCGGACGTTCGACGAGTGGAAGACGATTCTCGCGAATCTCGACGCGCCGTGGGCTCCCGTGCAGTCCGTCTCGGAGCTGCTCGACGACCCGCAGGTGGAGGCCAACGGGTACATCGGCGAGGTGGTGATCGACGGCGAGACCGCCTACCGCCTGCCGGCCGTGCCAGTGCAGCTCGACGGCAGGCCCCCGCCACTGCGACGCGCCCCGGAGCACGGCGAGGACACGGAGACCCTCCTGCTCGAGGTGGGGTACGGCTGGGAGGAGATCACCGCCCTCAAAGAGGCGGGGATCGTCCTGTGACCGAGACGGGTCGTCCGGTGCCGGTTCCCGACGAGCGCTCGCCGCGAGTTCTGGGCCGCGGCAGCCGAGCACTCCCTCGTGCTGGCCCGCTGCGCGCGATGCGCCACGTTCAGTCATCCTCCCGACGCGGTGTGCCCCCACTGCGGTTCGATCGATCCGGACTTCGAGTTCACCCCGGTCGACGGGTCCGGCACCGTCCGCTCATGGACCGTCATGCGCCAGTCGTTTCTCCCCGGGTTCGATGTACCCTTCGTCTTGGTCGACGTCGAATTGTCGGTGCAGGCCGATTTGCGTCTCATCGGCCGACTGCTCGATGGCCCTGACGCAACACTCCGTCCGGGCGTACCAGTTCGCGTGGCCTTCGAGGACGTCGCTCCCGGCGTGGCCGTGCCCGCCTTCACGCTCGACGCTGGCTCATGAGCGGGCGGATGGCGTCCAGCAACCAGGTCGCGGTCGTTGGCTATGCCCAGAGCCAGGTGGAACGACACGCCGATTCGCCGCTTGGCGCCTTGACGGTCGACACGGCGCGGCGGGCGATCGAGGACGCGGGGCTGACGGTGGGACAAGTCGACGGGTTCGTGACGGCCAGCCTGTTCCCGTCTGCCGGCGCCCATGCGGTCGTGGACGGCGTCAGCCTGGTGTCAGCAAACTGGTTGGCTCAGCACCTCGGCGTGAACCCCCGGTACGCCGCCGGCTTTCAGGGTTTCGGCCAGCTCCCAGGAGCGGTGGCGTTGACGGTCAACGCGCTCGCGGCCGGAGCGGCCGACTACGTGCTCGTGCACCGTGCCCTGCACAACCCGCGAGGCAAGTATCACGCCAACCCGATGACCGAGGTCCGGGGCGACCAGCAGTGGACGGTCCCCCAGGGCTACTTCGGCCCGCTGGCCATGATGGCGCTGCCCTACACCGAGTACGTCCAGCGCTACGGCGTGACCCGCGAGGCGATGGCGGCGGTCGTCGTGGAAGCCCGCAAGAACGGCGCTCGGATCCCCTGGTCGTATTGGCACGACCGGCCGCTGTCGGCGGAAGAGTACCTATCGGAGCCGATGGTGAACGACCCGATCTGCCGGCTCGATTGCGACATACCCGTCGACGGGGTGGCTTGCTTCGTGTTCACGTCGGCCCGGCGCGGCGCGGGACCTGCCCCACCGACCGGTCTATGTGGCCGGGTACGCCGCGGGCGCGCCGGTGCGCCACCGCCTCCCGCTGCACTGGCCCCTGGACGACGTCATGGAGATCGGCGCCGAGACGGCACGGCGGCTGTGGGAGCGGTCCGGGATCGGGCCGACGGAGGTCGACCTCCCGCAGGTCTACGACGGGTTCTCCCCGTTCGTGTATCTGTGGATGGAGTCGCTTTCCCTGTGCCCAGTGGGAGAGGCGCACCGGATGGTGCTCGATGGCGGCATCGACAGTGACCGGAAGGAGGCGTTAGCGGTGCTCTGCGGTGGAGGTGCGCTCGGGAACGGGCGCATGCACGGCATTCCACAGATGCTCGAGTGTTACCTCCAACTCGCTGGCCGGGCGGGACAGCGGCAGCGTCCCGACGTGTCGATCGGCGTGGCATGCCACTCTTCTCCGCACTACGGGGGCGCGGTGGCCTACAGCGTGGAACCCTTCTGATGTCCGAGCACTCGAAAGGCTCTCCGCACAACAAGGAAACTGGGACCGAGCCGGCCACCGTGGATCGGGTCACGTGGGCCGAGCGGGCGGCCGAACGGTCACCCGTCGTGCAACGCTCGAGAGACCGGGGCGTGGAGCAGGCAAAGTCCATCGTGGCGGCAGCGCGCCGGCTCGTGGAGAGTAAGGGTCCGAGCTTCACGACCCAGGAGCTCATCAAAGAGGCGGGCATCGCCCTCCAGACGTTCTACCGGTACTTCCCGGGTAAGGACTACCTCCTCTTGGCCGTCATCGAGGACATCATCGACGAGAGCTGCGCGGCGTTCGAGGCGCAGGCCAGGCAGCTCTCGGACCCCCTCGAAAGGTTGCGGTACTACGTCACCGCCACTGTCAAGGCACTGGAAGCCCCGGGAAGCGGCCCCAGTTTCATGACGTCGGAGCACTTCCGGCTCCAGACGCTCTACCCGGCCGAGGTCTCCCGAGCCACTCGGCACTACACGGATCTCCTGACGAAGGAGATCAGTAGCGCAATGGCTGCGCAGCGCGTGCACCCGCACGACCCCGAGTACGCGGCCTGGCTCATCACCCAGCTGACCATGGCAGTGTTCCATCACTACGACTGCGCCGGCCTGGACGAGCCGATCGATCGGGTCGCCGCGAAGCTGTGGGAATTCTGCCTGGCGGCCATCAACGGCGCGGCCCCGGTCCGCTCGTCGTCGAAGATGCCCCGGCCCCCCGCCCCGTCCCGGCGCGACGGCGTGAGATCCGCATGAGGTTCTCGCTTCCGGACCGGCGGCCCCTCACTCTGAGATCGGGAGCGGGGTCGATGAGTCTGCACAGGTGGAGGTGAACGCCGGTCTGATGGGAGAGTCCGCATGGGTCTTGCGCGAGATCGCCACCGGGGAGCGCCAGCGCTGCATGGCGGAGGGTTGGTGGACGCACCACAGCGTGGGGCAGCGGATGGCCGACGGACTCGCCGCCAACAGGGATCTGCCGTTCGTGATTCATTCGAAGACTCGGCCCTGGAAAGGCACCTTTGGTGACGTCCTCGATCTCGCGGTGGCGGGGGGCCTCCTGGCTGGTCAGCCGTGGCGTGCGCCCTGGGGACGTCGTCACCTTTCAGACCCCGAACTGGCTGGAGGGCGCGGTCACCTTCTATGCCACCGCGCTCGCCGGGGCGGTGGTGGCGCCGATCGTGCACATCTACGGCAGCCGTGAGACCTCGTACATCCTCGCTGCGTGCCGGCCGAGGGTGCACGTCACGGCCTCGCGATTCGGTCATCAGGACTTCCTGACAAACCTGGAGACGATGTCGGATCTCCCGGAGATGGAATTGGTGGTCGTTGACGAATCTGGTCCGACTGGCTCAATCGGGTTCGGTGACTTGCTCTCCGCGCCCTGCGATCGAGTCACCCGTGAACGTGGACCCCGACGCCCCGGCCCTCGTGGGCTGGACCTCGGGGACCACGGCCAGCCCCAAGGGCGTCGTTCACTCGCATCACACCGTGTGTGCCGAGATCGCGCAGCTCGGCGCGACCTCGCCGCCCACCGAGCGGCCGTCCCTCATTGCCAACCCGATCAGCCACGCGATCGGGATGCTGGGCGCGCTGTTGATCCCGGTCGACCGCGGCAGGCCAGTCCATCTCGTCGACCAGTGGGAGCCCGGTGAAGTGTTGGACTTGATCGACTCGGAGGACCTGAGCGTGGGTGGTGGCGCGCCCTACTTCTTGACCAGCCTGCTCGACGATCCGCGCTGCGGCGCCGAGCACCTGCAGCGGCTGCACTTTCAAGGGATGGGAGGCGCTCCGGTGCCCCGGGCGGTCATGGAGCGAGCCACCGACCTCGGCTTGAACATCTACTCGATGTACGGATCCACGGAGCATCCCTCCGTCACCGGATGCACGTACGCCGATCCACTCGACAAGCGGCTGTCCACCGCCGGGCGCCCGCTGCCGGGGTGCGAGATCAAGCTGGTGAACCCCGAAGGACACGAGGTGGGAGCAGGGGAGCCCGGTGAGATCCTCTCGCGCGGGCCCGAATGCTTCCTCGGGTACACCGACGCATCGCTGACGGCGAAGGTGTTCGACGAAGACGGCTGGTACCACACAGGAGACATCGGCGTGCTGGACCCCGACGGCTACCTGTCCATCACCGACCGGATCTCCGACGTCATCATCCGCGGGGGGAGAACATCAGCGCCGCCGAGGTGGAGGAGGTCCTCATGACCTTCGGGGGTGTGGCCGAGGTGGCCGTTGTCGCCGCACCCGACGCCCGCATGGGTGAGCACGCGGCGGCCTTCGTCCGCATGGTCGGGGGACGGCGGGCCCCCGAGCTCGCCCAGATGCGGCATCACCTGGAGACTGCCGGTGTGGCCCGGCAGAAGTGGCCCGAGGAGCTCATCTTGGTCCACGACTTCCCCCGCACCTCCTCGGGCAAGGTGCAGAAGTACGTGCTCCGAGACCGCCTCCGTGACGGCGGAGTCTGAGGCCGAAGGCTGCTCACTGTGCCGGACACACTCGAGGAGGTGCTGGACCCGGCGTGGCTGAGCATGGCCTTGGGCCGGCGGTTTCCCGGCGTCGACGTGGCTTCCGTGCAACCTGGGCCGATCGTGTCGCGGGTGTCCACTAACGCGCGCTTCCACGTCGAGTACCGAGGGAACGTGCCCCAAGGCCTCCCGGCCGACCTGTGCGTGAAGGGCTACTTCACCGACTGCTCGGACACGGCGAGCGCCAGCAGGACGGCAGGCGTGCCCGAGGCGCTCTTCTACCGCCATCTCGCCGGCGGTACCGGCGTGCGTACCCTGGACTGCTTCTATGCCCACGTCGACCCGGTCACCCAGCACGGCGTCGTGATCACCGGAGACGTCGTCGCGCAGGGTGCGACGTTCCTCGACGCACTCAGTCCTTACTCCACGGATCAGGCGGCGGAGAGCCTCGAACAGTACGCGATCCTCCACGGGCGAACGTGGGAACGCGGCCCGTCCGACGAGCCGTGGCTCGCGCCGCGGTTGGAGGCGACCATGAGCACGCGCTGGGCTCCCGGAGATCAGTGGGAACTTCGGGGGTCCGATCGGTTCGTCGGTGCCCGCAGGGGTGCGCGACCCCGAGCGCCTCCTGGCGACCGTCCGTCGGCTCGCCCGCCGGTCGGAAGAGGCGGAGCCACGATGCCTGCTCCATGGCGACGCCCACGTCGGGAACCTCTACCTCGATGCGTCCGGACACCCTTGCCTCGTGGACTGGCAACTCGTCCAGCGTGGCCCGTGGTATCTCGACGTGGGCTACCACATCGGCTGCATACTGAGTACCGAGGAGCGCCGCCGTAGCGAATGGGACCTCCTCGCGCATTACCTCGACCGGCTCCGCGCCGAGGGCGCCGACGCACCGACGTGGGACGACGCTCGGCACCTGGTCAGGCTGGGTTTGGTGTACGGATTCTTCCTGTGGGCCATCACGCTGAAGGTCGCTCCACCGATCACGACCACGATGCTGGGGCGGCTCGGCAGCGCGGTCGCCGATCACGACGCCTACGCCTCGGTGGCGACCCTGTGAGCCGGCACGGGGCTCCGGGTCTTGGAGCCGCGTCCGGCTGGAAGCCGCCGACCGCTCTCCTCCGGCAACTCGGGGCCTGCAGCTTGCCGGGCCCCGACGACGATCGTGGCCGGAGACCCTGCACGAGCCTTAGGCGATCGGTCGCACCAGTTGGGTCTCGGTGCAGCGACCGAACACGCCATTCGTGTCATGCAGCACCGACGCCGCGACTCCAACACCGCCATCGCCCAGGGTCGACCTGTCCGCCTCCAGGCTCACCCACTCTCCAACCGGCCGACGGGTCAAATTCACCGTGAGGTCGAGGCTCATGTACGACCACATCTTGAGAGACAGCATCACCGCGGTTCCGCCCGATGAGTAGTCGGCCGCGGCGAGAGCGAGCTGCAGCTTGGTATCGGTTGGCCGGCCAGCGCAGCGAGCACGCGGGCTAAGGTCGTTGGCCACGTCGGGTGGAGGATCCATGAACCACGGAGAGCACACACGAGGGCGTCCCTAGAGGATGGCCATTCGTGACATCGGGGCCCTCACGGGCGCCGACGAGGGACTGACTCACCAGATCGTCGACACCTTCTCGATCATCGCCGAATCGGACTACTCCTGGACCGAGAAGATCTGGGTGTCCATCGCCAAAGCGGACGGATCCGTCCAGGTCGACTTCGGCCTCGGTAAGTACCACAACCGCGGGATCATCGACGGCTTCGGTGGCGTCTCCCGTGGGCGTGAGCAGTGGACGGTCCGGGGCAGTCGGGAGCTGCGGACGGCACTCGAGGAGACGGCCGTCGGACCAATCGTCTACGACGTCGTCGACCCCTTGCAGGCGGTCCGTGTGCGGCTGGAGCCGAACGACGTGCAACCCGTTTCGTTCGACCTGGTGCTCACGGGAGTCACGCCGCCCTTCTTCGAGGAGCGCAACCTGGTCCGCAACCGCCGGACCCAACGGGTCGACGTGAACGTTGTCCGCTACCACCAGGGTGGTTGGGCGAGCGGGACGATCACCGTTGACGGCGAGACCCACGAGCTGTCCGACGAGGAGGCGTTCGGTTTCCGGGACCACTCGTGGGGCGTGCGCCAGGGCGTCGGAGCGCCCCCGTCCGATCTCATTCGCTCGACGCGTCCGGTCGAGGCGGCGCGTCCGGCACCACGGGGCATCATGAAGTGGACCCCTTCGTTCTTCCGTCGACCCGACGGGTCCTACTACGAGACGGCGATCTTCATCACCGGAGGTGAATGGGACTACACCTCGGCCTACATCAACAGCCCAAATGGCATGCAGGCCCGGGTGCGCATCGCACAGCCCCACATGGAGTACGACACGCGCACCCGGTTCGTGCGGAGGGGCGAGCTCCGGCTCCTGATGGAGACGGGCGAAGAGCGCCTCATCGAGGTCGAGGCGCTCGGTAGCTCAGGGTTCTTCCTCAAGACCGCCGGCTACGGCCCGTGGAACGAGCACATCCATGGCTCGTGGCAGGGGCGCCTCCATCTGGACGGCGAGTACATCGCCGACTGCTGGGACGACGAGAACCAGGACCGGTTGGGTCAGTTCCGCGACACCCCGATTCGCGTTTGCGAAGGGGACGCGACCGGATTCGGGATCATGGAGAGCATCGTGTCGGGGGAGTGGCCCGAACTCGGGCTCACGGCGACATCCGACAGAAGGATCCCCTACGCGTGACCGCCCTCAGCGTCCGGCCCCAGATCAACGTCCTGGACCCCATCTCCGGCACGGGGGCGGTCCTGCGGCGGCCGGTCAGGTCCTCATCTATCCCGCGGTCGCGCCTCCATCGCAAGACTTTCCGTCTCGAACCCAATTCAACGGGCCGATGCTCCGCGTGGAGGGATTGGACAAAGTCTGGTCCATGTACTCGGGGGTCGGGACCTGGAGCACGACCAATTCGTCGCCCCGTTGCTGGTCCAGGACCGGGGGGCTCCCTCCCGCACTTGTCGTATCCGGCGGCTGTGACGTCCTGCGCGACGAAGGCCGGCAGTACGCGGATCGACTTCAAGGCGCGGGCGTTGCGGTCGAAGAGATCTGCTGTGCCGGCCAACCCCACGAGTTCATGGACCTGGGGTCCCGGCCTCGGGGCAGGCGTACGTGCGGATCGGTGACTGGTTGCGGCCCTTCTTCGGGTGCTCTTCGGGTAGACGGCCGCCTGTCATCGTCAGACCCTGCCGATGAATCCGCACCCGGTCGTGCCCTCGCAACGCAGTGGACTGTTCAATCGTTTGAAGAGGAGGCGGGTCGTGCCGCAGCAAGCCCTGCAGAAATGAGCGGTATCGACAGACGATCGGTCGTCGAGCGGCACGACATCGTGCTGGCCGAGCCGAACTCCCAGATGCCGCTGTCGGTCGGCAACGGGGACTTCGGCTGCACCGTTGACATCTCGGGGATGCAGACGTTCACGACTTTTCACGACCCGGCTCGTGCTGGGGATCGGCTCGCCACCAACACGTGCACCCAGACCACCTGGGGCTGGCACGAGATGCCGAACCCCGAGGGTTACACCCTCGACGACACGATGACCATGTACCCGACTCCGCGGGGTGATGTTCCGTACCCCGACCGGTTCGACATGCTGGCCATGTTCGGGATGGAGGTGGCTCCGGAGATGGCGCCAGGCACGTGGCTGCACGCCAACCCCCAGCGCCTCGACCTCGGACGGACGGGCCTCGTCTTGCGACCGAACCCGCGTGCCGAACCCGAGCAGGACCCCTGGGCACTTTCGAAATGCCACCAAAGATTGCACCTGTGGTCCGGGACCATCCGAAGCTCATTCGAGTACGCAGGGCAGCCGGTGTCGGTGACGACCGCATCCCACCCAGAGAGGTCGCAGGTCGCGTTCCGCATCGAATCTGCCCTTCTGTCCTCCGGACAGCTTCAGGCGCGACTGGCCTTCCCCTACGCGAGCGCTGACTTCATGCAGACGGCTGACTGGGGTTCTGGCCATCGGCATAGCACGTCCGTCGATGCGGACAGCGCCGGGGCGCGCATCGTCCGGAGATTGGATGCGACGTCCTACACGGTCGGCGTCTCGTGGAATGCGGGGACACTCATCCGGATGGACGACCCTCACGTCGTACGGATAGGTGCGGACGAGGACACGCTCGAGCTCGTCGTGGCGTACGCCGACGGATTGACCGATCCCCTTGTGAGCACGGTCGACGAGACCCTGCGCTCCGCGGCGACCTGGTGGGAGTCGTTCTGGCTGTCTGGTGCCGCCGTCGACATGGCTGGTTGCACCGATCCGCGGGCCGACGAACTGGAACGCCGTGTCGTCCTCTCCCAGTACCTCACCGCCGTGAACTGCTCGGGCTGCGCGCCCCCGCAAGAGACCGGTCTGGTCGCCAACTCGTGGCAGGGCAAGTTTCATCTGGAGATGCACTGGTGGCATTCGGCCCACTTCGTTCCCTGGGGCCGTTCCGAACTTCTGGCCCGGAGCATCGGGTGGTACCGCACTGCGCTCACCGGGGCGAAGGAGTGGGCGCGTCGGCAGGGGTACGACGGCGCCCGGTGGCCCAAGCAGGTGGGTCCCGACGGGCGCGACAGCCCGAACGAGGTGGGACCGTTCCTGGTCTGGCAGCAGCCTCACCTGCTCTTCTTCGCCGAGCTTCTGTACCGCGTCCATCCCATCGGAGCGCTCGCCGACGACCTCGTCGAGTTGGTCGAAGAGACAGCTCGGTTCATGGCGTCGTTCGCCGAGGAGCGTGACGGTGTGTTCCATCTGCCACCACCCCTTGTCCCGGCGCAGGAGAGCTACGACAGGCACGCCACCGAGGACCCGACCTTCGAGTTGGCGTACTGGTGGTGGGGTCTCGAGATCGGCCAACGATGGCGGGAGCGCCGGGGCCTGGCACGAGACGGCCGTTGGGCTCACGTCCAAGAGCACCTGGCCCTGCCGTACCAGGAAGGCGGAACGTACGCCGCGATCGCCACCGAGCCCCATCTGCGACGGGAGGACCATCCGTCGTTGCTGGGGGCCTTGGGTGTGATTCCTCCGACCCCGATGATCGACCGGGAGGTGATGCGGGCCACGCTGGACGACGTGCTGGAGCACTGGGATTGGGACTCGGCATGGGGATGGGACTTCCCGGTCTTGGCCATGACCGCCGCGCCGGTCGGAGATCCGCGGACGTCCGTCGATGCGCTGCTCATGGACAAGCCCAAGAACGACTACCTGCGCAACGGCCACAATCCCCAGAGGGGTAATCGCCTGCCGGTCTACCTGCCGGGCAACGGCGGCCTTCTGGCGGCTGTCTCACTGATGGTCGGTGGCTGGGACGGCGCCGACGGACCGGCACCGGGCTTCCCGAAGGACGGGACGTGGGATGTTCGTTTCGAGGGCTTTGCGCCTTGGCCTTGAGGGTTCTCTCCTTGGGTGGATTTCGTGCGCAGCAGCGCACCGTCACGACCCGACCCGACCCTCAGGACGCCGACCGATCGGGGGCTGACCGAGCGGACCGGATGCTCGAGGCGCGAGCGACGAGCTCAGGCAGGAACAGGACGTGCCTGTGCGTGTGCTCTTGGGCCCGCGCTTCGTCGAGGAGGAGCTCGGCCCCCGTCCTTCCCAGGAGGTGTCGCGGCTGTGCGACCGAGGTGAGGGGCACGGCGGCGGCTCCGGCGAGCTCGATGTCGTCGTACCCGACGATGGCGACGTCTTCGGGCACGGCCACTCCGTTCTGCAGCAGGCACTGGACCAGGCCGAAGGCGAGGAGGTCGTTGGCGCAGAACACACCGGTCGGCCGCTGGCGCCGAGGCAGGCCGAGGAGCCGCTCGGCCGCCCGCCGGCCCTCCCCGATCGTCGGTGCCGACGTCTCGACGTACCTGAGCGCGACATCGCCGTGCCCCGTCGCGGTCGCTGCAGCATGTGCCCCGGCCCGGCGGTCCGCCACCTGGGGGACGCCGGCCGGCCCACCGACGAAGGCGAGCCTGCGGTGCCCCAGCTCGAGCAGATGGTTCACGGCCATCTCGCCACCGGCGACGTCGTCCACTCCGACGGCGCACCAGTCGTCGGACGTGCTCGGCGCCCGGTCCACGAGGACGACCGGCACGCCGAGCTGACGCAGTCTGCGCAGCCGCTCACTGGCGTACCCCAACGGCGTGATGAGGACGCCGGCGACGCGCAGCTCGGTGAGGCGTTCGAGATACTCGTCCTCTCGTGTTGCGCTCTGGTCCGTGTTGCAGACGAACAGCGAGAGGCCCCGGTGGCGAGTGACCTCCTCGATCCCCCGGGCCACGTCGGTGAAGAACGGGTTCGACGCGTCGAGGACGACGTACGCGATGGTCCGGCTCTGCCCGACGACCAGTTGCCGTGCCGAGGCATTCGGCACGAACCCGAGCTCGAGGATGGCGTCCTCGACCCGGGCCCGGGTGGCCGGACGCACCACCGAGGGCCGGTTGAGCACGTTGGAGACCGTTCCCACGGAGACACCGGCCCGGGCCGCCACGTCCTTGATGTTCACGTCGGGCACGGTCGCTCAGCGGTGTCCGCCATCTCAGCTCAGCCTCGGGTCGTACATCGACCAGTGCCCGTGGACGGCCAGCTCCCGGCGCAGTTCGTCGAGATCATGCGGAACCGCCCCCACTGCTCGGGCCTGGACGAGGACGTTCCCCAGCGCCGTCGCCTCGGCAGGACCGCCGAGAACACTCCGTCCACAGCGGGTGGCCGTCAGCCCGCAGAGCAGCGCGTTCTGTGACCCGCCACCGACGACGTGGATCACGTCGAGGTCGAAGCCGCAGAGCGCCGCGAGCCGGTCCACCGCGGCGGCGAACGCCGCCGCCAGGGAGTCCATGATGCAGCGGGCGATGGCCGGGGGCGTTGTCGGCGGGGCGCCGCCACGGGCCGCGGCCGCGGCCCGGATCCGCCCGGGCATGTCACCCGGTGCGATGAAGGCGGGATCGTCGACGTCGACCAGCGGTCCACCATCCGGCAGCGCCGCGGCCTCTCGGAGCAGTGGTGCCAGGTCGAGGTGCCGTCCGCCTTCCGCCCAGCTCCGCAGCGACTCCTGCAGCAACCACAGTCCGCCGACGTTGCGCAGGAAGCGGATGCGCCCATCGACCCCGCGCTCGTTGGTGAAGTTGGCCGCCATGGCCTCGCCCGAGAGGATCGGCCGGTCGAGCTCGGTCCCCACGAGTGACCAGGTGCCGCTCGAGACGTAGACGAACGGCCGCTCGGCTGCCGGGATCGCCATCACCGCGGAGGCCGTGTCGTGCGACCCGACCGTGGTCACCACCACCGACGGTGGAAGGCCGGTCCTGCGCACGACCGTGTCGGTCAGGGCGCCGAGCACCTGGCCCGGTCTGCGCAGGTCGGGGAAGCTCCCGGCGTCGACGCCGATGGCGGCCAGGATCTCCGGTGACCAGGTCCCCGTCCGGGCATCGAGGAGGCCGGTCGTCGAGGCGTTCGTCACCTCGGTGCCCAGGATGCCGGTCAACCGGTACGCCAGGAGGTCGGGCAGCAGGACGACGTGCGCCGCCGCGTCCCACAGGGCGTCGTTCCGCTCGGCGGCCAGTTGGTACAGGGTGGTGAACGGCAGGAACTGGAGCCCGTTGATCGCGTAGAGGTCGGCCCGGCTGATGACGGCGTGGACGCCGTCGACGACGTCGGTCGTCCGTTCGTCGCGGTAGGAGACGGGATCGGCCAACAGATCGCCCTGCTCGTCGAGCAGCCCGTAGTCCACTCCCCAGGTGTCGATCCCGACGGACTCGACTTGCGGGTATTCCTTCCCGAGCAGCGTGAGGCCGTGCAGGATCTCACGCAAGATCGTCTCGATGTCCCAGCGCAGCCGGCCTCGTCGACGCACGGGTGCGTTCGGGAAACGGTGGACCGCTCGCAGGGTGACCCGGCCGCCGTCCACCAGGCCGGCGACGACCCGTCCGCCCGAGGCGCCGACGTCCACGGCACCGAAGACCCGGACGGTCACGACCTAACGCAGGAAGGCCGCGGCGACACCGCCGTCCACCGGGACGATGGTCCCGGTCGTCCGCCCGAATTGCGGCGAGGTGAGGGCAACCGCGACCTCGGCCACGTGCTCGGGCAGCACCTCCCGCTTGAGCAGGGTGCGGCTGGCGTAGAACGACCCGAGCTCCTCCTCGGGAACCCCGTACACGGCGGCGCGGTCGGCGCCCCAACCACCGGCGAAGATGCCGCTGCCCCGCACGACGCCGTCGGGATTGATGCCGTTGACGCGGACGCCGTGCGCCCCCAGCTCGGCCGCCAGGAGCCGGACCTGGTGAGCCTGGTCCGCCTTCGCCGCGCTGTAGGCGACGTTGTTCGGACCCGCGAACACCGCGTTCTTCGAGCAGATGTAGACGATGTCCCCTCCCAGTCCCTGGTCGACCATGGAACGAGCGACGGCCTTGGACACGAGGAAGCTCCCCTTGGCCATCACGTCGTGTTGCACGTCCCAGTCCGCCTCGGTCGTCTCCAAGAGGGGCTTGGAGACCGAGAGGCCGGCGCAGTTCACCAGCAGGTCGATGCCGCCGAAGGCGAGGAGCGCGGCGTCGACGGCGGCCCCGACGTCGGGTTCCCGGGAGACGTCGACGGCGACGCCAATGGCGACGTCCGCATCGCCGATGTCGGCGGCGGCGCGGCGCGACTTCTCCAGATCGAGATCGGCCACGACGACGCACGCCCCCTTGGCGGCCAGGGCGGCGGCGATGGCCCGCCCGATGCCGCTGGCACCACCCGTGACCAGGGCCACCCGGCCCGCGTGGGACTGCGGCGGCGATAGTCGCCTGAGCTTGGCCTCCTCGAGCACCCAGTACTCGACGCGGAATTTCTCGCTCTCGTCGATGGGTGCGTAGGTCGAGACCGACTCGGCTCCTCGCATGACGTTGACGGCGTTGACGTAGAACTCGGCCGAGACGCGAGCCGTCTGCTTGTCCTTCCCGAAGGCGAACATCCCGACGCCCGGGACCAGGATGATGGCGGGGTCGGCCCCCCGCATGGCGGGGGACGTCCCGTCCGCGTGACGCCGGTAGTACGCCTCGTAGTCGGCCCGGTAGTCCTCGTGCAACGAGCCCAGGCGCTCGACGTACGCGTCCACGCTCGACGAGGGGGGCACGTCGACGACCAGCGGGCGGATCTTGGTGCGCAGGAAGTGATCCGGGCACGAGGTCCCCAGCCCGGCCAGTCGGGCCAGCTTCTGGCCGGCCATGAACTCCATGACGACGTCGTCGTCGCAGAAGTGCCCGACCATCTGCCTGTCTTTCGACGCCACCGCCCGCAGGTGCGGTGCCAAGGCCGCGGCGAGCCGCCGCCGCTCCGCTGCCGGGAGTGCCGTCCGGTCCGCCACCGCCGGTCCGAACGGCTCGGGCTCCCCCTGGCGCTCGAGGTAGGCCTGCGCCTCTTGGATGATCCAGAGCGAGTTGGCCTCGGCCTCGTCGCTCGAGTCGCCCCAGGCCGTGATGCCGTGCCCGCCCAGGATGACGCCCACCGCCGCCGGGTTGTCCCGCTTCAGCGTGGCGACGGCGAGCCCGAGCTGGAAGCCGGGTCGTCGCCACGGCACCCAGAGCACCCGGTCGCCGTAGATGGTCTTGGTCAGCTGCGCCCCATCCCGTGCGGTGGCGATGGCGATGGCGCTGTCGGGGTGGAGGTGGTCGACGTGGGCCGCATCGACGAGGGCATGCATGGCGGTGTCGATGGAGGGTGCGGCGCCGCCACGCCCGTGCAGGCAGTAGTCCATCGCGACGACCATCTCGTCTTCGCGCTCGGGTCCCTCGTAGACACCCGGCAGCGAGCGCAGGCGGTCCAGCCGGAGCACGGCCAGGCCGCTCTCGGTGAGCGTGGCCAGGTCTCCGCCCGAGCCCTTGACCCACAGGAGCTCGACGTCCTCACCGCTGGCGGGATCCCTCTCGACCCCCTTGGCCGACGCGTTCCCGCCGGCGTAATTGGTGTTCCTCTTGTCCGCGCCCAGCCGGTGCGAACGGGCCAGGAGCTCTTCGGCCGTGCGGTTCACCTCACGCGCCCCAGCTCAGCTGCGATCCCCCGATCCGCTCCGACGCGATGCGTTCGCCGTACCCGCTGCGGCGGTAGGCCGCCATGGGATCGGCCGGCAGCCCCCGGCGCAGCCCTCCAGGCGGCGAGCGCGGGGCGGACATCGGTGTAGAAGGCGTCCATGAGCACCGTGTTCGCGCCGAGCACGTCGCCGTCGCGCTGGGCCGCGGCCAGAGCGGGGCGATCCACCAGAAGGGCCCGGGTCAGCATCTCCTGGACGTTGAGCACCGATCGGATCTGGCCGGGGATCTTCTCTTCGATGTTGTGGCACTGGTCGAGCATGAAGACGACGCCGCTCGACTCGTCCAGGCCGCCCCCGCGGACCACCTCGTAGAGGATCCGGAAGAGCTGGAACGGATCGGCGGCCCCGACGATCAGGTCGTCGTCGGCGTAGAAGCGGGAGTTGAAGTCGAACGAGCCCAGCCGCCCGAGTCGCAGGAGCTGGGCCACGATGAACTCGATGTTGGTTCCCGGCGCATGGTGCCCGGTATCGAGGCAGACGACCGCACGGTCACCGAGCGCCACGCACTGCACGTAGGACGTACCCCAGTCCGGGATGTCCGTCGAGTAGAACGCCGGTTCGAACAGCTTGTACTCGAGCACGAGGCGTTGCTGCGCACCGAGCCGGTCGTAGACCTCGCGGAGCGAGTCGGCCAGCCTCTCCTGGCGGTCGACGAAGTCACCCTGCCCGGGATAATTGGTCCCGTCGGCCAGCCAGACCTTCAGGTCACGGCTTCCGACCAGGTTCATGATGTCGATGCACTCGTGCATGTGGGCGATCGCCTTGGCCCGGATCCGGTCGTCGACATGGGTCAGGCTGCCCAGCTTGTAGTCGTCGTCCTGGAACGTGTTGGTGTTGATCGGTCCCGATCCGCATGCCGAGATCGGCCGCCAGCCGTCGGAGTTTGTCGAAGTCGTCGACCCGGTCCCAGGGGACGTGCAGCGCCACCGAGGGCGCGCACCCCGTGACCCGGTGCACCTGTGCCGCGTCCGCGATCTTCTCCTCGGGCGTCCTCGGTGTCCCGGGTTGCGAGAACACCTTGAAGCGGGTGCCCGAATTGCCGAAGGCCCACGAGGGCAGCTCGATCTCCAGGCGTTCGAGGTGGTCCAGCGCCTCGTCCGGTTCGACCATGGTTCTCCAGCTCCCCGTGCCTTGCGCCTCCCGCCACCACCAAGCTTACGGGAGCTTGGAACGTTTCACAAGAAGCTGGTCCCGGACCGACAGGCGGTAGCCGTTAGCATCTCGTTCGAGCAGAATTGCCCGTTGTATCGATTCAGAACGGACCTGGATCGTCTCCACATCCATGCAGGCGTGGGCCGGGAAGGTGAGCGATGAGCCACAGAGAGGCGTCGGTCTATCGGCGGTGGCGGCAGGGGGCCGACGCCCGAGCGGGCCGGCGCATCCGCTCCGTCGAGCATGCGCGGGAGCTCGCCCACCGGCGTGTGCCCGCACCGGTCGAGAGCTACGTCGAGGGTGGCGCAGGGCTCGAGCGCACGTTGGCGGCGAACCGGTCCGCCGTCGAGGCGGTGCAGTTCCTCCCTCGCTTGGGCGTGACCTCCGGGGGGCCACCCGAGCTGGGGACCACGGTGCTCGGGACCGAGGTCTCCATGCCGGTGCTCCTCAGCCCGGTCGGCTTCACCCGCATGATGCACGTCGCCGGTGACGCCGCCGGCGCCGCCGCCGCCGGCGCGGCGGGGACCATCTTCACGCTCAGCTCCATGTCGGGCCACAGCATGGAGGAAGTCCGGTCCGCGGCCACCACGCCAACCTGGTTCCAGCTCTACTTCTTGGGCGGGCGCCACGGGGCCGAGCAGCTGGTGGCCGGCGCTCGCCGGCACGGTTTTGCGGCCGTGGTCGTGACGATGGACACGCAGATCCCCGGTGACCGCCGCCGCGAGAGCCGGTACGGGTTGTCGCCTCCCCTCCGACTCGACCGCCGGACCGTCACGAAGATGGCCCCGTTCGTCGCGCTGCGCCCGTCGTGGTTGCTCGATCACGCGCTGGACCGCTTCAAGCTCGATCTGGAGCTGGCCAACGGCCTGGAGCGGGGCGGCGCGACCATGTCGGCCGTCGAGGCGCTCTTGCAGTGGATCGGAGCGCCTCCGACGTGGGATGACATCGCGTGGATCGGAGAGGAGTTCGGCGGACCCGTCATCGTGAAGGGTGTCCTGACGCCCGACGACGCCCGGCGCGCCGTCGCAGCCGGCGCCTCCGCGATCGTCGTCTCCAACCACGGAGGGCGCCAGCTCGATGCCGTGCCTGCCACGTTCGCCGCGCTGGCGGACATCGTCCGCGCCGTGGGCAGCGACGCCGAAGTGCTCGTCGACGGGGGCATTCGCAGCGGCGCCGACGTGGTGAAGGCGGTGGCGCTCGGCGCCCGGGCAGCCATGGTCGGTCGAGCCTGGGCCTACGGCCTGTGCGCCGGCGGTCAACCGGGGGTGGCCCGGGTGCTGTCGCTCCTGCGCGAGGACATCGACCGCACGATGCGCCTGATCGGCGCCGCACGGATCGGCGACATCGATCCCTCGGTGATCAGGGTTCCACGCTCGTGGTCACCGCGAACATCCTCAGCCGGCGAACGGGAGTGATCGGAGGAAGTCCAGGCCGAGCCTGACCGTGGGATCGCTAACATGACGGTCGGGACCCGCACCTCGCAGCCCACCAAAGGGGGACCATGGACCGAACGGCGATCATCTCGGTGGACGGTCACGTCAGGGCGTCACGAGAGGCCTACCGGGACTACGTGGAGCAGGGGTACCTCCCCGTCTTCGACGAGTGGATCAGGTCGCAGGAGGGGACGCCGCTGCCGGGGGGCGTCCAGCCGGGGCTCGATGCCGCGTCGCAGTGGGACTCCGAGCTCCGCCTGAAGGACATGGAGAGCCAGGGGGTCGTGGCCGAGGTGCTGTTCCCCAACGGCCTTCCCTTCCAGACGGCTCCGGGGGACAACGGCGACTTCGGCGGGCCCGAGCTCGACCGGCAGGCCCGGATGGCCTACAACCGGTGGCTGGCCGACTTCTGCGCCCAGACGCCGGGTCGCCGGGCCGGTCAGGCGCTCGTCTCGTTCGACGACGTGGACCAGGCCGTGCGGGACGTCCACTGGGCCCGCGAGCACGGGCTGGGCGGCGTCATGATGCCGGCCTTGCTGCCCGGTGGCACCTTCTTCTTCGACCCCGCCCTCGATCCGGTCTGGGCCGCCTGCGTCGACGCCGACCTGCCCGTCAGCCAGCACGGCGGGTCCGGCGCTCCGGCCTACGGCCCGCCCGGTTTCGCCGCCATCATGACGCTGGCGCTCGAGCACTCCTTCTACTCGGGCCGGTCCCTGTGGCAGATGATCCTGGGCGGGGTCTTCGAGCGCTTCCCCGACCTCCGGGTCGCCTTCGTCGAGACCGAGGCCGACTGGATCGGCCCCACGCTCCGCAAGCTGGACCGCCGCCTGGACTGGGGCGACGACTGGACGGGGTGGGCCAAGATCCTGCAGCGCCAGCGGGCGTTCACCCGCCGGGCCCGTGACTACTGGGCCGACAACTGCGCCGCCGGCATCTCGCCCTTCACGATCGAGCAGGTTCCGGCGGAGGAGATCGCCCGCCCGAGCGCCGAGTACGAGGAATTCGCCATCGGGTGCGACAACGCCATGTTCGGCGTGGACTACCCGCACTTCGAGTCCATCTTCCCGGGCACACCGGATCAGGTGGCCAACCTCGTCGGTGATCCGCACATCGAGCGCGGCGGTGGCCCGCAAGGTCCTGTGCGAGAACGCGGCACGGGTCTACCGCTTCGACCTGGAGCGGTTGCGCCCCGACATCGAACGGATCGGCTTCGACGTCGAGACGGGGATGTCGGCGGCCTGAGGGCGTCAGTCGAAGCCGTTGGCGGCGGCCACCCGGCCCAGCCAGCGTGCCGACGGCTTGACGGTCCGGGCGAAGGACTCCCGGTCCACCGCGACGAGCCCGAAGGTCTTCGAGTAGCCCGAGGCCCACTCGAAGTTGTCGAGCAGCGTCCAGTGCAGGTACCCGCGGACGTCGACGCCGTCGCCGATGGCGCCGGCGAGCCCATCCAGCGCAGCCCGGGTGTAGGCGATCCGGGCTTCGTCGTCGTCGGTGGCCATGCCGTTCTCCGTGACCAGCACCGGTACCCCGGCATGCTCGGCGGCCAGCCGGACCGTGTGGCCGAGGGCCTCGGGATAGGTCTCCCACCCGGTCTGCATCGTGGGAGCCCCCTCCGGCGGAGGGACGTTGCCGTCCGGACCGATCACCGTGCGGGAGTACGTCTGCACCCCGACGAAGTCGTCGTGGGCCGAAACCGCGAGCCAGTCGGTCTGGCCCCGCCGACGCGCGTCCTGCCACCGCTCCTCCCCGCCCACCGCAGGTTGGAGATCCACCAGGGCCAGCGTCCAGCCGACCGTGACCGCGGCGTCGACCGACTTGATCGCTTCCCTGGCCGCGCGGTGTGCCGCCGCCATCCGGTCCAGACCCGCACCGACGATCCCCATCCGGTAGCGGGAGGGATCGAAGCCGCCCACCCCGGGGCTCTTCGCCTCGAGGGGCTCATCGGTGAGCTCCCGATCGCCGGCGCCCATGGGCAGGACGCCGGTGGCGGAGAGCATCGCCATCAGGTTGGGTTCGTTGAGCGTGCACACCCAGGAGAGCAGGCCGCCCAGATGTTCCGCCACATGAGCGGCGTAGCGGGCGAAGTGGTCCGGCGCGCGACCGGCCAGCCACCCTCCTTCGCCCGCCATCCATCGGGGCAACGTGAAGTGGTTGAGCGTCACGACCGGCACGACGCCGAGGTTGAGGCAGCACTCGAGCATCCTCCGGTAGTGGTCCAGCGCTGCCCGGGAGAAGTACCCGGGCTCCGGCTCGATGCGAGACCACTCGAGAGAGAACCGGTAGGCCGTGAGCCCCAGCTCGGCGAGCAGGCCCATGTCCTCGGGGTAGCGATGGTAGTGGTCGCATGCGTCACCCGACGGCTCGATGAAACCTGAGTTCTCCGTCCACTCCATCGGCCACAGGTCGGCGTTGACGTTGCCTCCCTCGACCTGATGGCCGGCCGTGGCGGCGCCCCACAGGAAGCCGTCGGGGAAACGGGTCACCGGCGCCATCCGAGCGGACGGGATGCGCTCGACGGACGGCCCGGCCGGCCGCGGTGCTCGTGGGCGCTGGATGTCGGGGAGGCCAAAGGAATCCCTACCTTTCGTGACGGTGCGGCCGGGACTGCTTCGACGACCCCGGCGATGGCAGAGATGATAGGCAGATTGTGCAAAGCTTTGCAGCGTCGAACCCACCCCGCTGCCGGCGACGACCGACGGGGAGGGAGAAGACGGCGAGAACGTCGACCACGCGTGAACGGGACGGACGGGAGGACCATCGGATGGCTGACGTCGAAGCGCTCGTGCAGGCCCTTACCTTGGAGGAGAAGGCCGCGCTCACCGCCGGTGGGGGCATGATGTCCACCGCCCCGGTGGAGCGCCTGGGTATTCCCGTGGTCAACGTGACCGACGGGCCCAACGGTGCGCGGGGTCCGAGCTACCCCGGCATCGGTGGACCCCCCTCCACGTGCATCCCCTGCGGCTCGGCCCTGGGCGCCACGTGGGACACCGAGCTCGTGGAGGCGCTCGGCGCCCTGGTCGGCCGGGAGGCGCTCGACCGGGGCTGCCGCGGCCTGCTGGCGCCCACCGTCAACCTGCACCGCTCCCCGCTGGCGGGGAGGAACTTCGAGTGCTACTCGGAGGATCCGCTGCTCTCCGGTCGTCTGGCCGCGGCCTACGTGCGGGGGGTGCAGTCGAACGGTGTCTTCGCCACCGTCAAGCACTTCGTCGGCAACGAGGCGGAGTTCGAACGTGGGTCCATCAGCTCCGTGATCGACCAGCGCTCGCTGCGCGAGCTCTACCTGCTCCCCTTCGAGCTCGCCGTGCGCGAGGGCGGGGCGATGGCGATCATGACGGCGTACAACCGGGTCAACGGGAAATGGCTGCCCGAGCAGCGCCGCTTCCTGGTCGACATCCTGCGGGGGGAGTGGGGCTTCGGGGGTCTGGTCATGACGGACTGGTTCGCCGTCGTCGACGGCGCGACCGCCCTGCGCGCCGGCCTCGACCTGGAGATGCCGGGTCCCGGGCGGGCGCTGGGCTCGGGCCTGGTCTCCCTGGTCGAGCAGGGGACGGTGTGCGAGGACGACGTCGATGCCGGCGTCCGGCGGCTGCTGGGCGGCTTCGACCGCATCGGGGCCCTCGATGCGCCGACGCCTCCGGTCGAGCCCAGGGAGCCCGGGGTCGAGGATGTCGAGCTCCTCCGTCGGGCCGCCGCCGAGGCGGCGGTGCTGCTCTGCAACGACGGACTCCTCCCCCTGGATCCGGTGTCGCTGCGGAAGGTGGCGGTGATCGGTGACCACGCGGCGACGCCGAGGATCCAGGGCGGTGGTTCCGCCCGTGTCGTCCAGCGCGCCGTCACGGCGCCGGCGGATGCACTCGTGGCGTCACTCGGTCCCGGGGTCGAGGTCGTGCTCGAGCGTGGGTGCGAGGTCGACCGGTCGGCGACCGTGATCGGGACGTCGGTGATGCCTGCGCCCGACGGCTTCGCCGTCGAGGTCTACGACGGGCTCGCGCCTCGGGCGAAGTCGTGCACACCACGAAGCTCGATGATCTCCGCCTGTTCGTCTTCTCGGGGGAGGCGCAGGGCTATCCCGACGCCGACTGGTCCATGCGGGTGCGCGGAACGGTGATCCCCGACGAGAGCGGCGTCTTCGAGCTGGCGTTGGCCCAGAGCGGCCGGGCCCGGGTCCTGCTCGACGGCACCGTCGTCCTCGACGGCTTCGGCACCCCGCCCCCCGCGGGCGGGACCGACTTCTTCGGGTTTGCCAGCCAGGAATTGGTGGCCGACGTGGCGCTGGTCGCCGGCTCCCCGGTCGAGATCACGGTCGAATACGCCCGCATCGAGACGACGTTCGCCGGTGTGCGAGTGGGGTTCCGGACCCGTGACGCCGATGGGCTCCTCGAGCGCGCCGTCGCCGCAGCCCGGGACGCAGATGTCGCCATTGTCTTCGCCGGCACGACTTTCGAGTGGGAGACCGAGGGTCGCGACCGCACCACGCTCGCGTTGCCCGGCCGGCAGGACGAGCTCGTGCGTCTGGTCGCCGCCGCGAACCCCCGGACCGTGGTGGTGGTGAACGCCGGGGCGCCGGTCGATCTCCCGTGGGCGGACGATGTCGCCGCGGTGCTGCAGTGCTGGTTCGGTGGGGAGCAGATGGCGCCGGCCATCGCCGACGTGCTGACGGGAAGGTCGGAGCCGGGCGGCCGGCTGCCCACCTCGGTCCCGGTGCGGATCGAGCACAGTCCGTCGCATGACAACTTCCCCGGGGAGAACGGCGAGCTCCGCTACGGCGAGGGCCTGTTCATGGGCTACCGCGGCTACGAGCACAGGTGCGTCACCCCGCGCTATCCGTTTGGCCACGGCCTCGGCTACACGCAGTTCGGCTTCGGCGAGGTGACCCTCTCATCGCCCACGTTCGCACCCGGTGACACCGTGAGCGTGTCGGTCGAGGTGACGAACCTGGGCGATCGACCGGGCTCCGAGGTGGTTCAGTGCTACGTCGCGCCGGGCGAGTCGCGGCTCAGCCGGCCGCCCAAGGAGCTCAAGGCGTTCGCCCGGGTCGACGTGGAGCCGGGCCACACCGCGGCGGTCGTGCTCCGACTCGACGACCGCTCGTTTGCCTACTGGGATCCGGGCCAACCCGAGTGGGACGAGCTGGCCAGTCGCTTCTCGGCGTTCCCGAGCCAATTCGTCGGACAACCACGGCGCTCGCCCGGGTGGCAGGTCGACGCCGGCCGCTACGAGGTGCTCATCGGCCGGTCCTCGGCCGACATCGTCGGCCGGGCGACGATCGAGGTGAAGGCCCCGTAGTGGTCCTTCCGCAGTCTGAACGAGGGCCGGCGCCTCTAGGACGGCTCGAGCACGACGCGTATGGCGCCCGAGCCGCGGTCCGAGCCGACGCGGAAAGCCTCGGCGGCGTCCTCCAATGGGAAGCGGTGCGTAATGACCGTATGCACGATGTCGGGGTCCCCGGCCAGCATGGCGGCGGCCTCTTCCATCTCGCGCACGCCGTCGTGCTCGCAGTAGCCCAGCGACGGAATGAGCCGGGCCTCGCGGTTGAACAGGGGCATCCAGTCCAACTGCACCGGCCCGAAGTGGACGCCCAGGACCACGATGGTGCCGCCCGGCGCCACCAGCTCGGCGCAGCGGGCCAGGCTCTCCGGGGAGCCGGCAGCTTCGACGACGACGTCGTAGCTCCCCTCCGCGCCGACGCGCGCGCCGAGCCGCTCACCCGCCTCGCGTTGGTGGGGGTGCCGCGCCTCGAGTGCCACGTCCTCGCCGCCCTGCGCCCGGGCGCCGGCCACGGCGAGCAAGCCCAGCGCGCCTGCTCCGACCACGACAACCCGGCGTCCCGGCCCGGTTTCTGCCAGGCGCAGCGCATGCCATGACACCGAGGCGGGCTCCACCACTGACGCGTCGCGCAACTCGAGGCCTGTCGGAAGCGGGACCAGCCGCTCGGGCGGGGCGCGGAACTGCTCGGCCATGCCGCCGTCGGCGAACATGCCGAGTGCGCGTGAGCCATGGGTGGGGCACAGGTTGTAGGCGCCGCGGCGGCACTGGTCGCATTCCAGGCAGCCGTAGATCGCCTCGACCACCACCGGGGTGCCGTCCTCACGCAGGCCGGCCAGCTCGTGGCCCAAGATACGAGTGCTGCCGTAGCGGATGTAGCTGAGATCTGACGCGCAGACGCTGGCGGCTTTCATGTCGAGGACCTCGCCGATGCCCGGCGGCTCGTCGACCTCGACCAGGGCCACGCCGCCGTCCTGACTGCGGACCGCCTTCACGGTGCCGCCGGGGGGTCGCCGCGCAGCCCGATGCTGTTGAGCACCCCCGCCATGCAGAGGTAGCCGCCGATCACGAAGAGCAGCTCGAAGAGCTGTGCGGGCTCGAGGGAGGAGCTGAGGGTGTTCCAGGTCTCGTCGCCGACACCGAACCCGTCGACGATCTCGTCCACTGCCGTGACCAGGGCTCGCTCCAGCGGCGTCCACACCGCCGCCGCCGGCCCCTCGGCGACCGCGCGGAGCTGCGCATCGGTCAGGCCTGCGTCGCGCCCCATCCGTGCGTGCTGTCCCCATTCGTAGCCCGACTGCGTCCGCCAGGCCACGCGCACGATCAGGAGCTCACGCAGTCTGGGGTCGAGCGTCGACTCATCGCTGGCCAGCATGTTGCTGAAGGCGAGCCAGGTGTCGCTCAAGGGGAGGTGATGGGCGAACAACTCCATGACCACCGGCATGGGCGGTGCATCCGGCTCGCCGGAGAGATAGAGCTCGGGTCGGCGGAGGTGGGGGAGGAGGACGTCGCGGGTGTGGTCGTCCCACTCCGCGAAGGGGACTGGGGCGAGGCGCGGCTCGGGTGAGGGACTCATCGGAAGACGTGATCTTATGAGGCGGTACACGACGGTGCTTTGCCAATTGGCGTGTGGAGGACGCGCTGGGCCACCGAGCGCTTTCTATCGGGCATACTTTGCAAACTGCCGGCCCCGGCCTGCCGGCCCTGGTCCCGGGGGCGTCCCGCCCACGTGCCCCGGGCAGATCCAATAGCGTCGCCCCGGTCGCCCACCAGGGGGTGAGGAGGGAGCAGTCAGCATGAGCGGTGATCGCTATCGGGTGGTCCAGTGGGCGACCGGCAACATCGGTCTGCACTCGCTGCGGGCCGTCATCGAGCACCCCGAACTCGACCTGGTCGGGCTCTATGTGTATTCGGAGGGCAAAGAAGGGCGGGACGCGGGGGAGCTGTGCGGCCTGGCACCGACCGGCGTGCGGGCCACCCGTGACGTCGAGGAGATCGTGGCGCTCCGGCCCGACTGCCTCCTCTACATGGGCGACCGGGCCGACATGGACGTGCTGTGCCGCCTGCTCGAGTCGGGCAGCAATGTGGTGTCGACGCGCAGCGAGTTCCATCATCCCGAGGGCATGGACCCTGACGTGCGTGAGCGCCTCGAGGCGGCGTGCACCAAGGGAAACGCGTCCCTCTATAGCACCGGGTCGAGCCCCGGCTTCATCACGGAGGCGCTGCCGTTGGCGCTCCTCTCATTGCAGCGCCGGCTCGACCATCTCCTCATTGAGGAGTTCGCCGACATGTCGTCGCGCAACTCACCCGAGATGATCTTCGACCTCATGGGGTACGGGCGCGACCCCTCCCACTTCGACCCTCGTGGCGTCGAGATGCACGGTGGCGCCTCCTTCGCCGGTTCGCTCCGCATGATCGCCGAGGCGCTGTCCCTCCCCCTCGACGATGTCGTGGCGACGGGCCGCGTGGCGGTGGCCCGCCGGGCCACCGAGATCGCGGCAGGACGCATCGAGGCGGGCACGATCGCCGCCCAGCGCCTCGACGTGACAGGGATGCACCAGGGCCTGCCCCTGCTCACCTTCAGTGCCAACTGGTACCTGACCACCGACGTCGACCCGGCCTGGGACCTGCGCCAGACTGGCTGGCACGTTCTGGTCGAGGGCGACACGCCGCTCGACGTCGAGATCCACTTCCCGGTGCCCGAGGAGGACTGGGCCGCCACGTCGCCCGGGCTCACCGCCCACCGACCCGTCAACGCCGTGCCCTTCGTGTGCGCCGCCGCACCGGGCATCCGCACCACGGTCGACCTGCCGCAGGTCATACCGACCTTCGGATGACGGCGCGGTGAGCGGCGTCGGCATCGTCGTCGGCAATCCCAAGCCGCGCTCGCGCACGCTTGGCGTGGCGGAGGTGGTGGCCCGCGCCGCCGCCGGCGCGGCCGCTCTGGAGGGCGCCGAGCACGTGACCGTGGACCTGGCTGAGCTCGGCCCGCAGCTCTTCGACTGGTCCTCGCCGGCGGTGAAGGAGGCGGTGACGGCGGTGCGGGGCTGCGCGCTGGTGGTGGTGGCGTCCCCGACGTACAAGGCGAGCTACACGGGTCTGCTCAAGTCGTATCTCGACTGGTTCGGCACGACGGACCTGAGCGGCGTAACGGTGGTGCCGCTCATGGTGGGCGCAGGCCCGCAGCACGCGCTGGCCGTCGAAGTCCATCTCCGGCCCGTGCTGGTCGAGCTCGGCGCCACCCTGCCCACACGCGGGTTGTACGTGCTCGAGTCACAGCTAGACGACCTCGACCCAGTGGTGGGCGCGTGGCTGGCGGATGCCGGCCCGCAGCTGCGGTCGGCCATGGAGATGCCGGCATGAGCGACGAAGACCGTCCCCTCCGTGTCATCCAGTGGTGCACCGGCAAGATCGGACAGATCAGCATCCGGCATTTCGCGGCGAATCCGACCTTCGAACTGGTCGGGGTCTTTACGACTTCAGCCGACAAGGACGGGGTTGATGCGGGCACGCTGGCCGGAATTGCCCCACTCGGAATCGAGGCCACAACCGACAAGGCGGCGCTCGTCGCTCTCGAGGCCGACTGCGTCAACTACCTGCCGCTCGAGGTCGACCTCGAAGACCTAGAGGCGCTCCTCCGTTCGGGAAAGAACGTGGTCACGGCCGTGGGTTTCACGTTTCCGACGGACGGTGACGAGCGTGCCGTTCGGCTCGAGGCGGCCTGCCGGGCGGGCGGAACCTCCTTCCATGGGGGCGGGATCCACCCGGGCTTCGCAGGCGACATCTGGCCGCTCACCGCGTCACGGTTGCTCAGCCGTCTCGACCAGATCGTGGTCACCGAGGTCTGCGACTTCAGCGATCACCCGCAGGCGGAATTGCTCTTCGGTGCCTTCGGCTTCGGACGAGACCCCGCTGAAGCAGCGGAGGATCCCAGTCCGGTCATGCGATCGATCGACGAGGTCTACAACGAGTCCATCGCGCTCCTGGCGGCGGGGCTCGGGCTGGAGGTGGAACGGTTCGAGAGCGCCCTGACGGTCGCTGTCAAGGACGAGGACATCGCGATCGCCACCGGCAGGATTCCGAAGGGGACGGTGGCCGGGATGCGCCACCGCTGGGATGCGATCGTCGACGGTCGCCCACGCATCGTGTTCCAGTCCAACTGGAAGATGGCCGATGGCCTCACCCCCGACATCTGCGACGGCACCAACCGCTACGTCGTCGAGTTCCACGGCGAGCCCTCCACCAGAATCACGCTCGAGCGCCTCGAGCCGAGCGTCACCGGCGACCCCGGTTACCCGGGCCGCATCTGGACCGGGATGTCGGTGGTGAACATGATCCACGACGTCGTCGCGGCACCGCCGGGCATCCGGACCCACCTCGACCTTCCGGTAGGACGGCCGCGTGGCCTGTTCCATCGCGGTGAGACGTGGCGAGGCCCACCGACGACCGAGCAGTGAAACGTCTGAAGCAGCCCGGTTAAAGCCCGGTGTACACAGACTTGGTCTTCATGTAGGCCTCGACGCCCTCCAGTCCGTACTCGTATCCCCAGCCGGACTGCTTGTAGCCGCCCAAGGGCATCGCCGGATCCCATGCGAACTGGGCGTTGAGCCAGACCGTTCCCGCTTCGAGCCGCTTGGCCAGCCGGTGCGCACGGCCCAGATCGTTCGTCCAGACGGCAGCGGCCAGTCCGAGATGCGAATCATTCGCCGAGGCGATCACCTCCTCCTCGTCGTCGAAGGGCATGACCGCCACCACCGGCCCGAAGATCTCCTCCCGGAACAACCGCATGTCGGGTCGCACACTGGTGAGCACCGTCGGCTCGACGAAATAGCCGAGTCGGTCCTGCCGCTTCCCACCCGTGACGACCTCGACGCCGTCGCGGCGACCCTCGTCGATGAAACCCATCACGCGGTTGAGCTGCTTCTGGCTGATCAACGGCCCGATGTTGACGTTGGGCTCGTCGGGGCCGCCGAGGACCAGCGCATCGCCGGCCTTGGCGATGCCCTCGACCACCTGGTCGTAGACGCCGCGCTGCGCGTAGACGCGCGAGCCGCAGACACAGCCTTGCCCCGAGGCGATGAAGATGCCGAGCGCCGCTCCGGCGATCGCCCTGGGGAGGTCCGCGTCGTCGAAAATAAGGACCGGCGTCTTGCCGCCGAGCTCGAGCATCACCTTCTTGAGGTTGCCCGCCGCCGCCTGGACGATCAATTTCCCGACCTCGGTCGAGCCGGTGAAGGCGATCTTGTCGACATCGGGGTGCGCCGCCAGCGCGGCGCCAGTGGTGTGGCCATAGCCGTTCACGATGTTGACCACGCCCTCGGGCACGCCCGCCTCGGTGAAGATCTCGGCGAGTATCGGCGCCGAGAGCGGGGTCTCCTCCGCCGGCTTGAGCACGACGCTACAGCCGGCGGTCAGTGCGGGAGCGAGTTTGATGATCGCGTTGATGGTCGGCCCGTTCCACGGGATGATGCAACCGGCCACCCCGGCCGGCTCCTTGATGGTGTAGCCGAGCAGATCCGCCGCTTGACCCGTGATGCCGCCGGGCGATTTCAGATCCGCCGACTTGCCGTAGATCTTGGTGCACCAGCCCGAGAAATAGCGAAGTTGCTCGACCGACGCGGCGAGGACATTGCGCGATTGCTGGAGCGTCTTGCCGACATTGCGCGAGTCGATCGCCCCGATCTCCTCCGCTCTTAGCTCGAGGAAGTCGGCGGCCTTCCAGAGGATCCTGGCGCGTTCGGACGGTGTTTTGCCGTGCCACACCGCGGCGTCGAAGCTGGCACGGGCGCGGGCGACGGCTTCGTCCACCGCTCGGGCGCCGCCGTCGGTGATCTCCGTGATCCGTTCTTCGGTCACGGGGTCGATGATGGGAATCGTCGATGACAGCTCGGTTGACACCATGGCCGCCATCGTAATACCGATTAGAGTCAGGTGTTAGACGACTGTATAGCAGCAGGCGTGGGCTGGAGGGATCATGGGAAAGCTTGACGGCAAGGTCGCGTTCATCACGGGGGCAGCCCGGGGTCAGGGTCGAAGCCACGCGGTTCTCCTGGCCCAGGAGGGCGCCGACATCATCGGCGTCGACGTCTGCAAGCAGCTCAAGGCGGTGCGCTATGCGATGTCCACGCCGGAGGATCTGGAGCAGACGGTCAAGGAGGTCGAGTCGCTGGGCCGGCGCATCGTCGCCCGTGAAGCCGATGTCCGCGACGCCCAGGCGCTGCAGCAGGCCTTCGACGAGGGGGTCAGGGAGCTCGGCCGAGTCGACGTCGTCGTGGCCAACGCCGGCATCGGGCCTGGTGGTGATGCGACCGACGACGAGCAATGGGACGAGGTGGTCGGCGTCAACCTCAAGGGTGTGTGGAACACCGGGCGCGTCGCCATCCCATTCATGGTGGAACAGGACGAGGGAGGGTCGATCGTCCTGACCAGTTCCACCGGGGGCCTGATGGGCCCGGGCGTCAATCACTCCGGAATGCTCGCCTACATCGCGGCCAAACACGGGGTCGTCGGCCTGATGCGCTCCTGGGCCAACTTCCTGGCTCCTCACATGATCCGGGTCAACAGCGTGGCGCCGACCACGGTCCGGACGCCGATGGCCGGCGGTGGCGGAGACATCAAGGACATCCTGGCGCACTCCCCAGAGCTGGCGGGTTCGTTGCTCAATGCCATACCGGTCGACATGATCGAGTCGATTGACGTCTCCAACGCAATCTTGTGGCTCGTCTCGGACGACGCACGGTATGTGACCGGCTCCGTGCTTCCCGTCGACGCCGGCAACATCAACCGGCGCTAAGGCCGGGCGTCAGCACCCTTTCCACTCCGGCGGCCGCTTCCCGGCGAAGGAGCGGGCGCCCCGAGCGCGCCCTCTGAAAGTAACATTATTGTATGGCAAGAGCCTCGTTCTCACCCCGGGGCGACACCGCCCTGCCGCCCCGCCCATGACCCCGCCCCCCTGGCCATCCATCCCGGCCTTGCTGGCCAGTTCCGAAGAGCGCTTCGCCGACCAGGTGGCCATCCGCGACGGTGAGGTTTCGCTCACCTTCCCAGAGCTGGCTGCGGCGGCCCGGCAATTCGCGGGCGCCCTGGCCGAGTCGGGCATCGAGCCGGGTGACCGCGTCTCCATCTGGTGCTTCAACTGCGTCGAGTGGGTGGTGGCCGTGCTCGGCATCTTCTCGGCCGGGGCCGTGCTGATCCCCATCAACACGCGGTTCAAGGGGACCGAGGCGGCCGACATGCTCGCACGCGGCGAGGTCCGGGCCCTGGTCACGGTGACCGACTTCCTCGATACGGACTACGTGGCCATGCTCGAAGCCACCGGGGCCGAGCTGCCGGCGCTCGAGACCGTGATCGTCGCCCGTGGCGCGGCCCGCGGTGACGCCGTCGGGTGGGTCGACTTCCTCGGGCGCGCCACCCCGGGCTCACTGGTCGAGGTGGACCGGCGCAGCGCCGCGCTCGGCCCGGACGACCGCTCGGACATCCTGTTCACGTCCGGCACGACGGGCGTGCCCAAGGGCGTCGTGATGACGCACGGCCGGACCCTCACGGTGGCCAGCGACTGGGTGGCCATGACCGGGCTGCAGGCCGGGGACGTCTACCTCCAGGTCAACCCGTACTTCCATATGTTCGGCCTCAAGGCCGGCATCCTGGCCAGCGTCGTCGCCGGCGCCACCATGCTCCCCGAGCCGGTGTTCGACGTCGAGCGGGCGCTCGCACAGGTGTCCTCCGAGCACGTCACCGTCCTGCCTGGCGCGCCCACCATCTACCAGGCCATCCTCGACCACCCCCAACGCGACGCGCACGACCTTTCGAGCCTGCGGGTGGCCGTGACCGGCGCCGCCGACATCCCGGTCGAGCTCATCCGCCGCGTGCACGCCGAGCTCCCGTTCTCCATGATCGTCACCGGCTACGGGTTGACCGAGGGCGGCACGGCGAGCGCCACGACGGCCGGAGACGACCCCGAGGCCATCGCCACCACCGTCGGCCGCGCCCGTCCGGGCTTCGAGCTGCGCATCGTCGGCGAGGCCGAGCGCGACGTCGAGCCGGGGGAGGCGGGCGAAGTCCTGTTGCGCGGCGGCAGCGTCATGGCCGGCTACCTCGACGACCCCGACGAGACGGCCAAGGTCCTGTCGCCCGACGGCTGGCTGCGCACCGGCGATCTCGGCGTGATTGACGACGCCGGCCGCCTGCGCATCGTCGGCCGGGTCAAGGACATGTTCATCGTCGGCGGCTTCAACGCCTACCCGGCCGAGATCGAGAATGCGCTGCTGCGCCACCCCGCCATCCGTCAGGCCGCCGTCATCGGCGTCCCTGATCAGCGCCTCGGCGAGGTGGGCATGGCGTTCGTCGTCGTGTCGGAAGACGTCTCGACCGACGACATCGTCGAGTGGAGCCGCCACGAAATGGCCAACTACAAGGTGCCGCGCGCCGTCGAGGTCGTGGACGAGCTCCCGCTCAACGCCACCGGCAAGGTCGTGAAGGAGACGCTGCGGGAGCGGGCGGCGGCGCAGCGCAAGGACGCGCCGGGATGACGGACAGCGAACCGAGCGGCCTGTCGGCCCTGGCGGATCTGCGGGTCGTGGAGCTCGGCGTGTGGGTGGCCGCCCCCTCGGCGGCGGCGTTGCTGGCCGACTGGGGGGCCGACGTCATCAAGATCGAGCCACCGACGGGCGATCCCATGCGCAACGCGTTCGGGTCACTCGGCATCGGCGACGACGTTCCCAACCCGGCTTTCGCGCAGGACAACCGCGGGAAACGCAGCGTCGTGCTCGATCTGCGCCGGCCCGAGGCCCGGGGCCAACTCGATGCACTGCTCGAGACGGCCGACGTCTTCCTCACCAACCTGCGCCCGGATGCGCTCGACGGCCTCGGCCTCGAGCCCGAGGCCACGCTGGCCCGCCACCCGCGCCTCGTCTACGGCAGCGTCAGCGGGTACGGGCTGCGGGGCGACGACCGCAACCGGTCCGCCTACGACATCGGCGCCTTCTGGGCCCGCTCCGGCCTCTCCGTCCAGCTGGCCACCAATGCCGAGGGGGTGCCGCTCAACGCCCGCGGCGGCATCGGGGACCACATCAGCGGGCTGGCCACGCTGGCCGGGCTGCTCGCCGCTGTCCTCGAGCAGCGCCAGACCGGGCGCGGCCGGGTGGTCGAGGTCTCGCTGCTGCGCACGGGCGCGTACGTGCTGGGCTGGGATCTGAGCCTCCAGGCGAACCTGGGCAAGGTGGCGCCGGCCGAGGCCCGGCACGTGAACCAGACGCCGATGATGAACTCGTACCGGACCAAGGACGGGCGCTGGTTCTTCTTCACCGGCCTGGAGGCCGATCGCCACATCGACACGATCTATCGGGCCCTCGGACGCGAGGACCTGCACGACGACCCGCGCTTCGAGAACGCGCGGGCGCTGCGCAAGAACCGCGTCGAGGTCATCGCGGTGCTCGACGACGTCATCGGGCAGGAGCCCCTGAGCGTGTGGGCGGAGCGTTTCGACCGCGAAGGCGTGTGGTGGGCACCGGCGCAGACGCCGGCCGAGGTGCTCGAGGACCTCCAGCTCCTGGCCAACGACGGTGTGCTCGAGCTGACGAGCGAGGCGGACGGGGCCTCGCAGCGTTCCATCAACGGTCCGGTCAGCTTCTCCGACGCGCCGATCCGGCCGCACACGCCGGCGCCGCGCCTGGGCGAGCACACCGAGGCGGTGCTGGCAGAGCTCGCCGAGCGACCTCAGGCCTGACCGCGGGCCCGGGCCAGCAGGCCTCGGGCGATGACCAGCCGCTGGATCTCGTTCGTCCCCTCGCCGATCACCATCAGCGGCGCGTCGCGGTAGAGCCGCTCGACCGGGAACTCGGTCGTGTAGCCCACCCCGCCGTGTATCCGCATGGCCTCCATGCTCAGCTCGAGCGCGGTCTCGCTGGCGAACAGCTTGGCCATGCCGGCCTCGACGTCACAGCGCAGGCCCTTGGCCCGGCGCTCGGCCGCATTGCGCGTCAACAGGCGGGAGGCTTCCAGCCGCGTGGCCATGTCGGCCAGCTTGAGCTGGATGGCTTGATGCTCGCCGATGACCTTGCCCATGGTCTCGCGCTGCTGGGCGTAGGCCAGCGCCGCATCGAAGGCGGCCCGCGCCACGCCGGTCGCCCGCGCCGCAATGTTGATGCGCCCCACCTCCAGCACGCCGAGGATCTGCGGCAGGCCCCGGCCGAGCTCGCCGATGACGTTGGCCGCCGGGATCCGGTGGTCGACGTACGACATCTCCACCGTCTCGACGCCGCGGTAACCCAGCTTGCTCACGTGCTTGGAGACGGTCAGGCCCTCGAATTTCGGTCCGGGCTCCTTCTCGACCATGAAGGCGGTGATGCCCTCCTCGGTCCGCGCCGCCAGCGCCACAATCGACGCCAGCTCGCCGTTGGTCACCCATGCCTTCGACCCGTTGAGGATGTACTCGTCGCCGTCGCGCTGGGCCCGGCACGAGATGTTGCGCGTGTCGCTGCCGGCATCGGGCTCGGAGAGCGACAGGGCGCCCCGCTTCTCGCCCGTCGCCATGATCGGGAGCCAGCGTTGCTTCTGCTCTTCGGTCCCGTGCGTCATGATCAGCGTGGCCGCCATGGTGTGCGTGTTCACGATGCCGGTCAGGCTCATCCAGCCGTAGGCCAGCTCCTCGATGACGCCGATGTACGTCAAGAGGTCCAGGCCGAGGCCGCCGTACTGCTCGGGGATGGTGACCCCGAACAGGCCCAGCTCCTTCATCTGCTCGACGATGGCCGCCGGGAAGGTGTCGGTTCGCTCGAGGTCGGCCGCCACCGGGATGACCTCGCGCCGGACGAACTTGCGCACCGTCTCGATGATCTCGGACCGGACGGCCTCGTCGGTCACCACGGGGTTCGTTCCGGTCACGCCGGGACCGCCTTTCTCTCGGCGATAACCCTACCCTTCAATCGTGTTGACGCCGAATCTCAATTCGGAGAAGATTGTTTCCGTGACCACGGGCCTCATGCATCGCGGGCTCGAGTCGGCTGCACTCCGCTTCCCCGACCAGGTCGCCGTCCTGGCGGGCGAGGATCGCTGGACCTTCGCCGAGCTGGAGCGGGCGGCCAACGCCGCGGCGCGCCACCTCGACTCCCTGGGCGTCGGACCGGGTGACCGGGTGGCCGTGATGACGTCGAACCGGCCCGAGTTCGTCGTGGTGGTGCACGCCGCCGGAAAGCTCGGCGCCGCCCCGGTCCTGCTGAACTCGTCTTGGAAGGCTCGCGAGGTCAAGACGGCGCTCGGGCTGACCGGACCCCGCTGTGCCGTGGCCGACGGCGCCGGCGTGACCCTGCTGGCCGACCAGCTGGGCGTTGCCAACGTGCTCGACCTCGACGCGCCCGTGGCGGCGTCCGTCATCGACCGAGCCGGCACCGTCGGGCCGCCGGTCGCCCCCGTGCGCGGTTCCGACGACGCCGTCTTCGTGTTCAGTTCCGGCACCACCGACAGCCCGAAGGCGGTGCGCCACACCCACGGTTCGATCGCGCTGGCGACCGAGCACTGGTGCCTGGCGCTCGGCCTCACCGACGACGACCGGTTCCAGGTGGCCACGCCGCCGTCGCACATCCTCGGGCTGCTCAACCTGCTGGCCGCCGCATCGGCCGGCGCCACCGTCCGCCTGCACCGGCGCTTCGACCTCGACGAGGAGCTGCGCTGCATACAGGACGAGCGGATGACGCTCGAGATGGCTGTCGCACCCATTGCGCTGGCCATGGCCAACCACCCTGACCTCGAGCGTTACGACCTGTCGTCGCTGCGCTACGTCATGTGGGGGGCGACCCCCGTGACGCCGGCGGTGGCCGAGGCGGTCACGGCGCGGACCGGCGTACGTTGGATGCCGGCCTACGGGACCAGTGAGGTGCCCGTGATCACGGCCAACCCGGTCGACCGGCCCGAGGCCTGGCGTCTCGACTCGGCCGGCCTGCCCGTGGGCGACGTGGAGCTCCGCGTGGCCGACCTCGAAACCGGCGCAGTCCTCCCCTCGGGCGAGACGGGCGAGGTCCAAGTGCGGAGCGCCACCGCCATGGCGGGCTACCTGCCGGACGAGGCGACCGGAGCGGCCTTCGCCGACGGCGAGTGGTACCGCACCGGCGACGTCGGCTCTCTCGAGCCCGACGGCTGGGTGCACCTGACCGACCGCCGCAAAGAGATGATCAAGGTGAGCGGGTTCCAGGTCGCCCCCGCCGAGATCGAGGCCGTCCTGCACGGGTATCCCGCCGTCGTCGACTGCGCCGTGTTCGGCGTCCCCGACGAGCAGGCCGGCGAGGTGCCGGTGGCCGCCGTCCAGCTGGAGCCGGACGCGACCGTCAGCCCCGAGGACCTGCAGCGCCTGGTGGCCGAAGCCCTGGCCACGTACAAGCACCTCCGCCGTGTGGTCGTGGTCGACAGCATCCCGCGCACGCCGTCGGGCAAGGTGCTCCGCCGCGTCCTGCGTGACGAGTGGGCCCCGCAGCTGTCCCACGCGGGAAGCGGAGCCGGCTGATGGACGTCCGCCTCTCTCCCGAGCAGTCAGCGCTGCGCGATGCTGCGGTGCAGGTGGTCGACCGCCTCGGTCCTTCCACCGTCGCCGGTCTCGACGACACCGAACGCACGGCCAAGCTCGACGCCGCCGTCACCGCATCGGGCTGGCGCGAGCTGCGCACCCCCGTGGCCGGCGGTGCTCCTCTGGCGTCGGCCGTCGAGGTTGCCATCGTCGCCGAGGAGCTGGGCCGAGGTCTGGCCGACGCCGCCTACCTGGGACCGACGCTGGCCGCTGAGTTGCGCCGCCGGGCGGGCGCTCCCGACGCCGCCGCGCCCGAGACGGTCGCGCTGCGCCACGGCCTCTCTGCTCCCACCTGCGCGGTCGACGGCGCGCTTCCGACCGGCGCCGTGGCGATTGATGCCCGTGGTGCGACGCACGCGCTCGTCCTGATGCCGGTTGCCGCCGGGTACGCGCTCGGCGCGGTCGCGCTCGACGAGAGCGCGGCCGGCCTCGACCTGACGCGTCCCTCCGTCACCATCCCAGCGACCCAGGTCACGACCTTGGAGGGTCAGACGAACACGCTCGGCTTCGACGACGTCGCCATCTGGGACAGTCTTGCTCTGGCCGTCACGTGTGCTGATCTGGTCGGCATCATGCGCGGCGCGGTGACCCTCGCCACCGAGTACGCCCGTCAGCGCGCCCAGTACGGCGCCACCATCGGGTCCTTCCAGGCCGTGCAGCATCTGCTGGCCGACGCCCACGTGGCCGCCGAGGGCTCGCACTCCATCGCGCTGCACGCCGCCTGGGCCGTCGACGCGCTCCCGGCCGCCGACGCGCTGGTCGCGGCCTCGGCTGCCAAGGCCTACTGCGCCCGCGCCGCCCGCTCCGTGTGCGAGACGGCCATTCAGGTACACGGCGGCATCGGCAACACCTGGGAGTGCCTCGCTCACGTCTACCTGCGCCGCGCCCTGCTCTCGATCGACGTGCTCGGCGGGGTCGGGCCCAACCTCGAACGCGTGCTGGCGGCGCACGGCGTCGGAGGTGACGATGGACTTCGCTGACTCGCCCGACGAGGCCGCCTTCCGCCTGCGCCTGCGCGACTGGCTGGCGCACAACAACCCGGGCCTGCCGCCCTCGTCGACGTCGGACGAGTACTGGGCCGCGCAGGCGGCCTGGCACGAGACGCTCTACGACGCCGGCTTCTTCGGTCTGTCCTGGCCCACCGCGGTGGGCGGGCACGGCTTGCCCAGCGTCTACGACGTCATCCTCGACGAGGAGCTCATCGCCGCCGCCGCCCCGCCGCGGCCGAGCATCGGCTACCTGGTGCAGGGCCTGCTCGAGCACGGCAACGAGGACGTGCAGCTGCGCTTCCTGCCCGGCCTGGTCAACGGGCGCGACCGCTGGTGCCAGGGCTTCAGCGAGCCCGACGCGGGATCAGACCTGGCCTCGTTGCGCACCCGCGCCGTGCGCGACGGCGACGAGTTCGTGATCACCGGCCACAAGGTGTGGACCAGCTACTCGGACCAGGCCGAATGGTGTCTCGTCCTGGCCCGCACGGACCCCGACGTGCCCAAGCACAAGGGGATCTCCGCCTTCGCCGTGCCGATGCGCCAGCCCGGCATCGAGCAGCGGCCGCTGAAGATGATCAACGGCATCACCCGCGAGTTCGGTGAGGTGCTCTTCGACGGCGCCCGGGTCGACGCGGCCAACATGATCGGCGGCCCCGGCGAGGGCTGGCGTCTGGCCATGACGATCGTCAGCCACGAGCGCGAGCCGGGTGAGCTCGGCTACGTCGCTCGCTACGGCAAGCTCGTCAACGAGCTGGCGCACGTCGTGCACGAGCGGCCGGACGACTTTGGTGCCGAGCAGCGACGCGACCTGGCGTGGGCCCTGGTGGAGGCCGAGATGCTGCGCTACCACGTGAGCCGGCGCCTGTCGGACCGGCTGGACGGCATTGAGCACGGACCCGAAGGCTCGGTCGACAAGCTCCTGATGACGTACACCGAGCAGGCGGTGGGGCACGCCGCGCTGTCCATCGGCGGCATCGCTCCGGCGGGCGGGGACGACACGTGGCTGCGCGTGTACCTCTACAGCCGCGCCCAGAGCGTCATGGGTGGCACGTCGCAGATCCAACGTAACCTCGTCGCCACCCGGATATTGGAGCTACCGACCTCATGACCACGTACGACGTTCCCGACGAAGTCCTCGTCACCTCCGACGGCCCGATCCGCGTCATCACGCTGAACCGGCCCGACAACCTCAACGCCACCAACCACGTCCTGCACGTGGGCCTCGCCGGACTGTGGCCACAGATCGACGCGGACGACCAGGCGCGGGTGGCGGTGCTGACCGGAGCGGGGCGTGCCTTCTCGGCCGGCGGGGACTTCAATTACATCGACGAGCTGGCGAAGGACCGCGACCTCCGCCACCTGTCCCTCACCCACGGGAAGCAGATCGTCACCGGGATGGTCCGCTGCCGCGTGCCGATCGTGGCCGCCGTGAACGGTCCGGCGGTGGGGCTCGGCTGCAGCCTGGTCGCGCTCTCGGACATCGTCTTCATGGCCGAGTCGGCCCACCTGGCCGACCCGCACGTCCTGCTCGGGCTCGTGGCCGCCGACGGCGGACCCGTGGTGTGGCCATTGCTCACGAGCCTCCAGCTGGCCAAGGAGTACGCACTCACGGGGGACCGCATCCCGGCCGAGCGCGCCGCCGCCATGGGGTTGGTCAACCACGTGTGCCCCGACGGCGAGGCGCTCGACCAAGCCATGGCCTGCGCGCACCGGCTGGCCAAGCTGCCGCAGGGCGCGGTGGAGGACACGAAACGGATCTTCAACATCCAGATGGAGCGCGCCGTGCTCTCCGTGCTCGACTACGCGCTGAGCGCGGAGGACCGCTCCTTCACGTCACCCGAACTGCGGGCCAACGTCGACCGCATGCTCAAGCGCGAACGCGAGGGTGCGTAGTCGGCGACACCGAGAGGCGAGACCGTGTCCCGACCGAACCTGCTGCTGTTCATGCCCGACCAGCTGCGGGCCGACGCGCTGGCCTGTTTCGGGAGCCCCGTGGCCAGCACGCCCAGCTACGACGCGCTGGCCTCCCGCGGCGTGCGCTGCACCGACGCCTGGTCGCAACACTCGGTCTGCGGGCCGAGCCGGGTGTCGATCATGACGGGGTGGTACCCGCACGTCGCCGGGCACCGGACCCTCGACAACCTGCTCAAGCCGTGGGAGCCGAACCTGTGCGCCATCCTGCGTGAGGCCGGCTACACCGTGGCCATCGCCGGCAACCGCGGCGACGTGTTCGCGCCGGGGGTGACGGAGGCGAGCAGCGACTTCTGCGGGTATCTCGAGCAGCCGTCACCCGACGCCGGCCGGCGCCGTTACGCGTCGTCGTACCCGGAGGACCACCGCCTGTACCGCGCCATGTACGTCGGTTCGAGCGGGCCCGGCCCCCTGGTGGACGGCGACGAGGCGACGATCCGCACCGCCATCCGCTGGCTGGAAGAGGGCGCGCCGGCCGACCGGCCGTGGATGCTGTGGGTGCCCCTGCTGTTCCCGCACCCGCCGTTCGCGGTGGAGGAGCCGTGGTTCTCCCTGCACGACCGGGCGTCCATGCCCGACCCGGTCCCGCCCGCCGGGCCGGGGAAGCCGGGGTTCATGGCCGCCTACCGCGCCGCCTACGGCTGGGACGACCTCACGCCCGACGACTTCCGCGAGATCGCGGCCACGTACCACGGCATGGTGAGCCGAGTCGACGACCAACTGGGCCGGCTGCTCGGTGCGGTGGAGCGCATCGGGGCGACGGACGACACGACCGTGGTGACCTTCACCGACCACGGCGAGTACCTCGGCGACTTCGGCCTGGTGGAGAAGTGGCCGTCCGGGCTCGACCCCTGCCTGCTGCGGAACCCCCTGATCCTGGCCGGCGGAGGGTTGCCCGAGGGCGTCACCCTCGACGATCCCGTCGAGATGGTCGACCTCCTTCCTACCCTGACAGAGCTGGCGGAGGCGGAGGTGCGCCACACGCACTTCGGGCGCAGCCTCGTGCCGGCGCTGCGCCAACCGGGCACCGCCCACCGCGGGTTCGCTTGCGCCGAGGGCGGATTCCGCACGGGGGACGCCGACCTGTTCGAGGGGGGCGGGTGGATCTACAAGCCCAAGTCCGACCTGCAGCACGCGTGCCCCGAGCTGGTCGGCACCGCGTTGGTGCTGCGCACGCCCACGCACACCTACGTCCACCGCCGCTACGAGAGTGACGAGCTCTACGACCGCGTGACCGACCCGTCCGAGACCGACAATCTGATCGGTCGGGCCGACCTGGCACAGACGGCGACCGGTTTACGGGACCGGGTGCTCGGCTGGCTGGCCGACACGTCCGATGTGATCGGTTGGGACGCCGACCCGCGCTTCCCCGAGATCCCGCACGGTTGGCGGGACGGGAAGGGCATCGCTGCCTCGTGAGGGTCACGACGCTGCAACGAGAGAAGAGGACGTAATGCATCCGGTGCCCAGTGCTCTGCTTTCCGAGACCCTCCGCGGCATCACCGTGCTCGACCTGTCGCGAAACCTGGCGGGTCCCTACTGCACGATGCTGCTCGGCGACTTGGGTGCGGACGTGATCAAGGTCGAGACCGTTGGGTCTGGTGACGACACGCGGAATTGGAAGCCTCCCGAGTGGAACGGGCAGAGCGCGACCTTCCTGGCCTGTAACCGGAACAAGCGGAGCATCACGATCGACCTCGATGTGGAGGCCGGGCAGCAACTCGTGCGCCGGCTCGCTACCCGAGCTGATGTCGTGGTGTCGAGCTTTCGGCCCGGGTCCCTGGCCAAGCGCGGCCTTGACCACGAGTCCCTGCGTGACCTCAACGAGGGACTGGTGTACTGCTCCATCACGGCGTACGGATCGGAGGGACCCAAGAAGGACGCACCCGGCTATGACCCGGTTCTCCAGGCGGAGACCGGGTTGATGTCGATGACCGGCCATCCCGACGGGCCTCCGGCACGGGTCGGAGTCGGCGTGATCGACCTCGGCACGGGCATGTGGGCCGCCGTCGGGATACAAGCCGCCCTTCGGAATCGCTCGGACTCGGGCGTGGGTGCGCTCGTCGAGGTCAGTCTCTACGAGACGGCCGCGTGGTGGCTCTCGTACCACGTGGAGGGGTACCTCGCCACGGGCCAGAGCCCCCAGCGACAGGGCAATGGAACCCCCTTCGTCGCCCCCTACGAGACGTTCGCAACGGCCGACGGCGACCTGATGGTCACGGCCGGCAACGACGGTCTCTTCGCGTCGTTGTGCCGGGTGCTCGATCTCCCTGGCCTGCCAAACGATCCGGCCTATGCACACAATGCGGATCGGGTCGCCCATCGTGTCGCGCTCCATGCGCTCTTGGAGGATCGCTTCAAGAGCAAGGCCGCTGTCGAGTGGGAGGCGCTTCTCGGCGCCGAGACGGTCCCCTGCAGCCGGGTTCGCTCGGTAGGTGACCTCGTCCAGCGACCCGCAGCTCGAAGCCCTGGGGATGCTGGTGGATTTGCCGCATCCCGACATTCCCGACATGCGTGTCGTCGACATCCCGCTCACGCTCAACGGAGAACGCGCCACGCACCGCCTTCCTCCCCCGCGGCTCGGAGAGCAGACCACTGTCATATTGGAGGAATTGGGAGTCCCACCCCAGGAGATCGAGGCACTCGTCCGGGAACGAGTGGTTTCCTTGTAGTCGATCACCTCACGCCTTCACGCGTGCCTCGAGGTTCCGAAGGTTGCACGAGCCGGTTCGACCGCCGACTCCACGCGGGGCAGGTGTTGGCGAACGGTGACGACGGCCCCCTTTTGCGGGGTCAGCGTGACGTGGCGGACCCGCGTCCGCTCCGCAGGCCTGGACGTCGGCTCCAGCTCCACGCGCCGCAGTACCTCCGCCAGCACGACGCGCATTTCGGTCAGAGCGAAGGCGGCGCCGAGGCAACGGCGACTGCCTCCGCCGAAGGGAATCCAGACGTTGGGATCGGGCCGCTGCCCGACGAAACGCTCCGGCCGGAATACGAGCGGGTCGGGGTAGTGGTCGGGTGAGCGCTGCACGAGGTAGATGGCCGGGTCGACGAACGTGCCCGCGGGCAGGTGCAATTGGCGGTCGCCCTCGCCGATGGTCACGTCGGTGACCAGCTTGCGGGTGATGTCCGGCACGACCGGCCGGATGCGCAGGCTCTCGGTGACCACGGCGTCGAGGTAGGCGTCGTCGCCCCCTCCGGCCGCCCGCACCGCCCTGGCCAGAACGACGGGGTGGCGTACCAGCCGCTCCAGGGTCCACGACAGGCCGGTGGCGGTCGTCTCGTGGCCGGCCAGCAACAGGGTCACGAGCTGGTCCCGGATCTCATCCGACGTCATGGCGGTGCCGTCGTCTTCGCGGTGGCGCACCAGCATGGCGAGGACGTCGGACCGCTCGTCGAGCGCCGGGTCGTTGGCGCACCGCTCGATCTCGATGTGCAGCAACGTCGTCCGCCTTCACTTGCACCGCCTTGTAGCGCGTCCAGGGCCACACGTCGGCCAGTTGCGGGAACGCGAACGGAGCGAGCTGGAGGAGGTCGAGGTCGACCAGGGCGGCCAAGGTCGAGCGCAAACGGTCGAGGCGTACCGCGTCCTCTTCGCGCAGGCCGACCACGGCGCGCAAGATGACGTCCATGGTGATGCGTCGCATGTGCTCGAGCACCGGGAAGGGACGGCCGACCGGCCAGACGTCGATCTCCTTTGCCGCGACGTCGGCCATCACCTCCGCCAGCCGGGCGATGGAGTCGCCGTGGAACGGACCACGGAGCCGCCGCCGTTGCCGCAGGTGCCGCGCGTCGTCGGTGACGAGGACCGACGACGGTCCCAGGACCCGGCCGAGGAACGGCGCGTTCGCCTCGCCGGCATGGAACACGGCGTCGTCGCCGCGGAACACCTGGTGGATGTCCTCGGGGTCGACGAGATACACGAAGGTGCCGAAGCGGCCCATCCGCACGGTGAAGCGATCGCCGTAGCGCCGGTGGCAGTGGTCCAAGAAGCGCGGCAGCGCTGACATGCCGAGCGCCTGGACGGCGGGCGGCCAGCGGGGACCCGGGGGGAGCGTGCTTTCCATGGCTCCGGAATATACGCTCGTCTAATACATCTGTATAGGGGATGGAGCGGAGCCGAATGGGACACAAGGAAGAGCTCTTGGCGGCGGCCCGGCGGTGCCTGGTCACCCGGGGCTATGCCCGCACCACCGCCCGCGACCTGGTCGCCGAGTCGGGGACCAACTTGGGCTCCATCGGGTACCACTTCGGATCCAAGGACGCCCTCCTGGCCCAGGCGCTCGACGAGGTCTTCGTCGAGTACGCCGAGAAGGTGCTCGCCCTGGCCGGCGCGGTGGGCGCTCCGGATACCGAGCCGCGCCAAGCCGTGGATCGCGCCTGGGTCGCCATGACCGAGCTGACGCAGGAGTTCCGGCCGCTGCTCGTCGCGTTCGTCGAGGCGTTGGCTCAGGCCGAGCGGAGCGATCCGCTGCGCGCCCGCCTCGCCGAGGGCTACGCCGAGATGCGCCGCCGCATCGTCGAGGGCATCGTCGACGTCGTCCCCGATCTCCCACAGGACATCGCCCGGTCCGTCGCCTCGTTCTTCATCGCCGTGTCGGACGGCTACATGGTGCAGTGGCTGCTCGACCCCGACGCCACCCCGAGCGGGCAGGACCTGCTGCTCGGTGCCCGCCTCGCGCTGACGGTCTGACCCTTTCAGATTTCGATTTGTTGTGCCTCGCGCTGCAGATCGCCGGTGTCCTCGGCGAGGAACCAGCCCTCGCCCACGAGCTCGTCGAGCCTTTGATTGAAGGTTTTGACGTAACGAGGCGAATCTCCATAGAGCGCGCGGAGCTCGGCCTGGTCGAACGGCTCGTCGAGGCCGACCGTCAGGTAGCTCGGTGTCCCGTCGCTTTTCATCGGGTTGGGCCGGTAGGTCGAGTGGGGAACGTCGAGCTGGACGCAGCGAACGCCACCTTTGGTGTTGCCGTGCTCGTCCTTCACGAAGTAGCCGTCCGGTCCCACCTCGATGCGCTCGGCCCGAGGCGGCACGACGCCGCCGGCCACCCACTCCACCAGGTGGTGCAGGCAGACGTTGAACAGCTCGAAGTGCGGGAGGCTGTTCATCCGGGTTCCGAACCGCACATCGGGTTCGTCGGCGAACGTCGCCTCCCAGAGCGACACCTCGTTGAACGGGGCCTGCCGGGTGCCCATGTGCGGGACGCCGGCCAGCTCGTACAACCGATAGCGGTCGCCGGGCTCGTCGCTGTCGTCGCGGCGGTACTTGCGGCCGCCGTAGCCGGGCCGGAACGAGAAGTCGGGTAGGGCGACGTCGCCGTCGCTCATGACCTGGACGATCGGGACGTCGATGCCGTGGAACGCATCGAAAGGGAAGCCGGACGGGAAATACCCGTCGTAGACAGGCCCGCCGTCCGCTCGCCGCAGCTCGTCGTGCGCGTCGCGGATGTAGTACGTCGTCACGCTGCCGGTCTGAGAGTGTCCGGCGAGGATGATGTCGGCGACATCCGATCCCGCGAAGGGTCCCGGAGACGCTCTCAGGGCGGCGCCCACCTGGGCCAGGATGGAGTTGGTCGCCCTGTTCCGGCGCTCCAGCTCGGACCAGAACAACTCGGCGGTGTCCGGGTTGCCCAACCGCGGGTTGGGATCGAAGTCCGCCGTGGCGGGCCCTTCGATGTGCAACGCGCCGTAGCGATCGGGGTTCGACGGCTTCACGTGCATGTCGAGCGTGGTCTTCTGCGCCGTGATCTCGACCCATGCGTGGCCCGACCGCAGCATGTACGGGGCGGTGTAGATCCAGATCGGTGCGATGCCGTGTACGTGCAGCGGCTCGGCGATCACGATGCCGCTGAAGCGGGCGACGTCCCGGGGCCGGCGGACGAGGATCGTCGTCGCATAGGGCCGGCCGTCCCCGTCACCGGTGGCGATCCACTCCTCCTGGACGTAGTCGTCGTCGTCGAGCGACGGCGTCTCGGTGGCGTAGGGGGAGAAGACGGGCGAACCATCCTCCGGGAGCGATCGGAGTGTGGCGGGCGTGACGATCATCGTGTCTCCTCGTGTCCGGGGTGGGGTTCGGCGGTCTCCCGCCGGGTCGCGAAGGCGGCCACGGCGGCGCGGCTGTCGGGTGTGCCCAGGAGGGAGTCAAAGGCCTCGTTCTCGAGGACCCGCCCGTCCGAGATGGCACGAGCGAAGCTCGCCGCGATCAGGCGCTTGCTGGCGACGAGGGACGCTAGCGGGTGGATGGCGAGCCGGCGGGCGTGGTTCAACGCCTCGGTGAGGAGTGACTCGTCGGGGAAGACCTTCCAGGCAATGCCCATCGCCCGGGCATCTGCGGCGTCGACCCACTCCGAACTCATCAGCATCCACGAGGCGGCCTGCCTCCCGAGCAGGAGCGGGAGTGTGACGCTGGAGGCCGCCTCTGGCGCCAGGCCCAGGTTGGTGAACGGGCACTTCAACCGGGCCGTCTCCGCCATGAAGACCAGGTCGGCGTGGCCCAGCAACGTCACGCCCAGGCCGACCGCGATCCCATTGACCGCACACACCAACGGTTTGGGGAACTCGGCGAGCCGGTCGATGAGTCTCTCGAAATTATCGGGATCGTCGGGAGTGCCCCGGAAGTCGCCGTTCTGGGCCAGCTCGTAAAGGTCGGTGCCGGCGGAGAAGGACCGTCCGGCGCCGGTGAGGAGCACGACGCGGATGTCGTCGTCGAATTGGGCCGCCAGGAGCACCCCGGCGAGTGACGCACAGAGCGACTGGTTGAAGGCGTTGAGCTGCTCGGGCCGGTTCAGCGTCAGCGTGCGGACGCCCGCCGCGTCCTCGACGAGGACGAGCTCCTGCTCACCCATTCTCGGAACCGGCCAGCTCGGCGCGACGCGCGTCGCGGAGGACGAACCGTTGGACCTTCCCGGACGGCGTCCGCGGCAGGGACTCGACGAAGTGAACCGACCGGGGATAGGCGTAGGCAGCGAGGTTCTCCCGCACCCGGTTCTTGAGCTCTTCGGCGAGTTGATCCTCGTCGTCAACTGGATGCTTGAGCGCGACGAAGGCTTCGATGACCTCACCTTTCATCGCATCTGGAACGGCGATGACGGCGCACTCCTGCACGTCAGGATGCAGGGCGATGATCGACTCCACGTCGAAGGGACCGATCCGGTAGCCCGCCATGATGATCACGTCGTCGTCGCGCGACATGAAGAAGTACTCGCCGTCATCATCGCGGCGGCCCGAGTCTCCGGTCAGATACCACCGGCCGTCTGCTGAGAATTTCTCGCTCGTCGCGTTGGGTGCGTCGACATAGCCGTCGAACCACGCGGCCGGGCTCCCCTGTGCGTCGATGGCCACGCGTCCGAGTTCTCCGGATTCCGCCGCGACATCGGAGTCCTGGCGCAAGATCTCGGTCGTCCAGCCCGGGAGCGGGATGCCCATCGAACCTGTCTTCAACGGACGCTCCAGGTCGGGATGGTGATGGTTGCAGAAGACCATGCCTGCCTCGGTCTGCCCGTAGTGGTCATGGACGCCGAGGCCGAGTTGGGAGGTTGCCCATTCGTTGACCTCGGGCGTCAGTGGCTCTCCGGCGCTCGACGCCTTGCGCAGGGAAACGGCGGCGGGTGTGGCAACCCGAAGGGTTCGGTACGCAGTGGGCGCGGCCGGCGAAGTTGGTCACTCCGAGATCCGCCAGAATGCGCCACGTCGCCTCCGCACTGAATTTGTCCTCGTGCAGGACGCTCATCCTCCCAGCGGCCAACGGAGCCAACACGGCGGAGAAGAGCCCGTAGGCCCAGCCGGGGTCCGCCGCGCACCAGTAGACGTCGTCCTCGGTCACGTACAAGCCGAACTCGAGGTAGAGCTGCCAGGTGGCCATGGCGGCGACCGGGATGGCCACACCCTTCGGGCGTCCCGTGGTTCCGGACGTGTACATCCGGACCATCGCTCCCGCACCACCGACGGCCGTCACCGGCGCGGCCGAACCGGTCGAGACGAGGTCCTCGAAGTCGAGATCACCCTCTGCAATCTCCACACCAGGTTCACTGCGCCGGTGCACGATTCGACGCGACGGCACCGCGCCCAGTCCCGCCGTCTCGTCGAGTTTGGAGCGCTGCCCGGTGTCCGTGACGACCACCTTGGCCGCGCTGCCTTCGAGCCGCATGGCAATCGCTGGCGGCGCGAAGGCGGTGAAGAGCGGCACGTGCGCCGCTCCCATGCGCCAGATCCCCACGAGGGTCGCCAGGTAGTCGGCGCTCTTGCCCATGAGCGTGGCGACCGAATCGCCTGCCGCGACACCCAGCTCCGTCAGCCCGGCTGCCACGCGCTCCGAGCGTTCACGGAGCTCGCCGTAGGTCAGCGCGTCGCTCGAGAAGTCTTCGTGCACGACGGTGAACGCGACGGCGTCCGGATCATGGGTGTCACAGAGCAGCTCGGCCAGGCAGGCGTCCGGAGCGCGGAACCGGGCGACGAGTTCCTCGACGCGTTCGTTCACCGAGCTCACCTGCCCCTTCCCAAGGTGCGCGCCCTCGAACACCATACGGTTGTATAGCATACGTCCACGAAACAACGCTTGCCGGTGTGCACGAGGTCACTGTGAGCGTCACGACGTGGGGCGATGGCGAGGATGCCGGTGCTGCATGCGATGGAGGCACCGTCGCTGTGGCCGACCAGGCGTGCAGGCCGCCGATGACGAGTACGGAACGCTCGAGCAGCTCGATCGCATCGAGGGCGGGGTGACCGGCCCGTTCAGCCGCTGCGTGCTGCCGTCCGGGGGCCATGCGCCGACGTGTCCCAATCGGAGGCGGTCCTTGAGGCGGTTCTCGTCTTGCATCGGACCTCGGATGAGTGACGTAAGCCCCGATGAAGGTTCAAGTTGCCGGGGCCTGCGCCGCCGCCGCGGCCAGCCACCCACCGAGTGCCTCGCCGGCGGTGAGTACGTGAGCTTCCATGATGGCCCGCGCCGCCTCGGCGTCACCACGTTCCATGGCGTCGAGCAACGCCGCGTGCTCGCGCAGGCTTCGCTCCTCCTGTTCGGGGAACAGTTCGAAGTAGTTACCGGGCACGACGCGCACCGCCTGGCGGAGGTAGGTCAGGAGCCGCGGCGAGCGGGCGGCCCGGTTCACGGCGCGGTGGAAGCGGCGGTTGGCCGTGACGACGTCGTCGGACCCGCCGATCGCTTCGGCCAGGACATGCAGCTCGGCCAGCTCGTCGGGTGTGACGCGCACCGTTGCCATCTCGGCCGCCTTGCCGGCCAGCGCCGCCAGCACGGCGAAGTTGTCGACCGCGTCCTCGGGTGTGATGCCGACCACCGCCATGCCACTGCGCGGCGTGATGGCGACGAGGCCCTCGTAGGACAACTCGAGCAGCGCCTCGCGGATCGGCGTGCGGCTGATGCCGAACTCCGCGGTGAGCTCTTCGAGGTCGAGGCGGTCGCCGGGCTGCAGCCGGCCCGTCAAGATCCGGTCGCGCAGTTCGTTGGCCGCTTGGGCCCGGACGGTGGTCGAGATCAGTTTGATATCTGAAATATTACATATTAACGTGCCGTGGCGCGCATTCGTCAGTTAAGGGGACGCCATGACCAACCGCCCGAAACGCCAGATGGCCCTGGTCGGCTTCATGCAGGCCGGCAACGCCACCGTGTATGCCGGCTCCTGGCGCCACCCGGCCACCGAGCACGGGTTCCTCAGCGCCGGCTACTACGAGAAGTTGGCCCGCACGCTCGAGGAGGGCTGCTTCGACCTCCTCTTCTACGACGACCGCCTGGCCATGCCCGGCATCTACGGCGGGTCGGTGGCCGAGGCGGTGCGCACCGGCGCGCGGCCGGTGAAGCTCGACCTGAGCATCGTGCTCGGCCTCTCCGCCGCCGTCACGAGCCGGATCGGCCTCGGCGCCACCTACTCGACGACCTACTACACGCCGTTCCACGTGGCCCGCACGTTCGCCACGCTCGATCATGTCTCGGGAGGCCGCGCCGCCTGGAACGTCGTCACGTCGGTCAACGACAGCGAGGCCCAGAACTACGGGTTCAAGCAGGCGATTGCCCACGACAAGCGCTACGACCGCGCCGACGAGTTCCTCGAGGCGACGACCGGCCTGTGGGACACGTGGGAGGACGACGCGCTCGTCCTTGACCGCGAGACGCCGCTCTTCGCCGACCCGTCCAAGGTGCACGAGCTCGACTACCACGGCGAGTGGTTCGACGTGCGCGGGCCCCTGACCGTGCCCCGGTGCCCGCAGGGCCGGCCCGTGTTGCTGCAGGCGGGCTCGTCGGGCCGGGGCCGTGAGTTCGCGGCGCGCTGGGCCGAGCTCATCTTCACCGGCGACCCCGACGTCGACATCGCCCGCTCCCACTACAAGGACCAGAAGGAGAAGATCGGCGAGCGGGGGCGCAACCCCGACACCGTCCGTATGCTGCCCATGGCCTACACGGTCGTCGGGGAGTCGAAGGCCCACGCCGAGGAGCGCGAGCAGCTCTTCCTCAACGACCTGGTCGACCCCATGGCCTCGCTCACGCTGCTGTCCGAGCTCATGAACTACGACTTCTCGGGCCTCTCCCTCGACGCACCAATCACCGACGAGCTCATCGAGTCGGTGTCGGGCATCCGCGGCCTGGTCCAGAACATCAAGAAGCACATCGGCGGCGACACCGTGACCCTCGGCGACCTGGCCGGCCACCGGGCCACGCTCCTGCAGGGGCCGCGCTTCGTCGGGACTGGTCCCGACATCGCCGATCAGATGGAAGCCTGGTTCGACAGCGGGGCGTGCGACGGCTTCGTGATCGCCGCCACCCACTCACCAGGTGCCTACGAGGACGTGGTCCGTCTCGTCGTACCCGAGCTGCAGCGCCGCGGCGTGTTCCGCCAGGAGTACACGGGGACGACCTTGCGCGAGCACCTGGGGCTCGAGCGACCAGCGGGCGCCCTTGGTGGCTGACATGGACGACCGTCCGCTGTGTGGCCTGCGCGTCGTCGACGCCGCCACGCTCGCGGCCGGACCCATGGTGGCCACCGTGCTGGCGGAGTTCGGGGCCGAGGTGATCAAGGTGGAGCAGCCGGGCGTCGGCGACCCCTTGCGTACCTGGGGCGACCAGAAGGACGGCATCGGCCTGTTCTGGAAGAGCGTGGGCCGCAACAAGCAGTGCGTGACGCTCGACCTGCGCAGCACGGAGGGGCAGGAGCTCTTCGGCCGGTTGCTCGACGTGAGCGACGTGCTCGTGATCAACAACCGGCCGAGCGCGCTGGCCAGGTGGGGACTCGACTACGAGTCGGTCCACGAGCGCTGCCCCCGCCTCGTCTACCTCCACGTCAGCGGATACGGGGCCAGCGGCCCGAAGAGCGACCGGCCCGGCTTCGGCACGCTGGCCGAGGCCATGAGCGGCTTCGCCCATATCACGGGCGAGCCCGATGGGCCGCCCACCCTGCCACCCTTCTTCCTGGCCGACGGGGTGGCCTCCCAGACGGCGGCTGCAGCCGTGATGATGGCGCTCTACCACCGCGACGTGCACGGCGGCGGCGGTCAGCTGATCGACGTGAACCTGATTGAGCCGCTGGCCCGCCTGATCGAGACCTCGACGCTGACCTTCAATCACCTGGGCACGGTCCCGGGCCGCGTGGGGAACCTGCTCCCGGCCAGTGCGCCACGCAATGCGTACCGGACCTCGGACGGGCGTTGGGTCGCCATCTCGAGCGCGTCCCCCAACATCGCCCTGCGCCTGTTCCGCGCCATCGACCGGCCCGAGTTCGTCGACAATCCCGACTACGCCGATCCCTTCCGGCGCCAGCGCCACGCCGTCGAGCTCGACGCGATCATCGCCGACTGGATCCGGATCCGCACCCTCGACGAGGCGATGGACGTGTTCGAGCGACTGGAGGTGGCGGCCGCGCCCGTCTACGACGCGCCGCAACTGTTGGCCGACGAGCACATACGCGCACGCGGCTCGTTCGTCGACGTGGAGGACCCGGATCTCGGACCCATGACGGTCCAGGCGCCCGTGGCGCGCCTGAGCGACACCCCGGGGCGGGTGGAGTACCTCGGGCGGGATCTCGGGGCCGACAACGATGCCGTCTACGGTGGCCTCCTCGGCCTCAGCGCCGCGCGGCTCGACGCGCTGCGTGCGGCCGGGACGATCTGAAGGAGGCACTGTGCGCGCACCTCGGGCCCGCCGTTCGGAGCTGGCCACCCCCGCCAGCAGCGAGCGTATGTGCGAGAAGGCGCCGACATCTGGTGCCGACCTCGTGTTCTTGGACCTCGAGGACGCCTGTGCGCCGGCGGTCAAGGAATCGGCTCGCGCCGTCGCCGTGGGTGCCCTGACGGGCCTCGACTGGGGGCGCACGGTGCGCGCCGTGCGCGTCAACGGCATCGACACGCCATGGTGTCACGGCGACATCATCGAGATCGTGGCGGGAGCCCGTGACTGTGTCGACGTGCTCATCGTGCCCAAGGTACGTCGGGCCCGCGACGTCTGGTGGGTCGACGTCCTGTTGACCCAGCTGGAGACGAAGCTGCGGCTCACCCGCCCGATCGGGCTCGAGGTGCTCATCGAGGAGGCGGAGGGCCTGGTCAACGCGGCTCGAGATCGCCCAGTCGAGCGACCGGCTCGAGGCACTGATTTTCGGGGCGGGCGACCTCTCGGCGTCGCTCCACGCTCGGGTGGACGGCAACTTCGATCCCGTCGTCGACTACCCCGGCGACTTCTGGCACTTCGCCCGCGTGCAGGTGCTGATCGCGGCCCGGGCCGGCTTGGTGGACGCGATTGACGCGCCGTTCCCCGCCTATTTGGACCCCGACGGTTACCGGCGTTCTGCGCTGCAGGCGAGCGCGCTCGGCTTCGACGGGAAGTGGGCCATCCACCCCGGACAGGTGCCGATCGCCAACGAGGTGTTCTCGCCCACGCCCGCCGAGGTGGCCGAGGCCGAGGCGGCCATGGTCACGTACCGGGAGGCGGAGGCCGGGGGAGTGGGCGCCATCGGGCGCGATGGCAAGCTGGTCGACGCCGCCCACATGCGTCTGGCCGCCAACACCCTGCACAAAGCGCGCCTCAGCGGACGATGATCGGCATCCGTTCCCAACCTCGAACGGTCGAGGTCGGCGCGAGCTTGATCTCGCTGTAGTCGACGTCCCACTCGGGCCACCGGTTCAACAGCTCGTCCAACGCCACCCGACCCTCGAGCCGGGCCAGGTGTGAGCCGAGGCAGAAGTGGAGGCCATAGCCGAAGGTGAGGTGCTGCACGTCCTTGCGGTGGATGTCGTAGATATCCGGATTCTCGAATCGTCGCGGGTCGCGGTTCGCCGAGGCCATGGACAGCAGGATCGGGCTTCCGGCCGGCACGGTCGCTCCGTAGTACTCGATGTCCTCGATGACGTAGCGAGCGATGGCGTGGCCCGTGGGCTCGAAGCGCAAGGTCTCGTCGATGACGTTCGGAAGGAGGGCGCGTTCTTCCACCACGGCGCGCCGCTGATCGGGGTGTTCCGCCAGCACCTTGGCCAGCCATCCGATCAGGCGTCCGGTGGTCTCGTTGCCCGCTCCGGCCAGGACCGAGGTATAGGTGAGGACCTCCTGACGCGTGAGCGTCCGCCTTGTTCCTGCCTCGTCTTCGAACTCGGCGTTCAGGAGGACGGTCATCAGGTCGTCGGAGGGGTGCTGGGCGCGCCAGTCGATGTAGTCCGCGAACATTTCCCCGTTCGCCACCGCGTCTTCCACGATCACCATCGGCTTGCCCGGTTTCGTGCGCAGGTTCTCGTCGGTCTTGTTGCGGACGGCAACCTGGTCCCGTTCGGGTATGCCGAGCAGCATGCCGATCACCCGCATGGGGAGCATCGTGCCGAGCTCGGTGATGATGTCGAACCCGGCGGAGCCGACGAGGGGATCGAGGCAGCTGATGCAGTAACTGCGGACCTGATCCTCGAGCTGGGCCATCCGTTTCGGCGTGAAGACCCGCGACAGAAGCCCGCGCTGGGCCGTGTGGACCGGGGGATCCTCGAACATCACCACGCCCTTGGGCAACGTGATGTTCGCCTTGATGATGTCGAGGATGTCGCTGTGGGTGCTGGTGAACACCCGCCAGTTCACCAACGCCCTCTGGACATCCTCGTGCCGGGAGAGAAACCAGAAGTCGTAGCGCTCGTTGTGATAGATCGGCGCCTCGTCGCGGAGCCGGGCATAGGTGGGGTAGGGGTCCGCGTTGATCTCGACGTCGTACGGGTCGTAGTACACGCTCGAATCCGTGATGACCATGTGCTCGCCTTCGCCCGAAGTTAGAACACTTGTTCTAACTTCGGTTCCGAGGGCCTGTCATTCCTCTACGACGTGGCCGGCTTCTCCCTCAAATGGCTGCGCGATGTGGCCGCCCAGCAACGGCCGGACGGCTGCATCACCAACATCGCCCCCGACCCTGGTCCTGCTGCCAGCACACCGGGTCGGGGAGCAGCCACTCCCTCGATGGGTACCGTCGTCCCGATCCTGATAATGCCCTTCTCATTGAATGAGAGGCATGCTATCATGACGCCCTCACCGACCGGCGCGACGAGGACGAGAGGACCCGGATCATGGCGAAATGGCCGAAGCCACCCGAGGGGAGCTGGACCGAGCACTATGGGCTCGGCACCGAGCCCATCTCCTACGAAGACTCGATCTCCCCCGAGTTCTACGAGCTCGAGCGCGAGGCGATCTTCAAGCGCGCCTGGCTGAACGTCGGCCGGGTCGAGCAGCTACCGCGCAAGGGGAGCTACTTCACCAAGGAGCTCGTCGTCGCGAAGACCTCGGTCGTGATCGTGCGCGGTGTTGACGACGAGATCCGGGCCTTCTACAACGTCTGCCGCCACCGCGGCAACAAGCTTGTGTGGCGTGACTTTCCGCGCGAGGAGACGAGCGGTGTGTCACGCCAGTTCGTGTGCAAGTACCACGGGTGGCGCTACGACCTCGACGGCGCCTGCTCTTTCGTGCAGCAGGAACAGGAGTTCTTCGGCCTCGACAAGGCTGACTACGGCCTGGTCCCGGTGCACTGCGACGTGTGGGCCGGCTTCATCTTCGTCAACCTGGCCGACGAGCCCGAGCAGAACCTCATCGAGTTCCTCGGCCCGGACGTCACCAAGCTCGAGAACTACCCGTTCGAGAAGCAGACAGAACGTTGGTTCTATCGCGCCGAGGTCGGAGCGAACTGGAAGCTCTACATGGACGCCTTCCAGGAGTTCTACCACGCCCCCATGTTGCACGCGAAGCAGACGCCGCCCGACCTGTCGAACTCCATGCAGGAGGCGGGCTTCGAGGCTCCGGCCTACACGATCTCGGGACCGCATCGCCTCGTGAGCACCGCGGGTGTGCATCCCTGGACCCTGCCCGACAACATGCTCAAGCCGATGGAGCGCATCCTGCGCAGCGGGCTGTTCGGTCCTTGGGACAAGCCCGACCTCGACTACGACCAGAAGGCCGCCGGCATCAATCCGGCGGCCTGTGACCCGTGGGGTCTGGACTCCTGGCAGATCTTCCCCAACTTCACCATCCTCGTGTGGGGCCAGGGCTGGTATCTCACGTACCACTACTGGCCGACGTCCCACAACACGCACATCTTCGAGGGCACCCTGTATTTCGTGCCGCCGAAGACGCCGCGGGAGCGGGTGGCGCAGGAGATCGCTGCGGTTTCGTTCAAGGAGTACGGGCTGCAGGATGCCAACACCTTGGAGGCCACCCAGACGATGCTCGAGTCGCGTGTGGTCGAGCGTTTCCCGCTGAACGACCAGGAGGTGCTGTGCCGCCACCTGCACCAGGTGGCAGGTGAGTGGGTGGACGAGTACAAGAAGAGCCGCGAGTCGGTGGAGGTGTGAGAGAGATGGCCGAAGCAATGCTGCCGAGCGAGTTCTCCGACTTGGAGCCCTTCGCGACCACGTGGTGCCTGGCGACGGAGGGGGAGCGCTTCGCGCAACGCCTGGTCGTCCCCATGGACCAGATGCAGGACTTCTACGACGCCATCACGGCTCGCTACGAGGACGCCATGGCGTACTGCGACAAGTTCGCCATCGACGACATGCCCGAGGACGCGACGAACCTGATGCACATGCTGTACTCCATGATCATGGTGTCGTTCCCGATCGAGTGCTGGGGGCAGGGCGCAGTGCCGGACACCGGTGCCGCCTACCTCGACTTGCTGGTCGAGCCCGGTCCCTGAGGGGGGGAGTTCGATCTCATCCGAGTTCAGCGGCCAGCTGGAGTTCTGACCATAAATTGTACCGACCAGTTGTTATATTTTGACATATTGTTACGGGGCCCGGGAGCCTGAATCAGGGGCTGACCAGCACTTCGTAGCTTGATGCCGGTACTTTTGATCCTTCGATCGTATTCCTCTCGAAATATAAGGAGGCGGGGCCATGCGCACCCGAAAGACAGTGGGGGCCGCCGCGGCCCTCGTCACCATGGTGGGCACGATGCTCGCCATCGGCGCCGGCCCAGCCGAGGCCGCGTCAAGTCCCGCCGACCAGGGCGTGACGAAGACGACGGTCACCGTCGGTCTGCCCTACGTCAACTTCGTCGCCCTCAAGTCCCTCGGCGTCAACATCGACGACGGCAGCTTCCCCGACGCCTACACCGCCGTTGCCAATTACATCAACGCGCACGGGGGCATCGACGGTCGCAAGCTCGTCGTGGACATGGACGAGATGGACCCGGCCGAGCCGGCCGATGCCGCGAACTCGTGCACCCAGCTCACCGAGGACGACCACGTCTTTGTTGCCATCGCCCCTGTGTTCCCCGACTGCTACCAGACGACGCACGACACGCCGGTCATCGCGGGGTCGTTGCCGGGTACCTTGCCGCCCGGGTCTGCGCCTGACTTCTCGTTGATACCGCCCGACGCTGCCTTCGACAAGCTCCAGCTCGCCGCCTTCGACAAGGACGGCGTCTTCAAGGGCAAGAAGGTCGGCATCTTCTACGGTGCCGCCTCCGACGCGCCCGAAGTGGCTGCGGTGCAGGCGGACCTCAAGGCGCTGCACGTCCCCGTGCTCCAGACCGCGTTTGACGACGCGCCCGCCACCGACACTGTGGCATCCGACCAGGAGACCCAGACCATTGAGCTGAAGTTCCAGAACGCTGGGGTCAACCTGGTCATCGGCGTCGGTGGTTCGGGGTCGACGACCTGGCCGCGGGCGCAGGCCGACCTCGAGAGCACGTACAAGCCGACCTACATCGCATCGAGCGAGTCGTCGTTCATCAGCTACGTCGATTCGACGGCGGGGAAGAACCCGTACCTGCAATACGACCTGGCCGCTACGTCGGCACCGACCTTGTACCAGCAGTGGAAGGATCCGGCGATTCAGAAGTGTGTCGCCGCTGTTAAAAAGGCCTATCCCTCCGACGAAATCACGACGCCGGTCAACCCGGCCACGACGATCCAGGGGAATGACACGACCTTCACGTCACCGATCGAGGCCTGCCAGTACCTGGGTCTGTTCGCCGCGATCGCCGACAAGGCTGGGAAGAATCTGACCGTGGCGAGCTTCACCAAGGCCGGTGAGGAGCTCAAGAACGTCGAGATCCCCGGACTCGGCACGGTGTCCATCGCTCCGGGGCAGCAGTACATCGTCGGGCCGATCAGCATCGTCCACTACGACGCGCAGACCCAGACGTTGGTGCCCGACCCCGCCTACAACAAGTAACGAGGTGCTCCCCGGACCGGTCGCTTCTGCGGCCGGTCCGGCGGGATCGGCCTCGGGGTCGCCGGCGACGTCTCGGATGTCGCGCAAGCCTTCCTTCGTCACACTCTCCTCCTCACCATGGGACGTCACATGTCCTCGTACTCGACCAGAACGGTCGGCCCAGACGGTACCGACTGGCAGGTGAGGATCCAGCCCTCCTCCACCTCCTCGGGGGTGAGCGCGTTGTTGGCCCGCATCGTGACCGAGCCCTCCTTCTGGAACGCCATGCAGGTGGCGCAGTTGCCGGCCTCACACGAGAACGGTGGGCGCAGGCCACCGCGGCGGGCGGTTTCGAGGATGGTGTCGCCCGGCTGGTAGGCCACGACGACCTTCTTGCCTCCGAGGATCACCGTGACTTCGGACGGCACCTCGATCGAGCCGGACTCGTCGCCCGCCGCCACGATTGCGGCGTCCTTCTCCTCCTGTTCGACCAGGAACCGCTCAATGAAGATCCGTTCTGGCTCGATACCGAGCTCCTGGAGGGTGGTTTCGACCAGGTCCATGAACGGGCCGGGGCCGCAGATGTAGAAGTCGGCGTCGGTGCCACCGGCCCCGTGCACGAACGCAGAGAGGTCTTCACCGGTGAGGAACCCACCTTCGACGTCGATGTGGTGCCGCACCTCAACCGCCCCGGGTGCTCCTCGCCGAGACCGACCAGCGCCGACTCGAAGATCACCGATTCGCGGTCGCGGTTGGCGTAGAGAAGCCGCACCGGGCGCTCCGTCGTGGCGAGGACGTGCTTGGTGATCGACATGACGGGGGTGACCCCGCTGCCACCGCAGAACCCGAACGACCGGCCGCGCCGACTCCTGTGGGCAGAACACACCGGCCGGGCGGGTCGCCTCCACGACGCTGCCCTCGGCCAGGTTGTCGAGGAACCAGTTTGAGACCAGGCCTCCGGTGACCCGCTTGACCGTGACGGTCAGCGTCGTCGTCGGTCTCCGGCGCGCTGGACATCGAGTACGAGCGCAGCTGTTCCTCCCCGTCGATGTGTACACGGAAGGTGCAGAACTGGCCCGGGCGGTAGCGGAAGATCTCGGCCAGCTCCGGCGGCACGTCGAGGACGAAGGAGCTGGCGTCGTGGGTCTCCGCCACGACGGCCTTGACCCGCAGCTCGTGATAGCCGTGCTCGCGGAGGGCCGAGCCGTGGTCGCTCATCGCTGCACCACCCAACCCGAGGCTGTGGGCTATTGGGGGGTCGGCCAGGCCACCGACTTCAGCTCGAGATACTGGTCGAAGCCGGCGAGCCCGTTCTGCCGCCCGATGCCGCTGTGCTTGTAGCCGCCGAAGGGCATGTCGGCCTGCCCGATCGGCATGCCGCCGTTGACGGAGAAGCTGCCCGGTGCGGATGCGCTCGGCCACGCCGAGGGCCCGCTCCAGCGAGCCGGAGAACACGCCGCCGGACAGCCCGTACACGCTGTCGTTGGCGATGCGCACGGCGTCGTCATCGTCGTCGTAGGGGATGGCGACGAGCACCGGCCCGAAGATCTCCTCCTGGGCGATGGTCATGGAGTTGTCGACGTCGGTGAAGAGGGTCGGCTCGACGAACCAGCCCCTGGGCAGGTCGGCCGGTCGCCCGCCACCGAGAGCGAGCGTCGCCCCCTCGGCCACCCCCTTCTCGATGTAGCCGAGCACCCGCTCGCGCTGCTTGGCGGAGATCACCGGCCCCATGAGCACGTCGGGGCGCTGCGGGTCGCCGTAGGCCACCGATCCCAGCGTGGCCTTCAGGATCTCCACGCCCTCGTCGTAGCGCGAGCGCGGCAGGAGCATGCGGGTCTGAATGGCGCAGCCCTGTCCGGCGTGGAAGCAGACCTGGACGCCCGATGGGACGGACGTGGCGAAGTCGGCGTCGTCGAGCACGATGGTGGCCGACTTGCCGCCGAGCTCGAGGAAGACGCGCTTGAGCGTCGCCGCCCCCTTCTCCATGATCCGCTTGCCCACTGACGTCGAACCCGTGAACGAGATCAGGTCGACCTTGGGCGACAGCGTCAGCTCCTCGCCGACGAGGTGGTCCGAGGACGTGCACGACGTTGAGGACGCCGGGCGGGAACTCCGTCTGCTCGGCGACCAGCCGCCCGATCCGGGTGGCGTTCCACGGCGTGTCCGGCGCCGGCTTGAGAATCACCGTGTTACCGGTAGCCAGCGCCTGGCCGAGCTTGTTGAGCGTGACCTCGAGCGGGAAGTTCCACGGGACGATGGCGCCGACGACGCCGACGGGCTCCTTCCAGACCTGGCGCGTGTTGGGCGTTGCCCCGCCGGTCGACAATCCCGCCCATGTCGCTGCGCCACTCGAACTCGTCGATGAGCTTCACGGGGTAGCGCAACGCACCGTCGAGCGGGATGTCGAGCTGGTTGGCGTGCGTCGTCATGCGCGGGCAGCCGACCTCGAGGATCAGCTCCTCGCGCAGCTCCTCTCGTTCCTTCTCCAGCGCGTCCTGCAGCTGGGCCAGGCACTCCTTGCGCCGGTCACGGTTGGTCGACCAGTCGGTCTCGTCGAAGGCTCGCCGCGCCGCGTCGATCGCCCGGTGCATCTCGGCGTTCGACGCGTCGGCGACCGGGCCGAGCACCTCCTCGGTGGCCGGGTTGACGTTGTCGAACGTCCGGCCCGACTCGGCCTCGATCAGCTCTCCGTCGACGAGCATCCGCACTTCGTGGTCGGCCGTCGATGCCATTGCCCACCCCTGTCCTTCCGTGGTTTCTCGCCGTGCGGAAACCTAATTATCAAAAACTGCTAGGAGCATAATCGAAGAGTCAGAGAGGCAGCGCCGCCGGCAACGACCCGCTCGCCAGGACGCCGGCACCGACGTCACGCGTCAGGGCGCTCCCGGCTCCGAGCAGCTGGTCGAGCACGACGGTCCGCCGGAAACACAGGTGGAAGGGGTGCTCGGTCGTGAAGCCGATGCCCGCCAGCACCTGTTGGGCGTGTCGGGCCACCGTGCGGGCCGATCGTCCGGCGAGACCCTTGGCCATGGCTGCTGTGGCCGGGCCGGGCTCGTCCCAGGCGGCGTCGAGCAGCCCGGCTGCCGCCTCGATCGCCACCAGGCTCTCGGCCAGTCGGTGACGGACGGCCTGGAACATGCTGATCGGGCGCCCGAACTGGATCCGCTCCAGCGCATGCTGCCGCGCCAGCTCCAGCATCGCCCGGCTGACCCCGACGAGCTCATGGCTCACGGCGAGCTGCCCGAGGACGGCGGCCACGCGCCAATCGGTCGGAACACCGTCGCCGGCGGCGGCCACGTCGACGATGCCCGAGACTTCGGAGAGGCCGAGTGTGGGATCGAGCCCCATGACGGGACGCCTCTCCAACGCATCCGTCGTCAGTGCGAATGCGGCATCGCCCTCGCCGGAGGGGGCAACGACCAGAACAACCGATGCGGTGGTAAAGGCAGCCGTGCCCAGTCCTGCAACGGTGCAGCGGTCACCCTCCAGACGACCCGGTGCGGCGGACTGACGGAGCGGCGGCAGGCCGACGGCCACCCGTTCCCCGTCCATCCCGAGCGCGTGGGCGAGCAGCCGGTCCAGCGCGGACGACGTCACACCCGCACGCCCCTGAGCCTCGAAGAACGACGAGATTGCGGCGCGCGGATCGTCCTCGAGCGCGTCAGACCATCCCAGGTCCTCGAGCGCGGCGTCCAGCGCTTCTCCGGTCGACGACTCGGTGGCGCGGCGGACGGCGCCCTCGAAGAGCTCGCGCTCGGCGGCGTCCATCACCGATCGTCTCCGAGGGCCAGCAGCCGGCGGGCGATGATGTTGCGCTGAATTTCGGCACTGCCGCCATAGATCGATGCCGCCCGCGAGTAGAGGAACTCGTCGCGCCACCGCTCGCTCGCGGGGTCGTCGCCGAGGGCCACCTCCGCTCCGAGCCCTTCGGCCACGACGTCGAACAGCGCTTGTTCCGCCGTGGCCAGGAGCACCTTGTCGATGGAGGTCTCCGCCCCCAGGGTCTCGCCCGCCGCCAGCCGTCGCTGCGTCGCGCGCGACCGCGCGCGGAAGGCAAGCATCAGTTGGGTCACCTCGCCGACGGCCGATGGGTCCAGAGCGCCGGCGGGCGCCGTCTCCACCAGCTGTTCGAGACGCCGCTGCAGGTAGGCGGCGCGTTGCCAGAGCGCGGTGCTGCGCTCGTAGGGCAGCAGGTCCATCGCAATCGACCAGCCGCGGTCGACCTCGCCCAGCAGCCGGTCGGGTGGGACGAGGACGTCGTCGTAGAAGACCTCGCAGAACTCGGGGCTGCCGTGCATCGTCTCGATCGGCCGCACCGTGATGCCGGGTGTGTCCATGTCGACGAACAGCGCGGTGATCCCACGGTGGGCCGACTCGACCGAGCCGGTGCGCGTCAGCAGCACGCAGCGCGAGGCGAACTGGGCCACGCTCGTCCACACCTTCTGGCCGTTGACCCGCCACCCTTCGTCCGTGCGCACGGCCCGGCAGATGAGCGAGGCCAGGTTGCTGCCCGTGCCCGGCTCCGAGAAGCCCTGGCACCACACCTCGTCACCGCGCAGCAGCGGGGGCACCATCTCGGCCGCCAGCTCTTCGGCGGCGCGAAGTCGATCATCGTGGGCGCCAGCACCTCGGGCAGGGAATAGAGGCCGGCCTCCACCAGATCACGCGACGTGACCGCCTCGGCCAGATAGGCCCGCAGCAGGTTGGAACCCCCGAGCCCGCCGACGCGCTCGGGCCAGCCCATGGACATGAAGCCGGCGTCGTAGGCCAGGCGCATGACCTTGCGCAGCTGCGCCATCTGCTCATCGAGCGTCCCGATGCCCTCGAAGTCGGGCGCGAGCTCGGCGGCGTGCTCGTCGAGCCAGCCGTCCACGGCGGCCTTGAACGCGTCGAGCTCCAGGGCGACAGTGATGGCTAGCCGTCCGCCTCGTCGGGCTCGGTCGGCATCGGCCTCGTCGGGTCGTGCGCCTTGCCCGAGTCGCGGGCGCCGCTGCGCCGCTGAAAGGTCATGGCCCGCGTCGCCAGGCGCCATCCCTTCTCCGTCCGCCGGTAGGTATCGGAGTACCAGCCGATGCGCATCTCGTGGGTCGTCTGGTCGACGAAACACAGCGTCTGGTACCCGGTGCCGGTATCGCCGTCGAGGTCGAGGACGGGGGTCCCCGTCAGGAACAGGCCCTTGGGGGCCGCGGCGACGAGCGTGGGGAAGTCCTTCAGGGTGTAGGTCGACCCGAAGGCGCTGTAGGTGCCGTCGGGCGTGAACACCTCCATCACGGCCTCGATGTCGTCCTGCGTCATGCCCACGGCATAGCGGGCGAGCACCTGCTGGAGGTCGATGATGTCGGCGATCCGGCCCTGGTCCATAGCGTCCAACGATAACAAGATTCTCCAAATCTGCAATTGGTCTTGCGGCATGCCCCCGGTGGCGACCTGCTCCGCCGTCATCCGTCACGCAGCCAAAACCGCAGCCCGGGGGCGGAATGGGAGTGCAGATCCACTTACCAGCTGGCCTGCCCGTGGGGAGAGTCGTGCTCTCAAATAGGGGGAACGTTGTACACTGGCCCGATGCCCGGCCCTGACACCCCAGCCGCGCCGGCCGACACGCCGATGCGGAGGCGGGACCTGGCGGTGGCCCGCTCTCTCGACTCGGCGCGGGTGCGGAGCGAGGGTCGGGTCCAGCGCTTCCTCGACGCCGGGTTCGAGCTGCTCGCCAGCGCCGACTCCGGCAAGGAGTTCACCGTCCAAGAGGTCGTCGACCGTTCCGGGCAGTCCCTACGGAGCTTCTACCAGTACTTCGCGGGGAAGCACGAGCTGCTGCTCGCTCTCTTCGACGAGGCCATCCGCTCCACGGCCGACCGTCTCGAGGAGCTGGTCGACAAGGAGGCCACGCCGCTGGACCGGCTGCACGTCTTCGTCGTCGAGTACTACCGCATGTGCCTCCCGGCGCCGAAGGGGCGGGCCTCGAAGAACAACCCGACCCCGGTCATGGCGGAGTTCTCGCACGAGCTGCTCACCGGCCACCAGGCGGAGGCGTCCCGAGCCTTCGTCCCCCTCGTGGCCCTGGCCGAGAAGATCCTGGCCGACGCGGTCGAGGCGGGCGTCGTCCGACCCGGTGTCGAGCACGAAGAGGATGCGGGCACCCTGCTCTCCACCATCATGTTCAATGCCGCCTACGCGCCGACCATCAGCGGCATCGAGCGCGACGACGCCGGACGCGCGGCTGAGCAGGTCTGGAAGCTCATCTCGGGAGGCATCGTCGCCGGCGCCAAAGCCTGAAGCGTCCGCGTCGGAGTCCTCTGGGGCGACCCGGCGCATCGGTGAGGTTCTGAAGGACCCAGACGTCCCGGATGCGCGGCCGCCCTCCTGATCCCGCCCGTCGCTGATCGAAACGATCCGTCGTCGGGCGCTCAGCCGGCCCGACGCAGCGCCGGTGCGACCGACGCCAGGAACTCGCGTGTGCGCTCCGCCGACGCCTTGATCTCCTCGCGTCCCTCGCCCAGCGGCACGATCCGGCAGTTGAGATCCGTCACGCCGGCCTCGGCGAAGCCCTGCATGCGCTTCTCCATCGTCGCCTCGCTGCCACAGATGAGGACGTCGCCGATCGTCCGGGCGTCGCCGTGCTCCATGAGGCGTGCGTAGTTGGGTGACTCGACGACCTCGCTCAGCGTGCGGTTGGTGCGCTCGATCGCCGCGGGCACCTGCTCGTCGCTGCACAGGCACACCGGCACGCCGGCCATGATGCGCGGCGCCGGTCGGCCCACCGCCGCAGCCGCTTCCGTGATCTGCGGCACGACGTGCGACGCGATCGTGCGCTCGTCGGCCAGCCACAAGACGGTGCCGGTGGCCCGCTCACCGGCCAGCTTCAACATGACCGGACCCATGGCCGCGATCATGACCGGCGTCGGCGTGATGTCGGTGACGTCCAGCGGTTGGTTGATCGTGAACAGCGCGTTGTCCACCTCCACCCGGCCGGGCCCCGCCAACGCCTGGTCGAGGACGTCGAGGTAGCAGCGCATCGTCGTGGCCGGGCGCTCGTAGGGCAGGCCGAGCATGTCCTGAATGATCCAGTGGTGCGACACGCCGAGCCCCAAGGTGAAGCGGCCGCCGCAGATCGCTTGCGCGGAGAGTGCCTGCTCGGCGAGCACGACCGGGTGACGCGGCTGGATCGGCACGACCGACGTCCCGATCTCGATGCGCGAGGTCACCGCGCCCATGAGGGCGACCGCCATCATCACGTCGAACTCGTCGGGGATCTGCGGCGTCCAGATCGTGTCAAGGCCGGCCGCGTCGGCCCAACAGGCGTCGGACTGGAGCTTTCCCACCTTGGTCGCGTAGCGACCCCGGTCGGCACTGACCTGAAGACCGATCCGCATGCCGGCTCCTTTCGTCCTTCGTCGGGCCCCTGCCGGTCTGACCCGGTTCGGGAAATGGCATTCTCGCCAAAGGTATATGTTATTTCTGATCGGATGGTGGTGTGGTGGGCGGACCACCGACACATGGACGGTGCGAAGGGGAGGACGCGATGGCGCAGGTCAGCCGGGTCGCGGTGGTCACCGGCGGCGGCTCGGGCATGGGCCGCGCCATCTGCCGCCACCTGGCCGAGCAAGGACGGAAGGTCGCCGTCCTCGACATCAACGGCGACACCGCCCTCGAGGTGGCCAAAGAGCTCGAAGACGACGGCTCCACCGCCACCGGCGTCCAGGTCGACGTGAGCGATCGCTCGGCCGTCGACGCCGCGCTGGGTGAGGTCCGCACGAGCCTGGGCCGGGTCGAGATCATGGTCACCAGCGCGGGGATCGAAGGGTTCAGCGACTTCCTCGACATCACCCCCGAGCAATGGGACCGCATGGTGGCGGTCAACCTGTCGGGGACGTTCCACTGCCTGCAGTTGGCCGTGCCGGACATGCTCGAGGCCGGGTGGGGCCGCATTGTGACCATCTCGTCCTCCTCCGCCCAGTCGGGCACCCGGCGTATGTCGCACTACGTCGCCACCAAAGGCGGCGTGATCGCGCTGACCAAAGCGCTCGCCCTCGACTTGGCATCGCACGGCATCACCGTCAACACCATTCCGCCCGGCGTCATCGACACGCCCATGATGCGGCGACCCATGGAGTCCGGCGCCATGGGCGGCCTCGATCAGATCCTCGCCCGGGCACCGCTCGGGCGCCTCGGCACCCCGGACGACATCGCCGTCGCCACGGCCTTCTTGTGTTCGGAGGAGGCGGGCTACATCACCGGCCAGCAGATCAACGTCAACGGTGGCTGGTACGTCTGACCACCGGGAGTGTCAGGGGGCAGGATCGTGACCACCATCATCACCAAGAAGCTCGGCAACGTGGGGGCAGAGGTCCTCGGCCTCACGGTCCAGGACCTGCAGAAGGACGACACGCTCCCGGCCGCCTGCATGGAGGCGCTCGAGGAGAACGGTGTCCTGGTGTTCCGCGAGCTGCACATCGACGACGAGACCCAGGTGCAATTCTCGAAGAGGTTGGACGACGTCGGCAAGGCGGAGCCGGCTCCGCTGCCGTCGATCTACACGGTGTCGCTCGATCCGGCCAAGAGCCACACGGCGGCGTACACGAAGGGGACATTCAACTGGCACATCGACGGCGCCCAGGACGACGTCCCGGCCAAGGCGACGACGCTCAGCGCCGTCGTGCTCTCGGCCACCGGGGGCGAGACCGAGTTCGCCAGTACGTACGCCGCCTACGACGACCTCAGCCCGGACGAGAAGGAGCGGTTCGAGACCGTGCGCGTGCTGCATTCCTTCGAGTCCTCGCAGCGCCAGATCAACCCGGACCCGACACCCGAGGAGCTGGCCCGCTGGCGCGAGAAGCCCGACAAGGAGCACCCACTCGTGTGGCAACACCGCTCTGGCCGGAAGTCACTCGTCATCGGCGTCACCGCGTCACACGTGCTGGGCCTGGACCTCGACGAAGGCAAGGCCCTGCTGGCCGACCTGCTGGCGCGGGCGACGAGACCCGACCGCATCTACCGCCACGAGTGGTCGGTGGGCGACTTCGTCGTCTGGGACAACACCGGGGTCATGCACCGGGTCCAGCCCTACGACCCCTCGTCCCAGCGCGAGATGCACCGTACGACCATGAGCGGCGACGAGCCGATCCAATAAGAGGAGCCAGACGATGAGTGATGTGACGATCCTGAAGGCCGACCGCTGGTGCGACGTCGAGGCGGGTGAGGTGCGCTCCCCGGCCGTGATCGTGATCGACGGCAACGAGATCGTGGCCGTCAACCCCAAGGAGCTCCCGAGCCCGGCCACCGAAGTCGACCTGGGCGACGTGACGCTCCTGCCCGGCCTGATGGACATGGAGCTGAACATGCTCATCGGCGGGCCGGGCGGCCCCGACGGCCTGCCCGACCCCATGCACGGGGTGAAGGACTCGCCGGTGTACCGGACCCTGCGCGGGGTGGTCAACTGCCGCACGACGCTCGAAGCCGGCTTCACCACCGTGCGCAACTTGGGCCTGATGGTCTACACGGCCGGCTTCGTGCTCGACGTCGACCTCATGACGGCCGTCGACAACGGCTGGTTCCCCGGGCCGCGCATCTTCCCGGCCGCGCACGCCATCACCCCGACCGGCGGACACCTCGATCCCACCATGTTCCAGAGGCTCGCCCCGGGCATCATGCCCCAGAGCGTCGAGCAGGGGATCGCCAACGGCGTGCCCGAGGTGCGAAAGGCCGTGCGCTACCAGATCAAGCACGGCGCCAAGCTGATCAAGATCTCCGCCTCCGGCGGCGTCATGTCCTTCAGCACCGCGGCGGGGTGCCAGCAGTACTCGGACGAGGAGCTCGAGGCCATCGTCGACGAGACGCACCGGGCCGGCCTGCGCACCGCCGCCCACGCGCACGGCGACGCCGGCATCCGCGCCTGCATCCGGGCCGGGGTCGACTGCATCGAGCACGGATCGCTGGCCACCGAGGACACGCTCAAGCAGATGGTCGAGCACGGCACCTTCCTGGTGGGCACCACCGCCCTGGCCGACCACATGGCGGTCGACCGCATCCACCCCATCCTCCAGCAGAAGGCGGCGGAGATCTTCCCGCAAGCCCGCCGCATGTTCGGCCAGGCCCTCGAACTCGGTGTCAAGATCGCCTGCGGCTCCGACGCACCGGCCATCCCACACGGCAGCCAGGCCGAGGAGCTCATCTCCATGTGCGACCGGGGCATGACGCCGATGCAGGCGTTGCAGGCGGCGACGTTGACCAGTGCCGAGCTGGTGCAGCGCGAGCACGACCTCGGCCGCCTGGCCCCGGGATACCTGGCCGATGTCATCGCGGTGCCCGGCGACCCCTCCGAGGACATCAAGGTGACCAAGGAGGTCTCGTTCGTCATGAAGGACGGCCGGATCTACAAGGGCGGCTGAGCTCCCATGCCGGAGAACGACGACCTCGATGCGGCGCAGGCCCTGCGCCGCGCCATGCTGGGCGACGCCTACGTCGATGCGTTGGCGGCCGACCCCAACCCCACGATGGGTGAGTTCAGCGATCACATCACGTCAATGGCCTGGGGCGTGTGGGCTCGTCGGGGCGCGCTCGAGCACGCGCGATCGCAGTCTCCTCGTCCTGGCCATGACGGCCGCGCTCGGGCGCATGGAGGAGTTCCGCCTCCACGCGAGCATCAAGGACCGAACGGGCGTGACCGACAACGAGCTCGACGAATTGCTCTTCCAGATCGCGGCGTACTGCGGCGCCCCGGCCGGGAACGCGGCCAAGCGGGCGCTCCTGGCCGTGCGGGCCGAGCAGCAAGGCAGCTGAGGTGACGGTCGGCTTCGTCGGACTCGGCAACATGGGGAGCGTCCTGGCGGGCAACCTGGTGGTGTCGGGTCACGAGGTGGTCACCCACGACGTCGCCGGCCCCGAGCGCAGTCCCGACGGCGCGACATTCGTCAGGTCGCTCGACGACGTCGCCCGCGCCGCCACTGTTGTGGTGTGCAGCCTGCCGGACGGGACCGCGTCAGAGCAGGTGGCGAGAGATCTCGCGGCGGTACCCCATCGACGCACCACGTACGTCGTCGACACCTCGACCATCGGCGTGGCCGCCGCCCGGGACATCGACGGGCTCCTCTCGGCGGCCTCCATCGGCTATGTCGACGCCCCGGTGTCCGGTGGCGTGGCCGGGGCTCGGGCCCGCACGTTGTCGGTCATGTACGCTGGCGAGGAGTCCGCCTGCACGGCGGTGGAGCCGGTGCTCTCCGGGCTGGGCGACCGCCGGCGCCGGGTGGGGGACCGGCCGGGCATGGCTCAGGCACTCAAGTTGGCCAACAATTTTCTCTCCGCCACGGCCCTGGCCGCTACCAGCGAGGCCGTCGCCTTTGGCTTGTCGGTCGGTCTCGACATGGCCACCATGATCGAGGTGCTCGACGCGTCGAGCGGGCAGAGCGCGGCAACCAGCGACAAGTTCCCCACCCAGGTGCTGACGGGCCGCTATGCCGCCGGCTTTACCAATTTGCTCATGACCAAGGACCTCCGCCTTTTTCTGGGCGCGGCCGAGGCACACGGAGCACCATCGGCTCTGGGGCCGACGACGGCTTCGGTGTGGGAGCGGTTCGCCGAGGCGGAGCCCGGCGCGGACTTCACGCGCATCTATCCCTTCGTCGCCGGGTCCGAAGCTCCGGACCCGGCGTAACGCCCACGGCTTAGGGGACGTCGGCCTTTCTGGCCTCCTCGAGGAACTCTTCGGCATCGTCCGCCAGAAACCAGCCCTCCATGATGAGCTCGTCGAGACGGCGCCCGAACTGTGTCACGTAGTCAGCGTGGTCCACATAGATCTTCTGGAGCATCTCTTTCTCGAAGGGCCTCTCGAAGCCGAACGATCCGAACTCGGGCTTGCGGTCGTGGCCGGATGGATTGGAAATGTAGGTTGCTCGGGGGACGTCCATTTGAGCGCACCGGACGCCGCCCAGCGTGTTGCCGTACTCGTCGGCCGCAAAGAAGCCGGTGTCGACGTCGAGTTCCATCCGTTCGGCCCGCGGTGGTGGGGTGCCGTCAGCGACCCAGTGAATGAGGTGGTCGAGCGCCATCTGGAACATCTGGTTGAAGGGCAAACCACTCATGTCGACGCCCGGGGGAAAGGTATTCGGTGGCTGCAACTGCTCGAGGAAGGTGTAGTCGTTGGTGGGCGGGTACTGGGACGATGTGTGCGCGACGCCGGCCATCTCGTAGAGGCGAAAGCGATCCGCCGGGTCATCCGAGTCAGGCCGCCGGTAGTCGAGTCCGGCATAGCCGTCTCGGTAGAAGGCATCACCGAAGGCGACGTCACCCTGCGTGACGACCTGCACGATCGGGACGTCACACGGCCCGAAAGCGGCGGTGGGCCATCCCGACGGGAAAATGCCGTCGAAGACCGACGAACCATCGTCCATCCGTAGAACGCCTTGTGCTTCCCTGATGTAGTTCGTCGTGACATCCCCCGTACCGGAGTGCCCGGCCAACACGATCTGCGCGACGTCGAGGCCCTCGAGCGGCCCAGCCGATGTCTTCAGGGTCGCGCCCACCTGGGCCAGAATCCCCTGACAGGTTGGGTTTTGCCGATGTTGCTGCTGCCACCACGGGAGTGCCACCGCCGGGTCAGGGTCCATCGGCAGATTGACCAGGTCGAGGTGGGAGAGCTCAGGTTGCCGTGGCACCTCTTCGATGTGGAGAGCTTTGTAACGCTCAGGGTCATGAGGAGTGACGAAGCCTTCGACTGCGGACGTGTAGGACCCGACGTACGCCCACGCGTGGCCTGATCGCATGAGATATCTCGAGACGTACATCCAGATAGGGAGAACAGGGAAGAAGTGAATCGGCTCCACAACGACCGTGCCGGTGAACCGTTCAGGGTCCCGCGGTCGCCGCACGAGCACCGTCGTGGTGAAGGGACGGCCGTCGACGTCCCCCGATGCGAACCACTCCTCTTCGATATCGCCATACTCCTCCAGCGACCCTTGATACGGGCCGGGCGGCAGCCAAGGGGTGGAACCTTCAGGGTGTTGTGGCAAGACGAGCGAGGCTGGGCGGACGGACATCGGATCACCTGGACTTGGGCAGTGGCGTGAGTTGTACGACCGTATAACATAAACCCGAATGGACGCAGAGGACAGAGTCCAACGCGATCGCACTGGAAAGAGGCACCGTGACCGAAACTGACGAGGGCGTTCTCGACCCCTGGGTCGCCGAATGGGTTACGGCCAACGCGGCGATGATGGAGCAACCCGACGAGTACACGCCGGAGTACTTAGAGATGGCCCGCCCGGCGGGCTGCCCGTTTCCGACATACGAAATGGCGAAGGTCACGGACGAGGCGGTCGAGGGAGTGCCGGTCCGGATCTACGAACACAACGAGCCGCCCACTGGGCTCGTCGTCTATTTCCACGGTGGAGGGTTCTGCACGGGCAGCATCGGGCTCATGGAGAACATCGCGACAGGGATCGCCCGTCACGCAGGTGTTGTGGTGGTATCCGTCGGCTATCGCCTGACCCCGGAAGACCCGTACCCAGCGGGCCTTGACGACTGCGAGAAGGTAACTCGCTGGGCCGTGGCCAACGCTCCCCGGTTTGGAGCTTCCGAGGAGACTGTCGCCGTCGCTGGTGAGAGTGCCGGAGGCAATTTGTCGGCTGCGGTCGCTCTCCGCCTTCGTGATGGCGGTGGACCCACGCTGGCCGGTCAGGTCCTCATCTACCCGGCGGTGGCGCCGCCGGGCGTGAGCTTCGCATCACGCGCTCGAGTTCAGTGGTCCGATGTTGCGGTTCGAGGGATTCGAGAGGGTCTGGGCGATGTACAGCGGCGGGAAGAACCTCGACCATGATCCGTACGCGGCCCCGTCGGAGGCCATTGACCTCGGAGGCTTGCCACCGGCCCTAGTGGTACTGGGCGGCTGCGACCCGTTGCGGGACGAGGGCCGCCAGTACGGCGACCGCCTGTTGGAAGCAGGCGTCCCCGTCGAGGAGGCCTGCTTCGCCGGCCAGCCACACGGATTCATGAATCTCGGCTTCCCTGCCGCCGCGGAAGCGCATCTACAGATCGGCGCTTGGCTGCGGAGCCTGTTCGGGTAGGAGAACGACAGCGTCTTAGCGATCCGGGAGGTCCTGCTCGAGTTCGAACTGCAGCGAGCCGCACAACCACGCGATCATGTCGTAGCAGCCCACCGTGAAGATGAGATCGAGGATCTGTTGCGGTGTGAGGTCCTGAGCAAGGAACTCCCACGTGTCGCTGCTGATGGCGCCATCGAGGACAAGCTCGTCGACCGCTCGGAGCATGGCGCTCTCAAGGCGGTCGAGGAACGGAGCATCGGGTCCGAAGGCAATGCGGGAAACATCGGCCTCCGAAATTCCGGCTTCCTCGGTGTGCACAAGGTGCTGGGCCCACAGGTAAGGGGTTTGCCGCACGGCGGCCAGTCGGAGCACGAGAATCCCACGCTGTCGCAAGGACAGGGTGGTCCCGTAGAGGATGTGTCCGTTGAAGCTGAAGAACGCTCTGGTGAGATCCGGATGATGTGCGAACGTACCCATGATCGCCGATGCCTTCGGGCGATCCGGACGGCCACCGGGCGGGGGTACGAAGTGCCGAGCGGTGGGTGGCTGCATGGCAGAGAGCGCGTCGACCATGTCGTCCGACCACTCGTCCCTCGGAATCGGATCTATGCGGGGCACGTCTCCTCCATTGCGCCGGTCGTCGGTTGGTGCTCGCCTCGCGGATCAGCTGCGCGCAGACTTGCCGTGAGCCGGCGCCCGCTTCGTGGCGGGTGTCTGCTTCTTTCCGCGGGAGGTCGACGTAGTCGTGCGCTTGGCCGGCGTCGACTTCTTCACCGCCTTTCGAGATTGCTTCGAGGGCTGCGCCGGCTCCGTCCAGTCGAGGTAGCGCGTGATCAGATCGAGTGTCTCGATGTGGCCTGTCGACAAGCCGAGGTCCGATTCCATCAACATGACCTTGGGTATGCCCGCCATCAGGAAGAGCAGCGCCGCATCAGCGATCTCGTCGTTGGAGCCGGCTCGGTTCTTCCGCGTGGTTGCAAGCGCATCGAGCTGAACCTTGCGGGAGCGCTCACTCGTCTCGGCTATTTCGGCACGGATCGTCTTGCGGTGATTGCCGAGCGCCATGAACTCGATCAACAAGGCGGAGGAGGTCTCGTCAGCGCTGTACTCCCAGATGACACGGAGTGGGGTGTCCGGGTGAGCCTCCAGAGAATCGGTCAGCTTCTGCAAGTTCCGGTCGGAGCGACGACGGAGGAGCGCGAGGAAGAGATCGTCGAGGGTCGGGAAGTAGTACTGGACGAGTGGTGCCGTCACATTTGCCGCGGCGGCCACCCTCCGGTAGGTCACTGCGGCGTAACCCTCGTCGAGCATGAGGCGTTCGGTGCTGTCCAGCAGCGCAGCGCGGGTCTCGGATGTCTCCGCACCGACTCTGCGTTGCTGTGCCATACGCGATCCTCCTAGCCGATGACCGGACGCTGTGCCCCGCGACGTGCGTCAACCACCGCGGGTACCGGTCGCCCACCATTGTTCCATGGAAGGCTTGGCCTGTTTGTCCACGAGTTCGATTCGGCTGCCGTTGGGGGGAGTGACGTAGGCCCACACCGGTCCCCGTCCGTCGGGCCAGAATCCCCTCCCTTCGAGCAGCGCGCCGGCTTTCTCGAGCGCTGCAATGTCTCCGTCGATGTCGTCCGACCAGTAGCCCACGTGATGGACGTAGGGGGAGGACGCGGCAAACAAGGTTCCAGGAATTGATTCGACCAGTTCGATGTGTGGCGCTTCCCGGGAGTAGGTGAAACGAAGTGAGACCACCGTCTCCTGGTCTCCTTTGACGAAGACGTTCTCGATCCTCATCTCGTCACACCAGCGGTAGCCGGCCGACACCGAGTAGAGCACCTTGGCGGCATCGAGATCGTCGACGACGATGCCAACGTGGTACTGATCCTCTGGTCGCATCTGCCAGTCTCCCTTCAGCTCGATGAGTGCCGTCCTCGCCGTCTACCAGACATCAGGCGCCGGGGTATCGATCTCGAGGGGTCGTTGGTAGACCAGATCGGTCTTGTCCCTGGAGCCCTTGGCGAAATGACGGTCGCGGAAGACGTCCATATCCAGGATGGAAGCATCGGCCGTGAACGCCGCCTCTGCGGTCGAGCGGCGGACGACGATTCGCCACGCGCCCTGACGCCGTTCCAGTCGGTCCAAATAGCGGCCCGTCAGCACACGTGCCGTCACGCCGTCGTGGTTCAACATGACGCCGATCACGTAGCTCTCAGCGTGGGCCACGTCACCGTCGATCTCGCACTGGTGGGTCGTGATGTGGTGCATGTTGACCTGCGAACCAGCCGCGTGGGTCGTATTGGCCCAGGCGGCGTACTCCGGACCGCGGTTCACCGCCGTGCCGTGCTCGTCCCAGCCGTCCACGTGGAACGCGTCGGTCATGAGCTCAACGTCGTGGCGATCGTGACCTCTTGACAGGGTTGCGACGCAATCCGCAATTTCGAGCCTGTCCTTGAGGTACTGCACGTCCCGCTGGAGGCGCTGCAGCTCGTCGTCGCTCATCGTCTCTTCCTCCACACGCCGTACGACCCGGCGTTCGTCCCGATCAACCAGTCTGTCCCGTCGGGAGATCCGGGTGAGCGTCGACCCAGGATCGCGGCATTTGACGCGTTCTCGTCACCCGACTATACAACCGTATAGCAGGACGCACGAGCAAACTCCGTTTGGTGGCCCTGGATCCGGCCCAAGCGCGACGTACAGCTTGCCGTTCGGCGCCGCAGACGCACGAAGATCGGAGAATCTCGCACATGGCCGACACGAGTATCGATCGCACTCCGCCGGCGGTTTCGCTGAGGATCGGAGACCAGCGGCTGTCGAAGGGGTCGGGTGGTGAGCACGGACACGTGAATCCCGCCACCGGCACCGTCGACGCAACGATTCCGCTGGCCGGAGAGGCCGAGGTGGAGTCGGCAGTTGCGGCCGCACACGAAGCCTTCAAGGGGTGGCGCAGGACCAGCCCCGCCAATCGGCGCCAAGCCCTTCTTCGGCTAGGCGAGCTTCTCACGGCGAATGCCGACGAGCTCGGCCAGGTCTCCACGCTCGACAACGGCATTCCGACGAGCGGGATCATGGCGAACATCTCCGCGGAGTGGACCCGCTACTACGCGGGATGGTGTGACAAGCTCGCCGGCGATGTTGTCGGCCAGTTGGCCGATGGTGCATCGTTCAGTTACACGTTGGGTCAGCCCTATGGCGTGATCGGCGCCATCATCACTTGGAACGCCCCGCTGCTTTCCCTGGCGATGAAGGTACCTGCCATCGTGGCTGCTGGGAACACGGTCGTCGTGAAGCCGTCGGAGCTGACTCCGTTCACGGGTCAGCTGTACATGGACCTCGTCGGAGAAGCAGGGTTCCCTCCTGGGGTCATCAACATGCTTCCTGGTACCGCAGCGGCCGGGGAAGCCCTGGTCAGGCATGACCTGGTCAAGAAGGTGAGCTTCACAGGCGGACCGGCGACAGCTCAGCGCATTCTCGAGGCGTGTGCGGCTTCGATGAAGCCAGTCGTGCTGGAGCTGGGCGGAAAGTCCGCCAACCTCGTGTTCGAGGATGCCAATCTCGACAGCGCCGTGGCGCAAGGCACCGCCCTGTCGTGTGCGGTCATGGCCGGTCAGAGTTGCAACTTCGGGACGCGGATGCTCGTACAGCGGAGCATCTACGAGGAGGTCGTGGGCCGCGTCAAGACCGTGGCCGAGTCCTTCAAAGTCGGGGACCCGTTCCAGCCGGGTGTGATTGCCGGCCCGGTGATCAGTCAGGCCGCCATGGACCGGATCCTCGGCATGATCGACCGAGCCAAGGCGGAGGGCGCCCGGCTGGTCACAGGCGGGAGCCGTCCCGAGGGCGACCTGCCAGGCGGCTACTACATCGCACCGACGGTGCTCGCCGACGTGGATCCCGATTCAGAGTTGGCGCAAAATGAAGTCTTCGGGCCGGTGCTGGCCATCATTCCCTTCGACACCGAGCAGGACGCAATAGAGATCGCCAACAACACCAGGTACGGGCTCTCCGGCTACATCCAAACGGCCGACTTGCGTCGCGCCCTGCGGGTGGCCGAGGAATTGGACACGGGTGAAGTCCTGATCAACGGATCCCCGAACCTGATGGTCAACCGTCCCTATGGCGGCTTCGGTCTGAGCGGCGTTGGCAAAGAGGGCGGGCGAGCGGGAATCGAGGAGTTCCTGAAGGTGAAGGGCGTGGGCATCGCCGGCTGACTCAGTCGATCAGATCATCTCCGCCAGGGCTTCGTACGTCCTACGAACGGAGCCGGCCGGGTCTCCGCCCACCGGGAAGATGCCGGCCCAGATGTCGGTGGCCCCCGCATGGATGATCGACTGAAGCTGGGCGCGGACTGATGTGGCGTCACCGACGATCGACGCCTCGGCCGCACTCGAAACGTGACCGAGTTCCATGATTCTGCGGTAGTTCGGAACCCGGTCGTACAGCACGGCTGACTGAGCGGCAGCGGTTCGCGCCTCGTCGACGTCGGGATGGACGGCAACGGGCAGCCCAGCCACGATCCGAGGGGCGGATCGTCCAGCGGCGATGGCGGCCCTTTGAATCGTCGGTGCCACATGGGACTCGATGGCGGCCGGCGGTGCCATCCACATGATGGTCCCGTCGGCATACTGGCCGGCGACGCGCAACAGCCTCGGTGACAGGGCGGCCAGCAACACCGGTACCGGGCAGGACGGTGCGACCATCCTCTTGGCGCTGCGCACGGACCAGTCCTGCCCGTCGTACTCGACCTCCTCTCCGCGCATCAGCCCCGTATAGATGCGCAGGTACTCCTCAGTGCTGCGCCCCGGGTGGTCGTAGGAGAGGCCGTACACGTCCTCAACGATGTGTTGGTGCGATGGGCCGAGACCGACCGTCAGCCCCGCTCGACCCATCGCGGTCGCAGTAGCTGACGTGCGGTTTGCCTGGAGGAGCGGATGGCACGGGTAGGTCTGGAGGACTGCGGTACCGAGCTCGATGGAGGAGGTCGCCCTGCCGGCGAGCACCATGACGGCGAGGGGGTCGCCCATGAGGAGATGTGAGTACCAGACAGTGCTGAACCCGTCGCGCTCCGCCTCGCGGGCGTGTTGGACAACCTCGTCGGGCGTCGATCCCCTCGCCGTGATGCCGATACGCACGTTGCCGTCCTCTCGCACTTCGTGAACCCTTTGCCGGACCAGCCTGTCCGATTGACGCCCTCGGCGTGGCTCTGCTATACAGGTGTACAATACCGGAATTGCAGCGGGCGAGCGACCAAGCCCAGAGACCCGGACGTCCGGCAGGAGAGAGATGCCCACCGGCATTGTGGCAGCACGCCCAATGGGGGGACTGTGAAAGATCGCGCGACGCGCACAGCAATTGTGACAGGCGGGGGGTCCGGCATCGGGCTCGCGATCACCGAACGCCTGGCTGCCGGTGGACAACCCGTCGCGATTTTCGATCTCAATCTCGACGGAGCGAAGGCGGCAGCAACCACGATCGAGGCCGCAGGAGGCCGCGCCATCGGCCTCCAGGTGGACGTCACTGACCGGTCGGGTGTCGAGGCGGCCGTCGAGGAGGTGCGTCGTCACCTGGGTCCGCCGACCGTGCTCGTCAACAACGCCGGAGTCGCCGCGTTCGAGGACTTTCTCCAGATCGACATCAACGAGTGGCGTCGGATGATCGAAGTCAATCTCACCGGGACCTTTCAGTGCTGCCAAGTGGTCATTCCGGACATGTTGGCCGAAGGTTGGGGGAGGATCGTCAACATCTCTTCATCGAGCGTGCACAGCGGCACACGACGCCAAGCGCACTATGTCGCGGCGAAGTCGGGCGTGGTCGGCTTGACCAAGTGTCTTGCCTTGGAGTTCGCTCCCTTCGGGATTACGGTCAATACGATTCCTCCCGGGTTTATCGACACCCCGCTCCTGCGACAGGCCGATCGGGAGGGAGCACTCGACATCGAGAAGGTGACGGCCGCCACGCCGGTTGGCCGACCCGGTAGACCCGAGGACATCGCCGCCGCCTGCGCGTTTCTCGTCAGCGAGGACGCCGGTTACGTCACCGGACAGATCATCGGGGTCAACGGGGGACGCAACACCTAGCAGAACAACGCATGAACGGACGGTCGCGGTGGATATCCGAAACGTTGCAATCAGAGGAGTGACAGATGTCTCGCTTTCCTAAGCCAGCGGAAGGTAGCTGGACCGAGCACTATGGGCTCGATACGGCTCCGATCTCGTACGAGGACTCGATCTCACCGGAGTTCTATGAACTCGAGCGCGAAGCGGTGTTCAAACGAGCATGGCTCAATGTCGGTCGTGTCGAGCTTCTTCCTCGAAAAGGGAGCTACTTCACCAAAGAGATGGTGGTGGCCAGCACATCAATCGTTGTGGTGCGAGGACTCGACGACGAGGTGCGGGCCTTTCACAACATCTGCCGCCATCGGGGCAACAAGCTCGTTTGGAACGACTTTCCAAAGCAAGAGACCAGCGGCACCTGCCGCCAGTTCGCTTGCAAATACCACGGCTGGCGTTATGACCTCGACGGGTCGAATGCGTTCATTCAGCAGGAGTCCGAGTTCTTCGGACTGCGTAAGGCCGACTACGGGTTGGCGCCCGTCCACTGCGAGGTGTGGGAGGGTTTCATCTTCGTCAACTTCGCCCGCGAGCCCGAACAGACCCTTCGCGAGTTTCTCGGTCCAATGGTGCTCGGAATCGAGGGCTACCCCTTCGAGAAGTTCACCGAGCGTTGGTTCTACCGTGCCGAGATCAACAGCAACTGGAAGCTGTTCTCTGACGCGACGCAGGAGTTCTACCACGCTCCGGTTCTTCACGCGCTGCAGTCACCACCATCATTTTCGGGTCCGGCTCGAGAGGCTGGATTCGAAGCGCCTCACTACCAAACAGACGGCCCCCACCGCCTGATTACGACGGGTGGGATCCGCCCATGGGAGCTACCGGAAGACAAGGTCAAGCCCATGGAGCGGGCCGTCCGCGCCGGACTTTTCGGCGCCTGGGACCCTTACGACCTGGGCATCGACGAACTGCCTGCCGGTCTCAACCCGGGAAACATCGAGCCGTGGGGGAACCAGTCCTATCAGCTGTGGCCGAATCTCGTCTTCTTGTTCTGGAGCCAAGGCTTCTACTACGTCTATCACTACTGGCCCACGTCCCATCGCAGTCACGTCTACGAGGGAACGCTGTACTTCCTGCCGGCCAAGACGCCCCGCGAACGGGTCCAACACGAGATGATCGCCATGGCATTCAAGGAATTCGGGATCCAAGATGTCAACACCTGCGAGGCAACGCAGATGTCGCTCGAGTCGCGCGCGGTGCAGCGCTTTCCGCTGGGAGACCAGGAAATTCTGTGTCGGCATATGCACAAGGTGTGCGCCGACGCCGTCGACCAGTATCTCAAAGAGCAGGAGGTCTAGAGCATGACGACACTCTTGCCGGCGCAATTTTCTGATCTGGAGCCCTTTGCCGGCGACTGGTGTCTGGCAACCGAACCAGACCGCTATGCCCAACGCCTGGGTTCATCGATGGACGAGTTGCAGTCCTTCTATGACGCTTTCTTTCCCCGGATCGAGGAAGCGCTGACGTACTGCGACCAATACGTGCTCGGCGAGCTGCCGGACGAGGTCGTGAACCTCATGCATCTGGTCTACTCGCTCGTTGCCGTTTCGTTCTCGGTCGAGGTGTTCGGACAGGGTCGTATCCCCGACACCGGTGCTTCCGCACTGCCTTGTCTGGTGGAGCCACCCACGTGAGTGATGCAACGGTTGTTCGTGCGGATCGCTGGGTGGACATCGACGCTGGAGAGGTTCGCAAAAGCGCCGCAGTCACGGTCGACGGGAATCGGATCGTGTCGGTCGTCCCGAAGGACGCCCCTTCGGATGCCAGCACGATCGACCTGGGCGACGTCACGCTGCTCCCTGGGCTCATGGACATGGAGCTCAACCTGTGCATCGGTGGACCGGAGAATCCGGATGGACTCCCCAACCCGCTGCATGGGGTCGTGGATGATCCGGTCTACCGGACGCTCCGAGGCACGGTGAACGCACGCATTACCCTCATGGCCGGATTCACCACGGTGCGAAATCTCGGCCTGATGGTCAAGACCGGCGGGTACCTCCTGGACGTCTCGCTGGGTCGGGCGATCGAGCAGGGTTGGGTCGTCGGGCCCCGAGTGAAGGCGGCGGGTCACGCCATTTGTCCCACCGGGGGCCATCTCGACCCGAGCAACGTGCGGAATCTGGCGCCGGGAATCATGCCTCTTAGCGTCGAAGAGGGCATCGCGAACGGGGTGCCTGAAGTTCGCAAGGCGGTGCGCTACCAGATAAAGCACGGCGCCCAGCTCATCAAGATCTCCGCCTCGGGTGGTGTCATGTCGCACAACACTCCCGTCGGCGCGCAGCAGTATTCGGACGAGGAGCTGGACGCGATCGTCGACGAGGCGCATCGGGCCGGACTCCGCGTCGCGGCCCATGCCCATGGCGACCAGGGCATCCGGGCGTGTATCCGGGCCGGAGTCGACTGCATCGAACATGGTTCGCTCGCCAGCGACGACACGCTCCAGCTGATGGTTGAACAGGGAACCTTCTTGGTACCGACCAGCTACCTGGCCGAGGGATTGGCGGTCGCCAGAGCGGGAGATCCCATCCACCAGAAGAAGGCTGCCGAGGTCTTCCCGCGGGCCAAGGAAACACTGCGCAAGGCGATCAAGATGGGTGTGAAGATCGCGTGTGGTTCAGACGCACCCGGCATACCTCACGGAGCTCAGGCGAAGGAGCTGTGGGCAATGGTCGATCGGGGGATGACCCCGATGCAGGCCATCCGGGCGGCCACGGTCGTGAGTGCGGAACTGGTCAACGAGGAGCACCAGCTCGGGAAGCTGGCGCCGGGGTACCTCGCGGACATCATCGCGGTGCCCGGGAATCCTTCGGAGGACATCACCCTGATTGAGGACGTTCGGTTCGTCATGAAGGACGGCACCACGTACAAGGGTGGCGCGGCGTAACGATGTCGAGCGACGGTCCACGGCGAGGAGAGAAGAGATGGACGATCTGACCTGGGAGCCCGCGTGGCGGATCAGAGAGTTGATCGGCTCCAGGGCGTTGTCGCCAGTTGAGGTGCTCGAACACTTCCTTGGTCGAATCGAGTCGCATCAAGGGGTGTTGCGGGCCTTCGATCATGTCGACGAGCGGGCGCGCATAGAAGCGAAGGCGGCTGAAGCGGCGGTCATGCGGGGTGAGGAGCTCGGTCCTCTCCATGGTGTTCCCATCGCCGTCAAGAGCCACCTGGATATCGAGGGGTTACGCCAACCGGCGCCGTTCGGTACGGATATCGCCGCCCATGACGATCTGACCGTGGAGCGGCTGCGCAGTGCCGGAGCAGTGATCGTCGGCCACACTTGCATGCCGGTCATGGCCAACGACAGCACGTTTGACTACGTGTTGACCGCCCGCAACCCATGGGATCCCGCACGTACGCCGGGGATCTCAAGTGCCGGCAGTGCCGCAGCGGTGGCTGCGGGTCTGCTGCCGGTCGCCCTTGGCTCGGACGGGGGAGGATCGACGCGGTTGCCCGCCGCCTACTCGGGGCTGGTGGGGGTTCATCCCACGGCAGGGATGGTTCCCTGGTTGGGCCTCCTGCAGAGCAGCACCTCCACGATCGGACCCATCGCGCGCGATGTGCTCGATGCGGCCACGGTGCTTTCGGTGATCGTGGGACCGGACGGGCGGGACCAGATCGGGCTTCCATTGGACCTACCCGACCCTCGCAGTGACCTGGAGGGCGGGGCAAAGGGACTCAAGCTCGCCTGGACGGATGACTTCGGATACACCCTGGACTACGCGCTCGAGGAGAGTCCACGTGTGATCCGCCACATTCGCGAGGCCGCCGCCGCTCTCATTGAAGTTGGAGCATCGGTGGATTCCACCGATGAGCAGTGGGACGACTACAGCATCATCATGCGGGCCAATTTCGCGGTGATGGGCGTCGCGAGCGTGGGTCTCGAGGCGAGCGGAGGCGAAGTGGCTGAGCTGCTCAAAGAGGCCTCTGAAGTCCGCCAACGCAACTGGCTCCGGTTCCGCAAGCTCTTCCGGGAGTACGACCTTCTCCTCTGCCCGACGATCCACAGCGTCGCCCCCACGATCGACGTCCTGGCTTCTCGCATTCCTTCGGGTCTGGCCATCGCGGAGGCGAGGCCTGGGGCATGCGCCTACGCCGCCTATACGGGACAGTTCAACGTCCTGCGTTTTCCCGCTACTTCGGTGCCTTGCGGTTTCGTCGACGGACTGCCCGTCGGATTGCAGATCGTGGGCTTTCCCGGCACCGACGCGAAAGTACTTCGCCTGGCGCGTGCGTTCTGTGCGGCATTCCCTCGCACGGAACGACCACCTGTGAGCTGACGAACAACCGCCAGCGCTCCGACGCCGCCGACGACAGGCTCGGCGTCGTCGGCCACAGACCTCGGTTCGGCACGTCAGAACACGGCCGAGTTGTCGGCCGTGCCCCGAAGCACACAACGGGCTGTCACCAGGGAAAATAGCTATGATAACGATAACATTGGACTGAACCTAGGATCGAACACCATGGATCGCATTGCATGCAATGACGGCTGGACCGTGCACCAGAAGACGAACCGCTTCGCGGAGCGCATGGGCATGGGGCCCGAGCCCGCTGTTGTGACCCTTCCGCACGACGCGATGATCGGCGGGAAGCGATCTCCTTCAGCGAGTCCGGCGTCCGGCTACTTCCTCGGCGGCGTCTGGCAATACAGACGTTCCCTCGATGTGTCGCCGGAGGATGCCGATGCGTGCATCCTCCTGGAGTTCGAAGGCGTCTACCGCGACGCCCGGGTGTTTGTCAATGACGCGCTGGTGGCGCAGCGCCCGTACGGCTACTCGGATTTTGTGGTCCCGATCGATCCGTTGCTCCGGTTCGGTGAGCCCAACGAAATCAGAGTCGAGGCCAGGGTGTACGAGGACAGTCGGTGGTACTCCGGTGCGGGGATCCACCGAAACGTCTGGCTGCTCCGAGCGGGACGGGTCCATGTAGAACCTCGCGGCGTGCACGTGACGACGCCGGAGCTCGATGATGAGATCGCCGTGGTCGCAGTCGCGATCGGCGTCTGCAATCACTCAAACACGATGTCGACTGCCACCGTTGGAGTCGAACTCCTCGACGCTGAGGGCACGGTCGTCGCCAGGTCCAGCGCGCCCGCCTCCACCGTGCCGGGGGAGACGGCAGTCGTGCGCCACCGGCTCGCCGTGGCACAACCGCACAGATGGGGGCCGGATGACCCGTACCTGTACAGCTGCCGGGTCATGCTGTCGGACGGGGATGACACTCTGGATGTGGAGACAACGACGTTCGGCATGCGAACGTTGTCTCTCGATGCGGTGCGCGGCCTGCGTGTCAACGGCGAGCCGATTCTCCTACGTGGGGCGTGTGTCCACCATGACAACGGTCCACTCGGCGCCTGTGCGATCGACCGAGCCGAGGAGCGCCGGATCGAGATCTTGAAGGCGGCTGGGTTCAACGCCATGAGGAGCGCCCACAATCCCGTGAGCCGGGCCATGCTGAGTGCCTGCGATCGACTCGGTGTACTTGTCATCGATGAGTCCTTCGACATGTGGGCGGAGCCCAAGAGCGAGTTCGACTACGCACTGCGCTTCCCTGATTGGTGGGAAGCCGACATAGAGGCCATGGTGCGCAAGGACGTGAACCATCCCAGCGTGATCATGTACAGCATCGGGAACGAGGTGCCCGAGGCCGGTCGACCGTACGGCGCCCGAGTGGGCCGTGCCCTGGCCGAGAAGGTTCGCTCGCTGGACGGAACGCGGTTCGTCACCGAGGCGATCAGTGGACTGCTCATCGGTGGACCAGAACTGATGGCCGAACTCCGGAAAAGCATCGACGAGGGTATGGCGCGCCAGGCGGCGGAGACGGGCGAGGATACGGGCGTCAACACGGCCATGACGAACCTGGCCGACTGGATGAACCAGCTCATGACCTCGCCTGTGGTTGCCACCAGGTCCGCCGAGACCCTGTCCTATCTCGACGTGGCCGGGTACAACTACATGGAGTCGCGCTTCGAGATGGATGGTGACCTCTACCCACACCGAGCGATCGTGGCCACCGAGACGCATCCTGCCGCCATCGATACCGGTTGGGCGGGTGTCGTCGACAATCCCCACGTCATCGGCGACTTCGTCTGGACCGGCTGGGACTACCTGGGTGAGGCGGGCGTCGGCCGCACGGTCTACGCCAAGCCGGGAGAGGCCGCGGGACCTTCCGCCTTCCAAGGGGAGTATCCCTGGCTGACCGCGTGGTGCGGCGACATCGACATCACCGGTCATCGCCGACCCCAGTCGTACTACCGGGAGATTGTTTTCGGGCTGCGGCCAGACCCCTACATCGCCGTGGGGCGCCCCGAGCATCACGGCGAAGCTGCCGGCGCGACCCCGTGGGCGTGGAGCGATGTGGTCTCCAGCTGGAGCTGGGAGGGTCACGAGGGAGCGCCCGTGACCGTGGAGGTCTACGCAGACGCGGACGAGGTGGAATTGTCGGTGAACGGCAGATCCGTGGGCTCGCAGCCTGTGGGCAAGGTCAACCGCTATCGGGCCACCTTCGAGACCGTCTTCGAGCCGGGGCGCATTGAGGCCGTGGCGCGACAAGACGGCACCGAGTGCGGCCGGACCGAGATCCGCTCGGCCAACGGACCCGTGCAGCTCAACGCCACGGTCGACCGGAGTGAGATCGCCGCGGACCCCCGCGACCTGGCCTTCGTCACCCTCGCGCTGGTCGACCACGATGGCGTGCCGTTCGGTGTGGGCGCACGCGAGGTCGAGGTCACGGTCGACGGCCCCGGGGTGCTCCAGGCGTTGGGCTCGGCGAATCCGCTGAGCGAAGAGGCGTTCACACTTTCCCGTTGCACGACCTTCGACGGACGAGCGTTGGCCGTCGTCCGCCCCACTGGCTCGGGACGGATCACCGTGACGGCCGCGGCGAAGGGGTGCGACCCACAGCAGGTCCATATTGACGCGAGGGCCTGAACCTCGATGGCCTGGGAACTGCGCTGGCACCCCTTCCGGGGTACGTGGGTTCTCTTTACGTCCCACCGGGGAGACCGCCCATGGATTGGCGAGGCGGTGGCGCCGGAGGAGCCGACTCCAGCGGTTGACAACGCACTCGCTCCGGGAGGTCGGCGACTCACGGGCACCAACCCGGACTACCGGGGGGTGTACGTGTTCACGAACGACCTTCCGGTGTTTTCGTCGGAGGCACCTCTGCCGAGTCCGGGTGACAGCCTGTACAAGACTCGTCGAGCACTGGGGAGCGCAGAGGTCGTCTGCTACCACCACGACCCCAGGCGTTCCCTGGCCGACCTGACGGATGACGAAATGGTCGCGGTAATCACCACCTGGCGCGAGCGCACGCGATTCCTTCAGTCTCTGGACGAGGTCGAGCATGTGCTCATCTTCGAGAACCGAGGAGCCGCTGGTCGGCACCTCCAACCCCCATCCGCATTGCCAGATTTACGCCGGATCGATGACCTACGCCACGATGGCGCGTGAAGCAGAGGTGGCGCGGAGCTATCGCCGTGAGACCGGCGGCTCGTTGCTCAGCGATGTCGTCGACCGCGAACTGGCGGGCCCACGCGTCGTCGTCGAGGGGTCGCATTTCTTCGCGTGTGTCCCGTGGTTCGCCCTGTATGCCTACGAGGTGCACATCCTGCCGCGAACGCCGGTCACGTCACTCGTCGATCAGGACGAAGAGGAGTGCCGTTCGCTCGCACTCGTGTTGCGCGAAGTGGTGCGGCTCTATGACGCATTGTGGGGCTTCAGGCTGCCGTATGTATTGGCGGTACACCAGGCCCCGGTGGGTGACCACCCTGACTACCCTTTTCATTTGGAGCTGCACCCGCCCCTGCGGGCTCCCGGCCTGTTGAAGTATCTGGCCGGTCCCGAGGTCGGGGGCGGGTCCATGACGAACGAGTCGGACCCCGACGAGAAAGCAGCAGAGCTCCGTGCCACCCGGGCCTGAGGACGCCCGGCGTCTGCTCTGTGCGCTCGGCGATCACGTGCGTACCCTGGTCACTAACGCTCGCGGCATGGACATGTCCGCCATAGCGGGTGTGACCCCCGCAGACACGATTTACGCCATCGACCGCGTGACCGACGACGCTCTCGTGTCCTGGTTCGAGGAGAATTGGCCCGACGTGAGGGTCGTGTCCGAGGGACTCGAGGAGCCGGTCGTCGTCGGGGACGATCCGGCTTGGACCGTGATCGTCGACACCATCGACGGCACCCGTGGCTTGATGTACGACAAGCGGTCAGCCTGGTGCCTTGCCGCAGCTGCGCCGCCGGATGGTTCCCTGAACGACATCGTGTCGGCCGCCATGACCGAACTGCCGACCTCGAAGCAGGGTGCGGCCGACCAGCTGAGCGGAACGCGTGGATGTGGCCTGGTGGCTGAGCGCATCGATCTTCGGGACGGGACAAGGATCCCGCTGTCCGAACGACCCTCCACAGCGGCCACCCTGCAGCACAGTTTCAGCGGATTGGCCAAGTTCTTTCTACCGGACAAGCCCGCCCTGGCGGCCCTCGAATCGGAACTCTTCCGCCGCCTCGGCTGCGACACCGTCTTTGATGACGAGTACATCTCGAGCGGAGGACAGCTTCACGAACTGATGACGGGTCGCGACCGGTTCGTGGCCGACCTCCGTCCAGTGATAGACGCCAACGCCTTCGCGTGCCATCCCTACGACCTGTGCACCTCGATGCTGCTGACCGAGGTTGGTGGAGTGGTGACCGACCCCTGGAGCCGCCCGCTGGACGCGCCGCTCGACACGACCTCGCCAGTGGCCTGGGTCGGCTACGCCAACGAGACGCTGGCGGCGCAGATCTCGCCGATCTTGGCCGAGCTCGTGGATGGCCTCGGTGCGGGGTAGCGCGCCCGGTCGCCTTGACCTGCTGGGTGGCGTGGCGGACTATGCCGGCGCCCTCGTCCTGGAGATGCCGACCCGTCAATCGGCGCAGGTAGACCTGGAGGGCGATGGCGACCTGGTCGTGGGTCCAGCCGTCCTGTCGAGCGACGAGCTGGCTCGGATGGCACGCCTCCCCTATGAAGGGGTGCGAGCGGCACTGGCGGAGCTGCCCCGGTGGACGCACTACGTGATCGGCGTCGCCGTGGTGCTCCTGCGGCATGACGTCATCAGTGCGGTACGCGGGACGGTGGTGGTGTCGTCCGACTTGCCGGCATCTGTTGGCGTTGCGTCGAGCGCAGCAATCGAGGTAGCTACTGCCCGCGCTCTCGGCGCCGGAGGCATTGATCCGCTCCGCCTGGCCGCACTGTGCCAGGAGGCGGAGAACCGGGTCGTCGGTGCTCCCTGCGGGATCATGGATCAGGTTGCGGTGGCCATGGGTGTGCCGGACGCGGTGCTACCGATCCTGTGCCGGCCGGCTTCCGTCGAACCGACGGTCGACCTGCCGGACGCGCTCGAGGTCGTGGGCTGGCCGACCGGCGTCGCTCACGACGTGGGAGGGGAGCCCTACGGGCGGGCGAGAGCGGCCGCCTTCATGGGCAAGAGGATGGTCGAGGATGCCGAAGGAGGTTCCTGGGCCTGGGTCAGCGAGCTGCCGAGCTCAGCCGTGGAGTCACTCCCCGGCGAAGTCAGGGGTTCCGAGTTCCTCGACCGCTGGGGAGAGCACGGCGACCCTGTCACGTCCGTGGATCCGGACGAGACGTATCCGGTCCGTGCGGCGACGGGTTTCGGCGGAGCAGAGCATGCGCGCAGCGTCGCGGCACTGGACGCCCTCCGCCGGGGTGACGCGCGCACCGTAGGGGAGTGCATGGCAGCGAGCCACACCGGTTACGACGCAATGGGACTCGGTCATCGCGCGTCATCCGCCCTGGTCCGGGAGGCTCTGGCGAGCCCAGGCGTCCATGGGGCCAGGTCGAGCGGGGGTGGTTGCGGGGGGACCGTGGTCGTCCTGTGTGACCGCGGTGCCCTCGATGACCTTGATGGGCTCATCCGTTGAAGGTTTGCTTCTAACCGAGAGTCAGGTTGTTGGAGGGGGCGCAGTGCTCTCGCGTCGGACCAGCTCGGCCGCAACGACAACATGCCGCTCGGCCGCGCTGTCGTCGATGATGGACAGCATGAGTTGCACGCTGCGCCGGCCGACCTCGCCGAGGTTCTGCCGAATGGTGGTGAGGGCGGGGATGAAGTAGGCAGATTCGGGAGTGTCGTCGAAGCCGACGACGCTGACGTCCGCGGGGACCTCCCTGCCTCCGTCGTGAAGAGCGCGGACGATACCAAGGGCCATCTGGTCATTGGCGGAGAAGACGGCTGTCACGCCGCTTTCGCGGGCGAGCCGTTCGCCGGCGGCGTACCCACTGCGTGCGCCCCAGTCGCCGACGATCTCGCGACGTCGGGGCGCCCGACCGGACCGAAGCGCGTCAGACCACCCACGCACACGTGCGTCGGCATCGATCCAGTCCTTCGGGCCACGAACGTGGTGGACGGTCGGATGTCCCAGCTCAATGAGGTGCTGGGTCGCCAGTCGGGCCCCCATCTGTTGGTCGATGGTGACGGTGGCGACGTCCATTTCGGGGTCGCCGCCCACGACCACGAGGGGCACGCCGGGGTCGATGCCGGTCACCGCCTCGACAACCTGACGGACGGGGGCGACGACGATCACCCCTTCTGCGTGGGATGTCCGGAGGTGTTCGAGGGTGCTGGTCATGTCACCCCCACTCCGGTCCGCGGTGACGAAGGTGACCCGGTGACCGGCTTCGCGTGCCGCCGCCTCGATCCCGAAGAGGGTGTGCGAGGGGCCGAATTGCTCTGTCTCGACGGCGATGACTCCCAACGTCCTCGACCGGCCGCCGGCGAGGACGCGCGCCGCAGTATTGGCGCGGTAGTCGAGCGCCGTCATGGCCCTCTCAACCCGACGTCTCGTCTCTGCGGTGACGCCGGGGTAGCCATTGAGCACCCGAGACACCGTCATGACCGAGACACCGGCTCGGCGGGCGACATCCGCCATGACGGCTCGCCGCGGCGGCTCGACGTCAGGTTTTCTCTCCTGGCTCATCGAGCCCGAGTGGCGGCGTCGGCGTACGCCGCACGGATGGCCATCCGGTCGACGGTCTCGTCAGGTTCAATGACGTGGCCTTGGCCGAGACCCCACGCTTCGGTGATGTCTGCGAAGCCGCATTGGAGGTGGACGGCGGCGGCCTGCACCGCTGCACCACGAGCGACGAGCTCGCTGTCCGACGGCACCAGGACCACGCGGCCCGTCAGATCGGCGACCACGCGACGGTATGCGGCGCTGCGCGCTGCTCCACCCACGAGGAGGACACGGCCGTCTGCCGCCGGCTGTTCGAGAGCGTCTGCCGCCGAGAGGAGGTTGCACACGACGCCCTCGATGGCGGAGCGGGCGAGTTGCGCGGGCGTCGCGTCGCTGCGGATTCCGGAGAGCGTGCCCGTCGCCGCTGGACGATTCGGTGTCCGCTCGCCATCGAGATGCGGGACGAGCACAAGGCCGCCCGATCCCGGAGGGGCGCCCAAGGCGAGCGCGTCGAACTCCTCGTGTCCGGCTCCCAGGAGCCGAGCGACAGTGTCTGTGACCTTGGTCGCATTCATGGTGCAGACCAACGGTAGGAAGCGACCTGCTGCATCGGCGAATCCGGCGACGGTGCCCGTTGCATCCGCCGACGCGACGTCGCTGATCGTGAAGGCGGTACCGCTGGTACCGAGGCTCAGCGCGAGGTCTCCGGGCCGCAGACCGAGCCCGAGGGCGGCTGCCATGTTGTCGCCTGTCCCGGGGCCAATCACTGCTCCCGTGTCGGTCCATTCCCCGGCTACGGCATGGGGCGCCAGGACGTCGGGGACCAACTCCTCCCAGGCCAGCGACGGGTCGATCAACCTCAGCAGGTCGAATCGGTACTTCTCCTGGTGTGGTGACCAGTAGCCCGTCCCGGAGGCGTCGCCCCTGTCGGTGACCCGCCGCCCCGTGAGCCGGAACGTAAGCCAGTCGTGGGGCAACATCACGGAGGCCATCCGTCCAAAGATCTCTGGCTCTCGGCGGCGCAGCCAGTGCAGCTTGGTGATGGTGAAGCTCGGCACGGGAACGCTGCCACAAGCAATGGCCCAGCCGGCCGGGCCATCGGGCAGCAACGAGAGCAGCATCTCGGTGTCATCCGCCGACTCGGTGTCGTTCCAGAGCTTGGCTGGACGAAGGGGCTCACCGTTGTCGTCGAGGACCACGAGCCCGTGCTGCTGTCCGGCGACAGCAAGGGCGGCCGGGCGACAATCGTCGGGCACGCTAGCCTGTGCGCACGCCGCGCGGAAGGCCACCTCCCACTCGCGGGGGTCCTGCTCGCTTCGCGGAGGCGCGGTGGGTGGGTGCGGCGCGCGACCCGATGACACCACTCGGCCGGTGTCGAGGTCGTATACCTGTACCTTGCAGGCGGATGTGGACGAGTCCACCCCGACCACGAGGGGCACTAGCGAGCCCCGAGGAGCAATTCCGTGACCAGCTGATCGAGGCGTTCGAGCCCGTACCCTTGCTCTGCCAGCGCTTCCTCGTCGAACTCCGAAGAGAGGATTTCACCGAGTCCACCGACAGGTGCAGTTCGCTCATCGAGGTCAGGTGCTTTCGCGATCCGCAGCGCTTCTTGGATGTCGGCATCCTCGCGGAATCGCCGGGCCTTCTCAGCCAGAATCAGATAGGTCCGCATGCATCCGCGGGCGAAATCCCAGACGCCGTCCGCGTCCTCGGTCCGATAGGGGTGCGCGTCGAAGTGCCGCATGCCGTCCCACGCTGCATCCTCCAGAAGCTTCACTGTGTAGAAGGCGTCGCGGATCCCTTCTGAGCCGAAGCGGAAATCCTGGTCGAACTTACCGATGCGCTGTGCATTGAGGTCGATGTGAAACAACTTGTCGTGCCAGAGCGTCTGCGCCACTGCATGCGAGAACGAAAGCCCGCTCATCGTCTCGTGGGCGAACTCCGGGTTCAGCCCGACCATCTCAGGCCATTCGAGCTCATTGATGAACGCCAACGCGTGGCCGACCGTCGGCAGCAAGATGTCGCCACGAGGCTCGTTCGGCTTGGGCTCGAGGGCGATGCGCAAACCGAGGTCTCGGGTGCGGATGTGCTCACAGCAGAGATCCACGGCTTCCTTGTAGCGGTCGAGAGCAGCCCGAACGTCCTTGGCGGCGTCCACCTCCGCACCTTCGCGTCCGCCCCACATGACCTGCACCTCGGCTCCGAGCTCTGCGCCGAGCTCCATCGATTCGCACGTCTTCTTCACTGCGAAACGCCGAATGGCAGGGTCGTTCGCGGTAAACGCACCTTCTTTGAAGATGGGGCGCCAGAACAGGTTGGTGGTGGCCATCGGGACCTTCATGCCCGTCTCGTCGAGCGCGTGCCTGAACCGCTTGAGGATGGTCTGCCGCTCCGTGGGCGAAGCGCCGTAGGGGACGAGGTCGTTGTCGTGGAAGGAGACCCCGTAGGCGCCCAGGTCGGCCAAACGTTGCACGATCTCGACTGGATCGAGCTCCTCCCGGACGACAGTTCCGAACGGGTCCCGTCCGGGATTTCCGACGGTCCACAGCCCGAAGGTGAACCGGTGCTCGGGGCGGGGTGTGTACGACTCGGTCATCTCACGTGTCCTTCCTAAGGCCGCTGATTGCTCCCGCGGGGGCGTGACTGCGCTCGTTTCTCGCCCAGGCCGGGCTGTGCGGCGACTCAATGATAGCGTTATCAGAAATCGACGGAGGGATGCCGCGAGGCTCGGTCGGTCTCGGCTCAGTCCATTCAGGTCGTCGCATGTCGGACTGAGGGGACTCCGGGGCGGCAAAGGGAGGCGAGATGGTTCGGTGGGGTGTCCTTGGGCCGGGAGCGATCGCGATGGGCTTCGCCGACGCGATGCAACTGGTCGAGGACGGCGAGATCGTCGCCGTGGCGTCGCGCTCCGCCGAACGGGCTGACGCCTTCGGTGATCGATTCGGCGTTCCGAACCGCTACGACAGCTACGCCGCACTCGGAGAAGACCCGACTGTCGATGTGGTGTATGTCGCCACACCCCAGTCGCGGCACGCGCCTGACACCTTGGCCATGCTCCGAGCAGGCAAGCACGTGCTGTGTGAGAAGCCATTTGCCCTGAACGCGGGGTTCGCCGGGCAAATGGTGGAGGAAGCCCGGGCGCAGGGGCTGTTCCTGATGGAAGCCATCTGGAGTCGATTCCTACCGAGTTACCGGGCGATCGTCGACGTCCTCGGCGCGGGGCGCGTGGGGGAGCCGCTCCTGGTCGAGGCAGATTTTGGGTTCCGTCGCCCGATCGATCCGGAGGACCGTCTCTTCAGGCTCGACCTTGGCGGCGGTGGCCTGCTCGACCTGGGTATCTACCCGATTCAGCTCTGCTCGCTCGTGCTTGGCCACCCCCAGCATGCGGCTGCGGAGGGGGTCATCGGGGAGACCGGTGTCGACGAGCACGTAGCGGCAGTGCTGCGTCACCCTGGCGGCAGACTTGGTGTCGTCAAAGCGTCGCTGCGTGTCGGCATGACGTGTACAGCCCGAATCTCGGGCACCGAGGGCTCGGTCGACGTTCCCGCTTTCATGCACTGCCCGAACGCCATCACCGTGACGACGTTGGCTGGATCGGAGCACATCGACTGCTCCTACGAAGGCAACGGTCTGCGGTTCGAGATCGAAGAGGTCCATCGGTGCCTGGCGGCGGGGGAGACCGAAAGCCCGGTCATGCCGCTCGACGAGACGATGGTCTTCGCAACGGTGCTCGACTCGATCCGCAAGCAGATCGGACTCGTCTTTCCGGGAGAGTGACCTCGGTCACTTCTGCCGCAAGTGGACCGAGGATCCTCTACCGCAGACGGTAGAGGACCTCACCGGCGTCGGGCACGACCAGCGTGCCCGGGTCGGACGCCCACGCAGCCAGGTCGACCGAAGCGGGGTCCATGTAGTTGAGGTTCGCCCTTGTCACCACGTCTTGGGGGATGCCGGTGGCGAGGGTGACCAGCACACGTTGATGCTCTCCGTGTACGGGATCGTACGTCCCGGCTCCGTAGAGGTGCGTGGAATGGGCGAGTTCCCCTCGGGGGTGATCTCGGTATTTGTCCCAGTTGGCCAGGAAGAAATCGCGTGAGTGGTACCCGACCCCCTCCTGGTCAGGGTGCATGGCGGCTATCTCGGTGATGTGGGGCGCATAGAGCACGACCTCACCTCCGTCGGCCACGACTGGCTCGACCTTGTAGAAGCCCTTGGCTCCGGTCCAGAGGTCCGCGTACCGAGGCGGCACGATCGACAGCACCCGGCTGACCGGCTCCTGCAGGTACTGGATGTGCGTGTCCGCCGCGATGTCCGCGGCCGCCGCCCAGGCCTGCTCCGGTGCGCCGAAGGAGAGCGAGTGCAGCCCCCCCTGCGCATGGTCGACCACCGCGCACAGCGCGTGCCGCTCTCCTGGCACAAGGGCTGCCGCTGCATCGATCAGCGCGCGCGAACCGGAGTGACCCCCCGCGTGCCGATGATCGTGCGGCTCGTGATCAACGCGCCGAGCCAGTGCGTCACGTCGATGAGCTCCTGGCCCGACAACCCGGGGAACAGGTACTTGTTGCCACCGGAAAACCCGACCACCTCGTGCGGGAGCACCGGCCCGATGATGATCGTAACGTCGCTCTCCAAGATCAACCGGTTGATCCGGACTTCGACGGTCTCCCGAAGCATCCCGTTCGACAGTTCGGACACGGTGTCCGCACCCAATGTCCCAACGCCGACGAAGGTCGTGTCTACCCACCATTCATGGTTCACCACACTGAAATCGCACTGGCCGACCATCGCGTTGATCGCTTTCTCCGTCATCGGTGCATGCGTGCCGAGGGCAACGACCGCTGTGCAGGAACGGACGCGTGTCTCGACGGCCGCGGCCACCGCCGACAGGAGCAATGGGAGGGGGCAGGTCCTGGTGGCGTCCGGAACGACGAGACAGAGCGAGCGACCGTCAAGGTCGACCTCCGCCAAGCGCGACTGAATGAACCCACGCACCTCCGGTACTTCCAGATCCCCTTCGCGCCCCCCGATCGTGGCGATCATGCTGGCGCCCGAAGGAGTTCCATTCCCTCTTCAAGGAGGCGCGCGAGCGTGTCGGCCACCGAAGACACGAACTCACCCTCGAACGCGTCACTGAGGGCGAGGTGCGCAAGGTGGCCCAGGTCACCCCTGGCCGCGGCAGATCGCAATCGCACGCTGGCCGGATCTTCCACAATGGCGGCCTGGCCCCCGCCGAGAGGCAGGCCGCTGGCCAGCGCGACCCACAACGCGGCAACCGTAGCGAACCTCGTGTTTTCGAGCCCTGCTCGTTTGCGGGCGATCACGATCGATCCGAATCGTTGCGGCAACTTCCGAGAGCCGTCGGCCCCGACTTTCGCGCAGGTGTGGCCGAGGCTCGGGTTCCCGAAGCGGGCCAAGGCTTCGGTGGCGAAGGATTGCGGCTGCAGATTCGTGGGCAGGTCGGCTACGTCGAGGACATCGTCGACGAGTCCTCGAACGAAGGCCGACACGACCGGGTGACTCGTCGCCTCGGCAATCGTGGTGCAGCCAGCCAGGATCCCGCAGTAGGCCAAGGCGGAGTGCGGTCCGTTGAGCAGCCAGAGTTTCCGTTGCTCAAAGGGGACGATGTCATCGACGATGTCGACGCCCACCTCCGCAAATGGGGGCAACGACTCCTCTTCGGTCATCACCCACGAGCGATGCCGCTCCGTCGTCACGGCTCCGAAGTCGACCAGTCCGAGCTGCTGGCTGATCTGCTCGATGTCCCGTCCGGACGTCGCCGGCACCATCCGGTCGACGACAGAACTGGGAAACCGGACCTCCTCCGCAATCCATCCCGCGAGCGAAGGATTGAGGCGCTCGGCAATCTCGGTCACGCGAGCGCGCAGAAGGACTCCGTTGCCCATCACGTTGTCGAGGGAAGCGATGACGGGGGGTACCCGTCCCGAGTCGCGGCATCGGGCCAGCCCACGCGTCAGAACCGCCAAGGCCGAGGAAGAGAGTTCAGGATGTTCCAGATCGTCTGAGGTGACGTCGTAGCCCTTCTCCGTGATGGTCAGAGTCACGAGGCGCGTGGTGGGTGCCACCAAGGCGCCGAGTGCCGCGTCGGGACCGCTCGATGCTGACGTGATTGATCCAATGATGCGGGGACGAGAAGCGCCTCCGGGTTCGCGTTCGGCGACCGAGTAAAGGCAATCCTGCGGCGTCAGCTGATTGGCGACGGTGTTGCTGTGCAGCGACGTGGCGCGGATCAACGCGGGCCAGCCCAGTCGGGAGAGCTCGTCTGCGTAGACGGCGAGGTGGGCTCGAACGAAAGCACCGAGCCCGAGGTGCGCGATGCTCGCAGGCAAAGTTCTGTCGTAGCTGGGCACCGCCCCTGTCCGTGCCCGTCCAAGCGTGCGGGTAGACAGACGCGCCTGCGTTTCGGTCGTCGTGGTCATGATCGGAGCCCGCGATCCGGCGTGTAACGTCGAAATCCATGGGGACCCCGAGACGCGCCACGATCCTGGACGTAGCGGCCCGCGCCAAGGTGCACCCAGCGACGGTGTCGCCGCGCGCTGAGCCGTCCGGAGAAGGTCGCCCCTGCGACGCGCGAGCGGGTCGAGCGTGCTGCGAAGCAGCTCGGATTTGTGCCGAACCGTGCCGCGCGTGTGATGAAGACGGGTCGGACGGGCAACATCGCCGTGATCGTCCCTGACATCACCAATCCGTACTTTGCCTCCATGGTTCGTGCGGTTGAACGCACGGCCCGGGAGGCCGAGCTGCAGGTGCTGCTCGCGGATACCGGCGAGCACCCGAAGGAAGAGGTCAAGGTCGCACGAGCCCTCGCGCACGACGTCGACGGGTTCGTCGTTCTGTCCCCGAGGCGCCTCCACCGCGAACTCGAGGCCCTCGGTTCGATGCCGGCGGTTTTCGTCCAACGTCCCGTCCGCGGTCACGCCTCGGTGTTGTTGCGGAGTGCACCGGCGGTTCACGAGGCGCTGATCCATCTCGCCGCTCTCGGGCATCGGGACCTGGTCTTTTTGGGAGGGCCGACCAGCTCGTGGGCTGCAGGCGAGCGGCGAGCGGCGGTCCGCAGGACCAGTGGTGCGACAGGCATGAAGGTCGAGATGATCGACACGCCCGCCCCCACCTTCGAGGCGGCGGCCGACGCCGTGCCGCGGGTTCTGGACAGTGGAACGACGGCTGTCATCGCGTTCAACGACCAGATGGCATTGGGCGTGATCGCCGGTCTCGCTCGTCTCGGCATCTCCGTCCCGGACGACCTCAGTGTGATCGGGTTCGACGACGTACCCATGGCGGCCATGGTGGCGCCGCCTTTGACGACCATTCGACTTCCGACCGACGAGGCCGGCGTCGCCGCCGTAGAACTGTTCCAGGGAGAGGGGACGCCGACCACTGAACTCTTCGGCACGTTCGTCCCCCGAGAATCCACCGGCAGAGTCACGAAGAAGCGAGCCAGCGCTGGCGCAAATGGCGCGCGGCGGCCTTCGGGCGGCGGTCGCGGGTAAATATTCCCTTCTTGTTGCCGTCGACCCGCATGAAGGACGGCGGGGTGGCGAAGTCGGCAAAGTTCCACACCTGCTCTCCCGACGACGGCGTCGATACGGTCGAAGACGCGATGGTAGGTGTCGAGAAGCGCAGCCTGGTACTCCTCGCTCCAGACGACCGCATCGAGCGTGTGCAACCCGGGCATCGCGTCGGCACCGTATTCGGTGACGATGATCGGCTTGCCATGTCGTTCGACCCAGCCCAGCAACTCGCGCTCGAGACCACGCTCAGCGGCGGGCAGGTCTCCAGGTTCGACATACCACCCGTAGTACCGGTTGATCATGATCACGTCAGCCAGCTCGCTGACCTTGCAGGTCTCGGGCTGGGCGAACATCATGTTGACGAAACCGACCGGGCGGGTGGAATCGGAATTCCGAGCAAAGTCGAACAGCGGCTCGAAGTAGGTGCGCGCCTCATCGGTGTGAGATTCGGGCTCGTTGGCCAGGCTCCAGAGAACGACGCATGGATGGTTCTTGTCGCGTGCGATCAGCTCTTCGATTGCTCGGCGGTGCGTCGCCTGCGTGGCGGAGCCGATCGTCTCCTCAGAGAAAGTCGTCTTGGGGCCGCCGAGAAAGAGCCCACCCCCGACGCCGAGGTTCAAGCCGACCGCAGCAGTCTCGTCGATGATCACGATGCCGAGTCTGTCGGCTAGGTCAAGCACCTCTTCCGCATAGGGGTAGTGGGAAGTCCGGAACGAGTTTGCCCCGAGCCAACCCAACAGTGCGAAGTCGTGCACGGTCGATGCATCGTCGTGTCCCCTTCCGTGCACGTTCAGGTCTTCGTGCATTCCGAACCCACGGAAATAGAACGGCTCGTCGTTGATGAGGAAACGGGATCCTTCGATGCGGACGGTTCGGATTCCCACCGGCAGCATGTAGCGGTCGATCAGGTCGTCTCCATCCAGCAGGTCAACGCGCAGCTCGTAGAGGTATGCGTTTCCGGGTTGCCAAAGATGAGGTGCGGGTACTCGAAGTTCACCCTCGACGCCGGTTGCGGAGGCCACTGGCGATCTTTCCGCGTCAAAGAGCTCCACCCTGACCATCGGCTCTCCCGCCGCGGCGATGACGGTTGTGTACCGGACAACGCCGGTACCCGCCTCTCTGTCTGTGATCACAGTAACGTCCGCGATGTGCGAGCGCGCAGTGGAATACAGCCAGACGCTTCGATGCAGGCCGGCGTAGTTGAAGAAGTCGTGGTATTGCCGCTGTCGACGCTGACCGTCCGGCATCTCCTCGACCACTCCTGGTGGAATCGATTCCCAGGTGAGCTCATTGTTGACGGCGACGGTGATGCGTACTTCGGTGCCGGGTTCGATGACGTCGGTGATGTCGGCTTCGAAAGGTGTGTAGCCCCCCTCGTGCGACACGACGTGCTCGTCCCCCACCCAGACGTCAGCGCGGTGTGTTGCCGCGTCGAACCGGAGGACAACCCGACTGTCCTGCCATCCGCGTGGCACGAAAGCTGTTCGCTGATACCACACGTCACCAACGTGGTGATGGACTGCAGTGTCGACGAGCACGTCGTTGTAGCTGCTGGGGACGGGCATTAGGATCGCATCGATCAGTGGCCCCTGCCACCAGCCCTCTTCACGCCCGACACCGTTCGTGTCGACAGAAAAGTCCCAGAGGCCGTCGAGGCGCTTCGCCTCCCGGGTCTCGTTCTCCTGAGGTCGCAGCATCGTTCTCCCTTGTTCGCTCGATCGTCAGGCAAGCTGTGCTCGATGGTGGAATGCGTCGATGACGCCGTCGGCGATTGCCTTCACGTCTTCGTCATCGGTGTCGACCACGGAGGTGGAGACCTCCTCGTAGAGCCCGGAGCGATCGCGGGCCAGGGAGGTCGGGAGGTCCAAGGCCATGCCGGTGCGCTCCGCGACGGCCGAGGCGACGGACGACGTACCCGCTCCCATCAGACCGACGAGGCCGATCGCCGTCACTTGGCAACGTGAAAGGCGCGTCGAGCGAGCCCATATGCCAAGTCTGATGCGACATCTGCCGCGTCCGCATCATCGAGTCGGTGCTCGGCGACGAGGCCGGCCAGGAAGCCAGCGTTCACGCGCCGCGCCACATCGTGCCTGGCCGGGATCGTCAGGAGGGATCGGGCGTCGTCGTTGAATCCCACCAGGTTGGAGAACCCAGCGGTTTCGACGACCCGGTCGTAGAACCGTCGCATGCCTTGTGGGCTGTCGTAGAACCACCACGGCGGACCGAGCCGCAAGGCCGGGTAGTGGCCTGCCATCGGCGCCAGCTCACGACCGTAGGTCGTCTCGTCCAGGGTGTAAACGACCACGTTGAGGGTGGGCTCGTTCCCGAACCGGTCCAGCAGGGGCTTGAGCGATGTCACGAAGTCGGCGGACTTGGGCATGTCGGCGCCGATGTCGCGTCCGAAGCGGGCGGCAAGCAGGGGGTTGTGGTCGCGCCACGAACCGACATGCAGCTGCACGACCAGCCCGTCGTCCAGGCTCATAGCGGCCATTTCGGTCAGCATCTGGGCCCGGAACAACGCGGCGTCTCCGGGCTCGGCGTTGTCCTTCACGATGCGAGTGAAGAGGCGCTCTTTCTCCAGTGGCGGCAGGTCCGCTGTCGCCGGCGACGAGTGTCCATGATCGGACGCCGTTGCGCCCGTTTCAATAAATTGCTGACGTCGCAGACGAAGAGCGTCGAGGTAGCCGGGCCAGGTAGCGGTATCAATGCCCGTCAGCTCTGCCAGCCTGTGGAGGTTGTCCTGGAAGTCGTTCCGATCCGGATCGACTACGTCGTCAGGTCGGAATGTCGGCACGACCCGACCAGGCCAGTCGGACATTCGAATTCGTGCGTGGGCATCGAGATCGACCGCGGCGCCGTCGGTGGTCGCCAGGAACTCGATTCCGAATCGCTCGTAGAGCGAGCGGGCGCGGAAATCGTCACCAGCCAGACGGCTCGTGACCTGGTCGTAAATGTCGTCGGAAGACTCCGCCCGGAGGGACTGCTTCACCCCCAGGGTCTCCTCCAGGGTGTAGTCGAGCCAGAGCTGGGACGGTGTACCCGCGAAGAGGTGGTAGTTCTCTGCGAGCCTCCGCCAAATGTGGCGACCGTCCGTCTCCGTAGGGGAGCCGTCCAAGGCGACGACACCGAGCGCTTCCAACGGCATACCCTGGCTGTAAAGGAGTCGGAGCAAGTAGTGATCCCTGGTGATCAGCTCGAAGGCCGGATCACCGAGGATGGAGTTCTCGGCGAGTGCAACGGGATCGCAGTGCCCGTGGGGGCTGACGATCGGGAGGTCCTTGGTCAGCTCAAACAGGGCGCGGGCCACCCTGCGGATGCCGGGGTCGGCAGGAAGGAGTCGGTCGGGGTGCAACACGTCAATGCAAAGCTTTGCACAGGTAGCCAGGATTCGCCACATTTACTCGACCCTGAGGTCCGAGTTGTTGCGAAATACGCCCCGATGCTTTACAGTCGTACAATGCCGGGAACCAGGCACGTGCAAAGCTTTGCATCAGAGGCCCGGCACGTGTCACACTGCGGTCCGGCAGTGGCGACAGCCGCATAGGGGAGGGCACACCATGTTGAAGCGAATCGGGTTCGCTACCGGAGCCGCGGTTGCGATGATTGTCCCACTGCTGGCCGGGACTGCGACGATGGCTGGGGCCGCCCCCAACCAGGGTGTGACGTCGACAACGATTAAAGTTGGGGTTCCTTACATCGACCTCTCTTCTCTCGCCTCAGAGGGCGTGAAGCTGACCCAGGGAAGTTGGCCCGATGCCTATGGCGCGCTCATCGCCAATCTCAATGCCCACGGCGGCATCAATGGTCGAAAGGTCGTGGCGTATTACTCGCCGGTGAACCTGGCCAACGGAACAGTGGGCGTGGACTCGGTCTGCACGAGCTTGACGGAGGACGACTCCATTTTCGTCGCTCTCTCGCCCTACGAGCCGAACTGTTACCTCGTGAATCACGACACGCCGACGATCAATGCCACAATCGAAGGCTCCATCACGGGGCCGAGCGCAGCCAACTTCACGCTGACGGCTCCCGCCACGGCATACGACCCGATCCAACTTGCGGTGTTCAACAAGATGGGTGACTTCAAGGGGAAGAAGGTTGGCGTCGTTGGTGGCGAGACGGCCGATCAGAGTCAGGTCACCGCTGACATCGCCACGTTGAAGAAGTTGCACGTGGACGTCGTCCAGTCCGCGGTCAATTCGGCACCCGCTGGAGACCAGTCGGCGATCATCGCCCAGGACCAGGTCATCATCAATCGCTTTCAGAATGCCGGGGTGAATGAGGTCGTCGCCGTTGCCTCTGCGTCTTCGGGTTGGCCCGCTGGCCTCGCCGAGACCCAGGCCACCTTCAACCCGCCGTGGATCGCGCTGGACTCCTCGGCGCTCTCGGGCACCCTCTCCGGTGGGCCCGCCGGGCAAACGCCGTTCCTCAAGACACTGACGACGTCCTCGCCCACACTCACGAGCCTGCAGGTTTTCAGCGACCCCGGCATCCAGAAGTGCATTGGCATCATCAAAAAGGCGTATCCCACCGACGAGATCGCCACCCCGAGCGCGACGTCGAACAGCCAGGACCACAGCTGGGTCGCGCCGGAGTCCGCATGCGAGAACTTGGCCCTCTTCTCCACGATTGCCAAGGCGGCCGGAAAGAACCTGACCGTCGCCAGCTTCACCAAGGCGGGGTATGGGCTCCGAAACTTCACCATTCCCGGATCGGGTGGCCCTGTTTCGTTCGGTCCCGGACAGGCTTTCGCCGTCGGGCCGGTCTTCGTCGGCAAGTACGACGCAACCACGAACCAGCTGGTCTTCTCGACCAAATCAGCCTCTTGACGGGTTGGAGGTCTGATCCGGCCGAATGTCAGGGCGGATCGGGCACGTGACGTTAGCGGTAACAGGGGCGTAATGTGCCCCCCGTGCAAGCTTGGGGTGGGAATGCCGTAGGTCCCTCGACCGGCGGGTCGGAATTCGGGTGAGTGCCACGCTGGAACCCGGTTCGGGAGCTGCCCCGCCGGCGGTAGGCGACAACCCCACGGACTTGGCCCGCTTCGTGGCGGACACGGCCCAGGACCGTCAGGCCTCGTCAAAGAAAACTGAAGAGATCCTGCTGCCCGAGGATCTCCTGCCGGGGACGCGCGAGGAGCACGTCTCGTTGCGCGAAGGTCTGCGCAGGTCGGGTTACACCACGTTCGTCGTCCTGGCCCTGATCGTCGCGCTCGACAACCTGCAGAGTGCAGGACTCGGCGTCCTGGCCCCGAACATCCAAGCGTCCTTCCATGTCAGCTCGGGTGTGATCGTCTTTGTCGCCGGCATCTCAGGCGGCTTTCTCGTGATCGGCATCGTTCCCATGGGGTGGATGGCCGATCGCTTCCGTCGGTCGCGCATCATCGGATTTGCGACACTCTTTTTCGGCGTCATGGTGTTTCTCAGCGGACTGGCCACGAACATCCTGACGTTCTTCTTGGCCCGCTTCGGCGTCGGGGTGACCCAGGCCTCTGCCTATTCCGTCAACGGCACCCTCTTGGCGGACACGTACCCGATCAACCTCCGGGGCCGGATCTTCTCGGCCATGGGTGTGGCTACCGGGGTCGCCACAGCGCTGAGCCCCGTCTTGGTCGGAACCATCGCGACCGTTGTCGGGGGTCCTAACGGCTGGCGCTGGGCCTTCTACATCCTGGGACTTCCTGTCATCGTCGTTGCATTCATCGCCTTCCGCCTTCATGAACCTCCCCGGGGGCAACACGAGAAGCTCGATGTGCTGGGTGAGGTGATCGACGACACCAAGCCCATTCCACCGTCCCTCGAAGCCGCGTGGACGCGCATCATGAGAATCCACACCCTGCGCCTGGTCCTCGTCGGGTTCACCGCAATGGGTTTCGCACTCTTCACCGCTCCGGTCCTCGGCAACCTCTTCTTGAAGCAGCAATACGGCCTCGATGCCTTCCGCCGTGGGCTGATCGGAACCTTCGCCAGCATCGGCGTTTTGGTCGTCCTACCCTTCGTGGGGCGTTACTACGACGGCCTGTACCGTCGCGACCCTGCCAAGGCCCTGGCCCTCATCGGCAAGATCATCCTGCCGGTCGCGGTGCTCGTGCCGATCCAGTACTTCATGCCCAACGCCTGGCTGTGGGCCTGTTTCTCGGTCCTGACGACCATGCTTTCCATGAGTGCGTTCTCCATGGTCGGACCGGTCCTGACCTCAGTCGCTCCCTACCACCTGCGTGGAATCACCGGCGCCGTGGGTTCCATCTACCTCTTCTTCATCGGGGCCACCGGCGGCGCCATTCTCTCGGCCGGCCTCGACCAAGCCTTCGGCCCTCGAGCGGCCGTGATCATCTTGATGGTCCCGACGACGATCATCGGCGGGATCATGATCATCCGGGGCTCGCACTACATCCGCAACGACCTCTCTCTGATCGTCCTCGAGCTTCAAGAGGAGCAGGAGGAGCACCAGCGCCAGGCGGACAACCCAGACGCCGTTCCAGCCCTCCAGCTGAACAACGTCGACTTCAGCTACGGACACGTCCAGGTTCTCTTCGGCGTCAGCTTCGAGGTCAAGAGAGGCGAAGTGCTCGCCTTGCTCGGCACGAACGGTGCGGGCAAGTCCACTGCGCTGCGGGTTGCGGCGGGACTGGCCACAGCGGATCGCGGGGTCGTCCGCCTGAAGGGCCGGACCATCAGCTACGCCACCCCGGAGCAACGCGCCAAACTCGGCATGCATCTGCTGCCCGGTGGCCGCGGCGTCTTCGGCGAGATGACGGTCCGAGAGAACCTCGAGATGGGCGGTTTCGTCTATCGAGGCGATCATGCCGACCTCGAACGGCGCATCGAGCGGATGTTCAGCCTCTTCCCTGCATTGGAAGCAGCCAAGGGTCGTCGAGCGGACACCATGTCCGGAGGACAACAACAGATGCTGGCGCTCGCCATCGCGCTGTTGCACGACCCCCAAGTGCTCATGATCGACGAGCTATCGCTTGGGTTGGCGCCCGTCGTCGTCCAGGAACTCATTGGTGTCGTCGAGCGCCTAAAGAGCGAGGGCGTCACCATGATCATCGTGGAGCAGTCGCTGAACGTCGCTGCCGCGATCGCAGACCGTGCGGTCTTCCTCGAGAAGGGACAGGTCCGATTCGAGGGCGCCGTCGCCGATCTCATGGCGAACGACGACCTGGCCCGGGCCGTGTTCCTGGGCGGTGAGGTGCCCGCCTGATGCTGGCTGTTGGGTGGGTCAATTCCCAAATTGTCTGGGACGGTCTGATCCAGGGTCTTGCCATCGCGCTCATCGCCGTGGGTGTGGTGCTCGTCTACCGGGCCACGAGAATCATCAACTTTGCCGTGGGCAACATGGGCGTGATCGGTGCGGCTCTGCTCGCCCTCCTCGTCGTGCAGTACCACGTCCCGTTCTGGGTGGCGCTCGTCGTCTCGCTGATCGCCGGCCTCGCGTTCGGCGCGGCGATCGAGATGACCGTGATCCGCAGGTTACGCAATGCCCCGCGTGTCGTGGTCCTGGTTGCCACGATCGGTATCGGTGGATTGGCGCAGGTCATCGCCTTCAAGATCCCGCAGCCGTCCGACGCCAGTGCCCACTACCCCGCCGCCTTCGGTTTGAGCACGTGGACGATCGCCGGGGTGAGTGTGCGCGGCGCCGACCTCGCCGTGCTGATCCTGGTTCCGGTCGCCGTGATCGCTCTTGTCTGGTTCCTCGATCACACCATGATCGGCAAGACCGTCAAGGCCAGCGCATCCAATCCTTCGCTCGCTCGCCTGTCGTCCATCTCGCCCAAGCTCGTCTCAACCATGGTGTGGTCCCTGGCGGCGGTGCTTTCGACCCTCTCGGTCATCCTCTTCGCCGGCGAGTCGTCGACGGCCGCCGGACTGTCCAACCTCGGCCCCGAGACACTCGCCTACGGCCTCGCAGCAGCGGTCATCGCCGGACTGCGCTCCTTCCGGATAGCAGTCCTGGCTGCCGTCGTGATCGCGATCGTGCAGAGCGTCCTCTCGTACAACTTCTTGGCCACGCCGGGCATAACCGACCTCCTTCTGTTCATCGCCGTGTTCGTAGCCGTGATCTTTGCCAAGCGGGAAGGGGAGGACTCTGGAGTCTTCGCCTTCTCGCCGCGCACGCGACCGATCCCCGAGCGCCTTCGCTCCATCTGGTGGGCCCGCAACATCGACAAGGGCGGCATCCTGCTGCTCGGCGCCATCGCCGTGGTACTGCCTCTCATCAAGAGCGAGCCCTCGAGCCAGCAGCTCTTCACGGCGGTCCTGGGGTTTGCCATCTGCGCCTCTTCGCTGACCATCCTGACCGGCTGGCTCGGGCAGTTGTCCCTGGGGCAGATGGCCTTCGCGGGGCTCGCGGCGCTCTTCGCGGCGCGCCTGGTGACCGATGGCGTCCCCTTCTGGCTGGCCATCGCGGCGACGGTAGCGGCGTCCGGTCTGCTTGCTCTCGGGGTGGGCATCGGCTCGCTGCGAGTACGCGGCCTGTACCTCGCCGTCGTCACCTTCGTGCTCGCGCTAACCGCCCAGCAGTACTTCTATTACCTGCCGTTCTTCTCGGGTGAATCACCCGATGGCGCCAATGTGCCGTTTGTACCCGGAAAGCTGTGGTTCCTCAACTTCCCAGGGCAACAGACCTACTACTACGTCGTCCTCGTGTTCCTGGCTCTCGTGGTGCTGATGCTCAGCCGGCTGCGCGACAGCGGCGTGGGTCGCACCATCAAGGCCTTACGGGACAACGAGGTGGCGGCGACGGCGTATGGGGTGCGCCCAGTACGTCTGAAGCTCCAGACTTTCGCGGTTTCGGGTGGTCTCGCCGGCCTGGGTGGGGCGCTGTTGGCCGGCGCCTACGCCAATATCGCGTTCACCCAGGATTTCTTCTTGGTGAACGACTCCCTCAACTTGGTGGCCATGGTCGTCATCGGGGGCATGGGCTCGGTCTCGGGTGCCATCATCGGTGCCGTTGTCGTCATCGGGATACCTGCGCTCGCCCCGAACAACGCCTTGGTCGGCCTGCTCAGCTCGAGTTTGGGGCTCCTGATCGTCTTGCTGTACTTCCCTCGTGGTCTGAACCAGCTGACCTCGGGACTGCGCGATGCGATCTTGGGTTGGCTCGACAAGAGAGTTGGAGAGCAGCCGGTCACCGAGCGGCCCAAGGCGGCCGACGTCGTTCGAAGCCATCGCAGAGCCGATGCGGAGGTGACGGTGACCGGCACGGTGCTCGACGTCAGCGGTCTCACCGTCCGCTTCGGCGGCCTGTTGGCCGTGGACAGGGTATCGCTCAACGTCCAGAGCGGGGAGATCGTGGGCCTCATCGGCGCCAACGGCGCGGGCAAGTCCACGCTCATGAACGCCATCGGAGGATTCGTTCCTTCCACTGGCTCGGTGACGCTGCTGGGCCACGAGGTGGCGGACAAGGCTCCCGGATACCGCGCCACCCTGGGCCTGGGCCGTACGTTCCAGTCCGCCACCCTCTTCCCCGAGCTCACGGTCACGGAAACGTTGCTGGTCGCGGTCGAGGCCAAAGCGGCGTCGAGCCTACTTCCGAGCGCCCTGGGTCTACCCAAGGCGAGGCGTGAGAGCCGGGCAGCCAAGGCTGAGGTGTCCGAGCTGGTCGACTTCTTGGGTCTCGGGCGGTATCGGGACCACTACATCTCGGACCTGTCGACGGGAACCCGCCGCATCGTCGAACTCGCAGGCCTACTGGCTCTCGATGCCAAGGTGTTGTGTCTCGACGAGCCCACGGCCGGGCTCGCGCAACGTGAGACAGAGGCATTCGGGCCACTGATCGTTGCGATCCGGCAAGAGCTGTCGGCCTCGGTGCTTCTGATCGAGCACGACATGCCGCTCATCATGGGTATGTCCGGGCGTGTGTACTGCCTCGAGACCGGGCGCATCATCGCCGAGGGGACGCCGCAACAACTCCGCGATGACCCCAAGGTCATCGCGAGCTATCTGGGTACCGACGAGCGGGCGATCGCTCGGAGCGGGAAGACCCCGCCGAGGCCGTCGGACCCTGGGTTCGCCTCGGCCCCGGTATCAGAAAAAGAGGGGTTGACCGGGGTCCCAGGGTCGACTCCACACGCTCCGACGGGGTGAGAATTCGCGGAGTATCGTCGGCCGCTCGATGACCGGGAGCTGACCGGCGTGTTACGGGTACCCGCGCGGGACATTCCCTGCCGACCTCCCTCAGTCCCGAGGCCACCCGGTGCCGTCGGCGCGACCTCCGGCGCAACTCGAGCCCCATCCTCCTTTGATGACGCCGCCGCGCGGCAGGCTGAGGTTGAAGGGCATAACGCCCGAATTGTTGAGAAGGTCGGCGACCGCGCCGCCTCGTTACCCGCTCGAACGGATCAAACTGAACTGCTCCGGCTTCCGGATCTTGGGGTGACACCCGATGGCGTTACTCCACCTCGGGGGTGAAAGTGCGCGCTCTTTGGTGTTGTGCCGGCCGTGCGGTTCGCGGTCCAAGCCTGTGCTGGAACTTTCCGCCCCTCCTAACCCACCGTCTGCTTGAGCACCATCTTGTCCTGAGCCGCGCTCCACTCGAAGATGTAGGCGGGACCGTCCCCGTCGTTGTGGCCATTGGAGAAGTTGAAGGCCCCTCCGTTGCCGGGAATGGTGAGGTGGGTCAGGGTATCGGCACCCTTGGCAAGTGTTTCGTTGTTCAACGTCTTTCCCGCGGCCTTGAGAAGATCGACCAGCAACGGAACCTGCTCGCACGCCTCCTCCGGGTCGTCCCACGTGGGCTGCGTCTTGGCCGTCGCCGTGAGCGGGTTGCCGATCTTCTCGTTCCCTGGCACCGCCCGAAGTTTTGCGATGCACTTCTGCATCCCGTTGGCCTCCCAGAGCACGTTGGCCGGAGGGATGCCCCCGGCGGTGAGCGCGTTCTTGAAATACACCTGCGGCATCGCAGACGCGGACTCGGTGTACGCCTCGAAATCGGGCTGATCAGTCGCGATGATCCGGGGCAGGTACGTACTCTGATTGCTCTGCAGGGCGTCGGGGAACTGCTCGCCTGCGTTCCCAACAGCCACGACGAGGTCGACTCCAGCCTGCTGGAACTTCTGGGCGATGAGGTTGTATTGGGCGTTCATTGCCGTCGTGTCGGAGGTCGGTGTGTCGTTTGTCGCAGTCTGAACCACGTCAGCTTTCGCGTTGTGCAAGGCGGGAATCACCTGGCTCATCTCAGCGGTGTCAACATTCGAACCCACGACGCCGACCTTCTTGCCGGTGAACACGCCTTCGCTGTCGAAAGCCGACATCTCCTTGGGGATGAGGTCCGTGTCGGACAGCGATGTGTTGTACCACGGGGCCTGGGCCGCCGCAGCCGCCGCTGACGTCAGGGATGCGCCGACAATTGGCGTGTCGTGCGCCGACACATAGCAAGCCGTGTCGGCCGCTTGGAAGAACCCCATGGTGATGAAGACGTGGTCGTCCTCGGTGAGCGTCGTGCAGACGGCGGCCGCCGGAGCCGTTCCAATGGGATCAACTGGTTCGTAGATGGCCACGATCTTGCGTCCGTTGATGCCACCCTGGGCATTGACCTGATTGATCAGTGTGCTGTAGTCGAGTTGGGCGTTGCCGGCGTCAATGTTGATGATGGCCTTGATGGCGGCGGTGTCCGGCTCGGTGACACCCACCACGATCGTCTTCGACGTGACTCCCGTCCCCGATTCGCTCTGGGCACCGTCGGCTGCAATGGCGAGAAGCTGGAGGAGCCCTGCCAGAGGGATGCAGACCGTGACCAGTGCCACGAGTGACTTGTGCATGGTTTTCCCTTCCTTCCGCCCACGTGTTCTTTTCACAAGGGCGCCGGCAGGTGTTCGTTCAGAAAGCGCCGAATGTCACGGTTGAGCTCTCGTTCCTCGGGTGTATCCACCATGAATCCACCGTGCGGGCAGGCCTCCAGTACGTGCAGTTCCGCTTCCAAGCCGGCCGCCCGGAGGGCGCGGTGCAGGCGGACCGTGTTGGAGAGAAAGAAATCCCGCGTGCCGCTGGTCAACAGCGTGGGGGGGAAGCCCTTGGTGAAGTCACCGAAGAGTGGCGACAGGTATGGATCCGAGAGATCGTGGCCACCGGCGTACAGCAGATTGGCCTCCATCAGGCTCCGGCCGCCCCCGACAGCGTCGATCCCGACCATCGTCTGGAACGTGTCCCCGGACTCCGTGAGGTCAACCTCTGGAGTGAGGAGCACCGCGGCAGCGGGGAGCGGCAAACCCTTGTCCCTGGCCCGCAGGATCAGCGCGGCGGCAATGTTCCCACCTGCGGAACCGCCACCAATGACGATCTGTTCCGGTCGATGGTCCCGCAGAAGTCCGCGGTAGACCGCCAGGCAGTCATCGAGGCCGGCCGGGTACGGACGCTCCGGAGGAAGTCCGTAATCGGGGGCGTAGACACGAAGACCAAATCGATTGGCTGCCCGCATGGTGGTCATGCGGCACATGTCCCCGCCTCCGCCGACGAGAGCGCCGCCATGGATGTCGAGGAAAACCCTGGAGTCGGTCTCGAGGTGTTCTCGGGGTGCGGCCACGAAGGTCGGAACCCCTTCGAACTCGATTTCCTCGATTTCCTCGATCTCTACGTCCGCCGGGGCCTGCCCCAGCAGCTTCATCACGAGGTCGTTTGCCGCGCCCTGGTCGGGTGCGCCGCCGTCCGGACCGTTCCTCGAGGGGTCACCGCTGATGATGCCGACCGCCAGCATCGACCTGGCCTCCTGGCTGATCGACGTGGGCACCGGAATGTCCCTGGCCGGCACATGGAGCACGGGCCGTTCGCTTCGTCCGCTCACCGCGCTCCCGCCTGGAGGGGCGGGAAGGGCAAAGTGGATTCACGGTTCTGCGGTCGTTGCCACCCCAACGGGCCTGGCGCCATGAAGCCTCCCCAAACGCCGGCATCCCGACCGATTGCCGGCACCCGGTCCCTCCTATACGATCGTACAGCATAGGAGTGGCGGCGGAAGCTGTCAACGAGGCCCGAGCGACTCGCGGAAAAGGAAGCGCACGAGATGACGTCGAGAGTCAGCGAGGCGAGCGGAGGTTCGCACGGGTGGGCCTTCGGCGAATCGCCGCTCGACGTCGCCGCCTTCGGCTATCACCAAGAAGAGTTCTTTCTCGACGGTGTCGCGACCCGATTCGGTCTTGAGCCTGGCAACGAGCGCACCCGTGACGGTCGATGGCAGGCGGAACCGGTGGAGTCGTCGCCCTTCAGAACGCGTTTCACGGTCCTACGGCCGGTCGACCGGGAGCGATTCAACGGCACCGTGGTGCTGTCATGGAACAACGTCTCTGGAGGCTTCGACGTCTGGGGTGCGGGCGGGCACGAGGGTGCATTTGCCGACGGTTTCGCCCATGTCGGCGTCACCGCGCAGCGGGTCGGCGTCCACGGCGCCGGCGACAATCCCATGGGCCTGATCGTGTGGGACGCGGAGCGCTACGGAACACTCTCGATCCCGAGCGATGACTACTCCTACGACATCTTCACCCAGGCGGCACGGGCGGTCGGTGTCAACCGCAGTGGGCCGGTTGACCCGTTGGGCGGGCTGGACGTGCGGCACGTCATCGCCCAGGGCGGCTCCCAGTCCGCGGCCCGTCTCGCCAGCTACTTCAACGCCATCCAGCCGAAGGAGGGGGCCATCGACGGGTTCCTCCTCACGGTCTATTTCGGCTGGGGGACGCCGCTCGAGGTCGGTGACCTGGTCCTGACCATGGACAGCCCGGAGATCAAGAAGCTGATCGGCCGCGGTTCGCACCTCCTGCGCCCCGACCTCGGGATCCCACTGATGGTGGTCAACTCGGAGTCCGAGACGCCCTCGTGCATCCCGGTCCGCCAGCCGGACACCGATCTCTCGCGGTGGTGGGAGGTAGCCGGCGCCGTCCACGGTTCCCCGGACACGCTGCGGGACCTGATGAAGCGGCTCGGGCGGGACCTGGGCATGGAACTCCCGGTCGAAAGCGCGTTCCATGTATCCACCCGGCCGGTGACCGATGCGGCCCTCCACCACATGCACGCGTGGATCAACGGTGGACCACCGCCACCACGGCAACCCATGATCGCGACAGCCGGTGATCCGCCGCTCATGCAACGAGACAGCGACGGCATCGCGTGCGGGGGCGTCCGCCTTCCCCACGCAGAGGTGCCCCTCTCGGGCACATGTGCGAGTCCCGGTCCGTCGACGTCCGCTGGGCCGGACTTCGGGCCGAGCTACGTCGAGTTTCCGGCTGAGGAAGTGTGGCGTCGTTACGGCGACCGGGCCCACTACCTCGTCCAATTCGAACAGGCGGCACGGGATGCCGTGGCGGCGGGCGTCCTTTTGGAGCGGGAGGTGGAGAGCCTGGTCGTCGAGGCGGCAGCTGCGTTCCTGCGGGCGACCGCACCGGTGCCGTCGTCATGAACAGCGAGAAAACGGGGCACGCACCGTGATCCCGCCACCGAGGAGGAACCGGGTGGACACGACAGCCTTGGAAGAGTGCGCACGGGAGGTGTTCGCTGGTGACGATCTGACGACCGTGGTGCTGGTCACCGCCTTCAAGGCGGGCGATCCGCTGGTCCTGTCCGAGCCGGCCATGGACTTCACGCCGGCGGCTCCAGCCGATTTGTTCCTGGTCAAGCTGACCGTCGGTCCCGGCAATCCGGGACCGGTCGACGCGCCCTCCACCAGTCCAGGAATCGGGATCGAGGTGTGGTTGCCGCCCCAGCCGAACTGGAACGGCCGGATCCACAACGTCGGCGGTCTCGGCGGGTACGACGGGGGAGCCCACTCCTCGCCGACGCAGGTCGGGTGGTTCTACGCCGCGCTCACCGCGGGCGGTGAGGGCGCGGTGTCGGCCAGCACCAATTCGGGCCATTCCCCCACCAACGCGGCCTGGGCCATGAACCCGGACGGGTCACCGGCGACCCAGCTCTGGGTCGACTTCTCGTACCGCGCCATGCACGAGATGGCCCAGAAGTCGAAGGCATTGGCGACCGCCTTCTACGGCAGCGCTCCGAAGCGGTGCTACTACGAGGGCGCCTCGACCGGCGGTCGCCACGGCTACCAGCTCGCGCAGCGCTATCCAGACGACTACGACGGCATCGTGGCGGCTCTGCCGACGGTCAATTTCACCGAGTGGGCCCTCTCGGGGCTGTACCGATCCCTGGTCGTCGAGCGGGATCTCGAGGGCGAGCCGCTCACCGAGGAGCAGATGGACCTGGTGTCGAATGCGGCGATCGCGGCCGGGGACCTGGTCGGCGGCGAGCACCTCGGCTACATCTTCGACAACGAGGCGTGTCACTACGACCCGACCACAGACCCGGACGTCCTCTGCGTGAGTGACGGTGGCACGAACACGTCGCCCCACTGTGTGACGAAAGCGCAGGCCAATGCCATCAACAAGTTCTGGTACGGCGCGACCGCCGACGGATCGGTGCCGGATCCGAGCGTCGACAACGGCGTCGGCGTCGACCTGAACGATCGCCGCTGGTACGGGCTCGCCCGTGGGACCTCGCTCTATGTCGCGTATTTCACGAAGCGCGACCCGCGCCTGCGCGAGATCCTCCGGGCCGCCAATTCCGGCGGCAACAGTCCGAGCGCAGAACACGCTGCTCTCGTCCTGGGGGATCCGGCCATGGCCGGCCCGAGCTTCGAGAACGCCAGCGGCAACGGACAGGCGCGTTGGCGGGACCTCTCCTACGAGCAGCTGGCGGACGTCTTCGACCGGGGCGCCGAGATGGAACAAGTCTTCGCGCACATCGCCAGCGACGATCCGGACCTGTCCGCCTTCAAGGCGCGTGGTGGCAAGTTCTTGAGCTGGCACGGCTGGAACGACGAATCGATTCCGGTGCAGACCACGATGCGGTACTACGACCGTGTGGTCGAGCGGATGGGAGCACTCGAGGAGGTGCAGAGCTTCTTCAAGCTCTACCTCGTACCCGGTGGAGGCCACATGTCACCGCACGGGACATCCAACGAAGAGGCCAACCCGCCGATCTTCGCCGGTGGCCAGCTCTATGGCCTCATGGTGGACTGGGTGGAGAACGGTGTCGAGCCGGGCCGTGTCGAGATCACGTCTTGCTTGCCGACGCCGGGTTCCATCACGCAGCCGGTCTTCCCGTATCCACAGAAGGCCGTCTACATCGGGGGTGATCCGCACGTGGCATCGAGCTACGACGGTGGCACCCTCGGCGACCCTTGATACGTGGCTTGAGCTCCGAGACTGGCCAAGCGTTTGCACTTGACGGGGGGAGACCCGGCGAGGAAGACTATACACTCGTATAGCGGCGACGGCAACGCTGCTCCAGCTTGGATAGGGAAGTGTGTGTCAGCATGGTGAAGCGCGTTGTCCTTGCGACCGGGGTGACCATCGCAACGGTTGTCGCAGTGTTGCTCGGCTCGGTGACGATGGCAGCCGGATCCGCCAATGAAGGCGTCACATCCAAAACGATCCGGATCGGCGTGCCCTTCATCAACTTCGCCTCCCTGGCGTCCGTGGGCGTCAAACTAAACCAGGGCAACGTGACCGACGCGTACAGTGCATTGATAGCCAACATGAACAAGAACGGTGGCGTCGTCGGTCGCAAGATCGTCGCCTACTACGAGCCCGTCGACCTCTTGAACGGAACGGTCGGGGTCGACACCGTCTGCACGTCACTTACCGAAGACGACACGATCTTCCTGGCCATGGCGCCCTATCAGCCGAACTGTTACGTCGTGACGCATGCAACACCCACCATCAACGGCTTGTTCGAGGGGGCTGCACCGACGTCCGGTGCACCGAACTTCACGTTGACCCCGCCAGCCAACGCATACGATCCCCTGCAACTTTCGGTGTTCACCAAGTTGGGGATTTTCAGGGGGAAGAAGGTTGGCCTGTACGGCCAGCAGCCCGATGCCACCCAGATCGCCGCGGACGCCACCACGTTGAAGAAATTGCACGTCAGCGTGGTCCAGACTGCTGTCAATAGTGCGCCGGCCGGCGATACAACGGACGAGATTTCACAGGACGGAACCATCGTCCAGCGATTCCAGAGTGCGGGAGTCAACGAGGTGGTCGCCGTGGGATCTGGTTCTGCTGGTTGGCCGAACGGACTGGCGCAACTGCAATCGAGATACAACCCCTCCTGGATTGCGCTGAACTATTCGTCGCTGCAGGGGACTCTGGCGACTGCGGCCGGTGAGGCGCCGTACCTGAAGACAGCCACGACGTCGAGTCCCACGCCGACGGCGACACAGTCCTACAAAGACCCAGCCGTCCAGCAGTGTGTCGCTATCATCAAAAAGGCATATCCGTCGGACACCATCACTTCGCCATCTCAGGCAACGGGTCCCAATGACCAGACCTATACCGCGCCGTTGAGTGCTTGCCAGAGCCTGGCGTTGTTCGCCGCTATTGCCAAGGCGGCGGGAAAGAACCTCACGGTTGCGACCTTTGCTCGCGCCGGCTATGGCCTGCGCAACGTCACGCTTCCAGGAGTCGGCGGCCCGGTATCGTTCGGGCCGGGACGCGACTACGCGATCGGACCGGTGTTCATCGGCAAGTACAGCGCAGCGGCAAACCAGTTTGTGTTCTCCGCGAAGTCTGTGTCGTAGCGGCTTCCGTCGTCAGGCCTCGGGTGACCCTCCCGGCGAGGTGAGGGCAGAACCAGCGGAGTCGTGCTCGTAGCGGGACAGGAACTCTTCGATCAGCTCACGCGTCACGGCATGGCCCGCCGTCATACCCAGGAGCTTCTCCATGCCCATCACCTGCGAGAGGCTCGTCATGGTGACGACCATCACCTCGGGCGGGTAGCTCCGGGCGTCGATGCCGTAGCGCTCGAAGATCTCGGTCAAGGCCTCGGTCTGCAGTTGGCGGAACCGCTCGCCGTATGACGCCAGCTCCGCCCGGATCGCCTTGCGGTGGTTGGCCAGCGCGGCGAATTCGATCGTCAGCGCGCTGGCGGCGGGGTCGCTGCTCAGCTCCCACAGGGCGCGCAGGGGCTCGGGCGACGCCAGCGCCTCGGCCTGGCGTTCGAGGTTCTGCTCCGCACCGCGCCGGACCAGGGCGAGGAAGAGATCGTCCATGGTGCGGAAGTAGTAGTGCACGAGTTGGGGCTTGAGGCCGGCCCGCGCCGCCACCCGGCGGGAGGTGGCAGCGGCGTAGCCCTCCTCGAGCATGACCTGCTGGGCGGCATCGATGAGGGCGGTGCGGGTGGCCGAGCTCTCGGCTCCGATACGGCGGGTTGATGTCATGGGGACTGGTGGCGCGTGCTGTGCACTTGCACAGCATACCCCAGCATGCTAAGTAGTCGCACAGCATTTGTGGGAACGAGCCCGGCGCGGGCGGCATCGGAGGCACATGGTCAACTACGACGAAGTCGATTTCTTCATGGACGAGTCGCTGATAGAGGACCCCTACCCGTACTTCGACCACCTGCGCGCCAAGTGCCCCATCACGTCCACGCCGCACTACGGCGTCGTGGCGGTGTCGGGCTACGAGGAAGCGTCCGAGATCTATCTCGACACGGAGACCTTCTCGTCGTGCAACTCCGTCATCGGCCCCTTCGCCTCGTTCCCGGTGCCGCTCGAAGGCGACGATGTGGGCGAGATCATCGACGGCCACCGCGACCAGCTGCCCATGAACGAGCACATGGTGACCATGGATCCGCCGATGCACACCCGCGAACGGGCCTTGATCATGCGGCTGCTGACCCCCAAGCGGCTGAGGGAGAACGAGGCGTTCATGTGGCGCCTGGCCGACCGGCAGCTCGACGAGTTCGTCGCCGCCGGCCAGTGCGAGTTCATCGGCGCGTATGCCCAGCCCTTCGCCATGCTGACCGTGGCCGACGTGCTCGGCGTGCCCGAGGAGCATCACCAGCGGTTCCGCGAGGGGTTCGGGTTGCTCGCTCAGTCGCCGGGAGAGATCGGCGTCGGCGGCGTCGTCGAGGAGGGCGCCGACCTCAACGCCCTGTCGTGGCTGGACGCGACGTTCGCGAAGTACATCGAGGACCGCCGACGGACACCGCGCGACGACGTGCTGACGAACCTCGCGCTCGGGACTTATCCCGACGGCTCGGTGCCCGACGTCACGAACGTCGTGCGGACGTCCACCTTCCTGTTCGCCGCCGGCCAGGAGACCACGGCGCGCCTGCTGGCCGTGGCCTTGAAGTACCTGTGCGAGTATCCCGAGCTGCAGGACGAGCTGCGGGCGCACGGCGACCGCATCCCCGGCTTCATCGAGGAGGCCCTTCGCATCGAGAGCCCCGTAAAGGCGGACTTCCGCCTGGCCCGGCGCAACACCACGGTGGCTGGCGTGGACATCGCGGCCGGCACTCCGGTCATGCTGCTGAACGGTGCGGCCAACCGTGACCCCCGGCTGTTCGAGTCACCCGACGAGTTCCGCCTGGACCGGCCCAACGCGAAGGTGCACATCGCGTTCGGGCGGGGGCCCCATTCGTGCCCGGGCGGTCCGTTGGCCCGGGTCGAGGGGCGGGTCAGCATCGAGCGGATCCTCGACCGCATGCGCAACATCCGCCTCTCCGAGGAGCATCACGGCCCGCCGTCGCAGCGGCACTTCCGCTACGAGCCGACCTGGGTGCTGCGCGGTCTGCACAAGCTGTACATCGAGTTCACCCCGGCAGAGGATGTCCAATGAGCGGGCGAGTCGCAGTCGTGACCGGTGCCGCGTCCGGGATCGGGCTCGGCGTGGCCCGGCGGCTGTCGGCCGACGGTCACACGGTGGCGTTGCTGGACCTGGATGGCGCCGCTGCGGAGGCAGCGGCGGCGGAGCTCTCTGCCGGAGGGTCGAAGGCCGCCGGGTGGGGTGTCGACGTGGCCGACCGGGCCGGTCTCGAGCAGGTGTATACGGCCGTGCGGAAGGATCTGGGTCCGATCACCATCGTCGTGACGAGTGCCGGCATGGAGGCCTTCGACCCGGTGACCGACATCTCGGCGGAGCGCTGGGACCGCGTCATCGCCGTCAACCTGACCGGGACCTTCGTCAGCCTGCAGCTGGCGGTGCCGGACATGATCGAAGCGCAGTGGGGCCGCATGGTCACCATCTCCTCGTCGAGTGCCCAGTCGGGCGCCCCCAACATGGCCCACTACGTGGCCTCGAAGGGCGGCGTCATCGGGCTGACCAAGGCGTTTGCCCGCGAGCTGGCGGGCCACGGGATCACGGTCAACACCATTCCGCCGACCATCGTGGACACGCCGATGGCCCGCAAGGGCGAGGAAGAGGGCCACGTCCCGAGCGTGGACGTCATGGCGAAGATGGTCCCGCTGAAGCGGGCCGGTACCCCCGACGACATCGCCGGTGCCTGCTCGTACCTGTGCTCGGAGGACGGGGCCTACGTCACGGGCCAGATCATCGGGGTCAACGGCGGGATGTACATCTGATCTGCGGCCGTACGGGCCGTGCCGTAATCTTGGCCCGTTCTCCCTGACCGTTCGACCCCGGAGGAATTCCGATGCGAGTCGTCGTCGATTTCGACCTGTGCGAGAGCAATGCCCTGTGCATGGGGATCCTCCCCGAGGTGTTCGAGGTGCGCGACGACGACTTCCTCTACGTGCTGAACGAGAACCCGCCAGAGGAGATGCGTGAGCGCCTCATGGAGGCCGTGCGCACCTGCCCGAAGAACGCCATCTCCATCGAGGATTAGCGGCCGCTCCTCTGGGTGTCGGGTTCGGAATTACGTCGACCTCGGCACGGGGTCGACGGGGTCGTCGGTCACCACGAGGGTGGGATGCGCCCCCCGAGCGGCCGGACTTGGATGACATCGACCCCTGCGGGACCCGAGGGATGGGCAGCACCACGGTCGCTTCCCCGGCTCAATCGAGGGCCGCGGCCGAAACCGGCGACGGATCGCGTACTCTGCGCCGACTCCGCCAAAGTCCGCCCGGTTGTTCGAACGCTGCAAGAAGCACGCAGACGGACGAGGCTCCAGGCAGAAAGGTGCACCATGCGTAAGGCAATCGCGGCGATCGCCGTGCTCGTGACATCGGTCGCTGCGCTCCTCCAGCTCGGCGCCGATGCCGCCGAGGGCGCCCAGAGCCCGTCGGCACAGGGCGTCACCCCGACGAGCATCACGGTCGGCGTCACCTACCCCGACGTGGCCGCCATCAGCAACATCATCAACGTCGATCCCGGCAATTACCAGGTTGCCTATACCGCCCTGTTCGACCAGATCAACGCGCACGGTGGGATCGACGGCCGCAAGATCGTTCCCGTCTTCGCGGCGGTCGACCCGCTCGGCACCGCAGGGGCGGCCACCGCCTGCTCCCAGTTGACCGAGGACGACAAGGTGTTCGCCGTCCTCGGGTTCTTCCAGGCGGCAGACACCGCCTGCTACCTCGACACCCATGCCACCCCGATCATCGGTGCCTCCCTCGACCAGCGCGGAGTCGGCAGCGGCCAAGGCGCCATGGTTCAACAACCTGATCTCCGACAGCGATCTCGTCCCCAAGGAGATGGCGATCTTCCAGCAGGAAGGAGCCTTCACCGGAAAGAAGGTCGGCGTGGTCGGCACGTCGGCGGACCAGGCCGAGATCAACCTCGTCCTCCCCGCTCTCGAGAAGCTCAAGGTCCACGTCGTCCAGACCGCCGTCAACGACGTGCCCGACACCGACACGACGGCGCAGGTGCAGGAGTACGGGGTCATCGCCGACAAGTTCCAGTCGTCCGGGGTCAACGAGGTGGTGGCGGTCGGCAACGCCGGGAACGGGTGGCCGTCCGCCCTCCAGAGCAACCAGAGCACGTACCAACCGAGGTTCGTCGCGACCGACTACACCGACCTGGACGCCTACGTGTCCAACAAGGCCGGTTACACGCAGTCCATCCTCAAGGGTGCGCTGACGGCGGGCGGCATCCCCCCGGCCAGTGTCTGGTGGAACGATCCGGCGATGCAGAAGTGCCTGGCCACGGTCAAGGCGGCAGAGCCCAACGCCACCATCAACAACCCGGTGACGGCCACGGCGTCCACGCCCGTCACCTGGACGGCGCCGGAGACGGCGTGCCCCCAGGTCGCGCTCTTCACCGACATCGTCAAGGCAGCCGGCAAGACGCTCAACGACGAGACGTTTGCCAAGGGTGGCGCCTCCCTGACCCATGTGTCGCTTCCGGGTGGTGGCGGCACCTTCAACTTCTCCGGGGGCCACAACGATGGCGACGGTCCCGTGTTCGTGTACACGTGGAACCCGACGAAGAACGTGCTCGCGCTGAAGACGACCGTGGGGTAGGCGTCGTTGATGAAGTTGGTCATGCGCTGGCGTACCATGAGGCATGGCCAATGTCATCTCCCCGTCTCCGATCATCGAGGTGTTCGTCAACGAAGTGCGCAGAACCTTCCCCGATAGTGAGAGCGAGCGAATCTCTTCATACGAGGAAGCAATAGCCAAGACCACATCGGAGGGAGATGCTCACCGCGCCCGACTGTGCGTGAAATGGGCCATCCGGATGGCCAACGACAAGAACCAAAGGCACCCCCGATGGGCGCAGTTGAAGGAACGGCACCGAATCTGGAAGGACGACTGGACCGCCTTTGATTTTGGCGTGGCGGACGCGATGCCCGGTAGTGGCACCCACCATCGCGTCGGAAAGGCTGAACCCATCGAGGACGTGAGGATCAAGTGGGTGGAGAATGCCGTCGCCGTGGCCCTGCGGCTTGGTGAAGAGGACGGATGGGAGGGCTCCGATTGGGAGGCCCTCTTGACGGAATTGATCGATTACTGACGACGACGGCTACCGCCACCGCGGGAGCCCCGGCCCGCCGGGCTCATCGGGGATACCGAGAGCGGACCGAGGTGACCGATCGAGCACTGCCAGGCTGGCTCCAGCGACCGCGAGACCGTATGGTCGCGGCATGAGGTTGCAGGAGCTGGCCGGGAAGGTCGCGATCGTGACCGGCGGTGCCGGAGGTATCGGACGGGCCACCGCCCGAATGCTCGCGGCCGAGGGGGCGACCGTCGTGATTGCCGATGTCGACGTCGACAGGGGTCACGAGCTCGCCACGTCCATCGGCGAGGCGGCCGCCTTCCGGCAGGCCGATGTGAGCGAAGCGGACCAGGTGCAGGCGCTGGTCGACTTCGCCGTCGACCACTTCGGCGGCCTCGACATCATGTTCAACAACGCCGGGATCGGCAGCCCGCTCAAGCGCTTCCTGCCGGACGACCTCGAGGACTTCTCGCGGATCATGAGCGTGAACCTCTTCGGGGTGATCGTCGGTGCGCAGCGCGGCGGCGCGGTACATGAAGGACAACGGCGGTGGCTCGATTATCAACAACGCGTCCATCGCAGCCGTGAACGCGGGCGCCGGCATGATGTCCTACCGAGCATCGAAGGCGGCCGTGGCCCATGTCACCAAGTGCATGGCCATCGACCTCGCCCCCTACGCCATCCGGGTCAACTGCCTGACGCCGGCCCACATCCGCACGAACATCACGACGTACGAGATGGGGCCGGTGCTGCGCTACATGCAACCGCTCGAACGAGAGGCTCAGCCCGAAGACGTCGCCAACGCCGTGGTGTTCCTCGCCAGCGAGCGCGCCGCGCAGGTGACCGGGATCGTGTTGCCGATCGACGGCGGTACGACCGCCGGCCCGCCGTATGCCCAGACGAAGCTGATCATGTCGACGGCGAAGCCGCCGGAAGGAGCACCGACCGCGACGTCGTGAGAGCCGGCGGCCCGACTGTGCCCTCAGCGGGCGGGCGTGAAGTCGAGGTGGAGGCTTTCGAGGCCACGGAGGAAGAAGGTCGGCAGATACTCGTAGTGCCGGGCCCCCGGCGGACCGTGGTGGTCCTCGGAGATCGTGATGTCGGTCGTGCGATCGAGGAACCGGTTGATCGTCACCCGACCCTCGGCGCGGGCGAGCGGGGCCCCTGCGCAGGTGTGAATGCCGTGCCCGAACGCGATGTGCTGCCGGGCGTTCGCGCGATCGATGTCGAACTCGTACGGGTTCTCGAACAGGCTGAGGATCACGATTGCAGGCACCCGGCACCAGCATGACCGTCCCGCCGGCGGGGATATCGACGCCGGCGAGCGTGGTGCGGACACGCGCCATCCGGAACTGTGTTCGCAAGGGGCTCTCGAGCCGAAGTGTCTCTTCGATGAAGTTGGGGATGCGGTCGCGCTCGTCACGAACGATCTTCTGCAGGTCCGGCCGCTCACCGAGCATCCGGAGTGCGAAGGACAGCAGCCGCACCGTCGTCTCCTGGCCGCCGGCGAAGAGGTTGGCGGCGAGGAGCGCGGCGTCCTTCACCTCGGGAGTCGAGCCGTCAGGGAACGTCGCCGTGGCCACGCCGGTGAGGACGTCGTTGCGAGGGTTCTGACGGCGATCCTCGATGTAGCCGCTGAATCGTTCGTAGAGGAACTCGAGTGGCTTGTGGGAGACCTCCTCGTGCACCGTCGAGAGCCGCTCCCGGAAGAGGGAGTGGTCGGACTCGGGAACGCCCTCGAGGTCGGCGATGACGGTGAGGGTGAAGGGCTCCGCGTAGGCGCTGACCATCTCGCACGATCCTTCATCGATGAACCCGTCGACGAGGCGGTCGGCGAACCGCCACATGAACTCCTCGTTCTCCTTGAGCCGCTTCGGTGTGATGAGCCGCATCAGCAGGTGGCGATGGGCCGTGTGGTTCGGCGGGTCGAAGGCCGGGAGCTGGTCGCTGAACGGCAACTCGTTGCGGCATTTCACGATGATGTCGCTGACGTCGTCGCCTTCCATCGGCGCCGAGAACTTCACGAACGACCCGCTCACCACGTTGCACGACGAGTAGGTCCCTGACGGCGGGTCATTGGCTGGGAACGCCGCAGGATCACCGTAGACCTCCATCGCCTCGCGGTGACCTGTGATCATGAACAGTCCGTAGTGGGGCTCGCGCCACACGGGGCTCTGCTCCCGCACCCAGTCGAAGTAGGGGTAGGGATCGTCTTGGACCGACCGGTTGGTGAAGAAGTTGACGTCTTCGAACTCAGTCATGTGCATCCTCTATTCGCCCGAGAGCCTACGATCGCCCCATGGGCCTCGAAGTCGAGATCGACCGCGACGTGTGCATGGGATCGGGAAACTGCGTGTACGAGGCGCCGGGCGTGTTCGACCTCGACGGGGACAGCGTCGCGTTCGTCCTCGATCCCGCCGCCTCGCCCGAGGACAAGGTCATTGCCGCGGCATCGAAGTGCCCAACCCACGCGATCACCGTCCGACGGGATGACGCGCGGCCTCGTCTGAGGTTCGTCACGAAGCCGTGTCGTGCTCACGCGTGGCGTGGCGCGCCGCGAGGTATCCGAAGACCATGGTGTTGGCGATGCTGGCGCCGGGTCCGAGGTAGTGGCGGCCCATGACGGTGGCGGTGCCGTTGCCGGTGGCGTACAGGCCCTCGATCGGCCGGTCATCGTTGTCGACGACCTGCGCGTGTTCGTTGGTGACGAGGCCGCCACAGGTGCCGATGTCACCCGGCACGACCTGGGCGGCGTAGTACGGAGGTTCGTCGATCGGGCCGAGGCAGGGGTGCACCCTGTGGTTGGGGTCGCCCAACGCCCGGTTGTAGGCGGACTCGCCCCGCCCGTAGTCGGGGTCGACGCCCCGCACGGCGTTCTGGTTGAACCGGTCGACGGTCTCGGACAGGCCGGCGGGATCGATGCCGCACATCTGGGCAAGGTCGTCGAGGGTCCACGCCTGCTTCAACAGCCCGCTCTCGAGCAGCTGGCGGGGAATCCGCCCGGGAGGGGTCGAGCGCGAGTGCGCGTAGCGCTTGCGGTAGCGGTCGTCGAAGATCAGCCAGCACGGGACCGCCCGGCTCGTCTTGTCGCGGGCGTACATCGCCTTGCCGACCTCCATGTACGAGTTGGACTCGTTCACGAACCGCTGTCCCGCCGCATCGACGTAGATCGTGCGTGGGCGTTGGCGCGCCTGGTCGAGCGTCGACTGCCCGAACCGCCCCGTTCGGGGCGACGGCAACCACCATGCTTCGTCCATGAGGTCGGTCTTTGCGCCGATCCGCATGGCTGCCTGCAACGCCTCGCCGGTGTCGCCCGGGTTCGCGATCGACCATCTCGCCCGATTCGGTTGATCGCCGCCGTACTGCTCGCGCATCTCGCGGTTGTGGGCGAAACCGCCGGAGGCCAGCAGGACGCCCAGGCGGGCGCGCACCACGACCGGATGTCCCGCTCGAACCGTCCGAACGCCCACCACGCGTCCGTCCTCGACGATGAGGTCGTCGAGCGGTGCCTCTGTCCAGATCGGGACCCCACGGTCGATCGCGATCTTCAGCATCTGCGCGATCAGTGACGCTCCGTTCGTGAGCAGTTCCTGACCTCGAAGTCTGGCCGCATAGGTCCGGAGCACGACGCGGGCGGAGACCGCGAAGGCCCGAGCGCTGCGGTTGTAGTTGGAGAGCGAGCGCGCTTCGTTCGTCATCACCGCGAGGCCCAGGCTCTTCGCGAGCCCGGGCTGCAGCTTCTCGAGCCACTCTCCGAGCGCTCGACCGTCGAACGGCACCGGCTCGATCCCGCGTCCGTTGTCGTGGCCGCCCTTCGCGCTCGAGTAGTAGTCGCTGTAGCCGGGACAGTAGACGAAGCGCACGCCGCGCTCCTGGAGGAACGAGACCATCTCGGGCCCCGCCGTCAGGAAGGCGTGTCGACGCTCGAACGATGAGGCCGGCCCGACGTCACCGACGACGGCTTCGAAGTGGGCCATGGCGTCCTCGTAGGAGTCCCGAACCCCGTCTGCCCGCATCACCGGGTTGTCCGGGACCCAGGCGATGCCGCCGGACATCGCGGTCGAGCCTCCGACCCGCTCCTGCTTCTCGAGCACCAGTGCGCTCACTCCTGCGTCGGCCGCGGTGAGCGCGGCAACCATGCCACCACCCCCGGAACCGACGATCGCGAGGTCGACGGTGGAGTCCCACGTCGTCATGTCACGCCCTCTCTGACCTCCCCGACGCCGTGCATCAGCTCGAAGGAGCAAGCTAGCAGGGTCCGTTGACGATTGCTACGACACCGAAGTAATCTGTCGTCGTCCGTTGATCAGTGAAGCGGGGGAGATGACCGGTAACTCGAGGACGCTGACGTACCCGCCCGAGGGCCTGGGAGCGCCGAAGGACCGCCACCCGGGCCCAGTCGTCGACCTGGGGCTCCCGGTGGGGACCGAGGTGTTCTCGGCCGACGACCACATCTCCTTGGCGGAGGACATCTTCTACGAGCGCTTTCCCGACAGCATGAAGGACCGCGCGCCCCGAGTCATGAACGTCGATGGCGGGTGGGTCATCGGGATGGACGGGAAGTCCATCCTCGTGCCGCGAGTTCATCGAGGTGCTCACGCAGTACGACCCCGTCCCCGGGTCCCACACCGGCGATGTCGACGCGCGGCTCGCGGCGCTCGATTCGGAGGGCATCTCCAAAGAGCTGGCGTTCCCGAACTCCGTTCTCGCCTTGTTCGGCTGGCCGGACAGGGAGGTCCGGGAGCTCTGTTTCCGGATCTACAACGAGCACATCGCGGAGGTCCAGGAGCGGTCGAACGACCGTATCTTCGGCGTCGGCCTGATCAACTGGTGGGATGCGGAGGGAGCTCGCCGGACGGTGAGCGAGCTGAAGGCGCTGGGGTTGAAGACCTTCCTCATGCCGCTCTCACCGGGCAAGGACCTGGAGAAGCGCCCGATCGACTACGCCAGCACCGCGATGGACGGCGTCTGGGAGGCGATCGAGGAGGCGCAGGTCCCTGTCTCGCACCACATCGGTGAGAACCCGCCCGCGACGCCGAACGAGTTCAACGCCGTCGCGATCGGAATGCTCCAGTCCGTGGCGCCGTTCCGCGACGCCTTTGCCAAGTACGTCTTCGGCGGCATCCTCGACCGTCACCCCGGGCTCCGGATCGGGTGGTTCGAGGGCGGGATCAACTGGGTGCCATCGACCATCCAGGACGCAGAGCACATCGCGGCCTCGTTCGAGCATCTCGCCAACCTGAACGTGCAGCACGAGCCGAGGTACTACTGGGACAACCACATGTGCGCGTCCTTCATGGTCGATCCCCTCGGGCTCGATCTGGTCGACCGCATCGGCGTCGACCGGGTGATGTGGTCAACCGACTTCCCGCACAACGAGAGCACGTACGGGTACAGCAACGAGTCGCTGGCGGCCGTCGTTGACGCGGTGGGTGCCGAGGCGGCGACGGCCATCGTCAGTGGCAACATCAAGCGCTATCTCGGGCTGGGCGACGAGTGCCGGCGGGGCTGATGGCATCCGCGCCTCCGACGCGGATCCCGCCGACGGTTGATCTCGGTCGAATGCACCGTGAGCGAATGGAGCGAGTTCGGGCCATCATGGGCGCACAGGGGCTCGACGCACTGGTGCTCCTCGGCAACACCAGCGTCGCCTACGTCACCGGCGCGGTCTGGCCACTGGCCGACTCGGGACGAGCAAACTTCGAGCAGCCCGTCGCGGTCGTCCTCGCGGGCGACGAGTGGCCGCATTTCTTCTCTCCCATGCGAGAAGACGATCGCCTCCGCATGGAGCTGCCGTCCGATCACATCCACGGTCCGGTGTACCTCGACTTCGACGAGGGCGTGCAGCTCTTCGCGTCCCAACTCGGTGCTCTCGTGCCGAACAACCCCGTGATCGCAATGGACGAGTGGACCAACGCCCTGCGCCGTGAGCGGTCGATCCTGTTCGCGCCCGATGCGCCGGTCGACGGCGGACGAGTGATCAGTGCGGCGAAGGCGATCAAGACGCTGGACGAGCTGTCGTGCATGCGCGAGGGCCTGCGGATCACCGAACGCGCCATCGCCGAAGTGCAGGAACGCGTCGCGCCCGGCGTCCGTCAGACCGACCTCACGGCGACGTTTCTCCGCACGATTTTCGATTCGGGTGCGGACGCCAACATTCTCGATCCGATCTGGCAGGTGATGCCCTCCCGGATGGCAGACGGACCATGGACGACGACCGGCGACCTCGCCTGCCCGCTCCTCTCGACCGAACGGGAGCTCGCCGAAGGGGACGTCCTGTGGGTCGACACCGGCATCAGCTACGCGGGGTTCCACTCCGACTTCGGACGGACCTGGATCGTCGGACGCGAGCCGGACGCCCAGCAGCGTGCGCAGTTCGAACGGTGGCGGACCATCATGGCCGCCGTTCTCGATGTCACCCGGGCGGGAGCGACGGCGGCGGACCTGACGGCCGCCGCGATCGATGCCGCCGGTGGCGTGAAGCCGTGGATGCCCCACTTCTACCTCGGTCACGGGCTCGGGATCGACAGCGCCGAGATGCCCTATGTCGGGAGTGACATCGGTGAGGCGTTCGACGCAACACTCGTCCTCGCCTCGGGGATGGTCCTCGTGCTCGAACCGATCGTGTGGGACGACGGTGCCGCCGGCTACCGCTCCGAGGAGGTGCTGCTCATCACCGAGGACGGATGGGAGCCCATGACCGATTACCCCTACGATCCCTTCTGAGCATCTGGTGACGATCGTCGAAGTTCGTCCTGATGACGAGGCCCTTCGAGTCGCCCGTCGGGCGCGTGTCCTCGCCGAGATGGAGGCGGCGGACATCGACGTGCTCGTCGTCGGACGCGAAGGCAACGCTCGTTACGTCTCGGGCGCGCCGCGATTGTGGACCGCCGGCTCTCGTGCCTTCGGTCCTGGGTGCGTCCTGGTGCGCGCCACCGGGTCCGTCCATCTGCTGAGCACGTGGGACGAGGGAATCCCGGAGGACATCCCCCACGAGAACCTGTACGGGATCTCGTTCAACGCGATGAACTTCGTGAAGGCGCTCCAGAGGATCGAGGGTGCCGCGACGGCTCGGATCGTTGCCACCGACTCCATGACGGGATCCTCGGCGCACATTCTGCCGAAGGCGTTTCCGGCGGCTGAGCTCGTCGATGGTGAGCCGCTGCTGCGCCGGGCCCGGCGCGTCAAGACGCCCGAGGAGGTCGACGCGATCCGCGCCTCGGTCGGCGTCGCCGAGCGCGCCCTGGGCGAGGCAGAGGGTGCGCTCGCCCCCGGCGTCACGGAGCGTCAGCTCACGGGCGTGTTCATGGAGGCCATGGCCTCGGAGGGCGTCACGACCCCCTCGACGCAGGACGTCGCGTGGATCACGTCGCGCCAACACCCGTGGCATCGCTCGAGCCGGGACTCGCCGGTCGAGTCGGGTGACCTGGTGGCGTTCGAGGCCGGGGTGATCCTGGGCGGGTACGTCGGAGAGCTGGGCCGGACGCATGCGGTGGACGGTGGCGCCACCACCGACCGTGAATTGCTCCGGCGACGGGACGAGCTGTGGGACCGGCTCCTCGCCGCCTGCCGGGTCGGTGCACCGCTGGCGGACCTCCTCGACGCCTACCACGCAGCGGGGATCCCGCCGCCCCCCATGCCGGTGGCGCGTGGGCTGGGGCTCGGGTTCGACCTTCCGCTGGTGACGCACGCGCTGCCGCGCACGGCTGGCGAGCAGCACGTCGAAGCAGGCATGGTGCTGGCGCTGATCGCCTACGTCTGGAAGGAAGGTGTCGGCGCCCTGTACGGCCAGGAGCCGGTCGTTGTCACGGCGACCGGACCCGAGGTGCTCTCGACGAAACCGTTCCGCAAGGCAAGGAGCCCCCTGTCGTGACCGAAATCGATGTCCCACCGCCGGAGGAGATCATTCTCTACGAGAAGGATCCGAGCACGCGGATCGCCACGATCACCCTCAACCGTCCCGACCAACTCAACATCCCGACGATTGCCGCTCGCCGGCGGTATGCGGACCTCCTGTTCAAGGCGAGCATCGACGACGACGTGAAGGTCCTCGTCGTGCGAGGCATCGGCGACCACCTGGGGACGGGTGCCGATCTCGACGAGCTGATGGCGAAGCGGGCCGCCGGCGTTGCCCTGCAGGAGGAGTTCGGGCTCGAGGAAGACGACGACGTCACGATGCCGAGCTCGCGCTCGTATCGAGCCGGGGCGTCGCTCCTCCACTGGTACGGCAACACGAGGTCCGGCTGCCGGACCCTCCAGGACTTCAAGAAGATCAGCATCCTCGAGGTCAAGGGTTACTGCTACGGCTGGCACTTCTACCAGGCCGCCGACGCCGACCTCGTGATCTCGTCCGACGATGCGCTCTTCGGGCATCCTGCCTTCCGTTACGTCGGCTACGCACCGCGCATGTGGCAGTGGGCGATGATGATGGGACTGCGCAAGTTCCAGGAGATGGTGTTCACGGGTCGGCCGTTCACCGCGCAGCAGATGTACGACTGCAATTTCGTGAACAGCGTCGTGTCGCGCGATCAGCTCGAAGCGGAGGTGGAGAAGTACGCGCTCGCGTGCGCGCGCACTCGGCCAACCGACACCGTGTTCATGCAAAAGGTGTTCTTCGAGGTCATGAAGCAGCACCAGGGCGAGTACATGGGCAGCCTTCTCAGTGCGTGGCTCGAATCGATGGGCGGAATGCTCCGAGAGGACGACGACGACAGGCGGGCAACGCTCAGCAAGGAGACGATGGACGCCGGTCTGAACCTCGCGGTGAAGGACAACGACAGCGGGTTCCCCCCTGAGTGGCGGTTGAGCCGCTCCGGCCGTCGGCGCCCCGAAACCGACTGACGGTGGCCCAGCCCCATTCGGCCGCGCCGAACGGTCCGACCGAGGTGCCACCGTTGGACGGGCTCCGCGTGGTCGATCTCTCCACCTGGATCGCTGGTGCCTACTGCACGAAGCTGCTCGCCGACGGTGGCGCGGAGGTGATCAAGGTCGAGTCGCCCCACGGCGATCCGCTGCGCCGATGGTCGGCCTCCGGCGCGGTGATTCCCCCCGCCGCCGACGGCGCGCTCTTCAACTTCCTCGGCGCATCGAAGCGGAGCGTCGTCGTCGACGCCGAGAGCGCGGACGATCTCGCGCGGCTGCATGCGCTGCTCGCATCCGCAGACGCGGTCGTCTGGTCCCCCGGCTCTCCAGTGGCGGAGCACCGTGCGTTCGCGCCCGGCGAGATCCGCCGCTCGCATCCGCACCTGACCGTCACCTCGCTCACCCCGTTTGGTCTCGAAGGCCCCTGGCACGACAAGGCCGCCACCGAGTTCACGCTGCAGGCGTGGTCGGGAGCGATCATCGGGCTCGCTCGCGGCAAACCCGACCGTGCACCGGTGTTCGTCGGCGGCCAGATCGGGGAGTGGCTCTCCGGCGTCTTCGGCGCGATCGGGACCCTCTCGTCACTGCGGCGCGGCGACGGGGACGGCGAACTCGTCGACGTGGCGATGCTCGAAGCGCTGGCGTTGTGCCTCACGTACTACCCGGTGACGTTCCACGACCAGCTGGGACGACCGATGCGCCGACGCCGATACGTCCCGACCCCGGGCGTCGGGACCGCACGAGACGGGCTGGTCGGGCTGGGGTGCGGGACCGGGCAACAGTGGCTCGACTTCTGCGTGATGGTCGAACACCCCGAGTGGATGGAGGATCAAAGGCTCTTCTTGGACCGCACGGCGCTGGCGCCGACGATCGATGCCTGGGTCACGGAGCGCACCGTCGCTGAGGTGCTCGACCTGGCATCGGCCTTCCGGATACCCAACGCACCGATCGCCAACGGCGCGAACCTCACCACGATCGAGCACTTCCGCGCCCGAGAGTCGTTCGTGGCGAACCCGCGGGACGGCTCGGTGAATCCGCGACCACCCTTCCGGCTGGGTGCTGGGCGCCTCCGGACGCCCGAACCGGCTCCTCGGCTCGGGGAGCACTCGATCGACGCGGTGCTCCGACGGCGGGGCCCACGGGCACCCGCAGCGCCGCGGCGACACCTGGGCTTCCGTTCCAGGGACTGCGCGTGCTGGACATGACGGCCTATTGGGCGGGTCCGTTCACGGGCCACGTGCTCGCGCTCCTCGGAGCAGAGGTGATCCACCTCGAATCCCCGTCCCGGCCCGACGGCGTGCGTCTGGTCGGCGGAGTGCCGCAGACCGAAGATCGGTTCTGGGAGCGAGGGCCGATCTTTGCCGCGCTCAACACCAACAAGAAGAGCATGACGATCGACATCGGTGATCCACGCGGCATCGATCTCGTGCGCCGGCTCATCGCGACGTGCGACGTGGTCGTCGAGAACTACACGCCGCGCGTGCTGGATCAGCTCGGCCTCGACTACGAGGCGCTCAAGGCCGTCCGACCCGATCTCCTCATGCTCCGGATGCCGGGGTTCGGGCTCGATGGGCCATGGCGTGAACTATCGGCGTTCGCGTTCGTGATCGAGGACGCCTCGGGACTCACCTGGCTCACGGGACATCAGGATCTCCTCCCGATCGAGCCCTACTGTGTGGGTGACCCCAACGCGGGGCTCCATGCGCTGTTCGGCCTGATGCTCGCGCTCGAGCACCGTGAGCGGACGGGCGAAGGCGGCCTGGTCGAGTCCGCGATGGTCGATGCAGCGGTCAACGTCGCCGCGGAACAGGCGATCGAGTTCTCCGCCTACGGGGCGCTGCTGGCCCGTGCCGGCAACCGCGGGCCCTCCGCGGCGCCGCAGAACCTCTATCAGGTCGCCGGACCCGACGAGTACGGGCGCGACGACTGCTGGATCGCGATCGCCGTCGCGACGGACGAGCAATGGGAGTCCCTCCGCCGTGCGCTGGGTGAACCGGAGTGGGCTTCCGACCCCGCGCTGGCGACCGCGGCGGGACGGGTCCGGGAGCAGGACCGGATTGACGCGTTCCTGCAAGAGTGGTGCCGGGCCCGGTCGGCCGACGAGGTCGTCGAACGCCTGTGGGACGAAGGTGTGCCCGTCGGCAAGGTCACGCAGCCCCACCGCCAGCCCGACCTCCCGCAGCTCGCGGCCCGCAACTTCTTCGAAGAGGTGGACCATCCGGTGACCGGACGCTCCCGCTACAGCACGCTTCCCATGAGATTTTCGCGCGGCCCGGAGCGGCTGCACGAACGGCACGCACCGCTGCTCGGTGAGCACAACGCGGAGCTCCTGGGCGAGCTCGGGCTCACGCGGTCGGAGATCGACGCGCTCGAAGCGGAGGGGATCATTGGTGGCACGCTCCTCCAGGACACCTAACGGCAGGCCGCCGGGGCCGTATCCTTCGGGGATGGGCTTTCAGGCGGCTCCGTTCGACGTCGTCGAGGCTTCTCGTCGCGTCTGGCTGGAGCGCTGGGATGCGGAGGCGGCCTCGGGGATGGCCGTGTTCACCGCGATCCTCCGCTCCTACCAGCTCATCAACGACCAGGTGAACCACGTGATGAGGATGCACGACCTGACGTTCGCCCGCTACGAGGTGCTCGCCTGGCTGGCGACGGACCCGGAATCCTCCCTCACCCTCAGCTGGATCTCCAAGACCCTCCGCATCCCGCCGGCCACGGTCACGAACATCATCGACCGACTCGAGGACGAGAGACTCGTGCGACGCGTGCCGCATCCTTCCGATGCCCGCACCACGCTCGCCGTGATCACCCCCCGGGGCCGGAGAGCCGCGACCGAGGCAACGCGAGACCTGAACTCGAGCGTGTACGAGCGCATCGGCCTGCCCGAGCAGAAGCGGAGCCAGCTCGTCGAGCTCCTGGCCGAACTGCGCGTGAGCGGGAACGAATTCGACGTCGAGCGCTCGGCCGAGGTGATCGAGGAGATCGGGTCCCGACAGGCGCGCAAGCGGGGAGGCAACGGGGGCAAAAGCGGACTGGGGGTGGCGGAGGCGGAGAACTCTGGCGGGAGGATCGTCCCGACCAACGTCGGGATCTAGCGCGGGCTACGTCGGCCGTCGCCCGGCGCACACCGCTTCTCGGACCAAGCCGATCGCCCACGTGACCGTCCGGACCGCCTGATCGCGGTCCATCTGCCAGTCTGAGACGAATCGCTCGTAGGTCGCCACGCTCCAGAGCACGTCGAACAGAGCAGCTGCGGACGAGCGGTCTGACTCAGACCATTCTGCGGTCCAGTCGTCGAGAGCCCCGAAGAGAGCACTCTTTTGGCGGAGGTTCGCGTCGCTGAGCGTCGGATCCAGGGGCGCCTTCGAACGGAGCGGGTAGGAGGACACGTGGGCGAAGATACGGGCTGCGATAGCGGCGACGTCGTCGAGCCGCATTCCCTCCAGGTCAATGCCGGCCTCTTGCTCCAGTCGGTGCATCACCGCATCCCGGAGGCCACGCTCGTTCCCGAAGTAGCGGTACACCGTTCGCTCATTGACTCCGGCCTGCTCCGCGACGCCGCGGATCGTGAGCGCGTGCCAGTCCCGGATGGAGGACTGGCGGAGCAACCGGCATCCCGCCGCAACGATGCGCTCACGAGTCTCGGCCGCGCGTTGGCGACGCAGCGGGCTGTTGTACTGGCGCTGGGCCGGCAGGTTCGACACCGCCGCGGTCACGGAGGGACTATCCAACGAACGCCGGAAGCGTCTCCCAGCCCCGAACGGTCGATGTCGGTGAGAGCCGGGCGTGCTCCATGTCTATTTCCCATTTCGGGAACCGTGAGAGCACTTCATCGAGGGCGATGCATCCCTCCATGCGGGCGAGCGCGGATCCCATGCAAAGATGGATGCCGTTACCAAACGTCAGGTGCCGACCGTCCGTTCGATGAATGTCGAACGTGTCCCCGTCGGGAAAACGGCGATCGTCCCGGTTGGCGGAGCCGATGAGAAAGAGCATCACGCTCCCCGCAGGGACGGTCACTCCGTGGACGACTGAGGTCTTCCCGGGCCACGCACCGTCCGACGTGGGGTGCCGGAGACTCGAAACGGAGGATCTCCTCAATGGCGTTGGCAATCAGCGAACGGTCCTCAACGAGCTGAGCCCGCTGATCCGGGTGGTCCGCCAGCACTTTTGCGGTCCACCCGATGAGACGAGTCGTCGTCTCGTTTCCCGCGCCGGCCAGGACCTCGAGGTAGGTCAGCAGCTCGTTCCGGGTCAGGTTGCGGACCGTCCCGGTCTCGTCGACGAACTCGATGTTGAGCAGCTCCGTCATGATGTCGTCCGAAGGATGCTCGGCCCGCCAGTCGACGTACTCCGCGAACATCGCCCCCGTCACGAAGTTCTCCGAGACCTTCATCGGTTCACCCTCGTTGGTGCGAAGGTTGGCATCCACATGATCCCGAACCGCTTCTTGATCACTTTCGGGGATCCCGAGGAGCATGCCGATGACACGCATCGGCATCTGTGAGCCCAGATCGGCAATGAAGTCGAAGCGGTCGGAGCCAACGAGCGGATCGAGGCTGTGGGCGCAGAACTCACGGATCTTGGGCTCGAGCTCGGCGACGCGTCGCGGGGTGAAGGCACGCGACAACAGGCGGCGGTGAATGGTATGGGTCGGGGGGTCCTCGAAGATGATGACGCCGGGGGGGATCTCGATGTCCGCCTTGATGACCTCGAGGATGGCACCCTTGCCGGAGATGTACGACTGGGCGTCGAGGAGCCCCTTCTCCACGTCCTCGAACCGACTGACGGCGAAGAAGTCGTACCTGTCGTTGTAGTAGATCGGCGCCTCTTCGCGCAGCCGCCGGTAGACGGGATACGGATCGGCGTTGATCTCGACGCTGTACTGGTCGTAGTCGACGTCGCTCACGGTCGCCTCCACCTGGACTCTCGCGCGGGAAAGTTCGTGTCAGACTACGACGTCAATAGCGGATGCGTCAAGGCTCCCCTGACGAGACGAGGTGTGCGGCCCGCACGAAGGGAAGGTCCATCTGGTTCACGATGCCCGGCGGCGCGGCGCAGACCGCCGGGATGGCGTTGACGCAGGGCATCGCGGTGGTCACCGCCCCGTCGAAGTGACCGTCCGGAGACCCCAGATGCACGACGACGTTCGGTTCGCCCTCGATCTCGAGCTCGTAGCCTCGGGTGACGGGCCAATTGGGGCTCATCCGCTCACCGAGCTTCCAGACGAAGCGGCACTCGATGACGGGCCGGCCGCCGGCCATTCCCGCGATGACCCCCTTGAACCCCGCGATCCTCCCTTGCTGGACGGTCATGAACCCGAAGTCCGTCGTCTCGTCGGCGGTGGCGAACTCGGCGGTGAACCGGATGTCGTCGAGACGGACGGAGAGGGCGCGAGCCACGACGCCGATCTGGTCCTTGAAGGATCCACAGGACCGTTCGACGAGCTGCGGGGCCTCAGGGTCGTCGGGTTCGAGGTCGAAACCCTGCGCCCGGAACATCTGCTCGTTGGCGTACCCGCTGATGTCGAGAGACTCGAGCACGGAGATCCGGTCGATCCTTCGGCACATCGCGCTGGCCGCCAGGGCGACCATCGGGGCGTGGCCCGGGTAGATGCCGCTGCTGTAGAGGGACGAACCGCCGGCCAGGGCCGCCCCCCGGATGCGGGCGGTCGGCTCTTCTCCGTAGCCGCTCCCCGACAGCATGTACATCGTGGTCACCACATTGGCGCCACTCTCGAGGATGCCGACGAGGTGATCGAAGTTCGGCCGGTACGGCATGTACGACACGCAGTCGGGCTCGAGAGCCAGCAATGCCTCGACGTCGTCGGTGGCGGTCACGCCGATCGGATCGGCGCCGCACAGTTCGCCCACGTCGCGTCCGACCTTCTCGCTCGAGTAGGCGTAGCAGCCGACCAAGTCGAGGACCGGGTGACCGATCATGCTCCGCGCCGCGGCGGAGCCAGTCCTGCCGGTCGTCCACTGGACCACCCGCAACCTCCTGCTCACAGCGCCTGCCGATCCGGGGTCCGGGTGGAAGTCTCCATGACGGATCGCCAGACGCCGATGGCGTCGACCCTGGGCATGGCGAGCGAGCAGCGCGACACGAACTCGTCGTCAGGGTCGGCGTAGCAGACGGGCCCCGACCCGATCTGGTCGTACAGCGCACGGGCGACCTGTTCGGGGGGGTTCGGATTGACCAGGCGCGCCCTGGCCCGCTCCAGCGGATCGTCGGTGTCGGGATGGCCGCACAGCTCGGGGTCCAGGGTCGCCATGAACGAGTTGTAGTTGGGCGACGCGGTGGCCCCCACCAAGATGGTGGTGACGTCGACCCCGGTGTCGGCCAGCTCGGCCCACAGGGACTCGGCCAGGATCCACTGGAAGCCCTTGCCGGCGTTGTAGGTGGCGAAGTTCACCGCTCCCTGGGTGGCGGCGTTGGAGCTCACGAGGGCGATGCCGCCGCGCCCCCGGGCCACCATGCGCCGGCCCAGGAGATGGCACAGGGCCACCGGCGTCGCGCAGTTGACCGTGACGCTGAGGAGCTGCACGTCGCGGTCGACATCGAGGAAGCGGCCGGCGGGCGCGACGGCTGCGTTGTAGACGAAGAGCCCGACGTCGAGATCGGCGACGCCGGACGCCACGATTGCGCCGATGTCGGGGTCGGCCAGGTCGGCGACCAGGATACGCGCCTCAACACCGTGCGCGGCCCGCACGGCCGCAGCGGTGTCCCCGAGCGCCTCCGCGCCGCGCGCCAACATCAGGACGTTCAGGCCGCGTCGGGCGGCTTCGTGCGACAGCGCTGCTCCGATCCCCATGGAGGCTCCTGCCACGAAGGCCCAAGGTCCGTACTTCTCCACGAATGGCTGTACCACCGGTTCCTCCTTCATGCTGGGTCCTCGACGACGGAGCTGCGACCCTCGGTCCCGCCGTGACCCGACACCATGACGTCGCGCCGACCCTCGTGCGTCAGGCGGAGCGGGGGCCGGCCGGCTCGCCTCTCCGCTGAATCCATACGATATACAACATACAACCGGCCGGTTCGACGTGTCCGGGGCGGTCTGGTTCAGCCGCCGCGTCCGGGCCCCACAGCGTCGTGGAGCAAGTCGGCAAGTCGATCGAATGAGGGCGTCGGGTCGTGGCCGCCCTCGACCTCCCGGAGTTCGACGGGCTCGACGTAGGACGCCATCTGGCGCGCTCGGTCTGCCGGTATCACCGGGTCGTCCCGGGCGAACACGAATGTGCGCTGCACGTTCCTCGGCAGTGGTTCCCACGCTGCGGTCTCCAATGCCGGGCGGGGAGCGTCGAAGAGGCGTGTGTCACCCGCGTTCTCCACCACGCGCAGCGTCGTGTCGATCGGAGGCTCGCCGGGCCGGAGGCCGCCGATGGTCGCACCCTGGGTCTCGCGCATGAGCGCCGCATGGCCTTCGAGCACTCGGCGCCGGAGATCCGGCTTCAGCTGGTCGACCGGCCGGGTCCCGGGGGCGGCGACCGTGCAGCCGACGAAGACCAGGTGCCGGACCGTTCCCACCCGCGAGGGCAGGTAGGGCAAGACGAATCCCGCCGACGAGTGCCCGACGACGACGATCTCCGTGAAGCCCGACGCCGCACAGTCGCGGACGAGGCTCTCGACGAAGTCGAGGGTCGTGATCGTGGCCAGATCCTTGGGGCGGTAGCGCCGGCCTGGCAGGTCGACGGCCAGAGCAGGCACGTCCAAGAGGGGAAGCAGGCCGTCCCACATCGTCGACGTCGTGGAGCCGCCGTGCACCAGGACGACGCCGCACCGATCAGTCATGGAGCCGTTCGACCTTCACGCTCTCGACTGCCATGGACCTCGTCCATCGCGGGTCGTCCTCCCGACGGGCAACCCGCCGGACGCTAAGAGACGCTCGGCCTCGATGTCAACGTCGGGCCTGAGCGACTCCTCACTGCGCCGACGCCTCCCCACCCACACCCGGACCGTGGTTGGAGCCGCTCAGCTAGGGTCAGCACTCGAAGCGACGTTCCGGAACGGAACGAGGAATCGGACGTATCGGGCGATCCGGGGGAGCCGTGGACACGACAACCGAACCGACCGGGCCACTGCGGGGTGTGAAGGTGGTGGAGTTGGGCGTGTGGGTCGCCGGTCCGGCCGTCGGAGGCATTCTGAGCGACTGGGGAGCCGACGTCGTGAAGATCGAGCCCCCGAGCGGCGACCCGGCGCGCGGCTTCCAGAAGATGCTCGGCGGAGACCTCGACAGCAACCCTGTCTTCGAGCTCGACAATCGCTCCAAGCGAAGCATCGTCCTCGATCTCTCCTCGGCGGAGGGCCGCCAGGTCGCCAACGACCTGATCGACGGGACCGATGTCTTTCTCACCAACATCCGCCTGTCGGCCCTGGAGCGAGTCGGTCTCGGCCCCGCGCGCCTCCGTGCTCGCAACCCGGGACTCGTCTACGCCATCATCAGCGGGTACGGCCTGACCGGTCCCGAAGCGGACCGGCCGGCCTACGACATTGCGGCGTTCTGGGCTCGATCCGGTCTGGCCGCCTCCCTCACGCCACCGGGCGCCGACCTCCCCTTTCAACGCGGCGGCATGGGCGACCACTCCGTCGGGATGACGGGAGCGGCCATGATCTGCGCCGCTCTCGTCGCCCGCGCGCGAACGGGGCTGGGCGACCTCGTCTCCGCGTCCCTCCTTCGTCAAGGTGCCTACACCATCGGCTTCGACGTGAACGTCGCCCTCATGTGGGGTACACCGATCCGGCTCGGCAGCCGATCGACCATGACGAATCCGACCGTCAACAACTACACCGCCGGCGACGGGAGGCGCTTCTGGATCGTCGGACTCGAGGGAGAGCGGCACTGGCCACCCTTGGCCCGGGCCGTCGGCCACCCGGAGTGGCTCACCGATGAGCGTTTCGAGTCACCGGCGGCCCGTTTCCAGAACGGAATCGAGCTAGTCCGGCTCCTCGACGAGATCTTCTCGACCCGGCCGCTGTCGGAATGGGCGGAGGTCTTCGACGCGGACCCGGACTTCTTCTGGTCGCCGGTCCAGACCGTCGAGGACTTGCTCTCCGATGTGCAATTCCTGGCGGCAGGTGGGCTGGTGGAGGTGCCAGACGAGCAGGGGACCTTGACGATGCTCGCCACCCCCGCCGACTTCGAGGCGCAACCGGCCGCACCGCGCTTCAGGGCCCCACGCCTGGGCGAGCACACCCGGGAGGTGCTCGAAGGGCTCGGTTACGATCGGTCTCAGATCGTCGAGCTGGAGTCAGCCGGCGCGGTCGGGCCGGGCGGGGGCGTCCTGACTTCCCCGCTCCTCATGCCGGCGGCGGGAGTGGGTTCACCCTCCGACGGCCACCGTCGCGGTGATATCCCTGTGTTCGCTTCCGGGACCGCTGTGCGTGCTGATCGTCGTCACCGTGAGGTTGCCGCCCGTGAGCACGTGGTCGATTCGTATGAACGGCGGCAGCACGGGCAAGCGCTGATTCCAGGTGAAGTCGAAGGGTTGTCCACGAGCGGCGGCCGCATCGGTCAGGCCCGTCGAGAGAATGGCGCGGAAGCCGCGGTTTCCCCAGGAGGCGTTGAAGTCACCGACCATCAACAGGGGCCGTGGGTGATGTTTCTGCAGTTCTGAGTAGACGCCATTGAGCTCGAGATTCCAGTCGTTCCAATTGGGTTCGATCGGCGGCGTGGTGTGCACGACCCACAAGGGCACTGTTCGTCCCTGAAACGTCAGATCACAACGGATCAAGTAGGCGAGTCCGTGGACGGAGAGCACCGTCGGATGGCCCAGGGGATAGCGACTGGCGATGATGTATCCCCGCGAACCACAGTCATGGCACGGCACAACGAACCGATAGGGCAGGTGATCGAACACCCCGGACGACAAGAACTGCTCCAAGTCCCACGGTTCTGTCTCTTCGAGTGTGACGAGATCTGGCCGGTCGGTTCTCAATTGCTCGATGTACCCCGCCATCGAAGGATTGTCGAATTGCACGTTTGCGTCGAAAAGATGGATGGTCGGCTCGGTGCGAACGGCCGCCGGTATGGAGGAATACGCCAGTATCTCGGGAGCGACGTAGATCACCTGGGCGACGCAGAGCAGCACCGCGGCTCCCGCCATCCACCACTTCTTGCCGATGAGGGCTGCCACCAGCACGAGCCATGCCGGAAGAAACAGGACCTCGGTGGCGGCATCCACTTGAGCGAACAAGCGCACCTCGTCCCACGCCACGGCGCGAACCACCACGACCATCCCCAGGCCGGCGAGGATGAGCCAGCCCACGCTCTGGAGCACCACGCTGGCCAACCGGCGCCATCCGATCCCACGCTGCTCACCGGGTCCGCCGCGGTCAGAGGGCTCACCGGGGTCAGACATCCGTGGAGAATAGCTGGAGGCCTCGGCCACTTGGCGTCGGCGAACGCGGCCTCGACGAGGCTATGGCGCCGCACACCGGGGGTGCGAGCGACAGGCCGGCGCAGGCGTCGCGGGGGCGGTGACCGCCGGCTGCCGCTACAGTGAACTCGGTCACAAACGAGAGGATCTCGATGTCGTCAACCTCCGAGCCGGCCCATCTCAGCGGTCATCATCGGGACACCCTGCTCGAGATCTTTCAGCATCCGACCAAGCACAACATCGAGTGGCACGATGTGTTGTCCTTGCTCGAGGCAGTCGGATCGGTGGAACGGCAACACGACGGCAAGTACCTCGTCCGGGTCGGCAAAGAGACCGAGGTCATCACCCGTCCCAAGGGTAAGGACATCGACGTCCAACAAGTCGTCGACCTGCGCCGGATGTTGACCGGTGCCGGCTACGCCTCGGTCGTCGCAGAGCTCGAAGACACCGGCAAAGAGATCTGAGCGTGGTCGACGACCTGGAGCCTGTCCGCGGCAAGAACGTCGTCGCCGTCATCGACTTTCACGAAGCCACGATCTATCCGACTGACGCTTCGCCCAGTCGAACGGCCGGAACGCCTCGTCGCCGCTGATCCCCACGGGCACTTTCACAAACTCCACCATCATGCCGGGAACCCGAAGGGTGCCTACGAGGAGGACAGCTCGGCGTACTGGCGCGAGCTCACCGAAGCCCTGTCTCCTGCCGGAGCCATTCTGTTGTTGGGCCATGGCAAGGGGAAGTCGAACGCGTCGCACCACTGGGTGGCCTACGTGGAGCAGCACCACAAGGACGTCGCGGCCAAGGTGGTCGCTGACGTGCGCGTCGACATCGATCACCTCGATGACGAGCAGGTGCTCCGGATCGCCCAGCAGTACTTCGCCGAGGCGCCCGGACGGGACTTCGGGGACAGTCGTTGGGGAGAGCCCAGCGAGGGGCCCGCAGGCCGTCCATCGACGTGACGCGACGCAACGACCATCGTCCGCGGTAGCGAACGGCCCTGAGCGGTCGGACTAGCGTGGTGCGGCCACGATGGTCTTGCCCACGGTTTCGCGGCGCTCGATCATCTCGAGCAGGTGGGGGACCTCCCCGAAGTCGATCTCCCGCCCGACCACCGGTCGGATCTCTTGGGCCATCGTCATCTGGAGGATCTCCCCCCACATGCGAATCCCATCGGCACGCGAGAGGAAGTTCATGCCCAGACTGTGCGTCAGGCGTGGGTCGTCGACGAAGGCAAAGCAGATGCCAACGAGGTCAAAGTTGCCGTAGATGCCCGGCTGCAGGCTCACCGGCTCCTCTTCCAAGGCGATATCGGCCGCGAACCCCACGATGAGGTGTCGTCCGTTGAACGCCATCGTCCGGAACGTGTCCTTCGTGACCTGCCCACCGACCGAGTCGAACGCGAGGTCAACGCCGCGCCCGTTCGTCACGTCGTCCACGTATCCGACGAAGTCCTCCGTACGGTAGTTGACCGCGTGGTCCGCCCCGAGTTGCCGGCTGAACTCGACCTTCTCGTCGGTGCCCGCCGTCGCGATGACCACGGCGCCGCAGGCCTTGGCGAGCTGGACCACTCCCGAACCCACACCGCCCGCCGCGGCGTGGACGAGGACGGTCTCACCGGCCTGCAGCCGCCCACGCACGCGCGAGCGCGAGCCAACCAAGGAGGTAGGGGAAGTACATGGCCGTCGCGTCGACGAAGCTGAGCCAGCTCGGCAGGGTCTGCACCGTCGCCGCGTCGAGCAGCGCCGACGAGGCGTAGCCGCCCTGCACCCCGACGGTGACGCCGATCACACGGCGTCCGAGGAGCGCCTCGGCGCCTGGCCCCGAGGCATCGACGACGCCGGCAGCCACCATGCCCGGAACGAAGGGAGGTTCGAACTTCAAGAGACCGTATCGGCCGTGGATCGTATCGATGTCGTTGAAGTCGAGGCTGAAGGTCTCGACGGCAACGCGCACCTGGTTCGGTCCCGGGGGACCCACCTCGATCGCCCGAATTTCGAGCGACTCGGTGGCGGCACCGAGGCGAGTGGCCATCCAGGCGGTGGTGCCCACCGACGTGGAGGCGGGCTCGCTGACAGGTTCCGACGTCACGAGCTCGTCCCGCCCCCGTAGGCCACGGGCAGCGCCTTGATGCCGTTGAGCCACGAGGATCGAAGCCGGCTGGGTCTTCCGAGCAGCTTGATGTCGGGCAGCGCGTCGGCCAGCGCGTCGAACATGATGCGAACCTCGAGCTTGGTCAGATTGGCACCGATGCAGTAGTGCTGACCGCCCCCGCCGAACGTCACGTGCGGGTTGGGGGTCCGCGAGACGTCGAATTGCCGCGGATCCGTGTAGACGTCCTCGTCGAAGTTGGCCGACGCAAAGTACATGCCCACCCGCTCACCTTGGTGGAGGGCCTGGCCACCGACCTCGGTGTCCTCGGTCGCCGTGCGCTGGAGCACGACCGCCGGCGACGCGTACCGGAGGATCTCGTCGACGGCCGTCGAGGGCCGCTCCGCCCTCCAGTGCTCCCACTGGTCGGGGTGCTCCATGAACGCCAGCATCCCGTGGGCAATGGCTTGGCGGGTCGTCTCGTTGCCCGCGACGGCCAGAATGATGAAGAAGAACCCGTACTCCTCGCTCGAGAGCGTCTGTCCCGACGCGTCGGGACGAACCAGCCGACTCGTCACGTCACCGAGGTCGCGGGACTTGCGTTCCTCCGCCGACGAGTAGGCGTACGCCAAGAGCTCGAACGTCGCCGTCTGGCTCATGGTGCCGTACTCGGGATCCTCGGTGGCCGCCATCTGGTCGCTCCAGTGGATGAGGCGCTCCCGGTCTTCGTCGGGAAAGCCCATCAGGCCGGCGATCGCTTGCAGCGGGAGGTGGCAGGCGACGTCGGCGACGAAGTCGCCTGTTTCCTTGCGTGAGGCCGACCAGACGATGCGTGCGGCCCGATCGCGTAGGTCGTCTTCGAGTTTGGCCACGGCGGGGGGAGTGAAGCAACGGGTGGCCACGGCACGAACCCGAGTGTGGCGGGGTGGATCCATGCAGAGCAGGAGCTCCTTGGTCGTGTCCCGCGCCGCTTCGGATTGATCGAGGAGCCTCACGAAGGCGGAATCCTGCTCGACCGACCAGCCGCTCCGAGCGGTGGAGACGGCCCTGACGTCGTCGTACCGGGTGAGCGCCCAGAAGCCTCCGTCGTCGTGGCCCGAGTGCTCGGGTCTCTGGGCGTTCCAGAACACCGGCGCGTTCTCGCGGAGGTAGGCGTACTCGTCGAGGGGGAGGCGATCGGCGAGGATGTCCGGATCGGTCAGATCGAATCCATCTGGCACGAGCGTTGCCACGAAGCGCCCTCCTCGGCGAAGGGTGATCCGAGAGCCGAGCTCGAGCCACCCATGTACCCAGCTGCCTCAACCTAACCGTCCCCGCCGTGACATGCCCATGGCGTGCGCCGGCGGGTCTGCCCGCCGATCAGGGAGTGATGGCGGTGCGCGACGTGGGTACCGCCGCCGCCTGGCGGGTGGACAGGGCGCGGCCGAGCGCAGCCAGCAGGGCATCACGTGTCTCCCGAGGGTCGAGGAGCTCGTCGAACCCGAGTCCCTCGGCCGATCGATACGAGGCATGGAGCTCGGCTTCCCGGAGCGAGGACGCGACGTCCTTGTCCGCGTTCATGGCCTTGCTCGATGCGCCGGCGCCCATCGCTCCGAGGGTGGCCCCCGGAAACGCAAACGTCGCCACCTGTCCGTCGAAGCCGATCAAGGACATCACCATCGATCCGAATCCGTACGCCTTCCGTAGCGTGAGGTGGATCTTCGGTGCCGTCGCCAGGGTCTGCGCAGCAAACATCCGAGCGCCGCTCCGCAAGACGCCCCTCTGCTCGGAGCGGCGCCCAGGAAGCATTCCGGGGTTGTCGGCCAAGAAGACGAGCGGCAGATGGAAGGCGTCGGCCACCGCAATGAAGTGGGCTGCCTTGTCCGCGCTGTCCGCGTCGACGGAACCGGCCAGATGCTGCGGCTGATTGGCGATCACGGCAACGGCCTCCGATCCCAGTCGCGCAAGGGCACAGATGATGGCTTGACCGAAGCCCGACTGGATCTCGAACCAGTCGGGGTGATCGACGATCACGTCGATCACCCGTCGCATGTCATAGACCTTCCGGTTGTCCCGCGGGACGATGTCGAGGAGTTCGGGAGTCGGGCGCGGGGTGGCGCGGTCGTCCGCTGCCATCGCGGGCGGATACGACCAGGCACTCGGAGGAAAGTACGAGAGGTAGCGACGTATCTGCCCGAGGGCGTCGGCGTCGTCAGCGGCCACGTTGTGGACGACACCGCTGGCAATCGCGACCTTCGGCCCACCGAGATCCTCCTTGGAGGTGTCCTCGCCGGTCGATTCCTTGACCACCGGAGGACCCGCCGTGAAGATGGCGGACTCTTCGGTCATGACGCAGAAATCGGAGATGGGTGCCACGAGGGCGCCGTGCCCGGCGGACGGGCCCAGCACGCCGGTGACGAGGGGGACGCGACCCGAGCACTGGGCCTGCATCAGGAGGTCCGTCGGCGAACGCCCGTGTGACTGCCCCGTGGGCCGGTAGCCGGCACCTTCGAGGAGCATGACCAGCGGGACCTTGTTCCGGAGGGCCAGCTCGGCGAGGCGATAGCGCTTGGCGTTGCTGCCGGGGCCGATGGTGCCGGCGAGCGTCGTGAAGTCCTCGGCGCCTACCATGACGGTTCGCCCGTCCACCGTGCCCGAACCGGCGACGATCCCGTCCGCAGCAACCTCACCCCCCACGAGCGTCCCGAGCTCTCGAAAGGAACCCGGGTCGACGAGATGGTCCACCCTGGTGCGTGCGTCCAGCTTGCCCGCGGCTCGGTGTCGCGCCAGCCGCGCCGGGCCGCCCATCGCACGGGCGTGGGCCCGACGGTTGGCCAGGTCCTCGAGTGTCTCGTCCCAATCCATCGTGTTGGACATATCACATCCTGACGCAGGTCGACGTGGGACGAGGGCCCCGTTGCGTGGCGGCAGATCTGCCCCGCGAGTGATACAACAGAGCGCTCACATCTCGGAGCGTACGTGGGGCGGGGTGCACCAGCCTGGTCACCTGGCGGCTCGGCCCTGACGGCAAGGAGACGACCAACGGGAGGTCCTGGCAATGTCGGATCCGACTCCTCGGGGCGCCCGAGCACGGGCCCGATCGATCCCAGGGCGGCCCCCGGTCCTCGCCACCGGGGAAGGTCCTCGCACGATCGGCAGGAAGGGCCGGCGACCGTGGCGGTGAAGGTCGATGTCATGCTCGCGAATTCGGTCGTCGATGCGGCTCGGCGGGCATCGGAGCTGGAGCGGACGGGTGTCGACGGAGTCTTCAGCTTCGAAAATGCCCACGACACGTTCTTCCCGCTCGTCGCGGCCGCGCCGGTGTGCTCGCTCGATCTGATGACGAACGTGACGATCGCCTTCCCCCGGAGCCCCGTGCATCTCGCGCACGCCGCCTACGACCTTCAACTGCTCTCCGCCGGCCGGTTCCGGCTCGGTTTGGGGTCACAGGTCCGGGCCCACATCGAGAAGCGGTTCGGAGCGACGTGGCACAGGCCGGTCGCACAGATGCGAGAGTGGGTACTGGCGACGAAGGCCGTCCTCCGGAGTTGGCAGGAAGGGGAGAGGCTCGACTTCCGAGGTGACTACACCTCGCACACGCTGATGACGCCGGCGTTCAACCCGGGACCCAATCCGTTCGGGGTTCCCAAGATCTTGGTGGGTGCGTTGGGCCCCAGAATGAACCAGATGGCGGCCGAAGTGGCGGACGGGATTCTGGTGATGCCGTTCAATTCCGAGCGTCACATGCGAGAGCGCACGAGACCTGCAGTCGAGGCCGGGCTGGTCGCGGCCGGTCGAAGGCGGGATGACATCGAGTTGACAGCCGAGGTGATCGTCGGGGTAGGTCGAACCGACCAGGAGTTGGAGGCGGCCAAAGGAGTGCGCAACCTTCTCGCGTTCTACGGGTCCACACCGGCGTACAAGCCGGTCCTCGACGTCGAGGGATGGGGAGAATTGCAACCGGAGCTCAACACGCTGTCGAAGCGCGGAGAATGGCTGACGATGTCGCAGCTGATCGACGACGACATGCTCGGAACCCTGGCCGTCCACGGGACTCCGACGCACTGTGCGGCGGAGATCGTGCGTCGCTTCCCGGATTGCGACCGCATCTGCGCCTATTTCCCCTACTATGCCGTCACGGACGATCTCATCCGTGAGTTCGTCGCTGCGCTGAAGGTGGCGTCATGAGCAACGGCCGGCCTTCCGTGCTGCTCAGCGTGACCGACGGCGTTGCGACCATCACCCTGAACTCGCCGCAGACGCGAAACGCGTTCGGTGGAGACATGCCGGCGGCGCTCTCGGACGCCTACCACCGCTGCGACGACGATGACGACGTGAGGGCGGTGGTGTTGACCGGTACGCCTCCCGCTTTCTGCTCGGGAGCCGACCTGTCGGACGCTGGAGACACCTTCCGCCGGCGCGACGAGTCGACGTTCAGCGCGGCCGCCGTGGCCATGACGGCCTGGCAGGTCCGCAAGCCCGTCATTGCCGCAGTCAACGGCCATGCCATCGGTGTGGGCTTGACGCTTGCGCTGCAGTGCGACATCCGCATATTTGCCGGCGAAGCCAAGTACGGCATCGTGCAGGTACGACGCGGCGTCATGGGGGACGGCTACTCGCATTGGACGCTCCCCCGGATCGCCGGAATGTCCGGGGCGGCGGAGATCCTCCTCACCGGAAAGCTGTTCGACGGGGGAGAAGCCAAGGAGCTCGGTTTGTGCCGGACGGTCCTTCCCAACGCGGAGGTGCTTCCCGCCGCCCTGGACCTGGCTCGCGACATCGCGATCAATACCGCTCCGTTGTCCGTCGCGTACTCCAAGGCACTTCTTTGGCAAACCTGGCAGCACAGTGCCGAAGACGTCGAACGGCTGGAGACCGCCTACCATCATCGGCTCATGGGGGAGCCCGATTCCCGCGAGGGTGTGCTCGCCTTCCTCGAGAACCGGCCGCCGCGTTGGACGGGCCGGGTCGGCGGATGATCCATGCGTCGAACGTCGGTCGTGGCGGATCTCCAATGAGCACCCGTGCCTCCGTCCGCCGGGAAACCGGCCCCGTCGGCCGGGTCGGGGGAGTCGATGCTCACCTGGCCTGATCCGAGTCTCCCCGAAGGTGTGCGCGACGCACTCACGGGCCTGGGGGCTCCCTTCGACATCGTGGAGGAGTACGTCCAGGGGGCCCGCTACGAGGTGTTCCGGGGCCGCCCCAAGACGCTGGTGGAGACGCTCGTTTCGGGGGCCGGGCGGCTGGGCGCTCGCCCCTATGTCGTCTTCCCCGACCGCTCCCTCACCTTCCAATCCATCATCGCTCCCGTTGCCGCCATCGCCCACGCGTTTCGGAGCGAATACGGCATCGGGAGAGGGGACCGGGTGGCGGTGGCGGCGGCCAACCGCATGGAGTACGTCTTGTCCTTCTGGGCGGCCACTGCATTGGGCGCCGTGACGGTCGCATTGAACGGCTGGTGGACGGGCTCGGAGATGGCGCGGATGCTCCAACTGACCGATCCCAAGCTCCTCCTCGGCGACGACCAGCGTTTGCGTCGAGTCCAGGATTTCATCCCCTCCCGCCTGGCCGTGGTCTCGTTCGACCGCGACTTCGAGGCGTTGGAGGTTGCCGGGGCGGGTGCGACGCTGCCCAGCGTGCCGATCCGGGAGGACGACCCATACGTCATCCTCTTCACCAGCGGGACGACCGGACCGGCGAAGGGTGCCGTCATCTCACATCGCAGCACCATCCACTTCGGCCTGGCCACCCAGCTCAGAGCCGCTGAAGCCATGGCCCGGCTGGTGGCTTCCGGCAGCCCGATGCCGGACCCGTACGCACCCTGCGCGATCGGCGCGGCGCCCATGTTCCACGTGGGAGGCCTGAATTGCACTCTCGTCCTGGCCCCCCAAACCGGGATGACCATGGTGTACCCGCCGCCCGGTCGTTGGTCCGAGGAGGTCCATCTCCGCCTGACCGAAGAACACCGGGCCACAGCGTGGTCACTGGTGCCGACCCAGCTGTGGCGGCTGCTCGACTGGCCGGAATTGGAGCACTTCGACTTGTCCTCGCTCCGTACGGTCGGAGGGGGGAGCGCCGTCTGGCCCCCGGAATTGCTCAAGCGTCTGGAGCAGCGGTTGCCGTGGGCCCGGCCCGGCCTCGGACTCGGTTACGGCATGACCGAGACGAACGGTCTGGGCACGTCCCTTTCCCGCGAGCTCACGTACACCCGCCCCGAATCGGTCGGACAGGCGGGCCCCACCGTGCAGGTCGACGTGCGCGATCCGGTGACCCGAGCTTCTCTGCCCGACGGTCAGGTGGGTGAAATCGCGCTGCGCAGCGCGGCGTCGTTCACCGAGTACTGGAACAACCCCGCCGCGACGGCCGCTGTCTTCGACGACGACCGCTGGTACCACACCGGCGACTACGGCAAGATCGAGGGCGGGTGCCTCTACCTCGAGGGTCGACGGCAGGACCTCATCATCCGGGGTGGCGAGAACATCTCGCCCGTGGAGATCGAGAACCGGCTCTTCGAGCACCCCGGCATCGCCGAGGCGGTGGTCGTGGGCGTGGACCACCCGACGCTGGGGCAGGAAGTCAAGGCCTTCGTCGTCCCTCGGGTTCCGGGTGAGCTGTCCGAAGCGGACGTGCAGGAGTGGTGCAGCGAGGTTCTGGCCCGCTTCAAGGTCCCGGCGCACGTCGAGTTCCTCGCCGAACTTCCCCACAACGCAGCCGGCAAGGTCGTCAAGGGCCTCTTGGGTCAGTCACCGAGCGTCGCCACCTTCATCGAGGAGTGAGCATACGGTGCACTCGGGTTGCCAGAAATTGGCGGAATGCGGGCGGGGATCAGGCGGGTCCGGAGCTCATGTGCACGGACTGCCTCCTCGGTGGCCCTCGTCGCCGTGCTCTTCGCCGCCTGCGCGTCCACGTCGGCCCACACCGGGTCGCCGACCGGGCCCCTGAAGACGTCGATCGAGCCGAATGCTCGGGCCGGCCAACCCTTGGTTCCGGCGGGGCGCGCCCCGACGCTCGGACCTTTGGGGAACAACCCCTCCATGGCCAACGGAGTGCACCTCAGCGTGGTCACGTCACTGCTCGACGACACGCCGGTGTTCGATGGCGACTTCGCCGACCCGTACGCCCTGGCCACGACGGACTCCGTCTACGTCTACGCCAGCAACACGGCGAGCTCGCCCTACGCTCCCGCCGCCCACATTCCGGTCATCGAGCTTCCCGAGGCGTCCGGCTTCCAGGGCCGCTACCTCGGCGATGCCTTGCCGGTGCTCCCGAGTTGGACGGTGCCGGGCTTCCAGTGGGCGCCCTCGGTCTGGGCCCGGCCAGACGGCACCTTCGTGATGTACTACTCGACACCGGCGACCCATCCCCTCGGTTGCGTCTTCAATCCCCACAGTGCCGGGTGCATCCACACCGCCACGCGGTCGACGTCGGCGATGTGCATCTCGAGGGCGACCAGCTCCAGTCCGTCGGGCCCGTTCGTCGACGACTCCTCGTCGGCCTTCATCTGTCCCGCGGACCAGGGAGGCGCCATCGATCCGAGCGTGTTCGTCGCCGCCAACGGTGTGCCCTGGTTGCTCTGGAAGAGCGACGGAGACTGCTGCGGTCTGCCCACCACCATCTACTCCCAGCAGCTCTCCGCGGACGGGCTCTCGGTGGCCGGGCCGCCGCACCGCCTCATCGGTGCGTCCCAGGCATGGGAGGGGAGCCTCGTCGAGGGCCCTTCCATGGTGCAGTCGGGCGACGACTTCTGGCTCTTCTATTCCGCCAATCTGTGGGGGACTCCCGACTACGGCATCGGCGTCGCCCATTGCAGCTCCGTGACGGGGCCCTGCACCAAGCCGCTCGACCACGCGTGGCTCTCCTCGTCCACCCGTGGCCAGGCCGCCCCGGGCCCGGGCGGACAGGAGTTCTTCCGTATCGGTGGGGTGGTCTGGATGGTGCACCACGCCCTCGCACCCGGGCAGACCGGGAACCTGGCGCAGCGTCGGCTCTACGTCGACCTGATCGTCTTTCCCCCGGGGGGCCTCCCCCGGATCGCCCACGGCGCCCCGGCTGCCGCGCTGGCAGAGGCGGTTCTCTACGAGAATGCCCACCTGCCCCCTCAGCCCCAGCAGGCCTACCTGACCCTGCTGCACCGGGTCGGGCGGCACTGGCCCGACGTGAACGACGGCAGCGCCGTGGCGGACGCCGAGCTCAGCTGCCAGGCCCTCGGTCGAGGCCGGAGTGCCACACAGGTGACGCGCTCCCTGCAGCAGCATGCCCTGTCCAAATTCCAGTCCTACCTGGTGGAGATCTATTCGGCCGAGTACTTCTGCCCTCAGAGCGAGCCGCAGGCGGCGAAGAACATACGTCAGAGCCTCCTCGAAGGTTCATGAGTCGGTTGGCGCATCTCCGTGCGGACCTCGAGGGTCTGCGGCGCCCCGCCGAAGACTCCGTGCGGCATGGCCTCGAACGTGGAGCTCGACGTCGACGCCGGCGGGAATGGCGTACACCCACGCAATCTCCCCCAACGGTGGTGCGCAGCATCACGGTCGACCGACTCCCGCGTGGTTCACCTCGACGGACATCAGGCACCCACCCGGTTGTGGGGCCAGTTCCGCCTTGGAGGTGATGTCGCTGACCGCAATGAAGAGCGTGCGCCGGCCGGGGCCGCCGAGCACGCAGGCCAGCGGATGACCTCGTGCGAACGGGATGACGACGTCAGTGCTCCCGTCGGGCCCAACTCGCAGGACTCGTGCGTGCACGGGGTCGGCCAGCCAGACCCCGCCCTGGTCGTCCAGGCAGATCCCGTCGGGGATGACCACTGGGGCGTCACCGCCGCCATGTGGCGTGACGAGCTCCCCGTCGCCGAGCGTGCCGTCCTGCTCGATCGTGAAACGCCTGAGCCGCGCGCCACCAGGTTCCGCCACGTAGAGGGCATCGCCGCGCTCCGTCAGCGCGAGCCCGTTGGGCGCCCTCATGTCCCTCACCGCCACGTCGGCGGAGCCGTCTGGGAGGATCCGCAGCAGTCCGCTCTCGGCAAAGGTGCCGCCTCCCCAGACGTCCCAGCCGAAACCGCTGACGTACGCGGTGCCGTCTGCCGCGACGATCATGTCGTTCAGCGGGTGGGGCTGAAACCGCGAGAGATCTGCGTAGACCGAGGCCTCGTTGTCGACGATCGAGTACACGGTGCGGCTGAGCTGTTCGACCGCCAAGAGGCGCCCGTCGGGGAGCCACCCGATCCCCCCGGCGTCTTGATGAGGCCCGAATTGGTGGACGAGGTGCTTCGCACCCTTCTGGTCGACACGAAGTATCTGGTGACCGAAGATATCCACCATGAAGAGCTGCTCGTCGTGCCAGCGTGGGCATTCGGGCATGTAGAAGCCGTCTGCCACAACCTCGAGAGACGTCAAAGGAGGCACCGTCCTTCCTCGCGTTCGACGCCCATGGATGTCTGCGGTGTTCTCGGTTCCCCGAACTCAGGTGAGCGAATCACGCCGCAACCGCTCGAGTCGCGTCTCCGCGATCCGCCATTCCCCGTCCTCACGAACGTAGCGTTCGAAGTAATGGCCGTAGCCGACGATGCCCACCCGCTTTCCATCCGTGGGGGGCCACTCGACGTAGTCGAACATCGCCCAGACGCCCGTCGCCCGCTCGCCGGAATCGATCTCGATCTCGGGCATGTGGCCATGATGCACGGTCTGAACCCCGTCGAGCAGCGTGGAGATGGACTCGGCGATGGCGTCTCGCCCCGTGATGTCGACGTCTGCCTCGGGGACGAGCATGCGCGCGTCCTCGGAGAAGACCTGCGCAAACGCCGCCCAATCCTTCGTGTCGATGGAGCGGAAGTACCGGGCCTTGAGCTTCTTGATCGACTCGATGTCCAGCATCTGCTGCAGCTCTGCCTCCATGGGCACCTTCCTCCGGGCTCAGGGTTGTGTTTGGAGCCATCGTCACTCGCGTTCCATCCGATCAAACGCCCGCTCGAGGTCCCGACAACGCGAGCGGTAGGCACTCCGGTATCCGCCGTGGGTGATCACGTAGGCCTCGTTGGCAACGATGTCACGGAGGACATGACGGGCGGCGTGTTCGGGCGTCGCCAAATCCGCGTCGGTCATCGAAAGGCTGCCCACCATGGTCTCGATGTCGTCCGGAAATGTCCGGGATTCCCCCAGATCGGCCGGACGAGCACGCGCGCTCGATTCGAGGTGACGTGTCGCCATGCCGGCGGGGATGATCACCGTCACGCCGATTCCCTCGTCGACGAGCTCGAGGCGCAGGGTGTCCCCAAGTCCCAGGACCGCCGACTTCGATGCTTGGTAGGCACCGAGCCGCATGCCCGGGGCCAAAGCGCTCGACGAGGCGGTCAGTGCGATGTGTCGCATGCCGGATCGACTTCGCAGGAGCGGGAGGAAGGAGCGGACGGTCCGGGCCGTGCCGATGACGTTGACATTGAGGACCCAGGTCCAATCATCGTCAGTCAGCCGTTCGACGGCCCCGAACTGTTGTACCCCCACGTTGGCGAAGAGGAGATCGCACCCGCCGAATCGACGACGTACCGCTGCTGCCGCATCGTCGACGTCCCGTGCGGTCCCGACGTCAACCTCGCAGGCCATGGTCTCCACGCCGTATGCCTCCGCCATCGACAGCGCCGATTCCCTCGCCCTGTCGCCATCGATGTCGAGGAGCGCCACGGACATGCCGGCTCTTGCGCATTCTTCGGCCAGAGCGCCGCCGAATCCGGACGCGGCTCCGGTGATGACTCCAATCCGGCCCTGCAGCGGATGATCACCGGTCATGGTCGAGTCTCACACGACCGCGCACGGAGGAAACGGGGTCGGCGGGTGGAGACACATGACGACCGGGAGGGCCGCCACGCAGGGACTTGTCGGTTACCGAGTCCGTCCGGCTGGCCATCCCAATGCTTAGTCATTTGTATAAGTATGTTAGACGGGAGTTCTATGCGGCAACCACAGCGGGGGAGGGCACGCCCGATGGTCGAGGCGACGTGACCGTCTCGGCGGAACCACCCCAACCCCCGAAGGACCCGTTCAGCTTGCAGGGGCGCACCGTCCTCGTCACCGGCGCTGCCCGGGGGATCGGCTACGCCACTGCGGTGCGCATGATCGCAGCCGGGGCACGGGTGATGCTCAACGACGTCGACGGCGACGCACTCGACGAGGCGGTGGCGAACCTGGTGACCGACGACACGGTGGTGGTCGAGGCCTTCAAGGCGGACGTCTCCGAGTTGGCGCAGATACGAGCTCTCGTCGAGCGTACGGTCGAGTTGCTCGGCTCCTTGGACGTCCTGGTGAACAACGCCGGCTTCTACGAGCCCACACCGCTGGACACCCTTGACCCTGAGATCGTCGACAAGCTCCTCGACGTCAACACCAAAGGGCTGCTGTACATGTCCGCCGAGGCGGCCAAGGTGATGCGGCCAGGCAGCGCCATCGTTCATGTGTCATCTCTCGGAAGTATCCGCCCTCCTTTCAGTGGCCTGTCCGTCTATCACGCCAGCAAGGGCGCTATCGACAGCCTCACCCGCGATATGGCCCTCGAGTGGGGTCCGCGTGGGATCCGGGTCAACAGCGTTGCGCCGGGCGGCATCCTCACCGAGGGGCGCGGGCAGGTCACGCAACACCCCATGTTCTCGGGGGAGCGTCTGGCGGCGATCGTGGCGCGGGCCGAGGGCCGCGCCCTCGGCCGTATGGGGTTTGCCGACGATCCCGCCCTGGCCATCGTCTTCCTGGCCAGCCCGGCCGCCGGATTCATCACAGGTCAGCAGCTCCTGGTGGACGGTGGCTATTACCTCGCCTGAGCACGTCCGAACCTCGGTGCCTGGCAGCCGAGCCGGGGCTACGGGGGACTGAGCGCGGAATCGGCGAGATGGCGAACGTATCCGAGGATGCGATCGCTGTACACCGCCGGGCTGGTCTCGTCGAGTCCCGCGGCCAGCAGCGCGGTCTCGGCAAAGAGTCGCCATCCGAGCGCGATCGTCATGGCGAAAGCGGCAAAGACGCGAGCCTCTTCGTCCCCGACGGTGACGCCGGCCTCTCCGGCATCTCCCCGCATCAGGTCTGCGACCACGCTGAGCGTCGGGGAGTCACGGAAGGCGGGTGATGCGCCGCGTCCTTCAAGGACGGCCCACCCGATCAGTCGAGCGGTGGTCCCGTCGCCGAGTGTCATCAGCCGTTCCAACGCCACGTCGAGGTGTCCGGCGTCGGCAAGGCGCTCCGCGGCCAAGTCTGAAGCGGCGCTGTAGACGACGTCGACGAGCTGGTCCTTCGTTCCCAGGTAGTGGTAGATCAATCCGAAGTTCACGCCGGCGTCGTCGGCGATGTCGCGCAGTGCGATCGAAGGTCCACGTTCCGCGATCAGCTTGCGCGAGGAGGCCAAGAGCGCCTCCATCACCTCCTGGCGACCACGCGGTCGGGGTTTCGTCACCTGCGGAGTGTACGCATTGTCCTCCGTCGTCTTGCCGCATCGACCCAGAGCGCATATCATCTTAGTCGCATGACTAATCGAGGGTGCCAGGCTCCGGGGCGGCCGTCACCCGGCAACGGACGGGAATGGCGGGTCGACGCGGCCCTGCCCGAGACGTGCATTCTGCTCGGTCGCGAGGAGGGCCACCATGTTGCCGACAACCGCCCGATTGATGTCCGCCGACGACCACGTCATCGAGCCGCCGCACTTGTGGGTGGATCGCGTGGCCGCGCCCTATCGCGACCGTTGTCCCCGTATCACGGAGGTCGATGGCCGACAAGCGTGGCTGTACGAAGACGAGCTCACCTACATCCCCATGGGCTCGTGCCGCGCCCTCCCGGGGTTCGAGGAGGCCGGCTATCCCCCCGCTCCGGGAACGGCCAATTTCGAGGAGATCCGTCCCGGTTGCTACGACCCCGTCGAAAGGCTCAAGGACATGGATATCGACGGGGTCTGGGGTCAACTCTGCTTCCCCAACTACGCACGGTTCGCGGGGCATCGGTTCTTCCTCGACGTCAAGGATGATGAACTGGGGCTCGCCTGCCTACGCGCCTACAACGATTACCTGCTCGACGAGTGGTGCGCGACCGATCCCAACCGTCTCTTCGGCACCGTCATACTCCCGCTCCACGACCTGGACCTCGCCATCGGTGAGTTGGAACGGGTCCTGCCCAAGGGCGCAAAGGCCCTTGCGTTCTCGGAAAACCCGACGGTGTTGCATCTTCCCTCCGTCCATACCGGACATTGGGACCGCCTGTGGGCCGTGGTCAGCGAGGCGGAGATCCCCGTGTGCATGCATATCGGAAGCTCCTCGCGCCTCGTGACCACGTCCGACGACGTGCCACCGACCGTCCTGGTGTCGCTCAACGGCTTGAATTCGATGATGGCCGGAGTCGATTGGCTGATGAGCGGCACCCTCGAGCGGTTCCCGAAGCTCAAGGTGATCCTGTCCGAGGGCGGAGCGGGTTGGATCCCTTACATTCTCGAGCGCGCCGACAAGGCCTTTCATGACAAGCGCATTCGGCCAAACGCCGCGATCGGGCAGACGTCGAAAGGGGGACAGGTTCCGCCCAGCCAGTTGTTCCGTGACCACATGTACGTCTGCCTGGTCGACGAGCACTTCGCGCTTCGCTCGCTCGGCGAGATCCCGGTCGACAACCTGCTGTGGGAGGGTGACTACCCGCATGGCGACGGACTCTGGCCCCACAACCGCGACTCTCTGCAGAAGTCCCTGCGTGACGTCCCCGAGGAGGACGCCCTCAAGATCTGCGAGACCAACCTTCGAACATTGCTCAAGGTGGACGCGTGATCGCCGAACGGACGGACGGCACCCGTGTTGTGATGTCCGGCCATGCACCCGCGGAAGGCGGGGCAGTCGTGAGCTATGACCTGCTCCGGGGTGTGCGCGTGATCGAGCTTTCCATGTATGCCTTTGCGCCCTCAGCGGCCGCGGTGCTCTCTGACTGGGGTGCGGACGTGATCAAGGTCGTGCCGCCCAAGGTGAGTGATCCCATGATGGGTACTCCCGTCGCCGGTCTCCCGAGCAAGGACGTGGGCGTGTCCTTCATGTGGGAGATCATGAACCGGGGCAAGCGTTGCATCGCTCTCGATGTCTCGACCGATGACGGACGCCAGCTGTTGCTCGAGCTCGTCGCGGGCGCCGACGTGTTCGTCACGAACTTGCTCCCGGGGGCCCGCCAGCGCTTTGCGGTGAACCCCGAAGACCTCGTCGCCGTCAATGCCTCCCTGGTGTATGGGCGCGCCACCGCTCACGGTCCGGAGGGCCAGGAGAGCAACCTCGGAGGTTTCGACCACACGGATTTCTGGGCACGAACGGGGCTCGGACACGCAGCGAGCATGGTCGCCGACGAATTCGTCCCTCAACCCGGACCCGCCATGGGCGACCTCTCGGCCGGGGCCTTCCTCGCCGGCGCCATTGCCGCCGCGCTGTACCGTCGTGAGACGACCGGTCGTGGCGCGATCGTCGACGTCTCTCTGTTGTCATCCGGCATGTGGGTGGCCGCACCCGCCGTCGTGGCCAGCCAGCTGTACGGGGTAGAGGCCATTCCACGCATGCGACACGCGGATCTCCCCAATGCAATGGTTGCGGCCTATGCCACGCGCGACGGCCGCCGGATCTACTTCGCCGGTATCCAGACGGAGGGCCACTTCGAAAACTTCTGCGAGGCCATCGAGCGCAAGGATCTCCTCGACGACCCGCGGTTCGCCACCGCCGCGGCCCGACACGCCAACCGGCGAGAGTGCATAGCCGTGATCGACGAGATCTTCGCCTCGCGGGATCTCTCGGACTGGATCGACGCCCTGCAACACCTGACCACCCCTTGGACGGTCGTCAAGACTGCGGCGGAAGCGGCCGTCGATCCCCAGGTCGTCGCGAATGGCCTCGTGACGCGGGTCAAGGGACCGGCTGGCCCCTTCTCGCTGGTGGCGAGCCCTGCCCAGTTCGATGGAGTGCCACCACGCGTCGTTCGCGCTCCGGAGCACGGTCAACACACCGAGGAGATCCTCCTCGAGCTTGGGCGCTCGTGGGAGGAGATCGTGGAGCTCAAGGAACGGAATGCCATCCTCTGAGCCGACGACTGTCTGGGGTCTCGTCGCGGCTGCTTCGGACAGCCACCCCGAGCGGGTTCTCTTTCGGGACTCGCGTGGGCGGTCCCTCACGGCGGCCGGGTTGTGCAACGCCGCGGAACGTGTCGCCGCGAGTCTCAGCGTGCACCCAGGTGACGTTGTCTCGTGGCAGTTGCCCACCGTCCTCGAATCGGTTGTCCTACTGGCCGCACTGGCGAGGATCGGCACCGTCCAGAATCCGATCGTTCCCATCCTGCGCGAACAGGAGGTGCGTCACATCACGGCCACCAGTGGCACGCGGCTGCTGGTGGTGCCCGAGACATGGCGGGGCTTCTCTCACGGCGACATGGCCGGCCGCATCGGAGCGGCACTCGGTTTCGACGTCCTGACGCTTCCGCTCGAGGCTGCGACCGGCCCCGATCTCAATTTGCCCTTGGCCGATCCCTCGGAACTGCCCGCGGCACCCACGACCGACGAGGCGTGCCGATGGGTGTACTTCACCTCCGGCTCCACCGCCGCGCCAAAGGGAGTGCGCCACACTGATCGCTCCGTGATCGCCTCCTCCTTCGGCATGACCGAGGGCCTCGGTATCGGGGCCGGTGACGTCTACCCGATCGCCTGGCCGATCTCGCACATCGGTGGCATCTCCCTGACTGCGTCGGTGTTGCGGGCCGGTGGAGAGCTCGTGCTCTTCGACACGTTCGACCCGGCGACGACGGCCGACTCCATGGCCACCGTGCAGCCGACGATCCTGGGCACGGGCGTCCCGTTCTTCCGTGCCTACCTCAGTGCCCAGCGGCGTCGTGGACGCATGCCGCTCTACCCGGCACTGCGTGCCTTCACGGCCGGCGGTGCACCCACCCCGCCGGAGTTGCTGAAGGAGCTCCGGGAGGTCTTCGGCATCGACGTCGTCATAAATTCCTGGGGTCTCACCGAGTTCCCCATCGCGTCGTGCCCGTCGCCCGCCGATCCCCCCGGGAAGCTGGCACGCACCGTGGGCCGGCCGTCACCACACGTCGCGGTCCGGGTCGTCGACGGGGAACTGAGGCTGAAGGGCCCACAATGCTTTCTGGGCTACGTGGACCCGTCCCTCGATGCCGATGCGTTCGACGACGAGGGTTGGCTCCGCACGGGGGACCTGGGTGAGCTCGACCCCGAGGGGTACGTCGTCGTCACCGGTCGCCTCAAGGACGTGATCATCCGGAACGGCGAGAACATCTCCGCGCTCGAGCTCGAGGACGTCCTCCTCCGGCACCCCGACATCGTGGACGTCACGGTGCTCGGGCTGCCCGATGGGCGGACGGGCGAGCGGGTCTGTGCCGTGGTCGTACCGGCCCCGGGGCGCACGGTCGACTTGGACACGATCGCCCGGTACTGCGGTGCCGAGGGCATCGCCCGCCAGAAGACGCCCGAGCAGCTCGAGATCGTCGACCAGATCGGTCGCAATCCGATGGGCAAGGTGGTCAAGGCGCACCTGCGAGAACAGATCCAGTCCCGCGGTGGCGTCGCCGGCCGGCCCGCGCTCTAGTGTCACCACCCGTTCTCGGGTTCGTCGCCCCGACCGATGGAGCAATGCTCCGGCGCCTCGAGGAGGCGGGAGTGCGCTCCTTTTGGGTGGGCGGCCATGTCGCCTCGGTGAATCCCTCGCCGGAACCCGTGGTCTGGCTGGCCCGGCTCGTCGAGCAGACCCGCTCCGCGACGGTCGGCACAGCCACCCTCGTGCTCCCGCTCTATCCGCCCGCGCTCCTCGCCAAGCAGGTGGCCGACCTCGACAACGCTTCGGGTGGGCGCGTGGTCCTCGGGATCGGTGTCGGCGGAGAGTACGAGTCGGACTTCGCGGCAGTCGGCGTCCCGCGCCGTCAACGGGGCTCGCGCGCCGACGAGAGCATCGACCTGCTGCGCCGCTTCTGGACGGGGGAACCGGTGGTCCACCACGGGCGCCACTTCTCTTTCGACGGCGTCCGGATCCACCCCGCTCCGGCCAATCCCGGCGGTCCGCCGATTGTGGTCAGCGGGCGGAGCGAGGCGGCGATCCGCCGGGCCGCGCTGCTGGGGGACGGATGGATGCCGTACCTCTACTCCCCGTCACGCTATGCCTCGTCCGTGCAACAGGTCACCGACCTCGCGGGTGAGCACGGGCGGTCCCTCGGGGGATTCGCATGGTACGCGTACGTGATGGTGGCGATGGACCCCGACGCCGCCGCGGCGAGGAGCGGCGCCGCGGCGTTCCTCAGCACCACCTATCGGCAGGACGTCGGCGCGATGGTCGACCGCATCACGGTGGCCGGGTCGATCGACGACGTCGGTGAGCGGATCGCCGCATTCGTCGAAGCTGGCGCCCGCCATCTCATCGTCTGCCCGGTGCACGGCGACGTGGCGACGATGGCCGGCCATCTGCTCGAGGACGTCTGGCCGAAGCTTCCGAGTCCCTGATCGGATGGCCGGACGAACGGAGACGCTGGTACGGGCTCTCAGGTGAACGCCGACCAGCCGTCCCCCGGCGCCTCGACGTGCACGATCTCCGGGACGGCCGCAAGCCATTTCGGCAGTTGTCCGGTCGCCGTCTTGAAGTGCTCCGACTCGACGTGTACTTCTCCGGCAGCCGCGTCTCGAAACGCCTCGACCAGCACGTACACGTTGGGGTCCTCGACGCTTCGATACCACTCGAAGAAGATGCACCCAGGCTCGGCCCTGCTCGCCATCGTGTAGTCATGGACCAGGTCGGGCCAGTCATCGGCGTACTTCGGGCGTACCGGCTGCTTGACGACGTTGAAGATCATTCGGGTGTCCTCCCGTGTCTCGCGGGGCACGGACCTGGTACCCCCCTGGATTCTTGGAGCTCAGCCACCATGCGATCCCCTCATCCGCTGCGAAGCTCTCGTTTGAGCACCTTGCCGGACGGATTGCGTGGCAACGCATCGAGGAACGTGATGTCCTTGGGGACCTTGTATCGGGCGAGGTGGGCTCGGCAATGCTCCATCAGCGCCTCCGCCGTGGCGGCCGCGTCGGGACGCCGGACGACGAAGGCCACCGGCACTTCGCCCCATCGAGCATCGGCGCGGGCAACCACCGCCACTTCGAGCACCGACTCGTGCTCGTAGAGCACCCGCTCGACCTCCGAGCTCGCGATGTTCTCGCCGCCCGACACGATCATGTCCTTGAGCCGATCGACGATGTAGAGGTAGCCGTCGTCGTCGCGGACTCCGATGTCGCCGGAATGGAACCAGCCGCCGGCGAACGCGGCCGTCGTCGCCTCGGGGTCCCGCCAGTAGCCCTTGAAGACCTTGGGGCCGCGCATGACGATCTCCCCCCGATCTCCCGCCGGCACGGACCGCCCCCGGTCGTCCCAGATGTCGAGCTCGAGGTAGAGGCACGGACGGCCGACGCTGCCGAGTTTGCTCACGATGCTGTCACGGTCCAGAAACGTGTCGCCGGAGACTGTCTCGGTCATCCCGTACGCGTCGGCGAACCATGCGGAGGGGAACGTTCGCTGGATGCGCTCGATGAGCGGGATCGGCATCTTCTCCCCGCCGTTGATGATCAAGCGTACCGACGACAGGTCTCGCTCCTCGATATCGGGCACCGCCATGACGGCATTGACCATGGCTGGCGCCAACCACACCGTGGTCACCCCCGATCGTTCGAGTTCGGCCACGACCTCGGACGCCTCGAACGAGCGATGGATGATCGTGGTCGCACCCGCCGCGATGAGCGAGGTGGTCGTCAGGTCGAGCGCGCCGACGTGGTACAGGGGCCCACAGGCCAGCCCGATGTCGGAGCTCGTGAATCCGAACTCGATGAGGTGTGCCAGGTTCTTCCACGCCAGGTTGGCGTGGGTGATCATGACACCCTTGGGACGACCCGTGGTGCCCGACGTGTACATCAGGCGGTGGACGTCGTCCGGCGCCACCGGCACGCGCGGGCAGCGGTCCGAGGTCGCCGCCAGATCGCCCAACGGCGTCCAGCCGTCGAGAATCGTCGTCGCGACACTCACACGAAGGAGCGCATCCCCCATTCCGTCCGTGGCCTCGTTGGCAACGTCGATCAGCGATTCGTCACAGACGAGCGCGCCCGCCCCGGAGTGCTCGAGGATGTACCGCACTTCGGGGGCGGCGAGCCTCCAGTTGATCGGCATCGCGATGGCGCCGAGGTAATTCGCGGCGAAGACCGTCTCGAGGAACTCGGGGCAGTTGTAGGAGAGGATGCCCACCACGTCGCCCCGTCCGACGCCACGTTCGCAGAGGCCGCCGGCCAACCTGACGACGCGCGTTGCCATCTCCCCGTAGGTGACCGTCGCACCCTCGAACACGGTGAACGCGTTGTCGGGTGTACGGGTCGCGTGATGCGCGAGGACGGCGAACCAATTCAGGTCCGCCTGCGGTGCCCCGGCGAGCGTCATGACGGCGACCTCACTGCCTCGGAGCGGACGAGTGCCGGGATGCGTGCACGACCTCGCTCCGATCGGTGGAAGCGGGGATGCCGGCAGCCAGACCGCTAGTGTCACAGCCAATGTCCCCGGCAGAGGCGACCGCCGACCAGTCTCGACGCAGTCCCAAGTGGCTCGCGCGCCGGCGGGCCATCATCGACACGTCAGCGGGCATCTTCGCCCAGCGCGGGTACCACGCCACGGGTATCACGGAGCTTTGTGCCGCCAACGATCTCGGCAAGGGAGCGCTCTATCACTACATAGGCTCCAAGGAGGAGCTCCTCGCCGCGATCCACGATCGAGTCATGGACGAGGTCATGACCGGCGCCGAGCGCGTGGCGCAAGCGGGCGGCTCGCCGCCGCAGCAGCTGGCCATGCTCGGTGACGAGCTGCTGGACGTGATCCATCGCTATCCGGACCACGTGTGGGTCTTTCTGCACGAGTTCCCGGCCCTCACCGGGGATCGCGCCGAGCGGTTCCGTGGGCGACGCCGGGAGTACGAGCGCCGGGTCGAAGCGGTCCTCCAGGCCGGTGTGGACTCCGGTGCGTTTCGTGACGTGGAGCCCAGGCTGACCGCCTTGGCGTGGCTCGGGATGCACAACTACACATACCTGTGGCTCAAGGCGGGTGGACGTTTGTCGGCCCGAGATGTGGCCAAGCCGTTTGCCGAGATCTTCATGCGGGGGATCGCCAATACGCCTGAGGTGGACAGGTAAGGGCTCACGGCGCCGAATACCCGCCGTCGACGACGATCGCCGACCCGGTCGTCCAGCGCGACGCATCGCTCGCCAGATAGGAGTACGCCCCAACGAGATCGACGGGCGATCCGAGTCCGAGGGGATGCCGAGCGGCGATGGCGTCGAGCGCGTCCGGCGGAAGGTCGGCATGGATCGCGGAGAGAAACGTCCCCGGGCACACGCAGTTCACACGGATTCCGTCGCGGGCATACTCGACTGCGGCCACCTTGGCCAGTTGGATCACCGCGGCCTTCGTCGCGCAATAGGGCGCGGCGTGTGACCACGCCGTGATGCCGGAGACCGATGCCGTCAGCACGATCGAGCCGGACTTCTGCGCGCGCATGACGGGCACCGCGGCACGGATGCCGTTGACCGCTCCGAGGAGATTGATCCGGAACGAGCGCTCCCAGACCTCGGTCTCGAGATTGTGGATCCGCCCGTTTGGCGAGAGGATGCCGGCGTTGCTGACGAGCACGTCGAGCCGGCCGAAGCGCTCGACGGCCAGCGTGACCACGGACTCGACATCGGCGATCTCGCTGACGTCTGCGATCTTCGCTTCGACCCCTCCGTCCGCCTCGGGCAGACCGGCGAGCGTCTTCTCCAGCGAGGGTGCACTGACGTCGCTCAGCACGAGATCCGTGGCGGGTTCACCCGACAGCTGTCGCGACACTGCCGCGCCGAGCGCGCCGCCCGCGCCCGTGATGGCGATGACCCGTCGCGCCGCGGTCATACCAGCAGGTAGCCGCCGTCGACATTGAGGACGGTGCCGGTGACGAACGCGGACGCGTCGGAGGCCAGGAATTGGTAGGCCCCGGCCAGGTCGCTCGGCGCACCCCAGCGCCGTTGTGCGGTGTGCCCTGTGATCGCAGCCGAGAGCTCGGGGTTGCTCTTCCAGCCGTCGGCCAAGGGCGACTCGAACCAGCCCGGAGCGACGACGTTCACCGAGATGCCGGCAGGGGCGAGATCCAGCGCGAGGCCCTTGGCCAGGCCGACCAGTCCGGCTTTCGAGGCACTGTAGGCGGTCAGCCCCCGCCGCGGGCGCTCTCCCAGGACCGAGCCGGTGAGGATCAGTCGCCCGCCCTCGCCCATGACCCGGGCCGCCGCCCGGGCCCCGAGGAATGCGCCCGTGAGGTTCACCTCCAGGACCTGTCGCCAGACCGATGCCTCCGTCTGGCGGGGGCTCGCGACGATCGGCGAGATCCCTGCGTTGCAGATCCACACGTCGAGCCCGCCCCATTCGGCCGCCGTGGTGTCGGCCACCGCTTCGTTGAAGTCCTCGTCCGTCACGTCGCCACTGAGCACCAGTGAGGGTCCCGGAAGCGCCTCGGCCACCGCTTTCAGGTCCCTTTCTGTGCGCGCCACGAGCGCGACGGATGCGCCGCCGTGCGAGAACGCGTGTGCCAGCAACTCACCGAGGCCTCGGCTGGCACCGGTGATCACCACCCGCTTCCGGGTGACCGCGCCGGGTCCGGGGAACGACTCGGGGATCTCGATCTGGTTGGTCATTGTGGTCTCACTTTGTACCGACCAGTACACTACCGTTCCGTGGCAGCCAGCCGGTTCCCCTCCTCCTCGTTCGCGGACGCCGAGCTCGTGGAGATGCACCGCCGGATGCTGCGCATCCGCGGTTTCGAGCAGCGGGTGGCCGCGCTCTACCGGGACGGTGAGGTGCCCGGCTTCGTGCACCTCTCGATCGGGCAGGAGGCGGCTGCGGTGGGCGCGTGCTGGCCCCTGCGCCCGGCCGATGTCATCACGTCCACCCACCGTGGCCACGGCCACTGCCTCGCCAAGGGCATGGACCCGCTCGGGATGTTCGCCGAGTTGATGGCCAAGGACCAAGGGACGAACCGCGGCTGCGGGGGCTCCATGCACATCGCCGACCCGAAACTCGGGATCTTCGGCGCCAACGGGATCGTGGCCGCGGGCCTGCCCATCGCAGTGGGAGCGGGGGCCGCAGCGCAGCTGCGCCGCGACGGCGGGGTCGCCGTGGCGTTCTTCGGCGACGGCGCGCCGGCGCAGGGTGCGTTCCACGAAGCACTCAATCTCGCCGCGGTGTGGCACGTCCCGGTGGTCTTCTTCTGCGAGAACAACGGCTACGCCGAGTTCTCCCCCACGTCGACGCAGAACGCGGCCTCGCTCGAGCGGCGCGCCGCGGGCTACGGCATCGACTACGCCGCGGTCGACGGCAACGACGTCGTGGCGACGGCGGCCACGATGGCGGGCGTCGTCCTCGCCGCCCGCTCCGGTGGCGGCCCCGCTGTCGTCGAAGCCACAACCTACCGCTGGCACGGTCACTACGAAGGCGATCCACAGCGCTACCGATCGGCGGAGGAGATCGAGGAATGGGAAGCACGTGATCCGCTGCTGGCGCACGAGCTCCGGCTTCGAGATGCCGGAGTCGGGGACGACGAGATCAAGGCCCTGGAGTCGTCGGTGGCCGACGAGCTCGACGGCGCGGTCGAGGCGGCCCGCCGACTTCGGGCTCCTGACGCCGCCGGGCTGACTCAGTTCGTCCTCCATGCCCGGCCGGCGCGAGCGGAACCCCAGCCGCCCGGCGACGACGCGCCGGTCTTTCGCACCATGGACGCGATCCATGCGGCGCTTGAAGCCGAACTTGCCGGCGACGACCGAGTGTTCGTCGCCGGCATCGACGTCGGGGAGGGCGGGAACGTCTTCGGGCTGACTCGAGGCTTGCGCGATCGGTTCGGTGATCGAGTGCGCGACACGCCGATCTCCGAGACCGCGATCGTGGGCCTCGGCGTCGGCGCGGCCATGGCCGGGATGCGACCCGTCGTCGAACTGATGTACGTCGACTTCCTCGGCGTGTGCTTCGACCAGCTGCTGAACCAGGCCGCCAAGCTGCCCTTCATGACCGGTGGCGCCGCGCAGATGGCGCTGACCGTGCGCACGCAATTCGGTGCCGGGCGCTCCTCGGGAAGTCAGCATTCTCAGAGCCTCGAAGCGCTCCTCGCCCACATCCCCGGCCTGAGCGTCGTCATGCCGGCGACCCCCGCCGACACCTACGGATTGCTGCGTGCCGCGATCCAGGACCCGAACCCCGTGGTCTTCATCGAGAACAGGCTGCTCTATGGCATGAAGGGACCGCAGCCGCCGTCCGACTACGTCCTCCCGATCGGCACGTCGTCGATCGTCCGACCCGGAGACGACGTGACCGTCGTGTCGGTCTCACGGATGGTCCACGAGGCACTTGCCGCCGCTGAGCGCGTGGCGGAAGACGGCATCTCGGTCGAGGTCGTCGATCTGCGCACCGTCGCGCCCCTCGACCTGGCACCGGTCCTCGACTCGGTCCGCAAGACCAGCCGACTTCTCGTCGCCCATGAGGCCGTGGTCCCGTTCGGCATCGGCGCCGAGATCGCGGCGACCGTGGGGCGTGAGGCGTTCTGGGATCTCGACGCGCCGATCGAACGGGTCGGCGCCGTGGCCACTCCTCCTCCCTACGCACCCGAGCTCGAACGGGCGTGGCTCCCCGACCGCACCGACATCACCGAGGCAATCCTCCGCCTCGCCGCGGTCTGATCAGCACCCCAGAGCGCGCGCGATCACCAGGTGCTGGATCTCGTTGGTGCCCTCGCCGATCTCGAGCACCTTGGAGTCGCAGTAGAAACGGGCCACCGGCGTGTCGAGCATGTACCCGAGGCCACCGTGGATCTGCACGGCCTCCGACGCCGCCCACGTCGCGACCCGGCTGGCCTTGAGCTTGGCCATCGCCGCTTCCTTCTGGAACGGCTGACCGGCATCACGCAAGGAGGCGGCACGGTACGTCAGCCAACGCGCCGCCTCGAGTTCGGTCGCGATGTCGGCGAGCTTGAACTGCACGGCCTGGAACTTGGAGATGGGCTGCCCGAACTGCACACGCTGACTGGCGTAGCTGGTCGCCATGTCGAGAACGGCTTGCGTGAGGCTGAGCGACAGTGCCGCGATGGAGATGCGACCGACCTCGAGCGTGCGCAGGAACTGGCCGAGCCCGAGGTTCGGATCGCCGATGAGGTGCTCGTCGGGAACCCAGACGTCGTCGAAGTACAGCTCACGCGTGTCGAGACCCCGCCACCCGATGCCCCGCATCTTCGGCCCCATGGTGAAACCGCTCGTCCCCTTTTCGACGACGAGGGTCGCGAACCCCGGCGTCGGTCCCTCCGCGGACTCGGTACGCGCCAGGAGCGTCACCCCGAAGGACATGTCGGTCCCTGCGTTGGAGATGAAGGTCTTGCGGCCGTTGATGAGCCAGCCTCCGTCCTGCGGCTCGGCGCGGGTGCGGATCCCACGTGCGTCCGAACCGGCATCGGGTTCGGTGAGCCCGAACGCGCCGAGGGCGCGCCCTTCGGCGAGTGGCCGTAGCCAACGCTCGCGCTGGGCATCGGTACCGAAGAGGAACAGCGGCAACGAGCCGATCGTCACGTGGGCCTGCCAGGCCGCGGCCACCGATTGGTCCGCGAGGCCGATCTGCTCCATCGCGGCGACGAAGCCGATCGTCGACATCCCGATCCCGCCCCATTGCTCGGGGACGAGCAGGCCGAGGAGGCCGAGCTCTCCCATCTCCCGGAGCAGGTCGGTGGGGCACCGGGCCTCCTCCCACGCGAGGGGGCACGCGGCGCGATCTCCTTTTGCGCGAAGTCGCGGCAGAGCCCGACCAGCTCGCGTTCCGATTCGCTGAGTGAGAAGTCCATCCTGCGATCTTATGGACTGAGCGGTACAAGAGGCAGTAGCATCGGCGACGGTGCCGTCCGACCGCACGCCCCACGTGCTCCCCACGTTCGACCGCGTCGAAGAGGAGCGCAGGCACCGCCGGCAACGGCTTGCCGCCGCCTTCCGCTTGTTCGGGCACTTCGGTTTCGACGAGGGTTCGGCCGGGCACATCACCGCACGCGACCCCGAGTTGCCGCGATCACTTCTGGGTCAACCCGCTCGGGATGAACTTCAAGCAGATCCGGGTGAAGGACCTCCTGCTGGTGAACGACCGGGGCCAGGTCGTCGAGGGCAATTGGCCGTTGAACACCGCGGCGTTCGTGATCCACTCGCAGATCCACGCGGCACGCGCCGACGTCGTGTCGGCCGCCCATGCCCACTCGGTGCACGGCAAGGCCTGGTCGTCGCTGCGCCGCCCGCTCGACCCGCTCACGCAGGACGCGTGCGCCTTCTACGAAGACCACGTGGTGTTCGACGACTACACCGGCGCCGTGCTCGATCTCGAGGAGGGCAAGCGCATCGCCCACGTCCTCGGCGGCTGCAAAGCCGCCATCCTGTCGAATCACGGTCTTCTCACGGTCGGGCACTCGGTGGACGAGGCGGCGTGGTGGTTCATCACGATGGAGCGCACATGCCAAGCGCAGCTGCTCGCCGAGGCGGCGGGCACACCGGTGCTCATCGACCCCGAGGCGGCCCACAAGACCGCCGGCCAGACCGGCGGGCACTCCGTCGGGTGGCGGCAGTTCCAGCCGCTCTATGACTGGATCGTCGCCGTGCAGCCCGACCTGCTGGACGAGTAGCCCCGCCCTGCCCACCGTCGTCAGGGCGCCGGGTCTGCGCCCTCCGGGCGTAGGTGTGCCATGAAGGCGGTCGACCACTCGGTGAGGTCGGCGGGGACGTAGTACCCGGTCTCGTCGTTGATCGTCGCCCAGTTGCGGGCGACGTCCTCCACCGTCGGTTCCGGTCCCGAATGGACGTACCCAGGGGTCGAAGCGATGAACATGCGGGCAAAGCGGCCGAAGCCGGCTGCATAGATCTCCCCGCTGACGGGGCAGGACTCGTGGGCCAGGAAGGCGGCCATGGGCGCGACGAGCGCAGGCGACATCTCCCGGCTCCCGGCTCCCTGGCCGGCCATGCGGGTCATCGCTGCCGGCGCGATGAGGTTGACCTTGATGCCGTGGGCGGCGCCGGCGAGCGTCGCGCTGCGTGTCAGCCCGATCACGGCGGCCTTGGCGGTGGCGTACGAGGTGTTGGTGGGCAGCCCCAGCATGCCCGTGGACGTCGTCATCACGATGCGGCCGTAGCCTCGTTCGACCATGTGCGGCCACGCGGCGCGGGTGGTGTTGAACGAACCGCCCACGTGCACCGCCAGGTGCCGCGCCAGATTGTCCGCGTCGGCCTCCGGGAAGCCGGCCCACCGGATGATGCCGGCGTTGTTGATGACGACGTCGAGGCGCCCGAACTGCTCGACCGCCCCGTCGACCAGCGCCTGTGCGCCGCCGACCGCGGCCACGTCGTTGGTGTCGGCGACGGCGGCACCGCCTGCAGTGACGATCTCGCCGGCGACCGTTGCGGCCGGCTGGGCGTCTGCGCCGACGCCGTCCATCGTCCCGCCGAGGTCGTTGACCACGACCCGGGCGCCCCGTTCGGCGAGCAGCAACGCATAGGCGCGGCCGATGCCGCGCCCCGCGCCGGTGATGATCGCGACGCGCCCCTCGAAACCGAGCTCGCTCAGGCGGCCACCGAGGCCTCGAGCACGCACGCCTCTGGCTGGCGGCCTGAAGAACGTGCCTCAAATGTGAAGACGGCCGGATCCAAGGTTCTCTAGACTAACCGGTCGGTGCACGCACGGAGGCTCAGATGATTCTCGTCGTCGTCAAACACCACGTGCGGTCCAAATACGCGGATGAGTGGCCGTCGTTGGTCGAGGAGTTCACGACGTCGACACGAGCAGAACCGGGCAACATCTCCTTCGAATGGTACCGCAGTCCTGAAGACCCAAATGTGTGGGTCCTGGTGGAGGTCTTCCGTGACGCCGAAGCAGGAGAGGCCCATGTTCAGTCGGCCCACTTCAAGGCGGCAACGGAGCGGCTACCCCACCTTCTCGCCGGCGTCCCGGAGATCATCCACGTCGACGCACCCGGAGACGGTTGGTCTCGGGTGAGCGAGGGCTCCTGACCACGGCGAAGGGTTGCTACGGGCGCACGTGCTGTCAGGCGGCGACGGGGGCCTCGAAACCCAGGAGCCCACCCAATGTTCCGCCGAGTATGGCGGCCCGTTCCTCTGCCGGAACGCCGGCGAATTGCGTCGCGATGAGCTCCCGGCTGCCGCGGAACGTCCCTTCGGCGTGCGGATAGTCGTTGCCCCACACGATGGTCGACACCCCTGTGATGTGCCGGCAGGCGAGGGCCACCGGATCGTCCTGGAACTGGACGTGGAACTGCCGCTTGACGTACTCGCTCGGCATGAGCGGGTACGGCCACTTCTCGTTCAGGCGGAACAGCTGAGCCATGTTGGCCTGGTCATTGGGCGGGCGAGTGTCGTCCCACGTCCCGATCCACCAGTCGGGATCCTGGCCGATGCCGGTGACCCAGCACTTGTCCATGCCGCCGACCAACGACGCGAGCCAGTGGGCGTTGAACTCGATCAGCGAGAAGTGGAGGTCGGGGTAGCGCTCCGCGACGCCGCCGCCGATCAGCTCGCAGATGAGCTTCCCGGGGACGAGCCCGGCGTACACCGCCTGGGTGACCATGCGCTTCGACGCCGACGCCTCGGTCATCGGCTTGTTCACCTGCGCCGCCGACTCCATGACCACCTTGAGCGTCGTGGAGGCCGGGTCGTTGACCTTGACACCCCCGGTCTGCGTGTGGAAAAACACCTGCACGCCGTTGGACTGGGCCGCTGCCCAGATCGGGTCGAAGTCACGTGAGTGGTAGGGCTTGGGCGGCGTCGCCGGCAGGAGGATGGCGCGGAACCCGGTGGCCGCGACGCGCTCGATCTGGACCACGGCGTCGTCGACGTCGGTGATCGGAATGGGAGCCGTCGGAGCCAGACGCGAGAAGTACGGCGAGAACCGCTCGATGACGTAGTCGGTGTAGACCCGGGCGTGGGCCATCGAGAGCTCGTGGTCGTCGGAGTACAGCCCGAACAGCGACAGGTTCGGGTGCAACACCTGGGCATCGACCCCGTCGAGGTCCATGTCCTCGAGGATCATGTCCGGATCGCCCTCCGGCATCCGCCCACGGGTCTGGCGGTACCGGGAGATCGTCCAGCCCTCGAACCCGGGCGTGTGCAGCCGACGGAAGACCCTGGCGCCACCCGCGACAAGGGGTTCGACCTCGAAGTCCTCTTCCCACACGGCCCGATCGCGCAAGTGCTTCGGGAGACGGGTCCGGAAGAGGTCGGTGGGCTCGAGGAGGTGCCCGTCGCCCGAGACGACGAAGTCCTCTTTGATCATGGTGCGTCCTCCCTCGACGCCAGGCGGATTTGTACCGACCGGTTAGTATACGCTTCCCGCGCAAGGACGCACTCCGACAGGGAAGGGGGGCCGCGGTGGCGATCGTGGACCAGAAACGGTCGGCACTGCCGGTGCCGTACGCGATGGATCCGACGCTCCCGGACCGGGTTCCCAAGGAGCGCTACTTCGACCCCGACTTCTACAGGCTGGAGGTCGATCGGTTGTGGCCGAGGGTCTGGCAGATGGCATGCCGGCTCGAGGAGATCCCGCGACCTCACGACTTTGTCGAGTACGAGATCCTCGACCAGTCCGTCGTCGTGCTCAGAACCGACGACATGGGGGTGCGGGCGTTCGAGAACGCCTGCCGCCACCGGGGCGTCAGGTTCGTCCAGGGTCGAGGGAGGTGCGAGAGCGGGTTCACCTGCCCGTTCCACGGATGGTGCTATGGCCTCGACGGCGCGAACACCGGCATCCCGCGGCGCAAGTCGTTCGCCCCGCACAACGTCGAGCGGGGCGACGTCGACCTCGTTCCGGTGCGATGTGAGGTGTGGGGTGGGTGCGCGTGGATCAACTTTGACAACGACGCTCCGCCCGTACGGGAGTGCATGGAGCCCGCCGCCACCATCCTCGACGCGTGGAAGGTCGAGTCGCTGCGGGCCGAGAAGTGGTACGCAGCCCGGCTCCCGGTGAATTGGAAGCTTGCGATCGAGGCGTTCGTCGAGATGTACCACGTGGTGGTGACGCACCCCCAGCTCGACATCCCCGGCATGCGGTACTCGCTGCGCCCGGGCGCGCCGTTCGAGCCGCGTGCCTTTGTCGATGCGGAGATCGAATATCTCCGAGCGATGAGCGATGGCATGGACGGGATGGTCCACGCGAACGATGTTCGCGTCGCGGAGGGCCTGCGCGGCATGGAGCTGCCCGCCGACCCGGAGCTCGCGGTTTCGACGTGGAACCGCGCCCTGAACGACGCCGTGATGCGCTGGCACCGGGAGCGGGGCGCAGACACCCCCGACATCAACGAACTCGACGAGCACGGGTTCAACGACACGTTCTATCAATGCTTCCCGCACTACTTCGTGTTGCCGATGTACAGCAGCGCCTCCTCGTACCGGTTCCGACCGTTGGGGCCGGAGGAGACCCTGATGGAGATCTGGTCGCTGGCGCGCTTCCCCGAGGGCGAGGAGCCGGTGACACCTGCGCCGCCCGAAGTCTGGGATTGTGACGACCATCGATGGCCGCCGATCCCGGCGCAGGACTTCTCGAACATCCCGAGACAGCAGAAGGGCCTCCACGCGAAGGGCTTCGAGTACATGCGCCTGAACGAGCGGCTCGAGGGCCACATCTCCAACCTTGAGCGGACCGTCGACGGCTTCCTCGCCGGCCTACCCTACGAGCGCCTGCTCCCGGCCTTGCACGTGGTCAACGTGGCGCCGTTCGACAAGCCGGTGCTCGACCTCGGCTTCTGAGCGCGAAGGCGCCGGCCGTGCAGGGGCAGAAGGTGTTGTTCATCGGCGGGCAAGGGCCGGTGAGCGCGCCCGCGCTGCGGTTGCTCACGCCCGACAACGACGTGTTCGCCATGGCTCGCTTCTCGAAGCCCGGAGCGAGCAAAAAGCTGGAGTCGAGCGGCGTCACGTGCATCCGGCACGACCTGTTCGAGTCCTTCCACGATCTGCCCGACGACTTCGACTACGTATTCCACAGCGCACTGCCCTTGACCCGGGATGCGACGGGCCGGATCGACGTCCCGTCGAGGGATCGATGGCCGAACTCGTTCGACGCGTATGCCGACGCAACCGGTCGGTTGATGGCGCACTGCCGGTCCGCAAAGGGCTTCCTCTTCGCCTCGACCATCTCCCTGTACGACCCGCCTGGCGGCGACACGCCGGTCCCCGAATCCCATCCGTTCGGGATCCACACCACGAGTGCCTATTCGTTCACCAAGGCGGCCAACGAAGCGGTCGTTAGCTATCTCTCGCGCAGCCTCGACATCCCGACGACCATCATCCGCGTCGGTGGTGCGTCGGGCGTCGACGGCGGCCCGATGCGGGACCGCCTCGACCGCATTGTCCAGGGGAAGTCGATCCGACTCCATCCTGACGCGCCCACGTATACGCGGCCGATCTTCGAACCGGATTGCGCTCGGCTGGGCGTGGCCGCGCTCGAAGCCGGCCGTGTGCCTCCTCTGGTGGTGAATTGGTGCGGAGACGACATCGTCACGGTCGAGGCGTCCTGCACGTACATGGGCGAGCTGATCGGCAAGGAGCCGAGCTTCGAGTACACGAACGCGGCATGGTGCTCACTGGTGGCCGACACCACCTTCAGGCACGAAGTGCTCGGAGAATGCGAGATCTCCTGGCGCGAGGGCTGCCGTATGCTCGTCGCGCAGTGCTACCCGGAGCTCATCAAGGAGCGACCGTCAAAGGAGCAGAAGCCGTGACAAAGCTGTGGACGCAACGCCCGCCTGGCTCGACCTGGGGCGATTGGGGCGACGACGACGAGCTCGGTCGGATCAATCTGCTCACCCCCGAGAAGGTCCTCCAGGGGGTGCGGGAGGTGGAGGCCGGCATCACCTTCTGCCTCAGCCTGCCGCTCGACTATCCCGGTGGCACGGCCCTGAACCAGCGGCGCTTCCCTCCGGTCCTGGCGCCGACCGAGGACATGGAAGGCAACCGAGACACCTTCTACAACGTCCATCAGAGCCAGATGAAGGAGTGGGGGCACCCCAAGTACGTCGACGTGTGGAACGACGACAAGGTGACGCTCTTCCTCCAGTACTCGACACAGTGGGACTCTTTGGCCCACGCCGGCGCCGAGTTCGACGCCGACGGCGACGGGATCGAGGAGGCCGTCTATTACAACGGGTACCGCGCCGGGGTCGACCTGGTCGGACCGAAGGTGGACGCGGCCGGGGACGGCGGTGAGCACCTCTGCTTCGCGCGCCATCTCGGCCTGGAGCACATGGCCTTCCACGGCGTGCAGGGCCGCGGGGTCCTCATCGACCTGGTCCACCACCTGGGCCATGATTGGCGCGGCGTCGATCGGAAGACGCTCGAGGAGGTCATGGCGGCCGACGACGTCGTCATCGAGCCCGGCGACATGGTCCTGCTCCACACCGGCTTCGCCACCAAGATCCTCGAATGGGGCCACAACCCCGATCCCAAGCAGCTCTTCACGATGTGCACGTACCTCGACGCCCGCGACGAGTCGCTGCTGCAGTGGATCACCGAGTCGCAGATCGCCGCGCTGGTAGCGGACAACTACGCGGTCGAAGGGTTAGTCGGGAGGGACCGCGACGAGAGCCGGCATTCGCTCCTTCCGATCCACCACCTCTGCCTCTTCAAGCTCGGCGTGCCGCTCGGAGAGCTGTGGTACCTGCACGAGTTGGCGACGTGGCTGCGCGACCACGAACGCAACCGGTTCCTGCTGACCGCGCCGCCCCTCCGGCTCCCCGGGGTCGTGGGCTCACCCCTGACACCGGTCGCCACCGTCTGACGCGCGCGACAGACGGAACGACTTGTAGTCGCTCCGGACCACCTTGTCGATCTCCTTGAACAGCTTCGGGCGACCGCCCGAGTTGAGGAGGTACTTGCGAGGCTTCCCGGGGATGTTGGTGCCGAAGAAGTAGCTCTTCTCCCCGAAGGGCGCGTCCGCGGCGCCCCGGTCGACCATGGCCGTCCACTTGTCCTCGGCCGCGGCGTCCACTTCGATCACGTCGTAGCCGTGGTCGCGCACGTAGGTGATGGCGTCGGTGATGAAATCGACCTGGTCGCCGTTGTACCGCGGGTTGTTGCCGGCCGCGGCGTGGGGGCCGCCCGGGAAGAAGAGGTTGGGGAAGCCGGTGGACTGGACGCCGAGAAACGTCCGCGGGCCGTCGGCCCAGTAGTCCTCCAGCGCCAGGCCGTGGCGGCCGCGGATCCCCATGCGGGTGAGCGCGCCGGTGCCGAAGTCAAAGCCGGTCGCCCAGACCACGATGTCGAAGGGCCGCTCCCCGTCGACCGTCTCGATCCCGCTTTCCGTCACGCGGACGATCGGAGTCTGCCGGAGATCGACGAGCGAGACGTTGGGCTGATTGAACGCCTCGTAGTATCCCGTCACGAAGGGGGGCCGCTTCTCGCCGAAGCGGTGGTCCTTCGGGATGAGTTTCTCCGCCACCTGGCGATCCTCGACGATGCTCCGGACCTTCTGGGCGATGAAGTCGCACCACTCCGCGTTGGCGGCGCCATCGAACAGGAGGTCGGTGTAGTTGCTGCTGAGCTTCGAGAAGCCGGGGCTGTTCCACATCTTCTCGAAGAAGGCCCGACGCTCGTCGTCGGAGTCGTCGAAGGTGGCGCGATCGTGCGCCGGATGGAGGAACCCGGCGACGGACGTGTTCAGCACCTCGCGCATCGCCTCGAACCCGGCCCGGAGCTGCGCCTGCTCCTCGGGCGTGATCGGTGCGTTGTTCAGCGGCGTGCACCAGTTGGCGCTGCGTTGGTACACCGTCAGGGAGGCAACCTCGTCGGCGATCACGGGGACGATCTGCACGCCGCTCGATCCGGTGCCGATGACAGCGACGCGCTTGCCTGCGAAGTCGACTGGTGTCGCCGGCCACATTCCCGTGTGGTACGACTCGCCCCGGAAGTCCTCACGCCCCGGCACGTCGGGGAAGTACGGGACCGAGAGAACGCCGGTCGCCGCAACGAGAAACCGCGCCCGGAGCTCGGACCCGTCGTCGGTCACCACGGTCCATGTCCCGGACGGCTCGTCGTAGGTGGCCGAGGTGACCCTGGTGCCGAATCGCATGTGCCGCCGGAGATCGAACCGGTCGACGACGTGGTTGAGGTAGCGCTCGGTCTCCGGTTGCTCCGCGAAGAGCTCCTGCCACTCCCATTCCTCGAAGAGCTCCTTCGAAAACAGGTAGGCGTAGGTGTAGCTCTCGGAGTCGAACCGTGCGCCCGGGTAGCGGTTCCAGTACCACGTGCCCCCGACGCCGTCGCCCGCCTCGAGCAGCTGGACGGAGAGGCCCGCCGCGCGGCGCGGTACAACTGGTAGATGCCGGTGACGCCCGCGCCGACGACCAGCACGTCGCTCGTGAGCCGGCGCGGGCTCTCGTCAGGTGCGGGTTCGGGAGGTTTCGTCATGGGGCCGCGAGCTGTTGGGTTACCGTGCCGTGCGCGGCCTCAGCCTCGCCGGGTGGGCCGTCTCGATATTGTACCGACCGGTTAGTATACGTCAGCGCACGGAAGGGTGAACGGGCCACATGGCGATGATGGATCAAAAGTGGTCGGCACTCCCGGTGCCCGTACGACGGAGGTCCCGAAGGGCCCTCCGTGCCGTCAACCTGAACCCGGCCGAGCGGCCGGTCGTCGACCTCGGTTCCTGAGGTCGCCTTGATGCCAGAGTCGACTCCTCAAGTCAGCTACGCCGACATCGTCGAGCGCATCCGCGCCACGATGGCCGCCTACGCCCAGGCCCTCGACGACGGCCGGAGCGACGACGTCGTCGACACCTTTTGCCCCGACGGTGGCATCGAGATCCCGGGGATGGGCACCCACGAGGGTCACGCCGCCCTCCGCGAGGCGTTCACCAAGTGGAGGCCGAGGCGGCCCCAACGCCACCTCGTGGTGAACACCCACGTCACCGACTGGAGCGAGCACGAAGCACGCGCCAGCAGCGACGTGATCTTCATCCTCAAGGGCGAGGACGGCTGGTCGATCGAGCTCGTGGGGCGCTATCACGACGTCCTCCACCAGGCCGACGGTGCGTGGCGCTTCCACCGTCGGACTGCGGCCTTCGTGACGGAGTGAGCAGGTGAGCGACCCGATGACCGCGCGCCGCCGGAGCGACAAGGTCGCCGTGGTCACCGGCGGCGGTTCGGGCATCGGGTTGGCCATCAGCGAGCGGCTGTCCGCCGACGGCGCGGCCGTGGCCGTGCTCGACCGCGACGCCGCCTCGGCGGAGCAGGCGGCGGCGAAGATCACCGCCGGGGGCGGAAGGGCCATCGGCGTCGAGGCCGACGTCACCGACCGCGCCCGCGTCGAGGTCGCGATCGCCGAGGTGGCTGACCGTCTGGGTGCTCCCACGATCCTGGTCAACAACGCCGGGCTCCATCTCTTCGGCGCCTTCCTGAAGATCGACCCCGGGACCTGGCAGCGGGTGTTCGACATCAACCTCACCGGCACCTACCACTGCTGCCAGGTCGTACTCCCGCACATGCTCGAGGCCCGCTGGGGTCGCATCGTCAACATCTCCTCGTCCAGTGCGCAGAGCGGCCAGGCGTTCATGGCGGCCTACGTGTCGGCGAAGGCCGGCGTCATCGGGCTCACGAAGGCCCTCGCCCTCGAGTTCGGCCCCAAGGGCGTCACCGTCAACACGATCCCGCCCGGGTTCATCGACACCCCGATGCTGCGGGCCCAAGAGGCGAAGGGACTCCTCGGTGGCGGGGTCGACGAGCACGCCGAGCGCACCCCGGTCCGTCGGATCGGGCGTCCCGAGGACGTCGCGGCCGCCACCGCGTTCCTCGTGAGCGAGGAGGCGTCGTACATCACCGGTCAGGTGTTCGGCGTCAACGGCGGGCGCAACACCTGACGTGGGCCGGGTCGATCCCATCCCGCCCCGCGAGTGGCCGCGGGAGATGCGCGACGCGCTCGCCCCCCTGCAGCCCCCGAGCCCGCGGGACCCGTCGCGGCCCAAGGGTCTGAACCTGCTCGGCCTCCAGGCCCATCACCCGCCGCTCACCGGTGCCTACAACCAGCTCATCGGCCATCTGCTCTATGGTTCGACGATCACGGCCCGCCAGCGCGAGCTGCTCGTCTTGCGCGTGGCCGCGCTCCGCGGTTCCACCTATCTGTGGGAGCAGCACGCCGAGTCGGCGGGAGACGCCGGCATCGACGGCTCCGAGGTCGAGCGGGTGCGGTCGGGGCCCGAGGCCGACGGCTGGTCACCCGTCGAGGCCGCCCTGGTGCGGGCCGCCGACGAGCTCGTGCAGGGCGCGCGCATGGCCGACTCGACCTGGACGGCCCTCATCACCGAGCTCGAAACCCGCCAGCTCATGGACATCGTCTTCACCGTCGGCGCCTACGACCTCCTCGCCATGGCGCTCCGCACCTTCGACGTCGAGCTCGACGACGACCTGCGGAACCGGGCCTGACTTCCCGCTCTGGATCATAATATTGACGTCGAAGTCGATAATGGGCTATCCTGGACCACGTCCCCGACGGCGCGGCACGCCCGGGGGGCGTGCGCCCCGGTTGTCGCGGATCGATGAGATGTGGAGGTACCCATGCCCAAGACTGTCGTCGACTTCCCGGTCTTTGACGCCGACAATCACATGTACGAGACGACGGACGCCTTCACCAAGTTCCTCCCGAAGGAGTACGACGGCCTGGTCAAGTACGTCCAAGTCAACGGGCGGACCAAGATCGCGATCCGCAACGTCATCTCCGACTACATCCCCAATCCGACGTTCTCAGTGGTCGGCCGCCCGGGAGCACAAGCCGAGTACTTCAAGCACGGCAACCCGGAGGGGAAGACCCGCCGCGAGCTCATGGGCGATCCCATCCGCTCGCCGGAGTCCTTCTTCTCACCAGAGCCCCGGCTCAAGCTGATGGACGAGCTCGGCCTCGACCGGGCCATCATGTGGCCCACGCTGGCCAGCGTCCTCGAGGAGCGGATGCCCGACGACCCCAGGGGCACGCACGCCGTCATCCACGCGCTGAACCAGTGGATGCACGAGCACTGGACCTTCAACTACGAGGGCCGCATCTTCCCGACGCCCGTCATCACGCTGCCGATCGTGCCCGAGGCCATCAAAGAGCTCGAGTGGGTGGTCGAGCGGGGCGCGAAGATCATCCTGATCCGCCCCGCGCCGGTTCCCGGCTACGAGGGGTACCGTTCCTTCGCCTTGCCCGAGTTCGATCCCTTCTGGGAGAAGGTCGTCGAGGCCGACATCACGGTCGGCCTGCACGCCTCGGACGACGGGTTGACCCGCTATTACAACCAATGGGAGGGCACGCAGCGCGAGCACCTGCCCTTTGCCGGGCCCTCGGCGTTCACGGACATCGCACACACTCAGAGCCGGGGGATCTTCGACACGGTGGCATCGCTGATCGGGCACGGGTTGCTCTCGCGCTTCCCGAAGCTGCGGGTCCTGCCGGTGGAGAACGGTTCCGCCTGGGTCCGCCCGATGATCAACGCGCTCGAGATCTCCTACGGCCACAACCCCAAGCTCTACGCCGAGGATCCCATCATGGTGCTCAAGCGGAACATCTGGGTCCACCCGTTCCACGAGGACGATCCGCGTGGCCTCATCGACCTGATCGGCGTCGACCGGGTGGTCTTCGGGTCCGACTACCCGCACATCGAGGGGATGGCGGAGCCACTCACCTACGTCGACGAGCTCGCCGGCCTCCCGCACGAGGACATTGCCCGGGTGATGGGGGGCAACCTCGCGGAGGTGATGAAGCTACCGTTTGCCGCCTGAGCGGCCGCGCCCGGGTCGCAGCCTCGGGAGGGGGAGCAGATGCAGCTGACAGGACCGGTGACCGGTGGTTCGCACGGGTGGGCCTTCGCGGCCCCGGTCGCGGACCTTGCCGCACTGGGCTATCGACACGACGAGTTCTTTCTCGAGGGAACCGCGACTCGGTATGGGCCGTCTCCCGGCTGCGAGCAGTCTTGGGACGGGCGCTGGCAGGTCGAGCCGCGCGGAACGGCGCCGTACAAGACGCGGATCGTCGTGGTCCGGCCCGATGACCCGGCACGGTTCAACGGCACGGTGGTGGTGCTGTGGAACAACGTCTCCGCTGGATACGAGAACTTCGGGGGTGGGGACAGCCCCGAGCTCTACGAAGGCGGCTACGCCTGCGCGGCGGTCACGACGCAGCGGGTGGGCGTGCACGGGGTTCCCGTCAACCCGCAGGGCCTGCTCGCCTGGGACCCCGAACGCTACGGCTCGCTCTCGATCCCGAGCGACGACTACTCCTTCGACATCTTCACTCAGGCCGCGGACGTGGTCGGACCCGACCGGGCGGACGACGGCGTCGACCCGATGGGCGGGCTCGAGGTGCGGCGGCTCATCGCCGAGGGAGCGTCACAGTCCGCCGCCCGCCTGGCGACGTATCTCGATGCCGTCCAGCCCAGGACGCGCAGCTTCGATGCCTTCCTGCTCACCATGTACTTCGGCGGGGGAGCGCCGCTCGAGGTCGGCGACGCCGTCATGACGGTGCAGGCCGCCGGCGGCGGCGGGCCGCGGATTCCGGAGGGACTCCACCTGTTGCGCGACGACCTGGGGGTACCCGTGTTGGTCGTGAACACGGAGTGTGAGGCCAAGGCGTGCTATCCGGTCCGGCAACCCGACACGGATCACTACCGCTACTGGGAGGTGGCCGGAGCGTCGCACGTGTCTCTCCAGGGGTTGGTGTCGTCGGCACCCCGGATGGAGCGCGACTTCGGCTTCTCGATCCCGGTCGACGACGCCACCAAGAGCATCAACCGGGTCTCGGTCGCACCGGTCGTGGACGCGGCCCTCCACCACGTGAACGTCTGGGCGCAGGGAGGTGCCGCGCCGCCGGTCCAGCCCCGCATCGAGTTCTCGGGCGATCCGCCCGAGATCGTGCGGGACGGCAACGGGATCGCCCGGGGCGGCATCCGGCTTCCCGTGGTCGAGGTCCCGATTGCCCACAACAGCGCGCTCCAACAATCGCCCGACGGCTTCAGCCGGCTGGTCGGGTACCACGAACCCTTCCCGCCCGAGAAGGTGCGCGCCCTCTATGGCACTCGAGCCGCCTACGTCGAACGCTACGAGGCGGCGGCCAGGGCTGCGGCGGGCGCCTCGGTGATCCTCCCTCGCGACGTCGACGCCGTGGTGCGGGAGGGGACGGCGGACGTTCCGCTCTGAGGGGTCGGGGCGCGCTCCGACCCCTCATCCCACCAGCTCCTCACGGACCGTACGGCTGGTCGAGGAGCGACGTCCCCCCTTGCAGGGCGGCCAGGGAGAAGCCGGCCGTCCTCCGGTACTCCTCGGTGACCCGCGCGATCTCCTCCGCGGTGATGACGTCGGCGACGTCGGCGAACCCCTCCGGGGCCCGCTCCTCCACCAGCACCATGGGGAGCTCGGGGCCGTGCCCGCGGTTGGCGCGCACGATGGCGGCGGTCGCGGGGCGGCGGGCCTTCTCGTAGCGGTCCAGGGCCTCGTCGAGGTCGCCGGGGTGTCGCCGGAGGCACCCGGCGAGCACCCGTGCGTCGAGGATGGCCTGGGAGGCGCCGTTCGAGCCGATCGGGTACATGGGGTGCGCGGCATCGCCCACGAGCGTGCTGCGTCCGAAGGTCCAGCGGGGGAGCGGGTCTCGATCGACCATCGGGAAGAGGTACGTCGCCGGCGCCGCCCGGACGACGGAAGGCACGTCGAGCCATCCGAAGTCCCACGCTTCGAACGCTGGGAGGAAGTCGCCGAGGGAACCCTTGCGGTTCCAGTCCTCCGTCGCCGCCAGGTGGGACTCCGGTCGTCGCAGTTCGGCCACGAAGTTGAACGCCTGCTTGCCTCCGGGCAGGTCGGCAATGGGGTAGCCGACGAACTTCTGCTCGGGATGGCCGGCCCAGACCATGGTGCGACCGTCCAGCACGGGGTCGGTCTCCGCCACGCCGCGCCAGAGCAACGAACCGTTCCAGCGCGGCGGCCCCTCGGTGGGGAAGCGTTGCGCGCGAGCGACGCTGTGGATCCCGTCCGCCGCCACGACGACGTCCGCCTCGACCCGCCCGCCCTCGAGGACGGCGGCCGGGTGCCCCCCGCCGTCGTCGACCCGGACCAGCCCCCGCCCGAGGTGCAGCACGCCCGGCCCGGCGCGCTCGACCAGTGCCTCCAGCATCACCTCCTGCAGCACGCCACGGTGGATGGAGAGCTGGGGCCAGCGATAGCCGGCGGCCACCCCCCGGGGCTCCCGCCAGATCTCCTGGCCCCGTTTGGTGCAGTAGACGAGATGCGACGGGGCGACCGATCGTGCCCGGAGCTCCTCGAGCAGTCCGAGGGCCTCGAGCTCCAAGACGGCGTGCGGGAGGAGGTTGATCCCGACCCCCAGCGGGCGCAGCTCGCGGGTCGCTTCGAAGACCTCCACCTTCGCACCGATCTCGTGGAGGCTGAGCGCCGTCGCCAGGCCGCCGATCCCGGCCCCGACGACGACGCACTCGAGGCCGTCGAGGCCCCCCGTCACAGGACCTCGTGCACGTCGATGCGCACGACCGCCCGATCGCGCCGACCGGTCGAGATCGCGATCAGATCGTTGAGAAAGCCCAGCCGCGGGGCCGACGTGGTCAACCGCACGAGAGTCCTGAAGTAGTACTCGTCGGGGTCCACCTCGTCCCCGCGCGCGATGCGGGCGGACACCGACTCCGTCGCCTTGCGCACGCCCCGGGAGCGCACCTCGACCGTCTCACCGGAGCCGGTCATGAGCGTGTAGTGCGCATCGATCTCGAGCACGCCGTCGGGCCGGACCGTCTGCCAGTCGACCCCACCCTCGAGAACCGTGCCCGTGAGGTGGTCCCGGCCCACAAAGGTCCCTCCCTCGAACGCGATGTACCGGCGTCCTCCGCCGAGGTCGACGGGGGGGCGCACGTCGACCTCGATCGCCAACAGTTCACGCAGTCGGATCTGCCGCATGCAGATTCGTGCCTCGGGCCACCCAGCCGGATGACCCGGCGAAGCCCTACCCCAGCCGCCCGAGGAGGAAGCCGGCGACATCGGTGGCCGGCGGGAACGAGCCGGTGATGCCGGAGCTGACGTAGCCGACGTCGCTGATCATGGTGATGCCGGTGATGGCCACGGCCGCGTCGCTGCAGAGGAACACCAGTGGGTAGGCCTGCTCGAGCGGGGTGGAGGCCTCGATCCCGGCCTCGCCGCGGTAGTCGGCGCCGAAGCCCAGCCACATCTCCTTGTTCGCCTGGGCCAGTGGGGTGTCGGTCGGACCGGGGCAGATGGCGTTGATGCGGATCCCCTGTTTGAGCAGGGGGAACGCCTCCCGGGCCACGTAGGCGCAGACGGCCTGCTTGGAGTGGAAGTAGTCGGCGAATCCATGCTCGACCGCCCAGGCCGATGCCGCGTCGAAGTCGGCCGTGTCCAGGTACTCCTGCAGCGTGTCCAGGTTGGACTCCCAGCCGAGCCCGGCGGCGGAGGAGATGAAGCCGATGGCCGAACCGCGGGGGAGCATGCCGCCGTCCAGCATCCGGTTGATGAGGTGGCGGTGCCCGACGAAATTGATCTTCTCGATCCCCGGCGTGCCGTCGGCGACCCCGGCGCAGGAGAAGAGCGCGTGCACCGGGCCCCCGCACTCGTCCACCGCCGCCTCGATGGACGCCTGGTCGGCCAGGTTCACGTGGATGGCCTTGGCGCCCGGGAGCGTCACCTCGGCGTAGTCCATCACCACGACTTCGGCGCCGGCGTCCTGCACTAGCGCCGCAGTGGCGGCACCCATGCCGGTGGCACCACCGACGACGAGGACCCGCTTGCCGTCGTAGCGAAATGCATCGAAGAGTCCCATGTGTATGCCTCCTGGAGCAGCAGCGTGTGAAGGTGTCCTACCCGACGACGGAGCGGACCTTGAGGTCCACGATGGTATCCCAGTCGATCCCGAGCTCCTCGAGGAGGGCGTCACCGTGCTCGTTGAACCCGGGCGCGCGCCTCGCCGGCGCCGGCTCGCCGCCGAATTGCACGGGTGCCGCCACGAGCTGGAAGGGAGACCCCGTCGCCGTCTCGCAGTCCTGCACGTATCCGTTGGCCAGCGTCTGTGGATCGACGGCCGCCTCGAGGGTGTCCTGCACGACGCACCACTGTCCGGTGAAGTCGGCCAGCTTCTCGCGCCACTCGGCCACCGTGTGCTCCGCCAACACCGTGCGCAGGATGGCCTGCACCTCTGTGGTGTTCTCGAGCAGCGAGGCGTGGTCGGCGAAGCGAGGGTCGTCCGCCAGCTCGGGACGCCCGATGATCTCGCAGAGCGGCGGCCAGTACTTCCCCGCCTGCAGGCAGCAGAAGGACACGTAGCGCTCGTCCTTGGTCAGATAGGTGTTGACCAAGGGGTTCTGCCGCATCATGTTGGTCGGAGGGCCCTGCCAGGGGACCTTGGCGACGAGCGACAGCGCGAAGGCCTGACCCATGGCCCACATCCCGGTGCCCAGCAGCGACACGTCGACCGTCGTCGCCTCGCCCGTCCGCTCGCGGTGGAAGAGCGCGCCCATGATCCCCCCGGCGATGGTCATGGCGCCGATGGAGTCGCCGAAGCCGGGTGCCGGTGGATTAGGAAGGCGGTCCGAGTCGGCCGGCATGCCGCCGATGGCCACGCCGGCCCGCTGCCAGAAGGCGAGCGAGTCGTACGAGCCCTTGTCCGCGTCAGGGCCCCGCTCGCCCTGGCCCGTGCCCGCGACGTAGATGATGCGCGGGTTGTGCGCCCGGATGTCGTCGAGCTCGATCTTGAGCTTCTTGCGCACCCCCGGCAACTTGTTGGTGAGGAACACGTCGGCCGTGCCGGCGAGCTTGTAGAGGATCTCGAGCCCTTCGGGTGTCGTCAGGTCGAGCGCCAAGCTCCGCTTGCCCCGGTTCGAGTGCTCCAAGAGTGCGTGGACGTCACCGGTGATCGACACGACCCCGGTGGAGGCCAGGCCCCGCATGGCGTCGCCCCGCTCGGCCGGCTCGATCTTGATCACCTCGGCGCCCCAGTCGGCCAGGAGCGCCGAGGCCGCCGGGACGAACGTGTGCTCGGCCACCTCGAGGACGCGGACACCCTCCATCACTGCCGTCACCTGCATCCTCCAAGTCTCGGGGTCGAAGAGATTCTCGGCGTCACGGTCGCGGGGGCGGTGCGGCTCCCCGATCTGACTCTGACATCGACGTCGATGTTACCAAGACTCCGAACGGGCCACCTCGACCACCACCTTGCCCACGGCCCGACCCTCGGCCAGGTGCCGCAGGGCGGCCGCCGCGTCGGCCAGGTCGAAGGTGGCGCCGATGAGCGGCGCCGCGCGCCCCTCGACCAGGAGGTCCAGGAGCTCGCGGTCGTTGCGCACCATCTCCTGGGGCTGGTGCCGTGCGAACTCGCCGAACTGGAAGCCGAGGATGCGGATCCCCTTCAGCAGGACCAGGTTCAGCGGGATACGCGGGATGGACCCCGACGCGTAGCCCACGGTGACGAAGCGCCCGCCCCAGTGCAGCGAGCGCAGGGCCGGCTCGGACAGGGCGCCGCCGACCGGGTCGATCACGACGTCGGTGCCGTCGGGCAGCGCCTCCCGCAGGGCCTGCCGCAGGTCGCCGGCGCGATGGTCGATCAGACGCTGCGCGCCGCAGGCCCGCGCCGCCTCGAGCTTCTCCGGGCTCGACGCCACCGCGGTCACGGCCGCCCCCAGCACGGCACCCAGCTGGACTGCGGCCGAGCCGACGCCGCCGCCCGCCCCGAGAACGACGAGCTCGTCTCCGGGCTCGAGCGCCGCCACCGAGCGCAGCACGTGGTACGCGGTGCGGTAGGCCACGCCGAAGGCGGCCGCCGTGTGGTCGTCCACCCCGGCGGGGACCGGCATGAGCGACGTCGCCGGCACGACGATCTCCTCCGCCAGGGCGCCGACGATGGCCGAGCCGAAGACGCGGTCGCCGATGCCGACCGCGTCGACACCCTCGCCGACGTCGACCACGTGCCCGGCGAACTCACTGCCCAAGATGAAGGGCGTCGGCACCGATACCTGGTACGTGTTGGCGACAACCAGCACGTCGGGGAAGTTGAGCGCGCCCACGTGCACCGCGACCCGGGCCTGTCCCTGTCCCAGCGCCGGTGACGGCACGTCGGCCACCTGAACCACCTCGGGGCCACCGTAGCTGCGGCACACCGCGGCCCGCACGTCAGCTGACTCCCCGACCGGGGCGGTCGTTCGCCCGGCGCACGCCCGGCGGCTCAGTCCGCGCCCGGCGTCGCCCGCACGGCGTAGTCCGTCGACTCCGCCAGGTCCGCCGCCGCCTGCATGAGCTCGAGCACGATGGGCCCGAACGCGAGGAGCTTCTCGTCGTCGCCGGCCCGCTGGTAGCCCTGCTCGAGGACGACGGCCAGCTTCCATTTGGCCAGCACGCAGTAGTAGTCGATGTCGTCGACCTGGCGGCCGGACGTCTCGGCGTAGCGCTCGAGCATCTCGGCCCGCGAGGGCATGCCCGTCATATCGACATAGCCGCCGGCGCGATCCTCGTCGCCGCTCGTGTCGTCCGGCCAGGACTGCATCACCCAGCCCAGGTCGAGCTTGGGGTCGCCGACGGTGCCCATCTCCCAGTCGACGATGGCGGCGAGGCGGGCCGGCGCCCCGTGCTTGAACATCACGTTGGCGAACTGGTAGTCGCCGTGCATGAGCCCGGGGATGTAGTCGATCGGCCGGTGGGCCCGCAGCCACGAAGCCGCCTCCTCGAAGCCGGGGAGCTCGCGGCCCTTGATGCGCTCGAGGAACGCCGTCCACCGGTCCACCTGTCGCTCGTGGAAGCCGTCGGGCCGGCCCAAGTCGTCGAGGCCCTTGGCCCGCCAGTCGACCCTGGACAGCAGGGCGATGCCCTCGGCCAGCTGGAAGGCGAGTCCGCGCCGCTCCGCCAGGTCGGTGTCGAAGGGCGCGGGCCACGCGCGCCGGGTGGACATCGGCGACCAGCCGTCGACGAACCCCATGAGGTAGAAGGTGCGGCCGAGCACCGCGGGGTCCCTGCACACGGCGATCGCCTCGGTGTGCGGCACGTCGGTGCCGTTCAGTGCCTCGATGATCCGCCACTCCCGCACGATGCCCTCGTCCCGGCTGGCCGGCGCGCCGGGCGGCGGGATTCGCATGGCGCAGTGGAGGTCGCCCCGCCGGAGCTCGTAGATCTCGTTCTGGCTGCCGCCCGAGATGTAGCCGTGCTCCAGCGGCGCCCCGAGGCCGAGGCCCTGGGCGTCCAGCCAGGCCGTCAGCCCTTCGACGTCGGCGATCGTCGGTGTCGTCGTCTCGGCCGTGTCGCTCACAGGTTCCCCACCTCGAGCTCGAGGTATTCGGCGAACTTCACTCGGGCGGCCTCCTGCCGCTTGGGCAGCCATTGCGTGGGCCAGACGTCGTCGCTCGGGCGGTAGTCCCGCAACACCTGGCGGGCGACCGTGACCTTGTGCACCTCCGTCGGGCCGTCGGCCAGCCCCATGACGCCGGCCCCGTGGATCATGCCGAAGAACGGCATCTCGTTGGTGGTCCCCAGCGCGCCGTGCACCTGCATGGCGCGCCAGGCGATGTCGTGCAGCACCGTGGGCATGACGACCTTGGCCGTCGCGATGTCCTTGCGCACCCGTTTGTAGTCGTTGTACTTGTCGATCTCCCACGCCGTGTAGAGGACGAAGAGCCGGAACTGCACCAGCTGGGCGTAGGAGTCGGCGATGTAGCCCTGCACGAACTGCTTGTCGGCGAGGAGGCTGCCGGCGGTCTCGCGGCTGAGCGCCCGCTCGCACATCATGTCGATCGCCTTCTGGGCCATGCCGATGGTCCGCATGGCGTGGTGGATCCGGCCGCCGCCGAGCCGGGTCTGGGCGATGACGAAGGCCTGTCCCTCCCCGCCGAGCAACGACTCGGCGGGGACCCGCACGTCCTCGTAGTGGATGAGCGCGTGGGAGCCCTCGTTCATCTGCTCCCCGTACAGGCCGACGTTGCGCTCGATGTGCACCCCGGGGGTGTCCGTCGGCACCAGGAACATCGACATGCCCGCATACGGGCTCACGTCGGGGTTGGTCACCACCATGACGATGAGGAACGAGGCCGTCTTGGCATTGGACGAGAAGTACTTCCACCCGTTGATCACCCACTCCTCCCCGTCCTTGACCGCCCGCGTCGTGAACAGCGTCGGGTCGGCGCCGGCATGGGGCTCGGTCATGGAGTAGCTCGAGAAGCACTCGCCGTTGAGCAGCGGTTGGAGGTAGCGCTCCTTCTGCTCGTCGGTGCCGTAGTGGGCGATGATCTCCGCGTTGCCCGTGTCGGGAGCCTGGCAACCGAACACGACCGACGCCCACTGCGAGCGGCCGAGGATCTCGTTGAGCAGCGCCAGCTTCAGTTGGCCGTAGCCCTGACCGCCCAACTCGGGTCCGAGATGGGTGGCCCACAGGCCCTGGCGCCGCACCTCTTCCTTCAGCGGGTCGATGGCCTGGCGTCGCTTTCCCTCCAGCGGGACGAACTGCTGGTGGGGGAACACCAGGTCGAGGGGCTCGACCTCCTCCCGGACGAATTCGTCGACCCAGTCCAGCTTCTTCTGGTACTCGGGATCGGTCTCGAAGTCCCACGCCATGGTTGCGCCCTCCCTCGGTCGGCGAGGCAGAATCTGTCCTTCGCAGAATATGATTCTGACTATTCAGAATGCAATACCGGAACCCGAGGCCGACGTCGCCGGACGGATCGTCCGCCGCACCCTGGCGAAACGGGAGAACGACTACGCGAGCGAGGTCCGCCGCCTGCTCGATGCCGCACTCGAGGTCATGGGGCGCTGCGGCACCTCGGCGCGCCCCCGTGTGGCCGACATCGTGGGCGCGGCGGGACTCTCCAACGAGGCCTTCTACCGGCACTTCCAGTCCAAGGATGCCCTGGTCACCGCGCTCCTCGAGGACGGCGGGGAGCGCCTACGCAGCTATCTCGCCCACCAGTTGGCGAAGGAGGCGACGCCCGAGCGTCAGGTCCGGCGTTGGGTGGAGGGCGTGCTCGCCCAGGCCCACGGGGACATCGCCGCCACCACCTTGGCCGTGCTGTGGAACGGGGGCAGCGTGGGCGGGGGGTTGGCGGCCGGGCGGCACTTCGCCAGCGCACCCTTGGCCTCGCTCCTGCACGAGCCGTTCGCCGCACTGGGGAGCGAGGCCCCCGAGTTCGACGCCGCCCTGGCGGCGCACGCCACCCTCGGCAAGCTCTCGGACTGCCTGTGGCAGGGCGTCCAACCGGCACGCTCGGAGGTCGCACGCGTCGCCGACTTCTGCCTCGCCGCCGTCTCGCGCCGAACCTGACGGCCCGCCGCACCGGTGATCCGGACCGGGTCCGGCGGCCGGCCTCGGCTCTTTGACCCCACACCCGAAGGGGTGCTAGCACAGCGCTCACGGCCGGAGGAGCCCACGAGGCGGCGAGGAGGGGCGTATGAAGCTGGGCATCGTGACGGGGGCGGCGCGGGGGATGGGGCGGGCCTGTGCCGAACGAGTTGCGCACATGGTCGACGTCCTGCTGCTGGTCGACCGTGACGAGCTCATCCTCGCCGAAGCGGCGGAGAGCCTCGCGTCGGGCCGGGCGCCGGCGAAGGTCGAGCCCTTCGGGCTCGATGTCAAGGACCCCGAAGGTGTCGCCCGCCTGGCGACGCGGGCATCGGAGCTGGGCACGCTGCGCGCCGTCGCCCATGCGGCCGGCGTGTCCCCGACCATGGCCGACTGGCGCGAGATCGTCGCGGTCGACCTCGTCGGGACGGCGTTGCTCGTCGACGCCCTCTTCCCGCTGGCGTCGGTGGGCACGGCGGTCGTGTGTTTCGCGTCGATCGCGCCCCTGCTCGCGATGGGTGACGCCGACCTCGCGGCGGACGTGGTGCTCGATGATCCGCTCGACGTCGCGTTCCTCGACCGCATCCGAGAAGCGGTGGGCCCCGAGATCGAGGACGCCGGCATGGCCTACACGTGGGCGAAACGGGGCGTGCACCGGCTGGCCCGGCGCGAGTCGGTGCGCTTCGGGCGCGTCGGCGCCCGCATCTGCTCGGTGACGCCCGGCATGATCGACACGCTCATGGGTCAGCAGGAGGCCGAGGCCCGCCCGACCACCGACGACCTGCTCGTCCAGCTGTCGCCGTTCGGCCGCAGGGGCCGTCCCGAGGAGGTGGCGGCCGGGGCGGCCTTCCTCCTCTCCGACGAGGCCGGTTTCGTCACCGGGATCGACCTCGCCGTCGACGGGGGCGTGGTCGCCGCGTTCCGCACCGGTGGAGCCTCCATCGCATGAGCGATGTCGTCGACGTGAGGGGCCTGCTCGATCCCGAGCTGCGTCCGGTGCTCGACGCCTTCGAGCTCCCGCCCCTCGACCACGACGGGATCGCGACCATGCGCAGTGCCTCGTTCGCCGCGCCGGAGCTCTCCGACGCGGTGGCGCGCACCGACCACGTGGTGCCGGGCGACCCTCCGGTCCGCGTGCGGGTGCACCGACCGGTCGGTCGCGAGGGGCGGCTCCCCGCCATCGTCACCATCCACGGCGGCGGGTATGTCATCGGCTCCTACGACATGGACGACCCCGTGCTCGACCAGTGGTGCCCGGCGCTCGGGATCGTCGGCGTCTCCGTGGACTACCGCCTCGCCCCGGAGACCCCGTACCCGGGGCCGCTCGACGATTGCTACGCCGCGTTGCGCTGGACCGCCGACCACGCGGACGAGCTCGGGATCGACCCCGGGTGCATCGGCGTCTCCGGGTTGAGCGCGGGAGGCGGGCTTGCCGCAGCACTCGCACTGCTGGCGCGGGACCGGGGCGATATCCCGCTCGCGTTCCAGCTCCTCGACTGCCCCATGCTCGACGATCGCCAGCGGACCCCTTCCATCCGGGCGCCCGGCTTGTACGTGTGGAGCTCGGGGTCCAACGAGTTCGGCTGGCGCTCCTACCTCGGGGAGCTGTACCAGTCCGACGACGTGCCGGTCTACGCGGCGCCGGCCCGCGCCACGGAGCTCGCGGGACTGCCACCGGCCTGTGTGATCGTCGGCTCCATCGACGGCTTCCGCGACGAGGACATCGACTACGCCCAGCGCTTGAACCAAGCCGGCGTGCCCTGTGAGCTCCATGTCATCGCCGGCCTGCCCCACGCGTACCTGCTCGTGCCGGGCGCGGCGGCGGTGCAGCAGGCGGCACGCTGCCGGGACGATTGGTTGGCCCGTCAGCTCGCCGGTCCGCCCGCCGTCTGACCCGCCCTCGCCGCCGGCCGACCGGTCAGAGTGCGCCGGCCCCGCCCGATCGGGCCCGGATCATCGCGTCCTGGACGAAGGACGCCACCAGTTGGCCGTCGGCCCGGAAGATGTGGCCCTGCCCGTAGCTGCGGCCGTGCCCGGCATAGGGGCTCCGGTGGGAGAGGAGGTGCCACTCGGACGCCGGGAACGGTTCGTGGAACGTGAGGGTGTGGCTGAGCACGCCCGTCGAGAGGGTCTTGTGGGCCTGCGCCTGTCCGACACCCGCGTGCGGCCGCATGGCGGTCCCGATCAGGAAGCCGTCGGTGGAGTAGGCGACGAGGGCCTGGTCGGTGCCGGGTTCCTCGGGGGCTCCCACGAAGCGGACCCAGACGTCGAGCTCGGGCGGTCCCACCTGCTCGGGGTCGCTCAGGTCGACCCCACCGACCACGGAGATCTCCCAGGCTCCCGCGCGACGGACGGCGTCGTCGTCGTCCTCCGGTCTCGAGGGCAGGCCGGGGCGGTCGGCGTGCCGGATCACGTCGTCCTCCGCGGCGCTGAGCAGCACCAGTGAGCGGGTGCAGAGCTGGTCGCCCTGGCTGATGGTCACCGCGCTGCTCGCCACCGACCGCCCGCTGTGCATGCGGTCGACCGCGACGTCGAGGGGGGCTTCGGGCGACGCGCCGCGGCGAAGACCGTGTGAATGGTCTTGACCGACTTCCCCTCCTGGCCGGCCAGCCCCGCCATCACCGACTGCGCGAGGAGTTGGCCGCCGAAGACCACGTTGTGATCGGAACGGAGGTTGCCGGCCCGGTAGCGGTCGGTGGCGACCGGTTCGAGCGACAAGGCCTCGAGGAACGCGTCAATGGTGAACATCGGTCTGGCTTCCTCCCCTTCCTTCCACGAGGCCGGCGGCCCCACTCGTGCGGGATCGTGGCCGACACGGCACCGCAGTCCCGGACGCGGGGGATCATACCGGGATTTTTGACGACGACGTCAAAGTCAGATAGCCTCCCGACCTGGGGTCTCCCGGCGTGTGTGCCTGACGAGTTCCGTGTTGCGACCGGCGCGTCAGGCTGTCGTCACCTGAATGATTCGAGCGACGAGAGGAAGAGTGCTGTGGCCGAGGCAGTGAAGGTCAACCCGGAACCGAGGATGCTCGTCGACGGAAGGCTGGTCGATGCCGATTCGGGGCGGACCTTCGACAACGTGAACCCGGCGACCGAAGAGGTCATCGGACAGGTTGCCGATGCGTCCAGGGCCGAGATGCGTCGGGCCATCGACGGCGCCCGCCGCGCCTTCGACGAGACCGATTGGTCGACGAACCACGCGTTCCGCAAGCGCTGTCTCGAGCAACTGCACGAGGCCCTCCAGGGCGAGCAGGAGGAGCTGCGCGAGCAGCTCATCCTCGAGGTGGGTTGCCCGCGCATGACGACGAACGGCCCCCAGCTCGACGCGCCGCTCTCCGAGGCACTGGCCTACCCGGCCAAGCTCATCGAGGAGTTCGAGTGGGAGACGGTGCTGCCCGACGCCACGAGCATCACCGGCACACTCGACTCCCGGCGGATCTGGCGTGAGCCCGTCGGCGTGGTCGGCGCGATCGTGCCGTGGAACTTCCCGGTGGAGGTGACGCTGCACAAGCTGGGACAGGCGCTGGCCACCGGCAACACGGTCGTCCTGAAGCCGGCGCCCGACACACCGTGGAACGCCACCTTCCTCGGTCGCCTGGTCGCCGAGCAGACCGACATCCCCGCCGGCGTGCTCAACGTCGTCACGTCGTCGGACCACCTGGTCGGCGAGGAGCTCACGCTCTCGCCGAAGGTCGACATGATCTCCTTCACCGGTTCGACGGCAGTCGGGCAGCGCATCATGGAGAAGGGCGCCGCGACCATGAAGCGCGTCTTCCTCGAGCTGGGCGGGAAGTCGGCGAGCGTCGTGCTCGAGGACGCCGACCTCGGCACGGCGACGCTCATGGGCATGGGCGCGTGCTTCCATGCGGGACAGGGCTGCGCCATCCAGACCCGCATGCTGTTGCCGCGCTCGCGCTACGACGAGGGTGTGGAGATGCTGAAGGGTCTCTTCGCCGCGGTGCCCTACGGGGACCCGCAGCGTCCCGACGTGATCATGGGGCCGCTCATCTCGTCCAAGCAGCGCGAGCGGGTGCTCGGCCTCATCGAGAAGGGCAAGGCCGAGGGCGCCACGCTGGCCGTCGGCGGCGGCCGTCCCTCCGGCGACGAGTTCGCCAGGGGCTGGTGGGTCGAGCCGACGCTGTTCACCGACGTGGACAACTCCATGACCATCGCCCAGGAGGAGATCTTCGGTCCGGTCCTCGTCGTGATCCCCTACGAAGACGAAGACGACGCCGTCCGCATCGCCAACGACTCCAAGTACGGCCTGAGCGGCGGCGTGTTCTCGGGTTCGCTCGACCACTCGCTCGCGGTGGCCCGGCGGATCAGGACCGGTGGTCTCAGCATCAACGGCGGCGCTCCCTACGGTGCCGACCTTCCCTTCGGCGGGTACAAGCACAGCGGCATCGGGCGCCAGAACGGCATCGCGGGGTTCGAGCAGTACCTGGAGATCAAGTCCGTGGCCTGGCCCAAGGGCTGAGCGCGAAGGAGCCCGAGGTGACGGTGACCAGCCCGCAGGACCTGTACTACGACCCCTACGACTTTGCGATCGACGCCGACCCGTATCCGGTGTGGAAGCGGATGCGGGACGAGGCACCGCTGTATTGGAACGAGAAGTACGAGTTCTTCGCGCTGAGCCGCTGGGCCGACGTCGAGGCGGCGATGCTCGACTGGGACACCTACCGGTCCGGTCGTGGCTCCATCCTCGAGATGATCCGGGCCAACGTCGAGATCCCTTCGGGCGTCATCCTCATGGAGGACCCCCCGGTGCACTCGGGCCACCGCTCGTTGCTCTCGCGTGTCTTCACCCCCAAGAAGATGCTCGCGCTCGAGCCCCAGGTGCGTGCCTTCTGCGCAGAGGTGCTCGACCCGCTCGCCGGCGCGGGCGGCTTCGACTTCATCGAGGACCTGGGCAAGTTCATGCCCATGCGCGTCATCGGCATGCTGCTCGGCATCCCCGAGCAGGACCAGGTGGCGATCCGCGAGCGAACTCGATGCGAGCCTGCGACTCGAAGAGGGCACGGAGCCCGAGTCCGACTACGACGCCGTCGAGTCGGCGCAGGTGTTCTCCGACTACATCACGTGGCGCGCCGAGCACCCCTCGGACGACCTGATGACCGAGCTGATCAACGCGGAGTTCGAGGACGAGACGGGGACGACGCGCACCCTGGCGCACGACGAGATCCTCACCTACGTCGGACTGTTGTCCGGGGCGGGCAACGAGACACGACCGCGCGGCTCATCGGCTTCACCGGGGAGGTCCTGGGCCGCCATCCCGACCAGCGCCGCGAGCTGGCGGCGGATCCGCTCGCTCATCCCCAACGCCATCGAGGAGCTCCTGCGCTACGAGGCGCCGTCGCCCGTGCAGGCCCGCTACGTCCAGCACGACGTCGAGCTCCACGGCCAGGAGGTGCCGGCGGGAAGCATCATGGTCGCTCCTCAACGGCTCGGCCAACCGCGACGAGCGGCACTACCCCGACGGGGACAGCTTCGACATCCACCGTGACGTCGGTCGCCATCTCTCCTTCGGCTACGGCATCCACCTTTGCCTGGGCGCCGCACTGGCGCGGCTGGAGGGCCGGATCGCGCTCGACGAGGTGCTGCGTCGCTTCCCCGACTGGGAGGTCGACTACGACAGGGCTCGGCGCGCCCACGCCTCGACCGTGCGGGGCTGGGAGACGCTGCCGGTGCGCACGTCGTGATCCGGTCCATTCGCAGCCATCAAGAGAGGAGCAGGCCATGAACCTCGACGACATGATCCTGGTCAGCATCGACGACCACATGATCGAGCCCCCCGACATGTTCGAGAACCACGTGCCGCCAGAAGTGGGTCGACGATGCGCCCAAGGTCGTGCACGAGCAGGGCGTCGACCAGTGGGTCTTCCAGGGCGAGAAGACCAGCACGTCGTTCGGGATGGCCGCCACGGTCGGCTGGCCCTCCGAGGAGTGGGGCTTCAACCCGGGCACGTACTCGGAGCTCCGGCCCGGGTGCTTCGACGTCCACGAGCGGGTGCGCGACATGAACGCCAACGGAGTCCTCGGCTCCATGTGCTTCCCCACCATGGCCGGCTGGAACGCACGGACGTTCGCCGAGTCACGCGACAAGGAAGTCGCCCTCGTCATGCTCCAGGCGTACAACGACTGGGCCATCGACGAGTGGTGCGGCGCCTATCCGGGTCGGTTCATCCCGCTCGGCATCGTCCCCATGTGGGACGTCGAGGCCGCCGCCAAGGAGGTCCGCCGCCTCGCCAAGAAGGGATGCCGGTCGATCAGCTTCCTCGAGACGCCGCACGTGCAGGGGTTCCCGAGCTTCCTCTCCGGCTACTGGGACCCGATGCTGGCCGCGCTGAGCGAGGAGAACATGGTGCTGTCCCTCCACATCGGGGCGGGATTCGCCGTCATCAAGCGGCCGGAGGAGGCGCCGGTCGACCACCTCATGGTCCTGGCCTGCCAGATCAGCGCCATCACCGCGCAAGACCTGCTGTTCGGACCGACGCTGCGGCGCTTCCCCGACCTGAAGGTCGCGCTGTCCGAGGGCGGGATCGGCTGGATCCCCTTCTACTTCGACCGGATCGACCGCCACTACCGGAACCAGGAATGGCTGCACAGCGACTTCGGCGGGAAGCTGCCCTCCGAGGTGTTCCGCGACCACATCCTGGCCTGCTACATCACCGACCCCTCCGGCCTCCTGCTGCGCGACCGGATCGGCCTGGACAACATCGCCTGGGAGTGCGACTACCCGCACACCGACACGACATGGCCCGAGTCGCCCGAGTTCGCCTGGAAGGAGTTCCAAGACGCCGGGTGTCGCGACGAGGAGATCCACAAGATCACCTGGGAGAACGCCTGCCGGTTCTACGGCTGGGACCCCTTCGCGCACACCCCCAAGGAGCAGGCCACGGTCGGCGCCCTGCGGGCGGTGGCACGGGACGTCGACGTGACGCGCATGTCACGCGCGGAGTGGCGCAAGCGGAACGAAGCCGCCGGCATCGGCGTCGTCGCACCCGTCTGACCCGAAATTGCCAAGTCGACCGATGCACGACACACTCGTCGCCATGCGACGCACGACAGAGGAGACCACAGGTCTGGTGGAGACCCGATGCTGCTCGACCTGACCGAAGACCAGGCGTTCTTCCGCGAGACGACCGAGCGCTTCCTGGCGGAGCAGGTGCCGCCCGACGCGCTCCGCTCGCTGCGCGACGACCCGGCCGGATTCGACCCGCTGTACTGGCGGCGCGGTGCAGAGCTCGGTTGGACGTCGTTGCTCGTGGGCGAGGAGCAAGGCGGCGGGACGATCAGTGGCGTCGGGTTGGTCGACCTCAGCCTCGTTGCCTACGAGTTCGGTCGCCACGCCGCACCGGGGCCGCTGGTGGCGACCAACGTGGTCGCCGCCACCCTCAGCGCCGCACGGCGCCGCCCCCGACGTGTTGGCCGGTCTGTTGTCCGGCGAGGTGATCGCGTCGTGGTGCGCCCCCGTCTCGGGTCCCGACGGGTGGCAGCCGACGCTGGAGGCCCGCCGAGTGGGGTCGGACGTCGTGGTGCGCGGCGAGGGCCGCCTGGTGGAGTCGGCGCAACAGGCCGACTACTTCCTCGCCACCTGTCGCGACGAGGCCGGCGTCACCCAGGTGCTCGCTCCGGCGGCCACGGCGGGCGTCACCCGTGCCGCCATGCGGACGGCCGATCTGACCCGTCGCTTCGGCATCGTCCGATTCGACGATGCCACCCTCCCGCTCGATGCCGTTGTCGGCGGCGTCGGGCGAGGCGGCAGGAGACGTCGATCGCCAGTGCCAGCTGTCCCTGGTCATGCTCAACGCGGAGTCGGTGGGGCCATGCAGACCGGATTCGACATGACGGTCGAGTGGGCCTTCGACCGCTACACCTTCGGGCGGCCGCTGGCGTCGTACCAGGCGCTCAAGCATCGGTTCGCCGACATGATGATGTGGCTCGAGGCGAGCCACGCGATCAGCGACGCCGCCTGTGTTGCCACGGCGGACGGCGCGGAGGATGCGGCCGAGCTGGTGAGCGCGGCCAAGGCGTACATCGGCCAGTACGGCACCGAGCTCCTCCAGGACTGTGTGCAGATGCACGGGGGCATCGGCGTCACCTTCGAGCACGATCTCCACCTCTATCTTGCGACGCTTTACGGTCGACCGGGCGCTGGCCGGGACACCGGCCGACCATCGCCAACGGATCGCTGCGCTCGTGCGGGCGCGGGAAGAAGATGCGGCATGAGCGCCCTCCCGGCCGCGGCGGTGGAGGGTACGGACGAGGTCGAGGACCTCGAGAGCTTCCGGCAGCGGGCACGGAGCTTCATCCGGGACAACCTTCGGCGGATCACGCCCGAGGAGCAGCGCTGGGCCTGGACCAGTGGGAACGAAGAGGCCGAACTGGCGGGCATCGCTCGGGAGCGCGTGATCCAGCGCATGCTCTTCGACGCAGGCCTGGCGGGCATCTGTTTCCCGCGCCCCTACGGGGGGCAAGGACTGACGCCGGCACACCAGAGGGTGCTGAACGAGGAGCTGGTGGGCCACGAGTACCCCGCCAAGCTCCAGGTGCCGACGCTCTCACCCTGCGCCGCGGTCCTCCTCGACTTCGGCACCGAGGAGCAGAAGCTCCGCCATCTCCCCGCCATCCTGCGCGGCGAGGAGCTCTGGATGCAGTTCCTGTCGGAGCCGAGCGGTGGTTCGGACGTGGCCGGCGCCTTGACCACGGCGGTCCGGGACGGGGACCAATGGGTGCTCAACGGGTCGAAGGTGTGGACCTCGGGCGCCTGGTGGTCGGACTGGGGATTGTGCCTGGCGCGCACCAACTGGGACGTCCCGAAGCACCGCGGCCTGACGGTGTTCATGTTGCCGATCCACCAGCCCGGCGTCGAAGTGCACCGCATCGAGATGCTCAACGGGTCGCGGGAGTTCTGCCAGGAGTTCATGACCGACGTGATCGTTCCCGACTCCGACCGAGTCGGCGAAGTGGACGACGGCTGGACCGTGGGGACCCGATGGATGTTCCACGAGCGCATGTTGTTCACCTCGCCCTACGTCACCGAGCCGGTGGGGTCGACCCACGGCAGGAGCGACACGGCTGCCGTCATCGCCATCGCGCGGGAGCATGGCCTCATGGACGATCCCACGGTGCGCGACCGGGTGGGCGAGGCGCGCATGCTCGAGCTCGTCGGTCAGGAGCTGATGAAGCGGGTGAGCGAGACCATCCGGTCGGGCCGCATGTCCGAGCAGGTGGCCGCAGTGGGCCGCCTCTTCAAGGGCACGATGCAGGCCAGGATCGCCACGCTCGCCTTCGAGGTCGCGGGCGCAGAGGGGGCGGCGTGGACGGACGGGAGCGCGGCGTCCCTCGAGCGCGGCCAACTTCCTCATGCGCCAGGCGGGGAGCATCGGAGGCGGGACGGTGGAGATGGCGCGCAACGTGATCAGCGAGCGGGTGCTCGCCATGCCCCGCGAGCGCACCCTGGACCGCGACGTCCCGTTCCGTGAGGTTCCGCGCGGCCGTTCCGCCGGTACGTAGCCTGCGGCCGTGGTCACGGCGGCAGCGACAGGAGTGAGGTGCCCGACATGGCGAGAGCAAAGGTCAACGGGCTGTCGCTCGGCTACGAGACCGTGGGCGAGGGCCGTCCGTGGGTCATCACGCCCGGGGGGCGCTTCACCAAGGAGTCGCCCGGGGTGCGTGAGCTCGCCGTCGCTCTGGCGGGCCACGGCAATCGGGTGCTCATCTGGGACCGTCCCAATTGCGGCGAGTCCGACGTCTGCTTCGAGGGGCCGTCGGAGTCGGCCATGCAGGCCGATGCGCTCGCCGCGCTGCTCGAGCACCTCGACATGGCGCCCGCCGTCATCGCCGGAGGCTCTGGCGGCGCTCGCGTCTCCCTGCTCACGGCCTCGCGTCACCGAGCGGACGCCGCCGGCCTGGCCATCTGGTGGATCAGCGGCGGCGTGTTCGGGCTGCTGTCGCTGGCCATCGCACTACTGCGGGGGTTCACTCGCCGCGGCCTGGACCGAGGGCATGGAGGCCGTGGCGGCGCTGCCCGAGTGGGCCGAGGCGCTTGGAGCGGAACCCCTCGAACCGCCAGCGCTTCCTGGACCAGGACCGCGGCGACGTTCATCGCCACGATGGAGCGCTGGATGCTGGCCTACTGCCCCCGCGACGACGAGCCGGTGCCCGGCCTTCCCGTCGCCGATGCGCGTGCGCTGGACATCCCGGCCCTCGTCTTCCGCAGCGGCGCCAGTGACGCCCACCACACCCGCGCCGACCTCCGAGGCGCTGGCCGGGATCCTGCCCAAGGCCCGGCTGGTGGAGCCGCCGTGGGGTGACCGCGAGTGGCTCGATCGCCAGGGAGCCCGGGAAGAGGGCCTGTTCGCCCGCTGGCCGCTGCTGGCGCCCGCGTTGCTGGAATGGCAGGCCGAGGAGCTCGCCTGAGCAGTGCCGCGCTAGGCCTCGTGCTCGGGGAGGTCCGGGATCCCCAGCGCATTGACGAACAGCCGCGTCAGCTGATCGACCCCTTCGTCGAAATCGCAATCGAGGAGTCCCTGGACGAACCACATCTCGGGGAAGCGGTAGGTCATGGCGCCGAGTGCCGTCGGCGGCGATCGCCGGGTGGAGACGCCGGTCCGCCAGCCCATGGCGTTGCAGGCGACGAATGGAGTCGGCGATCTGCGCGGTGTAGCGGCGGTGCCGCTCGGTGCGTACGGCGTTGAGCTGTGCGTCGAAACGCCACACCTGCTCGATGACACCCATGATCCGGGCTTCGTCGCGGTAGCTCTCCAGGTGGAGGCGGATGGCCTCGTGGATCCGCTCGTAGGGGGTGGCGGACGACGACGGGTCGAGGATGACACTGTGAGCGGGGCGCTCAACCGCTCGTCGACCTCGGCTGCGACCTCGCGGAACACCTCTTCCTTCGACTCGAAGTAGTGGTAGAAGGAGCCGTGGGAGAGGCCGGCCCGCTCTGCGATGTCGGAGATGCGGGCGTCGAGGAATCCGTCCCTCTCGAAGACCTCCTTTGCCGCGCTCACGAGGCGCGCCCGGGTCTCGACACCCTTGCGTGACCGCGGCCCGCTGGGTTTCTCGCTCGTGAGCGGCGCGGCTGTCGACACGTCCTTCTCTTTCCGTGCGGTTTGCGGGTTGGGTGGCGTCATCAAATGTACCTTTGGTCGCGATCGGGAGGGGGAGGACGTTGCGCCCCACGGCCGGCGACGTCATGCGTCCGGCTCGCTGGAGCAGCAGCACGCCCGAAGGGGTGCCGCCTCCCGAGGTGACCACGGCCGTCGTCGCGTCGTCGACCTGCCGGTCGCCGGCATCGTGGCGCAGCTGCGAGCACGGCTTCGTAGACGAACCCGAAACCGTGTGTCCGCCCTTCGGAGAGTTGCCCACCGTGCGGGTTGACCGGCAGGTCGCCGTCGAGGGCGATCCGCCGCCCGCCGTCGAGCCAGTCCCAGGCCTCGCCGAACCCGCAGAAACCCAGGCCCTCGATCCACGAGATGGCGTTGAAGGTGAAGCCGTCGTAGACCAGTGCCAGGTCCACGTCGGACGGACGCAGGTCGGTGCGCGTCCACAGGTGCGCCGCCTGACCGATGACCTGGGGTTCGTGGGTCAGGGTGCCCTGGTCCCACGAGACCCGCTCGAGGATCTGCGTACCCACCGCCTCGATCCGGACCGCCGGCTGGGGGAGGTCGTCGGCGACCGACGCGTCCGAGACGATCACGGCGATGGACCCGTCGCAGGGCACGTCGCAGTCGTAGAGACCGAACGGCGACGTGATGGGACGGGCCGACAGGTAGTCGTCCATCGTCATGGGCTCCCGGTAGATGGCGGCCGGGTTCCTCCCTGCATTCGTCCGCGCGTTGACGGCGATCAAGCCGAGCATCTCGCGGGGAGCGCCGTAGCGGTGCATGTACTGGTTGGCGTTCATGGCGATCCAGTTCGCCGCCGACATGGCGCCGAAAGGCGCGCGCCACTCGCGGAGCGGACCCGAGACCCGCTGGCTGCCGCTCCCGCCTCCCGCGCCACGTGCCGCCAGGGTCGCATACGTGGACTCCCACACCGTGCGGAAGCACAGCACGTGGCGGCAGAGGCCCGCGGCCACGGCCATGGCGGCCGCGATGATCGAACCCCCGGGCCCGGGGAGATCGCCGCCGCCGTTGATCCAGGTGGGGTGGATCCGCAGTGCCTCCTCGACGGCGGTGGGGCCACCCTCGCTCATCCCCATGCCGCCGGCGCCGGGGTAGGTCGACAGCCCGTCGATGTCCTCCAGCGTGAGCCCGGCGTCGGCGACTGCCTCGAGGCAGGCGTCGACGGCCAGCGACAGGGGATCGACCATGAGCCGGCGACCGATCTTCGACCGCCCGATGCCGCTGAGAACGGCGCGATGCTCGAAGCGCTCGTCTCCCAGCGGCGAGCGGGGGAGCGGTCGCTCGGGTCGCGCGACGCGGTCGACCGGGTCGAGGGACCCGGTCGGCTCGAACAGCGGCAGCCACACGTCTTCGTGTTGCTCGAACCGGACGGCCACCTCCTGGCCGATGCGGACGTCCGAGGGGTCGCACCCGACGACGTTCGTCGTCAGGTGGACCCGGGAATCCTCGGCCAGCGCGACGTTGGCCACGACGTACGGCGGGTCGAAGTCGGGCAGCCAGCGGTGGGAGTTCACGGTGAAGCCCACGACCGTGCCCCTGCCCGACACCGGGGCCGGCTTGGCGGACCGGCTGCGGCAGTAGGGGCAGATGGGCACGGGAGGGTGCACCAGCTCGCCGCAGTCGGCACATTGCTGGATGCGCAGGACGCCGTCGCTCGCCGGAGGTCCAGAACCACTCGTTCGCCGGGGTGAGCTCGGGGAGCGGTCTCATCGAGCTCCCCCGCGTGCGTCCAGCGCGGGGACGACGCCGTCGCGGGGCGTCCCGCGGGAGTAGCGGCTCAGTATTGACTTCGACGTCGTTATCGAACACTGCGAACATGTTAGGCGCTCGGGCCGGCTGGGCCCGGACCTGCGGCTTCCCGATCCTCCACAGGAGGGGCCAGTCCCGTGCATGCCGAGCCCTTCGAAGATGGCCGAGGCCCGTTGCAATCACGGCACCCCCATTCTAACATCGACGTCAATGTTGAACGATATGCTCGTCATCGACGCCGACTCGCACTGGTGCGAGGCGCCGGACCTCTTCACCAAGCGGGCGCCCTGCCGCCTTCAAAGACCGGGTGCCGCGGGTCGAGGAGGTCGATGGCCAGCAGATGTGGGTCTTCGACGGCCACCCGGTCGGCCGCTTCAGCGCGGGCGGCGTGATCGGTCGGGACGGCGCCAAGGAGAGCGCGCACCGCGCGCTCATTCGAATGGACCCACGACGAGATCCATGTCGGCGCGTACGATCCCGAGGTCCGCCTCGGCGTGCTCGACGAGTGCGGGATCGACGCGCAGATCATCTTCCCGAGCACGATCGGCCTCGGCGGTCAGGACCTCGGGGCGGCCGACGACCCCGCCCTGCGCCGCCTCGCCATCGAGATCTACAACGACGGCATGGCCGAGATCCAGGCCGACTTCGGGCAACCGCCTCCTGCCCCTGCCGCTCATGCCGGCGTGGGACGTCGACGACGTGCGTCGCGCGAGGCGAAGCGTGTCGGCGGGCTGGGGGCACGCGGCGTCAACATGACGTCCGACCCGCAGGACCTCGGTGCGCCGGACCTGGCCAACCGGGCCTGGGATCCGTTCTGGGAGGTCTGCTCCGAGTTGGCGCTCCCGGTGCACTTCCACATCGGCGCCAGCGTGACGGGCATGACCTTCTACGGGAAGTACCCGTGGGAGTCCCATGCCGACAACACGAAGCTGGCCATCGGCGGCACGCTGCTGTTCATCGGCAACGCGCGCGTCGTCACGAACCTCATCCTCTCGGGGATGTTCGACCGGTACCCCGACCTGAAGATGGTCTCGGTCGAGAGCGGCGTCGGCTGGATCCCCTTCATCCTCGAGGCCCTCGACTACGAGATGTCGGAGAACGCCCCGCAGGAGCTCTCCCAGATGGGCAAGCTGCCCTCCGAGTACTTCAAGAGCAACCTCTACGCGACCTTCTGGTTCGAGAACAACCGGAACAAGCTCCCTGACCTCATCGAAGCCGTCGGCGAGGACAACATCTTGTTCGAGACGGACTTCCCGCACCCGACCTGCCTCTACCCGAGCCCGCTGGAGACCGTGGAGGCGAAGATGCAGACGCTCGCACCGGAGGCTCGCCGTAAGATCTTCGGCGAGAATGCGCGCCAGCTCTACAGACTCTGAGACGGCAGCGGTGCCGGTGACGCGGATCGGGCACTGGATCGCCGGGACGGCGGTCCCCGGGTCGTCCGGTCGGACCGCTCCCGTGTACGACCCCGCCCGCGGCCTCCTGACCGCCGAGGTCGCCCTGGCGTCGGCCGGGGAGGTGGACCTCGCGGTGAGGGCGGCGGTCGAAGCGTCGCCGGAGTGGGCCGCCTCCTCCCTCACCAGGCGCACCGGATTTCTGTTCCGGCTGCGCGAGTTGCTCGACGCCAACCGGGACGAGCTCGCGGCCGCCGTGACCCGCGAGCACGGAAAGGTGCTCGAGGACGCACGGGGCGAGGTCGCCCGTGGCATTGAGAACGTCGAGTTCGCCTGTGGCATCCCGAGCCATCTGAGGGGTTCTTCCAATTCGGAGATCTCCACGGGCGTCGACATCCGCACCGTGCTCGAGCCCGTGGGGGTCGTGGCCGGCATCACCCCGTTCAACTTCCCGGTCATGGTTCCCCTGTGGATGATGGCCAACGCCATTGCCTGTGGCAACTGCTTCGTGCTGAAGCCGTCGGAGAAGGACCCGTCCCCATCGCTCCTCCTGGCCGACTTGGTGCGCCGGGCCGGCTTTCCCGACGGGGTCTTCAACGTGGTGCAGGGAGACCGCGGGGCGGTGGACGCGTTGTTGACCCATCGCGACCTCGCCGCGATCTCCTTCGTGGGCAGCACCCCAGTGGCCCGTCACGTCTACGAGACCGGGACGCGTCCAGGGCAAGCGCGTGCAGGCCCTCGGCGGCGCGAAGAACCACATGGTGGTCCTTCCCGATGCCGACCTCGAGGCTGCGGCCGACGCGGCGGTGTCGGCGGCGTACGGGTCCGCCGGCGAGCGGTGCATGGCGATCTCCGTCGTCGTCGCGGTTGGATCCGTCGCCGACGAGCTCGTCGAGGCCATCGCCGCGCGGATCCCGGACGTGGTCATCGGTGCCGGCGGTGACCCCGGTTCCATGATGGGACCCCTCATCACCCCGGAGCACCGCGACCGGGTGCGGTCCTACGTCGAGCACGCCGCCGCCGAGGGCGCGACGGTCGTGGTGGACGGGTCGGGCGCGCTGCCGCGGGGAAGCGGGTTCTTCGTGGGATGCTCCCTGCTCGACGACGTCAAGCCGGGGATGCGCGTCTACGACGACGAGATCTTCGGTCCGGTCCTGAGCGTGGTGCGCGTCCCGACGCTCGACGATGCGCTGGCCCTGGTGAACGACAACCCCTACGGCAACGGGACGGCGCTCTTCACCCGCGACGGCGGGGCGGCGCGCCGCTTCGAACGCGAGGTTCAGGTCGGGATGGTGGGGATCAACGTGCCGATCCCCGTGCCGGTGGCCTCGCACTCGTTCGGCGGCTGGAAGGCCTCCCTCTTCGGCGATTCGTCCATCTACGGTCCCGACGGGGTCCGCTTCTACACCAGGCCCAAGGTCGTGACCTCTCGGTGGCCCGACCCCGGGTCGGGCGCGGTCGAGCTGCACTTCCCGACGAACCGCTGAGGCGACCGGGCAATCCCTGGTGAGCGGCTCGCACCCCTCGCTCCCTGGGCTTCTCGCCGATTCTCGACCATTCTCTGATATTGACGTCGCAGTCAAAATTAGGTAGTGTGAGGTCCTATGCCGAAAACCTGCGATTTCCCTGTCTTCGACGCCGACAACCACTTCTACGAGACCAAGGACTCCTTCACCCGCCACCTGCCGGACCGCTACAAGGGCGCCATCGACTACGTCGACCTGCACGGGCGCACCAAGATCATGATCCGCGGCACCGTCAGCGAGTACATCCCCAACCCGACCTTCGAGGTCGTGGCGCGGCCGGGCGCCCAGGAGGAGTACTTCCGCAACGGGAATCCCGAGGGCAAGTCCTACCGCGAGATCATCGGAGAGCCGATGCGCAGCATCCCGGCCTTCCGGGAGCCCGCTCCCCGCCTCGAGGTGATGGACGAGCTCGGCGTCGACCGCACACTCATGTTCCCCACGCTGGCCAGCCTGCTGGAGGAGCGGATGCGGGACGATCTCGAACTGACGCACGCGGCCATTCACGCGCTCAACGAGTGGATGTACGAGGACGTGGACCTTCAACTACGAGAACCGGATCTTCGCCACGCCGGTCATCACGCTGCCGATCGTCGAGAAGGCGACTCGAGGAGCTCGAGTGGTGTGCTCGAGCGAGGTGCCAAGACCGTCCTCATCCGGCCGGCGCCGGTGCCGGGCACTGCGGGGCTCGCGCTCGTTCGGCTACCCCGAGTTCGACCCGTTCTGGCAGGCAGTCGCGGACGCCGACATCCTCGTGTCCATGCACTCCTCCGACAGCGGCTATACGCGGTACCAGAGCGACTGGACCGGCCCGAGCGAGATGCTGCCGTTCCGGCTGGACCCCTTCCGCTATATGACCGTCGGTAAGCGGCCGATGGAGGACACGATGACGGCCTTCTGCTGCCACGGCGTCTTCGCCCGGTTCCCGGATCTCCGCGTCGCCTCGATCGAGAGCGGCGGCGACTGGGTCGCCGGCTTCGTGGCAGCACCTCGCCGACGTCCACAAGAAGATGCCGCACGCCTTCGACGGCGACCCGGTCGAGCAGTTCAAGCGCGCACGTCTACGTCAGCCCCTTCCACGAGGACGACCTCGCGCAGCTCATCGACGTCGATCGGTGCCGACCACGTCCTCTTCGGATCCGACTACCCCCACCCCGAAGGACTGGCGGAGCCGTGCAGCTACGTCGACCACCTGCCGCCGGGGCTGGCCGACGACGACGTGCAGAAGATCATGGGCGGCAACCTGGCCCGGATCATGAAGGTCGACGTGCCGGTGGGCGCTGCCAGGTCGGGACTCGGCGTCGCCCTCCTGCGCCTGCGGCACGAGGTCACGTCGCTCGCCCCGGTCACTCGACAATGCGCACCGCCGCCATCGCTCGTGTTTCTAACGTAGGGTCACCGCGACCGATGAATTGCGCCTGCACAGGGGAGCCGGAGATGCCTGACTACAAGTACGTGCTGTACGAGACGCTCGACTCGGGCAGGGTCGCCCGCATCATGCTCAACCGGCCCGACGCCCGGAACGCGCAGAACCGGGGACTCCTCGTCGAGCTGAACGATGCCTTCTTGCGGGCGGAGGCGGACGACGAGGTGCGTGTCGTCATCCTCGGCGGCACGGGGCCGATGTTCTCGTCGGGACACGACCTGGGCTCGAAGGCCTCCCGTGGAAGAGTTGACGCCCGGTCCGGACGCAGCACCCGACGCGGACCATCAACGGCGGCCACGCGCAAGGGCGCCGAGAGCCTCATGCTGCAGGAGTGGCACTACTTCTTCGAGAACACGCGCCGCTGGCGCAACCTGCGCAAGATCACGATCGGGCAGGCGCACGGAGACGTCTACGCGGCCGGCCTGATGCTGCTGTGGGCCTGCGACCTCATCGTCTGTGCCGAGGGCACCCGCTTCGCCGACGTGGTCGGGACCCGGCTGGGCATGTGCGGCGTCGAGTACTTCGCCCATCCGTGGGAGTTCGGGCCGCGCAAGGCCAAGGAGCTCCTGCTTGACCGGCGACTCCATCGACGCCGACGAGGCCTACCGGCTCGGCATGGTGAGCAAGGTCTTCCCCGCCGGACGAGCTCGACGGACCGAACGCTCGAGTTCGCGCAGCGGATCGCGCAGCTGCCGACCATGACGGCGCTGCTCATCAAGGAGTCGGTCAACCAGACGCGTGGACAACATGGGCTTCTACAACGCCCTGAATGCGTGCTTCACGCTGCACGAGCTGAACCACTCGCACTGGGCACAGGTCAACGACGACGGACTACCCCGTCGCCAAGGAGGACTCGGGCATCCCCAACTGGAAGGAGGCGCCGCCGATCGTGCCGGCCGTCAAGGACAAGGTCCGCGCCGAGTCGTAACCTGTGCCGCGGCACGGGCGCAGCGCCACCTGCCGACGGCCAGGGGTGAAAATCCCAGTTCGAGGACCTGTTCGGCGCGATCTGCACGGGCATCGGCCCGCCTCGTTAGTATCAGTATCGACGTCGATGTCAGAAACTGCCCGGCTGATCCGGCCGGCAGGAGAAGGGGTGGGTTCCGCAGGATGCTGCAATTCGTGATCGCCGGACTGGTGTTGGGTGGGATCTACGCGATCGCCTCCGCCGGCCTGGTCATCACGTACACCTCGTCGGGCATCCTGAACTTCGCCTTCGGCGCGCTGGCGTTCTTCATCGCCCGCTTCTACTACTACCTGCACACCCAGGAGAGTTGGGGCATCGTCCCGGCCGCCATCGTGTCGATCGGGATCGCCGCGCCCGCGCTCGGGGTGGTGCTCTACGCCGTGCTCTTCCGCCACCTGCGGCTGTCCTCGCCCCTGATCAAGGTGGTGGCCACCATCGGCCTCTCGGTCGCCATCCCGTCCCTGGCGACCTGATCTTCGGCAACCAGGCGATCCAGCAGGCGCCGGGTCTGGCACCCGAACCGGTGCACGTCTACCAGTTCCTCGGCGTCCCGGTGACCCTGGACCAGATCATCGTCTACATCTGCGTCGTCGTCACCGTGGTCGTCGGGGCCGTGGTGCTGCGCTACACCGAAGTGGGGCTCAAGGTGCGGGCCATGGTCGACTCACCGGCGATGACGGACCTGTCGGGCACCAACCCGACGGCGATCTCGGTCGGCGTCTGGGCGGTCAGCACCTTCTTCGCCGGTCTGTGCGGCGTGCTCGCCGCGCCCATCATCGGGCTCGACCCCGACAACTTCACCCTGCTCGATCGCCGCGTCGTTCGCCGCGGTCGTCGCGGCCAGGCTCCGCAGCCTGCCGATCGCGGTCGGCGTCGGGCTGCTCATGGGGGTCGCGACGTCGCTCATCCAGCGCTACCTGCCGCCGGCGAGCCAGTGGACCACCGAGATCATCGACGCCGTGCCCTTCATCGTCGATCGCGCTGGTGCTCATCTACAACCTCGTCCGCGGGGGCGGGTGGGAGAGACCGAGGGGTGGGGCGGCGCGCTGGACCGCGCCATCACGCCGCAGGGCGAGAGCCGGCTCGGCGGATCGACCGAGCAGCGTGGTCGAGGACGGCCTCCCTGAACTTCTTCGGGAAGTACGCCGGCCCCGTGCTCCTCATCGCCGTCGTCGCCGCACTGCCCCTGATCGTGCAGGGCTACTGGGTGGGTTTGATGGCCGAAGCCTTCGCCTACGGCGTCATCTTCCTGTCGTGGACGATCGTCACCGGCGAGGGCGGCATGCTCTGGCTGTGCCAGATCACCTTCGCCGGCGTCGGGGCACTGACGACGGCCCAGTTGGCCAACAACCACGGGTGGCCCGTCCTGGCCGCGGTGGTCGCCGGCGGCGTGGTCGCACTGATCCTGGGCGTGATCGTCGGGTTCTTGAGCATCCGCCTCGGCGACCTCTACGTCGCCCTAGTGACGCTGACCTTCGGGCTCCTCATGGAGAACCTCGTCTTCACGCTGCCGAGCTTCGTGAACCAGGGTCTCGGGCTGAACCTCAATCGGCCCAGCTTCGCCACGACCAGATCTCTCGTACACCTACGTATGTCTGGTGGCCTTCGTCATCATCGCCCTGTTCATCGTGAATTTCCGACGATCGACCACCGGGCTTGCCCTCAACGCGGCGCGGTGGAGCGAGGCCGGCGCCCGGACGTCGGGCATCAGCGTGGTGCAGATGAAGGTGATTGCGGGAGGACTGGCCGCCCTCATCGCGGGCATCGGCGGAGGCCTGCTCGCCTTGGCGCAGACGACGTTCCAGCCCAGCGAATTCGCGACCTTCGCCGGGGTCGTGTGGCTGGCGGTGCTGGTCACCATCGGCGTGCGCTCGAACGCAGCGGCGCTGATCGCTGGGCTGTCCTTCGTGATGCTGCCCGCGTTGTCGCAGGCCTACCTGCCGACGTGGACGGCGAACGCACTGCCTGTGCTCTTCGGTCTCGGCGCCATCTCTGCCGCCAAGTACCCCGACGGCGTGCTGGCCGAGCAGAGCCGGCGCTTGCGGCGGTTGCTGCTCCACGTGGCGCCGGGACGCCGTGCGAACGCGCCGTTCGCGGACGGACTCAGTGGGCAGGCGGCTGATGTCGTACCGGTCGATGCGGCCCCGAGGGTCGCGGAGCACGTCTCGTGACGCCGGCCGCCACCGATGTCGCCATCGCGGAGGGCGCGGTCGACGCACACGCTCCGGCGCTGGTGGCGAAGGCCATCACGGTCCGCTTCGGGGGACTGATGGCGCTCTCCGACGTCTCACTCGAGATCGAGCCCGGGACCATCGCCGGTCTGGTGGGGCCGAACGGCGCCGGCAAGTCGACGCTCCTCGCCGTCCTGTCCGGACTCTTGCGGCCCAACGCAGGGCAGGTGTGGCTGCGCGGCGAGGACGTCACGCGGGCCTCCGCCCGCGCGCGCGCCACACGGGGTCTGGCCCGGACCTTTCAGCAACCCGAGTTGTTCCTGGGACTGACCGTGCGTGAGCATCTGGTCCTGGCCTACCGCGCCCGGGTGGCACGCAATCGACTGTGGCGCGACATGCTCGATCCCCGTTGCCTCCTTCCACCATCGCCGGCGGAGAACGAGCGGGTGGACGGACTGCTCGAAGCCCTGCGGCTGACCAAGGTGGCCAAGGCCCCCGTTGCCGCGTTGCCGCTGGGGATCGTCCGCCTGGTCGAAGTGGGGCGTGCCCTGGCCAGCGATCCACACGTCCTCCTCCTGGACGAGCCCCTCTCCGGGCTCGACATGAAGGCGTCGGAGAACCTGCTCTCGGTCTTCCGGCACATCGTCGAGCAGAACGACCACGGCCTCTCGCTCGTCATCGTCGAGCACGACGTTGCCGCCGTCCTGGCCCTGTCGGACACGGTTTTCGTCCTCGACTTCGGGGAGCGGATCGCCGCCGGGACCCCAGAGCACATCCGGAACGACCCGGCGGTCCGTGCGGCCTACCTGGGTGACAGCGAGCCGGCGCAACGTGCGACCGCCGCCCCGGCCGGGCCGGGTACGCCGGAGTCGGCGGGGAGCGCAGGCAGATGACGGAGCCCCTGCTCCAGGTCGACGACCTCGACGTTCGCTACGGGCCGTCGCAGGCGCTGTTCGGCGTCTCGATCGGCGTCGCTCCGGGCAGCGTTCTGGCCGTCCTGGGCGTCGAACGGGGCCGGCAAGAGCACCCTGGCCCGCGCCATTTCGGGTCTCGTGGCGCCGACGGCGGGTCGCGTGACCTTCGAGGGGCAGGACATCACCGGCCTGCCCGCCCATCGCATCCGGCGGCTCGGACTCACCTACATCCCCGAGGGGCGCGGGATCTTCCCGGGTCTCTCCGTGATCGAGAACCTGCGGATGGCCGTGGCGCAGGAGCGTCGCTCCGACCGCGCCGCCGCCATCGAGCGGGCGTGTCGAGCACTTCCCGGTGCTCGGCAAGCGCAGTGGACAACGGGCCGGAAGCCTGTCCGGCGGCGAGCAGCAGATGCTGGCGCTGGCCCGGGCGCTCGCCGTCTCTCCCAAGCTGATCATCGCCGACGAGATGTCACTCGGCCTCGCGCCGCTCATGGCCGAATCGGTCTTCGCAGGGCTCGAGGAAGCCCGGCGCTCCGGGATCACGATCGTGCTGATCGAGCAGTTCGTGCACCGGGCGCTGTCGATGGCGGACAGCTGCGTCATCTTGACCAGCGGCCGGGTGGGCTGGTCCGGGCCCGCTTCCGACGGCAGGCCAGGAGGTCATCGACCGGTACCTGGGCGAAGCAGAGCAGGCAGAGCAGGCGACGACCGGTTCGGCGGTCGCCGGGGTATAGTACCGAACGGTCAGTACAGATCAGGTCCCGACCTGACCGGGGCCCGGGGGAAGTCGCACCTACGGTGCAACGACTCGAGACGCCGGTCGCCCAGCGATCGGTCACCCGGTCAAACCCTCGGCAGTCGAGCCGGGGACTCATCACCATGGAGGAACAATGCGCGTACACCGGACGATGAGCACGGCCGTGTTGGCCGCGGTTGCCATCCTGCCTGCCGTCATGGTCGGCGCGACGGCGACGACGGCGGGGGCCTCCCCGGCGCCGATCACCATCGCGTACATCACCGACCTCACTGGCGAGGGCGCCTCCGAGAACGCCAGCTCACCGGCTGGGTTCGAGGCCCGGTTGGACATGCAGAACGCCGAGGGCGGCGTCGACGGGCACAAGCTGGTCCCGCTCGTCATCGACGACCAGACCAGCCCCTCGGAGATCGCGACCGCCGTGCAGGAGGCCGACTCCAAGGCCTTCGGGATCGTCTCGCAGAGCCCCCTGTTCTTCCTCGCCGCCAAGTACCCCAACCAGGCCGGCGTCCCCGTGACGGGCACCTACGACGACGGGCCCGAATGGGGCACGCAGCCGTACACGAACATGTTCGCCTCCGACGAGGGCAGCGTCGATCCGAAGTATCCGGTCAACACCCAGATCGGGGACTTCCTCAAGCAGCACGGGGGCACGGTGCTCGGTGCCTACGGTTATGGCATCTCGCCGTCGTCGAGCCGCGCCGCCATCGCCACGGCCGATTCGTTCCAGCACGCCGGGGGCAAGGTCGGGGTTCTCGACACCACCGTCCCCTTCGGCGGCGTGGACTTCACCGCTGACGCGCTCGTCGCCAAGCAGGACGGCATCAACGCGATGGTGCCCGCGATGGACGCCAACTCGAACTACGCGCTGGCGACCGCGCTCAAGCAGGCCGGCGTGAAGCTCAAGGCCACGCTGTTCGCGACCGGGTACGAGCCCGACGTGATCAAGTCTCCGGTCTGGAGCACCCTGCAGGGCGACTACTTCTTCTCGCCGTTCCGCCCGTGGTCGCTGCCCAACGCCGGGACGGAGCAGATGCAGGCCGCGATGGAGAAGTACGCGCACTTCACCAAGAGCCAGTTCCCCACCTTCGGCCAGTACGAGGCGTGGGCCGGCGCCGACCTCATGATCAAGGGCCTGGAGATGGCCGGGCCCAACCCGACCCACGCGGCGGTCATCAAGGACCTCCGGGGCCTGAAGTCCTACAACGCCAACGGGCTCCTTCCCAACCCCATCGACTACTCGACCATCTTCGGGCACGACCTGCCGGAGACGTGCAGTTGGGTCATGCAGGCCGAGAAGACCGGCTTCGTCGCGATCTCCTCCAAGCCGACCTGCGGGACGGACATTCCCGGAACGTCGACGGCGTCGTCCTCCTAGCCGCCGCTGGTCCGGCGCGTTCCCGGAGTCAAATCAGGCCGTCGGGCGTCAACGGAGCCGCCACTTCGGGCGGGACAGCTGAAACGTCTCCTGGCCGCCGGCGATGTTGTCGAACTGGGTTCCGAGGGAGACGAACGAGGACACCTGCGCGATCGCCTCGCGCCGCGAGAGCTCGTGGGCCATCCAGACCGCTCTCACCGTGCCCTGGACGGCGTACACCGGCGCCGAGGCGATGGCCCGTGCCACCCACAGGGATTGCTCCATGAGCTCGTCGGCAGGCACCACCTCGGAGACCAAGCCGACCTGATGGGCCCGTGCAGCCGACATGCGCTCGTGGGCCCCGAGTAACGCAACGCGGAGGGTCTCGCCCAGCGGGAGCTTCTGCAGGAGATGCATGGATTCAAAACCTGCCACCATGCCGTAGGTGACGTGCGGGTCGAAGAAGGTCGCATGCTCGGCCGCAATGATGATGTCGGCTTCACCGAGCAGGTACAGCGCGCCGCCGCACGCCATGCCGTTCACGGCGGCCACGACCGGCTTCCACATGTCGTTCTGCTTCGGGTTGATGTTCACGCCCGGGTCGTTGTACATGAAGGGAGTCGAAACGGGTCCGGTGGCGTTGTGCATCTTCTCCCGCTTCTCCTTGTCACCGAGGTAACCCTGCTCGATCGACTCCTCCCGGTCAATGCCCGTGCAGAACGCCTTCTCTCCGGCGCCGGTCACGACGACGACCCGGACGTCGTCGTGCATGCGTAGCGACCTCCACAACTCGCGGAGTTCGGACTGCATCTTCTGGTTGAACGCGTTGTGCACCTCGGGACGGTTCAAGGTGACGATGGCCACGCCATCGTCCTCCTCGTAGAGAAGTGTCTCGAAAGAGTCCACTCGATGCCCCCTTTTGGCCGGGTGGGAAGTTCGGGTCCGCCTCCGGCTCACAATAGCGTTGCGCCCAGTTTGTCCTTGGGGGTCGTTACCGGGCGGGAGGCAGGTCGTGGTGGACGGCGACGCGGTCCTCGTCGAAGCTCAGGAGATGCTTCGGGGGACAGACTCGGGAAGCGGATCCTCGTAGCTCCACGCGATGTCCTCCACGACGGTGTCGCCGATGCGGGCGGACCAGTAGGTCGCAGTGCCCTTGTAGGGGCAATAGGTCCGGGTCGCACTCTGCGCCAGCACGTCGGCGCGGACGCGCTCGGGGTCGACGTAGAGGCGGGGCTCGAGTGCGGTCTCGTACACGGCCACGGTCTGCGCCGTGTCGACCAGAGTCAGGCCTGCCGCCTCGACCCGCAGCCGGCGTCGCGCACGGAGGCAGTCGACCCGGTGGTACGGATTCCGCGGATGCCCGAACACCTGTTCGTCCTCCTCGAACCAAGAGTCGGCGCCACCCCATTCCACGTTCACATAGCCAGGTGCGTCGACCACGGGATCGGTCCGAAGCCCCTGCACGTCCGTGGCGGGAAAGGCGTACGTGGGCGGTTGACCGGGCCGGTGGACGAGGAGGACCCGCTCGCTGTCGATCACGGTGGAGCCGTCCCGGGTCGCTCTGACCCGGCGCCGGAAGGGCTCGATGTACGTGACGTGATCCGGCATGGGGACGGTGAACCTTCCCGCCGGGTGCGCGCTCAGTGGTCCTTTGCCGGTGGTCAAACTCATAGTGCTGTCCGTTCGTCGAGGGTAGCGGCACCATTGGGGAACGGCCGCACCATGGCCTCCACGGTGAAGGACGCCAGCAGCTCGCCGCCTTCGGTGTGCACACGGCACTCCGAGTGCGTCATGCCGTCCCCGGCGAAGGTCGACAGGTGGTGGTACAGCATCCAACGGTCGGCCCGGACGGCGCGGTGCATCGAGAGGCTGATCCCGTTGATCGCCGTGGAGAGGCTCCGATGGGCCTGGTCCTGTCCGATGCCCGGGTGGGGCCGGAGCGCGGCGGCAATGGACAGATGGCCGGTGAACTGCGCCAGGAGCCCCGCATGGAGCGACGGGTCCTCCGGGAGCGCGCGGAAACGAACCCACGCGTCCAGGACGGGCGGTCCGACCGGCGCATGAGGGTCGTTGGTGTAGGCGGCCTCGACGATCCGGACATCGCGTCCGGTGACCCCCATGTCGTAGGCGGGCGAGGCGTAAGGACCCGGCACAGGTGGTGGTTCGACGGCGTGGCGGATGGCATCAGGCGACGTGACGTCGAGGAGCAGTGTGCCGGCTGCGCAGCACCGGCCGTCCTGGAGCACTTGCACCGTGAATGTCGAGAAGGTCCTGCCGGCACTCAGTTCCCCCAGCTCGAAGCGGAGCGGGAGGCGCGCATCCCCCGGTCGCAGAAAGATCATGTTGGCCGAGACGACGCGACGCCCCGGCGCGTGACGCCCGGCAGCGACGATGGCCTGCCCGAGCATCTGGCTGCCCTCGACGACGGGTCGCCGACCATCGCTGCGAGCGACGCCGACGAAGGCTCGGTCGTTGTCTCGTTGCACGTCGAGCAGTTGGACCAAGTGCGCGGCGTCGCCCCACGTCGGAAACCGCTTGACGGTGACGTCACGGTCCAGGTCTCCCGGTCGACCGTCGACGACCTCGACGCGCATCCGGACCGGGTCAAAGGCACCGTATCCGGAAAGCCGGTGGAGCCGCTCCGACGCCCGGCTGATCCTCCACAAGACGTCGCGCCCGTCGGAGCCGATCGCATCGGGCGCGTCCCACGACGCGGTCGACGCACTCACGACTGGGCCGCCGGATCCGGGAGACGGGTCGATGCTCAAGAGCTCGACCTCGCCCCGCACCGGGCACGAGATGCGACGAACCTCATCGCGGAACAGCTCGACTCGAATGTCGTCCGGCGGGAAGTAGAGCGTGGCCGGTTCACCCTCCTCCTCAACGCACAGACACGAGTCGGACTGGGCAACCATCTCCTGCCCCCACCATGCGCGCGCCCGGAGGGGATAGCGCGAGATCTTCATGACTGAGCTGCTCCCGCTACCCCGTTCGCCCGCGTCAGGGAGAGCTGACCGGACGAGGTGCAACCGTGACCGAGTGCATGGACACGCCCCCGCCCTGGCGCAACAGTGAGTCGACGATGGCCACGAGGTCCTCGACGTCGACGAACGCCCCGCTCATGTGTGTCAGCCACCGAGGTGCGAACTCCGCCGCACGCTCGGGGTCCCACTCATCGGAGAATCCCGTCATCGACTCGCCCTCTCCGCCGACGCACTCCCCGACGACGAGCCGCGTGAATCCGACCGTGGGATGCTCGACCCTCCACGCCTCGACGAGCTTGTCCAGCGCCGCCTTGCTGACCGCATAGGCGCCGAGCCCGGGCCAAGGTGGTGTGTGCGAGGCACTGACGGACGAGAGGTAGATGGCCGATCCCGAGGACTCGGTGAGATGCGGCACTGCGGCCGCCGTCACCAGGGCGGCCCCGATCACGTTGGTGTCGAACACCCGCCTCCAGGTTTCGGCGTCGGTGTCGACCAGGCCGGCCAGGGGGCCGATCGCCGGCGTGTAGACCAGGGCATCGAGTCCGCCGAGCGTCTCGACCGCCTGCGCGATGGCGGAACGACAGGAGTCGGTGCTCGTCACGTCGCACCGGATCGCCACGGTGCCGCCCCCGGCTTCGGCGGCGGCGGTCTCGAGTCGCGCCTGCCGTCGCGCCAGCAGCGCGGTCTGTGCGCCACGCCGGGCGAGGCCTATCCCGATACAGCGCCCGAGGCCACTCGAAGCGCCAACCACAACGGTCCTCAACAGAGATCCTCCTCCGACGTGCCGGCGCTCATGCTAGACGCCGTGCCACGGCGCTCCTCCCGTGGCTCACGGTACGACCACAGCCTCTCCGGCCCGCGGGTGGGCCGATCGCGTCACCGACCGGTCTCCGCGGTCTAGCGTGCCGCTGTGGCCGAACCCCGACGGCTGAGCTTCGATCCCATCGCCGAGGCGGAACGGCAATGGGAGGCCCACGGGTGGTCCGACGAGGCGGGTGCGATGGCGGTGGTGACGTCCATCATGCGGCTCCAGCAGGTCTTCCTGGCCAGGGCCGATGCCGTGTTGCGGCCGCTCGGACTCACGTTCGCCCGCTACGAGGTCCTGATGTTGCTCTCGTTCTCGAGACGAGATGCGCTCCCGCTCGGCAAGATCGGTGAACGCCTGCAGGTCAACCCGGCCAGCGTCACCAACGCCGTGGACCGGCTCGAGGCGGACGGCCTGGTCACCCGGCGGTCGAACCCGGACGACGGCCGGGTGACCCTCGCCGCTTTGACCCCCGCGGGGCGGCGCGTCGCGCTGGAGGCGACCCGGGCCGTCAACGAGCAGGTCTTCACCGACATCGGCGTACCGGACCTGAAGGTGCGCCGGCTGTTTGGCCTGTTGGCGGAGCTCCGGCAGGCAGCGGGGGATTTCTCGTAACGGTTGCAGATTACTTTGACATCAAAGTAATATGGGACGATGTCCGACCGGCAAACCTGGCAGGAGGCGTTCGACCGCTCACGGATGCGGCCGGCCCGGTTCGAGACCATGTCGGGGGTGCCGCTCGACCCCGTGTACGGGCCGGAGGGGGCAGAGCGGCCCGGGTGCTACCCGTACACGCGGGGCCCCTATGCGTCGATGTACCGCTCGCGACTCTGGACGATGCGCCAGTTCGCCGGCTTCGGCACGGCCGAGGACACCAACGGGCGCTTCAAGGAGCTGCTCCGCGCCGGCGGCGACGGCCTCTCCACGGCCTTCGACATGCCCACGCTGCTCGGGCGTGATTCCGACGATCCTCTGGCCAAGGGCGAGGTGGGCCGGGCCGGGGTCGCCGTCGACACGTTGGCCGACATGGAGACGCTCTTCTCGGGCATCGACCTCGGGAAGGTCTCGACCTCCATGACGATCAACTCGCCCGCCGCGCCCATCTTGGCCATGTACGTGGGCGTGGCCGACAAGACCGGCGTCGATCGTTCTGCGCTCTCGGGCACCCTGCAGAACGACATCTTGAAGGAGTACCAGGCCCAAAAGGAGTACGTCTTCCCCCCGCGCCCCTCGGTGCGCCTGGTCACCGACGTGATGCGCTTCTGCGCGGCCGAACTGCCGCGCTGGCATCCGGTCTCTGTCTCGGGCTACCACATCCGCGAGGCGGGATCCACGGCGTCCCAGGAGCTCGCCTTCACGCTGGCCAACGGGTTCGCCTACGTCGAGGCGGCCACGGCGTGCGGGTCTGGACGTCGACGAGTTCGCCCCCCGGCTCAGCTTCTTCTTCAACGCGCACAGCGACTTCTTCGAGGAGATCGCCAAGTACCGGGCCGCCCGGCGTATCTGGGCGCGCTGGATGCACGAGCGCTACGGAGCGCAAGAGCACCGCTCGACCCAGCTGCGCTTCCACACACAGACGGCGGGGGTCTCCCTCACCGCCCAGCAGCCCGAGGTCAACCTGGTCCGCGTGGCCATCGAGGCGCTGGCCGGGGTGCTCGGTGGTACCCAGAGCCTGCACACCGACGCCTTCGACGAGGCGCTCGCCCTGCCCACCGAGCATGCCGCCCGCCTCGCCTTGCGCACCCAGCAGGTCATCGCCGAGGAGTCCGGCGTGGTGCACGTGGCCGACCCCCTCGGGGGATCGTGGTTCGTCGAGGAGCTGACCGACGAGTTGGAACGCCGGGCCGAGGAGGTCTTCGCCCATCTCGAGGACGCCGGCTCGGGGTCGATGCTCGAGGGAGTGCTGTCCTGCATCGACGACGGGTGGTTCGTCAGTGAGATCGCGGACTCGGCCTACGCCTTCCAGTCCAAGCTCGCCCGGGGCGAGTGGATACAGGTGGGAGTGAACGGTTACGTCGAAGACGACGGGGTGGCGCCGTCCACGCTCTCCATCGACCCTGCCGTCGAGACCGCGCAGCTCGACCGGCTGGCCGCGGTGAAGCAGGCCCGCGACGACGAAGCGGTCCGGCGCTCCCTGCACCGCCTCGCCGCCGATGCCGCCGATCCGACGGTCAACCTCATGCCCGCCCTCATCGCCGCGGCCCACGACCACGTGACGGTGGGCGAGGCGATGGGCGCCATGGAGTCGGTCTTCGGGCTCTACCACGAGCGCCACGTCGCCTGAGATGGCGCCACCGGGGGCCGACGAGCGACCGCTGCGCGTGTTGATGGCCAAGGTGGGCCTCGACGGCCACGACCGGGGTCTCAGAGTCGTGGCTCGCATCCTGCGCGATGCAGGCTGCGAGGTCGTCTACGCCGGGCTGCGCCAGTCACCGGAGACCATCGCCGCCATGACGGTCCAGGAGGACGTCGACGTGGTCGGTGTCTCGATGCACAACGGGGCGCACCTGACGCTGGCCCCCGCCGTCGTGTCGGTGCTGCGCGCCGCGGGCCTCGACACCCCGGTCGTCATCGGTGGCATCGTCCCGCCCGGTGACGTCGAGGTCCTGCTCGCAGACGGCGTGGCCGCCGTACTGGGCCCGGGAGCCTCGAACGAGGAGGTCGTCGACACGGTCCGCGCTGCGGCGGGCAGGGGAGCGCCCGGCTGACGCGAGGCGCCGCCCAGGTCGGCGGTCTCGTCCGCTGCCACGCGGCAGGCCGGCCTCGACGGCGTCTTCGATGGGAAACCGGTCGGTGACGACGGTGCGGGCGATCTCGGGGTCCTCGCCCAGCATGGCCGCCGCCCCGTCCATCTGACGGACGTCGTCGTGTGCGCCGCCGAGCGGGGAGGACGCGGGTCGAAACACGCTGCACATGGCGTCGCTGGGGGAGTGGCCGGTCTGGCCTCGTCCCACCTCGTTGAGGTCGAGTGCCTGGGTCGGGTATTCTCCGAGGCGAGAATGTAGTTCTCCACCTCGCTCGAGGGTCTGGGGATCGCAATGCGGGGAGGAGAACCCATGAGCGAATTCGACGGCATCGACTTCTTCCGGGGCAACGAGCTGGTCGCCGACCCCTATCCCTACTACGAGTACCTCCACCGCGAAGTGCCCGGTGCAGCGGGAGCCCCACCACGACGTGATGATGGTGACCGGTTACGACGAGGCGGTCTCGGTGTACACGGATACCGCGACGTTCTCGTCGTGCAACGCGGTCACCGGTCCGTTCCCGGGCTTCCCCGTGCCGCTCGAGGGTGACGACGTCAGCGATCTCATCGAGCAGCACCGTGAGGAGCTGCCTTTCAGCGACCAGATCCTGACGATGGACCCCCCCAAGCACAAGGCCCACCGGGGCATGCTCATGCGCCTCATCACGCCCAAGCGGCTCAAGGAGAACGAGGACTTCATGTGGCGGTACGCCGACCGCCAGATCGACGAGTTCGTCGCCCGGGGGGAGTGCGAGTTCATCAGGGACTACGCCGGCCCCTTCACGCTGTACGTGATCGCCGATCTCATGGGCGTGCCCGAGGACGACCACGAGTGGTTCCGCCAGGAGCTCCAAGGTGGCCACCGGCCCGAGACCCAGGGCCTCGGGAGCACGGGAGCCGGTTCCCTCGGCCACTCACCCCTCGAGTTCCTCTACGACCGGCTGACGGCGTACGTCGAGGACCGCCGGCGCGAGCCCCGCAACGACGTGCTGACCGGGCTGGCCACCGCCACCTTCCCCGATGGCTCCACGCCGGAGGTGATCGACGTGGTTCGGGTGGCGGCCAACGTGTTCTCGGCCGGCCAGGAGACAACGGTCCGCCTCCTCGCCGCCGCGTTCCAGATGATCGGCGAGCGCCCCGAGCTGCAGCAACTGCTCCGAGAGGACCGCGACCGCATCCCGGGCTTCGTCGAGGAGGTCCTACGCATGGAGGGTCCGGTCAAGGGCGACTTCCGGCTGAGCCGCCGGGCGACCACGGTCGGAGGTGTCGAGATCCCGGCCGGCACGACCGTCATGGTGGTCAACGGCGCCGCGGGCCGCGACCCCCGGCGCTTCGAGGACCCGGCCGAGTTCCGCGTGGACCGGGAGAACGCCAAGGAGCACCTGGCCTTCGGACGCGGGCCGCACGCCTGTCCTGGGGGACCGCTGGCCCGTGCCGAGGCGCGCATCAGCATCGAGCGGCTGCTGGCTCGCATGGGGGACATCAAGATCTCCGAGGCGGCGCACGGCACGGCTGGAGAGCGGCACTACGAGTACGCCCCCACCTACATCCTGCGCGGCCTCCAGCGCCTCCAACTGGAGTTCACCCCGCTCGGATGAGCCAGGGTTGTATCCGCTGGCTCTCGGCGTGTCGAGTGGTCCCGCCGAGACGGTCGAGTTCGTCGAGGGCTTTCATCCGCCGGCTCGAGGAGACCGATCAGCCTCCCCGGCGCTCGCGTCCGAGTCCGCTCGCGCCATGACGATGGCGGACTGACGCGCCGAGCGCGGCCGAGTCCGGGGTCAGCCCGAGACGGTCGTCGTGCCGGGCAGGTCCGTCCCGCAGAAGGGCTGGCTGGAGGAGGGGACGAAGCCGTTCTTCTCGGCGATCATGTACCACCCACACGACTTCGGTAGGTCGTGCCCGAAGATCGTGGAGTAGTTGATCGTCTCGGACAACAGGCCGTTGCCGTTGTAGGCGGTCAGGTGGCGCAGCGCGCTGATGACGCTCGCATGGGTCGGGTTGTTCCCGGCCAGCTCCAGACCCTTGATCATGAGATCGGCACCGAGCCACGACTCGTACTGGTTGAACGACGGGAACTGATTCGGCTTGAAATGCGCGTACTTCTCCAGGGCCGCCTGCATCTGGTGTGTCCCGGCGTTCGGCAGCTGGAACGGACGAAAGGCGGTGGTGAAGTAGCCCCCCTGGAGGGCGCCCCAAGCCGGGGAGCCCACGACGTCCGGCTCGAAGCCCGTCGGGAACACGACCACCTTGGGCTTGAGGCCCTCCTGGTGCAGGGCGGTGGAGAGGGCGAAGTTCGAGTTGTCGTCCATCCCGGCGTAGAAGGCGTTGCACCCTTTCTGTTTGGCCACCAGCGCCGGTGTCGTCATGTCGACGGAGCCAAACGGGATCGAGGTGTCGAGCACGCCTTCCTTGCCGCCGGCGTGCTCGAAGGAGTCGACCGTGCCGATGGCCGACCGAGTGGAGGAGGGTGAGATGCCGTACCCGTACGAGCAGAGAACCGTGCCACCGTGGGCCTTCATGAACGCGCCGATCGCAGTGTTGACGGGGTACGCGGGGTCCACGCTCCCGGCGTCGGCCGCGAACATGTTCGTGTAAGGCTGCGTGCCCCACTCCGGTCCGTCGAAGAAGCCGCCCGTGACCGGCATGCCCGCCTGTTGGGGGTACTTCGCGGCCAGGAAGAAGAGCGGGCTCTCCGAGACGATACCCACGGCACCCTTCGAGAGAGCATCCTGCACCGCCGTCACGATTTCCGTCGGGCTGGTCTGGTCGTCGAGGATCACCCCCGAGATCTTGTGCCCGTGCACTCCTCCCTCCGCGTTTTGCAGTGCGATGCGTGCGTCGAAACCGGCCGGAGTCGTGCTGAACTCCGAGGCTCCTTCACCCGTCAACGAAGTGATCATGACGATGGTGAGCGGCGAGCCCGACGCCGCCGCTGCGCCGGCCGCGGTCGCACCCTCCATGCCGGCGACGCCGACGATGCCCGCCAGCAGCATTGTCGCGAGAGCGAACCTTCCGGCGTGACTACCGAAGACATGAGACATGGGCCCCCCTTGGCTTTCGTCGTGCGACATTATGCAGAACGCGGCGCCCCATCTACCGTCAGGGTGAGGCCGACCCCGATTCGTTCCGGGCGACGGGACTCATTGTCCCTGTTGGGAGGGCTTAGATCGGCCCAGGGCTGGGTTCGGGAATCCTTTGCGCCACCCGTTCGCTCGGCGCCACAGGGGCTCGCCACTGCCTTGCGCGCGCGGCGCCCGGCCCGGCCCGGGTTCACTCGCCCGCGACCTCGAGCAAGGCCTCGGTCACCTTCTCGGGCTCGGTGATCATGAGGTCGTGGCCGGTGTCGATCTCCCACAGCCGGCCTTCGGCGCGTGCGCGGGCCATCAGCGCGGGATCGCGGGTGGCGACGGTCGAGGTGCACACGATGTGGTACTGGGGGATGGCCCACAGCGCCGCCTCGTTGGCGAGCGCGAGGGGCTGCGTGAAGCATTGCCAGGGATGGGGCGTGAGACGCTCGGACATCCAGGCCAGGTCGGTCGGGTCGGTCACCCCGTAGAGCAGGCCTGCGTCGGGTGCGGGGAGCAGCACCAGCTCCATCCCGTCGACCGTTTCGCCATAGGGACGGACCGCCTCGATGACCGGTCCGGCCACGTCGTGCAGCGACTGTCCGTTGACCGGCGTGGCCGCGTCGAGGTAGACGAGCCGCCCCACCCTTTCGGCGACCCGGTCGGCGACCCCGGTGATCACCATGCCGCCGTAGCTGTGGCCCACCAGGATCACCTCGCGCAGGTCCTCGTAGTGCAGCACCACCGCGACGTCTTCGATGTGACGCTGCAGGTCGACGTTGTGGTCGAGCAGGTGGGACCGTTCACCCAGACCGGTCATGGTCGGCGTATAGACCTCGTGCCCGGACTTCCGCAAGATCCGCGCGACGCGCTGATAGCACCATCCGCCATGACCGCCACCGTGGACGAGCACGTAGGTCGCCACCGGAACCTCCCCTGAGTGCAGCCGCACCGACCGATGCGGCGGGTCGGGCGCAGGGTAACAGGCCGTCCCCATCAGATCGCCCCGGCCGCGGCAGTCCGGTCGGCCGCCCCTCACACTTCTCTGACACCTGGCGCGACAGATCCCTCACACGGCCGTTCCACAATGCAGGGATAGCCCGCTCGCGCTCTGCCCGATCGAGGCGTCCCTGGGGGGCGACCGTGACGGTCGCGGCGCTCAGCCTCGCCGTCGTGGCCGCACTCGCCCCGGGTGCCTCCGAGGACGCGTCCGCAACGGTGCGCGGGAGCACCGCCGTACGGGCCTACGTCCCGGGTGGCGCGCCGACCCACCCCGCCGTCGCGCCGCGGGGCCGGCGGATCGAGGCCGGCCTCGAGGTGGACGGTTCCACGCGCACCTACCACCTCTACGTCCCGCGTTCGTTGCCCGACCGCGCCGTGCCTCTCCTGGTCGCGCTCCATGGAGGCTTGGGCTCGGGCACCCAGTTCGAGCAGAACACGGACTTCGACGGCCTTGCGGAGGCGAACCGCTTCATCGTGGTCTACCCGGACGGGACTCCGACGGGGTACGGACCCGACCGGCTGGTCTGGAACGCCGGGGGGTGCTGTGGGTGGGCGGAGGCGAGTCGGAACAACGTGGACGACGTCGCCTTCATCGGCGCTCTCATCGGACACCTCGAGTCGACCTATCGCATCGACCCGCACCGCGTCTTCGTCACGGGGCACTCCAACGGTGCGCTCCTCGCGTTCGCGCTGGCCTGCCAGCTGTCCCCGATGGTCGACGCGATCGCGGTCCAGGCCGGCGCGCTGATGGAGCCGAGTTGCCATCCGGCAGCTCCGGTGTCCGTGATGGAGATCCACGGTACCGACGACCAGAACATCCCGATCAACGGGGGAAGGGGACGCGCGGCGTCTCGGGCGTCACGTTCCCCCCGCCCGTGGTTGCGCTCGAGACACTGGCCGCGGCCGACGGATGCGCTTCCCCGGTCTTCACGGATGACGGGTCGAATCGTGCCGTCAGCATCGAGACCTGGGGCTCGTGCAACCGTTCGACGAGCGTCGAATGGGTGAAGGTGGCGGGCGCCAACCACGCCTGGATGGGCCATCGCGGGACCCCCGGATCCGTGCTGCTGGTGGGGGAGCCCTACATGGGCTTCGACTCGAGCGCGGCCGTGTGGTCGTTCCTGGCGGCCCACCCCCGTCCCTGAGCCCGGCGGCGGGGCGGGGCGGCGAGGCGGGGCGGCCGGGGCGGGAAGCTCAGGTCGACACGATGGCCACGCCGGCCGTGCCCGGCGCACCGTAGAGCTGGCCGTAGCCGACCCGGGGTGCTCCGGGGACCTGTCGCTCGCGTGCGCTCCCCCGGAGCTGCAGGACCAGCTCGTGGATCTGCCGCAGGCCGGAAGGACCGATCGGCTCGCCGTTGGCGATCAGCCCGCCGTCCGTGTTCACGGGGATGCTCCCACCGACCTCGGTGGCCCCTTCGGCCAGCAGCGCCTCCTGCTCGCCGTCCTTGCAGAATCCGTTCTCCGCCATGTGGATCACCTCGGCGCCGGCATCGGTGTCCTGCAACTGGACCACGTCGACGTCCTCGGGGCCCAGCCCGGCGATCTCGTAGGCCGCCCGCGAGGCGTCGACCGTCGGCGCGTCGGCCCGCTCGAGCGGGAGCCACGGGCTGTGCACCTCGAACGCCCCGAGCCGTCGGGTGCGCACGACCGACGCCCGGAGGTAGATCGGCCGGTCTGTGAAGCGAGAGGCGATCTCCGCTCGGCACAGGACGACTGCGGCCGCACCCTCGTCGGGCGAGCAGAACATGTACTGCGTGAGGGGATCGTTCACCATCGGTGACTCGAGGATGTCCTCCTCGCTCAGTGGCTGGCGCCTGAACGCATTGGGATTGAGGGCGCCATTCCGGTAGTTCTTCGCTGCCACCCGGGCGAGCGTGTGCGGGCTGATCCCAAAGTCGTGCGTGTAGCGCTGGATCTTCATGGCGAAGAACTTGGGGGTGAGGAAGAGACCAATCTCGCCGTACCAGCTGGGCACGCCGTATTGCACGGGATCGGCGGAGAAGGCTCCCGGCAAGTGCTTGTCCATCCCGATCGCCACGCCGACGTCGTACTCGCCGAGCCGGATAGTGTTGGCCGCCTGCGTGAGCGCGCTGGCCGCGGTCGCGCACCCGTTGTAGACGTCGGTGAACGGCAGGCCGGTGAGGCCGAGGAAGTTCACGACGGCATCGGGGTTGTCGACCTCGTAGCTGCCGCCGAACGCGAACTGGACGTCTCTCCACGTGATGCCGGCGTCGGCGAGGGCGAGCCGGGTGGCCTTCGCCCCCATCTCTAGGGCGGAGGTTCCGGGAAAACGGCCGAAGGGGTGCAGCCCCACACCGACGATGGCAACGTCGTCCATGCGATCCTCAGCTCCCTTCGACGGGTCGGAAGGCGAAGGTCAGGACCTCAGTCCCGTCCTCGTCGGTGGCGAAAGGGCACCACGGTCAGCTCCATCGGCATGCCGATCCGCAGCTCCTGGTCGACGTCACCGGCGATGCGGGCCTCGACGCGCCCCTCGGGAAGCTCGATGTAGCCGACGCCGTAGGGCACGAACTCCTTCGCGGGCTCACGCCCGATGTAGGGAGGGTTCTTCGGCTGGAACCTCTGTCGGGTCCCGGTCCACAGCGTCCCGGTGCGGGACAGCGCCGTCGGCGTGACCCGTTCCCCGCCGCAGCTCGGGCACGTGTTCTGTGGAGGGAAGGTGATGAAGGCGCAGGCCTTGCAACGCGTCGCACGCAGGCGCGGCCCGTCGGTCGGCCATTCGCACAAGTCCTCGGCCACGCTGCGCTGCGCCATGGTGCATCCCCTGTCGTGATCTCGACGTCGATGTCAGGATATTGAGGTCCCCAGAGGAGGGCCACCGAGCCCGGAATGCAGCCGTCCTTGGTCGAGTACCGAGGACCCACCTCTTCGGTCGACACCGAGAGCAGCCCGGTAGTGTCCGTCCCCATCTGGACGAGAGAGGGGAGTGCGGCGTGTCGGAGGACCTCGGCGCGGCCGGGTTGCGGTTCGAGCGTGACGGTGTGGTGGGCTGGTGCACCATCGATCGGCCGGAGGCGAGGAACGCGCTCACACCGGCCATGTATTTCGGCATCAAGCAGGCCGTCCGCCTGGTGAACCAGGACCCGGACCTCGCCGCGCTGGTCATCACCGGCACCGGTGACGTCTTTGCTCCCGGAGGGGACCTGGGCGGCCGTTCGGAGCCGGGCGACTCGGTTCCGCCGAACATCGGCCACGACATCTTGCCCTTCCTCGCCATCCGCGACAGCCGGGCGCCGGTCGTGGCCGCAGTGAACGGGATCTGCCAAGCGGGCGGCCTGCTGATCGCGATGCTCGCCGACATCGCCGTGGCGAGCGACCGGGCCACCTTCCGTGTGCCGGAGCTGCTGCGGGGCATCCCCGATGCGACCTACGCGGCGGTCCTGCCCGCACACGTGGGCGTGGCGGTGGCGCGCGACCTGCTCCTGTCGGCCCGCCGATTCGACGCGGCCGAGGCGCAGCGACTGGGTGTGATCTCCCGCGTCGTGCCGCACGACCAGTTGCGCGAGGCAGCCCTGCAGGCGGTGGGTGAGATCCTGCAGACCCCGCCCATGGCCCGCACGCACGTGAAGCGGATGCTCAACGAGCGCTACGGGCTCATCGATTACCAGACGATGTTCTGGGCGTTGGAGGAGTCGGACGAGCCCCGGGAGGGGATGCGGGCGTTCATGGAGAAGCGGCCCCCCAGCTGGGTCCCCGAGGAGTTCGGGCGCGCCGGAGAGGGGCGTTGAGCTTCGCGTCGGCGCCGCTGACTGCCCTCGCTGCCGTGCGGGCCGCTTGCGGATGCACCGGCTCCTTTCGAAAAATAGAGTGTACTATTCTCTGTCCGAGGGCCGTCGGGCCTGCGAGGAGGATGCATGGGGCTCGAAGCCATCACGTTTGAGGTCGCCGAGCAGGTGGCCACCATCACCCTTGACCGTCCCGACGCCCTCAACTCGTTCAACGACGTCATGGCGGCGGACATGACCTGGGCCTGGGAGACGGTCCGCGAGGAGGACGACATCCATTCGGTCGTGTTGCAGGCCAACGGCGATCGCGCCTTCTCCACCGGGGTCGACGTCAAGGGGGGCGGCACCTGGTTCACGCGGGAGAACTGGTGGAACTACTTCGATCCCGGCGTCACCCTCTCGCCCAAGCTGCACCACAAGGTGTGGAAGCCGGTGGTGGTCGCGGTGCACGGGATGTGCGCCGGCGGGGGCCAGTACTTCTTGAACGAGGCCGACATCATCGTCTGCTCGGACGACGCCGAGTTCTTCGACCCCCATGCCAGCGTGGGCATCGTCTCGGCGCTCGAACCGATCGGCATGCTCCACCGGGGGGTCCCTCTGGGCGACGTCCTGCGCTGGGCCCTGATGGGGAACGAGGAGCGGATCACGGCCGAGACCGCCCTGCGTCTGGGTCTGGTGACCGAGGTGGTATCCCGCGAAGGCCTGCGGCCTCGAGCCCGTGAGATCGCCGTGTCCATCGCGCAGCGCAACCCGAAGGCCATCCAGGGCACCGTCCGTGCCATCTGGGAGTCGCTCGACATGGCCCGGACGCCGGCGCTGAACAGCGGGATCTTGTACACCCACATCGGGAATTACCCACGAAATCCTCCGACTCCGCACGGTACGCACCCCCCGAGCTACCGCTGATCACGGGGGGCCCGCCCCACCGGACCGACGCGGAATATCCTCGTCCGCCAGCAGCTGATATGGATATGACCACTCCATTGTTGAAGAAGTTGTACACCGCGGAAGCCAGCGTCCGAGGGGGCCGTGACGGCCACGGCCGCTCCTCGGACGGCGTCCTGGACCTCGATATCCGTCCGCCGGCCGAACTCGGTGGGACGAGCGTCGGCACCAATCCCGAACAGCTGTTCGCGCTCGGCTACGGCGCATGCTTCCAGAGCGCCATGGGTGTCGTCGGCCGCCGGATGGGGGTCGATACGAGTGCGTCGACGGTGACTTCGCGGGTGTCCTTGGGCACCATCGAAGGTGGTGCTTTCGGCCTCGCGGTCGAGCTCGACGTTTCGCTCCCCGGCGTTGATCGGGAGGAGGCCGAGAAGGTGGTTCACGCCGCCCACGAGGTGTGCCCCTACAGCAACGCGACCAGGGGCAACATCGAGGTCGACCTCAAGGTGGTCTGACAGGCCGAAGAGCGCGCGGTGCCGTGGGTCGAGCGCCGGGACGCCGGTCGGCCCGGCCGGTCAGCAGGCCAGTCAACAGACCAGCAGGTCGGCCGGTCGGCTTGCCGGCCCGGTCGGGGTTTGTGGCTGTCTCTGAATCCCTCCACAAGAGGACGAGTTACAGAAGACGAAAGCAATGGCCTTCCCTAACAAGGCCCGTTTCGGAAGGATTCATAGGCGGCGCGAAAACACCACCACGGGTTCCCGGAACACCGATCCGGTCCTCCGAACACGACCTGAGCACGAGGCGCATCCTCGCGTCGAGGGCTACCCCTCGACACCCCACCGCCGGGCGAGCTCCTCCACCCAGGCGGCCGCGTCGTCGGGCGCCGGGGGAGGGGACCCGACGAGCACCACCTCGTCCACGCCGAGCTGGGCCAGCCGCGGCAGGTCCGAGGCCGTCGCGTCCGTCAGGGAGACGGCGGCCCGCAACGAGTCGGCGTTGCGACCGTGGCGCTCGGCCGCGGCGCGGATGACCTCCAACCGGGCCGGGACCTCGTCGAGGGTCACGTTGAAGCCGTACCAGCCGTCGCCATAGCGCCCCACCCGCTCGAGCGCCCGTTCGCCGTTGCCGCCGAGCACGACCGGGATGGACCGGCCGACGGGCTTCGGGAAGCAGCGCACCCGCTCGAAGCGCACGTGCTCGCCGGAGTAGGACGACGGATCGTCTCGCCACAGCGACCGCATCGCCTCGACGTATTCCCGCGTTCGCGCGCCTCGGCCTGCGAACGGCACGCCGAGGGCGGCGAACTCCTCGGCGGACCAGCCGATGCCGACCCCGAGGACGAACCGTCCCCTGGAGAGCACGTCGAGGCTCGCCGCCTGCTTGGCCACGAGGAGCGGGTTGTGCTCGGGGAGCAGCAGGACCCCCGTGGCCAACCGGATCCGCCTGGTCGTGGCGGCCAGGAAGGCCAGCACTGCCAGAGGGTCCAGCCAGTCCGCGTCGCTCGGCACGGCGATGCGTCCGTCGTCGGAATAGGGATACACCGAGTCGGGTCGATCCACCAAGACGACGTGCTCGCCTGCCCACAGCGTGGCAAAACCGCACCGGTCGGCCGCGCGCCCGACGGCTTCTATCACCGCCGGATCCGCCCCGGACCCGATACCCAGAGCGTGGAGGCCGAACTGCACCCACGCATCTTCCATCAGCAGCGGCCGTGGCCGCACCGGCGGCGGAGGAAACGCCTCCGCCGCCGGTTACGTCCGCCTCAGGACGTCGATTGCAGCTTGGCGGGCGGGACCGAGGTGGGCCCGGTGTACTTCTTGATCGGTCCCGAGCCGGGGTTCGTGACGTAGACGGGGCTCACCGGGACCGCACCGATCCAGCTGCCCGTCGGCGTCACCGCCGGCGGGGCCGAGCTCTCCAGCTTCACGACCTCCTCACCCTCGAACCCGAAGTGCACCGAGCTCGAGTAGGAGAGCGGCACGAAGCCGGGCGTGACGAAGCTCTTGCCGTCGTTGTTGATGGCGTTCATCAGGCTCTGCCGGGTGAGGTTCTTCCCGGCTTTCTCGAGCGCCTGCACGAACGTGTAGGCCAGCGCCACGCCGTACTGTGTGTTCCCGTCCAGTCCGGACTTGGCGTAGAGAGACGGCGCGTACTGCTCGAGAATCTTCTTCTCGACCTGCACCCACGGGTTGGTCGTGTCCGACTCGGGCGCGAAGTACGCCGTGGTGATGACGCCGTTCAACAGGCCGGCGGACGCCGACACCTGCGCGGCCGACGCGCCTCCCTTCTGGGCGAACGACGAGAGCAACGGGCCGACCGTGGGCGCGTCCGCCCCCACGCTGTCCACGACGTACTGCGGGAAGTAGCTGAGGACCGCGGCGGGGAGCATCGCCAGCGCCGTGGCGGCCGGGATGGTCGCCAGTACCACGACCTGGGCTCCGGCAGCCTTCAGCGCCGCCATCTGGTTGGACAGCGGACCGGCCAACGTGGCCGCGTCGTAGGTCTGGCGCGAGACGACCGAGGAAGACGGAATTTCCATGTCGAGTCCCTTGACCACGTCCTGTCCGAACTCGTCGTCCTGGTAGAGGTAGCCGATCTTCTTACCGGCGAAGTTGGCCTTGATGTAGGAACCGAGGATCTTCCCGTCGATCGTGTAGGGAGGTTGCCATCCGAGGCTGTAGGGGTACTTGGGATTGCTCCAGCAGTTACATCCGGATTCGATGAAGAGCTGGGGCACCTTTTGCGCGTTCAAGAACGCCTGCACCGCTGACTGCGTCGGCGTGCCCAGTGAACCCACGTCGGCGAAGATGTTGTCCTGCAGGACCAGCTTGCGCGTCAGCGTGGCCGTGTTGGCGGGGTTGTACCCGTCGTCGAGGTAGGTGTAGTTGATCTTGCGACCATCGACACCCCCATGGGCGTTGACGTAGGCGAAGACCGCGTCCATCGCCGGGGCGATCTCGTCGTAGCCCGGTGCAGCCGGCCCCGTCAGGGGAACCGTTGCACCGATGGTGATCGACGTCGACGTGACTCCCGGGGTGCTCTCCGCGCCTGCGGCGGCGGGTAGCAGCGTCACGCCGAGCATGGTCCCGATGGAACCGGCGACGAGGGCCCGGCCCCATCCGGACCACCCGAACCGTCTCCTTGGTCGTAGTGGCATCACTCCTCCTTCTTTTGGGTTTCTTGGATCACTGGTTCGCTTCGATCTCGCATCGCCCTAGTCGCCCGCCGAGGCGGGAACCGGGGTCGCCGCGCCGGGTCTGCGCTTCCCGAGGTGGGGCCGGTGCCCCCAGGCCCAGCGCAGCCCTCCCTGGATCCCCGTCGGCGCCGCGATCATGGCCACGATCAACACGACGCCGAAGATGATGGTGGCGAGGTAGGCGTTCGCTCCACTTCCCAGGTTGAAATGCGACGACAGCGAGGTCGACCACTGCGGGAGGTACACCAAGAGGATGCCGCCCCAGACCATGCCGACCAGCGTCCCGGTACCCCCGAGCACCATCGCCGCCAGCAGCTGGATCGAGAGTGTGAGCGGGTATTCCCCGGTGTTGACCACACCGGTGGAGAGTGCGAGCAGCGCGCCACCGAGGCCGGCACAGCCGGCGCTGATGGTGAAGGCCGTCACCTTGGTGCGAGCGACGTGGATACCCGTCAGCGACGCTGCGATCTCGTCGTCACGGACGGCCCGGAACGCGCGGCCAAACCTGCTCGACAGCAGGTTGGCCAGCAGCACCATCACGACCAAAGCGGCGATGATCTGGATGTCGGCCAGCCACTCCTCGGCGCCCAGCGATCCCGGTGCCGTGGGCACCGTCGTTGTCAACCCCTGGTCTCCGCCGAACGTGGCGGGCCACTTGTCGGCGATCGAGGGCACGGCGAGGGCGAAGAGCAGCGTCATCCCGGCCAGGTACGGGCCCTTGAGCCGGGTCGCCGGTAGGCCGATGACGAGTCCGGCCGCGGCCGCCACACCGGCGGCCGCGGCCAGTTCGAGGATGAAATTGGAACCGGTGTGGGTCATGAGCAGCGCCATGGTGTAGGCGCCGACCGCCATGAACGCGCCGTGCCCCAGCGAGATCTGCCCGTTCAACCCCGTCAGCAGGCTCAGCCCGACCAGCGCCACCACGTAGGCGGCGATCTCGCCCACTTGGTAGTCGTTGTAAGAGCTCAGCCTCGAAACGACGACATAGAGGACCGCACCGGACACCACCGCCAGGAGCAGATGGCGCACCAAGGGTTGGCGGGGCAGGTGCATCACCCTTGTGATCGCGGCCCGGTCCACCTCACACCCTCCGCGCCGGCGGCCGGGCGAAGATGCCCTCGGGCCGCGCCATCAGGGCAACCATCAGCAGGGCGAGCGCCCCCAGGGGCTCGAGACCCGAACCGAGGTACCCGCCCACGTACGAGATGCACAGGCCCGAGATCAGCCCGCCGATGAGGGCGCCCACGGGGCTCTCGAGCCCGCCGATCACGGCGGCGGTGAAGCCGTAGACGAGGATCAGGTCCATGTAGTACGGCCCGAAGGAGCTGGTTGGCGCAACCAAGAGCCCCGCGAGTGACCCGGCGATCCCCGCCAGGCCCCACCCGAGCGTGAGGAAGAGACCCACGCGGACCCCGAGGAGTCGGGCGATTTCTCGCGAGAAGGCGGTCGCGCGCATCCGGAGGCCGAGCGCGGTGTAGCGGAACAGCACCAGGGTGCCGGCCATCACGGCGAGCACGGCGATGAGGATGAAGACGTCGAAGTGCGAGAACGCGATCGTCGAGCGCCCGATCCTGAGACCGGCCTGCGAGAAGGCGGCGGGGAAGCCGCGACTGGCGTTGCCGTAGATCGCTCCGGCTAGTCCCTCGAAGACGACGAGCAGCCCGATGGTGACGATGACGGGGTTCAGCTCAGACCGGCCGTGGAGGGGCCGGATCAGGATGCGCTCGCTGACGGCACCGATGGCGAAGCCGACGACGAGCACCAGGACGAAGGCCCACCAGTACCCGAGGCCGCGGGTCAGCAGGCTGAAGGCAATGAAGGTGGTCAACATGCCCGCTGCGCCCTGCGCGAAATTGATGATCTTCGTCGCCCGGTAGATGAGCACCAAGGCCAGTGCCAGCAAGGCGTAGATCATCCCGTTGGCGATACCGTCGAGGGTGTAGTCGAAGAACAGGGTCATCGCGCTAGAAGCCCAGGTAGTGGTGGCGAAGCGCGTCGTCGTCGGCCACCGCCACCGCGTCGTCGGACACCACGACCTGGCCGAGGTTCAAGATCACGGCGTGGTGGGAGACCGACAACGCGCTGCGGGCGTTCTGCTCCACCAGCACCACCGTGATGTCTTTGTTTTCGGTTTGCTCGCGCAGGAGCGCCATCAACTGGCGCGTCACCAGGGGGGCCAAACCCAGGCTCGGTTCGTCCAGCAAGAGGAGGCGAGGCCGCGAGATGAGGGCCCGGCCCAGGACCAACATCTGGCGCTCCCCACCCGAGAGGGTGGTGGCCTGCCTGCGCCGGAACATCTGCAGGCGTGGAAACAGTTCGAGGATCTCGGCGATGGCGGTTTGGCGCTCCTGCTTGCGCAGGGCCCAGAGCGTCGGCAGGCGCAGGTTCTCCTCCACCGTCAGCTCCTCGATCACGCCACGGCCCTCGGGCACGTGCGCCACCCCCATGCGGGCGACGTGCTCCACCTTGCGGCCCAATATGGCGTCCCCGTCGAAGCGCACCGACCCGCTCAGGGGTTTCACGAGTCCCGAGATGGCGCGCAACAGCGTGGTCTTGCCCGCACCGTTGGCCCCGAGGACCGCCGTGATGGCACCCGGCGCGGCATCGAAGGAGACAGAGCGCAGAGCGTGCACCGCCCCGTAGGACACGCTGAGGTCCCTGACCTCAAGCACCATCGGCTCCCGAGCGATCGGAGGGGGCGCTGTCTCCGACCGCGTCTCCGAGGTACGCCGTGGCCACCTCGGGGTTCGCCCGGATGGCCCCGGGGGTGCCCTGGGCGATCACCAGCCCGAAGTTGAGGACGACGATGCGGTCGCAGACCGACATGACCAGGTCCATGTGGTGCTCCACGAGCAGCACGGCCATGCGTTGGGTCAGCCCGCGGATCCTCGTGCCGAGCTCGTCCATGTCGCTCTCGGACAGACCGCTCGCCGGCTCGTCGAGCATCAGAAGGCGCGGCTCGGCCATGAGGGCGCGGGCGAGCGCGACTCTCTTCTGCACACCGTAGGGGAGCGCGCCCGGGAGCTGGCGGGCGTGGGCTGCCACCCCGAGCTCGCCCAACACCTCCCGGGCGCGGCCCGCCACGCGACGCTCCTCCCGGCTCGAGCGCCAGAGGCCGAGGAAGGAGGACGCGATGTCGCTGCGGAGCATGGGCTGGGCGCCCAGCATCACGTTCTCGAGCACGCTCAACCCGGCGCACAGCCCGACGCCCTGCAAGGTGCGGGCGATCCCGAGCTTGGCCAGGTCGTGCGGATGGTGCCGGCGGAGGACGGTGCCGCGGTAGGTCAGGGTGCCCGAGCTCGGATGCACGAACCCACAGATCACGTTGAAGAGGGTCGTCTTGCCGGCTCCGTTCGGACCGATGAGGCCGACGACCTCGTCGGCGCCCACCGACATCGACACATCGCTCAGGGCCAGTAGCCCACCGAACCCGACGCTGACCTGGTCCACCACCAGGAGTGCGCCCAGGTCGTCACCGCCCGGCGCGGCACGCCCCTCCGCCGGTTGCGGCGAGGCCTGGACGAGAGGGCCCACCCCCACCAGAGCCCCCTACCTGCTCGGATCCCGAGGGGGCCCGATCCGGCCCTTGGCGCGTCCCTCACGCAGTCTTTGCCAAAGGCCCCCCGGCATCGGCAGTGACGTTACAACGTCCGACACGAGAGCGCCGGGTAATCGCAACGGAAGAACGGGGAAACGCGCATTCCTCGACGGATACCCGATGGGCCAATCCCCGGCCGAGCCTGGCGATGGCGCGGCGGCCGGTGGAATTGGCTCACGGCTGGCTGTCACCCTGCTGGTCCTGGCCGTCGCGGTCGGCGATGTGCAGGAGTCCGCCCTGGGAAGATTTGGACCTGGTCGCCCTGAGCGCCCTCCTAGAACGGCACCGGCGTCGCGAGCACGCCCGTGGCTGGCAAGCGCCCGGCCAGGGTGCGACAGAACGCCACGGCGTCCATCGACAGGTACGCCGCGGCGGGGCCGCGCGCGCCGCCCGCGTAGGTAGACCCGGCGGGCCCGGTGAGCTCGAGGACGAACGGCTCGCCGTGGCGGCGTGCCCACTCGGCCACGACGTCGGCGACGATGCGGCCGTCGTGCTCGGCGGTCGCGACGAACGGGCGTCCCAGTGCCTGGTGCAGGTCGACACGGTGCATCCACAGGTCGCGGAAGTAGATGACGTCGACGAGATACCCCAGGGTCCACGTCTCGAACACCGGCCCGTCGACCTTGAGACGGGCCCCCCGGCGGACGATCGCCGGCAGGCGGGAGCGCCCGCGCACCGTCTTCGGAGCGACTTCGGACAGTCGCATCGCGATCTGTGGCCCGCTCAGATCCGATCGTTCGGAGACCTGGACCGTCGAGAGCGCAGCCTCGAGCGGCCCTCCATGCCCTCTTCGCCAGGCCCGTGCCCGCCGCAACTGGTGCACGTTTTCACGTAATGACGCACCGGCCTCGCATGCCCCGAGCACGTGCTGGTACATGGCCCGCACGTCCCAGGCGGGACAGGTCGTCGCCGCCTCCCACTCGGGGTCACCGAGCGTACGGAGAACCGAAGCGGTCAGGTCCAGTTCCTCGGTCTGCAGCCGCATCGCTTCGTGGTGCGTCACCGGCGCGACGGCCGTGACGTCGACGATGGTCGTCGTCATGCTCGTGTCCTCCTGCCTCGTTGGGTTCGGCCGGATGCTGGGGGAGCGCAATGCGCCAGGAACATGTCCACGGACTCGTCGACGAGGCGTTCCCAGCGTTCGCCGCCCGGATCGTTGGCGAGTTGCTGGTCGACCAGGCCCATGCACAGCGCCGTCCACAGGTCCAGGTGACGCGCCTCGCCGACGCCGCAGGACACCAGCATGTCGCGCGGCGTGGCTCAGCGCCCGCACCGCCGGCGCATACGACGCCGGCGAGGGTTCGAAGCCGGGGAGGGTGCGCTGGAAGAGCAGTTGGTAGCGAGCAGCGTCGCTCAGGCAGAACTCGAAGAAGCGGTGGACCGACATGCGCAGTCGCCCTCGAGGGTCGGTGTCCTCGTAGGGCTCAGCCATCCGGTCTGCGAACTGTGCGGCGCCCTGTCCGAACATGGCGTCGTAGATGGCGTTCTTCGATGCGAAGTACGCGTAGACGGTGGGCGTCGTGATGCCCGATCGCCGGGCGAGGTCCCGGATCGACCAGCCGGCGAGGCCGGCCTCACCAGCCAGGGTCCAGGCGGCCGCCACGATGGCGTCGCGGGCGGACTGACGACGAGCATGCCGCCACGGACTGGTGGACTCGACCGTATTTGACACCGTTCGGTATTGTTATACGCCGTGCAATTCTTGTCAACGGGCGGGGCGGCCCGGGACGCCGATGGCAGCGGTGCTCCCTCGCCTCAGCCCAGAGTGAAACGCTCTGTCGCCTCGCCGGCCAGCCGGCCGGGCGGCAGCCGGCGACCGCACGCCACCAGGGCCAGGGCCTGCGCGGGGCCCGAGACCAATGCGCCGGACCCGAAGGACCAGTCCAGGTCGTCGGCTCGCAGCTCCACGCCGGAGAGATCGACGCCGAAGAGATTGGGCGAACCGGGGCGGGCGACGATGCCGAGCACTCGGGCGAGGCGAGCATCGGGCACCCGGCGCTCGAGCGGCACCGCCTCGATGATGTCGAGCCCGTGGATCACGCAGTGCGCCAACGCGCCCTCCAGCCCACCCCCGGGCGGTTCCCAGCCGTGCAGCACGTCGGAACGCAGGCCGGAGAGCAGGGTCTCGACGGGCAGCCCCCCGTCGCGCGCAGCGACGGCGTCGGACAGGAGGGTGAAGTCGCCGCCGGCCGCCTCCAGCTCCGCCAAGAACTCGGGGCCGGTGTAGCGCACCGGCATCGTCATGTGCGCCACCACTTCGCGTGTGCGCCAGCGTTCGCAGAGCGAGGGCGCGTCCCACACGGTGGTTGCCGCGGCTTCCAGCAAGTCGGCCAGCGCGCGGTACTCGTCCGCGACAGCGACGGCCAGGTCGGTATCGACGTCCAGTGCGGGTGCAGCGGGGGCGTGGGTCACGATGGTTCCTCCTACGGAGCGATCGGCTCTGGGGCCTCTGGGGCCTCTCGGGGCACCGCTGTCTTCGGGGCCGAGTCGGGTCACCCGGCCGAGATACGCGCCGAAGCGATCGAGCGAGGTCACGAACCCGGCCTGGGCCTCGGGGGCCAAGAAGGCCTCGGGCACGTAGGTCTGGTGGATCCGTACTTCGGTGCGGTTCGGCCCGAGCGCCACGAACTCGGTCCGGACGCGGATGCCCGAGTGGGTCTCGGTCCACGCCAGCAGCTCTGGCTCGTGCACCTCGTCGAACACCGTGTGCGTCGCGTACTCGCCGCCGTCGGTGTCGTTGACCATCACCGTCTCGAACACGCCGCCCGCCCGGGCGTCCACCGTGATGCGGTCCCGCGGGGCGGACACGCCGGCGGGACCCCAGAAATGCGTGAGATGGTCCGCGTCGACCATGCAGCGGAAGACCAGCTCACGCGGTGCCTCGAAGACCCGGCTGAAACGCAGCTGGTTGGGGCTGGTGTCCGCGGCGCCGTGCTCACCCATGCCGCCGTCCCCCTCGCCCGCCTTCCCCACTGCCCTCGGCGCGTTCCGCTCCGGTCCCTGCCGCGCCGACCCGTTGCGTCCCCGTCCCTTCTGCTCCGGACCCGTGCGCTCGGGCGCGTGCTGCAAGTCAGCCAGCAGCGCGTCGAGCTTGTCGAAACGCTCGCCCCAGAGGCGCCGGTGGGCGGCAATCCAGTCCAGCGCACCGTCGAGCGCGTCGGGTTCGAGGTGGCAGGGCCGGAACTGGGCGTCGCGCCGCCGCGAGATCAGGCCGCTGCGCTCGAGCACCTTGAGGTGCTTGGAGATGCCGGGCAGCGACATGTCGAAGGGGTCGGCCAACTCGCCGACCGTCGCGTCGCCCCGCGCCAGCCGGCTCAGGATGGCGCGTCGGGTCGGGTCCGCCAGCGCGGCGAAGGCCGCATCGAGCCGGTCGTCGGACATCGTCGTCACGGTCATTTATTTAACTGTAGGGTTAGTTAGCTGTCAAGTTAAATACCGGCGGCGTTCTGCTACCCTTCGTCCCGGCGGGCATCACGCCCGCCCGGAGGGAAAGGCGCCGGTCGTGCTGGTACAGGTCATCACGGGCACCACTCGCACGGGCCGATTCAGCGAGCGGGTGGCGGCCTGGGTGATGGGCCGGCTGGCCGAGCACGAGGCCTTCGAGGTCGAGCTCCTCGACCTGCGCGACCACCCCATGCCCTTCTTCGACGGCGACCCCCCGGCCCGCATCGGGCGTGGCTACGCCGACGAGGCGGTGGTCCGCTTCGGGGGCGTCGTCGACCGGGCCGACGGGTACGTGATCCTCACCGCCGAGTACAACCACGGGTACCCCGCCGTGCTGAAGAACGCGCTCGACTCGACCTTCGTCGAGTGGCGGCGCAAGCCGGTGGCCTTCGTGGGGTGGGGCAACACCGGAGGGGCCCGGGCGGTGGAGCAGCTCAGGGAGGTCGTGGTGGAGTTGGAGATGGCTCCGCTGCGCTATGCGGTCCACGTGCTGCCCGACGTGCTCCGCGCGGTGCTCCAGGCCGAGGACCCATCCGACCCCATGTTGTTCGCCCCGCTCGAACCGAGGCTCGCCCTGCTGGCCGAGGACCTGGCCTGGTGGATGCAGGCGCTCGCGACGGCGTGGGCTGGCGGCGGGTAGACCGATCCCGTCCGACCGGCGCGCCCGGCCGCGACGGGGAAGAACTGACGAAGGAGAACGACTATGGACAGCCCCCTCCCTGCGTTGCGCGCCTCGGTCGACCGCCTGCACGAACTGTGCCGCGGGCTGGACGAGGCCCAGCTCGAGACGCAGTCCTTTTGCAACGAGTGGCCGATCGCCGGCGTGCTGTCGCACCTCGGCTCGAGCGCGGTCATCATGCGACGCCGCCTTGAGGACGCTCTGGCAGGGCGCAGCACGCCGGACGACTTCGCCCCCTCGGTGTGGGACGGGTGGAACGCCAAGTCACCGAGGGCCCAAGCCGACGATGCCCTTGTCGAGGACGAGGGTCTCTTCGAGGCGTTCGCGGCCTTGCCCGATGTCGATCGCACCCGGCTCGCCTTGCCGATGGGGCCACTGACGCTCGACTTCGACCACCTCGTCGCCATGCGCCTCAACGAGCACGCGCTCCACACCTGGGACATCGAGGTCGTCTTCGACGACGAGGCCCACCTGCCCGCCGACGCCGCCGCCGTCGTGGTCGACAACCTCGGGCTGATCGCGCGCTTCACGGCTCGGCCGACCAGCGAGGAGCGCACCGTGCGCGTGGGCACGACAGATCCGGTCCGACGCTTCACCCTGCGCCTCACGCCGGACAACGTCGAGTTCACCGCGGTCGGCGAAGGCGGGTCGGAGCAGCCCGTGGACCTGGTCCTACCGGCCGAAGCGTTCTGCCGGCTGGTCTACGGCCGGCTCGACCCGGACCACACGCCCCCGATCAGCGGCGACGCCGTGCTGCTCGACACCTTGCGCCAGGTCTTCCCGGGGCCCTAGCCGTCCACCTGCGCTCCCGCCGGGAGGGCGCCGGGCACGTGGGCTGGGCGGCTCCGACCCGGCAGCGGTTCGCGTCCCGCCGGACATTTCGCCTTCCGGAACAAGGTCAGATGGCGGAAGGATCATGGCAGAGCAGTCCGAAAAGAACCTGATGAGGGAAGCTTTCATATACAGCCAGAAGGTCATCTGCCTGGAGGGACGTCTCTCGCAGTCCCCCCCACCGGCCGGGTCAGGGCGAGGAGAGTTGCCGCTCACGACGGTCGTTGTGGAGGATGGGGGGTGCCCTTCGTTCACCTGGCCGCCGACACCGACCCGGACGAGGTGGCGGTGGTGATCGGGCGCGACGGGGCCGTCATCGTCGACGGCGTGGCGCCGCCGGCGCTGCTCGGCCGGATCGAGTCCGAGTTGCGGCCCTACCTCGCTGCGACGCCCACAGGGCCCGACGAGTTCAGCGGCAGTCGCACCCGGAGGACGGGCTCGCTGATCGCCCGGTCGCCCGCGTGTCGCGAGCTCGTCATGCACCCCCTCGCGCTCGGCACGGCGCGCACCTTCCTCGAACACGCCACGAACGTCCAGCTACACCTGACCCAGGCCATCGCCATCGGCGCGGGGGAGACGGCGCAACCCATCCACCGGGACCAGTGGGCGTTCGACTTCTTCCCTTTTCCGCAGGGGTACGAGGTCCAGTGCAACACAATCTGGGCGTTGAGCGACTTCACCGAGGAGAACGGCGCCACCCGGGTCGTGGTGGGGAGCAACCTGCGGGGGGACAAGCTGACCTTCAGCCAGGACGACACCGAGCCGGCCGAGATGGCGCGTGGTTCGGTGCTGTTCTACTCGGGCAGCGTCTATCACGGCGGCGGCGCCAACCGCTCGGACGCAACTCGGATTGGGATCAACATCACCTACAACGTGGCCTGGCTGCGCCAGGAGGAGAACCAGTACCTCTCCGTGCCACGAGAGGTGGCCGAGACGCTGCCGACGGAGCTTCTCCGCCTGATGGGTTATGACCGCGGCGCGTACGCGCTGGGGTACATCGGCGATCTGCGCGACCCGATCGAGGCGGTGCGACCCGGGACGGGGACGACGGGCTTCGGCCTCGGCACGTAACGGATCGCCGGTGACTGCATCCCATGTGCGATCACTCGGGCTGCGCCTGGCCGCCGGTACCTTGGGGGCGTGCCAGTGGACATCAGAGCGGCCACGGTGGACGACCACGACGACCTGTTCCGGGGATTCAGCCGGATCGTCGGGGCCCGGGAGGGCTTCCCGCAAGTCCCCCCGCTCACGCGGGAGGACTTTCACGACTACTGGATCGCGCACTCGTCGGCCGTGCTCGTCGCCCGGTTCGAGGGCTCGCTCATCGGCGCCTACTACCTCAAGCCCAATTTCGTCGGGCGAGCGGCGCACATCGCCAACGCCGGCTACTTCGTGCTCGCGCCGTACCGGAATGCGGGCGTGGGACGGGCGCTGGTGGAGCACTCGCTGCGCGAGGCACGGCGCCTCGGGTACGACGCCATGATCTTCAATCTGGTCTTCGAGTCCAACTCCGCCCGTTCCATGTACCGCCGACTGGGATTCGAGGAGATCGGACGGATCCCCGACGCCGTCGAGGGCGAGGGCGCGGTGATCTACTGGCGCAGCCTGGAGGACGTCGCGACGTGAGCACCGTGAACACCGAAGAGGCCAGCGACGTCACCGTGGAGCAGCACGGTGCGCACGTGGGCGTGGTGTGCCTGCACCGGCCGCCGAACAACTACTTCGACACCGCCCTTGTCGAGGCGGTAGCCGCGGCCTACGAGGAACTGGACGCCTCCGGGTGGTGTCGCGCCGTCGTCCTCGCCTCGGAAGGTCGGCACTTCTGCGCGGGCCTCGACTTCGCCGGCAACGCCGGCCAGGACATCGCCGCGCTGTATCGCGCCGCCCTGCGACTCTTCGCGGCGCCCCTCCCCGTGGTGGCCGCGGTGCAGGGTGCGGCCATCGGTGGCGGCTGCGGGCTCGCTCTGTCGGCGGACTTCCGGGTGGCCACTCCGCAGACCCGCTTCAGCGCCAACTTCGCCCGTCTGGGCTTCCACCACGGCTTCGCGCTGACAGTGACGTTGCCCGCTGCGGTCGGCCGCCAGGCCGCAGCCGACCTCCTGCTCACCGGACGGCGCGTCGGCGGGGAGGAGGCGCTGTCCCTCGGCCTCTGCGACCGCCTGGCCGGCGACGGCGACCACCTCGCGCAGGCCCTTCGCTACGCGGACGAGCTGGCCGCCTCGGGCCCGCTGGCCGTCCGCTCCATCCGGGCCACGCTTCGCCGCGGCCTCGTGGAGGAAGCCCGGCTGGCCATGGAGCACGAGTGCGCCGAGCAGCTCGCATTGCGCCACACGGCCGACTTCGGTGAGGGAGTGCGCGCCGCCGCCGAGCGCCGTGCCCCCGGCTTCACCGGGTCATGACCGCCGCCCCGGCCGGGCCGACGATCCACGAGCTCAACACCTCGTTCTCCTGGGCCGACCACAGGGCGCCGTTCCGCGCCCTCACCCCGGAGCAGGCACGCCAGTACGACGAGCGGGGGTACTTCGTGCTGGAGGACGCGCTGGGCCCCGGCGAGGTGGAGGCGTTGCTCGAAGCCATCGACCCCTTCGAGGCGCGTCAAGAGGAGGTGCTGCGCACCATGGAGGGCGGTCGCTTCTTCATCGCCCGTGCCGATGAGATCACGTTCACCACGCATCTGGTGTTGCGCTCGCCGCTGCTGCGACGCTTCACCACCTCGGCGCTCTTTGCCGACGTCTGCGCCGACCTCGTCGGACCCGACGTCCGGTTGTACTGGGACCAGGCCGTCTACAAGAAGCCCGGGACCGAGTCGCCGTTCCCGTGGCACCAGGACAACGGTTACGCCTTCGTCGAACCGCAGCAGTACCTGACCTGCTGGGTGGCGCTCACCGACGCGACCGAAGAGAACGGGTGCCCTTGGGTGGTGCCGGGATTGCACCGCCTCGGCACGCTGGCCCACGAGTACTCCGACATCGGCTTCGTCTGCCTGCGTGACCCCGCGGACGCGGAGGCGGTGCCGGCGTCGGCCGGGAGCATCGTCGTCTTTTCGTCACTGACGCCGCACTCGACCGGCCCCAACCGCACCGAAGAGGTACGCAAGGCCTACATCGTGCAGTTCGCGCCGAGCGGCGCCGCGGTGATCCGTACCGAGCCGGGTGGCCGGCCGACACGGATCGCCGCAGACGACGAGCTCCGCCAGTACGAGGTGCTGCGCCGGGGCGAGCGGGTCACGCGTGAGCGCGGCTGCTGGGACCCAGCGCAGAGTTGCGTCGCCCCGGTCCGCTGCCCTCGTCGACCCGCAGTAGGGTTGACGCCGGGCGGCCGAGACCGGACCAAAGGGGTTCTCATGACACACATCGAAGCGGTGACGGACTGGGCGAACGACTTCGACGTGATGGACCCGCGCTATCTCGCGGACCCCTTCAGTATCTGGGACGAGCTGCGCCAGACCTGTCCCATCCCGCACACCAACCGGCGCAAGAGCAGCTGGATGCCCCTTCGCTACGAGGACGTGACCGCCATCGCGCACGACATCGACCACTTCAGCTCGCTGAAGGTGGCGGTCATCCCGGGCGACGAGGACGAGGACGCGGCCAACTTCGAGGGGCCCAACCTGGAGTACGGGTTGCCCCCCATCTCCTCGGACCCGCCGCTGCACACCTGGACCCGTCGGCTCCTGCTGCCTTGGTTCTCGCACAAGCGGGTCGAGAGCTACATCCCGCTCACCCGGGACCTGTGCCGGCGGCTGCTCGACGGCTTCGCCGGGAACGGCCGCGCCGACGCCGCCGCCGACTACGCCCAGCAGATCCCGGTGCGTGTCATCGCGCACATCCTGGGCGTCTCGCCCGACTTGTCCGACACCTTCACGGGTTGGGTGCGCGACGTACTGGAGTTCGCTGACGACCCGGAACGGCGCCAGCGCGGCGCCGAGGGGCTCCTCAACTACTTCATCGCCCAGCTCGAGGACCGTCGTCGCAATCCGGGTGACGACCTGCTGAGCGAGCTCCTGACCACCGAGGTGGACGGGCACCCGGTCGACGACGGCATCGTGCTCGGCATGGCGGCGCTCGTCCTCATCGCCGGGGTGGACACGACATGGAGCGCCATCGGGTCCTCGCTCTGGCACCTGGCCACCCACCCCGACGACACCAAGCGCCTGGTGGCCGAGCCCGAGCTCTGGCCGATGGCGCTCGAGGAGCTGCTGCGGGCGTACGCGCCGGTGACCATGGCGCGCGAGGTCACCGAGGACTTCGTCTACGCCGGCTGCCCCATGAAGGCGGGGGACAAGGTGCTGATGAACTTCCCGGCGGCCAATCGCGACCCCGAGGTCTTCGACCACGCCGAGAACGTCCAGCTGGACCGGGCGCACAACCGGCACGTCGCCTTCGGCTCGGGGATTCACCGCTGCGCCGGGTCCAACCTGGCCCGCATGGAGCTGCAGGTGGCGCTCGTGGAGTGGCTCGCGCGGATTCCGGACTTCTCGCTGGCCGAGGGCGAGGAGATCACCTGGGCCGGTGGACAGGTCCGCGGCCCGCGGACGCTCCCGGTGGTGTTCTGATGAAGATCCGCGTCGATCCGGACAAGTGCCAGGGTCACGCCCGCTGCTACGGCCTGGCGCCCGAGATCTTCGACGTCGATGACTACGGGCAGGCCTCGGTCATCCTCGACGAGGTGCCGCCCGAGCTCGAGGAGAAGGCCCGGCTCGCGGTGGCCAACTGCCCCGAGTACGCCATCGAGATCATCAGCGAGTAGGGGACCGGCACGGCCGGCACGGCCGGCTGCGACCGCCGGGTCACAGCACGGCCAGGACGACGCCCTCGCCGTCCGTCTCGACCTGACCCTCGGCCAGCGCTTCCGTGGGACGCCCCCGCCTCCGGATGAGCGCGAAGGCCGTTGTGGCCGCCAGCCCCAGCATGACGGCGCTGAAGGTGAAGGCGTTCGTGTACCCGTGGATGGCCCCGGCCTCGAGCGCGGCGGGCGACGTGCCGTGGGTGGCGACGTAGGAGACCGTGGCGGTGGTGGCGATGGTGTTGATGAGCGCCGCGCCCATCGAACCGCCCGTCTGCTGTGTGGCGTTGACCAGCGCGCTGGCCACCCCGGCGTCCTGGTCGCCGACCCCGAGCAGTGCGGTGCTGCTCATGGGCACGAAGGACATGCCCATCCCGAGGCTGACGACGATCTCGGCGGGCAGCACCACCGTGACGTAGGTCGAGTGCACGTCGATCGTGCTGAAGAGCACCAGCCCGGCGGCGGCCATGAGGAGCCCCGTGGCCATCAGCGCCCGCGGGCCGAAGCGGGGCAGGAGCCGGCTGCCGAGCGCGGCGCCGGTGATGATGCCCAAGGAGAAGGGCACGAAGGCGAACCCGCTCTTGAGCGCGGAGTAGTGCAGCGTCCCCTGGAAGTAGTAGGTCAGCGAGAGGAACGTGCCGAGGAGGGCGGTGCCGACCAGCAGCGAGGCCAGGAAAGACCCCCCGCGGTTGCGGTCCACCACGATGCGCAGGGGCAGCAACGGGTGCGCCGCCCGGTACTCGATCACGACGAAGGCCACCAGGAGGACGGCGGCCGCGGCGAACAACTCCAACGTCGTCGGGGCACTCCAGCCGTCGGTGCCCGCCTTGGTGAACCCGTAGACGAGCGCCAGCAGGCCGCCGGTGACCGTGGCCGCGCCGGGCAGGTCGTAGCCGTGGTTGGCCGAGGCCCGGCTCTCGGACACGACGCGGGTCGCGCCCACGGCGGCGAGGACGGCGATGGGGACGTTGATGAGCAGCGTCCAGCGCCAGGAGGCGAACTCGGTCAGGACGCCGCCGAGGATGAGACCGATGGCCGCGCCGCCACCGGCGATCCCCCCGTAGACACCGAACGCCCGCGCCCGCTCCTTCGGCTCGGTGAAGGTCGACGGTGAGCAGCGAGAGGGCCGAGGGGGCCATGACGGCGGCGAACGCGCCCTGCAGGGCGCGGGCGCTGAAGAGCATGACGGAGTCCTGGGCCAGGCCACCCAGCGCCGAGGCGGCGGCGAAGCCCAGGAGGCTGATCACGAACATGCGCTTGCGCCCGAAGTAGTCGGCGATCCGGCCGCCCAACAGCAGCAGGCCGGCGAAGGCCAGGGTGTAGGCGGTCAGCATCCACTGGCGGTTTGCCGTCGAGATGTGCAGCGCGCGCTGGGCCGAGGGCAGGGCGATGATCACCACGGAGGCGTCGAGCACCACCATCAGCTGGGCCACCGCGATCACGGCCAAGGCCCGGAAGCGCCTCGGGTCGGCACCGGGCTCGGGGCCTGCCGGCTCGGGCGTCGGGTGGCTGCGGTCGATCGTCGAGGTCATGTGGGGTCTCCGTCTCCTGGGAAGGTCCGTCTCCGCTCGATCCCGGTTCCGTCCGCCGAGCCGGCGGGGTCTGGCTTTGGACTCCCCGGTGGCCTACAATCGGAATCGGAACATCGGTTCCAGTTAGACTATACGGAATGAGCGTTCCGTTTGTCAACGGGGAGGGAGAAGTTTCGGTGGGTACCGGAGCGACGGGGGCGCCAGGGTGTGAGGATGCAGTCGCGGCACGCACGCGCCCGTTGCGCGCCGACGCCCGGCGCAACCGGGACCGGATCCTCGAGGCGGCCGAGGTCGTCTTCGCCGCCGAGGGCGTGGACGTCCCCATCGACGTGGTCGCCGAGAAGGCGGGCGTCGGGGTGGGGACCCTCTACCGGCACTTCCCGACCAAGGAGCGCCTCTGCGCAGCGATCCTGCTGCAGCGCCTCGCCGGCATCACGGCGGACGCCCGGGCCCTGGCCGACGCCGAGGACCCGGCAGCCGCGTTCTTCGGTTTCCTCGAGCACGTGGTGCGGGAGGGCGCGGCCAAGCGCGATCTCGTCATCGCCGTCACGGGGGCGGACGCCGAGTTCGAACTGGCCGCCGCTCCGGTGAAGGAGGACCTCTTGGAGGCGGTCGGCGTCCTGCTCCGCCGGGCCCAGGAGGCGGGCGCCGTACGGTCCGACGTCACGGCTCCGGTCGTCGTCTCCTTGGTGGGGGCGACCTGCCAGGCGGCCGCGCACATGGGCGCCCCGCCCTCGTGCGACATGTGGGCCGTCGTGTGTGACGGGCTGCGGCCGCAGGGTCAGGGCTGACCACGTCGGCGGCTACCCGGCGGCGTCACCCATGCCCCGCTGGCGCAGCATCTCGCCGTAGGGGTCGACCGGGCTGTGGAGCGACAGCCCACCGTCGCACTCGATCACCTGGCCGGTGACCCACCCCAGGGCGTGCAGACCGATGATGACCTGGGCGATGTCGTCGGCCTCGCCCAACCGACCCAGCGCCGTGCGCTCGGCCACGCCGGCGAGCCAGGGCGAGCCCGCGACCGTCGCCGAGGGACCCCGTCCGAGCATGGGCGTCCGCGTCACACCCGGCGCCACCGCGTTGACGCGCAGGCCGGAGGCCCCCCACTCGGCGGCGGCCACCCTCACCAGCATCGACAGGGCCGCCTTCGACGCACAGTAGAGGCCCATGTCGCGATCGACCAACCGCGCGCTGATGCTCGACACCGCGACGAACGAGCCCGCCACTCCCTGCTCCCGCATGGCGCCGGCCCAGGCCCGCATGCACAACCAGGGACCGCGGGCGTTGACCCGCATGACCCGGTCGAATTCGTCCGGCGTGGCGTCGGCCAACAGCCCGGAGTGCCCGACGCCGGCCGTCACGGTGACACGGGTCGGCACGCTCCAACGCCGGCGCGTGACCTCCACGGCGTCGTCGATGGCGTCGGGCTCGGTCAGGTCGCAGGTGACGTCGTGGGCGCCGGCGATGTCCCACGTCACGAGGCGGCGTGCCTTGCGCCCGGTAGGCGGCGGTCAGGGCGGCGCCGATCCCCGAGCCGCCCCCGACGACCAGTGCGAGTGGTTCGGAGCTCTCGTTCATGCGCCTCCCTTCGCGCCCACCGGGTCAGAGGGTTCCCGGCGCACACGGCGCTTCGGCATGCGAGAGTATGTCCGCTCATGAAGGCAGCGGTGTACTACGAGACGGGCGCGCCCGACGTGTTCCATTACGAGGACGTGCCCGACCCCGTGCCGGGACCCGGCGACATCCTGGTCGACGTCGAGGCGGTCAGCATCGAAGGCGGCGACACGCTCAACCGGCTGGGCGGCGACCTCGCCCGGGCGCCCCACGTCGTGGGCTACCAGTGCGCCGGCACCGTGGTCGAGGTGGGTGCCGACGTACGCGGCTTCGCGGTCGGCGACCGCGCCGTCACCGTGGGCCTCGACGGGTCGCACGCGGAGCGTCGGGCGGTGCCCGAGGCGTTCGCCTGGAAGATCCCCGAGGGCGTCTCGACCGACGAGGCGGCCTGCGTCCCGGTCCCCTTCGGCACGGCCGACGACTGCCTCTTTGCGTTCGGCCACCTGCAAGCTGGAGAGACCGCGCTGATCCACGCCGGGGCGGGTGGGGTGGGCATCGCGGCCATCCAGATGGCCAAGCGGGCGGGCGCCCGGGTCCTCGCCACCGCCTCGAGCGACGCTCGCCTCGAGCGGCTGCGGGACCTGGGCCTCGACGAGGGCATCAACTACGCCACGCACGACTTCGTGGCCGAGGCGCGCCGGCTGACCGACGGCCGCGGCGTCGACGTCGTGGTCGACTCGGTGGGCGGCGTGACCCTGCAGGGGAGCATCAACGTCCTCGCCTACCGGGGCCGGTGTGTCTCGGTGGGCGACGCGGGCGAGAGCGCGGGCCGAGCAGCTCGACATCTCGGGCATGCGCCCCAACAACCAGACGTTGTCGGGCTACTTCCTCGGCGCCGAGCTGCTGCTCTTTCCGCGGGCCCACGCCATGATCGCGGGCCATCTCGAGGCCATCGCCCGTGGTGACCTGAAGGTGGTCATCGACCGCGTCTTCCCGCTCTCGGACGCGGCGGGGGCACACGCCTACGTCGAGAGCCGTCAGGCGTTCGGCCGGGTGCTGTTGATCCCCTGAGCCCGGCCCGCGTCAGGCGGGCGGCGCCGAGCGCCAGCGGCGCTCGAAGGGCAGGCGCCAGGTGCGCGGCGCGATGAGCTCGTTGATCGCGGGCGGCCCCCAGCTCCCCTTGGGGTACGACTGTACCGGGGGCGGGTCCTCGAGCAGCGGCTCCGAGATCTCCCACAGTCGCTCGATGCCCTCGGCCGTGTTGAACAACGTGTGGTCGCCGACCATGGCGTCGTGGATCAAGCGTTCGTAGGCCTCGAGCACATCGGCGTCCTGCCCGGTCTCGTGCAGCGCGAACTGCAAGCTGAGCTTCTCGAGCTTCATGCCCGGCCCCGGCCGCTTCCCGTAGAAGGAGAGCGACAGCTTCGAGGAGTCGGCCAGGTCGAAGGTCAGGTGGTCGGGACCCTGGGTGCCCATGCCCGAGTCGTCGGGGAACATCGACTTCGGGGGCTCGCGGAAGGCGATGGAGATGATGCGCTCGCCGCCGCCGAGCTCTTTGCCCGTGCGCAGGAAGAAGGGCACGCCGGCCCAGCGCCAATTGTCGATGTCGCAGCGCAACGCGACGAACGTCTCGGTGTCCGAGTCGGGCGCCACTCCGGGGATGTCGCGGTACCCCTCGTACTGGCCCCGCACGACCTGGGACGGATCGAGAGGTCGCATGGACCGGAAGACCTTGTTCTTCTCCTCGTTGATGGGACCGGCGGAGAGCTCCGTCGGCGGCTCCATGGCCATGAAGCCGAGGATCTGGAACAGGTGGGTGACGACCATGTCCTTGAAGGCGCCGGTCGCCTCGTAGAAGCCGACCCGGTCGTCGACCCCGAGCGTCTCGGGCACGTCGATCTGCACGTGGTCGATATGGTCGCGGTTCCAGATCGGCTCGAAGAGGCCGTTGGCGAAGCGGAAGGCCAGGATGTTCTGTGCCGCCTCCTTGCCGAGGAAGTGGTCGATGCGGAAGATCTGCTCCTCGTCGAAGTACTGGTGCAGCATGTCGTTGAGCGCCCGGGCGCTGTCCAGGTCCGTGCCGAACGGCTTCTCCATGATCACCCGGGACCGCTCGACCAGCTTGGCGTCGGCCAGCAGCTGGATCACCGAGCGGTCCGCCACCGGCGGGATGCTGAGATAGTGCAGCCGGCGCGGCTCCCCGCCGATGGCCTCTTCGGCCTCGTGCACGGCCTCGGCCAGGGCCTCCGACCCGGCGCCGATCGGGGTGAAGGTCAGCCGCCTCTCGAAGTTGGCCCATTGGAGCAGCGAGATCTTCCCCGTGGCGTACTGGTCGCAGGCGTGCCGGGCGAGGTGGCGGAAATCCTCGTCGCTCAGGTCGCTGGTCGAGCTCCCCACGATCCGGTACTCGGGCATCATCCCGGTCATGGAGAGGTGGAGCAGGCCTGGGAGCAGCTTGCGCGCCGCGAGGTCGCCCGTCGCCCCGAAGATGACGATGACGTGCGGCTCGATCTGGGACGCGGGAGCCGTCGAGATCACCGTGTCACTGCGCTCGACCACCTCGGTCATGCCGGCCGCCACTCGTTCAGCTCGGACACGTTGGCGCCCATGATCTTGGCCACGGACTCGGACGGGAGCTTCTGCAGCTCGGTCACCCAGTCGGTCGGCTCCGGCAGCCCCTCGACGTGCGGCCAGTCGGAGCCGAAGATCACCCGGTCGTCCCCCATCAGGTCCACGATCTCGTCGACGTCGTCCTCCCAGAAGGGGTTGATCCACACGTGGCGGCGGAAGGAGAGCACCGGGTCCTCGGTGAAATAGCCCGGTGTGCGCCGGTTCGTCGTGTGCAGCTTGCGGAAGAGGGGAGCCAGGAAGTCCGAGCCGTTCTCGACCGAGGCGATGCGAACGTTGGGGAACCGCTCGAACAGCTTCTCGAGGACGAGCGTGGCCAGGAAGTCGTGGGCCGCCCGCTCGATGTTGAACAGCTTGATGCTGAGGCGCATCGGGCCGCCCCGGAAGGAGGCCGAGAAGCCGTCGACCGCGTAGCCGTTCGAGGACAGGCCGGCGTCGCCGGCGTGCACGACGACCGTGATGCCGGCCTCGTTGACGCGGGCCCAGAAGGGGTCGAACGCGTCGGCGGCGGGGGACAGGGGTCCGCCGGCCGTGGTCGGGGCGGCCGCCCGCATCACGACGGCCCGGGCGTCCTGGTCGAGCGCCCATTCGAGCTCGCGCACCGCCTCGTCCACGTCGGCCAGCGAGATGTAGGGGGCGGCGAAGATGCGGTCCTGGTACGCCATTCCCCAGTCCTCGGCCAGCCAGCGGTTGAAGGCTCGGAAGAGCAGGACCACCGCACCGGGGTCGTGCTTCAGCGCCTCCTCGTAGAGCATGCCGAGCGTGGGGAACAGCCAGACCTTGGCGAGCCCCTGCGCGTCCATGGTGGCGAGGCGGGCGGCGCGGTCGCGGTACTCGGGCCGGATCGGCTCGGGCGTCCCCATGAGCTCGTGCATCGGGCGGCCGTCGGGGTTCCCCCGGAAGTAGTCCGCCAGCGCGCCGGCCGGTGCGATCGGGTTGAACGTCGGGTTGGTCACGGCCCGGCTGATGCGGCCGCCCAGGGCGTGGTAGCGCCGGCCGCCGATCTCGACCCACTCGATCACCCGTGGCCCGCATGCGGGGTCGAGGTGGCGGGTGAAGGCATCGAGCGCCTCGTAATAGTGGTTGTCGGCATCGAAGACGGGCGAGTCCGAGTTGGGCATGGTCAGCCTTCCGCGAGCGGCGTGCGCAACACCCAGACTCTATTGGTTCCGCGCCGGTGGCCCCGCCGCCGTGTGTGCGACACCCGCCGGGTCCACCGCCCAGGCCGGTGCCTCCCCCCAGCGCTCCCCGTAGACCAGCTCGGGCAGGGGGCGGCGGCGCACGGGGCCGTGATGTCCCTGCGGGCGGCCCAGGGTGATGGTCGCCATGATCTCGACGCCCTCGGGGATCTGCAGCAGGGCGCGGAGCTCGGCGTCCGCCGCGAACTGCCAACTGGTCAGGACGCCGCCGAAGCCGAGGGCGCGGGCGGCCAGCAGCAGGTTCTGGCAGGCGGGGTAGACCGACGCCCCGTCGGTGGCGCCGGCGGGGCGATAGCGCACGAGGCAGGCCAGGATCACCACGGGAACGGACTCGTAGGTGTCGACGTAGTGCTGCATGGTGCGCGCCATGCGGGCCTTGGGCGAGTCGGTGTCGGAACCCGAGCCCCGGTCGTAGCCGTCGGCCTGCCGCTTGGCCGCCCAGAAGCGACGTGCGCCGTCGCCGATGAGCCGCTTCGCCTCTCGGGCCACGGGCCCATCGCTGAGGACGACGAATCGGAAGGGCTGGCGGTTCGACCCGCTCGGGGCCCTCGTGGCGGCGAAGAGGATGTCGCGCAGCGCCTCGTCGGGGACCGGCTCGTCGGTGTAGCGCCGGATGGCCCGGGTCGAGATCAGGCCCTCGTAGAGGGAGACACCGGTGTCGGTTTCGTCCCCCGGCCGGGTTGCCATGGCGGCGACCCTACCAACGGCCGTGCGCACCACCCCTCCGCCCCGGCGTCCCGCGCCCGACCGCACGGGGCTGTGCGCTAGGTTGCCCCGCCGTGCCCGGGCCCACCCCCCTTCTTCGAACGGCTGTGCTGGCCGTCGCGGTCATGGCCGGCGCTGCGCTCACCGTGCCGCCGGCGACGGCCGGCGCAGCGGCGAGCTCGCAGGTCGCGGCGACTCCGCCCTTGACCTTCCTCCACGTCGTCACGCCGACGAGCGGCCCGGACGTGACCCCGTACCTGGCGGACGCGGCGGGCCGTGAGGTGCTGCTCCGCGGCGCGGCCGCCGTCGGAATGGAGGATGTCGCCTACCCGAATGCGAACGGCGGGCCCGCCCTCTTCCCCGTGGCGCCGTCCGCGTACGCGGGGCGCTGCCCGGCTGCCTCGCCGCTGATTCCCCAGCCGCCGCTGTGCGAGGTCCAGGCGTCGCTACCCGCCTTCCAGCAGTCGATTGCACCGGGCAGCGGGGACGATTTCGCCCAGATGCGCGCCCTCGGGTTCAACGTCGTCCGACTGGTGCTGGACTGGAGCCAGTTGGAGCCCACGGCCGGGACCTACTCGACCACCTATCTGAACCGGGTGGCCCAGGTGGTGGGGTGGGCGCGCCAGCAGGGGATCTACGTCATCCTCGACATGCACCAGGACCAGTTCTCGCGCTACATCGTGCCAGCGGCGAAGGGGACGGCCCCGTCGGGCTGCAGCCCCTCGGGCGGCGGTGACGGTGCCCCCGGCTGGGCCGTGCAGGCCGACGGCAAGCCCGCGTGCGCGCTGTTCGGCATCAACGACCTGAACCCCGCCGAGTCGGCTGCCTTCTACAATTTCTGGCGGAACTCGACCGTCACGCAACCGCGGGGGCAGGCGCCAGGGACCGGCCTGCAGGACCACTACATCGGGGCTCTCGCCGCGCTGGCCCGCCGCTTCCAGAACAGCCCGGCCGTCCTCGGCTACGAGCTCATGAACGAACCCCAGCCGGGGACCCTCGGCTCGCCGCCCGCCGCCAACGGCTACCAGGCCAGCAGCCAGGACCTCTACCCGTTCTACCAGCGGGCCATCGAGGCGCTGACCGGTGTGCGCGACGGGCTGCCCACTTGTCCGGCCGCGGAGCCCACCTCGCTCACCAACGCCTGCGCCTACCCACAGCTGGCGTCGGTCAGCCGGCAGCAGATCTTCTTCGAGCCGCTCGCCTACCGGAACCTGACGGACTTCTCCATCCAGGTGAGCACGCCCTTCTCGGCGTATCCGAACCTGGTCTACGCGCCGCACGTCTACACCTACGCGTTCACCCTCGAGCAGGACCTGCTGGGGCTGCCGGCCCGGCCGGGTGGGTTCCCGCCGAACTTCACCTTCGGCTACCAGACGGCCGAGGCCGAGGCACAGGCGATGCATTCCGCCGTCTTCACGACGGAGTTCGGCGACTCCGCCGGCACCGACTCGACGATTCTCGCCAACGAGCTGGCCGCGCAGGAGGCGACGCAGACCGGCGGCACGTTGTGGGCCTGGAAGGGCTTGGCCAAGACGGCCGGCTCCTGCTGGTGCGTTCGCTGGCAGCACTCGCGCTACCAGACGACCGCCAACGGCACACCCGGCACGGGAAACCCCACGGCGGCACCTTCGGCCGCCGATCTTCTCATCGCCAGCCGCCAGCAGCAGCTGATGCGGGTATGGCCGGTGGCTACCGCCGGGCGGCTCGGTGCCTACGCCTATGACCCGGCCACCCGCTCCTTCGCCATGGTCGCGACCTCCTCGGGTCAGAGCCGGCGCGGTGACCACCAGACCGACACGATCGTCTTCATCCCCTCGACCGTGCACGGCGCGGTGCGGGTCACCGGTGCGGCCGTCCTCGACTCGGTCGTGACCCGTCCCGACGGGAGCCGGTTCGCCTACGTGACGACTGCCGGGCTCTCGCCCACCCGGAGCGGGACGCCGACCCGCTACGTCGTCACGGTCGGGCCGGCCTCGGCCGCGCTGACCGCTCGGGTCGTGGCGGAGGCGGACAACCCGTTGCCGCCGATCGCCGAGCCGGCGGCACGCGCCCTGGCCGTCGGCGCCCTCGACGCGGCGGCCAGCTCCACGAATGCCTCGCTCCGTTCGACGGCGCAGCTCGTGCAGGGCCTGGCCGACATCGTGTTGGGCACCAGCGACCCCAACGACCCCGCCGCGCCCTGATCGAACCCCGGGCTACCCCGGAGCCGGGATCCGGTCGACCAGCTCCGCGTAGAGCTCGGGTCGGCGCTCGTCCTCGAGGAGCGCACATACCCCCTCCCGGCGGTAGGCGAGATGCAGGTCGATCCGGTGCACCAGGAGCTCGGCCGGGCTGACGCCGACCGGGCACGGCATCGCTGGCCTGGACCACCACGGTGCCGGTTGGCGCGATGATCCTGCTTGCGCCGAGCAGCGTGGACGAGGAATGGGAGCCGGCTTGGTTCGCCTGGATCCACCACTGGCTGTTGGTCAACGCCAGCGCCGGCTGCAGGAGGTCCCACGCCGTCGCCCCCTCGACCTCGTAGGCCGACGGGGCCAGGACCAGCCGGGCACCGCGCAGGGCGAGGGCGCGTGCCACCTCGGGGAAGTCGCCGTCGAACCCGACGACGAGGCCCACTCTCCCGAGCACCGGGTCCTCGAACGTCGTCAGCCGATCGCCCGGGACGAACACCGTGTGCTCGAGGGTGGGCCGGTACAGATGCGCCTTTCGGTGCCAGGCCCGCAGCCCCCCGTGGGGGTCGAAGACGAGGGCGGTGTCGTGGACCTGCCCGTCGTCGCCCAGCTCGGGGACGCTTCCAGCGGCGAGGAACAGGTTGTGCCGCCGCGCCGCGTCCGCCAGGCGTTGGGTGCGCGGCCCCTCCCGAGGTTCGGCGTCGTGCCGGGCATCCTCGGCGAGCGTCTCGGGGTCGTAGCCGCACGACCAGAGCTCGGGCAGGACGAGCAGCTCGACACCTCGTGCCGCCGCCCCCTCGATCATGCCCAGGGCGATCGAGAGGTTCTGTCTCGGCTCCCCCGGAGCGGACAGCCACTGGGCCACCCCGACCAGAAGGTCCCGCTTCACGTCCTCACCAGGTTCACCGGCTCTCACTCGTCACGGTCGTGCCCAGGCACGCTACGGCGGCAACGTTCGGGGATCGTTTCCCGGCTGTGAATGGACTGTTACAAGTGGATGGGGCGTGCGTTCAGGCCGGGCATCGCGCCATCAGGGTGAGCAGCTCGTAGAGCACGTGCGCGGCGGCCACGGCGGTGATCTCGGCATGGTCGTAGGCGGGCGACACCTCCACCACGTCGGCGCCCACGATGGACGCCGGCTCCAGGCCGCGCACCAGCGCCAGCAGCTCGCGGCTGGTGAGGCCGCCCGCCTCGGGCGTGCCGGTGCCCGGTGCGTGCGCGGGGTCGAGGACGTCGATGTCCACCGAGACGTAGAGCGGGGCGTGGCCCACTCGCGCCAGCACCTGCCCCACGACCTCGGCCACACCGCGTGTGGCGACGTCGTCGGTCGTGACCTGCGCGAAGCCCATGCCGGTGTCGTCGGAGAGATCGGCGTTCGAGTAGAGCGGGCCCCGCAACCCGACGTGGACGCTGCTCTCGGTCCGCAACAGGCCCTCCTCCCAGGCGCGGCGGAACGGCGTGCCGTGGGTGAAGCGCTGCCCGAAATAGGTGTCCCAGGTGTCGAGGTGCGCGTCGAAGTGGACCAGGGCGAGCGGCCCGTGGCGCCCTGCCGTCGCCCGGAGGAGCGGCAGTGCGATGGTGTGGTCGCCCCCGATCGCCGCCAGCCGGCCGCCGCCGCCCAGGAGCGCACCGGCGCCCGCCTCGATCTGCGTCACCGCCTCCTCCGCGCTGAACGGCGTGCAGGCGATGTCGCCCGCGTCGACCACCTGGGCCAGCGCGAAGGGCAGCGAGCCGAGCGCCGGGTTGTAGGGGCGCAGCAGCCGTGAGCCCTCGCGCACCGCCGCCGGCCCGAAGCGCGCGCCGGGCCGGTAGCTCGTCCCGCCGTCGAAGGGGACGCCGACCACGGCGATGTCCCAGCGGGCCACCTGGTCCGCCCTGGGTAGCCGGGCGAAGGTGGAGATCCCGGCGAAGCGCGGGGACCGCGGTGGCGTCGGCGGGACCGACGGGCTCCTCGGCCCCGGCCATCAGTCGTCGATGGCCTGGTAGACGAGCGCGCGCAGCTGGGCCCGGAACGGGTAGGCGATGGAGGGGAACAGCTGCGTCATGAAAACGACGAAGAGGTCCTCGACCGGGTCGACCCAGAAGGCCGTGCTGGCTGCGCCGCCCCAGTAGAACTCGCCGCCCGATCCCGCCATGCCCGTCGCGGCGGGCCCGAGCCCGACGGCGAAGCCCAAGCCGAAGCCCACGCCTTCGAAGCCGGCCTCGCCGAACCCGCCGACCGCCATGTCCTGCAGGCTGGACCCGCCGGGCAGGTGGTTCACCGTCATGAGCTCCAGGGTCTTGCGACCCAGGACCCGGCGCCCGTCGAGCTGGCCGCCGTTGGCCAGCATCTGACAGAAGGCGACGTAGTCGTGCGTCGTCGAGACCAGCCCGCCGGCGCCCGAGAGGTAGGAACGGGGTTCCAGGATCCCGTTGGCGAAGGGTCCCTCCATGAGGCGGGGGGTGTTGGCGGGGCGGTACTCGTAGCACGCCGCCAGGCGGGGGTGCTCGGACTCGGGGACGTAGAACCCGGTGTCGACCATGCCCAGCGGCTCGAAGATCTCGCGCGCCAGGTACTCGTCGAAGCGCAGTCCCGAGAGGATCTCGACCAGCCGGCCCACGATGTCGGTCGAGAGGCCGTAGTTCCAGTGCGTCCCGGGGTGGAATTTGAGGGGGTGCTCGGCCAGGAGAGCGGTCACGCTCTCGAGGGTCTGCGCACCACCCAAGGCGGCGCGGTCCTTGGCGAAGGCGTCGTCGATCGGGTTGCCCGGGAAGAGAGCTCCGGGCAGGCCGGTCGTGTGCATCAGCACGTCGCGTACGTTCATCGGGCGCTCGGGCTTGACGTGGGTCACCGAGCCGTCCTCCTGCACGAGGCCGACCTTCTGGGTGCTCCATGCGGGGATGTAGCGGCCGACCGGGTCGAGGAGCTGGAACATGCCGCGCTCGTAGAGCTGCATGAGGGCGACCGACGCGATGGGCTTGGTCATGGAGTAGATGCGGAAGATGGCGTCGTCGGCCATCGGGACGCCGTGCTCGCGGTCCATCAGCCCGAGCGAGCGGTGGTAGGCGACGTGGCCGCCGCGCACCACCGTGATCTGGCAACCGGCGATCTTCCCAGTGTCGACGTAGCCGGGGCCGAAGTGCTCGCTGATGCGCTCCAAGCGGGCTTCGCTCATGCCCGCCGCGTCGGGCTCGATCTTCATGTTGGCCTTCCTTCCTGGCTCAGGCCGTCTCGGCCTGCGCCTTCTTGTGCTTCTGTTCGCGCAGGTAGGCCGCGGTCCCCTCGAGGAATTTGCCCACGTCCTGCGCCTTGGATGCCGCCACGCCGTGGAACCACTCGGGCACGTAGACCTGGGCCGCGCCCGCCTCCAGCCCGGCCAGGATGGCGTCCACGGCGACCGAGACCGGTTCGGCCGCCACCGGCAGGTCGGGCACGTCGTTGTCGGGCAGGGTGAAGAGCTCGGTGTCGATCACTCCGGGGTACACCACCATGACCTTGATGCCGACGTCCCACAGGTCGACCGCCATCGCCTCGGAGAAGGCCGTGAGCGCCGCCTTGGAGGCGTCGTAGGCGGCCTCGCCCGGTGCGCTCAAGGTGGCGGCGACCGACGAGATGTTCACGATGGTGCCCGAGCCCCGCGCCAGCATCTGCGGCAGGAGGTCCAAGGTGAGGCGCATGGGCGAGAGGTAGTTGACGTGCATGACGGCGGTGATGGTGTCGATGTCGAGGGCGGTCACGTGGCGGCGCTTGGGAATCCCCGCGTTGTTGACCAGGAGGTCGATCCCGCCGAAGGCCTCCAGCACGTCGAGGGCCAGCTTGTCCACGGCGTCGGGGTCGGCCAGGTTGACCACCCACATGCGGCTGTCGGGGGAGTGCTCCATGCAGCGCTCCACCACCTCGGAGAGCCGGTCGGCCCGGCGGGCGCAGATGCCCACGACGGCGCCCCGCTCGGCCAGCGCTTCGGCCAGCCCCGCCCCGATGCCCGATGAGGCCCCCGTCACCAGCGTGCGGCAACCTTTCAGGTCCAAGGCCATCGTCCTCACCCCACTTTCACGTCGTGACCGTGCTCACCTTAGGCACAGCCGGTCCGGGGCGGACGTTGACGTTCTGTTGACGCATGCGGCCCCCGCGTTCACATCGGGTTCACAACGGCACGGACAGCATGGGCCCATGGCTGACTTTCTCGCAGTGCTCGGCATCGTGGGCTTCGTTGCCGCGTTTCTCGGTCTGATCTGGGCCCTGGACCGGGTATGACCTGGACCCAAGGGATCCTTCTCGCCCTGTCCATCGTGATGTTCTTGTACCTGGGCGTCGCCATGTTCAAGCCCGAGAAGTTCTGACGTGGGCTTCACATTCACCATCATCGCCCTGGTCGTCTGCCTGGCGCTGGCCTGGCGCTACCTCGGTTCCTACATGGCCGCCGTCTTCGACGGGCGGGTGCACTTCCTCGAATGGGCCGAGCGGCCGGTCTACCGGCTTCTCGGGACCAGCCCCGAGAGGGAGCAGAACTGGAAGCGCTACGCCGCCTCCATGGTCATCTTCTCCGGGGTCTGCGTGGGCGTCACCTACCTGATCGTGCGGATCCAGGGGTCGCTCCCGCTCAACCCGCAGCACATGGGTGCCGTCGGACCGGCCCTGAGCTTCAACACCGCCGCCTCGTTCATGACCAACACCAACTGGCAGAACTACGGCGGCGAGACGACCATGTCGTACTTCTCGCAGATCGGGGCGCTGACCTTCGAGCAGTTCGTGAGCCCGGCCATCGGCATCGCGGTGGCCATCGGCATGGTCAGGGGCTTCTCCCGGCGCAACTCGCCTACCATCGGGAACTTCTGGGTCGACATGACCCGCGCCCTTCTCTACATCTTCTTCCCCGTCGCGTTCATCTTCGGGATCGTCATCGTCGGCCAGGGCGCCGTCCAGACACTGGCCGGGACCGTCACCATCCACGATTACCTGAACGGCGTCACCCAGGTACTCGCCCGGGGGCCTATCGGCTTCATGCAGTCGATCATGCAGCTGGGCAACAACGGCGGCGGGTTCCTCAACGCCAACCAGGCCACGACGTTCGAGGACCCGACTGGTCTGACCAGCTTCATCGACATGTTCCTGCTGCTGTGCATCCCGTTCTCCCTGACCTACACCTTCGGCAAGATGGTGGGCAGCGTCCGCCACGGCGCCGCCCTCCTGGGGGCCATGGTGATCATCTTCGGGGTCTGGGTGGGCGGCGCCGCCTACTACGAGCACCAGAACAACCCGGCGGTGGCCGCGGCGGGCGTGCACTCTACGGTGGGCAACACCGAGGGCAAGGAGGTGCGCTTCGGCGACACGACGAGTGCCCTGTTCGGGGTGTCTTCGACCAGCACCTCCACCGGCTCGGCCAGTTCCTCGTACGATCAGTTCACCCCGATGGGCGGCTTCTTCCTGATGAGCGGGATGATGCTGGGCGAGGTGACCCCGGGTGGCACCGGCAGCGGCCTCTACACCATCCTCATCTACGCCATCATCGCCGTGTTCATCGGTGGCCTCATGATCGGGCGAACACCGGAGTACCTGGGCAAGAAGATCCAGTCCAAGGAGATCAAACTCGCGGGCTTCGGGGCCCTCGTCATGCCGTTGATCGTCCTGATCTTCACCGCCATCGCGGTGTCGATCCACGCCGGCCGCGCCGGTCCCCTCAACGCCGGCCCCCACGGGTTCAGCGAGATCCTCTACGGGCTCACCTCGCAGGGCAACAACAACGGGTCCGCCTTCGACGGCCTGACCGGCAACACCACCTTTTACAACGTCATCGGCGCCATCGACATGCTGATCGGCCGGATCGGCATCATGATCCCGGCCCTGGCACTCGGTGGCGTGCTGGCCGCCAAGCCCGCCGTGGCCGAGGGGCTCGGCACCTTCCGCACCGACAACTCCATGTTCATCGGGCTCACCATCGGCGTCATCATCATCATCGGTGGCCTGACCTTCTTCCCTGCCCTTGCGCTCGGCCCGATCGTCGAGCAGCTGAGCCACGGGTTCTTCTAATGACACGGGTTCTTCTAATGACCAGATACGGAAAGTTCTCCTCATGACGATGACGACCACCCAGCCGGGCCAGCCGGGACCGGCGAACGTGCCACACGGCGTGGCCGAGGCCAAGAGCCTCTTCGACGGCCCGATCATGCGCAAGGCCCTCGTCGACTCGTTTGCCAAGTTGAACCCGGCGGTGCAGATCCGCAATCCCGTCATGTTCGTTGTGCTGGTGGGCTCCGTCGTCACCTTCGTCGAGGCGATCGCCCACCCCTCGACGTTCACCTGGTCCATCACCATCTGGCTCTTCTTGACGGTGATCTTCGCCAACTTCGCCGAGGCCATGGCCGAGGGGCGGGGCAAGGCCCAAGCCGACACCCTGCGCAAGATGCGTTCGGAGACCGAGGCGCGCCGGCTCAGGGCCGACGGGACCGAGGAACTGGTGCCGGCCGCCGAGCTGAACAAGGGGGACACCGTCGTCTGCGAGGCCAACGACCTGATCCCCTCCGACGGGGAGATCATCGAGGGCATCGCCTCGGTCGACGAGTCGGCCATCACCGGCGAGTCGGCCCCGGTCATCCGGGAGTCGGGAGGGGACCGCTCGGCCGTCACCGGCGGCACCCGGGTCCTCTCCGACCGCATCGTGGTCCGCATCACCGCCGAGCGTGGGCACACCTTCCTCGACCGCATGATCACCCTGGTCGAAGGGGCCAACCGACAGAAGACGCCCAACGAGATCGCGCTGACCATTTTGCTGGCCGTGCTCACCATCATCTTCATCCCGGTGGTGGTGTCACTCGAGGCGTTCGGCATCTACGCCGGCACTGCCGTCTCGGTGGTGGTCCTGGTGGCCCTGCTGGTCTGCCTGATCCCGACCACCATCGGTGCGCTGCTGTCCGCCATCGGGATCGCGGGCATGGACCGCCTCGTCCAGAAGAACGTCCTCGCCATGAGCGGCCGGGCCGTCGAGGCCGCCGGCGACGTGCAGACCCTCTTGCTCGACAAGACCGGCACCATCACCATGGGCAACCGAGCAGCGTCGGGCTTCTACCCCGTCGGAGACCACAGCGAGCGTGACCTCGCCGACGCGGCCCAGCTGGCGTCGCTGGCCGACGAGACGCCCGAGGGTCGCTCCATCGTGGTCCTGGCCAAGGAGCGCTTCGACATCCGGGAACGCCAGCTCGGAGCCGGGCACGTCTTCGTGCCCTTCTCGGCCACGACCCGCATGTCGGGGCTCGACTTCGACGGGCGCCAGATCCGGAAGGGCGCGTCCGACTCGGTGAAGGTGTGGGTGGCGGAGCAGGGGGGCGCGGTGCCGGCCGATCTCGATCCGATCGTGGAGCGCGTCTCGCGTGCCGGCTCCACGCCGCTGGTCGTGGCCGACGGTCCCGTGATCCTGGGCGTCATCGAGCTGAAGGACGTGGTCAAGGAAGGCATCTCGGAGAAGTTCACCGAGATGCGCTCCATGGGCATCCGCACGGTGATGATCACCGGTGACAACCCTCTGACCGCGGCGACCATCGCCCAGGAGGCCGGGGTCGACGACTTCCTCGCCGAGGCCACGCCCGAGGCGAAGTTGGCCCTGATCAGGCAGGAGCAGGAGGGCGGCAAGTTGGTCGCCATGACCGGCGACGGGACCAACGACGCCCCCGCGTTGGCCCAGGCCGACGTGGGCGTCGCCATGAACACGGGGACCACGGCGGCCAAGGAGGCCGGCAACATGGTCGACCTCGACTCCAACCCGACCAAGCTCATCGACGTGGTGGAGATCGGCAAGCAGCTCCTCATTACCAGGGGCTCGCTGACGACCTTCTCCATCGCCAACGACGTGGCCAAGTACTTCGCCATCATCCCGGCCCTGTTCATTGCCACCTACCCGCAGCTGAACGCGCTGAACATCATGAAGCTGCACAGCCCCCAGAGCGCCGTGCTCTCCGCCGTCATCTTCAATGCGCTCGTGATCGTGGCGCTGATCCCGCTGGCGTTGCGGGGCGTCAGGTTCCGTGCCGCCGGGTCCGCGGCCATCTTGCGCCGGAACGTGTTCATCTACGGCGTGGGCGGCATCATCGTGCCGTTCATCTTCATCAAGCTCATCGATCTCATCCTCGTCGCGCTGCACGCCTACTGATGGAGTCCCTCTGATGCTCGTCCACCTCCGCCGTGCGGTCGTCCTCGCCGTTGTCGTGCTCGTCCTGACGTTCGCCTATGCCTTCATCGGCACCGGTGTCGCCCAGTTGCTCTTCAAGCACCAGGCCGACGGCTCGCTCACCGCCAACGGGTCGACCCTGATCGGCCAGAACTGGTCCATCACGAAGTGCCCGGGACATCCCTTGGGCAGCTGCGTGTTCCAGGGTCGCCCCGACGCCCTCGGGCCCTACGCCAGCACGGTCTTCAACCCCAACCTGCACCCGGGGGACGACCCCCTGTACAGCAATGGCCTGACCCAGAGCACCAAGGTGGCCTGTTCCTTCCCCACATCGTCCTCCAAGCCGGTGAGCGACATCCCCGGCGAGTCGTCCGGGACGAGTCTCGGCCCACGGTCCAAAGAGTTGCTGGAGTACACCCAGTGCCTGGTGGGCTACTGGAAGGCACGCGGCGTCGACCCGACACCGGACCTCGTCACGACCTCGGGCAGCGGCTACGACCCCGACATCAGCCAGCAGGACGCCCTCGTCCAGATCCCGATGGTGTCGGCGGCGACCGGCCTCTCGCCCGCGCAGCTCAGGAGCCTGGTGATCAGTCAGACACAGGGCGCACAGCTGGGCTTCCTGGGTAGCTCGTACATCAACGTGCTCCAGCTCAACGAGGCGCTGGCCAAGCTGAAGTGAGCCCCACCGCCATCGCGGCGGTCGCGCTCCGAAAGCGGAACACGGTGCGCGGGGAGGTCGTCTCCGTGGTGTCGACCCAGAGGCCATGGGTCCGCACCGATGCGGAGATCAGGGACGCGACGGGTTCGCTCGTGCTGCGCTTCATCGGCCGTGCCTCGGTACCCGGTCTCGTCAGTGGCCGCTGGGTCATTGCGCAGGGGACTCCGGGCCTCGTTCACGGAGGCCTGGTGATGGTCAACCCGCTCTACTCGTTCGCCAGGGAGGAGTGAGCGTCGGGGACCAGCTGATAGCCGATGCCCGGCACGGTTTTGAGCATCCGACCCTCCTCGTCGCCCATCTTCTTGCGTAGCCGGTGGGTGTAGACCCGCAAGTAGTTGGACTCGGCCCCGTAGCCGGGTCCCCAGACGTCCTTGAGGATCATGTGGTGGGTGCACACCTTGCCGGCATGACGGGCCAGGTAGGCAAGGAGCTCGAACTCCTTGGCCGTCAGCTGCAGTGGCGATCCCGACAGCGTGGCCATGTGGTGGACCAGGTCGATGTTGAGGTTGCCCACCTCCAGCGTGCTGGGATGTTCCGGTCGGTCACCCTGCCGGGCGATGGCGTGGCGCAGCGCCACTCTGAGTCGAGCTTCGAGCTCGGCCATGCCGAAGGGCTTGGTGACGAAGTCATCCGCCCCGCTGTCGAGTGCCTCCACCTTGCGGCGCTCGTCACCGTAGGCGGACAAGACCACGATGGGCACTCCCGAGAATTCGCGGATGCGGCGGCACACCTCGAGGCCGTCGACGTCGGGCAGGCCCAGATCGAGGATGACGAGCTCCGGTCCCGCCAGCGCGACCTGATGGACGGCCTCAATGCCTGAATGCGCGGTGATCACCTCGTCGCCGCGGGCGGTCAGGCCGATCCGGAGGGCCTTGCGCAGCGACGGATCGTCGTCGACGACCAGAACCTTGGTCATGGCAGCCGCTCAGACCGGCGCCGTGACGCGGGTCTCACACGGCACGGTGAAGACGACCCGCGCCCCGCGTGCGACGTCGGGGTCGATCCAGATGAGCCCGCCGTGAGCCTCGACGAAGGCCTTGGCGATCGCCAGGCCGAGGCCCGCCCTTCCCCCGCCACCGTTCTGACTGAACATCTCGAAGACGCGTTCGCGCTCCTCGCGTGCGATGCCGGGACCGTTGTCGCTCACGGCGACCTCGACCCGGGTCGCCGCGCTCCCCGGTGCCGTCCGTGCCGCGATGCAAATGACGCTGTCGTCGGGCGATAGCCGCTCTGCGTTCTCGAGCACGTTCGCCAGGACCTGGCTCATCAGGAGGTGATCGAGGTGCAGAAGAGGTAGGTCGTCCGGCGCAACGACCCTGATGCGGCCGGGCGACACGATGCCCCCGAGCGCGGCCAGCGCCTCCTCGACAAGGTCGTCGAAGGCGATCGTGGTCCGTCGCAGCTCGAGGGCCCCCGCCTCCAACCGGGTCATGTCGAGGAGGTTGGTCACGAGCCGGGCCAGGCGGTCCGACTGCAGCTCGATGAGCTCCAGGAGCTCGGCGCGATCGTCCGGTCCGAGGTTGGCGTCGGACTGGCGCAGGCTCGAGACGGCTGTCTTGATGGAGGCGAGCGGCGTCCGCAGGTCGTGCGAGGCCGCTCCCATGAGGGCGCTGCGCCACCGGTCGATCTCCTCGAGCAGGCGCGCCCGCATCGCCTCCTCGCGCAACTGGGCCCGGTCCACGGCAAGCGCCGCCTGGTTGGCGAACGTCCCGAGGAGGCTCCGTTCCCGCTCACCCAGCTGCACGTCCTGCAGTACGAGCATGCCCACGGGCCGATGGCTCACCACCAGGGCCACGGACACACGGCGCGGCCCGCTCTCGTCCACGAGCCCGAGGGACCGGGCCTGTCCGCCACCCGACGTCACGGAGACCACGTCTCCCTCCGTGAGGGGCTGGCCGGCCGTTGCCGCGACCCGCAGCTCCTCGATGGAACCCGCGGCCTCTTGGCCGCGGTCCGGCACGACGAGCGCCGTCCAACGCGGAACGAAGACGCTCTGCACGGTGGCAACGATGTGCGTCAGCAGCTGCGACAGGGTGAGATCACCGATGAGAGCCCGCGACAGTTCGAACAGGCGTGCCGAGTCCTCGGTCCGCTGCAGCGCTTCCTCCCGTGCGCTCCGCAGCCTGGCCACCACCTGCGCGACGATCAGGACGGCCACGGCGTAGACGGCGAGCGCGATCCAGTTCTGGGGCGAGCTGATGGACAAGGTGTCGTACGGAGGGAGGAAGAACCAGTCGTAGACGAGAAAGCCACCCAACGCGCCCACGGCACCGGGGATGAAGCCGCCGACGACCACTCCGACGAGTGCCGGCAATACGAACAGCACGGCCGGGACGGCGATGCTCAGGTGCGCCCGGAAAGGGAGCAGCAGGGCCAGGAGGGCGGCGAAGCCGCCCAGCGTGACGACGATCCCCAGCGCCGTGCGCTGGTACGTTGCCTTGGTACGCAGTCCGCTTCGTGTCACGTTCGTCGTTTCTTTCCCTCCCTCGGGGGGACTTCCGAGTGTACCGACGCGCTGACGGGGCCCGGCGAAAGGTAGAGATGAGCTCAATGGGCGAAGACGAAGGGGTACGGCCCACCGGTCGCTTCCGCGTGTACCTGGGCGCAGCGGCCGGTGTTGGCAAGACGTGCGCCATGCTCGACGAGGGGTGGCGCCGTTTCCAGCGTGGAGCCGACGTGGTGGTCGGGTTCGTCGAGACCCACAAACGGCCCTACACCATGGAGCAGATCCGCGACCTTCCGGTCCTCCCGCGCAAGCAGGTGGAGTACCGGAACTCGGCCTGGGAGGAGATGGACGTTGACGCCGTCATCGCCCGCAAGCCCGAGGTCGTGCTCATCGACGAGCTGGCCCACACCAACGTGCCGGACTCGGGCCGCCACGAGAAGCGCTGGGAGGACGTGCTCGAGATCCTCGACGCGGGGATCGCCGTCATCACCACCGTCAACATCCAGCACATCGAGTCCCTGGCCGACGCGGTGGAGCGGATCACGGGCGTCGGAGTGCGCGAACGGGTGCCCGATTGGGTGGTGCGACGGGCGGACCAGATCGAGCTGATCGACTCCTCGGCAGACCAGCTGCGGAGGCGCATGCTCCACGGCAACATCTACCCCGAGCACAAGGTGCCCTCGGCGTTGAACGGGTTCTTCCGCGCCGAGAACCTCGTGGCCCTGCGAGAGCTCTCCTTACGCTTCGTGGCCGACGAGACCGAGGAGGAGCTCCTGGAGTTCCTCCGCTCGCGTGGTGCCGCCGGCGAGCTGTGGGAGACGACCGAGCGCATCATGGTGGCCGTGACCGGCGCGCCCGGCAACGCCTCGGTGCTCAGGCGGGCGGCGCGCATCGCTGCCCGCGTCAAGGCCCCCCTCGTCGCCATCCATGTCGTGACGGGCGATGCCGAAGAGTCGAGAGGCAGCACGGCCGAGCTCGAAGAGCTCGTCAAGGCGGTCGGCGGCACGTGGCAGACGGTGCAGGGGGACGACGTGGCCAAGACGATCTTCGCGGCCGCCATCGACCAGCAGATCACCCAGATCGTCGTCGGCACCTCGCGTCTCACCCGGTGGCAGTCCATGACCCGTGGCTCGGTCATACAGCAGATCCTCCGCATGGCGTCGGAGAACGACATCGATCTCCACGTGATCGCCCGCCGGGGGGAACTGAACGGACAGCCGCCGCCGGAGGACGAGGCCGGTTAGCCCCCCGACAGGTCGGTGAACGCCGCCTCGGCGGCGAGGCGGGCCGCCGTCTGCATGCACCGGTTGAGGTGGGCCAGTGCCTTGACGCGCCGGGGGTCGCGCGCCAGGTATTTGGCCAGGGCGGCAGGGTCGGCCGAGCCGTCGGGCTTGCTCAACGCGAAGACGGCCTGGTCCACGATGTGCTCGTCGGGCCGGTCGCTGATGCCGCGGTACACCGACCAGGCAACCCCTGCCTCCTCGCACACCTCCGCCACACCCGCGGCCTCCATGTCCACGGCCCCGAAGCCCCGTTCGAGGATGGTGCGCCAGATCTCGTCGTCGTCGAAGAGGCCCTCGGTCGTCATGAGGCCGCCGGCGGCCTCCCGGGGTGCCAAGGGGTGCGTGTGGTACTCGGGTCCGTCAGGGTAGAGCTGCACACGGCTCGGCACCATGAGGGAGCCGACCGGCAACGCGGGATCGAGCCCGCCGGCGATCCCGACGACCATGACGTGCTCGCAGGGTCCGGTCGTGAGGGCTCGGAGCGTGGCCTCGCGGGCCAGGGCGGGACCCATGCCGGTGACGAGTGCCACGACCGACCACTCCCCGGCGACGCCTCCGTGGGTGAAGACGGGGTCGTGGTCCGTCGGGTGCAACCCGAAGGACGTGACGATGGCCTTGAGCTCGGGTCGCATCGGGGCGAGCACGATGACCCGCTTGGCCGGTGTCGTCACCCCCTCATCATGGCCCGTCGTTCGCTAGCGTGGGCCGCCCGTGCCCAGCGAGAGGAGTCCCATGCCCAGCGCCGAACAGGTTGTTCGAGACTTCTGCGCCGCGGCGAGTACGCGGGATCCCCAGGTGCTACGCGCCTTCTTCACGGACGATGTCGTCTACCACAACATCCCGATGGAGCCTGCCGAGGGCATCGAGGCCACGATGGCCGTGATCGACATGTTCGTCAACATGTGCGAGGGGCTGGAGTTCGAGATCCACCACTTGGCCAGTGACGGCGAAACCGTGCTGACCGAGCGGACGGACAGGTTCACCATCAAGGGCAGAACCGCCCCCCTCCCCGTCATGGGTGCCTTCCACGTCGCCGACGGGAAGATCACCGCATGGCGGGACTACTTCGACATGGCACAGGTGACCGCCATGTTCGAAGCGGGGTGACGGAGGAGCGTCAGAGGCCGCACGCGTAGCGAGTGGTCCAGGGCTCCCAGCCACGCTGCGCGTACAGCTGGAGTGCCGCCGCGTCCTGAACCGAGGGCGGGTAGTCCTCGGCGGGGGCCGGCAACCCGGTCAGCGACTGCCAGGTCCCGAGCTCGAATTGGTATGCACCGCCGCCACCCTCGGTGTAGTTGTCGCCGGACTCGTGCTCGCGGATGCAGGCCCAATCCGGCGTGTTCGTGGTAGTGGCATCCGACCCACCGGTCGGTGCCGGTACCGGGGCCGGGGCCGGGGCCGGGGCGGGTGCGGGTGCGGGTGTCGGCACCGCCGGCGCCGCCGGCGCCGCCGGGATCGCTTGCGCTTGGGCGGGAGCGGCCGCGGCTGGCGCAGCGGGTTGCTGTTGCCGCTGCGCCGCAACCGCCTTGAAGAACGCAAGGTCCTTGAGGAACTGCACCTCCTTGAGATACTGCACCTCCTTGAGGAACTGGACCTCCTTGAGGTAGGTGGCCTCCTCGTGGGCGATCACGGCGTTGTAGAACGTCGCCAACTTGGTGGCCTGCTGGCCTTGCGTGTACGACGTCGTTTTGAGGTCGATCTTCTCAGCCCTGCGCGGGCTGGCCGCTTCGTGGTGGGTTGCCCGCGCCGAAGCTGCGGGGGAACTCCTCAATAACGTGAAAAGTAATGCTGAAAGAACGATGACGGCCAGCGCCGTCGTGAGTGCAATGCGGATCCGCACGGCACCTCCCTTCGTCGGGCGCGTTCACGCGCCAGGCTCTGCTCGGTGTGGGCGGGCTCCGGCCATTGCATTCGCGCCCCGAACGGCGAGCGGGAAGGCGTCGTCCGTTCTGGCTCATCGCCGCAGGGTGTGCGGCCGGTTGTGTACAGCCCCTGGATTGGGTTCTCGGTGTCGTCCTCGTCTTCGTGGTCTCAGCGGGCCTGCGGGCAGGCCCGCTGGGACCTTCGTATGTCTGCGTGCGTCAGATCGGCGCTGTTGTGCTCTTTAGGCAGCCGGAACTCTGCACGGCATGCAGCTCAAAAGTCCGACCTGATCTTGGCGGGGTTCAATGTAGCAGGAGTGTTAAGGAATGCAACCGGGGTCCCAAATCCACCTCTGAACTGGGATGTTATGAGAAAAGTTTGTGACGAAGATCACGAACGCCCAGGTCGCTGCGGTGTATTTGAGGCAATGGGAAACGTAAGAGTGTGTTCAATTTCTGAAGAAAAGCCGCTGACCAGTAGCAACGCTCATCGCGTAAGAAGGCATTTCGGGCTCCGCGAACTCGTGCGGCGGTACCGGCGTGCTGCCTAGGGTCCCGTGCCGGAGGGCGACGAGCGGGGAGGTCCGGCGTGCCATCGAGCGTCACGGTCAGCGAACGGGACAGATACACGGTGGCTGGGTTGATCCGGTATTTGGCGCGGGTCGTTCCTCACGACGAGATGCTCGTGTTCGGTGTTGAACGGCGCACGTGGGAACAGGAGTTCGACGCCGCGTGCCGTGTTGCCCAGGCGGCGACGCGGCGACGGGATCGGCGTCGGGGACCGCGTTGCCTTTCTCGACCGGAACGGAACGGCGTACTTCGATTTCCTCTTCGGGGGCTCTCTGATCGGTGCCGTGAACGTGGCGGTCAACTGGCGCCTGGCGCCCGTCGAAATGGGCGCCGTCATCGACGACTCCCGGGCGCGGCTTCTGGTGATCCACACGGACTATCTGCCGGCGCTGTCGGCCATGCCGGGCGGACTGCCGGACGTCGAGCGCATCGTGGTCGTAGGCGAGGATGCGGGTGGTTCCGCCTGTCACGACCCTCGCGCTCGGTCCTACCGAGCGTGGATCGAAGGGTGCGCCGCGAAGGACCCGGGCCACATCGGCGCCCCCGACGAGGTGAGCATGCAGCTGTACACCTCCGGCACGACCGGTCTGCCGAAAGGCGTCATGTTGACCAACGCCAACCTGTCCACGGCCATCGGGGCGGCGGGGGAGACCTTCAGCATCTCGCGCGATACCGTGAGCCTGGTTGCCATGCCGCTGTTCCACATCGGCGGCTCGGGTTGGGCGCTGTGCGCCATGTCGCGTGGCGGGAGGTCGATCATCTTGCGCGACGTCGACCCGCCCTTGCTGCTCGAGCTGATCGCCACCGAGCGGATCACCGAGATGTTCCTCGTGCCGGCCGTTCTGATGCTCCTCCTGGCGTCGCCGTCCCTGCCCACCACGGACCTCTCGAGCCTCCGGCTCATCTTCTACGGTGCGTCCCCAATCGCCGAAGATGTCCTGGTCAAGTGCATGGCGGCCTTCGGCTGCGGTTTCTGCCAGGTCTACGGGATGACCGAGACGACGGGAGCCATCACGGCGCTCCCCGTCGAGGATCACGATCCGGACGGGCCCCGGCGTGGCCTGTTGCGCTCCGCCGGCAGGCCGCACGAATCCGTGGAGCTCCGGGTCGTCGACCCCGACACCGGCACCGATGCCGACGTCGGCGCCGTGGGGGAGATCTGGACACGATCGCGGTACAACATGGCGGGCTATTGGGGGAAGCCAGCCGAGACGGCGGCGACCATCGACGCCGACGGCTGGCTACGAACGGGCGACGCGGGGTACTTCGACGCCGACGGCTATCTCTACCTGCACGACCGCATCAAGGACATGGTCGTGAGTGGTGGCGAGAACGTCTACCCGGCCGAGGTCGAGAACGTGCTGCTGTCGCACCCGGCCATCGTCGACGCAGCGGTCATCGGGGTGCCCGACGAGAAGTGGGGGGAGACGGTGAAGGCCATCGTCGTCCTCGCTCCCGACGCCCAGCTCGACCAGGCCGCCGTGATCGCGCACTGCCGCGGCAAGCTGGCCCATTACAAGTGCCCGACGTCGGTCGAGGCGACCGACGCCCTGCCGCGCAACCCCTCGGGGAAGATCCTCAAACGCGAGCTCCGCGCGCCCTACTGGGCTGGCCACGAGCGGGCGATCAACTGAGCGAGCCATCAAGGAGGAAGCACCGGTGCCGGTGCCTCGCCGCCCGGCACCGGTGCTTTCTTCCCCGAGCGTTACGACTTCCGATCATCGGTGCCGCTGTGAACGGCGTCCTTGACCTTCTCGCCGGCCTGCTTGAGATGACCGGTCACCTGGTCGAGCTTTCCCTCTGTCTCCAGGTCCTTGTCGTTGGTGGCCCGCCCGGCCACGTCCTTCGCCTTTCCCCGGGCCGTCTCGGCGACGTTACGTGCCTTGTCCTCGAGTGACATGGAAGTTGCCTCCTCTGTTCGTCGTCCGTGGTTCATACCCGAACGACCAAGGGTCAATCGGAGGTCGGCGCGCCGGGCGTCGCGGGTCAGCCGAAGGTGAAGTCGTAGGCCTCGACCCCGGGCGACACGGTCAACTTCAACACGCCCGTTTGCAGCGCGCTGCCCGAGAACAGCGTGTAGAGCTTGGGGATGCCGGCGATCGTCACCGTGCTCAGGTGACGGCCGTTGTAGGAGACGCCGACGGTGCCTTGTCCGCTCATCACGAGGTAGACGTCATCGGCCGTGAACTGGAGGCCGAGCGTGGCATCGGATCCGGCCGTCGCCTCCTCGTTGTGAACGGTCCAGGTGCCGCCGAAGGCAAGGCTGTTCGACGGGATCGTCGACGGCGCGTGGTACACCGTGGTCTTGTCCGGAACCACCGACGTGCCGACTGCGTTGTCCAGTCGGTCGTAGCCGACGTAGCTCTCGGGGGTGATGGCGTCGCTGGTCGGTGTCTTGTCGGGGACGTCGGTCCGGGGCGGCAGGTTCGTCACGCCGTTCGCGGAGAGCAACATCCGGATGTTGCTCTCCATGGTGCCGTAACCACCCTCACCGAAGTTGTAGGCGCGCACGACACCTGTCGGGTCGATCAAGTAGTCAGCCGGCCAGTACTCGTTGTTGTAGGCGTCCCAGGTGGCCAGGTTGTCGTCGATGGCAACCGGGTAGTCGATGCCGAGACTGCTCGCCGCACTCTCGACGTTCGAGACCACGTGCTCGAAGGCGAATTCGGGGGCCGACACGCCCACGACCACGAAGCCGTCCTTCTTGTAGTCGTTGTACCAACCCTCCACGTGAGGCAGGGCCCTCTGGCAATTGATGCACGAATAGGTCCAGAAGTCGATCAGGACGACCTTGCCGCGCAGCTCGCTCAGTGTCAGTGGCTGATCACCCGGGGTGTTGAACCACGCCGTGATGCCCGTGAAGTTCGGGGCACGTCCGAGGTTGGGCAGGTTCGTCTTGCTCGCCATGAACACAGCGGGCTTCTGCGCGGGGGTTCCGGTCGTCTTGGGAGTAGCCGTCGTGGTCGTCGTCGTTGCGGCGGCCAGGTGGCCACTCTGGGAATCGCCGGTGTCGGTCGCCGCACACGTCGCCTTCTTGCCCTCCAGCCGCGCGTTGGCCGCGGCGAATTGGTTCTGGTGCTCGCCACTCAGGTGCTGCAGCTGGGTGCACGCCGAATTGGTCGACTCGATGTGATCCTCGAGCGCCGTCGTGTAGCCGGGGACGTCCCGCTGCAAGGCGCCCAGCCAGTTGAAGGCGATGGCCAACGTGGTGATGCCCAGGACGACCCCCGCCACCCGACGGACGGTGGGCAGGTGGTTGCGGAGCGACGACCACGAGATGGTGGCGCGCTGGGCCACCACGGCCAGGATCAACAGCGGTATCGTCACGCCCACGGCGTAAAAGAGCGTGACCAGGAGTGAGGTCGCCCCCACCCGGTGATGGGCGGCCGCCACGGAGATCGCCGTCAGCACCGGACCGGCGCACGGCACGAACACCAGGCCGAGGCTCAGACCCAGTACGAAGCCGCCGCCCTCGTTGGCGTAGCGAGAGGCACCGAGGCGGGCGAAGGGGCGTTCGATGACCTCGCCCACCTGTGGGACCAAGAGCCCGACCGACAGCAGCCCGAGCATGGCCACGCCCAGCCAGAACAAGAGGTCCTGGGGGAGATGGAGGAAGGCGAGCAACGACGAGGCGAAGAGCACCGACAGGCTGAAGCTGACCACCAAGCCGGCAATGATCACGTAGGGGCGAGACCTGCTCGTGCCCGCGGAACCCCCCGCCATGATCACGGGGACGACCGGGACGATGCACGGTGAAAGGCCCGTGATCAGTCCGCCCAGGAACGCGACGAAGAGGAGCTCAGCCACGGCCGTCGCTCTGTTGCAGATGGCAAGGCTCCACCGGCGCTCTCCTTCGGGGACAACCCCTCGCCGCCGAAGCTAGCGGTCCCGGGCAGGCCCGCGGTGTCGCCCTGGGGGAATGACGAGGAGCCCGGCGTGCTGCAGACTGTCCTGCAGTGATCAACGTCAATTGGATCTTCCTCGGGACCGCAATCGGCGCGCTGGGCACGGCCGTATACCTGCGGGACACCCTGCGGGGAACGACGAAGCCGAACCGGGTCACGTGGCTGCTGTGGGCCTTCGCTCCCCTGCTCGCCGCTGCCGTCGAACTCGACGACGGAGTGGGGCTGCGCGCCCTGCCCACCTTCATGATCGGCTTCATGCCGCTGCTGGTCTTCATCGGGTCCTTCCACAACTCCGCAGCGGAGTGGAAGATCCGGCGCATCGATTACGCCTGCGGCGTCATGTCGGTCGTCGGCACCATCGTCTGGTTGGTGACGCGCAACGGGATCCTGGCCATATCTGCTGCCATCGCGGCGGACTTCCTGGCTGGGATCCCCACCCTGATGAAGAGCTGGACCCATCCCGAGACGGAGACCGTGTACTCCTATCTGGGCGCGGTCGTCAGCATGGCCATTCTGTTGCTGACCATCACCCATTGGACCTTCGAGGAAGCGGCGTTCCCCGTCTTCATCGTCTGCGTGGCGTCGGTCGAGGTGATCCTGGTGGGCTTCGAGCCGGGCCCGCGCCTGCGGCGCGCCCGGCCGTGCGAGGTCGCGCTGGCCGAGCCGACCCCCCCGGCGCCGTCGGACCGCCACGGCGGTCCGACCACCTGGTAGGAAGGTGCGCACCCGCCACAGAAGGGAGCCGTCCGTGCCCATCGCCCACGCCAACGGGATCGACATCGAGTACGTCATTGAGGGTGACCCGACCGATCCTCCGATGCTGTTGGTCATGGGCCTCGGTGGCCAGCTCATCGCCTGGCCGGAGGGCTTCGTGGACGGCCTGTGCGAGCGCGGCTTCCGCATCATCCGCTTTGACAACCGCGACTGCGGCCTGTCGACCAAGTTCGAGGGGCTGCCCGACATCGCGGCGCTGTTCGCCGGCGACCCGTCCAGCGCCTGCTATCGGATCGAGGACATGGCGGACGACGCAGCCGCCCTGCTGACCGAGCTCGGTGTGGGCCGGGCCCACGTGGTCGGCGTGTCCATGGGGGGCATGATCACTCAGGCCCTGGTCGTCAACCACCCCGAGCGATTCCTCTCCGCCTCCTCCATCATGTCGACCACGGGCGACCGAGCCGTCGGAGCACCCACCGGGGAGGCCATCACGGCGCTCCTGCGGCCGGTGGCCACCAGCCGTGACGAGGCGATCGAAGCCAGCCTGGAGGGCAGCCGGGTCATCGGCTCGCCGCAGTACCCGACGGACGAGACCTTCCTGCGGCAGCGGGCCGCCGCCGCCTACGACCGCTCCTACTGCCCCGACGGCACGGCGCGCCAGCTGGCCGCCATCCTCGCCTCGCCTGACCGCACCGAAGGGCTGCACGGGGTGCGCATGCCCTTTCTCGTGGTCCATGGAGAGGCCGACCCGCTGGTGACCCTCAGCGGCGGGCAGGCGACGGCGGCGGCGGTGCCCGGCTCGAAGCTGATCACGATCCCAGGAATGGGTCACGACCTGCCGGAGCCGCTGTGGGGCTCCATCACCGACGCCATCGTCGCCAACACCGTGCTGGCCGAAGTCTGAGCGCTTCTCAGGCGTCGAGCGAGTTGGCCGCCGCCACCGAGGCGAGCCAGGCCGCGCTCGGCTTCGGCCGGCGGGCGAACGTCTCGCGGTCCACCTCGACGATCCCGAACCGGGGCCGGTAGCCGAGCGCCCACTCGAAATTGTCGAGCAGCGACCAGTACGTGTAGCCCCCGACGTCGACCCCGGCGTCGACGGCGTCGAGCACTCCCGACAGCGCCTGGCGCACGTAGTCGATGCGCTGCTCGTCGTCGGTCGTGCCGATGCCGTTCTCGGTCACCAGCAGGGGGAGGGAACCGCTGGTGTACTCCCACGCCCGCCGGAGGCAATTGCCGAGCGAGGCCGGGTAGAACTCGTAACCCATGTCGAGGACCGGTACCCCGTCCTCGTAACCGGCCCAGCCGTCGGGGCCGACGAGCATGCGGGTGTAGACCTGTACCCCGAGGAAGTCGTCGTCCCCGGTGGCGTCGAGGTACACGTCCTCCGAGTGGTGCCGGATGCTCTCGAGCCTTTCCTCGCCGCCCGGAGCCAACTGGTAGTCGGTCATGGCCAGGGTGAGGCCGACCGGGACATCGGGCGCGGCCCCCTTGATGGCCTCGACCGCCACGCGGTGTGCCGTCGCCAGGCGCGCCGCCACGGACCGCGACAGTGCGACGTCCGTCTTCCCCGGGGGGAACATGCCGGCGTGCCACCCCATGGTGGCGACCATGTTGGGCTCGTTGATGGTGCAGGCGCGCGTCATCACGTCGCCCAGGGCCTCTGCGACCACCGTGCAGAAGCGCTTGAATCGCTCGACCGCACCGTCGCTCTCCCAGCCCCCCTGCGCCGTCAGCCAGAGTGGCGTCGTGAAATGGTGAAATGTCACCACCGGATCCACCCCTCGCTCCCGCAACGCGATGCACTGAGCGCGGTAGTGGGCGAGCGCGGCGCGGGAGAACTCCCCCTCCGCCGGCTCGATGCGGCTCCATTCCACCGAGAAGCGGTAATTGTCGAGCGCCAGGCCGGCGACGATGTCGGCGTCCTCCCCCCAGCGCTCCCAGGAATCGCAGGCGTCACCCGACGATTCGACGCAGCCCGAGCCCGGCGTGTGCTCGAACGCCCACCAGTCGTTGTTGGTGTTGCCGCCCTCGATCTGGTGTGCCGCTGTGGCCGTGCCCCAGCTGAACCCTTCGGGAAACGGCCGTCCTCGCTCGGTCCCAGCCATCGACGCTGTCCTCCCGCTGGTGTTGGTTCCTCGACGGCACGGTATCGTTCCCTGACGATGGCGTCACATTTCTCGCCGATGACTGACGTCCCTGATTCGGACCGGACGCGGATGGATGAGCAGGCACGCGAGTCGCGGGCCGAAACCCTCGCCACCCCCATGGTCGAGGCACACGGCCTCGTGAAGCGCTTCGGGGACTTCGTCGCCGTCGACCACGTCGACTTCAGCATCGCCAAGGGCGAGTCCTTCGGGTTCCTCGGTCCGAACGGGGCGGGAAAGACGTCGACCATGAGGATGATCTCGTGCATCAGTCCCTTGAGCGGAGGGACGTTGCGCGTGCTCGGGATGGACCCTGCCACCGACGGAGCGCGCATCCGTGCCCGTATGGGCCTGGTGCCCCAGGAGGACTCGTTGGACCTGGAGCTCACGGTGCTCGACAACCTCATGATCTACGGGCGCTACTTCGACATGCCCAAGAAGGTGATCCGGGAGCGGGCCGACCAGCTGCTCGACTTCGCCCAACTGACCGAGCGGGCCCACGACCGCGTCGACCCGCTTTCGGGCGGCATGAAGCGCCGGTTGACCATCGCACGGGCACTCATCTCGGACCCGGATCTCCTCGTCCTCGACGAACCGACGACGGGCTTGGACCCGCAGGCCCGTCACCTGCTCTGGGACCGTCTGTACCGGCTGAAGCGGGACGGGGTGACACTCGTGATCACCACGCACTACATGGACGAGGCGGAACAGCTCTGCGACCGCCTGGTCGTCATGGACAAGGGTCGCTTTGCCGCCGAGGGCACACCCCGCCAGCTCATCGAGGCCTTCTCGACGAGGGAGGTGTTGGAGCTGCGCTTCGCGCCCGACCAGCACGAGGAAGTGGCGCCGTCGTTGGTGGAGCTGGCCGAACGCCTGGAGGTGCTGCCGGACCGGATCCTCCTCTACACCGATGACGGCGACGCGGCTCTGGCCGAGGTGGCCCGCATGGGGCACGTGGCTCAGAGCACGCTCGTCCGCCGCTCCACCCTGGAAGACGTGTTCCTGCGCCTGACCGGCCGCAGCCTGGTCGACTGAACCGATGACCGCGGTGAGCGGCGCCGGCGCGCCGGGGGAGCGGCGCTCTTCCGCCACGGCGAGGCGGTCCAGACCCGTCGGATCACGACCCCCATGTGGCTGCGCGCCGCCGGTACTGGGGCTACCAGTACAAGCGGACCTGGCGCAGCTCCGTCGTCACGAGCTTCCTCATTCCCGTGCTCTACCTGGCCGCCATGGGGGTCGCGCTCGGCTCGCTCATCGACAAGCACTCGCACGGCGTGGGGGGCGTCAGCTATCTGGCCTTCCTGGCGCCGGGCCTGCTGGCGGGCACCTGCATGCAAATCGGCACGAACGACGCCACGTACCCGGTCATGGGGGCGATCAAGTGGATGCGGACCTACCTGGCCCAGCTGGCGGCGCCGCTCGACGTCTACGACGTGCTGCTCGGTCACCTGGCCTGGATCGGCGCGCGGCTCGGCATCGTCGTCTCCATCTATCTGGCCATCATGGCCGCCTTCGGCGTCATCTACTCGCCCTGGGCCATCCTCGCCCTCCCCGCCGGGATCCTGACGGGCATGGCTTTCGCGGCGCCCATCGCCGCCTTCGCCGCCACCCTGGACACGGATGCCCCTATCTCGACGCTCTACCGGTTCGCCATCATCCCGCTCTTCTTGTTCTCGGGCACCTTCTTCCCGATCTCACAGCTGCCCGCGTGGCTCGAGGCGGTCGCCTACGTCACCCCGCTGTACCACGGGGTCGCGCTCTGCCGCGACCTCACGCTGGGGCAGATGGGCTGGGTGGACCTGGGTCACGTCGCCTACCTCTGCGCGCTGCGCCGCGGTCGGCTACGCCGCGGGCCGGCGGACGTTCGCCCGGCGGTTGGTGGTCTGAGACGGTGACGACCAGCACGACCGGCCCGACCGCGATCGCCCCCCGGCGGCCACCCGGCGTCGCGGCTCGCATCACGCCCCTCGCCGCTGCTCGGCGGTCGCCATGCCTCCCGGGTCCTGGAGCGCAACCTCCTGGTGTACCGGCGCTCGTGGATCTTCATCCTCTCGGGCTTCTTCGAGCCGCTCTTCTACCTCCTGTCCATCGGCATCGGCCTGTCTCACCTGGTCGGGCCCATACCGGTGGACGGCCAGCTGGTCCCCTACACCGCGTTCGTGGCACCCGGCCTGCTCGCCTCCTCGGCCATGAACGGGGCCATGATCGATTCGACGTTCCTGGTCTTCTTCAAGCTCAAGATCGCAAAGACCTACGACGCCATGCTCTCGACGCCGCTCGGCGTGGGCGACGTGGCGCTCGGCGAGCTCAGTTGGTGCGTCCTTCGGGGGGCCCTCTACTCGGCCGCCTTCCTCGTGATCATGGCGATCCTCGGCTACACGGTCTCGCCGTGGGCGGTGCTGTGCTGGCCCGCCGCCGTCCTGATCAGCCTGGCCTTCGCGGCGGCCGGCATGGCAGGCACGACCTACATGCGGACCTGGCAGGACTTCGACATGGTCTCGCTGGCCTTCATCCCGCTCTTTCTCTTCTCGGCGACCTTCTACCCGCTCACCGTGTACCCGGGCTGGATCCAGGCCGTCGTGCGCTGCACCCCCCTGTACCAAGGGGTGGTGCTGGTGCGCGCCGCCGACCTGGGCATCTGGAGCTGGACCCTCCTGGCCCACATCGCCTACCTGGCGGTCATGGCGACGGCCGGCGTCATCATCACCAAGCGCCGCCTCGGTGCGCTCCTCCTGCCGTGATGGGGCACCTCGGACGGCCGGTACCGTAGGGCCGATTTCCGAACAGAACAGGACCCCAGGCACATGAACATCGTGGTGAGCAACGTCAAGGGCGGGGTGGGCAAGACGACCACCGCCGTCTACCTGGCCGCCGTGGCGGCGGACCGGGGCCGCGGTCCGATCCTGCTGGTCGACGCCGATCCCCAGGGATCGACGGCGGAGTGGTACGACGCCGATCCGCTGGAGGGCGTCGAACTGGTCGAGGGCCCGAGCGTCCGCACCGTCACCAAGGCGATGAACCAGGAGGACCGCCTCGTCGTGGTCGACACCCCGCCAGGAGAGGGGAACCGTCGTGCAGGCGGCACTGGCCCGGGCCGACGCCGTCGTGATCCCCACCCGTGCCGGCGGGGTCGAGCCCAGCCGTGTGGTCACGACGCTGGAGATGACGCCCCGCAACATCCCGGCCGGCGTGGTCATCTGCTCGGCCCGGCTGGGGACGAACGACCTGGAGGCGACCATCGAATGGTGGAACGAGCTGCAAGGTGCCCGTGTGGGGGATCGTGCCCGAACGCGTCTCCATCGCGAGCGGGCCTGCGGCCGCGCTCTCGAGGGAGGGCCTGGAGCACTACGGCAAAGTGCTCAAGAGGGCGACGGCCAAACCACGCTGAGGCGGGGTCGGTCGGGTCTAGCGGGCCGGCACCGCCCGCAGTTCGGCGTGGAAGCGGCTGTCCGCCCACGCCACGGGGGCCTTCCCGTGCAGCTGGCCGATCAGTTCGGAGAGGAACCAGCGGCGCACCGCCACGCTGCTCGGCGAGGCCGGCAGCGTCAGGAGGCGCTGCGAGAGACCGAACTCGTCGGCCTCGTCGAGCATGGCGTTGTAGAACTCGCAGGCCACCACGGCGGACTCAGGCAGCTCGAAGGTCCAGTCGAAGGACGTGATCTTGTTGTCGACGGCCGTCTGCCACGTCTCCTCCATCCCGGGCCCCAGCCTGTCGAAGCGGGTACCCATCTCCGACACGAGTATGGAGAGGCGCTCGGGTAACGCGGTCGCTCCCGACGAACTGTCGGCCCGCTCCTTCATGAGCCGCAGCTCGCGGAACAGCGCCTCGTATTCCTCACTGGACTTCTGGAGCAGCTTCACCGGGATCCCGATCAGGCGGACCGACACGTCCGGAGACTGGTCGAGATCGCCATGACGTTCTGCACGCGCGATGCCCGTCAGATCGAAGCGGAAGGTGCCGTCGGAGACGATGACCGGCGAGACGGGGAAGTCCACCGGGAGCTCGAACCATACGATCTTGCCGCCGTCCACGGCCTGCACCCCCCACTCCGACGCCAGGGTGTCGAAGAGGGTCAGCCCCCGCCCGGTGGCTGCGTCCCTGCCGTAATCCTTGACGGACGGGAAGGTGGGGTTGCCGTCGGCCACGTCGACGCGGATCCGGTCCGGGAGGATGTGGAGGGTGAGGCACAGGGGGGTCGCGGCGTGCAGCACCGCGTTGGTGACCAGCTCGGAGGTGAGGAGGGCGGCGCAATCGCTGACATCGGCGGGCAGGTCCCGCAGGTGCGCGGCGATCCAATGTCGCGCAACGGGCGTGCTCTCTACGACGGGTTCGAGATGCAACGTCGACATGCCATCACGTGTCGTACCCACGGGCTGGGTCGTTATGCGCTCTGCCGCGACACCGCTGTAGTTGAGGCACAGCACGACGACGTCGTCGGTGCGCTCCTCGGTGCCGAGCATTGACGCCAAGGTGACCGCGGGACGATCGGGCCAACCCGCTTTGGCAATTGCCGTTGCCATGTCGGCCAGTCTCTCCATGCCGTTGGTGATCAGCTCACCGCGCCGCTCGATCAGCCCGTCCGAGTACATGATGAGCGAGTCGCCCCGGTCGAGCACGAGCTCGTCACGGGGTCGGGGCGCCCCACCCAGCCCTGCCGCGATGAGGAGCGAGCGCTGCATGGGGCAGAAGGTCGCGCTGCCGTCGGCACGGACCACCAGGGGCGGGGGATGGCCCGCGTTGCTCAGGACCACGCGGCCGGTGGAGGGTGTGATGGTCCCCACGACCGCGGTGACGACCCTGTCCTCGACGAGGGCGTCGAAGAGGCCGTCGAGTGACGAGAGCACCTCGGTCGGCGACAGCCCGGACACGGCGTAGGCGCGGATGGCGCTGCGTACCTGCCCCATCAATGCGGCCGCCGGAGCCCCCTTGCCCATGACGTCGCCGACGCTGAAGAAGACGGAGTCGTCACCCAGCTCGAACACGTCGTACCAGTCGCCCCCGGCGTAGGTGCCGGCCACGCCCGCCCGGTACTCGGCGTCGAGCAGGAGCCCTTCGACTTCAGGCAGAGACTCCGGGAGCACGGCACGCTGCAACACCTCGGCGACGACGTGCTCACGCTGGAACCGCGTGGCGTTCGACAGGGCGACGCCGGCCCGGCTCGCCACCTCGGTCGCCAGCGACACGTCGTCGGCTTCGAAGAGCCGCCCCGGTCCGTCGACGAACGTCATCACTCCGATCACCTCGCCGTTCGCCGTGAGCGGGACGGCGAGCGCGGTGGAGCGCGCCTCGGCGGGCGTGCCCTCCCGGGGGGCGTCGAGGCGTGCCAGCTGTGTGCGCCCCGTCCGGTAGGCGGCCGCCGCCGGCGCATCGGAGTCGAAGGGGACGCTCTCGCTGGGGTTGTCGCTGGGCAGGGGGCGCAGCGACATCGGACTTGGTTCTTCGTGCATGTCGAGACGGACGAGTCCGCTGTCGCTCGGAACCTGAACGATGCACGAGTCGGCCAGCCTGCCTTCGACGAGGCTCATGGTACGGCGGATGACCGTCGTGGGCTCGAGGCTCGAGCTCAGGAGGCGGGTGACCTCGGAGAGGAGGGAGAGTCGTTCGCGGGCCGACTCCGCGGCACGCAGCGCCTCCCGCTCGTGTTCGAACAGCTGGGCGCGCTCGAGCGCCTGGGCGGTGAGCCCGGCCAGGGTGGAAAGGAAGCGGAGGTCCGGCTCGCTCGTGTCGGGCTCGGCCACGAAGGCGAGGCAGAGCACTCCGAGGGGCCCGACGCTCCCGATGAGCGGCTCCGTGACGATCGTCACCGGCTGGGACAGCTCGAACAGCACCCGCGGCACGACCTCCGCGGCGACGTCCTCTCCGGGCTCCTCGCCCCCGCCGATCGTGACGACCACGGTCCGACCGCGTGCGAAGCACGCCCCCGCGTTGCTGCCGTCCACGGGCACCATCCCGCGGGAAAGCAGCAGCGGGGTGTCCGCTGCTGGCCAGGCAGGCCAGCGTTCGCTCGCCCGCGGCGGGCACCCGCACGACCGCGGACTGCGCACCCAGCGCGCGCCGGCCGCCGGCGATGGCCGCATGGGCCACGTCGCCGGGCGTCGTGGCGGCAGCCAGGGCGGAGCTGAGCTGGTGCAGATGCTGGCTCCGTTCGAGGTTGACGAACTCCGTCAGCGTCAGGCGCGCCCGTTCGACGGCCTGGGCCGCCGCGCCGGTGATGGTGAAGAGGAAGCTCCGGTCGGGCTTGGTGATGTCGCGGTCGTCGTCCCAGTGGACGACGACGGCCCCGATGGTGCGGTCGGACACGACGAGCGGGATGATGGCCAGCGCTCGGAACCGGCCCGACGACGAGCGAGGCATAGATGTCTGGCCGCTGCCGCCGCAGGTCGTCGAGCGATTCTGCGAAGAAGGCCACGTTCTCGCCCAGCACGGGGCCGTCGGGTCGAAGCGCGGTCAGCACCCCGTCGATCGGCTCGTCGGGGTCGTAGCCGAAGCGGCGGAGCGTCCGCAGCTGGCCCCGCTCGTCGAGCAGGGCAAAGGTGGCCGCGTCGACGCGGAGCTCGTCGCGCAGGGCGGCGAACACGGCGTCGGCCACCTGGGCCGGGTCGGCCGCCGTGGTCAGGGCCCGGGCCATGGCCTGCATCCGCTGGGCCGTCTCGGCCGCCACGCGGCGCCGTCGCTCGTTCCGCGTCTCGGACCGGGCCGTCCACAGCTGGACGTTGCGCTGACCGCGCAGGTACGAGATCCACATCGCCACCGCAGTGGCCGCCAGCTGGGTCAACGACGCGCAGCGTGTGGTTCAGCTCACCGTAGCTGTGCGGGGGCGCGCTGATGACGAGGGCGAAGAAGGCGGCCAGGAGCCCCACCACCGCGACCCGCGAGGGGCGGGCGAAGGCGGCGGCGATGAAGGGGGCGATGGCCAGGAAGCCGACCAGCGAGATGTTCCCCCCGTAGACGGCGAACACGATGGCCACCGTCGAGACCCACACGAGTGCCACGAGGGTTGCCACGGCCTCGGCACGGTCGGCACGGTCGCTCCGGGGGGTGGCCGGAAGCTCCTCGTCTCCTTGGTCGGGCACGTTCTCTCCCCGCGGTCGCCTGCCGCCGGCTCGTCGTCAAAACGCTATTCGCCTTGCGGGTCGGCGATCGCGTCGTACCCTTTCACCGGGGTTGTGCCCGGGTCCCTACCCCGGCGTGGAGAGGCAGAAACCCCCGCAGCAGCCAGGAGGTTTAGGTTCTGTGTCCGGGGGCTATAGAACCCTCTGGCCAATCGCACATTGCATGACGTCCCGGCAGCGCCGGGGGTCGTCGACGGAGGCAGGAGCACGGAGTGGATCAGGAGTTTCACATAGAGGAGCGGGCGGGCTCCACGCCACCGGTGATCGCGGTCAGCGGGGAGATCGACGTCGCCACGGCGCCACAGTTGCGAGAGTGCCTGCACCGCGTCATCGCCCAGGGCGAGGCGACGGTCGTCCTGGACCTGCTCGGCGTCACGTTCCTCGACTCCACGGCTCTGGGCGTGCTCGTCGGCGCGCTCAAGCGGTGCCGGGAGCTGGGTGGGGAGCTGCAGGTCGTCGTGGCCGATCCCCGGATCGTGAAGATCTTCGAGATCACCGGGCTGACCAACGTGTTCACCATCGCCGACTCGCTGCAATCCGCCGGCGGCGCGACATGACCGAGCACGCCGACCTGCTCGAGACAGGCGACCGGGTCGAGCTGAGGTTTCCGGCGCGGGGCGACCTGATCGTCCTGGCCCGGCTCGTGACGAGCGCGATTTCCGCCCGCGCCGGCTTCGACATCGAGGAGCTCGAGGATCTCCGGCTCGCCGTGGGCGAGCTGTGCCTGCTGACGCTGCAGGGCAGCGACGCCCGGTCCGGCGACCTGTGCCTGGAGCTCACCGTGCTGGGCGACGCCATCGAGGTCGTCTGCACGCTCGAACGGGCTGCGGCGGCCGAGGTCACCGACCCGGCGTGGGAAGGAGCCGAGATCGCCCGCTTGAGCGAGCAGATTCTCGACGCCCTGGTGGACGAGCACGGGAGAGAGAGCCAGGACGGCTCGGTGCGTGCGTGGCTGCGGAAGCGCCGGGGGGGGCATGCGGAGTGACGGAGGGTCGGGGACAGCGATCCCGAGCCGCCGTCCGACGCGTCGGGAGCTGAGGCAGCCGCCTCTCGATCCGGCGGCACGCGAGGAGCTGATCACCTCCAACCTGGGTTTGGCCCACCAGCTCGCTCGTCGCTTCCTCCATCGGGGCGAGCCGCTGGACGACCTGGTGCAGGTGGCGTCGGTGGCGCTCGTGAAGTCGGTCGACCGCTTCGACCCCTCCCGCGGCGTCGACTTCGCCGCGTTCGCGACGCGGACGATCATCGGCGAGCTGAAGCGTCACTTCCGCGACAAGGGGTGGGCCGTGCGGGCCAGCCGGCGGGTGCAGGAGCTCTACCTCGAGCTCGGGCACGCCACCGCCACGCTCGTTCAGCAGCTCGGCCGCAACCCGACCGTGGCCGAGCTGGCCGAGGCGACCGGGGCCAGCGAGGAAGCGGTGATCGAGGCGATCGAGGCCGGCCAGGGCTACCGCGCCGCGTCCATCGACGCGTCGGAGAGCGAGGACGACCCGCTCTCGGCGCGGCTGGGCGAGCACGACGGCAACTACGACTCGGTGGAGGACCGGGCCCTCCTCGGCCCGGCGCTGGCCACGCTGCCGGTCCGCGAGCAGTCGATCCTGCGCATGCGCTTCGTCGACGGGCTCACCCAGTCGGAGATCGCGGTCGCGGTCGGCGTCAGCCAGATGCACGTCTCGCGGCTGCTTGTCCTCGAGCCTCCAGAAGCTGCGGGAGGGCATCGGGCAGATGGAGTCCGAGCGCAGGTAGCGGAGACGATTTCAGGCACTCGCGGCGGCGAAATCTCCCTGGAAACGGCGCCAAAACACGGGTCCGCAGACGAGATCGGCAAAGGAGGGCGCAAAAAAAGGAGAAATTCTGGCGGGAGTTGAGTATGGTGCGCGCCATGATTTGACAGGCATTGCGGACGGAACGGGGGCGACGACATGGTGCATCTCGATGCGCAACTGGCTCACGAGGAGGCCGGCGACAAGGGCCTGAAGGGGGGTGCCCTCGGGTTCGTGTCCTCGGTGGTGGTGGGCGTGGCCTCGACCGCGCCGGCCTACAGCCTGGCCGCCACGCTCGGCTTCGTGGTCATCGCCATCGCCGGCCTGCAGGCGCCGATCATCACCATCTTGGCCTTCGTGCCGATGCTGCTCATCTCCTACGGCTACAAGGCGCTGAACGCGGCGGACCCCGACTGCGGCACGACCTTCACCTGGGCCACCCGCGCCTTCGGGCCCAAGACGGGCTGGTTGGGCGGCTGGGGCATCATCGCCGCCGACATCCTGGTGATGGCCAGCCTGGCCCAGATCGCCGGGCAGTACGTCTTCCTGCTCTTCGGAGCGAACGGGATCGGGCACAACGCCGACAGCGGGTGGGTGCTGCTGGTCGGGATCCTGTGGATCGTGGCCATGACCGCCATCTGCTACGTCGGGATCGAGATCTCGGCCAACTTCCAGAAGGCGCTGCTCGGCATCGAGCTGGTCATGCTCACGGTGCTCTCGGTGGTCGCCCTCTACAAGGTGGGTGCGGGCACGGCCCCGCTCGGGCACCTCACCCCCAGCTGGTCCTGGTTCAACCCGTTCGACGTGCCCGGGCCCCGAGAGCTTCATGGTCGGGCTTCACCCTGATGCTCTTCGTCTACTGGGGCTGGGACACCGCGGTGTCGGTGAACGAGGAGACCAAGGAGCGGGACAAGATCCCGGGCCGGGCCGCCGTCACCTCGACGTTCATCCTCCTGGCCATCTACGCCATCGTGATCATCGCCACCCAGTCCTACGCCGGCATCGGCACCAAGGGCATCGGGCTCTCCAACCCCAACAACGTCGGCGACGTGCTGTCCGTGCTCGGGTCAGTTCGATCTTCGGGACGTCGGGGTTCGGGAGCTTCCTGTCCCACCTCCTCCTCCTCATGGTGCTCAGCTCGGCCGCCGCCTCCACCCAGACCACCATCCTGCCCACCGCCCGCACCACGCTGTCCATGGCCGTGTTCAAGGCCATCCCGGACGCCTTCGGCAGGATCCACCGGCGGTACCTCACGCCGACGGTGTCGACACTGACCATGGGGGGCGTCTCCATCGTGCTCTACGTGGTGATGAACTACGTGTCCAACGGCAACAGCGTCATCGAGGACTCGGTGTCGGCCCTCGGGGTGTGGATCGCCTTCTACTACGGGCTGACCGGGTTCTCGTCCTTCTGGTACTACCGCAAGACCCTGCGCGAGAGCACCCGCACCCTGTGGCTGCGCGGCATCCTGCCCCTGCTCGGCGGCCTCATCCTGTGGTTCGCCATGTTCTGGTCCTTCTGGTACTACTGGAAGCCGGTCAACAGCTACACCCACTTCACGCTGCCCGGCACCCACCGGGTCATCGGTGGCGTCTTCGTCCTCGATGTCGGCACCGTGATCCTCGGCGTCGTGCTGATGTACGTCTGGATGGCGTTCCGCCCGGCCTTCTTCCGGGGCGAGATCCTCAACCGCGACACCCCGACCCGGGTGCCGGCGGACGTCGGCGTGCCGGTCGGCCTGTTCGGGATCGAACCCTTCGACGAGGACGGAACCGACGGAGGCGGGGCGGAGCCGACGGACAAGGAGCCCACCGAGGCCGGATGACCTCTCGGCGCGACTGCCCGCGGCGACCTCGCCGACGCTCTCGTGGCCATCGGGAGCGAGCGGGTCCCCGGCGCTTTCCGCTAGACCGTGGTGGCGGCCGGGCCACGGCCGGAAGAAGCCGAGGTGGAGGCTCCATGACGAAGAGACTGGAGGGGACGGTCGCCCTGGTGACCGGGGCGAGCAGCGGCATCGGCGAGGCGACGGCGCTCGCGCTGGCCGAGGAGGGCGCGACCGTCGCCCTGGTCGCACGGCGCCGCGACCGGCTCGAGGCCCTGGCCGAGCGCATCGGGCAGCGGGCAAGGCCCTCGTGATCGAGGCCGACATCACCGACCCGGCCCAGGCCCAGCGTGCGGTCGCGACGACGGTGGCCGAGCTGGGCCGGCTCGACACGCTGGTCAACAACGCGGGCGTCATGCTGCTCGGGCCGATCGTCGGCGCGCCGCTCGAGGAGTGGCAGCGGATGGTCAACCTCAACCTGCTCGGCCTGCTCTACTGCACGCACGCCGCGCTGCCGCACCTGCTGTCCGCGGCGGATTGCGAGCCGCGCTCGGTGGCGGACGTGGTCAACGTCAGCTCGGTCGCCGGCCGGGTGGCGCGCCTCAACAGCGGCGTCTACAACGCCACCAAGCACGGCGTCGGCGCCTTCAGCGAGTCGCTGCGCCAGGAGGTCACGACGCGCCACGTCCGGGTCACCCTCATCGAGCCTGGGGCGACCGCCACGGAGCTGGCCTTCCACAACCGGCCCGAGATCCTCGAGGGCATGGCCCAGACGTTCGGGGGGATCGAGATCATGCAGGCCGAGGACATCGCCGAGGGCATCCGCTATGCCGTGACCCAGCCGCGACGGGTCGCCGTGAACGAGATCCTGGTCCGCCCGACCGAGCAGGAGCGCTGAGATCGAACGGGTCGCCGTCGTCGGATGCTCAGGCTCGGGGAAGACGACCCTGGCCGTCGCCCTGGCGGCGGCGCTGGGCGCCCCCCATATCGAGCTCGACTCCATCTACCACCAGCCCGGGTGGACGCCGCTCGGCGAAGACGAATTCCGCGCCCGGGTGGCGGAGGCCACCGCGACGGCACGCTGGGTCGTCGACGGCAACTACTCGGTGGTCCGTGAGATCGTGTGGCCACGAGCCGACACCGTCGTCTGGTTCGACCTGCCCTACTCCGTCGTGCTGGCGCGGACCGATCCGGCGCACCGTGCGGCGGATGATGACCCGGGAGGAGCTGTGGAACGGGAACAAGGAGCCGTTGTCGAACCTGTGGTCGCTCAACCCCGAGAAGTCGATCATCGCCTGGACGGCCACCCGGCACCGCGTCTACCGCCGGCGCTACGCGGAGGCCGAGCCCGACCCCCGCTGGGGACGGGCTGCGGTTCGTTCGCCTGCGCTCGCAAAGCGAGGCGGACGCGTTCTTGGCCGGCGTCTCGTCCACGACGAATGAAGGAGGAGTGACCATGGATCTCGAGCTTGACGGGCAAGGTCGTGCTCATCACCGGGGGCACCGACGGGCTGGGCCATGCGCTGGCGACGCCAGCTCGTCCCGAGGGCGCTGCGGTCGGGGTCTGCGGCCGCGACGAGGAGCGGCTGCGCTCGGCCGAAGCGACGCTGCGGGCAGCCGGCGGCGACGTGCTGGCGCAGCGGGCCGACGTCTCGAGGCAAGAGGACCTCGAGGCGTTCGCCGACGCCGCGGTGGCGCGGTGGGGCCGCATCGACGGCGTCGTCCACAACGCCGGGCGCGCCTCGGCCGGCACCCTCGAGTCGATCGACGACGACCACCTGGGAGGCCGACATCCAGCTCAAGTTGATGGCGGCGGTGCGGCTGACCCGCCTGGTGCTGCCCCGGTTGCGGGCCGCCAAGGGCTCCGTCCTGTTCACGCTGGCCATGGCGGCCAAGGCACCGGGGCCGGCCAGCGAGCCGAGCTCGGTCACCCGGGCGGCCGGCATGGCGCTCATGAAGGCGCTCTCGAAGGAGCTGGCTCCCGACGGCGTCCGGGTCAACGCCGTGCTCATCGGCCTCATCGAGAGCGGGCAGTGGGTCCGCGGGGCCGCCGCCTCGGGCATCGAGCCGGAGGAGTTCTACGAGCGCTTCGCCAAGGACGCGGGCATCCCCCTCGGCCGGTTCGGGCGTGCGCAGGAGTTCGCCGACCTGGGAGCCTTCCTGCTGTCGGCCCGTGCCTCGTACGTCACCGGGACGGCGATCAACCTCGACGGGGGGCTGTCGCCGGCCGTCTGAGATTCAGGACCCTCGGACGCGTTGTCGCCCTCGGTCTCGCCGTGGCGTCGCCGGCCGGCCGACCGCCGGCTGCAGCCCGACTTGGCCGGCGCCGTGCGATCGTGTCCTCGGCCGCGGCGAGGGCCCTCGTCCTCGCCCATCCGTCCCGCTCGCCCCCCAGGAAGGCGGCGAAGAGATGCACGCCGGCAGCGTAGCGAGTACGAAGGGACCCATGAACGCAGGCGAACTGCAGGGAAGCACCATCGTCGTCACCGGCGTCACCGGACAGGTGGCGCGCCCGCTGGCGACGGCGCTGGCGCGTGACAACCGCGTCGTCGGAGCGGCCCGCTTCTCCGATGCGGCCGCCCGGGCCGAGCTCGAGGCCGCCGGCATCGAGTGCGTGCCGGTCGACCTGGTGTCCGGTGACGTGGGCGGGCTCCCCGCAGACGCCGACTACGTCCTCAACTTCGCGGTGGCCAAGACGAACGACTGGGAGCAGGACCTGGCGGCCAACAGCGGGGGCCTCGCCCATCTCATGGAGCACCACCGGCGCGCCCGCGCCTTCCTGCACTGCTCGTCCACGGCCGTCTACAAGCCCGACGGCCACCGGGTCTTCGACGAGGACGGGCCGCTTGGGTGACAACCACGGCGTCTGGCCGTTCCTGCGCACCTACAGCATCTGCAAGATCGCGGCCGAAGGCGACGGCGCGCTGGGGGGCCGAGCGCTTCGAGCTCCCGACCACCATCGCCCGCCTGTCCGTGCCCTACGGCGACAACGGCGGCTGGCCCGCCATCCACCTGCACATGATGCTGTCGGGCCACGCCGTTCCCGTCCACGTCGACGCGCCCAGCGTCTACCACCCGCTGCACGCCGACGACATCGTCGCCATGGTGCCGCGGCTGCTTGCCGCCGCCTCGGTCCCGGCGGCGACGGTCAACTGGGGCGGGAGCGAGCCGGTCAGCATCGAGGAGTGGTGCACCTACCTGGCCGGGCTGGCCGGGACGGAGGCCCGGTTCGAGCCCACGGAGCAGACGATCGACAGCGTGCAGATCGACACGACGCGCATGCACGAGCTGGCCGGGCGGACGACCGTGCCCTGGCGCGAGGGGATGCAGCGCATGGCCAGGGCGCTGCACCCCGACCGGGTGGCGTGAGCGCAGTCCGCTTCGAGCGCTGCGACCCGGAGGAGCCTCCCGCCTCCGAGCTGCTGGCCGCCATGCGCGCCGAGCTCAACGACGCCTACGAGACGTTCAGCCGGCTGGACAACCCGCCGCTCTAGCCGGCCGAGCTGCGCCGCGCCGGGCGGCGCCTACCTCGTCGGCTACGAGGGCGCGGAGGCGGTCGCCGGGGGAGGCCTGCGCCGCCTGGCCGAGGGCGTGGCGGAGATCAAGCGGATGTACGTGCGCCCGGCGGCGCGCTCGCGCGGGGTGGCGGCGGCGCTGCTCGTCGCCCTCGAGGACGACGGCGCGGTCGCTCGGCTACGCGAGTGGCCCGCCTCGACACCGGGCCCAAGCAGGTGCACGCGCTGCGGCTGTACCGCGCGGTCGGGGTACGTGGAGGTGCCGCCGTACAACGACAACCCGTTCGCCTGCTTCTGGGGCGAGAAGCGACTCGGTCGAGCCGCGGTGCACGAGCTGGAGGCCGAGGCCTGAGGCCCACGGCCGGGACGCGTAGAACGTCCAGACCTCGACCACCTGGCCCGTCTGGGGGAGGGCGCCCGTCCCCTCGTAGGTGGCGCGGGCGGCCTCGTTGGTGTCGTCGGTGAGGACCCACATGCCGTAGCAGCCCTGGGCGCGGGCCAGCGTGGCCAACCGCTCCACCAGCGCTCGCCCGATGCCGCGCCGGCGGGCGCGCTCGTCGACCGCCAGCTCGTAGAGGAACATCTCGGTCCTTGTCGGGATGGGTCACCTCCACCCCGCTGACGAAGCCGACCGCCCGCTCGTCCTCGTAGGCGACCAGCAGGTGATGCCCGTCCTCGGCGAGGAAGCGTGCCGTCGCCTCGGGCCGGGCCGGGCCGTCGAACAGGTGGGAGGCCGCCGCGACGAGTCCGTCGTCACCGGGGCGGAGCACCCGGATCTGCATCGGCGTCGACGCGGGTCGGGACGCGCCTGGAGTGCGGCCCATGCCGTCACCAGCTGCAGGGGGAGCCGGCCCCCGGCCACGGCGCGGCTGTCGGCCGGTCCCTGGTTGCGGCGGCCCAACGGGTGCGCCGGATCAGCCCGGCCGCCGCGACCCACGAAGACGGCGGCCGGCGCCAGCGGGGCGCGACGCCGGAGGCTCGGCACGAGCGGCACTGTACTGTGGCGGCGTGGGCACCCAAGTGACGATCGTCGGCGGCGGGAGCTACCAGTGGGCCCCGGAGCTGATGGCCGACCTCTTCGGGACGCCCGCGCTGGCCGGCATGCACCTCGTGCTCGAGGACATCGATCCGGCGCCGCTGCCCAAGATGGAGGCGCTCGCCCGCAAGCTCAACGACGCCATGGGGACGCAGGCCACGGTCGTGACGACGACGGACCTGGGGCAGGCCCTCGACGGCGCCGACTTCGTCATCGTGTGCATCTCGACCGGGGGCTTCCGCTCCATGGCGGTCGACCTGGACGTGCCGGCGGCCCACGGCATCACCCAGACCGTGGGGGACACCGTCGGGCCCGGCGGCATCAACCGCGCGCTGCGGAACATCCCCGTGCTCGTCGGCATCGGCAAGGCCATGGAGGACCGCTGCCCCGATGCGTGGCTCTTCAATATCACGAACCCGATGACCGCCCTGACCCGTGCGGTGTGCCGGGAGACCGGTATCAAGACCGTCGGGCTCTGCCACGAGGTCGGCAACTTCTGCATGGACCTCGCCATCGCCATGGGGCGTCCGCTCGAGGCCGTGTCGGCCTCGGTGACCGGGATCAACCACTTCCCCGTGCTGACCTCGCTCGAGGTCGACGGAACCGACGGATTCGACCTGTTGCGCAAGCTGGTCGAGGAGGTGGGTGGCCTGGACTCCCTCGCGCCGCACCCGGGACGGCCGGAGGCAGAGCCGTTCTCCAAGCTCGACTTTGCCCGGCGCCACATGTTCAAGCTCACCCTGCTCGACCGTTGGGGCACCTTCCCCGCGGCCGGTGACCGGCACATCGCCGAGTTCGTCCCGTTCGCCCTGACGCCCGAGTCGGACTGGGGCGCGGCCTACAACATCGGGCTGAGTCCCATCTCCAAGCGGGAGCAGCACCAGGCCGAGTACGTGGCGGACGTCGACGCCTGGTTGGCGGGCACCAAGCAGCTGCAGACCTGGCCCTCCGGCGAGCTGCCCTCGCCCATGATCCAGGCCCTGCTGACCGGCGAGGCCTTGGCGGCCCCGGCCAACATCCCCAACGCGGGCCAGGCCGTCGGCCTGCCGCCCGACGTGGTGCTCGAGTCGATCTGCCTCATCGACGGCGACGGCATCCGCGGCCGTGACCGCTCCGTGCTGCCGCCTCCCTACGACGAGATCGTGCGGCGCCACGTCGCCACCCAGGAGCTCACCGTCGAGGCGGCGGTGCGGGGGGACCGCACGCTGGCCGCCGAGGCGTTCACCCTCGACCCGCTGGCGGGACGGGGCGACCTGCGCGCCGTGGAGGCCATGGTCGAGGGGCTCATGGCCGGCACGGCCGAGTGGCTGCCCCAGTTCGCGTAGCGCGGCCGAGGCTCTGGAAGGAACACGCATGCGCATCGGATTCGTCGGGCTCGGCGCCATGGGGCTGCCGATGGCGGGGCATCTCGTCAGGGCGGGCCACGACGTCACCGTCGCCTCGCGCGGCCGCGGGCCCATCGACGCCGCCGTGTCCCAGGGGGCAACCGACGGTGGTTCGCCGCGGGGCGTGGCCGAGGCGTCGGAGGTCGTCCTTCTCTGCGTCCCCAGCTCGCCCGACGTCGCCGAGGTGGTGGACGTCATGCTCCCGGTCCTCGGCCCCGGCAAGACGGTGGTCGACTGCTCCACCATCGATCCCGAGGTCGAGCGGGCCCAGCACGCCCGAGTGGGTGGGGCCGGGGCGCACTACCTCGAGGCCCCGCTGTCGGGTGGTACGGCCGGGGCGCACAAGGGCACGCTCACGCTGATGGTGGGGGGCGACCCCGGCGTCCTGGCCGACACCGAACCGGCCCTCGAGCCGTTCGCCGCACTCATCGTGCACGTGGGGGGCCCGGGCATGGGGCAGGTGGTCAAGCTGTGCAACCAGCTGATCTACGCGGCGCAGATGACGGCCACGGCGGAGGCCACGGCGCTGGCGGTCAAGTCCGGCGTGGACATGCGCAAGCTCTTCGAGGTGCTCACGCACGCCACGGGCGACTGCGTGGCGGTGCGGACCCGCCTGCCGGTGCCCGGTGTCGTCCCCGAGAGCCCGGCGTCGAACGGGTGGGCGCCAGGCTTCATGACCGACCTGATGGCCAAGGACCTCGACCTGGCCATGGCCTACGCCGTGCGCGCCGGCGTGCCCGTGGCGACCACGGCGGTGGCACGCCAGCTCCTCACGGCGACGAGCACGGCCGGCTACGGGCGGGAGGACTTCTCCGCCGTGGCCAAGGTGGTGCTGGCGCTGGCCGGCGCCGGCGCCACGTGACGTCGCCGGGGCCACTGCCCACCCCGGCCCTCATCCTCGCCGCGGACCACCGCGCCCGCGCCGTGCTCACGACGGAGAACTGGGGTGAGTTCGTCCGATCCCTGGCGCTGGCCCTCCCGTTCTGCGACGGGATCCTGGCCACCGCGCAACCCCTGCGCGGCCTGGCCGAGGGGGGTCACCTCACGGCGCGGCACCGCACCTACCTCTCCATCAACCGGACCGGTCTGGCCGGTTCGACCTTCGAGCTCGACGACCGCCTCGTGGCCAGCGTCGGGCGGGCCGCCTCCGACGGGTGGACGGGAATCAAGCACATGACGCGTATCGATTTCGAGAACCCGGTCACGGCGTCCGCCCTCGAGCTGCTGGGACAGGTGCTCGAGCAGGCGCGCGAGGCGCGGCTCGAGGCCCTGATCGAACCGATGGTGTGGCAGGAGGGACGCATCCGCCGCGAAACCGACGCCGTCGTGCTGGCTGCGATCATCGCCCACGACCTCGGCGCGCCGGTCATCAAGGTCCCGGTGCCGGCGGCCGGCCCGGGTGCCGAGCGCCAGCGGGCGGTGGCCCGGGTGGTGGCGAGCGTCAGCGTGCCGGTCCTCTTCCTCGGCGGCCCGCGCACCGAGGACGGACGCGACCGCGTGCTCGAGGAGGTGCGTGACGTGATGGAGGGCGGGGCAGCAGGCATGGCCATGGGACGGACGCTGTACCAGGACCCCGACCCGGCCGAGATGGCCGGTCTCGTCGACGCGCTGGTGCACGGCCGGTGATCCTCACCATCGACTTCGGTACGACCGTCACCAAGGTCGGCCTCTGGGGCGAGGGCGGCCTGGTGGCGCTGGCGCGTTCCGAGCTCACCACGACGCATCCCCAGGTCGGCTGGGCCGAGCAGGACCCGCTGCGCTGGTGGACCACCCTGGTCATCGCCTGCGCCGAGGCCAGGGCCCAAGCGCCGAAGGCGTTCGCCGAGGTCGACGTCGTCGCCTGCTCGGGCGCCCGGCAGACCTTCGTCCCCGTCACCGGGCAGGGTGACCCGATCGGCAAGGGCATCTTGTGGTCCGACCACCGCGCCGCGGCCGAGGCGCGGGGACTGGCCGAGCGCATGGGAGGCGACGACATCAACCGCGCCCGCACCGGCATCCCGCTCGACGCCGGTGCGGTGGCGGCCAAGCTCGCCTGGTTGGCCGAGCACCAGCCCGAGCGCATCGAGGCGGCGGACGTCATCCTGTCGCCCCGTGACCTGGTCGTCTACCGCCTGACGGACCAGGTCGTCACGGACGCCACGTTCGCGTCGCGCAGCGGGCTCTACGACTTCGACGGCAACGCGGTGCGGGAGCTGGCCGGTCCGGCGCTGGGCAAGCTCCCGAGCGTGGTGCCCTCCGACACCGTGGTGGGCCAGCTGAAGTCCGTGCCCGGCGCCGAGCTCGGTCTCCGGCCCGGCATCCCGGTGGTGATCGGCGCCGGGGACCGCCAGTGCGAGGTCCTGGGCTCGGGCGCCTCGGAGGACCACCCGATGGTGAGCTGGGGCACCACCGGCAACGTGTCGGTACCGGTGCACGAGCGTCCGGTGCCCTCCCCGGCGGGCGCGGTGGTGACGAGGGCGGCCGACGGTGGCTGGCTGCTCGAGGGCGGCCTGTCGGCCGCCGGGTCGTTCCTGGCCTGGCTGGGCCGGATGCTCGACCGCACGCCCGACCAGCTGGCGCATCTGGCCGGCGAGAGCCCGCCCGGCGCCCGCGGCGTGGTGGCGGTGCCGTGGCTCGACGGTGCCCGCGCCCCGTGGTGGCGCGACGACGCGCCGGGCGGGGTTCGTGGGACTCGGGGCCGCCCACGGGGCGAGCGACCTGGCCCGGGCGGTGATGGAGTCGGTGGCGTGGGACGTGCTGCGGGTCATGGAGGTGGTGACGGTGGGCCGCTTGGGCGGCTCCAGCGCGGCGGGCGTGACCCTGGGCGGTGTCGGATCGGGACTGCCGGTGTGGGTCGAGGTGCTGACCTCCGTCCTCGGGGTGCCGGCGCTGCGCCACCGCTCGGGCGAGGCGGCGTCGGCGGGCGCCGCGCTGCTGGCCGGCAAGGCGCTGGGCGTGGGCCTGACGCTCGCCCAGCTCGACCCGGTGGAGGCGGTGATCGAGGCCGACGCCGCCGCCGTCGAGGTCTACCGCGGCCTGCGGCCGCGGGCCGACCACGTCGCCGAGGCCGTGCTGGCCGCGACCGAGGCGTTGCCCGAGTCCGGTCGCAGCGCCTTCTGAGGGTGCGGGTCGCGCTCGCCTACGGCCGTCACGGGACCTCGGTCGAGGTGCCCGACCGCGCCGAGGTCGTGCTGCCCGTGGAGGAGCCCGCGCTCGACGACGAGGCGGCGGCCATCGCCGGCGCGCTGCGGAGGCCGCTGACCGGGCCGCCGCTGGGTGAGCTGGTGCGGCAGCGCACGAGCGCGCGGGTGGCGGTCGTCTTCCCGGATCTGACCCGGCCGATGCCCAACCGCACGGTGTTGCCGCCGCTGCTGGCCGAGCTGGAGCGCGCCGGCGTGCCCGCCGAGCACATCTCGTTGCTGTGCGCGACCGGGACGCACCGGCCGGCCACGACGCCCGAGATGGTGGAGCTGGTCGGGGCCGGCGTCGTGGCGCGCTACACGATCGTCGACCACGACGCCGGCAGCGACACTCACGTCGGCGTCGGCGAGGTGGACGGGACACCGGTCCTGTTGCAGCGCGAGTACGTGGAGGCGGACGTGCGCATCGTGACCGGGTTCGTCGAGCCGCACTTCTTCGCCGGGTTCAGCGGCGGCCCCAAGGGGGTCTGCCCGGGGCTCGCCGCCACCGCGACCATCCTGGAGGCGCACCATCCCCGCCGCATCGCGGACGCCCGGGCCACCTTCGTCACGCGCGCCGGCAACCCGGTGCACGACTTCGTCCGCGCTGCGGCGGCGCTGGCGCCCCCCCACCTGTCGCTCGACGTCGCGATCAACCGGGAACGCCGGGTCACCGCCGTCTTCGCCGGCCCTCTGCCCGACGCGCACGACGCCGCCTGTGCTCATGTGCAGGCCTCGGCGGTGCGCCGGGTCGGCGCACCGTTCGACCTGGTCGTCTCGACCAACGGGGGGTACCCCCTCGACCGCAACCTCTACCAGGCCGTCAAGGGCATGGCGGCCGCCGAGCGCATCGTGCGCGACGCCGGGATCGTGGTCATGGCCGCCGCCTGCGAGGACGGGGTGCCCGCGGGCGGGGGCTTCGCCCGGCTGCTGGGGGAGGCCACCACCCCGGCGCAACTCGCCGGGGCCACCGGGGGTCCCGAGCTCGATCGCTGGCAGGCCCAGGTGCTCGGCCGGGTGCTGTCCCGGGCCGAGGTCCTGTTCCACGGCGCCGGGCTCGAGCCGGGGGAGATCGAGGACGCGCTGCTCGTGCCGGCGCCCGATCTCGACGGCGCGGTGGCGGGCGCGTTGACCCGTCTCGGCCCGGGGGCGCGGGTGGCGGTGATCCCCGAGGGCCCCCTCACGGTGGCGACGGTCGACTCCGCCGTGTGAGATCAACTGCACCGACCTGACGCCAATGTCAGGGATAGAGTCACCCTGCAGTGCCCAACGATCCGCTGTTCGACTTCGCGGTCCCGGAGGATCTGCTGCAAGAGGCGGTGGCGCACGTCAAGGACCCCGACGTCGTCGCGGACCTCGACGTCATGCCGGGCACGGGCGAGGGCAAGCCGCCGCCGCTGGTCGGCATCCTGAACCGCTACGGCTACGCCCCCCTGGTCCTGCTGACCGCGGCGGCAATGGTGCCGGGTACGTTCGGCAACGGCATCGCCCTGGTCGGCCGGAACCTCGAGACGTCGTTCCACATGTCGAATGCGTCGCTCGGCGCGGTGGCCTTCGTCGCCCAAGTGTCGCAGCTCCTGTGGGCCGTCCCGCTCGCCCTGTGGGCCGACCGCGGCAGCCGCAAGGTGGTGGCCGCCGTCGCCCTGCTCGTCTTCGCCGGCTTCGGCGCCCTGATGGCGATCTCGCCCAACGTCTGGTGGTTCGCCTTCCTCTACCTGGCCGCTTCGGTGGGCACCGGGGTGAACAACACGGTGCACAACTCGTACCTGGCCGACGCCTACCCGACCGAGGCGCGGGGCCGGGTCTTCAGCTGGCACAACCTGTCGGACCCCCTGTCGCAGACGATCGGGATCCTCATCTTCGGCTACGTGGTGACGATCGCCCACGACTGGCGCTACGGGCTGCTCGTCGCGCTGGTCGGGATCCCGCTCGGCTTCGCGCTCTTCACGCTGCGCGAGCCGGAGAAGGGGGCCAACGAGAGCAGCCACATCCTCAAGGCGTCGGGCATGGACCTGCATTCCCAGCAGGAGAAGGCGCCGCGGGTGCTGCTCGGGTCCGCCGTGACCCGGCTGTTGCGCATCCGTTCGCTGTACTACGAGCTGGTGGCGGTGGCCATCTTGGGCTTCGCCGGGACGGGTGCGCCGCTGTTCGGCAACCTGTTCTTCATCGACAAGTTCCATCTCGACACCGCCTCGCGCAGCGAGGTGTACGCCATCATCGGGCTGGCCGCCTTCCTCGGGCTCCCCCTCGCCTATGTCTTCGGCGACCGCTACTTCCGCCACGCTCCCCAGCGGCCCCTGGTCATCGCGGGCATCTGCATCACCGCCTACGGCGGGCTCTACGTCCTCTCGCTCTACGTGCCCCAGCTCTGGTTGTGCGTGACCCTGCAGTTCCTGGCCAACGCGTCGGTGTCGCCGCTGGCCATCTGCATCTTCCTCACCCTCGCCGCCACTGCCCCGCCCGAGATGCGCACCATCTGCTTCGCCATGTTCGGCGTCTATTCGCTCGTCTTCGGCGGCTTCGCCGGGTCGGTGGTGCTCGGCGCGATCTCCGACGCCATCGGTGGCCTGCACGGCATCATCGTGGCGCTGACCCTGATCTTCCCCGTCTGCGCCGTGGGTGGGCTCCTGCTCGTGATCGGCTCGCGCAGCGTGCGCCGCGACATCACGCTCGTGATCGAGGACGTGATCGAGCGTTACACGGAGGGGAAGCGGCGCCAGGCCGGGGGAGAGATCCCCGCCCTGCAGGTCCACAACCTCGACTTCTTCTACGGCACCAACCAGGTCCTCTTCGACGTCAACCTCGAGGTCGAAGAGGGGGAGATGGTGGCGCTGCTCGGGACGAACGGGGCCGGCAAGTCCACGCTGCTGCGCGCCGTCTCCGGCCTGTCCCATCCGCACCGGGGGGTGATCCGGATCTTCGGCATGAACTCGACCTACCTGGAGCCCGAGCAGATCATCGACGAGGGCGTGGCCCTCCTCGTGGGCGGGAAGATGACGTTCCCCGGGCTCAGTGTGCGCGACAACCTGCGCATCGGGGGTCACACCCTGCGGCGGGACCGTGGGCGCGCCACGCGAGCCCACGACGAGGCGCTGGCGGCCTTCCCCGAGCTGGCGGCCCGCTTGGACCAGCCCGCCGGCACGCTCTCGGGTGGAGAGCAGCAGATGCTCGCACTCTCCCGCGTCATGATGACGAAGCCGCGGTTGCTGATGATCGACGAGCTGGCTCTCGGGCTCGCCCCCCTGACCGTCGAGCGGCTCATGGGCATGGTGCGCCGCATCAACGCGGCCGGGACCACCGTGATCCTGGTGGAGCAGAGCCTCAACCGCGCCCTCAGCCTGGCGCAGCGGTGCTTCTTCATGGAGCGGGGCGAGATCCGCTTCGACGGCCCGACGGCGGAGCTCATGGCCCGCGACGACCTGCTGCGCCCGGTCTTCCTCGGCACCGCGGCCGCCGGCCTGGGTTAGACCCCCTTGCTGGCTCTCTCGGCACCCGACTTCGTTCTCGTCCAGGGCGTCTTCTACGGCCTGGGCTACGGGCTGCTGGCCCTGGGCCTCGTGCTCGTCTACCGCACCAACCGGGTGCTGAACTTCGCGCAGGGTCAGATCGGCGTCATCGCGGCCGTGTTCCTGGTCAAGCTCACGGCCGATTTCAGGTTCAACTACTGGTTCTCGCTGGTGCTCTCCGTCGGGCTCGCCGCCGCCGTGGGCGCCGGATCCGAGCTGGTGCTGCGCCGGCTCTTCGCCCGTCCCCGGGTACTGGTCATGGTGGCCACCATCGGACTGAGCTACGTGTTGCTCGCGCTCACGGCGCTGCCCTTCATCCGGCCGTCGAACCTCTACAAGCCGGTCCCCGTGCCGTTCGACCTGTCCTTCTCGCTCGGCCCGTTCATCATCACCCCGACCGAGGTCCTCACGCTGATCGTCGCGCCCATGGTCACCGCCGCCCTGGTACTGGCGGTCCGCTTCACCTCGTGGGGGCTGGCCATGCGCGCGATGTCGGAGAACGCTGACTCGGCTCGCCTCTCGGGTGTGTGGATCCGCCGCACCTCGACCCTGACCTGGACGGTGGCCGGCGCGCTGTCGGCCTTCACGGCCATCCTCAACGCCCCCAACCAGACCAGCGCCTTGACGCAGGCGCTCTCACCCGACCTGCTGCTCTACGCCTTGACGGCGGCCCTGATCGGCGCCATGGTCAACCTGACGGTGGCGTTCGTCGCCGGCGTCGGGATGGGGGTCTTCCTCGAGATCCTGGCATGGAACGTCCCCTCGCCGGCCAAGCAGCAGCTCATCGTGTTCGTCGTGGTGATGCTCGTCCTGCTGGTGCGGGTCGGCGCCTTGCGCAAGGGGGCCCGGACGGGCGAACGGAGCACCTGGCAGCACGGGGCGGTGACCACCATGCGGGCCGGGGTCGACCGGCTCCGCCGCCGCGTCTCGACGTCGGGGGTCTGGCTGGTCGTCGTGCTCGCGGTCCTGATGCCGTTCGTGCTCTCCGTCGGCAACAACGTGTTGTTCAGCCAGATCTGCATCTACGCCGTCGTCGCCCTGTCCCTGACCATGCTGACCGGGTGGGCCGGCCAGGTCTCGCTGGGGCAGTTCGCGTTGGTCGCCGTGGGCGCACTGGTCGCGGTCCACCTCGGGAGCTCGCTGCCCCTGCCCATCGTGATGCTCTACGGCGGTGCCGTGACCGCGTTGGTGGCGATCCTGATCGGGCTGCCCGCCCTGCGCATGCCCGGGCTCTTCCTCGCCGTCACCACGCTGGCGTTCGCCATCTTCATGCAGAACGCCGTGCTGGCCACGCCCTGCATCTCCGTGCCCGGGATCGACAAGACCCTGTGCACCGGGCTGCCCAACCCGGCCTACACGTTCGTCGCCCGCCCATCGCTGTTCGGTCTGAGCCTCGCCTCGCAGCGCTCCTTCGCCTGGTTCTCGCTGGGCGTCCTGCTGCTGTCCGTCTACATGGTGCGGATCTGGCGCGACAAGGGCGTGGCCCGTCGGCTCGTCGCCGTGCGCGACAACGAGCTGGGTGCGGCCGCCATGGGGATCCCGATCCTGCGCACGAAGCTGTTGGCCTTCGGCCTGTCGGGTTTCATGGCGGGGTACGCGGGGGTGTGCTTCGCCTTTGCGACCCAGCAGCTGAACAACACCGACCTCACCTTCGACCCGACGACGTCGTTCGTCATCATCTCCATGGTGGTCATCGGCGGTCTGGGGTCCATCCCGGGAGCGATCCTGGGCGCCCTGTACCTCGAGGGCCTGCCGGCGCTCTTCGGCTCCAACCAGACGATCCAATTCATCACCAGCGGCCTCGGACTGATCGCGTTCATCTTGTACCTGCCCGGAGGCCTAGCCGAGCTGCTGCACCGCTTCGGTGATCTGGTCGCCCTGGCGATCCGGTCCGCTCAGGAACGCCTGGCGTCGCGACGCGCCGGCCCACCGGTCGCGCCTTCGCTGGTCGCGGACGGTGCCGAGCAATGACGTCGCCGGCCGCGGGCGCCGCCGCCGCGCCCTCCCGTCACCCGGCTCAGCTCAGCGTGTCCGGGGTCAGCGTGCACTTCGGGGGCGTGCATGCGCTCGACGGGGTGACGTTCGACGCCGAGCCGGGGGCGATCGTGGGTCTCATCGGCGCCAACGGCTCGGGGAAGACCACGACGCTCGACGTCATCTCGGGTCTGGTGGCGCCGCAGGCGGGGAGCGTGCGCCTCGACGGCGTCGACATGGCCGAGTACCTGCCCGAGGAGCGCCTCGGCGTGGGGATGGTCCGCTCCTTCCAGGACTGTCGTCTCTATCCGGAGCTGACGGTGCTCGACGTGCTCCTCCTGTGCGAGGACGCGCGTCACGAGGTCGCCGTGATCCCGACGACGCTACGCCTCCCGTGGGCGCGCCGGGCAGAGAAGCGCAAGCTCGAGGCGGTGAACCAGGTCATCGCTGCCTTCGGGCTCGAACGCTTCCGCCAGCACCGGACGGCGGAGCTGTCCACCGGCACGCGCCGGGTGGTGGATCTCGCCTCCGTCGTCCTGGCCCGGCCCCGGCTCCTCCTGCTCGACGAGCCGACGGCGGGGATCGCCCAGCGCGAGGCCGAGGCGTTCATCCCCCTGCTGCGACGGCTGCACCAGGTGGCCGACACGACGATCGTGCTGGTGGAGCACGACGTGCCCCTCGTCTTCGAGCTCTGCTCCACGGTCGTCGTCATGGAGCTGGGCCGGGTGGTGGCTGCCGGGCCGCCCGATGTCGTCCGCGCTGACCCGAGGGCCCTGGCCGCCTACCTTGGTGCCAGCGACGAGGCGCTCTTGGCCTCGGGGCCGGTCGCGGGGGACGGCGGGACGGACCGCCACGAAGGAGGGTGAGGATGGGAGCGAGCACGGAGGTTTCCGCGCACCGGGGGCCGTTCAACCCGCTGACGCCGTTGGGCCGGTCCTGGCGGCGCCTGCGCCGCCGTCCCCGGGCCATGCAGGTGCGGACCGCGGTGATCGTGATCGCCATCGTCGTCGGGCTGGTGGCCTGGCTCGTCCTGGCGCCCTCGGGCACCCCGGGCGGGGCCGGCAGCGCCGGCGCCGCCGTGGTGGCGAGCGCGCCCGCGCCCGCGGGCACGCCGGTGGACCAGGCCAGCACGAGCACGCGTGGTGTCAGCGCCACTGAGATCAACGTCGTGTTCCCCGTCGTCTCCGTCAACAGCCTGGCCGGGAGGCTCGGCTTCGCCGAGGACAAGGAGTACAACGAGCAGACGGCGGCCATCAACCTCTACGTCGACCAGATCAACAAGGGCGGCGGCATCAACGGCCGCAAGATCAACCCGATGATCGTGAGCTTCGATCCAACCAACAACGCCAACATGCAGGCGCTGTGCCAGCAGTGGACCCAGGGCAACCCGCCGGTCTTCGCGGTGATCGACGGGATCGGGACATGGACGGGCGACGACCAGCTGTGCGTGACCGAGCAGGGGCACACGCCCCTCATCAGCGCCTGGTCCACCACCACCAACTGGACGCAGATGGGGTCGCCCTACCTGTGGTGGACGGGCCCGGACCAGGCGCCCGTGCTCGCCGCCACCGTGCAGTGGGGCCTGAGCTCGGGGCGCCTGGGCCACGGCAAGAAGGTCGGGGTCGTGGTCTCGGACCAGGCCGGCGACCAGGCGGCACTCAACTCCTATCTGCTGCCCGACCTCAAGGCGGCGGGGATCACGCCCCAGGTCTCGACGGTCGCCGGGAACCCGGACCAGTCGGCCACCACGAGCTCGGAAGCGCAATTGGCCGTGGAGCGCTTCAAGGCGGCGGGCGTGCAGTCCGTCTTCCCGCTGGTGCCCGAGAACGCCTTCTTCCCCTACCTGGCCGCCGAGAGCGCGCAGCAGTACTACCCCCAGCTCCTGCTGAGCGACTACCAGTCCAGCATCGAGGTGGCGCTGGGTCTCATCCCGGTGCCCTACGAGGCTGCGCTCAACGGCCAGGAGGGCGTCACGACGGAGACCCTGGGTGGCTTCGACGACGCCCGGCCCGAGAGCCAGGGCGGCTACGACCCGGGCGTGCGCTCGTGCTACGAGACCTGGCACGCCTATCACCCCAAGCCCATCGCGGGCACGACGAGCTTCTACATCGAGGAGCAAGGTCCCATTCAGGCCTGGTGCGGGGCGATCCGCCTGTTCGCGACGGCGGCCAAGGACGCCGGCAAGGACCTCAACCGCCGCACCTTCGTCGAGGCCATGTCGAAGATCACCGACTACCCCGGCACCCTCTCGCCGGTGTGGAGCTTCGGGCCGGACAAGTTCTACGGCCCGACCCAGTACCAGGTGGTCAAGATCCACAACAACGTGCCCCCGTCCTCGCAGTGCAAGCTGAAGACCAACCACCAGCCGCAGGGGACGTGCTGGGTCACCGAGCAGCCGTTCAAGCCGTTGCCGTCGTCGTGAGCGCCGGGCTCGGCGCTGGGCCCGGCCTCAGACGATGGCGGTCGGGGTGGGGGGGCGCCCCTGCACGATGTCGTCGAAGCGGACCTGGAGCGCAGGCGTCAGCTCGGGGTGGGTGAGGATGTAGAAGGTGTTGTGGCGGACGGCGTCGATCACCCGCTCGGCGACGGTCGAGGGCGCGATGCCGCTGCCGACCATGTTCTCGATCACACCCCGCAGCGCCTCGGCGCCTTCGACCGCTCGTTCGGGCGCCCAGGCGGGCCGGTTGCGGTCGGACTCGGCGATGCGCGTCCGGACGAAGCCGGGGCACAGGACCGACACCCCGACGCCGGCGGGGGCACCCAGCGACTGCAGGTCCTTGTACAGCGTCTCGGAGATGGCGACCACCGCCTGCTTGGTGGCGTTGTAGGGGCCGAGGAAGGGGGCGGTGGCGAGGCCGGCGATCGACGCCGTGTTCACCACGTGCCCCTCGCCCTGCTCGAGGAAGAGGGGCACGAAGGTGGCGACGCCGTGGACCACGCCCAGGAGGTTGACCCCGAGGATCCAGCGCCAGTCCTCCTCGCTGACCTCCCAGATGGCGCCGCCCAGGCCGACGCCCGCGTTGTTGTGCACGAGGTGCACGGCCCCGAAGCGGTCGAGGGCCCGGTCGCGCAGCTCTCGCACCGAGGCGGGGTCGGACACGTCTGTGACGATGCCGATGGCCTCGGCCCCCCGGCCGGTCAGCTCGTCCTCGGCCTCCTTCAGTGGGCCGTCCTCGATGTCGCCGATGACGATCTTCATGCCGGCGGCGGCGGCCTCGTCCGCCACCGCCCTGCCGATGCCGCTGGCGCCCCCCGTGATCACGGCCACCTTGCCCTGCAGGTCTTCCATGGGGCCTCCCTCGTCGCACCCGGTGGTTCCGTCGCAGTCAAGCACGGTGTGGTGCCAGGGGCCAGCGCCCCTCACTCGGCTGCCGACCCTCAGAGCAGCGAGAACGTCCCCGCCTCGACCATGACCAGCACGCCGATGCCACAGAGGAGCACCGGGACGGCCACCGCGCCGAGACGCGTCATGCCGCGGCGCGCCTTGGGGTGGCGGCCGCCGGCGAGCACGAGCCAGGTCACCACGACCTCGCCGAGCACGAAGACGACGGCGATCGCCGACAGGTTCGCCGCACCACCGAGGCGGAAGAGGGGGATGTAGGCGGCCAGGTTGTCGCCGCCGGCCCCGATGGTGACCAGCGCCGCTGCGGTCAGGCTCCGGCCCACCGCCCGGTCGGCGGGGCGCCAGCGCCCCGTGGCCGCGGTCGCACCCCCGTCCGCCGGCTGCCTGCGCAGTGCGAGCAGACCCCGGAGCCCGATGGTCAGGGGCACCAGCCCCAGCAGGCCGACCACCGCCGGCGAGAACTCGAAGAGCACGGCTGCAGCCGCGGCGGCCATCAGGACGAGGATGGCGAAGCCGATCAGCTGGCCCACGGCGATGCGGTGCGCGCGGTCCACGGGCGCACCCGCCACCAGGGCCATCGTCACCACGGTGTTGTCGATGTTGGTCCCGACGAACGCCACTGCGGCAACACCGAGGTCGGCCCCCAGGCCGGCGGCCGCCAACGGGGTCGTCAGCCGACGGGCAGCGGCATCGCCGGCCCGTAGGGCTTGTCGCCCCGCAGGGTCACCCGGTGCGCGTAGCGGGCGGCGTCCCCGTAGTCGTCGAGCGCGTAGTGCAGCGTCGCCCGGTTGTCCCAGAAGGCGACCGATCCGGCCCGCCAGCGGAAGCGGCAGGTGTACTCGGGCTTGATGCAGTGGTTGTAGAGCATCTCGAGGACGGCGCTGCTCTCGTTGTCCGACAATCCGAAGACGGTGCGGGTGAACTGGCGGTTGACGAAGAGGCCGTTGCGCCCGTTCTCGGGGTGGGTGCGCACGACCGGGTGCAGGGCGGGGAGCAGCTTCTCGCGCCACGTGCCGTCCCACTCGTAGCCACCGCGCTCGGCCACGTCGGCGGCGAACCAGGGGTCGTGGTGGATGGCGATCAGCTGGTCGCACATGGCGCGCACGGGTGGGGCGAGCCCGTCGTAGGCGTCCTGCAGGCTGGCCCACATGGTGTCGCCTCCGACCTCGGGTGCCTCGAGCATGTAGAGGATGGAACCCATGGCCGGTGTCTCGAGGAACGTCACGTCGGTGTGCCACCAGCTGGCCCGGTCGACCTTGCCGTCGATCGCCAGCACCTCGGGGTTCTCGTCGATGGAGGGCAGCACCGGGTGCGCTTCGGTGACGGTCCCGAACTGTCGGGCGAAGTCGGCTTGCTGCTCGGCCGTCAGCGACTGCTCCCGGAAGAAGATGACGTGGTGCGAGTTGAGCGCGTGGCGGACGGCTCGCACCACCTCGGGGGCGAGCGGGACCGAGATGTCCACGCCCGTGAGCTCGGCCCCGATGGTGGGGGAGATGGGGTGGACGCTGACGGCGGTGGCGAGGGTCACGGCGCAATTCTGCCCGAGTTGTCGCCGGGGCGAGGACGGTTCGCCAACTGTCAACGGTCTCGTTGAGAGTTTCGAGAGTGGCGCCGGGCGGCGCAGCGAGGGGGACCGGCGCCGCCCCGCCTACATTGGCCCCCCACCGACCGCCGTCGTGCCGCGTAGAAAGGGCCGCCCATGAGCGATGACACCGGGGGCCTCGTCCTCACCCCGCCGTCCCGCAACTACTCGCCCTGGTACCAGTGGATGGCCCGGTTGGCCGCCACGACCCACGAGGACCCGCTCCCCGAGGGCGATCCCGGCGCCATCGACCCCTGGCTCCATCGCCGCCGCGCCCGGCTCGGTGAGCTCCTCGGGCCGCAGCCCGCCCCGGTCCCGCTGCACGCGGAGACCCTCGAGTCGGTCGCCTGCGACGGCTACCGCCGGGACAAGATCGTCTTCGACACCGAGGACACCATGTCGGTGCCGGCCTACCTGCTCGTCCCCGACGGCCGCGACGGTGGCGCCCCCGGGCCGGCCGTGCTCGCCTGCCACGGACACGGGCCGGGGAAGGCCCAAGTGGTCGGCCTGGAGCACACCGACATGCCGAACGCCGATTACGCGCTCCAGCTGGCCCGCCGCGGCTATGTGGTGCTGGCGCCGGACCTGCGCTGCTTCGGCGAGCGCCTGGACTGGAATCCAGAGGACCACTACGCGTGCGACACCAATCTCGTCCACGCCGCCATGGCGGGGTGGAACCCGCTGGCCCAGAACATCTGGGACCTGCGGTGCTGCCTCGACGTCCTCGAGCAGCACCCGCTGGTCGACCCCGAGCGCATCGGCATGGTCGGCATCTCCTACGGCGGCACCGTCACGCTCTTCACCGCCGCCCTCGACGGTCGCGTCGCAGCGACGGTGGTGAGCGGGTACTTCTCCTCGTGGGCGGAGAGCCACAAGATGCCCTGGAACATGTGCGGCTCCCAGATCATGTTCGGGATGCTGGGCCGGCTCGAGCACGAGGATCTCGGCGCGCTCGTCGCGCCCGCGGCCCATGCTGGTCGAGACGGGCACCGAGGACCTCTTGTTCCCGGTCGGCGCGGCCATCGAGTCGGTTCGCCGCGTCCGTCTCGTGTACGAGCGGGACGGGGCCACCGATCGCCTCGTGCACGACGTCTTCGCCGGGGGGCACCAGTGGCACGGTACCGAGGCGCTGCCCTTCCTTGACCACTGGCTCGGCCACCGGGGGTCCACCACCACCGTCCCCGCCCCCGCTGCCGGCTGAGCGGGCCGCGGTCCCTCGGGACCGCTCAGGCGTCCCCGTCGCGCGGCGCGCTCCGCGCCTCGGCCGCGTTCCGCAGGACCTGGTCGAGCGACGCCTGGGTGCTGACGTCGCTGTGCACCCCCGGGCTCGGGGCCCCGGCGCCGGGGTCGGGCGCCTCGGTATCGGGGGGATCCCGGTACTCGGGTGTGAGGGCTCGCCCGAACCAGTCCCGCCAGCGCCGTCCCCCGCCCCGGCCCCGCCCGCCCGGCACTAGAGGAAGCCGCGCAAGATCGAGGGGAACGCCGACGCCAACACCACCTTGCCGTTGAGGTCCTTGGCGGTGGGGACCGAGACGGGGTTGGCCGTGGGGACGTTCATCAAGGAGAGGACGGCCGAAACCGGGGTCCCGGGTCCGAGATAGATGTGCGAGGCCACCTGCTCGAGCAGCGACGTCGTCCCGGTCGGGTCTGAGATCAGGCCGGTGACCGACAGCCTGCCCGTGGCCAGCTGGCCCAGGCTCGACGTCGGGCTGACCATGTGCAGGTCGACGCCGACGTAGTGGCTGACCGGGATGCCCAACTTGTCCAGCCCGGCGATGAGGGCGGTGGGCGCGTGGAGGCTGAGCGTGTCGATGGGGACGGTGCCGCCGCCGGCGAGGGGCAGCCCCAGCGTGTTGGGGACCTTGAGGACGTTGGTGTGCCCGCCGACGTCGTGGAACACGAAGATCTGCTCGCTGTGGTCGGGGCCCTTGACGATCGCGAGCAGGTCGTTCTTTCCCCGCGCCAGCAGCCAGGCCGGGATGCCCACGTGGTGGACGGCGTGGTCGATCCGGTACAGGCCGATCCCGATCCACGACCCGGCCAGGACGATCAGCGCCACCAGGGCGGACCCGGTGACGATCAGGACCCGCCGGAGGACCTTTCGCTTTCGGCGGGGCGGCTCGGCGCCCGGAGCGACCAGGCCCGGGCGCCCCGCGGTCAGTGCGATCGTCAATTCCCCTCCGTCGAGCAGTCCGAGCCTCGGCCCGGCACCCCAGATCCCCGCCCCGAAACGTACGGATCCGCCATTGCCCCGCCGTTGCCCGCAGGGTTCGATGTGGTTGCCGTCGGCTCGAACCGGTCCGCCATGCTGGGGACATGGGAGACCGCCACGACGTGCCGCCGGACGGCGCCGCCGTGGGCGCACCCCTGCACCGCTACACCTCGCCCGACGAGGACAGCGCGCGCTGGTGGGACTTCCCCCTGCGACCGGGCGACATCGTCATCAGCACCCGGTCCAAGTCGGGCACGACCTGGGTCCAGATGATCTGTCTGCTCCTGGTGTTCCAAGACCCGCACCTCCGTGGTCGCCTGGGCTCACTCTCGCCCTGGCTGGACTGGCTCGTCAGGCCCAAGGAGGATGTCTACGAATTGCTGGCGGATCAGGCCCACCGTCGCGTCATCAAGACGCATACCCCGCTCGACGGCGTGCCGTTCGACCAGCGGGTCGCCTACATCGTAGTCGGGCGCCACCCGCTGGATATGGCGGTCTCCCTCTACCACCACGCCGAGAACATCGACCGCCGGCGCCTGGCCGAGCTCACCGGTCAACCCCTGGTCAGGCCGTTGCCCCGCCCCCCGTTGCACGAGTGGCTCCTGGGCTTCGTCGACGGGGCGGGCGACGCCCGGGCCTCGCTCGACACGCTGCACGGAGTGCTCGTGCACCTCTCCGACGCCTGGGCCCGTCGCCACGCGCCCAACGTCGTGCTCGTGCACTACGACGACCTCCTCGTTGACCTGGACGGCAGCATGCGCCGACTCTCGGGACTGCTCGGGATCCCCGTGGACGAGGCCCGCTGGCCCGCGCTGGTGCGCGCGGCCGCCTTCGATGCCATGCGCGAGGGCATGCACGCGCCCGACGGCACCCTCGCGGTGTTGAAGGACCCGGCGGCCTTCTTCCGGCGCGGCACCTCGGGCGAAGGCCGTGAGCTCCTGACCGCCGGCGAGCTCGCCCACTACCGCGCCCGGGTGGCCACCATGGCGCCGCCCGACCTGCTGCACTGGCTGCACCGCGACGGGGAGGCGTGATCGGTGCCCATCGTGCCGGACGACCCCATCGTGCCGGACGACAAGGACTGGACCTGGGTCCCCGGGCGGCGGTGCCCCGAGTGCGGGTTCGACGCGTCGTCACTGCCGGCCGAGTCGGTCGCTCCGTTGTTGCGATCCAACGCGCACGCGTGGCAGGACGTCCTGCGACGGCCGGCCGCAGAGCTCCGCCGCCGGCCCGCCGCCGATCGCTGGTCGCCGCTCGAGTACGCCTGCCACGTGCGCGACGTCTGCGTCCTCTATCACCAGCGACTCGGCCTCATGCTGCGTGAGGACGATCCGCTCTATCCCAATTGGGACCAGGACGCCACCGCGGTCGAGCAGCGCTACCTCGAGCAGGAGCCCGTGCTGGTCGGGGCCGAGCTGGAGGAGGCCGCCACCCGGTTGGCCGCGGTCTTCGACGCGGTCAGCGGTGAGCAGTGGCAGCGCCGGGGGCGGCGCAGCGACGGCGCCACCTTCACGGTCGCCAGCTTCGCCCGCTACATGATCCACGATCCGGTCCACCACCTCTACGACGTCACGGGGGTGCGGGCGGGCTGAGACCGCCTGCCGTCGCGCTCCTCAGTCGGGGAGCAGCCGGGCCGAATCCGGCTCCAGGTGGATGGTGGCGTGGGCGATCGTCCGCAGTGCCGACGCGGGGCAGGAGGTGGCGACGGGTCCGGTGAGCGCGGTCGCGCACCGGCTCCGCCTTGCGCGCCTCGGGCACGACGGCGAGCACCCGCCCGGCGCGCAGGAGCGCCGGGATGGTCACGGTGATGGCGTGGGTCGGGACGGCGTCCAGGCCCGACGAAGTGACCCTCGTTGACCTGTTGCCTGCGGCAGGCGGCGTCGAGCTCGACCACCTTGACGTCGCGCGGGTCGGAGAAGTCGGCCACCGGCGGGTCGTTGAAGGCCAGGTGTCCGTTCTCCCCGATGCCGAGGCAGCACAGGTCGAGCGGATGGCTGCGCAGGAGCTCGGCGTAGCGCCGGCACTCGGCCTCGGCATCGCCCAGCCCCTCGACGTAGTAGGCCGCCTTCGGGTGGGCCGGCTCCACGATGCGCTCGCGGATCCAGCGCTGGAAGCCGGCGGGATGGTCGGGCCCGACCCCGACGTACTCGTCCATGTGGAAGACCACGGTGTCCGCCCAGGGCACCCCGGCGGTCTCCCCCACCAGCGCCTGCACGAAGGCCAGCTGGGAGTTCCCGGTGGCGAACATCGCATGGGCGGTGCCGCGGGCCTCGCACGGCGGCCCGCAGGACGGCGAGCGCCTCGTCGGCGGCCGCCCGTGCCATGGTGGCTGTGTCCGCATGGACGCGCACGGTCGCGCCGTCGACGTTCCGGGTCCCTGGCCACACGGCGTCAGCATGCCAGGCGCCGACTCGGCCAGACTGGATTGGTGCGCGACGTCGTTCCCCCGGGTCCGGCCCACATGGAGGCGGCCTGGAAGGCGGTGCGCCGCTTCCTCGCCGTGACGCCGGTCGTGGCCGCCCCGCAGCTGGGACCGGCCGTCTCGGTCAAGGTCGAGACGGTCCAGCCCACGGGCTCTTTCAAGGTGCGTGGCGGCCTGGCGGCGGTGGCCGCCACGCTGGAGGAGGAGCCCGGGCCGTGCCGTCATCGCGTCGTCTGCCGGCAATCACGGGCTCGGCCTCGCCTACGCGGCGTCGAAGCTGGGCGCCCAGGTGACCGTCGTCGTGCCCACGGGAGCCTCGGCGGCCAAGGTCTCCGCGCTGCAACAGTTCGACCTGCGCCTGGTGCTCCACGGCGAGGGCTATCGCGAGGCAGAGACGCACGCGCTCGAGCTGGCTGACCGCGACGGGAGCCGCTACGTGTCGCCCTACAACGACCCCGACGTCATTGCCGGGCAGTCGACCGTTGCGCGCGAGCTGGTCGAACAGGTGCCCAACCTCGGCACCGTCGTCGTCCCCTGCGGGGGAGGCGGGCTGCTCTCGGGTGTCATCCTCGGGCTCGAAGGGACGGGGGTCCGCGTGGTGGGCGTCGAGTCCGAGGCGTCGCCATCCATGAGCACGGCGCTGGCGGCGGGGGCGATCGTGCCGATCGACGTCGAACCGACGGTGGCCGACGGCTTGGCCGGCAACTTGGAGCCGGGCGCGGTCACGGTCGACATCGCGCTGGCGCACGGCGTGGAGGTCCTGACGGTGAGCGAGGCCGACATCCGTTCTGCCATGGCGTTCTCGGCCGCCAAGATGGGTCTCGTGCTCGAGGGCGCGGGCGCCGTCGGCATCGCCGCACTCCGGGACGGCGTGGTGACCCCGGACGCGGACAGCAGGCAGACGGTGGTGCTCCTGACCGGGCGCAACGTGGCGCCCAGCCTCCTGTCCGAGGTGCTCCATTCCTGAGGTCAGCACCCACGGGGCCACGCTCAGCTACGACGTGACCGGCGAGGGGGAACCGCTGCTGCTCATCGCCGGCTGTGGCCAACCCGCCGCGGCGTGGCATCTGTCCCTGGTGCCGGCGCTGGCGGCCGCCGGCTACACCGTGGCGACCTTCGACAATCGCGGGGTGCCGCCGTCCTCCTCGCCACCCGCCCCCTACAGCGTGGACGTCATGGTCGACGACACGTTGGCGTTGATCGACCACCTCGGCTGGGACGACCCGGTGCGCATCGCCGGGCACTCCATGGGTGGGTGGATCGCCGAGATGTTGGTGCTCGACCACCCCGAACGAGTCCGGGCCGCCGCCCTGATGGGCAGCGCCAACAAGCCGACGGCATGGGAGATCGCCATCACCACCGTCGAGCGGGACCTGGCCCGCCTGGACTACGACCTCCCGCCGCTCTACTACGCCACCCAGACCCTGCGGTACCTGCCGATCGCCGACATCCAGGACTCCGAGGTCGTCAGCACCTGGCTCTCGCTGATGGGTGAGTTGCCGGTCTGGCCCAACCCCGGGCGACTGGGCCAGTACGAGGCCGCGCTGGCGTGGTCGACCGATCCTGCCCGCACGACGCGCTGGCCCGAAGTGCGCGTCCCTTGCCTCGTGCTCGCCTTCGAGCACGACGTCGACTCGCCGCCGCGCGAGGCCGGCGCGGCGGCGCGGGCGATTCCGAGCTGCGACTACCGCGAGGTCGCCGGCGCCGGGCACATCGGCATCCTCACGCACGCCGACGAGGTCGCCCGGCACCTCGTCGAGTTCTTTGCCCGTACCTGACACCCCGGGGTGACGGCCGGCGAGGAGAGCCGATCGCTCCGTCCGGGCAGACTGGGGAGCGATGCACACCGTCGAGATCGACGTCGACACGTCCCGGGGGCGGATCGTCGACCTGACGCGGGACCTGGCGCGATTCTGCGCCGGACGCGGGGACGGCCTGGTGAACGCGTTGGCGCCACACGCCACGGCCGGCCTGGCCCTCATGGAGACGGGCTCGGGTTCCGAGACCGACCTGCTGGCCGCGCTGGAGCGGCTCTTGCCGCACGACGGGCGGTACCGGCACTCCCATGGATCGCCGGGGCACGGGGCGGACCACCTCCTGCCCGCGCTCGTCTGCCCCTCCGTCACCTTGCCCGTGCTGGCGGGACAGGTCGCTCTCGGAACGTGGCAGTCCCTCGTCCTGGTGGATCTCAACGTGGACAATCCGCGGCGCCACGTTCGCCTCACCTTCCTGCCCGACCCCCCGGGGCCCCGGTGATCGGATGGCGCCCGGACTCGGGCTGGCCGCACGTCCTCCCGGTTGTAGACGGAACTTCTGAAAAGAGGGTGAGTCACGGAAGGATGACCCAGGATCCTTCCGTAGAGAGACGGGAGTGCGGAAGGCTGCACAGACAGCCACGCGAGGCCACCGGAGCACGCGAACAGCCACGCAGGGCCACCGGAGCACGCGAACAGCCACCGGAGCACGCAGCGCCCGCCCGTGCAGGGACGGCGCGGCCACGCGGGCATCATTCTGTGAGGCGGGGAGGCAGGGGCGGCCAACGAAAGGAACGAGATGGACATCGCGGTGATCGGAACCGGTTTCATCGGCACGACGCTGGGCGGTGCGCTGTCCCGGGCAGGGCACAACGTCACCTTCGGATCCCGCCACCCCGGAGAGGGAGCCGTGCCCGGCACGACGGTGGCATCGATCGGCGAGGCGCTGGCGAACGCAGAGGTCGTCATCCTCGCCCTCCCCGGGACTGCCGTGCCAGGCCTTGCCTCGGAACACCGGGACGCCCTCGAAGGCAAACTGGTCGTCGACGCGACGAACAAGATGGGTGAGGAGGTGGCGAACAGCCGCTCGAGCCTTCCGCGGTCGGTTCGCTACGTCAGGGCGTTCAACACGCTGGGCGGCGAGAACATGGCCGATCCCGTCTTCGTGGAAGGGAGGGCGGACATGTTCTTCTCCGCGCCCGAGGCAGACCGCGCGACCGTCGAGACCGTGATCGAGGGTGTCGGGCTGCGTCCCGTCTACGTCGGAGAGGACCAGGAGGCGCTCATCGACAGCCTCTTCCAGTTGTGGATCGCCCTGGCCATGAGGCAAGGGCGAGGGCGGCGACTTGCCTTCCGGCTCCTCGATCACTGATCACGACGACAGGGCTCCGATCACTTCCATCCTTGCAGGACATGTTCGAACCACCACGGGGGAGCCGCGGCCGTCAGGACGCTCATGTCCCAGTAGTCGCACCATCTCGTGATCCTGCCGTCGCGCAATTCGTGCACGGACGCGACGGGAAGTGCCATCGTCTCTCCTGTCGGCCATTCCCAGTGCTCGATGTGCTCGGTCATCACGACCTCGTTGCCGGCAACGAGATGCCGTCGCTCGTCGCGCAGCCCGGACAGCTTGCCGAACGCCAAGGTCAAGCGGTTGGTGATCTCGGCGGGACCGTGAGCCACGTCGTCGTCGGGGGTCGACGCGTCGGTGTACTCGCCCTCGGGATCGAAGCGCGCCACCAGGCTCTCGAGGTCCTGTCGGTAGAGGTCGTTCCAGAACCCCTCGATCACGGTGCGGTTCTCGTCGGCCTTGGTCACACGGCACCCCCAGGGATCTTCGACATGTCTCCAGCTTGCAACAGAACGCGGACCCGGCGGCCGCACCGGGCCCGCATCAGACGGAAGGAGGGCGTTGCGTCTCCCAGTCGACCTCGAGGTCCGCCACGGCCTCGCGGTGGTTCTGCAGCCAACGACGGGCGAAGGGGCACCAGGGCACGAGCGTCAAACGATCAGCGCGGGCCCGGCGGACCGCTCCCTCGACGAGGCGGCCGCCGATTCCCTGCCCGGCCAACTCGTCGGGGACCTCGGTGTGGATCAGCACCAGCCGGTCGCCGTGGAGGTGGTACACCAGCTCGGCCTCCGCACCGTTCGAGCGACCCACGAAGCGGTTCTCGGCGGGAACGTCGACGATCTCCACGTCGTCGGCAGCAGTGGTCATGGGCAGGCCTCCGAAGTCGCCGCCGTCGCGTGACACTCTAGGGGTGGAGCAGCGGGACGTGAGCGGGCCCGTCGCCACCCACGACATGCCGGCTGGCCCGTCGCTACCAGTCCCCCCAGCCGGGGGGGCTGACCGACCGGGTCACGGTGCGCGGGTCCACCGGACGCCCCTCCTGAGCGGCCCGGTAGACGGCGAAACAGAGCCGCAGGACGTCGGTGGCCTCCGAACCCGTCATGGCGGCCGGGCTCCCGTGCACCAGCGCGTCGACGAAGTGCTGCGAGGATCGCACGAAGCCGGCGGCCCAATCGGCGTCGAGGTCGGTGAACTCGGTCGTGTTGCGTTGGTGCGGGGTACCCGTGAACAACATGACCGGGGCGAGGTCGAGCATCTCGCCGGTGGCGCGGGTGACCCAGATCTGCCCCTCGTCCCCCGTGATCTCGAAGAACTCGTCCGCGCCGTAGTACTGCGAACGCATGTAGAAGTTCGGCGAGTACTGGACCTCCATCATGCCCAACACGTCGGGGTCCTCGTACTCGAAGATCACGGCGCAGGGTTCGAAGAAGAGGTCGCGCCGCCGCACGACCGCCTGCACCGAGGTGATGCCCAGGTCGAGCAGCCACAGCGCCATGGCGTACTTGTGCACCATGTCGTCGAAGAGGTGCCCGCCCGGGCTCCGCTTGTCGAGGCGCCAACCGTAGCCTTCGGGGCGCAACGCGGCTTGGAAGGCGGAGTCGGTCTGGCCGACCAGCGTGCGGATGCGCAGCGACGTCGGCTTGCCGATGGCGCCGTCGGCCACCAGGCGCTTGGCCAGCTCGAGCGGGGGATAGTGGACGAAGCACTCGCTGACGCGCAGGGTGCGGCCGACCCGATCGGCCACCGCCTGCATCTCGAGCGCGTCCTCGACCGAGTTGGCCACCGGTTTCTGGACGGACACGTGCTTGCCTGCTTCGAGCGCGGCGATGACGTGGTCACGGTGCAGGTGGGTGGGCGTGAGCACCTCCACGGCGTCGATGGAGTCGTCGGCCAGCATGGCGGGCAGGTCGGCGTGGAAGGACCGCGCCCCCCACTCCTTGGCCGCCTGGCGGCCCACCTCCTCGTCGGTGTCGCACACGGCGACGACGTCACAGCGGGGGTCCTCGAGGTAGCCGCGCACGTTCATGGCCGCGATGTTGCCGGCGCCCAGCACTCCCAACCGGACCCTCTCCATCACGCCCTCCTTGTGCCGGCGACCCCGCCTACGCGTCGGCTCCGAATGCACCGCCCTCCCGGGCGGCGGCGATCTGATTGTCGTCATAGCCGAGCACGGAGCGCAAGACGGCGTCGCTGTGCTGACCGACCGTGGGTGCCTTGGCCGGGTGCGGGAGGTCCTCGCCGACGAAATGGAGTGGGGTGAAGAGCTGGTCCGCTCCCACCTCCTCGGCTGGTAAGAGCGAGAAGCGGTCGGCGAACTGCGGGTCGTCGAGCAACGTCTTGGGCGTGTTGACCGGTGCGATGGGCGTGTTGACCCGTCCGCCGAAGTCGAGCCACTCCCTGGCCGTCTTGGTGGCGAAGATCGCGCGCAGCTCGACCCGGAGCGCGCGATTGCCGCGTGCGTGGTCGGCGTACTTGGAGCCCGGCCAGCGCTCGAAGAGGTCCATGCGGTCGAGGGCCTCGCAGAAATTCCTCCAGAAGGCCTGCTCGGACGCCATGAAGAGGACATGCTCGTGGTCCGAGGTCTCGTAGACCTGGTAACGGACCCCTTCGACCATGCCCGCCGTGCCGGGGGCGCGCCGCTCGTAGCCGTCGGCCTTGTTGCCGGTGACCTCGGACTCCGGTCGCTCGTAGGCCCTCCAGGTCTCGCTGCGATACCAGTCCAGGGCCGCCGCGGCATCGGATTGGGCGACGTCGATGCACGAGCCCTCCCCCGTGGCGCGGGCCCGGATGACCGCGGCGAGAATGCCGAGCGCGCCGAACAGCGGTCCGGCGTTGATCCCGATGGACACGTGCTCGGGGATGTAGGTGAACCCATCGTCGTCGGTGGCGACCTTGACGATGCCGGCCCAGGTGTCGTAGGCGATCCCGTGGCTCGGATAGTCCCGGTAGGGGCCCGTCATCCCGTAGCCCGAGATGGTGCAGAACACGAGCTTGAGGTTCATGGCGCGTAGCGCCTCGAACCCGACGCCGCGTCGGGCCAGCGAGCCCGGCCGCATGGCCTCGACCACGACGTCGGCGCCGGCGGCGAGCTCCTTGAAGATGCCGACGCCCGCGTCGGTGCGCAGGTCGAGCACGAGCGAGCGCTTGCCGCGGTTGAGGTGCAGGTGCATGAGCGAGGTCCCCTCGACGATGGGCCAGGTCATCTCCCGTATGTAGTCCCCCGCCGGGGGCTCCACCTTGATCACGTCCGCGCCCAGGTCGACCAGGGCCGTGGTGATGGCGGCCGGCCCCAGGGCCGAGCACTCGATGATCCGCAAGCCCTGCAGTGGCGGCGTCGTCATGGGACCTCCCTCGTCGAATGCGGGATCGTAGCGGCCTCGCCACGGGCGCCCGGAGCTCGACCCCGACATACTGGGCCGGTGCAGACGGACGCGCTCGACGACGCCCTGGCCGTCCTCGCGGCCACCGCCCCCCGCTACGGACCGCTCGGCCTGGCCAACCACGGCCCCATGGCCGCCGAGGCGCTGGCACACCTGGGTCGCCATGACGCCATCGCCGGCTGGGTCGAGCAGTACCGGGTGCGTCTCGAAGAGGCCCCGGCGCCGGCGGACCGGCCGCTGAGCGAAGAGGAGTGGCCCGCCGCGCTCGGGCAGGCGGACCGCTTTCCCGAATGGCTCGCGCTCTTCGAGCGGGAGATCGCCGATCGCCCGGCTGACGCCGTCGTGGGCGAATGGGCGGCGCGCCTGCTGCCCGGTGCGGTCGGGGCGGCGACGCACGGGCTGATCCGCACCGGCCATGCCGTGCGCGCCCTGCGGGCGGCCGACACCGCGCCGCGGCGACTCGAGGGCGCGACCGCGCTGGCGTTCTGGGCCTCGAGCTACCAGGAGCTGCCTGGGCCACCGCTGCTGATCGGCCACGAGCTCGTGCCCGAGGCGCTGGCCGACCTCCCCTACCTCCCGGAGGAGGCGCCGCGGGCGGTGCTCATCAGCGACAGGGTGGCCTTCGTGGCCGACATCGCCGGCGAGTTCGAGCAGGCGGTCGCCTCGCTCGGCTGGACCGGCGTCGCGTTGGAGCTGCTCGACGAGCTGGCATCGGGCGGTGCCGTGGCCTACCTGCGCAACGCCGACACCGGCGGCGCGATCGGCCTCCTCCACGCCGTCACCTCGCCGCTGGCCTGCGAGATGCTGCTTCCCTGGCTGGCCCAGGAGGACCGGGACGCCGCCCTCGGCTACGTGTGGCAGGCGGTCGCCGCCCTGCACGTCGCCTACGACGAGGACCGCACGACCCCGGTCTCGAGCGAAGGCCCCCCCTCCGCCGACACGCTGGTCGACCGGGCGCTGGCCTCGGGCGACGAGCATGCCATCAAGCTGACGGAAGCTGCGCTGCGCAGTGCGCAGCGCAGCGGCGATCCCGTCCTGCTGTTGGCGGCGGCCGACGCCTGCGCCCGCCTCTGAGGCGGCCCAGCGGCCGCACGGACGCAGCGCCCTCGACGGCGAGGAGGGTCAGGACGTCTGCAGGCGCTCGGGGTGGCGTGCCTCGATCATGCGGCGGAACCCGTCCTTCCAGTGGACCTTGGTGTGCCCCAGTACCTCGTGCATGACGGTGACGTCCGGCCACAGCGGAGGGTGGGCCGCATCGGTGTACTCGAAGACCGGTGCCACGCCGACGAGGTCGCCCATGTACGCGCAGTACTCCTCGGCGCTGACGGTCTCACTGCCCGCCCAGTTCAGGACGAGCGCTGGGAGGGCCGCGACCTCCATGGCCCGGATGCCGAGCTCGACGTAGTCGTCTTCGTAGATCGGGTTGTAGTTGTTCGGAGGGTCCGGATAGAGGCGGATCGGCTCGCCGCGGAGCATCTGCTCGAGGCGATCCGCCGGGGCGCCGCCCTCGGGGCCGTAGGTCGAGCAGATGCGGATGATGGTCAGCGGTGTCCCGACGTGCACTGCCACCCACGTGCACAACTGCTCGGCGGCCACCTTGGAGAAGCTGTAGTTCGCCCGCAACGGGACGCCAGGCGGGTCGTCCTCTCTCAGCGGTCGTTGCCCCTGGTAGCCATAGATCGACCCCGTCGAGCAGAACACGAAGCCCTTGGCCCCCCGGCAGTGGAACAAGAGGTCGCCCGAGCTCTGGGCGTTCGTGTGAACGCAACGACGCCAGTCCCCCTCCCCGGTGTCCACCGCGGCATGGAACACGTGGGTGAAGTCCTCGGGCAACGAGGAGAGGTCACCTCCGCCGATGTCGAGGGAAAGCGGTCGCACGCCCGCCGCCTCGAGCCGCTCTCGTTGGGCCGCCTCTCGCAGCCGGGCGACGCCCCAGACCTCGTTGTGCTCGGCCAACCGCCGGGCGATCGGGAATGCGATCTTCCCGCTGGCACCAGTGACCAGAACCTTCTCGCCTTCGAGCACTGCGGCCTCCGACGGTCGGGTCAGCCGCGCCGTCCGAGGCGGCGCCTGTCGCGACTGAGACGTCTGGCCGCGCAAGGTATTCGGCCCCCGTCCGCCCGTCAAGGGTCGGGGGCGCGCCACAGCGCCCCTCACCGAGACCCGTCGTTAAGATCCTGCCCGTGTCAGGTCTCGTGGGGACCCCCTCCGACGCACGGCCCGACGTGCTCGCCGCGGGACGCACGGATGTCACGACGATCTACGCGTCCTTCTCCGAGCGTCACCCCGAAGGTCGAGATGCCGACTACCTGAAGTGGCATTCACTCGATCATCGCCCCGAGCAGCAGCGCCTCAGGCGTTTGCGGACCTCGTTCCGCCTGGTGTCGACCCCGGCCTGCCGCGCGGCCCGTGCTGCGAACGACGAGCGCTACGAGGCAACGGACCACCTGATGACCTACTTGTTCACCGACCCGGGGGCCATGGACGAATTCAACCAACTGAGCGTGGCGCTGCGAGACGCCGGCCGGGCTCCGTATCTCCTCCCCCTGGTCGAGCGAGCGGCCTATCGCCTCGAGGGGACGGCGGCGGCTCCCAGGATCAAGATCGGTGCCGACGTGTTGCCCTGGTGGCCGACCAAGGGCGTCTACGTGCTGGTCGAACGGGGCGGGGCCCCGGCGAGCGAGCTCGTCGGCGTCCCCGGTGTCGGCGGCGCGTGGTGGGGCGGGGCCGAGCCCCTCGAACCGCCCTTCTGCACCCGGGACAACAGCGGCCTGCACATCAGTTATCTCTTCCTCGACGACGAGCCCGAGGACGTCGCCCGGCGCCTGCGACCTCACCTCGAGGGGCGATGGTCGGAGGCGTCGGTCGCCCCGCTCTTCGCCGCCCCTTTCCACAGCCTGGTGCCCTACGAGTGGGGTCGCTACCGCCCCTGAGCGGACGGGGCGGCGGAGCCTGCCGGCGTCGTCGAACTTCACGACCGAGCGGTCCTGTGGCCCGAAGGCTGCCGATCACCTGCTCGCCACCCCCGCGGCGCGCGACTCGAGGCCCCTGGATAGTGTCGGCCCGATGGAATACCGCACGCTCGGCCGGACCGGCATCAAGGTCAGCCCCCTGTGCCTCGGGGCGATGATGTTCGGGGCCTGGGGCACCCAGGACCACGACGAGTCGATTCGCATCATCCACGCCGCGCTCGATGCCGGCATCAACTTCGTCGACACCGCCGACGTCTATTCGTTCGGGGAGTCCGAGGAGGTCGTGGGCAAGGCGCTGGCGCGCACCAAGCGGCACAAGGTCGTGCTGGCCACCAAGGTGCACGGCCAGATGGGAAAGGACCCCAACGCCCAGGGGAACTCGCGGCGCTGGATCATCGCCGAGTGCGACAACAGCCTGCGCCGGCTCGGCACCGATTACATCGACCTGTACCAGATCCACCGGCCTTCGCCCGAGACCGACATCGACGAGACACTCGGAGCGTTGACCGATCTGGTACGGGCGGGGAAGATCCGTTACTTCGGGAGTTCGACCTTCCCGGCACACGAGATCGTGGAGGCGCAGTGGGTGGCGGAGCGCCGGGCGCGCGAGCGTTTCGTCACCGAGCAGCCGCCGTATTCCATCCTCGTACGCGGGATCGAGAAGGACGTGTTGCCCATGTGCCAGAAGTACGGCATGGGCGTCCTCTCCTGGAGCCCGCTGGCGGGCGGCTGGTTGTCGGGCGCCTTCGGGCCGGGCAAGGAGAACGCGAGCCGTCGCTCGGCCATGCTGCCCCACCACTACGACATGTCGCTGCCGGGCAACCAGCTGAAGCTCGACGCGGTGACCAAGTTGACCGAGCTGGCCGACGGTGCGGGCCTGAGCCTGATCGAGCTGGCACTGGGTTTCGTCCTCGAGCACCCCGCCGTGACGTCGCCCATCATCGGCCCCCGCACCATGGAGCATCTCGAGTCGCAGCTGCCGGCGCTCGAGCTGCGCCTCGGCGGCGACGTGCTCGATCGCATCGACGAGATCGTGCTGCCGGGCACTGATCTCAACGACACCGACGTCGGCTGGGTGCCCGCAGCCATCGCGGACTCCTCGCTGCGCCGACGCTCCCGCTGGTCCGATGCCTAGGCTCGTCCTGCGCGACGCCACGGTCCTCGATGCCGACGGCGCACGGCCGCGCACGACGCTGGTGACCGAGGACCGGCGCATCACGACAGTGCGCACGGGCACGGCGGCGGCTGCGGTCGAGACGGGACCTGAGGACCGGGTGGTCGACCTCGCTGGGCGCACCGTCATGCCCGGCATGGTGAGCAGCCACTTCCACGCCACCTATCACGAGCTCGGCTCCAAGACGGCGCCGTTCGGGCTCGAGGAACCGCCGGCCCTGCAGGCCGTGCGGGCCGCCCGTCATCTCGAGCTCCTGCTGCGCAGCGGCTTCACCGGCGCGGTGAGCGCCGGCGCGCCCTTCGCCATCGACGCCTCCATGAAGGCCGCCATCGCGGAGGGGCTCTTCGCCGGCCCCCGCCTGATGGCAGGGAGCCGCGACGTCAGCACGACCGGGCACGCCGGCGACAAGAGCTTCCCCTGGTACTGGGACGTCGGCGCCCGAGGCGCCATCCACCGCTCCGACGGTCCCGACGAGTTCCGGCGGGCGGTGCGCGAGGAGATCAAGCAGGGGGCCGAGATCATCAAGATGTTCGTCACCGGCGGCCATGGCACGGTGGCGCCGAGCGAGCTGACGGAGATGTCCCGTGCCGAGCTCTCGGCGGGCATCGAGGCGGCCCACGAGCGGGGCGCGCTGGTCCGCGGCCACATCGCCAACCGCGCCGCCCTCGCGATGGCGCTCGACGCCGGCATCGACGTGGTCGACCACGGCGACGGGCTCGACGAGGCGGCGATCGGGCGGATGGTCGAGCTCGGCACCTTCCTCGTGCCGAGCCAGCTCTTCCCGGCCCGTTTCGCCGAAATGATGCACGGGGCCGCCCTCGGGTTCACGGCGGACATGGCAGCGGACATCGAGCGGGCGCTGGCCATCCTGCCCGCCGCCAACGCCGCCGGGGTCAGGCTGCTGTGCGGCGACGACTACGGGGCGATCGGCCTGCCCCACGGCTGCTACGCCGACGAGCTCGAGTTCTACGTGAAGGAGGCGGGGATCCCCGCGCTCGACGTGATCCGCTGGGCCACGCGGAACGGTTTCGAGCTGATGGGCCGCGCCCACGAGCTCGGATCGGTGCGGGAGGGCTACCTGGCGGACCTGCTCGTCGTCGACGGCGACCCGTTGCGCGACATCGGCGTCCTGCAGGACCCGGCGAGGCTCCTCGGCGTCATGAAGGGTGGCACCCTGATCAAGGACGAGCTGGGGACCCTCGCCGCATGATCGTCATCGCCGGCTCACTCAGCTTCGACCCTTCCGACCGCGCCGACGTGCTGGCCAGCCTCGCCGAGGTCACCGCAGCGAGCCGGCGGGACGCCGGGTGCGTCGAGTACTCGTGGGCAGAGGACCTCGAGGCTCCCAACACGTTCCGGTTCTTCGAGTGCTGGGAGTCCCAGGAGCTGCTCGACGCACACCTGGCCGCGCCGCACGAGGCCGCCTTCGGCGAGCGCAACCTCGGCCGTCTCACCGGCGCCACGGCCAGCATGTACGCGGCCTCCCCGGCCGACGGGAGCGAGCGGCCCCCAGCCGGGTGACCGGCCCGTCGCGTCGTGGCTCCGGGGGCCGGACGACGCGCGCGGCCGTGCACCTCGGCGGTCGTGCCGTCGACGCCCTCCCTGCGCCGCTGCGAGGGCGGCTGCGGGCCGCGCTGGGACGACCGGGTCCGCGCCAGGTCGCGTGGGAGCGGTTGGACGCCGAGCTGGCGCGGGCGACCGAACTGATGGCCGCCGCGCCCGACGAGGCCCGCGCCCTGCTCGAGGGCTGCGCGCTGGCCCTCCCCACGGCACCGCCGGACGACCCGTTCTCCGCCGCCTACCGGGAATGGAGCTGGGACCTGTATCGGCGCATCTCGGGCCGCCCGGCCTACGACACCGCCCACGAGTCCTCTCCCTTCGACCTGCGGGCCGCCCTGGCGCGGCCGTTCCCCTACCAGAGCGGATCGCTCGCCCTGGTCGGCCGCGACCTGGTCGCCCGCGGCCACCTCCTCGCCTGCCTGGCCGACGTGGGGCCGGCGCGTCGGGTCGTCGAGTTCGGCCCCGGCTGGGGCAACCTCACTCGGGACATGGTCGCGACGGGGCTCGACGTCACCGCGGTCGAGCTCGACGAGAAGTTCTGCGCGCTCGTCGGCGCACGCTGCCAGGGGCCTGGCCACCTCACCGTCGTGCAGGGGGACATGCTCGGTTTCGCCACGGAGGAGCCCTTCGATGCCGCCGTGTTCTTCGAGAGCTTCCACCACTGCGCTGATCACCTGGCGATGCTGCGGCACCTGCACGACATCGTGCGCCCGGGTGGGACGGTGCTCTTCGGCGCCGAGCCCGTGCAGCGGCTGGACTACCCGTGGGGACCGCGGCTCGACGGGCTCTCCGTCTGGTCGAGCCGCACCTACGGCTGGCTCGAATTGGGCTTCGACGGCACGTACTTCGAGCAGGCTCTCGCGTGGACGGGCTGGGCGGGCCGGCGGGTCCGGCTCCGTGCCGCTCTGGGCGAGGAAGACGTGATCGTGGCCACGTCGTCGGGACCTTTGGCCCTGCGAGATGGGGACCTTGGTCCCTAGGGGGCAGTCGCCCTCGCACCGACAGTGCTCCTCCTGTGGGGCGCCAACTTCGCCAACAACAACGTGCACAACCAGTTGGCCGAGCAGCAGATCACGTTCCCGTCGGCGGCCGCGTTCGCCCACGCCAAGCCGGGCACCGAGATCACGCCGTCGATGATCCCCTCGGTTTCCCAGTCGCCGGGCAACAGCTGACGACCGGTGCCCAGGCCCAGGTCTACGCCGGTGACTTCATCGCCGTGCACCTCCAGGAGATCGGCGGAGGCAAGACGTACGCCCAGCTGAGCGCAGCAGCCATGGCCCTGCCCAAGGGCTCCGCCGCCGACACCGCGGCAGAGGCCAAGGTGCAGACGATGTACGAGGGCACGACGCTGCGAGGTCTCCTCCTCGAGGCCTACGCCTTCAGCGTCATCGCCACCATCGCCACGGTCGCCGCCATCGCGGCGTTCATCCTGGCCGGCCTCCTGGCGTTGATCGTGTGCTTCGGGTTCTGGCACGCACGCCGGACGCCAGAGACCGTGGAGCTCGAGGTGCACCACACCGTTCCGGCGGGGCTCGTCACCGCCTGAGCGGCGCACCCTTCTCGACCCGGCCCCTGTGGGCCGGGCGGCGCCGCGCCCGCAGGCAGGGTGCGATCGATCGGCCCCTATTCGAGCTCCTTCCAGTGCTCCCGCCCGAAGAGACGCCCGAACCGGGCGGTCAACGAGGGCCCCTCGTCACGCGCGGTGTCGGGATGCAGGACGAGCGTCCCCTGTGGCGCCGGGAGGGCAGCGGCCTCCTCGTCGGTCAGGGAACAGCGCACCAGCGTGGTCGTGATCTCGGTGATCTGGTCCCGGTCGACGAACCTCAGTCCGTGGTGGGTCTTCACCGCGATGCCGTCGAAGAGGTCCTCTTCGGGAACCTGCAACACGTGCTCGACGGTGCCGAACTGGGTGCCGGTCGAGCTCAGGACCGGGGTACCGACCGCCAGGGCCTCGTAGGAGATCGGGCGACCTTCGTCCACGGCGGTACCTCGTTTCTGCTCGAGTGCCCGATCGCCCTGCGCTGCTAGTGGTGCTCCATGCTCTGCACGTCGAAGTAGATCGGCAGGAGGTACTTCACGTAGAAGGCGTGCACCGTGACTCCGGGGTACACGAGATCCTCGTAACGCCTGATCTTCACCCGATCGTCCTTCTCGGCGTAGCGCTCGCACGCTTCGAGCAGGCTGTCCACCTCTTCTCTGGTGTCCTGCAGCAGGCCCAGGTGGTCGTAGCCGGGCGACGCCATCGGCTTGTTGCTCTCGGCCAGCAGCAGGAACTGGTCGGGGTCGGGCAGCAGCAGGTGGCACGACTGCCCCACGACGTCGGTGTCGAGTGCCGACCAGCCGAAGACGGAACCGTAGAACGCGTCGATCTCCTCGCGGAACTCGGGGGTCAGCGTGCCGACGGGAAACGTCAGCTCCATATGGTTGAAGCGCATGATCTGCTCCCTTCCGCGACAATCCCGCCGACCACCATAGATCCGGCGTCGACGCCGGCCAAGGAGGATTCCCGGCGGGCCGGGCGTGCCGTTCCCGCAGCGATCATCATGGCGGCGTGGGCTCCGTGTTCGAGACCGTCGCCACAGAGCTGTCGAGGTGGGGGGTGTCCGACGTCGAGCGCGCCGTCTTCGGCACCGACGACCCCTGGGCCATCGACCGGATCATCGGCCGCTTCTGTGCGGCCCGCTTCGGGGAGCCGCCGGCCGGCGGCCTGTTCTACCGCTCCTCCGTCGGATGCGTCGCGGGCGTGTCCCTGGCCGACGGCCGCCGGGTCGTGCTCAAGGCGTACCAGGACCGATGGACGAAACGGTTCTTGGAGGCGGTGCTGGCCGTCCAGGCGCACCTCGACGCGCTCGGGTTTCCCTGCGCCCGTCCCGACGGCGGGCCCGTCCCCCTCCAGGCACAGCGGGCGAACCTGGTGACGGTCGAGACATGGCTCGACGATCCTGGCATGCGCGTGGACAGAAGGGCGCAGGCCCGACGCGCCACCGCGGCGGGCCTGGCCCGTCAGATCGCGCTCTGCCGTGACCTGCGGGGTCTCGGCGGACTCGACCATCACCCCCTTCGTCGCCCCGTGGCGGGCCTCTATCCCGAGCCGCACAGCCCGCTCTTCGACTTCGGGCGCGACGCCGGGTCGGCGCGCTGGATCGACGAGCTCGCCGGCCGCGCCGCCGAGATACGGGACCACGCCGGCGACGACGTCATGGTCATCGCCCACACCGACTGGTCCGCCCGCAACGTCCGCCTGCACGACGGCGCCGTCGTCGCCGTCTACGACTGGGACAGCGTGGCCCGCGTGCGCGAGAGCACGGCGGTCGGGCAGGCGGCGGCCACCTGGTCCGTGACCTCCGAGCCCGGCGGGTCGGTGTTCCCCTCGGCAGCCGTCGTGGCCGCGTTCGTCGACGACTACGAGCAGGCCTCCGGCCACGCGTTGGGGGAGGCTCAGCTTCGGGCGGCCGGCGCCGCCGCGGTGTCGACCCTGGCCTACACGGCCCGCTGCGAGCATGCCTTGGCTGCGAGCGGGCACGCCCGAGCGGATCAGCACGGGGCGCAGGACCGCCTGCGCGCGGACGGCGAGACGCTCCTGCGGCTGGCCCGCGCCTGACCGACCCCTTTACGCCTCCTCCTGGCGCGGCATCGACTGGTGCAGCGGCACCGGGTAGGGCGGCAGGTCGGCATCGAGGTTGAGGATGGCGGTCTCGGAGCAGCCGAGGGCGGCCACGTCGGCCATCTGGTCGTGGGCCGTGCTCGGGAGCGCCGGGACGGACAGCTCGGGACGGCCCAGGTGCAGGGTGGACGTGAGGTCGCCGGCCGTGCGCCGGCGCCAGGGCGAGATGTTGGGAGCTCGCACGCCGAAGCGCTCCTCCAAGAAGCGCAGCTGCGACGTGTGGTCGAACACCTCCGACGCCACGTGCCCGCCGCGGCTGAACGGCGAGAGCACGAGCATCGGGACGCGGAAGCCGAAGCCGACCGGGCCGCGCAGGCCCATGGCGTCGGCGGGCAGGTTCGGTTGGCTCAAGAACTCGCCCGCGGTCCCGGCGGGCGGCACCGGCGGCGGCACGTGGTCGAAGAAGCCGTCGTTCTCGTCGTACATGTGGAAGAGCACCGTCCTGGACCACACCTCCGGGTTGGACACCAGCGTGCCGAGCACCTGGCTGGTGAACCACTGGCCCAGCGCGGGCGGCGACGACGGGTGCTCGTCGTAGCCCGCCGGCGGGATGATCCAGCTGACGGCGGGGAGCTGTCCCGTCGCGACGTCGGTCGCGAAATCGCTGGGATACAGCGGCAGGAACGCCTTCTGGTACAGCGCCGAGCGGGGATCGCGGTACTGGCGGAACCACGGGAGCACGGCGTCGGTCGCCGTCATCCCGTACTTCTCGAAGAAGGCGGGCGCATAGATCGTCCCCTGCGGGTTGTACACCTTCCAGCCGACGCCGGCGTCCTCGAGGACCTCGGGCATGGTGTCCCAACCGACGCTGTAGACGGCGTCGGGCGATTGGTCGGTGACGAGCACGGGACCGCCCGCGCGGCCCGCGGGATCGAGCGTGCCCGAAAGCGACACCAGCCGGTTCGGGTGCGTCGGCCCGAGGACCGAGCAGTGGTAGTTGTCGCAGATCGTGAACGCGTCGGCCAGCGTGTAGTAGTAGGCCAGATCGGCGCGGCGGTAGTAGCCCATGGTGAGCACGCCTTGGGCCGGCCCTTCGAATTCGGGACGCGTGTGGGTGGCCACGAACGCGCCGTTGTCGCCCGTGCCCCGGCTCAGGTGCTCACCCTCCCAGCTGTGGTCGAGATCGGTGGTGCACTCGCCGATGCCGCTGGACGAGTCGAGGTGGAAGGGGAGGAGCGTGCGGTCGCGGCCACCCGGCCATGCCTGCGCGAACGCTCCGAGCGAGCCCGAGGGGTGGTCGTCGAAGCCGCGCACGCCGCGGTAGGTGCCGTAGTAGTGGTCGAAGGAGCGGTTCTCCTGCATGAGGAAGACGACGTGGTCGATCGCCCCGAGGTCCGATCCCGCCGGCTGGGTTGCCGCGGCCGATCGGGCCATGGCCTCCGCCCCGGCCGCGCCGGACCGGCTCATGGCGGCCACCACCCCCGCGCCACCCGCCGCCAGCGCGGCCGCGACGAAGGTGCGCCGGTCGAAGCGCGCCGCGCCGGGACCGCGCACCGGTGTCACGCCCGCTCGATCAGCGCGGGGTCGTTGTTGCGCACGCTGCCGACGCGTGTCCCGACCGGATGGTGCAGCACCGTGCCCGCCGGCGGCGGGCGCAGGAGGGCCAGCAGTTCCTCGGTGTCCTCGTTGGCCGGGTCGAGCCAGAGGTCGAAGGTGGCCGGCTCGAGGATCACCGGCATGCGGTCGTGGATGCCCTCCATGTCCGCGCCGCCGGGCGTGGTGATGACGGTGCAGCTGCGCACGTAGGGCGTGTCCTTCGGCGCGCCCTTCTCGCGCCAGCGCTCCGCCAGGCCGGCGAAGGCGATCGGCTCGCCGTCGGCCCGGCTGAAATAGTAGGGCTGCCGTCGGCCGGTCTTCGTCTTGTGCCACTCGTAGAAGCCGTCGGCGGGGACGATGATCCGCCGCTCCCGGAAGGCCTCGCGGAAGGAGGCCTTGGTGGCCACGCTCTCACTGCGCGCGTTGAAGAGCCGGCTGCCGGACTTCGCGTCCTTGGACCACCAGGGGATGAGGCCCCAGCGAAAGGACATGAGCAGCCGTTCGGGGGCGGGCTCGGCCTCGCCCCCGGGGCCGTCCGGGCCCGGGCCCGGCGGTGGTGGCCGGTCCCGGACGCCGAGGACCTGGTCGGTCGGGGCGACGTTCCAGCTGGGATGGAAGGTCGAATCGACCCCGTCGGCCAGGGAGGCCCCGAAGTAGCGGGCCAGCCGCGCCGGTGGCGTGTAGAGGGCAAAGCGTCCGCACATGTGGCTGCATTGTGGCGTGACGGGGCCCGGTCCGAGCGTTCCAAGCTCTGAACTGGCCTTTTGCCTCCCCGAGCGGACGGCGCACGACCTCGATAAGGTACGAACATATGTTCGCTTCTCACGCCCGGGACACGTCGTCCCGGGAGCTCCCCGCCGGGCTGGCCGACCGGGTCCGCCCCGCCACGCCGGTGGCCGGACGGACGTTGCCGGTGCCCCCGCCGCTGGCCCCCCTCTTCCCCGGCGGCGCCCTTCGACGCGGGACGACCACCACCGTGGCCGGGCAGCCCGGCCACGGTGCGACCACCCTGGCGCTGGCCCTCCTGGCCGCCGCGTCGAGAGCCGGGAGCTGGTGTGCGGCTGTCGGGCTGCCCGACCCGGGAGTGGTGGCGGCGGCCGGGCTCGGGCTCGATCTGCGCCGGGTCGTCTTCGTGCCTCACCCCGGAAGCGGGTGGGCCGAGGCGGCCGGCGACCTCCTCTCCGGCGTCGACGCCGTCGTGGTGCGCCCGCCCGGCCGCGCCCGTCTGACCGCGGCGCGCCACCTGGGTGCCCGGGCCCGCGAGCGCCGAGCGGCACTGGTCGTGCTGCTCGAGGGTGCCGGGGCCTGGCCCGAGGGCGGCGACCTGGCGCTCTCGGTCGGGGCGGTCGAGTGGGAGGGCGTCGGCAGGGGTCACGGGCACCTGCGGGGCCGGCGGGCCGAGGTGCGCGTCAGTGGGCGTCGCGCCGCCGGCCGGCTCACCGAGTGCTCGCTGTGGCTCCCCGCCGGCTCGGGCGCAGTGGCGGCGGCAGACGTCGCGCCGGTCAGTCCCGATGACGGGCCGGAGGCGGCCTGAAGAACGACGCGGTGGAGAAGAAGGCAGAAGGGCAGAAGGCAAGGCAGAAGGCAAGGCAGAAGGGCAGAAGGGCAGAAGGCAAAGGTGGAACGGCTGGTCGTCATCTGGTGTCCGGAGCTCCTGGAGGAAGGGGCGAAGGGCGAGGAGGCCCGGCGGTTCGCTCGCGTGCTGGCGCAGGCCGGTGAGCTCTGCCCCTGGGTGCATCCCGTCCGGCTCGGGGTCGGCGCGCTCCCTGCCCGCGGCCCCGCCCGCTTCTTCGGCGGCGAGGAGGCGGTGGTGTCCCGCCTGGCCGAGACCGTGGGCGAGGAGGTCGGGGTCGGGGTGGCCGACGGCCTCTTCGCCGCAGTGCTGGCCGCCCGCTCGGCGCTGAACGTCCCGCCCGGCGGGACGGCGGACTTCCTCGGTCCCTGGTCGGTCGCCACGCTGGCGCGGCCCGACCTCGCCGTCACCCTGCAGCGGCTGGGCATCGTCACCTTGGGGCAGTTCGCCGCGCTGCCCGGGGCGAGCGTCTCGGACCGCTTCGGCGCGGACGCGGCCGCCTGCCACGCGGTGGCCCGGGGCGAAAGCGGCGAGTTGGCGGGGCTGCGCGACCGCTCCATCGAGCGGCGGCTGCGGGTGGCCCGCGGTGAGGACCCCGACCGGGGGGCCGACGCCCCGCCCCCGCCCTCCCAGCCCGGCTTCTTTGGTGGCGCGTCGGAGGCCGACGCCCGGGCGGCCCGCTCCTTCGTCCGGGTGCAGGAGCGCCTCGGGATCGAGGCCGTGCTGGTGGGCCGGTTGCAGAGCGGGCGGGACCCGGCCGGCCAGTCGGTGCTGGTGCCCTGGGGCAGTCCCGAGGCCGACGCGGGCCCCGCCGGTGCGCCGTGGCCGGGGCGGTTGCCTCCGCCCGCGCCCAGCGACGTGCTGCAGGTCCGGCTCCGTGCCGAGGTGGTCGACACCGACGATCGTCCCGTCGAGGTCAGCGGGCGGGGGTTGCTCACCACGGGCCTCGACCGGCTGTCGGTCGACGGCGCCCCCTGGCAGCCGATCGTGGGCTGGGCCGGCCCCTGGCCGGTGACCGAGCGCTGGTGGTCGGTGCGCCGACGCCGGGCCCGCCTGCAGGTGGTCACCGCCGACGGGGTGGCACGCCTGCTGTGCAGCGAGCGGGGGCAGTGGTGGGTCGAGGCGCTCTATGACTGAGTACGCCGAGTTGCACGCGCACTCGGGGTTCAGCTTCCTCGACGGCAGCAGCGACCCGGAGGAGCTGGTGGCCGAGGCGCACCGGCTCGGGCTGGCCGCGCTGGCGCTGACCGACCACCACGGCTTCTACGGCGTGGTCCGCTTCGCCGATGCGGCGCGGGCGTGCGGGTTGCCGACGGTCTTCGGGACCGAGGTGACGCTCGCCCCGGCCAGCCCGCGCACGGGCGAGCCCGACCCCACCGGTGCGCATCTCGTCGTGCTCGCCCGCGATCCCGACGGCTACGCCCGCCTCTCGACGGTGCTGGCCGACGCGCACCTCGAGGGCGGGGAGAAGGGGAGGCCGGTCTTCACCCTCGACGCGCTGGCCCGCGCCGCCGGCGGCCACTGGCTGGTGCTGAGCGGCTGCCGGAAGGGGGCGGTTCCCGCCGCGCTGATGGATGCCGGGCCACGGGCGGCCTCCCGGGAGGTGGGGCGTCTCGTCGATGCGTTCGGGCGCGCCAACGTGGCGCTCGAGCTGTGGGACCACGGGGACCCGCTCGACACGGTGCGCAACGACGCGCTGGCGCATCTCGCCGTCGAGTGGAACGTCGACGCCGTGGCCACCAACAACGTGCACTACGCCACGCCGCACGGATTCCGGCTCGCCACCACGCTCGCCGCCGTGCGGGCGCGCCGCCCCCTGGCCGAGCTCGAGGGTTGGCTGCCGTCGGCCCCGTCGGCCTGCCTGCGGGGCGCGGTCGAGCAGTCCCGTCGCTTCGCCCGCTGGCCCGGCGTCGTCGAGCGCGCCGCCGAGCTGGGGCGCGCCTGCGCCTTCGACCTGCGCCTCGTGGCGCCACGGCTGCCCGACTTCCCCGTCCCCGAGGGCATGGACGAGCAGGGCTACCTGCGCCAGCTCGTGACCGAGGGCGCTCGAGCGCGCTACGGGCCGCCGGAGGCCGAGCGGGTGCGGGGCGCGTGGAAGCAGATCGAGCACGAGCTCGACGTGATCGGCCGGCTCGGGTTCGCCGGCTACTTCCTCGTGGTGTGGGACATCGCGCAGGTGTGCCAGCGGCTCAACATCTACTGCCAGGGGCGCGGCTCGGCGGCCAACTCGGCCGTCTGCTACGCCCTCGGCGTCACCAACGTCGACGCGGTCGATCTCGGGCTGCTCTTCGAGCGCTTCTTGTCCCCCGCGCGTGACGGGCCCCCCGACATCGACGTGGATATCGAGTCGGAGCGACGCGAAGAGGTGATCCAGTACGTGTACGAGCGCTACGGGCGGCGCCACGCGGCGCAGGTGGCCAACGTCATCACCTACCGGCCGCGCTCGGCGGTGCGCGACGTCGGCAAGGCACTCGGCTTCACCCCCGAGCAGGTGGACGCCTGGGCGTCGGGCATCGACGCCGGCCACGGGCGCGGGGCGCGCGTCGGCCGCGGCGGTGCACGAGACGGGTGGGGGCGTGCCGCCGCTGGTGGTGGAGTTGGCGGCCGAGTTGCTGGACCGGCCCCGCCACCTCGGCATCCACTCGGCCGGCATGGTGCTGTGCGACCGGCCGGTGGTCGAGGTGTGCCCGGTGGAGTGGGGCCGCATGCCCGGGCGCAGCGTGCTGCAGTGGGACAAGGACGACTGCGCCGCCATCGGGCTGGTGAAGTTCGACCTGCTCGGCCTCGGCATGCTCGAGGCCCTGCACCGCATGGTCGACCTGGTGCGCGACTTCTACGGGGTCGAGGTCGACCTGGGCCGGCTCCCCCAGGAGGGCGAGGTCTACGACCTGTTGTGCCGGGCCGACACGGTCGGCGTCTTCCAGGTGGAGAGTCGGGCCCAGATGGGGACGCTGCCCCGGGTGGCGCCGCGCACCTTCTACGACATCGCCATCGAGGTCGCGCTCATCCGGCCCGGTCCCATTCAGGGCCACGCGGTGAACCCCTACATCCGGCGCCGCCGGGGCGAGGAGCCCGTCACCTATCTGCACCCGCTGCTCGAGCCGATCCTCCGGCGCACGCTCGGGGTCCCGCTCTTCCAGGAGCAGCTGATGGAGATGGCCGTCGCCGTCGCCGGCTTCAGTGCGGCCGACGCCGACGAGCTGCGCCAGGCCATGGCGGCCAAGCGCTCGGCGGCCCGCATGGAGAAGATGCGGGCCCGGTTGTACGACGGGATGGCGGCACGCGGCGTGACCGGCGCCGTCGCCGATCAGGTCTTCGAGGCGCTGGCGGCGTTCGCCAACTTCGGCTTCCCCGAGTCGCACTCGGTGTCGTTCGCACATCTCGTGTACTCCTCCGCCTGGCTCAAGCTGCACTACCCGGCGGCGTTCACCGCGGGGTTGCTCAACTCGCAGCCCATGGGCTTCTGGTCGCCCCAGTCACTGGTGGCCGACGCCCGCCGGCACGGGGTGCGCGTGCGCCGTCCCCACGTGGACCGCTCCGAGGTGGGGGCGTCGTTGGAGGGGTCGCGTTCCGATGCGGTGCTGCGGCTCGGGCTGGGGTCGGTGCGCGGGGTGGGGGAGGCGACGGCGGCGCGGATCGTAGCCGGCCGCCCCTGGCGCGGGGGGGAGGACCTGGTGCGGCGGGCCGGTGTCACCCAGGCCCAGCTCGAGACGCTGGCCGCCGCCGGCGCGCTCGATCCCGAGGACGGGGAGGGGGAGGCCGGGGGGACGACGGCCACGCGGCGCAGGCTGCTGTGGGCGGCCGGGGCGGCGGCGCAGGGGACGCCGGACCGCCTGCCCGGGATCGTGGTGGGAGCCGAGGCCCCGCCGCTCCCCGAGCCCAGCCTCTCCGACGCCGTGGGCGACGACCTGTGGGCGCTCGGGCTGGCGCCCGAGCGCACGGCCATGCATCTCGCCCGCGAGCGGCTCGAGGCGATGGGCGTGATGACCGCCGTGGCGCTGGAGGCGCTGGACGACGGCGAGCGAACCGTCGTGGCGGGCGTGGTGACGCACCGCCAGCATCCCGAGACGGCGCGTGGCGCCGTCTTCGTGAACCTCGAGGACGAGACGGGACACGTCAACGTCGTCTTCTCCCGCGGGGCCTGGGCGCGTTGGAAGCACGTGGCCCGTCATGCCCCGGCGCTCTTGATCTGGGGACGGGTGCGCAAGGGGCAGGGGGCGGTCAGCTTCGACGCCGAGCGTGTCGAGGCGCTCGTGGTGGGGACGGCGGTACCGGCGAGCCGGGACTTCCGCTGAGACGAGGGTGCAGCGGCGACGGCGCTCGACTCACGGCCCACGAGCCGACACCATCTATCCTCATTGGTCATGCCGATCGTGAGCGCGACCAGTTGACCAGCGACATCGAACCGGACGCCTGGCCTTGGCCCGACGCTCTCGACGCGATGATCGCGGCGCCGGGGTTTCACACGGTTCTGTACGAAGACGATCGGGTCCGCGTTCTCGATGGACGTGTCGCACCTGGTGCCACGGTGCCCGTGCACACGCACCGCTGGGGAGGAGTCCTCTACATCCTGGCCCCGAGCGACTTCGTCCGACGTGATCCCGATGGGAACGTGCTCGCCGACACACGAGAGTCGAACTCGAGGCCCGTGGCGGGTACGGCCGTGTGGGGTGCGCCGCTCACTCCGCACTCCCTGGAGAACGTGGGCATCGATGAGTTCCACACGCTCACCGTGGAACTGAAGGACAGCTTCGGGACCATTCCGGCCTGACCGAGTGTCGACCACCGCGTGGGTGCATCGAGGAACGATCTATGGTTCCTGCGCCGTTCTGCCGCGCCGCCTTCGTGATGAGGTAGTCCCGCTCCCGTGTGTTCGCGGCTCGGGCGGCGGCGCTGGCGTACTCGGCCCGCGCCTTCTCGACGTCACCCTTCTGCTCCAGGAGATGGGCCCGCACGGCGTGCAGGCGGTGCGAGCGCGTCAAGACCGGGTCACCCCCGAGCTCGTCGAGGAGCCGGAGGCCGGCGTCGGGGCCGTCGACCATCGCCAGCGCGACGGCACGGTTGAGCCGCATCACCGGGCTGTCGGTCATCTGCTCGAGCAGCGTGTAGAGCGCCAGGATCCGCTCCCAATCCGTGTCCGCGGAGCGCGCTGCAGCATCGTGCAGCGCGGCCACCGCCGCTTGCGCGGCGTACTCACCCATTGGCCGCTGCTCCAGTGCGGTGCCGGCCAGACGCGTCCCCTCGGCGATGAGGGCGCGGTCCCAGTGCGTGCGGTCCTGCTCGGCCAGGGGCACCAGGGCGCCGTCCACCGTCGTCCGCGCCGGCTGGCGCGCCTCGGTCAGCAACATCAGCGCGAGGAGCCCGGTGACCTCGGAGTCCTCGGGCACCAGCTCACGGAGGAGCCGCCCGAGACGGATGGCTTCCGCGGCCAGGTCGGTGCGTTCGAGGTCGGGACCGCTGCTGGTCGCGTAGCCCTCGTTGAAGATCCGGTAGATCACGCGACGCACGAGCGCCCAGGCGCTCCAGCCTCGTGGGCACGTCGGGGAGGGCGAACGGCTCGCCGGAGTCGGCCACCGTGCGCTTGGCCCGGCTGATGCGTTGCGCCATGGTGGCCTCCGGGACGAGGAAGGCGGCGGCGATCTCCCGTGTGGTCAGTCCGCCCAGCGCGCGCAGCGTCAGCGCGACGGCGGACGCCGGTGCCAGTGCGGGGTGACAGCACATGAAGAAGAGGGTCAGCGTGTCGTCACGGCCCGACGCGGGCTCGGGCGGTTCCCGCGACGACGCTGCAGCCAGGTCCTCGCGCCGGCGCCGGGAGTCATCCCGGCGGTATTGGTCGACCATCCGACGTGAGGCGATCCGTACGAGCCAGCCGGATGGGTTCTCGGGAACTCCGTCGGCCCCCCACGCGGTGCTCGCGGCCAGCAGCGCCTCTTGCACGGCGTCCTCGGCATCGGGGAAGTCGCCGTACCGGCGGACGACGGCGCCGAGGACCCGCGGTGCCAGCTCGCGCAGCAGGCCCTCGACGCCGGCGTGGTCCTTCACACTTCGGGGTCGGGGGCGCTCATGACCTGGCGGACCTCGATCCGCTGGCGGATGGGCGCACCGCCCTGGCCCGGAGCGGCCGAGATCCGGGCGGCGATCTCCACCGCCCGTTCAGGGGTCTCGACCTCGACGATCCGGTAGCCCGCCAGGAGCTCCTTGAACTCGGGGAACGGGCCGTCGGTGACGAACGGGGCCGAGGCGCCGTCGGACACCACGAAGCGGGCGTCGTCGGGGCCGGCCAGCCCCTGGGCGTCGACGAGCTCGCCGAGCTCTTCCAATTGACGGTTCAGCGCCTGTTGGAATGCGATGTGGGCCCTGACCTCCTCGGGGCTCCATTCGTACATGGGTGCACCGCCCGACTCGACACCCCCGTAGTTTTGCAGCAGCATGAATCGCATCTCTTCATCCTTCCCGTTCTGGCGCCCGATCGGTGCCGCTCACCGGGATGTCGGAGCCGGCGTCGGGTTCTCGACAGGTGCACCGGAATTTCCGGCCGATCTTCGGGTCGACCGGCCGTCGCGCTTTTGGCCGCCCGACTGCGCCGCCGAGAGACGATCAGGTGACGACGAGCCCCCGCCCCGTCACCAGCGGGAGGTCGAGGGCGGTGACGAGACCCGGCTCGGCGGCGACCACGGCCGGGATGGCGTTGACGAGGCGCATCGCCGTCGCCTTGAGCCCTGCCGTGTTGTGGTCACCGTCTGTCCCCACGAGCTGCAGGTCGAGGGTGTAGTTGGGCTCTCCGCTGATCTCGACCCGGTAGCAGCCGTGCCCGGCGGGCTGTGGCCAGGCCGCGCCGAGGTCGTCGCGCAGCCTCGTGACGTGCTCGAGCACGATCACGGGCTTGTCCCCGACCATGCCACGGACCTCGAAGTGCAGGGCGGCCGCCGTACCGGCCTTGATGGTGCCGGCGGGGATCTCGAAGTCCTCGGGCGCCGCCTCGCGCTCGTACCACTCGGTGATGTCGGTCAGCGTGACCCCGAGACCGTCGGCGATCTGGCGCACCACGCTGCCCCAGGCCATGGTGAGCACCTTCGGGGCCAGCAGCAGGGGCACGTCGTGCAGGTCACGCCCGAAGCCCATGATGTCGAAGAGCTCCATGGGCTGGTTGTAGGTGTCGTAGTTGAGCACCTCGGAGCAGCGCACCTCCTCGATGCGCTCGCAGATCCCCGAGAGGACGAGCGGGAGCGCGTCGTTGGCGAACCCGGGGTCCAAGCCGTTGACGAAGAGGGAGACGCCGGCCCTCGTCGCGGCGGCGATGAGGGGGGCGGCCATCCGGTCTCCCGGTCTGGGGTATTGCAGGAACACCGGGCTCGACGACACCACGTTGATGCCGGCGCCCAGGAAGCGCTCGAGGTCGGCGATGGCCTCGGCGATGCGGTCGTCGGCCATGGCGGTGTGCACGATGCAGTCGGGCTCGAGGGCGAGCAGGGCGTCGGCGTCGTTGGTCCCGGCCACGCCCAGCGTCCGGCCGAGCCCGGCGAGCTCCCCGGCGTCGCGACCCACCTTGTCGGGGTGGGAGACGAAGAGCCCGACCAGCTCGAGCTCGGGATGGGCGTCGATCCCGGCGATCGCATGGCGCCCGACGTTGCCGGAGCTCCACTGCACGACGCGGTACGGCATGGCGGGTGCCTCCTTTAGAGGTCGGGGAGGGGCATCTCGATGTTGGGCGACTGCAGGCCACCGTCGACGTCGAGGATCTTGCCGGTGACATAGGAACCGGCCGGCGAGACCAGGTACAAGATGGCGGCCGCGATGTCGTCGACGTGGCCGAGACGCTTGAGCGGGGTGGCCTCCTCGATGGCGACGCGCAGCTCCTCGCTCGACATGACGTACTCGAGGGCCGAGGTGGCGGTCGACCCGACCCCGATGGCGTTGACCCGGATGCGCGGCGCGAGGTCGCGCGAGGCGAGCCTGGTGTACTGCTCCAGCGCGCCCTTGGCGGTCCCGTAGCCCAGGTAGCCGCGCCCGGCCACGTGCCCCATGGTCGAGCACACGCTGACGATGGCGCCGCCCGGGTGCTCGCCCTCGAGCATGCGGGGGACGGCGGCGCGCACCAGCGCGTGCCCGGACGAGACGTTGAAGCGGAAGGCCCGCTCCAAGAAGCCGGGCGACGTGTCGAGGAGAGACCGCGGCATGGTGCCGCCCATGTTGTTGACGACGATGTCGACGCGGCCCAGCTCGCTGAAGGCCGTCTCGGCGAGCGAGGCCATGAGCTCGAAATCGTTCAGGTCGCCCGGCACGACGACGGCGCGGCGTCCGGCCGCCTCGACCTGCTCGGCCACCTCGCGCAGTTGGTCCTCGGTCCGGGCGGCCAGCACGACGTCGGCACCCGCCTGGGCCAGTGCCACCGCGGTGGCGGCGCCGATGCCGCGACCGCTGCCGGTGACGATGGCGACCTGGTCGGTGACGAGGAATCGATCGAGGATCATCCGGCGAATGTACTGGTCCGGGCCGGTCCCGGCCGGGGCGTCTCGTTCACGCGGCACCCGAGGCATCCCCCGCAGCCGCGTCGGCGCGAGTCGCCGGCCCGGTGGGGGCGGCCTCGTGGCCCAGACGCTCGAGCAGCTTCGGGTCGGCGTCGAGGATCGGGAACGGCTTGGGCATGACCTGGGCCTTGACGTCGTCGGGCAGGCTGAGGTCGCCGCCGGTATGTCCCACGCTGAAGACACGCTCCGGCCGGGCGTGCCCGACCATGGCCTGGAACCACCGGACCATCGTGCTGAAACGGTTGCCGAAGCCATTCAGGAAGCCGATGTGGACGAAGAACCACACCACCCAGCCGGGGAACCCGCTCAGGTGCAGGCCGTGCACGCTGACGACGGCCTTGAAGCGGCCGATGGACGCGGCGCTGCCGAGATCGCGGTACTTGAACGGGCGACCGCCCTGGCCCTTGAGCCGCCGTTTGATCGTGTTGGCGGCATGCAGGCCGCCTTGCATCGCCACCTCACAGACCCCGGGCAGATCGTTGAGGCTGGCCATGTCACCGAGCGCGAACACCTCGGGGTGGCCAGGCAGGGTGAGGTCGGGCAACACCTCGATCCTCCCGGCGCGATCGGTGGTGGCCCCGGTGGCCTCGGCGAGCATCGCGGCCAACGGTGACGCCTGGACACCGGCCGCCCAGATCGTCGTTGCGCACTCGAAGCGCCCCTTCTCCTTCTCCGCGGTCTCCGTGTCGACGCCGAGTGGGTCGACGCCGACGACGCGCAGGCCCATGCGCAGCTCGACGCCCATCTTTTCGAGCTCGGTGGCGGCACGCTCCGAGAGCCGGTCGCCGAAGTTGGCCAGCGGTTCCCTCCCGCCGTCGATCAGGATCACCCTGACCGCCGCGGGATCGATGTTCCGGAAGTCCTTGGTCAGACTCCGGCAGGCCAGCTCGCGGATCTGACCCGCCAGCTCGACGCCGGTGGGCCCGGCGCCGACGACGGCAAACGTCATCCAGAATCGCTGCAGCGCCGCGTCGGTCATCGTCTCGGCGACCTCGAGGGCGCCGTACACGCGCCGGCGGAGCTCCATGGCGTCGTCGATCGTCTTCATGCCCGGGGCGACCAGGGCGAACTCGTCGTGACCGAAGTAGGACTGGCCGGCGCCCGCCGCCACGATGAGGCTGTCGTAGGGATAGTCGCGGACCTCGCCGGGGATGCCCGTGGTGTGCACGACGCGGCGCTCGAGGTCGAAGCCGGTGACCTTGGACAGCACCACCTCGACGTTCTTGCGGCGGCGGAACTTGTGCCGCAGGACCGGGGCGATCTGGCCCTGGGACATGATGCCGGTGGCCACCTGGTACAGCAGCGGCTGGAACAGGTGGTGGTTGCGTTGGTCGATGAGGGTGATGTCGACGTCGGAGCGCGCGAGGAGACGGGTGGCGGGCAAGCCGCCGAAGCCGCCACCGACGATGACGACCCGATGGCGTGGGGTTGCGCTCACGGTGGTTCCTTTCCTCGCGGTGGTGGGGCCGCGGCGGTCGAGTGGCCAGGATACGAGGTCGGCATCAGCCGGCGCCGGGCTGGGCCTGCAGCGCCGGACGGGGATGAAGGTGCGACACCCGGTGGCGTCGTCGGGCCATGAGGAACGAGAGAGCGCCCAGGGCGAGTGCGCACACCGCCGTCACGCCGAAGATGGTCGAGAGGCTGACGCCGGCACCCTGCAGCGGCCCGGCACCGAAGGCGGCGATCCCGTAGCCCAATTGGTAGAAGGCGATGATGGCGCCGGCCACCACGGACGACAGGGCGACGAGCTGTTCCTGGCCGAAGCTGATCGTGAGCGGGAGGAGCGCCGAGCAGCCGAGACCCGCGACGCCGAAGGCCACCACGCCCAGCGCCGTCGACCCCTCGGGGAGGAGGGCGACGAGCACGAAGGCGCCCGCCAGCACGAAGGGCAGCAGGTGGTACGTGCGTGGCGTCGGGAACGCCCGCTGCACGAGGGCGAAGAGGATGCGGCCGAGCGTGACCATCACCCAGAACGTGGTGAGCGCCAGCGAGGCCGTCGTGGCCGAGGCGCCCAGGTGCGACATGAGCGTCTCGGACCAGTTCCCGTTCATCGTCTCGCAGATGCCGTAGAGGACGGCGAAGCCCGCGAAGAGCCAGAAGCGCGAGGGGAGATGGAGCGGCGGAGGCTTCCCGGCCGCGGGCGCCGAGGCCTGGGTGCCGGCCGGGTGCAGGGGCAGGCGCGCGCTCGGCACCAAGAGCGCCGCGAGGAGGACGGCCGACATCACCGGCAGTCCCCACCACGCACCGATCCCGACGAAGAGGGCGACGAAGACCGGGGCCAGTGCGGTGCCCAGGCCGAGCAGCGCGTTGAGGGTGAGGACCGCCTTGTCGACGCCGTGGGGGTGGAAGGCGGCCGTGAACGTGTTGAGAGCCGGCACCACCAGCCCGAAGCCGACACCGAGGGCGGCCGTGGCCGCCAGGAGCAGGCCGTAGGCCAGTGCCTGCGTGCTCGTGAAGAACTGGCTCGTGACGAGCAACCCCATCGAGGCCAGGTCGGCCAGGAGGCCGGCCACGAAGACGCGCTTGAGGCTGAACCGCCGGGCCAGTCCGGCACCGAGCAACGAGGCCGTGATGGCGGTCACCACCTGGGGCAGGAACAGGGAGCCGTACTGCGTGGTCGACAACCCGTAGTGCGCGGGGCTGGTGAAGATGGTGCTGGCGGCCGGGAAGGTGACCAGGGCGATGCCCTGGACGAGCCCGGCCGCGTAGACGGTGGTGGTCTCGGCCCGCGTCCCCGACCCGGCTCGGGCCGGCGGTCGGGCTCAGGCCAGCCGCTCGGTGAGATGCTCGCCCACACGGATGGCATTGGCCATGGCGGTCAGTGCGGGATTCACGGCGCCGATGCTGGGGAAGAAGCTGGTGTCGACGACGTAGAGGTTGTCCACCTCGTGGGTCTTGCAGTTCGCGTCGAGCACGGAGGTCTCGGGATCGGTGCCGAAGCGGCAGGTGCCGGCCTGGTGCGCCACCCCGGCCACCGGGATGTCCATCGACATGTAGAAGTTTTTCTCGAGCACGTGGTGCTGGGCCATGCCGACGTGGTTCAAGATCTTCTTCAGCTCTTCGTAGAGGCGCTCGGCCTCCTTGTCGTTGGTCGACGTGTAGGCCAGGTGCACGGTGCCCTCGCCGTCGAGCGTGACGCGGTTCTCGGGCGTCGGGAGGTCCTCGGTGGTCAGCCAGAAGTCGACGGCGTGGGAGGCGACGTCGGCCAGGCTCCAGTGGGGCGCCAGCATGGTGAGGTGGGGCTCCTCGCCCTTCATGGCCTCGGCGTTCGACTTGCCGACCATCTGGATGTTGCCCAACGGGAAGTCGAAGTCGGGGCCGTCGAAGTAGAAGTCGTTGAGCCCGAGCGTCTTCTGGAAGGCGGTCTCGTTGGGCTCCTTGCCCAGCGCCACGACGGCCTTGGAGTTGTGGAACATGTAGTTGCGCCCCACCTGGTCCGAGCCGTTGGCCAGCCCGTTGGGGTGGGCGTCGCTGGCCGAGGCCAGCAGCAACCGGGCGCTGTTGGTGGCCCCGGCCGAGACCACCACGATGTCGGCGGTGAACACCTCTTCGGTGCTCCCGTGCTGGGTGATCACGCCGGTGACCGTGCGGCCGCCGGCGTCGGTCTGCAGGCGTGTCACCTCGGTGTCCACGCGCAGCGTCACGTTCGGGTGCTCCAGTGCCGGCAGGACCGCGATGGTCTCGGCATCCGCCTTGGCGTGCACCAGGCACGGGTAGCCGTCGCACCAGGTGCAGCGGATGCAGGCGCTCGTCGGGGGGTTCGCCTCGTCGAGGAGGATGCCGCAGGGAGCGTGGAACGGGTGGTAGCCGGCCTTCGCCAGGTCGTCGTGGATCTGCTGGATCCGGGGCTCGTGGCTGACGGGCGGGTGCGGGTACTGGCGGCTCCAGGCACCCTCGGTCGGGTCGGCGCCATGGTCGCCGTGGACCTGGTAGAGCCACTCGGCCTTGGTGTAGAACGGCTCGAAGTCCTCGTAGGTCAGGGGCCAGGCGGGAGAGACGCCGTCGGCGTGCTTGAGCTCCCCGAAGTCGCCCGGGCGCAAGCGGTAGAGGGCGGCGCCGTAGAGCTTGGTGGCGCCCCCGACGTAGTAGTGGACCCCGGGCTGGAAGGCCTTGCCGGCCTTGTCCTGCCAGGAATCGGATGAGGTGTAGCGGCCCTTGACGAAGACCGCTTCGGGATCCCAGTTCTCCTTCTCCCGCGGGAGGAAGCCGCCCCGTTCGAGGAGCAGGATCCGCTTGCCCGTGGGGGCCAGCGTGTGGGCCAGGGTGCCTCCGCCCGCTCCCGTTCCGATGATGATGACGTCGTAGTGCTCGGCCATGGAAGGACCTCCTCACGCCGTGGTGCCCACCGGCGTTCGCTGTGCTCGGTTGTCAGGGGCGGGGCTCGATCGGGGCCGCGATCTAGACCGGCCCGGCGCCGTGCTCGGCCTCGATGAGCCGGCCCACCGCGTCGATCAGGGCCAGGTGGGTGAAGGCCTGGGGGAAGTTGCCCAGGTGCTCGCCCGTGGCCGCGTCGATCTCCTCGGCGTAAAGCTGCAGCGGCCCGGCGAAGGCGAGCAGCTTCTGGCACAGGGCCCGGGCACGCTCCTCCTCGCCGATCATGGCCAGCGCGGTGACCAGCCAGAACGAGCAGATGGTGAACGTCCCTTCCTTGCCCTCGAACCCGGTGTCGGTGGTGTCGACCTTGTAGCGGAGCACGAGCCCGTCTTCGGTCAGCTCGTCGGCGATGGCGAGCACGGTGGCCCGCACGCGGTCGTCGTCGGGCGGCAGGAAGCCGAGGATCGGGATCAACAAGAGCGAGGCGTCGAGCTCCTCGTTGCCGTAGGCCTGGCGGAACCGGCCCCGCGAATCGACGCCCCGGTCGAGGATCTCGGCCTTCAATTCGTCGGCCGCCTTGCGCCACGCCTCGGCCCGGTCGGGTTCTTGGCGGAGCCGGGCCATGTCGGCGCCGCGGTCCATGGCCACCCAGCACAGGACCTTGGAGGCCGTGAAGTGCTCGGGATCGCCCCGGATCTCCCAGATGCCCTGGTCGGGGTCCCCCGCGTGCGCGATGGCCGCCTCCACCATCGTGGCCAGGCCCTCCCACATCGGCTTGACGATCTGGGCCGCGCCCTGGCGCAGGTGGATGTCCACCGCGTCGAGGAGCATGCCCCAAACGTCGTTCTGGTGCTGGTCCCAGGCGCCGTTGCCCACCCGCACCGGCCGCGAGTTGCGCCACCCCGTCAGGTGGTCGAGGGTCTGCTCGCTCAGGTCCTTCCGCCCGTCGATGCCGTACATGATCTGAAGCTCGAAGTTGCCGCCCCCCCCGGCCAGCGCCTCGATGATGAAGGCGAAGTACTCGAGGGCCTCCCAGTCGAATCCGAGCCGGTACAAAGAGCGCAGCATGAACGAGGAGTCGCGGATCCAGGTGTAGCGGTAGTCCCAGTTGCGTGCTCCGCCCGGCGTCTCGGGCAGCGAGGTCGTCGCGGCCGCCATGACGGCGCCGGTCGGCGCGTAGCTCAGCCCCTTGAGCGTCAGGGCGCTGCGCTCCATGTAGCTGCGCCACGGATGGTCGGGGAACGTGCCGTTGGACAGCCAGTCCCGCCAGTAGACGACGGTGGCGGCGAGCTGCTCCTGCGCCTCCTCGAGATTGGCGGGGCGGTGGCCGGACCACGAGAGCGCGACGAAGGCCGACTCACCCTTCCCCAACGTGGAGCGGCCGTAGCAGCGCGCCCCGACGGCGCTGAGGCGGATGGTCGAGTTCACGGTGAGGACGGGGTCGCCGACCGGGGGGCGGACCGTCATGGTCTCGTAGCCCTCCCCCTCGTAGTCCCACATCCCGGTCTGGACCCCGTACTCGAAGATGGGGACCACGTTGGTCACCACCTCGACGTGGCCCTCGATGCACGTCGCCAGGCGCAGGATGGTCCCGGTGGCGGCGGCGTCACCGGGGGAGCGGCGATAGTCCGGCCGGCGGGCCCCGTCCGTCACGGGCTGCACCACGAGCAGGTCCTCGACGATTAGCCACCCCGTCGGGGTGTGCCAGGTCGTCTCGAGCACCATGGTCCCGGGCACGTAGCGCCGTTGGTGCGGCACCTGGGTGCCGGTGGGGCCGAAGCGGAAGTTGCCGGCCGTGCGGTCCAGAAGGGCGCCGAAGACGCTCGGGGAGTCCGGCCGTGGCAGGCATAACCACTCGACCGAGCCGTCCGGCGCCACCAGACAGCTGTTCTCGCAGTCCGAGATGAACCCGTAGTCGGCGATGGGGGGAAAGATCTCTGGTTGGTGGTCTGTCGCGGTGTCTGTGGTCACCGGGCCGATGCTAGGGAACGGGGGTACCAGGCTCAAGGGGCCATCTGTCCGGGTCGGGTGACGGTCAGGTGATCGATCACCCCCACGGTGACGTTCAGGTGAACGCCGGCGCCCGGAGTGCGGGTGAGGTGACCTTCGCCCCCCTTCTCGTCGGCCGAGCGGTCCGATATGGTCCGGGCATCGCTCGCGACGGGGTCCGTCGCGGGACCGGAACGGAGGTAGGGACGCCATGGCTGACGAGTTGCAGGGCAAGGTCGCCATCGTGACCGGGGGCAACACCGGCATCGGTGCGGCGGTGGTGCTGGCCCTGGCCGAGCAGGGGGCAAAGGTCGTCATCGACTACGTCGCCAACGAGCAGGCGGAGGAGGAACTCGAGCGCAAGATCGCCAGCCTGGGCGACACGGCGGTCGGGGTCGAAGCCGACGTCTCCAAGGTCGAGGACCTCCAGCGAATGATCGACACCGCGGTCTCCACCTACGGCCGCCTCGACGTCATGGTCAACAACGCCGGCATCGAGACCCGGACCTCGGTGCTCGACACGACCGAAGGGCAGTTCGAGAAGGTCATGGCGGTGAACCTCAAGAGCGCCTTCTTCGGCACCCAGCTGGCGGCCAAGCAGATGATCGCCCAGGGGGGCGGGGGCCGCATCATCAACATGACGTCGGTCCACGAGGACTGGCCCATGCCCGGCAACACCCCCTACTGCCTCTCCAAGGGCGGCATGCGCATGCTGACCCGGACCGCGGGCGTCGAGCTCGCCCCCCACAACATCTGCGTCGTCGGGGTCGGGCCCGGCGCCGTGAACACGCCGATCAACGCCCAGACGATCAACGACCCGGCGGCGCTGGCCAAGCTGGACAGCGCCATCCCGATCGGCCGCATGGCCGAGCCGGCGGAGATCGCCTCGGTGGTGGCCTTCCTCGCGGGTGACGGCGCCAGCTACGTCACGGCGACGACGATCTTCGCCGACGGCGGGATCATGCAGAGCAGCCCGGGTCTCTGAGAGCACCGCCGGGCGGGTGCGCCGACCCGGCCCGAACTCGACCTATGACGTCTCGGCGGGCGTGCTCGTCCCGGCGTCCGGCGGCGCCGCGGACTCGCGCTCGTCACCTCCGACCCGGGGCACCGCAAGGCGCTTGCGGAAGATGTGGTAGCCCCACGCCTGGTAGATGAGGACGACGGGGAAGACGACGACCGCGACCACCGTCATCACCTTCAGCGTGTACGACGGGCTCGCGCTGTTGGCGATGGTCAGGTTGTATGCGGAGTTGGTGCTCGAGATCATGACCCGGGGATAGAGCTCGCTGAAGAGCGCCCCCACCGTCCCGGCCATGCCGATGGCGGCAGCGGTGAAGGCCCACCCCTCCGCCTTGGCCTGGGCGGCCCAGGCGGCGCCGATGACGGCCATGAGGCCCAGGGCCTCGATGGGCTTGGGGACGAACCCTGTGCTCAGGCCGACGTGGATCCAGGTCATGAACCCGAACGTGACCACGATGGCCACCGCGCCGATGGCCGCCGACGCCTTCTGCGCCCGCTCGTGCAGCTCGCCGGTCGTCTTGAGGGTCAGGTAGGTGGCGCCCATGAGGAGCGAGAGCACCAGCAGCGTGAGTCCCGACCACAGGCCGAAGGGCGTGAGGAGGTCGAAGAAGTTGCCGGTGAACTCGTGCGAGCTGTTGATGGGCAGGCCGTGCAGCAGGTCGCCCAGGCCCACCCCGAGCAAGAGCGGGATCAGGGCGCTGCCGATCGTCAGGGCCCACCGCCAGGCACTGCGCCAGCGGGGGTCGTCGAACTTGCGCTGGTACTCGAAGGAGACTCCCCGCGCCATCAGGGCGGCCAGCAGGACCACGAGCGCCAGATAGAGCGCCGAGAACATGGTGGCGTACCAGCCCGGGAAGGCGGCAAAGATCACCGCCCCGGCCACGATCAGCCACACCTCGTTGCCGTCCCAGATGGGCCCGATCGTGTTGACCAGCACCCGGCGCTCGAGGTCGTTGCGGCCGATGAAGGAGTGCAGCATGCCGACGCCGAAGTCGAACCCCTCCAGGACGAAGAAGCCGGCCCAGAAGATGGCGGCGATGACGAACCAGAGGTCTCCGAGATTGAATCCTCCCATGTCGGCCTCCTAGTAGACGAGGGCCAGGTCGTCCTCGTCCTCGTGGGACGAGTCGGACTCGGCGTCGGGGGACGTGGTGCCGGTGCCGCCGGAGCCGCCGGAGCCGCCGGGGCCGCCGGGGCCGCCGGGGCCGCCCTCACCCTCGGCGGTGATCTTGGCCAGCGGGTCGTCGCCGATGGAGCGGCGACCGAAACGGATCATCAGCCAAGCGCACGCGACGCCGAGGACGGCGTAGATCAGGTAGAAGACGACGAGCGAGATCCAGATGTCGGTCGCCGAGACCGAGGAGGACACCCCGTTCTTGGTCAGCATGAGCCCCTGGACGATCCAGGGCTGCCGTCCGTTCTCGGTCAGCATCCACCCCGCCGTGTTGATGAGGAAGGGCAGGATCACCACCCAGGGCGCTGTTCGCAGGAACCACTTGGCGCGGTCGAGCTTGTGGCGGTAGAGGAGCCAGGCCCCCCACAGCGCGAAGAGGAAGACCAGCGAGCCCAGGTAGGCCATGACCCGCATGGACCAGTACTGGATGAAGACGTTGGGGATGTAGTTCCCCGGCCCGTACTCCTTCTGGTACTCGGCGTTCAGGTTGTTGAGCCCCTGCACGGTGCCGTCGACGTGGTTGGTGGCCAAGATGGACAGCAGGTCGGGGATCTCGAGGATCTGGGTCGGGGTCTCGTCGTTGTTCCCACCGCCGATCTGGAAGAGCGAGAACGGGCAGTGGCTGTCGCAGGTGGTCCACAGCGCTTCGGCCGCCGCGATCTTCATCGGCTGATAGGTGCCTTCCACGACGCCGAGCTCGCTGCCCACGAAGAGGTTGAAGGCGACCGCCGGCAACAGGACCACCAGCGAGATGACGGCGGTGCGGTGGAAGGCCTCGACCTGGTGCTTGCGGTAGAGGTGCCAGGCGGACACCGCGAGCATCACCGCGGCGCCGGTGACGAGGGAGGCCACGACGACGTGGGTGTAGCCCCACAGGAAGACGGGATTCGTGAACAGCGCCCAGATGTTGTTGAGCTGGGGCTGGTGGGTGCTGTTGTTCGTGGTGAAACCGACCGGGTGCTGCATCCAGGAGTTGGCCGCCATGATGAAGGCGGCCGAGAGCATGGTCCCCGCCGCCACCAGCCAGATGCAGGCCAGGTGCGCCTTCTTCGAGAGGCGGTTCCAGCCGAAGATCCAGATGCCGAGGAACGTCGACTCCAAGAAGAAGGCGACCAGGCCTTCCATGGCCAGCGGGCCGCCGAAGACGTTGCCGACCAGGCGCGAGTAGGCGGACCAGTTCATGCCGAACTCGAACTCTTGGATCAGCCCCGTCACCACGCCGATCGCCACGTTGATCAGCAGCAGCGACCCGAAGAAACGGGCCAGCCGTCGGTAGGTGTCGTCGCCGTTGCGGTACCACGCGGTCTGCAGGAGGGCCACCAGGAAGGCCAGCCCGATGGTCACCGGGACGAAGAGGAAGTGGTAGATGCTGGTGCTGGCGAACTGCCAGCGTGCGAGGTCCAGGCTCACGGGGTGTCGCTCCCTTCGTTGAGGACTGCTTCATCGAGGACGGACCCGAGCGCCGGCGGGGAGGCGGGGGTCGGGTCGGGCCCGTCGTTCATCAACTCGTCCCACCACAGGCCGGCGTAGCGGCCACCGGCGGTCACGAGGTCGGTGTGGGTGCCGCGTTCGATCACCCGTCCCTCCTCGAGGAGGACGATCTCGTCGACCCGGTCCAAGCCGGACAGGCGGTGGGTGATGAAGAGGGTCGAGTGGCCCTCGGTGAGGGCCAGGAGGTCGGCGGTGAGGGAGTCGGCGGCCGCGGGGTCGAGATGCTCGGCCGGCTCGTCGAGGACGAGGATGGAGAAGTCGGCGAGGAGCGCGCGCGCCACGGCGACGCGCTGGCGCTGCCCGCCCGAGAGGCGGCTGCCCGCCGGCCCGACCCGGGTGGCCAGCCCGGCGGGCAGCCCGGCGAGCCAGTCGCCCAGGCCGACCCGGGCCAGCACGTCGACCAGCTCGTCGTCGCCGGCCGAGCGCCGGCCCACCCGAAGGTTCTCGGCCAGGGTCGTGTCGAAGAGGTGCGGGCGCTGCTCGACCAGCCCGACCACCCGGCGCACGTCGTCGGAGCAGAACCGGTCGAGGGAGACACCGTCGAGGGTCGCCTCGCCGCCGTCGACGGGCAAGAAGCGCACCACGACGTCGGCCAGCGTCGACTTGCCGGCCCCGCTCGGCCCGACCACGGCCACTCGGCGTCCCGGGGCGAGGTCGAGATCCACCCCGCGCAGGACCGGCCGGTCGGTGCCGGGGTAGCCGGCCCAGACCGAGCGCAGGCGCAGTGCGTGCGCGCCGGGCACCGCGCCGGGCAGCGGCAGCGGGGTGTCCGGCTCGTCGACGGGTGCCGGGGCGTCCGTGGCGGCGAACACGCGTCCGGCCGCCGTGCGCGAGCGTTGCAGCGCCTGGGTGGCCGCCGGCAGCGGGGCCACGAGCTCGAAGGCGGCGAGCGGGACGAGCGCCAGCACGGCCAGCAGGGCGCCGTCGAGATGGCCGCCGTGGGTGGCCCGCACCCCCAGGGCCAAGGCACCCCAGCTGGCCAGACCGGCCAGCGCGGTGGTCAGGCCGAGCCCGATGCCGGTCGTGCCCGCGCCGTGGCGGGCCGTCGCCCGGAGCCGGCGATCGGCCCGGGCGATCCGCTCCACCTGCTCCCCGGTGCCCCCCATGACGGTCAGCTCGGGTGCTCCCTCGATGAGGTCGACCACCGCCGCGCCCAGCTCGCCCCGGGCCGACGCCTGCTTGGACTCCTCCCGCCTGGCCAGACGACCGGTCAGCCAGGGCACCGCCGTGGCCGAGACCACGAGGGCCACCAGCAGCACGGCGCCGGCGCCGGGGAGCAGCATCCACACGACGGCGACGGTGCCCGCCCCGACCAGGCAGGCCACGGCGAAGGGCTGGATGACGCGCAACACGACGTCCTGGAGGGAGTCGACGTCGTCGACCACCCGGGACACGAGGTCGCCCCGGCGAAAGAGAGGGAGGCCGGCCGGGGCGATCGCCTCGAGCCGACCGTAGACACGGAGGCGCAGATCGGCCAGCACCCGCAGGGCAGCGTCGTGTCCGACGAGCCGTTCGCCGTAGCGGAGGAAGCCGCGCGAGAGGCCGAAGACCTGGACGCCCACGATGGCCAGGGTCAAGGAGGCCTCGGAGGGGTGCAGGGCGGCGCGCGAGATGAGCCAGGCCGAGGTGCCCATCAACGCGATCGACGCGCCGATGGCGCCCGCCCCGAGCACGGAGGCCTGCGCCAGCCGGACGCGGGCGACTCGGGCGACGCCGAGCGTGCGGCCGACGGTGGCCGGTCGGTCCGCCCCTGGTTCGTAGACGGTCGCGCTCACGCCGCCACCACCGGCAGCGGGAGGCGCACGACGCGGTCGGCCAGGGCGGCGAGGGCGGGCCGGTGCGCCACGACCAACGCGGTGCGCCCCTCGGTCAGCCGGCGCACGGCGTCGAGGACGTCGGCTTCGGTCTCGGCGTCGAGGCTGGCCGTCGGCTCGTCGAGGACCAGGAGCGAAGGGTCGCGCACGAAGGCGCGGGCCAGGGCCAGACGCTGGCGCTCGCCCAACGACAAGCCGGCGCCGCCGTCGCCCAGGCGGGTGTCGACGCCGTGGGGGAGGCGCCGCACGACCGACGCCAGTCCGGCCGCCTCCAGCGCAGCCGCCACCTCGGCCGCGCTGGCGCCGGGTCGCCCGACACGGACGTTGTCGGCCACGGAGCGGGCGAAGAGGTGCGGCCGCTGGGGCACCCAGCCGATGCCGGCCCGCCAGGCGTCGAGGTCCAGGTCGCGCCGGTCCACCCCGCCGAGCAGAACCCGGCCCGAACCGGGGCGGCGCAGGCCGAGGACGACGTCGACGAGGGTCGACTTGCCACAGCCGCTCGGACCGGTGAGCGCGACGATCTCGCCCGGCTCGACGACGAGGTCGGCGCCCTGGAGGGCCGGGATGCGGCGCCCCGGGTAGTTGACCTCGAGCCCGGTGATGCGGATGCTCGCGTCCCGCGGCCGGACCGAGCCCCCCACCCCCTCGCCGGCCGGCGTCTCGAGGAGCTCGAAGACCTGCTCGGCCGCCTTCATCCCGTCCGCGCTGGCGTGGAAGTTGGCGCCGAGGGCGCGCAGGGGCAGATAGGCCTCGGGGGCGAGGACGAGCACGAAGAGGGCGGCGTGGAAGTTCATGTGCCCGTCGAGCAGTCGCAGCCCGACGGCCACCGCGACCAGGGCCACCGAGACGGTGGCCAGCAGCTCGAGGATGAGCGACGAGAGGAAGGTCAGCCTGAGGGTGGCCAGCGTCGTGGTCCGGTAGCGGTCGGTGACCTCTGCGATGGCCCGGGCCTGGGCCTTGGCCCGGCCGAAGACCTTCAAGGTGGGCAGGCCGGCCACCACGTCGAGGAAGTGCCCGGCCAGCCGCTGGAGGGACCGCATGCGGGCAGCCGTGCGGTCCCTCGTGGTCAGCCCGACCAGGCCCATGAACACCGGGATCAGGGGAACGGTCACCGCGATGAGGGCGGCCGAGATCCAGTCGGCCCCGGCCACCACGGCGATGATGGTCACCGGGACGATGACGGCGAGGAAGAGCTGGGGCAGGTAGCGGGAGAAGTAGCCGTCGAGGGCGTCGATCCCGGTGGTCACCAGCACCGTGAGCCGTCCGTCGTCCTTCTGCTCCAGGCCCGTCGGGCCCAGGGCGGCGATGTGCGCGGCCGCCGAGTGCCGCAGCTCGGACTTGGCCGAGGCCGAGGCCCGGTGGGCCGTCGTTTCGGTCACCCAGGCCAGCACGGCGCGCCCGACGATGACCGCGAGCAGGAGCATGAGAGGGTCACGCAGGGAGGAGAGCGACCCGTGGTGGAAGAAGGCCTCGTCGACGACGGTGGCGATGAGCCACGCCTGCGCGACGACCAGGAGCGCCGTCCCGCCGCCGATGGCGATGGCCTGGACGACGAAGCGCCGGGTGGTGCGCGCGTAGTGCAGCAGCCGGGGGTCGAGCGCCCCGCCCCGCCGTCCCGACGCTGCCGCCTCCGGTCGTGCTCGAGCCACCGCTCTCCTCGTCCTGTCCGGAGCGCGCGTCCGCGCGTGCCGCTCTCGCACCTTGGCGCGATCATTGTCGCCACGAAGCCTTCGGGCACACTAGGGGCCAAGGACCCTAGATACCAGCGTCATCAGGGGCGCACGGCGCCGCACCCTCCTGGGGTGTTCGGTCGGGCACATAAGCTCGCTCGAGCCATGTCCACGGCCACCTACACGACCACGGTCGGGAGCCAGACGGTGGAGCTCCCGCTCGTCCCGCTCTCCGACGAGCTGTCCATCGCGCTGCTCATCTGCGTCGACCTGGGTGTCGCGTTCGCGGAGACGGCCGGGCGCGAGCTGGCCGAGTTGATGCGACCGGAACGGCCCGAGATCGTCGTGTCGGTGGCCACCATGGGGATCCCGCTGGCCATCGAGGCCAGCCGGGCGTTGGGGCTCGACGACTACGTGATCCTGCACAAGACACCCAAGATCCACCTGGGCGAGACGTGGTCGGAGCCGGTGTACTCCATCACCACGGACAAGCCGCAGCGGCTGCGCATGGACCCGGCCCGTGTCGGCGCCGTGCGCGGGCAGACGGGTGGCGGTGGTCGACGACGTCATCTCCACGGGGGCCTCGCTGTCGTCGGCCTTGCGCCTGGTGCGCCGCATGGACGCCGAGCCCGTGGTCATCGGATGCCTCATGACCGAGGGCGGCGGCTGGCGCGAGGTCCTGGGCGAAGACGCGGCCCTGGTCCGCACCCTGGGCGCCATGCCGCTGTTCCATCGCCGACGGGGCGGGCGGCCTGGTCGAGGACTGGGACTGAGCCCTCAGGCGGTCAGGAGCCCCTCCTCCGCAGCAGGAGCTCCTCCTGCGCGTCGGCCTCCTTGCGCACCCGGCGCGAGGCCAGCACGAGGTAGGCCAGCGCGGCCACCCCCATGCCGAGGAAGATGCTGAAGTCCCCCCCGTAGTGGGAGGCGTCCTGTGTGTGGTCGGTCACCTCGTTCATCCAGCGCGGGACCCGGAAGTAATAGGTCGGGTTGACGTAGAGCGCCGAGATGGCGGCGTACATGCCGACCACCTGCGCGATCGATCGCCGACCAGTTGATGCCCCCCTGGCGCCAGTACAGCGAGTCGCGGCCCGTCCTCTGCAGCTCGCTCGGCACGTAGCGGTAGCGCCGGAGCACCCAGTCGACCAAGAAGATGGCGCTCCAGGGGGCGATCCAGACGATCACGAGGTCGACGAAGTCGGACAGGTACTCGGTGAAGGACCCGCTGAAGATGGCCCACATCGTGACGCCGAGGGCGATCACGCAGTCGATGAGCACCGCCTGGTACCGCTTCACCGGGACCCCGATGGCCTGGAGCGTCACGCCCGACGAGTACATGTCGAGGCTGTTCACGCCGAAGATCTGCAGCGTTGCGAAGACGAGGAACACCACCACGAACCAGGAGGGGATGGCGTGCTGATGGGCGAAGGGCAGGAACCCCCCCGCCCCCGTCCCGATGTTCAGGACGAAGGTGCCGACCACCGCTCCGAGCGTCATGATCAGGATCTCGGGCACGGCCGTGCCGAGGAAGACCCAGCCGACGATGCCCTTCTTCGACGTGTCCGACGGGCAGTACCGGGTGTAGTCGTTGCCGTTCTCGGTCCAGCCCAGGCCGCTCAGCGCGATGGTGAAGGCGAGGGCCTCGGTGAAGGCCTGCCAGTCCCCGCTGCTCTTGACGACGTGCAGGTTGGCGTGCGGGATGGCGAAGGCCAGCAGCACCGCGAAGAGGATCACGAAGGGGAGCACGAGCAGGCGCAGGGTCTTCACGATGGCGGCGTGGCCGAGGAAGGGCAGGATGCCCTGGACGAGCACGGCGACGACGACGAGGACGACCTTGGCCGGGTCCCCGGGCAGGTACCCCGCCTTGATCACGAGGACGAGCCCGGCGCCGACGATGAGGATGAGCCCTTCGACCTCGAAGCCGATCTGGGTGAGCCAGTTGAAGGCCGAGATCGGCCGGGAGCCGTTGGGCCCGAACGGGGCACGGTTGACGGCGAACACGGTCGTGCCCGCGTCGGGCCCCTGCAGCGAGCAGAGCCCGAGCAGGAAGTAGGACAGGTTGCCCAGCACGATGACGATGACGACCTGGGCGAACGTCAGCCCGAGGGTCATCAGGATGGCGCCGTAGATGAAGTACTCGACCTGCACGCTGGCGCCCGCCCACATGGCGCCGATGTCCCTCGGCGTGGCCCAACGTTCGCTCTCGGGGATGTAGTCGATCCCGTGTCGCTCGACGTGGAGGGCTTCTTCGACCTCCGGGTCGTGGATGATCGCGAGCTCTTCGGCCATCGTCACCGCGAGTACCTCCGGTCCTTGATCGGGTCCGGTGCGCCCCCCTGTGAGCGACCGAGGTGTGTGGGCGCACACCTTGTGTGCTGGTGGGGCCTCCGGTCAAGTGGGTTCGGGAGGGCGGTGTAGACACGGGCCGTGCACGGCGCGCTCATGGTGTGTGGAACCTCGTCGGACGCCGGGAAGTCCACCGTCGTCACCGGCCTCTGCCGCGCCTTGGCCCGCCGCGGCATCGCAGTCGCCCCCTTCAAGGGCCAGAACATGTCGCTCAACGCGATGGCCACCACCGACGGCGGCGAGATCGGCCGCGCCCAATGGGTGCAGGCGGTCGCCGCGGGCGCCCCACCCGAAGTCGCCATGAACCCGGTCCTGCTCAAGCCGACCGGCGAGCGCGCCTCGCAGGTCGTGGTCATGGGGCGACCGATCGGGGTCCTCGATGCGGGCCGGTATCAGCAGTCCAAGCCCACGCTCGTCGGCGTCGTCGACGCCGCACTGTCGTCGCTGCGCGCGCGCTTCGACGTCGTCGTCTGCGCGCGCGCCGGCAGCCCGGCCGAGATCAACCTGCTGCAGCACGACCTGGTCAACCTCGGCCTGGCGCGGCGCGCCGGCGTCCCGGCACTGCTGGTCGGGGACATCGAGCGCGGCGGCGTGTTCGCGCACCTGTTCGGCACGGTCGGGCTCCTGCCCGCTGAGCTGTCCTCGCTCGTGCGGGGCTTCGTGATCAACCGGTTCCGCGGGGACCGTGCGCTCCTCGGTACTGCGACGACCGAGCTGGAGGACCGCTGCGGCGTCCCGACGCTCGGTGTCCTGCCGCACCTCGGGGCGTTGGCGCTCGACGCCCTGTCCCGGCCCTCCGGGCCGCCACCGCCCCGGTCCGCCGGCCTCGACGTGGCGGCCATCCGCCTCCCCTGCCTCTCCAACTTCACCGATCTCGACCCGCTCGTCGCCGAGCCGGACGTCCACGTGCGCTGGGTCGACCACGCGGGAGCGCTCGGCGGGCCCGACCTCGTCGTCGTGGGCGGGACGCGGGCCACGGTGGACGATCTGCGCTGGCTGCGTGCCAGCGGCCTCGCCGGCGCGTTGGCGAACCTGCGGAGCGCCGCCGCGGCCCCCGTGATCGTCGGCCTCTGCGGTGGGTTCCAGATGATGGGCGAGGTCCTCCATGACCCCGCGGGCGTCGAGTCCTCGGAGCCCGCGTCGACCGGGCTGGGCTGGCTGCCCGTGCGAACGCTCTTCGAGGCCGACAAGATCGTTCGTCTGACGGCGGGCCGGGCCCACGACGGGACACCCGTGCGCGGGTACGAGATCCGGCACGGGCGCATCGAGCCCCGGCCCGGATGCCTGCCCTGGCTCACCGGTGCCGACGCGAGCGACCCCTTGGGCCTGCGTGACGCGGCGGCGGGGTCCTGGGCACGACGCTGCACGGTCTCTTCGAGGAGGACGCCTTCCGGTCCTCCTTTCTCGGCTTCGTCGCGGCGCGACGGGTCCGTCCGGGTGTGGCGGCCGTCGGGAACCTCTTACGCCGCGGCACGCGAGCGCCAGATCGACCGCATCGCCGACGCCTGCGAGGAGCACCTCGATACCGAGCGCCTGTGGCGGCTACTCGACGAGGGGACGGTCAGGGCTCCAGCTCGGCACGCATGAACGCCACCGCGGCGTCCTGCATGGCGCGTGCCTGGTGCTCGATGAAGCGCTCGACGACGGGACCGGCCCCGAAGATCTTCACGCGGGCCTCGAGGGTGAACGTCTCGGTCGTCGTGTCGCCGCCGGTGTCCAGCGCGATCGCGCCGTCGATCTGGGTCTTGTCGGCCATGGTCCCGGGGGTCATCGTGAAGACGGCCCGCGAGGAGGCCGGGTCGAACGTGGTCACCTCCGTCGTCGTGACCTCCTCGCCGAAGAGCTTGCGCACCGGGCCGGGCATGGGCGGACGTTGGCCGTAGCGCAGGGTTCGCACCAGGCCACTCGAGAGCGAGCCCTCCTGCGACACCACCTCGGCCGACGTCGAGCCCAGGGCCTCGAGGTGCATCCGGACCGCGAACTCGGGGTCGAAGTAGAGGGACCAGAACCTCGCGGGCGCGCACCCCCATTCGTAGGCGAGCGTCAGCTTCACGGCGCGTCGAGGTCGAAGAGCATGTGGTGGCCGAGATCGCCGGTGAGGTCGATGATGATGTGCATGGTGGCGATGCGCCACCGTGCTCCCACCCGCTCGTAGGTTTGCCGGTACCGGCCGGCGATCACCGGCTGCAGCGCCAGTGCGCCGGGCACGGCCTGCAGCACGGTGAAGTAGGAGCGGCTCGACGCCGTGGTGCCGTCGTCGGCCACGTCGACGATCACGTTCGTCATGACGTGCTTGCTGCGTGGCGTGCCGTCCTCGTAGCGCCGCGTGCGTGCGCGTGTAGAGGTCTTCGATGGCCTGGCGCCCCGTCACGGCGTCGTCGAATCCCTCGAAGGTCATGGTGGCCTGTCCCGAGGAGCTCGCCCACCCCGGCGAAGTCGCCGGCGTCGATGCGCTCGGCGTAGGTGTAGATCAGCTTGGTGACCGCCTCGGCCTCCGTCTCCGGCACGACGGCATCATGGCACCGATCACTGCCCGAGGAGCCGCCCCATGGCCCCGGCCAGCCGGCTCGGCCGTCCGCGCCGGGCCTCGCTCCGGTCGGCCAGCCTCATCGTCCACAGCCCGGCGTTGACGCCGAGCCAGCGCAGGGGCTCGCGCTCCCAGGGCGGGGAGCGGTGCCCCACCCACGGCAGCGCCGTCAGGGGGGACTCGGCTCCCGTGATGAGGTCGGCCAGCGTGCGACCGGCCAAGTTGGCCGTCGCCACCCCGTCGCCGACGTACCCTCCCGCCCAGGCCAGGCCCGGTCCACGGTCGAAGCCGACCGAGGAGTGCCAGTCGCGCGGGATGCCGAGCGGCCCACCCCACGCGTGCGTGAAGCGTGCGCCCTCCAGGTCGGGGAACAGCTCGATCAGCGTGCGCCGCAACAGGGCGTGGACCGCCGGCTCCCGGTCGTAGGCCGCCCGCATCGTCGAGCCGTAGTGGTACGGCGCGCCGCGGCCTCCGAAGGCGATGCGGCCGTCCGCCGTGCGCTGCCCGTAGATGATCATGTGACGGTGGTCGGCGAAGGTGGCGCGACCCTCGAGGCCCGCAGACGCCCAGAAGCCGTCGCCGAGGGGCTCGGTCGCCACCATGAGGGAGTACACCGGGACGAGGTCGCGGTGGAACCCCGGCAGGGTGGGCGTCCAGGCCTCGGTGGCCCGCACCACGACGTCCGCCCGCACGGTGCCGCCGCGGGTCTCGACCGACGGGCCGCCGCTCGGCGAGCCCGCCTGGATGTCGAGCACCTCGGTGTGCTCGAAGACCTGCACCCCGCGTCGCTCGACCGCGTCCGCCAGCCCGCGCGCCAAGAGTGCGGGCTGCAGCGCGGCGCAGTGCGGCGTGAAGGTCGCGCCCAGGGTGCCGGCCGCCCCGATCAGCTGGCGTGTCTCCTCGGGCCCCAGCCAGCGCAGGTCGTCCGCGCCGACGCCCAGCGCGCGCGCCTCGTCCACCTCGGCCAGCGCCCGCACCCGTTGCGCCTCGCTGCGCACGAGGTTCACCGACCCACCCTTGGCGAAGTGGCAGTCGATGCCCTCGCTCCGCCGCGCTGGCGCCGACGACGTCGACCGTCTCCTGCAGCGCCCGGCGCATCGCGTGCATGGCCTCGGGCCCGTACCGGCGGGTCAACGCAGCGTCGGACGCGGCGAACAGCGCCGAGCACCAGCCACCGTTGCGCCCCGACGCCCCGAAGCCCGCCACCTCGCGTTCGAGCACGACCACCCGCAGGGTGGGGTCGGACCGGGCCAGCGCGTGGGCCGTCCACAGGCCGGTGAAGCCGCCGCCGACGATGCACACGTCGACGTGCAGGTCCTGGGTGAGGGCCGGACGCGGCGGCAGCGGGACCGGCACCGACTCCCACCACAGCGAGAGCCGCTGGTAGCCCGAGACGGCCCCCGGCGTTACACCCGACGCCACGCCTCGGAGAGCACCTCGCGCAGCGTGGAGGCGATGTAGTCGATCTCCTCCTGGCCGCAGATGAGCGGGGGGAGAGCTGCACCACCGGGTCGCCCGCGGTCGTCGGCCCGGCAGATCAGCCCCGCGTCGAACAGCGCGCCCGACAGGTAGCCGCGCAACAGGCGCTCGGATTCCTCGTCGTCGAAGGAGAGACGGCTGTCCTTGTCCTTCACGAGCTCGATCCCGTAGAAGTAGCCGGCGCCGCGCACGTTGCCCACGATGGGCAGGTCGTCGAGACCCTCGAGCGCGGCGCGGAACGCACGCCTCGGTCGCCTGCACGTGCTGGAGGATCTGCTCGCCCTCGAAGACGTCGAGGTTGGCCAGCGCCACCGCGCAGCTCACCGGGTGGCCGGCGAACGTGAACCCGTGCAAGAAGGAGGCGCCGGGACCGAGGAACGGCTCCATCAGTCGGTCGGAGGCGATCATCGCACCGAGCGGCGCGTAGCCCGAGGTCAGGCCCTTGGCCACCGTGATGATGTCGGGCTGGTACCCGTACCGAACGGCGCCGAACCAGTGGCCGAGGCGTCCGAAGGCGCAGATCACCTCGTCGGAGACGAGGAGCACGCCGTGGCGGTCGCAGATCTCGCGGACGCGCTCGAAGTAGCCGGGCGGCGGTGGGAAGCAGCCGCCGGCGTTCTGCACCGGCTCGAGGAACACCGCCGCCACCGTGTCCGGGCCCTCCCGCACGATGGCACGCTCGATCTCGTCGGCCGCCCAGCGGCCGAACGCCACCTCGTCGTCGGCGAACAGCTCGGCGCGGTAGAAGTTCGTGTTCGGCACCTTGATCGCCCCGGGGACGAGCGGCTCGAACGGCGTGCGCAGGTCGGGGATGCCGGTGATGGAGAGCGCCCCCATGGACGTGCCGTGGTAGGCGATGTACGCGGCTGATGACCTTCGTCCGCAGCGGCTCGCCGCGCAGCCGGAAGTACTGGCGGGCCAGCTTCCACGCCGACTCGACCGCCTCGGAGCCGCCGGTCGTGAAGAAGACGCGGTTGAGGTCGCCCGGGGCGTAGGCCGCCACCCGGTCGGCCAGCTCGATGGCGCGCGGGTGGGCGTAGGTCCAGAGCGGGAAGTAGGCGAGCGTCTCGGCCTGCTTGGCACCCGCCTCGGCGAGCTCGGTGCGGCCGTGACCGATCTGCGACGTGAACAGCCCGGCCAGGCCGTCGAGGTAGCGCTTGCCGTGCTGGTCCCACACGTAGGCGCCCTCGCCCCGCACGATCACCGGCACCTCGTGGTCCTCGTAGGCGCCCATCCGGCTGAAGTGCATCCACAGATGGCGCCGCGCCTGATCGCTCAGGTTGGGAGCTCTCGGGACTCGTGGTGCTCATCGTTCCTCCGCTCGGGGTTCGGGGCCGCTCATCGCGTGCCCCAGGAGTAGGTCTGCTTGGCCAACTTCAGGTACAAGAAGGTCTCGGTGGCGCGCACGCCCGGAATGGAGCGCACCGAGTCGTTGAGGACGTGCAGCAGCCGCTCGTCGTCCTCGCAGACGATCTCGGCCAGGATGTCGAACGGCCGGCGCACATCACGACGTAGTCGACCTCCTGCATGGACGTGAGCTTGTCGGCCACCCGGCGCACGTCGCCCTCCACCGAGATCCCGACCATCGCCTGGCGGGTGAAGCCGAGCTGCAGCGGGTCGGTGACCGCGACGATCTGCATGATCCCCGACTCGCGCAGGCGCTGGACACGCCGGCGCACGGCCGCCTCGGACAGCCCGACCGCCTCGGCGATCGCCCCGTAGGGCTGGCGCCCGTCGCGCTGCAGCGCCTCGATGATGGCCCGGTTCGGCGCGTCGAGAAGGGCGCTGGCGGCCTGACCCCGCTCGTTCTCGAGGCCCGCCTCCACCGGTTCGTCGGTGTCGGGCATCTCACACCTCGCTTCGCTCGTCGTCATCGGGGGGCGAGCCCCGGGTCTGCAGAATTGTGTCATCTTTCCGGCCCCAGTCAAGCAGAATTCGTCATATTCTGGTCCCGATATTGCGAAAACGCTTGTTGGGCGCGGGATCATCTGTGATCCTGTAACCGACGGGCACGTGGGGAAGGGAGCGGCATGCGCAGGCTGCAGAACTTCGTCGGAGGGGCTTATCGACGACGCCGAGGACGGGCCGACGGCACCCCTGATCGACCCCAGCACCGGCGAGCCCTTCGCCGAGGCGCCCGTCTCGGGTCCGGCCGACGTCGACGCCGCGCTGCGTGTCGCCGCCGACGCCTTCATCTCCTGGCGCCGCACCACGCCTTCGGAGCGCAGCCTGGCGCTGATCCGCATCGCCGACGCGCTCGAGGCCCGGGCCGAGGACCTCGTCCGGGCCGAGTGCGAGAACACGGGGAAGCCCTACCAGCTGACCATGGAGGAGGAGATCCCGCCCATGGTCGACCAGATCCGCTTCTTCGCCGGCGCCGCCCGCCACCTCGAGGGTCTGGCCGCGGCGGAGTACATGGCGGGCCACACGTCGTTCGTCCGCCGGGAGCCGCTCGGCGTGTGCGGTGCGGTGACACCGTGGAACTACCCCATGATGATGGCCGTGTGGAAGTTCGCCCCGGCGCTGGCGGCGGGGAACACCATGGTGCTCAAACCCTCGGACACGACGCCGGTCACCACGCTGCTCATGGCCGAGATCATGGCCGAGCACCTCCCGCCGGGGGTGTTCAACGTGGTGTGCGGTGACCGCGACACCGGGCGGGCGCTCGTGGTGCACGACACGCCCGCCATGGTGTCGGTGACGGGCTCGGTCCGCGCCGGCATGGAGGTCGCGGCGGCGGCGGCACCCAGCCTCAAGCGAGTCCACCTCGAGCTGGGGGGCAAGGCGCCGGTGATCGTCTTCGACGACGCCGACCCGGCCGCGGCGGCCGAGGGGATCGCCGGTGCGGGGTACTTCAACGCGGGCCAGGACTGCACCGCGGCCACGCGGGTCCTGGCGGCGCCCCGGGTGCACGAAGCGCTCCTGGCTGCCCTGGTCGAACAGGCGGAGGGGACCACCGTCGGCGGCCGCGAGAACGAGGAGGCCGACTACGGGCCGCTCAACAACGCCACCCAGCTCGAGCGGGTGAGCGGCTTCCTCGAGCGCACCCCGGCGCACGCGTCGGTGGTGGCCGGCGGGGCCCGGGTCGGCGACCGCGGGTTCTGCTTCGCGCCCACCGTCGTCGCCGGCCTGCGCCAGGACGACGAGATGGTCCAGTCCGAGGTGTTCGGGCCGGTGATCACCGTCCAGGAGTTCAGCGACGAGGCAGAGGCGCTGGAGTGGGCCAACGGCGTGCAGTACGGACTGGCGTCATCGGTGTGGACCCGTGACCACGGCCGCGCCATGCGCATGGCGCGTGATCTCGACTTCGGTTGCGTGTGGATCAACACGCACATCCCGCTGGTGGCCGAGATGCCCCACGGCGGGTTCAAGCGTTCCGGCTACGGCAAGGACCTCTCCCAGTACGGCTTCGAGGACTACACGCGGGTGAAGCACGTGATGAGCAACATCGAGGAGTAGCCCATGATCATCGGTGTCCCGAGTGAGGTGAAGAAGGACGAGTACCGGGTGGCGTTAACACCGGCGGGCGTGCGCGAGCTCACCTCCGCCGGCCACACGGTCTACGTCGAGCGGGGGGCCGGCGCCGGCTCGTCCATGCCCGACGCCGATTTCGTCCGGACCGGGGCGAAGATCGTCGACTCCGCCCGGGAGGTGTGGGCGGCGGCCGACCTCGTGTGCAAGGTCAAGGAGCCGCTTCCCGAGGAGTACGACCTCCTGGGGCAGCGCCCGGGCCAGACACTCTTCACCTATCTGCACCTCGCCGCGTCACGCGAGTGCACGGAGGCGCTGGTGGCCGCCGGCAACGTGGCCATCGCCTACGAGACGGTGCGCCAGGAGGACAACACGCTCCCCCTGCTGGCGCCCATGAGCGAGGTGGCGGGGCGGATGGCCCCGCTCATGGGTGCCCACCACCTGATGCGGCCGGGCGGGGGCAGGGGAGTGCTGGTCTGCGGTGTCCCGGGGGTGCGCGCCGCCCGCGTGGTGATCCTCGGCGCCGGGGTGGCGGGCATGGCGGCGGCCACACTGGCCGTGGGCATGCACTCGGAGGTGTTCGTCCTGGACCGCAACCTCGACAAGCTGCGCGAAGTGGACCACCACTTCCGGGGCGCGCTCGAGACGGTCGCCTCGTCCGAGCACGCCATCGAAGAGGTCTGCCTCGAGGCCGACATCGTGATCGGGGCCGTGCTCGTCGTGGGCGCCCGGGCGCCGCGCCTGGTGTCCGACGCACTCGTCGAGCAGATGCGGCACGGGTCGGTGCTCGTCGACATCTCGGTGGACCAGGGCGGCTGCTTCGAGTCGACCCGCCCGACGACGCACTCGAACCCGACGTTCGAGGTGCACGGGTCGATCTTCTACTGCGTGGCCAACATGCCCGGCGCCGTCCCGCACACCTCCACCCACGCGCTGGCCAACGCCACCCTCCCCTACACGCTGGCGATCGCCAACTTGGGCTGGAGGCGCGCGGTCGAGGTCGACCATGCCCTCGCCGAGGGGGTGAACGTGGCGGAGGGCCACGTCGTCTACCGGCCGGTGGCCGAGGCCCACGGGACGGACTTCACGCCCCTCGAGGAGCTGCTGGACTGATCCGCCCGCCACGGGGCGGAGCGGGCAAACTGGTCGAGATGGCGGACCGACCCGTTCCTGAGCAGCCACCACCCCGACGGCGCCAAGCGCCGGCCGAGCGTGTGGCCGACGCCGACCGCGACCGCACCGTCACGCTGCTCCGAGAGCACGTGGTCGAGGGCCGGTTGACCCTCGACGAGTTCTCCGAGCGCACGGGGCGAGCCCTCGAGGCCAGGACGCGCGGCGAGCTCGACGCCGTCATGGCCGACCTGCCCGTCGCGCCGGCCGTGCCGTCGGCTCGCCCCACCCGTCGCTGGCACGTGGCCGTCCTGAGCGGGCACAGCACCAAGGGCCGCTGGCGCCTCGGGAGGAAGACGAACGCGGTGGCCTTCATGGGCGGGTGCGACATGGACCTGCGCCGGGCCGAGATCGAGGGCCCGGAGGTCGAGATCACGGCCCTGGCCTTCATGGGGGGCATCGACATCATCGTCCCCGAGGGGTTCGAGGTCGATCTGCGCGGGTTCTCGTTCATGGGCGGGCGCAACCTCAAGCTGCGCGACGTGCCGATCGTGCCGGGCTCGCCCCGCATCGTGGTCCGGGGCTTCGCCTTCATGGGCGGCATCGACGTCAAGAGCCGCCCGAACCGCTCGGGCCGGGAGATCGCCCGGGCCGTCTCCGAGAGCGTCCTCGGTGTCGTGGACGCCTTCACCGACCGCGCCGCGCCGGCCGGTCCCGCGGACGTGGCGGCATTGGAATCGGGCGCCGCCCCCGACGGCACCGTCACCGTCCTCTTCTGCGACATGGTCGACTACGCCGGCATGACCGAGCGACTGGGAGACCAGGTCTCGCGCCGGATCCTGCACGAGCACCACCGCATCGTGCGCGAGGCGGTGGCTCGTCACGCCGGACGCGAGGTCAACGTCCAGGGAGACGGCTTCATGGTGGCCTTCGGCGGTGTGGCCCGTGCCCTTCGCTGCGCCGCCGACATCCAGCGGGCGATGGAGTCCTCCGCCCGGACCGACGGCGAGCCGATCGCCGTCCACATCGGCATCCACACCGGTGACGCGGTGGCCGAGGGCGACGACTTCCTGGGACACACCGTCATCGTCGCCAGTCGGTTGGCCGATGCGGCCGCCCCGGGGGAGATCCTCGTGTCGTCGCTGTCCGAACAGCTCGTCCAGGGCTCGGGGGAGTTCACCTTCGAGAGGCACCGTGAGACGCCGCTCAAGGGAATGGAGCGTGCGCAGCAGTCGGCCACCCTTCGCTGGGCCGACTGAGGTGACGGACAGCGAGCTCTGGGAGCAGGCGGGTCTGTACGACCGGCGCGACCGAGGCGCAGCGGAGCGCCGTGCCCTGCTGGAGTACCTGACCGAGCGCGGCGCCACCATCGAGCAGATGGTTGACGCGCACCGACGCGGGACGCTGCCGGGCGTCGCCGGCGACCTCGTCACCCAGGGCACGACCCCGAGCGCGACCGTCTCCGAGATCGCGGCGCGCGGCGGGCTCCCCGTGGCGCTGGTGCTGCGCATCCTCATGGCGGCCGGCATCCCGGCCGAGCCCGACACCGAGGTCCCGGCGGACCTCGACGGACTGCTGGCCGCGTTCGAGCAGGGGGCGGCCGTCATGGGCGAGGACGCGATCCTCGCCTTCACCCGGGTGCTCGGCGCGGCCGCCGCCAATGTCGCCGAGTCCGCCATCGCACTCTTCTTCGCGGAGCTGGGGCCCGGGACCGTCCGCGAGGGGCCGGACGAGCTGGCGCGGGCCAAGCTGTCCGAGGCGGCCACGGTCGCCTTCACGACGGTGCCCGACGTGTTGGGCCGCATGGTCATGGACGCCTTCGAGCGCGCGCAGCGCCGGGCCGAAGAGGCGCGCAGTTGGCTGGCGCCGTTCGCCGGGGGCGAGGTCGACGTGGAGGGGCCGACCGAGATCGTGGCGCTCGGCTTCGTGGACCTCGTCGGCTCGACGGCGTGGGCCCAGAGGCTCAACTTGCGCGAGCAGAACTTGGCCCTGACCCGCTTCGAGTCCGCCGCCTGGTCGAGCGCCGTGCGGGCCGGCGGCCGCCTCGTCAAGACGATCGGGGACGAGGTGTTCTTCGCCGCCCCCACGGCCGACGCCGCCTGCCGGATCGGCGTCGAGGTGTGCCGGGCGGCAGCGGAGGACGACGTCCTGCCGCCGGCCCGGGGGGCGGTGGGCGTCGGCGTGGCCATCCCCCGCGAGGGCGACTACTTCGGCCCGCTGGTCAACCTCCTCGCCCGGCTCGTCAAGGTCGGGGCCCCGGGCGAGCTGGTCGCGACCGAGGCGGCCGTGGCGGAGCTGTCGCCCCACGCGTGGTCGGTCCGTCCCCTCGAGCCCGTGGAGGTCCGTGGGCTCGAGGGGCCTGTGCAGGCGTTTCACGTGGAGCATTGCTCCCCGCCGCCATGATCGTGTGGTGTTTACGGGCCCTTCCCCAGGCCACGCACGGTGTTAACGCCGCGCCGTCACGCGGCGCGCCGGCACGTGTAAACACTACGGGCCCTCCCGAGATGCCGGGGGCCACGACGACTCGGCGCCGGACCGCGAGCTCCTGCGAACGACGCAGCCGGCGCCGGCCCTCACGACGGCGGAGCTGACGGAGAGGACGGCCCGTATGGCGGCACCGGGCAACCCCGGCACGCGCGCCAGCTCGGAGCACGGCCAGGGTCTCGAGGTCGGCACCCCCTCGGCGTCAGGGGTCGCCGCCGCGGTCGGCCTCGTGCCGGCGGCCGGGCCCGCGCGCTGGGCGGTGCGGGCCCGGTCGATGAACTCCTCGAAGAGGGCCCGGACGGTGACGCCTCGTCGACCGGCCTCTGCCTCGACCCAGGCGCGGCGGTCATGGTCGAGTCGCACCCCGACGAGGTCGACTTTGACGAGCTCAAGGCGGAATCCTTTCGCCGCGTTAACACTGGCCGGAGCCGTCCGTTAACGCCCGCGTCGGCCCGTCGCAAACGCCGGCTCGACCTTCGGCGCGCTCGGGACGTCGGCGGGCGTCGGGAGGCCCTGTCCTATGATGACGCACAGCATCTGACGGGTCGTCAGGTGCGAGCGCGCCCGGCGTCTGGAGGCACCAATGGACTTCGATTTCTCGCCGGAGCAGTTGGCCTTCGTGAAGGAGGTCGAGAGCTTCCTCGATGCCAACGACGACCCCGAGGTGTTCGACGTGACGAGGGAGAACATGGCCCAGATCGTCGACACGCCGAAGCGGCGGGCCTTCATGGCCTCGCTCGGCGAGCGGGGCTGGCTCGGCATGACCTGGCCCAAGGAGTACGGCGGCTCCGAGGGCGAGGGCGTCTACGAGTACCTCCTCAACGAGCAGCTCGCCGGCCGGGGCGGGCCCCAGATCGGCAAGGGCGTCGGCATCATCGGCAAGACGCTCATCCGGCACGGCAACGAGACGCTCAAGGAGGAGTTCCTGCCCAAGATCCTGCGCAACGAGGTCGAGTTCGCCGTCGGCTACTCCGAGCCCAATGCCGGATCCGACGCCGCCTCCATGCAGCTGAGAGCGACCAAGGCCAGCGGCGGCTGGATACTCAACGGCCAGAAGACCTGGACCACCTCCGCCCACTTCGCCGAGTGGTACTGGGTCGGCGCCCGCACCGACACCGAAGCGCCCAAGCACGCCGGCATCACGCTGTTCCTCGTCCCCCTCGACCAGCCGGGCATCACGATCAACGCCATCTGGACCATGGGCGACGAGCGCACCAACGAGGTGTTCCTCGACGAGGTCTTCGTCCCCGACGAGTTCGCCGTCGGCGAGGTCAACCACGGCTTCCAGTACATCTCCGAGGCGCTCGACCTGGAGCGCTTCACCATGTTCACCTTCTCGCCCATCGAGCAGCGCTTCGAGCTGCTCGTCGAGTACGTCCGCACCACCGTCCGCGACGGCGTCCCGCTCAAGGAGGACCCCGTGATCCGACAGCGCCTCGCGCAACTGGCCACCCAGCTCGAAGTCGCCCGCGTGATGGGCCTCAAGTTCGTCTTCGAGTCCTCCAAGGGCGGCGCGGCGCCCACCGCCGAGGCCTCCGAGTACAAGCTCTTCGCCACCGAGCTCTCCAAGCGCCTGGCCGACGCCTCGATGGACATCGCCGGACCCGGCAGCCAGCTGCGCGTCAAGACCGAGGAGGCGCCCATGGCCGGCCGGGCCGAGTCGACCTACCGCTACACCGTGATCGACACGATCGGTGGGGGCGCCTCCGAGATCCAGAAGAACATCATCGCCCGCCGCAAGCTCGGCCTGCCCAAGAACTTCTGAGGTGGCCGCCGCCCCTTCCTCCCCGGTCCCCTCGGCGGGGTCACCGTGCTCGACTTCTCGACGGTCGGGCCCGCGGCGCGCTGCACCCGCCTCCTCGCCGACTACGGCGCGCGCGTCATCAAGGTGGGTCCGGTGCCCTCGGCGGGCGCAACGCCGATCGAGCCCCCGTTCTTTGCCTACAGCGGGCAGCGGGGCATGCATCGCGTCCTGGTCGACCTCAAGGACGCCGACGGCAGGGACGCCTTTCTCGCCCTGGCCGACGCGGCGGACGTCATCGTCGAGAGCTTTCGCCCCGGCGTCGTCGAAAGGCTGGGCATCGGCTACGCGGCCGTCTCGGCGCGCAACCCCCGCCTCGTCTACTGCTCCACCTCCGGGTACGGCCAGGACGGGCCGCACGCCCAGTGGGCCGGGCACGACCTCGACTACCTCGCCGTGGGCGGGTACCTGGCCATGAGCACGCCGGGAGTCGGCGGCGCGCCGCCCCTTCCCGGCGCCACCGTCGCCGACGCCGCCGCCGGCGGCATGCAGGCGGCGCTCGCCGTCACGACCGCCCTGGCCGCCCGGGCCACCTCGGGGCACGGCGCCTACCTCGACGTCTCCGTCGCGGAGGGCGTCCTGTGGCTCATGTCACTCGTCATCGACGAGCAGCTCGCGCGGTGGCGACATCGCGTCCGGCCACGACATCCTGTCGGGCCGCTACGCCTGCTACGGGACCTACGAGACGGCCGACAACAAGTGGGTCGCGGTCGGTGCGATCGAGGCCAAGTTCTTCGCCAACCTGTGCCGCGCGCTCGGCTGTCCCGAGTTGGCTGGTGCCCAGCTCGACGACGAAGCGCAGCCGGCCATCCGGTCGGCCTTCGCGGCCGCCTTCGCCACCCGCACCCGCGACGAGTGGGTCGAGGCGTTCGCCGGCGCCGACACCTGTGTCGCTCCCGTCCTCGAGGTGTCGGAGGTACCGGCCCACCCGCAGTTCGCGGCCCGGCGCGCCGTGGCGGTGGCCACCCACCCCATCCATGGCGAGGTGCGTCAGCTGGGGCCGCTGCTCGCCGGCATGCCGCGACCGGAGACACCGGTGCACCTGCCCGACACGACCCGGACCGACACCGAGCATCTGCTCAAGGAGGCCGGGGTCGACGGCGAGACGGTGGCCCGCTGGGTGGAGCGGGGGGTCGTGGCATGACGGGCGACGCCCGCGACCTCATCGACACGGAGCAGTACCACGAGGTGGGGGAGTTCCCCGTCGAGCGCGGCTACATCTGGACCTCGTGCGCCTCGGTGGAGAACGGCAACCCCCTCTTTTGGGACGACGAGGTGGCCGAGTCCCTGACGGGGGGACCCGTCGCCCCGCCGACCATGGTCTCGGTGTGGTTCCGCCCGCACCACTGGGCGCCCGGCCGCTCCGAGCAGGCGCTGCCGCTGCAGGTGCACTTCGACCTCAAGGAGCACTTCGGCCTGCCGGAAGCCGTGATGACCGACAACACGATCGAGTTCTTCGAGCCGGTGCGCCTGGGCGACGTGCTGCGCACGCATCAGGTGCTGCGCTCGGTCAGCGACGAGAAGACGACGAAGCTCGGCACCGGCCGGTTCTGGGTGATCGACGTCGTCTACACGAACCAGGACGCGCAACTGGTGGCGGTGGAGTCCTACACGGGATTCGGGTACCGGCGAGGGGACGCGTCGTGAGCGTCGCCGTCGCCCCCCGGCTCCTCTTCGGCGACGTCGCCGCCGGTGACGAGCTGCCGACGCTCGATCACGCGGTCACCGCCACCACGGTGGTCCTGGGCGCGCTGGCAACGCGTGACTGGCGGCCCATGCACCACGACAAGGACTTCGCCGTCCTGCGCAACGGGACCCGGGACATCTTCTTGAACACCCCGAACCAGGCCGCCTGGTTCGAGCGCTACCTCACCGACTGGACCGGCCCGCACGGCCGGCTGGCCCGGGTCACCTTCCGGATGAAGGGCTCGGTCTTCCCGGGTGACACCATGACGATGCGCGGCGAGGTGGAGTCGACGGAGGTGGACGAGGTGGGCTGCGGGTTCGTGGTGGTGACCGTGACGCTCTCGGTCGACGGCGACGTCAAGACGACCTGCGCCGCCCGGATCGCGCTGCCCCGAAACGCCGACGACAACCCGTGGGCCCGCCACGGCGACCAGTGGCGGCCCTCGCCGCGACCACGAGAGGGGTTCTGAGTGCTCGACCTTGACTTCGACCCGGAACAAGAGCTGCTGCGCCAGACGGTGCGCGACGTCCTGGCACACCACTGCCCGCTCGACGTCGTGCGTCTGATGGAAGACGACCCGGTCGGCTACCCGCCACCCCTCTGGGCGCGGTTGGGGGAGCTCGACCTCATCGGGCTGCTCCTCCCCGAGGAGTACGGCGGCTCGTCCATGTCGCTGGTCGAGGGCGTCGCGCTCTACGAGGAGCTCGGCCGGGCGTTGGCGCCCACGCCGCACTTCGTGAGCGCCGTGATGGGCGGGGGCGTGCTGGCCCAGGCGGGGAGCGAGGCCCAGAAGGAGCGCTGGCTGCGTTCGGTGGCGTCCGGCGAGGCCATCCTCACCCCGGCCTGGATGGAGCCGGAGAACGGGTTCTCGCCCCGCGGGGTGGCGGCGCGGGCCGAGGCCGACGGTGAGGGATTCCGAATTTCGGGGGTGAAGCGGCATGTCGCCTACGTCTCGGCCGCCGACCGGCTCGTCGTGCTCGCACGCACCGGCCAGGCGGCCGAGGCGGTCGACCTCTTCCTGGTCGACCCCGCCGCGCCCGGGGTGACCCTGCGCCAGCAGTTCAGCATCGCCTCGGACACCCAGTACGAAGTGAGGCTGGCCGACGTCGCCGCGAGCGAGGATGACCGCATCGGCCCCGCCGGGAGTGGCTGGTCGACCTGGCAGGAGGTGCTCGAGCCGGCCTTGGTGCTGCTCGGCGCGCAAGCGGTGGGCGGCGCCCGGTACGCGCTGGAGATCACCACCCAGTACGCCAAGGACCGCCATCAGTTCGACAAGCCCCTCGGTGCCTTCCAGGCGCTCGCCCACTATCTCGCCGACGCCGTCACCAACCTCGACGGGGCCGAGCAGCTCGTCCACGAGGCGGCCTGGGCCGGCGCCACGGGGCGGCCGCTCGGTTCGCTGGCGCCGATGGCGAAGCTCTTCGCCTGCTCCACCTTTCGCGACATCACGGCGATGGCCCAGCAGATCTTCGGTGGCATCGGGTTCACGCTCGACTTCGACATCCAGCTCTACTTCCGCCGGGCCAAGCAGCAGCAGTTGATGTGGTCCAACGACAGGGCGCTCGAGGACGCCGTGGCGTCGGCGCTGCTCGACTGACGACGCCGCCGACGCCACGGCGCGGTCTGTCCCTCTCCCACTGGTTCGGCCTCCGGTCGGGACGTCCGTGACCCGTGACTCGCTGAGCATCGACGACGCACGCCGGGTCGCACTCTTCGCGCAGGGCGTGCGCGGCCCGCGGCCGAGCGGCGGCGTGACCGGGATGCTGCGCCGCCTCGGCGCGGTGCAGCTCGACACGATCTCGGTGCTGGCACGATCGCACGAGCTCGTGGCGTACGCCCGCCTCGGTGCCGTGGGCCGCCGCAGGGTCGAGCACGCCTACTGGGGGGCTGGGAGCTCCACGTTCGAGTACTGGTCCCATGCGGCGTGCGTCATTCCGCTCGAGGACTGGCCGGCCTACGCCGTGTCGCGGCGGGCCCGACGGGCCAGGGGGAGGCGCTGGCACACCCTCGAGGAACACGACAAGAGCTGCGCCGCCGTGGAGGACCGCCTGCGCAGCGAGGGTCCGCTCACCGCCAACGAGCTCGGGGGCGCCAAGAAGGGCGGGCCGTGGTGGGACTGGTCCGAGACCAAGATCGCCGCGGAGTGGTTGCTCGACATCGGCGTGTTGGTCTGCCGGGAGCGGCGGGGCTTCCAACGCGTCTACGACCTGGCCGAGCGCGCCATCCCGCCCGAGCTCCGGGCGCTGGAGTGGACCGACGAGCGGTGCGCCACGCACCTGGTCGCCGCGGCCGGGCGTTCCATCGGCGTGGCGACGGAGGCCGACCTGGCCGTGTACCACGGGCTGGCGCGCCCGTTGGTCCGCCGCGTGCTGCCGGACACGGCCCTGGTCCCGGTCGCCGTGGAAGGGTGGCGGCAGGCCGCGTTCGCCGATCCCACCGCCCTCGAGTCGCTCGGCGTGCGGGCACGCCACCGGAGCCTCCTCCTGTCACCCTTCGACTCCCTGATCTGGTACCGCGACCGGGTCGAGCGCCTGTTCGGCCTGCGCCACCGGCTCGAGGCCTACACGCCGAAGGCAAAGCGGGCCTTTGGCTACTTCGCCATGCCGGTGCTGGCGGGGACGAAGCTCGTTGGGCTGGTCGACCCGGGCCGTCGTGACGACGCGCTCGTCGCCAAACAGGTGACGCTGCTGGACTCGCCGGCGCCGGCGCCGGCGCCGGCGGTGGCATCGGCGGTGGCCCGAGCGCTCGGGGAAGCGGCGTCGTGGGTCGGGTGTACCCGCGTCACCCTCGAGCGCGTCGAGCCCGCGGCGGCCGCCCCGGCACTCGCACGCGCCCTCGCCGACGCGTCGGGCTGAGCGAGCACCCTGCGGTCGGGGCCTGCTCGACGGCACGTCGTTCCGCACCAGCTGCAGCACCCCTACGAACGAACCCACCGGGGACGGACCTCGAGCGTTGCGCTCACGCAGTGGCGTAGCGCGCCGCGATCTCCTCGAAGGCGGCCACGCTGCCCCCGTAGGGCCCCGTCTGAGCCGGATGGTGGAGCACGAACAGCTCGAAGCCCAGCGTCACGTAGGGGGCGACCAGCTCGTCGAACTGATCCGGCGACTCGAGCACGGGCTCGGTCGGCGTCCACAGCAACACCCTGCCGATGGTCGAGGGGTCACGACCGACGGCGCGGCAGGCGGCATCGAGGAGCGGCAGCTGGCGCCGCACGGATTCGAACATCGCGTCGGCGGCGCGCTGTCCGCGGCTGGTGGCGCCGACGGTGACCCAGTGGCGGCCGTGCAGGGCGGCCAGGCGCATGCCCTTCTCCCCACCGGCGGCGACGGTGAGCGGGACGGGGTCCTGCACGCTCCCGGGGGTGCTGGGCGCGTCCGTGGCCGAGTAGTGCGACGTCCGCACGGACGTCCGCGCCTCGGGATGGCCCTCGAGGATCGGCCGGAGCACCTCGAGGAACTTCTCGAAGCGCGTCATGCGCTCCGCCGGCGTCCATGGCTCCTGCCCGAGAGCGGTGGCGTCGTGCCCCTGGCTGCCCGGGCCCAGCCCGAGGTCGAGGCGGCCCGCGCTCACGTCGTCGAGCGCCAGTGCCTCGCGAGCCAGCGTCACCGGGTGGCGAAAGTTCGGGCTGGCGACGAGCGTCCCCAACCGGACGCGCCCCGTGACCGCCGCCGCGGCGGAGAGCACCGGCACCGCGGCGTGCCACGGGCCCTCGGGCATGCCGCCCCAGCGGATGTGGTCGTAGGTCCACGCCGACGCGAAACCGACCCGGTCGGCCCATTCCCACTGGCGCCGCGCGTCCCGCCAGCGATCCGTGGGCAGGATGACGAGGCCGACACGCACCGGGCCGAACCTACCCCGCCCGGTACCGTGTCGCCGTGGCCAACGAAGCCCAGGCGAAGCGATGGAACGACGACCAGTGGGCGGCGTCGTGGGTCAAGCGGGAACGGCTGACCGACGCGGTGTCGCCCTACCTCCTCGAGACCGCGGGCGTGCGGACCGGCCAGCGGGTGTGCGACATCGGCTGCGGGGGCGGAGCCCTGACCATCGCGGTGGCCGACGCCGTCGCCCCGGACGGACGGGCCGTCGGGGTCGACATCTCCGCACCACTGCTCCGACTGGCGCGAGGCCGGGCCGAGCGGTCCGGCGTCACCAACGTGCGCTTCGTGCAGATGGACGTGCAGACGACGCCGCTCGACGAGGCACCCTTCGACCTCGTCGTGAGCCAGTTCGGCGTGATGTTCTTCGACGAGCCCACGAGGGCGTTCGGTGCCATCCGCAGCCTCCTCGCCGCCGGCGGCCGCTTCGTCTTCGTCTGCTGGCAGGGTGTCGAGCACAACCCCTGGCACGTCGGCACGGCGCTCCGGCCGCTGCTGCCGCCGCCGCCGGTCCCCCCGCCCGGGAAGAGCCCCGCCGGGCCCTTCGTCTTGGGGGACGACGAGTACGTGCGTGACCTCCTCGGGGCGGCAGGGTTCGCCGGTGTCGAGAGCACGCCGCACGAGGCGACGGTGCGCGCCCCCGCCGACGCCGTGGTCGACCGGTCGCTGCTCCAATTCATGGGGGTCGCGCCACAGCACGAAGACGAGGCACAGGCGGTGGTCGAGCGTCACCTCGACCAGTTCGCGGTGGGGCCAGAGGAGTACGAGTACCCCCTCGCGTTCCGGGTCTACGAGGCCGTCAACCCCTAGCACCGCCCCTCCGGTGTGCTAACCCAGGTCCGTGGCCGGATACAGCGGAACGCCGCTGCCGAAGAAGCTGGGGATCACGGAAGGCTCGACGCTGGCTCTCATCGGGGCGCCGCCCGGGGTGATCGATCGCCTTCCGCCCGGTGTCGTGGTCAAACGCCGAGCCCGTGGCTCGGCCGACGTCGTCGTCGCGTTCTTCACCGAGCGCCGTGAGTTCGAGCGCCGCGTCGACGCGCTCGCCCGGATGGTCTTCCCCGCCGGCGGCCTCTGGGTCGCCTGGCCCAAGCGGTCCTCCGGTGCCGGGACCACCATGCACGAGGACGTGGTGCGCGAGGTCGCGTTGCCGCTCGGCCTGGTGGACAACAAGGTGTGCGCGATCGACGAGACGTGGTCCGGCTTGCGCGTGGTGTGGCGACGCGAGCGCCGGACCTGACCGTCTGGGTCTAGAAGATGGCCAACCGCGAGGGCGGCCAGATCCGTAGGTCGACCTTGCCGACGATCGTGGACTCTGGCACGGGACCCCAGTAGCGGCTGTCGCAGGACTCCTTCCGGTTGTCACCCATCACGTAGACGTCCCCCGCCGGTATGCGGTAGGGGCGGTACAGCGAGTACGGCGCCCCCGCTGGCCCGGGGTAGGTCGCGTCCTGTTCGTCGGGCGGCAACCACGGCTCGGCGAGCACGTGCCCGTCGATGAGCACCTGCCCACCGGACAGCGAGATGGTCTCGTCGGGAAGGCCGATGACCCGCTTGACCAGGTCTGCGACGGGGGGCCCGGCGCAGTCCTCCTTGGCCGGGGTGGAGAACACGATGATGTTGCCGCGGTCGACGCCGTGCAGGTGGTAGCTGAGCTTGTCCACCACGATCCGGTCCCCGATCTGCAGGGTCGGTTCCATGGAGCCCGACGGGATCGAGTAGGTGGCCACCACGAAGGTGCGCAACACGACCGCGAGGGCGACGGCCACGACGACGACCCCGAGCAGCTCCACGATCCAACGGCCCGACCGTTCCCGGTCGGCGGCAACTCCACCACGGTCCCCGGCCGGTGCCGGCGTGTCGGCCGGCTCGTCGTCGGCGTTCATGGATCGAGAAGTATTACCCGGGGCGGGGTCGGGGCGGTGACGCCCGCCCGGGACAGTATTGGGACCGTGGTCGGCGCGGTCATCTTCGATTTCTACGGGACCCTCGCCCGCTGGGCCGACGGCCATGCCTCCAACTACGAAGCGGTTCTCGCCGCTCGCGGTTACACGTTGGAGACGACCGTCCTCGAGGAGTACTTCTCCCGCTACGACGGCATCGACCACGCCGAGCACTCGGTCAGCGAGGAGGCCTACGAGGCCTGGGTCAGGGCGCGCCTGCGTGATCTGACGACTGCCTGCGGTGTGGACGGTCCGCTCGTCGAGGGCGTCATCGACGCCTTGCGGGAGTCGGATCGGGGCCGGATGGTGGCCTATCCGGAGGCCGAGTCGACGCTCTCGTCGCTGCGCGGGGCGGGCATGGCCGTCGGCGTGTGCTCCAACTGGGGATGGGAGCTCGACGACTTCCTCCGGGAGGTGGGCCTGCTCCACCTGGTCGATGTCGGTGTCACCTCGGCGCGGGTCGGGGCGCGCAAGCCGCACCCCGGCATCTACGTCAAGACCGCCGAGGCGCTCGGTGTCGACCCCCGCCACGCCCTCTTCGTCGGTGATTCCTGGGAGCCCGACGTCCGCGGCCCTCGGCGCATGGGCATGACCGCCGTCCACCTCTGGCGACCCGAGGAGCGTGCGGGGCAGCACGCACCGCCGCTCGAGTCGGGCGACCACCGGGTGGGGCACCTGAGCGGCGTCCTCGAGCTGCTCGGCCTCTTGCCACCCCTAGGGATTCGATGAGGCAGCTGGTTCCCGAGCCACCCGGCGGGCAGCCCTGTCTTCACCCGGGCCCGCTCGGGCTCATCGGAAGGGGAGGCGGGACGCTCCGTGGGGGAGTGGACCGGGCTCAGCCGACGGGTGGCCGTCCGTTCTCGGCCAACCCGGCAGCGAGCATGGCCCGATCCTGTTCGCTCAGCTGCACGAACCGCAGGTCCGCGCCGCCGAGCGGGCGCCACCAGACCGGGTCCTCGCAAGCCCACGCCTCGGTCCGGAGATCCACCTTGGTCACCTTCCCCGTGGCCGTCTGGGGGAGCATGGGCGAGATCCGAACGTAGCGGGGTAGCCACTTCGGTCCCAGGTCGGGCTGGGCCGCCAGCCACTGGGCGAAAGCGTCGGGGTCGAAGGCACGTCCGGGCACCGTCTCGATGGCCACCATGACCTGGTCGCCGGCGCCCGAGGCCGTGTCGGGCACGGGGTAGACCGCCGCCACCGCCAGGTCGGGATGGCGCGAGAGGATCGCCTCGACCGGACCGGCCGCGAAGTTCTCCGAGTCGACGCGCAGCCAGTCCCCGTTCCGCCCGGCGAAGTAGAAGAACCCGTCGCCGTCCACGTACCCGAGGTCGCCGGTCCAGTACCACCCCCGGCGCAGGCGCTCCGCCTCGGCGTCCTCGCGCCGGTAATAGCCCTCGAAGCTGCCACGGCCGCTCCGGTTGACGATCTCCCCGATCGCTGCGCTCGCGTTGAGGAGGCGCCCCTCGTCGTCGAACTCGGCCCGTGCGCACTCCTCTCCCGACTCGGGGCTGATGACCGCCAGGTCCACCCCGCCGACCGGCTTGCCCAGGGCGCCCTTGGGCATGCCGAGCACGGGGTTGACGGCGGCACCCCCTTCGCTCTGCCCGTAGCCCTCGATCAGGTAACACCCGAAGCGTCCCCGGAAGCGCTCCCGGTCTCGCACCGAGGCTTCCGTCCCGAAAGCGCTCTTGAGCGTGTTGTCGGCGTCGTCGGGCCGCTCGGGCGTGGCGAGGATGTAGGCGATGGCCTTGCCCACGTAGCTGAACTTGGTGGCTCCGAAGCGCCGCACGTCCTCGAGGAAGGCAGAGGCGCTGAAGCGGGGCCGCACCGCGATGGCCGCCCCGACCATGACCGCCGGCCCCCACAACGCCATGAGCGCGTTGCCGTGGAACAGGGGCATGGGGCAGTAGCAGACGTCGTCGGCCCCGTACCCGTAGCCCGGCGCGGCCACCTCGGCGATGCCGGCCAGCCGGCCCTGGGTGCACCGGACCGCCTTGGGCACGCCCGTCGTCCCGGAGGTGAAGATCAAGAGGTACAGCGAATCCTCCGCGACGTCACCTGCCTTGTCGACGAGCGCCTCGGCGGCTTCGGTGCCCGCGAAACGATCGAGCAGCGCCTCGTAGCGCTCGGTCCCGATGACCAGGACCGCGTCCTCGCCGACGCCGAGGTCCAGTCCCTCGAGCAGGGCGGCGCCGTCGGTGTCGGTGACGATGACGGCGCAGTCGGTGGCCCGGACGTCGGCGGCGAGCGCCTCGCCGCGCACGCGTCGGGTTGATCCCGACGATCGCCGCGCTCGCCAGTGCGGCGCCGTTCAGCCAGAACAGGTACTCGGGCCCGTTGGGAAGCAGCACCCCGATATGGGGCTTGCCTGCGCCCGCGTCGAACATCGACCGGGCCAGTGCACCCCGCGTCGCCCCCTCCCGCACCGCCTCGCGCCACGTCCAGCGCCCGCTGGCATCGAGGACGCCGGTCCGGTCGTCCTGGGCTCGCGCCGCCAGCATGGCCGCGACGGTCGTCATGACAATGGTCCCTCGAGCGACCAGCCCGGTGCCCGGCGTATCAGGTTCCGGTCGATGGCGTCGACCGTCGCCGCACCGCACAGCGCCATGGCGCGCCGCAGCTCCGACTCGTACCAACGAAGCAGGGTCGCCACGCCGTCGGCCCCGCCCGTCGCCAGCGCCCACAGGGAGGGTCGTCCGACAAGGGTCGCCCGCGCACCGAGCGCCAACGCTTTGACCACGTCGGGAGACCGACGAATGCCGCCGTCGACGTAGACCTCGGCCCGCCCGGCGACCTCGTCGACGACCTCGGCCAGGATGTCGGCCGTCGCCGGCGCGTCGGCCAGCTGGCGAGCCCCGTGGTTCGACACCACCACGGCCGCCGCCCCGGCCTCGATGCACCGCACCGCGTCGTCGGCCCGCTGCACGCCCTTGGCCACCACGGGGAGTGAGCTGAGCCCGGCCAGCCACCCGATGTCGTCGGGTGTGAGCGCCGGCTCGAACTCGTGGGTGACGACGGCCATGAAGCCACCCTCGCGCGCACTGTCGGTGCTCTCCCCGGCCAGATTGGGCAGCGCGAGGTCGTCGGGCAGGTGCACGCCCGTCCGCCACTCGCGCAGCCGCAGCCCCGAGACGGGCGCGTCGACGGTCAGGACCAGGGCCCCGTAGCCGTGCGCCGCCGCCCGGCTCACCAGCTCGGCCGTCCGGGCCCGCTCTCGCAGGACGTAGACCTGCATCCAACGCGCCGCGTCCGGTGCCGCCGCCGCGACTTCCTCCAGCGAGCAGGTGGCCAACGACGAGAGGACCATCAAGGCGCCCGCCCTGGCGGCGCCCCGGGCGGTGGCCACCTCTCCCTCCGCATGCGCCAGCCCCTGGATCGCCGTCGGCGCGACGGCAACCGGCGAGGCGACCGGCGTCCCGAGCACCGTGGTCGCGCAAGACACGTCGGCCAAGCCGGCCAGCACGCGGGGATGGAGCTGCCAGTGGCTCCAGGCAGCCACGTTCCCCTCGAGCAGACGCTCGTCGTCGGCCCCGCCGGAGTAGTAGGCATGGGCCATCTCCCCGATCAGACGACGAGCGTCCCGTTCGAGGTCGCCCAAGGAGAGGTCGGTGACCAGGGGGGACGCCCCGCTCAGCCGCGCACCAGCGGACTCGGAGTTGTGTCCCGAAGTGCTGGTGCTGGCAGGATGAGCGGGCACGAGCCGCATGGTAGGCGGCGCCGATGCCCACGACCCACTCGTCTGACAAGGGAGATACGGTGCGATTCTCGTATGCGGAGTCGATGACGGACCCCTCGTACTACCTCCCCCTGGCCCGGGCCGCCGAGGAGGCTGGATACGACTCCATGGTCGTACCGGACAGCATCTGCTACCCCGAGGTGTCGGACACCACCTACCCCTTCAACCCCGACGGCACGCGGGAGTTCCTCGAGGACAAACCCTTCCTCGAACCGTTCTCCCTCATCCCGGCCATGGGGGCGGTGACCGAGCGCATCCGCTTCGTGACCTTCGTGATCAAGCTTCCCATCCGCCAGCCCGTCCTCGTCGCCAAGCAGGTGAGCTCCACGGCCGTGCTCACCCGCAACCGCCTCCTCCTCGGCGTCGGCACCAGCCCGTGGCCGGAGGACTACGCCATCTGCGGCGTCCCGTGGGAGCGTCGGGGCACGCGCATGGACGAGGAGATCGCCATCCTGCGCGGCCTCATGGCCGGCGGGTTCTTCGAGTTCCACGGCGAGGTCTTCGACATACCCTCCATCAAGATGTGTCCGACGCCGAGCGCTTCCGTGCCGATCCTGATCGGCGGACACCACGAGGCCGCCCTCCGCCGGGCCGCCGTCGACGGCGACGGCTGGTTGCATGGCGGTGGCGACCCCGCCGACCTCCCCGGCCTGCTCGAGCGCCTGGCACAGCTGCGCCACGACCACGGCACCGAGTCCAAGCCGTTCGAGATCCACGTGATCTCGGCCGACGCCTACACCGCCGACGGCGTCACGCGGCTCGAGGAGCTCGGGGTGACCGACGTGATCGTCGGCTTCCGGTGGCCCTACGACACCGCCCAGGACACCGAGGCGCTCCAGACCAAGGTCGACAACCTGCGCCGCTTCTCGGATGACGTCATCGCCAAGGTCAACTGAGCCACGGTCTGCCGCGAAGGAGGGAGCCACATGATAGACGAACAACTCAGCGCCCGCGAGCTCGGCATCAGGTCCCGTGCCGCCGTCCACGCCAAGGACCGCGACGCCTGGTTGGCCCTCTTCGCCGACGACGCCTTGGTGCAGGACCCCGTCGGTCCCTCACCCTTCGATCCGGCGGGCAAGGGCCATCACGGGCGTCAGGCCATCGGCGCCTTCTACGACACGGTCATCGCGCCGAGCGAGGCGATCACCTTCGAGATCACCGAGTCCTATCTGTGCGGGGACGAGGTGGCCGACGTCGGCATCATCCGGACCACGCTCGCTGGCGGCACCCACCAGGCCGTCGTCCACGGCGTGTACACCTACCGCAGCGACGGCGCCGGCAGGCTGGCCGCGCTCCGCGCCTACTGGGAGTTCGACGCGCTGGAGCTCGTGGAGCTCCAGGACTAGGACCTCGATGCGCGTCATGGTCCGTGAAGGACTGTTCACCGACACCGACCCCCCCGCGCTGTTGGGCAGCCGCTGCGGCGCGTGTGGGTGCGTCCACTTTCCCCGGGCCGACGCCTGCACCTATTGCGCCACCGAGGACCCCGAGCCCGTCGAGCTCTCCCGCCGGGGCAGCCTGTGGGCATGGACGGCCGTGACCGCGCCGCCGCCGGGGTACCGGGGCGAGGTTCCCTTCGGCGTGGGCGTGGTCGAGCTGCCCGAGGCAGTGCGCGTCATCACGAGGCTGACCGTGGCCGACCCGGCCGCCCTTTCCTCGGGGCAGGTCATGGAGCTGAGGATCGTGCCCCTTCACCGCGACGAGGACGGCAACGACGTCGTGACCTACGCCTTCGCCCCGGCGGCGTCGTGAGCGGCGTCGTCGTCACCGGGGTCGGGCTGCACCCCTTCGGGCGCTTCGAGGGCGTCTCGACGACCGACATGGGTGTCGTCGCCGTCCGGGCCGCCCTCCACGAAGCCGGCGTCGGCAAGGGCGGGTTCCAGGCCGCCTTCTGTGGCACGGCCTACGGTGGGGTGGCGACGGGGCACAAGGTGCTGAGCCGCCTCGGCATGACGGGCATGCCCATCGTCGACGTCGAGGCCGGCTGTGCCAGCGGCAGTGCGGCGCTCATGCTCGCCGCCGCCGCCATCCGGGCCGGGCAGTACGACACCGTCGTCGTGTTCGGCACCGAGAAGATGCCCAAGGGGATCATCCGGTCCTCGTTCTTCGAGCCCTGGCAGGAGGCGGCGGGTCTGGCGGCCACCCCGGCGTTCTTCGGGTTGCGGGCGCAGCGGCTGTGCCAGACCTCGGGGGTCACCAAGGACCACCTGGCACGGGTCGTGGTGAAGAACCGACGCCACGGGAGAGCCAACCCCGACGCCATGTACCAGAAGGAGACGTTCGTGGACGAGGTCCTCGCCTCGCGCATCGTGTGCGAGCCGCTACACCTCTTCATGCTGTGCTCGCCCAACGAGGGGGCGGCCGCGCTCGTCCTGCGACGCGACGACGGTCCCTCCGCCACCCGTCCCGTCACCCCCGTGAGGCTCGCCGCGGCAGTGTTGCGCTCGCACATCCCGGGGCCGGTCCTGAGCGAGTCCACGCCCTTGGCCGGGCGGGCCGACGACGCGGTGCCGGCACCGACGACCCTCGCCGCCACCGACGCCTACGAGCAGGCCGGGTTGGGCCCCGAGGATCTCGACGTGGTCGAGTGCCAGGACACCGACGCAGCCCGCGAGCTCCTCTCGTGCGAGGAGCTGAAGCTGTGCGAGCCGGGCGGCTCGGCCGCGTTGCTCGATTCGGGTGCCATGGCGCTCGGCGGCCGACTCCCCGTCAACCCGAGCGGAGGGTTGCTCTCCAAGGGCGAGCCATTGGGCGCCTCGGCGCTGGGCCAGGTCGTCGAGCTGGCGCGCCAGCTGCGTGGCGAGTGCGGTCCACGCCAGGTGGACGGCGCCCGGACGGCCCTCTCCCACACCGTCGGGCGCGGGGCCAACGCCGGGGTCGTCATCCTCACCCGCTGAACGGGTGTCGGTCAGCCCTCCGACCCGAGCCGTTGAAGCGCGCCGGGCAGGTCGGCGAGCGTCGTGACCACGGCGTCGGGCCGTGCTTCCTCGTCGCCGGGTTGCGCTGCGAACGCACCGTCGCCGTCACGGTCGATCCACACGGCGCGCCAGCCGGCGCGCTTGGCGCCCGCCACGTCGTTGAGGGGGTGGTCGCCCACCAGCACGCACGCCTCGGGCCCGACCCCGAGCTGTGCCTCCACGATCTCGAAGATTCCCTTGTCGGGCTTGGCGACGCGGTGGTCCTGCGCGAACACGACGGACTCGAAGTAGCGGGCCAGCCCCACCTTCTCGGGGAGGCGGCTGCCGTTGGAGAGCAGGCCGAGGCGGTAGTGGGCCCGCAGGGCATCGAGGCAGGGGAGCGTGTCGGGGAAGAGGGCCGGGTCACGGTCGCGCCGATGGAAGTACGAGACGCTCAGCTGCTCGGCCAGCGCGGCGTCGTCCGCCTCGTCACCGCCTTCCGCGTCGCGCCGGCGCTGCAGGGTGCGGGAGAAGCCGTGCACGCGCAAGGTGGCCATGGACCATTCGATCCCGTGCAGCTCGATCCCGACCTCCTGGCGGTCGCGCTCGAGGTCCTGCCAGCGCAGTGCTGCGGCAAAGGGGCCGGGCCGGGCCGCCCGGAACTCGTCAACGACGGCAGTCAAGGCCTCGCGCATGACGCGCTCGGAAGTCCCACAGCGTCTGGTCCCCGTCGAAGAGGACGGCCTCGATCACCCGGTGCCGGCGTCGGGTCGTCAGACGACGAGCACCACCTTGCCGAACTTGGCGCCCTTGGCGAAGCGCTCGTAGGCGGACTCCGCCTCGGCCATGGGGAAGGTGTCGCACACGGGGACGGTGAGGCGGCCCGCCGCGAGGAGCGGCAGCACACGCGTGGCGACGGCGGCGGTCACGTCGGCCTTCTCCCGGCGGCTGCGGGCGCGCAGGGTCGAGCCGCCGATCCGGACACGTTTCAGCATCAGCTGCATGAGGTCGAGCTCCATCTGAGCGCCCCCGCCGACGCCGATCACCGCGACTCGGGCCCAGGTGGCCAGCTGGGGCAGGACCGACGCCAGGCTGGGCGCGCCGACCAGCTCGAGCACGACGTCGTAGGGCCCGTGGTCGGCCTCGGCGCCGGGGACGATGACGGCGGCCGCGCCGAGCGCGGCGACCGCCTCGTGGCGGCTCCGGTCGCGCACGGTCGCCGTCACCATCGCGCCTGTGGCTGCGCCGAGCTGCACGCCCGCCGTGCCGACGCCGCCCGCAGCACCGCTCACGAGCAGCCGCTCCCCCATCTGGAGCCCGGCCCGGAGGAAGAGCGCGTCGAAGGCGGTCGTAAAGGCCTCGGGGAAGCCGCCCGCCTCGGGCCACGGCAGGGTGTCGGGGACGGGCAGCGCATGGACCTCGTCGACGACGGCCCGGGTCGCCTGTGCCCCGCCCCCCACCACGGCCATGACGCGGTCGCCCGGGGTGAAGAGCACGACCTGGCGCCCGACGGCCACCACCTCACCCGCCATCTCCATGCCCGGGATGTCCGCCGGCCAGCCGGGCGGCGCCGGATAGAAGCCGGCCCGCTGGACCAGGTCCGCCGAGTTGATCCCGGCGGCCTGCACCGCGACGACCAACTCCGTGTCAGCGGGCACCGGATCGTCCCGCTCCTCCCAGAAGAGCCGCCCCTCCCTGATCACCACCGCCTGCATGGCGGCCACCCTAGGCGGGCCGGGCGCGCCGACGTCGGTGGCCGGTAGGGTCGGGCCATGGCTCTCTACGACATCCCCATCCACACCCTCCAGGGCGACGACGCGAAGTTGGGCGACTACGCCGGCAAGACGCTGTTGCTCGTCAACGTGGCCTCCAAGTGCGGCCTCACGCCCCAGTACGAAGGCCTCGAGCGCCTGCAGAAGACCTACGGCGACCGTGGCTTCACGGTCATCGGCTTCCCCTGCAACCAGTTCATGGGCCAGGAGCCCGGCACGTCGGAGGAGATCGCGGAGTTCTGCTCGGCCACCTACGGCGTGACCTTCCCGCTGATGGAGAAGATCGAGGTGAACGGCGACGCTCGGCACGCGATCTACTCCGAACTGACGGAGAAGGAGGACGCCGAGGGCAAGGCGGGCGACATCACGTGGAACTTCGAGAAGTTCCTCGTCTCGCCACAGGGTGCCGTCGTGGCGCGCTACCGGCCGCAGGTGGAGCCCGAGGACCAGGCGATCGTGTCTGACATCGAGGCGCAGCTGGCCGATTGAGCGCGACCTCCCCCGCCGCGGCGGGGTTCAGGGCGTCCATCTTCGACATGGACGGGCTGCTCATCGATTCCGAGATCCTCTGGCACGAGGCCGAGATCGAGATCCTGGGTGCCCTCGGCGTGCCGCTGGCCACCGAGGCCTGCCGCACCACCAAGGGGATGTTCGTGCGTGAGGTCACCGCGCACTGGTACCGCCTCTACCCCTGGGGGCCGCACCCCACGCCCGACGAGGTGGCGGTGACCGTCGTCGACCGGGTGATCGAGCTGACGCTTTCCGTGGGGAAGCTGAAGCCCGGCGCGGAGCACGCCATCGAACTCTGCGCGGCGCGCGGCATGGCGCTGGCGGTGGCGTCGTCGTCCCAGTACCGCCTGATCGACGTGGCGCTGGAGCACTTCGGGTTGCGCAACCGGTTCGCGTGGGTCCACTCGGCCGAGGACGAGCAGTACGGCAAGCCACATCCGGCCGTCTTCCTGACCGCCGCCGCGAAGCTGGGCGCAGTGGCGCGTCGCTGTCTCGTGTGGGAGGACGCGCCGGCCGGCGTGCTTGCGGCCAAGGCGGCCGCCATGGCCTGCATCGCCGTTCCGGAGGAGGGCCAGCGTGATCACCCCGCCTTCGGGCTGGCCGACCTCGTGGTGGACTCGCTCCTCGAGGTCGACGGGTCGTCGCTCGACGAGGTGGCTCGCCGGCACGCCGGAGCCCACGAGGGCTGAGCGACCCGGGCGTCAGAGCACGCGCTCGAGGCGTGCCGCCACCTCGCGGTAGCGGGACACGGGGATCAGGTGCACTCCGTCGAAGGCGCCCGAATCGCGGATGTCCGCCACCAGGTCGCAGGCTGCTTCGACGCCCGCGTTGGGGTCACGCTCGACCCGGTCGACGAGCACGGGCGGGACGGCGAGGCCGCGGATCTCCCCGGCCAGGGTGCGGGCCATGGCCGCGCTCGCCACCACGATGACCCCGGCGTAGACCGGGACGTCGACCTCCAGCTGCGCCCGCCAGGCCAGCAGCTCGTCGGGGGAGAACCCGATCTGCACGAAGAGGAAGTCGGCCGCCCGCTTCCAGCTCGGCAGCGCCCCGAGCCCGGTGGCCGCGCCGAAGCGCATGGGCGTGCCGGGCCCGAACCCTCCGGCATAGGTGCGTCCCTCCCCGAGCATCGTCTGCACCGTGAGCTCGCTGGTGCGTGCACCGGCCTGGGGCTCGTCGCCATAGACGAAGAGGAATTGGTCGACGCCGTAGGCGGCCGCCGTCAGGAGGTCTCGGCGGAAGCCGAGGAGGTTGCGGTCGCGCGCGTTGAGGCAGGCGATGGACCGGCCGCCCATCGCCTCCACCTCGTGGGCGACGGCGACGCTGGAGACCGTTGCCCGGCCGATGTGGTTGTCGGGGATGAGGAACGCGGTGGCGATCGGGCTGAGCACGCCGATCTGATGGCGCACCCGTTTCAGGTCCGGGGTCGTGGCGGGCTCGATCTCACAGATGACCTCGAAGGCGGGCGGGGACATGGACGGGTTCAGCCGAGGCGCTTTGCAAAGCGGATGGAGCCGACGGGCAAGGGTCCCCCGTCGGCGTCCACGTGGAGGCGTACCCATCCGGCCGATTCGTAGAGGCCCACCGCCTCCGGTTGACGGTCGCCGGTCCCCAGCTGCAGGGTCGTCAGACCCAGGGAGTGCGCCGCATCCTCCAGGGCAGCCACGAGGCGCCGGCTCACGCCCCGACCTCGCCAGGCCGGGTCGACCCAGAGGCGCTTCACCTCGCCGAGCGCGGGCCCCACGCTGCGCACGCCGACCCCGCCGATCGGCTGCGGCGCGCCAAGCGATCGTGCGACGAGAAAGATCCCGCCGGGCGGCTCGAACATGGCGGCCGTCAGCCCCAGCTCACCATCGTCCAGTCGGCCGTAGCGCTCGACGAGCTCCGCCTCGGCCCGCTCCACCACCCAGCGGGGGCCGTCGCCGCCGTACGCCTCGGGGGACATCGCGACGCCTGCCGGCAGGGCGCAGGCGGAGGGGGACCGAGTCATACCCTCTATCCTTTCCGAGATGACCGGGGCGCCCGTTCCCGGTGCGCCACGCCACCCCTTTCCCGTGTTCTCGCCCGTCCCCCCCGACATCGACTTCGTTGCTCTCGAGCAGGCCGAGCTGGTCCGCTGGGCCGCGCACCGCGTCTTCGAGCGCTCGGTGGAGCAGCGTGCGGGCGCGCCACCATGGGTCTTCTACGAAGGCCCCCCCACGGCCAACGGGATGCCCGGCCTGCACCACGTCTGGGCCCGGGTCTACAAGGACCTCTTCTGCCGGTTCCGCACGATGGATGGGGCCTACGTGGCCCGTCGGGCGGGGTGGGACACCCACGGCCTCCCCGTCGAGGTGGAGGTCGAGAAGAAGCTCGGCATCACGAGCAAGCAGCAGATCGAAGACCAGGTCGGCATCGCCGAGTTCACTCGGCTGTGCCGTGAGTCGGTGTACTCCTACGTCGACGAGTTCGCCCGTCTGACCACGCGTATCGGCTACTGGGTCGACATGGACAGCGCGTACTGGACGCTCGACCCCAGCTATATCGAGTCGGTGTGGTGGCACCTCCAGCAGCTCTTCGACCAGGGACTGCTCTACGAGGATCTCAAGGTCGTGCCTTATTGCCCGCGCTGCGGCACGGCGCTCTCGAGCCATGAGCTCGGGCAGGCCGACGTGTACCGCGACGAGGAGGACGAGTCGGCCTACGTGCGGCTGCGCCTGCTCGACCCCGACACCGCCCTCGTCGGCGACGCGGAGTGGCTGGCGGTGTGGACGACGACACCGTGGACCCTGCTGTCAAACACCGGCGTGGCGGTGAACCCCGAGTTGATCTATGCCGTGGTCGACCAGACGTTGGTGGCCGACGAGCTCGTCGACGAGGTGATGGGGGAGGGCGCTGGTGCCCGCGTCACGCGGCGGGTGCCGGGAGCCGCGCTCGTGGGTCTGCACTACGAGCGGCCCTTCGCCGACCTCGACCCGCCCCCCGGCGCCGACGGGTGGCGGGTCGTGCAGGCCGAGTACGTCACGACCGAGGAAGGCACCGGGCTGGTGCACCTGGCTCCCGCATTCGGCGAGGTCGACCGCCAGATCGGCCGGGCCAACGGCCTCCCATCCCTCAACCCGGTCGGGCCCGACGGGCGCTTCACGTCGGACATCGAGTGGCTGGCCGGCCGCGACGTCCGCGCCGCCAACCACGACATCAACGACCGCCTGGAAGCGGCCGGTCTCCTGATGCAGCGTGCCCCCTATGTGCACTCGTACCCCCACTGCTGGCGTTGCCGGACCCCGCTCATCTACTGGGGCAAGCCGAGTTGGTACATCGCCACGTCGACCCGCAAGGACGACCTCCTGGCTGCCAACGCCACCGTGGACTGGCACCCGCCCTATATCAAGGACGGTCGCTTCGGCGAGTGGCTGGCCAACAACGTCGACTGGGCGCTCTCGCGCGACCGCTACTGGGGCACCCCGCTGCCCGTCTGGCGGTGCGGGCGGGGTCACCTACGCTGCGTCGGATCGCTGTCCGAGCTCTCCGACCTGTGCCGACGAGACGTCACCGGGATCGACCCCCACCGCCCCACGATCGACGAGGTGACGTTCGTCTGCTCCACCTGTGCCGCGGAGGGGAACGACGACGGGCTCGCGGTGTCTCGCCGCGTGGAGCCCGTGATCGACGCCTGGTTCGACTCCGGGTCGATGCCCGCCGCGCAGGTGGGGTACCCCCACCGTCCGGGCTCGGCGGAGGCCTTCGCCTTCCCGGCCGACTTCATCTCCGAGGCCATCGACCAGACTCGGGGCTGGTTCTATTCGCTGCTCGCCATCAACACGCTCGTCTTCGGCGAGAGCCCCTATCGTCACGTTGTCTGCCTGGGCCACATCGTCGACGCCGACGGTCGCAAGATGTCCAAGTCCCTGGGCAACATCATCGATCCCTGGCAGATCCTGGACACCCGGGGTGCCGATGCCATGCGCTGGTGGATGTTCAGCCAGGGATCGCCGTGGACGCCGACTCGGGCGACCCTCGGCGCCATCGACACCGCCATGCGCGACATGCTGCTCACGCTGTGGAACACGTTCAGCTTCTTCACCACCTACGCCTCGCTGAACGAGTTCGACCCGGCCGACCCGGCGATCCCGGCTCCGGCCGGGCGGAGCCCGCTCGACCGCTGGATCCTGTCGCGCCTGGCCAGCACCACGGCGGAGATGAGCACCGCGCTCGAGACCTATGAGCCCCTGAACGCGGCGACGGCCGTTGCCGCCCTCGTGGACGACTTGTCCAACTGGTACGTGCGCCGCAGCCGCCGCCGGTTCTGGCGTACCGATCCCGACGCGCCTGCCGGTGACACGTTGGCTGCGCAGGCGACGCTGCACACCGTCCTGACCACGCTGGCGCTTCTGCTGGCGCCGTTCTGCCCCTTCGTGGCGGACACGATGTGGCGCCAGCTCGCCGGGGCCGGAGAGACCGAGTCGGTGCACCTGGCCGACTGGCCCATCGCGGACAAGGCCCTCGTCGCCCCCGATCTCGAGGCGCAGATGGCGCTGGCCCGCCGGCTCACGTCGCTCGGCCGCGCCGCCCGCAGCGAGGCCGCGGTCAAGGTGCGGCAGCCCCTCAAGCGCGCGCTCGTCTTCCTCCCATCCGACGCGCCGGACATCCTGCGCGACATCGTGGCCGAGGAGCTCAACGTCGACGAGATCGACACCGGCGACGAGCTGGGCGACGTCCTCACCTTCGAGCTGGTGCCGAACTTCCGGACGTTGGGTCCTCGCCTCGGAGAGCGCGTCAAGGAGCTCAAGCCCGCCCTGGCCGCGCTCGACGGCGCGGAAGCTGCGGTCGCGCTCGAGGAGGGTCGGCCTCTCACGCTCATGCTGGCGGGCGAGCCGGTCGAGCTGTCACCCGACGACGTGACGTTGCGGGTGCGGGGTCAGCCGGGGTTCGCCGTCTCACGCGAGGGTGGTGAGGTGGTGGCGCTCGATCTGACGCTCGACGACGAGCTGCGCAAGCGCGGGCTGGCCCGCGAAGTGGTCCGCCTGGTGCAGGACCTGCGCAAGACGAGCGGCCTCGAGGTGTCCGACCGCATCCGGCTGCACCTGGTGGGACTCGACCCCATCGCCGAGCACTTCGACTTCATCGCGGGCGAGGTGCTCGCGGTCGAGGTGCTGACCGAGCCCGGTGTGGGAGAGGGAACGCCGCTCGACCTCGATGACGAGCTCCTGCCGGAGCCGGTGCGGGTCTGGCTCGAGCCGGTGTCCTGATCGCGGCTCAGGCCAGCGGGGCGCGACCGGTCCAGAGCGGCGACGGCCGCGACGTCATGACCCGGCCCGTCTTACCGACGGCGGTCAGCACCTCGTTGGCGTTGCCCGACAGCGTCCACTCCCGGCCGTGCACCAGGTGGTGGTGATACTCGCAGAGCAGGCACAAATTGTCGAGATCGGTCGGCCCATCGGGCTTCCACGGTCTGATGTGGTGCGGGTTCGTGAACGTCGCGTTGGTGCAGCCCGGAAAGCGGCAGTCCCGGTCACGTCTTCGCAGCTCCCGACGCTGCGCGTCCGTCGGATCCCGTGTGGCCCTGCCTTCGTACATCGTGTGGCCCACGTCGTCGTCGACGGCGATGGCGATGGTGGCGTCGCAGGCGACCCGGCGCAGCGTCTCGACGTTGATCCGGCCGCCGCGCTCGAGCTCGCCAGCGAGCTCGGAGGGATCCAGAGCCTCATCGAGCAGGGCGTCGAGCGGAGCATGGGCCACCACGAAGAACGGGCTCGTCGCACCGCCCTGCGCCTGAGAACGGACCAGCGAGACGAAGGCGTCGCAGAGGCGCTCGTCCCATGGCGTCGATCCGTCGGAGGGGATTCTCTTGGCGCGGGACTCGAGATGCGCCCGCACCTCGGCGAAGGACTCGGGAGGCAACTGCGCGGTCAACGTGTGCGCGTCGTCGTTGAAACGCAGGGACCGCGTCCGGCGCTCGGGGTGAGTCCCGCACGATCGCGACCGGTCGAGCTGCGCCAGCTCGCGGACCGACGACGCACGCGCGTGCTCGCACAGGTCCGGGTCGGTCTCGGGGGTCGCAGCGTCGACGACGGCGCGGACCTTGTCGAAGCTGATCTCGCCCTCGCACAGCGCCGCCGCGAGCCGTGGCAGGTCGAAGAGCCGCTGGGCGACGTGGGCCCATGCCCGGGCCGTGGCGACCGAGACGCCGCAGCGCTCGACGAGCCAGGCCTCGACCGAGGTGGCACCCTCGTCACGCCATCCGTCCCGGCGGTCGAGCTCGCCGGTGAGCAGGAGGATGCGCCCCGCCAGGGAGGCCATCTGGCGGGACGTCTCGGCGGCGAGATCCATGATGGCCTCGTTGGACATCCGGGCGAGCGCCGCCGCGTCGAGCGGGCGTCCGGATGAGGTGATGGCGTCCATCGACGGGGAACGGTCCCGACGATGTGCGGAACGTCAGTCGCCGGCGTCGAGCACCTTGGCGAGCACGCGCGCCAGGTCGGCGCGATCGCGATCGTCGAGATGGGCCATGAGGTGGCGCTGGATGCCGTCGACATGTGCCGCCACGGCACGCTCGAGGACGGCGCGTCCCGTCGTCGTCAAGACGACGTGGATGCTGCGGCGGTCGCTCGGGCAGTTCTGTCGCTGGACGAGGCCGGCGTCGACCATGCGGTCGACCAGGCGGGTGACCCCGCCCGTGGTGAGGGCGACGTCCGTGCTGAGGCGGCTCATCGTCAGACGGGCCTCGGGGGCTGCGCCCACGTGGATGAGCACCTCGAAGAACACCATCGGGATGCCGATGGACTGCTCCAGCTCCCGCCCGAGCGACTCGGTGAGGCGGCGCTGGGTCCGCACGATGAGCCCCATGAGCTCGATCCGCTCGTCGTCCATCTGCCCGAGGACGCCGCAGGTGCCGTCGTCGGGACGCGCCCTGACGCGGTCCACGTCACCGTCTCCGGATCGCATGGTCGTCCTTCCCATAGCGCTCAGTCTTTCCCGAAATCAACCTGCACCCCTAGTTTAGCTGCTTGACAAGTATCTGTATACTCAGATACTATATTGACAACGATCAACGGATCAACCAAGGAGACCGAAAAATGAGCAGCACAACCACGACCGCCACCCTGCCGAAGGCCGGGACCTACATCGTCGACCCGGCCCACACCGAGGTCGGCTTCATCGCCCGTCACCTGATCGGCACCAAGGTCCGAGGCCGCTTCACCGACGTGTCCGGCACGTTCACCGTGGCCGAGCACCCCGAGGACTCGAGCGTGGAGGCGGTCGTCCAGGCGGCCAGCATCCACACCAACCAGCCCCAGCGCGACGACCACCTGCGCACCAACGACTTCCTGGACGTCCCCAACCACCCGACGCTGACCCTCAAGAGCACCGGCCTCGAGCGGGTCGACGACGCCCACTGGGTCCTGACCGCCGACCTCACCATCCGCGGCGTCACCAGGTCCGTGGACTTCGACCTGGAGTTCCTGGGCGAGGGACCCTCGATGCAGGAGGGCAAGACCGTCGTGGCCTTCTCGGCCCGGGCCGAGATCGACCGGCGCGACTTCGGCGTCAGCTTCAACCACTCGCTGCTCGACGGCAGCGTGGTGGTGGGCAACAAGGTCGTGATCGAGGTCGAGGTCGAGGCCGGCCAGGCCGGCTGACCTCGGGCGGAGCGGTGACCGGTACGCTTCCCCGCCATGCCCACGCCACCGGCGGGCCGCCTGCCGCGCCGTGCCGGCCACTGCGCTCCGCCCGACTGAGTCCGCGAGCCCCGAAGAGACCCACGTCCTGGCGGTGGATCTCGGGACGGGGGGGCCCAAGGTCGCCGTCTTGTCGGCCACCGGGCGGATCCTGGCCCACGCCTTCCAGGCGGTCGGGATCGACCTGAGCGAGGACGGCGGGGCCGAGCAGTCCCCGCAGGCCTGGTGGGACGCCATCGTGACGTCGGCCCGGCGGGCGCTGGCGGACAGCGCCGTGGCGCCCGAGCGGGTCGTCGGTGTCGGGTGCACCTCGCAGTGGTCGGGCACCGTTCCCGTCGACGACGCGGGCGAGCCCGTCGGCCCGGCCATCACCTGGATGGACTCCCGGGGCGCCCACGCGGTGCGCCAGACCGTGCGCGGCACCCTCAACGTCCAGGGCTACTCCGCCGCCAAGTTGGCGCGCTGGCTGCGGCGCACCGGTGGCATCCCGAGCCTCTCGGGCAAGGACCCCGTCGGCCACATCCACTTCCTGCGCGAGCGGCGCCCCGACGTCTACGCGGCGACGGCGGTGTTCCTCGAGCCCGTCGACTACCTCAACCTGCGCCTCACGGGTCTGGCCCGGGCGTCGCACGACTCCATCACCTTGCACTGGGTCACCGACAATCGCGACATCGGCGCCATCGCCTACGACGACGCCCTCGTCGAGCTGGCCGGACTCGAGCGCACCACGCTGCCGGACCTGGTGCCGACGGGCGGCGTGCTGGGCGGGCTGGCCCCGGGCCCGGCCGGCGAGCTGGGGCTGCTCCCCGGGACCCCCGTCGTCGCCGGCACGGGGGACTTGCACTCGGCCGCCGTCGGTTCCGGCGCCGTGGGGGACTTCGACGCCCACCTCTACATCGGCACATCGAGCTGGGTCAGCTGCCACGTGCCCTTCAAGAAGACCGACGCCGCGACCAACATCGCCTCGATCCCCTCGGGGATCCCCGGTCGTTATCTCCTCGCGGACGAGCACGAGACGGGCGGCGCCTGCCTCACCTGGCTGCGCGACAACCTGCTCTTCCCCGCCGACGTCGGCGGCGCGCCGGAGGGCTTCTTCGGCACGCTCAACGACATGGCGGCCTCGGTGCCGGCCGGGGCGCACGGCGTCTTGTTCACGCCGTGGCTCAACGGCGAGCGCTCACCCGTCGACGACCACACCATCCGGGGCGGGTTCCACAACCTCTCGCTGTCGTCGACCCGCTCCGACATGGTCCGGGCGGTGTTCGAGGGGGTCGCCCTGAACTCGGCCTGGCTGTTCGCCGCGGTGGAGAAGTTCTGCAAACGGCGCCTCGACTCGCTGGCCTTCGTGGGGGGCGGCGCCAATTCGGACCTGTGGTCCCAGATGCATGCCGACGCCACGGGCCGCACCATCCGACAGATCGCCGACCCGGTGCTGGCCAACGTGCGCGGGGCGGGGCTCCTGACCCTGCTGGCCCTGGGCCACATCACGCTGGCCGACATCCCCGGCACGGTCGAGGTCAGAGCCACCTACGAGCCCGATCCGGCGGCGGCGGAGCTCTACGCCGAGCTGTTGAAGGAGTTCGTCAACCTCTACGAGAAGACCAAGGCGATCCACAAGCGGCTCAACGGGCGTCGCCTGCACCAGTCGTGACCGGGAAGGTGATGGAGCGCCGGCCTTCGGGCACACGCCACGCGAACGCGTAGACCCCATCGCGTGCTGCGATCTGGTGGGCGCCCAGCTGGCGCATGAGGGCGATGGCCGCCTCGGTGCTGGCGACGGGCGCCGCCTCCAGTCCCTGCTGCGGCACGAGGACGACGTAGACGGTGTGGCCGAACACCGGCACCGTCTGGCCGTCGGCGAAGGCACCGAAGTAGGGGTAGAAGCTGTGGCGCTGCCCGAAGCGGCCCGAGACGCCCTGGGAGACGATGGCCTCGTCCTGTCCGGGCACCCGCGCGCTCACCGAGGCCAGCTCGGCTGCGGTGGCGGCGTCGACCTTCTCGAACGTCTGTCCCGACAACGGGGTCTGGTGGCGGCTGACCACGGCGGTCTGGACGACCGCCGCCAGCGTCAGGGCGAGTGCGAGGGCGGTCAGCCCCACGCGCCACCGTCGGCTGCGCCCCTCGCCCTGGCGCGTCAGCCAGGTGGCCACCATGGCGATCCCGACCGCCACGGCCAGGACCGCCATGATGTTCTGCGAGCCGCCGATGGCCGAGATGAAGGCCGGCGACGAGTTGAGGGCGCTGGGCGCGAGGACGACGACGGCGAGCAGGCCGCCGAAGGCCGAGAAGAGGCCGACGGTCCCGGCGCCGCTCACGAACTGGTAGATGTCGGACCACCGATGCGAGAGTGTCCGGGCGGCGGTGCCGGGGTGGATCGCCATGCCGGTCACGATGGTGAAGATCCCCCCGATCGTGTCGTTCACGGTGGTCCGGCCGTCGAGGTACGCGTAGGCACTCAGGGCCGCGCCCTTGCCCGAGTGCACGAGGCCGACGATCCCCAGCCAGAGGGCACCCACGAGCACCAGGACGAGCCCGGTACGCCATCGTCGGCGTCCGCTGATGACGGCGGCGATCCCGAGGGCGACCACGTACGACGCGGCAACGTTGCTGCACAGCAGGGTCAGGGCGACCCAGACCCATCCGCGTCGGCGCCCCGCCCACAGGTCGCGGCCGGCCAGCAGGACGAAGAAGGCGGCCAGCGGTTCGGAGTGGTAGTCGTAGGACGCGGCCCAGTACGTCCACGGCTGCAGGACCAGCACGAGCAAGACGCCGCCGCCTACCAACAGCGCGAAGCGCCGGTTCGGCGCATGGAGCTGCAGGTGCTCGAGGGCCCAGCGGTAGGCCACGAGCCCCGCGCCGGCCAGCGCTACATCCTGGACGATCAGCAGGTCGACCGAGTGCGGGTACACCCAGTACAAGAGCGAGAGCGGCCACATGATGAGCTCGAGGTCGGCCTGGTAGAAGGGGTAGCCATAGTGCGGGTAGTACCAGGCGTAGGTGGTGTCGTAGGGGTTCAGGTGGCCGGTGGCGATCTGCTGCCACGCCTGGCTGTACTGGCCGAAGTCCGCCGTCAGGTCGAAGTGGTCCCACAGGTACCAGCTGTGCAGCACCAGGAGCACGAGCTGCACCGCGAAGACCGCCACCCCGACGAACCAGGCCGTGCGCAGGGCGCCGCGCAGGACCGTCGGCGCCGGAGCCGACGCCGGCGCCGGCGGGGCGCCGGCGGTCTCGGGTGCCTCCTCACCGACGGTGGGGAGAGACAGCGAGGTGGCCACTGCCCAGATGGTAACCGGGGCCCGCGCCGCCACCGGGGCCGCGCCGAGCCCCTCAGATGCGTTCGAAGTTCCGGGCCAGCTCCCAGTCCGAGACGTGGCGGTTGCTCGCCAGCCACTCCTGCTCCGCCGTGTTGAGCAGGTGGTGGTGCACGTCCGCTCCGAACGCCTCGACGGCGACGGGGGAGTCCCGCAGCTCGGCGATCGCCTCCACCAGGGTCGAGGGGATGCGCGGCACGTCGGTCGCCTCGTAGGCGTTGTTCGGGTAGGGGTCGCCGGGCTCGAGCTCGTGGTCGATGCCGTAGAGGCCGGCCGCGATCGCCGCCGCCAGCACCAGGTAGGGGTTCACGTCGGCCCCGGGGATGCGGGACTCCACCCGGCGGCCGGCGCCGTGCCCGACCACCCGGAAGCCGCAGGTCCGGTTGTCCTCGCCCCAGACCGCGGCCGTGGGGGCCCAGCTGCCGGGCACGTAGCGCCGGTAGGAGTTGACCGTGGGCGCCGCGCACCAGGCCAGCTGGCGCGCGGCGTGGAGCTGCCCGGCCAGGAAGCGGCGCCCGACCGTCGACAGGCCGCTCGGGTGCGAGGCGTCGGCCATCAGCGGGTCGCCGCTCTCGGCGTCCCACAGGCTGGTGTGCACGTGACAGGACGAACCGACGTCGCCCATCGTCCACTTGGCCATGAACGTGGCGGCCCGCCCCTCCTGGGCGGCGATCTCCTTGATCCCGTTCTTGAACACCAGGTGGTGGTCGGCCGTGACGAGCGCCTCGTCGTAGGTGACGTTGACCTCGTGCTGCCCCCGTCCCGCTTCGCCCTTGGAGAACTCGACGGGGATGCCCGCACCGCGCATCTCGTTGCGGATGCGTCGCAGGACGTACTCCTCGCGTGTGGTCTGCAGCAGCTGGTAGTCCTCGATGGTCGACGTGTGCGGTGTCAGGCCCTTCCATCCCTTGGCGTCGGCCTCCTCGTAGGAGTCTCGGAACAAGAAGAACTCGAGCTCGGTCGCGCTGCAGATCCTGAGCCCCCGTTCCGCCGCCCGCTCCAGCTGGTGCCGCAGGATCTGCCGGGGCGAGACGTCGACCGGCACGCCCGCCTCGTCGGTCAGGTCGCACAGGACCAGGGCCGTCCCCTCGAGCCACGGGATGTGCCGGGCCGTGGCGTAGTCGGGCCGGCACACGAAGTCGCCGTACCCGGTGTCCCAGCTGGTGAACTGGTAGCCGGGCAGCGGGTTCATGTCGACGTCGACCGCCAGGAGGTAGTCGCACGCCTCGATGCCGTGCTCGGCCACGTGCGAGGCGAAGAAGTCCGCCGTGACCCGTTTGCCGACCGGGCGGCCGTGCATGTCGGGGAAGGCCACCACGACCGTGTCGATAGAACCGTCGGCGATCCCCGCGTCGATGAGCTGGCGTCCTGGCATGCGCCATGTTGGCCGCCTCGCCGGTGAGCGTCCAGCCGTCGGTACGCTGGGCGCGGTGATCCCGCTCATCGGCGTCTCCACCTACGTGGCCACTGCCCGCTGGGGCTCGTGGGAGCGCCGTGCCGCCGTCCTGCCCGAGGCCTACTTCGAGCTGGTGGCGGCGGCCGGGGGCCGGCCCCTGTTGCTGCCGCCGGCGAGCACCGCACCCGGGGGTCCGGGGGCGGGTGCCCACGAGGTGATCACCGTGCTCGACGGCCTCGTGCTCACCGGCGGGGGTGACGTCGACCCCCTGGCCTACGGCGAGGTGCCCCGGCCCGAGGTGGCCGGCGTCGACCCGAACCGGGACGCCAGCGAGCGGGCCCTGCTCGCCGCCGCGCTCGAGGCCGACATGCCGGTGCTCGCCATCTGTCGCGGCTGCCAGGTCCTCAACGTCGAGCTCGGCGGCACGCTGCACCAGCACCTGCCCGACGTCGTCGGGCATCTCGCCCACCGCAGCGCGCCCTACGTGTTCGGCGACGTCGACGTGCGCACCGCGCCGGGTTCCCTCGCGGCCGCGGTGTTCGGGGACGCGCCGACGGTGCGCTGCTCGCACCACCAGGCCATCAACGACCTCGGGCGTGGACTCGTCCCCACGGCCCGCACCGACGACGGCGTGGTCGAGGCGGTGGAGCTGGCGTCCGCCCGCTTCGTCCTCGCCGTGCAGTGGCACCCCGAGGAGGGCTGGGACCAGCGCCCCTTCGACGCGCTGGTGCGGGCCGCCCGGGAGTACGGGGACGAGCGGTCGCGCCTGCCGGTGCGCCTCGCCCCGGGCCCCGCCCGGTAAGGTCTGCGCCCATGCCCAAGAGCGGCGCCCGCAAGGTGGTCAAGCCCGTGGCCGCGGCCGCCGTGACACTGGGGACCATCGCCAGCATCTGGTGGTTCGCGCTGAAGCCCCGCCGCAAGGCCAAAGAGGCCGGGATCAGGACCGAGAAGAAGTAGCCGGCAGCCCGGCCACCACGGCCGGCAGGCACTCGCCGATCGACCCCTGGACGACCACGTCGGCCAGGGAGTCCATCTCGGTCGGGGCGCCGTTGACGATGACGACCGCCGCGCCGCGGCGCACCGCGACCGGCACCAGACCGGCGGCCGGGAACACGGCGAGGGTCGAGCCCACCGCCAGCAGCAGGTCGCACGCCGACGCGGCCTCCTCCGCCCGGAACAGGTCCTCGGCCACCAGGCTCTGCCCGAAGCTGATGGTGGCCGACTTGAGGATCCCACCGCAGACGCCGCCACCGTCGCCGACCGGCACGGCGCAGGCCGGGTCCCTCTCGCCCGCCCGCACCCGGGCGTGGACAGGTTCGGCCGCCTGGCGGTCGCCACAGCGCAGGCAGATCACCTCCAGGGCGGTGCCGTGGATCTCCACGATCCGCGCCGGGTCGGTGCCGGCCTTCTGGTGCAACCCGTCGATGTTCTGGGTCACCAGCAGGTCGAGGCGGCCGGATCGCTCGAGCTCGACCAGGGCACGGTGCCCCGCGTTGGGCTCCGCGTCCCACAGGGGCGAGGTGAGGCGGTTCTGCCAGGCGCGCCGGCGAAGCTCGGGGTCGGCCACGTAGGCCTGCAGCGTGGCCGCCTTCTCGGCCGCCGGGTTCTTGGTCCAGACCCCCTGGGGCCCGCGGAAGTCGGGGATGCCCGAGTCGGTCGAGATGCCGGCGCCGGTCAGCACGACGACGCGCCGCGCCCGCTCGAGCAGCGCCCGGGCGCGGGCAAAGGTGTCGTCGTCCATGGCAGCGCTCATCGTGGCACGGCCTACGCTGCCCCGGTGCCCGTGACGGTGGAGCTGCTGCACGCGGCCGACGCGGAGGTCCGCCAGCGCCGGGCGGCCGGCGCCCTGCTGGCCCGCGGGTGCCGGGAGGGCGACCGGGTCGCCTTCGCGCTCGGGTCGTCGGCGGACCTCATCTGCGCCGTCTTGGGAGCGGCCCGGGTCGGTCTGATCCCGGTGCTCCTCAACGCGACCCTGACCCCCGCCGAGCGCGACCTCCTCGCCGAGGACGCCCAACCCACCCTGCGCATCTTCAGCGCGGCCGACCTGGCCGGCCTGGCGGAGGACGGCGCCGGGCCGCCGGCCGAGCTGGCCCCGTACCCGCTGACCCGTCCGATGCACTACACGTCGGGCACGACGGGCCGGCCCAAGGGCGTGACGACCGGCATCTGGGACGAGGCGACCGCCCGCGCCGTCTTCGAGGACGAGGCCGCAGTGTGGCACTTCGACCGCCGCGACCTGCACCTGGTCTGCTCGCCGCTGTACCACACCGTCTCGGTCCGCTTCTCGACGGGCACGCTGCTCTCGGGCGGCTCGCTCGCCGTCTTGCGCCGCTTCGACGCCGCCACGGCGCTCGCCACGCTGCGCCGACACCGCCCGACCACGGCCTTCTTGGTCCCGACCCACCTGCAGCGGATCCTCGGGTGCCCCGATCTCGACGACGGCGAGACCTTCGACTCGCTCCGGCTCCTGGCCCACGCCGGCGCGCCCTGCCCCGAGTCGCTGAAGCGGGCCGTCATGGCGCGCGTGCGCCCCGGCGCGCTGTGGGAGTTCTACGGCTCGACGGAGGCCCAGTTCACGGTCTGCTCGCCCGAGGAGTGGCTCGAGCGGCCCGGCACCGTGGGGAGGGCGAGGTTCGGCCGCCGGCTCTCCGTCGACCCGTCCGGCACCATCTGGTGCGACATGCCCGCCTTCGCACGCTTCGGCTACAGGCGGGACCCCGCCGCCACGCGCCGGGCCTGGCGCGGCGAGGCCTGCACCATCGGCGACCTGGGCCGGCTCGATCCGGACGGCTACCTCTACCTGACGGGCCGGCGCCACGACCTCGTCATCAGCGGCGGGGTGAACGTCTATCCGGCCGAGGTCGAGAACGCGCTCGCCGGGGTCGACGGGGTGCGCGAGGTCGCCGTGTTCGGCCTGCCCGACGAGCAGTGGGGACAGCGGGTCTGCGCCGCCTACGTGGCCGAGGGCACCCTCGACGTCGAGGAGGCCCTACGGGCCGCCGCCTCGGCCCGCCTCGCCCCGTACAAGCGGCCCAAGACCTACGTCGCCGCCACGGACCTGCCCCGCACCGCGACCGGCAAGCTCGTGCGCCGCGCCGTCCCCGGGCACCTGGGCCTCGACGCGACGGGTAGAACGGGGTGATGCCCTTCGCCACCACCAACCCCGCCACCGGCAAGGTCGAGCAGGAGTTCCCCGCCCACACCCCCGAGCAGGTCGACGCCCTCCTCGGGCGCGCCGTGGCCGCCTTCGCCTCCTACCGGACGACGACCTACGGGGAGCGGGCCCTCCACCTCGTCACCGCCGCCGCGTTGCTCGAGGGAGAGGTGCCCGACATCGCCCGGATCCTCACCACCGAGATGGGCAAGACCTTCGCCGCCGCCAAGGCCGAGGTGTCCAAGTGCGCCCTCGGCCTGCGCTGGTTCGCCGAGCACGCCGAGGAGCTCCTGGCCGACGAGCCGATCAAGACCGCCGCCGCCCGTTCGTACGTGCACTACCAGCCGCTCGGCCCGGTGCTGGCGGTCATGCCGTGGAACTTCCCCCTGTGGCAGGTGATCCGCTTCGCCGCGCCCGCGCTGATGGTCGGGAACGTCGGCCTGCTCAAGCACGCGTCGAACGTGCCGCAGACGGCGCTGGCCATCGAGGACCTGTTCCGCCGGGCCGGCCTGCCCGACGGGGTGTTCACCAACCTCTTCGTGGAGTCCAAGGACATCGCCGGGCTGATCGAGGACCGCCGCATCGCGGCGGTCACGCTGACCGGCAGCGAGCGGGCCGGCATGGCGGTGGCGTCGGCCGCCGGGCATGCCCTCAAGAAGAGCGTGCTCGAGCTCGGCGGCTCGGACCCCTTCATCGTGACGCCGTCGGCCGACCTCGATGCCTGCGTGCGCACCGCCGTCACCGCCCGGGTGCAGAACAACGGGCAGTCGTGCATCGCGGCCAAGCGGTTCATCGCGGTCGGGGACGTGGCGGACGAGTTCCTGTCCCGCTTCACCGAGGCGATGGACGCGCTGGTGGTCGGCGACCCCTTCGATCCGGCCACCGACATCGGCCCGATCGTCACCGAGACCCAGCGCGACGAGCTGGTGGGTCAGGTGGAGGAGGCGCGCCGCCAGGGGGCCGCCGTGCACGCCGGCGCCGCGCTCCCCGACGGCGACGGCTGGTGGTTCCCGCCGACCGTCCTCTCGGGGGTGACCATGGACATGCCGTTCGCGCGAGGAGGAGATCTTCGGCCCCGTGGCCATGGTGCTGGCGGTGCCCGACCTCGACGCCGCCATCGAGGCCGCCAACGCGACCACCTTCGGTCTCGGGTCGAGCGTGTGGACCGACGACGACGACGAGGCCGCTCGCTGCATCGAGGAGCTCGAGGCGGGGGCGGTGTTCGTCAACGCCATGGTGGCCTCCACGCCCGAGCTGCCCTTCGGCGGCATCAAGCGCTCGGGCTACGGGCGCGAGCTGTCGGAGCTGGGCCTGAAGGAGTTCACCAACCCCAAGACGGTGTGGGTCGCCTGAGGTCCGGCCCGCCGTGACGACCTACCTCGACCACGCCGCCACCGCGCCGCTGCGGCCCGAGGTCGCCGCCGCCATGGCCGAGGTGCACGCGTCCCCGCTCGGCAATCCCACCGGGAGCCACCCCTTGGCCCAGCGGGCCCGGCGACTGCTCGAGGAGGCGCGTGACGAGGTGGCCACCTTCCTCGGGCGCGACCCCGGGGAGGTCGTCTTCACCTCGGGGGGCACCGAGGCGGCCAACCTCGCCGTGCTCGGGACCCTCGACGCGGCCCGGTGCGAGCGCGGCGAGGCGGTGCTGCTGTGCTCGGCCGTGGAGCACCCGGCGGTGCTCGCGTCGGCCCGGGCCGCGGCGCCGGGCCGGGGTCGACACCCGTGTGCTGCCCGTCGACGGGGCCGGTCGGCTCGACCTCGACGCACTGGCCAAGGCGCTGTCGTCGCGCAGCACGCTCGTGGCCGTGATGACGGCCAACAACGAGACCGGCGTGGTCCAGCCGCTCGGCGACGTCGTCGACGCCAGCGCGGCGCCGCGCCCCGCAGGCGTACGTGTTCACCGACGCCGTCCAGGCGGCGCCGTACCTCGACCTGGCCGAGGCGGCGGCGGGCGCGGACCTGGTGTCGCTCAGCGCGCACAAGCTCGGCGGGCCGGTCGGTGCCGGTGCGCTCGCGGTGCACGGGCGCGTGGCCCTGGCGGCGCGCCAGCACGGTGGCGGCCAGGAGCGCGAGCGGCGCAGCGGGACCCAGGACGTGGCGGGTGCGGTCGGGCTCGCCGCCGCGCTGCGCCTGGTGGCGGCCGAGCGCGCCGACGCGGCCGCCCGTGTCGCGGCACTCCGGGACCGCTTCGGCGACGGGCTGGTGGCGTCGGTGCCGGGGGCGCAGCGCACGGTGCCCGCCGGCGTCGCCGTCCTCCCCGGGCACCTGCACGTGTGCGTGCCCGGGGTCGAGCAGCGAGGAGCTGCTGGTCGCGCTCGGTCGGGAGGGGGTGTGCGTGTCGGGCGGGTCGTCCTGCGCCAGCGGGGCCCTCGAGCCCAGCCACGTCCTGGCGGCCATGGGCATCGCACCCGGGCTGGCCCGGGCGCGCTGCCGCTTCACCCTGGGGCCTGGCACCACCGATGCAGACGTGGACCGCGCCCTGGGCGGTCGTCCCGGGCGTGGTCGAGGCACTGCGTCGGCGGGCGTGAGCCCGGTGGCACACTGGTCCCATGCGGGTGCTGGTGGCCATGTCCGGGGGCGTCGACTCGTCGGTCGCGGCGGCGCTCCTGGTGGAACGGGGCCATGACGTGGTGGGAGCCACGCTCAAGCTGTGGGGCGGCCCGTCCGACTCGGGCTGCTGCTCGGTGGCCGACGTCGACGACGCCCGCCGGGTGGCCCAGCAGCTCGGCATCGCCCACCACGTGTTCAACCTGACCGAGGAGTTCGACCGCCTGGTCGTCACGCCCTACGTCGGCGAGCACGCCGCGGGAGGACGCCGAACCCCTGCATCGAGTGCAACCGCTCACATCAAGTTCGACCGCCTGCTGCGCCGGTCCGAGCGGCTCGGCTTCGACCGCCTGGCCACGGGCCACCACGCCCGGGTGACGGCGCCGACGCGAGGCGGCGGCGCCTGCGTCGGGGCGCCGACCTGGCCAAGGACCAGTCCTACGTGCTCTCCATGCTCGGGCAGGACGCAGCTGGCGCGGGTGCTCTTCCCGGTCGGGGACCTGACCAAGGACGAGGTGCGGGCCCACGCACGGCGCCTCGGCCTGCGCACCGCCGCCAAGCCCGACAGCCAGGACGTGTGCTTCATCGGGCGCGCCGAGGGGCGCCAGGGCTTCCTGTCCGGGCGGATGGAGCTGCACCCGGGCGCCGTGGTGGACGGCGAGGGCCGGCCGGCCGGCGTCGTCGAGGCCGTCGAGCTGGTCACGGTGGGGCAACGGCGCGGCATGGGCCACGGCAGCGACGGCACCCGCCGGTACGTGACCCACGTCGACGTGACCGCGCGCCGGGTCACCGTCGGGAGCGCGACGGAGGCCCTGCGCCCCTCGGTCCTGCTCCCCGCGGCCACGCTCACCTGGGTCGACCGGCCGCTCGACGCCGGGTCACGGGCGGTGGCGCAGGTCAGCGCGCACGGGCGCCCCGTGCCCTGCACGGTGGAGACGGACGACGCGGGACTGCGCGTGCGCTTCGATTCCCCGCAGCGGCCGGTGGCCCCCGGCCAGACCGTGGCCCTCTACGACGCGCTCGACCCCGACGCCGTCGTCGGCGCGGGCATCGCCGCCTGACCGTGGCCCCGACGGTCCCGCCCGAGGTGGCGGCGCGCGCCGCGGAGCTGCGCGCGCTGATCGTCCGCAACAACGAGCTCTACCACGTGCTCGACGCGCCCGAGATCCCCGACGCCGAGTACGACCTGCTCGTGGTGGAGCTGCGCCAGCTCGAGGCGGACCACCCCGCGTTGGCCACGCCCGACTCGCCGACCCAGACGGTGGGCGCCGCCCCGTCGGGTCTCTTCGCCGAGGTCCGCCACCGCGTGCCGATGATGAGCCTCGACAATGCGTTCGACGAGGCCGAGCTGCGGGCGTGGGCCGAACGGTTGCGACGTCAGGATCCGGAGCTCGACCTCGAGACGCTCGCCTTCTCGTGCGAGCCCAAGGTCGACGGCGTCGCCATGTCGCTGACCTACGAGCGCGGGAGGTTCGTCCAGGCCGCCACCCGCGGTGACGGCGTCACCGGCGAGGACGTGACGGCGAACGTGGCCACGGTGAGCGACGTGCCCAAGGAGCTGGCCGGGAAGGGCGGCCCCTACCCCCGGGTGCTCGAGGTGCGGGGCGAGATCTACATGCCGGTCGCCGAGTTCGAGGCGATGAACAAGCGGCAGGCGGACGCGGGCGGGCGCCTGTTCGTCAACCCGCGCAACTCGGCCGCCGGCGCGCTGCGCCAGAAGGACCCGAACGTCACGGCGACGCGGCCGTTGCACTTCTGGGCCTACCAGGTCGGCGTCGTCGAGGGAGCCCCGGCGAGGAGCACGTGGCCGTCGTCCACCCAGACCGGCACCCTCGCGCGCCTGGCCAGGGCGGGCTTCCCGGTCAGCCCCGATGCGCGCCGGCTCGACGGGATGTCCGCCGTCGTCGATCGCTGCCGCGAGCTGGCCGAGGTGCGCCACGACCTGGCCTACGAGATCGACGGCGTCGTGATCAAGGTGGACGGGCTGGCCCTGCACCAGGTGCTGGGCGCCACCTCGCGGGCGCCTCGCTGGGCCATCGCCTTCAAGTTCCCGCCCGAGGAGCGCACGACCAAGCTCCTCGACATCATGGTCTCCATCGGGCGCACGGGGCGGGCGACGCCCTTCGCACGCCTGGAGCCGGTCTTCGTCGGTGGCTCGACGGTCGGGGTGGCGACGCTGCACAACGAGGACCAGGTGGCGGCGAAGGACGTGCGCCCGGGCGACCTCGTCATCGTGCGCAAGGCGGGCGACGTCATCCCCGAGGTCGTGGGCCCGGTACCGGGCGTGCCGGCGCGGCGCAAAGCGAAATGGAAGTTCCCCGCGTCGTGCCCGTCCTGCGGGGAGCCCTTGGTGCGCCTGCCGGGGGAGAGCGACACCTACTGCACCAACATCGACTGCCCCGCGCAGCGGGTGCAGCGGATCTCGCACTACGCGGCGCGTTCGGCCATGGACATCGAGGGGTTGGGAGAAGAGCGCGTGCTCCAGCTCGTCGGCGCCGGATTCGTCAACGACGCGGCCGACCTCTACGACCTCACCGTCGAGCAGCTGGTCACGCTGGAGCGGTTCGGCGCGGTGTCGGCGGGCAACCTGGTGGCGGCGGTCGACGCCTCGAGACGGCAGCCGTTGAGCCGGCTGCTCGTCGCACTGGGCATCCGCCACGTCGGCCCCACGGTGGCGCGCGCCGTGGCCCGCGCCCTCGGCTCGCTCGAGGCGGTGGAGGCGGCGACGGCGGAGGAGCTGGCCGCCGTGGACGGGGTGGGCGGGATCATCGCGGCGAGCCTGGCCGAGTTCCTCTCCGCCGACACCAACGTGGCCGTCGTGCGGCGGCTGCGCCAGGCCGGGGTCAACACGGCGGAGCCCGGTGCCGCCGGGTCGGCGGGAGGAGGAGCCGGGGCGGCGGGCGCCCCGGAGCAGACGTTGGCCGGCAAGGCGGTGGTGGTCACCGGGGCGGTGCCGGGCTACACGCGGGAGGGCGCGGAGGAGGCGATCATGGCGCGCGGCGGTACGTCGCCGGGGAGCGTGTCGAAGAAGACCTTTGCCGTGGTGGTGGGCGACGCGCCGGGCGCCAGCAAGCTCAAGAAGGCGGACGAGCTCGGCGTGCCGACCGTTGCCGCGGCGTCCTTCGAGGCGTTGCTCGAGCGCGGCGAGCTGCCCGGATGAGCATCACCGTTGCTGGTGGGGAGGTGTCCACCGGATGGGGGTCCGCAATCGGTAGCCTGAGGGCGCCCCGATGCCCCTGATCACTGATTCCATCGGCCGGGTCCTTGGGAAGCGGTACCGGCTGGTCTCCGCACTGGGCACCGGCGCTTCGGCCCACGTCTACCTGGCCGAGGACGTGTCGCTGCAGCGCCACGTCGCGGTGAAGGTGTTGCAGCCCGGGTTGGCCACCGACGAGGCGTTCTTGAAGCGCTTCCGGGCCGAGGCGCGCTCGGTCGCCTCGCTCAACCACCCCCACGTCCTGCGGGTCTTCGACTGGGGCGACGACACGGACGGTCCGTACCTGGTGCTGGAGTATCTCGGCGGGGGCTCGTTGCGCGACCTGCTGGACCGGGACGTGCGGCTGTCGCACTCGCAGGCGGCGCAACTGGGGACCGAGGTGGCGCAGGGGTTGGCCTACGCACATGTCCGTGGGTTGGTGCACCGTGACATCAAGCCGGCCAACCTGCTCTTCGACGAGGAGGGCCGGGTGCGGGTGGCCGACTTCGGCGTGGCCCGTGCGCTGGCCGAGGCCGCCTGGACCGAGCCGGCGGGGGCGATGGTGGGGACGGCGCGCTACATCTCGCCCGAGGCGGCCGAGGGCAAGCCCGTCGACGGCCGGGCCGACGTCTACTCGCTGGCGCTGGTGTTGTACGAGGCCGTGACGGGGACGGTGCCCTTCGTCACGGACACGACGATGGGGACGTTGGCGGCCCGGATCGGGCAGCCGCTGCCGCACCACGACGCCTTGGGGCCGTTGGACGACGTGCTGGCCCGGGCGGCGGCGCCCGACGTCGCGGCCCGCCTCGACGCGGCGGGGCTGGCCGCCCGCTTGGGCGCCCTGGCGGCCGCGTTGCCGGCGCCGGCCCCCTTGCCGCTCGTCATCCCGCACCTGGACGCCACGTCGGCCATCCACGGGTTCCGGGCCCCGGGCGTGTCGGAGCTGACGGACTCGGGGGTGCGGGCGGTGGGTGCCGCGACGGGCACGTCCTCGACCGCGATCGCGCCCAGCGTGGCGACGGCGGCGACTGCGCCGGTCGGCACCAAGGCCGGGCCGGGGGAGATCTTCGACGCCGAGCCCTTCGGGGCCGGTCGGGACCGGCGGGCGGCCGGTGCCCCCGCCTCATGGGTGCGGCGGCGCCGGTGGTGGATCGTGGCGGGGATCGCCCTGGCGGTGATCGTGGCCGCCGGGCTGGTGGCGGCGTTCGAGACCGACGTGTTCACGCCCTCGCACCCCACGCCGGCACTGGTCAACCTGCCGCTGGCCCAGGCCCGGACGGACGTGGCCAAGGTGCACATGGTCCTGAAGGTCGGACCGCCGGTGAAGTCGATCACGGTGGGCGCCGGCTCCGTCGTCTCCCAGAGTCCGAAGCCCGGCGTGGCCCAGAAGGAGGGCTCGACGATCGCGGTCGTCGTCTCCGGCGGCAAACCCGACGTCACCGTGCCGTCCCTGGCCGGCATGACCTGCGCCCAGGCCGAGGCGGCGCTGCAGTCGACGCACTTCCTGTCGGTGTGCGCGCCGGGCGCCTACAACGACAACATCCAGGCCGGCGTGCTCGACCTGTGGTCCATCGGTTCCACCCAGAACCCGACGAAGGCGCCGTACGGGGCCACGATCACGCTGGTCCCCTCGCTGGGCCATTCCCCGGCGACCGTGCCCAGCATCCCGACCAGCTACACCTACCAGCAGGCCCAGGCCGCCCTCCAGGCGGTGGGGCTGACCGCGACGCAGAACCCCGAGTCGAGCGCGACGGTCCCGTCGGGGCAGGTGATCTCGACGAGCCCCGCCAGCGGGGCGTCGGCGCCCTACGGCTCGGCGGTGACGGTCAACGTGTCGACCGGGCCCCCGACGACGACGGTGCCCAACGTCTTGCAGGACACGGTGTCCCAGGCCACCACGGCCCTCCAGAGTGCCGGACTCACGGTGTCGGGTGTCTCGGGCAGCCCGAACAACAACGTCGTCGGCACCCAGCCCTCCATCGGTTCGACGGTGCCGACCGGCTCCGCCGTCCAGCTGTTCACCAAGTAGCCGACGCTCCGCTCCGTGGGCTCGTTCGACCCGACGTGTGACCTGTGTGAGGCGGCCCGCCTGTCGGAGTGGCACCACGAGGACGACGTGTGCTGGGTGGCCGACTGCGAGGTGTGCGGCGTGCCCATGGTGGTGTGGAAGCACCACGGCCCGACGCCGCCCGAGGGCGACGTCGAGCACATGCTGGCCCAGCTGAGCCGGGTGGCCGACGCGCGTTTCGGCGCCGGCGAGTGGACCGTCGACCGGGTCATGCGCCAGATCCCCGACCACTTCCACGCCCACGGGCGCGACCCGAACTGGTGGTTCCGGCTGCGCGGACTGCGCTGAGCGACCCCACCGACCGGGCGGCTGAGGGCGCCCGTCGGCCGAGGGCCGCGAAACGGGCGCCGGTAGGGTGGGCGAAATGGAGGTCTCGCCGGTCGAGCGCTCCGACGCGCTCCTCGACCCGGTCTCCGACCCGGGCGGCGGCGCCATGGGCACGCTGGGGGACGGCTCGGTCGAGACGAACTGGTTCGTCCTGTTGCACCGCCGGGTCTCGGCGCGGGCGGTGCGCAGCCCGCGCTACCAGTGGTGGGCCCTGGTCGCCCTCCTGGCCGGGTTGCTGTCCCTCAACATCACCTTCACCGTCTTCGTGGTGGCCCTGCCGACGGTCAAGGCCGACTTCCACACGAACTTCTCGGTGCTGGCGTGGGCCTCGACCGGCCCGCTGCTGGCCTTCGGCGTCGCCGCGCCGTTCTTCGGCAAGGCGGGCGACCTCTTCGGCCACCGCCGGCTCTACCAGTTCGGCCTCCTCGGTGCCATGGTCAGCGCGATCCTCACCGCCACCGCGCCCGACGTCGGGATGCTGCTCTTCGCGCGCGCCCTCGACGGCGTGCAGGGCGCCGCCACGGGCACGGCGTCGATGGCGATCATCCTCGAGCTGTTCGCGCCCGAGGACCGCGTCAAGGCGCTCGGGTGGTGGTCGCTGGTGGGGGCCGGCGGGCCCGTCCTCGGGGTCACCTTGGGCTCGCCCGTGATCCAGTTCTTCGGGTGGCGGACGCTCTTCTGGGGCCAGCTGGTGCTCCTGGCCGTGGCGTCGGTGGTGGTCGCCCTGCTGTTGCCGTCGGGACGACGGGAGCGGGCGGCGGGCGCCGAGGAGCACCGCCGGTCGCGGGTCTGGGAGGGCATGGACTGGGTCGGGAGCTGGAGCCTGGCCGGCGGCGTGACCGCTGCCATGTTGGTCCTCAGCGTCGGCCCCATCGTCGGGTGGACCTCGCCCGCCGTCATCGTGGCGGGCGTCGCCGCGGTGGGGCTGGCCGGCGTGTTCGTGTGGCGGGAGACCACCTTCGCCACCCCGCTCGTGCCCACGACCTACTGGCGCCGCCGCAACTTCATGTTCCCGATGGCCAGCAAGAGCTTCTCGAGCTTCGCCTACTTCGGCGGGTTCTTCTTGTTCCCGCTGCTCATGGAACAGGTCTACGGCTACAGCGTCTCCCAGGTCGGCTTCATCTCGGTCGCCCGCCCCCTGCTCTTCGCCGTCAGCGCGCCCATCGCCGGCTACATGGCGGTGCGCACCGGCGAACGGACGGCGACGCTCTTCGGGACCGGCGCCCTGTTCCTCTCCATGGTGCTCTTCGCCACGCTCGCCCCGTCATCGGGGCTGCTGGTGATATTGCTCGCCCTCGCGCTGTCGGGCCTCGGCATGGGCGTGTCGATGCCGGCCACCTCGGCGACCATGTCGAACGAGCTGGCCGACTCGGAGTACGGCGTGATGAGCGCGGCACAGCTCCTCGCCACCCAGGTCGGGGAGGTGGCGGGGATCCAGGCCGTGCTGACCATCCAGGAGTCGATCGCGCGCAGCTCGGGCCTCGGCAACGTGCACCACAGCACGGCGTTGTTGCACAGCTTCAGCGTCCCCTTCTGGGTGGGTGCCGCCATGGCCGCGCTGGCGCTGGCGTGCGCGCTCTTCATCCGGCCGCTGCCCCGGCGCGCCCGCCGCGCGCAGCTGGTGGCCGGCGCCGCCTGACCGGCTACTCGGTGATGTCGCGCAACCGCTGGGCGAGCTCGGCGGCGTTGGGGTCGGCGGCCGCCGGCGTGGCCTGGAGCGCCATCAGCTTGGCCATGTCGCCCTCCACCCGCACCTTGCCGGCCATGAAGGCCTGCATGCCGGCCTGGGGGTTGCCCTCGACCAGGATCGCCTTGGCGGTGTCGTAGTCGACGGTGACCTTGAGGTCCTGCTCCTCGAGGTGGCCCGTGTCGAGCACGAGCTCGCCGCTCGAGGTGTCCATGTGGGCGAGGATGTCCCCTTCGGAGAAGGGGACCGCCGTCACCACCAGGTTCATCCGCACGACGTGGGGGACCGCCGGGGTCTTGCCCTCGTACTCGCCGCGGATCCTGCGGGCCTCGTCCAGCCATTCGTCGCTGAGGAACGGGTACGACGGCATTGCGGTGCTCCTTCGTCTTGGGTCTGCGTCCGCGGCGCAGGACCTCGTCGCCCCGCCCGGAGCCATGTGGCCGCCGGAACCCTACTCGCCTCGCCGGTAGGCTGCCGATCCGTGACCGCTCCCATTCATCCCCGGTGCAGAGCCCTATTCGGCCGTCGGGCGACGGCCGCGGCGCGCTGGTCCTGCACGGCTTCACCGGCAACCCGCAGTCGATGCGCGGCCTGGCCGCGCGCGCTGGCCGACGCGGGGCTTCACCGTCGAGCTGCCGTTGCTGCCGGGCCACGGGACCGACATCGCCGACATGCTCGCGACCCGGTGGGAGGACTGGTCCGGCGCGGCCGAGGCGGCCTACACCGCGCTGGCGGCACGCAGCGACGCCGTCGTGGTCGTCGGCCTCTCCATGGGGGGCATGCTCGGCGTCTGGCTGGCCGAGCGCCATCCCGAGATCGCCGCCCTCGCCGTGGTCAACCCGCTTGCTCGTCGCCGCCCGACGACGGCACCGTCGTCGCTCGTCGAGGCCATGATCGAGGGCGGCGACGAGGTCGCACCGGGCATCGGATCGGACATCGCGCATGGAGGGTGTCGGTCGAGTCCGCCTACCCCGGGCTGCCCCTGCGGGCGGCGCTCTCGCTCTTCGCCGCCGCGGCCGAGGTCGAGGCGCGAGCTCGAGTCCGTCACCTGCCCCGTGCTCGTGTTCACCAGCCGCAGGACCATGTCGTGGACCCCCGGTCGAGCGAGCTCCTCGTGGCGCCGGGCCACGGGGCCGGTCGAGCAGGTGAAGCTGGAGCGCAGCTATCCACGTGGCCACGCTGGACTACGACAAGGACGAGATCGAGGCCCGCACGGTCGAGTTCGTCGTCGGGCGTGCCTGCGCCGCACGTGCTCCGTGAGCGACGCCGCGGGCAGAGCGACGACGCGAGCGGCTCAGCCGCGACGACGTCGTCCACGTGGCCCGCCTGGCCCGGCTGGACCTGACCGAGGCGGAGGTCGACCTCTTCACCGCGCAGCTGCGCACGGTGCTCGACCACGCGGCCGACGTGGCCGCGCTGGACCTGGCCCACCTGGAGCCGTCGTCGCACCCGATCGCCATGGTCGAACGTGCTGCGGGCCGACGAGCCCCGCCCGAGCCTCGACCGCGAGGAGGTGCTGGCCGCCGCGCCGGCGGTGGAGGACCACCGCTTCCGGGTGCCGCGGATCGGCGGCGAGGCCGCCGTGAGCCCGACCGGCCGGGGCTCGCGCGCTGGTCGCCGGCGGCCGAGATCCGGCGGGCGGCGCTCGGCCCGTGACGTGGTCGAGGAGGCGCTGGCCGCGGTGGCCGACGGGCGACGGCGAGCTCAACGCGTTCCTGACCGTGCTCGGCGACGAGGCGCGCGGCGCAGGCCGACGCGGTCGACGCGGCCGTGGCGGCCGGACGCGACCCGGGCCCGCTGGCCGGGCGTGCCCGGTCGCGCTCAAGGACAACCTCTGCACCCGGGGCGTCGCGACGACGTGCGGCTCGCGGATCCTGGAGGGCTGGCGCCCGCCCTACGACGCCACCGTCGTCGAGGCCGCTCCGCCGGCGCCGGCGCGATCGCGCTCGGCAAGACCAACATGGACGAGTTCGCCATGGGCAGCTCGACGGAGAACTCGGCCTTCGGGCCCACGCGCAACCCGCACCACGCCGGGCAAGGTCCCCGGCGGCAGCAGCGGCGGCTCGGCGGCAGCGGTGGCGGCCGGGCTTCACCCCGCTCGGCCTGGGCTCCGACACCGGCGGCTCCATCCGCCAGCCGGCCGCGCTGTGCGGCGTGGTCGGGATGAAGCCCACCTACGGGCGCGTCTCGCGCTACGGGCTCGTGGCCTTCGCCAGCTCGCTGGACCAGATCGGCCCGTTCGCCACGACGGTGGAGGACGCCGCGCTCCTCTTCGACGTCCTGGCCGGGCACGACCCGCTCGACAGCACGTCGCTGCCGTCGGCAGCCCGAGCCGACCCTGGCCTCGGTGCACGGGGGCGCGGAGGGCCTGCGCGTCGGACTGTGCCGCGACCTGGTGGACGGCTGCGCGCCCGACGTGGCGGCGCGGGTGCAGGAGGCGGCCGACGCCCTGGCCGACGCCGGAGCGAAGGTGGAGGAGATCTCGGTGCCCGAGTTCGCCTACGGCCTGTCGGCCTACTACCTGATCGCGCCGGCGGAGGCCTCCTCCAACCTGGCCCGCTACGACGGCGTCCGCTACGGGCTGCGGGTCGACGGCGAGGACGTGGCCGCCATGAACACCGCCACCCGTACCGCCGGCTTCGGCGCCGAGGTCAAGCGCCGGGTCATGCTCGGCACCTACGCGCTGTCCGCCGGCTACTACGACGCGTACTACGCCCAGGCCCAGCGGGTGCGGACGCTGGTCATGCGGGCCTTCGACCGCGCCTACGAGTCGGTCGACGTGCTGCTCGGCGCCACCGCGCCCACGACGGCCTTCGACCTCGGGGACAAGGTGGACGACCCCATGGCCATGTACATGAACGACGTGTGCACCATCCCCTCCAACCTCTCGGGGCACCCGGCGCATCTCCGTCCCCTTCGGCACCGGCGACGACGGCCTGCCCGTCGGCGTGCAGGTGCTGGCGCCCGCGCTCGGCGAGGCGATGATGTTCCGCGTGGCCCGGCGTCGAGTGCGACGCGCCGACACGGCGCCACGCAGGAGGCGGGCGTCGGTGGCGGAGCCGGCGCGACTGGGAGATGGTGATCGGGCTCGAGGTCCACTGCGAGCTGGAGACGGCGACCAAGCTGTTCTGCGGGTGCCGCAACGCGTTCGGCGACGAGCCCAACGTCAACATCTGCCCGGTGTGCCTCGGGCTCCCGGGCTCGCTGCCGGTCCTCAACGAGCACGCCGTCGAGCTGGCCATGCGGATCGGCGCCGCGCTGCACTGCGAGATCCGCCCCTCCGAGTTCGCCCGGAAGAACTACTTCTACCCGGACCAGGCCAAGGACTACCAGATCAGCCAGTACGACCTGCCCCTCAACCGCGGACGGCTGGCTCGAGCTGCCCGACGGGTTCCGCGTCGGGGTGACGCGGGCCCACATGGAGGAGGACACCGGCAAGCTGACCCACGTCGGGGCGAGCGGCCGCATCAACGCCGCCGACCACGCGCTGGTCGACTACAACCGCTCCGGGGTGCCGCTGGTCGAGATCGTGAGCGAGCCCGACATCCGCTCGGTCGGCGCAGGCCCGGGCCTACGCCAGCGAGCTGCGGGGGATCCTGGTGGCGACCGGGGCCTCCGACGGGCGGATGGAGGAGGGCTCGATGCGGGTCGACGCCAACGTGTCGGTCCGGCCGGCTCGGCACCGAGCGCGTTCGGCACCCGCTGCGAGATCAAGAACCTCAACTCGCTGCGCTCGCTGGGCCGGGCCATCGAGTACGAGGCGGCGCGCCAGATCGCCCTGCTCGAGGCCGGGGGCGTCGTGGAGCAAGAGACGCGGCACTGGGACGAGTCGGCGGGGCGCACCGAGTCGATGCGCTCCAAGGAGGAGGCCAACGACTACCGCTACTTCCCCGAGCCCGATCTGGTGCCGCTGGCACCCGACGCCGCCTGGCAGGACAGGGTGCGCGCCTCGCTGGGCCCGATGCCGGCCGACCGCCGGGCGGCCTTGGCCACCGCCCTCGGCGGTGACGCCGAGCGAGGCCGAGGTCGACCAGATCCGCGCCGTCGTCGACCTGGGGCTCGACACCTTGGTGACGGCCGCGACGGCGGCGGGGGCGCCTGCGGCGCTGGCGCTGGCCCGCGCCGCCAACGAGGTGGCGGCCCAGAGCGAGGCCGCCCTGCGGCTCGACCCGGGCTCGTTCGCCTCCCTGCTCGCCATGGAGTCGGGTGGGCAGCTCTCGGCGACGCAGTCCAAGGCGGTGCTCGGCAGCGCTGCTCGATCGCGGCGGGGGAGACCCGGCCGCCCTGGCCGAGGAGATGGGCTTCGAGGCCCTCGGCGTCCGACACCCTGGGCGAGGTGCTCGACGGGGTCATCGCGGCGCACCCCGACGAGTGGGCCCGTTTCATGGGCGGCGACGACGGCGAGGTGAAGAAGCTGTCGGGCTTCTTCACGGGCAAGGTGATGCAGGTGACCTCGGGCAAGGCCAACGGCAAGGAGGTGGCGGCCGAGCTCGACCGCCGGCGGCGTGCGCCGGCCGGAGGCTGAGGCCGGCCTCAGGTGGTGAGCGCCTCCTTGGCGTAGCGGTCCAGGGTGGGGCCCACCCAGCGCCCGATCTGGCGGGGCGACGCGGTGGCGATGGGCGGGACGCGCAGGAGGTAGCGGGTGAAGGCCAGGCCCATGAGCTGGGAGGAGACCAGGGCGGTGCGACGCTTGGCCATGGCGTCGGTCTCGCCCTCGAGAGGCGGGCGGACGTCCCCGACACGCTCGCTGACGAACTCACGCATGGCGCCGGCGACATTGGTCGAGGCGGCCATGGCGGAGACGCACGAGGCGAAGGACGAGCCGGAGCCCTCGGCCGTGTCCCACATGGTGAGGAAGGCCTCGACCGTGCGGGCGCCCGAGAACTCGGGCGGCGGCCGCGTGCTCCTTGACCTGGCGGGGGTCGAAGGGGAGGGCCATGGCGGCCACGAAGAGGCTGGCCTTGCCGTCGAAGTAGTGGTGGACCAGGGCCGGGTCCACACCCGCCTCACGGGCCACCGCCCGCAGGCTGGTCCCGTCGTAGCCCTTCGCCGCGAAGACCCGCGTGGCGGCTTCGACGATCTCGCCCCGGGTGTCGGCGTTGCCGGGCCTGCCGGCCGACGGCGGCGCTCATGCTCGGCGGCCCTGTTTCGAACGGGCGGGTCAGCGGGTATTCACCAGCGGAGGAATTCTGTGGTACAACTCATCAATGGTGAATCATACGGACGGATGGGCGGTGAGCACGTGTGGCGCTTCGGCCCCGGGGGACGGCTCACCGCGCTCGGGCGGCTGGCCGGGCGACTGCTACGACCGGCGCCGCCTGGTGCTGGTGCTGTGGATCGTCGCCATCATCGGCGTCACCGCCGTCGCCCAGGTGGTCGGCACCGACTTCAAGAACAAGTTCACTGCGGGCAACACGCCGTCGCAGCAGGCGCAGAACATCCTGCGGCTCGCTTCCCGTCGCAGTCGGGGGACTCGGCCGACGTCGTGTTCCGCACGGCCACGCCGGTCGCCGACAACCGGGCCGCCATCGACAAGGTCCTGACGAGCGTCCGGCCGCTGCCCTACGTGGAGGGCGTGACGAGCCCCTTCTCGCCGGCCGGGGCCCACCAGATCGCGCCGCGCGACAACATCGCCTTCGCCCAGGTCCAGTTCACCACCGACACGGCCGACATCCCCACGGGCGGCGATCAAGCGCGTCGTCACCGACGGCTCAGGCGGGCGCCCGGCCCGGCTTCGCAGGTCGCGCTCGGGGGCAACCCGATCTCGGCCGCGGTCACGGCGGCCCCCGGGCCGAGCGAGGGGATCGGCATCACGGCTGCCCTGCTGATCATGCTGCTGGCGTTCGGCTCCGTGGTCGCCATGGGCCTGCCCGTGATCACTGCGCTCGCCGGCCTCGGCATCGGCGTCGCCCTGCTGGAGCTGCTCACCCACCTCCTCGCCGTCCCGAACTTCTCGCCCGAGATGGCGGCCATGATCGGTATCGGCGTCGGCGATCGACTACGCGCTCTTCATCGTCACCCGCTACCGACAGGGCATCTTCGAGGGGCGCGCGCCGCGCGACGCGGTCGATGACGGCCCACATGACGGCCGGCCGCTCCGTCCTCTTCGCCGGGAGCACCGTCGTGATCTCGCTCTTCGGCCTCTACCTCATCGGCCAGGCCTACATGATCGGCCTCGCCACGGCGTGCATCGCCGCGGTGCTGATGGTCCTCGTCGCCGCGCTGACCCTGCTGCCGGCCATGCTGGGCTTCGCCGGCGACGCCATCGACAAGCTGCACGTGCCGGGCCTGCTGCAGAGCGGCGGGCCGCCCCCCGAGAACGGGTTCTGGCACCGCTGGAGCCGCTTCGTCCAGCGCCGCGCCTGGTTCACCGGCACGGTCGCCGTCCTGATCCTCGTGGTGCTCGCCCTGCCGCTCTTCAGCATGCGCCTCGCCTTCACCGACGCCGGCAACGACCCCACGTCGCTGACGACGCGGCAGGCCTACGACCTGCTGGCCGAGGGGTTCGGGCCGGGCTTCAACGGGCCCTTGATCGTCGCGGCCGACATGCGCGGGCCCTCGACCGGGCCACCGTCGAGAAGCTGGCGGCGTCGATCGCGTCCGACCACCGCGGCGTCGCCTTCGTGACCCCGGCGCACTTCAACGCCGTCGGACACGGGCGCGCTGATCGTCGTCTACCCCACGACGTCCCCGCAGTCCTCGCAGACCGAGCAGCTGGTGCAGACCCTGCGCAACGACGTGATCCCGCCGGTGGTGGCGGGGACGGGGGTGAACGCGCAGGTGGGCGGCGAGACGGCGGCCAGCATCGACGCCGCCAACTTCCTGGGCCACCGGCTCTCCGTCGTGATCGGCGCCGTCCTGATCCTGTCCTTCCTGCTGTTGATGGTCGTCTTCCGCTCGCTCGTGCTCCCGCTCAAGGCGGTGATCATGAACCTGCTGAGCGTGGGCGCCGCCTACGGCGTCATGGTGGCCGTCTTCCAGTGGGGCTGGGCGGGGAGCGTCATCGGCATCGGCGAGACGGGACCCATCGACCCGTGGATCCCGGTGGCCCTGTTCGTCGTGCTCTTCGGCCTCTCCATGGACTACGAGGTCTTCCTGCTGTCGCGCATTCGCGAGGAGTGGCTGCGCACGCACGAGAACTCGCCGGCGGTGGCCGACGGGCTGGCCGTGACGGGTCGCATCATCACGGCGGCGGCCGCCATCATGTTCTGCGTCTTCGGCTCCTTCGTCATCAAGGACCCGCTGCACATTCTCAAGGTGTTCGGCCTGGGGCTGGCCACCGCGGTGCTGGTCGACGCCACGCTGGTGCGCATGGTGCTCGTGCCGTCCATCATGGAGATCCTCGGCCCGGTCAACTGGTGGCTGCCGCGGTGGATGGACCGCTCCATGCCGAGGATCGGCATCGAGGTGACGCCGACCCCCGTGCCGTCCCCGGCGTGAGCCGACCGGGCGTCGGCCGTATGCTGTGCGCCCATGAACGCGGACCGGGGCGAGCGCGGAGGGACCGGAGCGGAGCCCGTGGCGACCTTCGTGTCCCTCAACCCCGGGCGCGACGTGCAGCGGGTCGGCACGGCAGCGTTCCTCGGGTGAGGACGTCGGCAAGATCCACGACCCGGTGTGGGCGGTGCTCGGCAACCTCGGAGACAGCCAGTGCTACCTGGGCGTCCCACAGAAGGTGGAGGCCGTCCAGGCCGCCCTGTCCCGCCGCATCGCCGACGACGACCTGCCGGTCCGGTTGATCCCGCCCGGCGTTCACGCTCGGTGTCTCGGACGGCCAGCTCAACGGCACGCCGCACATGCGGTTCTCCCTGGTCGGCCGCGAGCTCGTCCACGACGTCGCCGACATGCACCTGGCGGCGAACAGCGTCGCCGGTCTCCTCGCCGTCGTGGCGTGCGACAAGCCCCCCGTGGGGACCCTCGCCGCCGTGCTCGAGAACAACACGCCCGCGGTCATCCTCTCCGACGGCCCGATCCGGCCCGGGATCGACCCGGAGACGGGTGCCCGGATCGATCTCGTGTCCGCCTTCCAGGTGGTGGACCAGGACGCCGAGGTCCGTGCCCGGTTCGCGCTGCACGCCTGCCCCGGCCAGGGCAGCTGCGGGGGCATGTTCACCTACAACACGATGCAGACGTTCATCGCGGTGATGGGCCTCGAACCGCTGCACATGGTGTCCCCGCCGTCGGACGACCCACGCCGGCTGACCGAGTTCCCCGACCAGATGGTCGACTGCCTGCTCGCCATGACGCTTCGGGGCATCCGGCCGCGCGACATCGTCACGCCCGCCTCGCTGCGCAACGCCCTGACGGTCGCCATCGCCATGGGTGGTTCCACCAACGTGCGTGCTGCACAGCGTCGAGATCGCCCGCGCGGCGGGTCATCGACCTGTGGGGCGACGTCGCTCAGCCAGGACGACTTCAACCAGCTGTCCCGGCGACTGCCGGTGCTGGTCAACATGCGACCCTTCGGTGACTACTCCATGGTGGACGTGGACGCCAGCGGCGGGCTCCAGGTCATCGTCAAGGAGCTCCTCGAGGCCGGCTTCCTCGACGGTGACGCCATGACCTGCACGGGCGAGACCCTGGCCGAGCAGGTCCGACGGCTCGCCCCGCCGTCCCCGGACCACGACGTGATCTACTCCGGTGGAGAAGCCCTTCAAGGACACCGGCGGGCTTGCGCCTGCTGCGGGGCAACCTCGCCCCCGAGGGCGGCGCGATCCTCAAGGTCGCCGGCGTCGAAGGCGGGGTGGAAGACGGCGTCTTCACCGGCCGTGCCCGCGTGTTCAACGGCGAGCGCTCCCTCGTCGAGGCGCTCGACCGGCGTCCCGACAGCTTCCAGGACAACGACATGGTGGTGATCCGCTACGAGGGGCCCCGGGGCGCGCCGGGCATGCCCGAGCTGCTCGACCCCACCTCGCGGATCACGGCCCTGTGCCGGCAGCGGCACATCACCATCGCGCTCATGACCGACGCCCGTTTCTCGGGGGGATCGGTCGGCCTGGTGATCGGCCACGTCGCGCCCGAGGCGCTCCTCGGGGGGCCGATCGCGTTGGTCGAGGACGGCGACACCATCGTGGTCGACCTGAACACCGACGGGCTCGACTGCGTGGAGCTCGCCGACCCCGAGCTGTCGGGGCGACGGGCCGCGGTCTGGCGCGCCGAGGCCGCGGCGCAACGGCGGCGTCCACCCGGACGTGGCGCCGGTGACGGACCGGGTCCTGGCGCGCATGCGCGCCACGGCGGTGCCCGCCCTCCTCGGGGGCGGCATGGCGACACCTCCGCCGGCCTGACGCTCCGTGGGTCGGACGGTGCCCGGGCGGGTGGGCCGGGGGCCGCCGGGCCGGGTGGGGTTGTCTCCCGGCGGCGGCCATGCCACAATGGTTTGGTCATGCAGGCGCACCGCATCCGTCACGAGATTCTGGTACTCGTAACGTAGGCGCGCGCCCACATCGCAACGCGCGCCTCTCGACCTCCCGATCCGGGGGGTCGTTTCAATTTCCGGACCGATTCGACCGAGAGACACAGACAGCGGAACAGGGGAGAACATGAAGCTGACAGGGGCACAGGCCCTCATCAAGAGCCTCGAGATGCAGGGGGTCGACGTGATGTTCGGCCTGCCCGGCGGCGCCATCCTGCCCGTCTACGACCCCATCATCGACTCCTCCATCCGCCACATCCTGGTCCGCCACGAGCAGGGCGCCGGCCACATGGCCGAGGGCTACGCGATGGTCGACGGGCCGGCCGGGCGTGGCCATGGTGACCAGCGGCCCCGGTGCCACCAACATCGTGACGCCCCTGGCCAACGCCTACATGGACTCGACCCCGCTCATCGTCGTGTCGGGCCAGGTGGCCACCGCCTCCATCGGCACCGACGCCTTCCAGGAGTGCGACATCACCGGGGTCACCATGGGCATCACCAAGCACAACTGGCTCATCAAGGACGTCGAGGACATCCCGCGTGTGGTTGCCGCCGCCTTCCACGTGGCGACGACCGGGCGGCCGGGCCCGGTGCTCATCGACCTGCCCAAGGACATCTCCAACGCCACCATGGAGTGGTACTGGCCCTCGTCGGTCGACGAGCTGGACCTTCCGGGGTACCACCCGGTGACCCTCGGCGACCCGGTGCTGGTGGGCCAGGCGGCCGAGCTCGTCGCGGCGGCGCACCGGCCCGTCCTCTACGTCGGCGGCGGGGTCCTCAAGGCGCGCGCCGCCGAGGCGCTGCGGGCACTGGCCGAGCGCACCGGCATCCCGGTCGTGACGACGCTGATGGCCCGGGGGGCGTTCCCCGACTCGCACCCCCAGGCGCTCGGCATGCCCGGGATGCACGGCCACTACACCGCGGTGACGGCCATGCAGAAGAGCGACCTCCTCGTCAGCCTGGGCGCCCGCTTCGACGACCGGGTCACCGGGAAGATCAGCGCCTTCGCGCCCGACGCCAAGATCGTCCACGTCGACATCGACCCCGCCGAGCTGGGCAAGGTGCGGGTCCCCGACGTGGGCATCGCGGGGGACTGCCGCAAGGTGATCGAGGAGCTGTTGCTGGCCATGGACGCCCGCAGCGATCGGCCCGTCGTCCAGGACCTCGATCCGTGGTGGCACCAGATCAACGAGTGGCGAGAGCGCTTCCCGCTCCACTACGCCGACGCCGACGGCGGTGCCATCAAGCCGCAGAACGTCGTCGAGCAGCTGCGTGACGCAGCGCCGGTCGACACCATCGTCGTGGCCGGTGTGGGGCAGCACCAGATGTGGGCCTCGCAGTACTGGGACTTCGAGCATCCCTACACCTGGGTCAACTCGGGCGGGGCGGGCACGATGGGGTTCGCCGTCCCGGCCGCCATCGGTGCCAAGGTGGGCCGGCCGGACCGCACCGTGTGGGCCATCGACGGCGACGGGTGCTTCCAGATGACGGCCCAGGAGCTGGTCACGGCCAGCTCCGAGCAGATCCCGGTCAAGATCGCCATCCTCAACAACGCCTACCTGGGCATGGTCCGCCAGTGGCAGGAGATGTTCTACGGGGAGCGCTACTCCGAGGTGTACCTGTCGCCCGACCTGCCCGATTACGTGAAGTGGGCGGAGGCGATGGGCTGTGTGGGCATCCGGGCCGAGTCGCCCGAGGACGTCGGCCCCGTCATCGAGAAGGCGAATGCCATCGACGACCGCCCGGTCGTGGTCGACTTCCGCACCGACGCCTTCGAGAAGGTGTTCCCGATGGTGCCCGCCGGCGCCTCCAACGACGACATCGTCGTGCACCCCGACCAGACGGCGGCCGGGTGACGCCGGCCCAGCTGAGCACGCTGGCGGGCGGGAGGGCCTCCTCGCCGCGTCACCACATCCTCTCGGTCCTGGTGGAGAACAAGGCGGGGGTGCTGGCCCGGGTCGCCGGGCTGTTCAGCCGCCGGGGCTTCAACATCTACTCGCTCGCGGTGGCCCCGACGGACGAGGACGAGAACTTCAGCCGCATCACGATCGTGGTCGACGTGGAGTCGGCCCCGCTGGAGCAGGTGATCATGCAACTGGACAAGCTCGTCAACGTCGTGTCCATCGGCGAGCTGTCCCCGGCCGAGGCGGTCGAGCGCGAGCTGTTGCTCGTGACGGTGGCGGTGGGGCCGACGGAGCGGTCGCAGGTCATCCAGCTGGTGGGGGTCTTCGGGGGCGAGGTGGTCAGTGTCGGCGCCGACCGCCTGACGGTCATGCTGGCCGGCCGCCCCGAGAAGATCGACGACTTGGAGGGCCTCTTGGAGCAGTACCGGGTGGTGGAGCTCCAACGGACCGGCCGCGTCGCCCTGCCTAAGCTGGAACGCCACTGAACCGCCGAGCCCGACGAGCCCAAAAGAAAGAGCTGACGCCATGGCCACGCTGTACTACGAATCCGACGCGGACCCCAGCCTGATCGCAGGCCGCAAGGTCGCCATCCTCGGCTACGGCTCTCAGGGGCATGCGCACGCCCAGAACCTGATGGAGTCCGGCGTGGACGTGCGGGTGGCCCTGCGCGAGGGCAGCTCGAGCACGCGCAAGGCGGAAGAGGCCGGGCTGCGCGTCATGTCGCTGGCGGACGCGGCGGCCGAGGCCGACGTCATCATGATCCTCCTGCCGGACACCGAGCAGAAGGCCGCCTACGACGAGTTCGTGGCGCCCAACCTCAACGACGGCGACTGCCTCATGTTCGCCCACGGGTTCAACATCCGCTTCGGACAGATCGTGCCCCCCCTGGGCGTCGACGTGGCGATGGTGGCGCCCAAGGGTCCGGGCCACCTGGTCCGCCGGACCTACACCGAGGGCGGTGGCGTGCCCTCGCTCGTCGCCGTGCACCAGGACGCCACCGGCAAGGCGCGCGAGCTCGCCTTGTCGTACGCCCACGCGATCGGGGCCACCAGGGCGGGGGTGCTCGACACGACGTTCGACGAGGAGACCGAGACCGACCTCTTCGGCGAGCAGGTGGTGCTGTGCGGCGGCCTGACGGCGCTCGTGACGGCGGGGTTCGAGACGCTGGTCGGTGCCGGGTACCAGCCCGAGTCGGCCTACTTCGAGTGCCTTCACGAGCTGAAGCTGATCGTGGACCTGATGTACGAGCAGGGCATCGCCGGCATGCGCTACTCCATCTCGGACACGGCCGAGTACGGCGACCTCACCCGCGGGCCGCGCGTCATCGACGACGCCGTCCGGGCCGAGATGCAGAGGATCCTCGAGGAGATCCGCAGCGGCGCCTTCGCCGAGGAGTGGATTGCCGAGAACAAGGCGGGGCGCCCCCGCTTCGAGGCCCTGCGTGTGGCGGGCAAGGCCCACCAGATCGAGTCCGTGGGGCAGGAGCTGCGGGCCATGATGCCGTTCATCTCGGCGGGCAAGACCCGGGTGCAGGACGCCTCGGGTGGGGGTGGTTGACCAGGGAGCCTCCGAACCCCCACGAAGGGGCTTGACCTGACATCAGAGTAATGTCACCATGACATCATGAAGATGTCATGGGTGGTCGACGGGCTGCGCTCCGACGTCGTGGCGGTGGGGGAGCTCGGCGACGACGCGGTGGCCGAGGCCGCCGAACGCATCGCCGCCGTGCTGGGGCGCTCCGTCCCGGGACGGGTCCTCGACCTGCTGTCGGACGCCGCGGCCGAACTGTCGGCCGAGCTGCCGGAGGGGCGGGTGGAGGTCCGCGTCGCCGGCGACGACGTGGACCTCGTCTACGTGGAGGACGAGCACGTCCGCGGCGACGGTGGCGGCGAGGGCGACCTCTCGGCGCGCATCACGCTCCGCCTCGGCGAGGGCCTCAAGGCCCGGGTGGAGGAGGGCGCGTCGCGGGAGGGCGTCTCGGTGAACGCGTTCATCGTGCGCATGCTCGAGCGGGGGACATCGGCATCACGGAGCCGGGGCAGCCGCGGGGGCACTCGCCTGCGCGGCGTACGGCACGACCTGAAGGGAGACCCGAGATGGAGAAGACATTCGAGACGCCCGGTGCGGTGCGCCTCTTCGTGGAGAACGAGGTCGGCCTGGTCGCCGTCACCGCACGCGAGACGGACGCGACGGTGGTCTCGCTCGAGCCGGACACGCCGGGTGCGGAGGAGATCATCGAGCGGGCCACCGTCGCGTGCCGCCCGGCCGGGAGCCGTCACGTCGTGGCGGTGAAGGTCCCGCACCGGCACGGAATGCGCTTCGTCCGCCGCAACGGCGTGATCGTGCGCGTCGAGGTGCCCCCCGGCTGCGACGTCACCGTGGTCACGGGCTCGGCCGACGTCGAGATCACCGGGTCGGTCGACGCCGCGGACATCAAGTCCGCCAGCGGGAGCATCACGACCGACGACGTGGCCGCCGACGTGACGGTCAAGACGGCCAGCGGCGACATCACGGTCGGCGCGGTGGGCGGCGAGCTCCGGGTGCACACCGCGTCGGGGGACCTGCGCTGCTCCAGCGTGGCCGGCGCCGCCGTCTTCTCGACGACGTCGGGCGATCTGGAGCTGGGCGCGGCGGCCGGCCGGGTGGAGGTCAAGGCGACGTCGGGCGACGTCCGCCTGGGCGAGCTGTCGCACGGGGCCCGGATCATGAACGTCTCGGGAGACGTCCGGGTCCTCACCCTCGGTGAAGGCGCCTTGCGGGTCCGGTCCGTCTCCGGAGACGTCTGCGTGGGCGTGGCCAGGGGCGTGGACCTCCATGTCGACGTGGAGACGATGTCGGGCTCGGTCCGCTCCGACATCCCCATCGAGGACGCCCGCGGCTCGGGGAGCGGTGACGTCCGGGCGGATCTCAGCATTCGCAGCGTGTCGGGCGACATCGAGATCGAGCGGGCGCTCGAGCAGGTGGCCTGATCAGTCGCGGTCGTGGTGGCACACGGCCTCGAGCATGAGGCCGAAGGGGTCGAGCCAGAAGGTCGCGAAGTAGGGCGGGGGATATTCTGGCCACTCCCGTGGGGGATGCAGGACGGTGCCGCCCGCCCTCACGACGTGCTCGTGGACGGCGTGCACCGCGCTCCGGGTGGGGACGATGAAGGCGAGGTGCTGCAACCCCGTGGCCTCACGCGTGTAGGGCCGGTCATCGGAGGCCCGGTACACGAAGAGGTAGGCCCCCCGCCGGCCGCCCGCCGGCCTGAACGCGAGCGCGTCCTCCGCCGTGAAGAACGGCTCGTACCCGAGCAGGGGCATGAGCGGCCCGTAGGAGGCCGAGGCACCCTCGAGGTCGGGGACGTTGACGCCGAGGTGACCCAGCACGCCGACATTCTGTCGTGCGCGCCGGCCGGCACGAACGGCACGGCACCGGCACGGCGCCGCTACATTCGGACTCGATCAGAAGGAGTTGCCGGTGCAGCAGACCCGCCTCGACGAGCCCGCCGAGTACGCCCTGCGGCGCGAAGAGCTCCGGCGGGCCGAGGTGGACCTCATGCACCACCGGGAGAAGGTGGCCTCGCTGCGCCGCCAGCTGCCACCCGGGGCGAAGGTCGAGGACTACGAGTTCCTCGAAGGTCCCCGGGACCTCGCCGACGGCGACGATCCCGTGACGACGGTGCGTCTGAGCGAGCTCTTCTCGGCACCGGGACGGGCGCTCGTCGTCCAACACGTGATGTACGGCAAGCAGCAGACGTCTCCGTGCCCCATGTGCACCATGTGGGTCGACGGCCTCAACGCGGTCGTCCGCCACATCGAGCAGAACGCCGACTACGTCGTGGCTGCCGCCGCCGACCCCGCGACCCTGCGCGCCCATGCCCGCGCCCGAGGATGGGACAACGTGCGCCTCCTGAGCTGCGGCGACAACACGTTCCAGTACGACCTGGCCGCCGAGGACGAAGAGGGCAACCAGGATTCGACCGTCTCGGTCTTCACGCTCGAGGCCGACCGTTCGCCCCGCCACTTCTCGAGCTGGCATCCGCGCCTGGCCGAGGACATCCCCGAGCGGGGCGTCGACCTCCTCTCACCGGTCTGGCACCTCTTGGACCTGACGCCGCACGGCCGGGGTGACTTCTACGCGGGCTTGGACTATTGACGTGCCGTTCTTCCGGCCCTCCGAGATGCTGGGGGAGAGCCCCTCCCCCGGCTGGAGCGGCCGCTTTCTCCGCTCCGCCAACATGACGTTCGCCCACGACGCCATCGCCGCCGACGCCGCCTCGTTGCACGAGCGCCAGCACGAGCACGAGGAGGTGTGGCACATCGTCGAGGGCGAGGTGGCCCTCACCAGCGCCGGCGACGAGCAGGTGCTCGGCGCCGGCTGCGTGGCGGTGGTGTCGCCGGACACGCCGCACTCGGTGCGGCCACTGTGTGCCTCCCGGGCCATCATCGCGGATGACCCGCTGCGGCCGAACCCGCCCGGCCGGTGAAATCGGTGTAGCCACAGGCGCGGCCAGTTCGAGGGAGCCGGCGGCCAGACTGACGGCCGTGCGTCGTCGACCGATCCGGGGGCTCACCACCGCCGTGATCCTGGCGTCGGTCACCCTCGCCGTCGGGGTGATACCCGCCGCCGGCTCGACTACGACGAGCTCGGGCCTGCCGACGCTGCAGGCGACGAGCGCCACGGGCGCCCGCACCCCGGCCGCCGTCTCGGGCCTCATCCGGGCCCCGGGAGGCCCGTACCTCTACGACCGCCAAGGGCGTGTCGTCTTCTTCCACGGCGTCGACGCCGTGTACAAGTACCCGCCCTACGAGCTGTACCCCGCCCCGGGGAAGCCGTGGAATTTCTCCGCCGCCGACGCCTCGCTGATGGCGCGGCTCGGTTTCAACGTGGTGCGCCTGGGGATGACGTGGAGCGGACTGGAGCCCGGCACAGCGCCGGCCAACGACCCGGCCATCTGCGGCCGAGGGGCTCCGACGGACCCGCACCAGTTCAACCAGGCCGTCTTCGACCGGTACGTGCAACGGCTGCAGGCGACCGTGGACCTGTTTGGGTCGGTTCCACATCTACACGATCCTGGACATGCACCAGGACGTGTACAACGAGATGTTCGACGGCGAGGGCGCCCCGAGCTGGGCCGTCTGCACGAACGGCGTGCCGAGCGTCGACCCGCCGGGTCGCTGGTCCCTCGAGTACGCCACGCAGGCGGCCGGCATCGCCTTCCACCACTTCTGGCGCAATGACGTCCGGGGGGACCTGCAGGGTGAGTACGACCGGGTGTGGGGCGACGTGGCGCGGGCCTTCAAGGGCAACCCGTGGGTCCTCGGCTACGACCCGTTCAACGAGCCGTTCTCCACCTCGCTGATCCGCTTCGGGCGACGCGCACTTCGACGCGCGAGCTCGAGTGCTTCTACACGGGCACCGGGCCACAGTCGGCACCCCGTCGCACGGCGCGCCGGCCCTTCGGTGCCCGACCCACGACCCCGCCGACGGCGTCGTGCCGACCATCCTGGCCAACGACCCCCGCACCTGATCTTCGACGAGCCGGACAACTACGCCAGCCGCGGCTTCCCGACCTACCTCGGGCCGATGAACCTGCCGAACCTGGTCTACAACGTGCACATCTACTGCGGCGCCCGCAGCCCCGTCACCGGGAACCCGACCAACCTGGCGGCGTGCGCCGACCAGGAGGAGCACTCGCTCGCCGTGCGGGCAGCGGACCGCCCGGCCATGGCATCGCCGTACCAACCCGGTGGGCCCGGCGTGGTTCGTGACCGAGTTCGGCGCGCACCAGCGACCCGCGCGCTCTTGGCGGACCTCACGGCGCGGACTGGATGCGGAGCAGGTCGGGTGGGCCTACTGGTCCTGGAAGTACTACGGCGATCCCACCGGGAGCGCGGACGAGTCGCTCGTCATGGCCGACGGCCGCCTGCGCTCGACGGCCCTCGTCCTCAGCCGCACCTATCCCCAGGCTGTCGCCGGCATGCCGATCTCGTTCGACTTCTCACCCTCGACCAACGTCTTCCACCTGGCCTACGTGCCCGACCACCGCGTCCACGCGCCGACGGTCATCTTCGTGCCGACCGAGGTCCACTACCCGCACGGCTACTGCGCCCGGTCCTCCGGCGCGCGGGTGACGTCCGCGCCGGGACAGCGACCAGCTCCAAGTCCAGAACGCCCGGTCCGGGCACCGTGTGACGGTGGTCGGTGACCCCGGGCGGCTGCACGACGCCGGTAGATGGGGCCCGCCACGCGCGGGCGTAGGGTGATCCGCCATGTGCCGGAACATCACCACGCTGCGCGGGCTCGAGCCCGCGGCCACCCCGGAGGAGATCGAGGCGGCGGCGCGCCAGTACGTCCGCAAGGTCAGCGGCGTCCAGTCGACGTCGCCCCAGACCGAGGAGCCCTTCGAGCGCGCCGTCACGCTGGTGACGGAGGCGACGGCGGACGCTGCTGGCCGCGCTGCCGCCGCGCCGCCAGCCGCCGCCGACCCTGCCGCCGCTGCGGCGGATCGCCGCCAGGGCGCGGCCCGCTCGGTGAATATCCCTTGACAGTTATATTCGCCTAAGGGAATACTAGCGGTGTGAGCACCACCTTCGAGGTGCTGGCCGAGGAAAGCCGTCGCCGCATCCTCGACCTCCTGGTGGAGGGGGAGCGGCCGGTGGGCGACCTCGTGGAGGTCCTCTCGCTGAGCCAGCCCGCCGTCTCCAAGCACCTCAAGGTGCTGCGCGAGGTCGGCCTGGTCGAACCCCGCACCGATGCGCAGCGCCGGATCTACCGGGTCCGCCCCGAGCCGCTCCGCGAGGTCGACGACTGGCTGGCGCCCTACCGCCGGCAGTGGGCCGCCCACCTGAACGCATTGGAGCGCCACCTCGAGTTCATGGCGGGGGAGGAGCCCTGGGCGTGAGCGGGGCGGCGGGCTCCTACGGCGACCTCGAGCGAGGGGGCGACCGTTCCGTCCTGCGGTACCGCCGCCGCCTGGCGCACCCGCCCTGGACGGTGTGGCACGCCCTGACCGAGGACGTCCACCTGGCCGGCTGGTTCCCGACCACGATCGAGGGGGAGCGCGTCGCCGGCGCACCCCTGCGCTTCTCGTTCCGCGAGTCCGAGGCGGAGCCCTTCGACGGCGAGATGCGCGCCTTCGACCCCCCGTCCCTGATGGAGCTGCGCTGGGGCGACGACGTCGTGCGCTTCGAGTGGCGCCCGACGGGGCGGGCTCCATCCTGGTCCTGACCGTCACGTTTCCCGAGCCGGGCAAGGCGGCGCGGGACGGGGCGGGATGGCACGTCTGCCTCGATCGGCTGGCGCACGTGTGCGAGGGGACCGACCTGCCGTGGGACCCTGCGGAGCGCTGGCGGGAGGTGCACCGGGTCTACGTCGAGCGGATGGGGCCGGAGGCGTCGGCCATCGGGCCGCCCCCCGGGTGGGAGCGCAGGCACGGATCGGGGGAGGACGCCGGCTCAGCCGGTTGACACCTGCAGCGGCAGCTCCAACAGGCCGCGCAGCGTGAAGCTGGGTCGCCAGTGCGGCTCCTCGCCCGTCGAGGCGATTTCGGGGAACCGTTCCAAGAAAGCGTTGAAGGCGATCTCGCCCTCCATGCGCGCCAGCGCGGCCCCGATGCAGTGGTGGATGCCCCAGCCGAAGCTCAGGGGTGCGTTCGGCTCGCGCCGTAGGTCGAGGTCGGTCCGGGTTCTCGAAGCGTGCCGGGTCGCGGTTGGCCGCGCCCTGCAGGACCACGATGCGGTCGCCCCGCTCGAGCGGCTCGCCGAGAAGCTCGGCCGGCTCGAGCGCGGCGCGCAGGTTGAACTGCACCGGGCTGTCGAAGCGCAGCAGCTCGTCGACGGCCGTGGGTGCGATCTCGGGGTGGGCCCGCCAGTCCGCCAGCTGGTCGGGGTGGGTGAGGAGCGCCAGGACCCCGTTGCCGAGCAGGTTCGTCGTGGTCTCGAAGCCGGCGGCGAAGAGCAGGATGGCGGTCGAGACGACCTCCTCGTCGGTGAGCCGGTCGTCGTTGCCCCTGGCCTCGACGAGCGAGCTCAGGAGGTCGTCGCGGGGACGGCGACGCCGCTCGTCGAGGAGGCCCCCGAAGTACTCGCCGAGGGCCGCGATGGCGGCGAGCGCGGCCTCGGTCTCCTCCTCGCCGAGCACGGGCTCGATCCCCTTGGCGGCGGCGCGCACCTGCGGCTGCACCCGCGCCCGGTCCGCCGCCGGCACCCCCACCAGCTCCCCGATCACCGCCATGGGCAGCGGGAGCGCGAAGTCGGCCATGAACTCGACGTCGCCCCGCTCGGCCAGCTGGTCGAGGAGGTCCTCGACCAGCTGGTGCACGGCCGGCCGCAGGCGTTCGACCTGGCGAGGCGTGAACGAGCGCGAGACCAGCCGGCGCAGCCGGGTGTGGTCCGGCGGGTCCGACAGCAGCATGTTGTGCTGGGAGGCCTCGAGGAATTCGCCCCGCCGGTTCCCCGCGTCGCCGAAGACACCCGTCGAGGGGTCCTCGATGCCCACGCCGCGGCCGAGCCGCGGGTCACGCAGCACCCCCAGGGATTCCTCGTAGCCGTTGACCACGTAGGGGCCGAACGCCGTGCGGCTCGCCCTGGCCTCCTCGCGCATCAGCGCGTAGTAGGGGTAGGGATCGGCCTGCCCCTCGGGCGTGAGGAGCACCTGGAGCAGCCACCCGTCGAGCGTGGGGCTCGAGGCGATGCTCATCGCACGCGAACCTACCAAGAACGACCCGCCGTCCCCGGGCCGTCATGGGCGGGCCGGGGCACCCCTGGCGTAGGCTGGCAAGCCCCATGAGCATGCACGGCAAGGTGGTCGTCGTCACCGGGTCCAACGTCGGCATCGGTCTCGAGACCGCGGTCGGCGTGGCGGCGCTGGAGGCCACCACGGTCCTCGCCTGTCGCAACCGGGCCAAGGCGGAGGCCGCCGCCAAGGAGGTCACCCGGCGCACCTGGAACGACGACGTGCACGTCGTGCCCCTCGACCTCGCCGACCTGGCATCGGTGAAGGAGGCGGCGGAGAACATCCTCTCCCGTTGGGACCGCCTCGACGTCCTCGTCAACAACGCCGGCGGGACGTGGTCGGAGCGCCGGGTGACGGCCCAGGGCTTCGAGTACACCTTCGGGGTCAACCACCTCGGCCACTTCTCTCTCACGAACCAGCTGCTCCCTCGCCTGCGCGCCGCGGCGCCGTCGCGCATCGTGAACGTGACCTCGGTGGGCCACCACGCCGCCTGGCACGGCATGCGCTTTGACGATCTGCAGAGCGAGAAGGGCTACGACGCGATGGAGGCCTACTGCCGCTCCAAGTTGGCCAACGTCCTCTTCACCCGTCAGCTGGCGACTCGGCTCGAGGGCACCGGCGTCACGGCGAACGCCGTGCACCCCGGCCCGGTGCGCAGCGGGTTCGGCATGGACGGCGACCTGACGGGCTTCATGGGGTTCGGCATGCGCCTGGTGCGGCCGTTCGAGATCAGCCCCCGGCGCGGCGCCAAGACGTCCATCTTCGTCGCCGCGTCACCCGACGTCGCCGCCAAGACCGGGATGTACTGGGTCCGCTCCAAGCCCGGGCACATGAGCCGCCAGGCCCGCGACGACGAGGCGGCGGCGCGCCTGTGGGACGAGAGCGAGAAGCTGCTCGCCTCGGCCGGATTCTCGATGCTCTGAGACTCGTCGCGGCCTGCGGTCAGGCGTCGCGGGTCATCATCCGCCAGGCTCCGATGGCGGTCCAGAACACGAGCCAGCCCACGATCACCAGTGAGGCCACCAGGGTGGACTCCGGTCTGAGCAACTCCCGGCCCAGCCCCCCTCCGCCACCGCCACCCGGACCGCCACCGGTGAACGGCGTCGGGAGGTTGCCCGGCTCGATGTGGAGCATCGCCACGCCCACGATGGCCCGCTGGACGTTGAGCATGTAGGCGATGACGGCCCGGCTGAAGATCGGCGTCAGGATCAGCTCCAGCACGACGAGGAGGATCACCGGGACCGTCCGCTGTCCCATCAGGGAGGACAGCCCGAGGCCGACGATGAACCCGATGGTCGCCTCGAGCGCGATCCACAGGCCGACGTCGACCATCAGCGAGGTCGGGGGGACCAGGAAGGTGGCGCTGTAGCCGGCGTAGTCCTGGTTGGCCATGGTGACGGCGAACGCCCGGATCTGTGCCTGCGTGTACGTGGGCACGGTGATCGTGCCCTTCGGCGTCTTGATGGTGGCGCCGGGCGGGGGACCGCTGGTCTGACCGTTGCCGCACGGGACGTTCGGCGGGGCGGCCGGCCCGTTGTAGTTGAAGTTGCAGAGGACCTCGTCGGCGTGGTCGGCGGCCCAGGTGTCGAGAGCGGGGCGCGACAGCCCCTGCGGCACGTTGATCCCGTCGTAGTTGAGCTGCGTCGGGGCGGCGAACACGCAGACGGCGCAGACGATCGTGTACCCGACCGCCACCATGGCGATGACGATGGCCAGCCCGGCGGGTATCCGGGCGAAGTACAGGGCCAGGCGGGAGCGCCCGGTGATGACCAGGTGGCGGAACATCCCGTCGGTGAGGTCGACCGATCCCGCCGTGCAGCCGACGACGGCCGCCACGATGAACCCGAAGATGTACATGAAGCCGAGCACCAGCGTGTTGAAGATGTCGTAGCCGCCGGCCGGGCCGAAGGACTTGGGGTCCACGGCGTGGGAGATGAGGCGCACCACGAGGAAGACGGTGGGGATGCCGATGTAGACGGCGATGAGGGCGATCATCAGACCCCGCCGCCGGCGCAGCTCCATGAAGCGGGTGGTGACCATGCCCCAGGTCGGGATCCACGAGCCGCGGTGATCGCTCCCCGTGTCCGCCGGGACCGGAGCGGGAGCCGGACCCGGTGCCGCTGCGCCGATGTCGGAGATCGTCGTCATTCCGGGGCCCCCAATCGGCTCGTGACGGAGAGGAACCACTGCTCGAGCGAGGCCTGGATGTGCTGGAGCCGGTACACCGAGATCGCGCCCTCGACCAGCAGGCGGTTGATCTCGGCGATGGCGTCGCGCTCGGTGCCCTCCGGCAGGGAGATGGCGAGCCCGTCGGGCCCCGCGCTCACGTGCGTGCCGAACGCCGTCCCCTCGAGCAGGCCGCGCGCGCGGTCGGGTTCGGAGCACTCGACCTGCACCTCGAAGGAGGACCCGGCGAGCAGCTGGGAGATCGGTCCCTGCCGGATCACGCTGCCCCGGTCCACGATGGCCACGGAGTCACAGGTGCGCTCGACCTCGTCGAGGAGATGTGACGACAGCACCACGGTGCGGCCCTCCGCCACCAGCGCGGTGATCATGTCGCGCATGTCGAGCATGCCCGCGGGGTCGAGGCCGTTCATCGGCTCGTCGAGGATGAGCAGCTCGGGGTCCCCGAGCAGGCAGGCGGCCACGCCCAGCCGTTGGCGCATCCCCATGGAGTACTTGGTCACCTTGTCGTCGGCCCTCTGCAGGATGCCGACTCGCTCGAGCGCCGGCTCGATGCGGCCCTTCGCCGCCGGCTCACGTGCCGCGGCGAGGATCTGCAGGTTCTGGCGACCGGTGAGGTGGCCGTGGAAGCGGGGCTCGTCGACGATGGCCCCGACCCGGGCCAGGGCAACGTCGCGGTGGCGGGGGACGGCGTAGCCGAGCAGGGACATCGTCCCGGCGTCGGCATGGGTCAGCCCGAGCAGTACCCGGATCAGCGTGGTCTTCCCGGCGCCGTTCGGCCCGAGGTACCCGAAGGCACAGCCCCGGGGGACGAGGAGCTCCACGCCGTTGACCGCGACGTTCTCGCCGAAGCGCTTGGTCAGCCCGTGGGTCTCGACGGCCCACGGGCCCCCGCCGCTGGTGGCCGGCGGGGAGCTGGCCAGGGTCGCGGTGCTCATGCTGTGGCCTCCACTCTCTCGCACCGGCCCACCCCCGCCGGGTTACATATACCGGGTATACTACAGATGAGGCTGTGGTCGTGCCATGGGGCTAACCCGTGTCCGGGTCCTGGGGGCAGCCCCCGGGCGCAGCCGCTCGGGTCACGGCGACTCGGTACGGGCTTTGGGGCGTCCGCGCCGGGGCAGGGGTGCGGCCCGCGTGGGCATCCGCCCGACGTCGCGGAGCGCCTGGCGCAGCAACATCTCGACATGGGCGTTGACGCTGCGGAACTCGTCGCCGGCCCAGCGGACCAGCGCGTCGTGGACAGCCGGATCGAGGCGGAGCAGGACCTGTCGGCGTTCGCTCACGTATAGAGCGAACCCGCGTTCACGACCGGCGACGGCGGCTGGTCACCACAGAGCACGACCATCAGGTTGCTGACCATGCTCGCTTGCCGCTCCTCGTCGAGCGAGACGACGCCGCCCTCGCTCAACCGGTTGAGGGCCATCTCGACCATCCCGACCGCGCCCTCGACGATGCGCGAGCGCGCCGCCACGACGGCGTTGGCCTGTTGGCGGCGCAGCATCGCCTGTGCGATCTCGGGGGAGTAGGCGAGATGCGAGATGCGGACCTCGACGATCTCCACCCCTGCGATGGCCACCCGCTCCGCCACCTCCCGGGCGAGTTGGGCGGCCACGACGTCGGTGGAGCCGCGCAACGACGTGCCTCCGCCCGAGGTGTCGTCATAGGGGTGGGTGGTGGCCACGTGACGCAGCGCAGACTCGGCCTGCACCGAGACGAAGTTCTCGTAACTGTTCACGGCGTAGGTGGCCTTGGCGCTGTCGGCGACCTGCCACACCACGATCGCGGCGATCTCGACGGGGTTGCCGTCGGCGTCGTTGACCTTGAGGTGGCCGGTCTCGAAGTTGCGGACCCGCACGCTCACCCGGCGCTTGAGCGTGAGAGGCAGCACGGCCCAGAACCCGGCGCGGCCGACCGTCCCGACATAGCGCCCGAAGAACTGCACCACCGACGTCTGCCCGGGGGACACCACCGCCAGGGAGGAGACGACCAGCACGGCGGCGACCACCGGCAGCCACAGCCATCCCGTGCCGTCCTGGGCCGCCACCACCGCCCCCCAGATGCACCCGGCGAGCACCGCCACTCCGATCCAGCCGTTGAGCGCCAGGGCGCGGCGTTGGCGGATGTCGACCCGGGCTCCCTGCTGTCCCACGGGTTCGGCGCTGGTCGGTGACACCACGGTGCTCATGGCGTGCTCCTTCAACCTAAAGTGATATCAAAGTGATATCACTTTTCGCCGGGATCGTCAACCGCGATCGCCCCTCGAGGGCGCCGGGGACGGCGGGGCGGCCACCCGGCGCACGCGCAGGCACTGGTCGACGCCGAAGCGGGACAGGGTCCGTTGGTCCGTCAGGGGGAACAGGGAGGAGACGTCCGCCATGGGGACGATCTGCGGTTGGTCGACCCCCGAGGTGGTCCCTTCGTCGACGATGGTGCCGATCCGCTCGCCCGCACGTTCTTCAGCCAGTCGACCCGGATGCCGTCGGGCAACGCGATCAGGAACCCCTCGGCGGTCGCCGTGGCCGGACCGGCGGCTCGTGACGCTGGCCGGTGGTCCGGCCCACGTGGCCAGAGTGGCCGAGGACCGAGGTGCCGCCCAGGGGCTTCCGGCCCTTCTCTCAGTCCGCCAATGCGCCGACGACATGGGTGATGCACGCGCACAGGGAGGCCACGTCGTCCGGCTCGATGGCGGGGAACATGGCGATGCGGAGCTGGTTGCGGCCCAGCTTGCGGTAGGGCTCGGTGTCCACGATGCCGTTGGCCCGCAGCACCGCCGCCACGACCGAGGCGTCGACCAGGTCGACGAAGTCGATGGTGCCCACCACGTGGCTGCGGTCGGCCGGGTTCTCCACGAAGGGCCGGGCGAAACCGGACTGCTCCGCCCAGGTGTAGAGGATCTCGGCCGACCGGTCGCAGCGCGACGCCGTCCACTCCAGCCCGCCGTTGCCGTTCATCCAGTCCAGCTGCTCCGCCAACAGGAAGATGGTGGCCAGCGCCGGCGTGTTGTAGGTCTGGTCTTGCACCGAGTTGTCCACGGCCGTCTTGAGGTCGAGGAAGGTGGGGATCCAGCGCCCCGAGTCCGCGATCCGCTCCACCCGCTCGCGCGCGGCCGGCGACACGAGGGCGATCCAGAGCCCGCCGTCGCCGGCGAAGCACTTCTGCGGCGCCAGGTAGTACACGTCGAACTCCGCCGGGTCGACCCGGAGCCCCCCGGCGCCCGACGTGGCGTCGACGGCCACCAGCCCGCCCCCGTCGGCGGGGCGTGCGGCGCCGTCCGGCCGCCGGATCGCCATGGCGACGCCGGTCGAGGTCTCGTTGTGGGTGAGGGCGTACAGGTCCACCGAGGCGTCGGCCCGCGGCAGCGGGTGCGTGCCCACCTCGGACTCGATGACCTGGGGGTCCTTCAGGTGCGGCGCCGCCTTGGCGCACGCAGCGAACTTGGAGGAGAACTCCCCGAAGCTCAGGTGCTGGCTCTGCTCCTCGATGAGGCCGAAGGTGGCGGCGTCCCAGAAACAGGTGGTGCCGCCGTTTCCGAGGACCACCTCGTAGCCGTCGGGCAGCGAGAAGAGTTGGCGGAAGCCGCTGCGCACCCGGCCCACCTGCGACTTGACGGTCTTCTGGCGGTGACTGGTACCGAGATACGAGTCGGCCACCTTCGCCAGGGCCTCGACCTGTTCGGGTCGGACCTTGGAGGGTCCGGACCCGAAGCGGCCGTCGGAGGGGAGGAGCTCGGTGGGAATTCTGATGTCGGGGGTCTGTGGCACGTATGAAATCATGGCATCCGTGACGACGCACTCCTCCACGCCGACCGCCCTTCGCCGGATCTCGCGGCGCGCCGCCGCGGTCGCGCCCTCCGCCACCCTCGCGGTCGACGCCAAGGCCAAGGCGCTCCAGGCCGCGGGGGAGCACGTCATCGGTTTCGGAGCCGGCGAGCCGGACTTCCCGACCCCGGCCCACATCGTGGAGGCCGCGGTCGCGGCGTGCCGCGACCCGGCGAACCACCACTACACGCCGACGGGTGGCCTCCCGGCGCTGCGCGAGGCGATCGCCGCCAAGACGAAGCGCGACTCCGGCCTCGAGGTGACGGCGGCCCAGGTGCTGGTGAGCAACGGCGGCAAGCAGGCCGTGGCCAACGCGTTCGCCGTCCTGTGCGACCCCGGCGACGAGGTCATCGTGCTCGCCCCCTACTGGACGACCTACCCCGAGTCCATCGCCCTGGCGGGCGGGACGCCCGTGGTCGTCTCCTCGGACGAGACGACGGGGTTCCGCTCCTCGGTCGAGGACCTCGAGGCGGCGTGGACGCCCAACACCAAGGCCCTCCTCTTCGTGTCCCCGTCCAACCCGACCGGGGCCGTCTACCCACGCGACCAGATCGAGGCCATCGGCCGCTGGGCGCTCGAGCGGGGGATCTGGGTGCTCACCGACGAGATCTACGAGCACCTCGTCTACGGCGGCGCCGAGCACCACTCGATGCCGGTGCTCGTCCCCGAGCTGGCCGACCGCTGCCTGGTGGCCAACGGCGTGGCCAAGACCTACGCCATGACGGGGTGGCGGGTCGGATGGCTGATCGGCCCGACCGACGCCATCACCGCGGCCACCAACATCCAGAGCCACGAGACCTCCAACGTGTCCAACGTGGCCCAGCGGGCCGCGCTCGCCGCCGTGTCGGGCGGCCTCGAGGACGTGGCCGCGATGCGCGAGGCCTTCGACCGCCGCCGCCGGACGATCGTCCAGATGCTGAACGAGATCGAGGGCGTCGTCTGCCCCGAGCCCGAGGGCGCCTTCTACGCCTTCCCCTCGGTCAAGGGGCTGCTCGGGCACAGCATCCGGAATCAACGTCCGGCCAGCAGCGCGGAGCTGGCCGAGCTCTGCATCAACGAGGCCAAGGTGGCGGTCGTCCCCGGGGAGGCGTTCGGCGCTCCGGGCTACTTCCGCATGTCCTATGCGATGGCCGACCACGACATGGTCGAGGGCGTCTCCCGGCTGGCCGACCTGTTCGCCGAGGCGCAAGACTGACCCACGATCGGCGGGGGAGTGAGGAGGCCGCCGCGGTGGCACGGGTGCTGGTAACCGAGAAGATCGCGCAGAGCGGGCTCGACCTGCTCGCCGACGCAGGTCACGAGGTCGACGTGCAGGAGGGCCTCGGCCCCGAGCAGTTGCTCGGGGCGATCGTCGGGGCCGCTGCGCTGATCATCCGCTCGGCCACCCAGGTGACGACGGAGGTGCTGGCCGCCGGGACCTCGCTGCAGGTGGTGGGGCGGGCGGGCGTCGGCCTCGACAACGTCGACGTCGATGCGGCCACCGAGCGTGGCGTCATGGTGGTCAACGCCCCGACGTCGAACATCCTCTCGGTCGCCGAGCAGGCCATGGCCTTGCTGCTGGCGCAGGCCCGCAACATCCCCCAGGCCCACGCCGCGCTGGTCGCCGGGCGCTGGGAGCGCTCCAAGTGGGAGGGCGTCGAGCTGCACGGGAAGGTGCTCGGCGTGGTGGGTCTCGGACGGGCCGGCTCGCTGGTGGCCCAGCGCGCCCACGCCTTCGGCATGGAGCTCATCGGCTACGACCCCTTCGTCTCCCAGGAGCGGGCCCGTGCCATGGGGGTGCGCCTGGTGAGCCTCGAGGAACTGGTCGCCCAGGCCGATTTCGTGTCGATCCACACCCCCAAGACACCCGAGACCGTGGGGCTGTTCGGGCGCGACCTGCTGGCCAAGGCCAAGCCGGGCATCCGCATCGTCAACACCGCCCGCGGCGGCATCGTCGACGAGGCGGCGCTGGCCGACGCGATCCGCGACGGCGTCGTGGCCGGCGCCGGACTCGACGTCTTCGCCAAGGAGCCCTGCACCGAGTCGCCGCTCTTCGAGTTGCCGGGAGTGGTCGTCTCCCCCCATCTGGGCGCGTCCACCGAGGAGGCACAGGACAAGGCCGGGGTCACCATCGCCGAGCAGGTGCTGCTGGCCTTGGCCGGCGACTTCGTGCCCTACGCCGTCAACGTGGCGGCCAGAGACGTCTCCGACGCGGTGCGGGCGTTCATGGGCCTGGCCGAACAGCTGGGGCGGTTCTTCGTCGGCCTGCACGACGGGCTGCCCGACGCCATCGACATCGAGTACCAGGGGGGTCTGGCGGGGGAGAGCACGGGCATCCTCACGCTGTCGGTGTTGAAGGGGATCTTCGGCGGGTCCACCGAGGAGCCGGTGTCCTACGTCAACGCGCCGCAACTGGCGGAGCGTCGTGGCCTGCAGGTGCGCGAGTCCTCGACCGCCACGTCACACGACTACAAGGCGCTGATCACGCTGCGTTCGGGTTCGCATTCGGTCGCGGGCACGCTCATCACGGTCGGCCTGCGCACCGAGCCGCGCATCGTCATCGTGGACGGGCACGTGGTGGAGGTCCCGCCGTCGACCCACATGCTCGTCGTGCGCAACGACGATCGGCCCGGTGTCATCGGGATCGTGGGTACCGCCCTCGGCGCGGCGGGCGTCTCCATCTCCTCCATGGCCGTGGGACCGAGCCCCGAGGAGGCGACGGCCATGATGGTGATCTCGACGACCACCCCGGCGCCCGACGGCGTGGTGGACGGGTTGCGCGGTGACGAGGGGATCCTCGACATCCACCGGGTGACGCTCTGAGCCTGCCGAGCGATGGTCAGCTCCCGGGCTTGCGCGGGACGGTGGGCCAGGTGTCGAGGCTGCCGATGACGGGCTCGTCGCCCCGCAGGGCCCGCTGCGGGGCGCGGTCGAGCAGCACCTCGCGCACGACCGCAAGCACCGCGACGACGAGAGCGGCGCGGATCGCGGTCCAAAAGAGCCGGCGCATGGGCCCACGGTAGCGTGAGCGGGCATGGCCACCCTCCGCAGCATCGCCCCCATCTTTCCCACCGCTGACCTCCGCGCGATGCGGTCCCACTACGAGGCGCTCGGCTTCGCGGTGGGCGTCCACGGGGGTGGCTACGGCACGGCGGAGCGTGACGGGATCCGCATCCACTTCCGGCATGTCCCGGGCTTGAGCCTGCAGCCCGAGAACCACGGCGCCGCCTACGTCGCGGTGGACGACGCCGACGCCCTGCACGCGGAGTGGAGGGCCGCCGGGGTCGGCGAGACGAGCGACCTGTTCGACCCCGGCTTCGGCGTGTGGGAGGCGGCGCACACCGACGGCGACGGCAACCTGCTCCGCTTCGGCTCCCCGCTGGGGCGCCCGTGAGGTCCCGCCGGCCGCCGGCACCGGGGCGGGACGCCTTGACGCCGAACCCCCCGGATGGGAGAATTCGAACCCCATGAAGGCCACGACCTCCGACCTGCTGCTTACCTGACGGCGAACGCCACATCGCGTTCGCTCGCAACCTCCTGCGCCAAACGGCCAGGAGGTTTTTTGTTGGGTCGGGCCGGGTTCGGGCCGAGATGAGAGCTGGGCCGGGGGCCGGAAGAGACAACAGAGAGCCAACACAGAGCCAACACAGAGCAACACAGCGACAACACAGAGGCCACAGACATGAGAAGGACGGAAGACATGGGTGAAGGACAGAAAGGGAGTGGTGGCGACGTGGAGCGGGGTCACCTTGCCCTGCCCTGCGACGTGTCGCCCATGCCCTTCGACAAATACCGCTCGCACGTGCCGCTGGTGCTGCACGACCGCACCTGGCCCGACCAGCAGTTCACCCGCGCGCCCCGCTGGGCCAGCGTCGACCTGCGCGACGGCAACCAGGCCCTCATCGACCCCATGGACCCGGAGCGCAAGCTGGCGCTGTTCCAGACGCTGGTCGACGTCGGCTTCAAGGAGATCGAGGTCGGGTTCCCCTCCGCCTCCCAGACCGACTACGACTTCCAGCGGCTCATCATCGACGAGGGCCTCGTACCCGATGACGTCGAGATACAGGTGCTCGTCCAGTGCCGCCACGAGCTGATCGAGCGCACCTTCGAGTCCCTGGTCGGCGCGACCCGAGCGGTCGTGCACTTCTACAACTCGGTCTCCGAGTTGCAACGGCGTGTCGTGTTCGGCCTCGACAAGGCCGGGATCGTCGACATCGCCGTGAAGGCCGCCGAGCTCTGCAAGAAGTACGAGGCGCAGCTCGTCGGGACCGAGATCCGCTACGAGTACTCGCCGGAGAGCTTCACCGGGACCGAGCCGGACTTCGCCGTCGAGATCTGCGAAGCGGTCATGGACGTGATCGAACCGTCGCCCGAGCGCCCGATGATCCTCAACCTGCCCGCCACGGTCGAGATGTACAGCCCCAACGTGTACGCCGACGTGATCGAGTGGTTCGGCCGCACCGTGAAGAACCGCGACGCCGTGGTGCTCAGCCTGCACCCGCACAACGACCGCGGCACGGCGGTGGCCGCTGCCGAGCTGGCGGTGCTCGCGGGAGCCGACCGCGTGGAGGGCACCTTGTTCGGGAACGGCGAGCGCACCGGCAACGTCGACATCGTGACCCTGGCCATGAACCTGTTCTCGCAGGGGATCGATCCGACGCTGGACTTCGGTGACATCGAAAAGGTGCGGCGCGTGGCCGAGTTCGCCACCCGCCTCCCGGTCCACCCGCGCCATCCCTACGCAGGGGACCTCGTCTACACCGCCTTCTCCGGTTCGCACCAGGACGCCATCAAGAAGGGCATGGCCGCCATCGGACGCGACTACGACGACTGGGAAGTCCCCTACCTACCCATCGACCCCAAGCACACCGGGCGCACCTACGAGGCGATCATCCAGGTCAACAGCCAGTCCGGCAAGGGTGGCGTCGCCTACGTGATGGACACGGACCACGGCCTGGACCTGCCGCGGCGGCTCCAGATCGAGTTTTCCAAGCGGGTACAGGAGATCACCGAGGCGAGCGGGACGGTGATCCGCTCGGGCCAGATGCGGGACGTCTTCGAGGAGATCTACCTGCCGGAGGACGCGGGCCTGCGTCTCATCACGAGCGAGGTGTCGACCGGGCGCGGCCGCACGAGCGTGACGGCACAGCTGCTGGTCGACGGCCAGCACCAGACCGTGACCGGTGAGGGCAACGGGCCGATCGACGCGCTCGTGGCGGCTCTCAAGGCCGACCTCGGTATTGTGCTGGAGGTGAAGGACTACTCCGAGCACGCGCTCACGGAGGGCTCGGGCGCCTCTGCGGTGGCGTACGTGGAGTGCGCCGGGCCCGACGGCACCGCCTGGTGGGGCGTCGGACGCGACTCGTCCATCCTCGACGCGTCGCTCAGCGCAGTGGTCTCCGCGGCGAGCCGGGCCCGCACGGGGTGATCCGCCCGGCGGTCGAGGCGGACGTCCCCGAGCTCGTCGCCATGATCCGCGAGCTGGCCGAGTTCGAGAACCTCGCCGACCAGGTGGTGATCACGGAGGACGACCTCGCGCTCGGGCTGTTCGGCCCCGATGCGGTCGCGCGCGATTCGGTCGTCGAGGACGGCGAGGGCGGCCTGGCCGGCCACGCGCTCTGGTACCGGACCTTCTCCACGTTCTTGGGCAGGGCCGGCATCTGGCTCGAGGACATCTACGTCCGCCCCGCGCACCGCCGGCGGGGCTACGCCAGCGCGCTGCTGGCCCACCTGCGGGACCAGACCGAGGGCCGCCTGGAGTGGGAGGTGCTCGAGTGGAACGCACCGGCCATGGACTTCTACCAACGTCTGGGCGCCCGGCCCCTGGCGGGCTGGACGCGGTACCGCTGGTTCGACGGGTAGGGGGTCCGCCCACCCGTTGGACCCGTCCGGGGTGTCACCGGTTCCGGAATCTCATCGTATAATACGATGAGAAATATCTCTCCTAGCTGCTTGACAGATGCCAGAGCGCACGGCCATCCTGGCGGTGGGAAGAGGAACGGAGCGACGATGCACCTGATCAGAGACGATTTACGAGAACTACCGCTCTTCGCCGGGGCGAGTCGGTCGGAACTGGCCGTCATCAGGCAACAGCTGACATCGGTGCACATCCCGGCCGGCAGGGTGCTGGTGCACGAGGATGCCCGCGGGGACGAGTTCATGATCTTGCTCGAAGGCCAGGCCGTCGTGACCCAGGGGGGGCGCCAGATCGCCACCCTGGGGCGGGGTGACCTGGTGGGCGAGATGGCGTTGCTGCAGGACCAGGGCCGGGGCCGACGGAACGCAACGGTGACGGCCCTCACCGACATCGTGCTCTACGCCGGTTCGCCGATCGAGTTCCGCCGGATCCTCGAGGCCTCGCCCTCCGTCGCCGAGAAGGTGCGCCAGACGGCCGCGGCCCGGATCACGCCCCAGGCCGCTTGACCCCGATTCGTCCCGGACGGTCTGTCTCCCCGACGAGGTGAGAACGGCCGCCGGCAGGAACGGAGCGTGCTACGTCGCCCCGACCCGAGCGACGATCATCGTCGAGATCCCCACACGACGGAGGAGCGGAACCTCGTCGAAGCGGGTCACGCGGACCCGGTACCACTCGCCCACTCGAGCGGGCAGCCAGTCGTAGCGCTCGAAGACGGGCCACACGAAGCCGGTTCGCTCGATGACGAATCCGGCGGATCGAACCATCCGCTCCAGTTCGTGGGGCCAGTAGTTGCGAGCCTCCATCAGCGGCTGGGACACCCGTCTTGGCAGCCAGGGGACAAACGGGGTCGGACGACCAGACTTCCAGTTGCCGAGCTGGATCCCGTGCCCCTCGAAAGGGAACCACCGATTCGGGCTGATGACAATGAGGTGCCCCCCGGGACGAATCACCCGTCTCAACTCGCGCAGCACGGCCGCCTCGTCCTGCACGTGCTCCATGACCTCGTTGACGAAGGCGCCGTCGAAGCTGTCGTCCTCGAAGGAAAGCTGCTCACCGTCGATGGTGTGGAACTCGGCACCCTCGAGGCCCCGGGCCACGGCGGCCGCAACACGGCCGGGGTCGACGTCGACCCCGGTGACCCGTTGGGCACCGACGCGCAAGAGCCCCTGCGAGTAGCCACCGTCGGCGCAGCCGTAGTCGAGCCAGCGCCCGTGCACGTACTCGGCAATTTTGTCGGTGCGGTACTGGACGTTCTGCTCGGAAGCAGTCGAATCTCCGGGATGGGGGATCCAGCCTTCGTCTTCAGACTGCATGCGGCACCCATCTCAGTGGTCGTGCGTCCAATACCTGGTGGTCGAGCAGCTGCACGATGTCGTGGCGGACGCTCGTGACCGTCTCGGCGCTGACCATACTCATACCACCGACGTGGTGGGACGAGGTCCCGGCCGGTCGTGCCCCCGCGTCGGGACAGCGACGGTGACGGCGGAGAACCGTCACCCGAACCCGCCGCTGGGGATGTACGGGCTGGGTGGCCCGTCCATCCCGCGCACCATCACCGGACCGTAGGGCTGGAGCTCGATCCCCGCCCGGACCACCTCGCAGATGGCCCACTGCTGCGCCGAGGTCAGCCAGTTGATCTCGATGGTCTCGCCCGGGGGCGCCTCGGCCAGCATGGCCCGCAGCACCAGGGTGGCCGACTCCTCCTGTCGGGCGCCGAGGGTGACGATCCGCTCGTCCTTGGCGATCGCGTACGCCTGGTCGGCGTGCAACAGGAGCCGGGTCCCGGGCTGGGCGAGCATGGCGACGACGTCGACGGTCCGGGCCGACCTGCGCACCGTGCGGTCGATGGCTGCGACCACGTCGAGCTCGCGCTCGGCCGATCTCGTCAGGCTCGTGACGCCGGACCTCGGGCGGTCGCTCCACGGCGCCCGGGCGCATGGCACCCCAGGCCGCCACCACGGGGTGCAGGACGAACCCGAAGCCGGTGTAGAGAGCCATCGCCTTGGGGTCACGCGAGCACTGGATCGTCCCGGGGCTGCCCGGGTCGCCGTGGGAGAGGGCCAGGCCGAGCAGCTCGCGGCCGACGCCCAGGCCCTGGCGGCCCGGCACCGTGCCCAGCTGCGAGAGCATCCAATAGCCCTCCCGGACGAAGGACTGCGACATCCCGACGACGGTCCCGGCGTCCTCCGCGACCCACGAGCCCTCCGGGTCCGTCTCGAGGAAATGGCGCGTGCGGTCGTGGCGCCGCCGCTCGTCCTGAATCGAGTTCCCCGTGACCGGCAGGCCGTGGCGGGCCAACATGGCGAGCAGGCTGCTGTCGAACGCCGCCACCGCGGCGGAAACGTCGGTATCGGTCATCCGGCGGAACGTCACCATGGGGCCGGGGGCTCAGGCCGAGGGCAAGAAGGCGGGTCGTCGGCGCTCGAAGGCCGTGATCTCGTCGGCCCAGCGGAGCGACAAGCCGATGTCGTCCCACCCGTTGAGCAGGCGCTGCCTGGTGAACTCGTCGAGCGGGAAGGTGCCGGACAGCCCGGCGGCCGGCGCCTCGATGGTGCCCCGCGCCACGTCGACGGTGATCTCGAGGGACGGGTCCCGTACCACCGCGTCGAGCAGGGAACGATCGAGCTCTTCGCTGACCTGGACCGGGAGCAGCCCCTGTTTCGTGCAGTTGTTGCGGAAGATGTCGGCGAAGCGCGACGAGACGACCGCTTGGAACCCGTAGTCCAGCAGCGCCCAGACGGCGTGCTCGCGCGAGGAGCCGGTCCCGAAGTTGTGCCCGGCGACCAGGATGGTGGCCCCGACGAACTCGGGGTCGTTGAGCACGAAATCGCGGTCGTCGCGCCACTCGGAGAAGAGGCCCGCCCCGAAGCCGGTGCGTTCCACCCGCTTGAGCCAGTCCGACGGGATGATCTGGTCGGTGTCCACGTCCGTCCGGTCGAGGGGGACGGCGCGTCCGGTGACGATGACGACGGGATCCATCAGTCCAGGTCCTCGGGGGTGGCGAAGGTCCCCGCCACGGCGGTGGCGGCGGCGACCACGGGGGAGACGAGGTGGGTGCGCCCACCTCGGCCCTGGCGGCCCTCGAAGTTGCGGTTCGAGGTCGACGCGCAGCGCTCGCCGACGGCCAGCTTGTCGGGGTTCATGGCCAGGCACATGGAGCAGCCCGGCTCCCGCCACTCGAAGCCGGCGGCCGCGAAGACCTTGTCGAGGCCCTCGGCCTCGGCCTGTGCCTTCACCCGGTGTGAGCCGGGCACGGCGAGGGCGCGCAACCCGGGGCGCACGGTCCGTCCTTCGAGCACCGCGGCGGCGGCCCGGAAGTCCTCGATGCGCGAGTTGGTGCAGCTGCCCAGGAAGACGGTGTCGACGCCGATCTCCCGCAGCGGTGTCCCGGCCTTCAGTCCCATGTAGGCGAGCGCGCGCCGGGCCGCCTCCTGGTCGCCGGCGTCCACAAAATCGTCGGGGTCGGGGACGACCCCCGTGATGGGCGCGACCTGGGCCGGGTTGGTGCCCCAGGTGACGTGGGGGGTGATGGTGGCCGCGTCGAGTACGACCTCCTTGTCGAAGGTCGCGCCCTCGTCGGTGGGCAGCGTGCGCCAGTAGGCCAGCGCGGCCTCCCACGCCTCGCCCTTCGGCGCGCGGTCGCGACCGCGCACGTACTCGAAGGTGGTCTCGTCGGGGGCCACGAGGCCCGCCCGTGCGCCACCCTCGATCGACATGTTGCACAGCGTCATCCGGCCCTCCATGGACAAGGCCCGGATGGCCGATCCCCGGTACTCGATCACGTGCCCGATGCCTCCGCCGGTTCCGATGGCGCCGATGACCGCCAGCGCGACGTCCTTGGCCCCCACGCCGGGGGCGAGCTCACCATCGACGGTCACGGCCATGGTCTTCGGTCGCACCTGGGGCAGGGTCTGGGTCGCCAGCACGTGCTCCACCTCACTGGTGCCGATGCCGAAGGCGAGCGCCCCGAAGGCGCCGTGGGTCGAGGTGTGGCTGTCGCCGCACACGATGGTCATGCCCGGTTGCGTCCAGCCCTGCTCGGGCCCGATGACGTGGACGATGCCCTGGTTGGCGTCGCCCATCGGGTAGCAGGTGATGCCGAACTCCGCCGTGTTCTCGTCGAGGACGAGCAGCTGCTGGGCCGAGATGGGATCGGCGACCGGCTTGTCGATGTCGGTGGTGGGGACGTTGTGGTCCGCGGTGGCAACGGTGAGCTCCGGCCGGCGCACGCCGCGTCCAGCCAGGCGCAACCCGTCGAAGGCCTGGGGCGACGTGACCTCGTGGATCAGGTGCAGGTCGATGAAGAGCAGGTCGGGCTCACCCTCGCTCGCGTGGACGACGTGGGCGTCCCATATCTTCTCGCTGAGCGTGCGCCGGGCCATCAGCGCTCGACGGCGACGATGTGCACCGTGAGCATGCCGCCCGGTGCCTGGTACTCGACGGTGTCGCCGGCGCCGTGGCCCACCAGCACCTGGCCCAGGGGCGAGCTGGGCGAGATCACGGGCAGGTCGCCCTGGCGCTCCTCGATGGAGCCCACGAAGAAGCGCTGGCTGTCATCCTCGTCGTCGCCGTCGTAGCGCAACTCGACCGTGCTGCCGAGCGAGACGGACCCGTCCTCGGCGCCGGCCTCGTCGACGATCTCGACGTCCTTGAGCATGGCCTGCAGCTGACGGATGCGCGACTCCATCTTCCCCTGGGCGTCCTTGGCCGCGTGATAGTCGCCGTTCTCGCTCAGGTCGCCCAGCGCCCGAGCCGCCTCGATGTGCTGCGCGATCTCGACACGGCCGCGGGTCGTCAGGTCCTCGAGCTCGGCCACGAGGCGATCGCGGGTCGCCTGGGTCAACTTGGTCGTTTGGGTCTGGTTGGTGGGAGCGTTGGTCACGTCGTTGTCCTCCGAGAGGCGGGGCGGGCGGGCGGTGCGGCGGCACGGCACCCGCTGCCGCAAGGCTAATCGGCCCCGCATGGCCCGCCGGTCGCCGGACGTCGGTCGCACCCCGTGTTGACGGGGCGGTCCGGCTGCGAGAGACTGGGTGGGTCATGCGCCGCACCGAGCACCTTGTAGGCATTATTCATTAGGCGCGCCCCGTCCCCGCGCGCCGTCGAACCGTCCACTGAGTGGGCGGTTTTTCAATTCCCGGCGGCGGGCGCCGGAGGCGGTCCAGGGAGCCACAGGGGCACAGAGGACCAGAGGGGACCGCACGGACACCAGAGGACGGCGAAAGGAACGAGGAGGACAGTGAGCTCCGGGAGCACCAGGCATCGGGTGGCCGTCATCGGCGGCGACGGCATCGGGCCCGAGGTCTGCGCGGAGGCGCTCAAGGTGGTGGCCGCCTCCGGGGTCGAGCTCGACACGAGCGGCTTCGATCTCGGGGCCGCCCGCTACCGGCGCGACGGCGCCGTCCTGCCCGACGAGACGTTGGCGGAGCTGCGGGGATTCGACGCCATCCTGCTCGGCGCCGTCGGCCCCCCGATCGGCGACACCTCCGTCCCCCCGGGCACCCTCGAACGGGGCCTGCTGCTGCGCCTGCGCTTCGAACTCGACCTCTACGTGAACCTGCGGCCCTTCACCGGCGTGCCGGGTTCGATCGCCGAGGGGGCCGACTTCGCCGTCGTGCGGGAGAACACGGAGGGGACCTACGCCGGCGAGGGCGGATTCCTGCGCAAGGGGACGCCGCACGAGGTGGCGACCCAGGGATCGGTCAACACCCGGATGGGGGTGGAGCGCTGCGTGCGCTTCGCGTTCGACCTCGCAGCACGCCGCTCGGCCCGGCACCTCACCCTGGTGCACAAGACGAACGTGCTGACCTTCGCCGGGGACCTGTGGCACCGCACCGTGAGCGAGGTCTCGGCGGAGCATCCCGACGTCGACTGGGACTACAACCACGTCGACGCCGCCTGCATCTACCTGGTGGAGCAGCCACGGCGCTACGACGTGATCGTCACCGACAACCTCTTTGGCGACATCCTCACCGACCTGGCCGGCGCCGTCGCCGGCGGTATCGGCTTCGCCGCGTCGGCCAATCTGAACCCGGCCCGCACCGGACCCTCGCTCTTCGAGCCGGTGCACGGCGCCGCCCACGACATCGCCGGCCAGGGCGTCGCCAACCCGCTGGCCGCGATCCACTCGGCCGCGCTCATGCTCGAGCACCTGGGCGAGGTCGACGCCGCCGGCCGCATCCTCAAGGCCCTCACCGCCCAGGCCGATTCCATGTCTAGGTCAACCCAGGAGCTGTCCACGACCGCGGTGGGCGATTCCATCGCAGAAAGGCTCTAGCCGCCATGCCCATCACCCCCACCGAGAAGATCTGGATGGACGGCGAGCTCGTCGACTGGGCCGACGCCACGGTGCACGTGCTCACCCACACCATGCACTACGGGTCCGGCGTCTTCGAGGGCATCCGCGCGTACCCGACCAGCCGGGGCGTCGCCGTGTTCCGCCTGGGCGACCACATCCGCCGCCTGTTCGCCTCGGCCAAGATCTTCATGATCGACGTCCCCTACACGGTCGAGGACATCGTGGAGGCGACGCGCCTCGTCGTGCGGGAGAACCGGTTGCACGACGGCTGTTACCTGCGGCCGCTCGTCTACCTCGGCTACGGCGAGATGGGGCTCAACCCCTTGCCGTGCCCGGTCAACGTCTCGGTGGCCGCGTGGCCCTGGGGCACCTATCTCGGCGACGAGGGCATCGCCAACGGCGTCTCGGTCAAGGTCAGCTCCTGGCGGCGTCACGACCCCAACGCCGTGCCGACGGCGGCCAAAGGCACCGGGATGTACGTCAACTCGTCCCTGGCCAAGGTCGAGGCGATCAAGGCCGGCTACGACGAAGCCATCCTGCTCGCACCCAACGGGACGGTGAGCGAGTGCACGGGGGAGAACGTCTTCATCGTGCGCGACGGCGTGATCCTCACGCCGAACACGTCCGACGCCGGCGCCCTGGACGGCATCACCCAGGACTCCGTCGAGGTCATCGCCCGCGACCTCGGCTACGAGGTCCGCCACCAGTCGATCATCCGGACCGATCTCTACCTGGCCGACGAGGCCTTCCTCACCGGCACCGCGGCCGAGGTGGTGCCGATCTGCGCCGTCGACGACCGTCCGGTCGGTCCCGGCCACCCGGGCCGGATCACCAAGGAGATCCAGCAGACCTACTTCGCCACGGTGCGCGGCGAAGTCGACCAGTACAAGGAATGGCTGGACCATGTCGACTGACGGCGCCGACGCCCACCGTCACGGCGGCGGCGCCACGCACGCCCACGGTCATGGGGCGCACGCGCACGACTACACCGTGTCCGCCCTGCCCCAGGAGGTCGACATCTTCGACACCATCCTGCGGGACGGCAGCCAGCAGGAGGGGCTCTCGCTCACGGTGGACGACAAGATCCGGGTGGCCGAGCAGCTCGATCACCTCGGGGTCACCTACATCGAGGGCGGGTGGCCCGGCGCCAACCCCAAGGACGTGGAGTTCTTCGCGCGGGCCAAGAAGGAGCTGACCCTCGGCACGGCCACGCTGGTCGCGTTCGGCTCCACCCGGCGCGCCGGCGTCCGGCCGCAGGACGACCCGGTCCTGGCCAACCTGATCGACGCCGGGGCGCCCGTCGCCTGCATCGTCGCCAAGTCGTGGGACCGTCACGTCGCCGAGGCGCTGCGCACCTCCCTCGACGAGGCCGTGGCGATGGTGGCCGACTCGGTGCGCCACCTGAGGGAGCACGACCTGCGCGTCTTCCTCGATGCGGAGCACTTCTTCGACGGCTACCGCGGCAACCCCGAGTTCGCGCTGTCGATCCTGGCCGCGGCGGAGGAGGCCGGCGCCGAGGCACTCGTGCTGTGCGACACCAACGGGGGCTCCCTGCCCGACCAGGTGGGCCAGGCCGTGGCCGACGTACGCGCCCGCACCGGTGCGCAGCTCGGCATCCACTGCCACAACGACGCCGGCTGCGCCGTGGCCAATTCGCTGGTGGCCGTCCAGGCGGGGGCGACCCAGGTGCAGGGCTGCATCAACGGGTACGGGGAACGGGCGGGCAACACGGACCTGTCGGCCGCCATCCCGAACCTCTCGCTCAAGCTCAACATCCGCACCATCCCGGCCGAGCGCATGGAGCGGCTGACGCCGGTGGCGCACCACATCGCAGAGCTGGTGAACATCGCGCCCGACCCGCAACAGCCCTACGTCGGCAACTCGGTGTTCGCGCACAAGGGCGGACTGCACGCCAGTGCGGTCGCGCGCAGCGCCGACCTCTACGAGCACGTCGAGCCGAACCTCGTGGGCAACGGCACCCGAGTGGTCGTGTCGGAGATGGCGGGCCGCTCCACCCTGGCCATGAAGGCGGCCGAGCTCGGGCTGGCGCTCGACGGAGAGGTCATCGGCCGGGTCCTCGACGAGCTCAAGCGCCTGGAGCACGAGGGATACCACTTCGAGGTGGCCGACGGCTCCCTCGAGCTGCTGCTGCGGCGCGCCACCGGGTGGGTCGCCGACTACTTCACGGTGGAGTCCTTCCGCGTCATCACCGACCACGGCGAGCGCAACGACGTCCGGGCGGCGGCGACCTCCACGGCCAGCGCCGTGCTCGGCGTCACGACCGAGGCCACGGTCAAGGTCCACGTGGGGTCGGAGCGCATCGTCGCCGTCGCCGAGGGCAACGGCCCGGTCAACGCGCTCGACGGGGCCCTGCGAGGCGCCATCGGCGCGAAGTTCCCGGCGCTCGACCACATCCACCTCACCGACTACCGGGTCCGCGTCCTCGACACGGGCCGGGGCACGGGCGCGGTGACCCGCGTGTTGGTGGACACGACGGACGGGCAGCGGACCTGGACCACGATCGGGGTGTCGGAGAACATCATTGAGGCCAGCTGGCAGGCCCTCTACGATTCGATCGTCTTCGGGCTCCTCCACGCCACCTAGGGGAGGGGCAGGCCAACCCCTCGCAGCACGAGGGGGATCACAGGGGGGTCGCCCATGACCGCGTGGAGCCGCATCGCAGCGTCGTTGGTCGGGCTTCCCCGGCCGCAGACCACCGCCGTCTCGGTCGAGCGCGACCTGGCGGCGAAGATGCCCGACGGCGTCGTCCTCCTGGCCGACCGCTGGTTTCCCGCGCGACGTTCGGACGGCCCGCCGACCGTGTTGATCCGGACCCCCTACGGGCGGCGCATGATGGGCCCCCTGGGCCGGCTCTACGCGGAACGCGGGTACCAGGTGGTCATCCAGAGCTGCCGGGGCACCTTCGGCTCCGAAGGCGAGTGGTACCCCATGCGCCACGAGCAGGCCGACGGTCGGGCGACCCTCGAATGGGTGACGGCCCAGCCGTGGTTCGACGGCCGTCTGGTCATGTGGGGCGCGAGCTACCTCGGCCTGACCCAGTGGGCCGTCGCCGAGGACGCCCCCGACTTCGTGAAGGCCCTGTGCCTCCAGGTCACCGCGTCCAAATTCCGCGACGCCGTCGTCTATCCGGGCGGCTCCTTCGCGCTCGAGACGACGCTGGCCTGGCTGTACCAGCTCGAGCACCAGGAGCTGGGCTGGCGCACGGTGCTGCGGACCCAGTTGCGCAGCGGGAAGCTGCTGGCCTCGGCCGGAGACGTGCTGCCCCTCGGCAAGTGCGACACCGCCACCATCGGCCGGCGCTCGCCCTTCTACCAGGACTGGCTCGAGCACGGCGCACCGGGCGATCCGTTCTGGGACGGCGTCGACTTCGGCCGTCGCCTCGACCGGGTACCGCCGGCCAGCCTGATCGGCGGGTGGTACGACCTGTTCCTCCCGGCCCAGGTGGCCGACTACGAGGCCCTGCGCAGCGCCGGGCGCCCGGCCCGCCTGACCATCGGGCCCTGGACCCACGCCAGCGCCGGCCTCTTCGCCGAGACGGTGCGCGACGGCCCCCGTTGGTTCGACGAGCGGCTCGGGACGGAACCGGGTAAGGAGCCGCGAGCGCCCGTCCGCGTCTTCGTCATGGGGTCGCGCACCTGGCAGGAGTTCTCGATGTGGCCACCGGCGGGAGAGATGCAGCGGTGGTATCTCGGACGGTGGGGCACGCTGGGCTCGGAGCCTCCGGCCGAGAGCGCGCCCGACCGCTTCCACTACAACCCACACGACCCGACGCCCGCGGTGGGCGGGCCCTCGCTGAACATGCGCACGGCGGGCCGCAAGGACCAGCGCCGGCGCGAGCACCGCCACGACGTGCTGACCTACACCGGCCCGGTCCTCACCGAGGACCTCACGGTCATCGGCCCGTTGACGGCCACGCTGTACCTGCGCTCGACGCTCGAGCACACCGACTTCTTCGTGCGCCTCTGCGACGTCTCGGAGAAGGGGAAGTCCGTCAACCTCAGCGACGGCATCGTCCGGCTCCTGCCCGGGTCGGTGGACAAGGAAGAGGACGGCGTCTTCAGGCTGGACGTCGCACTGTGGCCGACGGCGAACACGTTCTTGGCTGGCCACCGGATCCGCCTCCAGGTGTCGAGCGGCGCCCACCCGCTGTTCTGTCGCAATGCCGGCACCGGCGAGGCGCTGGCGACGGGCGCCAACCTGCGCTCGGCGGACCAGGAGGTCTTCCACGACGAGCACCGCCCCTCGTCGATCGCACTGCCGGTCGTGCGCCTGCTGCGGGACGAGGCGCTCGATCCTCCTTCGCTGAGCGGCTCGGAGACCCTCGACTAACCTCCCGCGCATGACGCAGCCGACGTTCGTGCCCATCGCCGAGGCGGATCAGGTCCGCCCGGCCCGGCACCTCCACGTGCCCGGGACCTGGACGGCGTCCCGCCCCGCCGACGTGGTGGGGCCCGCCCGAGCGCGGGGCAGGGCCATGGGGACGCCCGGGCCGGACTCGGGCTTCGCGCTCAGACTGGCCAGGCGCTTCGAGCACGAGCTGAAGCTGACGGAGGGCGAGTCCGAGCACGACGTCCTCTGCGGCGTCGCGCTCGTCGCCGCCAAGCGGGCCGCCCTCTTCGGGCGCGCCCCGAGCGTCTACGACGTGAAGCTCGCCCTCAACCTGTGGGGCTTCCTCGACGCCGCGCCCGCCGAAGCCGTGGCGTTCCGGCGGGCCGCGTTCTCCTCGGTCTCCCATGACTACGTCGCCCAGCGACAGCTCGTCGACTCCATTCCCGACGAGGACCTGCGGCTGAGCCCCGAAGAGGCGCGGGCCCACCGGTTGGGTGGCGCCGCCGCCTAGGCGCCGCGGGCCCAACTGCACCCCAACTGCCATTGTCGTGGACGTGACCCGGGCCATCGACCGGCTCGAGATCGAGGCGGGCGGTCTGATCTTCAACGGGCGGGCCTGCGGGCCCCCCGAGGGCCGGCAGGTCCTTCTCCTCCACGGCTTCCCGCAAACCTCGTGGGCCTGGCGCGACGAGCTGTGGGCGCTCGGGCGGGCGGGGTACCGCGCCGTCGCGCCCGACCTGCGGGGCTATTCCTGCGGCGCCCGGCCGCCCGAGGTGGGTGACTACGCCACCGGTCACCTCGTCGGCGACGTCCTGGCGCTCGCCGACTCCATGGAGATGGAGAGCTTCGACCTGGTGGGTCACGACTGGGGGGGCATGCTGGCCTGGATCGTGGCGTCGCGCCATCCGGCGCGGGTGCGCTCGCTGAGCGTGGTCTCGACGCCGCACCCGCTCGCCCTGCAGCGGGCGCTGCGGAGCGGCGACCCGGTGCTGGCCGCCTCCGGCGCGGGGACGGAGGCCTTCCGCACGCCCGAGGTGCCCGAGCGGCTGCTGCTGGGCGCCGACGGCGTCGGCGGCGGCCTGGCCACGGTCCTCGCCGAGACCGGGCTCGACGACGAGGACGCCAAGGTGTACGTGGCGGCGCTCACCGAGCCCGGCGCGCTGACGGCGGCCCTCAACTGGTATCGGGCCATGGACGGCTCCGCGCTCTTCGACCTCGACCCGGTCACGGTCCCGACGCTCTACGTCTGGTCGACGGGCGACGGAGCGGTCGGTCGGGCGGCCGCCGAGGGTACGGCATCGTGCGTGAGCGGCCCCTACACCTTCGAGGTCCTCGAGAACGTGTCGCACTGGATCCCCGAGACGGCCCCGGTGGAGCTCTCCGACCTCCTGCTCCGCCACCTCGGAGCGGTCGGGCCGGTGGCCACGAACGGCCGACCGGCCGCGCCGGGCCAGGGCGAACAGCCCTGAGGCGGGCCTGCGAGAATGGCGTGGTGAGCGCCGCCGCCTTCGCCCTGACCGACGTCCAACGGGAGTTCCGCGACACCCTGCGCACCTTCTGCGACGAGAAGGTGGCGCCCCACGCCGCCGAGGTCGACCGCAACGCCGAGTTCCCCTGGAAGTCCTTCGAGGCCTGCAAGGAGATGGAGCTGCCCGCCCTGGGCATCCCCGAGGCCTACGGGGGCGCCGGAGCCGACACCGTCACCCAGGCCATCGCGGTCGAAGAGCTTTCCCGCGTCTGCGCCTCGACGTCGCTCACCATCTTGATCTCCAAGCTCGGCATGCTGCCCGTCATGAACTGGGGCTCCGAAGAGCTCAAGCGCGCCTACATGCCGAGGGTGGCCGGCGGCGAGATCCAGGCCAGTTACTGCCTGTCCGAGGCCGACGCCGGGAGCGACGTCGCGTCCATGCGCACACGGGCGGTCCGCGACGGCGACGACTACGTCCTGACCGGCTCGAAGTACTGGATCACCAACGCCGGGATCTCCGACGTCTACATCGTGTTCGCCAAGACCGACCCCGACGCGGGCGGGCGCGGCATCTCGTGCTTCCTGGTCGAGAAGGAGTGGGGGATCCGCATCGCCAAACACGAGGACAAGCTCGGTCTGCGGGGCAGCCCCACGGGCGAAGTCGTCCTGGAGGAGGTGCGCGTCCCCGCTTCGCACCGCATCGGCGACGAGGGCCAGGGTTTCACCGTCGCCATGCACACCCTCGACCGCAGCCGGCCCACCATCGGAGCGCAGGCGGTCGGGATCGCCCAGGGCGCCATCGACTACGCCGCCGCCTACATGAAGCAGCGGCACGCCTTCGGCGCTCCCATCGCCGACCTGCAGGGCCTCCGCTTCATGCTGGCGGACATGGCGATGCGCAACGAGGCCGCCCGCGCCATCGTGTACCGGGCGTGCGCCATGGTCGACCACGACCCGGGACGCGAGCTCACCATGTTCGGCGCCATGGCCAAGGCGTTCGCCTCCGACGCCGCCATGGCGATCACGGTCGACGCCGTCCAGCTGCTCGGTGGCTACGGCTACACCAAGGACTTCCCTGTCGAGCGGTTCCTGCGCGACGCAAAGGTCACGCAGATCTACGAGGGCACCAACCAGGTGCAGCGGGTCGTCATCGCCCGCGAGCTGCTGAAGAACGTGTAGCACGCGCCTCGGGTGCGGGACGGCGGTTGGCGCCCGGCGGCGGGGTCCGGGCAGACTCCGGGGCGGCCGTCACGAGAGTCCTCGGACGAGACCGATGGTAAGTTAGAACAGGTTCTACTTCGCCCATCGAGGGCGGCCGGCCGAGGGCCGGAGTGGCAGCAGGAGGACGTCCGTCATGGCGCAGCCGGTAATCATCGAGGCGGTCCGCACCCCCATCGGGAAGCGCAACGGATGGCTCTCGGGCCTGCGTGCGCCCGACATCCTCGGCGCGGTGCAGGTCGAGGTGGTCAAGCGGGCCGGCGTCGACCCGGCCACGGTCGAGCAGGTGGTCGGTGGCTGCGTGACCCAGGCGGGGGAGCAGGGGTTCAACGTCACGAGGACGGCCTGGCTCCTGAGCGGCATGCCCTACGAGGTCGCCGCCACGACGGTGGACTGCCAGTGCGGCTCCTCGCAGCAGGCCAACCACTTCGTCAACAACCTCGTCGCGGCGGGCGCGGTCGATACGGCGATCGGCTGCGGCATCGAGGCGATGAGCCGGGTGCCGCTCGGGGCCAACGCGCGGGCCAACGTGGGCCGGGCCATCCCCGAGGACCTGCCCTACGACATGCCCGACCAGTTCACCGCGGCGGAGCGCATCGCCACGAAGTACGGCATCACGCGCGAGGACGTCGACTGGCTCGGCCTCGAGTCGCAGAAGAAGGCCGCCGTCGCGGTGGCCGAGGACCGCTTTGCCCGCGAGATCGTCGCCATCGAGGCACCCATCGTCGGCGAGGAGGGCCCGACGGGGGAGCACTCGGGCGAGAAGATGGTCGTGACCAAGGACCAGGGTCCGCGGGACACGACCGCCGAGGGGCTGGCCAAGCTCAAGCCAGTGCTGCCCGACGGCATGCACACGGCGGGCAACTCCTCGCAGATCTCGGACGGCGCTTCCGCCGTGCTGTGGATGTCGGAGGACCGAGCCAAGGCCGAGGGCTTCCGCCCGGGCCCGCGTCGTGGCCCAGGTGCTGGTGGGCTCCGATCCCTACTACCACCTCGACGGGCCGATCGCGGCGACGACCAAGGTACTGGCCAAGGCCGGGATGACCATGAAGGACATCGACCTCTTCGAAGTCAACGAGGCCTTTGCCTCGGTCGTCATGAGCTGGGCCAAGGTGCACGAGGCCGACATGGACAAGGTGAACGTCAACGGCGGCGCCATCGCCATCGGCCACCCGGTGGGAGCGACGGGCAGCCGGCTGATCACGACGATCCTGCACGAGCTCGAGCGCAGTGACACGACGTACGGGCTCGTGTCGATGTGCTGCGGTGGCGCGCTGGCGACGGGCACCATCATCGAGCGGCTGTAGGCATCACCCGACTCGGAAGTTCGATCCGGCGCCTACCTCTGGAGGGGACCGTGCAATCCATCTCGACCGAACACCTGACCTTCGAGCGCCGCGGCGCGACCGCCATCGTGACGATGAACCGCCCCGAGGCGAAGAACGCGCTGAGCCTGCCCATGCTGGTCGGCATGAAGGACGCGTGGTTGGAGATCGACGCCAACGACGACATCCGCTGCGCCATCCTCACCGGCGCCGGCGGCACCTTCTGTGCCGGCATGGACCTCAAGGCCATGGGTGGGAGCGACGCCGAGAAGTACCGACATCGCCAGGAAGAGGACCCCGACCTGCACTGGAAGGCGCTGTTGCGCCACTACGACCTGCGCAAGCCGCTCATCGCGGCGGTCGAAGGTTGGGCCGTCGCCGGCGGGACCGAGATCCTGCAGGCGACGGACATCAGGGTGGCGGGGGCGGGCGCCGTCTTCGGCGTCTTCGAGGCCAAGCGCGGTCTCTTCCCGCTGGGCGGTTCCACGGTGCGGTTGCGCCGCCAGATCCCCTACACGCTGGCCATGGAGTTGCTGCTGACGGCGCGCGAGGTGCCGGCCGAGGAGGCGTTGCGCATCGGGCTCATCGGGCACGTCGTGCCCGACGGGACCGCATTGGACAAGGCGCTCGAGATCGCCGCGGTGATCGGGTCCAACGGGCCGTTGGCGGTGGAGGCGATCAAGCGGAGCGTGCGCGAGACCGAGGGCTTGTCCGAGGTCGACGGCCTGGCCCGCGAGCTCGAGATCGGCTGGCCCATCTTCGCCACCAACGACGCCACCGAGGGGCAGAAGGCCTTCGCCGAGAAGCGGCCGCCCAACTACACCCGTACGTGAGCGAGGCCGAGGGTGAGCACGGGGCCGGGGATGGGTACCCCGGACTGGACGGGCCGCCGACCTCGACCGGGGACGAGCCGCACAACCGGTTGGCGGCGGCCGTGCGGCGCATCGACGCGGTGGCCGTCGGGCAGCCCGTCGACGACGACGAGGTCGCCCGGGCGGCAGCGGAGCTGAGCGCGCTGGCCGACCGGCTCGAGTCGGCGGCGCCGGCGGCCAAGCGGGCCCGGCACGAGCCCGGGCCGGGCGGGTTCCCCGGCCAGCACCCCCAGGACTACTTCCCGATCAGCCCGATGGTCGGCTTCGCCAACCCGCTGGCCCCACCGCTCGAGGTGTGGGCCGTGGAGGGCGAGGACGGGCGGCGGGAGTTGCGGGGCCGCGCCACGTTCGGCTACCAGTACGAGGGCCCGCCGACCTGCGTCCACGGCGGTGTCATCGCCGAGGTCTTCGACGAGATGCTGGGGATCTCCAACCTCCTGACCGGTCAGGGCGCCATGACCGGGACCCTGAAGATCCGCTACCGGCGGCCGACTCCGTTGCTGGCGCCGCTCGAGCTGGTCGCCCGGAACACCGGCCACGAGGGGCGCAAGATCTTCGCCTGGGGCGGCATCTACTACCGGGGGGAGCTGACCGCGGAGGCCGAGGGCATCTTCATCCATGTGCCCCCGAACCGCATGCTCGAGATCGTGAGCGGCAACGCCAAGGGGTCCGAGGCGCCGCTGGTCGACGCCGACTGGCGGCGCCTGATGACCGAGGGGACGGGGCCGCCCGGCGGTCGCGAGCGGGACACGCCCCCGTCCTGAGCGCCCGTCGGTGCGGCTCGGTCGAGCCGACGCAGGCCCGCGTTCTGCATGCTCGCCATCCCCTTCGCTCGCGCTCCGGCGGTTCAGGTGCCGCCCGGCGAACTCGGAATCGTCGCGCGTTTGTCACACCGCCGTCGCAGTGGCGGTCGGTTCCGTGTGCCGAGGGGGCCTGTTGTGGGTCCGTTGGCACATTTCGGTCCGAACGGCTCTATAGGCTCCGAAAGGGCCGGCAATATAATCTGCGAGGCCATGGAAGGTCACACCAGTCGCGACGCCACCCCACCGGAGTGGCAAGGCGGGCAGCTCGGCGACATCGACCGACTCGACCTGCACGAGCTCGGCGAGCAGCACCGCGAGGCCTACCGCACGGCATCGCCGTGGCCGCACGTCGTCATCGACGGCCTGTTCGATCCCGATGTGGTGGCTCAGGCGAGGACCGAGGAGCTCGGTCCGGCGCTGCAGCTGGTGCCGCGTCGGTCCAACCGGATCGTGAAGGCGGAGTCGCCGACCCCGGCCGGGCCGACCGCCGGGGCCATCCTGCAACGCCTGCTGGCCGACGACGTGTGCGACATGCTGACCGCGCTCACCGGCATCCCCGACCTCGTCACCGACCCCACCCACTGGTGGGGAGGAGTGCATGTGCTGGCGCCCGGGTCGTTCCAGGCGGTGCACCGGGACTTCGCCCACGACTCGACCGGCGAGCTCTGGCACCGGGTCAACATCCTCGTGTACCTCAACCCGGGCTGGCGGTCCGAGTGGGGTGGCGAGCTCGAGCTGTGGGACACCGAGATGACGACGTGCCACCAGCGCGTGGAGCCGGTCGGCGGCCGGGTGATCATCTTCGAGCCTGGCCCCGACGCCCTCCACGGCATCCCGGCCGTGCGCTGCCCTGTCGGCGACGCCCGCCTCACGCTGGCGTCCTACTTCTACACGGCCGACCCCGGCCCCCATGCCGGTCGACGCCACTCGCAGGTGGTCGGCCTGCCGCGCCGTCCCGGTGAGCGAGCCCTGTCGTCGCTCGCCATCCCCTTCGACCCGCTGCGGCGACTCAGGGAGCGTCGGAACCGACCGTATTAGCCCCAGGGTGCGGCGCCCGGCGACGAGCGCTGCGCCGAGGTTCAGGGCGTCGGTGGAAGGTCAGATCTTGCGGGCCACGAAGTTGAGGTGAGGCGTCTCGCCACCCCCGGCCACCGCAAGCGAGAGGCGAGGGTACTCGCCGGGTTCCGCCCGGCGACGATCGATCACTTCGAAGCCGAAGATGTCCAGCAGTCTCTCGTACGTCTCGCTCGGGAAGCGACGCACGCGACGAGCCGTGAGATGCGTGCTGTTCGAGATCTCCGTTCGATATTCCTCGTACTCCGCGTCACTGTCCAGCGTGTACACAGAGACGATCAACACGCCCGTGGGGCGGAGCGTCCGGGCGATGTTGTGCAGGTAGCGGGCGCACTCGTCCAACTCGAAGTGAACGAAGACGTCGTGGCTTGCCACTGCGTCGTAGCGGTCGTCGGCAAAGCTGTCCCCGAAACCCGTCACCGTGGAGTAGCGGACGTGCGGCGCGACCGCCCTGGCTTCGTCGAGGATGACCTGCGACACGTCCACCGCGTCGAGTTCGGCCACCAGAGGCTGCAGCCTCCGTGTGACGCGTCCACCGCCGCAGCCGATTTCGAGTGCGACCTGGTCCCGTCCGACGTGTTCTCCGAAGGTCGTGGTGAACGTCTCGAGTCCACCCCAGTCGGCTCCAAAGACCGCCCCGGGAGCGATGCGGTGTACCTGGTCCGCCGCCGCCATCCAGCCGAGGGCCGGATCGGACTTCACCGCGGTCGCTGCCCCTCGGAGGGCCCCTCGTGCCGCGGTGCTGACCGCATGCGGGATGAGGCGTGGATGCGAGGCGACCAAGCGCCCGGCGATCCACGCACGGGAGGTGCTCTCCGCGTCGAGCTGCCGGATCTCCTCGTAGGTGAGTTCGTCCCTCGGCACGGCGGGTGAGTCTATGCATCCTCCCTGCGACCCCGCAGCCGAGCGACGAGACGCTCGGGTGCTGGTGCCAGTGGAGGGCTGCCGACGGCGGCCTCCGGGAACGGAAGCGCCTGGACGACGCACGGGCCATGGTGGGGCGACCGGCGCTACGGCAGTCGTTCCGGCGTCCCGCTTCCCGCCGGGCCGGCCGCCACCGCCGACAACGAGCGATGGGACCGGAGATGTCGCGCGCCGATCGTCGAGACGGCGACCAGCTCACCCCGGCCCGGCCGAGACCGACGAGCGAGGAAGCCCCGGTCGTTGGCCTCCTCCCACACGGGCAGCCGCGGACAGGACGTCCGCCAGGCCTCCATGACCTCGGTGTAGGGCCGGGCGTCGGGCCCGACCCACTCGAGGAGGTCGAGGATGAGCGATTCGACCGTTTCGGTTTCGGACGTGGCTTCCATGTGCGGTGTTGGCGGGGGTTCGCGGCGGGCGTCCCCTCGCAGCAACTCTAGGGGAGCGTCGACCGAGGCCGCACCGCACGGGTGATCGGTGTCCCCGCGCTGCCGCCGGCGCCGCTCACAGCGCCCGTTGCACCCACTCCCAGTACGGGTCGCGCAGCTTGCGCTTGTACAGCTTGCCGTTGGGGTCCCGCGGCATCTCGTCGGTGAAGTCGATCGACTTGGGCGTTTTGAACCGGGCCAGTTTGTCGGCGCAGTGGGCCAGGATCTCGGCCGCCAGCTCGTCGCTCGCCTCGACGCCCTCGGCCGGCTCGATGACCGCTTTGACCTCCTCGCCCCAGTCCTCGTTGGGGATCCCGAAGACGGCGGCGTCCCCCACTTTGGGGTGGGACAGGAGGACACCCTCGATCTCGGCCGGGTAGATGTTGGCCCCACCGGAGATGATCATGTCGATCTTGCGATCCCGGAGGAAGAGGAAGCCGTCCTCGTCGAGCAGGCCGACGTCTCCCACCGTGAAGAAGGCCCCGATGCGGTTCTTCTGCGTCTTCTCCTTGTCGCCGTGGTACTCGAAGTCGGCCGACTGCATGGCCATGTAGACGGTGCCGATGACGTTCGGCTCGGTGATGCGGTTGCCGTCGTCGTCGAAGATGGCGATCTCCGAGATGGGCCATGGCTTGCCCACCGTGCCCGGCTTCTGCAGCCACTCCTCGGCGGTGACCAACGTGCCGCCGCCTTCGCTCGCGGCGTAGTACTCGTCGACCGCGTTGCCCCACCAGGCGATCATCTGCTCCTTCACCGGGATCGGGCACGGCGCGGCGGCGTGGATCATGTGACGCAGCGAGGACACGTCGTACTTGGTGCGCACGTCCTCGGGCAGCGCAAGCAGCCGGTGGAACTGGGTGGGCACCATGTGCGAGGTCGTCACCCGGCGCTCCTCGATGAGGCGCAACATCTCCTCGGGGAGCCACTTGTCCATCAGCACGATCGTGTGCCCGAGATGCAGCGATGCGCTCCCGAAGCGCAGCACCGCCGTGTGGTAGAGCGGCGAGCCGATGATGTGGACGTTGTCGTCGTGGGGCTGTATCCCGAAGAGGAACAGCAGGCCGGAGAGCCCGAGCGCAGCCTGTTCGGGCGTGATGCCCTGGAGCTTGCGGTAGATCCCCTTGGGGTTCCCCGTCGTGCCCGAGGTGTAGTTCATCACGTCGCCGATGGTGCGGTCGTCGGGCAGTGTCGTCGGCTGCGCGTCGCGGGCCGCGGTGTAGGAGGCGAAGCCCGGAATGTCGCCGATACCGAGGCGCGCCGCGGCATCGAGACCGGCTTCGTCGGCGGCCGCGGTGGCCACGCCCGCGAAACGCTCGTGGGCGACGAATGCCTTGGCCCCCGAGTCCTGCAAGATGTAGGCCACTTCGGGCGCCACCAGGTGGTGATTGATGGGCACCAGGTACCAACCCGCTTGGAGGGCGGCCAGGTAGAGCTCGATCATCTCCCGACCGTTGGGCAGCAGGGTGGCCACCACGTCGCCGGTCTCGAAGCCCTCCGCCCGCAGCGCGTGCACGAGCTGGTTGGCGTGGCCGAGCAGCTCGCCGGCCGTGATCTCGTCGCCCTCGGGCGTCACGAGGGCGAGGTAGTCGGGGTCTTGCTGGGCCAGGGCCCAGAAACCGAGGTCACCCATCAGCATCTCCTTGCACGCTCGCGAGGCGGCGGCAAATGGCAGCCCCCGTCACCCGCAGGCTAGAACGTGTTCTAACTTCGGGCAATTTGCGGGTCCGTCGCGTCGGGCACCGAGAGATGAGGAGAGTCGTCCAATGGCAGGGTTCCTCGCAGGCAAGGTCGTCGCCCTCACCGGCGGTGGCGGCGGCATCGGGCGAGCCGTCGCGCTGGCCGCCGCCGACGAGGGAGCCAGGGTGCTGGTGGCCGACTACGGGGTCGGCATGGCCGGCGAGGACCCGAGCAGCGACGTCGCCGAGGCCGTCGTCGCCGAGATCGCCAAGAGTGGCGGCGAGGCGATCGCGGTGGCCGACGACATCTCCAAGATGGAGTCGGGCGAGAGACTGATCACGACCGCCGTCGAGAAATGGGGGCGCATCGACGGCGTGGTCGCGGTGGCCGGGATCTTGCGGGAGCGCATGCTCTTCAACATGTCCGAGGACGAGTGGGATGCCGTCATCGCGACACACCTCAAGGGCCACTTCACGGTCTTCCGGGCCGCGGCGGCCGTCATGCGCAAGCAGGAAGGGGGCGGCGCCCTCGTCGGGTTCACGTCGGGTGCGTTCGCCGGCAGCGTCGCCCAGGCCAACTACGCCGCGGCCAAGGGAGGCATCGTCTCACTGGTACGGTCCGCCGCGGCAGGCTTGTACCGCTACGGCGTCACGGCCAACGCCATCGCGCCGGTGGCGCGGACCCGCATGTCGGCCAACGTGCCGTCGGAGCTCGCCGAGATGGGGGATCCCGAGGACGTGGCGCCCATGGTGGTCTATCTGCTCAGTGACCAGGCCCGCCACGTCACCGGCCAGGTGTACACCGTCGTTGGCTCGAAGATCGCGGTGTGGAACCAGCCGGCCGAGGTCAGGGCCATGTGGGCCGACGGTCGCTGGACGCCAGAGCTGATCGCGGAACGGCTCGACGGCACCGTCGGGCAGGAGCCGATGGGATTGATCGACCAACTGGAGCAGATGCGCCAGGCCGCGGCCTCCGGGGAGAGACCGAACGCCTGACCGCCCCGCTCAGGTGACGCGGTGCAGCCTGGGCCGGGGCCTCACCGCAGAGTGGACCTCGATCGAGTTGCCCTCATGGTGCGCGGCGACGACGGCGGCCGCACCGAGATGCTCCTCGTCGAAGACCAGACCCATGCTCTTGCCCCAGGCGACCGCCGAGCGCGCGATCTGGCGCTCCGGCTGTTCCCAGGGAGGGATGCAGATCTCGATCTGGTACATGGGCTCGAAGGTGACCACGTGGGTCGGCGAGCCGCCGTGAGCGGCCAGCCACTGCTCCTTCTCCTCCTCGGTCCACTTCTTCTCGTTCATGATCGGCGTCCATGGCTGGACGGTGGCCATCGCTCGTTCACCTCCTCCCGACCCGCCATATCGGCAACACCCAGAGGAGCCTTGAGAACGCCCGTTCCGGCGGGACGTTCCGGCGATGGCGGGGTGGGCGTCGCCCGGCCCACGCCCATATCCACCACCGGGCGGAAGCGGATCCGTAGCCTGGGCGCTGCGCGAGGTGACGGCTGGGAGCGCAAGTTCCCCCTACGAGAGGCGGACCGGGACGTGGAGGACGAGGGGAGCGGAGTGATCGGTACTCGGCACGAGACGACCCGCGCAACCGGCCCGGAGCGCGGTGAGAACCTTCCCGAGATCCGTCCCGGGTGCGAGGTCGGGTGGATCTTCCGGGACGGCGGTGCCCATGCCATCGAGCGGCGGGCCGACCGCGTCCGCGAGCGCGCGGCACAGGTGGTGCGTCGGCGCGACGAGTAGGCCGCACCGGCCCGACGCCGCGCTCAGGCCGGTTGGTCGGCGCCCGCCTTCTCGGCGTCCGTGTCCGGCGCGTGGTGCGTCCGCAGCCAGTCCTTCCATCGGACCCTCGTCCGCACGAGGATGACGATGCCCCCGACCACGAGGAGGACACCCGCCAACTGGACGAGGTCCGAGCCGAGGCGGCCGTCCTCACCCAGCCAGAGGTGCTCGTCGAGCGAGCGTTCGATGCCCCAGAGCACCATGCCGGTGCCGAGCACGATGCCCGGCGGATAGCCGACGCGGCGGGTCCCGTCGGGCCACCGGTCGAGGCGGCGTTCGATCGCGATCAGGACCAGGTAGACGGCGAAGTCCTCCGCCGCCTGGAAGATGGGCACGGGCAACCGGCGGCCCGTCTGGCCGGCGTAGTACATGCCGAACCACTGGTGGGTCGGGTGACCGCCGCCCGCCACCATGAGCTGGGGGCCGAGCAGGCGACCGATGGCCCAACACGCCATCAGGACGGGGGCAGCCAGGTCCAGGGCGCGGCCGAGCGGGAGCTCGGGACAGCGGCGCCGGGTGAGGATGATGCCCGTCGGCACCGCCACCAGCAGGCCGCCGAACGACGAGAGGCCGCCATGCCAGACGGCGAGGACGTCACCCGGGTTGTGGGTGTAGTAGCCCAGGTTCGAAAGCACGTGCATCGCCCGGGCGCCGACGACGGCAGCAAGGATGATCCACAAGAACACGGAGACGAACCAGTCGGTGCGGTAGCCGTTGTTGCGCAGGCGCCGTTCGAAGTAGGCGAACCCGAACCAGAACGTGAGCGCGAGCCCGATGCCGTAGGTGTGGACCTGGAGTGGCCCGATGTGGAATGCCACGGGGATCGGTTTCATCGCGCTCGTGCCAGGTTAGGACCGGGGGAGGGGAGCCGGGGTTCCGGGGGCGGCGACGGAGCCGAGGGTGGAGCCGGCGCTCAGGGCCGGCCGGCCCCCACGAAGTCGCCCCCGAGGCGCAGACCGGTGAGCCAGACCGACGCCCCGGTGTAGGGGGCCTCGATCATCTCGCCGGGGCCGACGTACATGGCGACGTGCTCCGAGCCCCCCGGGCCGTAGAAGAGGAGGTCGCCCGGCTCCAGGTCGCTGATGGGGACCGGGGTCGAGTCGGCCATCTGGGCGCCCGAGTAGTGCGGCAGCGGGACCCCGACCTGGCCCCACGACCAGGCCGTCAGCCCGGAGCAGTCGAACCCGGGGCTGGCGGAACCCTTGGGGGACTCGCCGCCCCACACGTAGGGGACGCCGATCTGGCTCTCGGCCGCCTGGACGGCGCCGGCGCCGCCGGCCGCGGTGGGCGGCGGCGCGGCCTGTTGCAGGCCGGCCAGGGTCGCGGACGCGTTCCCCGAGGACGACGATGCCGGTGAGCTGGCCGGGGCCGCCGCGGCGGCGGCGGCGGCGGCCTGGCGCTCCTGTGCGGCCTTGGCTGCGGCTGCGGCCTCTGCTTGCTGCTGCTGTTGGACCAGTTGGGCGATCTGGCCCTGTTCTTGCGCCAGCGCGCTCTTCTGCTGCTGCACGGCCTGCGCGTTCTGCGCCACTGCGTTCTGTTCCGTCGTCACCTGCGCCTGCGCCTGCGACTGCTCGGCGTCGAGTTGAGCCACCTGGGAAGCCAGCGAGTTCTCGGCGGTGTGCAAGTGGTCGACGGCGAGCGAGATGTCACCCTCCGCGATCGTGTTGTACTCGGTGGTGGCACCGAGCGTCTGCTCGTCACCGCTGAAGATCGGGTTCTGCGTGGCCGCCGTGCCGTCGGTGATGTAGTTCGCCACCGCCGCCTTGGCCAGGGTGGCCTTGTCATGTTGCACCTGCGACTGGTCGGCCGCGATGTTGGCCTTGGTGGACGTGATGCTCGAGTTGATCTGCGACAGGTGATATTGCGCCTCGTCGTACTGCTGGCTCAACGCCGACATCTCGTTCTGGGCCTGGGCCAACTGTGCCTCGATGGCCGCCGCCTTCGCCTTGGCGTCGGAGATGGCGTCGCCGGCCGCCGGGCGCGCCAAACCAAGCACAGTGCTCGCCAACACTGTGACGACGGTCAACGCGGGGATGCCGACCCGCTGGAGCACCTTGGCGCTCCTGGGAGACCGCGGCGTGGAGTGGATGTCATCCCGCTCTACGTCAGTCACGATCCGACCATTCTTATAGGAACGCCCTCGGCGGTTCAAACACCGTCGGTGCGAAACGCCCGTGTGAGGTCGTACCGGTGGTACGAATGCGCAGGTTGCCACGCCTACCGAGAAAAATTGAAGTTTTTGCGGGCTCGTGGAGGGAACGGAAAGGGGTGTTTGGAACTACGGTCTCGGCGCATGGGTGAGATGATCGAATTCCAGAGCAACGGCTCGACCGCCGGCGGCTATCTGGCGGTGCCCGAGAGCGGGTCGGGACCCGGTGTCGTCGTGATCCAGGAGTGGTGGGGCCTCGTCGACCACATCAAGGACGTGTGCGAACGCTTCGCGGCGGCGGGCTTCGCCGCCCTGGCCCCGGACCTCTACCACGGGCAGCAGGTGGCGCCCGGCGAGCCGGACGAGGCGGGCAAGGCGATGATGGCCCTGAAGATGGACGGGGCGGCTCGGGACATGAGCGGTGCGGTCGACGAGCTGCTGCGGCGGAGCTCGGGCGACAAGGTCGGGGTCATCGGATTCTGCATGGGTGGCGGGCTCGCGCTCGTGCTGGCGACCCAGCGTCCGGACGCGGTGGCGGCGGTGGTCCCGTGCTACGGCGTCATCCCGTGGCCCGACGTGCAACCGGACTACTCGGCGATGTCAGCGGCGGTGCTCGGCCACTACGCGGAGAAGGACGACTTCTTCACGCCCGAGGCCGCCAACGCGTTGGCCGAGCAGTTGCGCGGCATGGGCAAGTCGGTGGAGATCGTCATCTATCCGGACGCGGATCACGCGTTCTTCAACGACACGCGGCCCGAGGTGTACGACGAAGCGGCGGCGGGCGCGCTGTGGGATCGCACGTTGGTGTTCTTCTCCGAGCACTTGCGCTGAGCGCATCTGCGCCGAGCTCTGCGCCGCCGGTGCGGCGGTCGGCGGGGCTCGGGCGGTGGCCCGGAGGGCCCTTGCGGCCCGTTTGTTACCATCAGGTCATGTCTGCACGTACACGCGACCTGCCCCGCCGCTCCTGCCTCTCCACCCCCGGTTCCAACGAGAAATTCCTGGCCAAGGCACCGACCGTCCCGGCCGACATGACCTTCTTGGACCTCGAGGACGCCGTGGCGCCGATCGAGAAGGAGGGCGCCCGGCCCAAGGTCGTCGACGCCATCAAGAACCTCCCCTGGGACGACCGGGTGCTGTGCGTGCGGGTCAACGCCTGGGACACCGAGTGGACCTACGGCGACGTGATCGAGGTCGTCGGCAACGCGGGCGAGCGCCTCGACGAGATCATGCTGCCCAAGGTGCAGTCGGCAGCGGAGATCGTCGCGCTCGATCTGTTGCTGACCCAGGTCGAGAAGAACTCGGGGCTGCCGGTCGGGCACGTCGGGATCGAGGCGCAGATCGAGACCGCGCGCGGGCTCATCAACGTCGACGACATCTGCGCCGCCTCCCCCCGTCTCGAGACGATCATCTTCGGCCCGGCGGACTTCGCCGCCAGCATCGAGATGCCGGTGCTGACCGGCGGGATCGAGATCCCCGAATACCCGGGCGACCACTTCCACTACGTCTTCAGCCGCATCTTGATGGCGGGTCGGGCCAACGGCCTGCAGGTGATCGACGGTCCGTTCCTCAAGGTCCGCGAGCTGGACGCGCTGCGCACCTACGCCATGCGCACCCGCATGCTGGGTTACGACGGGAAGTGGGCCCTCACGCCCGACCAGGCCGTCGTCCTCAACGAGGTGTACTCGCCGACGCAGGAGCAGTTCGACCGGGCCTTCGACATCCTCGAGGCCTACGAGAGGGCCACCGACCAGGATCGCAGAGGCGCCGTCATGTTCGGCGACGAGATGATCGACGAGGCCAGCCGGAAGATGGCCGTCAAGTTCGTGAGCCGCGGCGAGCGGGCTGGCTTGACGCGCAGTCCGGGCTGAGCGGCAGGCCCCCCGACCTGCCACGCCGAAGGGTCAGCCGATGAGACGCCGCGCGATCACCTTGAGCGCGAGCGTCTCGTCCGCTCCCTCGAAGATGGAGAGCACCCGCGCGTCGACGAAGTAGCGGCTCACCGGGAATTCCTCGGCGTAGCCCATGCCGCCATGGATCTGCATGGCCTCCCGCGTCACCCATTCGGCGGCGCGGCACACGTAGGCCTTGACCATGGAGGCCTCGAGCGTCCCTTCGCCACGCGCCATCATCCGCGCCACGTGGTACGAGCTCTGGCGCGTCGCCTGGATGATGACGGCCATGCGCCCGAGCTTCGCCTGCGTCAATTGGTAGTCGCCGATCGGCGACCCGAAGACCTTGCGCTCGGCGGCGTAGGCAGCGGCGGCCTCGTACGCGGCCTGCATCACGCCCAGGGCGCGCGCCGCCGTCTGCAGCCGGCCGTTCTCGAACCCCTGCATCTGGAGGTAGAAGCCCTTGCCCAAACCCTCGCTGCCGCCGACGAGGTTGGCCTCGGGCACGAACCAGTTCTCGAACGCCAGCTCGTAGGAGTGCATGCCGCGGTAGCCGAGCGTGTCGATGGGGCGGCCCTCGAGGCGTCCCGGCGCGAGGTCGGCCGGGCGGTCGGGCGCCGCCTCCTCCTGGGTGAAGAGGAAGCCGTGGCCGCCGCCCCGCGGCTTCTCGACGACGAACATGGAGATGCCGCGGTGGGCCAGCGACCGGTCGGGATCGGTGCGCGCCAGCAGCATGAGCACGTCGGCCCGGGCGGCGAAGGTGCACCAGGTCTTGACGCCGTTGACGACCCACCCGCCCTCGACCGGCGTCGCCGAGGTCACGATCCCGGCCACGTCGGACCCGTAGTCGGGCTCGGTCACGGCCACGGCTGCGAGCATCTCGGCCGAGGCCAGCTTGGGGAGCCAGTGCTTCTTCTGCTCCTCGGTGCCCCCGTGCACCAGCGCACGGGTCAGGATCTCGGGCCGGGTGATGAGCGATCCGCCCACGCCGAGCGAGCCCCAGCTCAGCTCCTCGGTGGCGACGACCATCCCCAGGTAGTCGCTCTCGCCGCCCGAGGCGAAGCCGCCGTACTCCTCTGGCACCGACAGCCCGAAGCCGCCCAGCTCGGCCAGGCCCTCGATCACCTCCTCGGGGATGTCGGCGTTCTCGCGGTGCACGTGCTCCGCGTGCGGCCTCACCTTGTCCTCGGCGAAGCGGTGGAACGTCTCCCGGACGAGCTCGAAGTCCTCCCCGAGGTGGCGGGGGCCCTCGCTCTGGGCCAGCCCGGCCAGCACGGCGGGATCCCGCTGCCCCTGCAGGAAGTCGGCCGCCGGCGCCGCCCACTCGGTCTCGACCCCCCACAACGCCTCGCGCCCGACCACCTTGCCGGCGAGGTCGGCCACGACGTCGGCGACGAACGCGGCGGCGATCCGGGCCTCGAGCTCCCCGTGCTCGCCGTAGGCGAGGGCGGCCCGTGCCGTGCCGACCGCGGCCGCCGCGTGCGCCACGTCGTAGGCGACCACCTGGTTGGCGTCGATGCCCCCGCGCTCGCGCACCGAAGTGCACGCCCGGTCGACGAGGCGCCCGGCCAGGTCGGCCACCTCTCCGGCGCCGGCGAGCGGGGCTGGGGTGGGCGTGGTCACGGGGTGCGACCCTACCGGCTGGCCCGAGTGCCCTCTTCCTCCCCGACCGCCCGGAGTGGCGCGCTCAGGCCTTGCGGCCGACCACCGTCACCAGCGGCGGCAGGACCACGGGGTCGTCGCCGGGGTCAACCCCCGTGAGCGACTCGAGGTAGCGCGCCACGGGGCCGTGGCCGACGCCGGCGGGTGCCTCGGCCCAGGCGTCGACGACCTCGAGCCCGGCGTCGCGCACCAGCGCCGGGAGCAGCGCGCCGACGTCGGGGTGGCTGGCGCCGGGCAAGGAGAGCGGAGCGCCCGCGATGCGCCCGGCCGAGGTGATCGGCTCCTGGGCCACCACCCAGCCCCCTGAGCGCACGGCGCCGGCCATCGTGCGCACGACGGCCAGTGGCTCGACCACGTGGAGCAACAGGAAGCGGCAGAACGCCAGGTCGACCGCCTCGGGCAGCGAGAGATCCTCACCGGCCTGGGTGAGCGCGACCACCTGCGCGTGCGCGGCCGCGGCGCGTGCGACCTCGTCGCGCGCCAGCGGATCGCTGTCGACGGCATAGACGCGGCCGTCACGGCCGACCATCTCGGCCAGCGCCACCGACACGTCGCCGCCGCCGGCCCCCACGTCGACACAGCGCCAGCCCGGCCCGAGACCGAGGCGCAGCAGCGCCGTGGCCAGGGGTCGCCGGTAGACGTCGTCGCGCAGCCCCTTCAGCTCACTCACGTCGCCCGACCGCGCCCGACGGCTCCACCATGGCCTCGCACTCTACGGTGCTGGCGGGCGCCGGCTCGTGCCGGTCGGTCGCGGGGGCGACCAGGGCGACCCAGCGGCGGGGCGCCGGGCCGGTCGAGAGCAGCATGACGGCGAGCAGGGCCATCAGCGCGGGCCACCACAGCGCGATGTGGTGCACCCTGCGGTCGCCCAACACCATGGTGGCGACGAGGGCGGCGCTGCAGAGACCGAACCGGAGCCGGCCGCGGCGCAGCGAGAGCAGCAGGCACAGCGCCGGGACGGGCCAGAGGTAGTACCAGTTGAGCTCGGTCTCGAGCGCGACGCGGATGAAGAAGGCGACCGTGGTCATGGTGAGCACGGTCGCCAGGTCGTGCCGTCTCCGGCACGCAACCACGGCCAGGCCGGCGGACAGGGCGAGGGCGAACAGGCGGGCCGGCCCGCCCCCGTCGAGACCGGGGCCGATGACCGGCGCCAGGTGGGTGAGGGGCGTGAAGGAGATGTAGCGAGGTTGGAAGGGCTGGTGCACCAGCACGAAGAGCGTGCGGTGCGGCTCGGCCACCAGCGCCGGGACGACGACGACCAGGCTGGGCAGGACGAGACGCCACCACAGGCGCGCCGCACCCCGCCAGCCGAGGCGGGTCAGGACGGGCGCCACGCCCAAGAGGGCGAGCGGCTGGAACGCGATGGCGACCCCGAGGAGGAGGGCGGAGCGTGGCCCGCCGGCGCGCCCGCGACGCTCGAGCTCGAGGGCCGCCCACACCACCAGCGCGACGGCCACGCAGTCCTCCGGGTGCCCCCAGCCGCCCGCCACGTTGGCCACGGCGAGCGCGCCCACCAGCGCCAGCGCCATGCGGGTGCCCTCGGAGAAGCGCCAGTGCCGCGCCACGGCGTCGACGGCGAACAGCGCGCTCGACGCAAAGAGGAGTGCCGCGGGGCCCAGCACGAACCACAGGCTGAGCGGCTGGCCCGAGACCCGCAGATGGGGTGACAGGCCCAGCGCCTGGCCGGCGAGCAGGACGGGTGCCAGCACGACCTCGAAGGCGGGGGGCGAGGTCAGCGCACCGTCGCGCACGTAGATGTGCGAGAAGTGACCGTGCGCCAGGGCCGACGAGCTGGTGGCCAGGCTCCACAGGTCGCTCGGTGAGAGCAGCTTGGCCGGGCCGCCGTGCAAGACGGAGTGACCCAAGAGGCTGTAGGCCATGACGAGGACGAGCATCGCGATGGTGGCGACCACCGGCGCGGACCGCTCGTCCGCCCACACCGTGACTCGCCCCATGCCCCTCCTCGGCCGACCCCCGGACCACGCGACACCGGGTTTCCTTCATCTCTTCGTCCTCTTCGCGCTCTTTATCGTCCAACCACGGCGGACCGATAACCTCCTTCCCCGTGAAAGTGACGATGTTGCTCTGCGATGCAGCCCAGGTCTCCGACGGCAAGCTGTACATCCTGGGGGGCGGGTGGAGCATGACGGGCCCCGATCCCGTGCCCTCGGCGGTGGCGCTGAAGATCGACGTGGACTGGCACGAGGCCGAGACGTCGCATCACTGGGAGCTCTTCTTGGAGGACGCCGACGGGCGGCCGGTCCTCATGGAGACGGCGGACGGGACCCAGCCGGTCGAGGTGCGCGGCGAGTTCACCGTCAGCCAGCCGCAGGGGATCCCCGAGGGCTCACCCATCGACGTGGCCCTGGCCGTGAACCTCGGGCCCATCCCGCTGGCGGCGGGCACCCGGTTCGCCTGGCGGCTGACCATCGACGGCGAGTCGCTGCCCGGGGCATCGCTCGGGTTTACGACGCGACCGCGCCTCCCGGTGGCCGAGTGACCGTGTACGACCGCCCGTTCGGGCGCTACCTCGAGGACTTCGTCCCCGGCGACATCTACCGCCACTGGCCGGGCAAGACCATCACCGAGTCCGACGACCACCTGTTCTGCATGATCACGATGAACCATCACCCGCTGCACACCAACGCGTGGTTTGCCGAGCACGAGACGGTGCAGGGCAAGAACGTCGTGGTGGGCAACCTCGTCTATTCGCTCGCGCTCGGCATGAGCGTCCCCGACGTCAGCGGCTCCTGCATCGCGAACCTCGAGGTCGAGTCGCTGCTGCACCGGTCGCCGACGTTCCACGGCGACACCATCTACGCGGAGACGCGGGTGCTCGATGCCACGCCGTCCAAGTCGAGGGACGACCGGGGCATCGTGACCGTGGAGACCAAGGCGTTCAATCAGCGCGGCGAGGAAGTCTGTTACTTCCGGCGCAAGCTGATGGTCTGGAAGACGGCGCACGCACCGGCACGTCGGCGGCCCTACGACGACGACGTCTGGGACTGAGGCCTCGCTGATCCCGCCGGACCGGCCGCCGCGGCCGGACCGGGTGCGCCGCCTGCGCCGCAGCGTGCTCGAGTGGGGCGCCGAGCACCGCCGGGACCTGCCCTGGCGCCACACGCGCGACCCCTGGCTGATCCTCGTCTCCGAGGTGATGCTCCAGCAGACCCAGGTCGGCCGGGTCCTGCCGCACTACGAGCGGTTCGCCGCCGCCTTTCCCACCCCCGCCACCTGTGCGCAGGCAGGCCCGGTGGCGGTGGTGCGCCGGTGGTCGGGCCTCGGGTACAACCGTCGGGCGCTCAACCTGCACCGGGCCGCCGCCAGCGTCGCCGCCGACCACGGTGGCAGCGTGCCGCGGGAGGACCGTGCGCTCCGCGCGCTGGCCGGCGTCGGCCCCTACACGGCGCGCGCCGTGCGGTCCTTCGCCTACGGGGACGACGTCGCCGCGGTCGACACCAACGCCCTGCGCGTGCTTGCCCGCGCCGTGGCGGGCACTCCCCTCACGCCCGCGCGGGCGACGGGGCTGGGCGACCGGCTGGTGCCGGCAGGGCGCTCCTGGGAGTTCAACCAGACCATGTTCGACCTCGGCGCGACAGTGTGCCGCGCGACGCGACCGGACTGTGCGCACTGCCCGCTGCGACGCCAGTGCACCTGGCGCCGCCTGGGCGGTCCGGACCCGGGGCGACCGGGCCCGACGGCGCGGCCGCAAAGCGTGTTCGCCGGCTCGGACCGCCAGGGAAGAGGACGGTTGGTCGAGGCGTTGCGCCACAGGGCGGTGCCGGCCGCGCAGCTGGCCGGGGCCTGCGGTTGGCCCGACGACCCGGCGCGGGCGCAGCGGGTGGCGTCGTCCCTGGTGGACGAGGGGTTCGCCCATTGGTCCGCGGGAGAGGACGGGGTCCTCCGCCTGGGCGAAGACGATCTCCATCTCGGAGCCCTCGGCCATGGTCGACCTCCACGCGTGCAGAACGGAGCCGGCCCCCGCCAGCTAACGTCGCGTCGATGAACGTCACGTTCTACGGCGTGCGGGGGTCGTGTCCTTGCTCGGGCGATCGTTACCGCCGCTACGGGGGAAACACCTCCTGCCTGGTCATCGACGTCGAGGGGGACGAGCCGCTGATCGTCGACCTCGGCACGGGCCTGCGGGCGCTGGGCGACGTCCTGCTCAAGGAGGTGCGGGCCCTCGGGACGCCGTTGCAGGCCACGGCGCTGCTCACCCACCTCCATTTCGACCATATCTTGGGCATCCCTTTCTTCGGCCCGCTGCACGATCCCGGTGCGCGCCTGACCGTGTACGGGCCGGGGCAGCCCAGGGGCACCCTGAAGGACGCGCTGCACGCAGCCGTGCAACCGCCGGTGTTCCCGATCCACATGGAGCAGTTCCGCGGCGAGCTGATCACCGTCGACCTCGGTGCCGAGGACTTCTCCATCGGCTCGGCCAAGGTCATGGCCCGGCCCATCCCGCACAGCGGGGTCACCCTCGGGTTCCGCATCGAGGCGGAGGGGCGTGCGGTCGCCTACATGTCCGATCACCAGGCGCCGTTGGACCGCCGGACCATCCCCGAGGCGGTGCTCGAGCTCTGCGCGGGGGTGGACCTGCTCATCCACGACGGCCAGTACACCGACGACGAGTTCTCCGACAAGGCCGACTGGGGCCACTCCACCGCCGCCTACGCGGTGCACGTCGCGGCCGAGTCCGGCGCGCGGCGCCTCCTGCTCTCGCACCACGATCCGTCACACACCGACCGCGAGCTCGACCGCATCCTCAACCAGGCCCGCCGGCTCCCCGAGGCCAAGCGGGTCGAGGACGTGTCCTCGGCCAAGGAATCCCAGTCGATCGACCTCGGCAAGGCCTAGGCAAGGCGCGTGTCGGGCCTTGACCAGGCCCGGTTCCGCGAGGTGCTCGGCCACTTCGCCACCGGCATCACCGTCGTCACCGCCCTCGAGGACGGTGCGCCCGTGGGCTTCACGTGCCAGTCGTTCGCCGCGCTCTCCCTCGATCCGCCGATGGTGCTGCTCGCCCCCGCCCGGAGCTCGACCAGCTGGCCCCGCATCGCCCAGGCGGGTGCGTTCTGCGTGAACGTGTTGGAAGAGCATCAAGAGGCGCTGTGCCGGGCCTTTGCCGTGTCGGGGGGCGACAAGTTCGACGGTGTCGGCTGGAAGCCCGGGATCACGGGGTCGCCGGTGATCGACGGCTCGCTGGCCGTGGTCGAGTGCCGGCTCGGCGACATCTTCGACGGGGGCGACCACGAGCTCGTCATCGGCCATGTGGTCGCCATGGACATCGGCGAGGGAGGTCCGTTGCTCTTCTACCGTTCCGGCTTCGGGCGTTTCGCCTCCTGATGAGGGTACCCGCTACGGTTCGCGCTCGATGCCAGAGCTGATCCCTTCCTCGGTGATCGACGACGTCGTGCTGGTCCGGCCCGACGTGCACGGCGACGAGCGTGGACGCTTCGTCGAGACCTACCGGCGCAGTTGGTTCCCCACCGGCCGCGAGATGGTGCAGGCCAACCGTTCGGAGAAGCAGGCGAGTGCGCTGGTCGGTCTGCATTTCCATCTCCACCAGGCCGACTACTGGTACGCCCTGCGGGGCCGGCTCCGGGTCGTGCTGCACGACCTACGGGTGGGCTCTCGGACCGACGGGGCGACCGAGGTGGTCGACCTCGACGGGGAGGTCGATCGGGGCGTCTACATCCCGCCGGGGGTGGCGCACGGCTTCGCCGCGCTGAGCGACATCTTGCTCACCTACCTGGTCGACAACTACTACGACCCCTCGGACGAGCTCGGGCTGGCCTGGGACGACCCGGCGGTCGGAGCCGACTGGGGCGTCAGCGACCCCATCCTCTCGGCACGCGACCAGGGCAACCCGCGTCGAGACGACATCCCCGACGCCATCCGCCCCCGCCTGACCCGCTGAGGCCGGACGGGCCACGAGATCCACGCCCCGCATTGCATCGGCCGCGGCCCTGCCCGCCCGGCGGATCCTGTTGAATATGAGTTGGTGCTGATCGGTGGGATAGTCGCTGTCGTGGTCGTCGTGGGACTGACCGCGGGAATGCTCGCACGGCGACGCACCCACGACGACGTGCACTCGGTGGAGCACTACCACCGGCAGCTCCACACGCTCGAGGAGATGCGCACGCACCTCCCCTCGGGCTCCTCGAGCGGGCACCAAAACGGCAACGAGGCCGCTGCCTTCCCGGCCAGCCCATCCCGTGCCTCGGGGTCCTCGACGGTGCGCCTGACGGAGTCCGGGCGGCCACCCGTCCCGCCCGTCCCGCCGCCACCGGTGCCCAATCCCTCCGAGCCGGTCACCTTCGACGACGCCGGGCCCGAGCCGGTCCGCCCGACCTTCATGAGCGGAACCGAGGACCGGGTGATGGAGTCCATGAACCACCGCCCGCGCCGCCTGGCGGGACCCGCGGCCGCGGTGGCCGCGGTCGTCGTGCTCATCGTCGTGCTCGTCGTCACCGGCCTTCACTCGAACCCCTCGCCCCGGCACGGGGGGGCGGCGACCGCCACGACGTCACACACCCACCCGCCGATCACGCGCCACCAGACCACGACGACCACCTCGACCGCCCCTCCGAGCGTGTCGGAGCCCCAGGGCGGCACGGCGCACACCGCGACCTACCAGGTCGAGCGCGCCGAGCTACTCGCTCTCGGTCGCCGCCACCGCGGGGGAGTGCTGGGTCGAAGCCACCGACACCGCCAACGGTTCGGTCCTGTTCACGGCGACGCTCTTCCCGGGTCAGTCCCACACGATCGCCGCCACCGGGCCGGTGAGCGTGATCGCCGGGGCGCCCGGGTCCTTCGCGGCCACCGTGAACGGTTCGGCCGTCACCCTGCCCCTGGGCTACCAGGCGCCCTTCACGCTGACGTTCCAGACGATGCCGTCCACGGCCTAATGGGGCCTCGAGCCACGAGCTAGGACAGGTCCGCCCCCGCCGGCGCCAGGCCCAGCGTGTCGAGAAGGAAGGCCAGCACCAGGGCCTCCTCCTTCCAGGCCTCGTAGCGGCCGGACGGGCCGCCGTGGCCCGCACCGAGCTCGGTGCGCAGCAGCACCCGCGTCGTGGGTGACAGGGCGCGCAATTTGGCGACCCACTTCGCCGGCTCCCAGTAGGCCACCCGGGGGTCGTTCAGCCCGCCCGTGACGAAGAGATCGGGATAGGTCCGGGGCGCGCCATCGGGGTTCACGCCCGACACGTTGTCGTAGGGGGAGTAGGTGAGCATGCGGCGGTAGGCCGCTTCGTCGGCCAGCGGGTTGCCCCACTCCTCCCATTCGCCGACCGTCAGCGGCAGCTCGTCGTCGAGCATCGTGGTGACGCAGTCCACGAAGGGCACCTGCGCCACCAGGGAGCGGAAGAGCCCGGGCGCCCGGTTGGCCACCGCACCGATGAGCAGGCCGCCCGCCGAACCGCCCCGTCCGGCCGACGCCCCGGGGCGGGCGATGCCGACGTCGGTGAGGTGGTGGGCGCAGGCGATGAAATCCGAGAACGTGTTGGCCTTGTGTTCCATGCGGCCGCCCTCGTACCAGGCCCGCCCGAGCTCCCCACCGCCGCGCACGTGCGCGATGGCGTAGACCGCCCCGCGGTCGAGGAGCGAGAGCCGGTGGTGCGAGAACGACGGGTCGATGCTGATCTCGTAGGCGCCATAGCCGTAGAGGACGCAGGGAGCGGGCAGTGCCAGCCCGACCCGGTGCACCACCGAGATCGGGACCTTCGTCCCGTCCGGGGCGACGGCCCATTCCCGGTAGGTGGTGTAGCGCGTGGCGTCGAAGTCCCCCAGCACGGGCTCCTGCTTGAGCAGCGTCTCCTCCCGCCCGTCCATGGCGATCTGCAGGACGCTCGACGGCGTGACGAGGGAGGTGCGCCCGATGCGCAGGACCGGCGAGTCCGGCTCAGGGTTGGCGCCCACCCAGGTCGACGAGGGGCTGTCGATGGAGGGGACGATCCAACCCGACTCGAGCAGGTCGCCCGCGAAGGGGTCGCTCCCATCGCCTCCAAGGAGGGGCAGCACCCGTACCTGGGTCTGGGCCTCGGAGCGCTCGCTCAGCACGAGGGCACCGGTGAAGGCGTCGACGTCCTCGACGCGCACCCCCGGGCGGTGGGGCACCACCTCGCGCCATTCCGCGGCCGCGCCGAGCGCGGTGTCGGGGGCGGCGAGGACGCGGAAGTCCTGGGCGGCGTCGTTGGTCAGGGCGACGAACCAGCCGCGGCCGGCGTCGTCCCCGGCAGGCCCGAGGTGGTCGACGGCGTACTCGATCCCCTCGCGGCGGGGTATCACCACGTGCGGTCGGGCCAGCGGCACGTCCGCGGGGATGGCGAGCCATTCGGTCGTGTTGGTGCTGTGCAGGCCGATCAAGACGAAGGTGTCGTCGCGGGTCGAACCGGCGCCGAGCGAGAAGCGACGGTCGGGTTCCTCGAACACGAGCACGTCGTCGACGGGGTCGCTGCCCAGACGGTGGCGCCACAGCTGGAAGGGTCGCTGCGCCTCGTCGAGGCGGACGTAGAACACGAACTCGGCCCGGGCGGACCAGGCCAGGCCGTAGCCGGTGTCGGGCACCGCCTCCGCGGCCTGGGCGGGTGACAGCTCGGCGTCGAGCGGAAGGAAGCGCAGCTCGTACTTCTCGTTGCCGGTGCGGTCGGTCGAATAGGCCAGCCAGAGGTGGTCGTGACTCACGGTCGCGCCACCGAGGGCGAAGTACTCCGACCCCTCCGCCAGCTGGTTCTCGTCGAGCAGGATCTGCTCCTCGTCCCCGGGCTCTCCGGCCGGCGGGAGCTCGTCACGGCCGCGGGCGGGGCGCCGGCAGTGGATGGCGTAGTCCTTCCCCTCCTCGGTGCGCGTGTAGTACCACCAGGGGCCCCGGCGGGCCGGGACCGACATGTCGGTCTCCTTGATACGGGCCTTCATCTCCTCGAAGAGGGTGCTGCGCAGGCCCGCCAGCGGGGCCGTCTCCTGGTCGGTGTAGGCGTTCTCGGCCTCGAGGTAGGCGAGGACCTCGGGGTCGTCGCGCTCGCGCAGCCAGAACCAGGGATCCTGCCGGTCGTCGCCGTGGGCCGAGATGACATGGGGGCGGCGGGGTGCGCTCGGGGGTGCGGCCATGAACGCAGAGCCTGCCACGACCGAGCACGCCACACGGCGGTGGCCACGGGAGGGCGTTTCGGCAGGCCCAGGTAGTTGTTACTATCTCCGTAGGGGATATTCCCCTCACCCGACCTCAGGAGCCCCATGGCCACTACGGATCTCGACCTCGGTCGCTACCAGCTCGGGTGGAGCGACGAAGAGGACTACGTCTTCAAGCCCAAGAAGGGCCTGAACGAGGCCATCGTGCGCGAGATGTCCGAGATGAAGGGCGAGCCCGACTGGATGCGGGACTTCCGGCTGCGCTCCCTCAAGCACTTCGAGCGCAAGCCGATGGCGCCGTGGTTCGCCACCCGGATGCCCGCCCTCGACTTCGACGACATCTTCTATTACATCAAGCCGACGGGCGGCCAGGTCGACAAGTGGGAGGACCTGCCCGACGCCATCAAGAACACGTACGAGAAGCTCGGGATCCCCGAGGCCGAGCGCAAGTACCTGTCCGGCGTGACGGCGCAGTACGAGTCCGAGGTCGTTTTCCATCGCAACCGCGAGGATCTCGAGGCCCAGGGCGTCTTCTTCTGCGACATGGACACCGCCGTGCGCGAGTACCCCGACATCGTGCGCAAGTGGTTCGGCAGGATCATCCCGCCCAACGACAACAAGTTCGCCGCCCTCAACTCGGCCGTCTGGTCTGGCGGCTCGTTCATCTACGTCCCGCCCGGCGTGAAGGTGGACATGCCGCTCCAGGCCTACTTCCGCATCAACGCCGAGAACATGGGCCAGTTCGAGCGAACCCTCATCATCGCCGACGAGGGTTCGCAGGTGCACTACATCGAGGGCTGCTCCGCCCCGGTGTACTCCACCGACTCCCTCCACTCGGCCGTGGTCGAGCTCGTTGCGCTCCCCGGGTCACGCATCACGTACACGACGATCCAGAACTGGTCGACCAATGTCTACAACCTGGTGACGAAGCGGGCGCGCGCCGAGGCCGAGGCGCACGTCGAGTGGATCGACGGCAACATCGGCTCGCGCCTGACCATGAAGTACCCGTCGGTCTACCTCATGGGGCCCAAGGCGAGCGGCGAGGTCCTCTCGGTCGCCTACGCCGGGGCGGGACAGCACCAGGACGCCGGCGCCAAGATGTTCCACATCGCCCCGGAGACGACGTCGACCATCGTCTCCAAGTCGATCTCCAAGGACGGTGGCATCACGACCTATCGGGGCAAGGTCCACGTCGACCCCGGCGCCTACGGCGCGAAGTCCTTCGTGCGCTGCGACGCGCTCCTGCTCGACGACGACTCCATCTCGGAGACGAAGCCCTACATGGAGGTGGGGGAGCGCGACGCCCGCATCGGTCACGAGGCCACCGTCTCGAAGGTGGGTGACGACCAGCTCTTCTACCTGATGAGCCGGGGATTGTCGGAGCAGCAGGCGATGAGCCTGATCGTGAACGGTTTCATCGAGCCCGTCACCCGCACGCTACCGATGGAGTACGCCGTGGAGTGGAGCCGTCTCATTGAGCTGCAAATGGAAGGCGCGGTGGGCTGACGCGCCTTGACCTCGTCGACAACGTGGCACCATAGAGCCGTGCCGATGCGAGAGGAATGCATCCACTTCCAGAGCCGCACCTACGCGTCGGGCGAGGCCGCCCGTTTCTGCGTACTCGACCTGGCGCCCGAGGCGCCGTGGCGCTGCCCGGACAACTGCCCCTCGTATCACCCCCGCATGGCGGACGTGGGCTGGGTGCACGGCAGCCTGGTGGAGCCCGCCCTCGAGGAGGAGCCCGGGTCCGGAGGGACGGACGTGGCCGAGCTCCTCGGCTCGGCGGAGGACATCGTGAACGAAGTGGCGCCCGACGTGCTCGAGGAGGTTCGAGCCGAGGACGCCCGGCGGGAGCGCTCGGCGGGGCGCTGGTGGCGCCGGAAGCGCTGAACCCGTCGCGCCGTCCTTCTCGGAGGGCGCTCGAGACGGACGAGCGGACTCAGCGCCCGGTGAATCTGGGCGCTCGCTTCTCCATGAAGGCCGTCAGGGCCTCGGTCAGGTCGTCGGACGCCAGCATCCCCGCGTTCCAGAGGGCCACGTACTCGAGTCCCTCGGCCACCGTCTTCCCCTCGTTGGCCGCCAGGACGGCCTTGGTCCCTTGCACCGCCAGCGGGGAGTTGGCCGCGATCTCCGCCGCCAGCGCCTGCGCCGCCTTGCGCACACCGTCGGCGTCGGCCGCCACGTCGTTGACCAGGCCGATCTCCTTGGCACGCTCGGCGGTGATGTCCTTGCCCGTGTAGGCCAGCTCGGCCAGGTGACCCGGGCCGATGATGGCCGGCAGGCGCTGCAGGCTTCCCAGGTCGGCGACGATCGCCATCTTGGCCTCCCGCACCGAGAAGACGGCGTCGGCCGAGGCGAGCCGGATGTCACAGGCCGCGATGAGGTCCACCCCACCGCCGATGCAAAAGCCATGGACGGCCGCCACGACCGGCTTCGGGCAGCGGGCCACCGCGGAGATGGCGTCCTGCAGCCGGAGCACCTCGCTGCGCCCGGCGCGCGCCCGCCCCGCCATGGAAGCGGCGGAGGTGCCCCGGCCCCCGGAGTCACCCCCGTCGGTGAGGAGGCTCCCCATCGCCTTGAGGTCGAGCCCGACGGAGAAGTGCGGGCCCTTGGCGCCGATGACGACGGCCCGCACGGTGTTGTCGTCGCCCACGGCGGCCATGGCGCGGGGGAGGTCCCGCCACAGGTCCTGACCCATGGCGTTGCGCGCCTCGGCGCGGTCCAGCCACACGGTCGCCACCGTCTCTTCTCGTTCGATGCTGAGCACCGGCGACTCGAAGGCTGCGATCTCTCCCATGGACCGCAGGCTAACCGCCTGGTGGGGATCCCGGCGGGGGCCACTAGAGTGCATGGGCCGCCTTCGCACCCGAAAGAGGATTTGACCCTGCTTACCTTCAGCGCCGAGGCGTCCGCGGTCCTGGCGGGGCCGGACTGGCTCCGCCAGCGGCGGGCGGTCGGCTACGAGGCCTTCGCATCGACCCCGCTGCCCTCCGAGAGCGAGGAGGTCTGGCGCTACTCACCGATCGACGACCTCTCCTTGGACGAGTTCACGCCCGGCCGACCCGACGCGCCGGCGGCGCCGGACTCGGGGGGGGACGAGCTCCTGACGGCAGTGCGCGCCTCCCTCGGGGCGACGGCCGGCAGCGTGTTGGTGCACGACGGGCGCCCGGGCAGCTTCACGACGAACGCCAGCGCCGTGCCCGCGGCGGGCTTCGCCTTCGGGTCGGCGGACCGGGTGCCGCCGGCCCGGCATCTCTTGGGATCGGTGCAACGCGGGGGACGCGCTGGTCCGGCTCAACGACGCCTTCACCCCCGACCCCGTGTTCGTCGACGTGCCGGCGGGGGTGACGGTGGCCGAACCGGTGCTCGTCGTCCACTGGTGCGAGCCCGGAGCAGCCAGCTTCCCCCGCACCGTCGTGCGTGCCGGCGAGGGGGCCCACCTGTCCGTGGTCGAGGTCTTCGCCGGGGCCGCCGGCGGGACCCGCTCGTTGGTCGTGCCGGTGACGGAGCTGTCCGCGGCGGCGGGCGCGGTCCTCTCCTACGTCTCGTTGCAGATCCTGGGCGGCGCAGCCTGGTCGGTCGGCCGGCTGGCGGCACGCGGCGCCGGCGGGTCGACGCTGCGCACGTTCACCGTCGGTCTCGGCGCCTCCTACGGGCGCATCCGGTCCGATGTCGCCTTGGACGGGCGGGACGCCTCGTGCGAGGTCCTCTCGGCCTACCTCGGCGACGAGGACCAGGTGCACGACATCCGCACCCTGCAAGACCACGAGGCCCCCCGGACGACCAGCGAGCTGCTGTGCCAGGGTGCGGTGGCCGGGCACTCGCGCTCGGTCTACAGCGGCCTCATCCGGGTGCACCGGGGTGCGGTCCGCAGCGACGCCCGTCAGACCAACCACAACCTGGTGCTCGACGAAGGGGCGCATGCCGACTCGGTGCCCAACCTCGACATCCTCGAGAACGACGTGAAGTGTTCGCATGCGTCGACGGTGGGACCGATCGACGAGGACCAGCGTTACTACATCGAGTCGCGCGGCGTGGCGCCCGAGGTGGCCGAGGGGCTCATCGTGCGCGGCTTCTTCGACGCCATCATCGACCGGGGCCCAATTCCCGCACTGAACCCGCTGCTCGAGCGCGAAGTGCACGACCGCCTCGGCACCGCGCTCGGGCGGCGGCGGGTGGCCGCCGGTGTCTGAGACCGTGGCGCTGTGCGCGACGGGGGACCTGGCCGCCGGCGCGGCGCGGCGCTTCGACGTCGCGGGTCACCGGATTGCGCTGGTCCGCTGCGCCGACGACACGTTCCACGCCGTCGACGACGAGTGCAGCCACGAGGACTACTCGCTGGCCGAGGGGGAGGTGTGGGCCGAGGAGTGCCAAATCGAGTGCCCGCGTCACGGCAGCACCTTCGACCTGAGGACGGGCGAGCCCTGCTCGCTGCCGGCGACCCGGCCCGTCCGCGTCTACGACGTCGAGGTCGCCGACGGCACCATCTCGGTGGTGCTGCCGTGAGTGCCGAGCACGTCCTCGAGGTCGTGGGTCTGCACGCGTCGGCGGGTGGCAAGGAGGTACTGCACGGCGTCGACCTCGCGGTGCGCAGCGGCGAGGTGCACGTGGTCATGGGCCCGAACGGCTCAGGCAAGAGCACCCTGGCCCACGCGCTGATGGGTCGTCCCGGCACGGAGGTGACGGCCGGCAGCATCACGATGGACGGGCAGGAGCTGACCGGGCTCCCGTCGTGGCAGCGCGCCCGCGCCGGCCTGTTCCTCGCGCTGCAGCATCCGGTGGAGGTACCCGGCGTGGGCCTCCACGCGCTCTTGGCCGCCGCAGCCGAGGGGGACGGTGCATCCTCCGGCCGCGCTGCGGCGGGTTCGCTGGGCGACCGCATGGTCGACGAGGCCAAGGCCGTCGGTCTCGACGCCCGCCTCTTGCGCCGGCCGCTCAACGTCGACCTCTCGGGCGGCGAGCGCAAGCGCACCGAGATGGTCCAGCTCGGCGTGCTGCGCCCGGCGATCTGCGTCCTCGACGAGGTGGACTCGGGTCTCGACGTCGACGCGCTCGGCGAGGTGGCGCGCCGCCTGCAGCTCGCCACGACCGAATGGGGCGTGGGCCTCCTCGCCATCACGCACTTCAACCGGTTCTTGGTCCAACTCGAGGCCGACCTGGTGCACGTCATGGTCGGCGGGCGCATCGTTGCTACGGGCGATGCGGCCCTGGCGTTGCAGCTCGAACGAACCGGCTACGGCGGGTACGCGGACTCCCGCTGAGCACCGGCCGCCCACACGGGCGGTGCGCCGGTCCGTCGCCTGCCGCAATTGGCGCGAGCACGCTTGGTACCGTTCTTCGTCATGGCGAACGGTCGTCCGACGGGCGACGGGTCGGATCGCCCCTCCCGACGGCAGCGTGGCCGGTCCGCGAACAAGGAAGGGCTGGCGGCCCTCGGCCGCCAGATGCGCGCCGGGCCCGAGCCCGAGAGCGTGCCCAACGAAGCGGGGTTGCGGGCGCTGGGGGCGCGCGTCGACGCCGCCGGCGCGCGGCAGAAGCGCACGGTGCGCCGCAGCGGCAAGCCCAAGTGGAGCGTGGCCAAGAAGACCGTGGTGGCCCTCGTCGGCGTCGTCGTGCTCGTCGTCGCGGTGGTCGGTGGTGGCTATGCCTACCTCTGGTACCGCTACGACCAGATCGACAAGGTCCACATCAGCGCGGAAGTGGCCGCCCAGAGCGGGCAGCCCTTCACCGTCCTCGTCATCGGCTCGGACTCGCGCGTCGGCGAGTCCAGCTCGGAGGCCCAGGCGTTCGGATCGGCCTCGGTCGTCACGGGGCAGCGCAGCGACGTCGTGCAGTTGTGGCGGGTCACACCGTCGACCAAGCAGATCCAGATCGTCTCCATCCCGCGCGACACGGTCGTCACCATGCTGCCCCCCGACAGCTCGCAGTTCGGCACCTACAACCGCATCAACGCCTCGTACAACTCGGGCGCCAACCAGCTGGTCAAGACGATCACGGCCAACTTCGGCATCCCGATCAACCACGTGGTCCAGGTCGGCTTCGCCGGCTTCCAGGACGCCGTCAACGCGCTGGGCGGCATCTACCTCGACTTCCCCTACCCGGCCAAGGACGCCTACTCGGGCCTCGACATCACCACTCCGGGCTGCCAGCTGCTCGACGGCGCCCAGGCGCTGGCGGTGGCCCGGGCCCGCCACTACGAGTACTACGCCGACGGCACCTGGCAATACGACGGGACGAGCGACTTCGGGCGGATTCAGCGTCAGGACGCCTTCATCAAGGCCATGATGAGCGCGGCCAAGTCGAAGATAAACCCGCTCACGGTCAACGCCTTCATCGGTTCCATCCACGAGGGCATCGTGATCGACGACGGGTTCGGCTTCAACGAGCTGATCGGGCTCGCGCTCACCTACCACTCCTACGACCCGTCCAACCTGCAGGCGCAGACGCTGCCCACGGTGGAGGCCAACGGGTTCGGCAACCTGGGCGACGTGCTGACCGTCGACCAGCCGGCGGCCCAGCAGATGCTCGTGGACGTCTTCGGATCCAGCCTGGTCACTCCCACCAACCCGCCGCCCGGCGCCGACGGTTACCCCCAGCCCCCGCCCACCGTCACGCCGACGACCGCGCCCCCGAGTGCCGCCCAGCCCTCAGCCGGGAGCACGAGCACCGGTACCACCCCTCCGGCGGCGGCGGCGCCCTCCTTCGACCCCGTGCCGTGCACCCCGAGCTGAGCCCCTCCTAGGACGCCTCGGCGGCCACCTCGTCGAGGCCCTGGGCGAGGGCGTTCCAGCTGAGCGTGGCGCACTTGATGCGCACCGGGAACTTCACCACGCCCTGGAGCGCGGCGAGCTCGCCGAGCTTGTCGAGGTCGATCTCCTCGGGCTCGGCCGCCTCGGCCTCGTTTCGGTCACCGTCGTGCTCGAGCGTGGCCTCGTGGATGGACATCATCCCTTTGAACGTGTTGATGAGCTGGCGCACCTCGGCGACCGGCTTGCCCTTGACGGCCGCCGACATGAGCGAGGCCGAGGACTGGCTGATGGAGCAGCCGGAGCCCCCGATCCTGAGGTCGGCCAGCCTCCCGTCCTCGACCACCAAGGAGATCACGACCTCGTCGCCGCAGAGCGGGTTGAAACCCTCGACGCGGTGGGCCGGCGGCGAGTCGAGCTCGCCGCGGTTCCGCGGCGAGCGGTAGTGGTCGAGGATGATCTCGCGGTACAGCTCCTCCAGGTCTGCCATCAGCCGAACAACCTACCGGCTTCGAGCAATCCCTCGATCAGGACCTCGATGTCGCGCTCGTCGCTGAACAGGGACAACGACGCACGGGCCGTGGCCTGGACGCCGAGGCGTCGCATGAGCGGCTTGGCGCAGTGGTGACCCGGCCGCACGCACACGCCGAACTGGTCGAGCACCTGCGCCAGGTCGTGCGCGTGCACGTCGCGGTAGGCGAGGGAGATGACCCCGCCGCGGTCGGGGCCCGCCGGGGGGCCGAACACCCGCACGTCGGATCCCAGCTTCTCGTCGAGGCGGGCCAGCGCGTGGTTGGTCAGCGCCAGCTCGTGGGCGCGGATGCGGTCCATCCCGATGTCGCCCAGGTACGTGATGGCCGCGGTGAGGCCGATCGCCTCGGCGATGGGCGGCGTGCCCGCCTCGAAGCGCGCCGGTGGCGGTGCGGGGCGGAAGGAGTCGAGCTTCACGTCGAGGATCATGCCGCCCCCGCCCAGGAACGGTCCCAGCGCGTCGAGCAGCTCGGCGCGTCCCCACAGGACGCCGATGCCGGTCGGGCCCATCATCTTGTGGGCGGAGAAGGCGATGAAGTCGACGCCCAGGTCGCGCACGTCGACCGGCGCGTGCGGGACGAGCTGCGCACCGTCGGCGACCACGACGGCGCCGGTGCGGTGCGCCACCGCCGCGACGTGCGACACCGGGTTGATGGTGCCGAGCACGTTGGACATGGTCGAGATCCCGACGAGCTTGACGCCGTCGACCAGCCGGTCGAGGTCGTCGAGCACCAGCCGCCCGTGGTCGTCGATCGGGATGTAACGCAGGTCGAGACCCCCGATCTCCTCGGAGAGGATCATCCAGGGGACGATGTTGGCGTGGTGCTCCATCTCGGTGAGCAACACGGCGTCGCCGGCGTGCAGGTTGGCCCGGCCCCAGGTGTGCGCCACCAGGTTGAGTGCCTCCGTCGTGTTCTTGGTGAACACGACCTCGTGCGCCGGGTCCGGCGCGCCGATGAAGCGCCCCGCCACCACGCGGGCCCGCTCGTAGAGGGCGGTGGCCTCCTCGGCGGTGGCGTACACGCCGCGGTGGACGTTGGCGTGCGTGGTCTCGTAGTAGCGCGTCATGGCGCCGATGACGGCCTGCGGCTGCAGGGCGGAGGAGGCGGAGTCGAGGTAGACGATCGGCCGGCCGTTGACCGTACGCGTCAAGAGGGGGAAGTCCTTGCGCAGCGCCTCGACGTTGAGCGGCGCCGCACCGGTCGGAGCGGGCGTCATCGCCATGCCTCGTACCCCTCGGCCTCGACGAGGGCGGCGAGCTCGGGCCCGCCACTGGCGACGATGCGCCCGTCGACGAGCAGGTGCACGACGTCGGGGACCAGTTCCTCGAGCAGTCGCTGGTAGTGGGTGATGGCGAGCACGCCGAGCTCGGGGCGTGCCGCGCGCACGGCGCGCACGCCGCGGCCGACGACACGGAGCGCGTCGATGTCGAGGCCCGAGTCGGTCTCGTCGAGGACGGCCACCAGTGGCTCGAGCAGCGCCATCTGGAGGATCTCGTTGCGCTTCTTCTCGCCCCCGCTGAAGCCCTGGTTCAGGTGGCGGCTGGCGAAGGACGTGTCCATGCCGAGGCGCTCCATCCACTCGGTCATGAGCACCCGGACCTCGAGGACGGACACCTCCTCGCCGGTGCGCGCCGCCATGGCCTGGCGCAGGAACTGGGTCACCGACACGCCCTCGATCGACTCGGGGTACTGGAAGGCGAGGAAGATGCCGGCCTTGGCCCGCACGTCGGTGGGCCAGCTCGTGACGTCCTCGCCGTCGAGCAGGATGCTCCCTGCGGTGACGGTGTAGGCGGGATGGCCCAGCAGCGCACCCGCCAGGGTGGACTTCCCGGCGCCGTTGGGGCCCATGAGCGCGTGGATCTCTCCCGCCCCGACCGCCAGGTCGACGCCGCGCAGGATGGACCCGTCCTCGGCGGAGACGTGGAGGTCCCGGATCTCGAGCAGCGGTGGCACCGTGGGCATCGGCTAAAAGCTTACCTTTTTGGTCGGGTTTTTCGGCACGCCGGCCTCACCAGCCCCGTTCGACCCATTCCTGCAGGTGCGGGGCCTCGTCGCCCACCGTGGTGGACTGCCCGTGGCCGGGCAGGACCACGGTGTCGGGGTCGAAGCGGGCGAAGATGCGCCGGTCGATCGACTCGATGATGGCCGGGAAGCTCGCCACCCTCGAACGAGGTGTTGCCGGGCCCGCCGGGGAAGAGGGTGTCGCCGCTGAACAGCAGGTTCGTGCCCTCGACGGCGAAGCAGATGGAGCCGGGGGTGTGACCGGGGGTGGCCAGTGTCCTGACGCGCAGGTCGCCGACTCGCAGCGTCTCGTCGTCGTCCAAGATGAGGTCGTAGCTCGGCAGCATGCCTGCGTCGGCGCTGGTCACGGCCACCGAGATGCCGGCGTCCCGCACGGCGGGCACGGCCTGGATGTGGTCCCAGTGGCCGTGGGTCTCGACGACCTGACGCACGCCCAGGCGCTGGCAGATCTCGAGCAGGGCCTCGTGCTCGTTGGCGGCGTCGATCAGCATGGCGTCGCCCGTCCGGCGGCAACGGAGGATGTAGACGTTGTTGTCCATCGGGCCCACCACGATCTGATGGACCTCGGCCGCCGCATCGCTCCACACGTTCTCCAGCTGTCCCATGGCCCCAGCGTGGCACAGCCACGAGGCGTCTGGTGGCGGCGCCGCCACGTCTGGTAGACACCCTTGTGAACGAAGCGGCACACCACCGGCGGGGCTTGCCGGGGGGGAGAGGCAGAGGAGCCCAGGCATGAATTTCGCCTTCAGCGACGAGCAGGAGGAGCTGCGCACGTCGGTGCGACGGTTCCTGGCCGAGAAGTCACCCGAGTCCGAGGTGCGCCGGCTCATGGACACGACCGAGGGCTACGACCCGGCGGTGTGGAGCCAGATGGCCGAGCAGCTGGGGCTGCAGTCGCTGACCATCCCCGAGGAGTTCGGGGGGTCCGGCTTCACCTATGTCGAGCTGCTCGTCGTGCTCGAGGAGATGGGCGCCGCCCTCCTCTGCGCGCCCTTCTTCTCCTCCGTCGCCCTGGCCGCCAACGCGCTGCTCACCTCGGGCGACGACGAGGCCAAGAAGAGCTACCTGCCCGGGATCGCCTCGGGGGAGACGATCGCCACCCTCGCCATCACCGAGGACAACGGGAAGTGGGACTTCAGCGGCATCGAGTTGGCGGCCGAGCGGAAGGGCGACGGGTGGGAGCTGAGCGGCCACAAGATGTTCGTGATCGACGGGCACGTCGCCAACCTGATCATCGTGGCGGCGCGCACGGCGGCGGGCGTCTCGCTCTTCGCCGTCGCGGGCGACGCGCCGGGGCTCACCCGCACGCCGCTGCCGACGATGGACCAGACGCGCAAGCAGGCCCGGCTCGAGTTCTCTCGGACCCCGGCGACGCTTGATCGGCGTGGACGGCGGCGCCGAGCCCGGCCTCTCCAAGACGCTCGACCTGGCCGCGGTGGCGCTGGCGGCCGAGCAGGTGGGCGGGGCGCAGCACGTGCTCGACAGCGTCGGTCGAGTACGCCAAGACCCGCATCCAGTTCGGCCGGCCCATCGGCAGCTTCCAGGCGATCAAGCACAAGTGCGCCGACATGCTGCTCGAGGTGGAGTCGGCCAAGTCGGCCGCCTACTACGCCGCCTGGGCCGCCGCCGAGGACTCCGACGAGCTCCCCGTCGTGGCCAGCCTGGCCAAGTCGTACTGCTCGGAGGCCTACTTCCACGCCGCGGCGGAGAACATCCAGATCCACGGCGGGATCGGCTTCACCTGGGAGCACCCGGCGCATCTGTACTTCAAGCGGGCCAAGTCGTCCGAGCTCCTGCTGGGCGACCCCTCGTACCACCGCGAGCTGCTGGCACAGCGCATCGGGATCTGAGATGGCGGGGCCATTCAGGCTCCTGAACGGACCGGCGGGCGACCTCACGTGCTACGCCAGCTCCACCTCCCCGGGGGCACCGGTCCGGGGCCACGTGCTCCTCTGCCACGACCTGCCGCGGCCCAAGGGCTCGGCCGCCGACGTCGCCCTCACCTACCCGGCCCTGGCCGACCGGCTCGCCCGGGAGTCCGGCTGGCGCGTCGTCACCGCCGCGCTGCGCGGGGCAGGCGAGTCGGCGGGCGACTTCTCGGCGCTGGGCTGGCTGGACGACCTGGGCTTCCTGGCCGAGACCGAGATCCCGGCGCCCGAGCCCTTCCTGGTCGTGGGCTTCGGTTTCGGCGGGGTGCTGGTGCTGCATCTCGCCGCCCGGGACGACCGGGTGGCGGGGGTGGCCTGCCTGGGCACGCCGTCGGACCTCGGGCCGATGGCCCGTGACCCCGAGGACCTGCGGTCCCGCTGCCGGCGCACCGGCGTGATCACCACCCCAGGCTTCCCGGCCTCGCTGGAGGCCTGGGCCAAGGAGTTCTCCGTCCTCCATCCGGCCGACGACGCGGCCCTGCTCAAGGGCAGGCCGCTGCTCATGGTCCACGGCTCCGACGACCCCGACGTCCCCGTCGGCGACGCCCGTTCGCTCGCCGCCGCGGCCAGCGGGCCCTCCGAGCTGCACGTCGTCTTCGGGGCGGGCCACTGGCTCCGGGCCGACCCGCGGGTGATCGCCATCCTGGTGGGCTGGCTGGAGCGGCGCCACTGAGGCACGGCGCGCCACCACGCGCTCAATGCGGGGCCGCTTCGTTCCGAGAACGAGAAGGAATGAGTGATCAGGGAGCACCGATCTTCTTCGTCGTGCTCGACGTGCCCGACGGGGCGGCCACCGCGCCGGGGCCCACCGACGACACGTCCGTCGCACCGGTCCGGGGCGGAAGCGGGGCGGGCCTCCCCGGGCCCGGTGCGGCCGAGCCGGATTCCGACCGGCGAGAGATCAGGCCGCCGGTGGCGCGCTACTCAACGCTCGATCGATCGCATCGCGCAGGTCCCGCGCCGCCCGGCGGGCGTCGGGCGCCTGGGTCAGGTGGCGCACCACCACGAAATGACGTACACCGGCCGCCGCCAGGGCAGGAACACGTTCCGGCGTCACGCCACCGGTCACGAACACGGGAACACTGGACCGTTCACTGGCCAGACTGACGTAGCCGATCCCGGTCCCGGGCCGTCCCGGTTTGGTCGGTGTCGCCTCGACGGGCCCGGCCGAGATGTAGGTCACGTCCTCGAGGGCCGCGCCGACCAGGTCGGCCGGCCCGTGGGTGGAGAGGCCGACGATCGCCGCCGGGCCGAGGATGCGCCGGGCCAACGCCACCGGCGCGTCGTCCTGGCCCACGTGGACACCGTCGGCGTCGACCTCGAGTGCGAGGTCGGGCCGGTCGTCGAGCACGAAGGGCACGCCGTGCTCGTGGCACACCGCCGCCGCGACACGCGGGCGCGGGCCAGCAGTGGTCTCGCCTCGAGATCCTTGTCGCGCAGCTGCACCACGTCCACCCCGCCCGCGATGCACGAGGTGAGGAAGGCGGCGAGGTCCGGCCGGTCCGGCGTGCAGAGGTAGAGGCGGCGACCCGAGAGGTCGAAGCCGTCGGTCACGTCCCGGTGCGCGCCCGGGCCTTCGCGGCCTTCTTGGTGGCCCGGACCGTGGCCAGGCTCTCGGGACCGTCGATGTCGGCCACCGAGAGGTGGGTCCCGGGGTCGCCGTAGGGGGAGGTCGCCTCGCGCCAGCCCTCGGGGCGCACGCCGAGCTGCTTGCCCAGCAGCGCGGCGAAGATCTTCGCCTTCTGCTCGCCGAAGCCCGGCAACGCCCTCAGCCGGCCCACCAGCTCCTCCCCGCTGCGCACGCCCTCCCAGACGGCGTCGGCCCGGTTGGCGTACTCCTCGGCGACGGCGCGGCAGACCGCCTGGACCCGACCGGCCATCGACCCGGGGAAGCGGTGCAGGGCGGGCCGCTCCCTGAAGACGGCGGCCAGCTCCTCGGGTTCCATGGTGGCGATGGACGCCGCGTCCAACGGACCGTCGCCGCCCAGGCGGCGCGCCAGCACGGCCGGCGACGAGAAGGCCTTCTCGATCGGTATCTGCTGGTCGAGGACCATGCCGATGAGCAGGGCCAGGGGATCGCGGCTGACGACCGCGTCCGCCTCGGCGTCGCCGGACAGGTGCAGCGTTTTGGGTGCCACGGTCAGATCTTTGCACGGCGCGCGGGCCAATGGACGTGCCCCGGGGCCGCGGCGCGGGCAGACTCGCGCCATGCACATCCCGGCCAAGGTGGACTACGGCATCCGGGCCCTGCTCGCCCTGGCGGCCGCGGGGACGCCGCAGACCGCCGAGTCCCTCGCCGGGCAACAGGGTCTGCCGCCGCGCTTCTTGGGCGCCATCCTGGCCGACCTGCGCCGGGCCGGGGTGGTGGCCAGCCAGCGGGGCGCCGAGGGCGGGTACCGGCTCGCCCGCGATCCCGACGCCGTCACCATCGCCGACGTGATCCGTGCGCTGGACGGGCCCCTCGCCGAGGTGCGGGGGTTCCGGCCCGAGGCCACCAGCTACGACGGGGCGGCGGAGAACCTCCAACAGGTCTGGGTCGCGGTGCGGGCCAGCCTGCGCTCGGTGCTCGAGCAGGTCACCCTGACCGACGTCATCTCGGGCGAGCTCCCCTCGCACGTCAAGAAGCTCGTGACAGACCCCGATGCCTGGGTCGCGCACTGAGGCCGGGGGGCCGGGGCCGGTCGCCGTCGCGGCCGCCGACTACCTCTGGTTCGCCGATCACGCGCTCCACGAGATGGCCGGCATCGTCGAGGGGCTGGGCGACGAGCTGGCCAACCGGCGCCCCCCGTTTCGCGACGCCAACTCGCCCTTCGCCATCTTGACCCACTGTCTGGGCGTGATGGAGTACTGGGGTGGTGCGACCGTGGCCGAGCGGCCGGTCCAGCGCGACCGGGCGGCCGAATTCGAGCGCGACGGGGGAGGTGGCCGGGCTGCTGTGGCGCACCGAGGTGGCTCGCCGGCGCCTGCGCCAGGACATCGAGGGGCTCGACGCCGCGGCCGGACCGGCCGGCGTCCGGCCCGATCGCGACCACCCGGTGCCCTACGCCGGGACCAAGGGCGCCGTGTTGCTGCACATCCTCGAGGAGCTGTTCCAACACCTGGGGCAGATGGAGATCACCCGCGACGCGCTGGTGGTGAACCAGCGGCGGTGACGCCCGACGCCGGTGGCCCTGCTCAGACCGTGAACGGGGCGGCGCGGCCGGGGTCGATGCCGAGGTCGGTGATGGCGCCGGACACCATCGAGGGGTCGATGCGCCCCGCCAGGGCCAGCTGCTGCAGGACGGCGACGACGAGGTGGGCGGCGTCCACCTCGAAGTACGAGCGCAGGGCGTCCCGGGCGTCGGATCGGCCGAACCCGTCGGTCCCGAGCGACGCGTAGGGACGCTGCACGAAGCGCGCCACCTGGTCGGGCACGCTCCGCATGTAGTCGGTGATGGCGACGACAGGATCGGGCCCCGTCCCGAGCGCGGCCGTGACGAAGGGGACGCGTGGCTCGGCCTCGGGATGGAGCCGGTTCCAGCGCTCCACCTCGAGCGCCTGGGTGCGCAGGTTGGTCCACGACGTGACGGCCCAGGCGTCGGCGCCGACGCCGTAGCGCTCCGCCAGCAGGCGCTGGGCCTCGAGGGCGATGCTCCACATCGGCCCCGAGAAGCACAGCGACGCCCGGAGCTCGCCTGCCGTCTCGGGCGCCGCGGCAAAGCGGTAGGCGCCGTCGATGATGCCCCGGCGGACGACCTCGCCCTCCGCTCCCTCGGGCAGCGCCGGCATCGGGTAGGTCTCGTTGTAGAGCGTGAGGTACCAGAAGCGGTCCTTGGGGTCGGGACCGAGCATCTCGGTGGCGGCCGCCTCCATGATCACGGCCACCTCGTAGGCGAACGAGGCGTCGTAGACCACGGCGGCGGGATTGGTCGAGGCCAGCAGCGGCGACTGCCCGTCGTCGTGCTGCAGCCCCTCGCCCATCAGCGTCGTCCGGCCCGCCGTGCAGCCGGCCAGGATGCCCCGCCCGCGCATGTCGCCCAGCAACCAGGCCAGGTCGCCCACGCGCTGGAAGCCGAACATGGAGTAGAAGAGGTAGACGGGCAGCATCGGCTGCCCCCACGTCGCGTAGGCGGTGGACAACGCGACGAACGTGGCCAGCGCCCCCGCCTCGGTGATGCCCTCCTGGAGGACCTGCCCCGACGAGCTCTCGGCGTAGTTGAGGGGGAGGTCGGCGTCGACCGGCACGTAGTTCTGCCCGTCGGGCGCGTAGATCTTGGCCTCCGCGATGAGCGGCTCGAGCCCGAAGGTCCGGGCCTCGTCGGAGACGATCGGCGCCACCAGCGAGCCGACGGTGGGGTCCCGCACCAGGTTGCGCAGGAGGCGGGCGAACACCATGGTGGTCGACACCGACTGTTTCCCCGACCCCGCCGCGAACTCCTCGAACACCTTGGCGTCGGGCCGCAGCGCCGGCGCGGGCCGGACCACCCGCACGGGCAGCGGGCCGTCGAGGACACGGCCGCGGGCCCGGAGGTACTCCATGGCGTCGGAGCCCTCGGCCGGGCGGATGTAGGGCGGATCGCCCTCGAGCGCAGCGTCGGGGATGTCGTCGGTCAGGTAGAGCCGGTCGCGCAGGGCGCGCAGCTGCGCCTTGGTCATCTTCTTGATCTGGTGCGTGGCGTTGCGGGCCTCGATCTCGGGACCGAGCGTCCACCCCTTGATCGTCTTGGCCAGGATGGCGGTCGGCGCGCCGCGCTGCTCGGTGGCGAGCTTGTAGGCGGCGTAGAGCTTGCGGTAGTCGTGCCCGCCGCGGGGAAGCGAGACCAGCTCGTCGTCACTGAGATCCTCGACCAGCTTGCGCAGGCGGGGGTCGGGACCGAAGAAGTGCTCGCGGATGTAGGCACCGGACTCGACGGCCAGCTTCTGGTACTCGCCGTCGACCGTCGTGTTCATGCGGTCGAGCAGGACGCCGTCGACGTCCTTGGCCAGCAGCGCGTCCCACCGCGAGCCCCAGATCACCTTGATGACGTTCCAGCCCGCCCCGCGGAACACCGCCTCGAGCTCCTGGATGATCTTCCCGTTGCCGCGGACGGGACCGTCGAGGCGCTGCAGGTTGCAGTTGACGACGAAGATGAGGTTGTCGAGGTGCTCCCGGCCGGCGACGCCGAGGGCCCCGATGGACTCGGGCTCGTCCATCTCCCCGTCGCCCACGAAGCACCAGACGCGGCTGCCGCTGGTGTCGACCAGGCGGCGCAGCTGGAGGTAGCGGTTGACGTGGGCCTGGTAGATGGCGGCCAGCGGGCCGAGCCCCATCGAGACGGTGGGGAACTCCCAGAAGTCGGGCAGCAAGCGGGGGTGGGGATAGCTGGGCAACCCGTCGCCGCCCACCTCGTGGCGGAAGTTGTCGAGCTCCTTCTCGGCCAGCCGGCCCTCGACGAAGGCGCGGGCGTAGATGCCGGGAGACGCGTGCCCCTGGAAGAAGACCTGATCCCCGAAGCCGCCGTCGGCCTTGCCGCGGAAGAAGTGGTTGAAGCCGACCTCGTAGAGCGCGGCCGAGCTGGCATAGGTGGACAGGTGCCCCCCGATGCCTTCGGTGCGCGCGTTGGCCCGGGTGACCATGGCGGCGGCGTTCCAGCGGATGTAGGCGCGGATCCGGCGCTCCTGGTACTCGTCGCCGGGGAACCAGGGCTCGTCGTCGGCCGGGATGGTGTTCACGTAGGGGGTCGAGACCGTGGCGGGGAAGTCGACCTGCTTGGTGCGCGCCCGCTCCAGGAGCTTCATGAGCAGGTAGCGGGCCCTGGCGCGGCCGTGGGCGTCGACGACGGCGTCGAACGAATCGAGCCACTCCTGCGTCTCCCCCGGATCCGTGTCGGGGACCTGGTGGCTGATGCCGTCGAAGAGCACCTCTCCACGGTACCGGGAGGGAGGGGAACGCCCTGACCACCGGTGGGGGTGTTACAAACGTGTCATGCCGGCCCACCCCGCCCCCGTCGTCGTGTACACGGACGGCGCGTGCCGGGGCAACCCCGGCCCGGGTGGCTGGGCCTGGGCCGTGCCCGAGGGGCCCTACGCCAGCGGGGCCGACCCGCACACGACCAACCAGCGGATGGAGATCACGGCTGCGCTCGAGGCGCTGCGGGCCCTGCTGCCCGGCGGACCCACGGCGATCGAGGTGGTGAGTGACTCGACCTACGTCGTGAAGTGCTTCACCGACGCCTGGTGGCGGGGCTGGCAGCGGCGCAACTGGAAGAACTCGCAGAACAAGCCGGTGGCCAACCGTGACCTGTGGGAGCCGCTGATCGCGCTCGCGCTGTCGCCCGGCGCCGACATCCGCTGGCGCTGGGTCAAGGGTCATTCCGGCGATCGCTGGAACGACCGGGTCGACGAGCTCGCCACCGTGGCGGCCGACTCGGGGCACGGCGCGAGCGGCTGACCCGAACAGGGGAAACGCCCCCGCCACCGATCTGAGCGCGGTGGTGCGAACGGTAGAGTGCCGGGGGAACACGCGCGGGACGCGGAGTGGGGTCCGCCCGGTGCGATCGGGACGTCTCGGGGGAGCCGAACGCGCCGGACGAGCCTCGTGAGGACAGGAAGAGGACGGGCGATGGCCACCGAAGAAGAGTTCGACATCGTCGTGATCGGGGGCGGACCGGGCGGCTACGCGACCGCGCTCTACGGCGCCGCCGCGGGGCTGTCCGTCGCCATCGTCGAGCGGGACAAGGTCGGCGGGACCTGCCTGCACCGCGGCTGCATCCCGGCCAAGGAGTTCCTCGAGACGGCCGCCGTGCACCGCACGATCGAGGGCTCCAAGGAGTTCGGCATCGGCGTCTCCGCGGTGTCGCTCGACTTCGCCGTCAGCCAGGACCGCAAGAACGCCGTGGTGAACAAGCTGTTCAAGGGGTTGTCGGGCTTGCTCAAGGGCCGCAAGGTGGTCACCCTGTCGGGCACCGGGACCCTCAAGGCCGACCGCCACGTCGAAGTGCTCGACGGTGAGGATGCGGGCCGCGTCGTGGTCGGTCGCAACGTCGTCCTGGCGGCCGGGTCGGTGCCCGCCGGCCTGCCCGGCTTCGAGGTGGACGGGCGCTGGGTCATGACCTCGGACGAGTTCTTGGACCTCAAGGAGCTCCCGGCCTCGGTCGCCGTCATCGGGGGCGGGGTCATCGGGTGCGAGTTCGCCTCCCTCCTCGCCGACCTCGGCTCCAAGGTGACGATCCTCGAGGCACTCGACACGATCCTCTCCGGCTGCGACGACGACATCGTCCGCCTGGTGGCCCGCTCCTTCACCAAGCGCGGCATCGAGATCGCGACCTCCGTGCTGGTCGAGGGGCACACGCCGTCGCCGGACGGGAGCGTCACGACGGTCGCGGCGGGGGAGCAGAGCTACGACGTGGAGGCCATCGTGGTGTCGGTGGGCCGGCGCCCCCGCACCGAGGGGCTGGTGGCCGACGGGGTGGGCGTCCAGATCGACCGACGCGGCTTCGTGGTGACCGACGAGTACCAGCGCACCGGCGTCGACGGCGTCTGGGCGGTCGGCGACATCGTGGCCGGCACGCCGCAGCTGGCCCACGTGGGGTTCGCCGAGGCCATCGTGGCGGTCAAGGGCATGGTGGGCGAGCCGGTGGTGCCGGTGGACAACGGCAAGGTGCCCTGGGCCATCTACTGCCACCCCGAGGTGGCGTTCTGCGGCATGACCGAGGCGCAGGCCGAGGCGGCGGGGATTCCCGTGGTGACCAAGAAGGACCCCTTCGGGGGCAACAGCAGGGCGCAGATCATCGGCGACACCGAGGGCGTGGTGAAGATCGTGGCCGAGCGGCGGCCCGACGGGACGGCCGGGCGGATCCTCGGCGTGCACCTGTGCGGGCCCTGGGTGACCGAGCAGCTCGGCGCCGGCTACCTGGCCGTCAACTGGGAGGCCTTTCCCGACGAGGTGGCCCAGTTCATCCAGCCGCACCCGTCGCTCTCCGAGACCTTCGGCGAGACCATGTTGGCGCTCAGCGGAAGGGGACTGCACGTTGGCTGACGTGATGATGCCGCAGCTCGGCGAGACCGTGACCGAGGGCACGATCACCCGCTGGATGAAGGGGGTGGGCGAGGCCGTCGAGCGCGACGAGCCGCTCTTCGAGGTCTCGACGGACAAGGTCGACTCCGAGGTGCCCTCGCCGGCCGCCGGCGTCCTGACCGAGATCCTCGTCCCCGAGGGCGAGACGGTCGAGGTCGGCGTGAAGCTCGCGGTGATCGGCGACGCGGCGGGCTCGGTCGCCTCGGGCGGTACGCCCGCGGCCGAAACGGCCGAACCTCCGGCGCCCCCGGCCCAGCCCGAGCCGCCGCCCGCCGCCGCGCCACCACCACCAGCGGCACCAGCGGCGCCGCCACCACCAGCCGCACCAGCGGCGCCGCCACCACCAGCCGCAGTGTCACCACCAGCCGCAGCGCCGGCGCCGGCGGTGGAGAGCGACGGCGGCGGCGAGGCCCTTCTCCTCTCTCCCATGGTGCGCAGGCTGCTCTCGGAGAACGGGATCAGCGAGACCGAGGTCCCGGGGACCGGCGCGGGCGGTCGCATCACGCGCGACGACGCACGGCGCGTCGTCGAGGCGCGCCGCGCGGCGGCGACACCGGCGTCGGCTCCTCCGCCGACCGCGTCCCCGCCGGCGACCCCCGCGTTCAGCGCGCCGACCGCACCGCCGCCCTCCATGGCCTCGTTCCGCGCCGCGGGCGACCAGGTGGTGCCCTTCTCGAACATGCGCCGGCGGACGGCCGAGCACATGGTGCGGTCCAAGGCCACGTCGCCGCACGCCTTCATCGCCAACGAGGTCGACTTCGAGAGCGTCGAGCGCGTGCGCAAGGCCTGGGGCGAGCGCTTCAAGGCGGAGGAGGGGTTCTCGCTGACCTATCTCCCCTTCGTCGCCCGGGCGACGGTGGAGGCGCTGCGCGATTTCCCGTTGCTCAACGCGTCGGTGGTCGACGACTCGCTGCTGGTGCACGCGGAGGTCAACCTCGGGATCGCGGTGGACCTGGCCCACGAAGGTCTCATCGTGCCCGTCATCCACCGTGCCGAGGAGGTCACGCTGCGCGGGGTGGCCCGGCGCATCCGCGACCTGGCCGAGCGGGCGCGGAGCCGCCAGCTCAACGCGGACGACATCGCCGGCGGCACGTTCTCCATCACCAACGACGGGCCGTTTGGCACCTACTTCACGGTCCCGATCATCAACCAGCCGCAGGTGGCGATCCTGGCCACCGACGGCATCGCCCGCCGGCCGGTGGTGGTGACCCAGCCCGACGGTTCCGAGTCCATCGCCATCCACTCCACCGGCATCCTCGGGGTCAGCTGGGACCACCGCGCCGTCGACGGCGCCTACGTCTCCTTGTTCCTGGCGCGGGTCTCGGACCTGCTGAGCAGCCGGGACTGGGGCGCCGAGCTCTGAGGGGCGGGCCGATGCTGCGCATCCGGGTGCTCGGGACGGTCCCGTACCACGAGGCGTTCGCGCTGCAACACGCCCTGGCCACCCAGGCCACCGACGACTATCTGCTCCTCCTGCAGCACCCCCACACCTACACCCTCGGGGCGCACGCGGACGAAACCCACGTCCTCGTCGACCCGGCGCTGGTGGGCGCCGTGCTCGAGCGCACCGACCGCGGCGGGGACGTGACCTATCACGGGCCGGGACAGCTGGTCGCCTATCCCGTCGTGCACGTGCCCGACGACCCGGCGGCGGGCCCCGCGCACGTGCATCGCCTGGAGCGGATTCTCGTCGAGACCTTGGCCGACCTCGGCCTGCCGGGGGCGAGCAGCGTGGACGCGTACCCGGGAGTGTGGGTGGGCGCGGACGGTCCCGACCCGCGGAAGATCGCCGCCATCGGCGTGCGGACCCTGCGGGTCGGCCCGGGGCGCCGCCGTACCCTCCACGGCGTCGCACTGAACGTCACCACCGACCTCGACATGTTCGGGCACATCGTGCCGTGTGGCATCGCCGACCGCGGCGTGACGTCGCTGCGGGCCGAGGGCATCGAGGTGCCGATGGAGGTGGTCGTCGACGCCTTCGTGGCCCGGGCGGCCACCGTCTTCGGCGCCGGAGGAGCGGAGCGTCACGACGTCGTGACCGGTCCCGCCGCCACGGCCGTGCCGGCGGACGGGGCAGAGCGGCCACTGTTGCGACGCCTGCGCCAGGCCGGAGTCGCACCCGAAGACGGCCTCGACATCGCGCAGCGCAAGCCTCCCTGGGTGCGGGTGCCGGTACGCATCGGCAAGGGCTACCGCGCGCTGGGGGCGACGATCCACGATCTCGGCCTCGTGACGGTGTGCGAGGAGGCCGGCTGCCCGAACATCTACGAATGCTGGGCCGACGGCACGGCGACCTTCATGATCAACGGCGATCGCTGCACGCGGGCGTGTGGTTTCTGCCAGGTGGACACGCGCCATCCGTCGCCGCTGTCGCCCGACGAGCCCGAGCGGGTGGCACAGGCGGTGGAGCGGATGGGGCTCGGCCATGCGGTCGTGACCTGCGTGGCCCGCGACGACCTCTCCGACGGCGGCGCAGGGGCCATGGCGAGCACGGTCCGGGCCATCCGCGCCCGGACGCCGGGCACGACGGTGGAGGTGCTGATCTCGGACTGCCGGGGTGACCCGTCGTCGCTCGACGCCATCTTCGAGGCCCGGCCCGACGTGCTGAACCACAACATCGAGACCGTCGCCCGTCTCCAGCGGGCCGTGCGGCCCTCGGCGGGCTACGCGCGCAGCCTGGCCGTGCTGGCCCGGGCGGGTCAGGCCGGTCTCGTGACGAAGTCCGGCCTGATGGTCGGGCTGGGAGAGCGCGAGGACGAGGTCGTGGCCACCATGGCGGACCTGCGGGGCGTGGGCGTCTCCATCGTCACGATCGGTCAGTACCTGCGCCCGAGCCGCGACCACCTCCCGGTGGCGCGCTACTGGACCCCCGAGGAGTTCGGGCGCCTGCGCCGGGCGGGGGCCGATCTGGGCGTGGCCCACGTGGAGGCGTCACCGCTCACCCGGTCGAGCTACCACGCCCGGGAGGCGGCGACCGCGGCGTCGGGCGCAGGGCGCCAACTCGGCGCGGGACACGGGCGTCGCGCCAGCGTGCCCACCGCCTAGCCCGGGTCTGCCCCGCCGCGGCGGCGGACCATCCGCGGCTCGCCACAGGGGGCGTGCGACCATGATCGAGTGGTCGACCGGCGCGCTCGTACCCGCTATCAGGGCGCGCCCACTGCGGCGCGCACGGGGCGACGCCGGGCGGCCAGGCGGTCGGTCTTGGCCGTGCCCTTGATCGCGGCGGTGATGGGCGCGGCCGGCATCGTCAGTCAGACGGGCAGCGGGGCCGCCCCGTCGGGCTGGTCCGTCGTCACCGTTCCGGGGACCGGCGCGGACGACGCGGTCCTCGGCTCGACCTGTGCCAATGCCCTCCAATGCTGGGCGGTGGGCGTCAGCATCGTGAACATCGGCGGCCCCGGGTCGACCTACGCCCCGCTGGTCGAGACCTGGAACGGCACGTCATGGACGCTGAACGCGACGCCGCCCGTGCCGGCCGGCGACGGCGGCGGGTTCTTCGACATCTCCTGCGTGGGCGGTTCGGACTGCTGGGCGGTGGGGACCGAGCTGAACGAGTCCGCCGGCGGGGGCAATCCCGTCGGGACCCTGATCGAGAACTGGAACGGCACCGCCTGGTCGATCGTGCCCAGCCCCACCCCGACCGGCGCCGGCGTGGCCGGGGCGATCCTCCAGAGCGTGAGCTGCACCTCGGCGTCGAGCTGCATGGCCGTCGGGTACTCGACCGGCGGCAGCATGGGCCTCAACGTCAACGACCTCATCGAGCAGTGGAACGGCGCGGCATGGACCATCGTCCCCGGTCCCCCGACCGGGCAGACCTACGACCAGCTGACGAACGTGCAATGCCTCTCCGCCGACGACTGCTGGGCGGTGGGCAACGCCGGGCCGAAACAGCAGTCGTCCAACTTCCTCCCCATCTTCCCCGGCGGTGCACCGGGGGACCAGGGGCTCATCGAGCACTGGGACGGCGCGACGTGGGCGATCGTGCCGAGCGTCACCGAGCCGAGCCCGAACGGCGGGTATCTCAACGGCCTCGCCTGCGTCACCGACACCGATTGTTGGGCGTCGGGAGCCACGACGGACGACACCGGCACCGCATCGGGGATCCTGATGGAGTCCTGGAACGGTTCTGCCTGGACCGACATCTCGGCGTCCGTGCCCGAACCCAGGCCCTCGACCGGAGCGATCCTGAGCAGCATCTCCTGCGTCGGCGCCGACCAGTGCTGGGGGGCGGGCTCATCGGGTTCGATCAGCGGGAATAGCAGCGCCCCGCCGCAGGCATTCATCGAGAACTGGAACGGGTCCGCCTGGTCGATCGACCCCAGTCCCAACGTGGCCGCACTCAGCATCGTGAACTCCGTGAGCTGTGTCCCGGCCGTCGGGTGCCTGGCCGCCGGCAGCTCCGCCACGGAGTTGCAGGGGGGCGACCCCGGTCTGCGCCCCTACATCGAGCAGATGAGCTTTCCCCCGGCCACGAGTCAGGGCCTGGTGCTCGCGGCGCAGGACGGGGGAGCCTTCAACTATGGAACGGTTCAGTTCGCGGGCTCCATGGGCGGCCGGCACCTCAACGCGCCGGTGGTCGGGATCGCGGCGACGCCCGACGGGCGCGGGTACTGGTTGGCGGCCTCCGACGGCGGGGTGTTCAACTTCGGTGACGCGCCCTTCTACGGTGCGATGGGCGGTCGGCACCTCAACGCGCCGGTCGTCGGGATCGCGGCGATGCCCGGCGGGCGCGGCTACTGGTTGGTCGCCGCCGACGGCGGGGTGTTCAACTTCGGTGACGCCCCGTTCGACGGGTCCATGGGCGGTCGGCACCTCAACGCGCCGGTCGTCGGGATCGCCGCCTCGACCGACGGCGGTGGCTACTGGTTGGTTGCCGCCGACGGCGGGGTGTTCCAGTTCGGTGACGCGCCCTTCTTCGGGTCCGCCGGCGGCATGCACCTGAATGCCCCGATGACCGGCATTGCCGCGACGCCCGACGACGGGGGGTACTGGCTCGTCGGCGCCGACGGCGGCGTCTTCCGCTACGGAGACGCCTCCTACCTGGGCTCGGTGCCGGGCCAGGGCATCGTCGACCAGCCGCCCGTGGTCGGGATCAGCCGGACCCCGAGCGGCATGGGCTACTGGCTGGTGGGCTCCAACGGCGCCGTCTACAGCTACGGTGACGCCGCGTTCCTCGGTGCCCCGAACGCGAACAGGTTGGTCGCTCCCGTCTCGGGTATCGCGTCGCCCTAGCGGGGCGCGGGCACCGCGCTCACACGAAGTCCGAGCCCCCGTCGGCGTTGACGCACGCACCCGTCACGTACCCGTTGCGCCGGGAGACGAGGTAGGCGGTGAGCGACGCCACCTCGTCGGGGAGCCCGGCCCTCCCGAGGTCGGCGGGCTGGTGGAAGGTCTTGTCGATCCAGGACATGACGTCGTGCGGATCGGCCGGATCGAGGCCCTCGGCGGCGAAGATCTCCCGCAGGTTCTCGGTGAAGCTGGCGGTGACGATGGAACCCGGGCACACCGCATTGACGAGGATCCCCTCGGGAGCCAACGACTTGGCCAGGTTCTTGGCGAGACTGGTGACGGCGGCCTTCGACGCGGTGTAGGCGACGAGGATCGGGCTCTGCCGCTGTATCGAGTGCGCCGAGAAGATGGCGATCCGTCCCCACTGCGCCGCGCGCAACAGCGGCAGCGCCGAGCGCACGCTGCGCACGGCGGACATGGTGCCGAGCGTGAAGGCCGCGTCCCAGCCGGAGTCGTCGAGCTGCTCGAACCGACCGGCGGCCGGCCCGATCGTGTGGACCAAGATGTTGAGCGAGCCCCATCGGTCCGCCACGCTGCCGAAGCCGGCGGCGATGGAGGTCGGGTCGGTCATGTCCACGGAGATGCCCACCGCGTCCGGGCTCCCCGCAGCGCGCAGGGACGCCGCGGTGGCGTCGAGGGCCTCGTGGCCCCGCGCCATGACCGCCACCCGGGCGCCGTCCGTGGCGAGGATCTCCGCCACGGCCCTCCCCATGCCCTTGCTCCCACCGGTGACGACGGCAGTCGCGTCAGCGAGTCCGAGATCCACGCCCTTCCTCCTCCGTCTGCGTCGTGATCGGGTGATCAGGCGACGGCATCGTATGCCTCCAGATAGGGTGCGAACCGCTGGCGCACCTGGTCGGCGGTGAGCCCGAAGTCCGACAGGTCGTAGGAGTGGTGACCGTGTGAACCCGGTTCGTGGGTCTTCGCCCAACCGGCCACCGCGTCGTGCGACGCGTCACTGAATGCGACGCCGATCCGCTCGTAGGCTGCTGCGAGTGCCGCCACCGGGTCCGCCTGGAGGTCGGCAAACGACACGTCGGCGAATCGCTCGCCGGCGACGCGGTCCCGGAAGTCCATGGCGCGGGACACGGCCAGCCACCAGCGCTGCAGCTGCTCGGCACCGAGCTCGAGCGAGTCGTCGCGATCGCTGCTCCAGCTCCGGGTGTAGTGGATCAGGCTGCAGACAGAGCCGAGCACCTGGGCCGGGTCACGGTGGCTCCAGAGGAACTTGGCGTCGGGGTACGCCTCGAGCAGGGCGTCGAGGGCGAACATGTGCACGGGCGTCTTGAGGTGCCACAGGCGGGGCGGACAGTGCCACTGCAGCAGGCGGAGCACCCGTCGGTGGTAGCGATAGGTCTCACGCATGTCGCAGTCGACGACCCACTCCAGGTAGGACGGGACGCGACCGAAGCCGTCGAAGTGCACCGTGCGGAAGCTCATGCCCAGCAGGTCCTGGCATTCGATCGCGGTGGTCGCCTCCTGATGGTGCATGCTCCGCATCAACGGAAACGTCTGGTACATCATGGCGAGCCCGGCTTCGGCCTCCGCGATGCGGGGATCGCTGTGCTCGGTGGCCGACTCCGGCGGCGGGCACGGTGACGAGGACTCCCACAACCGCAGGGAGCGGAATTGGGGATCGGCGGCCACCAGCTGGCTCAGGGCCGTCGTCCCGGTGCGGGGCAGCCCGATGACGAACACGGGCCCCTCGACTTCCTCCTCCTCGATCGAGGGGTTGGCGCGGTAGGTGTCCTCGACCTGCAAGCGGGACGACAGCAACGTCTCCAGCCGGATGCGCTGCATGACGTCGCCCAGCTCGGTGAGGTCGGCCTCCCCGTTCATGGACGCCACCAGCCGCTCGAGGCCCTCGCGATGGTCGCCCGGCCCGAAATCGTCGAGACCGGTCTTCTGACGCGCCGCGTCCTCGAGCTCGTCGGCGTCGAGCGTCATCGGCAGAACCGCTTGCTCACGGCCAGGCGGCGGGCGGCGATGGTGCTGCTCCGCTCCTTTGGTGTGACCCGACGGGTCCCCGCGGGGAGCGACGCCGTGACGTCGGAGAACGCGATCACCCGCGTGGTCGGGACCGGCGCGGTGTCGGTGCGCACACAGCGCAAGATGACGGGCCCCGCGCCGTGCCCGGCCGTGTCGAGCCAGTTGGCGATCCCGGGATCCTCCGAGGCGATGACGGTGCGCACGATCCCGTCGTCGTCCACCTCCGCCTGGTGCCCGTTGAGGCTGCTCTGGTGCCGCCCGTAGTCGATCGTCTCCCACCAGGCGTTCCCCAGCGAGAAGCTCCAGTACAGGCCCACCGGAGGCGGGACCTCCACCAGGAGCGCCTCCTCGGGGCCCAGCTCCCATGATCCGATGACGGGCCGGTTCTCGGCCGCCCCGCCCATGGCCGTGCCGTCGAGGGGCGGGAGGAACGTGTTGGGGGCGTCCGGCCGAGAGAACTGCAAGAAGAACTCGAGGTTGGCGACGACGAAGTCACCCAGCGCGATCAGTTGGCGGGCGACGACCGCCCGTGGGTCCTGCGCCGGGCGCCGCGCCTTTTCCCTCGGCGCGCCGATGCGCTCGATGGAGAGGGAGGAGGCCACCTCCGTGTCCCAGTCGTAGAAGAAGTGCCGCACCACCAGCTGGGTCGCGTTCTCGGCGATGGGCAGCCAGTTCCCCTCCTGGGGGTCCGCCGAGAGGATGAGCTCCACTTCGCCGTCCGGCCCGAGGTCGAGCTCGTCCAGCAGCACGTTGGCCGAGGAGGCCATGCCGGCCATGGACTGCAGCCCGACGTAGCGCGCCGAGCCCCGATTCCCCCACAGGCGATAGGTCTCTCCGCCCCGCAGCGGCGCGCCCGTGTAGATGCAGTCGGGGCAGTCCATGCCCCACTTGTAGACCGCATCGACGCCCGAGGGTCGCACGGCGAGGACCGGGTCGGGCTCCGCTCGCAGCGCCTGGTCCACCCCCGTGCCCACGAGCACGAGGAGGTGCCGAAAGCCGGCGGCCATGTCGGCCGCGTTCCGGGGCATGCCGTCGGACAACACGACACCGGAGGCCTTGCGCAGGCCGTCGAGGAGATGGGACCAGGCACGTCCCGACACCAGGTCGTCCGCCGTGGCGTCCCCGGCCCGGGCGGCCTCGCTGACCGAGTGGGGCATCCAGGACGGGTTGACGAACGCACCCGTCATGCGCGGCTCGGCGCGCGCGTGTGAGCATCTGGCGGCGACAACATGGCGGACCCCCGATCGCGGCTCGGCGTGGCCATGCTTCCCCACCCGGAGAGGGCAGTCAACCGCGTGTCTCCTCGAGGTCACTCGCTTTCCGAGGCGCCGCGCGTAGCGTGTGGCCAGGAGGTGGCGAGGCGTGCCACAGCAGGCGGCCACAGGGCGAGATGACGGCGCATGATCACAAGCGCGATTCCCACGCTGGTGCTCATCGGGGTGGCCGCGGTGCTCGCGCCGATCATCGCCGAGGGGCTGCGGCGCTTCGTGCCGGTGCCCGAGGTCGTGATCGAGATCCTGCTCGGCATCATGCTGGGGCCATTCGTGCTCAATTTGGTGAAGCCGAACACCATCGTCTCCGCGCTGTCCGACTTCGGACTCACGTATCTGATGTTCCTGGCCGGCACCGAGCTCGAGGTGACGACGATGCGCCGCGGGCACCTGGGGCGCGCCGTCGGATCCTGGGGCGTCTCGCTCTTCTTCGCGTTGGGCGTCGGGCTCGTGCTCCACTCCACCGGTCTCGTTCTCGACCATGTCGTCGTGGCGCTGTGCCTGACGACGACGGCCCTCGGGACCCTGTTGCCGATCTTGCGCGACGCCGGTGTGCTGCAGACGGAATTGGGGCCGTCGGTCTTGTCGGTGGGGGCCATCGGAGAGTTCGGTCCGATCGTGGCGGTGGCCGTCTTGCTGACGAACCGCGACCCGCGGCTGACCTTCCTCCTCCTCGTCCTCTTCGTCAGCGTGGCCGTCATCGCCGCGCTCCTGGCGATGCAGGTCCATCCGCCCCGCTTTGTCGCGCTGATGCGGCGCCACCTCCACTCGACCTCACAGCTGCCGGTCAGAATCTCGGTCCTGCTCGTCATCGTGCTGGTCTACCTGGCGACCGAGCTCAGCCTCGACGTCCTGCTCGGGGCGTTCGCGGCCGGCGTGGTCGTCCGCCTCTTCATCACCGGGGAGGACAGCGAGCCGATCACCAGCAAGCTCGAGGCGATCGGGTTCGGCTTCCTCATCCCGATCTTCTTCATCGAGAGCGGCATCACCTTCGACCTGCACGCGCTCGTCCACCAGCCCAAGGTCCTGCTCCTCGTGCCCGTGTTCACCGCGATCTTCTTGCTGACCCGTGGCGTGCCGACGTGGGCGTTCTTCCGTGGCGTCCTGACGAGGATCGAGGCCCGCTCACTGGCCGTCCTGGCCGCCACCGGTCTGCCCATCATCGTCGTCATCACGACGATCGGCGTCGACGAGCACAGGATGAAGCCGCAGAACGCGGCGGCGCTGGTGGCAGCGGGGATGCTGTCCGTCCTGATCTATCCCCTGGTCGCGCTCGGATGGCTCGGCAAGGGAAAGGGAGGCACCGCTGCAGGTCCGCTCCCGGAACAGGCGGCGGAGGACGACCAATGAGGATGGTGCCTGCCCGTGTCCCCACCCCCGGCGGGTCGCGACGGCACCACGTGCGGGAGTGGCGCCGGGAGTCGCTGTGGCTGTGGCCGGCGGTCGCGGCGGTCGGTGCGTGGGTCGCCGGAGCCCTCGCCGCGAGATACCTCCGGAGCTTCTCGCTCCACCAGGGGCTGTTCCCGACGGACCTGGACGACGCGCGGACCCTGCTGTCGACCATCGCCACGGCACTGTTGACCTTCACCGGCGTCGTGTTCTCCATCACGCTCGTCGCCCTGCAGATGGCGAGCACCCAGTACTCACCCCGGGTGCTGCGGACCTTCGTGCGCAAACCCGTCACCAAGCTGGCCTTGTCGACGTTCATCGCCACGTTCGTCTACGCCCTGACCCTGCTGTCTAGGTTGGGTACCACGACCGCCGCGCACACCGTGCCACAGGGAGCGATCGGGCTGGCCTACCTGCTCGTCATGGCCTCGGTGCTCGTCTTCGTCGTCTTCGTCCACTCCACGGTGCGCTCGATGCGCGTGACCTATGTGATCCAGGCCGTGTTCGTCGAGACGCTGCACGCGGTCGAGAGCGTGTTCGCGCCCGCATCGGTGTACCGGGAGGTGCACGAGCCCGGACTCCAGCCTGCGGCACCCCGCACGGTTTTCGAGCATCGGGACGCGGTGATCGACGGCGTCGACGCGCACCGCCTCGTCGAAGTGGCCCGGCAACGAGGGTGCGTGCTGAGGCTGTGCGTGCCGGTGGGGACCTACCTGACGCGGGGCGCCGACCTGTTCGAGGTGCATGGTGGCACGGTGCCCGAGACCGGAGAGCTCCTGAGCGCGCTGGACTGCTCCGCCGTGAGGACGCTCTATCAGGACCCCTGCTACGGCGTCCGTCAGCTCGTCGACATCGCGATCCGGGCATTGTCACCTGCGATCAACGACCCCACCACGGCCGTCCAGGCGCTCGACCGCCTGCACGGGATCGTGTGCGCCATTGCCGACCGTCCCGACCCCTCCGGGTTCTACGTCGACTCGTCCGGCGAGTGCCGCCTCATCGTGCCCGTTCCACGGTGGGATCTGGTGTTCGGACTGGCGTTCACGGAGATCGGTCTCTACGGAGCGGGCGCTCCACAGGTCTCGCGCAAGCTCATGGCGATCTTCGCGGAGCTGTCGGCCTCGGTCTCATCGGGCCGCAACGCGGTGATCGAAGCCCGGCGAGCCTGGCTCCGTGACGAGGTCATTCGGCGTGACAGTCTGGACCGCGAGCTGGTGCTGACCCCCGACGCGCTCGGCTTGGGATAGCGACGGATCTACTCGTCGTAGCCGCCCGTGAAGAGGCTCGGGTGTGGCCGCGCCGGTGCCGTCCGGAAGAACGGGCGCACGCGGGTTTCCATGAGCTCGGCCACGATCGGCGCCACGTGGGGGTCCGGTAGCAGGTCGTGGTCCTCGGCCGGGTCTTCGTCCAGGTCGAAGAGCTGGCACGGGGCGACGGCGTCCTCGTCGACGACGAGCCTGTAGCGATCGGTCTCGAACGCGGCGAAGCCCCAGTTCTCGCTGACGGCCAGTGCCGCGTGGCACCGGCGACCCGCCCCGGAGGACCTCGAGGAGCGACCGTCCCTCGCTGCCGGGGAGGTCGGGGGCACCGGCGACGTCGCGCACGGTGGCCGGCACGTCGAGCGTGCTCCACGATCGCGTCGACCACCCGGGCCGGGCAACCGCCGGGCGGGCGCACGATCAGCGGGACGCGCACCGCCGGCTCGTAGAGGACGCACTTGGACATCAGCCCGTGGCTGCCCGCCATCTCGCCGTGGTCGCTCGTGTAGATGATCCACGTGTCGTCCAGGATCCCCCTGCGCTCGAGCGCATCGACCATGGCGCCGACCGCCGTGGTCGATGACCGAGACGTCGGCGGCATAGGAGCGCCGCATGCCCCGGATGGCGTCCGTCGGTCATCGTCTCGGAATCGGAGACCCACAAGAACGAGTTGAGCAGGGCGCCGTAGCGACCCGTGCCCTCGACGGTGGGGCGCCGGGTCGAGCGCGGCATCGAGATGTCGACGTCGTGGTAGCGCTGCACGGCCGCCTCGGGCGCGTCCCAGGGATCGTGGGGCCCCGGGAAGCCGACGAAGAGGAAGAACGGCTCCTGGCGGTCGTAGCCCTCGATCCACTTCACGGCCTCTTGGCCGTGCCAGGCGTCGACATAGGACTCGAGCGGGCAGCGGCATGGGCGTCGAGTCCCACATCGGCACGCACTTGGTCGCGTTCTGCCCGTCCTCGTTCTCGCCCTGGTAGCTGCGGTCGGCGATGTGCTTCTTGTAGGCGTCGAGCAGGCTCGCGTGCCGGCCAGGTAGTCGGTGTAGCGGCTCGGGATCTTGCTCGACGAACTTGTCGCCCGTCTCGAAGACCTCCGCGAAGCCCAGCGCCTCGAGCCGCCCGGCCATGTCGTCGATGTGCGACACCGCGAGGCGGTCGTCGAGGTAGAGATGCGCCTTGCCCAGGAGCGACGTGTGATAGCCGGCCTCTCGGAGTGCCCACGCATAGGTCGGGCTGTCGGCGGGGATCTCGGCCCAGTTGGTGTAGACGCCGTGGTCGCGGACGTAGCGCTCTGTCATGAACGAGGCCCGCGACGGCATGCACAGCGGGCCCTGGCACGAGACCCGCGAGAACCGGACGCCTTCGGCGGCCAGTGCGTCGAGGGACGGCGTGAGGACGCTCGGGTCCCCCGCACATCCGATCATGTCGGCCCGGTGCTGATCCGACATGACGAGGACGATGTTGGGGGCGCTGGTGGTCACTCCGTTCCCTTTCCGCGTCACCGGGGAGCCTCGTGCGTGCCGCCCGTGGATCATCGCGCGGATCGTCTCGGGTGGGCGGGCGTGGGCTGTCGGGCGCCCGGTGCCACCACTAACCTGTCGCGACCGCCCGGAGAGCGACCCCTGGAGCCCACTGCATGCCGTTTGATCTGAAGAAGGTGCTGGACGAACGCAAGGGTCAGAACTTCACTCTCCACTCCAAGTACGTCAATCCCCAGCTGCCCCGGGTGCTCGGCACCCTCGAGTTCGACCGCTTCTACGTCAAGGGCGAGGGCTGCTACCTCATCGACGACCGAGGGGACCGGTACCTCGATTTTCTGTCCGGGTTCGGCGTCTTCGCCCTGGGCCGGGGGCACCCGGCCATCGTGCGGGCGCTGCACGACGCCCTCGACGCCGACCTCCCGAACCTGGTGCAGATGGACTGCTCCCTGCTCCCGGGCGTCCTGGCCGAGCAGCTCGTCGCCCGGGCCCACCCGGGAATCGAGCGGGTCTTCTTCACCAACTCCGGCGCCGAGGCCGTGGAGAGCGCGATCAAGTTCGCCCGCGCCGCCACCAAACGGTCCCGCATCCTCTATTGCAGCCACGCCTTCCACGGCCTGACCACCGGGGCGCTCGCGCTCAACGGAGGGGAGGAATTCCGCAGCGGCTTCGGCCCGCTCCTGCCGGGCTGCGACGTGATCCCCTTCGGGGACGCCTCCGCCCTGGCCCGAGAGCTCAGGCGAGGGGATGTGGCGGCGTTCATCGCCGAGCCGATCCAGGGCAAGGGCGTGAACCTGGCCCCCGACGAGTACTGGCTGGAGGCGCAGTCGCTCTGCCGCCGGCACAAGGCGCTCATGGTCCTCGACGAGGTCCAGGCCGGTCTGGGGCGGTCAGGGACGTTCTTCTGTCACGAGCAGTTCGGCATCACGCCGGACATCATCACCGTCTCGAAGGCGCTGTCGGGTGGCTACGTGCCGGTCGGGGCCATGCTGTGCTCGGCCGCGGTCTCCGACAGCGTGTTCAGCTCCATGGACCGGGCGGTCGTCCACTCCTCGACCTTCAGCACCAACCAGCTGGCGATGGTGGCCGGACTGGCCACCCTGGCGGCGTTCGACGACGAGGACATCCTCGACCGGGTGCAGAGGACCGGCAAGGCCTTCACCAAGGCGCTGGAGCCCCTGGTCGAACGGCACGAGTTCCTCCACGAGGTGCGGGGGAGAGGCCTCATGATCGGGCTGGTGTTCGGTGAGCCCACCGCACCGGGTCTGCGCCGGCGGTTCCGGATGATCGAGGCCCTCCGCCCCGCCCTGTTCTCCCAGATGATCGTCGTCCCGCTCTTCCACCGCCATCGCATCCTGACGCAGGTGGCGGCGGACAACATGAACGTGGTCAAGCTTCTCCCTCCGCTCATCGCCGGTGACGACGAGGTCGAGCTCTTCACGGACGCGCTCGACGACGTGCTGACCAGCGCACAGCAGGGCTCCAGCCTGATCTTCGAATTCGGCAAGACGATGGCCAAGGGCACGCTGCACCGGGTGCGCCTGTGAGGCTCGAATCAGGTGACAGGGTCCTCGTGACCGGGGCGAGCGGGTTCATCGGCTCTGCGGTGGCCCGTCACCTCGTCACCCGGGAACAGGAGGTGGTCGCCCTCGTCGAACCCGGTGCCGACGCCGCCAACCTCGAAGGGCTCGACGTGAAGCAGGTCGTCGGCGACCTCCGGAGCCCCGACAGCGTGCGCAAGGCCGTCAGCGGGTGCCGTGCCGCCTTCCACGTCGCGGCGCTGTACCGCTTCTGGGCGAGCGACCCCAGTGCCTTCTACGCCGTGAACGTCGAAGGCACGCGGAACGTCCTCGCGGCGGCGTCGGAGGCCGGAGTCGAGCGACTGGTGTACACCAGCACCGTCGGCACGCTCGGGCTGGAGCAGGTCTCGGGGTCGCACTCGGCGGACGAGCGCTCCTTCCCCGACATCCGGCACCTGTACGGCTCCTACAAGCGCTCCAAGTACGTCGCCGAGCACGAGGTGCTGCGCGCCATCGCCCAAGGCCTGTCGGCCTCGCTGGCGCTCCCGACCTTCCCGCTCGGGCCCGGTGACCGGGCCCCCACGCCCACCGGCAAGCTGGTGTTGGACTTTCTGAACGGGCGCATGCCGGGCTACGTCGACACCGTCTTGAACGTGGCGCATGTCGACGACGTGGCGACGGGACACGTCCTGGCTCTCGAGCGGGGACGCACGGGCTACAGCTACATCCTGGGCGGGCAGAACCTCACGCTCCGGCAGCTGCTCGGTGAGCTGGCGTCCATCACCGGGCTGCCCGCGCCCCGCATCAAGGTCCCCCGTTCGGTCTCGCTGGCCGTGGCCGCCGTGTCCGAAACCGTCGAGGGTCGCATCCTGCGCCGGCACCCGTCCGTTCCTCTCGAGGCAGCGAGGATGTCGACCTCGAAGATGTCCTTCGACGACGCGCGGGCCCGTGTCGAGCTGGGTTACGAGACGCGCCCGGCCGTGCGGGCGCTCGAGGACTCCGCGCGCTGGTTCGCGGGCAGCGGGAAGGTGGGCGACCGCCGGCTGGCTCGAATCCGCTGGTGGGAGGGCGCGGGGCCGGGGCCGACCGACTGAGAGGACCCGATCTGGGGCCCCCGGAGGGGCCAGATCGTCGGCTTGTCCGTCCGGGCTGCCGCCGCGCGGGTAATTTCGTGGTGAGGGGGGGCGGTGTCGGAGAGGGGGCTCGAGTTGTACCGACGTGGTGGCGGAGTGCGTCGTGTCGCGACCTGGGTCCTCCTCGTTGCGCCCGTGGCCATGGCGGCAACGGTGCTGCTCGGCCTCGCCGCCCACACCGACACCGCCGCCCTCGGAGCGGGGCCGAGGCTCGAACCACTGCACGGACGTCAGCCCCAGGTGCCACCCGGTGCGACCCTCCTCGGCCCGGCTCCGTCATCGACCGTCTTGCCGCTCACCGTCACGCTCCAGCCGCGCGACCCTGCCGCACTGGCGGCCGAGGCCGAGGCCGTGTCCGACCCGACCTCTGCGGACTATCGCCATTTCCTCACCCCGCGCCAATTCGCGCAGCGCTTCGGACCGACGCCGGGCACCGTCGCACAGGTCACCGCCACACTGAGGCAAGCGGGTCTCACCGTGGGGTCCGCGTCCAGCACCGGCTTGTCACTCCCGGTCTCGGGGACCGTCGCGCAGGTGCAGTCCGCTTTCGTCACACCGATCGACCGCTACCGGCTGTCGTCGGGGAAGACCGGGTACCACAACCGCTCGGCACCCGAGGTCCCGGTGACCGTGGCGCCCGAGATACAAGGGATCCTCGGTCTCGACACGCTGAGCCCTCCGCAGCCGACGACCACCCTGCCCCTGCCCCAGGCCAGCGCGACGGGACCCGGTGCCCGCGCCCTCGGGGTGGCGCCGGCGTTGGCGCCAGGCCAGCCCGCGCCGCAGTCGGGGTCGTGCCAGACGGAGATCACCGGGGTCCAGACGTCGTACGGCGCCCGGGACGCCGTGCAGCTGGCGCAGGCCTACTCGTTCGACCCGCTGTACGCGTCGAGCGACTACGGAGCCGGTACCACGGTGGCGCTGGTCGAGATGTCCGGCGCAGGGTACAGCTCGGGCGACATCACGACCTTCGCCCACTGCTACGGGATCACGCTCGGCAGCGGACAGGTCACCGAGAAGGCCGTCGCCGGGGGCGGCGCCACCGGTGGCGGCACCGTGGAGGCCGAGCTCGACATCGACACGGTGCTCTCCCTCGCGCCCAAGGCGAACATCGAGGTCTACGAGGGCGGCCCGACGGCCGACCTGTACACGGTCTTCAACCAGATCGTCAGCGACGACTCCGCGAAGATCGTCAGCGCGAGTTGGACGAACGGGTGCGAGGCGTACGTCGGCCAGGCCTACCAGGACTCGGAGAACACCCTTTTCCAGGCGGCGGCCGTGGACGGCCAGTCGATCTTCGTGGCGGCGGGGGACCAGGGCGCCGAGGGTTGCAACCTCAACGGGGTGGTGGCCGCATCGACGGGCACCCAGCCCGTGGCGCAAGTCGTGGACCCGACGACCGGCACCCTCTACATCGCCAACACGTCCTCCGACTCGCTCAGCGTGGACAGCGAGGGGAGCGCGGGCAACCCCTCCAGCGCGTCCGCCGAAGCCTCGGTTGCGACGGGGACCGGACCCGATGCCGTGGCGCTCGACACGACGGACGCCAAGGTGTTCGTCGCCGACGACTCCTCCAGCTCGCTGACCACCTTCTCGACCGGGACCTGTAACGAGGGGACGACCAGCGGGTGCGCCGCGCCGACACAGATCGCCTCGGGCGGTCACCTGTCGAGCCCGACCGCGGTCGCGGTCGACGGATCGACGCTCTACGTCGCCAACTCGACCGGCACGGTCGCGGTGTACGACGCGAGCACCGACGCCTACGTCGCCACCGTGACCCTGCCCTCCCCCAGCTCGCCCACCGCGCTCGCCGTCGATGCGGCCAACGGCTGGGTCTACGTGGGGGACGCCGGCACCGCGAACCGAGTCGACTACTTCAATGCCACCACCTGCGACGCGACCGTCACCACGGGCTGTTCGACCACGCCGGCCACGGTGTCCGTCGGACAGGACCCGGTCAGCCTGGTGGTGGACGACGCGTCCGGAAGCCTCTACGTCGCCAACGCCGGGGCGGGCGGCGGCATCTCGGTGGTGAGCCTCGGCACGCACGCGCTCACCACCACGATCTCGACCGGACAGCCCAGCGTCACCGGCATCGACGGGACCGGTCTGGTGCAGTCGGTCGGGCTGTCGCCCGGCGGCACACAGATCCTGGCGGTGCTCGACGGACTGGGCTTTCCCGGCGACGTCCTGGCGACGGTCGATCCGACCACGCAGGCGATCGTCTCCACGGTCAACCTCGAGACGGGTGCCGACACGATGGGGGCGCTGGCCAGCGACGGCACCCGCGATTACGTCTGGGTCACCGACCTCACCGGCGACGACGACGTCGTCCAGAACCTGAACCTCGCCGTCTCGGACCCGGCGAGCCAGCCCTACGTGACGGCGGTCGGCGGCACGTCCCTGCAGGGGATCGGGCCGGCGCCGACGGAGACCACCTGGAACGACCAGCTGCACTACGCAGAGGGTGCCGGCGGCGGTGGCATCTCGCAGACCTTCACCATGCCGGCGTTCCAGCAGGCCCTGGGTGAGGTCACCGGGAGCAGCGGGACCCCGTGCGGCAATGCGTCGGGCGACTGCCGCGAGGTCCCCGACGTCTCGGCCGACGCCGACCCGAGCACCGGCTACGTCGTCTATGACGCGGTCAACGGTCTGGGCTGGACCGCCATCGGGGGGACGAGCGGGGCCGCGCCCTTGTGGGCCGCCGTCCTCGCCGTCGCGGCGTCCGCCGACGCCAACACGGCCGGCTACGGCGCCCTGAACCCGATCCTCTACACGCTGGCGCAGAAAGCACCGGGCACGTACCTCAACGACGTGACGTCGGGGAACAACGACTACAACGCCGCCAACGGCGGACAGTTCGCCGCGACCAGCGGGTACGACATGGCGACGGGGCTGGGGACCCCCGTGACATCGGCCCTGGCGACGGGCCTCACCATGATCCCCGTCGACGTCGCCGTCTCCGGTTCGCAGTCGTACGGGGGGAGCCCGACGTTCAGCGCGACCGTCGACTTCGCGGGGTCCTCGAGCCTCCCCTTCGGCGTCACCCTCAGCATCGCCGGCCTCAGCTGCAGCGAGGTCGGAACGTCCACGCCGATCTCGCCCTCCCTCGCGGCCGGCAGCCACCAGCTGAACCAGGCGTCGTGCACCGGCGCGTCGTTGCGCGGCGCCAACGCCGCGGACTACAGGGTCGTCTACACGAGCGCCGTCGGCGATTTCACGGTGGCGCCGGTGCCGCTGACCGTCACCGCCTCGAACGGCTCCATGACCTACGGCAGCACGCCGCCGGCCGTCCTCCCCACCTACAGCGGCTTCGTGAACGGGGACAGCGCGTCGTCGCTCACGACCAAGCCGACGTGCTCGACCACGGCCACCAGCTCCAGCCCGGTGGTCGGCTCGCCGTATCCCTCGTCGTGCTCGGGAGCGGTCGACCCGAACTATGTCGTCACCTACGCCCCCGGAGACATGTCGGTGACGGGAGCACCGCTCACCGTGAGCGCCTCGAGCGGGTCCATGACCTACGGGGGCACGCCGCCCGCCGTCATCCCCGCCTACAGCGGCTTCGTCAACGGCGACACGCCGTTGTCGCTCACCACGACGCCCACCTGCTCGACCACGGCGACGAGCTCGAGTCCGGCTTCGCCCCCGACCTACCCGTCCACCTGCTCGGGCGCGGTCGATTCCAACTACGCCATCACGTACGCGGCCGGCGCCGTGACCATCAATCGCGCCCCGCTCACCGTGACGGCCTCGAGCGGGTCCATGACCTACGGCGGCACCCCGCCGGCCATCCTGCCCACCTACAGCGGTTTCGTGAACGGGGACGGCGTGTCGTCGCTCACGACCAAGCCGACGTGCTCGACCACCGCCACCAGCGCCAGCCCGGTCCCGGGCTCGCCGTACGCCTCCTCGTGCACCGGTGCGGTGGATGCCAACTACACCGTCACGTACGCCGCGGGCGCCGTGACGGTGAACCGGGCTCCGCTGACGGTCACCGCGTCGAGCCCGACCATGACCTACGGCGCCACGCCGCCGGCCATCACGGCGACGTACGAGGGCTTCGTCAACGGCGACTCCGCGACCTCGCTCACGACCAAGCCGACGTGCTCGACCACGGCCGGCAGCACCAGCCCGGTCTCGGGGTCGCCGTACTCCTCGTCGTGCTCGGGAGCGGTCGACCCGAACTACGCCCTCACCTACGTCCAGGGCACGGTGGTGGTGACCCGGGCCCCGCTCACGGTCACGGCCTCGAGCGGCTCCATGACGTACGGGGGCACGACCCCCACCGTGACGCCCCTCTACAGCGGCTTCAAAAACGGTGACAGCGCGTCGTCGCTCACCACCCAGGCCACCTGCTCCACGACCGCCCTGAGCACGAGCACGCCGTCGCCCCCGGCGTACCCGTCCAGCTGCTCGGGCGCGGCGGGTCCCAACTACGCCGTCTCCTTCGCGGCGGGCACCATCACCGTCGACCCGGCCCCGCTCAGCGTGACGGCCTCGAGCGGCACCATGGCGTACGGCGGCACCCCGCCGGCCATCAGTCCCACCTACAGCGGCTTCGTCAACGGCGACAGCCCGTCCTCGCTCACGACGGTGGCCACCTGTACGACAACGGCCACCGGGGCGAGCCCAGTCGCCGGCTCGCCCTATGCCTCGAGCTGCGGCGGCGCCGTCGACCCGGACTACGCCTTCACCTACGTGCCCGGCGTGGTCAGCGTCACCAAGGTCCCGCTCACCATCACCGCCTCGGACGGCTCGATGACCTACGGCGGCGCGCCGCCGGTCATCACGCCGGCCTACGCCGGCTTCGTCAACGGGGACAGCGCCTCCTCCCTGACGACGAAGCCGACCTGCTCGACGAGCGCGACGAGCGCCAGCCCGGTGGGCGCGCCCTACCCGTCGTCGTGCGCCGGAGCGGTCGACGCCAACTACGCCCTCACCTACGCGAACGGCAGCGTGACCGTGGCCCCGGCGCCGCTCACCGTCACGGCGTCGAGCCCCTCCATGGCCTACGGCGGTGCACCGCCGGCCATCACGCCCGTCTACAGCGGCTTCAAGAACGGGGACGGCGCATCGTCGCTGACGACGGCGCCCACCTGCTCCACGACCGCCACCAGCACGAGCACGCCCTCGCCGCCGACCTACCCGTCCTCGTGCTCGGGCGCGTCGGGCGTCAATTACTCCATCTCGTACGTGGACGGCGCGACGACGGTGACGCCCGCGCCCGTCGACGTGGCGGTCGCCGGGTCCCAGGCCTATGGCGGATCGCCCGGCTTCACCGCGACGCCGCCCCCGTCGTTGCCGTCGGGGGTGACCGGCCTGCAGGCGAGCGGCGTCACCTGCGGCGAGGTCGTGCCGTCGACCGCGATCACGCCGACGCTGGGTGCCGGGACCTACACCCTCGTGCCCGCGAGCTGTCGCGGGGCGTCCCTGAGCGGGCCCGCGGCGGCCGACTACGCGGTCACCTACGTCCCGGGCGACTTCTCGGTCACCGGAGGACCCCCGCCCCCGCCGCCACCGGCGTCGGCCACGCACGGCTACTGGCTCGTCGGATCCGACGGCGGCATCTTCACCTTCGGCTCGGCCACCTTCCACGGCTCGACGGGCAACCTGCTGCTCCAGCGGCCGGTCGTCGGCATCACGCCGACGAGTGACGAGGGCGGGTACTGGCTCGTGGCCTCCGACGGCGGCATCTTCGCCTTCGGCGACGCCGGCTTCCACGGCTCCATCCCCGGGCTCGGCCTGCGCCCCGCGGGCTCGGGCCTGCCCAACTCGCTGGACGCGCCCATCGTCGGCATGGTGCCCTCGTCCGACGGGGGCGGCTACTTCATGGTGGCCTCCGACGGCGGCGTCTTCGCGTTCGGGGACGCCCAGTTCGAGGGCTCGTGCCCGGGGATCGGCGGCTGCAGCGGCGCCGCCGTGGCCGTCGTCCCCGACGCCACGGGCCGCGGCTACTGGCTGGTCACGCAGACGGGCAACGTCTACCCGTTCGGTGACGCACCCTACTTCGGGGCCCCGGGCACGCAGGGCTCGCCCGTGACCGCGGCGGTGCGCACCGCCGACGGGGGCGGCTACTTCGTGCTGCTGGCGAACGGCACGGTGGACGGATACGGCGACGCGGTGTCCCTCGGCGGCCCCACCGGCGCCGTCGGCGGCTTGGACCCCGCCTCCGCCATCTTCACCGAGGCCGGGGGCGGGGGCTACTGGGTGGCCTCGGCCGCCGGCGACGTGTTCACCTACGGCGGTGCGCCCGATGACGGGTCCATGGCCGGCACCCGCCTGAACGGCGCCGTCATCGCCGGCACCGGGTTCTGAGGCTGGGCCACGGCCCACCTCCGCCCGGACGCCGGCTCCGAGCGAGCCCCGCTGTCCGGGTCCCCGCCGCGCGTCGGGCACACTGGTCGCCGTGGCGCCCCAGTTCATCTACACGATGCGCGATCTCAAGCGCTTCTACCCGCCCGACCGCGAGGTCCTGCGGGGCATCAACCTCTCCTTCTACCCGGGGGCCAAGATCGGGGTGATCGGGTCCAACGGGTCCGGCAAGTCCTCGTTGCTGCGGATCATGGCCGGCGAGGACGACGGGTTCTCGGGCGAGGCGCGCCTCACCCCCGGGTTCACGGTGGGCCACCTGGCGCAGGAGCCCCAGCTGGACGAGTCCAAGGACGTGGCGGGCAACGTCGCCGAGGGCGCCGGTGCGGCCAAGCAACTGGTGGACCGGTTCAACGAGGTGTGCGCCGCCTTCGGCGACCCCGACGCCGACATCGACGCGCTCCTGGCCGAGCAGGCCGACCTGCAGACCAAGATCGACGCCGCCGGCGCCTGGGAGCTCGACCGCACCTTCGAGATCGCCATGGACGCGCTGCGGCTGCCGCCCGGCGACGCCGACGTCCGTACCCTGTCGGGTGGCGAGCGCCGCCGGGTCGCCCTGTGTCGTCTGCTCCTGTCCAGGCCCGACCTGCTCCTGCTCGACGAGCCGACCAACCATCTCGACGCCGAGTCGGTCGCGTGGCTCGAGCGCACCCTGCAGGACTACGGAGGCACCGTCGTCGCGGTGACCCACGACCGTTACTTCCTCGACAACGTCGCCGGCTGGATCCTCGAGCTCGATCGCGGCGCCGGCATCCCCTGGAAGGGCAACTACTCCTCGTGGCTCGAGCAGAAGCAGGCGCGCCTGGCCGCCGAGGAGAAGTCCGATCGCTCCCGCCAGGCCTCGCTCGAGCGCGAGCTCGAGTGGATCCGCATGTCGCCCCGGGCCCGCCAGAGCAAGGGCAAGGCCCGCATCACGGCCTACAACGACCTGGTCGCCGAAGCGGAGGCTGCCGAGCGGCGAGCCGACAAGGTCGAGCTGGTCATCCCGCCCGGGCCGCGCCTCGGTGACCAGGTGGTGGAGGCCCACGACGTGGTGAAGGCGTTCGGCGACCGCCTGCTCGTCGACGGGCTCACCTTTGTCCTGCCCCCGGGGGGCATCGTCGGCGTCATCGGGCCCAACGGGGCCGGCAAGACGACGCTCTTCAGGATGATCGTCGGCGAGGAGAAGCCCGACGCCGGCAGCCTGACCATCGGGGGCGTCGGTGCAGCTGGCCTACGTCGACCAGTCGCGCGAGACGCTGGGCGCCGAGTCGACGGTCTTCGAGGAGATCACCGGGGGAGCGGACCGCCTCGTCGTGGGCGGCCGCGAGATCCACGGCCGGGCCTACGTGGCCGGGTTCGGCTTCAAGGGCAGCGACCAACAGAAGAAGGTGGGCCAGCTCTCGGGCGGTGAGCGCAATCGCGTGCTGCTGGCCAAGGTGCTGAGCGACGGAGGCAACGTGCTGCTCCTCGACGAGCCGACCAACGATCTCGACGTCGACACGCTGCGCGCCCTCGAGGACGCACTCCTGGCGTTCCCCGGGTGCGCCGTGGTCATCAGCCACGACCGGTGGTTCCTCGACCGCATCGCCACCCACGTGCTCGCCTTCGAGGGGGAGTCCGAGGTCCGCTGGTGGGAAGGCAACTTCAGTGACTACGAGGCCGATCGCCGCAAGCGTCTCGGGGTCGAGGCCGACCAGCCCCACCGGCTGCGCTACAAGCCGCTGGTGCGGGGCTGAGCGGCCGGCGCCGGCGGGACCGCAGCGGCAGTTCCCTCCCACAGCCCGCTCACTTCCGCGTAGGGCGTGGCGCACGGGGCCCCGTCGGCCACCCACATCCGGGGCGGATCCCTGCCCTCGACCACCCGCACCAGGCACGACGACCGCGTCCCGAACGACTCGAGGTGCACGCAATTCGCGGCGTTCGGTCGTTCCTCACCTTCGGGGAGCCGGTGGTCGGCCAGGGCGCGGCGGAAGGCGGCCACCACCTCGTCGCCTCCGACGGGACTCCCGAGTGCCGCGCGTACCAGGTCGACCTTGCGCGACGGCTCGCCTAGCGGGCGGTTCTCCAGCACGTGGATCCCGGGCGGGAGGGCAACGGCGGAGGCGGGGCCCTCCCCGGTGAAGTCGACGAAGAAGAGCGAGCTGCGGTCGCCCACGAGCAGCCACGAGCCGTTGTAGTCCTCCGGGCGGTACGCCCCCAGCAACGCCTCGACCGCGCCGGGTGCCGTCGTGTGACGGGCCAGGGCGAGCGGCAGCTCGCCGCGCGAGCGCTTCGACGGGTCCTTGGCTTCTCCGAGGGGTTGGTTCGTGAGGCCCGCGCAGACGCCGTGCTCGTTGACGGCGAGCCAGGTCCCGCCCGAGAGCTCGTCGCGACCGCCGAGGATCCGTGGTGGGCCCACGTCGAGCACGGTGACCGAGGTGGACGGCCGCTCGAGGATCTCGTCGCGATTGGCGCCGACGATCAACGGCTCGCCGTCCACCAGCTGCGAGACGACGACGAGGAGGCACATGGGAGGCCACCCTACCGACGCCCAGCCGGCCGAGGACCCGGCCCCCCGCCGTGCCGGCCCGCCTCCAACCCGCCGCGACCACCCGAGCGGGTGAGGGCTACCGTGCGGGCATGCGACACCGCGGCGCCACCACCGAGACGTCGTCCGCGGGCAGCCTGCTGCCCTGAGGTCTGACGCGGATGGCCGACCGTTGGCAGGCGAGCGAGGTCCCCCGCGGCGCCGCCTACGACCGCCGCTTCGAGGACTTGGCCGCCACCGGCCTGGACGTGCACGGCGAGGCGGCGTTGGTCGACTCCTACGCCCCGGGCTCGGTCCTCGATGCGGGCTGCGGCACCGGCCGGGTGGCGCTCGAGCTCAGTCGGCGGGGTTATCCGGTCGTCGGGGTCGACCTCGATCCGGGCATGCTCGAGGCGGCGCGGGTCAAGGCACCCGACCTGGCGTGGGTGCAGGGGGACCTGACCGACCCCGGGCTCGACTTCGGACGCACCTTCGACGTCGTCGTCATGGCCGGGAACGTCCTCATCTTCGTCCCCACCGGCTCCGAGGCCCGGGTGCTCGCCAACGCGGCACGCTGGCTGGCGCCGTCGGGCCGCCTCGTGGCCGGCTACTCCCTCCGGTCGGGCGGTTTCGGCCCCGACGAGCACGACGACCTGGCCGCCCGTCACGGCCTCGTGCTCGAGGACCGCTGGTCGACCTGGGACCGCCGGCCGTTCGGCCCGGGGCGCGACTACGCCGTCTCCGTGCACCGACGCGACGGCTGAGCCGGCCCGTCGGGCGATCCGGCGCCCGACGGTCCAGCGGCGTCCCACGCAACGGAGCAGCAACTCTTCGGGCCTTTGGTGCACTGAACGTGCAGCCCAACGCCCCTTCGTTAGGCTTATGGGGCATGGGAACAGAGGAGCTCGATCCGATCGACCACCACATCATTGAACTGCTCTCGCAGAATGCCCGGCGCACCATGGCCGATATCGGCGAGCAGGTGTCCTTGTCGGCCTCGGCCGTGACCCGCCGCATCGAGCGCCTGGAGCGAACGGGGGTGATCGCCGGGTACACCGTCGTTGTCGACCACCGCAAGGCCGGGCGTCCGATCCAGGCCTTCACCGAGGTCCGCTTCGCCGGGACCGCCGACCTGCAGGAGATCAAGGAAACGGCCATGCAGCTCTCCGAGGTCCAGGCCGTGTTCACGACGGCCGGTGATCCCGATGCGCTCGTGTGGCTTCAGGTGCCCGACGTCGAGCGCCTCGGGCAGGTCATCGAGCAGCTGCGCCGGCGCGGACGCGTCACCGGCACCAAGACGCTGATCGTGCTCGACACGTGGTCCCGGCACCGGGCCATCGAGGCGAACGGCCTCCCCGTTCGCACGTAGTGCGGGGACGGGCGGGACCGGTCGCGGCGGCGTTGGCGGTGGCGGCCCTGGCGCTGCTGGCCGCCGGGTGCGGCGGGAGCACCCCGACCTCGTCGGGCGCCCCGACCACCACGACCGCGGCCCACACCAAGCCGACGACGGCGGGACCGGCGGGGACGTGGTCCAACGCGGTCCCCATCGCCCCGGGCACCGACCTGACCGTCGTCTCGTGCCCGACACCCGACGCCTGCCTGTTCGGATCGGCGACCGGGCAGACCTACCGGCTCGTCTTCGACAAGGTGACCGCGCTCGGGCCCGCCGTGCCGTCCCCCTCGCCCCAGGGCGTCGCCTACCTGTCGTGCGCCAGCCCGAGCTTCTGCGCCGCTGCGCCGAACCTGAACCAGGTGGCGCTGTTCAACGGCTCGGCCTGGCAGAGGCCGGCGACCATCCCCGCCGCGCAGGGCATCACCGCCATCGACTGCACGGGCCCCACCTTCTGCATGACGATCGACGGCGAGGGCAACTCGTTCGAGTTCGACGGCTCGGGCTGGTCGGGCAACCTGGGCGCCTGGGGGGCGGCCAACCAGATCTCGTGCGTGTCGCCGTCCTTCTGCGTCGCTGCCGAGGGCGGTCCGTCGGTGTGGGACGGGCACACCTGGACCCAGCCCAACGACGCAGACCCTCAGGGCCAGCTCAACTCGGTGTCCTGCGCCTCGGCGTCCTTCTGCGTGCTGGTGGACAGCAGCGGGGACGTCTTGACCTGGAACGGCCTCGTGTTCTCGGCGCCGGTCTCCATCGCCACCGAGCCGCCGCTGACCGGGACCGACGCCTCCGGCCTGACCGCCGTCTCGTGCCCCACGCCGACGTTCTGTCGCGCCGTCGACTCCGTCGGGCGGGTGTTCGCCTGGGACGGGACGACGTGGAGCTCCGGCACGCTCATCGACGAGGGCCATGCCCTGACCGCCATCTCGTGCCCGACCACCGGGTTCTGCGTGGCCGTCGACCGCGCCGGCAACGCCTTCGTCTCCCTCTAGCTCCGCGGTCTCCTCACCCGGACCAAGGGGAGGCCGCCGGCCCGGCTACCAGGCGGCCAGCACCGGCGGCTCACCCCGGCCGATCACCCAGGCCAGGAGCGACGCCGGGTCCGTCCGCTCCGCCAGGCGCGGCAGCTCGCGGGGCAGCCACGCGTCGATCAGCGCGGGCGGGATCGGCACCCGACCGAGGCCCAGGTCGCCGTGGTGGACCACCGTCTCGCGCCAACGCGAGAGCACCGCGTCACGGGAGCTCTCCGGCACACCGCGTGACGTGCGGGACGGGGCGTCCCAGGCCGCCGCGGGGAGTCCCGCCATCGTGTGCTCGACGGCCGCCGAGGTCTGCCGCACGTCGCGCACCAGCAGGGCCGCCGCCCGCGCCGCTCCGGCCTCGATGTCGGCGGCGCGCTGCTCCAGGCCCCCGGGGTACTGGTCGCGCACCTCGCCCCGGGCGGCGCCCTCCAGCCGCCACACCACGCTGTCCGCGTTGCGCGCGATGTGGGTCAGCACGTGCCCGACGCTCCAGCCGGGCAGCAGGCTGGGCCCGTGCGCCACGGCGTCGCTCAGGTCGACGAGGGCGGCGTCGAGCGCAGCCTGGGCGGCCACGCACCCCTCGACCCAGTCGCGGGGCGGGCCGCTCTCTGCCGGCGTCACTCGGCCGGGATGGAGGACTGGCGGTCGAGCATGTCGGCCATGACGGCGCGGATGAACCCGTCCGCCTCGTCGGTCATGCCGCCGGCGACGCCGCCGTAGATGGCCCCGGAGCGCGGCGCCTCGTCCGCGTGCTCCTTGGCGTAGGCGACGGCGTCGGCCAGGTCGGCCGCGAACTCGTCCGCCACATGGGGCTGGGTCTGCGGGCGCGTCACCGCCATGTGCAAGGCGTTGGGGTACTGCTGCCCGTTGAAGCGCCAGCCCCTGGTCCGCATGAAGTCGTTCACGTGGTAGACGTCGAACTCGTCGGAGGTGAAGGAGAAGAGGAAGGTCGGCCGGCCGACCAGGCGCAGCTCGGGGTGCGCCGTCACGGCCTCCTGCATGGCGAAGGATGTCTCGAAGATCTGCCGGGCGTAGCCCAGGTAGCCCCCGTGGCCGAGCTGCACCATGGCGGCCCAGGTGGCGGCGATCAGGCCGCCGGAGCGGGAGCCCTCCATGCCCGGCGAGGTGTACTTCCCCCCGCTCCAGTCGGTCAGGTAGAAGTACTGCGCGTTGCGCAGCGCCTTGGAGCGGAAGCTCAGCACCGATGAGCCCTTGAAGGCGTACCCGTACTTGTGGGTGTCGGCCGACATGGAGGTCACGCCGGGGACCGAGTAGTCGAACGCCGCGATGTCGTAGCCCAGCTCTCGGCCGAAGGGCAGGATGAAGCCACCCAGGCAGGCGTCGACGTGGAGCCCGATGCCGCGCTCGAGCGCCAGGTCGGACAGGTCGCCGACGGGGTCGACGGTGCCGTAGCCGTAGTTGCAGGCCGAACCGATGAGCGCCACCGTGTTGTCGTCCACGTGGTCGCGCACCCAGTCGATGTCCACGTGCGTGGTGACCGGGTCGATGGGGGCGCGCCGCAGCTCCACCCCGAAGAGATGGCACGCCTTGTCGAAGGCAGGGTGCGCGGTCTCGGGCTTGATCACGTTGGGCTGGGTGATGCCGCGCGTCTGTGCTGCGTGCTCGCGGTAGGCGAGAACGGCGTGCAAGATGCTGCCGGTCCCTCCGGTGGTCACCAGGCCGCAGGGGTCGTCACCCGCAGCCACCGCCGCGTCGCCGGCGTGGAGGTCGAGCGTCATGGCGATGATCTCCGCCTCGAACTTCGTCGCGCTCGGGCACATGTCGCGCTGCAGGACGTTCACGTGGGCGAAGAGGCCGAAGGCCTCGTTCATGAAGCGGTAGTGGTCGTGGTCTCCGCAGTACATGGTGCCCGAGCACTTGCCCGTCTCCCAGAACGCATCCTCCTCGGTCGCCATGGTGTGCAGCTCGGCGAGCACCTCCTCCCGGCTCATGCCCTGGTCCGGCAGCGAGCGGTTGACGGCGAAGCGGTCGCCATAGGGGTAGTCGCTCATCGTTGGGGAGCCTCCTTCGGGCGGATCGACGGCGCCGGCCGCCGCAGCGCCTCGACCGTCCAACCGAGACTATTCAATTGGCTCGGTCGATTGGGTCGGCCCATCGGGTCGGCCTGGTGGATGCGCCGGTGGGGAATGATGTCGCGGTGCGACGGCCGCCCGTGTTCACCTCGCTGCACGGCTACCCGCGGGCCTGGGCCGGCGCGGACCTGGCCGGGGGTCTCACCCTGCTCGCCATCGCGGTGCCCGAGCAGCTCGCGACGTCCCGGCTGGCCGGCATGCCTCCGATCACCGGGTTTTACGCCTTCATCGCGGGGACCGTGCTCTTCGCGCTCTTGGGCTCGAACCCGCAGATGTCCGTTGGCGCCGACTCGACGATCGCGCCGCTCTTCGCCGCCGGCGTGTCGGCGCTCGCCCTCACCGGCTCCGCCCACTACGTCGACCTTGTGGCGATCCTGGCTGTGATGGTCGGCCTCATGGTGATGCTGGTGAGCATCTTGCGCCTGGGGTGGATCGCCGAGTTCCTCTCGGCGCCCATCGTGACCGGCTTCCTGTCCGGCGTGGCCGTCATCATCATCGCCCACCAGCTCCCGGACCTCTTGGGTCTGCCGCCGACGTCGGGATCGAACCAGCACCGCGTCGCCTACGTGCTCACCCACCTCAACGAGGTCAACGGATGGTCGCTCGCCCTCGGTCTCGGCGTGCTGGCCATCGTGGTCGTGAGCGCGCGCCTCGACCGCCGCATCCCGGGTGCGCTGCTCGGCATGGTCGTCTCCACCGCGCTGGTGGGCGCGCTGGACCTGCAGGCCCACGGCGTCGCCGTCCTGGGCCAGGTCAAGACCGAGGTGCCCCGTATCGGGCTGAGCGGGCTGTCGTGGTCCGCGCTGGGGAGCCTGGCGCCGCTGGCCGCCGTCGTCACCCTCGTCGTCTTGACCCAGACCGCGGCGACCACGCGCGCCTTCGCCGAGAAGGGTGGCTACGACGTCGACGCCGGCCGTGACTTCCTCGGGGTCGGCGCCGGCAGCGTGATGGCCGGACTGGTCGGTTCGTTCCCGGTGGACGCCAGTCCGCCCCGCACCGGGGCCCTGGTCGCGGCCGGCGGCCGCACCCAGGCGGGCGCCCTGGGCGCCGCGGCCGGCGTCCTGCTCCTCCTTCCCTTTGCGGGCGTCCTCAAGGACGTGCCATTGGCGACGTTGGCCGCGATCCTCTTGTACATCGCGTACCGCCTCTTCAACGGCCGCGACCTCGCCGCCATCTACCGCTTCAACCTCTTCGAGTTCGGGCTGGCGGCCGTGACGCTCCTCGCCGTCGTGCTGATCGGAGTGGAGCAGGGCATCGGGGTTGCCGTCGGCCTGGCGATCCTCGACCGCATCCGCCTGAGCTCCCGGCCCCAGCTGCACGTCATGGGGCGCATCCCGGGGACCACGAGCTGGGCCCGCCCGGCACTGGACCCCACCGCCGAACATGTCCCCGGGGTCCTCGTCGCGCTGTTCGCCACGCCGATCTGGTACGCCAACGCCGTGCACTTCCGCGACCAGGTGTCCGACGCCCTGGGGGAGGCCCCCGAACCCGTGCGTGCGTTCGTCCTCGATGCCATGGGCATGTCCGACATCGACTTCACCGGGACCCGCTCCCTGCGCCAGGTCATCGACCTCTTCGAACGGGACGGCATCGCCTTCGGCGTCGCCCGGGCCGGTGTGCACCTCCACGACAGCCTGCGGCGCAGCGGCCTGGCGGTGCGCATCGGTGAGGACCACTTCTTCTCGAACGTGAACGAGGCGGTCGCCGCGCTGGCCGCCGGGCCGCCACCGTCGTCCTGAGCGCCGGCCGCAGCGGTGCGGCCTCCACCCTAAGGTCCCGTGCAGGCGTTGATCGGGGTCGACCCGTTGTCGGCGGGCGTCTGGCCCTGTTGGGGGAAGTACCACGACACCTGCTGGTAGGCGGGCGCGCCGAGGCACGTCCCGAGGTCGAACGCCACGACCGTCGCGATCTCCTGGGTGCCCTGCGCCACCGTCTGGCCCGGCCCGACATAGGTGCTGGTACCCGACCCCGTCGCCTGGCTGCCACCCCAGGACTGCCACGTGATGCCGGACAGGATCCCGGTCGGGTCGCCGCCGAGCGAGATCTCCGTCGGCCGTACCTGCCCGAAGCCGACGCCGCCGCTGCCGAAGGCGCCCGCCACGCCGAGTGTCGGCGCCGCACCGGAGGCGGCGGTGCTGGTGGTGGTCGAGGCCCCGGTCGTCGTGGTGGCGGCCACGCTGCTCGCCCCGGTGGTCGACGTGGTCGACGTGGTGGACGCGGGGGCCCGCGGCGCGGCCCGTGTGGTGCTCGAGGTCGTGGCCGACGACGAGCCGGTGCCGCCGCCCGAACAAGCCGCCGTCCCGACGCCGAGGGCGAGCACAGGGCCGGCCACCAGACTGAGACGCCACGCCCGCCGCATCGCACGACCATCGTCGCCGGGCCGCCGAGCCGGCGCCACGACCGTGGGCACAGGGCCCCGCCTCAATGGTCCCCCGACCGCACCGTCGGGTGCACCCGCAGGGGGGGCCGGTTCGGCTCCGCCGCCGAATGGACGTCGCGCACCCGTCGTCAACCGGGCTCGGCGGCCACGTCCGACAGGTGCCGCGCCGGACCCACCTCCAACTCGGCCCGCACCGGCCGGTGGTCCGACCCGGCGTGCGGGAAGACCTCGCCCGCGACCGGGCGCAACGCGCCCCGCACGATGATGTGGTCGATCTGGCTGTGCGGGCGCCAGGTGGGCCAGGTGCGCCCGACGACCGCACGGTGCCACCCGGGCATGAAGAGGTGGACGAGCGGGCCCCAGGTGTTCATGTCCCCGGCCAGCACGGCGTCGGGGCGCGCCTCGGTGCGCAGCTGGCGGCGCAGTTCGGCCCAGTTGCGGTGTGAGCCGAAGTGGAGGTGCGACATGTGGGTACCCGCCACCGAGATCGGCCTGCCGTCCACCGTGAGGTCCACGACCAGCGCGGCCCGGCGCACCGTGTCGGCCCGCAGGACGCTCATGTGCACGAGCCGCGTCGCCTCGATCGGCAGCTCCGGCCGGACGAGGACGGCGATGCCCCACGTCCCCGGCTCCCCTTCCTGCCAGCGCGCCAAGGCCCGCACCCGCGCCGGCTGCGGGCGCACACCGTCCATGTACAGCGCCCTGTTGCGATCGGCCCACACCGGCCGGGCCAGCCAGGTGGCCGGCGCCCCCGGTTGGGGGCGGATGCGGCGCCCGTGCCCGAGCGTGCGGGCCTCGATCTGGTAGCCGAGCGCCCGCGCCGCCTCCGCCGCCTGCCCGCCTCCGTCGTCCCCCTCGGCCGTCCAGGCCTCCTCGAGCACGATGACGTCGGAGTGCAACGTACCGATCGCGGCGACGTAGTCGTAGGGCCTGCCCCACCCGTCGATTCCGCAATGCATGTTGTAGTTGGCGATGCTGAGCACGGTCCGACCCGACGATAGGCGCGCCCAATCGCCGTTGGTACGATCGTCGCGGTGCCAGCGGACGCGTATCTGGCCCGGCGCCTCCGCCCGTTCACCACCACCATCTTCGCCACGATGTCCGAATTGGCGACCAAGACCGGCTCGGTCAACCTGGGCCAGGGCTTCCCCGACACCGACGGGCCCGCTGCGCTCCGCGAGGTCGCGGTGGCGGCCATCCGGGAGGGGCGCAACCAGTACCCGCCCGGCAACGGGATCCCCGAGCTGCGCGGCGCCGTCGCCGCGCACCAGCGGGCCTGGTACGGCCTCGACCTCGATCCCGAGACCGAGGTGCTCGTCACCGTCGGCGCCACCGAGGCCATTGCGGCCACCCTGCTCGCCCTGTGCGAGCCCGGCGACGAGGTCGTCATGTTCGAGCCGACCTACGACTCCTACGCCGCCTGCTGCGCCATGGCCGGGGCGCGGCCCGCGCCTCGTGCGCCTGCACCCGCCCGACTGGTCCTTCGACCCCGACGAGCTCGCCGCCGCGGCGGCCTCCCCGCGGGCGAAGCTCGTGCTGGTCAACTCGCCGCACAACCCGACGGGCAAGGTGTTCTCCTCCGACGAACTGGGGCAGGTCGCCGCCCTGTGCCGGGCCCACGACCTCCTGGCGGTGACCGACGAGGTCTACGAGCACCTCGTCTTCGACGGCACCCACGTCCCCCTCGCCACGCTGCCCGCCATGCGCGGCCGCACGCTGACGATCTCCTCGGGCGGCAAGACCTTCTCCTTCACGGGCTGGAAGGTGGGCTGGGTGGCCGCCCCTGCCCCGTTGGTCGCCGCCGTGCGGGCGGCGAAGCAGTTCCTCACCTACACCAGCGCGGCCCCCCTGCAGCTCGCGATCGCCCACGGCCTCGGCCTCCCTCCCGACACCCTGCGGGGTTTCGCCGCGGAGCTGGCGGCCAAGCGCGACCTGCTCTGCGACGGACTGTCCGGGCTGGGCTACGAGGTCTACCGGCCCGCCGCCACCTACTTCGTCACCACCGACATCGGGTCGGTCGCTCCCGGCCTGAGCGGCCACGACTACTGCCTGGCCCTCCCGGGGCGCTGCGGGGTCGTCGCCATCCCGAGCTCGGTCTTCTACGACCCGGCCGACCCGGCGGCGGGCCGGACGCTCGTGCGCTGGGCCTTCTGCAAGCGGGACGACGTGCTGCACGACGCCTTGGCCCGCTTAGCATCGTGGTCGCCATGACCATTCCGATCACATGGGTCGACGCCTTCAGCGATGTCGCTGTTCGGCGGCAACCCGGCGGCCGTGTGCCTCCTGAGCGAGCCGCTCACCGACGACCGCATGCAGTCGATCGCCTTCGAGCTCGGCATCGCCGAGACGGCCTACCTGACGCCCACCGACGACCCGACCACCTTCGGGCTGCGCTGGTTCTCGCCCGCCACCGAGATCGACCTGTGCGGCCACGCCACCCTGGCCTCGGCCCACGCGCTGCGCGCCGGGAACACCGTCGACGGCAGGGCGCCCCTGACCTTCCACACCCGAAGCGGGCCGCTGCGCGCCGCCTTCCACGGGGACCGCATCGAGCTCGACTTCCCGGCCGACCCGGTGACGCCGGCCCCGCTGCCCGACCCCCTGCAGGAGCAGTGGCCCGGCGCCGTCGCCGCTAGCGGCTCCAGCGGCTTCTTCACCTTCGTCGCCCTCTCTTCGGCCGAGGCGGTCGGGGCCTACGTGCCCGACCTGGCCGCCATCGCGGCGGTCGGGTCCAAGGCGCTGCTCTTGACGGCGGCGGCCGCGCCCGGTTCGGACGCGGACTACGTGCTGCGGGTCTTCGGGCCCAATGTGGGGATCGACGAGGACCCCGCTACCGGGTCGGCGCAATGCTGCGCCGGGCCGTACTGGGCCGCCGAGCTGGGACGCGAGAGCCTCGTCGCCCGCCAGCTCTCCCGGCGTGGCGCCACGCTGTACGTGCGTCCCGAGCGCGACCGGGTGCGCATCGCGGGCTACGCGACCACGGTGCTCACCGGCCACCTGTGCTAGGGATTCACGTGATGGGGAGTCCGGGCATCGGCGACTCCACCGAGGACCTGCGGGCGCTGGTCGAGGGCCACGGGCCCGCGTCGCCGCGTGAGCTGGCGGCCCGCCAACGCTTCTTGTCCGAGCTCGGCCGCCTGACGGCGCCCTGCAACGAGCACGCCGACCCGACCCACGTCACCGCCTCGGGCATCGTGGTGGGCCGGCGCGGCACGGTGCTCCACCTCCACAAGCGCCTCGGCATCTGGATGCAGCCGGGCGGACACATCGACGCCGGCGAGGCGCCCGAGGTGGCGGCGCGGCGGGAGGCGACCGAGGAGCTGGGCCTTGCCGTGGCGCACCCGGCCGCCGGTCCGCGCCTGATCCACCTCGACGTGCACCAGGCGGCCCTCGGCCACACGCATCTCGACCTGCGCTACCTGTTGCTCGGGGCGGACGACGACCCCGAGCCGCCTGCCGGCGAGAGCCCCGACGCGCTCTGGTGCAGCTGGGAGGAGGCCATGGCCCTGGCCGATCCCGCGCTGCTCGACGCGCTTCCCGTGGCCCGAGCCGTCTACGAGGCACTCTCGTGACCGACGACCTCGATCACCTGCTCGCGGTCCAGGACCTCGACACGTCCATCGCCCAGCTGCAGCACCGACGCGACGCGCTGGCCGAGACCTCGGGGCTGGCGGCGGTGGAGGCGGAGCTGGCCGGCCTCGAGGCCCAGCGGGTGGCCGCGACGGCCCGCGCCGCCGCGCTGATGGCGACCCAGAAGGAGCTCGAGGAGCAGATCGCAGGCATCACCGAGCGCCGGACCGCCATCGAGCGGCGGATGTACGCCGCCACCAGCTCCTCGGGCCGCGACCTGCAGGCCATGAACGACGAGGTGCGCCACCTCGCCGATCGCCGGTCTGAGCTGGAGGAGCTGGAGCTGGTGGCCATGCTCGACCAGGACCCCGTCGACGCCGAGCTGGCCGCCCTGCGCGAGCGCGGTGCGCCCCTCGAGGCGCAGCGCCGACGAGCTGCGGGCCCAGGTGGCCCGGGACCAGCTCGAGATCGAGGCGGCGCTGGCCGCGGCCGTCGGGTCCCGCGCGGCCGAGGCCTCCCTTCTCCCGACGGCGTTGACCGACCGCTACGAGACACTGCGGGCGCGCCTCCGGGGCACCGGTGCCGCCCGGCTCGTGGGCAACCGCTGCGACGGCTGCCATCTCGAGCTGTCCTCGGTGGAGGTCGAGAACATCCGCGCCCTCCCGCCGGGCCAGATCGCCACCTGCGAGCAGTGCGGCCGGATCCTCGTTCCTCGCTGAGCGGCGGGGCGCTGCCGTGCTGATCCTGGTGCGCCACGGCGAGTCGGTGGCCAACGCACAGGGCCTGCTCCTCGGACGGACCGACGCCGAGCTGACCGACGCGGGACGGGCCCAGGCGGTGGCGGCGCGCTCGCTGCTGCGGGACCCGGTCGCCGAGGTCCGAGCGAGCCCGCTGCGCCGTGCTCGCGACACCGCCGAGCTCTTGGACCTGGGCCCGCCGGTCGAGGTCGACGAACGGTGGATCGAGGTCGACTACGGCGAGTTCGAGTGCCGACCCCTGGGCGGGATCCCCGCCGAGGTGTGGCAGCACTGGCGCAGCGACCGCGACTTCCGCCCCGAGGGAGGGGAGACCCTGGCCCAGGTGGACCGGCGGATCGCCGCCGCCTGTGAGGAGCTGTTCGCCGCCGACGGGTCGGGGGCACGGCGGGCCGTCGGCGACGTGGTCGTCGTGAGCCACGTGACGCCGATCAAAGCGGCCGTGGCCTGGGCTCTCGGGACCGTCGACCTGTACTGGCGCCTCCACCTGCGCACGGCTTCGGTGACCCGCATCGGCTGGAACCGTGACGCACCGATCCTGCACGGCTACAACGAGGTGGCGTTGGCCTCTCCCGACGGCGGGGCGTCACAATCACCTGGTGCCTGAACCCTCACCCACGCTCGCGGCGCTCCGTCCGCCCCCAGGGTCGGACGAGGACCCCGTCCACCGGCGGACGATCGCCATGGAGGTGTTCCAGCGCGGTGAGTACTTCGCGGTGATCGGGACCCTCCACGACGAGCGGCCCTGGGCCGGCGGCACGCACGGGCCACGCGACCTGCACGTCATGGAGCTCGGACTGGTGGTTCGCCGCGCCGACATGACCATCGTCGACGCCGCGGCCGACATGAAGACCTACCCGCACACCGAGTGCACGACGATCGAGCCGAGCTTCCGCGACCTGGTCGGACTATCGGTGGCCCGGGGCTACACCAACGCCGTCCAGCAGCGCTTCGGACGCGAGCGCGGCTGCAGCCACGTCGAGTTCCTGGCGCGGGCCATGGGCCCCGTCGTGGTGCAAGGCCTCACCTCCTCGGGTGCCTGGCAGGTCGAGATGGGTGACGGCGAGCACCCCCTGCGCGAGGGCGGCTTCTCGTTCTTGACCAACACCTGCCATGTCTGGGCCGAGGAAGGGCCGGGCCCGCAGAAGATCGCCCTCGGCTGGCGGCCGGGCAAGCTCGAGTACCCGGCGCCCTCGGCGGCCGAGATCCGGCGCCGGTCGGCGGGGGCGGCTGAGGGGGACGACCCCGACTGAGCGCAGGGTCGACGGCCCGTCGTCGTGGTCGCACGCGACCCGGGCGGCGCCGGTGTGGCCCCAGTGATCGTTCGCCTCCCGTCCGAGGGGCGGGGACTATGTTCTCCAAACGGGTGTGACGCGTGGCGGGCGCTCGGGGGAAGGACCCATGGCACGACGGACGACCACGGCGCGACGGGCGGCCGCACTGGCCGCCGCCCTCCTGACCGGTTCGGTGCTGGCAGCGTGCTCCTCGGGGTCGAGCTCGTCCGCCGTGCTGCTCGTCGGCACCTACCACGGGCACGCCGGGCAGTACCGCTCCATCCAGGCCGCGGTCAACGCGGCCCAGTCCGGCGACTGGATCCTCATCGCGCCCGGCGACTACCACGAGGACGACGACACCCACGTGACGTCGGCCAGCCAGCTCTCCACCGGCGACCACGGTGGGGTCGTCGTGCACACCCCGGACCTGCACCTCCGGGGCATGAACCGCGACACCGTCATCGTGGACGGGACCAAGGCGGGCGCGCCGACCCCGTGCAGCTCCGACCCGGACTGGCAGAACTTCGGGCCCGTCGCCGACGGCAAGCCCCAGGGTCGCAACGGGATCGTGGTGTGGAAGGCGGACGATGTGAGCGTCGAGAACCTGACCGCCTGCAACTTCCTCGGCGGCGCGGGCGACTCGGGGAACGAGATCTGGTGGAACGGCGGTGACGGTTCGGGGAAGATCGGGCTGTCCGGCTACACGGGCAGTTACCTCACCGGGACGACGACCTTCTTCGCCAACGAGACCTCGGCCGCCGAGTACGGCATCTTCTCGTCGAACTCACAGGGCCCGGCCAGCTGGAACCAGATCTACGGCGTCCAACATGAACGACTCGGGCATGTACGTCGGCGCCTGCCTCCAGTTGTGCGACGTCACCATCGACCACGCCTGGATGGAGAACAACGCCCTGGGCTACTCGGGCACCAACTCGGGCGGCGCCGTCGTGATCGAGAACTCGCAGTTCGACGACAACCAAGACGGCGTCGACACCAACACCCAGATCGCCGGCGACCCACCGCCGCCCCAGAACGGCGCCTGCCCCCACGGAGGCACCAGCCCGATCACGCACACCCATTCGTGCTGGGTGTTCATCCACAACGACGTGCACGACAACAACAACGGCGACACGCCCGAGGCGGGCAACGCTGCCGCCGGCCCCATCGGGACGGGGATGACCCTCTCCGGGGGCGGAACGACACCGTCATGGACAACACCTTTGCCAACAATGGCGCCTGGGGAACCCTGTTCGTCCCCTATCCCGACAGCGGCACCCCGTCGCTCCACCAGAAGTGCGCCGACTACGGCGGGTACCAGATCACGGGGCTCGGCTGCGTCTTCGACCCCGAGGGAGACGCCCTGAAGGGCAACACGTACGTCAACGACGGCTTCTACGGCAACCCGACCAACGCCGACTTCGGCCAGATCGTGTTGCACGCCGGCCTGCCCTCGAACTGCTACGCCGACAACACGGCGCCCCGCGGCAGTGCGCCGGCCAACCTGGAGCAGCTGCAGCCGACGTGCGCCGTGACGTCCACGACGACCAACCTGGACGCCACGCTCGTGTCCGAGGTCGAGTGCGACTCGCGGCTCGCCGCCTGCCCCGTCGGCTCCCGCTACCCGCCGCAGACCGGTGTGCACCTGGCGCCGCTGCCCCAGGACCTGCCCACGATGGCCGACCCGTGTGCCGGGGTGCCCCCGAACGCGTGGTGCCCCTCGGGCGGGTCGTCCGGCTCGTCCCTCGGGCCGGCCACGGGCGGGCAGGGCACGAGGCACGACGGCGCCACCGGCCCGGCCGTCGCGGCGACCACCGCGGGCTACCGGGCCCGGGCGTGAGCGCTCAGCCCTGCGTCGACACGACGCGACCCGCCTCGAGGGCGACGACGGCGTCGCACCGCGCCGCCTCGGCGGCCCGGTGCGTGATGACGAGGACGCTGCGGTCCCCGGCGACGTGCAGCACGCCCTCGATCAGCTCGTCGGCCAAGTCCGGGTCGAGGCCGCTCGTGGGCTCGTCGAGGATGACCAGCGGTCCCGGGGCGAGGACCGCGCGGGCCACGGAGAGGCGTCGGCGCTCGCCTCCCGAGAGCGCCACTCCGTCCTCGCCGACCGGGGTCTCGAGACCTTGGGGCAGCGTCGCCACCCACTCGTCGAGACGCGCCACGCGCAGGGCTCCCGCGATCTCGTCCTCGGTGGCGTCGGCCCGGGCGAGGGTGAGGTTCGAGCGCACCGTGCCCGCGAACATCTGGGCGCGCTGGTCCGCCAGTGCGCACGCACCCCGGGCGTCGGACTGGGTGAGGCGCTCCACGTTCGTCCCGCCGAGCGAGAGCGCCCCGGCCTCGAGCGGCCAGTAGCGCATGAGCGCATTGACGAGGCTCGACTTGCCGGCCCCGCTCGAGCCGGTGACGGCCAGCCGACCCCCGGGCGGGAGGCGCAGGCTGATGCCGTCGAGGGCACGGGGCAGTCCCGGCCCGTAGCGCAGGGCGGCGTCCTCGAAGGCCACCTCGGGTACCCCCGGCGCCCGAGGCTCCGCAGCGGCGGGGTCGCGCACCGGGACCGGGACGTCCTCGAGTGCGAAGAGTCGCTCGGCCGAGGCACGCACCGCCAAGGCGCGGGCCACCGCCGGCGGCACGCCCGGAACCGTCTCGAAGGTGGCGAGCGCGGCCAGGGGGAGCACGGCCACCATGACCTGGCCCAGTTGGTGCGCGTGGACGGCGGCGACGCCGAGTGCGAGCACCCCGACCACCGCCGCGGCGAGGCACACCCCGATGACCAGTGCCGTGGCCGCGGCCAGGCGCGCGTGGCGGCGATCGAGCGCGTCCGCTCGGTCGCCCAGCTCCTCGATGGCGCGCAGCGTGGCGTGCGGCGGCCCCGAAGGCCAGCAGCTCGGGCATGCCGCCCAGCGCGTCGACCACCTTGGCGGACAGCGCACCGGACAGCGCGGCCATCTCGTCGTCGCCGCTCCGCCGCCAGGTGAGCAGCGCCGGCACGATCAGCGCGACGGCGAGCGGGAGCCCGAGGGCCAGGGCGGCCCAGGGCAGGATGAGGCCCGACGGCCACCGTCCCGATCACGGACGCGCCCACGGCGATCGCCATCGGCAGCAGCGAGCGGAGATAGAGGTCTTGGAGGGCGTCGACGTCGTCGATGGCCCGCGCCAGCAGGTCACCGCTGCGCCACCCCGCGAGGCCGGCGGGCACCCGCGGCGCGAGGCGGTCGTAGAGCCACAGTCGCCAGCGGGTCAGGCGCGCGCAGAGCGGCGTCGTGGCCGACGAGGCGTTCCTCGTAGCGCAGCGGCCCGCGCACGAAGGCCAGCACCTCGACGGCGGCGAGGATGCCGACGATCGCGTTGAGCCCGGGCCGCAGCGCGGCCCTGCCCACGACGTAGCCCGAGCCCGACCAGCAGGCCGATGGTCGCTGCCGCCGCGGCCAGGCCGAGCAGCCCGGCGAGGGCGAGCCGCCCCCAGGGCGTGCCCGGCTCGGCGAGGACCCGGCGGAGTGCACCCTGCGGCCGGCTCACGGCGTGACCGCGAGCGGGAGCCCACCGGACGCCGGCAGTGCGAGGGTGGCGTCGAAGCGGGGGAGGAGGACGGGCTCGTGCGCCGCCACGACGACGGTGCGGCCGTCCAGCCACGGTTCGATGGCCGGTGCGAGCCGGGCCACGGTCGGGGCGTCGAGCGAGGCGGTGGGCTCGTCGAGCAAGAGGACGGGCGCGGGGCGCAGCAGGGCGCGGGCCAGGGCGACGCGTTGGCGCTCGCCGGCGCTCAGCGTGAGCCCGTCGTGGCCGAGCGGCGGTGTCCAGCCCGGCGGGCAGGTTGGCCAAGAGGTCGGAGAGGCCGACGGCCTCGAGCACGCGCCGCAGGTCGGCGTCGGGGACGTCGGGAGCGCCCAGCCGCAGGTTCTCGGCCAGGCCAGCGTTGAAGAGGTGAGGCCGTTGGGGCAGCCACGAGAAGTGGGTCCGCCACTCCGCCGTGCTCTGTGTGACGGACGGACGACCGTCGACGGACATGGTGCCCTCGTCCGGCACCACGAAGTGCAACAAGGCCCCCAGCACCGTCGACTTCCCGCATCCCGACGGCCCGGTGAGCGCCAGGCGTGACCCCGACGGCGCGTGCAGCGAGAAGGAGGTGAGGGCCGGGCGGTCGCGGTGCGCGTACTCGACCCGGAGGCCCTCGACGGTCAGATCCGCACCGCGGGCGTGGGGCCGGGGTCGGACCCCCGCCGCCGCCGCCGTCGTCGTCGCCGTCGGCGCCCGGGCGGGCGTGGCCGGCGCGGGCCCCGGGACCGGCGCCGCCAGCACCTCGAGCACGCGCGCCGCCGCGGCCTGCCCCTCGGTGCTGGCGTGGAATTCGGCGCCCGCCCGGCGCAGCGGGATGAAGATCTCCGGGCGCCACCAGCAGGACGGCCATGGCCGTCTGCAAGGAAAGCTCCCCCCAGAGGAGGCGCAGGCCGAGGACCATGGCGACGAACCCGACGCCGAAGCCGGCGATCATGTCCATGGACAGAGCCGACAGGAAGGCCACGCGCAGGGTGCGCATGGTGGCAGAACGCACGCCCTCGGTGGCCGCCTCCACCTCTCGGCGACCGTGCTGCTCGCGCCCGAAGGCGCGCAGGGTCGGCAACCCTTCGACGAGCTGGAGGAACCGGCCGGCCAGCGACCCGAGTCGGCGCCACTGGCGCTGCGAGCGCCTGGTCGACTCACGCCCGAAGTAGACCATCGTGACGGGCACGGCGACCACCAACACGACGACCACGACGAAGGACAGCCAGTCCTGCGTGGCCACCCAGGCCAGCAGGATCACTGGGATGACGGCGGCGGCCGCGGCCTGTGGCAGGTAGCGCGCGTAGTACGTGTGGAGCGAGCGCAGCCCGCGGGTGGCCGTGAGCGAGAGCTCGCCTGGCCCGCTCGCCGGCCAGCCAGCCGGGACCCAGCGCGAGCGCTTGGCGCAGCAGCTCGCTCCGCAACGCGCGCCACGACGCGGTCGGCGGCCGTAGGCCGAGAGGTCGCCGGCGCCGTGCAGCACGACGCGGGCCACGATGGCCAAGCCCGACGAGGATGATGGCGGGCGTCGACGGCGCCGAGCGGCGCGTGGTGCAGCAGCGAGCGGTCGACGGCGTCGGCCAGCGCCACCGCCTGCACGATCACGGCCGCCGCACTCAGCACCGCCAGGGCCAGGCGATGCCCGCGACCCGGCGCAGGCCGGGCACCCGGGCCGCGAGCTCCGGGTCGACGAGGCGGGGCCGGCTCCGCCGGGGGGGATGGCGCTCACAGGCTGAATGTCGTGTCCTTCACCGCGACCGCCCGCCCGATGAGCCCCTCGGTCACGGCGAGGCGGGCGGTCCAGCATCTTCGCAGGTGGCGGCGGTGCGGACCCCATCGGGCAGGTCCGCCACGATGGCCGTGCGGACCGGGCTCGAGCCCCTCGCCCCGCCGTAGGTCACCGTGAAGGAGGCCACGGTGGCGCGGCGTCGGCCCGACGGGCGGGCGTCGACCACCGGGACGACCTCGGTGGCCGCCCTCGCCTCTTCCGCCAGGTCGGCCAGGAGCGCTCCGCGGCCGGCCACCGGCGGCGAGGCCGACCAGACGGCCAGGCCGGGCTTGGAGAGCAGCCCCGACACCGTCGTGACCAGGCCCAGCTCCTCCGGTTCGTCGCGTAGCCGTCGTCCCAGCGGGCCCATCGACTGCAGGACGAAGTGGTTGAAGGGGCCGCCGGCGAAGCTCATGCCGCCCGTGAGGGTGGGGGTGCCGGTGGGATCGAGCCCGAGCGCACGCTGCTGCACACGCACGGCCGCCGGGAAGCACGAGTAGACCTCGGCCAATCGCATCTCGCGCAGCGGCCGTCCGATGTGGTGCTCGGCGGACCGGCCCGAGCACCGCCATGGCGGGCCACGCGCTCCAGGTCGGCGCCGCGCCGTGAGCGTCACCGCCTCCGAGCAGTGCAGCGCGACACGGGGGAAGAGCCAACGCTCGGGCGGGACGCCGGCCTCGCACGCGCCCGCTCGGCCGAGCAGATCACCAGCGCGGACGACTGGTCGACCGTCCACTGGCTGGCGTGCCAGCGGTTGTACGGATAGGCGAGTGGGCGGTTGTCCGGCGCCGGGCGTGGCGATCTCCGTGGCGCCGCGGGGCTCGGGGAAGGCAGCTTCGGGGTTGTGGGCGGCCGCCGCGTTGAAGCGCGCCCACAGCGCGGCGATCTGGTCTCGCTGCTCGTGAGCACTCAGGTGCTCGGCGGCGCCCAGGGCGTTCTCGATGAGTGCATACTGCAGCACCGGCGGGAGCACGATGCCGGCCGCACGCTCGATCGCGGCCACGATGTCGGGCGGCCGGGTGAGGACCTCATCGGGTGGTTGGCGCTCCTCGTCGTCCTCGACCGCTCCGCTGCGGGCCCACGCCCGCGCCTCGCCGCCCACGACGACCACGGTGTCAAACTGTCCGGCCGCCACGGCCGCCAGCGCGTGATTGATGACCTCCTGCTGCGACACGCCGACCTCGACACAGGACCGTGCGCGCCCCGGGCGATCCGATGCGCCGGGCCACGGTGCGCGCCGGGTCGGTCAGCGACCACGATCCCTGCGGCACCATGACGCACTCGACCGAGGTGAGCACTCCCGGTGCGCCGGCGTCAGCCGCCGCCGCCGCGCACGGCCTCGGTCATCAGCTCCGCGACCGGCGCCCCGGCGCTCGCCCGTCCCAACCCGACGAGCACGGGCAGGCGCGGGTCGAGGGAGCGGGAGGGTCCGGCCACGGCGCTCGATGCTACGGTCCGCGCATGGCGAACAGCGATGCAGGCACGTGTGAGGCTGCGCTGACGGGGTTCACCAAGGAGTCCTTCGAGGCGGACGGCAAGCGGCGCGACGTCTACCGCATCGGGCTCGGGCCCGGCCGTGATCGTGATCAGCGAGATCCCGGGCATCACCCCTCGGGTGGCCGAGTTCGGCCGCCGGGTGGCTGCAGCCGGGTGCTCCGCGGTCTTGCCGAGCCTCTTCGGCGAGCCCGGACGCGAGCCGTCGGGTGCCTACACGCTCCGATCGATCGGCCCGGCCTGCATCTCACGTGAGTTCTCCGCCTTCGCGCTCAAGAGGACGAGTCCCGTCACGGTATGGCTGCGCAAGCTGGCCGCCTTCGAGCACCAGCGCTGCGGCGGCCCCGGGGTGGGCGTGGTCGGGATGTGCTTCACCGGGGGATTCGCGCTGGCCATGATGGTCGATGACGTCGTCCTGGCCCCGGTGCTCAGCCAGCCCTCGCTGCCCTTCCCGCTCTCCAAGAAGTTCAAGGCCGACATCGGGATCTCCGACCCCGACCTGGCCCGGGTGAAGGAGCGGACGGCGGCGGGGACCTGCGTCCTCGGCCTGCGCTTCAGCAACGATCCCTTCTGCTTCGAGGAGCGCTTCGAGACGCTGCGCCGCGAGCTCGGCGAGGCCTTCATCGCCGTCGAGATCGATTCCGCCCCCGGCAACCCCTACGGGCACCCCAAGCAGGCGCACTCGGTGCTGACCGAGCACCTGGTCGACGAGGAGGGCACGCCCACCCGTGCCGCTCTGGACCAGACGCTCAGCTTCTTTCGGGAGAAGCTCGGCCTGGGCTCGGGTCCGGGGCCCCGCCCCGAGGGCATGGGGCCGTAGGCCGCTGGCTCAGACCCCGGCCGTCAGGATCTCCTCGCAGACCCGCTCGCCCGAGCGCACCGCGCCGTCCATCCCCCCGTACGACGTCGACGCCGTCTCCGTGCCGGCCCAGTGCAGCCGACCCACCGCCTCGCGCAGCCGCCGCCCGTACTGGGTGAGCACGCCCGTCGCGAAGTGGCCCATGGAGCAGCCCCGCGTCCATTCCTCCTCCGCCCAGTTCTGCTCGAGGACCTCGAGCGGCTCGGCCGCCTTCGGGCCGAGCCGGTGGGTGAGCATGTCGAGGAAGGCGGCTCGGCGCTCGGCCCCGCTCCAGCGACGGCCAGGGCACGCGGCGCGCGGCCCTGCCGAGTAGCCGGCCACCACGCCCTCGGGATGGCCCGGCTGCGTGGTGTCGAGGGTGACCTCGATCGCGTCGTCGGTCGCCACCGAGGCCCCGCAGACCCCGTCGGCCCGCCAGAAGGGCTCGTCGTAGATCGCCACCATCTTCACCTCGGTGCCGGCGGGGATCTGGTGCACGAGCAGCGCGTGGTCGGCGGGCAGCACGGGGTCGAAGCGGATGCGGGCGGCGAGCGCCCGCGGCAGTGCCAGCACCACCCGACGCCCCGTTACCTCCGCCACGGACCCGGTCACCACGACCCGGTCGCGGCGCTGGGTCACCGCGGCAACCGGGCACGAGCGCACGACCGCGTCGCCCAGCTGGGCCGCCATGGCATCGGCCACCTGCCCCACGCCGCCCTCGAACTGGGAGTCCTGGTAGCCGCCCGCAATCGTCATCAGCGACTCGACCCCGCCGGCCGAACGGGCGAGGAAGAGCCAGTTGAGCAGCGACACCTCGGAGAGATCCGAGGCGAAGCACGCCCGTACCGTGGCCTCGATGAGATCGCGCCCCAGCCGCGTCGGCACCCGGGTCCGGCTGAGCCACGCCCGCATCGACACGGCGTCCCACTGTGCCGCCTTTGGGGCCTCCCAGGGCGCGTCGACGGGAACCTTCTTGGCCATGGCGTTCATTCGGGCGATGCCCTGCGCCGCGCTGACCAGCGCCACCGGGCTGATCCGCGGGATATCGCCCCGGTAACGTCGAACCCTGCCCCCGGTGGCGAGCACGTTGTCGCCCTGCACGTAGGTGGGGAACGTGCTCACCCCCATCTCCTTGGCCAGGGCATGCATGCGGTCGTGGTGCGGGCCGACGAAGCACCCACCCATGTCGACCGGCACGCCGCTGCGCGCTGGTCCGGGTCCAGACCCGTCCGCCCACGCGGTCCCGCGCCTCGAGCACGACGACCGACTGCCCCGCCTGGGACAGTCGCCGCGCCGCCGTCAGCCCGGCCAAACCCGCCCCCACCACGCAGACGTCCGCCTCCATCGGTTCGGGCGCGCTCGCACTCGTGGTCACCATGCGCCACCTCCTCGGGGTCGGGGAGACGCTAACATGCGTGCCGCCCGCATGTAAATGACGAGGAGGAGCGCATGCCCCCGACCACGGCGAGCAGGGCCGGCCGACCACGGGAGAGCCAGGCGACCCGGTCGGCCCGCACCCGGTCGGCGTTGCTGCGCTCGGCCCGCACGCTCTTCGCCGAGAAGGGATTCGCGAACACCGGTCGTGAGGAGATCGCCGAACGGGCCGGCGTGACCCGCGGTGCGCTGTACCACCACTTCGCGTCGAAGACCCAGGTGGCGGCCGCCGTCGTGGTCGAGATCGAGGAGGAACTGGTCCGCCGGGTGGTGGGGGCCGCACTCGAGGGACGGGGTCTGCGCGACCAACTGCGGCGCGGCTGTCGGGCCTACATGGAGGCCTGTGCCGACCCCACCATGGCCCGGATCCTGGCCGATGCGCCGGCGGTCCTCGGGGTCGAGGCCTGCCGCGCCCTCGATGCCACGGCCTGCCTCCCGTTGCTCCGCAGCGCTTTTGCCGGGGGCGGAGAGGAAGGCGTTTCGGTGCCGGGGGATCCGGACGTGGCCGCAGCCCTGCTGCTGGGCTTCCTGAACGAGGCGGCCGGCCTCATCGCCGCGGGGCCCGGCGACCACGCCCTGCGGGCGCGGGTGGAGGCCACCGTGGACGCGTTCGTGGCCAGGCTCTTCGCCTGACCCCACTCGCAGGGACCCGGGCCGATTGAGCGGCACCGGGGGGAGGTGGGAGGATGACCGGGCCAAACATCAGCGCCGGTGGGGCAACCCTCCGCGACCGCACAGACCGGGAGTGCCAAATGTCCGAGTTCGTCATGACAATCGCGGGAGAGGCCGCCCCGACGGAGGGGACCTTCGGCGTCCGCAATCCGGCCACCGGAGAGGTCTTCGCCCAGGCGCCCGAGTGCACCCGCCAGCAGCTCGACGCCGCCTTCGACGCCGCCGCCAAGGCCGCCCGGGACTGGAAGGCGGACGAAGCGGCCCGGCGGGCCGTCCTCCTGCGGGCGGCCGACGTGTTGCTCGGCTCGGGCGACCAGCTGGCTCCGGTCCTGACGGCCGAGCAGGGCAAGCCCCTCGGTGACGCGGGCATCGAGGTCTTCGCCTCGGCCATCTGGAGCCAGTACTTCGCCAACCTCGAGATGCCGAACCAGGTGATCCAGGACGACGACTCGGCCCGTGTCGAGCTGGCCCGCCGTCCGCTCGGTGTCGTCGCCGCGATCACGCCGTGGAACTTCCCGCTGACCCTTGCATTTTGGAAGATCGCCCCGGCGTTGCTCGCCGGCAACACGCTCGTGCTCAAGCCGTCGCCCTTCACCCCACTGACGACGCTCAAGGTGGGCGAGCTGCTGCGCGAGGTGTTCCCGCCTGGGGTGGTCAACATCGTGAGCGGCGGCGACGAGCTCGGCGCGTGGATGACCTCGCACCCCGTGCCACGCAAGATCAGTTTCACCGGCTCGGTCGAGACGGGCAAGAAGGTCGCGTTGTCGGCCGCGCCCGACCTCAAGCGGGTGACCCTCGAGCTCGGCGGGAACGACCCCGCCATCGTGCTCGACGACGCCGACCCCGCCACCGTCGCCTCGGCCATCTTCGCCGGGGCGTTCAACAACAACGGGCAGGTCTGCTCGGCGATCAAACGGGTGTACGTCCCCGATGCTCTCTACGACGACGTGGTCGAGGGACTCGCCGCGCATGCCCGCGCCATCAAGGTCGGCGAGGGCACCGAGGAGGGCGTCAAGCTCGGTCCGATCAACAACGAGCCCCAGTACGAGCGGGTCAAGGAGCTCGTCGCCGACGCGCTGTCACACGGGGCGACGGCGGTGACCGGAGGGAAGGCGATGGATCGCCCGGGCTACTTCTTCGAGCCGACGATCCTCACCGGCCTCTCGGACGGGACGCGGATCGTCGACGAGGAGCAGTTCGGGCCGGCGCTCCCGGTGGTGCCCTACCGGGACCTGGGCGACGCCATTGATCGGGCCAACGCCACCCACTTCGGCCTGTCCGGCTCGGTGTGGAGCGCCGACCCCGACCGGGCCGCCGCCGTCGCTGCGCAGCTCGAGTGCGGGACGGCCTGGGTCAACACCCACCTCGCGCTGGCGCCGCAACAGCCCTTCGGGGGCTTCAAGTGGAGCGGCATCGGCGTGGAGAACGGGCCGTGGGGCCTGGCCGAGTTCTCGGAGTTCCAGGTGGTGCACCGCTCCAAGGCGCCCAACGGGCTCAACGCGAACACGGCGTCGCTGATCTCCTAGGCCAGCCCGACCCGGAGTCGTCAACCACCCGGCCCCGGGAATGGGGTTTCGGTGCCGGGTGGTGACTGTCCCGAACGACGATCCGGCGTCAGGTCGTCGTCGAGATCGAACTCGACCGGCCACGAAGAATCGAACCTCGCAGGTCCTGCACGATCTGGCGGACGTCGGCCCGACCTTTCTGGATTGCGGCGTCGGCCGTCTGATCCGAGGACTTGGACGAGGCGAGCACGTCGTGGTTGCCGTCCCACTGCGTCGGCGTGACGGCGAGCACGTTGGTGGCCAGGTCCGTGGTCGCGTTCGTGGCGGTGCCGATCTGGCTATTGAGATCGTTGACGACCGGCTGGAGCTCAGCCTGGTTGCCCGCGTTCTCGTGAGCCTGCGCCCGCGTCGAGTCGTTGGTGAGCGCCGGGACGACCGTGGTGGTGATGCGATCCGCGTCCGCGGCCATCCGTGTTGCGGGGAGCACGAGCACGTAGACGCGGTAACCACTGAAGATGGTCGAGAAGTCGTGGGCCGCCTGCTTGACCGTCGTGTCGCCCTGGATCTTCGCGTTCAGCTGGTTGAGCGGTGAGACGTCCGCGCCCAGGTAGGCGTCGAGCGTCGATTGGCCTGATCCGAGCCCCTTGGCCTCGTTGACCTTCGTGATCGCTGCGTCGAGGGCGCTCACCCGGTTGGTGATGTCGGCCGACGCCTTGGCCTTGATGCTCGCCAGAGTCGTCGGCACCGCGTTTGCGCCACTGTTGCCGGTGGCGCTCGTGGCAGCAGAACTGGGGGCAGCGCTCGCCGCGCCCCCGCACAAAGGAGCGCGGCGACAGACGCCAGGATGGCGGCGCCGAGGCGGACCAAGTGGGTGCGTGGAGTCGACATGGGCACTCCTCTGTATCGGGTTCCTCGGGGCCATCTTGAAGAGCCCCCGTGAGCGCATCGTGTATGCCCTGGGTGAAGGACGTGTTGGCCAATCGTGAGGGTTCTGTGATGGATGTCGGTATTCCGGCCATTCGGGGTGTGGGAGGTGGAAGGCTAGATACGTGAGCGCGGACAACGGGACGGTGGTCGTCGTCGAGGACGACCCGCACATCGCCGATCTGGTGGACCTCTACCTGCGGCGAGAGGGTTTCCGCGTGTTGTTGGCCGGCGACGGCGACAAGGGTCTGGAGATCTTCAGACAAGAGGACCCCTGGATCGTCATTCTCGACGTCGGGTTGCCGGGTTCTCGCGACGGGTTCGCCGTCTGTCGCGAGATCCGCGCCCGCAGCTCGGTGCCCGTCCTCTTTCTCACCGCGCGCGACGACGAGGTCGACCGCATCCTCGGACTTGAGCTGGGCGCCGACGACTACCTGGTCAAGCCGTTCTCCCCGAGGGAGCTGGTGGCACGGGTACGGGCCATCCTGCGCCGGACCCGGGAGGGTCCGGCGCCCCAGGAGGTGATCGTCCTCGGCGACCTGGAGGTCGACATGCGGCGCCGGGAGGCACGGTGTTCCGGCGAGGTGGTCGCGCTCACCACGCGCGAGTTCGACCTGCTCGCCTTCCTGGCCAACAACGTCGGCCTGGCGTTGTCGCGCCAGCAGCTGCTCGACGGCGTCTGGGGCAGCGACTGGTACGGCGACGAGCGCACGGTCGACGTCCACGTGGCCCAACTGCGCAAGAAGCTCGGGCCGGACCTGCCGCTCGCCACCGTGTGGGGCGTGGGCTACCGGTTCGGCTGAGCGATGCGACGCCGCCTCATGCTGGCCCTGGTCGGCCTGGTCGCGGGCGTGTTGGTGATCGCCGGCGCCGGCAGCCTCATCCTGACCCGCAACGCGGCACGCAATCAGGCGCAGTCCCAGCTGGTCTCGGAGGCCGATTCCCTGACGTCGTCCAAGGGCGCGAGCCGCTCGCTCGAGGTACTGCGCGTCGTCCGCGCCACGCTCAAGCTCGAAGACGCCGACGTCATACGGATCGACCGCTTCGGCAACGTGGTAACGGCGCTGCCCGAGGGGCTCACGGCGCAGGACATCGACGTGGCGGCGGTCCAGTCGGGACAGACGACCTCGGGCCGGATGGGCAATCTCGTCTACGCCGTCGCACCGGTCACGTTGTCGACGGCAGAACGGGAACGGCTGCATGGCTTCGCCGGCACGCTCGCCATCCTCCTCACCCGTGACGTGGGCGACCTCGGGCCCAGCTGGGGATACTTCATCATCGCCGGCGGCGCGGCGTTGCTCGTCGCCGCGCTGGTGGCGTGGCAGATGAGCCGCCGCATGGCCCGCCCGCTGGTGGAGGCCATGGAGGTCACCGGCCGCATCGCATCGGGGGAGCTCGAGAGCCGCGTCCCGGTCCGGCGCAACGACTATCCCGAGTTCGCATCGTTGGCCGGCTCCATCAACGACATGGCCCAGAGCCTGGAGGACGGCCGCGCCCGCGAGCGCCACCTCCTCCTGGCGGTCTCACACGACCTGCGGACCCCCCTCACCTCCATTCGCGGGTTTGCCGAAGCCATCCAGGACGGGGCGATCGAGGACGACGGGCAGGCGGCCGACGTGATCATCGCCGAGTCGCGCCGGCTGGAGCGCCTCGTGGGCGACCTGCTCGACCTGACCAAGCTCGAGGCGCACCAGATGTCGATCTCCCTGCGCCCCACGGACGCCGCCGAGGTGGTCGTCACGACGGCAGAGGGGTTCCGCCCGGCGGCGGCCAAGAGCGGTTTGACGATCGTGGTGCAGGTACCCAAGGTGGACGAGCTGGCGGGGACAGCCGTCGGCGCGGCAGCGCTTGGGTCCCCGGGCTTCCCCGTGGCGGCGGACCCGGACCGCCTCGCCCAACTCCTGGCCAACCTCTTCGAAAACGCCCTCACGTTCGCCCACACGAGCGTGACCGTGACCATGGCGCACGACCTCGTGGCGGGCGCCTGCGTCATCACGGTCGTCGACGACGGGCCCGGCATCGCCCCCGGCGACCTGACGCGGGTGTTCGAGCGCTTCTACCGAGCCGACCGCGGGCCGAACCGCAAGTTCGGGTCGGGGCTTGGGCTGGCCATCGTGGCCGAGTTGGCGACCGCCATGGGCGGCAGCGTACGGGCGGAGTCACCGGTCACCTCCGACGGCGGTTCCCGCTTCGTCGTGACCCTGCGCTCCTGGCCGGCACCGACGGGCGGCGCCCCGGCGCCTGCGCCGTCTGTGCCGGGGCCCGCACCTCTCGTCCGCCCGCAGCCGCCGCCGACCTGAGCACACCGTGTGGCCGCGATCGGGGGCGTGTACGGTTCCCCGTTGATGGATGTCCAGGAAGCAATCAAGAACGCGCCGCTCTTCGCGCAACTCTCGAAGAAGGACATCAAGCACCTCGCGGCGAGCATGAGCCCGAGGTCGTTCCCGGCCGGCTCGGTCATCATCGAGAAGGGCAAGGCCGGCATGGGCTTCTTCGTCATCGCCAACGGGTCGGCCACGGTGACCGTGGAGGGGGACCGGGTCAGGACGCTCAAGGCGGGCGACCACTTCGGTGAGATCGCCCTGATCGACGACGGCCCCCGCATGGCCGAGGTCACGGCCAACACCGACATGGAGTGCTACGCGCTGGCGGCCTACGCGTTCCGGCCCTTCGTGCAGGACCACCCCGACGTGGCCTGGGCGCTCATGCAGTCACTGGTCAAGAGGATCATCCGCGACAACGAGGCCGACGACCAGGTCTGAGTCCCCAGACATCCCCGATGCCTGCTCCTCGGCCCCGGCGGCCTCAGCGGACCGCAGCGGGCGCTGACGTCGTCGGCACCGGGACGAGCACGTGGCTCTGCGATTTGGTCGGAGCGACCGACGCGGCCGCCGGCGTGGTTATGAGGACCAGGGCGCGGTAGGTCGCCGTGTAGGTTCCTATCCCCACCACGAGGCTGAGGGTCAGGGCGGCGACGAGCTTCGTCCACCGCTCGTCCCGCGCAATCCGCATGGTCGTGGGCACCCCAGTCGCGTGGACCGACGGTCTGGCAGTACTGTCCACATGGGAATTTCGGACTATCCGCAGCAGATCTTGAGTGCCAAGTCGTCCTGGCGGGAAGGCAGCGTCGTGCCCGGCTGGCTGTCCGGTTCCCGGCGGGGCGCTCCTGCCCCAGCCCCTGGCGGCGCCCTCGGCCTACTCGGCTCGCAGCAGCAGTGACGTGCGGGTCCGGGCGGCGACGCGCCCGGGGAAGAGGGCGACGAGGTTGGCGAAGACAATGGCGCCGAGCGCGACCAACGCAATGGACAGGGCGGGCACCGTGGGGTGCGGCACCGCCGAGATGCCGTCCGCGAACAGGGTCCACAGCCAGCGGCCGAGAGCGATGCCGGCGGGGACACCGGCGACGACGCCGACCACCGCGGCCACCGACGACTGCCAGGCCACCGAAGCCGCGAGCTGGCGTTGGGTGAACCCGAGTGCCTTCAGCACCGCGAACTGGCGCCGACGCTGCCGGACGGACGCGACGAGGGTCAGCCCGAGGGCACCGAGCGCCCCCGCAGCCAGGACCGCGGCGAGGAGCGCGGGGGTGGTGCCGACGGTGCGGTAGTTGGCGATCTCGACCGGGCGGAGGGCGCTCACCACGCCGCCCACGGGACTGTCGGGATCCGATGTGCGGTTCAGGACCGCGGTGATGTGATCCAACGAGCGGAGCGCGACGGCATCGCTCACGCCGGGCCTGACGGTGATGAGCGCGGCCATGGGACCGGCGACCGGGCTGCTCTGTTGATTGAGGTCGGTGGCCGAGAAGAGGGAGGTGGCCATGACCGCCCCGGAACCCATCTCCAAGGTCGGGTCGCCGGAACCGCCGATGGTGGGGAGGGTCGCCCTCCCCACGACGTCCAGTTTCCGGGCGTGGCCGTCCACGGTCGCCACGACGGTGCCCCCGACCTGCGTGTGGAGCGACGCGAGCGTCGCCGGTCCGAGCACGATCTGCGACGGCGACGCCAACGCGTGCCCCGACAGCATCGACGGGCTGACCGGAGCGTTCGGGTCCATCGCCAGGACCGGCACGGGCTGTCCGTCCAGTTCTGCCTCCTCGAAGTAGACGCCGGTCCAGTGGCCCACGTCGGGGTCGTGGTCGAGCAGGGTGGCCGTCTGGGCCGCCGGCAGGTTCTCGGCGGCCGAGAACCCCGCCAGCAGGGCGTAATCCCAGTTCCACCCGTAGAGCGGAGGTTGCGAGACCAGCGAGTTGAGGCTGGCGCCGAAGGTGATGGAGGTCACGATCACCAAGACGGCGATCACGGCGCCGAGCAGCGCAGAGCGCACGGGTGCCGCCTCCCGCCCCGACCCAGAAGCAGGGCCGGACCCCAGGGCCGAGCGCAGGCCCAGCACGGCGCTCGGCGGGAGCGCGGCCGCCGCCGCCTGGCTCCACGCGGGATTGCGCTCGGGCGTGCTCGCCCGGGCCGCCAACCGATGTGGCGCCACCCGGAACGCGACCGCCAGGGCGGCCGACCCGAGCACGACGACGAAGAGGAGGAAGCCGTACCCGAGGACGGTCCAGTCGAAGGAGACGCCGACGTCGGGGTAGACGGGGCGGACCGGTCCCAACGGGGCCAGCGGGGACAAGGCGACGGCGACCGCCACCGCCAGCAGCGCACCGGCGAGGACCGCCGCCAGGACGCCGAGGATCCCATCGGCCATGACCATGGCGGGGTTGGCTCCCAGCGCCCGCACGATCGCGCTCTCGCCGGCGTTGCGCCGGACGAGGCGGCTGACGACCTGGCCGCTGATGACCAGCGCTGCCAGCGCTGCGATGAGCCCGAAGACGCCGATCGCGATCGCCTCGGGCCGGATGGCGCGTTCGGCCTTCGCGACGAAGGGCGCCCAGGTGGTGGCGCCCCCCACGGGTCCAAGTCCGGGGACCACCTTGTTGAGGGCTGCGGCGACCGCCGCCTCGTGCGCCTCGCCGCCTCGCAGGTGCAGGGACACGTAGGAGTAGTAGGCGCAGCACGACTCGAGCCGCTCGGTGAGGGCCGGCGTCATCACTGCCACCTGATCACCGAGCGCGGCGTCGTCGTCCTCGACGACCTGTTGGCTCGACTCGACGATGCCCACGAGCTTGAAGGGCACGATGAGGTGCGGCTCGTTCTGCGGATAGCCGGTGAAGTTCGGGTTCTGCACCTGAGCATCGGTGAAGAAGGCCACACGCAAGGTGGACCCGAGGTGGAGCCCGTATTCGGCGGCCCCTCCGGCGGACATCACGATCTCGTCCATGCGGTCCGGGTCGGCCATCCGGCCCTGGAGCACGGTCACGCGGTCCGTCGAGAAGTACTCGCCGTTGGGACTGCCCTCGAGGGCCGGCGGTGCCTCTCCCGGGACGCCCGGCACGTTGCTGTGGCCCAGAACTTGCAGGGTCCCGTCGAAGCCGACCACGTCCACGGCACGTTCGACGCCGGGGACCCGCGCCACGGCGTCGTTGACCTTCTCCGAGAACCCGGTCCTCGTGATCGGACCGAATTCGGCGAACACCTGCACGTCCGAAGGGTTGGTGCTGGCCAGATACGTGGGGAAGGACGACTGCGTACGCCGTGCGCCGGCCACTGCGGCCATGGCGAGGCCGCCCACGAGACCGAGGAGCAGCACCAACGTGAGGTATCCCGTCCAGCGCCGGCCGAAGGTGGCCCGGAACCGGTAGGAGGATTCGCGCACGACCGCTCGGATCAACCCTGATCCCTCCTCCTCGTCTTCACCTCGGCACTCGGGCCTCTGCCCTGTCAGTGTCGCCCAATGGCGGCGGGCACCCAAGGTGGGTACCCCGTCGTCCTGGCCTCGTGCTAGCACCCGGGCGCCCCAATCCGCTCCCGCGTTCGGGGCCAGACCCGACGAAGCCAGCACCCGTTCGCGCCGTCGGCTGTGCTCACCCCCTCGATGTCGACGTCACCCGTGTGGCTCCGAAGTGTGCGGGGTCTTGGCGTTCACCGCCTGACCGGAGCTCGTCGTTGGCGCGGTGTCGGTGCCGAGACGCTTGGACCTCCGAGCCTTACGCTTCTTGGTCCGAGCGGTCCGGCGTTTCGTGGTGAGCGAGTCGGCCTCCGCCGCCAGGACGTCGTCCTGGGCGGTGACCTCGTCGGCCGGCCCCGCCGGCACCGGCGCGCCCGTGGCCACGGTGGGGGTCTCCGAAGGTTCCTCCGCGAGGGCCTCGCCCTTCTTGGCGTGCAGCGCACGGCCCTCCACCGCAAGGAGGGGGTCCCCCTTCATCACGTGAGCGCCTGGAGTCTCGTCTGGAAGGACGAACCCCCCCTTCTTGGCGTGGGCACCACGGGGTTCCTCCACCGGCTCAGCGGGCGTGGCCACCGGTTCGTGTCCGACCACCGGTCCATTTTCATTCAGCGAGTCGTCGTGTGCTGATCCGCTCGTGGCCACGACCGAGTCGGCCTCGTCCGAGGCAACCGTCGGCTCGGGGGTCTGGTCCTTCGCGGACTTGCGCCATCTCATGACTTCACCGTGGCGACGTGGTCGGTGCAGGAGGACTCGTTCGCAGCGGCCCCATCGGTTTGCCGAGGCGTCGCGGGCAGCACGAGCGATGGTCTCCGAGCTCGCGACTCGAGCGGTACGAGACCCCGCGTCGCGCATGTCGGCCTGGGGGAATCATGGGAACGCGATGGAAGCTAGACCCGGTCGGGCGTTTTGTACAGCGGCGTGAGTCACAGGTCGTGGGTGGGGCGGCAGGAGACGTGGGGCGGAACACCAGGCTGGTGGCGGCGCCGGCCGGGGGCGGGCGGGATGCCGTTGGCCCCCGCCCCGACGAGAGGCAGAAGAGCTGGGTGACCATCGATCTGAGCGCCTCCTCGGAGAACCTCCATCACGGGGAGCGGGCGTCCGCCGGCTACGACGAGGCGCGGTCGCCACGCCGGGCATTCGCCACGAGCACCGCGTCTGCGACGGCACACGACACCCCGAAGAGAATTTCGTTCGGCATGCCCTGCGCCGATTCGTTCTGGGCTCGCGCGTGGATCTGGCGGACCACCCGGGGGAACGGATTTCGCCTGAAGTAGAACACCATCGGCTTGTCGGCATCGAGCAGGGCCGCGCCGGCCATCGCTGCGATGGTTGCCTTGCGAGAGCGCCGATCCACTGCACCCGCAGCACAGGCCATCACCAAGAGGCCCAACAGGCCATCCCGTTTCGCGTTGCGAAGAAAGCGCTGTCTGCCCTCGGCCGATCGCATGTCACAACCCCAGTGAGGCACCATGTCCAGCGCGAGGTGCGACCCCACGCCGACGACGAATGCCGTGACGGGGCGTCGCTTGAGAAAACGGCCGATTATGACGCCAGAGAGCACATGATTCGTGACGAACATCGGCCTCCTCTCGCAAAATTAGCTCGTTCCTCAGCGTAGCGACAAGCTCAGATCCTGTTCGTTCACAATAATTGGGCAAGATTTGGTGCACGGAGAAACATTTATCCCACTCGTAATTTTCTCTGATCTGGGGTACAGACGTTGCATGTCCAATGGAATTGTGAGGAGACCCCGGCGATCCGACACGAAGCAGAACAGCCGTGCTTCTATCCGCGTCGGAAAAGTTCCGCTCAAGTATCGTTTTAAAACGGCCGACAAGGCCTGACAGCTATGACTGTCATTGTTTCAAACCCACGGGCGGGATCCATGAGCCACCAACATGAGTGTGGCCGCGTCGACAAACAACGACGCGGCATCTGTCACCGTTGTGGTTGGGCCGTACCGGTGTCGAGAATCGGCCGGGCGGATCGCAGGCAACTGGGGACCGGAAGAGCGTTCGGACGTCTGTGTGAAGACTGCATCGACATCCTTCTCACACAACGATCCGCGGCCGCGGATCTCGAAGCCCTCCGGGGGCCGAGGCGACTGCATCGACGTGACGTGGCGTGAGCGCGCTGCTCACTGAGCATCGCGCGAACCACTCGTCACGCTGACCGTTCGCTCTGCCGCCCTCCGGCGTCAAACGGCTTCGTCGGCGATGGTGGACAACAGGGCCCACGAAGCTGCCGTCCGTCGTTCCGCTCGTTCGGAGGTTGCGGCAGCTTCCCGGGCACCCTTGCTCTCGGCATGGATGGTCCTCAGCACTCGCATGCCGTCGGAGAAGGCATTGAGGTTGCTCGTGCCGAAGTGACGGCAGGACTCGAAACTTGGAACCTCCGCGACCCGGAGACCGGCTTTGGCGATCCGCACGTTGATCAGCGTCTCGACCTCGAAGCCATCCCCAAAGAGCATCGGCCCTCGTTCCGAGCCTTCGATTTCGACCGCATTGAGTCTCATGACGTCGAGACATCCTCGCCGGAAGGCGTTGTATCCGTAACAGAGATCCGTGTAGCGAGTGCCGTACATCAGATTGACGACCCGGTTGAGCCAGGTGTTGCCCCATCGCCGGAACAACGTGATGTCGAGGCTCCCTCCACTGGAGAGGAACCTGGATCCCTTGGCAAAGTCCGCGCCTTCCTTCAGAGCGGCGACGAAGCGCGGTATCTCCGCCGGATCGTTGGAGCCGTCGGCGTCGATCATCACGATGAAGTCGCCCGAGGCCGCAGCGAAGCCGCAGGCCAAGGCATTTCCCTTGCCCTCGCGGGTCTGGCGGATCACCATGATGTCGGGTCGCAACTGTTGCGCGACCTTGATCGTGTCGTCGGTGGAGTTCCCGTCGACGAGGATCACCTCGCCATTCTCGGGCAGCCGCGCCAAGACGTACGGCAAGTTGCGTGCCTCGTTCTTCGCCGGGATCACGATGCTGACGGTGGGCTCCGAGTCTCTCGGCACGAGCTTTGGCCCGACGCGAGGCATCTCTTCCACCGGCGCCTCGAGGACCACCTCCGGAGCCGTCCGCCCCTTTCGCCCCAAAGAAGAAATGGTTCCCCTCCGAGCACCCGCACCCGTCTTGTCGATGGAGCGCAACCCGCTCACCCCTTTGCTCGATCTGTCGACATCTGGCGCTCCACTCCCAACCGGGCTGACACGCCAAGGATGAATGTCAGCCCCCCCTGCTGGTAGAGCCGATCGGACCGAAAAAAAAACAATTTTTGACCAAATCACCAGGATGGATACCGCATCCGGGCCGGCGCGCGAGGGCCCGGTGAATGACACCCGTTGCCACGTGGCCGGGTGTACTGTGGAGGTGCTTCCGACGGGTGCACGTCCTGTCGCTACGATGCCCACCTTGGGACGCCACGGCACAGCAGAGGTCGGTGAAAAGGATGTTCGTATCGGCGTCCGCCTGAGCTGACCATGCCGACGGCGTTGATCATCGGATCGGGTCCTGGCGCGGCGGGCGCAGCTCTGGCTCTCACGGCCGATCCCGCGCGGCAGGTCACGGTCATCGATGTGGGGGGCACCCTCGAACCGGACCTCCGGTCGACCCTCGATCGACTCGCGACCACGGAGGAGGGGCAGTGGTCACCGACTGATATCGAGCGCATCAGCCGGCAGCCGGTTTCGACCCGACGGGGGACACTGCCCCAGAAGCGGGCCTACGGATCCGACTTTCCCTTCCGTGACGTCGGGCAGTTGGCGGGGATCGAGCCGCTCGGACCAGCCAACCCCTCAGTGGTGTCGGGGGCCTATGGGGGCTTCTCGAACGTCTGGGGCGCCCAGATCATGCCCTTCTCCAAGCGCACGTTCGAGCGATGGCCGATCTCGTGGGCCGACATGGAGCCCCATTACCGCACCGCCCTGGGCGAGATGACCCTGGCCGGAGAGGAAGACGACCTCAGCGAGCTCTTTCCCCTGATGGCTCCAGCCCGGCCGCTGCCACCGGCTGCAGACCGGACCGAGCGCATTCTGGCCCGGTATCGGGCGCGCCGGGCGCTCATCCGGTCACACGGCGTCACCCTCGGTCGGGCCCGGCTGGCCTTCCGGTCCGACGAGTGCACCCGCTGCGGCCTGTGCATGACCGGTTGCCCCCACCAGCTCATCTACTCGAGCTCCCACACGTTCGACCGTCTCCGGGCCCAGAAGCGGATCACCTACCGGCCCGACCTGCTCGCGGTCCATCTCGACGAGGTCGACGGTGGACCACAGGTGGTGGTCCAGAGCACCACGACGGGCCGGCTCGAACGCATGGACGCCGACCGGATCTTCGTGGCCTGTGGAGGGATCGGCACCACGCGGCTGGTGCTGGGCTCCCTCGGCGCCTTCGATCAGGCGGTTTACCTCCAAGAGTCCGTGCAGTTCGTGATGCCCACCGTTTCGATGCGTCCCGTTTCCGACCCCCGCGGGGGGCGGAACTTCACCCTCAACCAGTTCAACCTCCTCTACGACGTCACCGGTGAGGGCGTCGACCTCTGTCAGGTCCACTTCTACGAGTACAACCCGGCCTTTCTCGAGTCTCTCCCCGGATCGATCCGGGGTCCGAGCTCCGAGCCGGCGCTGGCCGCTTTGCTGCGACGTGTCTCGGTGGGTCTGGGCTACGTGCCGGGGTGGGGCTCGCCGAGAGTGAAGGTCGTGGCGCGGCGGACGTCCGGCGAGAAGGATCGCTTACCCATGTTGGAGATCGACGGCGAGCCGGGTGACCGATGGCCCCCCATGCTGGGGGCTCTCGTGCGGTCCATGCTGAAGGTCGCCCCCGCCCTGGACCTGTGGCCGGCGCTCCCGATGATCTCCGTCTCGGCTGCCGCGAAGAGCTACCACTTCGGCGCCAGTTTCCCGCACGGAGGAGCGCGCACGACGACGACCACGGATCGGGTGGGGCGCCTCGCCGCGTGGGACCACGTCCACCTGGTGGACGCGTCAGTGTTCCCGGACGTCCCCGCCACGACGTTCACCCTGACGATCATGGCCAACGCCCACCGCATCGCCAGCGAGACGCTCGTGAGTGACGGGTGACGACTCCGAGCCCCCCTGCAGCTCCTCCTCCGGCGGGGCAGCCGGTCGCTGCCATCACCGGCGCCAGCGGCTATCTGGGATCGGTGCTCGTCACCGCCTTCGGAGCGGCGGGGTACGCGGTCCGTCGCCTGGTTCGCTCGCCGGCCCAAGGGAGCGGCGACCGTTTCTTCGACCTGAGCTCGCCCGATTCGTCCGCCGCCCTCGACGGAGTCGACCTGCTCGTCCACTGCGCCTACGACATGACGCTGACCAGGAGGGCCGACATCTGGCAGTCGAACGTCTTCGGCGCCGTCGCGTTGTTCGACCAGGCGGCGTCCAGCGGGGTGCGACGGACCATCGCCCTGTCGTCGATGTCGGCCTATCCGGGGACACGTCAGTTGTACGGTCGGGCCAAGCTCGCAACGGAGGTGGCGGCACTGGCTCGCGGGGTGTGCGTCGTCCGTCCGGGATTGGTCTACGGAACGGGCTGGGGTGGGATGGCCGGGACACTGCGCCGGCTGGCTGCCCTTCCGGTGCTTCCCGACTTCGGGCCTCGAGCGCGACAGTTCACCGTCTCGGAGCAGGATTTCGCGGATGCGCTGCTCGCTCTGGCCCGAGCCGAGCGTGTGCCTGCTTTCCCCGTGGGCGTCGCTCACCCCGACCCGGTTGCCTTCGCTGCGCTGCTGACGAGCTTCGCCGCCAGCTTGGGGAAGCCGCGGCCCCGGTTCGTCTCCGCCCCGCCCATGGCCGTGTACGCAGCCCTGCGGGTTGCCGAGTTCTTGCCGGTCAAGCTGCCGGTCCGAGCGGACTCCCTCCTCGGGCTTGTCCGGCCGGCACCGAACGTGCCGCACCTCGAGGTCCTCGAGCAACTCGGAGTGGCGTTGCAGCCGTTCGCCCTGGCTGTCGCCGGGGGAGCCGACCAGGGCGTCTCAGCTTCCTCCGAGCCTGGCTGACCTTCTGCGGGACGTCGCTCCGTCAGGGCACGCGATGAGTCCTCATGGTGGCGCCGCGTCTCCAGTGGAGGACTTGCCCGGACACCGCACTCGAGAGCTCGGCCCGGACCCCGATGCGTCGTGGTGGTCAGCCGTCGACCCGGCGCAGGGTGCGACCACCCGAGACCAGCAGCACCCGTGAACCCTTGCGCAAGGTACTGGTGGGCAGGTCGACGCTCTGCGCCGCGGTAGTCCGCGCGAGGCTGGAGCGCCAGACCGTCTTGCCATCAGTTCTGATCTCGAGCCTTGCGGTGATGGGACCCGCCGAGCCGAGCTGCACGTCGGCGACGGATTGGCCGGTCATGCTCGTTGCGATCGAAAGCTCCGCAGGAGGCTTCCAAGCCGGGAGCGCGGCCACCGTGGCGATGGTGGCGCCCACGGCGAAGAGCGCCAGCCCCACGCAGCCGAGGACCACTTGGGGTCGTGAACGACGCGACCGCCAAGGCGCCGTTGGGGATGGTGCCGGGCCTGGTCGGTCGTCGTCGGGTTCCGACGTGGTGGTGGCCCTCGGGTCTCGCTCGGAGTCCGCCACCCGCGCCAGGGCCTCCAAGAAGCCCGTCACGTCGTCGAATTGGCCGGCCCGGGTGGCCAGCTCGTCCAGGCTCTCCACCCGGTCGGCCCCCTCGCGGGTGTGTTCGGCCGTCAGCTCTTCCCGGTACCCGGTGCGGTCGGCCACCAGCCGGACGAGGTCGGCCGGGTCGGCCGTCCCGGCCAACGGGCGCAGAACGGCCAGCGTCTCGGACAGCTGCTCGGTGCCGCGCAGCGCCTTGCCGGTCAGCCCGGCCTCGGCGGCGCGGTCGATCGCCTCGCTGAAGGAGGCGTGGTTGGCCCGGGCCCAGGCGGCCAGGCGGTAGACCGACGTGTCGCCGATGCCGCGCTTGGGGGCGTTGACGATCCACCGGGCGGAGACGTCGTCGTGGGGGTCGACGAGCACGCGCAGGTAGGCCAGGATGCTCTTGACCTCCTGGCGCTCATAGAACCCGGCATCGTTCGCCGAATCGGCCGGGAGGTCACCGAACCCGGTGGTCGTCTCCAGCGACGCCGCCCGCCCGTTGGCGCGGCGGAAGACGGCCCACTGGCGCGGGTGCCCCTTTTCTGGGCGCAGGCTGAGCACGAGGAGCACGAGCAGGACGCCGACGGCGACGGCCTCGGGCGGCGCCCGCGTTGCCCGGACAACGAATGCGCCGAAGACCGCGATCACGAGGGCGCCCGCCAGTCCGCAGACGACCGCGTGCTCGACGTCGTGGACCGGCCCCGAACGACGGCGCAGCCTGAGCAGCCACAACACCGCCACCAGCGCGGCCAGGGCGAAGACGCCCACGTCAAGACCGGTCCCGCCCGCCGGGGGGCCCGCCGGCGCCGCGCGCGCAGAGGGGCGCAGCAGCGTGGTCGTGTCGTACACCTGGATCGGGCCGTTGTCGTAGACGCGCTTGATGAATGGATAGGTGTCGAATTTGTCGAGTTCGGCCAGGGTGAGGCGCCTCGCCGGTTCCCCCGCGGCGATGTAGGTCCCGTACAGCGGGAGTCCCTGGGCGAGGCGGTCGTCCACGACGATGTAGCGGATGTCGTCCCTGCGGATGATGTGGATGTCATACAGGCTCAGCGTGTTGTCGAAGTAGAGCAGCTCTGGATCGATCTGCCCGGCTTCGCCCGACACCGGAACGACGTCTGCCATGGCGGCGAGCAGGACGCCGTTGTCCTTGTCGGCAGCAACGTGAGAGCCCGCCGGAATGTGGGTGTCGGCCCAACGGGCCAGAGCCAGCGAGGGGGAGCCGTAGGACAGGTCGTCGGCGCCGACGACGTAGGGCCCGGGCAAGAGACTCACGAGCGGGCCAAAGCCGAAGACCAGGCTACCCAGGAAGACGATGGTCGCCACGCCGATCGTTGCCACCCGCTCGATCATCCGACGGCCCCGCGCGATCCGTCTGGCCAGCCATGCGCCAACGACCAGTGCGACGCCGAAGAAGATGAACGTGGTGGCGCGATCAGCCACCAGCTTGCTGTTCGACGAGACGTCGGCGAGCAGAGAGACCGGATAGAGGGCTGCGATGGCTGCCGGCAGATAGCGAAGTGCTCCACCGCGAACACTCCGCTTGAAGATCACGCTGTAGAGCGAGGGGATGAGGACAAGGCACCAACCGATGGCTGCCGCCAGGATCAAGGCGATCTCCCACTTGGGGGATCCGCCCCCCGCGGCGTTTTGGAAGAGCGCCCGGTTTCCCTGACCCTTGCCCAGCGCCTGGGTGATGTCGGTGCCTGCGGCCGAAAAGACGGGCCCCAAGTACGGAGCGAGAAGACGAAAGACGTACGCAGTCCAAGCCGCGCAGGCGAGGAGGCCGACGCCGGCCGCGATGCCGACGATACCGGCCTGGGTCCTCCTCTTCTTGCTGTGCAGCTCAGGGCCGGGCACCGGGGACGATGGGATCGTCGACTGATCCTCCGCTGGGAGGGGTGGCTCCGCCGAAACGGGCAGCGAGGGCGCGGCGAAGCTGCGTGACCGATGACGGAGAGGGTGGGACGTGAGGTACAGCCCCGCGGTCCACACGACGAGGAAGGCGACGGTGAACCAGCCCGTGACGTGGTGGCTGACGATCACTGCCCCGACGCAACCCAGCGCGAGGGCGAACGATCGTCCCATCTTGGGCCGAGCGTCGTCGATCGAGAAGAAGAGGAGATACACCACCGACACTGCGAAGGCGAGGGCGAGGGTCTCGTAGGCGTACTGGGAATCGAATCCGTAGAACTGGGGGCTGGCCGCGTAGACCAGCACGCCGATGCCGCCCGCACGCGACGAGTGGCAGGCACGCTCGACGACGAGGAAGACGACGAGCACGAGCACGATACGGACGACGGCGAGCACGACCAGCTCGTCGACCACCAATGGGAGACCGGTGAGCCATCTCGTGGCCGCGGTGACCAGTTCGAGCCCGGGGTAGTAGGGGCTGACCGGCAGGGTCGAATTGGCCGGGAACAAGGCATGGCTGTCGAGTAGTTGTACGAGGGTTCCCACGTGGATCAGCTCGTCGAAGCTGTCCAACTGGAGCGGCTGGTGCATGACGTAGGAGGCGAACAGTCCGAGGCCGAGAGCGAGAGAGACCAGAACTCGCTCTCTTCGTGCGGCGTGCGCACTGGTCAGGCGCCATGCGCACGCGCCAAAGAGGAGCGAAAGGGCGCAGAAGAAGATCGGTCGCGCCGTCGACTCATGCCCTGCGCGAGCGAGGGCGTCGGCCACGCCCTGCATCAGCAGGCCAGTTCCGACCAACGCGAGCACGACACCGAGCCGTGATCGGCCGGCCGGCGGGTTCACGGGCGCGATCGCACTCTCCGGGGTTGGGGGCTCGCGCCGGATCTCGGGCGCGTCGACACGGGGACCGACCGCCGCCGCGTCCTGGTCGTGGAGGTTAGGCAGAGTTCGCTGTGACATCGGTGTGCCCTGGCACATTGCCTCTCATTGTGTGAGCCCGTTTTCTGGGGTCAGCATCCCAGTTCAGGCTCTCGCCGATGAGCCGCCGCGCCTCGACACCCCAGTGGCGCATGCAAGTATGACATGGGCCGGTTGCTCGGACGTCGCAGCTTGGTGTCGGTGCCTGACGGTGGTGCAGCCGGCATCAGCCTCTCAGGCTCTCCCCAGCTGAGACCTCGCGCCGATCGAGGCCGGTCGGGCCCGAGTCCTTCTGCCCGCCGGGTTGGTGGGCTACGACCCACAGAGGGCCCGGTGGACCCAAGCGGGACGCATGGAAGATCCGGCGGACAAGGCCGGGTGACTCGGCGTCAGCCTCGATGACCCTTCCCGGACGCCGACCGGACGAAGGTCCAGGGTTTAGGATGTTCTCGTGAATCGCGGGGATCACGTGTGGCTTGGACGTTTCTGGGCCGTGGGCGGCGGGCTCGGGAGTGGACCTGAACCCCGTTGTCGAGGCGCAACAACGGAACCAGGGCGATGAACTGGTTCGGCGGGGAACCGAAAAGCATGACGGAGCTGCGGCGCCTCTTGACGACGTTCGCGTTCCTCGTCGCCAAGCAGGGAGCGATTGCAGCCATCGGCCTCGCCTACTGGGCGGTCACGACGCACCTCTTCGCGGCCCGCGACGTCGGTATCGCCGCCGCCGCGGCGTCGACGTCGCTGCTCTTGGTGGCCATCGGCGCTCTCGGGATCCCGCTGCTCCTCTTGGCGGAGCTCGGACAAACCGAGACTTCGGAGCGGAGAGTCATGTTCACCACCGGGACGGCGATCTCCGCGTTCGTAGTCCTGATCCTGGCGATCGGCACCATGGCCCTGTCTCCCTACCTCGGCAAGAGTCTGCGCATCATCGGTCAGGATCCGGTCACGGCGGTCCTGTTCGTGGTGGGGTCGGTTGCGGCCATGGCGGGCGCGACGCTCGACAACGCTGCGGTCGGACTGCACCGAGGGGCGGCGCAGCTCTGGCGAGGCAGCCTGGGCTCCATATTGAAGCTGGCCTGTGTCGGCGTCCTGGTCATTCTCTCGACGCGCACGAGCGCCGGCCTGATCTTCGCCTGGGCACTGGCACTGGTCGTCGCCTTCTTCTTGTGCGTGCCGATGCTCGGGTTGGAGCCGGTTCGTGCCGGAGAGGGAACACTCACTCACCGGAGGGAGCTGACACATCGCTTCACCAAGCTCTCACTCCAGCATCACGTGCTCAACCTGTCGATCAGTTCGGTCTCTTTCATCATCCCGCTGACCGTCACCTTGCTCGTCTCCCCGTCGGAGGTCGCCTACTTCTCGGCTGCGTATCTGCTGTCCGCCACTCTGCTGATCATCCCTTACCTACTCGCACTCGCGCTCTTTGCCGAGCGGTCGGGCGACCCCGGTCTCCTCCATCGCCACGTTCGGCGCACGCTTCCCTTCGGGCTCGCCCTTGTGGGAGCAATCGTGCTCGTCGTGGAGATCGCGGCTCCGATCGCGCTGCGCATCTTCGGCCCTGAATATGCAGCGAACGGAACGACCGCGCTGCGCATCGTGATCCTGGTTGGGCCGGCCTATGTGATCAAAGACCACTACGTGTCGATCTGCCGCGCCCAACATCGGATGTCCCACGCCGCCAAGATCATGGCGATCGGGACCGTCGCGGAGGTGGCGGGATCGATGCTGGGTGGAGTCTTCTGGGGTCTCACCGGGATCTGCGCCGGTTGGGCGGTCTGCGCCTCGGTCGAGGCAATGTTCCTACTCCCCGCCGTGCTCCACGTCTACCGCCGACCCCCCGCCGTCGATTCCAGCCTTGGCGACGAGGCCGAATCCGAAAAAGGCGGCGAGGTCGATTCCGAAGTAGGCATCGAGCCCGACTGAGCCCGATCGGAGCTCAGTTCGCTGGCGACAGGCCGGCGGTCAGCCGTTCGTAGAGCGACTCGATCCTTCCGACGACGGCCGATGCGGTGAACAACGGTGCTCGTTTGAGCGCCTCCCGCCCCATCGCCGCCGCCGCATCACGGTCGTCGACAACCGCCGAGAGAGCCGCGGACAGCGCGTCGGGGTCGCCAGCAGCCACCAGCAACCCGGTCACTCCATCGTCCACCAGGTCGACGATCCCTCCACTGGCGGCCGCGACGACGGGCCGGCCGAGGGCCATGGCCTCGAGGATCACGGTCGGGCAGCAGTCGGGTACGATCGACGGCACAGCCACGACACAGGCCGTCTGCATGAGATCGATGACCGATGCGTGGTCGAGCAATCCGCGCAGCTCCACCTGCCCACCACTGTCGATTGGTAGGTCGTCGTGCACCCGTCCGGCGAGCACGAGCTGGCGAGGGGACGCGAGCCGCCGGTGCGCCTCCAGCAGCACCTCGACGCCCTTGTCATGACTCAGATCTCCGACGAACACGATCGGCCCCTCGGGATTCGGGGTGGAGTGGTCCAAGACAAGGTCGTCGGGAATGAAGTTGGGGATGACCGCATAGGGACTCCGTCCCGGCAGCCTCGTGTTGATCGCGACGACCGAGCTGACCGGGATGAACGTGTTCACGTGTCTGGTGCGGGAACGGCGCGCCAAAGCGTTCGCCAGCGCGACGCCGGGGCCCACCACTGGCCCGTGCCGCGACGACGCGCAGCGAACGCAGGCGATCGGCGCCGGACCCGGACAGACCTCGTCACCGCGCATGAACCTCTTCGTGGCGCAGACATGGCTGTAGTCGTGCTGGGTGAGCACGACGGGAACCCCGGCGCGACGGGCGGGTCCGAAGACCGAGCGGACGCTCCAGTCGTGCGCATGCACGATGTCGAACCGGCCTGCAGCGAGCAGTCGCGCCGTCGCGCTCCGAAGCCCAGGATCCATGACCGGCATCGCATGCGGCCGCTCCGAGTCGCTGTGGAGCTGAGGCAGACGTTGGGCCGTCGTCCGGACACGGTGTACGGGGACGTCCCCGTCGAGAGTCGTGCCTGCGGGGCCACCCGTGGCGATCGTGACGACCTCGACGCGGTGGCCGCGGTCCACCAAGGCATGCGCCAGGTTTCGGACATGCTGCTCCTGCCCCCCGGCCACCGGGGGATAGAACTGCGACACCATCAGGACTCGCATGCTGGCACCCAACCTATGTCATCGCGCCGACCACCGCGGCTATTGTTTGTACTTGGCGGCATGGAAGTTGGCGGATGTGACGACCCTGCAGCTTTGTTGTTCATGCGTTGAGAACAAGATCGAGAGGAGAGTCCAAGCTTGTGACTGGCGCATCTCCGAAGTTGCTGCGGGCGCACGATGGACACCGGGACGACGAGCCACTGGTTCGGCGAAGAGCCATGGCCGTCGTCAAGCACGTGGCCCGCTCCGTCGTCCGTGCTCCGAGAGATCAGCGCAAGGTCGTCCTCATCTTTGGGTGCCAGCGCTCGGGGACCACGATGCTCCAGCAGTCGGTTCTCGATCGGTCCTGGCGGGTTCTGATCATCGAGGAACACGACCGTCGAGTGGTGGGAAAGCATCACGAACCGGGCGAGACGGCGTGGCAGGACTACGCGACCGTGTTGCAGCGACTGCGCCGAGCTCCCTTCGAGCTGGTGGTGGCAAAGCCTCTCGTCGAGAGCGACCGGGCTACCGAGCTCATGGACGCCGCGGAGCCGGTGAAGGCGATCTGGATGCTTCGTCATTACGACGGGGTCGCGCGATCCAATGTCAAACGGTTCGGCATGGACAATCCCTATCGCGACCTGCAGCCGTTTTGCGACGGTGACCTGCTGGACTGGCGGTGCCGAGGTGCCGCCAAGTCGACCCGTGAGACGGTCATCGAGTTGATGAGCGAGGGACTGTCTCCCCTCGACGCAGCTGCGCTCTTTTGGTGGGCTCGGAACCAGCTCTATTTCGAGCAGCATCTCGGGGACGATGAGCGGATACGGATCATCCGCTACGAGCACGCCTGCAATCGCCCCGAGGAGCTGGTCGAGGCACTCTCCGACTACGTCGGGATCGCGCTGCCCCTGCACTCGATTGCCTCCAAGGTGCGTCCGCAGCCCGAAGGTCGGGACGTGACCGATCTGCACCCTGAAGTTGACAGCCTCTGCCGGAGGACATGGGAGTCCTTCGCCGGATGTCCGGAGCTCTAGGGTGAACGGTGGTGCGAAATGAGCCGTAGCGGGTCGATGATTCTCTGCTATCACCGGGTGGCGGATGGGGTCGATGACCCTTTCCAACTCTGCGTGAGCCCCACGAATTTCGCTGCTCATCTCGAAGAGATCGCGCGCCACGGGGAGCCGTCGAGCCTTGCCCAGCTGCCCAATCCGTCGCGTCGGCCTCGCGTCGTCGTGACCCTTGACGACGGGTACGTCGACAATCTGACCAACGCGCTGCCGATCGCGGAGGCCAAGGGAGTTCCGATCACCGTCTTCGTGACGAGCGGTGCTGTGCGCGGCGACTACAAGGGGTTCTGGTGGGATCGCCTCGGCACGTTGCTGTGTTCACGTCCCTCCGGGATCGACGAGATCTGTCTGCCGACGAGCGGCGGAACCGTCCGCGTCGGACTCGGTGCGTCGACCGCCGGTGCAGACCTCCAGTCGGTTCGCCGCTATCTGTTGCCGCTTCCGGTGGTCGAGATCCACCGCGTCCTCGACGCCGTCTCCGAGGAATGGGGGACTCCTGCGGCGCCGCCGCCTGATGCGCGAGCCCTGACGCCGTCCGAGCTCGTCCAGTTTGCGGCCTCCGATCTGGTGACGATCGGTGCCCACACGGTCGACCACGTGCGGCTCCGGGGCCTTCCGGCGCAGGAGCAGAAGCAGAACATCTTGGCTTCGAAGGAAGAACTGGAGCGGTTGAGCGGTCGGGAGATCGCGCATTTTGCCTACCCCTATGGGGGGCCGGACAGCTTCGACGACCACTCCGTTGACGCAGTGCGCTCGGCCGGCTTCGAGACGGCGTGCACCACCATCCGGGGCAACGCCAAAACCACGTCGGACTCGCACCGCCTCCCGCGCCGCATCGTCATGAACTGGAGTCGCCTTCGGTTCAGGGTGGGCCTTGAGCGTTGGCGACTCGTCAGCGGGCACTGAAGCCGGCCTATTCTCAACGGACGATGAATCCTCCACGCGTTGCCATGGTGAGTTCCAAGTACCCGCCGTACATGGGCGGGGTGGAGACGCACGTCCAGGAAGTCGGTGGGAGAATTGCGGCGAGCGGTCTCGACCTCACCGTGCTCACCTGCGACCTGACGGGCGAACTGCCACCGGTGGAGCACCAGGGACCGCTGACCGTCCGGCGGTTTCCTGCGTGGCGCCGGTGGGGGGAGACATTCGTCTCGCCGGCGCTGGTCCGCCACATCAAGGATGGGAACTACGACCTCGTCCACGTGCAGGGCGTGAACAACTTCCTGCCCCCGATGGCTCTCTCGGCAGCCCAACGGTCGGGGGTCCCCACGGTCGCCACCTTCCACACCGGTGGTCACTCCAGCCGTATGCGGACGATGGTCAGGGGGACTCAGTTCCGAGCGCTGCGGCCGTTGCTCCGTCGGGCCAAGGGTTTGGTCGCGGTGTGCCACTTCGAGGTCGAGGCCTTCGCCCGACGGCTCGGACTCGAACCGGAGACGATCCGGCTCATCCGCAATGGGGCGGAGCCCCTCCCGGTGGGCGACTCGGCACCCGAGGTCTCGGGCTCGCCCCTCGTGTGCTCGGTCGCTCGACTCGAGCGGTACAAGGGGCACCATCGCCTGATCGCCGCCATGCCGGCGCTCCTGGACCTGGCTCCCGGCGCCCACCTGGCGGTCATCGGTCAGGGCAGCTTTGAGCAGCAGCTCCGCCGCCAGATCGGCGAGTTGGGGGTCGAACACGCCGTCACGTTGACCTCGTTCGACGGTACTCAGCGAGAGGCCCTCGGCGCACTCATGCGATCGAGCGACGTGGTCGCGCTGATGAGCGAGTACGAGGCGAACCCCGTTGCCGTCATGGAGGCGCTGGCCCTCGGCCGGAAGGTGGTCGTCGCGGACACGTCGGGGCTCTCGGAGCTGGCGGCGGAGGGACTGGCCACGACGGTACCGCTGCATGCCTCCGCCGGTGTGCTGGCCGGCGTGCTCTTCGGGGTGGCGGCACGTCCCGACCCGGTGCCCCCCGACCTGCCGACGTGGGACGACTGCGCCGACCAGCTCCTCGGACTTTACGACGAGATCCTCTCCACCCCCGCCGACTGAGCCACGGACAATTCGGGCACAACACGCGAGAGCCGCGATGGCAGCCGCCCAGAAGAGGCGTGACCCGTCTTCGAATTCCTTGTAACCGCAATTGTGGGCGACCTAGGGTGTGTCGGGGCCGTGGTCGTGCGTTGGCGGGTGGTGCGATAGGTGAGAAGGAAGGAGCGAGCGATCTTGGTGCTTCCGTCGCTCACCCCTGCCGCAGAGCCTCAGCAGCCGTCGACGGAGCGGACTCCCTTGACGGTGTCTGTCGTCATCTGTGCGTACACGGAGGACCGTTGGCCGTTGCTCCAGCGGTCTGTGGCATCGGTGCAACGCCAGCGTCGGATCCCGATGGAGATCATTGTCTGCGTCGACCACAACGACGCGCTTCTCGAACGGTGCCGTCGGCACTGGGCGCATCCGACTGCAAGCCCTTCGGTCCCGGTGGTGGTGCTGGCCAACAAGTACCAAGGTCGTCTCGGTTCGGCCCGGAACACGGCGGCCGAGCTCGCCCAGGGTGACATCGTGGCGTTCTTGGACGACGACGCACGGGCCGACCCGGATTGGCTGGAGCGGTTGCTCGTGCCGTACGGGAACGACCTCGTCGTCGCGGTGGGTGGAGCGCCCATGCCGGAGTTCGAGGGTCCGCGACCTCGCTGGTTTCCCTTCGAGTTCGACTGGGTGTTCGGATGCGCGTACGCCGGGCTCCCTGCGTCCCAGGCACCGCTGGCGCGACTCATCGGAGCCAACATGTCGGTGCGACGGGCGGCCCTGGCGGACATCGGCGGTTTTCACTCCGACAACCATGACGACATGGACATGTGCCATCGACTCATGCATCAGCGTCCCGCCGAACAGGTCGTCTACGAGCCAATGGCACGGGTCCAGCACTTCGTTCCATCGGCCCGGACGACGTGGCGATACTTCTGGCGACGCTGCTTCTTCGTGAACATGGGGAAGGTCGAGGCCTTCCGACAGATGGAAGGAGCCTCGAACCTCTCGGCCGACGTCGGGTTCGTGGGTCAGGCGCTGTCCCGTGGCGTCTCCAGAGAACTGCGCCAGGCCCTCCGGGGAGACCTCTGGGGTGCGGTGCGAGCCGCGGTCATCCTGGCCGGGATCGGTCTGGCCGGGGCAGGTCATGTCGCCGGACAAGCGCAATGGCAGGCGGGACGGCTGCGACGGCGAAGCCGCCGACGAGGCGGCTGACCTCTCCGGCGGCCGGGTCGCAGCGCTCCCGTGGCGGGCGAACCGGCCTCGTTGAGACCGATCGCCGCCCTCCTTCCTGAGGGCGCTACCGGTTCCCAGCCGCAGGAGTGATCTCGCCGGCGATCACCTCGACACGATCGGCGAGCATGACGCCACTCGTTCCTCGAGTGGCCGGTACGAGGCAATGGGCGCGACCCTCCGGGCGACGCAATGAGCATTGGGGCGCTCGCTCGGCCGACGCAATGACTTGCCTTCGACACTATGGAGCACTAAGCAGGCGGCCAACACTGATGACGCAAGGAGACCCAAGCATGAGAATTCGACGAGCAACGACGCTCCTGTCCTTCGTGGCCACGGGCCTCTTGGCGGCCTTCTCACTGGCGGTGGTGGGTGCGGCTCCAGCTTCGGCTGATGGCGGAAACGCGACCATCACCTTCGTCCAGGGCACGTACGACCTGAACCCCCCGACCGATGCCGTTGACGTCTATGTGGACGGGACCCTGACCGTGGCCAGCCTCGGGTTCGGGGCAGCCAGCTCTCCCGTGAGCCTTCCGCCGGGCTCCCACAACGTGGCGATCCGTCCGGCGGGTTCCGGGCCGTCGGCTGCCCCGCTCCTCCCCGTGGAAACGGAGAACCTCAGCGCTGGTCAGAATGCGACGCTCATCTTCAACGAGGACAACGGCGCCAATCACGTTCAGAACACGTTTACCAACCCCACGGCCGTCACGCCGGCCGGTCAGGCCACGGTCATCGTCCGGAACACGGCGCTCACGGCACCGGCAGCACCACCGACGCCGCCGTCGATCGACGCCTACGCCGGGAGCACCGAGATCGCGTCGGGCATCAGCAACCCCAACCAATCCGCCCCGGTGAACCTGCCCGCCGGTAACGTGTCGCTATCAATCGTGGCGCCTCCGACTTCCGCGTCGGCCACCACCAGCCTTACACTGACCGCCGGCCACGTGTACATCGTCTACGCCATCGGTTCCGAGCCCGCTCAAGGTCACTTGACGACCGCGGTGCAGAGCTACCCCGTGGGCCAGACCTACACCGGCGGTGGGTACGTGATGGCGGGCAGTGACGGCGCGGCCTACACCTTCGGGAGTGCGGCCTACGCCGGCTCGCTCCCCGGGCTCGGGGTGCACGTCAACAACGTCGTCGGGATCGCGGAGACCGCTGACGGCGGGGGCTACTGGATGGTGGCCTCCGACGGTGGCGTCTTCAACTTCGGCGACGCCGGCTTCTACGGATCGGCGGGTGCCATCCACCTCAACCAGCCGATCGTCGGCATGGCCGCGACGCCCGACGGCCAGGGCTACTGGCTGGTGGCCTCCGACGGGGGCATCTTCACCTACGGCGACGCGCAGTTCTACGGATCGACGGGGGCCATCCACCTGAACAAGCCCGTGGTGGGCATGGCCGCCACCCCCGACGGCGGGGGCTACTGGCTGGTTGCCTCCGACGGTGGCATCTTCGCCTACGGCGACGCGCAGTTCTACGGATCGACGGGGGCCATCCACCTGAACAAGCCCATCGTCGGCATCCATGCCACGACTGACGGCAACGGCTACACCATGGTGGCTTCCGACGGTGGCATCTTCGACTACGGCGATGCGCCGTACTACGGCTCCCTCCCCGGGCTCGGTGTCCAGGTGGGCAACATCGTGGGCATCAGCGGCGGCACCACGGGATACAGCTTCTTCGGATCGAACGGTGCCGTGTATTCCTTCGGCGGGGCGACCTATGCGGGCTCGCTGCCCGGACTCGGAGTGAGCGTCAACAACGTCGTGGGCGGCGCCGTCTCCTAGTAGGAGACCGGTCGAAACCTGCCTCGGCCCGTCATCCTGCGGGCCGGGGCAGGCTGCCCCTGGACGGCGTCAGCGGCGGAGGGCCGAGCTCACAGCAGCCCTGAGCAGTCAAGTCCTCTTCCAGCGGGCGACGGTGGATCTGCCGAGGCGGACGCCTCGGACCGCCGCCTTCATGGCGTGCCCCTTCGCCGCGGTGGTGGCACCACCGAGCCGGCCGCCCACACCCTTGCCGGCCACGAGCCGGAACATGTCTCGGTGGTCGGGGGTGAACCGTCCCTTGTACGACTCCTCGCCGCGGAGGAAGTCCACTTCGGAGATCCCTCGGTCACAGGCATCGTCGATGATGGCGGCGAGCAGGACGGTGGTCACATCCCTCCAGCGGAGCTCGGTGAGCCGGGCGCTCTGATACAGGCTCACGCGACCGGCCACCTCGAACGCCAACACGACGGCGACCACCAGGTCGTCGGTCGCGAGTTCATGGACCACCACCTCGTCGACCGCTGCGCCACCGGCGCATCCCGCGACGAAGCGATCGAAGACGGGGAGGAACCGGGAGCGGCCCTCCCACTGTGACTGGTGCAGCTCGCGTAGGGTGTCGAGGCGCGTGAGGACCCCAGGGCCCCGGATCATCCGATGGCCCACTCCCTCGGCTTCGAGGCGGCCGGCGGATTTTCGGAGATTCCGGCGAAACTGCGAGGGCAGGCCGGCGCGGTAGGCCTCTGCGCTGTCGGGCAACAAGGTGAAGGGGGCAGCGGCCATCGGCTCGCTGCGAACGCGGCCCGGAAGGGCTTCGGTCAACCGGGACCCGGCTCGGATGCCCCTGAGGTCCAAGAGGCGCTCACCGGGACGACAGAGCCAGTCCCGCAGGAGGCTGACCACCGCGGCCTCGTGACGAGGATCGGCCAACAGGTCGAGATGGTCCGGGCACAGCGCGCCGTCTCCCATGACACGGATGCTCGACACCCGGTGGTGCTGTTCCAGGGCGAGGCCGCCGAGGAGTTGCCCATCGTCGACGACCAGCAGGAAATGGCGGCCGGGGCCAGCGGTCCCGGCCAGCCACCACGATCGCAGGAACGGCGAGGGCAGAGGGGAGGCATCAACCAGTTGATCCCACTGTGACGCCCACCCGTCGAGGGCCGGGATGTCAATCAGGCTGGGCGGGGCCACTATCGGGTTGCACGCGGAGCGTTCAGGTCCAGCAAGGAGGGGCACCTCATGTCGACGGTCGCCCCGTTGTCGGCTGACGCATGCTCACGCTCCCCGTGTTGGCTGCCGGCGACCTTCGCCGGCATCGATTCCGGCCCAACCTTAGGGAGTCGCGGTCTCCGGGAACCAAACCATCAGGGGCGCGCCTCGATCCGTCGGGGCACCGGGAGCGCCGCACTACGAGTTGGAGTACGCCTGTATCTCGGCGACCTCCATACTGCCGCCGGGCGAGGTGGCTGTCGGAGCCGTGTGCCAAGCGGAGTCCGCAACGGTGGCCACCTGCAGGTCGAGGATCATTTCGTAGGGCTGGGCCACGATGCCACCGGGAACCTGTGCCTGTGTCACCGTCCAGACCAAGTTCCCGTCGACGAACCCGTTGATGCCGACTCCGGGCGTCCACTCGACTCCATAGGTGTGGTAACCGGCCGTGGCGTCGAAGCCGAGGTTGGGGACCGTCTCACCGACCGGGCTCGGTTGCCCGGTCGGGAAGTAGCCCGTGCCGAGGGGGGACTGGTTCACGGGACCGCCCCCCTCGGTGAAGCCGCCCTGGACGAAATCGATCTCGTTGAACGGTGTCCCCGACTGGCTGGGTAGGAACCAGAGTCCCGGCCACATGCCCTGCGTCATGTCGGGCAGCTTGATCTTCGCCTGCACGTACCAACCGGTCGTCGGCAGGCTGAACTTTCCCTCGGTCGTGACCGCGCCGCTGATCCACGGGTAGGTACCGGCGTATTGGTTGGTGTTGCGCTGTGCCGTCAGCGTCAGCCCGTCGTTCACGCTGACCTGAGACGGGCCGTACATCGCCTGCTCGTTGGTGACGGGGGTGTTCGGTCCCGAGTACGGCGTGGGCAGGCGGCCGTGATCGTTCCAGACTTCCCCCTGGGCGCCGAGATAGGTGTTCCACTTGGTGGTATCGAGGCTGGTGCCCGAGAACTGGTCCTCGAAGATCATCTGGCGGCTCGTATAGCCGGCGGGGGCTCGCATGCCCGCGCCTCCGCTGGGGGCCACGAGCGAGTGGCTCGGCCAGATGCCGGCCACGAGCAGGGCCATCGCCAGCACCACCACGACAACTCGACTCGAGGTCCGAGGCGGGTCGGATCGAACGCGCGCGTGTGCGGGACGGACCCGCATGCGCGCGGGCCGAACGCGCGCGTGTCGGGGACGGATCCGCGTGCGCGCGGGCCAAACGCGCGGGTGGGCGGGTCGAACGCGTGCGTGTGCTGGCCGGCGTCGCTTCTTACGCACGGCGGATTGCACGCACTCTCGCGATCCCGATCATTTCGCCGCTCACGGACGATTGTGACGGTGCGCGAGCTGTGCCCAATAGAGCCGCTCGGACTCAACACGGACAACGGAGGGACAATTCCCGGCGTTGGCGAATGCGGTTGGCGTGCGGAGGTTGGCGTCCGGCGCGCGGTGGGCACGCTGCAAGATGGGTCTTGCGATCCGGGTGACTCACCAGCGAAGGTCCCTCGTCCGGCGGTTCGGAGGTTGTGGTCGACGAAGACCGCGGGCCCCCGGTGGGCGGTGTCGAGGCCTGCGATGGTCACGGAAGCCGTGCCGGCGTCCGTGGGCCGTCGAACGGTTCGCTGGTGCCCGGAGGGGCACTCGTGGCGTGCCTAGAGTGGCGCCAGATGCACGATTCGGCGATGCCCCCGGCCTCCGACGGACTCCGGGCCGTGGTGGGCGGGAGGGGACGGGATCTCCGGGTCCGAGGCGCCGTCGTTTTGACGATCGTGCTCGTCTTGTCCTGCCTGGTCCCCGTGCTGTCCGCGGCGAAGGCCTACCCGACGGGGGCCCCAGACGGGGGCCTCTTCTCCTACGGCGACGCCGCCTTCTACGGTTCCGCCGGTGGTCTGACGCTCAACCGGCCCATCGTGGGGATGGCCGCCACCGCCGACGGGAAGGGGTACTGGTTCGTGGCCTCCGACGGGGGCATCTTCACCTACGGCGACGCCGCCTTCTACGGCTCCGCCGGCGGTCTGACGCTCAACCGGCCCATCGTGGGGATGGCCGCCACCCCCGACGGCAAGGGCTACTGGCTGGTGGCCTCCGACGGGGGCGTCTTCACCTACGGCGACGCCTCCTTCTACGGCTCCACCGGGAGCCTGGTCCTGAACCGGCCGGTCGTGGGGATCGCCGCCACCCCCGACGGCAAGGGCTACTGGCTGGTGGCCTCCGACGGGGGCGTCTTCACCTACGGCGACGCCGCCTACTACGGCTCCACCGGCGGCCGGACCCTCAACCGGCCCGTCGTGGGGATGGCCGCCACCCCCGACGGCGGCGGCTACTGGCTGGTGGCCTCCGACGGGGGCATCTTCACCTACGGCGACGCCGGCTTCGACGGCTCCACCGGGAGCCTGGTCCTCAACCGGCCCATCGTGGCCATGGCCGCCACCCCCGACGGCAAGGGTTACTGGCTGGTGGCCTCCGACGGCGGTGTCTTCACCTACGGCGACGCCGCCTACTACGGCTCCACCGGCGGCCTGGCCCTGAGCGAAAACGTCGTGGCCATGGCCGCGACGCCCGACGGCAAGGGCTACTGGCTGGTGGCCTCCGAGGGCGGCATGCCCGCCCCCGCCGGATACACGACCCGGCAGATGATCTTCGACGACCAGTTCCCGGGCACCAGCCTCGACACCACCAAGTGGAACACCTACCTCGGCGCCCAGGGGATCGTCTGGAACGACTACGGCCGTCTCGCCACGCCGTACTCGGGACCGAACACCCCCTTCACCAACGAGGCCGCCATGTTCGGGCCGTCGCAGGTCAGCGTGAACGACGGTTTGACACTCACCGCCCAGCGCAACACCAACGCCTACAGCGGCACCTATCCCTGGCTCAGCGGCGCGGTCACAACCGAGGGGAAGTTCACCCTGCCGACGAGCGGCTGGTACGTCCAGGCGAAGATCAAGCTGCCCGACATGACGCAGGGGATGTGGCCCGGGCTCTGGTTCCTGCCCGCGGTCCCGGGCGCCTTCAACGAGATCGACTTCGTCCAGGGCGGCTTCACCGAGGGGGGCGGACCCGTGAACCAGTCCCCCCTCGGCACGGGTTATTTCCCCACGGGGCAGTCCAACCCGGTGAGCGAGACCGTTCCTAACCTCGGCTTCGACGCCACGGCCGGCTACCACATCTATGGAATCGAGTGGACGCCCGGCGTCGGTATCGAAGCCTTCGTCGACGGGAACCTCGTGTGGTCGCTCCCGAACGCATCGGTCCCCGGCGGCATCGTGGCCGAGCCCTACGAGATCGTCCTGGACCTGCAGGTGGCGAACGCCTTGGACTCCGCCTGGCACACCCTGCCGACGGCAGCCTCGCCGGGGGGCAGCATGGAGGTCGCCGAGGTGCAGGCCTACTCCTGACCAGCGTTCCCCGGTTCTCCGGGTGGATCGAGGCACCACTCGGCGCGCGTCGTCTTCGCGGAGACCGCGACTCCCGAGAGGTGGGTGGGAGCGGAAGCGCGCGGCCGGCCCCGGCGGATCCACGACCCCTTCGCTCCCACCGGGAGCTGGACGAGACCCGGGCGGGCAGGACGACGCGGACGCGATCGTCGACACAGCCGAGCCTCGGGAACGGCGTCGCATGTGTCAGCGTCAGGCATCAGCAGACCGGGCGCCGGACCTGGCCGCTCCGGCTGCTGGCGACCATCGCCGGCCTGGTCTCCGTCCGACCTCCGGGTGGCGCACTAGGAGTACGCCTGCACCTCCGCGACCTTCATCGCGCCCCCCGGCGAGGTTGCCGTCGGCAGGGTGTGGAAAGCGGAGTCCGCGGCGGTCGCCACCTGCAGGCTGAGGACGATCTCGTAGGGCTGGGCCACGATGCCACCAGGAACTTGGCCTTGGGTCACGGTCCAGACGAGCTTGCCGTCAACGAAGCCTTTGATGCCGACCCCCGGCTTCCACTCGATGCCATAGATGTGGTACTTGGCCGTGGCGTCGAAGCCGAGGTCGGGCACGGTCTCATCGACCGGTTTCGACTGCCCGGTGGGGAAGTAGCCCGTGCCGAGGGGGGACTGGTTCACGATGCCCCCCCCTTCCGTGAAGCCGCCCTGGACGAAGTCGATCTCGTTGAACGGTGTCCCCGATTTGCTGGGCAGGAACCACATGCTCGGCCACATCCCCTGCGTCATGTCGGGCACCTTGATCTTCGCTTGGACGTACCAACCGGTGGGGGGCAGGGTGAACTTCCCCTCGGTCGTGACCGCGCCGCTGAGCCAGGGATAGGTGCCGCTGTAGGCGTTGGTGTTGCGCTGGGCGGTGAGGGTCAGCCCGTCGTTCACGCTGACCTGCGACGGGCCGAACATGGCGGCGGCCTGGTCGGTGAAGGTGTTCGGCCCCGAGTAGGGCGCGGCGAGGCGACCGCGGTCGTTCCAACGGACCCCCTGGGCGCCGAGGTAGGTGTTCCACTTGGTGGTGTCGAGGCTGGTGCCCGAGAACTGGTCGTCGAAGATCATCTGCTGGGTCGTGTACCCGCGGGGTGCCCGCATGCCCCCGGCCTCACCGGATCCGCTCAGCGAGCGGTACGTCCAGATGCCGATCCCGAGCAAGGCCAGGGCCAGCACGCCAGCAATCAGTCGGCCTGCCTTCCGCGGCGGAGCAACCCGAACGCGCGCGTGTGCGGGGGGGCGTCGCTTCTCACGCACAGCGGTTTGCACAGGCACTCGCGATCCGATCATCTGGCCGCCAACCGACGATTGTGGCGACCGACGACCGATGCCCAATAGAGCCGCTCGAACTCAACACGAACAACTCTCGAACAATTCCTGCCATTCACGATTGCGGCGGGCCGTCGCTCCAGCAGGGCCGCCTCATGTCTCTTGGGATCGACAACACCACCTCCAGGGCCTAGAGCGTAGGTCAACATTGCTCCTCGCTGCGGTCGGGTCTGAGTGAAGTGGCGATCACGAGGAGATGCAAAAGACCAGGGTAGAAAGCGAAAATTCTGTTGTCCATTTGTTGTCCGTTGGGGGCATCCGCGAGGGCCGCGTGCGTTGATCCGCACTCGTCGCCACCCCGCGGGGGCGGGACCCCGCGGGTGAGCCCGCCGTGGCCGCCTGTGCCGCGACCCTCCGACCGAGGAGGAGGCCACGGAGGGATCGAGGCGTGCTCACCATCACCCACCGGGGCTGTGGCGGGCACATTTGCCGTCGAATTGGGTGAGGCCCGTCGACCCTGCTGCCGATCCCAGAGAGGATGGCGGCCGCTGCTCACTTCTCGGTTGTCCCGCGTCGGTCCCGTGACGACCCCCGGCGGGGCTGATGCCCAGGGTCCCAGTTCTTCGCCACCGATTCGCTCGTGTCCTGACGATTGCGGTCGTCGTGTCCTGCTTCGTCTCGGTGCTCGCCACGATCCTCCCGGGCGTGACCGGCGCTCCCTCGGGTGCTGCGGCAACCGTCAGCGGATCGCGGTCGGCTTCGGGTTACTGGCTCGTGGCCTCCGACGGAGGCGTCTTCAACTACGGCGACGCCGCCTTCTACGGCTCCACCGGCGGCGTGAGCCTCAACCGGCCCATCGTGGCCATGGCCGCCACCCCCGACGGCAAGGGCTACTGGCTCGTGGCCTCCGACGGAGGCGTCTTCAACTACGGCGACGCCGCCTTCTACGGCTCCACCGGCGGCGTGAGCCTCAACCGGCCCATCGTGGCCATGGCCGCCACCCCCGACGGCAAGGGCTACTGGCTCGTGGCCTCCGACGGAGGCGTCTTCAACTACGGCGACGCCGCCTTCTACGGCTCCACCGGCGGCGTGAGCCTCAACCGGCCCATCGTGGCCATGGCCGCCACCCCCGACGGCAAGGGCTACTGGCTCGTGGCCTCCGACGGAGGCGTCTTCAACTACGGCGACGCCGCCTTCTACGGCTCCACCGGCGGCGTGAGCCTCAACCGGCCCATCGTGGCCATGGCCGCCACCCCCGACGGCAAGGGCTACTGGCTCGTGGCCTCCGACGGAGGCGTCTTCAACTACGGCGACGCCGCCTTCTACGGCTCCACCGGCGGCGTGAGCCTCAACCGGCCCATCGTGGCCATGGCCGCCACCCCCGACGGCAAGGGCTACTGGCTCGTGGCCTCCGACGGAGGCGTCTTCAACTACGGCGACGCCGCCTTCTACGGCTCCACCGGCGGCGTGAGCCTCAACCGGCCCATCGTGGCCATGGCCGCAGATTCGGCGAAGACGACGGGAGCATCGTCGCTGACAAAGAGCGAGACGACGGCGGCGACCACCTCGAGCAGCGCCGCGACCCCGCCGACCACGGTGCTCGCGGGTGACATGCCTGCTCCCCCCGGGTACACGGCCCAGCAGCTGATCTTCGACGACCGGTTCTCGGGCACCAGCCTCGACACCACCAAGTGGAACACCTACCTGGGAGCGCAAGGCAACGTCTGGGACGACGACGGCACGCTCCCGGCGCCCTATTCGGGCCCGAACGTCCCCGGGGCAGGGACCGACCTCGAGATGTACGCCCCGTCCCAGGTCAGCGTCGACAACGGCCTCACGCTGACGGCGCAGCGCAACACGAACCAGTACGCGGGCACCTACCCCTGGCTCAGCGGCGTGGTCTCGACCGAGGGCAAGTTCAGCCTGCCCACCACCGGCTGGTACGTCCAGGCGAGGATCAAGGTGCCCGACATGACCCAGGGCCTGTGGCCGTGCATGTGGTTCCTCCCGGCGGGCTCGGGCCCCTTCAACGAGATCGACTTCGTCCAAGGTGGCTTCTACGGGGGGCCGGCCGACGTGGACGACGCCCCCGTCGGCGCCGGCTACTTCGACACCGCCGGCAACGTCGTCGACGAGGCGGTCCCCGACGTCGGCTTCGACGCTTCGGCGGGGTACCACACCTATGGGATCGAGTGGACGCCCGGCGTCGGCATCGACGAGTACGTCGACGGCAACCTCGTCTGGACCCTCAGCCAGTCACAGGTGCCCGGCGGGATCGTTCCCCAGGCGTACGAGATCATCCTCGACGTGCAGGTGGCCGCCAACGCCGACGCCGGTTGGCGCACCGTCACGACCGCCACGTCGCCCGGCGGCTCCATGGACGTCGCCGAGGTACAGGCGTACTCGTAGCGTTGCCCTCGTGGTGCGCCGGACGGAGTCACCACGCGGCGCCGACCCGATGCGGGGACGCTCAGCCATGATGGTTAGCGCACAGCGAGACCTTCACGTCTTGACAACTTTGGGACAACTCATGAGGTCCGAATGGCCCTTGTCGGAACCGACGACTGACGCCACAATTACGCCGCGAGAGGGGGGCCATTGCGGCCCCGATTCTCCACCTGGAGGGCGCCGGCGCAAGCTCCCGTTGGATTCCCAAACGGTGGTGTAACGTCCCCCCTCGACGGCTTTAGGAACGGGCGAGCGTGGTGGTCTTGGGCGAAAGGTATAGGCGATGGTTGCACAACCGATAGGGCAGGTGCCCAAGACGATCGGACAGATTGCGTTCGACGATGCGTTCCCCGCGCAAGCTATGGAATTCGTCCACGACGTCCACCTCGATGACCGCGTGACCCTGGCGGCCGTCGCCGATCTTGCCGACCGGCTGCCGCGTGAATCGGTGATCTCCGACACCGCCACCCAGCCCCTTCTGGTTCCTCAGGGGGGCCCGCCCCGGGGTGCACTGGAGCGACCGGGCGACGTCATACGCGACCTGCACAAGGCCAACGCCTGGCTCACCCTGCTCAACGTGGAAGACGATCCCGGCATGGCGGATCTCATGAACACGTACCTCGATCAACTCGAGCCCGGAGTGACCGCAAAGCAGGGCAAGATGTGCAAGCGGGTGGCATTCGTCTTCGTTTCGTCCCCGAACTCGGTTACGCCGGTCCACTTCGACATCGAGCACAGCCTCTTGATGCAGGTCAGTGGGAGCAAGACCGTCAGCATCGGGCGCTACGAGACCAACGCAGTTCGACGGCACGAGATCGAGAGGTACTGGGACGGCTCGCACGGGCGGATCGAGGCGTTGCCTCCTGAGATCGCCACGTACACCCTGACGCCAGGGCGGGGGGTCTACATACCCCCGGGCACGCCGCATTGGGTGCACAACAGTCCCGACGTCTCGCTGTCCGTGACCCTCACCTACTTCACCGCCGCCACCGTGCGGGAGAATCGCATCGAGGACTTCAACTCGTACCTTCGACGGAGGCACCTGAACCCGCACGAACCGGGGCATTCCGCCACCGTCGACACCGCCAAGGTCTTCGCCATGAACTTCTTGGCCGCAGGACGACGTCTCCGCACCGCCGTCGTCGGCTCGAAGCAACGCGACAGCAAAGCCGCGGCCGAGGCCGGGGGCTACCGGGTGGAGGGGAGCTAGCGGCTTGGCCTTCCACCGGGCGACGGTGGATCTCTCCCAGCGAAACACACGGGACCGCTCCACGTCGTGTCCCATCCGTCGTGGGGCCCCGCAACTTTGTTGTCGGACCGTTGTTCACCCTGATCCGGTCGGCTCTCGTTCGCCGTGGATCGCGTTGTCAGCATTCTTGAGCACGCTCCGGGTGTCCGGGACGTCAAGGCCGAAACACTCCGACGGGATCGGGACCGGGTGGCGATGACGACCGACCGAGAGGGTGCTTGATGTCAGCCGGACGCCTCCCGCCGAGACGGAATCACGGTTCCCGGAGTCAGACGACGAGGCAGGAACTGCAGCGGGCGATGGCAAGTTCCGACTTGATGTCGAGGTCTCCGGGCAGTCGCCATCGTGCTGGTCGTCCTCTTCCATGCCGGGGTACCCGGAGTCACCGGCGGATTGGGGATGGACGTCTTCTTCGTCCAGTCGGGCTTGGTGATCACGGGGCTGCTCCCGAGGGAACACGCGGCATCGGGACTCGACCGTCATTCTGAGGACCGTCTGAGGACCGAAGTTCGGGCAGCGCGGGTGCCGACTACTCACTCACCTTCAGCGGGGTGAGCAACGGGTTGGGCGTTACGAAGGCCACACCGGTCATCACCTGGGCCAGCCCGGGCACATTCCTCTACGGCACGCCCCTCGGTGCCACTCAGCTCGACGCCGTCGCGAAGGCAAACGGCAACCCGGTCGCGGGCAGCTTCAGCTACACGCCTTCGACCGGAGCGGTGCTCGCTCCGGCAACGGCCAGACCCTGAAGGTCACCTTCACCCCGACCGACACGACCGACGACGACACGGCCACAGCAAGCGTGCTCGTCAACGTGGGTTTCAGCACGTCGTGCACCACGGGGGCCGTGACCGGACCACTCGTGATCAAGGCCGGTCAAGCGATCTGTGTGGGCACAGGCGGCAGCATCTCCAATGGAGTGACGATCCGATCTGGTGGCAGCTTGTGGTTGAGTGGCGGTTCGATTGCGGGGGATCTCACGGCCTCCGGGGCGAGCGCACTGACGCTCTGTGCCCTGTCGCTCGAGGGCGGCATCATGGTGACAGGAAGTACCGGTCCCCTGAACGTCGGCGGCTCGACCTGTCCGGCCCACAGCACCAACACCTTCTCGGGATCCGTGAGCATCACGCACAACATTGGTGGAGTGACCTACGTGGGAAACTCGGTCACCGGGTCTGTCGCCATCACGGACAACAGCGGCGGGTTCGCCTATTTGGGAAACAGCGCCTCGGAGACAGTGACCGTCAGCACCAACACCTGACTCTGTGGTCGCGTCAAACGCAGCATCTTCTTGTCTGGTCTGGGGGGCCAAGATCTTTGGCCCAGCCCCAAATATCTGCGGTGAGGTAGGGACGATCGCACCTCAGTCCGACGTTGAACGGGAACCAGAGCTGACGAGCCCCGCGGCAACGATGGCCAGCTCGGCTCGACCGAATGTGGGTGGAGCGAGCTGGGGGTGGCGACGAGGTCACGCTTCGGGATGGTCCATCTGGACCTCGGCCGAGTCGTTTGATCTGATGCATGCGTCGATCCGTCGACCGTCATGGGGCGGGCGGCCCTTGCCGAGGGTGATCACCTGATGTTGGGACTATGTCCCATGACGGCGAGGACAATTAGGACAAGGGCGAATGCTCTCCTTGGGACGTTGTTACAAGACGCCCAGCGGGGACCTTTTGACGGGGTCTGAGGTGGCATGCTGGTCGTAGTCGTATGACGAGGCGAGGATCGGGGATCCCGAATGACGAAATCCGCGGCGATCACACTGCACAGCATCCGGGGACGTGGAATGGCCCTCTGGGTGGCTGTACTCACGGTCCAGTATCTGTTTGCCGCGGCAGTGACGCCTGCCGGATCTGCGACCTCGAAGCCCCATGCAGCTGGCGCTTCATGCATCCAGACCGCGGGGTTTCCTAACGGAAGCGCTGTCGTCGGTATGGCCGTGACGCCCGACGACGACGGCTACTGGGTGGTCACCAACGACGGATACGTTGCCGCGTGCGGCGATGCCTCATACCTGGGTGAACAGACCACCCTCAATGCTCCGATCGTGGGCATTGCCGCAACTCCCGATGGAGGCGGTTACTACCTCGTCGCCTCCGATGGTGGCATCTTCGCTTTCGGCGACGCTCAGTTCCGGGGTTCGACCGGCTCAATCAAGCTCAACAGGCCAGTTGTGGGCATGACGGTCGATCCGGTCACTGGCGGCTATCGGCTCGTGGCGTCTGATGGCGGGATCTTCAGTTACGGCGCACCCTTCCTCGGATCGACGGGTTCCATGACTCTCAACAAGCCGGTTGTGGGTATGGCTAGCAACGGGAGCGGATATTGGCTCGTCGCCGCTGATGGCGGGATCTTTGCGTACGGTGTTCCCTTCTGGGGATCCACTGGATCCATGCACCTCAACAAGCCCGTGGTCGGAATGGCCGCGGACGCAGCATCGGGCGGTTATTGGCTCGTCGCATCTGACGGTGGCATCTTCGCGTACCACGCTCCGTTCTATGGATCCACCGGCAGCATCACCTTGAACAAACCAATCGTCGGAATGGAAGCCAACGCCCCCGCGAGCGGATACCGATTCGTTGGTGCTGACGGCGGAGTATTCAGCTACGGCTCTTCAAAGTTCTACGGAACGCCAACGTTCGGTTCAGCGCCAGGATCAACGCCAGCGCCAGCGCCAGCGCCAGCGCCAGCGTCCAGCGCCAACTGCACGAACCCCTCTTTCTCAACCTCAGAGGCATCGGGAACTGACAACACCGACCCCGCCGACGGCGAGTTCTGGTGGGTGGACAACGACGCGTGGTCGGGATCGCACGGCCCGCAGACCATCTACGTCTGCAGTCAGTCTTCCTGGTACGCCACGTCGAACCAGCCCGATGTCCAGGGACAGGTCGAGACCTATCCCGACACCGAGTACGACATCGGTGGGCGCGCAAACGGGCTGCCGACGACACCGATCAGTGATTATCCCCCAGGCTCGATCACGTCCACGTTCTCCGAGGCGTACCCCTCGGCCGGTGGATGGGACGCGGCCTATGACCTGTGGACAGACAACTGGGAGAACGAGACCATGGTCTGGAACCAGTGGTCCGGGTCAAATGGCTTCTGGCCCGGCCAGGCCACGACGTCACTGACGATTGATGGGGTGGGCTACACCTTCTTGGCCAACGGCACCAACTGCAGCGCGGCCGTTGAGTCCACCTGTGAGTACATGTTCTTCCGTGACACGCAGGTCACTTCGGGATCAGTAGACCTCGCTGCCATCTTCCAGTGGGAGGTTGCCAACGGTTATGCCAAGGCCAGCGATGTTCCGACACAGCTTGAGTACGGCGTCGAAATCAGCTACACGAGCGGAACTGAGACGTTCCCGATGACCGGCCTGACGTTCGACGTTTCGTGACCCTTGTCCTGCTTCTTTCTCGCCGAGAGGTGATCCGGCGGGTTCCTTGGGTGCTCACCGAAAGGAATCGGGGTTCGACGACCCTTCGCTGACGCTGGAGTCGGTGCATAGTCTCGAGCACTGACGCCGGCGGCGCACCACTGGAAGGCGTCCACGGTGGGGTCGACGGCTCGGACACCGAGATCACGGTCACCGGCCCCGACGCCGCCGATGCTGCGGCGGGCGTGCCCGAACACTCCGCCGAGGTCGACATTCTCTTCTCGAACGACTCGGGCGACCAGATCAACAGTGACCCGGCAACCCGGGCGACGACGCCTCTGATCGCTTGTGACGGATTGCGAAGATGGGCGTGTCTTCGCCGACGTGTCGCTTCTCAGGCGCAGCGCCAGAGCGTCAGCTGGCGAAGAGAGGTCATGGCCAGCGAAGCCCCGGGCCGCCGCGATGAGTTGACGGTGAGCCGGCCTGTAGGCGGGATTCTGTCCGGCCCCCGCCCCGATGAGGGGCAGAAGACCTGGGTGGCCATCCATCTGCGCGGCCTACCTGGGGAACCCTCCCTCTCGGGAGGCGGGCGAGCAGCCCATTTCCCACGCTTGGCCTTGCTCCGGGTGGGGTTTACCGAGCCGGAGGGGTCACCCCCGCCGCTGGTGCGCTCTTACCGCACCCTTTCACCCTTGCCTGTGCGGACCCCGTCGGCCCGCCATCGGCGGTTTCCTTTCTGTGGCACTGTCCTGCGGGTCGCCCCGACTGGCCGTTAGCCAGCACCCTGCTCTGTGGAGTCCCGACCTTCCTCAACACGGTCCCGCGAGATGCGGCCCGTGCTGCGGCCACCTGGCCGACTCACCGTCATCCCAATTGTGCCACCTCCCGCCCGGTCCCACCTCCCGCCCGGTGCCACCCCCCGCCCGGTGCCACCCCCCGCCCGGTGCCACCCCCCGGCACGGCCTGGGCCACCTCCCGCCATGTGAGGTGCAGGTACGGCGCCTCGGTAGGGTGTCGAGGGTGTCCGGCGGTGCCCGTCAGCTCTTCGATCCCGAGGCTCTGCCGACGACCGCCGCCTCCGAGGAGGCCGCCGCCCCGGGGAGCCGGACCGGTGCTGGCGGTGCCGAGCCCGTCGACCGGACCGCTGCCCTCTCCATCGGGGGCCTCTACGAGAAGGTGGACGGCGCCCTGAACCAGGCCTTCCCCCGCAACCGCCATGTGTGGGTGCGAGGAGAGATCGCGGCACCTGTCGGACCACCGCTCGGGCCACCTCTACCTGAACCTGGTCGATCCCGAGGAGGACGCCTCACCGTGCGCCCGGTCCCGCGGGGGTGTGCCCACCCTCAACGTCAAGTGCTGGCGCAGCTCCTGGGCGCCGCTGCGCCACGGGTTGGCCAAGGAGGGCATCGAGCTGGCCGAGGGGATGGTCGTCGTCCTGCGGGGTGCGCTCGACCTGTACCGGGCCAAGGGAGAGATCAGCCTCATCCTGGCCGAGATCGACGTCACCGCCCTCTTGGGGCGTCTCGCCGCCCAGCGGGCCCAGCTGCTGCGCAAGCTCGAGGCCGAGGACCTGCTCCGGCGCAACGCGTGCCTCGCCCTGCCCGAGGTCACGCTGCACGTCGGGTTGATCGCCAGCCCCGGGACCGAGGGCTACAACGATTTCGTGGGCCAGCTGACGGGCTCGGGGTTCGGCTTTCGGGTCTCCCTAGTCAAGGTCGCCGTCCAGGGAGCCGGGGCCGCCGGCTCCATCGCCCGGGGGCTCAAGGCGCTGAGCCGGAGCGACTGCGACGTCATCGCGATGGTCCGGGGCGGGGAGGGCGGGCCGACCTCGCCGCCTTCGAGACCGAGATCGTGGCCCGGGCCGTGGCCGAGGCGACCAAGCCCGTCTTCACCGGGATCGGCCACACCGGCGACGAGACGGTGGCGGACATCGTGGCGGCGCGTGCGTGCATCACGCCCACCGAGTGCGGGCACCAGATCGTGCTCGCGGTCCGGCGCTGGTGGGCGACCCACGTCGCGGCGCCGGCCGCGGTCCTGGCCCGCCGCGTCCCGGGCTTCTTGGGCGACGCGCAAGGCCGTGACGCCCAGGCGCGGGGGCGCCTCACCGCGGCGGCGCGGCACCAACTGCGCGTGCACGGCGAGCGCCTGGGGACGAAGGCGTCCTCCCTCGGGCGGTCGGCGCCGGCCCGGCTGGAGTCGAGCGAGGCCGCGGTACGCGCCCAGGCCGCCCGGCTCGGGCCGCTCAACCTTGGGCACCTGGGTCGCCTGGACGAGCGCGTGGGCTCGTGGCGCCGGCTGCTGGCGGCCTACGACGTGGACCGGCAGCTCGAGCGGGGCTACACGCTGACCCTCGCCGGGGGACGACTGGTCCGCAGTGCCGCCGAGCTGGCCGAGGGCCACGAGATCGTGACGCGGTTCGCCGACGGGACGGCGCGCAGCAGAGTCGAGGCGGCAACGACACGCGACCACGAGGCCCCCCGAGGCGCCGCGGGAGGACCACGATGACCGTCGCGGAGGATCCGGTCCCCGTCGAGCAGCTCAGCTACACCGACGCCAGTCGGGAGCTCGATGCGATCGTCAACTTCTTCGAACAGCGCGAGGTGGACGTCGACGTGCTCGTCGCCCGCCTGGAGCGGGCCACGGCGCTGATCGACGAGCTCGACCGGCGCCTGCGCCAGACCCGGTCCCAGGTCGAGGAGCTGGTGCCCCGGCTCGAGACGCTGGCGACCGAGGCCGGCCCTGACGCGGGAGGTCACGGAGATGAGTGAGGGCGCGGCGGACGGCACCACCCCGGTGGCCGGGACCGGGGGGGACGACCGCGTCTACTTCCGCCAGCTGCTCTCGGGCCGAGACTTCGCCCGCGGCGACACGATGGCCCGCCAGATGGTCAATTTCGTCTACCTCATCGGCGACCGCGAGACCGGTGAGGCGGTCGTGGTCGATCCGGCCTACGCGGTGCAGGACCTCCTCGACATCCTCGAAGCGGACGGCATGCGACTGACCGGCGTGCTCGGGACCCACTTCCACCCCGACCATCTCGGGGGCCAGATGGGCGGCTGGGCGCTCGAAGGGATCAGCACCCTGCTCGAGAAGGTGCAGGTGCCGGTCCACGTGCAGGCCGACGAGCTGCCCTGGGTCGAGCGCACCACCGGCGTCGGCCCGGCCGACCTCGTGGGTCACCACAGCGGGGAGGTGCTGCCGGTCGGCCGGGTCGAGGTGGAGCTGATCCACACCCCGGGCCACACGCCCGGCAGCCAGTGCTTCCTCGTCGACGGCCGCCTGGTGGCGGGGGACACCCTCTTCCTCGAGGGGTGCGGGCGCACCGACTTCCCGGGTTCCGATCCTCTGGCCATGTACGAGTCCATCCACACCCGGCTGGCCCGGGTCCCCGACGACGCCATCCTCTTCCCCGGCCACCTCTACTCGCCGGATCCCTCCCAGAGCATGGGTGACACCAGGCGGTTGAACTATGTGTTCCGGCCCCGCTCCCCCGAGGAGTGGATGGCCATGTTCGGCTGGTGACGGCCGCCGGTGGCGTGACCGCCGACAGCACGGTGGTCGTCGTCGGCGCGTCGCTCGCCGGATGGCGGGCCGTCGAGACGTTGCGCGCCGAGGGGTTCGAGGGCGCCATCTCGCTGGTGGGCGAGGAGCGCCATCTTCCCTACGATCGACCTCCGCTGTCCAAGCAGGTCCTGGCGGGCACCTGGCCACCCGAGAAGGCGGTGCTGGCCGACAAGCGGCGATCGAGCGAGCACCGGGTGCACGAGGTGCTCGGCCGCCGCGCGGTCCGGCTCGACGTGGAGGGACGCAAGGTGGAGTTGGACGACGGCACCGTCCTCGACGGCGACGCCATCGTCATCACGACCGGCGCGTCACCTCGTCGGCTCCCCGGGACCGACGGTCTGGGCCAGCGCGACGGCCTGTTCACATTGCGCACCCTCGACGACTCGCTCGCCCTCCGTGCGGCGGCGACGGCGGTCGACGCGCCGCACGTCGTGGTCATCGGTGCGGGGTTCATCGGCGCCGAGGTGGCCTCGACGTGCGCCACCCTCGGGTGCCGGGTCACCGTCTTGGAGGCGCTCGACATCCCGCTCCGCAACGTCTTGGGTCCCGTGATCGGCGCGCATTGTGGCGCGTTGCACGGCGAGCACGGGGTCGAGCTGCGCACCGGTGTCGCGGTGGTCGGTGTCCACAGGGCCACCACCGAAGAAGACGACGCGCGGGGTCTCGGAGCGAGTGCGCCGAGCGCGTTGGTGGTCGAGCTCGGCGGCGGGGAGATGCTGCCCGCCGACGTCGTCGTGGTCGGGATCGGCGTGGTCCCCGCGACGGAGTGGCTCGTCGACTCGGGACTGACCGTCGAGAACGGTGTCGTGTGTGACGACCGTCTGTACGCCGCCGACGGCATCGTGGCGGCGGGGGACGTCGCGCGTTGGAACTGGCGCCACGACGGTGGGGAAGAGCAGATCCGTATCGAGCACTGGCAGGTGGCCGCGGAGGCGGGTGTGGCCGCGGCGCGCAGCGTGCTCGCCGGTCGGGCCGACGCGGCGTCGTTCCGACCCATCCCGTACTTCTGGTCGGATCAGTACGGCATCCGTTTCCAGGTGCTGGGGAGCCCGAGCGGGGACGACGAGGTCGAGATCGTCGACGGGTCGCTCGGTGAGGGGAAGTTCGTCGCGCTGTTCGGTCGAGCGGGTCGCCTGCGTGCCGTGATGGCCATCGGCCGGCCCCGCCAGCTCATGGGGTTCCGCCCGCTCCTCGAGGCGGGCTCGAGTTGGGACGACGCGCTGGGACACCTCCGGGCCTCCTGATCCCCCCTGCCCCGGCTCTCTCGACTCACGAGGCGGTCGCACGGGAGACCACGTTTCGGGGGGCCCCGCAGGGGGCGGTCCCGGGTCGATTCGGGGCCGAATTCAGAGCCGTTCGTCCCAATTAGGGTCGAAAAGCCCTCCCAATAGGAGCCGATCAGCCCCTACCCGCCGTGCCTGGAGAGCATTACCTTGACACCGCGAGTATGCGGACCAACGCCCGCGCGGCGCCGCTTACCGGCAAAAACAAGGGCCGACTTGAGCGAAATTGTGGATTTGTTGTGAACCGCGGCTTACAATCGCTCCCCTCCGGCCCTGGAGGATTTGGCGACTACGGAAGGACGAGGCGGCATGCGACCGACTTGGCTGAATGGGAACGCTTCACGTCGGACCGAGCACAGCGCCGGCCGCAAGGCGAGCCGGCTGGGCCTGGCCGTCAAGGGTGGGTTGGCATCGGTGCTCGCCCTCGCCGGGCTCGTCGTGTTCGCGACGGCCGCTTCTGCCCACGACAACGGTCTCCAGTCGGTGTCCGCAGTGTGCACCGCCCCGACGTCGGGAGTGGGCGGAGACGGGGCCACGCTGACCTGGACCCTGTACAACGACTGGCCCCTGTCGGAGACCGGCACCTTCTCGACGACCCAGGGCACCCTCAGCACGACCGCCCTGTCCATCGCCGCGTCGCCCGCACGAGAATTTCGACCCCGCCTGCCGCCAAGAACCAGACGTTCACCCAGTCGCTGACCGCGACCGAGCTGGCTGCGCTCGCGCCCAGTTCGGCCATCACGGTGTCGTGGGCCGCGACGTGGAGCGACGCTTTCAGCGCGACCGGGAGCCTGAGCACCACGCTGGCGGCGCTGCACCTCCCGAACGGCTGCCTCCCTCCAAAGACGAGCCCGACCATCGCCACGACGCTGGTGTCGCCCGCCAGCACCACGGTGGGCAACAGCTGGAGCGACACGGCGACGGTCACGGGTAGCACGGGCGGCCCCGCCCCTGCGGGGTCCGTCGGGTTCTACGTGTGCTTGGCGTCCTCGCCGACCTCGACCTGCCTCAGCGACGGCACGCACGCCGGCACGGTGAGAAGCCCGTCGTCCAGCACCGGGAACGTGTCGACCTACGACCTGGAGCCCACGGCCAACACACCGCCCAGCGCCGGGACCTACTGCTTCTACGCCATCTACACGCCGACCGGGGGCGAGCCGTACCTCGCGGCGACGGGACCGGCCGAGTGCTTCACGGTGACGGCGCCGGGGCCGAACTTCACGGTGGTCAAGACGAACTCGCCGGGCCCGACCACCCCGGTGACGCCCGGTTCGACCATCGACTACACCGTCGCCATCCAGAACGTGGGCACCGCTGCCGGCTCGGCCACGGTGACCGACGACGTCCCGTCGTCCCTCACCGTCAACAAGATGCCGCCGCCCGCATGTGCGGTCACCCCACCCGACACCTGCAGCCTCGCGAACACGAGCGGGAACACCTGGACCTACACCGTGAGCCTGGCCGCCGGTGACACCGCCACGGTGACCTACGGCGCCACGGTGGTGGCCACTGCGGTGACCGGCACCGCCGAGACCATCACGAACACGGCGACGATCACCGACGGGCCGTGTACGACCGCCGCCGGGTGCTCGTCGACGGTCACCAACAGCATCGGCGCCGTCAGCACGACGGCCGCAGTGGTGACGCCGACCGCGACGCCGCCGGCGACGGCGGCCAGCACGACGGCGCCCACGACGTCGCCGAGCACGACCACGGCGCTCGCCTCCACCGGTGCGCTGCTGACCCAGGAGTGGATGGTCGGCCTGGCTGCCTTGGTGCTCGGCTCCGGGCTCGTGCTGCTCGCTCGTTGGCGCCGGCGCATCCCACGGCACGCCGCGTCAAAGAGGTAGGCCCGACCCAAGAGACGTCCATCGGGGTGATCTTCTTCTGCGTGGGTGATTCCCGCTCAGAAGGAGATTCCCGAGAGCTCCGGGATGGTGCCCTCGGCCTTGCCCCTCGCGGCCAACCAGCGCTCGCGGGAGGTGGCCCGAGCGGCATCGTCCCCGTGCGGCTCGACGACACGGCGGGGCGAGAAGGTGCCGGCCAGCTCCTCGGTCGAGGCGTAGGTGCCGACGGCCAGCCCGGCCAGGAGGCCCGCACCGAGCGTGGTCGCCTCCACGACGGGCGAGACCTCCACCGGAAGCCCGATGGCGTCGGCGAGCGCCTGGACGAACACGGCGTTGGCCGACATGCCGCCGTCGACGCGCAGGGTGGCGATCGGGTGACCGCTGTCGTGCACGGACGCCTCGACCAGGTCGGCGCCCCTGTGGGCCACACCCTCGAGGACGGCCCGGACCACCTCGGGGCGCCCTGAACCCCTGGTGAGGCCGACGAGGGTGCCCCGGGCGCCGAAGTCCCAGACGGGGGTGCCAAGGCCGAGGAGCGCAGGCACGAACCAGACGTCGCCCGAGGTCTCGCACTGTGCCGCCACGGCCTCGGACCCCTGGGAGGTCGCGATGATCCCGAGGTCGTCGCGCAACCACTCGACCGCGCTGCCGGCCGACAACATCACCGCCTCGGTGCCCCAGGTGGCCCGCCCCGCCACCCGGAAGGCGACGATCGGAAAGGTGCCGGCGCCGCCGCGTCCGGCCACGGCCGGCCCAGGGCCCGGCCCGGTGCACTGGTCGAGCATGCCGCCGGTGCCGAAGGTCGCCTTGGCCAGGCCGGGCAGGGTGCAACCCTGACCGACCAGGGAGGCCTGCTGGTCCCCGGCCATGCCGCAGATGGGTGGTGCGCCGGGGAGGGCGAGGGCGACGCCGACCGGACCCGAGGAGTCGACGACCGCCGGCATCATCGCCAAGGGGATCGAGAGCCGCTCGAGCAACCGCTCGTTCCACCCGATCGTGGCGGGGTCGACCAGGTCGGTCACGGCGGCGTTGGTGGCGTCGGTCACGTGGAGCGCCTCGGAGCCTGCCGCGGCGCCGCCCGCCAGGGTCCAGGCCACCCAGCTGTCGACCGTGCCGAAGCACAGCTGCCCCCGTTCGGCCCTCGAGCGTTCGGGGTCGGCCTGATCGAGGATGGCCATCACCTTGGTGGCCGACGCGTTGGGGGCCAGACGGAGGCCCTCCCCCTGGAGGACGAGGCAGGTGCCCACGGTCCGCAGGTCCTGCCAGCCGATCCCGGGCGCGACCGGCCTGCCGCTGGCGCGCTCCCACACGATGCTCGAGGCCCGCTGGTTGGCGATGCCGACACCCGCCACCGGGCCACCGTCGGACAGCGCGGCATTGGCCACCTCCAAGACGGCGTCGGCCATGCGCGTCGCGTCGAACTCCACCAGACCCGGAGCCGGCGAGTCGGGGAGGAGGCGGACATGGTGCTCGTGCGCGACGGTGGCATCGGGCCGGACGATGGCGGCGCGGACACCCGAGGTCCCGACATCGACGACGAGGATGCTGCCCCCCGGCCCGCTCATGTCCAGGGCGCAGGCCCGAAAGGTGAGGCCAGGCCGAACTTGCCGGGATTGAGGATGCCCCCGGGGTCGAAGGTCGCCTTGAGTCCCCGCAGAACCTCGAACCCCGAGCCGAGGGCGCGCGGCACGAAGCGTGAGCGGTTCAGCCCGATGCCGTGATGGTGGCTGATGACCGCATGGTGCGCCAGCGTGACGTCGGTCACGGCGTCCCAGGCCTGGCGGTAGTAGCGCTCGCGCCACCCGGCGTCGCCGTCGGGACCGCGCCCTCCGAACGTGAAGTAGAGGCACGCCCCGTCGCCGTAGGCGTGGGACTGGTGGGCCGACGCCGCCAGGGTCCCGTCGATCGCCTCGAGGGCTGCGACCACGTCCGCGAAGAGGCCGGGGAGCGCGGCCCACCGGCCCGACACCTCGACCGTGTCGACGACGATGCCGCCGCGCCACAGCGGGGCCAGCGCGGACACGTCGTTGCGGTGGCCGAGCCAGCGCTGGACCAGCTCGGCGTCGAGCGGCTGTGCGCCGGCCCGGCGCCGAGCACTCGTCGTCGACGATGGCCAGGGTGGCCGCCAGGAGGGCGGGATCGGCTTCGTCGAGGACGACGAGGACGTTGGTGTCGGGCTGCTCGAAGTTGCGGGCCGATTCGGTCTGGTCGTAGAGGCGCAGGACGGCAGGCGTGGCGCCTCGGCGAAGGATCCGGCGGCAGGCCTCGAGGCCGGACGACGAACGTGGTGAACCCGAAGGCGCGCGCGCTCCTGGGCCTCGGGGCGCGGGTGGATGCGGAGGCGGGCCTCGGGTGATGACGCCCAGCGTGCCCTCGCTGCCCACGAAGAGCTGGGTGAGGTTCGGCCCGGTCGCGGCGCGGGGGCCGGCGCCCTCGGTGTGCACGATGCGGCCGTCGGCCAGGACGACCTCGAGCCCGACGACCATGTCCTCGATCTTTCCGTAGCGAGTCGAGTACTGCCCGGCGCCCCGGCAGGCCAGCCACCCACCGACGGTGGAGAGGTCCATGGACTGGGGCCAGTGCCCGAGCGTGTAGCCCTCGCCGGCCGTGCCGAGCGCGGCCTCGAGATCGGGGCCGAAGGTGCCGGCCCGCACGTCGGCCAGGAGCGACACCTCGTCGACCTCGTCGACGCCGGCACACGCCGTCATGTCGAGGGACAGGCCGCCGTGCACGGGGACGGACCCGCCGCAGACGCCGCTGCGCCCCGCCGCGGGCGGTGACGGGCACGCCGGCCTCGTTGCAGGCGGCGAGCACGGCGCTCACCTGTGCGGTCGAGGTGGGGCGCACCACGGCCGCCGGCCGCTGCGGGACCGCACCCTCGGCCGCCCAGCCGATGGCCAGGGGCCACCAGTCGCGGCCGGCCTCGGCCCGCGCCTCGTCGTCGGTCACCACGTCGGCCCCGCTCGATTCGATGCGGTCGAGAAGGGCCGGCGGGACCTCGACCGTGCCGGCGTCCAGGCGATCCTCGACGTCGGCGCTCGCCGCGTCGATGGGGGTGACGGGCGTGGGCGCCGTCACGGCAAGTCGAGACCCGCGGTCAGGAGCTCCTTCTGGCAGGACCCGATGAACCGCGCCGCCTGCTCGGCGGCCTCCCTCTCGTCCCAGCCCATGTCGGGGGAGACCAGGGTGGCGATGGCTCCGGCGGCGTCCATGGTGGCCTGGGCGCGCTGGATCGTGGCGCGCGTCCGCCGCGACACGACGTCGTCGAGGGTCCGGGCCATCTCCTCGCGGACCGCATAGAGCAGCTCGGCCCCGGTGTAGGGCAGTCCCGACCACCACCGGGTCGAGCAACTCGGGGCGCACCGTCGGCCAGCGCGAGGACGGCGGAGGATTCGGTGCCGTAGCGACCGAGGAGGCGCGCCTGGGGTTGGGCCATCGTCACCGGGTCGCGGGTCTTGGTGGTGGCGCCCAGGAGGGGGAGGGACTTCGTCACGCAGCGCCGGCGACGGGGCGACTCGCCGAGGCGGCCGACCACGGCGTCGACGGTGTCCTGCGCCATCTTGCGGTAGGTCGTGAGCTTCCCGCCCGTCACCGTCACGACGCCGTGGGACGACGTGGTGACGGTGTGGCGCCGCGACAGGTCCGCCGTGCGCTCCGAGACGTGGCCGCCCCTGGCGGGTGGCGCCAGGAGGGGGCGCAGGCCGGCCCAGACGCCGGTCACGTCGGCCCGGGTGAGATGCGACGTGGTGACGGCGTTCGCCGCATCGAGCAGGTAGTCGACGTCCTCGGGCGTGCAGGCGGGATCGTCGAGGGGCCCCGAGTAGTCGGTGTCGGTCGTGCCGAGGTAGACGAGGTCGGTCCCGGGCCAGGACACGACGAAGATGGAGCGCTTGTCCTTGGGCACCGGGATGACCGCAGCGATGTCACAGGGAAGCCGGTCGGCGGGCACGGTGATGTGCACGCCCTTGGCCGGACGGATGGTGTGCGGGTCCCTCCCCTCGTCGAGGGCGCGCACCGCGTCGGCCCACACACCGGTGGCGTTGACCACGACCCGCGCCCGGACGGGGAGCTCGGACCTCTCGTCGTCGGGGTCCGGGCGCACGACGGCCCCGTCGGCCCAGCCGTCGGCGCCCGTCGTGAGGCGGACGACGGGGGTGTAGTTGGCCACGGCGGCGCCGAACTCGAACGCCGCCGTGCGGGCAACGGTCAGGGTCAGGCGGGCATCGTCGGCCCGGGCGTCGAAGTAGAGGAAGCCGGCCACCAGGTGCTCGGTGTCCAGGGTCGGGAGGTGGGCCAGGGCCTCGGCCTTGTCCACGCCTCGGTGGCGCTCGCCGATGCGCCAGCCACCGGTGAGGTCGTACATCCACAGTGCCGTGGCGTACGAGCGGGCCACCGCCGTGGAGACGACGCCGTCGCGCCCGAAGAGCGGGATCAAGAACGGCAGCGGGGAAACGAGGTGCGGCGCATTGTCGAGGAGGCGCTGCCGCTCCGCCAGGTTCTCGTAGACCAGGCGGAACTCACGCTGCTGGAGGTAGCGGATGCCGCCGTGGATCATCTTGGACGACTTGGACGACGTCCCCGACGCGAAGTCCCCCTTCTCGACCAGGGCCGTCTTCAGGCCCCGGCTGGCCGCGTCGAGGGCAACCCCGGCGCCGGTGATCCCACCCCCGATGACCAGGACGTCGAACTCCTCGTCGGCGAGGCGGCGCAGCGCGTCGTCGCGGCGAAAGGGATGCATCGATCAAGCCTGCCACATCCGCCGCGCGGCCCTTCGTGGGCCGTCAGCTGCCGTCGGGGTAACCCCCGCGGTGCAGCACCATGGGGTAGTGCGGCAGGGTCGTGGGGGCGTGCCGGAGCACGCGGCGCGCCAGTTGTCGGGGTAGGGCTCGAGCCCCCGGGCCAGGGGAGAGGAGGCCAAAATCCCATCCCCGACGAGCGGTTCGAGCGCGCCACGCAGGTCACGAAGGGCAACGGTTCCGTACGTGGTCGCCCACGACACCTCGGTGGCGTCGAGGAGGCGCCGGTACTTCTGCTGGGCCTTCAGACCCTTCGGGGTGACGAGGAGCACCTTGCCCCGGCGCGCAGCCGGGTCGGGCTCGCGCCGCGCACAGCCGTGTCGTTCCAGCCAGCCCGCGCACATCGCGTTGGCCTCCTTCGACACACCGGTCAGCTGCGGCAGGTCGCGGACGCGTGCGCCGGTCGGTCCCAGCACGCGCAGCGTGTTGGCGCTGATCGGGAGGGAGAGGCGCGACTCCCGCTCGAAGTCGAGGGTGAAGGCGAGGAGGACCCCCGCGAGCAGTGGCGAGAGACCGGCGCCGTCGACGGACGGCCCGGCGCCCGATCGGGTCGCCCTGGGGGGTGCCGGCTCCGCCTTGCCGTTCTGCGTCGGGTAGACCATGGGCAGATAGGCGGGAGGATCGATGGGCAACTCGTCGAACACCGAGCGGAGCGTCTGCTCCAGGTCGATCGCCGCCGCCCCGAGGCGCATCCGCCAGCGGTCGTCGACGAGGGGTGGGACCGCGCGGAAGACGTCCTGCGCCACTCGGCCACCCCGCGTGGTCCGGACCACGGCGCTGTCTTGGGGCGGGTTGTGCAGCGTCTCGCCGGCGGCGGGCGTCAGCGTGACGTAGCCCCAACGGCGCAGGCCGCCGAGGAGGAGCCTGGTCGTGCGCGCCCTCGCCCGGAGCTCGGCCACGGTGACCGCGTCCTCGTCGAGGTACTGCAGCGTGTTGGCCCACAGGGCGAAGGAGACGAGCCAGGGCGCGCCGCGCCGCGCCGCTGGATCGCTCCCCCGCGTGGTCCGGTGGGGCAGTCGGTGCTCCGCTTCGTTGTCGAGCTCGACGGTGTGGGCGACCAGCACCTGGGAGAGGAGCGTGGGAAGGGGGAGCGGCGTCGTCATCGGCTCCATGTTCGCGTCGGGCCTATGGTGCCGCCATGCCGTGGGTGCCGGACGACCCGTGGGTCGCGTACGCGCGGACCGTGGTCGAGATCTTCCGGCCCGATGAGCCCGCCGAGGGAGACATCGTGGTCGCGGCGGCTCCTCCCGGCCGGATCGGCGACTGGCCGTGGTCGTTCCCGCGGCCGGTGTACATCCTGACGGCCTGGGACCCGGGCACCGAGCGGCCCGGAGCGACGGAGAACCGCGCCCGCCAGGCCGCGCTCGAGGCCGACCTGCACGCGATGACCGACGCCGTGTGGTCCACGGTGGGGGTCGACCCGGTCTCCGGGCACCGGGAGGAGGGGGTGGCCGCCTGCGGCCTCTCCGAAGCGGAGGCGCTCGCCCTGGGCGCCCGCTACCGGCAGGAGGCCATCTTCGTGTGGACACCCGACGAGTGGGCCATCGTGGCCTGTGACGGGAGCCGCCGGGTGGTGGGGGGCTGGGGGCTGCTCCGGCCGAGGCCGTGACGCGGCGGGTGCGGTCTCGTCACGTGGCGGTCGGACAAATCCACTTCAGGCCGGCTCCCAACGCGCCGATGTGGCCCCGAGCAGGTCGGAGCGGGAACGCACCGGCCGGAACGGGGGCGCCGGGAGGCGGCCCGGCGCGGAGCGCCGGCACCGGGCGCTTCGGGGAGGACGGCGATGGATCGCTTCGAGGACGGCTGGGAGTACGACGCCGAGGTCCATGCGTGGCTGGACCCCGAGCTCCACCCCGAGCTCGACCCCGAGGAGCTCTACCTGAGCCTCCTCTCGGACGAGGAGGGCTGCCGCTACTGGTCCGAGAGCGTGTGGACGCACGAGATCGACGAGGGTTGCTCCACCGACGCGCTGCTCTTTCGGGACCGGGGTGCCGAGACCGAGCTGGCCCGGGAGATCCGGCTCTCGGAGCTGTGGGAGCGTTGCCAGCACCGACCGTGCACGATGGAAGAGTTCCTCGAGCTCTCTGCGCTGATCACCGAGGTGGGCGGCATCCCCGGCGCGCTGTGCGTCGACTGCGCCATGTTGGAGCGCCCCAATGTCAGTGCGAACTGGGCGCTGGCCATCACGACCTTGTGCCGCGGGCATCTCCGCTTCCGGCTCGGTCACGCCCAGATCGACGGGGGCAGCCCCCACCGCTCCGCGTAAGCGGACCCCCTCGCTCCCCAGCCGGGCAGAATAGGGACGTGACGTTGGCCGGCCGCGTCTACGCCGCATCCCACCTCAGCGGCAGCTTCGTCCTGCGCTCGGGTCGCACGGCCGACCACTACTTCGACAAGTACCGCTTCGAATCCGACCCGGTCCTGCTGGCCGACATCGTGGAGGCCCTGGTCCCGCTGGTGCCGGCCGGGATCGAGGGTCTGGCCGGCCTGGAGCTCGGGGGCGTCCCGCTGGCCACCATGTTGTCGTCGGTGACCGGGCTGCCCGCGTTCTTCGTCCGCAAGCAGCCCAAGAAGTACGGCACCGAGCGGATCTGCGAAGGGGGCGAGGTCGCCGGCCGTTCCCTGGCCATCATCGAGGACGTCGTGACCACCGGCGGGCAGATCGTGCTCTCGGCCCAGGACCTGCGGGCCGCGGGTGCCGTGGTCGAGCACGCGCTGTGCGTCATCGATCGCGAGGGCGGAGGAGCCGACGTCGTCGGGGCCGAGGGCATCACGCTGCGTGCCCTCTTCACCATGGGTCAGCTCGAGGCCGAGCCGTCCTGAGGCCCGGCCCTGGTGGCGGGTCGATTTTGACAACGATTGTCAAAATGGTGCGGGCGCCCGCTAGGGTGACGTGCCATGCAGTCGCCGGACACGCTGACCGATCTCTTTCGTTCCCACGGGCGCAAGATCACGGCGCAGCGTCAGTGCATCTTCCGTGCCCTCGAGGGCGACGTCACCCACCCCTCGGCGGAACGAGTGCACGAGAAGGTCCGCCGGGAGATGCCCAACGTCTCGTTGAAGACCGTGTACCAGACCCTCAACGACCTGGCCGATCTGGGCGCCATCACCGTCCTCGACGTGGGAACGGGTTCGGCCCGTTTCGATCCCAACGTCGAGGTCGCGCACCATCACCTGGTGTGTCGCTCGTGTGGCAAGGTGCGCGACCTGGCGGCGGACTTCCCAGACCTCCGGGTACCCCGGCGGGCGGCCCTCGGCTTCGACGTCGACAGCGCCGAGGTCGTCTTCCGGGGCCTGTGCGACGAGTGCGGGCGTTCTCAGCAGCACTCGCAGTAACCACCACACCCGAACACAACAAGAAAGGGCACCAACCACCATGCCAGCGCTGAAGGGGACTCGGACCGAGACCAATCTCAAGACGGCCTTCGCCGGCGAGAGCCAGGCCAACCGCCGCTACCTCTATTTCGCCCAGAAGGCCGACGTAGAGGGGTACCCCGACGTGGCGGCCCTCTTCCGTTCGGTGGCCGAGGGCGAGACCGGCCACGCGTTCGGTCACTTCGACTACCTGCGGGAAGTGGGCGACCCCGTGACGGGCGTGCCCGTCGGCGCCACCGAGGACAACCTCAAGTCGGCCATCGAGGGTGAGACCTACGAGTACACCGAGATGTACCCCGGTTTCGCCAAGACCGCCCGCGACGAGGGCTTCGAGGAGATCGCGGAGTGGCTCGAGACGCTGGCCAAGGCCGAGAAGTCGCACGCCGGCCGTTTCACGCAGGGGCTCGAGTCCGTCTCCTAGGGACCAGCGGCCGCCATGACCGCCACCTACGACCCCACCGACCCCGGCTACTTCGACCCGGCCGCGCTCCGGGAGGAGGTCGACCGCGTCTTCGACCTGTGCCACGGGTGCCGGCTCTGCTTCAACTTGTGCCCGTCGTTCCCGACGATGTTCAAGTTCATCGACGCCAACGACGGTGACGCCTCGGCGCTGACCGACGCGGAGCGGGACCGGGTCGTCGACGAGTGCTACCAGTGCAAGCTCTGCTACGTGAAGTGCCCCTACGTGCCGCCGCACGAGTGGGAGCTCGACTTCCCGCGGCTGATGAGCCGGGTGCATGCCGTGCGGCAGAAGCAGGGCGTCGGGGTGAAGGAGCGGATCACCGACCAGTTCCTCTCCCGCACGGACCTCCTTGGTCGCACGTCGGTCGCGGCGGCGCCGCTGGTCAACTGGGCCACGGGCACGCCGGGCTCGTGGCCACGCCGCGTGATGGAGAAGAGCGTCGGCCTGGCGTCCGAGCGGCTCCTGCCGCCCTATGCCAAGCAGCGCTTCTCGACCTGGTTCAAGAAGCGCCGGGCTCGGGGCGGCGCGCCGAAGGGGACCGGAGCAGTCTCGGTCTTCCCGACCTGCTTCGTGGAGTACATGGAGCCCGACATCGGCCGGGCCATCGTGGAGGTCTACGAGCACAACGGCGTCGAGTGCAGCCTCCCCGCAGGGACCGCGGTGCTGTGGCGCGCCGTGGCTGCACTCGGGTCGCGTCGACGAGTTCACCAAGGCGGCCCGGCGCAACGTGGCCGCGCTGGTCGCCGAGGTACGCGCCGGGCGTGACGTCATCGTGGCGCAGCCGACCTGCGCCTACGTCGTGAAGCGCGACTACCCGATCTACGCCAAGGGTGCCGCTGCCGATCTGGTGGCGGCGCACACGTTCGACCCCGCCGAGTACCTCGTGCGGCGCCACCGCGACGCCGAGGACCCGTTCACCCTGCGCGACGAGTTCCCCGGGCGTGACCAGGGCTCGGTGCCCGACTCGGTGACCTACCACGTGGCCTGTCACCTGCAGGCCCAGAACACGGGCCTGCGCAGCCGCGACCTCCTCAAGGTGGCCGGCGTCACGTGCGCCGTCGTCCAGCGCTGCTCGGGCATCGACGGCTCGTGGGGCTACCGGGCCGAGAACTACGAATTGGCCCGCAAGGTGGCGGCCCCGCTGGGCCGCGAGATCGAGGCGGCCGGGAACGCGGTGGTGTGCGGCGACTGCCACCTGGCCAACGGATCGATCCTCCAAGAGACGGGGACGCAGCCCGAACACCCATTGCAGCTGATGGCACGCGCCTACGGCCTCGGGAGCCCCCAGGACGGCGCCCCGCGGTGACGGAGCCCCCCCGGCCCGCCGTCTCGGGTCTGACCTTGACCGACGTCCTCGACCTGCGGGCCTACGAGCGCGTGCGGGAGGACTATCGGGCCCGGGTCATCGCCCGCAAACGCACCCGGCGGGTCGGCCTCGGGTCGATCATGACCCTGGTCTTCGAGTGCCTCGACACGGTGCGGTTCCAGATCCAGGAGATGGCCCGGGTGGAGAAGATCATCAGTGACGAGGCCATCCAGGTCGAGCTCGACATCTACAACCGGCTGCTGCCCGGGGAGCGGGAGCTCTCGGCCACCCTCTTCATCGAGCTGACCTCGGACGACGCCTTGCACGAGTGGCTGCCCCGGCTGGTGGGGATCGAGCGGCAGATCGGCATCTCCGTCGGCGGCGACGTGGTCGCGAGCACCCCCGAGGCCCAGCACGCGGCCGCACTGACCCGCGAGACGGTGACCCCGGCCGTCCACTACCTGCGCTTCGGCTTCACCGAGGCCCAGGTGGCGGGGTTCCGGGACGCGGACGAGGTCGCCCTGGTGGCGACCCACCCCGCCTACGAGGCCCGGACCATCCTGCCGCCCGCCACACGCGACGAGCTCCTCGGAGACCTGTTGGGCACAACAAAAGCCCTACCGATCGGCTGACCAGGGACAATTCCGTGCGCAAGTCTTTACAGACGCCGAAGACTTAAGCCATACTCTCCGTTCGCCGAAATTTGGGAATGGTGCCATCGGTCGTTGCATCGAAAGGGCCTCCGAGTAGGGCGAATGCATACCCACCTACGTACCCGTTGAATGAGGAAGTGTTTCCGATGATCGCCACCACGTGGCGCAAGCTCGCCGCCTGCCGGGGCCTCGACGTCGAGTCGTTCTACCCCGTGACCGAGGACGAGGCCGATGCGGCCGAGGCCAAGGCTGTCTGCGCCGTCTGCCCGGTCCGCCAAGCGTGCCTGGAGCACGCCCTGGCCCACCGCGAGCGTGAGGGGATCTGGGGTGGCACGACCGAGCGGGAGCGCCGGCGGATCGTGCGGCAGCGCCGGAAGTCGGCCTGACCCTTCCGCTTCTCCACGGTCGTCGCGGGAGGCGCCCCGCCACGGTCGTCGCGGGAAACGACCTGGCTGGGCGGTCCGGTAGCCTGCGCCGGTGCTCTTCGACCTGCCCGACGAACTCCTCGAATTGCGCGATTCCGTGCGCCGCCTGGCCCAGGACAAGGTCAAGCCCCGGGCCCGGCAGATCGACAAGGAGGGCGTCTACCCGACCGACGTCTTCGAGGCGTTCCGGGACGCCGGTCTCCTCGGCCTGTGCATCCCCGTCGAGTACGGGGGAGCGGGTGCGGGCATCCTCGGGCTGACCCTCGCCGTCGAAGAGGTGGCCAAGTACTCCAACGCGGCCGCCCTGATGCTCCTGTTGACCCGGCTGCCCACGGGACCGGTGCTGATCGCCGGCACCGAGGAGCAGAAGCAGCGGTACCTGCCGGGCGTCTGCGACGGCACGCTGCGGGCGGCGTTCGGGCTCTCCGAGCCCCAGGCGGGCAGCGACGTCATGGGGATGCGGGCCCGGGGCGTGCCCGACCCGGGTTCGGACGGCGGCTGGGTCCTCAACGGCACCAAGTGCTGGATGTCGGGGGTGCGCGAGGCGGACTGGTACACCGTGTTCGCCAAGACATCCGACCCCGCCAGCCGGGCCCACGACTCGGTCACCGCGTTCATCGTCGAGCGCGCCTTCGACGGCGTCGACGTCGGGCGCACCGATCACAAGATGGGCGTGCGCGGGGTCGACACCGGCGAGCTCGTGCTCAGCGACGTGCACGTGCCGGCGCAGAACGTGATCGGCGAGGTGGGCGGCTTCCGCCTGGCCATGCTGGGGCTCAACGCCATGCGCCCGATCGTGGCGGCGCGCGGCATCGGTCTCGCCGAGGGTGCCCTGATGTACGCCACCGAGTACGTCCAGGGCCGGGCGGCCTTCGGGAAGACCATCGCGGACTTCCAGGGGATCCAGTGGGAGATCGCCAAGTGCGCGGTCGACATCGAGGCGGCCCGGCTGCTCACCTACCGGGCCGCGGTGCTCGCCGACGCGGGGAGGTTCACCAAGGAGTACGTCCCGTTCCTGTCCATGGCCAAGTACCACGCCACGGAGTTGGCCGTGCGCGCCTCGTCACTGGCCGTCCAGCTGCTGGGGGCGGCCGGCTACATGGAAGACCACCCGACCGAGCAGTGGTACCGCGACGCCAAGCAGCTCACCATCGTGGAGGGAACCTCGCAGGTGCAGCTGGGTCTCATCGCGCGCGGCGTGCTCGATCGGGACCTGTGGTGGGACTGACCTGGCCCGAGGTGCTGGCCCGCCTGTCGCGGCGGGAATCGCTCACCGCGGCGGAGGCCGAGGAGACGCTGGGCGTCGTCCTGGCCGGCGCGGCCACGCCGGCCCAGGTGGGCGCCTTCCTCGCGCTCTTGCATGCCAAGGGGGAGACGGCCGAGGAGGTGACCGGGCTGACCCGGGCCATGGTCGGCGCCGCGGTGCCCTGCCCGCTGGGGGACGACGTGGGCGGTCCGGTGGTCGACCTGGTCGGGACGGGTGGTGACCGGCTCGCCAGCATCAACGTGACCACGCTGGCGGCGTTCGTCACCGCCGGGTGCGGCGTGCCCGTGTGCAAGCACGGCAACCGGGCCGCGTCGTCGTCGGTGGGCACGGCGGACGTGCTCGAGGCGCTGGGCGTGGCCATCGAGATCGGCCCCGAGGGGGTGGCGCGCTGCGTGGCGGAGGCGGGCATGGGGTTCTGCTTCGCCCAGCGCTTCCACCCCGCCATGCGCTTCGTGGGGCCGGTGCGCAGGGAGTTGGGTGTCCCGACGGTCTTCAACTATCTCGGGCCGCTGACCAACCCGTCGCGCACCAGGCACCAGCTGGTCGGGGTGAGCGATCCGGCCATCGGGCCGGTGATGGCCGGCGTGTTCGGCGCCACGGGGAGCCGCCGGACCCTCATCGTCCACGCCGACGACGGGCTCGACGAGCTGAGCGTGACGTCGGCGTCGAACGTGCTCGAGGTGCGCGGCGACGGCTCCGGGGACTACGAGCTGACCGAGTGGCGGGTCGACCCGTCGGCGCTCGGGTTCGCCCCGGCGACGCTGGCCGACCTGCGGGGCGGGGACGCCGCCTTCAACGCCGGCGTCATCCGCTCGGTGCTCGGGGGCGAGCGGGGCGCCCGGCGCGACATCGGCGTGCTCAACGCCGCCGCCGCCCTCATGGTGGCGGGACGGGTCGACGACCTCGAGACCGGCGTGGTCCGGGCGTCCGAGGCACTCGACAGCGGGAGGGCGCTCGGCGTGCTCGACGCGCTGGTCGCTACGTCGCGAGACGCGCTGCGCCGGGAGCCGGGCTGACCCGCCAGGCGCGGCGCGGCGCATGCGCCGCGGGGTCGAGGGCGGGCGAGTCCGGGCGGCACAGCGCGATGACACACCCGCCGAAGCCGCCGCCGGTCATGCGGGCGCCGAGCACGCCGGGCAGCGCGGCCAGGTGCTCGACCAGCTGGTCGACCGCCGGCACGGAGGCCCGGTAGTCGCTTGCCAGGCTGCGGTGTCCCTCGGTCATGAGGGCGCCGAGGGCGACCAGGTTGCCCCGCCCCAACAGTCGCTCCGCCTCGCGCACCCGGGCGCACTCGGTGACGACGTGGCGCGCCCGCCGGCGCAGCACGGGATCGGTGAGCGCGCTGAGGTCGCCGAGGGCGCAGGTGCCGAGGGGCCGGCCGAGGATGTGGGCGGCCCGCTCGCACTCGGCGCGCCGGGTGGCGTAGGGCGTGCTCGTGAGGAGGCGGGGGGTCTCGCTGTGGACGACGACGAACGCCGCGTCGGGTGGCAGCGGGACCTGGCGCGTCTCGAGGCTGGCGAAGTCGATGTGGAGGGCGTGGCCGGAGGTGGCGGCGGCGATCGTCAGCGGATCGAGCAGGCCCACGTGTGCGCCCGCGGCGCGCTCGGCCGCCTGGCAGTCGCGGGCGAGCGCCAGCGCATCGGGGTCGTGGTCGAGAGCGAGCAGCAGCGCGACCGAGAAGGAGGCGCTCGAGGACAGGCCCGCCCCGACCGGGAGCGTGCTCGTCACCCGGACGGTCCCCCCGGACGGAGGCCGTTGCAGCCGCAGGAGTCCGGCCGCCAGGGCGGCCTCGGGGGGAACCGGGGCGGCGTCACCCAGGGCGATCTCCAGCGGCCGGCCGGGGAACTGATCCGAGTCGATCCCGACCAAGAAGCTGCCGGGCCTGGGCGTGAAGGTGACCTCGGTGGCGAGGTCGATGGCCATCGGCAGCGAGAGGCCGCCGTTGTAGTCGGTGTGGTCGCCGATGATCGTCACTCGTCCGGGGGCGCGGGCCGTCGGCACCTTCCCAGCTTGGCGCAGGGCGGGCCGGCTTGACCGCCGGGGGAGGCTCGGGTCACGATCCTGCGGTGACCGACCGCAGTGGACCGCTGAGCGGGATCAAGATCATCGAGCTGGCGGGGATCGGGCCGGCGCCCTTCACCTGCATGATGCTCGCCGACGCCGGCGCCCAGGTCCTGCGGCTCGAGCGGGCTGCGCCGGGCGCGGTCGAGCGGGGTGAGGAGCGCCGTGCGTCGGGTGAGGGGCCCTACTGGGACCTCTTGAACCGGTCGCGGCCGTCGGTCGGGATCGACCTGAAGAACCCCGACGCCGTCGAGCTCCTGCTCGACCTGGTCGAGCAGGCGGACGGGTTGATCGAGGGATTCCGGCCCGGGGTGGCCGAGCGGCTCGGGGTCGGACCCGAGGCGTGCTTCGCCCGCAACCGCCGGCTGGTCTACGGCCGCATGACGGGCTGGGGCCAGGACGGGCCCATGGCTTCGATGGCCGGACACGACATCGACTACATCGCGATCGGCGGCGCACTGTGGTCCATGGGCCGGGCCGACTCGGCGCCGGTCCCGCCCCTGAACATGGTCGGCGACTTCGGCGGCGGCGGCATGCTGCTGGCGTTCGGCATGGTGGCCGCGCTGCTCGAGGCGGCCCACTCGGGCGAGGGGCAGGTGGTCGACGCCGCCATGGTCGACGGCGCGGCCTGTCTCATGACCATGATCCACGCCTTCCACCTGGGCGGCCTGTGGAACGAGCAGCGCGGCGCCAACATGCTCGACACCGGGGCGCCCTACTACGAGGTCTACGAGACGGCGGACGGCCAGTGGATGGCCGTGGGCGGCATCGAGTCGCAGTTCTATGCGGCGCTCCTGGAGGGATTGGGGCTGGCCGGCGATCCCTCCCTGGCCCCGCAGCAGTCACGGGTGGACTGGCCGGCCATGAAGGAGCGCTTCGCCACCGTGTTCAAGACCAAGACCCGCGACGAGTGGACGGCGGTGTTCGACGGCACCGACGCCTGCGTCGTTCCCGTGCTCTCGCCGTGGGAGGCGCACCGGCACCCCCACAACGTGGCACGCTCGACCTTCGTGGAGGTCGACGGGGCCGTGCAGCCGGCGCCGGCGCCCCGCTTCTCCCGGACGCCCTCCGCCGTGTCGCGACCCCCGTCGCCGCCGGGTTCGGACACCGTGTCGGGGCTGGTCGAGTGGGGCGTCGACGAGGACGTGGTCACCAAGCTGCGGGCGTCGGGGGCGCTGAGCTGAGCACGCTGCCGTCGGACGCAGAGCGGCTGGCGGCGCGGCGGAGCGGGGGCGACGTCAGATCTTGACGACGGGGCAGGTGATCGTGCGGGTGATGCCCTCGATCTGCTGGATGTCCCGCACGACCATGCGTCCGAGGTCGTTCATCGCCGGCGCCTCGACGGTGGCGATCACGTCGTACGGCCCGGTCACGCCCTCGGCGACGAGCACGCCCTCGAGGGCACCGACCTGCCGGGCCACCTGAGCCGCCTTGCCGACGTCGGTTTGGATCAGGACGTACGCGTGGACGGTCACGGCACACCGTACATTGGCGTGGTGGCGATGTCGCCGAAGATCGAGCAGTTCAAGGACATGGCGCGGCAGGCCCGACAGGACCTGTTCGACCAGTCCAAGCCGATCGGCCGCCTGTCGTTGCTGCAATCCGCGATGCTCGCAGGCGGCACCGTGGTGACCATCTCACTGGCGGGTTCGCTGTTCTTCTCCATCTCCCCGACCGCCGCCGACCACAAGGTCCTGCTCTACCTGCTCTTCACGCTCGCACCCTTCGCGATCGTGTCGCCCCTGCTCGGCCCCCTCATCGACCGGAGTCGTGGTGCTCGACGCCTCATGGTCGTGTCCTCCGCCCTCGGACAGGTGGTGCTGTGCCCCCTCATGGCCACACACATCCACAGCTTGCTGCTTTTCCCCCTCGCCTTTCTCGTGCTGGTGTGCCAGAAGCTCTACCTCGTGACCAAGGGCGCCCTGGTCCCCGAGATGGCGGCGCTCGAGGGCCCGGACGAGTCGGGGCAGCAGGCCGGCTACGCCCCGGTCAACGCCCGGCTCACCCTCCTCGGCACCCTGGCCGGCTTCGTCGTCTCCGTGCCCGCGGTGATCCTCTACAAGCTGGGCGGCTCCCCGGCCGTGCTCGTCCTGGCCACGATCGTGTTCGCCGGGGCGGCGGTCGCGGGGGCCCGGCTCCCGGTGCTCTCGGGCCGGGCGGCCGAGCGCCTGTGGACGGATCAGGAGACGCGGGCGCGCGAGTTCGGTGAGGCCGGGGAGGCCGTGTCCCGCGAGCAGGACCTGATGCGCCTGCAGCCAATCGGCAACCCCGAGGTGATGCTCGGGCTGACCGCCATGTGCATCGTGCGCGGGCTCACCGGCTTCATGACCTTCATGCTGGCGTTCGGGCTGCGCCGCATGAAAGGGGTCGGCCTGTACTGGTACGGCCTCGTCCTGGCCAGCAGCGGCGTCGGGGCCATCATCGGGCTGGTCCTGGTCGGACGGCTCCGCAAGCACATGACCGAGCAGCAGCTGTTGTTGTGTTCGCTCTGGCTCATCGCGGCCACGGCGGCCGGGTGTGCCGTGTGGGGGACGCTGTTCGCCCAGGTGGTGCTGGCCTTCATGGTGGGTCTGTGCGGCGCGGTGGCGCAGCCCTCGTTCGACGCCATGACGCAGCGCTACATACCGCTGTCCGCGCAGGGGCGTGCGTTCGCGCGCTTCGGGATGCGCCAGCAGCTGGTGTGGGTGGTTGGCTCGTTGATCCCCGTGATCATCGTGTTCACGCTGCCGCAGGGCGACGCCACGATGGCCGTGCTGGCTGCCCTCGGCGGGTTGTCCTACGTGTCGGGCCGCCGCGCCGCGCACACGCCGCGGGTGGTGCGACGCGACTACCGCAACCTCGGGGAGGTGGGGGAGGCCGGGGGATAGGTCCGGCCGACGCCTCCCGGGCGTCAGCCCAGGCGCTTCTCGAGCGTGTCGACCTGATCGGCGAGCGCCGTCGGCAACCGGTCGCCGAACTGGGCGTAGTACTCGCGCACGAGCGGGACCTCGGCGCGCCAGCCCTCGGTGTCGACCCGCAGGAGCTCCGCCATGTGCTCGGGCGTCACGGCGAGGCCGTCCGTGTCGATGGCATCGAGCGTCGGCAGGACGCCGATGGGCGTGTCGACGCCGTCGGCCTCGTCGGTGACGCGGTGGAAGATCCACTCGAGCACGCGGGAGTTCTCGCCGTAGCCCGGCCAGAGGAACTTGCCGTCGGCGCCCTTGCGGAACCAGTTGACGTAGAAGAGCTTCGGCAGGACGTCCCGGTCGGGTGCTTCCGCGCCGATGCGGAGCCAGTGCGCGAAATAGTCGGCCATGTTGTAGCCGCAGAACGGCAGCATGGCGAAGGGGTCGCGGCGCAGGTTGCCGACGGCGCCGGCCTGGGCGGCCGTGGTCTCCGACGCCATGATGGAGCCGAGGAACACGCCGTGCTCCCAGTCGTGGGACTGGAAGACCAGCGGCACCACCGAGGCGCGGCGCCCGCCGAAGAGGATGGCGCTGATCGGCACGCCCTTGGGGTCCTCCCACTCGGGCGCGATGGCCGGGTCCTGGGCCGCCGGGGCCGTGAAGCGGGCGTTCGGGTGGGCGGCGGTGGTGCCCTTCTCCGGGGTCCACTCCTCGCCCTTCCAGTCCGTCATGTGGGCGGGGGGCTGCTCGGTCATGCCCTCCCACCAGATGTCGCCGTCGTCGGTCAGCGCGGTGTTGGTGAAGATGCAGTTCCCGTCGAGGGTCAAGATGGCGTTGGGGTTGGTGTGGGTGTTGGTCCCGGGCGCCACGCCGAAGAAGCCGGCCTCGGGGTTGATGGCGTAGAGGCGGCCGTCGGTGCCGAATTTCATCCAGCAGATGTCGTCGCCGATGGTCTCGACCTTCCAGCCGTCGATGGTCGGGATGAGCATGGCCAGGTTCGTCTTGCCGCACGCGGAGGGGAAGGCGCCGGCGATGTAACGGGTCTCGCCCTCGGGGGAGGTCAGCTTCAAGATGAGCATGTGCTCGGCCATCCAGCCGTGGTCCCGGGCCATGACCGAGGCGATGCGCAGGGCGAAGCACTTCTTGCCGAGGAGCGCGTTGCCGCCGTAGCCCGAGCCGTACGAGACGATCTCGCGGGTCTCGGGGAAGTGGACGATGTACTTGTTCTCCGCGTTGCAGGGCCAAGGGACGTCGGGCCGGCCGGGCTCGAGGGGGGCGCCCACCGAGTGCAGGCAGGGCACGAAGTCGCCGTCGTCGCCGAGGACCTCGAGGGCACCCGTGCCCATGCGGGTCATGATGCGCATCGAGACCGCGACGTAGGCCGAGTCCGTGATCTGGATGCCGATGTGGGCGATGTCCGAGCCGAGCGGCCCCATCGAGAAGGGGACGACGTACATCGTGCGCCCCTTCATGGAGCCCTTCAAGAGCCCGTCGAGGGTCTCCCGCATCTCGGCCGGCTCGCACCAGTTGTTGGTCGGGCCGGCGTCGATCTCCTGCGCCGAGCAGATGAAGGTGCGGTCCTCGACCCGGGCCACGTCACCGGGGTCCGAATGGGCCCAGTAGCTGTTGGGCCGCTTGGCGTCGCTGAGCCGGGTGAACGTCCCGGCGTCGACGAGCTCCTGGCAGAGCCGGTCGTACTCGTCGGCAGACCCGTCGCACCACTCGATGCGGTCGGGCGTGGTCAACGCGGCCACGTCCTCGACCCAGGCCAGGAGTTTCGCGTTCTTGGTAGGCGCCATTGTGGGGGGATCAGCTCCTTCGTCCGACCGGTTTCGGTGGGGTCCAATGCTAGGCATGTGCCGTGGGATCCCCCAAACCTCGGCGCGTTGCTCCTGCTGCAAGTGAAGATGAGGTGCTCCAGCGTATCCGAGGCTTGGTCGAAAACGGAATCGAGGCGTTCGACCTGCGCGACGACGCCGCCGTGCTGGACGTTGCCGCGGGCCCGCTGGTGCTCTCGGTCGACAGCGTGGTCGAGGGCGTCCACGTCGACCTGTCCGTGTGCAGCCCGGGTGACGTGGGCTGGAAGGCGCTGATGGGGGCCTTGTCCGACCTGGCGGCGATGGGGGCGGCGCCGCTGGGTGCGCTGGTCGCCCTCTGCGTCCCGGGACGCTCGGGCGAGGGTGAGCTGGCGCTCGGGGTCACGGCCGGCGTGGCGGAGGCCTCCGGGGCGAGCGGCTGCCCGGTGCTCGGGGGTGACGTGTCGGGGGCGGGGGAGCTGGTGGTGGCGGTGACGGTGCTCGGGACGGTGCCCGGCGCAGACGGTGCCGCCGGCTCCGGCCCGGTGCCGCGCTCGGGTGCGCGGGCCGGCGACGTCGTGCTCGTCAGCGGGCCCTGCGGTGCCTCGGCCGCCGGGCTGCGCCAACTGCGGGCGGGTGCTCCCGGTGCTCCCGGTGCGGACGGTGCCGAGCTCGACGCCGGACGCGCCTACCGGCGCCCGGTGGCACGACTGCGCGAGGGGGAGGCGGCGCGCCGGGCCGGGGTGCACGCCATGATCGACGTCTCCGACGGGCTGGCCCTCGACCTGCACCGCCTGGCCGACGCCTCGGGTGTCGGCTTCGAGCTCGACGAGGTGCCGGTGGCGCCCGGCGCGACGCCAGAGGAGGCGCTCGGCGGCGGCGAGGACTACGAGCTGGTGCTCGCCGCCGCGCCGGGAACCGTCGACGCGCTGTGCGCCCACTTCGAGGACGCCGGCCTGCGCATGCCGCGGCCGATCGGCGTCATCGGCGCCGATCCCTCGGTGCGGCTGCTCCGGGGCGAGCCGTTGGCGCGCCTCGGCTGGCAGCACCGCGTCGGCTGACGCTCGCCCTCCGGTCTTCCATCACGTCGCGCCGGAGCGCGACCAGAGCGCGACCGGATCGCGACCGCCGTGGCGATCGCGCGAACGGAACCGACGGCCCGCGACCGCGGGGCGACACAGAGATGAACTCTTCGGCGCTCCCCTTTGGCGCCCGGCATCGCATTGGTACAACACCACAAACCTTTCGGCAGACCGTGGAGGAGTGGCATGGGATCGAGGCGCTTCGTGCAGCACCCGCTGCGAGCTGGCGTCGGCGGTGTCGCGACGCTGATCCACCCTGAACGGGACGGCCACCACCATCGCCACCGCGCCGTCGGGAACCGACTTCAAGGGCCTGGCCTTCGCGCCGGTCGCCCAGTCGGGGAACGAACTGCCCGAGGTGCCCGTGGTCCTGTTCCTGCCGGCCGCGGCCGCGCTGCTGCTGGGTGGGTTCTACGTCACGGGGCGTCTCCGCCGGAACCGCCGCACCACGGTCTGAAAGACAAGCCGCCACACCAAAGGAAGAACCGCCACACCACCGTCTGAAACAAAAGGAGATGCTTGTGTTGCGTCGTGCGCTCTCGAAGGTGCCCAGCCGTGCCGTCCTCCTGACAGTGGGCGTCGTCGTCACGTCGACGAGCGTGTTGGCAGTGCCGGTCGGCGCTGCCTACGGCGAGAACACCTTCACGCCCGGGAACCTGGTGGTCTCGACCAGTGTCTGGACCACCACCCCCAGCATCACGGCCGGTACCACCCAGCTGCCACCCAACTGCGGGGGCACGACCTACACCGATGCCACGTGCACCACGGCCATTGCCAACGGCACCTACCCCCAAGTCTTCAACAACGCCACCGTCGACGGCAGCTTCGCGGTGCAACAGCCGATCTGGATCGACGAGATCACGCCATCCGGCACGCCGGTCAGCCAGGTCGAGGTGCCCAACAGCACGATGTCCGGCGTCACGTCGAGCAGCGACCAGATGACCACGAGCTTCTCGTCGAAGTCTGAGCTGGCGCTGAACGACTCCACTGACAACCAGTACCTCGACTTCATGGGCTACACCTCCCCGTCGGGCGCCCTCGACATCTCGAACTCCGACTCGCCCGGCGCCATCGACACCACCAACACCGACAGCGCGACGCCCACGTACCGGGCCGTCGCCCAGATGGACCAGTACGGGAACGTCCAGTTCACCGAGACCAACGCCTACAGCGGCGACAACGGCCGGGCCGCCATCCTGAACACCGCCGCCAACACCATCTACATGGCGGGCAACGCCGGCAACGGCTCCAAGCCCGAGCCCCAGGGCGTCGTCACGGGGACGGGTTCGCAGATTCTCCCGACGAACAACGGGCCCGAGTCGGGCCAGAGCCCCGGCGCGACCACCCCGATGGGGGTCTTCAACATCGTCCAGACCGGCGCCGCGGCCGACACGGCGGCCAAGGACACCAACTTCCGCGGCCTGACCGTCTACAACAACGTCGTCTATTACACCAAGGGCAGCGGGAGCAACGGCGTCGACACGGTCTACTTCCTCGACACCTCGGGCACGGCGTGCCCGAGTGGGAGTGGGGGCGCCGGACTGCCCAGCTCGAGCGCGACCTTGCCGGCGGCGAGCACGTGGACCCCGCCCGCGTACAGCACCAGCAACACGTCGCTGGGGCTCACCGCCAAGAACCCGGGTCTGGTTCCGACGAACATGTGCATCCTGAAGGGGTTCCCCACGGCGCCGGCCAAGGGCGCCACCGACGCCTCGGACTACCCGTTCGGCATCTGGTTCGCCAGCCCGACGGTCGCCTACGTGGCGGACGAGGGTGCCGGCGACAACACCTACTCGACCACGACGAGCACCTACACGGCGGCGGCGGCCTCGACGACCGCCGGTCTGCAGAAGTGGGTCCTGAACACTTCGACCGGCACCTGGGGACTCGCGTACACGCTCCAGAACGGCCTGCACCTGGGCGTGCCCTACACGGTGCCGGGCTACCCGACCGGCGACAACACGGTCACCTCGCTGCCGTGGGCGCCCGCCGTCGACGGCCTGCGCAACCTCACCGGACAGGTCAACGCCAACGGCACGGTGTCGCTGTACGCGGCGACCTCGACGGTGAGCGGGGGCGGTGACCAGGGCGCGGACCCCAACGCCCTCGTCTCGATCACCGACACCCTGGCCGCCACGTCGCTGCCCACGACCGAGGGCTTCACCACGCTGATGTCGCCCACGTCCGGGCAGGTGATCCGGGGCGTGGCGTTCGTGCCGACCACCCAGCCGGCCGATGCCCTGCCCGAGGTTCCCTGGCAGCCGGCCATCCCGATCGCCGGGGCCGCGATGGGCGGCGTGGTCTACGTCTGGCACCGACGGCTGCGGCTGCGTTCACCGGGCTAGCGGCCACGCCCGCGCCGGCCGGGGTCGGGCCCCGGCGATCGTCGGCCGGGCGCAGGGCGACGGGCCGCTCCGGAGGGTCCTCGGGCCGTGCGCGCCCGGAAAGAGGATCAGGCCGTCGGCTCGTAGGAGCGGCGCGGCGGCTTGGTCACCTTGCCCGCCCGGATGCACGAGGTGCACACGTGCACCCGCTTCGGCGCCCCGCCGACCATCGCCCGCACCCGCTGCACGTTGGGGTTCCACCGCCGCTTGGTGCGCCGGTGCGAGTGGCTCACGTTCATGCCGAACGAGGGCTTCTTGCCGCAGATCTCGCACACAGCTGCCATCGGTGAACCTTCCTGAGGGGAGCCCGCGGGTGTGGTCCCGCGCAGGCCTTCACGAACGGCGCAAAGGTTAGCATCCCCAACCATGACCTCCCCGGCGACCCTGGGCCCAACCTCCCTGGGCCCGGGCGACCTGCGGGCCGTCATGGAGGGTTACCGCGATGCGCTCCGGATGCACCAGAGCGACATCAACCGGCTCAACGTCTATCCGGTGCCCGACGGCGACACCGGCACCAACATGGCCCTCACGTTGGAGTCCGTGGTCGCCGAGCTCGAGGGCGTGCAGCCCGGCGTGCGCCTGGCCGAGGTCTGCAAGGCCATCGGACACGGGTCCTTGATGGGCGCCCGGGGGAATTCGGGCGTGATCCTGTCCCAACTCCTGCGCGGGATGAGCGAGCGCATGGGGTCGGCCGGGGAGGAGGGCGTGGGGCCGGACCTGCTGGTGGACTCGATGACCCACGCCTCCGAGCTGGCCCGCCGGGCCGTCGTGCGGCCGGTGGAGGGGACCATTCTGACCGTGGCTTCAGCCGCCGCGGCCGGGGCCGCCAACGGGTCCGGCCTGCTCGGCGTGGTGGAGAGCGCCCGCAGCCAGGCGGCCGACGCGCTCGCCCGGACGCCCGAGATGCTGCCCGTGCTGGCCCAGGCCGGTGTGGTCGATGCCGGCGGTGCCGGCTTCCTCCTCCTCCTCGATGCGTTCCTCCACGTGCTCGACGAGCGCCCCCTGCCCGAGCCCTCCGGCGTCGCGGCACCGGACCTGGCCGCGCTGAACGGGAGCTGGACCGCCGGCGGGGCATCCGAAGAGGCGACCGGCGACGGGGAGCATCCCGTCGGCGACCTGCGCTACGAGGTCATGTACCTGCTCGATGCGCCCGACGACTCGATCGAGGCCTTCAAGGAGGTGTGGGCCGGCATCGGCGATTCCATCGTGGTGGTCGGGGGCGACGGCCTGTGGAACTGCCACATCCACACCAACGACATCGGCGCGGCCGTCGAGGCGGGCGTGGACGCCGGGCGCCCCCAGCGGATCCGGGTCACCGACCTCGACGAGCAGATCGAGGAGGAGCGCTGGGTGCGCGAGAGCGTGGGTGCCCCCGGGGCGGGCCCGAGCGTCGAGGGGACGGGCCCACCGCCCACGACCAGCGTCGTGGCCGTCGTCTCGGGTGACGGCATCGGGCGCATCTTCCGCTCCCTCGGGGTGCACCACCTCGTCGTCGGCGGCCAGACGATGAACCCCGCCACCGCCGACCTGGTCAAAGCCGTCGAGGCGGTCCCCTCCGACCAGGTGGTGATCCTGCCCAACAACAAGAACATCCGTCCCGTGGCCGAGCAGGTCGACCAGCTGAGCACCAAGCGGGTCCGGGTCGTGGCCACGGGGTCCATCGTGGAGGGCTTCGCCGCCCTGCTCGCCTACGACCCGGCCGCGGCGGTGGAGGCCAACGTCGCCTCCATGACCGAGTCGGCGGCCCGCGTGGTCCCCGCCGAGGTGACCCGCGCCGTGCGCGACGCGACGACCGACGCCGGCGAGGTGCACGAGGGCGACTACATCGGGATCTCGCGTGACGGGGTGGTGGCGGTCGCCGACAATCCCGTCGTGTGCACCCGCCTCCTGCTCAGCCGGCTGCTCGACCCGTCCCACGAGCTGGTGACGCTGATCGAGGGCGAGGGGCGCGGGTCGCGGACACGAGGCGGATCGAGGAGTGGCTCTCCGAGGAGCATCCCGACGTCGTCCTCGAGGTGCACCAGGGCGGCCAGCCCCTCTACCCGTACCTGCTGGGGATTGAGTAAGGGCCGGACCCTCGGCGACCTGAGCGGCCGGCCCGTGTCGGTGCTCGAGTCGGTGTCGGAGCGCAAGGCGGCCCGCCTGGCCGATTTCGGCGTCGAGTCGGTCCTCGATCTCGTGACCACCTATCCGCGGCGCTACATCGACCGCACGCGCCGGGCCGACGTCTCGGGACTCGTGGTGGGCGACGAGGCCGCGGTGCTGGCGTCGGTGCAGTCGGTGCGCTCGCGGCGGGCCCGGAACGGGCGCGCCGTGGTGGAGCTGACGGTGCGCGACGACACGGGGCGGTTGGCGGTCGTCTTCTTCAACCAGCCCTGGCGGGCCAAGCAACTCGAGGCGGGCACCGAGGCGATCTTCTTCGCCAAGGTGGGCGAGTACCGGGGCGCGCGCCAGATGGTCAATCCGGTCGTCGACGTCGTGGCCGGCGTCACGCCGGGGCGGCGGACGCTGCGCATCCTGCCCGTGTACCCCGCCTCGGCCAAGGTCGGGCTGACGTCGTGGGAGATCGGGGAGTTCGTGGAGGAGGCGCTGGCGCGGGCGGGCGAGTTCACGGACCCGCTGCCGCCCGCGTGGCGGTCGGCGCTCGGTCTGGAAGGGCGGACGGCGGCGTTCCGCGCCATCCACGTGCCCGAGTCCCTCGAGGTGATCCAACCGGCGCGGCGACGGCTCGTGTTCGACGAGCTCTTCCGTCTGCAGTTGGCGCTGGTGCTGCGGCGCCGTGCCTTCGAGGTCAACGCCCGCGCGCTGCACCACGACGTCTCGCCGCGCGAGGTCACCGGTTCGGTCGCCGACACCCTCGTGGCGCGCTTCTTGGCCGGCTTGCCCTACGAGCTCACGAAGGCGCAACGGCGGGCGTTGGCGGTGATCGTGGCCGACATGGCCGGGCCGTTCCCCATGCACCGCCTCCTCCAGGGCGACGTGGGGTCGGGCAAGACCGTCGTCGCGCTGGCCGCCCTGCTCGGCGCAGTGCAGAGCGGGCACCAGGGTGCGCTCATGGTGCCCACCGAGGTGCTGGCGGAGCAACACTTCTCGGCGGTGCGCGCGCTCCTGGGCGACCTGGAGGGCCCCGGCGGCATGGTGGGGGGGAGGTACGGGTCGAACTGCTCACGAGCCGGGTGAAGGGGAAGGCACGCACCGCGGTCCTCGGCGGCCTCGCATCGGGCGAGGTGGGCATCGTGGTCGGGACGCATGCGCTGTTGACCGAGGAGGTGGCGTTCGCATCGCTCGGGTGCGTCGTGATCGACGAGCAACACCGCTTCGGCGTGGAGCAGCGGGCGACGTTGCGCGCCAAGGGGGCGGACGGCGACCCGGACCTGCTCGTGATGACGGCCACGCCGATCCCGCGCACGGCGGCCATGGTGATCTTCGGCGACCTCGACCTGACCACCCTCGACGAGCTGCCTCCGGGCCGTCGTCCGGTCACGACCGAGTGGCTGCCCGGCGAGGGCCGTGCCGCCCAGGAGCGGGCCTGGGAGCGGGTGCGCTCGGAGGTGGCAGCGGGCCATCGGGCCTTCGTCGTCTGCCCGCTCGTCGGGGAGTCGCTCCGGGTCGAGGCCACGTCGGCCACCAAGGAGTACGAGCGCCTGGCCGCAGGCGAGCTGGCCGGCCTCGAGGTCGGCCTCATGCACGGGCAGATGGCGCCGGCCGCCCGTGAGGAGGTCATGGACCGCTTCCGGGCCGGCGCGCTGGAGGTGTTGGTGGCGACGACGGTCATCGAGGTCGGGGTCGACGTGCCCGAGGCGACGGTGATGGTCATCGAGAGCGCCGACCGCTTCGGGATCGCGCAGCTGCACCAGTTGCGGGGCCGGGTGGGGCGGGGCGCCGCGGCCAGCTGGTGCTACCTGCTCGGCGGCGAGGAGGGGAACGAGCGGCTGGCCGCGGTGGCGGGCTCGACCGACGGGTTCGTCCTGGCCGAGGCCGACCTGCGGGTCCGGGGCGAAGGGACCCTGCTGGGTGCCCGTCAGAAGGGGCAGAGCGACCTGCGGCTGGCGTCGTTGACCGACCCGGGCGACCTGGCCCTGCTCGACGAGGCGCGCCGCGTCGCCACCACCCTGGTCGACGAGGACCCGCAGCTCGAGGCGCACCTCGGTCTGGCCGACGAGGTCAAGCTGCTGCTCAGCGAGGACGAGGGGGAGTACCTCTTCAAGAGCTAGGCGCCCGTAGGGTGGGTCCGATGCGCGTCATCGGAGGTCGGAGCCGAGGGCGCCGGCTGGCGGCCAAGCTCCCGGCCACCGTGCGGCCGACGTCGGACCGGGTGCGCGAGGCGATCTTCGACATCGTGGGTTCGCTCGGCGGGGTCGAGGAGCTCCATGTCCTCGACCTGTTCTGCGGGAGTGGCGCGCTCGGGGTCGAGGCGTTGTCCCGCGGCGCCGCCTCGGCGACCTTCGTGGACCTCAGTGCCGACTCGCTCGAGGCCGTCCGCACGAACCTTCGTGCCGTCGGGCTCGGCGACGAGTCCGTGACCCTGGTGCGGGCGTCGCTCCCGGAGTGGCTGCGCTCGGGGGCGGTTCGGGACTTCGACCTCGCGCTCTGCGACCCCCCCTACGACTTCGCGGACTGGCCGGCGCTGCTCGAGGCGCTGCGGGCGGAGATGGTCGTGATGGAGTCCGCCGCACCGATCCCGCTGCCCGAAAAAAGCTGGGTGGGCACGAGGGAGCGCCGGTACGGCGGTACGCTCGTCACCGTGGCTCATCGCATCGGTCCGGCTTCGTGAAGGTCGGCCTCTTCCCCGGATCCTTCGACCCCTTTCACAACGGGCATCTCGAGATCGTCGAACGCGCGAGCCGCCTCTTTGACGAGGTGGTGGTGGCTGCGCTGCGCAACCCCCAGAAGAGCGCGCCGCTCTTCGACCTCGAGGAGCGCCAGGCCATGCTCGAGGAGGTGGTGGCCCACCTGCCGTCGGTCCGGATCGTCTCCGTGTCGACGCTGCTGGTCAACGTGGCACGCGACGTGGGCGCCTCGGCCATCGTGCGGGGGCTGCGCGCCGTGTCGGACTTCGAGGCCGAGATGCAGATGGCCCAGATGAACAACCACCTCTCCGGTGTCGAGACGATCTTCATCCCGACCAGCCCCGAGTACTCGTTCATCGCTTCCAAGTTGGTCCGCGAGGTGGCGCGCTTCGGGGGTGACGTGTCGGCCTTCGTGCCCCCGGTGGTGGCCAAGCACCTGGCGGCCAAGTACGAGGGGGAGCAGCACGACGAGGACGGGGACCAGTGAGCGACCAGTTCCTCGACGTGGAGGAGGGGCCGCCGGTCGAAGAGGGCGGTCTCGAGTCGATCCTGCACCGATTGCTCGACCTCATGGCGAGCGCCAAGTCGATGCCGCTGTCGTCGTCGGTGATGGTGTCGCGCGAGGAGGTGACCTCGCTGGTGCAGGGCGCACTCGAGGCACTGCCCGAGGAGCTCCGCCAGGCACGCTGGTTGCTGCGCGAGCGCGCCGAGTTCATGGCGGAACGCACCCGCGAGGCGGAGGCGCTCATGGACGAGGTCCGGGCCCAGGCCGAGCACATGGTGCAGCGCACCGAGATCGTGCGCCAGGCCAACTCGGTCGCCCAGCGCATCCTCGACGACGCCAACGAGGAGGCCCGGGCCCTGCGCCACCAGGCCGAGGACTTCGTCGACACCAAGCTGGCCGGCATGGAGATCGTGCTGGACCGCCTCACCCGGACGGTGCAGGCCGGCCGGGCCAAGCTGGCCGCTCCCCTGGTGGAGGCCGCAACCGGGGCCGAGGGATCCGGGACGGAGGAGGACGGCTTCTTCGACCAGGACCGGTCGTAGTGGGCGCCGCCCCGTTCGTCGTCCACGTGGCGCGACTGCGCCGTTCGCCGCGGCTGCGCCTGCACGAGGTGCGCCACGGTGAGGTGGCCCTGGCCGGGCCGCTCGAAGAGGCGGGGATCGACCCGGGGCGCAGCGTGGTGCCCCCCGGCGCCGACGTCGAGGTGGACGTGACCCTCCTCGCCTTCGAGGGCGGCATCCAGGTCGAAGGCACGGTGACCGCCCCCTGGGTCGGCGTCTGCCGGCGCTGCGCCGAGCCGGTGTCGGGGGTGCTGCACATCCCCGTGCGCGAGCGCTACGCCGAGGCCCCGTTGGCGGAGCCGTCGGACGAGGAGATCTACCCCATCGTCGACGACGACATCGACCTGGGGCCCCTCGTGCGCGACGCCGTCGTGCTCGAGCTGCCGATGGCACCCCTGTGCCGGGACGACTGCGCCGGCCTGTGCCCCCAGTGCGGGGCCAACCGCAACGAGGGCGACTGCGGGTGCGTCGCCCCCCGCGATCCCCGGTGGGCTAACCTCGACGTGCTCCGGTAGCCGGTTCCCCGCCGGCCGGTACCGTCGACACGTCGAGCAGAGCACCCCGAGCGTCCCGAACCGATCGTTGGAGACCGTCCATGGCTGTCCCGAAGAAGAAGAAGTCCAAGGCCAAGGGCCGCAGCCATCAGGCCGCGGCCTGGCGCCTCGGCCGGCCGGCCCGCAGCGTGTGCCCGCACTGCCAGGCCTCCAAGACGCCGCACGTCGTCTGCCCGAGCTGCGGCTGGTACAAGGGTCGCCAAGCCGTCGAGGTCGACTGACTTGAGCCGCCGGGGCGAGCGTCCCTCCCCCGACGCGCTGGCCGCCCTGCCCGTCGCCGTCGACGCCATGGGGGGCGACAAGGCCCCCGGCGAGGTCGTCGAGGGGGCCCGCCGGGCCGCCGAGCAGCACGGCGTCAAGGTGGTGCTGGTGGGCCCGCCCGAGCAGGTGGGCGACACCCTCGGCCTGGATCTGGTGCCCTGCACCGAGGTCATCGGCATGGACGAGGACCCCGCCGGCGGGGTCCGCCGCAAGAAGGACTCCTCCCTGGTGCGGGCCGCCGAGCTGGTGCGCGACGGCAAGGCCTCGGCCATGGTCTCGGCGGGCAACACGGGGGCGACGATGGCCGCCGCCCTGCTGCGCATGGGCCGCCTCCCCGGTGTGGTGCGCCCCTGCATCGCCACGCCGCTGCCCCGGCTGGGGCGCACGCCGGCCGTGCTGGTCGACGCCGGCGCCAATGCGGAGTGCACGCCCGCCATGCTCGTGCAGTTCGCCCAGATGGGCGCCGCCTACGTGTCCGCCCGCTTCGGCACCGGGTCACCCTCGGTCGGGCTCCTCTCCATCGGCGAGGAGCCCACGAAGGGCACGCCGCTGGTCAAGGAGACGCACGTCCTGCTGGCGGCGGTCGCCGGCGCGAAGGCGAGCGAGCGGGGCTTCGAGTTCGTCGGCAACCTCGAGGGGCGCGACCTCCTGCCTGCGCCGGCCGACGTCGTCGTCACCGACGGGTTCACCGGGAACGTGACGCTCAAGACCCTGGAGGGCTCCCTGCGCTTCCTCTTCGACACCCTGCTGGCGGTCTTCGGGACCGACGACGCGACCCGAGAGGCGGCCGGGGTCCTGCTCCCGCACCTGCTCCCGCTGGCGGCCGAGTTCGAGCCGGAGAACACCGGCGGGGCCATGCTGCTCGGGACCGACGGCATCTGCGTGATCAGCCACGGCTCCTCTAACGCCACGGCGATGATGAACGCCGTGCTCGTGGCCCACGAGTGCGCGACGCGCGGCCTGGCCGACCAGGTGGCGGCCGCGGTGCGCTCGGCGCAAGCTGCGTAAACGGCCAGCTCAAAGGCCATAAACGGGCGGTTGCGGCCGTCGAACACCTACACTGGTCCCGTGCCAGCCGAAACCCACACGAATCAGGGCCCTCTCGACCGTCAAGGGGTGTTCGAGCTGATCAGGGACCAGCTGGCCGACATCTTGGAGACGGACCCCTCGTCGATCACCGAGGGCGCCTCCTTCGTCGAGGATCTCGACGCCGACTCCCTGGCCCTGATCGAGCTGGTGGAAGCCCTCGAAGAGGAGCTGGGGGAGCGCACGGTGGGATTCCGCATCGACGACGAGGACCTCGAGGACCTGCGCACGGTCCGGGACGCTGTTGACTACGTCTACGCCAAGCTCGAGGCGGGTTGAGGCCGGCGCCGAGGGGGCGGCCGCGCTGGCCGAGCGACTGAGCCACACCTTCGGCGACCTGAGCCTTCTCCAACACGCCCTGGCGCACCGGAGCTGGTGCGGCGAGCAGGAGGGCGGCGCGCCCTCCAACGAGCGCCTCGAGTTCCTGGGCGACGCCGTCCTCGGCCTGGTCGTGGCCGGCTACACGTTCGAGCGCTACCCCGAGTTCGCCGAGGGGAAGCTGGCCAAGGTCCGCTCGGCCGTGGTCAACGCCCGCGTGCTGGCCGAGGTGGCCGGCCGGCTCGGGGTCGGTGAGGTCCTCCTGTTGGGGCGGGGGGAAGAAGGGTCAGGCGGCCGCACCAAGGCCTCGATCCTGGCCGACGCCTTCGAGGCCATCCTCGGGGCCGTCTACCTCGACTCCGGCTGGGAGGCGGCCCAGCGGCTGGTGCTGCGAGAGCTGGGCGACGCCATCGCGCGGGCCGGCGAGGAGCCCGACGACTTCGACCACAAGAGCAGGCTGCAGGAGAGGGCGGTGCGCGACGGCGAGGGGACGCCGCGCTACGTGGTGGTCGGGTCGGGCCCGGACCACGACCGGGCCTACGTGGCCGAGGTGTACCTGGGCGGGATGCTGCGGGGGACCGGCGAGGGGCGGTCCAAGAAGGACGCCGAGCAGGAGGCCGCCCGTGCGGCCTGGGAGGAGCTGACCGGTGCCTGAACTGCCCGAGGTCGAGACCCTGCGCCAGGACCTGGCGCGCGAGGTCGTCGGGCGCAAGATCAAGGCCGTGGCGGTGGCCAACGGGCGCTCCGTGCGCCGCCACCCCTCGGCCAAGCACTTCCGCGGCCTGCTCGAGGGGCGCACCATCAAGAACGTGGGGCGGCTGGGCAAGTACCTGCTGCTGACGCTGGACAGCGGGGACACGCTGGTGGTGCATCTCGGCATGAGCGGGCAGCTGCTGCGGGTGAAGTCGCCCAAGGATCCCAAGCCCAAGCACACCCACGTCGTGATCAGCTTCAGCCAGGGCGGGGAGCTGCGCTACGTCGACCCCCGGACCTTCGGCGAGCTGTTCGTCTCCACCCCGCCGCTCAAGGCGGACGGCACGCCTCTCAGCCCCGTCTCGGGGACGGCCGGTGGCGACGGTGCCGCCATCCGCCGGGCGATCCCCGAGCTGTCCCACCTCGGCTTCGACCCCATCGAGGACATGATGAGCTGGGACCGGTTCGGCGCGCTGTTGCACCAGCACCACGGCGGGATCAAGTCGCTCCTCATGGACCAGAGCTTCACGGCCGGCATCGGCAACCTGTACTCCGACGAGATGCTCTACCAGGCCGGCCTGCGCTACGACCGGCTGGCCGACTCCTTGACGGCGACGGAGGTGCGGCGGCTGTACCGGGCCATCGTGGAGACGCTGGCGGACGCGATCAAGCACCGGGGTTCCTCGCTGGCCGACGAGCAGTACCGCGACCTCTTCGGGGAGATCGGGAGCTTCCAGGGCTCCCACCAGGTCTACGACCGCGAGGGCCAACCCTGCCGGCGCTGTCGCAACATGATCGTCCGGGTCAAGTCGGGGGGACGGTCGACGTTCTTCTGCGAACACTGCCAGGTCTAGCCGCTGCGACCGGCGTGGGGGCCGGAGAGTCCCCACCTCGGGGTAGGCAGCCGGTAGGGTCGCCCCGATGTTCCTGAAGTCGCTCTCCATGAAGGGGTTCAAGTCCTTCGCGGACCCGACCGTTCTGGAGTTCGAGCCGGGCATCACCGTGGTCGTCGGGCCCAACGGGAGCGGCAAGTCCAACGTGGTCGACGCCGTGACCTGGGTGCTGGGCGCCCAGGGGCCGCGCTCGCTGCGCTCGGCCAAGATGGAGGACGTCATCTTCGCCGGGACCTCGTCGCGGCCCCAGCTGGGGCGGGCCGAGGTGTCGCTGACCATCGACAACACGTCGGGCAAGCTGCCGATCGACCTGTCCGAGGTCACCATCACCCGCACGCTCTTCCGCTCGGGCGAGAGCGAGTACGCCATCAACGGCGCGCCCTGCCGCCTGCTCGACATCCAGGAGCTGCTGAGCGACTCGGGCGTGGGACGCCAGCAGCACATGATCATCGGCCAGGGTCAGCTCGACACCGTGCTCAACGCCCGTCCCGAGGACCGGCGGGCCATCATCGAGGAGGCGGCGGGCGTCTTGAAGCACCGTCGCCGGCGCGAGCGCGCCGAGCGCCGGCTGGCCGCCACGGCCGAGAACCTCGAGCGCCTGGGCGACCTGGTGCGCGAGGTGCGCCGCCAGATCCGCCCCCTGGAGCGTCAGGCGGCGGCCGCCCGCTCCCACGACACGGTCGCCTCCGAGCTGCTGGCGGTGCGGCGCTACCTAGCCGGGGCGGAGCAGGCCGAGCTGGTGGCGCGGCGCCGGGCCGCCGCCCAGAGCCTGACCGTGTGCCGTGACGAGGAGCGCGAGCTGCACGAGACCCTCGAGCAGCTCGACGCCGAGGCCACCTCGACCACGGCCGAGCTGTCGTCGCGCCGCGAAGAGGATCTGGCCAACGCGTCTGGGCCGCGTGCAGGGTCTGGTGGAGCGGGCCCGGGGGCTCTCGGGCGTGCTGCGCGAGCGGGGCCGGGCCGTGGTGGCCGCCTTGGATGCCAACGCCGACGTCGACGTGGTCTCGACGCTCGAGGCCGAGGCGGCACGGTTGGCGAGCGAGCTGGCCGTGGCAGAGGCCGCCGAGGCGGCTGGCTTCGCCCCCGAGCGCACCGAGTTGTCGGCGGCGGTGGCGGTGCTCGACGAGGAGGCCGCCGCGCTGGGGGAGCGGTGGTCGGCCGTCCTCGGGGGAGACGCCACCCCCGAGCAGGCGATCGCCCGAGTCAGGGCCCGGAGCGAGCTGGTGGCCCGCTCCGCCGCCCGCGAGCAGCAGGACCTCGATGCGCTGGGCGCCCGGGTCGGTGCGCTCGAGCAACGAGGCGCCGGCGCCGCCGTGCGGGCCGACCTGCTGGAGCAGTCCGCCGTCGAGCTCGACCAGGCCAGCGCCGGGTTGGCGGCCGACCTGGCCGCCCGCGGCGCGGAGCTCGAGGCGGCCGCGCGCGGCGCCGAGACGGCTCAGGTGGCGGCGGACGAGGCCGAGGAGGCACGCCACCGCACGGCGGCCCGGGCCGAGGCGCTGGAACGCGCCCTGTCGGACCTCCAAGGTGCGGGCGGGCGCGAGCTGCTGCGCGAGGTCGACGGCGTGATGGGCTCGCTCGTCGACCTGGTCGAGATCGACGAGGGCTGGGACGCCGCCTTCGAGGCCGCGGCGGGGGCCGGCGTCGCCGCCGTCGTGGTCGACGGCCGGCGCTCCGCCCAGGCGGCATTGTCGACGCTGCGGGAGCGGGGCGTGACCGGGGCGGTGTTGGCCCCCCGGCAGTCGGGTACCGCCTCCGCCACAGCCGCCGACGACGCGCTGCCGCCGGGCACCAGCGCCGAGCGGGTGCGCGGCCACGTCCGGGCGCGTCACGGCGGCGCGATCGCCGAGTCGGTCCTCGACTCGCTCGTCGGCCGGGCGGTGCGCGTCGACGGCTGGGAGGAGGCGATCGACCTCTCCCTCCTCCGCGACGACCTGGTGGTGGTCACCCCCGAGGGCGACCGCTTCGCGGCCACGGGCTGGCGGGTGCGCTCGGGAACCGGCGTGGTGACCGCGGCGGCGGTCGACGAGGCGCGACGCCGGGCGGAGGAGGCCGCGGCGACGGCCGAGCTGGCGCGGGCGCAATTGACCGAGGCTCGCCTCGCGCTCGGCCGGGCGCGCGACGCCCGTGCCGCGGCGGAGCGGGCGGCCGACCGCCATGCCTCGGCCTGTGAGGCGGGTCGTATCGAGCGCGAGCGCTCCGCCGAGGAGCAGCGCCGGCTGGCCGGTGAGCTCGACGAGGCACGGGCGGCTGTCGCCGCAGCGCGCCAGCGGCTCGCCGACGTCACGTCCGAGCAGGCGCAGCTCGCCGGGTCGCTCCCCGAGCTCCACGACGCCCTCGAGGCGTGGAAGGCGCTCGAGGAGCGGCGAGCCGAGGCGGCGGGGCGGCGCCAGGAGCTCGAGGTGCGCGTGGCCGGCGTCGCCGAGCGCCGCCGCGTGTTGACCGAGCGCCAGGCCGAGGTGGAGCGCCGCCTGCAGGGGCACGCCGAGGAGCGGGCCACGGCCGCGACGCGCCGGCGCCGGCTGGAGGCCGAGGGCACCGCACTGACCCGGCTGGAGGCGGTGGTCGAGGCGGAGCACGCGCGGCTCGACGGCATCTTCGAGTCGCTCCGCCACGACTACCAGGACCAGGTCGACGCGGTGCGGGCCGGCGGCGAGCGCCTCGAGCAGCTGCGCCAGGACCGCCACACGACCGAGCAGCGGCTCGACGCGGTGCGCGGCCGCACCCGCACCCTCGACCTCGAGGCCAACGAGGTGGACCTGCGCACCGAGGCGCTGCACGAGCACATCGCGCGCGACCTCGGGGCGGTGCCCGAGGAGTTGACCGGGTTGCCCGAGCCCGAGGCACCGGAGGGCACGACGCTGACCCAGCACGCCGAGGAGCTCGAGCACAAGCTGGTCGCGCTCGGCCCGGTGAACCCCCTCGCTTTGGAGGAGCTCTCGGCCCTCGAGGAGCGCCACAAGGATCTCGAGGCACAGGTGGACGACGTGCGCGGGGCCCGCCGCGAGCTGCACGAGGTCGTGCGCACCCTCGACCACGAGATCATGACGTCGTTCGCCTCCGCGGCCGCCGACGTGAACGAGCACTTCTCCGCGCTCATCGCCATGCTCTTTCCGGGCGGCACGGGCCGGCTCGTCCTGTTGGACCCCGACGACCTCCTCAACACAGGCGTCGAGATCGAGGTGCGCCCGGCTGGGCGCAACGTCCGGCGGGTGTCGCTGCTCTCGGGCGGCGAGCGCTCCATGGCCGCGCTGGCCTTCCTCTTCGCCGTGTTCCGCAGCCGACCCTCGCCCTTCTACATGATGGACGAGGTCGAGGCCGCCCTCGACGACGTGAACCTCAGCCGCTTCCTCGCTCTCGTGCGCGAGTTTCGCGACGAGGCGCAGTTGCTCATCGTGAGCCACCAGAAGCGCACCATGGAGACGGGCGACGCGCTCTACGGCGTGACGATGGCACCTGGTGGCTCGTCACAGGTGATCAGCCAGAAGGTGCAGAAGGAGAAGGAGCCGGCGTGATCGGAACGCTCGCCTACGTCTTCATCGGGGTGGCGTTGCTCTGCGTGGTCGCCGGGGTCGTGGCCGTCACCCGCACCCGGCGGGCGGCCCGTGAGGACGAAGCGGAGTACGGCGGGGGGGACGACGTGATGACGTACGCCGAGGAGGCGGCCGCGGTCGCCGCCGCCGAGGCTGCAGCCGCCGAGGTTGCGGCCGGGCCCCGCGCCGACGAGAGCGACGGGGCGCCGTCGGCATGATCGGCACGATCATCATCATCGTCATCGTGGTGGCCGTCCTGGCCGTCGCCGCCGGGACCGTCGCCGCCACCCGGACCCGTCGTCGCCGCGGCGGCGGCACGACCGCACCACCGGCCCCACCGTCAGCACCGCCGACGCCACCCCCGCAGTCCCAGCCGGCGACGGTCGCCCCCGCACCGGGGCCGGCACCCGTGGCCGTGGCCGAGCCGGAGGCGCCCGCACCGGCCCCGGCCGCACCGGAGCCACCGGGGGCACCGGGGGCACCGGGGGCACCGCCCAGCTACCGGACCCGCCTGGGCGGTGTGCGCGGGCTGTTCAGCGGAGCGGTGGCCGCGCTGCGCTCGGGGCGGATCGACGCGGCGACGTGGGACTCGCTCGAGGAGGCCCTTCTCCGGGCCGACGTCGGGGTCGGCACGACCACCGCACTGCTCGCCGAGTTACGGGCCAAGGTGGAGACCAAGCGGATCAGCGGCGGCGACGACCTGCTCCAGGCGTTGGGCGCTTCGATCCGCCAGCTGCTCGACACGGCCGGGGCGCGGACCCTGCACTTCGACGGCCGGCACGGCTCGCCCGACGTCTGGCTGTTCGTCGGGGTCAACGGCGTGGGCAAGACCACGACGATCGGCAAGCTGGCCCGGCGCGAGTCGAGCGCCGGTCGCTCCGTCCTGCTGGCCGCCGGTGACACCTTCCGGGCCGCCGCCGCCGACCAGCTCGCCCTGTGGGCCGAGCGCACCGGGACCGAGATCGTCCGCGGCGCCGAGGGTGCGCGACCCGAGCGCCATCGTGTTCGACGCCGTCCAGCGCGCCGCGGCCCGGGGCAACGACCTGGTGCTCGCCGACACGGCCGGGCGCCTGCACACCAAGGTCAACCTGGTCGAGGAGCTCAAGAAGATCCGGCGCGTGGCCGACCGCGACCCCGGCAACGTGACCGAGGTGCTGCTCGTGCTCGATGCGACGACCGGCCAGAACGGGCTGGCCCAGGCCCGGCAGTTCGCCGACGCCGTCGACGTGACGGGGATCGTGCTCACGAAGCTGGACGGCACGGCCAAGGGCGGCATCGTCATCGCCGTGCAGCGCGAGCTCTTCGTGCCCGTCAAGCTCGTCGGGCTCGGCGAGGGTCCCGACGATCTGGTGGAGTTCGATCCCGACGAGTTCGTCGACGCCCTGCTCGGCCTGGACTGAGCCTCGCTAACGTGCACCCGTCCGGGCAGTGCGACCGGGGAGCGGAGGGACGTACCGATGAGCTCGACGTCTGCCTCGAACGGCAGTGACGACAGCGATGCCGGCGATGACGGGGGTGCCCGCCTCGACGGTGATGGCCAGGCCCGGGGCGGAGGCCTCGCCAACCTGACCGATCAGCAGAAGAAGATCGTCGCGGTGGTGCTGGTGGTCCATGTGATCGTCGCGACGTTCACGCTGCGCGACCTCCGGCGCCGGCCGGCGGCCGCCGTCCGGGGCCCCAAGCGCCTGTGGCGCACCTGGGCGACGCTCAACACGACGGGCTCGGTGGCCTATTGGCTCTTCGGGCGCCGCCACCGGCCCGACGTCCGGTGATCAGCTCCAGCGCACGTTGACGCGGTCGAGGAACAGGTCCAGCACGGACGCGTCACCATCGATGACAAGCGCGCCCGGGCTGGCGCGGTTCCACAGCGCGAGGTAGAGGTCGCCCGCCGCGCCGGTGACGGTGCAGGCCGCGGTCGTGTCGCTCGTTCCGTGCGTGGTGGTGACGCCGTCCTCATCGAGGTGCAGCGTCCAGACGGCGTCGACGTCGCGGCAGCGCACGGCCATGGCGGTGGGCTCGTCGGCCCGCAACGAGGTGGAGCGGCGCGGCACGAATCCGCTCAGCAGTTCGTCGACGCCGTCAGCCGCGAAGGGGGGCGCGAACGGGCTGACCGTGCTGCCCGCGGCCAGCTCGGCGTCGACCCGGTGGATCGCGGTCTCGTGGGCCTGGCGGCGGGCCCACATGGCGAGCGGTGACGGTGCGGGCAGGAAGCTCCAGCACTCGAGGTCGGCGGGGGCAGCGCTGAGCGCGGCGACGAGCGCGGCGCACCCCTGGCGCAACCAGGCGGCCAGCTCGGTGTCCTCGGGCCCCAGGCCCACGATCTCGTCCAGCCCCGGGCCGCCCGGTTCGGTGCGCCCCTCGGCGACGAACCCGGTGGCCCAGCGGTGCACGCCGCCCATGTGTCGCACGAGCTCGCGCACTGTCCAGCCCGGGCAGGTGGGGACGGCGGCGCCGGGTTCGGCCTCCGCCACGGCCCCCGCCATTCGCTCCCCCTCCTCCTGCAGCGCGTCGACGTGGGCGCCGACCTCCCTGTCCGACCGCCCCTCGCTCACTTGACCCCGAGCAGGTCGATGACGAAGACGAGGGTGTCGTCGGGCGCGATCCCGGCTCCGGGGGACGAGGCGCCGTAGCCGAGGCTGGGCGGGATGATCAGCTCGCGCCGCCCTCCCACCTTCATGCCGACGACGCCCTTGTCCCAGCCCGGGATCACCTGTCCCGCCCCCAGCGTGAACGTGAAGGGCTGGCTCGTCCACGACGACTGGATGACCTTGCCGCTCGAGTACGTCGCCAGCACGTACTGGACGGTCACGCTGTCCCCCGGCTCCGCCGTCTTTCCCGTGCCGACGATGAGGTCCGCGCTTTCCAACGACTGCGGGGGGGCGCCCGGCGGGACCGTGACGGTCGGCGCGGTCCCCGCCGTGCCGGCGGGGGAGCGGTCGGCGGGCGGGATGGCCGCGAGGGCGGTCGATCCGCTACCCCCGGGGGCCGTCGTCGAGGTGGCGTCCGACGCGCTCGACGCGTTCGAGCTCGAGCCCGGGCTGCTGGACGGGGTCGACGGCGAGGAGCTGCACGCGGCGAGGCCGAGCGCGCCGGCCGCGCCGATCAAGAGCGCGGCAGCACGCAGGTGGAGAGGACGGAGGGACACGGCGCGCAAAGGTAGCCGTTCGCCGCGGCGGTGCCGACGCGGTCGACGCGGCTGCGTCGGCCCGCCCCTCGTCGGGATCCGGGCGCGCGGGTGCCCCTTCCGAAACTATAAGCAGAATGGTTGAGAGATGGGGACGAGTCGGACCCGGGCACTGCCGGAGGGGGAGGCGCCACTAACCTGAGTGCCCATGTTCGACGCCCTCTCGGACCGCCTGGAGCGGATCTCGGCGCGCCTACGGGGCAGCGGGCGTATCAGCGACGCCGATCTCGACGAGGCCCTGGCCGAGATCCGGACCGCATTGCTCGAGGCGGACGTCGAGCTGACCGTCGCGCGCCGCTTCTGCGACGGCATTCGGCTGCGGGTCAGCACCGAGGCGCTCTCCAAGAGCCTGACCCCGGGCCAGCAGGTCATCCGGGCGGTGCACGAGGAACTGGTCGGGGTGCTCGGCGGCGAGACACTCAGGCTCAGCTATGCCTCGCGACCACCCACCGTCGTGCTCATGGCCGGGCTCCAGGGCTCGGGCAAGACCACCACCTCGGCCAAGCTCGCCCTGTGGTGGAAGCAGCAGGGCCGCAACCCCCTCCTGGTCGGGGCGGACCTCCAGCGCCCGGCCGCCGTCGAGCAGCTGCGCGTCCTGGGCCAGCAGGCCGGGGTCACGGTCTTCAGCGAGCCAACCGATCCCGTCCGCTGCGCGAAGGCCGGGTTGGAAGAGGCACGGCGGCTCGGCCGCGACATCTGCATCATCGACACGGCGGGCCGGCTCACCATCGACGCCGAGCTCATGGAGCAGATCCGCGACATCTCGGTTGCCACCGAGCCCCACTACACGTTCCTGGTCATCGACGCCATGATCGGCCAGGACGCCGTCGCCACCGCCAAGGCCTTCCACGACGCCCTCGAGCTGAGCGGCGTCATTCTCACCAAACTCGACGGCGACGCACGGGGCGGTGCCGCGCTGTCGGTCAAGGGTGTGGTCGGCAAGCCGATCGCCTTCGCCAGCACAGGCGAGCGCCTGGGCGACTTCGACCTCTTCCACCCGGACCGCATGGCGGACCGGATCCTGGGCATGGGCGACGTGCTGAGCCTGATCGAGCAGGCCGAGCGCACGATGGACACCGACGAGGTAGCCAAGAGCGCCAGCCGCCTCATGCAGGGCCAGTTCACGCTGGAGGACTTCCTGTCCCAACTGCGCCAGGTCAAGAAGATGGGTTCGCTCGGTGGCCTGATGCGCCTCATGCCCGGGATGACCAAGGAGATGCGCCAGGCGGCCGGCCAGATCGACGACGGTGAGGTGGCCAAGGTCGAGGCGATCGTCTGCTCCATGACGCCGACGGAGCGCAACGACGTGTCGCTCTTGGACGGCTCCCGCCGCAGCCGGGTGGCACGCGGCTCGGGCACCTCCATCCAGGACGTCAACTCGCTCTTGAAGCAGTTCAAGGAGATGCAGAAGATGATGAAGGGGATGGCCTCGGGCAACATGCCCAACCTCCCCGGGATGCCCTCGATGTCGGGCATGAGCGGCCGCGCCGCCCGCAAGCTGGCCCAGCAGGCCGCCGGCGCCGGCGCCGGGCTGCCTGCTGCCCCCGGCGGGGCGGACTTCGACATGCTCTCCCAGCTGATGGGGGAGGGCGAGGAGCTCCCCGCCGGGATGCCCGGTTTGCCACCGGTGCCCTCCTCCCGACCGGCGGTGACGGTCAACAAAGGGACCAAGAAGAAGAAGAAGGGTGGCCGGGTCACGCCGCCGAAGGGTCGGTAGGTCCGGCATCTGGCACAATGGGGAGGGCGGGTCCCGCCCCACCACCTCGGGCCGGGTCCCAGAACCTCGGGTAGGCCCCAGAACCTCGGGTAGGCCCCAGAGCCAGTTGGAGGAATCAGTTCGTGGCAGTCAAGCTCCGCCTCGTGCGGATGGGTAAGAAGAAGCAGCCGACGTACCGTCTGGTCGCTGCCGACAGCCGGTCGCCTCGAGACGGCCGCTTCCTGGAGATTCTGGGCACGTACGCCCCCAGGGGGGCCTCGACGGCCGAGCCGGACGCCGTCATCCAGATCGACAACGCCAAAGCCGTGAAGTGGCTGGTCAACGGCGCGCAGCCGACGGAGCGGGTCGAGCGCCTGCTCAAGACATCCGGCGCCTGGGACGAGTTCGCCGCAGCGAGGTCGAAGTGACCGACCTCTACGAAGCGGGCGACATCAACCAGTCCGACGGCGGGGACGTCGACGACGAGATCGACGACGAGATCGACGACGAGATCGACGACGAGATCGACGACGAGGTCGACGAGATCGACGACGAAGTCGGCGAGGGGAACGAGCGCACCGGGACAGACGGTGGCACGCCGCTGGCGGTGCTGACGTATCTGGCCCGCTCGCTGTCCAACGACCCCGACGCGGTCGCCATCGAGACCGAGGAGCGCCGGGGCGGTTTTCGTTTGAGCCTTCACGTCGCCCCGGACGACATGGGCCGGGTCATCGGGCGCCGGGGTCGCACGGCCCAGGCGATCCGCACCCTGGTCAACGTGGCGGGCGCCAAGGACGGCGTCCAGGCCAGCGTGGACATCGTCGACGACTGAGCTGCTCAGGATCGGCCGGGTCACCAAGGCCCACGGCCTGCGGGGCGAGGTGGTCGTCCAGTTGTGGACCGACCAGACGCAGCGGCTGGACCCGGGCACCGTGCTCGCGTCGGTGCGGGGCGACCTGCGCGTCGTCTCGTCGAAGCCCTTCGGGGGTGACCGTTTCATCGTCCTGTTCGAGGCGGTGGCGGATCGGACGTCGGCCGAGCGGTTGCGGGGTGTCGAGCTCGAGGCGGAGCCCCTCGACGAACCCGATGTGATGTGGGTGCACGAGCTGATCGGGGCCGTCGTGCGTGACCCCGCCGGCACCGAGCTGGGCCGGGTGGAGGCGGTCGAGGCCAATCCGGCCAGCGACCTGCTGGTGCTCGAGTCGGGCGCTCTCATCCCCGTGCGCTTCGTCGTCTCCCATGACCCGGCCGCACGCACACTCGAGGTGGACATCCCCGAGGGGTTGCTCGAGCTGTGAGGCCCGTGGCGTGAGGATCGACGTCTTCACGATCTTCCCCGACCTCGTCGTCGGCTACTGCGGCGCGTCCATCCTCGGGCGGGCCGTCGACGCTGGCGCGCTCGACGTGCGGGTGCACGACCTGCGCGAGGGTGCGAACGACCCTCGGCGCTCGGTGGACGACAGCCCCTTTGGCGGTGGTGCCGGCATGGTCCTCATGGCCGAGCCGCTCTTCCGCCGCGTCGAGTCCGTTCTCGACCTGCCTCGGCCCCTCTACCTGCTCGCACCCGGCGGCCGGCGCTTCGACCAGGAGGTGGCGGCCGAGCTGGCGGCACTCGAGGCGGCCCCGTCGGGTGGCTTCTCCTTGCTGTGCGGCCGCTACGAGGGGGTGGACCAGCGTGTGGCGGACCATCTTGTCGACGACGAGCTCTCGGTGGGCGACTTCGTGCTGGCCGGCGGGGAGCTGGCGGCGCTGGTGGTGGTGGAGGCGGTCGCCCGCTTGCTGCCCGAGGTGCTCGGCAACGAGGACTCGGTGGTGGAGGAGAGCTTCACCGGCGGCCTGCTCGAATACCCCCAGTACACCCGGCCGGCCGAGTTCAGGGGGTGGGCGGTGCCCGAGGTGCTGCGCTCCGGGAACCATGGGGCGGTGGTCGCCTGGCGGCGCACCCAGGCCCTGGTGCGGACGGCGGAGCGGCGGCCCGACCTCATTGAGCGCCTGGTCAGCGCTTCGGCGCTCAGCGCCAGCGACGTGCAGGCCCTCCGCGAGCACGGCTACCATGTTCCGTCCGGTACTGAGCCGGAGTGACCCCCCCCGAAGGACGCCTCACATGCACCCCACCGAAACGATCGATCGCGACAGCTTGCGCGACGACATCCCCGATTTCCGCCCCGGCGACACCGTCAAGGTCCATGTCCGGGTCGTGGAGGGGAACCGGGAGCGGGTCCAGGTGTTCCAGGGCGCCGTGATGCGGCGCCAAGGCGGCGGGGTGCAGGAGACCTTCACCGTGCGCAAGGTGAGCTTCGGCGTCGGCGTCGAACGCACCTTCCCGGTGCACTCACCCACCATCGCCAAGATCGAGGTGGCAACACTGGGCGACGTCCGGCGGGCCAAGCTCTACTACCTGCGGGAGCGCCATGGGAAGGCGGCCAAGATCAAGGAGCGCCGTGTGCCCCGGGGCAAGGCGGTGGCGGAGGCGGTCCTCGAGGACGTCGAGGACGTCGAGGACCTCGTCGAGGATGACGAAGCCGTGGAGGACATTGAGGACATCGACGTCGAGGCGGTCGACGACGTCGAGGCGGTCGACGACGTCGAGGCGGTCGACGACGTCGAGCCGGCCACCGACGAGGCCGAAGCGGAGGCCACCGACGAGTAGAGCGAGCAGGACCGGCGCCGCGTGAGCGAGGAAGATCTCGAGCGCTACGAGTCCGAAATAGAGCTCGGGCTCGTCCAGGAGTACCGGGCCGTCCTTCCCGTCTTCGCCTACGTGATCGAGACGGAGCGGCGCTTCTATCTGGCCAACGAGGTGTCGCTCAACGTGCGCTCCGACACGACGCCGGCGTGCATCGAGCTCGAGCTCCGCGATGCCTGGGTGTGGGACATGTACCGGCCGGCCCGCTTCGTGCCAGAGGTGCGAGTGGTGACCTTCCGCGATGTCAACATCGAGCGGCTGCCTGAACAGGAGCTTTAGGCGGGAGAGCGTTGTCGTTCCCCGGGTGGGATGGCTCCCCGGTTGTATATGAGTTCCTTCCGAAATGAGATGGGTCAAGGAGGGATAATCCAAAATCCTTCCTTTAAACCCCGGGAGAACGGAAGCCTTCCTACCCAACTGTGACCTCATCGGGCGGGGACGGCTGATCGGCGGGACAGGGTGGCGGCCCGACCGACCCTTCTTCGACGTGGGGAGCGGCACCGGCTCCGATCGCAGGGCCGCACTCGGCCGGCTCGGTGAAGAGCGGGCCGCCGCGTTCGACCGCGCCAATGGCTACGCGGTCGTGGCGCGCAACTGGCGCTGTCGCCACGGGGAGATCGACCTGATCTGCGCCCGAGGCCGCACGCTGGTGATCTGCGAGGTCAAGGCGCGCAGCCGTACGGCGCAGGGGCACCCCCTCGAAGCGGTGACGCCCGTCAAGCAGCGTCGCCTGCGACGGCTGGCCGCCGCGTACGTGATCACCCAGGCGACCTATTGGGAGGAGATCCGGTTCGACGTCGCCACGCTGCTCGGCCGCAACCTCGACATCGTCGAAGGTGCGTTCTGAAACCCTGCCGCCTATGGTCGACGTCCATGGAGACCCTCATTGTCGAGCGCAAGGAAGGCGTCGTCACCGTGACGATGAACCGTCCGGAGCGCAAGAACGCCGCCAACGGCGTGATGCTGAACGAGCTCAAAGATGTCTTCGCGGAGGTGGAGGACAGTCCCGACGACCGGGTGATGGTCCTGACCGGCGCGGGCGGCGCGTTCTGCTCTGGGGCCGACCTCTCCGATCCCGATGGTCCGGCGACCGACCCCACCCGGGCCGGTCTGGTCCGCATGCGGCGACTGGGTGACGTGGCGCTCGCCCTCCACCGCTGCACCAAGCCCAGCATCGCCAAGGTCGACGGGGTGGCCGTCGGCGCCGGCCTCTCCCTCGCCCTCGGCTGCGACCTGTGCGTGTGCAGCGACCGGGCCCGGCTGTCCATGATCTTCGCCAAGCGCGGCCTGTCCCTCGACAACGGTGCGTCGTGGTTGCTGCCCCGGCTGGTCGGGCTGGCCCGAGCCAAGGAGATCGCCCTCTTCGGGGGCATGTGGAGCGGGGAGGAGGCGGCGGCCATCGGTCTGGTCAACCGGGCCTTGCCCGTCGGCGAGGTCGACGCCTTCGTCGACGCCTGGGCCCAGGAGCTCGCCGCCGGCCCGCCCCTGGCGCTCTCGATGACCAAGACCCTGTTGCACGCCTCGTCGATGGGGTCGATGGAGCAGGCGGTGGAGGACGAGGCCCGCTGCCAGTCCTTGAACTTCTCCACCCAAGACACCGTCGAGGCCCTGGCGGCCTTCAAGGAGAAGCGGGATCCCGTCTACGTCGGGCGCTAGTAGCCTCGGAATCATGCTCAGCGGTGTTCAGGGCATGATCGGCGACACGGCCCTGGTGACCAAGGCCATCGAGGGTGCGCACCACCCAGGGCGCATTCGCGCCCGGGGAGAGGAGTGGCTGGCCATTCCTCTCGACCCTGACGAGACCATCTCCGTCGGGACCGACGTCGTCGTTGCGGATGTCGAGCGCGGTCTGCTCGTCGTCTACGCGGTCGGCACCTAGAAAAGAGGGACCCATGTTCGCATCAGCCGGAGAAGTCGTGGGGATCGTGATCGTCGCGGCCTTGGCCGCGGTCGGGATCGTCACCCTGTTCGCATCGCGCTTCATCAAGATCGTCCAGCAGGGAAGCGTCGGGGTGGTCAAGCGCCTCGGGGAGTTCAAGTCTGTGCAGCAACCGGGCCTGCACATCCTCGCGCCCTTCATCGACCGAATGGAAAAGGTCGATGTGCGCGAGTTCCCCATGACCGGCGACCAGCAGGCGGTCATCACCAAGGACAACGTCTCGCTGCAGGTCAGCGCGACCATCTTCTGTCAGGTGATCGACGTCAAGTCGGCGCTGTTCGAGATCAACGACTTCCAGCTCGCGGTCGACCAGCTCTCGCGCACAGCGTTGCGGGCCGTCTTCGGCGAGCTCTCGCTCGACCAAGCCCTCTCCGAGCGCGAGATGATCAACAGCCGCATGCAGGACCACATGTCCGACCCAACGGCAAAGTGGGGCGTGCGCCTGAACCGGATCGAGATCCTCGACATCACGCCGCCCCTGAACGTGGTCCAGGCGATGTCCGAGCAGAAGGAGGCCGAGCAGCACAAGCGGGCGCTGATCCTCAAGTCGGAGGGTGAGCAGCAGGCCGCCGTCAACCAGGCCGGCGGGCGCAAGTCGGCGGCGGTGCTCGAGGCCGAGGGGGCCAAGCAGGCCGCCATCCTGCGGGCCGAGGCACAGATGAAGGTGCTGGAGCTGCAAGCCGAGGGCGAGAAGAAGGCACTCGAGCTACGCGGCCAGGGTGAGGCGTCACGTCTCACCTCGATCGACACGGCGACCATCAACCCGCACACCCTCGCCGTGCTGCAGCTGAAGGCGTTGCAGGACATCGCCGCCTCGGACAACGCCAAGGTGGTCGTGCCCTACGAGGCGACGAGCCTGATGGGCGCGGCCGAGGTGCTCCTCTCGACGCTGCGCAACGAGGACATGAGCGACACCAGCACCAACGGCGCCACGCCGCCGGTCGCCACGCCGGCACGGCCACCCAACAGGGAGCTCCCGCCCCAGCAGTCTTAGGGCCCGGAGCGTCCCGTCTCGGGCCGGCTCGCCGCGACATCTCGGGGGTACGGGCGACGGGCGATTGCGGGAGCTCGCACGAACCGTCGAAAACGGCGTCGGAGGGCTCGTACATTCGCAAAACGGGTCGGAAGTCGGCGTTTGGTGTCGGCAGCCAGCTGGCCCGAGCCTCTGGTGTCTCGGGCTCGCCCCGTTGCATGTAGATGCTCAGCGAGCCGTCGTCGGCGGTGTGGAGGCCGGAATGGAAGGTCTTCACCTGTCGACGCGTGACCATCGACGGCGAGCGGTGATCCAATAGAGCATCCTCTTTGGACCGTGCCCGGGGCCATCGCCACGCCGCTGATCCCGCCCACCTCGTCGGGTTCGGCCGTGCCTGAGGCAACGCCTCACCCGCCCGCCTGAGCATGGCCGGTCGCCGGGGGATATCGTGCTTGCCCTGAGTTGCCCAAGAGTTGTGCGGGTTGAGTCCGACCGGCTCTATGGAGTGTCGGTCGTGGGTCGTCACAATCATCGGTGGGCAGGATGACGGGGAGTCGCGAGTATCAGTGCAATCGGCCGTGCAAGAGAAGCGACGCCGGCCTGCCCACGCGCGGGCACGCGGCCGGCCCGCCCACGCACGCGTCCGGCCAACTCCGCCGCGGAGGCTGGGCCGACTGATCGTTGTCGCGCTGGCGATGGCCCTGCTCGGGACCGGTGTGTGGCTAGGCATAGAACTCGTCTCGTATCCGACGGCCGCGTATACGGCCGGGCAACGACTTTCGTACACAGCCGGGCAACGGGACTCTGGGCCCCCCACCGTCGCCGTGGTGGGTGACTCCATCACGGAACTCAGTGAGCAGTCGATCGAGGCGTCCTTGACGCAGGCGGGCTATCACCCCATGGTCCAGGCGGTGATCGGCATCGAGATGGCGCAGGCCGTCCCGTCGATCGACCAGTTTGCCGAGCAGGACCCGAACGACTGGATCGTCGAGCTCGGTACGAACGATGCGGGTCGCAACAATCAATTGTGGGAACTGCCGTTCCTCGCCATATGGCACCAGGTTCGGTCGGCTGGATGTGTGATCTATGTCTCGGTGTCGCAGCGCGCCGGCCCGATCGCAACGCAGATCAACGCGTCCATCGCAGGACTTGCCCGTGCGCACGCCAACGTTCACATCTTGGATTGGGGCAGTCTCGAGTACCTCAACCCGGCGTGGCTCGAACCGGACTTGATCCATCCCACCCCAGCCGGACAAGCCGAACTCGCCGCCCTCGAGACTCAGGAGATCCGGCATTCCTGCTGAGAGGCCCGCGATCGAGCTTTCCGTGAGTGCGGGAGCCGTACGAATGCTGCTGACCCAGGTTCCCGACGGCCCGCGGTAACCATGGACGGCCCGAGTTGTCCTGGGGTTGTGCGTGTTCGGTCCGACCGGCCCTACGTGGCGTCGGGCCGGATTGTCACAATCGTCGGTGGGTTGGCGAGTTGATTGGGGCCGGGCAATGGGGCCTGGCCCCAATCAGCCCACATCTCCTGGCTCATGGGGCAGGAGCCGGTCCGTGATCGAGCGGATCACCTGGCAGCCGGGCCGGTCGACGCCCCGCCGCAGCGCACGCACCTATCGCTGAGGAACCGTGTCTTCAAAGTGCCGTTTCGCGACGTGCTCGGCCTTGTGTTTGGACGAGTACGGGCCCCGGAGCTCTCGCGCCCGATCGGGTTGGCCGTCAACCGGTCCATCGGTGTCACCGCATTGCTCACAGAAGATCTCCCACTGGTGGGGATCCTCGGTGGAGGCCACCCAGTCACCGGTGGCGTTCCTGGTCCAACCGGTACGCAGGGGGCGCGCGTACGGATAGTGGCCACCGACGGGGTGCTGTCCTGAGTCGTCGGCTGGTGGACGACCCCACCACCACGAGGGGGGAAAGGCGCTCAGTGCGTTGATGTCGCTCATGCGATCCGCCCCAACTCGTGTTCCGACGGTGAGCCTATGACGAGGAGGGAGAGGTCGCGCCGAAAGGCGTGATCGAGCTCTTCGGATCGGCTGGGTTCCGCCAATCCGGGTCCGGTCAGTCACCATCTGGGCGGTGGCGCGCCACCGAAGCGCTGCAACATCTCGACTGCGTACTCCACGTCCAGTGGCGCCACCGGGGCGACCGTTCCTCCGCGTGCTCGCCACGATCGCCTCCGCCACGCTGAGCGGCGCGGTCGGGCGCGCCGTCTCGGTCGAGGTCCACGTCTCGAACGGCCTGCCCGGCTTCACCATCGTGGGCCTGCCCGATGCCGCCGTGCGCGAGGCACGCGACCGAGTACGGGCCGCCATCTTGTCCAGTGGCCTGCCCTGGCCGATGCGAAGAATCACCGCGAACCTGGCGCCTTCGGGTATCCGCAAGGGAGGTGCCGGACTCGACCTCCCGATCGCAGTCGGCCTCTTGGTCGCGACCGGCGAGCTCAGTCCCGGCTGCGTCGAGGGGGTCGCATTCTGCGGCGAGCTCGGGCTCAACGGTTCGCTCCGCCACGTCCCGGGCATGATCGCCTTGGCCGACGCCACGGCGCCCTTCAACCTGGTGGTGCCGCTGTGCGACGTGCGGGAGGCCTCGCTCGTGCGTGGGGATGCCGTCCACGGTGCGGCGACTCTCGCCCAGCTCACCCGTGTGCTGCGCGGGCAGTCGCAGTGGCCCGACGTGCCCGCACCCGCCGCGGAGGCGCGAGGTCCGGACGAGCCCGACCTGGCTGACGTGCGCGGCCAGGCGGTTGGGCGCCGTGCGCTGGAGGTCGCCGCGGCCGGCCGCCATCACCTGCTCATGATCGGGCCGCCGGGGTCGGGCAAGACCATGTTGGCCGAGCGACTCGGCGGGCTCCTCCCGCCCCTCACGCTCCAAGAGGCGCTCACGGTTACCCGCATCCATTCGGCAGCCGGCTGCGCCGTACCCGACGGCACGCTGCTCCGGCGTCCGCCCTTCCGTGCCCCGCACCACCAGTCCTCCCTCGTCTCACTGGTCGGCGGCGGCAGCTGGTCGCTCCGTCCCGGGGAGGTGAGCCTGGCCACCCACGGCGTCCTGTTCCTCGACGAGCTCGGTGAGTTCCCCGTGGCCGCCCTCGAGGCGCTGCGCCAGCCGCTCGAGGAAGGGGCGATCCGGGTGAGCCGCGCCGGCGGAACCGCCACCTTCCCGGCTGCCTTCCTCCTGGTCGCTGCCATGAATCCCTGCCCGTGTGGTGAAGGGGTGTTCCCGGGCGCGTGCACGTGCACCGAGGTCGCCCGCGCCCGCTACCGGCGCCGCATCTCGGCGCCGCTGCTGGACCGCTTCGACCTCGTCGTGCCGCTGAGCCGGCCGGACCCCGACGAACTGCTCTCGGGCGGGGCCGGCGAGGCTTCGGCGGTTGTCGCCGCCCGCGTCACCGCCGCCCGCGCCCGGGTGGGACAAACGGACGAACCGCAGCTGGCGCCCGAAGCGGAGGATCTCCTCGCCGCCAAGCTTCGTTCGGGCGGACTCAGCGCCCGCGGGCTGCGCAAGGTGGCGCAGGTCGCGCGGACCGTGGCGGCCCTGGCGGGGGAGGAGGCGGTCACGTTCGCGCACGTCTCCGAGGCCCTCTCGCTGCGGGCGGGGCGAGCAGCGGTGGTCGGGTGAGCCGGCGTCGGCCGGGTCTGCCCGAGGAGGCGTACGCGGTTGCGCTCGCCGCGGCGCCGTCCGTCGGTCCGGCCACCCTGCGCCGCCGCCTGGCGTCGGGTCCGCCCTCGGTGGCCTGGCGGCGCGCCTGCGGCGCGTCCGGTGCGTCGGTCCGCGACGTCGCCGGCCTCTGGCGGCGCCACACTGACCTCGGGATCGGCGTGCTCATGTCCGGGCAACCGGCGTATCCGGCGCGGTTGGCCGAGGATCCGCAACGGCCCGCGCTGTTGTTCTGTCTCGGCGACCCAACCACGCTGAACGGGGCGCCCACGGTGGCGCTGGTCGGCACGCGTGCCCCCACCCGCTACGGCATCGGGGTGGCGGCCCAGCTCGCCGCCGACCTGTCGGCCGCCGGCGTCAGCGTCGTGTCGGGCCTGGCGCTCGGCATCGACGGCGCAGCACACGAGGGCGCGTGCGGGGCGGGGGCGCCACCCATCGCCATGGTCGCAGGCGGGCTCGACGACCCCTATCCGCGCCGCCACGCCCGACTGTGGGAGAGGGTGGCCGCGCTGGGGGCCATCGTGTCGGAGTCCCCGGCCGGCGTACGCACGGAGAAGTGGCGCTTCCCCGTGCGCAACCGGTTGCTCGCAGCCATGAGCGACGCGGTGGTCGTGGTGGAGAGCCGCCATCATGGCGGCTCCCGCCACACCGTCGACGCAGCGATGGAACGTGGCATCCCGGTGGGCGCCGTCCCCGGTTCCATCCGAAGCCCGACCAGCGAGGGCACCAACGCACTCCTCGCTGACGGCGCCTTCCCGGTGTGCTCGGCGGGCGACATCCTCGTCGCGCTCTCCCTGGCGGGCGCGCCGGTCCCGGCGCCCGACGCCGGACGCGCCCGGGCGACGCCGACCCACCCGCCCGCGGCGAAGCCGGCGTCGGCAGACGACGGCCGGGTCTACGACGCGCTGTCTCCGGACCCCACTTCCCTCGACCAGTTGGCCCGGGCGGTCGGCCTCGACCTCCCCGCCCTGTGCGGCGCGCTGGAACGGCTCGCCCAGGCCGGCCTGGCCCGCGACGTCGGGGGCTGGTGGGAGCGGGCCTGAGTCGGCCCCCTCCGTGGCGACGGCGCTCCGTACGCTGCCCAGATGGGCGGGGTGGGGCGTGTGACACCTGTGTGGACCCCCAGGCGCCCTAGTCTGCGACGGCGTGAAAGGACGGTTTCTCCTGGCAGACGACGTGGAGGGACTACGGGCCCAAGCCGCCCGGGCCGAGGCCGAAGGAGTCGGCATCGTCTTGCTCAGCGAGGGGCCGCTGGGGGACCCCATCGTGCTGGCGGCCGGCCTGAGCCCATCGGTGCCCGGGATGTCGTTGGGGGTGCGGCTCTCCTTGTCCGGGGACGGGCGCCACCCCGCCGTGCTCGCCCGCGAGGTCACCAGCCTCGATCTCGTGTCCGGGGGCCGGAGCGTCCTCTGCTTCACTCCTCCGTTCTGCGACCGGCTGGTGGAAGCCATCGCCTTGTGCCGGGTCATGTGGCATGAGGGTGAGGCCGACAGCGAGGGCCCGCACTTCCCCGTGCGGTCCGCGGTCAACCTGCCGCGTCCGGCAGGGCCGCAGAGCCCGCTGATCGCGCTGGACCTCACCGGGGACGACGAGGTCCCGGCGTCGCTTGCCGGTCTGGCCGACCTGCTCCTTCACCCGACCGACGACGCCATCGCGTGCCGTGTGGAACGCCCGTGACGGACACCACGCTCGTCCACGAGCTTCCCGAGACGGAGGCGCGGAGGACCGCCGTCACCGGCCACCACCTGCCGGCACTCAACGGGCTGCGCGCCGTGGCGGTCATCGGGCGTGGTGGCGTACCACCTCCAGCTTGGCTGGGCGTCGGGCGGCTACCTCGGGGTCGACCTGTTCTTCGTGCTGTCGGGTTTTCTCATCACGACGCTGCTGCTCGAGGAGTGGGTGAGCACGGGGCGCATCAACCTGGCCGCGTTCTGGGGTCGCCGGGCCAGGCGGTTGTTGCCGGCCCTCTTCCTCGTCGTCGGTAGCGCTGGCCCTCTACCTGATCCTGCAACGCCCAGTTCGGGGCCCGGGCGCGAACGGTCTGGTCGACCTCTCGGACCTCCGCGGCGATGCGATCTCGACGCTGCTCTACGTGAACAACTGGCACGCGATATTCACGCACCAGTCCTACTTCGCCCAGTACTCGGCCCCGTCGCCGCTGCAGCACACGTGGTCGCTGGCGATCGAGGAGCAGTTCTACCTCGTCTGGCCCCTCGTGCTGCTGCTGCTCACTGCGCTTTGGCCGCGGCGCGGCCTGGCGCCGGACCGGCGTGATCCGTGACCGTCACCCTCGGCGTGCCTGCTCGTCGATCCTCATGGCCGTGCTGTTCCACCCGGGGTCGGATCCCACCGCGCGTCTACTACGGGACCGACACCCGGCTCTTCGACCTCATGGCCGGCGCGACTGTGGCCTTCATCGCCGCGTCGCGCCCGCAGCCGAACCTGCGGGTGCGGCGCACGCTGCACGTCGTGGCCCCGCTGGCGGCGCTGGTCCTCGGCGTGTTCTGGGTGCGTCGCCGGCACGCCCGCGGGCCTGCCCAAGAACTTCATGTTCGAGGGTGGCTTCCTGCTCTGCGCCGGGCTCGCCGCCCTCGTCGTCGCCGACGCCCGCCTGACCGATCCGGGCCGGTTCTCCCGTGCGCCTCGCCTGGGGCCCGCTGCACTTCATCGGGACCATCTCGTACGGCATCTACCTGTGGCACTGGCCCGTGATCGTGTACCTCAACGGGTCACGGACCGGCCTCTCGGCGTCTTCCCCTCGACCTGGCTCGCATCGCAGTCACGCTGGGCGTCTCCGACGGCGAGCTACTACCTGGTCGAGCGTCCGATCCGCCTGGCCCACGCTGCGGGGCTGGGTCCGCTGGTGGGGTGCGCCGCTGGCCGGTGTCCTGACCGCCGTGCTCATCGTGGTCGCGACCATCCCGGCCGTCGCCGACCCGTCCCGTGTGGTCGGCACGACCGCACCTGGCCACCGGCACCGGACAGTCCGTGCCGGGGTCGGGCGGTTACGAGGGCCAAGAGCCGATCCGGCTGGCCACGAAGCCGTCGTCCGCCGACCCCCTGCGCGTCATGGTCCTCGGGGACTCGGTCATGCACGACGCCTCCTACGGCATCACCGCCGCGCTGCAGGCGACGGGCGAGGCCACCGTCGCCACCCGGACCATCGACGGGTTCGGGCTGACGACGGCGACGAACTGGCCCACGTCGATCCCGAACCTCATCCGCCAGACCGGGGCCCAGCTGATCGTCGCCTCGTGGAGCTGGGACCAGTACGGCCCGACCACGCCCAACGCGTCTGCACCAGCCGGTCCGCTACACACGTCTCCTGCGCAGTGCCGTCGCCACCATGCTGGCGCCGGGGAACGGCGTGGAGGGGGTGATCTTCACCGAGTTCCCCCAGTCGGGTGCCATCCCCGCGTCGAATCCGGCCGGCCAGGCCGCGTACAACAAGGAGCGCCGGGACGGCGTCACAGCCTGGAACGCCATCGCCGAGAAGATGACCTCGTATTTCCCGGGCCGGGTCATGTACTTCCCAGTGGCGGACTCCATCATGTTGAACGGCAAGGTCTCGGCCTGGCTGCCGCCCGAGGGCGATCCCCACGCGCCGAGCGACCAGTGGATCCGGGTGCGCAAGCTCGACAACGTCCACCTCTGCCCCGAGGGCAGCGCCCGCTACGCCGACGCCTCCTGGCCGACATGACCGCCGTCTTCGGGCTCGCCCCCGCGGTCGGCGACTGGTCGCAGGGGTCGTGGACGTCGGGACCCCGACTTCAACAACCCGCCCGGGGCCTGCCCCGACGACCACCCCCCGGGCGGCTGATCGCCGATCGGGGCAACCCTACGGCTCGACGCAGTAGGGCGACGTGGCGTTGATGGTGCTCTCGCCGGGTTCGGGCCACTCGTCGGCGGGCCGCTCGTTGGCGGGGGAGATCGTCGTGGTCCTCCCGGTGGAGGTGTCCGTCGCTGGGGTCGTCGCGTCGTCGACCGCGTACCCCCGTGGCATGGGAGAAGGCGGTCCAGGTAACCCTGCTCGTTTGGGCGCTGCTCGGGGCGGCGCACCGGCGACCGGGCTGGCCGACGCCGCGGTCCCCGGGTGGGATGCCATCGGCGCGATGCCCACGGCGAGGACGAAGAGGAGGGTAGCGGGACGCCTCTCGGGTCAACTCGGGTCGAGCGGAACACCCGCGACGGCTCGCCTGAGTCGGGCAAACTCGTCGACGGCCGCCGACCTGCTGTGCACGCCTAACTTGCGATAGGCATTGGCCAGGTGTGATTCCACGGTCCTCACGGAGAGAGTCAGGCGGCGTGCCATTTGAGAGGCGGTTTCGGTCTCTTCGAGAAGCTCGAGGATCTCCACCTCTCGAGTCGTCAAGCTTCGCGAGGAGCTTACCGGCAGTATTGGCATGGGCGACAAATTCCCGCTCGAGCATTTTGCGATTCGTAATGTCTTCGAGAACCCAGAGGCAGTGCATCGGTGCGCTGCTCTCGTCCTGGATCATCGACGCGGTAACGCTTGCGACAACGACCTCCTGGTTGCTCGATCCGAGCCGAATCTCGGTCTTGTGCGTCGTCGCGGGTTGCTCCACAAGGTGGAGGGCAACGGCCCGGACACGCTCGAGGTCGTCGGTGTGCACGAACGACGGAAATGCTGAACCGATGACCGTGCCCGACGGCCGGCCCACCAGGAGGCAGAAGACGTCGTTGACATCGATGATCCTGTGGTCGAAGTCCGTGAGAACGATCCCGAGGGGGCCCTGAGTGAAGACTCGGCGGAAACGCTGCTCGCTTTGGTGCAACTCTCTCTCGGCGGCCACCTGCGCCGTGATGTCGTGAGCCGAGACGACGAAGCCACCGACGGTTGGATCGTCCAGCAGATTGACAAATGCGAACTCGAAGGGAACCGGCTCCCCGGTCTCGTGGCGCGTGAGCCGAATCCGAACCCTCAGAGGGTTCGAGGCCGTAGCGCCCTGTGAGGCCGTGTACAGCGAGGTGAGGAAGATGGGTTGATCCTCTTCGAGCACGAAGCCGACGAGCTGTCGACCTTCGATCACCTCCGGGTCGTGTCCCAGGATCCGGCTGAGCGCCCCCGAGACCGCATCCACGACGCCCGACCGGGAGAGCAGGATCGTCATGTCGGGAGAGTTCTGCACGACGGTCCGGAACGTCGCATCCTTGTTCCGGGCCACCTCGAAACGCCGCCTCTCGGTCAGGTCCCTCATGGAGAACAACACAGCAGGTTGTTCGTCCGACCAGCCGATGGGCGTCCCGACCACCTCCAGCAGGCGCCAACCGGACGGAGTCTTGGCCCGCACCTCGATGAGGGTTCCGACGTCCTTGCGCTGGACACTCTCGAATGAACGAAGCACGAGTTCCAGGTCGTCGGGGTGAACGAGCTCGAGGGCGAGAAACCCGATTGAGTCACGCATGGATCGGCCGAAGAGTCGTTCGGCCGCTTTGTTTCCCCACTGGACGTGGCCTGACCCGTTGAGCACGAGCACGCAGTCCGGTAGCTCGGTCAGAAGCTCGGTCGTGTCCACTCTGTTCACTTTGTTCACTTTGGCAACTCTGGCACCCACCATTGCTGCTCGTAATTTGTGTCACTTGTGGGGCCCCTCACCGGTCGCGGGTTACGTAGGAATTTTCAGTAGATACGGAATGGAATCCCGTACGGCGTGACGTCAAGGGCTCCTGAAGGACAGCCGATCCTCTTCGTCGAGAGTCCTTGAGGAGGTCCTGAAGTGCCCACCCGCAGATCGGCGTCCGGTCGACGCCGAATCGCAGTCATTGTCGCGACCCTGCTCAGCCTTTCGGGGATTGTGGGTCTGGCCGCCACCCCGGCGTCCGCTGCCACGCTGACCAAGATGAGTTGGACCGTCAGCAACTCGCAGACCGGCAAGACGGGAGTGACGTACTCCTGGGCGTTCACCACGGCGACTGCGGCGACGCTCACGGCGGTGACGCTGACCGTTCCGACGGGCACGGCTGGAACTCCGGCCGTCGGCAGCGTCTATGGCCTCGGTGCCGGCACCGTTGCCTTGGCCGGCACGACCATCACCTACACGATCACGACGCCCGCCGCGATCGCCGCCAGCATCCCGGTCTACCTGTCGTTCACCGGGCTGACCAACACCACGACAGCCAACTCCTACACATCGCTCATCACGACCCAGAAGTCCGGACCCACCACCGTCGATACCGGTACCACGAGCAGTGTCACCTTCGGCTCATCCTCGACCACGGCATCGGTCACGGTCGGTCAGACCCTGACGTTCACCAACAACCTGTCGGCCTTCTCGATGTCCGTGGACCCGACCTCATTGAACAACACCCAGAGCCAGGCCGTCGTCTTGACCGTGCAGACCAATGCCGCCAGCGGTTACTCGCTGGCAGCCTCCGACACGGGGCTGTCTCGGTCCGCGCCTGCGTTCACGATCCCGGCGGTCAGCTCGGGCCCCACTGTCGGCGTCTCGACCTTCCCGTCAAACGGCTGGGGAGCCAGCGCGGCACTCACCACTGGCGGTACCGACGGGGCCGCGCTCGCCTCGGGACTCTCGGGTGGCAATTTCGTCGGTTACCCGAGCGCACCCGCCAACTTCCTCACTGCGACCGGTCCCACGGGGGCGACTCCGGACACATTGACTCTGACGAACCAAGTTGCCGTCGACTACACGGTGCCCGCCGGCAGCTACACCGACACCATCACGTACGTCGTGACGCCCAGCTTCTAGGTTCTCGGATCATGCGCAGGCCCCGCAGGACGACTGCGCTCAGGGTCACGTCCCTGGCCCCTCTCACCGTGAGCGCTCTGCTCATCGGGCTCTTGGTGCCCGTGGTTCTGTCCTCGCCGGCTGAGGCGGCGACGGGGCCTTCGGCCGACCTGTTCGTCACGTCCCCGCCCGACCCCGTCCCGGCAACCCCCGGCACGGTGGCGGCCACGACGCTGACCATCGGCAACATCGGGCCCACGCCCTTGAGCGTCAGGATCACCAATCAGCAGGTGCAACTACTCGACAACGGCCAGACGCGGTTCCTGGAGGGCGCCGACCCCCAGTTCGCCGGTCGGATAGGTATCACCCCCGATGCGCTCACCCTCGCTCCACGCTCCGAGCAGAAGGTGAACATCTCGGTGAGCATGCCGAAGACGATTCCTCCTGACGACTACTTCCTCGGTTTCCTCGTGAGCCCGGTCATCAACTCTTCGTCGGTGGCTGCCGTGAACGACATCGGTGGCTTGGTCGTGCTCAACGTCCCCGGACCTCGGAGTCGGAAGCTGACGGCAGCGTATGTGGGTCCGTCGTGGCTGAACCTGTCGTTGTCCAGCTCGGCGTCCGGCGTCGTCCGCGTGAAGAGCGTGGGGCGCTCGACCGCCCAGTTCACCACGACCATGGAGATCAGTGGTTGGCCTTCGCCGAAGGTCAGCTACCTCACCAAACCGCTCCAACTCCTGCCGCCCGGCTTGAGCCAGGACATCCCGGTCCACGCGTCCACGTGGCTGGGGATCGGCTGGTCGAGTTTCCACACGACGCTCGTCTACAACCTGACCGACCGCACTACGGGGGAGGTGGCGATCTCCCGTACCGTCGTCATTGTCAATCCGCTCTGGTTCCTCCTTGTCCCTGCGGTCCTCCTGTTCTGGATGTGGCGCCGGCGGAGGCGTCGTCAGCCCCGACACCAGCCGCGACACCGTGTCACGCGCTCTGAACCATCGGCCCCGAAGCACAAGCCCGCGATCACAGGTCTCGGTGGGCTCATAGAGCGACTCATCCGCGGCCACGGCTTATCCATTCGGCGCCTTCAAATTGACGATTGAGCCACGCGCCGAGCGGTCGGTGTCCGCCGTGACGTTGCCGCCAAGACGTTGCCGGAAACCGGAGCGAACACCCGTTCTCACTTCGGTTTCGTGACCCTCGGGCGGCCCGTCGGTGTTCCGACCGGGGAGGCGGCCCTCGAGTTCCTCGACGGCCGCTGATCGCGGCGGACGGGGCGTCCGGGCGCCGGTCCTAAGCTGGATCCCGTGACCAGCACCCGCATCGAAAGCGACAGCATGGGGGAGATCGAGGTTCCCGCCGACCGCTACTGGGGGGCGCAGACGCAGCGCTCGCTGCACCACTTCGACATCGGCGGCGAGACGATGCCCAAGCCGCTGATCCGGGCCTTCGGCATCCTCAAGGGAGCGTCCGCCTCGGTGAACCGCGACCTCGGCAAGCTCGACCCCGCACTGGCCGGACCTGATCGAGCAGGCGGCGGGCGAGGTGGCCAAGGGTGCGCTCGACGACCAGTTCCCGCTGCACGTCTGGCAGACCGGCAGCGGCACGCAGACCAACATGAACGCCAACGAGGTCATCTCCAACCGGGCCATCGAGCTCGCCGGCGGGGTCATGGGCTCCAAGAAGCCGATCCACCCCAACGACCACGTCAACATGTCCCAGTCGTCCAACGACACGTTCCCGACGGCCATGCACATCGCCGCCGTGGAGGAGATCGTGCATCGGTTGCTCCCGTCGGTCGCCGCGCTGCGCGACGCGCTGTTGGACAAGGAGATCGAGTACGCCGGCGTCACCAAGATCGGGCGCACCCACCTGATGGACGCCGTGCCCCTGACGCTGGGCCAGGAGTTCTCCGGGTACGTGGCGCAGCTGACGGCGGACATCGACCGGATCGAGCGGACCCTGCCGGGCCTCTACGAGCTGGCCGCCGGGCGGCACGCGCCGTGGGCACCGGGCTCAACACGCACCCCGAGTTCGGCGTGCGGGTGGCGACGGCGATCGCGGCTGCAACCGGGCTGCCCTTCGTGACCGCCCCCAACAAGTTCGCCGCGCTGGCCGCCCACGACGCGCTGGTCTTCGCCCACGGGGCCGCTCAAGACCCTGGCCGTGTCGCTGATGAAGATCGCCGACGACCTGCGCTGGCTGGGCTCGGGCCCGCGCAGCGGCCTCGGCGAGCTGGTCCTCCCCGAGAACGAGCCGGGCTCCTCCATCATGCCGGGCAAGGTCAACCCCACGCAGAGCGAGGCCATGATCATGGTGGGCATCCAGGTGATCGGCAACGACGTGGCGGTGACCACGGCCGGCAGCCGGGGCAACCTCGAGCTCAACGTGTCCAAGCCGGTGATCGCCTACAACGTCATGCAGTCGATCGAGCTGCTGACCGACGCCTGCCGGACCTTCCGCGCGTTCTGCGTGGAGGGGCTCGCGCCCGACCTGCGCCAGATTCGGCGCCACCTCGACAACTCGCTGATGCTGGTCACCGCGCTCACACCCGGCATCGGCTACGACAAGGCCGCCGAGGTGGCCAAGAAGGCGCACAAGGACGGCACGACGCTCAAGGAGGCGGCGCTGGACCTGGGCTACCTGACCGACGAGGAGTTCGACGCCGCGGTGCGCCCCGAGGACATGACGCACCCATGAGCGAGGCCGTCCTCACCCAGGCCGACGTCGACGCCGCGCTCGACGAGCAGCGCCTGAACTGGTCCCGGGAGGGTGACGTCCTCGTGACGACGGTCAAGCTGCACGACTTCGCCGCCGCCCTGCAGTTCGTCAATGCGGTCGGTGCCGCCGCCGAGGCGGCCAATCATCATCCCGACATCGACATCCGCTGGAACACGGTTCGCCTGGCCCTCACCACGCACGACTCGGGCGGCGTCACGCTGCTCGACCTGGCGCTCGCCGGCGCCATCGACCGGATGCGTCCCGACGTCCGCGCCCGGGACGACGAGGGCGGGAGCGGGTAGACCCCGGGCGCAGTGCTAGGCGGGCCGGCTATCCCGCCGGTTCGAGCAGCCCCGCCCGCAGACCCTCCACCACACCGGGTCCCGTCCCCAGCCCGGCGACATAGGCGTCGATCGAGCCGTAGCGCTCCCCGAGGTAGTCGAGCAGGTGCTCCATCTGCTGAGGGTCGGCGGAGAACACGGCATCGAGGTTCTCGATCGAGTCCCGGCCCTCGGGGTACTTCGAGATGAGCTTGGCCCGGAGGCGCGCCATGGCCTCGCCACTCAGCGCGTAGTCGGCCACCACGGTGGGCTCGTTCACGCCCAGCACGGAGAGCACGACGGCGGAGAGCACGCCGGTGCGATCCTTGCCGGCGGTGCAGTGGAAGACGGCCGGGAGGGCGTCGGGGGAGGCCAGGACCTCGAGCGCGGCGCGAATCTGGTGTCCGGCGTCGTCGAGGAACTCCTTGTACTGCGAGCCGAGGAATCCGGGCCGACGCTCGAAGTCCTCGCGCGTCGGGCAGTGTCTCCATGAAGGGGAAGTGGTGGAACGTCACCGGGTGCGCGTCGACGTCGAACCGGCCGCGCTCCAGCTCCTCTCCCGAGCGGAGGTCGATGACCGTCCGGATGTCGAGGGCCCGGAGCACCGAGAGGTCGGATTCGGTCAGCTCGCCCAGGCCGTCGGCCCTGAACAGGGTGCGCCAGCGCGTGCGCAGCCCCGCGCCGGCCGCGTAGCCGCCGAGGTCTCGGAAGTTGACCGCGCCCTCGAGGGCGATGACTCGTTCGACGGCCTCGGTCACGTCGGCACGTCGGTCACGTCGGCACGTCGGCCCCGTTGGCGCACGGCGACATCACGAGACCGGCATGTCCCACATGGGGAACCACCGCGACAGGTCGGACTCCACCGGCAGGTCGGCCCCCACCATGGTGCGGATGCGCAGCTCCAGCTCGGTGTCGCGACGCTCCTTCTGCGCGTCGACGGGAGCGAAGGGGTAGAAGGTGCCGCGCTTGAAGAGGTACACCAGCCGGAAGGGCCGGGCGTCGCCGGGCGCGTCGGGCCCGGGCACGAAGCCGAACACCGAGCACAGCAGCTGCGGCCCCCACCCGTTGTCCTGCAGCGTCGAGTTGGCCATGTGGATCTTGGTCACGAGCTCCTCGAGGTCGGGGTCGTCGAGCAGCAGCCAGCCGTAGTCGAAGGAGTCCTGGGCGTGCCCGAAGCCGTCGCCCACCAGCTCGGAGATCTCCTTCTGGGCGTCGGCGGCACCCTGGCCCGGCGGCGGCTTCCAGCAGACCCCGGCGTGACCCGACGACACCAGGCCCCCCGCGCTCTGGAGGGTCAGGGCGGCCGTCGGCAGGGCGAAGAGCGCATCGAGGTTGGCCCGCACCGGCTTGGTGCGGCCGAGGATGGTGTCGAAGAGGCCCACGGCTGCCGACCGCCGACCGCCGCCTACCCGCGTCCCGTCACCGCGGCCTGCGAGGCCGCTCAGCTGGCCTGGCCGAGCTGGCGCTCGAGCGAGTCCAGTTGGGCCAGCCGGCGCTCGAGCGTCGGGTGCGTCCGGAACAGGTTGCCGAAGCTGAAGCCACCGCCGCTTCCCTCCTGGGTCGCCCCACTGGCGACGGCCGGGGTGAAGAAGAAAGCGTTGAACGGCTCGGCGGCGCGGAGGTCCTTGGTCGGGATGCGCCCCATGTCGCCGCTGATCTTGACCAGCGCGGAGGCCAGCAGCGAGGGCCGGCCGATCAGCAACGCGCCCGAGCGGTCGGCCGCCAGCTCGCGGTAGCGGGACAGCGCCATCGTCAGGAGGAAGCTGATGAAGTAGACGACGATCGACACCAGCATGACGATCATCTCGATGAGCACCAACTGGCCGCCGCTGTTGTTGTTGCGGCCGCCGCCGCCGAAAAGGCCCGCGTAGAACATGACCCTGGTGAGCAGCCCGGCCAGCATGCCCAGACCGCTCGCGATCGTCATGACGGCCACGTCGCGGTGGGCCACGTGGGAGATCTCGTGCGAGAGCACCGCCTCGACCTCGGGCTCGTCGAGGCGGCGCAACAGACCCGTGGTGACGCAGACGACGGCCGCCTTGGGGCTCCGACCGGTGGCGAAGGCGTTGGGCATGTCGGTGGTCGCGATGGCCACCTTGGGCTTGGGCATGTCGGCCAGCGCGCACAGACGGTCGACGACACCGTGGAGCTGGGGCGCCTGTTCGGGCGTCACCTCCTTGGCGTGCATGGCGTACATGGCGATCTTGGCACTGAACCAGTACTGGCAGAACAGGAGCCCGACCCCGATGATGAGGATCAGGACCAGGCTGTGGAGCAGAGCGAAGAGGACGCCGATGAACGCGGCGTAGAGCACGACGAAGAAGAACCCCGTCAGGAGCATCCGGTAGGTCAGTCCCCGGTCCGGCTTGATGTTGCGTGAGATTGCCATCAGGCGCCCTCTCCTCCAGTCCTCTCCTCCTCGGCGGCCGGCAGCGCGGCCGGGGGACCGGCGCCGTCGCCGTCGCCCGTTCCCAATTCGGCCTTCAGGGCCGCCAGCTCGTTGTCCACCTGTGACGAGTTCGACACCTTGTCGAGCTCTTTTTGGATGTCGTCGACCGGCGTGGTCAGGTCGTCCAGTGCGCCCGAGGCCAACAGTTCGTCGAGGGCGCCGGCGCGAGCCTGCATCGAGGAGATCTTGTCCTGGGCGCGCTGCATGGTGGCGCCGGCGTTGCCCATGGACGTCGAGATGCCCGACACCGCCTCGCCCACCTTGGTCTGTGCCTCGGCCGCCGTGTAGGACGCCTTGAGCGTCTCCTTCTGCGTACGGAAGCGCTCGATGCGCGTCTGGAGCTCCTGCGAGGTCGCGACGAGCTTCTGCTCTTGCTCGCTGATCTGGTCGTGCTGGGTCTTGAGGTCGGCCAGCTGCTCGCCGAGCGCGGCCCGCCGGGACAGCGCCTCGCGGGCGAGATCCTCGTTGCCCTGGGCCAGCGCGGCCTTGGCCTGACCCTGCAGCTTGTCGGCCTGCTTCTGCAACCCCTGGGCCTGCAGCTCGATCCGCTTGCGGGCCGTGGCCACGTCGGCCACCCCGCGCCGGACCTTCTGCAACTGCTCGAGCTGCTTCTCGTAGGAGAGGTCCAGCGTGTCGCGCGGGTCCTCCATCTTGTCGAGGGCCTTGTTCGCCTTGGACCGGAAGATGTCGCGGATCCGACTGAACGTGCCTGCCATGGAATACGAGCATAAGGCCCAGCGGGGGAGGGGTGGCACCGGGCCGGCCGGCGCAGGCTCGCCGCTAAGGTCGGCACGTGCCCGATCGCCTCTGCCTGCTCTGCGTCCACGCGCACCCCGACGACGAGGCCTCCAAGGGCGCGCCGACGGTGGCCCGCTACCACGCCGAGGGGGTCCGGACGGTGCTGGTGTGCTGCACCGGGGGCGAGGAGGGGGACATCTTGAACCCGGCCATGGACACCCCCGAGGTGCGGGCCGACATCGGGCGGATCCGGATGGCCGAGCTCAAGGCGGCCACCGACATCATCGGCTACGACGAGACCGTCCTCCTCGGCTACCGGGACTCGGGGATGCCCGACTCGGAGGCCAACACGCGGCCCGACTCCTTCGCCCAGGCACCCCTGGACGAGGCGGTCGGCCGCCTGGTGGCCGTGATCCGCCGGGAGCGCCCGCAGGTCGTCGTCACCTACGGCGACAACCAGAACGAGTACCCCCATCCGGACCATCTCCGCGTCCACGAGATCTCCGTCCTGGCCTTCGACTCCGCCGGTGATCCGGGCCGCTTCCCGGAGGCGGGACCGCCCTACGCCCCCGACAAGCTGTACTACACGGTCTGGTCGGGGGAGCGCTTCCGCCAGATCCACGCCAAGTACGAGGAGCTCGGGCTCGAGTCGCCCTTCGACGACAAGTGGCTCGCCCGCATGACCCGCACCGAGCCGTACACGACGACCATCGACATCGCCGGCTTCACCCATGTGCGGGGCGAGGCGCTCAAGGCGCACGCCACCCAGGTCGACCCCAACTCACCGTTCTGGTTCGGCCTCCCACCCGAGGTGATGCGCGACATCCACCCGGTCGACGAGTACCGGCTGGCCCAGAGCCGGGTCGGCCCCGTCGACGTGACCGAGGACGATCTCTTCGCCGGGGTGCGCTGAGGCAGGATCAGGCCGTGGGGCCGAGGAAGCCCCAGTTGATCACCCCGGCGCTCTGGAGCAGCACGAGGGTCACCGCGGTGGCCAGGAGGCCCAGCAGCACGAGGGTGACGACGGCCTTCCAGGTGCGGGCCGACGGGCGCGGGAGCCGCCAGCGCCGGGGGTTCCCGCCGGTGTCCGCCGGGGTCTCGGTCTCGGTCTGGCCCGCGGCGGGCGCGAGGGTGGCCGCGAAGGCCTCGGCCACCGGCTCCGGCGCATCGGCCGCATCGGCCGCATCGGCCGCGGTGTCCGTGGCGTCCGCATCGGCCGCGGTGTCCGTGGCGGCGGCGGCGTCCGCGGCCGCACCGGCGCCGCCCGGCGTCGCCCTGGGCGCGGTGGCCGATGCGCCGGCCGTCGTGCGCATGACGGCCTCGAGATCGTCCTGGGTCCAGCCCGGGACCACCAGAGGGGTGGTGGCCCCCTCGCCCCGCAGGGTCAGCAGCACCCCGCCGTCGCGCTCCTCGATCTCCCACTGCGACACCTGGGACCACGACATGTGCGCGGGGGGGCGCCCGGACCGGCGGATCTCGATGCCGTCGGGCGACAGCTCGATGTCGAAGACGTCGCCGGGGGGGTGACGCTGCCCCGTGTTGATCGAGGCGCCCTGGATCGTGGTGGTCGTCGTCGCGCTCCCCGGCTCTGGCTCAGCCGCCCGCCCGGGCCAACTCGCGGAGGGGCCGGTAGCCGATGAGGGTCGCCCCCGCCTCGTCGAGCGACCGCCGGACCCAGTCCTCCTTGCAGATCATGTGGTAGTCGTCGACCCGCGCCCCCCAGTCGTCGGTCGCCAGCGAGCGCAGCTCGGCGGAGTCGACGGCCGGGTGGAGGAGGAACTCGGTCACGCCCGGCTGGAGCGTCCGCAGCTCCTTCTCGAAGATCTGGCGGGAGCCGACGCCGGGAACCAGCCGGAGGTGATCGGTGAAGACGGCCCCGGCCTCGGCCGCCACGGCACGGGCGGGAAAGCCCACGTAGCGCTCGACCGACGGGCTGACCATGCGCAGCGGGAGCCCGAAGGTGACCGCCAGCTCCAGGTAGACGTCGAAGAACTCGGGCCGCAGCTGCAGCGTGCCCATGTGGGCGTCGAGGTGGCTGACGTCGAAGCCCCAGAGGATGGCCCGCTCGATCTGGGCCCGGCACTCGCGGCGGACCTCGTCGAGGTCGGCGTGGTCCCACACGTCCTCCACCGTCCGGGGGAATCCCCCGTCGCCGCCGAGCAGCGACGGTGCGTAGGTGATGGGACCCCAGCGGTACAGCTCGTACTCCGCGTTGAGGGTGAGGTGGACCCCGACGTCCTCGCCCCGGTAGCGGCTGCTCGCCTCCCGTGCCCAGGGGCAGGGCACCATGAGCGAGGCGGTGGTGACCGTCCCCGTCGCCAGGCATTCGAAGACGCCGACGTTGGCGGCGTGGCAGGAACCGAGGTCGTCGGCGTTGACGACGACCAGCTTGGCCTCGGCCGGGTAGCCGAGCCGTTGCGCCAGGGTGGGCTCAGGCATCTTCGGTCGCTCCTCCGGACACGTCGGCGTCCTGGCCACGGGCCTCCGACGCGATCTCTTCTTGGAATGCCCCCATTTTTACCGTGAGCTCGGGGTCGCCCACCGAGAGGATGCGCACGGCGAGCAGGCCGGCATTGCGGGCGCCGTTGACCGCCATGGTCGCCACGGGCACGCCCTTGGGCATCTGCACGATGGAGAGCAGGCTGTCGAGGCCGTCGAGGTGCGCCAGGGCCACCGGGACGCCGATTACGGGGAGGGTGGTCACCGAGGCGAGCATCCCGGGCAGGTGGGCGGCGCCCCCCGCACCGGCGATCAGCACCCGCAGGCCCCGGGCCGCCGCCTCCTGACCGAAGGCGATCATGTCGCGCGGGGTCCGGTGGGCCGACACCACCCGCACCTCGTACGCCACGCCGAAGCGCTCGAGCATCTCGACGGCCCCCTGCATGACGGGCAGGTCCGACGCGCTGCCCATGACGACGGCCACGACGGGCGCCGTCGGCGCCACCGGCGTCACCGGCGTCACCGGGTCACCCCCGGAGGCAGCGCGATGGCACCGGGCACCGGGGTGCCGAGGGCGATGGCGGCCGACCAGGCCCGGGACCGCGCCACCTCGGCGTCGTCCCCGCACACGGTCACGTGGCCCAGCTTGCGCCCCGGCCTCGCCCCCTTGCCGTAGAGGTGGACGTGGGCACCCTCGACGGCAAGGCCCCGGGCCAGGAGCCGGGCGGGGTCGGTGCCGGCGGGGCCGCCGAAGACGTTGACGCTGGCGACCTGGGCGTGCTGGGGTGCGGTCGAGCCGAGCGGCAGGCCGAGCACGGCGCGCAGGTGGTTCTCGAACTGCGAGGTCACGGCACCTTCGATCGTCCAGTGCCCCGAGTTGTGGGGCCGGGTCGCCACCTCGTTCACGAGCAGCCGGCCCCGCGCCGAGAACAGCTCCACGGCCATGACGCCGACGGCGCCGGCGATCTCGGCCACCTTCTGGCCCAGGGCCGAGGCCGCCTCCACCACGTCGGGAGCCAGCCGCCCGGGCACCAGCACCTCCCGGCAGACCCCGTCCACCTGAGCCGTCTCCACCGCCGGCCAGGCTGCCGAGGCACCCGAGGGGCTGCGGGCGACCATGACGGCCAGCTCGGCGTCGAGGGGCACGAGCTCTTCGACGACGACCCGCCCCGCCACCCGGGCCAGGACGACGTCGGCCTCGGCCCGGTCGCGCACCGGCCACACGCCCCTGCCGTCATACCCGCCCCGGGCGGCCTTGAGCACCACCGGCCAGCCATGGGACTCGGCGAACGCCGCAACCGCCTCGGACGCGTCCCGGCCGCCGTCCACCACCACGTAGCTCGGCACCGGGACGCCCGCCCCGTCGAGGACCGTCCGCATGCGGGCCTTGTCGACCGCCAGCTCGAGCGCGTCGGCGCCGGGCCGGACGACGGCACCCTCGGCCGCCAAGGCGGCCACGACCTCGAGGTCGACCTGCTCATGGTCGAACGTCACGACCCCGCAACGCTCGGCGAACGCCCTCATGTCGGCCGCGACGAAGGGCGACCCCACCATGACCTCGGCGGCGGCGGCGCAGGCGGCGTCGTCGGGGCGTTCGGCCAGCACGGCCACGGACAGGCCGAGCGCACTGGCCGCCTCGCCCGCCATGCGCGCCAGCTGGCCGGCCCCGACGAACCCGACGTCGTGGGGTTTCAGCTCGCTCGCCCCCGTCCCGAGATTCGCCTAGACAATGGGGCGGACACAGGGGGCAGACTACGCGAGGAGCGCTGGGGACATGGCCAAGCCGTTGCGTATCGGGGGCATGATCGACGTCGAACAGCCGTTCCCCGGCGTCGTCGACCAGCTGCGGCGTTTCGCCGACGCCGGGTTCGACCACGCCTTTGCGTCCCAGATCTTCGGGCCCGACCCGCTCACGCTCCTGGCCGCGGCCGGGGTGCAGGTGCCCGGCATCGGCCTGGGCACGGGCGTGGTCCCGGTGCACCCACGCCATCCCATGATGCTGGCGGCGCAGGCCCTCACGGTCCAGGCGGTGACGGACAACCGGCTGATCCTCGGGATCGGACTGTCCCACCAGGTGGTGGTCGAGGGCATCTGGGGGATGAGCTTCGAGCAGCCGGCGCGCTACATGAAGGAGTACCTGGCCTCGCTCATGCCCCTCCTGCGCGGCGAGGCGGTCAGCAGCGTCGGCGAGCGCATCACCACGAACGCGCCGCTGCCCATCGGCGTGCCCGGTGCGACCGCCCCGCCGGTCCTGGTGGCCGCCCTGGGCAGCGTCATGCTCAAACTGGCGGGCACGGTGGCCGACGGCACCGTCACCTGGATGACCGGCACCGCCACCGTCGCCAACCACATCGGGCCCACCATCCGCGCCGCCGCCCGAGCCGCCGGTCGGCCCGAGCCGCGTGTCGGGGTCGCCCTCCCGGTCTCGGTCACGAACGACATCGATGCCGCCAAGGAGCGGATCAACCAGGCGATGGCCATCTACCCGACCCTGCCCTCCTACAAGGCCATGCTGGACAAGGAGGGCGCCGAGCATGCGGCGGACATCGGCTTCGTCGGGGACGAGGAGTCGGTCGCCGCCGCCATCGTGCGACTCGCCGACGCCGGGGCGACCGACTTCGTGGCATCGATCGTCGGCGACAAGGCCGAGCGCGAACGCGGCTTCTCGCTCATGAGCGAGATCGCCCGCTCCTAGCCCGGTCATCGGATCGCCACGGGCTCGGGGTCGGCGACCGGCACAGGGCGGACGGCCCTGGGGGGGAGCCCGCTGGATTGTCCGGTCCGGCGGATGGTCGAGGGTGCCGCGGCCGGGCAGCCGCGGGGCGCCTCAGCGAGACAGCGTCGTGTACTTGAACTCGTTGAGGTCGGGCTGGGAGTCGAAGAGGTCGAGCACGCCCTGAATGGTGCGCCGCGCCAGCGCGCCGTCGCCCTGCGGCCTGCTCATCAGGCGCACGAACACGGCGCGGTCGTCCAGCACGAAGGTGGGCACTCCGAACACGGCCCACTCGGCCACCGCCCGCTCGTGGGCCCGGCGCAGCTCCTGCAGGGCCCCGCCCGCACCGGCCTCGGCCACCGCCGCGGCGCCCGGCACCCCGGCGCCGTCGAGCACGCTGGCCACGACCTCGGGCACCCGCAGGTCGAGCCCTTCGTCGTGACGGGCGGCGAAGAGGGCGACGTGCGCGTCGAGGAAGCGCTCGGGGTACTGGTCGCGCACGACGACCCCGGCCGCCAGGGCGAGGAGGTCCGGTGCCTTGGCCGGGTCGTCCCACACGGGCGTTCCACCCTCGGGGACGTGGACCTGGCTCAAGGAGAAGGGGAGGAACGTGACCTCCCAGTCGGCGCCGTCGGCGAGGGCGAGCGCGAGGTGCTCATGGGCATTGCGGGCAAAGGGGCAACGGTAGTCCCAGGTCACGGCAAAAGTCGTCATGAGCCGTACAACACGATGTCGCTCCTGCCCATTCCCCCGGCACCCCGGTGCCGCCCGGCCCGCTGCCCCCACCGTCGCCGCTGCCCCCACCGTCCCCGACGCCCCCGGCTGCCGGGCGTGACGACGTTGACGATGGGGCGCAGGCCGAGCCCGAGCACCGAGCCGATCACCGCACCGCCGATGACGTCGGTCGGATGGTGGGCCCGCAGGTGGACGCGGCTGGCGGCGACCGCCACCGCGAACCCGACGTGGGCCGCCGTCTCGGCATCGGAATCGCCGAGCAACACGGCCGTGCAGAAGGCGGCCAGGGTGTGGCCGCTGGGGAAGCTGCTGCTCGTCGGCGTGCGGACGCCGGCGGCGAGATGCTCGTCGGGCCGCTGCCGCTCGACCGACGCCTTGACCACCCGGCTCACGATCAGCGAGGAGCACCCGGCGGCCCCGAGGGCCACGACGGCGCGCCGCCGGTCCGGCCCGCGCCGGCGTGCCTTGAGGCCGGCCAGCACCACCCAGATGAGGCCGTAGTCGGCCAGGTTGGAGACGACGGCGGCGGCACGGTCGATGCCCGGCCGTCCCCGGAGAGGGTCGAAGGCGGCGTCGACCGCCTCGTCGAGGGTGCTCACCGGGGGTCGGTCACGCGGCGAAGGCGGGGCAGGACGCCTTGAAGTGGCAGTAGTCGCACAGCGGCCCCACGTTCGGTCGGAAGTCCTCGGCGTCGCAGGCCTTGGCGATGGCCGTCCACACGGCGACGGCGCGTTTGCGCTGTCCGAGAATGGTCTGCGCGGACGGCACGGCCGAGATGGCGACGGGTTGGCGCAGGTACAGGAGCCTGACCTCGGCCGGCGCGCGGCCCAGCACGCTCTCGCAGAGCAGGGCGTAGGTCTGCACCCCGCCCATGCTGCCGCGCTCGAAGCGCTCGGCGGGCGCTCGCCCGGTCTTGTAGTCGACGACGATGAGGCTCCCGTCCGCCGCGAGGTCGAGCCGGTCGATGATGCCGCGCAGGCGCATGCCGTCGACCATCGTCTCGACGCCGAGCTCCGTCCCGACCGCACGGGTGCGGTCGGGATCCTCCAACCGGAAGTAGTTGTCCACGAGGGTCCGCGCGTCGGCCAGGAAGGCGGCGGCCGCGTCCCGGTCGAGCTCGAGCTGCACGAACTCGGGGTCGTCCTGCAGGGCGCCCCAGGCCCGCTCGAGCTCCGCCGCCGCCGCGGCGGGGCTGCGGCGGCCCGCGGGGTGGTGCCAGAAGAGGCCCTCGAGGGCCGCGTGCACCAGGGTCCCCTTGACCGAGTGGGGGGACGGTGGCTCGGGGCGGCGCTCGATCTGGGAGAACCGGAAGGCGAGCGGGCAGTTGGTGAACGCGGTCACCTTCGAGGGCGTCAAGGTGCGGGGGGGACTGAGCGCCACAGCGGTCAGGATACGACGTGGGTGTGCGGCCACGGCTCATCCCCGCCAGCAGGTAGAAAGGGGCCGGTGCCCCATCGCGCGCAAGCAACCCGTCGCCGCCGTGGCTGACCTCCGGCGCTCGACCCGCTGGGCCGGCCTGCGACCCGGCGACCCGGTGCAGGTCGGCGGCACCCGCCTGCGCGGTGCGTCGTGGCAGTTCGTGGCCTACGTCACCAACGAGGAGACCGGCGAGGCATGGGTCGAGGTGGTGGGCGGCCGCTCCGGCGACCGCGCCGTGCGGTCGTTCCGGCCGGACCAGCTCTACTCGGCCTCCGCCCGCCCCGGCCGCGACCCGTCGCTGGCCGACGCCCCCGGGCTCCCGCTCGGCTGAGTCGCACGGCGATGGGCCGACCGGTGATCCCGACGCTGACCACGCCGCGGCTCGTGCTGCGCCCCTTCACGCCCGCCGACCTCGACGAGCTCTCGGTCCTCCACACCGAGGAGTCGTTCTGGTGGTACCCGCGGCGCGAGGGCATGAGCAGGGAGGAAACGGCGGCGTTCCTCGTCCGCATGCTCGAGCGCTACGAGAGCGACGGTTTCGGGATCGAGGCCCTGATCGACCGGGGGAGCGGGGCGTTCATCGGGTGGGCCGGCCTGGCCGTGCCCCACTTCCTGCCCGAGATCCTCCCGGCGGTCGAGGTCGGGTGGCGGCTGGCCGGTTCCTCGCGCGGGCGCGGCCTGGCGACCGAGGCGGGGGCGGCGGCCGTGGAGCACGGGTTCACCGTGGGTGGGCTCGAGCGCATCGTGAGCATCTACGAGCCGGAGAACGTGGCGTCGGGACGGGTCATGGAAAAGCTCGGTTTCACGCACTGGCGCACCACCAGCGGTCCCCGTGGCGAGGAGGTCGTCGTGACGGAATTGACGCGAGAGCGCTGGGAGGGGGCCCGCTACTCGGCCGAGTAGCCGTCCATGCGGGCGAGGATGCGCAGCATCACCTCGTCGGCCCCGGCGCCGATGGAGTCGAGGCGGGTGTCGCGGAAGTAGCGCGAGGTCCAGTTCTCGGCCATGTAGCCCAGGCCGCCGTGGAGCTGCACCGACCAGTCCGCCACCTCACGCTGGAGCCGCGACCCGAGGAGTTTGGCGATGGTGGCCTGACGGGTGACGTCCTCGCCCCGCACGACGGCGTCGGCGGTGCTGCGCGCGTAGTGCTTCAGGACGTCGTGACGGGCCGAGAGCTCGGCCAGGACGAACTGCAGGTGCTGGTTGGCCAGCAGCGGGGCGCCGAAGGCGCGGCGCTCGCGCAGGTAGGCCGTGGTGCGTTCGAGCGCGAGCTCGATGGAGCCCACCTGCTTGTAGAAGGTGATCAGGCGCTCGGCCTGGAACTGCGCCATCTGCTGGTGGAAGCCGCGACCGATCTCCCCGATGGTGTTGGCGAGCGGGACGCGCACGTCGGTGAACGACAGCTCCGCGGTGTCGCTCGACCACATGCCGAGCTTCTCGAGCTTGCGCGAGACGAGCACGCCCGGCAGTGCCGTGGGGACGATGATCAGCGACATGCCCTGGTGCCCCGGGTCGTCGGAGGTCCGGGCCAGGAGGCACAGCCAGTCGGCCTGGGTGCCGTTCGTGATGTAGAGCTTGGATCCGTTGACGACCCATTCGTCGCCGTCGCGCACGGCGCGGGTCCGGATGCCGGCGACGTCGCTGCCCGCGTCGGGCTCGGTCACCGCGATGGAGGTCACGACCTCGCCCCTGATGGCGGGCGCAAGATACTGCTCCTTGAGCTCGTGCGAGCCGTAGCGGGCGAGGGCCGGCGTTGCCATCGCCATCTGCACCGCCATCGCCATGGGCACGCCCCCGCAGCCGATGCGGCCCATCTCCTCGCCGGCGACGAGCGTGTACGTGTGGTCGGCGCCCATGCCGCCGTACGCCTCGTCGTACTCGAGCCCGAACAGCCCGACGGCTGCCAGCCTGGGGAAGAGGTCGTGGGCGGGGAAGGTGCGGGCCGCCTCCCACTCGTCGACGTGGGGCTCGATCTCCCGCTCGAAGAGGTCCCGCAGCGTCTTGCGGAACAACTGGTGCTCGGCGGTCTCGATCACCCGCGCACGATACCACCGGCCAATTTCGGCCCCTCGGTGGGCACCCCCCTACACTGCCCACCCGTGACGGAAGTGTTGGTCGGCGTGCAGCACGGCGACGGCATCGCCACCCTGACGCTGGACTCACCGCACAACCGCAACGCCCTCTCGGCGCGCCTGCTCGAGCAGCTGGACCGGGCGTTGCGTGACGCGACGAGGGACCCGGGCGTGCGTGCCGTGGTGCTCACGGGATCGGGCACCGTGTTCTGCTCGGGCGCCGACCTGTCCGAGCGTGGCGCGGCGGCGCCCAACCGCATGCCCGACATCCTCACCTGCATCGTCGAGAGCCCGGTGCCGGTGATCGCGCGGGTGAACGGCCACGCGCGGGCGGGGGGCCTGGGCCTCGTCGCGGCATCCGACCTCGCGGTGGCCGCGGCGACGAGCACGTTCGCCTTCACGGAGGTCAGGGTCGGCGTGGCGCCGGCCATGATCTTGGTCCCGGCGCTGCGCGTGGTGGACCCCCGCTTCCTGGCCCGAGCCGCGCTCACCGGCGAGCGCTTCGGCGCGCACGAGGCGGCCGACGCGGGACTGCTCTCGGCCGTCGCCGACGACGAGGCGGCGCTCGACGCCTGGGTCGACCGGCAGACCGAGGCGTTGCGCAAAGCCGCGCCCGGGGCGGTCCGGGCCACCAAGGAGCTGTTGCGGACCCTGCCGGCGCAGGGCTGGGCCGAGGGACTGGCGGCCGCGGCGTCCAGGTCCGCCGAGCTCTTCGCCGGCGCCGAGGCGGCGGAGGGGATGGAGGCGTTCCTCCAGAAGCGCCGCCCCTCCTGGGACACGACGCCGTGAGCACGCCCATCCGGTCGCACCTGGCGGTGACCGCCGACGAGTTCAGGGACAATGCAGCCGCCATGGGGGTGCTGGCCGACGAGGTGAGGGCCCTGCACGACCAGGTGGTGGCCGGGGGCGGCCCGCAGTACGTCGAGCGCCACCGCGCCCGGGGCAAGATGATGGTGCGCGAGCGCCTCGAGGCGCTGGTGGACCCGGGCACGCCGGTGCTCGAGCTCTGCCCGCTGGCCGGCCTGCACACCGGCGACCCCGTGGGCGGCGGCGTCGTCGTGGCGCTGGCCGAGGTGGCGCACACCCAGTGCCTGGTCATCGCGAACGACCCGACCGTGCGGGGCGGGACGACGAGCCCCACCACCATCCGCAAGCTCCTGCGCGCCATGGACGTGGCCGAGGAGAACCGCCTCCCGGTGCTCATCCTGGTCGAATCCGGAGGAGCCGACCTGCCGCGTCAGGCCGACGTGTTCGTCCCCGGCGGCGAGCAGTTCCGCCGCCTGACCCAGCTCTCGGCCCTCGGGATCCCCACCGTCTGCGTCGTGTTCGGCTCGTCCACCGCCGGCGGCGCCTACCTCCCGGGCATGAGCGACTACACGGTCATGGTCGAGGACAAGGCCCGCGTCTTCCTGGGTGGGCCGCCGCTGGTGAAGATGGCCATCGGCGAGGACGCCGACGAGGAGGAGCTGGGGGGCGCGGCCATGCACGCCCGGACGTCGGGCCTGTGCGACTACCTGGCCCGCGACGAGCCCGAGGCGCTCCGCCTGGCCCGGGGCATCGTCGGCCACCTGCACTGGACGCGGCTCGGCCCGGGTCCCGCCGGTCCCGCCGACCCGCCGTCGTACCCGGCCGAGGAGCTGCTCGGGATCGCGTCGGTGGACGTACGGGTGCCCTTCGACGTCCGCGAGATCCTCGCCCGCGTCGTCGACGGCTCGCGCTTCGAGGAGTTCAAGGAGCTCTACGGCGGGCAGCTCGTCTGCGGCTGGGCCTCGCTCGGGGGGTACCCGATCGGGGTCGTGGCCAACAACGGCATCCTCTTCTCGCCCGAGGCCCAGAAGGGCGCGCAGTTCATCGCGCTGTGCAATCGGACGGACACCCCGATCCTGTTCGTGCAGAACATCACCGGCTTCATGGTGGGCACACGCTACGAGCAGGGCGGGATCATCAAGGACGGGGCCAAGCTGATCAACGCCGTCTCCAACTCGACGGTGCCCCATCTGACCCTCATGGTCGGCGCCAGCTACGGAGCCGGCAACTACGCCATGGCGGGCCGGGCCTACGACCCTCGCTTCATCTTCACCTGGCCCAACCACCGCATCGCCGTCATGGGGCCCAAGCAGTTGGCGGGCGTCCTCTCCATCGTGCGTCGCAACGCGGCCGAGGCGGCCGGCCGGCCGTTCGACGAGGCGGCCGACGAGGAGCTGCGCTCGGCCACCGAGCACCAGATCGAGGAGGAGTCGACCGCGCAGTACGCCACGGGGCGCCTGTGGGACGACGGGATCATCGACCCGCGCGACACGCGCACCGTGCTCGCCATCGCCCTCACCGCCGTGCACTCGGCGCCGGTGCGCGGGACGGCCGTCTTCGGCGTGGTGCGCCACTGATGGCGGGTCCGATCCGCCGGCTCCTCGTGGCCAACCGCGGCGAGATCGCCCGGCGCGTCATCACCGCCGCGCACGACGCCGGGTGCGAGGCCGTCGCCGTGTACGCGGCGGACGACGCCGGGAGCCCGCACGTCGGTGAGGCCGACGTCGCCGTGCTGCTGGCCGGGGCGACGCTGCGCGAGACGTACCTCGACCCCGCCGCCCTGGTGGGCGCGGCGCGCCGGGCCGGTGCCGACGCGCTGCACCCGGGCTACGGGTTCCTCTCCGAGAACCCCGCCCTCCCCGAGGCCTGCGCACGGGCGGGCATCGTGTGGGTCGGTCCGCCGCCCGAGGCGATGCGGGTCATGGGCCACAAGGCGGCGGCCAAGGAGGTCGTCGCCGACGCCGGGGTCCCGGTCCTGCCGAGCGTGGTGGTCGGGCCCGGGGCGGCGGAGGCGCAGCTGACGGCCGCCGCCGCGGCCGTGGGCTACCCGCTCCTCGTCAAGGCGTCCGCCGGCGGTGGCGGCCGCGGGATGCGCGCTGGTGCGCGCGCCCGGCGAGCTGGCCGAGGCCGTCGCATCGGCCCAGCGCGAGGCGGCGGCCGCCTTCGGCTCGGACGAGGTCTTCTTGGAGCGGTACCTGTCCGCCCCCCGCCACGTCGAGGTGCAGATCGTCGGGGACACCCACGGCAGCGTGCTGCACCTCTACGACCGGGAGTGCTCGGTGCAGCGCCGGCACCAGAAGGTCGTCGAGGAGGCCCCGGCCGTCTTCGTGCCGCTCGAGACGCGCCACCAGATGTGGGAGGCGGCCGTCGCCGCGGCCAAGGCCGTCGCGTACGTCGGCGTGGGCACGGTGGAGTACCTGGTCGACGCCGGCGGCTTCTACTTCTTGGAGATGAACACGCGCCTGCAGGTCGAGCACGGGGTGACCGAGTTGGTGACCGGGCTCGACCTCGTGGGCCTGCAGCTGGCGGTGGCCGCCGGCCGGCCGCTCCCCTTCGGCCAGGACGACGTGGACGTGACCGGCCACGCCGTCGAGGTCCGCCTCTGCGCCGAACGCCCACGGGAGGACTACCGGCCGACCCCGGGCACGGTCACCCACGTGCGCTGGCCCGAAGGGCCCGGCCTGCGCACCGATCGAGGCATCGAGACGGCCAGCGTGGTGAGCCCCGCCTACGACTCGCTGGTGGCCAAGCTCATGGCGCACGGCGAGGACCGCGTCGCGGCGGTCGGGCGGCTGTCCCTCGCCCTGCGTGCGCTGGAGCTCGACGGCCTCGAGACCAACCGCGCGCTGCTCGGGGCGGTGCTAGACGACGCGGCCTTCGTGGGCGGTGAGGTGGACGTGCACTTCCTCGAGCGCCGTCCGGACCTGCGCGACGCCGTGGCTGTCCGACGAGGTGCGCCGACGGCACGGCGCCGCGGTGGCCTTCTGCCTCCTCGAGGAGCGGGCGGCCGCCAGCGTGGTCCCCGTGCCGGCGGCGGGTTGGCGCAACGTCGGGCGGCCCCTCCACGCGGACGAGCTGACGGACGACGCCGGGACGATGGAGGTTCGTGCCGCCGGGCCGGCAGAGCCCGCCCAGGTGCTCGTCGACGGTGCGTGGCACGAGGTGGGCACCGCAACCGTCGGCGGAGGCGTGGTCGACCTCACGGCGCAAGACGGGCGGCGCCGACGCCACCGGGTGCGGCATTCGGCGCACTGGGCCCAGGTGAACGGGCCCGAGGGCCAGTCGACGTTCGCCCTGCGCACCGAGGACGATCCCGACCGCGCGGGGGCGTGGCCGGGGAGTGCCGCGCGCCACTGCCCGGTGCCATCACCAAGGTGCTCGCCTCGGTGGGCGACCCGGTGGCCGAGGGCGACGGCCTCGTGGTGCTCGAGGCGATGAAGATGGAGCACACCCTGCGGGCCAACGGCGCCGGGACCGTGGCCGCGCTCCACTGCCTCCCCGGGCAGCAGGTCGACGTGAACGACCTCCTCGTGGTCGTGGAGCCGGCGTGAGCGCCGGCGCCGGTGTGCCCGGCCCGCCCGGCCCGCTCCGCGTCGCCAACTGCAGCGGCTTCTTCGGGGACCGCCTCTCCGCCGCGCGCGAGATGGTCGAGGGTGGGCCGATCGACGTGCTGACGGGTGACTGGCTGGCCGAGCTGACCATGTACATCCTCCACAAGACGCGCCAGCGCAGCGGCGGGTACGCGCGCACGTTCCTGCGCCAGCTCGAAGAGGTGCTCCCGGCCTGCGTCGAGCGGGGCATCACCGTCGTCTCCAACGCGGGCGGCCTGCACCCCGAGGGCCTCGCCGCCGCCGTGCGCGAGCTGGGCCGCCGCCAGGGCCTCGAGGTACGGGTGGCCTCCGTGTCGGGGGACGACATCGCGCCCCGCCTGCCCGAGCTCAGGGCCGCCGGGGAGGACTTCGTCAACCTCGACACCGGTGAGCCCCTCCCGCCCGACGCGACCGTCGTCACGGCGAACGCGTACTTGCGCGCGCGCCCGATCGCCGACGCGCTGGCACGCGGGCGCGCAGGTGGTCGTGACGGGCCGGGTCACCGACGCCGCCCTCGTGGTCGGGCCGGCGCTGCACGCCTTCGGGTGGGAGGACACCGCGCTCGACGCCGTCGCGGGGGCGGTGGTGGCCGGACACGTCATCGAGTGCGGCGCGCAGTGCTGCGGCGGCAACTACGCCTTCTTCGAGGAGGTGCCGCACCGGGAGCGCATCGGCTTCCCCATCGCGGAGATGCACGCGGACGGCTCGTCGGTCATCACCAAGCATCCGGGGACGGGCGGCGCGGTGACGGTGGGGACGGTGACGGCGCAGCTGCTCTACGAGATCGGCAGCCCGCGCTACCTGAGCCCCGACGCGGTGGCCCGCTTCGACACCATCGAGCTGTCGCAGGCGGGTCCGGACCGGGTCCGCATCACGGGCGTCCGCGGGGAGCCGCCACCCCCCACCCTGAAGGTGACGGCCAACCTCGACGCGGGCTGGCGCAACGCCATGACGCTCGCGCTGACCGGCGCCCAGGTGGCGGAGAAGGCCCGCTTCGCCGCCGACGCCGTCTGGGCCGGCATCCCCGGTGGCCGGGCGGCCTTCACCGACGCGGACGAGCAGCTGACCGGCGACCTCACCGGCGGCGGCATGGCCTACCTGCGCCTGGCCGTGCGCGGCGACGACGAGGGCGCCGTCGGCCGGGCCTTCTCGGGCGCGGTCGTCGAGACCAGCCTCTCGAGCTATCCCGGCACGTTCTTCACCTCGGCGCCCTCGGGGGCCCAGGGCGTCGCCCGCTATTGGCCGACCACCGTTGCCGCTTCGGCGCTCACCCCGCGCATCGAGTGCGACGGGACGGCGGTCCCCGCCACGCCGCCCCTCGCGACGCCGGGGGGCATCGACCCGCCCGTGCCGCCACCGCCGCGTTCCTCCCCCGTCCCGCCGACGGCCGCGCTGGTGCGGGTGCCGCTGTGGGTGCTCGTCGGGGCGCGCTCGGGGGACAAGGGCGGCGACGCCAACGTCGGCCTGTGGGCCGACGAGGAGCACGTCGCGCGCTGGCTCCTCGGTGACTTCAGCACCGAGGTGCTCACCGCGTTGCTGCCCGAGGTCGTGCCCTTCGCGGTGAGCCGATACCCCCTCCCGAACCTGTGGGCGGTCAACTTCGTCGTGCACGGCATCCTCGGCTGGGGCGTGGCGTCGAACCTGCGGCTGGACACCCAGGCGAAGGGCCTGGGTGAGCTGCTGCGCTCGCGTCTGATCGACGTCCCGGCGTCCCTCGTGGCGAGCGGCGGACCGGCGGCGAGACTGGCCACGACCTAGGGCCCTCGCCCCCGGGGTCGGCGCTCGGGCATCTGGCAGGATGACGCGATGGAGGTCGCCCGCCTGGTCGCGCTCGTGGTGGGCATCGTCGTCGTGGTGCTCACGGTGTGGAGCGTCTTCACGTCCCTCGTCGTCCCGCGCGCGGCGTCGGCGCGGCTCGGGCGGGCCTTGGCACGCTCGCTGAGCGGCACGGCGCGGCACGTGACGCCGCGTCTGCCGGATTTCGAGTCCAGGGACCGCCTCCTCTCCTTCGTCGGGCCCGCCGCCATCGTGTTGCTGTTCGTCTTGTGGCTGGCGCTGATCCTGCTCGGCATGGCGATGATCATCTGGTGGACCAGCGGCGTCGACTTCGCCGACGCGCTGTCGATCGCGGGATCCTCGGTGTTCACGCTCGGGGTCGTCACGGCACCCGGGGCGGGCCCGCGGACGCTCGAGATCCTCGCCGCCGGCATCGGCTTCGGGGTGATCGCGCTCGAGATCGCCTACCTCCCGGCGCTCTACAACGCGTTCGCCATCCGGGAGACCGAGGTGACCCTGCTCGCGGCGCGGGGCGGGACGCCGGCCTGGGGGCCCGAGATCCTGGCCCGCAACTTCTGGCTCGACACCATGGACGAGCTGCCGCCGCTCTACCTCGACTGGGAACGGTGGGCCGCCGCCGTCTCGGAGAGCCACACCAACTACCCGGTGCTGATGTGGTTCCGCTCGCCGGTCTCCTCGCGCAGCTGGCTGGTCGCGCTCGTGGCGATGATGGACTCGGCGGCGCTGTTCCACGCCGCCAGCCCGGAGCAGACCCCGCGCCAGGCCCGGTTGTGCCTCTCCATGGGGATCAGGTGCATGCGCTCCATGGCGGGGGCGTTGGGCATCCCCTTCGACGCCGATCCGCTCCCGCTGGCGGAGATCCGGCTCACCAAGGCGGAGTTCGAGGACGGCTACCGCAGGCTCAAGGAGGTCAACTTCCCGGTGGAGCGCGACGTGGACGAGTCATGGCGGAACTTCCAGGGCTGGCGGATCAACTACGAGCCGATCGTCGACGCGCTGACCAAGCTGATCGTGCCGCCGCCGGCGCCGTGGTTCGTGGCCCGACCCGAGCTCGGGGACGCCGAGTGGCCCGTCGTCGTCAACCGCACCCCGGACCAGCCGGACGGGGCTCAGGGGTTCGGTGTGAGCAAGACCTTCAAGACGCCGTCGGCCCGGGAGTCGAACAACTCGTAGGCCTGCGACACCTGTGCCAACGGCAGGCGGTGGGTGAAGGTGTCGCCGAGGAGCGCAAGGCGGCCCGACTGCACCAACGGGACGAGGGCGGGCCAGGTGCCCGGTATGGGAGCGAAGACGGCGCGCACGGTGAGGCTCTTGAAGAGGACCTGCACCATCGGGAAGGGAAGGGCGGCGGAGAGGTTCACACCGACGACGGAGACCGTGCCCCCGCTGGCGGCGCAGGACAGCGCGTCCACGATGGACGCGTCGGCGCCGACCGCCTCGATGACCGACTGGGCCCCGCGCCCCCTGGTGGCCTCGAGCACCTGCGCGGACCCCGGGGCGACCCGGGCGTCGATCGGTTCGGCCCCGAGCCGCTCTGCCCGGGCCAGCCGCTCGGGCACCATGTCGACCGCCAGGATGCGGGCGGGACCGAAGAGGGAGGCGCACTGGAGCGCCATGATGCCGACGGGGCCGAGCCCGATCACCACGACCGTGGCGCCGGGCGTGATGGCGGCGCGCTGTGCCCCCAGGAAACCGGTGGGGAGGATGTCGGTCAGGAGCACCGCCTCCTCGTCGGCGACGCCGTCGGGGATGGGGAGCGCGAAGAGGTCGGCGAACGGGACGGCCATGGCCTCGGCCTGCCCGCCGGGGAGGTCGGGCACGGTCCCGAACGCGGCGGTCTTGTCGTTCAGGCAGACGTTGGGCTGGCCCGCCAGGCAGGGGCGGCACACGCCGCAGCCGATGACACCGGAGACCAGCACGCGGTCGCCCCGCTTGAGGCTACGCACCTCGGGTCCGGCTTCGGCCACCGTCCCGATGGCCTCGTGTCCGAGCCGGACGCTCCCTGTCGGCGCGTCGTGGTACAGGTGCAGGTCGGAACCGCAGATCGCCGTGCGCTCCACCGTCACGACGACGCCCTCGGGTCCGGGGAGCACCGGATCGGGGACGTCGTGGACGGCGACGGCGCGGGGACCCTCGAGGACGGCAGCTCGCATTCCCGCACGCTACCGGCAGAAGTAGACTGCCCCAGGGCCAAATTCGGCTGCACCACGCACCACGCACCACGCACCACGCACCTGGGACCACGCACCAGGCGCCGACCACATCAGGCACCGCGCTGACCATGCCGCAGATCCTCGAACCCGCCACCACCGACGTCGCCGACGAGGACATCGACGCCTTCTTCGCCTACGAGGACCTGTGGGCGGTGGTCGTGTGGAACGACGACGTGACGACCTTCCAGACGGTGATCCAGGCCTTCGTCGAGATCCTGGGCCACACGGTCGAGCGGGCCGACCAGCTGGCCTGGAAGATCCATCGGACGGGCAAGGCCGTCGCCGCCGTGCGTCCGAAGGACGAGGCGGAGGCGGCGGTGCACGCGCTGCACGGACGCGGCATCTCGGCGACGCTGGCCCGCGCCTAGCCGAGAGAGCGGAGCGCCGCTGGCGGCGGGCGACTCCTTCGCAAAACGGTAAACGACTCGGTTGATACTCGTCGCGGAAAGGTTCAGCCCTCCCCGCGCTCGCCGCGCGTCGACGCGGCCGTGAGCCGTGCCTGCACCCCCGGCCACTCCTCCGCCACGATGGAGAAGCGGGCCGACGTGCGCACGGTGTCGTCGGAGCCGGGCCGGTCGGCCCGCATGATGCCGTCGAGCCGGCCCCCGATCCGTTCGATGGCCGCCCACGACCGCTTGTTGCGCACGTCGGTCTGCAGGCCGACCCGGTGGACGCGCCAGACCTCGAAGGCGTGCGTGAGCATCAGCAGCTTCGCCTCCGTGTTCACCGGCGTGCGCTGCGCGGAGCCGGCCAACCAGGTGAACCCGATGTCGACCACGTCGGGCACCCCATGGCGCTGGTGGCTGGCCCCCGGTGGCCACTGCCAGGTGGAGATCTCGCAGAACCGCGTGGCGCCCACGACCCGGCCCCCGCCGCCGCCCGCGCCCGCTCCCGCGCCCTTGCGGACGGTGGCGAAGGCGACGTGCGCGCCCGACGCCACCTTGGCCATGGCGTCGCGGACGTACCCGGTCATCTGTTCGAGCCCGTCGGGCGTGTAGGCCCACTGGAAGTTGCCGCGGTCCTCCGCCGCCGCTTCGACGAGGCCCGGGATGTGCGCCTCGCGCAGCGGCTCGAGACGGACGAAGTTCCCCTCGAGCGTGAAGGGCTCAGGCACGGCCGGCGGGCACGCCGGCGTCCGCCGGGGCTTCCGTGCCCGCCGCGGTGGTCCCGGCCGGCGGCCCCTCGCCGCCCGGCGTCCCGACCGTGGCGGTGGGGACGACGAAGTCGCGCTGGCGGACCAGCACGAACGCGCACAGCGCGCCGACGAACGCGACCACGGCACCGATGTCCATCAGGTGGTTGAGCGTGGCCGAGAAGCCGACGTGGTAGGCGTCGAGCAGCGCCTGGCGTGCCGCGGGGACGGGGATGGAGCCGGCCACCTGGCGCACCTCTCCCGACGACAAGGCGCCTTGGAGTTGCGAACCGCCGCGACGCAGCACCTCGGGGCCGTAGGCGGACTTGTCGAGGGCCGACGAGGTGTACTTGACGATCTGGCTCTGGAACACCGCCCCGAGCACGGCGATGCCCGTGGCGATGCCGACCTGACGGAACGTGTTGTTGGCCCCGGAGGCCATGCCGCTGCGCTGGGGCTGCACGACCGAGACCGCGCCGGAGGCCAGGACCGGGTTCACCGTGCCGGCCCCGAACCCGGCGAGGATGAACCCGGGCAACAGCACGGTCCAACCCGACGTGGGCTGGGTCGTCCCCATCCACAGGAGGGCACCGGTCACGCCGAGCATCCCGATGCCGAGCAGGTAGCGCGAGTGCACGCGCACGGTCAGCCGTCCGGCGAAGAAGGACCAGATGAAGATGGCCAGCGTCTGGGGAAGGAAGCGGAGCCCGGCCTGCAGCGGGCCGTACCCCAGGTCGTCCTGGAGGTAGAGGGTCAGGTACAAGAACATGGCGAAGATGGACGACGCCAGCGTGAACGCCACCACGGAGAGGCCCACGAAGGCCGGGCTCCTGAACAGGCTCAGGTCCAGCATGGGGTCGCGCGAGCGCAACTCGTTGAAGAAGAACGCTCCCATGAGGACGGCCGAGGCCACGAGCAGTCCGACGATGGTCGTGCTGCCCCAGCCGAGGTCGTTGCCCCGGACCAGCGCGAACACGAGCGCGAACAGGCTGGCCGAGAACGTGACGAAGCCGATCCAGTCGATGCGGCGGACCCTGGGGTCCTTGGACTCGGCGATCTTGACCAGGGTGATGAGGACGGCGACGACGCCGATGGGGACGTTGACGAAGAAGATCCATCGCCAGCCGATGCCGCTCGTGATGGCGCCACCGATGAGGGGTCCGATGGCAACGGCGCCGCCGATCACCGCTCCGTAGACGCCGAAGGCGGTCCCGCGGTCCTTGCCCACGAACGCGCCGGCGATGAGGGCGAGCGACGTGGCGAACATGATGGCGCCGCCGACGCCCTGGACGGCCCGCGCCAGGTTGAGCATGAGCGGCGTGGTCGAGAGGCCGCACAGCAACGAGGCGAGCGAGAAGACGACCAGCCCGATGGCGAACACCTCCCGGCGGCCGTAGATGTCGCCCAGCACGCCCGCGGTGAGGAGGAAGGCGGCCAGCGTGAGCGAGTAGGCGTCGACGACCCACTGGAGGTCGGAGAAGCTCGAATGCAGCGATCGCTGGATGTCGGGCAGCGCCACGTTGACGACGGTGATGTCGAGGAGGAGCATGAACACCGCGGTGCAGACGGCGATCAGGGTCCACCACTTGCGCTCGAGTACGGGCATTGGCGGAGTGTACCGAGCAGGCGTTCTCCCTCGTACAATGTGCCGTGATCGTCGGATCAGCCCTCACCATCGAGATCGGTGACCGCACGCTGCTCGCCGATGCCTCCTTCGTGGTCGGGGCCGGCGAGAAGGTGGGCCTGGTCGGGCGCAACGGGACGGGGAAATCGTCCTTCATCTCGGTCCTGGTGGGGGAGACGGCCCCCCAGCTCCGCCACCGGGGCAACGTCCGCCTCCTCGGCTCGTTCGGCTACCTGCCCCAGGCCCCGGTCCCGGGCGGGCTCGGGCTGGAGCCAACCGGCTTCTCGCACGTCCTCTCCGCCCGCGGTCTCGACGTCCTCGACGACGCCCTCGGCGCGGCCCGCACCGCCATGGCCGACGAACCCTCCGCGGAGAACATCGAGCTCTTCACCGACCTGCAGGAGCAGTTCCAGTCGAACGGGGGGTACGAGGCCGAGGCGGTCATGGCCCGGCTGGCCGACGGGCTCGGGCTCCGTCAGGAGCTGCTGCTCGAGGACATCGACGAGCTCTCGGGTGGCCAGCGCCGGCGGGTCGACCTCATACGGGTCCTGTTCCAAGAGCCGGACCTGATGATCCTCGACGAGCCGACCAACCATCTCGATCGCTCCGCCAAACGGTGGCTCCTCGACGAGCTGGCCCGCTTCCCCGGGGCCCTCCTGGTGGTCAGTCACGACCTCAAGCTGCTCGACCGGTCCATCACCAAGGTGCTGCACATCGCCAACCAGCGCCTCACCGAGTGGAAGGGCAACTACTCGAAGTTCCTGTCCCAGCGCGAGGCGGACCAGACCCAGCGCGAGCGGGCGGCCGAGCTCGAGCAACGGGAGATCAGGCGCCTCTCGTCGCTGGCCGACTCCATGCGGGCGAGCACCGAGAAACGGGCCCGCAAGGCCAAGGCGCTCGACAAGCGGGTCGAGCGGATGGAGGCGACGCGGACCCAGGTCGACAAGCGGGAGCGGGCCAGCTCGTTCAAGCTGCCGACCCCGCCCCGTTCGGGGGCCATTCCGCTCGAGGTGGCGAAGCTGGGCGTCCGCTACGGCGACAACGAGGTGCTCTCCGAGGTCACCTTCCACGCCGGCCGGGGGGACCACATCGTGATCATCGGCCGCAACGGGGCGGGGAAGTCCTCCCTGCTGCGCTGCCTGGCCGGGGAGCAGGAGCCGACGCAACGGCGTGGTCGAGCTCGGGGCGAACGTGCTGGTCGGCTACTTCGCGCAGGAGCACGAGCAGATCGACCCGACCCGCGCCGCGCTGGCCAACGTGAGCGACGCCGTCCTGAAGGCCGAGAAGGACCGGCGGGCCCTCCTGGGCTCCTTCGGCCTGCCGTCGAAGGCGGCCGACCAGATGCCGTCGACGCTCTCGGGCGGCGAGCGGGCCAAGCTCGGCCTCGCCATGCTCTCCGCCGGGGAGGCCAACCTGCTCTTGCTCGACGAGCCCACCAACAACCTGGACCCGCCGTCCATCGCCGCCGTCGGCGCGATGCTCGGCGACTGGCCGGGCACCATCGTGGCGGTGAGCCACGAGCGCGGCTTCGTCGAGGCGCTGCGGCCGACCTACTGCCTGCGCCTGCCCGAGGAGCGCTTCACGCACTGGCGCGAGGAGTACCTCGACGACGTGGAGATGCGCTAGCCGCCCGCCGCGGCGAGACGCTCGGAAGCCCGCCCCTACGAGACCCAGATCTGGGTCGGCCAGAGCACGCCCTCGTCGAAGGCGATCGCCTTGGAGCCTTGCAACGTGGTCGGGTTGGCGAAGTTCTGCACGTTCGGGCTGGTCACCACGGCCCAGGTGTCACGGGCCAACCAGAGGTAGGGGATGTCCTCGGCCAGGTACTGGTTGATCATCTGGTACTCCTTGACCCGGTCGGCCTTGACGTCGGTGGTCCGCCCGGCCACGAGCGCCGTCTGGATGCGGGGGTCGACGTTGCGGGCCATGTTGAGCGCCAGCGGACCCGAGGCCAGCTCCGTGGTCCACCACACGTAGTTGAGGTCGGGGTCGACCGCGCCGAACTGGCGCCACAGCGTGGCCTGGTACGTGCCCGCCAACGCGTTGTTGATGATCGTCGCCTGGGCGATGATGTTGATGTTGACCGACATGCCCGCCTGCTGCCAGGCCTGCTGCAGGAACTCGGCGGCCCGCAGGGTGTCCGGGTCGCTCGTGGAGTTGAGGGAAAAGGTGACGTGCTTGCCCGTCTGTTGCTGCACCTGCTTGACCAGCGCCGCCGCGCCCGACGGGTCGTAGGCGGGGTAGGCGGTCGTGGTGTAGTACTCGCTCCCCGGCAGGAAGAGGCCGTTCATGGGGGCGTCGATGCCCTTGTCGATGACCTTGGCGTACTGGGCCCGGTTTGTGGCCTTGGCCATCGCCTTGCGCAGCGTCGCGTTGTTGAACGGCTCCGCCGCCGTGTTGAGCATGATGCACTGCACCGTCGGCTGGCCGATCACCTGCCCGCTGTTGTCGTAGTAGGACCACTTCCTGTCGCCCCGGAACTGCAAGAGGTTGTCGGGGGCGTTGCTGTGCATCATGTCGATCTCGCCGGTCACGAGCGCGTCGGCGCGCGAGTCGTAGTTGATGATCGGCTTGTAGGTGATGGAGTCGAGATACGGGTAGCCCTTGCGCCAGTAGTGGGGGTTCCGGGTGGCGGTCATGTGGCTGTTGGGGACCCAGTCCTGGAAGACGAAGGGACCGGTGCCGACGGGGTTGGAGGTGCCGCCGTCCGGGGCGTTCAGCATCGACGGCGCGGCGACGTAGCCCGTCTGGGCCTGGGCCAGGTAGTAGGGGAACGGGGCCCACGAGCTCTTCATGGTCAGGGTCACCGCCATCGGTCCGCTGACCGAGACCCCCTGGATGTTGGTGGCGAACGCGGGCCCGGTGAGCACCGAGGTGGCCTGCTTCTCGATGTTGGTGTAGAGGGCCTGGCCATCGAGCGGCGTGCCGTCGTGGAAGACGATGCCGGGCCGCAGGGTGATGGTGAAGGAGGTGAAGTCCTCGTTCGACGTGATGGACTCGGCCAGGTAGGGCTCCACGCCACCGGCCGCGTTCACGATGGCGATGGGGTCGAAGACGGTACGACCGTAGAGGAAGCCGCCCTCGTCCCAGCGCGCCGTCGAGGGGTTGAAACCGCTCTCCTCGGTGTCGATGCCGAAGGTGACGGAGCCACCGCGCACCGGCTTGGCGCTCGAGATCCCGTTGCGGCCCGGGCCGTTCGTCATTGCGGCCCCCGCTTCCCCGGCCTCGCCGAGCGCGCCGATCATGGCCGCGCCGGCACCGAGTGCCAGCCCGCCGGCCAGGAACGACCGGCGATCAAACGACTGCGTCATCGCAACCCCCCAAGGTCTCGATCCCATCCTCACGAGTCCGTCGCGGTTGCGACTGCGGCAGGTTACAACTTCGTGACCGTCGGGAGGTGGCGGCCGATTGTGGGCTCGGGTCGGGACATGGCAACCTGGGGCCCGACCGTACGACGCGAGGAGGAGGTGGAATGACGATTGCCGTCGGCGACGAGGTGCCCGACGTGAAGGTGTTCACCTTCTCCGAGAAGGGACCCGAGGCGACCACCTCGGCCGACGGTCCTCGGCCAGGGCAAGGTCGTCCTCTTCGGCGTGCCCGGGGCCTTCACGCCGACCTGTTCGGACCACCACCTCCCGGGCTTCGTCCTGCGCGCCGAGGAGCTGCGGGCCAAGGGCGCGGACACGGTGGTCTGCGTCTCGGTGAACGACCCCTTCGTCATGGGCGCGTGGGGCAAGGACCAGAACGTCGGCGACTCCGTCGTCATGCTCGCCGACGGCAACGGCGAGCTGACCGAGGCGATGGGCCTCACCATGGACGGCAGCGGCTTCGGGCTCGGCTCCCGCTCGCAGCGCTTCGCCGCCATCCTCGACGACGGCGTCGTCAGCTGGATCGCCGTCGAGCCCGGCCCCGGACTGAGCGTCAGCTCGGCCGAAGAGGTGCTCGCCTGCGCGCGTGCCGAGCGCCCCGCCAGGCGACGACCTCCGTCGACGTGCCCGGCCTGCGGGCCCGCCGGACTCGCTCGGCCGACGCACCTGCGCCCTTGACATGTAACCGCACGGCTGCTTGACATGAATCGGTTCATGCAGCCAAATGGTTGCATGATTCCACAACCAGCGGACGACAGCGGTACCAACGATGCGAGACATGGATGCGGTGTTCAGGGCCCTGGGCGACCCCGCCCGGCGCCGGCTCCTCGACCGGCTCAACGAGCACAACGGGCTCACCCTGACCGAGCTCAGCGACCGGCATGGGCATGACCCGGCAGTCGGTCTCCAAGCACCTCGACGTCTTGGAGGCGGCCGGACTGGTCGCCACCCTGCGGCGGGGCCGGGAGAAGCTGCACTACCTGGACGCGGCGCCCATCAACGACATCACCGACCGCTGGATCCACCACTACGACCGGGCGCGGGCCGAGGCCCTGTCCGATCTCAAGACGGCACTGGAGGCCACGCCGATGGACCAGTCGAACGACCAGACGACCTTCGTCTACACGACCTACATCCACGCCACCCCCGAACGGGTCTGGCAGGGCCTCACCGACCCCGCCTTCACCGCCCGCTACTGGCGCCACCCGCTGTCGGGCGGCGTGTCGTACCGCTCCGACTGGGAGAAGGGCTCGACCTACGAGGTGGCCTACGAGGAGTCCGGGCTCGTGGTCAGCGACCCCGAGCAGGTCGTCCTCGAGTCCGATCCCTACCGGAGGCTGGCCTACACCTGGCACACGTTCACACCCGATTGGGCCGCCCAGCACGGCGTTGACGAGGCCGTCGCCGCCGCCTGGCGGGCCGAGCCCCGCTCCAGGGTCGCCTTCGACATCGAGGAGACCGCCGAGGGCGTGGTCAGGCTCACCGTGGTCCACGACGGCTTCGAGCCCGGCAGCGAGGTCCTGAAGGGCGTCACGAACGGATGGCCGGCCGTCATCGCCAGCCTGAAGACGCTGCTGGAGACCGGGTCGGCCCTGCCGGGCGCCTGAGCGGCGGGCTCCCACTGAGCGGCGGGCTCCCACCCGCTGTCCCCGGTCGGCACACCCCCGGCGGGCCCCGGGGGAGTCCGGTGGGCGGCACCCCCTTGCATGCCGGCCACCTTCGGCGTAGGATACCGAGTATTCTACTTCGAATCGAGGGTTCATGAGCATCCGTCACGCCCTGTTGGCCCTGCTCAGCGAGGGTCCCAAGTACGGGCTCCAGCTGCGCCAGGAGTTCGAGGCGCGGACCGGGGACGTCTGGCCGCTCAACGTCGGGCAGGTGTACACGACCCTGCAGCGGCTCGAGCGCGACGGGCTCATCGAGTCCGACGACTCGGCCGAGGAGGGCCCCCAGAAGGGCTTCCACATCACCACCGAGGGCGCGGCCGAGCTGGACGGCTGGCTGCACACCCCACCCGACTTCTCCTCGCCCCCTCGGGACGAGCTGGTGATCAAGGTCCTCGTCGCCCTCGGGCTCCCCGGCGTCGACGTGCACGAGGTGGTGCAGGTCCACCGGCGTTACCTCGTCGAGCTGATGCAGCAGTGGACCCGCCTCAAGGAGGACGAGTCCCGCTTCGACCTGAATTTCGCCCTGGTCGTCGACGCCGAGCTGTTCCGGCTGGATTCTCTGATCCGCTGGCTCGACATGGCCGACGGGCGTCTCAAGCGAGCGGCTTTGGAGGGCGATGCGCCGGCCCCCGAGCCGTTCCCCCTCCCCAAGGCCCGGCGCAAGGTGGGAGTGAAGCAATGAGCTACCTCGAACTACGTGACATCTCCAAGGTCTACGGAGAAGGGGCCGCGGAAGTGCACGCCCTCCAGCGCATCGATCTCTCGGTCGACGCCGGGTCGCTGGTGGCCGTCATGGGGGCCAGCGGCTCGGGCAAGAGCACGCTGTTGACCATCGCCGGCAGCCTCGAAGACCCCACCAGCGGTGAGGTCTACGTGGGCGGCCGGCCCCTGTCGTCGCTGTCACGCAACGGCAAGGCGCGCCTGCGCCGGCAGTCCATCGGCTATGTCTTCCAGGACTACAACCTGCTCGCCGGGCTCAGCGCGGTGGAGAACGTGTCCCTGCCCCTCGAGCTCGACGGCGTCGCGGCCCGCAAGGCCCAGGCGGCGGCGCTCGAGGCGCTCGAGGATTTCGGGCTGAAGGACCGGGCGTCGAGCTACCCGGACCAGCTGTCGGGCGGCGAGCGCCAGCGCGTCGCCATCGCCCGGGCCGTCGTGGGCAACCGCCAGCTGCTGCTGGCCGACGAGCCCTCCGGCGCGCTCGACTCCACCAACGCCGAGGCCGTCATGCGCCTGATCCTGGCGGCCTGCCACCGCGGCCTGGCCGCCGTCGTGGTGACCCACGACGCCCAGCTCGCCTCGTGGGCCGACCGCGTGGTCTTCCTGCGTGACGGCAGGGTCGTCGACCAGACGCTCCCGATCGAGAGCCCCGAAGCGGTCCTGGCCGACCTCTCGAACCAATGAGCGTCGGCGTCCTCGAACGGCCGGTCACCGGGCCGGCCCCCGAGCCGACCACCGGCGGGGTCCCGGCCCGCCGGGCCATGCTCCGCTGGTCCTGGCGTCTCTTCAGGCGCGAATGGCGGCAGCAGTTCCTGATCCTGCTCCTGATCGTCGTCGCGGTGGCGGCCGTGGTGGTCGGCTCGGCCGTCGCGGTCAACACGCCGCCGCCGGCCAACGCCGGGTTCGGCACGGCCCACGACCTTGCAACGTTCAACCTGACGCCCACCAGCAAGTCCGCGGCGACCAGCCTGCCGACCGTGGAGGCGCAGATCGCCGAGATCGAGCACGCCGTGGGCACCGTGCAGGTCGTCGCCAACGAGACCTTCACCGTCCCCGGCTCGACGCAGACCTATCAGCTGCGGTCCCAGGATCCCCGTGGACCTTATGGCGGGCCGATGCTGGAGTTGTTGTCCGGGCGCTACCCGACCGGACCGGACGAGATCGCCCTCACCCCGGGCCTGGCGTCCGAGCTCAACCTGCAGGTGGGCGACACGTGGTCCCAAGGCGGCAAGACCGTCGTCGGCATCGTGCAGAACCCCCAGAGCCTGCTCGACGAGTTCGCGCTCGTCCCGCCGGGCCAGGTGACACACCCCACGGAGGTGAACGTCCTCTTCGACGCGTCGCCCACCGCGATGAAATCCCTCTCCTCGTTGTCCTCCTACATCACGACGCCAGGCTCGAACACCGACAACATCATCAACCCGGCGACCATCGTGCTGGCGCTGGCGACGGTGGGCATGCTCCTCATCGCCTTGGTGTCGATCGGCGGCTTCACCGTGCTGGCGCAGCGCCGCATGCGCTCCCTCGGCATGATCGAGTCCATGGGGGCGACCGACCGCAACGTCCGGCTCGTCCTGGAGGCCAACGGCGTCATCGTGGGCGTCGTGGGTGCCGTCGTGGGCTTCGCGCTGGGCCTGGTGCTGTGGCTGGCCTACCGGCCCACCAACGAGCAGAACGCGCACCACCTCATCGGGATGTTCGCGCTGCCATGGAACGTGATCGCGCCGGCCATGGTGCTCGCCGTCGTCGCGACCTTCTTCGCCGCCAGCTATCCGGCCCGCGCCATCACCCGGGTGCCGGTGGTCAGCGCCCTCGCGGGACGTCCGGCGCCGCCCCGCCAGATCCACCGCTCGCTGGTCCCTGGGGTGATCGCACTGGTCATCGGGTTCGTCATGTTCTCGGTCTCGGGCGCTTCGGGGAACGGTGGCGGCGTGGTGTGGCTCGTCCCCGGGCTCATCGCGCTGATCGTGGGGATCATCCTCGTCTCGCCGTTCTTCCTCGCCCTGTTGGCGCGGATCGGCAGCAAGTCGCCCATCGCCATCCGGCTGCCGCTGCGCGACATGGCGCGCTACCGGGCGCGCTCCGGCTCGGCCCTCTCGGCCATCAGCCTCGGCATCATGATCGCGGTGATCATCTGCGCCGTGGCCGTCGCCCGGTACGCCAACGTCTTCGATTACGTCGGGCCCAACATGGCAGCGAACGCGCTCAACGTGTACGCCCCGCCCACCGGCCCAACCTTCGGGCCGAACGGTCAAGTGGGGAACACGGCGCCGGCGCCGAGCATCCAGACGCAGGAGGCCGCCGTGCAGGCCATCGCCTCCGCCGTCGGCGCCAGGCACCTCGTCGAGCTCGACCAGCCGGCGGTGGGCTTGCAGAACCCGAGCGCAAGCGGCCGCCAATGGAACGGCGCGATCTACGTGGCGACGCCGGCCCTCCTGCGGGCCTACGGCATCAACCCTTCGTCGATCCCGTCCGACGTCGACATCCTCAGCTCGCGGCCCGGGCTGGCGGGCTCAGGGGTGCAGCTCACCTACGGCGGCGGCGGGAAGGGCGGCAACGGCTTCCAGGGCCTGGGCGCGGGCGGGAACAACGACAACGAGTGCACCCCGAACCAGTGCCTGGCTCACCCGGTGGTCCAGGAGGAGGGCCAGCTGCCCACGGGCACGTCGGCGCCCAACACGGTGATCACCGAGAGCGCGCTGCATCGGCTGCACCTCGCGGACCAGAACAGCCTCGACGGCTGGATGATCCTGACCAACAGCCCGATCACCAAGGCCCAGCTGACGAGCGCCAATTCGCTGGCGGCGTCCGCCGACCTGAGCACCGAGTCGAAGAACGACGAACCGACGTCGGCCGAGATCGTCAACTGGGCGACCGTCTTCGGCATCGCGCTCGCCCTGGGTGTCCTCGCCATGAGCGTCGGCCTCATCCGCAGTGAGACGGCCAGCGAGCTGCGCACGCTCACCGCCACCGGTGCGAGCTCGCGCACCCGGCGCAGCCTGACGGCCGTCACCGCCGGTGGCCTCGCCTTCCTGGGCGCGCTGCTCGGGACGGTGGCGGCCTACGTCGGCCTGTTCGGTTGGTTCCGCACGAACCAGCTGGAGGGCGGCGTGTCGGACATCATCAATCACGTCCCGTGGGACAACTTGTTCTTCATCTTGATCGCCATGCCGGTGGCGGCCATGCTCATCGGCTGGCTGCTGGCGGGACGTGACCCCAAGGGGATCGCGACCCGGCCGATGGAGTAGGCGTTCGTGACCGTCCGCCCGACGCGGGGTCGGTGGAGAGCGAGCCCCCCTCGCCGTCGGCGGCCCGGTCCGAGGAGCAGGGAAGCGGATGTGGGCACGCTTCGTGGTGCACCTCTTGCTGCTCGCGACGTTCGCCGCCTCGCTGGCGACCGTGACGTTGGTCACCGAGGGGTGGCCGCACCTGGTCGTCGGATCGGCGTTCGCGGCCTTGGCGATCCTGCGCGTGGTGCAGCGCCGCCACACGGTGGCGCGGTTGTTCGGGACACTCGGGCGGGCCAGAACGTGGCTCCGCCGACGCGGCCGGCTGGCGTGGTCGGACCTGGTGCTGAGCCTGCTGACCCTCGACGTGCTCGTCTCGGGGACCTACGACCTGGTCTCGGGCAACCAGGTGATCCTCCACCCACGCGACGTCGGGATCCCGTTCCGCGACATCGGGTGGCTTATGGCGTCGGCGCTCGTGCTGCTCGGGTACCTGTGCGTGCACGTCGCGCGCCGCTGGGGCCGCATCCGTCGTTCCGTCACCCGCTGACTCGCCACGCAAGGCGCGGGGGACAGGCTTACGATTCGGAGGTCACGCCGAACCGCCCACGGTAGAACGAGAGTGCCTTTCGGAGCTCGTGGGGGTCCAAGTCGAACTCCGTGAGGTCGTACGCGACGGCGCCGAACCTGCCTCGAGGGTGCTCGGCGGTGAACGCCGTCATGGCGGCCCGGGAGCGAGCGTCGAGTGGCTGGTCGGCCAATGCATAGACCCGTCCCACCATCGCCATGTCGTCCGCCATGAACTCGTCGAAGTGGACGTCGATGGTCTGGTCTGCCGGCAGGACGTCGTGTTCGGTGGCACAGCTGCGCAGCATGCGCTCGAGCCGGTCCGCCCAGTAGCGGCCGATCTCCTCGAGGTCGACGCGGTCGCGGCTCAGCCGGGCCGAGTAGGCGAGCATCGTCACCATCGACGTCGTGACCGCCACCGGGTCGCGGTGGGTGACCACGAAGGTGGCGTCGGGGAAGGTCTCGACGAGGGCGGGGAACTGCTCGAGGTGCTGGGGGGACTTGAGGACCCACCGCGTCCCGCCACGGAGCCACTGGAGGGCCTGGAGGATCTTGCGCAGGTAGGCGTAGCTGGGGCGTTGGTCCCGCGCCAGGTAGTGGTCGCGCCACATCGGCATGGGCGCCGTGGTCTCGAAGAGCATGGTGGAGACGTCGATGGCGAGCAGCTGGATCTCCTCGTGCGAGTGATCGACGGTCATCTCGTGCATCCGTTTGAAGTGGGGCAGGGCGGCGTCGAGAAACGACAGGGCCATGGCGGTCCGCTCGAGGCGCGGATCGGGCGCGCCCGGCTCGGGCCGCTCGCGTTCGGCGAGGACCGGCTCCAGGCTCTCCCAGTAGGGGAGCGACCGGAGCGCCGGGTCGGCCGAGATCAGGTTGTGCAGGTGGGTGGTCCCCGTGCGGGGCAGCCCACAGATGACGATCGGGGCGGCGACCCGCTCCTCGAGGATCTCGGGGTGCCGTCCGATCAGGTCCTCGATGAGCAGCCGGTTCTTCAGCAGTCCCAGGAGGAAGGTGTGTTGCTGCATGACGCCCGCCCCGTTGAAGCCCCCTTGCTCGCGCATGGCGCGGCACAGCACGTCGAGGCGCCCGACGAAGTCGTCGGGACCGAAGTCGTCCAGCGAGGTCTCCGCCAGGGCGGCGTCCATGAGGGCGCCCGGTTCGAGGACCAGCTGTGAGCCGGCCTCGTCCATGAAGTCGAGGATCGCCCGCACCTCGTCGCTGTAGCGGGGATCGGCCAGGTCGTCGAGGCGGACCGGCGCCGGGCGTGCGCTCATACGGTGGCGACCGGCATTTCGACCTGGGGTTGCTCGGGCGTGTGGCCGGGCCCGAACCAGCGGAACCAGATGCGGCCGCCGCGGTGCCCGGCGGCGCAGACCCAGTTGGGGTGGGCGGGGCGGCGGGCGGACACGACGATGGTCACGGAGCCGTCGGGCTCGTCGGTGGCCAGCTCGAAGGCGCTCCTGGCGTCGGCGGCGCCGGCATCGCCGGCGGCCCAGCCGGACGTCGTGGTGGGCCCCGGGCAGGGCGGGTCACTGGCGTTGGGCGCCCCGAGGGGGATCGGGACGGCCTGGGTCGCACCAACCTCCTCGAGCAGCTCGGTGAAGGCCCTCTCGGTCGCTGTCGTCATCCGGCCCCCGACGTCTCGGCGTGGCGCAGATACTAGGGAGCGCCGACCCGGCGGGCGTCCGGGAAGGCGACACTCTTCGTCGCCCCGAGCGCGGAGCGAGCGGCGAGGTCGCGCGACCCCACCGCTCGCCCCAGGGTCGACGGTCAGAAGGCGACGATTCCCTCCCCGCCGGCCGCGCCGGCCACCGGGACGTCCCCGACCTTGGAGAGCGATCCGTTGGCGTTGACCTGGAACTCGTCGACGATCCCGTTCCCGCCGGTCTGGACGTAGAGGAACTGACCGCCCACCGAGGCCGAGGCGTCGACGGTGCCGGGGTCGGTGCCCGTCGCAGGTGTCAGCAACGTGAGCTCACCGTTGGCCGCAGGCTGATAGCCGCTCACGGAGGCACTGCCCGCGTTGGAGGCGTAGAGGTAACCCTGCGCGGGGGCGACCCAGCACGTCGCGGACTGGCCGGTCCCGACCGCGTCGAGCAGGCTCACGGTCCCGTTCGGGTTGAGGGTGAACGTGCTCAACGCGTTGCTGCCGGCATCGGCGACGACGAGGTGACCCACCGGGTCGAAGGCGATGGCGAAGGGCACCGTGCTCGGCGGTTGGACGTTGACCACCGGGGAGGGCGAGAGCTCGCCGAAGGGCCCGACCCCGAACACGTCGATGCTGTTGCCGCTCGCCTTGGTGGTGACGATGAGCTGGGAACCGTCGGGTGAGAACGACGCCTGGCCCGGCGTGCTGACGAATTGGTTGTCGTTGGACGGGATGGACAGGCCCAGGTTCCGGTACGAGCCCGGCAGGGGGAACAGGTGCCCGAGGAAGCTCACGTAGCCCTGGACGCTCCCGCCGTTCAGGGCGTTGAGGACGTAGACGAGGTTGCCGTGGACGGCCACGCTGACCGGGAAGACGCCGCCGGAGCCGATGACCTGGCGGAGGGAGAGGTCGTCACCGCCCGCCGAGAAGACGGACACGGTGTTGCTGCCGGCGTTCACGGCGTAGAGGAGGGCGTTGCGAGGGTCGTAGGTGAGCGCACCCTGCGAGGCGGTGTGGTCGACCTCGGAACCCAGGAGCTGACCCCCGAGGCCGCCGGTGTCGTAGGTGCCCGCGAGCGCGAGCGTGCCGTCGGCGGCGCGGTCGTAGGCGACGACCTGGTTCCCCGAGAGGTTGTCGGTCTGGACGAAGACCGCGTGGTTCGCACCAGAGCCGGAGCTGGGCCCGATCGGACCGTCGGCGCCGGCGGTGGCAGGTGCAGCGAACGCCGAGAACCCCAGGACGGCTCCTGCACCCACGGCGATGCGGGTCAATCTCTTCATTGCAGCTCCTTCGTGTCGAAAATGACGGTCAAGAGCACAGTCCTCGATAGGCGCCCAACCGTTACGCGGCCTCGCCGAGTCGCTTCCTCCGTAACGCCACGATGACGCACGAGGACGGAAGGCATCATGGTCGGACAACGGGAAGGGTGTGGATCGCGCATCGTCGCCCGCGGCCGCGGGGCGCGACGGGGCGCCGCCTCCGAGGTCCTACGCTGCGAGCCGTGGAGATGGACGTCGAGCTGCTCGGCCGCCTGCGCAACGGCGACGAGGAGGCGTTCCTGATGCTGGTGGGCCGCTACCAGCAACCGATGCTGCGCCTGGCTCGGACGATGGTCTCGAGCCACGCCGTGGCGGAGGAGGCGGTCCAGGACACGTGGATGGGGGTGGTCCGGGGCATCGACAGATTCGAGGGCCGCTCCTCGTTCAAGACGTGGCTCTTTCGGATCCTCGTCAACCGGACCCGCTCGGCCGGCGCCCGCGAGGTCCCGTCCGTGCCCATCGACGAGGCGCATGCCGTCGACCCGGCCCGGTTCGACGCCCAGGGCCACTGGGCGGAGCCGGTGATGGCGTGGACCGAGGAGTCCGAGGAACGCCTCGACGCCGCCAGGTGGTCGCCGATCCTGAAGACGGCCATCTCTCGGCTTCCCGAACGTCAACGTCAGGTCGTCATGCTGCGCGACGTGGAGGGGCTCTCGAGCGCCGAGGCATGCGACGTGCTCGGGATCAGCGTGGGCAACCAACGGATCCTGCTACACCGTGGTCGGGCCCGATTGCGCGAGGTCGTCGAGGCCGAGATGAGGAAGGACTGAGCCGATGCTGTCGCTGCGACGGAAGGACATCGTGTGCCAGCAGGCGGTCGAGCTCGTGACCGACTACCTGGAGGGTTCCCTGTCGCGCCGGGACCGCCGCCGGTTCGAGACCCACCTCCGCGCCTGTCCCAACTGCACCGCCTATGTGGAGCAGATCAGGATGACCATCGCCCTCACCGGCGCCGTCGAGCCGGAGGACTTGGCCCCGGAAGCGCGGGCGGATCTGACCGAGCTGTTCCGGCGGTGGCGGGGCGAGTAAGGCCGCTCCACCGCCCGGGAGCCGTCGGCGGGATGCCCTCGACGGTGGAATCCCAGGTAGCGAGGGTATTCGGCCGCAGGTGGCGGTCTCAAGGCACAACGGAATTGTGCCGATGTAGCCAACGTGCCAGCGGACGGCGCTGAGTCCACCCGCGCCGGCATGGGGGCGGGGGGCTCAGGGGAGATGACCAGGGGTGACGACGGCTTGGTCGAGCGCGCCCCGGCCACCCCCGAGGACTCGGAGTCGGCGCACCCGGCAGCGGTCCCTGCGGCCCGGAACTGGGCGGTTCTCGCCAAGATCTATGCCTTCTCGGCGACCTTCGCCCTCGCTGCCGCCGCGGTCTGGGTCAAGGGCCCCTTCCTCAGTGAGGGTCCAATCCGACACTTGATCAACCAGCCCGAGATGTTCGTGGTGGTCTGTGTGCTCACTGGGGCGGCGGTGTGGCAACCGGTGGTATTGCACTATCGCGGCAACAGCTATCTCTTCATTCTCGAGGAGGTGCCACTCCTTCTCGGCTTGGTCTTCCTGTCGCCACGCTTGTTCATACTCGGGTCAGTTCTGACTGAGGCCTTCGTCTTTGTGTTCCTGTCCAAGAAGGCTGTCATCAAAGTCGTCTACAACATGACTTCTGGTCTCCTTCTGACGGCGCTCACGGTCATTGTGTTCCGCGAACTTCTGGGAAGCCACAGTCCGATCAGTATTCGGGGCTGGGGTTCGCTGGCTGTTGCAGGATGCTTCCTCGCGGCCACCACGACCGTGGTCGTCAAGGTCGTCATGAAACTGAACGGGCAGACCACAGAGCGACGGACGCCACTGCAATTCACCACCGAGGCGATGCTGATGGCTGCAAGCATCTGCCTCTCGTTCGTTGTGCTCGACGCGGCCTGGTTCAACCTGTGGGCCACCTTGCCGCTCCTGTTGGTCGGTGTCCTGATCACCTTGGCGTATCGGGGCTACTCCCGGCTCCTACTGCGTTTCGGATCGCTGCAGCGGCTGTACGATTTCACGCGCATACTCTCAACGGCGAGCCTCGAGCCCTCCTCCATGAGCCTGGACGTGCTCGAGCAGGTTCGCACCGTGATGCGAGCTCGCCGAGCGGAATTGATCCTGGCCGAGCCGTCGGGGATCCCTCGGCGGATTTCGGTGGGAGACGGTGGGGCATCTGGGGTCGAGCCCATCACCCTCGACCAGAGGTCCTTCGTGACGAACGCGATCGCGACGGGCGATGCCTCCCTCCACAACACCGCAAAGGACGGCAGTCTCAGTAACGACCCGATCGCCGGCGAATACAGTGATGCGATCGTTGCGCCGATCATGAACGGGCAAGTTCCGATCGGAGCCATCGTTGCCCTCGATCGCGACGAAGAGGAAGACCACTTCGACAACGATGATCTTCATCTCTTCGGAATGCTGGTCGCACACGCGAGTGCGAGCCTGGAGCGCGCCCGTCTGGTCGAGGAATTGCGCTATGAAGTCGACAGCAAGTCGCACCAGGCGACGCACGACATGCTGACCGGGCTGCCGAACCGCATGCTGTTCTTGACGCGCGCGGCGAGCGCTCTGAATGAAAGCCACAGAGTCGCCATCGTCTTGCTCGACATCAACCGCTTCAAGGACGTCAACGACACGCTGGGCCACGCCATTGGGGACCGGCTGCTGTGCGAGATCGCCGAACGTCTTCTGCATGCCGTGTCTGGACGTGCCACGGTGGCGCGGCTCGGTGGCGACGAGTTCGCACTCGTCATCTCCGATGTTGCGGAACCAGAAAGCGCAGTGGCGATCGTGCACGAACTCCACGCGGAGATCTCGCGGCCGATCAAGATCGACGGACTGACGCTCGCCGTGACGGCGAGTGCCGGCATCGCGCTCGCTCCCGAGCACGGTGATGACGTGGCACTGCTCCTCCAAAGAGCGGACATCGCGATGTACCTGGCCAAGGAGCGCCGGACCACGGCTGAGGTGTATTCGGTTGAACAGGACCAGAGCATGCAGAGATGGCTGATGCTCGGCGGTCTGCTGACGCATGCGCTCGAGAACAAGAGCGAACTGAGCGTCATGTACCAGCCGATCGCCAACGTGCAGTCGGGGCAAATTGAACAGGTCGAGGCTTTGACCCGCTGGCACCATCCCGTGCAGGGGGTGATCCCCCCTGACGAGTTCATCGGTATCGCCGAGCAGTTGGGACTCATCAGTCAGATCACCGACTTCGTTCTCGCCGAGGGATGCGCCCGGCTGGCGAGTTGGCGACGGGCCGGCCTTCAGATCGGACTGGCGATCAACGTCTCCGGTCGCGAATTCGCCGACGCCAGCCTCGTGGACCGCGTCGCAAAGCACCTCAAGGCAAACGAAATACCTCCCGACTCCCTCACGCTCGAGGTGACCGAGACGGAGGTGATGGCCGATCTGGGTCAAGCGAGCAGGGTCCTGGACGAGTTGGCCGGACTTGGCATCCGGATCGCGATCGACGATTACGGAACCGGTTACTCGTCGCTCGCGTATTTGCATCGTCTTCCGGTCCAGGAGCTGAAGATCGACCGATCATTCGTGACCAATCTCCCGAACGACTTGAGTAACGCGATCATCGTCCGCTCCTCCATCACCATGGCCCACTCTCTCGGACTGACCGTGGTCGCCGAGGGGGCTGAGGACGAGGTCACGTGTGCGATGCTGGCCGACGCCGACTGTGACTCGATTCAGGGTTACTACCTGTCCAAGCCGATGGAGCCCGCGCGCCTCCAAGAGTGGCTCCTCCAGGGGGGATCCCTCGAGTTCGCACCCTCCGAGATCAGGATCGCCCCCCTTGGTGGGCGATCCGGCCCGGGTGCGTTCGCCAGCTCGAACTAACCCAGCCCGAACGAACACCGTTCAGACCGCTCTGGACACCGCCGACGCGGCGGGCGACAATCGGGAGCCAGTGGGCGCCTCGGCCCGAGGCGGGAGCCCGGGACCACCCGGGACCACCTTGGCGGCGACGGCCGGGCACCTGCACGGCAGCGACTCGGCCTTCGAACGGACAACCGCTCGACAACGGGTGAGTGGCGCTCCTGCTAGAAAGGCCGTACCTCCACGGGTTGGGGGGACCCTGAACAGGACTTTCGGCACTAATTTCGCCTCGCCCTGATCCGTTTTTCCTGTTCAGCGGCCTTCTTCTCCGCACAACGGCAGCACAACGGTTGCAAAACGGTTGCACAACGGGGAGAATGGCGCGCGGGGAACGGAGGATACCGGTTGCACGGTTGAAGGTCCTCCCATCCCCACCTGTACCAGCGGTGCGAAGGAGGTGGGACTGATGGATTGCTTTGTTCTCAAGTGGTAGTTATCTCGGCCGGGTAACGACCGGCCACGTACGACCAGAGCAAGCCGTATCTCCGTTCCCCCGACACGGTACGGGGTGTTGCCCTGGTTCTGTCGACACGGCGGGTGGCCACCTTTAGCGAATTGAACTCGTGGGGTGGCCCCCGCCGTTTGTCGCGTCAGTAGTGCAAAAGCTGTGGCGCCGAGGCGATCGGTGCGACAATCTGGTGACGCGACGGGGTGAAGGATTCGATGATTCATAGGCGGGTGGCACGGCACCGGCATCAGCTGCAGCGCTCTTTCTCGCGCCTGTGGGTCGGCTTCACCCTCTCGAGTTCTGGCGACGGACTCATCTACGGGGCCGTGCCACTGATGGCGGTGGTGGTGGATCCCCGTCCGCTGGCGGTTTCCGCCGTCGCTGCCGCGGACAGCCTTCCTTGGCTGCTCTTGGCGTTGCCGGCAGGCTCCTTCGCGGACAGGTTTGACCAGGGCCCGATGATGGCCCTCGCCAACACGTTTCGCGCCGGTGTCATCCTGTTGGCGGCTCTCTTGATCATGAGCGATCGGATGACCTTGGTGACTCTGATCCTCGTGGTTCTGCTGAACGCGGGAGCGCGTGCGATCTACTACTCGTCCTTTCAGGCCATGGTCCCGACCCTGGTCGACTCCGACGCACTCGAACACGCGAACGGCTCGTTGAGCGGCACGGAGTCAGGTGCCGAACATTTGGCTGGCCCGATCGTCGGAACCTGGCTGTTCGCTCTGCGCAAGGCGATCCCATTCCTCGCCGACACGATCGCGCTTGCCCTGTCCGCCTTCCCGTTCCTCAAGCTCCGTTCAACGGGAAAGGAGAAGCCCGAATCGGAGGAATCTCCGAGTGTCTGGGAGGGCGCAAAACTCCTCTTCGCCGATCGCCGCCTGCGGGTCCTGCTTTGGATGGTGAGCTGCCTCGCTGGACTCCAGGGGATGGAAGCCGGCGTGTTGGTGCTCCTCGCGACAAAAGAATGGGGGGTCCGAACCGGGGCCTACGGGGTTTTCCTCGCCGTCGGCGCACTCGGCAACGTCTTCGGGAGTCTGGTGGCAAACCGCCTCGTCAAACGCTTCGGCAGCGCGTGGACGCTCATCGGCACCGCGATTGCATCCGGTGTCGGATACCTGATCATGGCCTCGGCGAAATCGTGGCACTTGGCCGCACCCTCCTTCTTTCTCGTCGGCCTGGCGGTGGCGACCGGATCCGTCGTGGCGACCTCACTGCGACAGAGGTTGACGCCGCAGAGCCTCATGGGGCGAGTGGGCGGTGCGTGGCGCGGCATCACCTGGGGCGCTGCGCCAGTCGGCGCCATCGCGGCGGGAACCCTGGCGACGATCGGTGGACTGCGCCTGCCGATCGTGCTGGCAGGGATCCTGCAGTGTGCGGTTGCGATCCTGCTTGCTCGTCCCTTGCTCAGGAGCATCCGGGCTGGCGCAAGTCCCAGTGTCGACGCCGATGCACGCGTTGTTCCAGCGGGAGAGAACGATCCCTCCCATCATGCGGCCGGCGATTGAGCGCCGCTGATCCGATCGATTCCGACACCGTGATGCGGGTGGGTGCAGTCGAGATACGACATCCGAAGCAGGGAACGGCACTCCCGTCCCGGCCTCATGAAGCCGACGTGTCGGGATCCACGACGGCCAAACGCTCGAGCTCGTTGCCGAGGTCGTCCAAGCCGAGGGGCCCGAGAGCCAGCGCCGCCCCGTGCCAGGCCTTGAGGTCGAATCGCTCGCCTTGAAGTTGGCGGGCTCGTTGTCGTCCCTCCAGCCAGACCCGCTCGCCCAGCTTGTAGGTGGTGGCCTGAGTGGGCCAGGAGAGGTACCGAAGGGCCTCGCTCTCGCAGGATGCTCGGCCGAGTCCAGATGCTGACTCGAGGTACTCGACCGCTGTGTCGTAGTCCCATTTCGAGCCGGCACCAGCACGACCGGCAGGGATCCGCCGCCCGGTGTGCAGTCCGATGTCGACCACGACACGGGCCGCCCGGAAGGCCTGCATGGACAGGAAGCCGAGGCGGTACTCCGGCTTGTCCAGCCGGCCCAACTCGTCCATCAGCCGTTCGGCGTAGAGCGCCCAGCCTTCCCCGTGGGCGGAATTGAAACCGAACTGCTGGGCCCGGGTGAGCTCGACCAACCTCGTGGCGCCGAGCTGAAGGTGGTGGCCGGGGACCGCCTCGTGGAACACGGTTGTCACCGCGTCCCAGGTGGGAAACGTCGTCCGGCCCATCGTCGGAAACCAGATGCGGCCGGGACTGGAGAGGTCCTCCGAGGGAGGCGTGTAGTAGGGCGCCGCCCCGCTGCCCTCCGGCGGAATGGAGACCAGGCAGGTTCGCAGTGCCGGAGCGATGTCGAAGTGGCATCCGTCCAGCGCCTCGATGGTCCGGTCCGTGAGGTCCTGCAGCCACCCCCGCCACGCGTCCCACTCCCTGGACCGCCCGCTCCGGATCGGTGGTGAGCAGCTTTCGCACTGCGGCGAAGTCGGCTCCGCTCTGCACGTGTTCGCACTCCAGCCTCTGTTCGGATTCGAGGCGACCGAGCTCGTCCCAACCCCACTCGTACGCCTCCTCGACGTCGAGGTCGCAGCCGAGGAAGTAACGGGCCCAGACCTGGTAGGCGTCCTGGCCCACGCCGTCGGTCTCGGAGGCTCCCGGGACATAGGAGCTCTGCAGCCACTCGGAGAGCTCCCCGTACGCCGCATCGGCCGCGGCACCGGCGCGGCGCAGCCGCTCCGCCCCGGGCACGTCGCCCTTCGACCGGGCGAAGGTGCTGAACCATCCGTTGCCCGAGCCGCCGGCCCAGACGGCGCACTGCTCGGCCACCGCAGCGGCGCACCGTTTGGGAGCGACCCGGCCACCGGCCAGGCCGGCCTGCAAACTGGCGCGGTAGCCGGCCATGGCGGCCGGCACCCCTTCGAGTCGGATCGTCACGGCCTCCCAGTCCTCGGGGCCCTGGGGATCGACGAGGTCGAAGCTCATCCGGACGGCCGAGGGCGGGCCATCGAGAATCGAGAGGTCGCGCTCGTCTTCGTTGGTGTCGCTGATCGCGAGCCGGCCGGCCAGGACGTCCCGGAGGTAGATGGCGCCGAGCCGCTCCGCCTCTCCGTCGACGGTCGCCTGGTCGAGATCCGTCCTCGCACGCAGCACCATCTCGCGGATGGCCGCGGAACCGGCCGGGGAGTAATCGCGCAACCGACTGCCGTTGATGTCGATTCCCATCATTCGAGCACCATGGGCCGGATCGAGGGCGGCGAGCTCGTCGACGAAGCGGGCAGAAACCTCGGAGACAGAAGGCATGGGCGTCATCGTGCCACGACGGCCCGCCAGCCTCCCCGAGGTGTGGGCTAACGGTCCGAGGGGAGGGACGGCGGGGTCAGGGCGGGTGCGAGCATGGCGGCGGCAAAGCGGAAGGCCCCCGACGAGTAGACGTCGCACTCCTCGAGGCCGCCGACGAGGGTGGTGTTGCCGTCAGGGCAGAAGTGCACACCGTCAGGAGCGCGCACGACGTTCGTCCCGGCCGGTCCCGTGCACGGCTCGCCAGTGAGGCAGGAGAGCGTCCAGGTGAACTGTCCGTTCGCCATGACTGCTTGCCCGGCATCGTCGTATGTGACACCGATGTTGGCTTCGGCCAGCGACTGGTAGACCTGATTGAGGGCGGAGGCGTTCTGACTGAGTCCGGCGGACGCGTCCAGCGGCAAGCCCACCAAGATCACCTTGGTGCCGATGGCCCGGAAGATCGAGATCGCGGTCTGGGTATCCGCTTTGTACTTCGCGAAGTACTGCGGCGTTCCTAGTTGGTAGCCCGCCATGCACGGGGTGAAGGCGTCCCCTGAGAACGCCAGGACCGCCGCCGTGGGCTGCCAGCCCTGCGCGTCGGCGGCCATCGACGCGAGATAGTCGCAGGTGGCCGTGCCGGGGAACGTGCGGACTCGAACCGAAGCCCCCGAGATGCTGGCGAGGAAGGCAAAGTCCTGCCCTGCCTCGGAGGCCTGGGAATCGCCGTAGAGGGCGATCCGTGGCGGTCCGGGGGGCGGGAGCTCGGGCACCGATCCGTGGAACGGGGCGCCGCCGAGGCTGAGGACACCGCCGTCGGAGGCCGCCTCCCAGTAGCCGCCGGGGGTGGGAGCCATGCCCACGATCGGCTTGTCCAGCTGCAGGCCTCCCGTGCTGCCCCAAAAGGTGGCGTCACCGAAGCTGAAGACCCCGCCGTCGGAGCCCACCAGCCAGTACCCGTGGCCGCCAGGCGAGACCGCCATCCCGACGATCGGCCTGTTGAGACGCAGACCGCCCGTGCTGCCCCAGAACGTGGCGTCCCCGAAACCGAAGACCCCGCCGTCGGAGGCGACCAGCCAATACCCGTGACCGCTGGGGGAGGCCGCCATCCCGACGATCGGGGCGTTCAGCGGGCGGCCCCCCTCGGAGCCGTCGTACCGGGCATCACCGAAGGCGAAGACGCCGCCGTCGGAGGCGACCTCCCAGTAGCCGCCACCGTCGGGGGAGGCCGCCATCCCGACGATCGGGGCGTTCAGCGGGCGGCCCCCCTCGGAGCCGTCGTACCGGGCATCACCGAAGGCGAAGACGCCGCCGTCGGAGGCGACCTCCCAGTAGCCGCCACCGTCGGGGGTGGCCGCCATCCCGACGATCGGGGCGTTCAGCTCGTGGCCCCCCTCGGAGCCGTCGTACCGGGCATCACCGAAGGCGAAGACGCCGCCGTCGGAGGCGACCTCCCAGTAGCCGCCACCGTCGGGGGTGGCCGCCATCCCGACGATCGGATGGTCGACGACGAGCGCCATGGCTCCGGGGGCCGGGAATGCCGCCAGCAGGGTTGTCGCCGTGAGACACGCGGCGATGCCACACAAGGCGATCAGCCGGCTGTGGCCCACGTGATCAGTCTCGCCGAGGCGCCGACGCCTGTCGTCTCCGCTCGGCGACCAGGACGACCAGAACAAAAAACGAGAGCGGACGACCGGCATCGAACCGGCACCGTCGGCTCGGAAGGCGCAGCGCGGCCTTGGGGGGCCGACCCGGCCCACGGTGCTGTGAATGCGGCGGGACCTGAGCGGATATCCTTCGCAACCACCGTTGAGAAGCCACACGGTGGCGCTCGCTCGGAAGCGGCCCGAAGCAGACTGGGGAACTCGCATGGGGAACGACCACAAGATCGTTCAGATCAGTTCGCACGTCACCAGCTTCGTCGGGAGGGTGGGCGTCATCGGGCTGTGCTCGTGCGGGTGGCTTGGGAGCGCGGAGGGCGACAACACGAGGATCGCAACCAATGCCCTCATCGACGCGTGGCGCAAGGACCATGGAACGAAGGGCGCCATCGAGGGTCTTTGACGCCGTCGACCTCCACGATGGCGCAAGGCGCTCAGACGGCACGAGCCGCCGGCCCAGCGTGCCCCTCGGCCGACCGTGGGCGACGCCCCACAGTGGCGAAGTGCATGGCACCGATCGAATGTGGATCTACTCGAGCCGGTACTCCCAACCCTCTTGCCAGCCGTAATCGGCCGTGATCACCTCCTCGAGGTCTTCCCCGCGCAGAGGTCCTCGAGGCCGAAGCGGGTGGCGGCGTGACCGACGACCAGGATCCGTTGACCGTCCCACCGAAGCGGCAAATCGCAGAGAAAACGGCTCACCCGCTGTGCTGCTTGTCGCCAACTTTCGCCGCCGGGGTAGGGCAGGTCGAGGTACGTGCGCCGATCACGATGAACATCGGGATCGGCTGCACCGTTCAGCTCTCCGTCGTCGCACTCCCTGAGCCGCCAGTCCATCAGAACAGCGATGCCCGAGCCCGCACAGGCCACCTCCACCGTCTCGATCGCTCTCTGCAAGTCCGACACGAAGATTGCGGCCCGCCCGTCGTCGCCGCGCCGTCGCCGAGCGCCGCTGCATTGTTCCTCCCGGCGTCGGAGAGGCGACCCGGAAGCCACCCGGTCGCTCTTCCCTGCTCGTTGTCCTCGGTGGTCGAGTGGGTTTCGTAGACGATCTCTATGCCCATGACGCAGATAGAGCGCACGAGCCGAAGGAACTGTGCCGACGCGAAAGCGCCCGTCCCACGAACGAACGGGGATCGGGCGCTTTTCTCGTTTGTACTCCGAGAAGCGGAACGCTCGGGGAAATGGCTACCAGTTGGGCTTTCTTGTCCTTGCCGTTGCAACGCTCTCACTTCGAGCCGCTTGCCGTTGGTCTATCTGGGCCTACCGGGAACTCTCCCGGTCAATCCCCTTCCATCCACTCTCAGGATGGCCCTTCACGCAGACACCGCATAAGCGCCTCCTTCCGGAACCCCTCTTGGATCCCGCGGCACCAGTGTGCGCTCGGCGCACCGCGACCTCCAGAGTCCAAAGACCCATCTGAGCCGGCCGGCCCCGTTCCGACCACGGACCGATCCCCGGTTCGAGCGACCTGAGGCCCTCCAGTTTCGACCTACGTGTCGCTTCTCAGAGCTGCTGATTCATTCCGATCCGGGTCGGACTCGTCACCTGCATAGGTGACGTAGTCGAACGACCCGCGATGCGACAGCACAATCGGTGGCGGCGCCGCGAGCACCGTGCGGGCCGGCACGTCCGTGGCAACCACGACGTTGACCCCGATCATGACGTCGTCGCCGACGTGTACGGGCCCGAGGACGCGCCCTCCACAGGTCACGTTCACCCGGTCCCCCAACCGAGGGGACCCTCGTCGCGCTCCACGGCCGCTCGCTGCGATGAGCGTGTCGTGCCCCAGATTGCAGTTCGTCCCTATGACACTGTCGCCTCCGACGAAGACGCCTCCGAAATGGGCGACGTAAAGGCCCGGACCTATGTGGGTCGTCGGCGAGATCGAGATACCCGTGAGGATCTCGACCGGCCGTTTTGCCAGCTCGCGGAGGAGTCGGCACCACCGTCCCTTCAGTCCCCCTTGCTGATACGCCCAGTGTCCGAATCGGTACAGCGCCGTCGCAAGGAACCCAGGTTGTGTCACCAGGATGATCGCGACCGATCGCCGGCTGTACTGACGGTTGCCTTCGAAGAGGTACCGCTCTGCGTCGGTGCGAAGCAACGAGCGAATGTCCTCGAAACGCATCGCGGCAGCACTGCCTCACCTGGTTCATCGTCGGGTCGACTCCCTTCACGGCTCGTTCATTCCGTCCCCCTGACATCGCAACCACCACGGGCCGCCGACGTCGGCCATCAGATTCGCCAGCGCACGATCCTCCGAACGCGCGCCGGTCGACCCGACTCAGGCTGTGCGGCGCATCCCGACGGCGAGCTTCCGGCGCCCCTGCGTGCGGGGCAGAGGGTGGGGCGTCGTCCACGCAGCTCGCCCGACGTGGTTGCGGAGCACCTCGACGGCCTCGCGCCATGCGGAGCTCGATGGGCCCGACACGGGACGTATACTATAAACCCGAGTGGATTAGTGCAATTTTGCTCACCGGGCCACCTGGTGTGAACCACCAGCACGCGGAATGACCTTGATCATCTGGAGCGCGGGGTTCTCGGCGCCCCACAAGTCTTGGAACTCCTCGAGTGCTCGGAAGCCGTACGCGAGATAGAACGCTCGCGTCTTGACGTACCCGGCGTCGGACTTGCTCGGAGCAAGCGTCGTCACTTGGAGAAAACTCCACGCCGTCCGCGGCCAAGATGCCCTCGGCATGCCCGAGCATCGCCCGGCCGATGCCTTGACGATGATGCTCCGGTCGCACGGCCATCACGTAGACCTCGGCGGCGTACGGGCTGTGTCTCACGAGCGTCACAAGCCCCACGTCCTCGTCTCCGAGTGAGGCAATGACGGTGGGAGACCGATGGGCGGCGGCGACGTAGTCCTCGACGGAGGCAGGGATGCCGAACCACGTCGGGAGGGTGTGCAAGATCCTGCGGCACGTCTCCCCGGATCCGACTGGTTGATCCCGTATTCGAAGTTCCCGGTCAAGGGCCACCCGTACAGCATGGCGCCCGGCCGGAACGATGATCCGGCCGATACTTAAGTGACTGCTTGACCGAAATCTGGCCCGCAGCTACACTTAGGCAAGTGGTTAACCATTTGGAGGATCTCGACCGAGTGTTCCAGGCTCTGGGCGACCCGAGCCGGCGGGCCATGGTCCACAGACTCGTCGGCGGCCCGGCTTCGGTGAGCCAGCTCGCTGAGCCGCTGCCGATGTCACTGCCGGCGGTCGTGCAACACCTCGGTGTCTTGGAGTCCGCCGGGCTGGTCTCGACCGAGAAGGTCGGCCGCGTGCGGACGTGCCGCCTCGAGCCCGAGGTCCTGCGCCGAGCCGAGGCTTGGCTCGGTGACCAGCGCATCGCCTGGGAGCACCGGCTGGATCGGCTCGGTGCCGAGCTCAGCGAGCCATCGGTGCAACCACGACACAACAGGAGACACCAGGACAAGGAGAGGTTCCGATGACCGATCGCAGCGTCACCCACGTCACGTTCACCCTGGAGCGCACCTATCCGGTGCCAATCGACCGGATGTTCAACGCATGGGCCGACCCCGAGGTGAAAGCGCGCTGGTTCGCCGGCGGCTCCTCCAGTTATCGACTGGACTTTCGCCCGGGGGGCCTGGAGCGCAACTCGGTCACCCACGAGGGAAAGCAGATCATCTGGGAATCGCTCTACCGTGACATCGTCGCGAACGAGCGAATCGTCTATACGTCCGTGCTCTGCGAAGGGGACACCGTGGCGACCGTGTCACTGACCACCGTCGAGCTCGTCCCAGAGGATGAGGGCACCCACTTGCTGCTGGTCGAGGCCGGAGCCTACCTCGACGGGCGGGAGCAGGCTGCATGGCGAGAGCAGGGCACCAGTGACTGGCTCGACGCGCTCGGCAAACACCTGGCCTCCCCGGCCTCCCCGGCCATCAAGTGAACCTCGTTCTGTCGACGACCTCGAGAGCCACGTTGCCGATCTCGCCCGGAGGGCGCGGGAACACAATCACCTTCATCGGCAACGTCCGCGTTCACGACGGAAGGAAGATGTGCTCCGACCTCGCCGGCTGAGCGCGTCACGTCCGCCAGGGTCCGACCCCACCGATCCGCTCGGGGGTGATCCTGGTGATGTAGCCGGGTGGGGGGTTGTCCATGGGAGGAAACTTCACATCAGGACCGAGGTAGACGTGCGCCAGCCTCTGGAGCAGCTCCGGTGCCCCTCCCTCCGTGATGCGAGCCCTCCCGTGGACGACCATGTACTCAGCCAAGCCATTGGGAGCAGGTCCCCCGGTCTCCATCGAGAGGACCACCCGTGGATCCCGCCTCATGTTGGCCACCTTGCGCCACACCCCGAGGTGGCCTGCCACGATCTCGTCATCCTCCAGGCCCACCCACACCAAGGTCACCTGGGGCGTTCCGTCCGGCTCCAGCGTGACCAGGTGGGCTAAGTGCCCGGAGGTCAGCGCATTGCGCACGTCCTTGCTGAGCTGCATGCATATTTTCTACCCCTCACCGGCCACCGGATGCGCCGCCGACCCGACCGTCAGGCCGATGGCGAGGGCAAAAGTCGAGTTGGATCCGCCCAGTGGTAGCGGTGACCCAGCGCTCGACCACCACCTGGAAACGGCCCGCGAAGCTGCGTCTCGACCCGACTGCCACCTCGTGCCTCGTAGAAGGCTTTGGCGGTCGTGTTCTGGTCGAGTACCCAGAGGTGGAGCGATCCGTTGGGTCGAAGTCGAAGCAGTCTCCGGGCGGTCTCTGACAGCAGGGTTGACCCTATCCCGGTTCTCTTCAGATCACTCCTGACGTGGAGGTTCTCAAGGAGAGATCCCCAGAGCGGGTCTTCATCCAAGAAGGTGTGAGCGGATCCGAGAAGCTCATCGCCGTGACGGGCGATCACAGTGAACTGATTCTCTTTGGGTCGAGCCAGTCGGCCCCGCCACACCTCTCGGCGCTCGGAGGCGACGTCCCCGTCGAGGTAGGTGTCCAAGTAGGCGCCACGGTAGTGACGTCGCCAGCTTTCGGCATGGAGCGCGGCGATACGGTCGGCGTCGCGATCGGTCGCGTCGAGATACGCCACAGCCAGGAGCTGCTCTGCCACGTTGGCCTCCTCATCGATCCTGGCATTGGCACCGTGCCACAGCCGGATGCCGGACCGTCAAAGGGCCAGGTCCCTCAGGTCGCTCTGGATGAACGATCAGAGACTATCCGTAGCCGTTCGGGCTAACGCGGAAAGGAGCTAACTGGTGGTGGGTGGGCTGACGGAGAGGGGAGCCGAGGCCGTGTTGGTCAGGGGGATCCCATCGAGTGCCGCAGTGAGCTGAACGTCGACCGTCACCGGACCGGTCACCGTTGTCGGGACCGTGAAACTTCCCGAGAGGACCGGCGGGGTGAAGACGCCCCGGTTGTAGGTTGCCGGCGTCACCTGAGCATGTGACGACGCCGCGACGGACTTGCCGTTGTCCACAAGGGTGACCTTCACGGTCGGCGGTGACCCCGCGCCGGTTCCCAGCGCCGATTGAAGTGTGCTCAGCGTGGACAACCACCAGTAGGTGGTTGCCCCGCTGGCGTCACTGACCGACACCGTCTGATTGGGAACGGCCTTCGCAGTGGAGAGGGCCAATGTCGGCTTCGGGGAAGAGGGGGAAACCCGCGTATTCGAACAGCGCGCTGCCAGCTCCCACGGGCTTGAAGCTAGTGAGGTCGATCATGGCCAAGGCGCAGCCCGATCAGACCCGAGTTGAACTGTTGTTGCGTCGGGGGGCAGGAGGCATTCAGATCGAGCGGCTGGGACCTCGGTACCGTCCAATCGAAGCTCAGGTTCCCGGTGAGGCCGGAGATCGGAGTGATGGCCGAAGGCAGGTCGATCTCCTTCAGGGCGGTCAGCAGCGCCATGAGTCCGGACAACGAAGTCAGCTGACCCCACAGCAGGGGGGCGGCCGGATCGACGCGAGGACGAGACTCGTGCCGACCAACATGTAGGGGTGGAGGGGCGACAGGCCCGTGCAGCTGACCGCGATCTTGCTGCCGGCGGACACTCCCGTCACCAACGGGAGGGAGCTTCCGTTGAACGTGCAATGGGGATCGGTGCTCGCCGCCTCGGACGCCAGCGTCGGAGCGGTGGGCGACGTCGTCGCAGCGCCCGAAGCAGGAGCATTCACGAGCGCAGCTGCGCCGCAGGACAACGTGATCACGGACACGATCAGGATGACTCTGACGAAGAAGACTCTGGTGGAACGGACGAGCACCGAAGCGAGCCCCCTTGGCTTGTTCACGGTCTTTCATTTGTGACCGTGTGCAACAGTGCGTTGGCAGATGCCCCTCCGGGTAGACGGGCCAACAGACGCGAGCGCCAGCGGCAAACGGCCTGGTAGGAACGGTTGCGAACCGCGCCACCCTCCTTGAAGCGGGGCTTCGCGTGGACGACGCACGTGCCACCTTGGTCCCGCCGACCGGTCAATAGCTAGCTGTGTGCAGATCGACGGGCCATAGTTGCAACCGGTGAGGAAGCTGGATTGGGAAGCGCTGCTCGTCGAGGGGTATGAGCCTTTGAAAATCGCCCAGCGCCTCTTCCGTCACCTGCCGCACGATCCCCGTTGCAAGCTTTGCCAGAACCCGTTCGCGGGTGTCGGTGGGAGCCTTCTTGGTCTGGTTGGTCGGAAGCCCTCTCGCAAGAACCCCAATGTGTGTCAGTACTGCTTCGATCGCTTGCCGATGGGCGGGATCGAGATAGACATCGGTGTGGTCTTCGCCGACGTACGAGCGTCGACTTCTCTCGCGGAACAATCGACGGCGACGGAGTTTGCCCAGCGCCTGAACCACTTCTACGCCACTGCGACGAAGGTGCTCATTCGACATGATGGCATCGTGGACAAGTTGGTCGGCGACGAGGTGATGGGGCTCTTCATCAAGGGTGTCGCGGGACCCGATTACCGACGCAAAGCCGTTGTATCCGCTCTCGAGCTTGCAACCACCGTCACGGACCTGCCCATCGGCGTTGCCGCCAACGCCGGGACGGCCTTCGTGGGCAACGTCGGATCGGGATCGGTCCTCGACTTCACTGCACTCGGCGATGCCGTCAACGTGGGCGCACGCCTCCAGGCTCACGCGACCCCGAGCGCAGTCGTGCTCGCTCATGATCTGTATGCCCTCATATCCGCGGAATATCCGGGTGCCCGTTCCGAGCGGCTGAGCATTCGTGGTCGGCAGGAGCCGGTGGATATCGACGTTCTGGCCCTGACTTGACGAGCCCAGGTCGATGCCGAGTTCGCGGCCGACGGGATCGAACCGGCATCATCGGCTTGGAAGGCGTCCTGAGTCACAGGCCGGAACGCCACTCGAAAACCCACGTGCACGCGCACGTCATGGGGTCACTGGCCCCCTTGCGAACCGTGTCGGGTAGCAACGTCGTCCCCTTCTGAAGTGAATGGAGGGTGTACGGTCTGCGTGAGGGGCTCGACGAGGGGGTCCACGTCATCGACGACGCCTTGGCAAGACGCCGCCAAGGAAGGACGACGTCATGGTCACCAGCATCGTTGATGCAGGCACCCCACAGGCGACCACGCGGACCGCACCCGGCTGGGAGCGGTATGCCTGGCTGGCGGGGATCCTCTTCGTTCTTGCCGTCTTGGTGGAGTCCGCGATTGGGCTCGGGGTCGGCATCAACCAGAACGACTCGGCCGCGAAGATCGCGAATACGCTCGCCGATCACAGGAACCGGCTGGTGGTGGTCGAGGGCTTCTGTGTCGTGTACGCCGCCACGTTTCCGATCTACCTGTGGAAGCTGTTCGACCATCTCCTGCACACGGATGCCGAGGGCTCGCGTGCCCTCGGCTCCTTGCTGCTGGTCGGTGGCGGGCTGTTTGTCGCCCTTCACGCGGTCAGCGACATCGGGATCTACGGCGTGCTCGACGGGAAGCTCGCGACGTTCGGGGCGCAACACGACCACAGTGTCTCCTACACGCTGTACCTCTTGACCTACGCCGTGGACAGCGTCGCGGACGTCTTCGGCGGTCTCTTTGCGTTCGCTGCTGGGGTGCTCGTGTTCAGGAGCGGAGTCTTGCCGCGGTGGCTCGGCTCGGTCTCGATCCTCGCCGCGCCCCTGCTCTTTCTGCAGGCCTTCGGTCTCGGCGGTGTGATCGCATCGTTTGGCCTGGTTCTCGACCTGGTCGGATTCGTGCTGCTGCTGCTCTTCGTCCTGGTGAGCAGCGTCATCCTTTTGAGGCGGGAGCGCGGCTCGGTGACTGCCAGCGAAGCGAGTGGTCAGCTCCGCGACTGCTGATGCCCTTGCCGTTTCGTATATGGCGCGATCGCGATGCTGGTCCGAAAGCGCGGTTCGATGGCGCTGCCACCGTGGCGGTCCTCCTTGGCGGTCCCTCCTTGGCGGGATCGGAGCCTTCTGGTGTCGTCGTCAACGTCTTCGTCGGCCTCAATGTGGTAGCTGCAGCGACAGCACATGTGCGGCGCGATGCGGCCGCGCGGATCCTGGTCGCGAACTTCAATTCGGGACCAGGTCAGACGCTCGGCCGCCTCTCCTTTCCGCCGCCCTGCTGACTATGTGCAGGTACGGAACCTCATGAGCCCTCCCACGGAACAAATGGCTCAGCTGTCTCGTGCCAGTGCGGAATTCGAGCGTCGGCTCGACGCTGTCACGCCGGGCCAGCTCCTGGTGTCGAGCCCGTGCGAGGAGTGGACGGTGCGTGACCTCGTGCGTCACGTCGTCGGCGAGAGCGTCATGTCAGTGCGCCTGCTACATGGCGCCAACACAGACGAGGCGATGGTTGGACTCGACGGCGATGTCTTGGGCGACGATGCCTCCGCAGCCTTCGTCACGGCCGCATCGGCCGAGCACGCGGCCTTCGAAGAGCCCAACGTGTTGGAGCGGATCGTCCACCACCCTGCAATGGACATGCCCGGGGCCCAGCTTCTCGGCTTCAGGATCGGTGGTCTCACCTTGCACACGTGGGATTTGGCCCGGGCCACCGGAGGCGATGAGACCCTCGATTCGGATCTGGTGGAGGCAGTTTGGGAGCAACTATCGCCCATGGCGCCGTTCATTGCGCAGACGGGCGTCTTCGGTGTTGGTCCCAGCGGAGAAGTTGGCCCGGACGCCCCGCTCCAACGGCGGCTTCTGGATCTATCGGGGCGTCGTCCTTGATGTCGGTGTCGGGCGACCCAGGCATCACCGGCTCAGTCGACATCGCAATCTCCCGATCTGCCGAACACGACAACACGAGCGCCGACGTCCACCAGGCACATCGTAGGGAGCGGCCGACCGGGATCGAACCGGCATCATCAGCTTGGAAGGCTGAGGTTCTACCATTGAACTACGGCCGCAAATCGCTGGGCATTCTAAGTCCTCTACTCTCGACGCCATGGACACTCTGTTCGATCGAGTCGGCGGCGAGCAGTTCTTCGTCGACCTGGTGGGCCGTTTCTACCTCGGGGTCGCGGGCGACCCCTTGCTGCGGCCCCTCTACCCCGACGACCTGAGCGAGCCGTCCCAGCACCTCGCGTTGTTCCTCATGCAGTACTGGGGTGGTCCCGGCACCTACGGCGAGCAGCGCGGGCATCCCAGGCTCCGCATGCGGCACGCCCCCTTCGTCATCGGGCCGGGCGAGCGTGACGCCTGGCTGCGTCACATGCTGGGCGCGCTGCTCGAGTTGGGAGAGGCCGGGCGCATCTCGCAATCCGACACGATCGAGCTGCGTGACTACCTCGAGATGGCCGCCAACTCCCTCGTCAATTCCCCCTGAATTCCACCTGACCGCCCGACGTCGCTCAATCCTTGAAGTCCGGCGTCCGGCCCTCCTTGCGTGCCGCCACCGCCTCCTCGAAGTTGCGGGTCGTGATGCGCACGAAGAGCTGGGAGGTGCCCTCTGCGTCCATGTGGGACTGCAGGCTGCTCGCGTCCAGGCTGTTCCACAGCTGGCGCTTCGTCAGCTCGACGCCGGCGCGGCTCCAGCCGTTGATGCGGTCCGCCAGCTCGAAACACGCCGGCAGCAGCTCGCCGGTGGGCACCACCCGCGACACCAGCCCGATCCGGTCCGCCTCCGCGGCATCGACGTCACGGCCGGTCAGCATGATCTCGGCCGCCCGCGAGTGCCCGATCGCCCGCGGCAGCAGGAAGCTCAGGCCGAGCTCGGCCGCGGTCAGCCCGTTGTTGATGCCCGCCGCCCGGAAGTAGGCGTCGGCGTCGGCGATTCGCACGTCGGCCGCCAGGGCCAGGCAGAACCCGCCCCCGATGGCGGCGCCGTTCACCGCCGCGATCACCGGCTGGTGCAGGCGGCGGATGGTGGAGATGACGTCGTCGAGCATCTCCATGGAGCGCAGGGCGATGGTGGGGAGCGTCAGCCCCTCCATGTTGGGCATCGTGCCGGGGTTCTCGTGGTCCGCGCCGGAGCAGAACCCGCGCCCGGCACCGGTGATCACGACGACCCGCACCTCGTTGTCGCTGCCGATCTCGCGCAACGCGTCGCGGAAGGGGATCATCACGTCGAAGGCCATGGCGTTCATGCGCTCCGGCCGGTTGAGCGTGACGACGGCGACCTGGGGATGCGGTCGGCTGACTTCGGTGAAGGACATGGCCGGCATCGTAGATGCGCCGCCCTGGTGACCCCGGCCCCACCCGATCCCGCGGTCGCCGCGTGGTCCTGCCGCGGCGGGGGCGTTCCGGCTCCTACTCCGGCAGCGCTCCGGGCTTCGTCCCCCGCGGCCGCGCGTGGCGCGGCCCTCCCGTCCGGGCCATCCAGCGCAGTCGGGCCGCCCGGGCGTCCCAGTCGTAGACCACGGCCGTCCCGGCGATGAAGTCGTCGAGCGCGCGGCGCTCGTGTTGGAAGATGATGCCTAGGAACGGGATGCCCAACAGCAGGAGGCACAGCCCGAGACCGAGCGTCCGCTTGGCGGCCTGACCGGTGCCGATGGGGCCCCCTTGCCGTGTCACCACCTGGAGACCCATGATGGCCATGCCCAGCGTCTTGCCGCTGACCGCCCATTGGTAGGTGAAGTAGAGGAACTCCCAAATCAAGAGCGTGATGGAGGCCGCAGCCCGGTGGTTGGTGAGGGTGAACGAGTGCCCGCTCACCAGCTTGGCCGCGTAGCCGAGCAGCACGACGCTCAGCGTGTAGACGCCCCAGGCGGCCCCCACGTCGGCGGCGAACGCGGCCAGCCGGCTCACGGCGCCGGCGTAGTGGCCCTGCCGGCCGACGGTCAGCTCGGCGGACGGCATCGGCACCGTCGTCACGGCGTCGCTCCCGTCGGCTCGACCAGCAGCGGAGGGCCGTCGGGCCAGGCGGCGATCCGTTTGCCCCGGCCGACCAGGCGATTGCCCCAGCGCAGGATGAAGTCGTCGAGCCCGACGCCCTGGGCGCGGATGACGTCGAGGATCTCGGTGAGGATGCCGGTGGTCGACCGGGCGATGATGGACCCCAGCTCGGTCTGCTCCACCAGCGCGTCGATGTCGATCCTGTCCACGATGGCGTTGATGTCGACCCGGTCGATGATCTTCTGGACGTCGACCCGGTCGATGATCTTCTCGATGTCCACCCGGTCGACGACCTTCTCGATGTCAACCCGGTCGACGACCTTGTCCACGTCGACTTTCTCGATGATCTTCTCGACGTCCACCTTGTCGATCAGGCCGTTGATGTCGACCGCGTCGATCACCAGGGGGACGATGCGCTCCGCCAGCGCCTGGGCCAGCTGCTCGACCCGAGAGCCGATCGGGTTGGGGCTCATGGGGCCCCCGAGCCGCGTGACATTCCCGTGATCATCTCATCTCGGGGCCGCTGCACGTGGGACAACGATCGGGTACCGTCGAAGAGGTCGGGGCGTCAGCGAGAGGAGAAGGTGCCGTGGAGTTCGAACGTTACGACGACGGAGTGCCATCCTGGGTGGACCTGTCGAGCACCGATCCGGCCAAGTCGAGGGAGTTCTACGGGGCGCTGTTCGGGTGGAATTGCCCCGAAGGGCCACCCGAGGCCGGTGGGTACTCGGTGTGCGACCTGGGCGGCAAGAACGTGGCCGGGATCGGGCCGCAGATGAACCCCGACGCCCCAGCGGCCTGGATGACCTATGTGAACGTCGACAGCGCCGACGACGCCGTGGCCAAGGTGTCGGCCAACGGCGGGACCGTCTTCGTGCCGCCGATGGACGTCATGGACGCCGGTCGCATGTCCGTGTTCGCCGACCCCCTCGGTGCGGTGATCGGCCTCTGGCAGCCCAACCAGCACACGGGCGCGCAGGTGGCCAACGAGCCCGGGACCTACTGCTGGAGCGAGCTCATCACGACGGACCTCGACGCGTCGAAGGCCTTCTACAAGGCCGTGTTCGGCTGGGACGCCGAGGACGTGGGGCCGCCCGGGGGCCCACCGGCCTACACCGAGTGGAAGCTGATGGAGCGCTCCGTCGGCGGCATGATGCCCAAGTCACCCGAGATGCCCGCCGAGATGCCGCCGAACTGGGGCGTCTACTTCGCCGTGGCCGACGCCGACGCCACCGTGGCCGAGGCGCAGGAGCTCGGCGGGTCGGTGTTCATGGGCCCGACCGACATCGAGCCGGGACGCTTCGCCGTTCTGTCGGACAACATCGGCGCCGTCTTCAACGTGCTGCGCCTCAAGGGCTGAGGAGCGCGCACGGTGGAGCGACGCCGCCTCGGGCGGACCGAGCACCGCAGCAGCGTGGCCGTGCTGGGCGGCGCGGCCTGCTGGGCGGCCACGCCGCAGGAGGCGGGGGACTTCCTGCGGCTGGCCCTCGACCACGGCGTGAACCACCTCGACATCGCGCCGCAGTACGGGGCGGCCGAGTCGGTCGTGGGCCCGCATTTGGCGACGCTCCGGGAGGAGTTCTTCGTCGCCGGCAAGACGCTGCGGGCCAATCCCGACGGCGTCACCGCGCAGTTCGACGAGACCAGGCGCCTGCTCCACGCCGAGGTGCTCGACCTCTACCAGGCCCACGGGGTGACCACACTGGAGGAGCTCGACCGGCGCTCCGACCGCGCTCGAACGCATCCTCGAGTTGCCGCGCCGCGGGCCACACGCGCTTCGCCGGCATCACCGGGCACGACCTCGACGTGCCCCGGGTCCACCTCGAGGCCCTGCGCCGGTTCGACCTCGACACGGTGATGTTCCCCGTCTACCCCGCCCTGTGGGCCCGGGCCGAGTATCGCGAGGCGGCCGAGGAGCTCCTGGCCACCTGCGCCCAGCGCGACGTGGGCGTCATGGTGATCAAGGCCGTGGCGCGCCGGCCGTGGGCGGACCACCGTCCCTTGGCCGACGCCGTGGCCGGCGACCCCGCCACGGCGGAGCGCTGGGCCACGTCGTGGTACGAACCGCAGGCCGGCGACGAGGGCATCGACCGCGGCGTCCACTTCGCCCTGTCGACGCCCGGCGTCCACGCCTTCTGCACGCCCGGGGACCTCGGGCTGCTGCCACGCGTGCTCGCGTCCGCAGAGCGCTACGCCGGCATGAGTGAGGAGGAGCGCCGGGCCGCGGTCGACGCGCTGGCGGCCGAGGAGCTCATCTTCCCGATGCCCCGCTGAGCGGAGGCGACCTCAGGGTTCCTGCAACGCCTCGATGACCGGGCGGAAGGCGCCGTCCTCGCCGGCGTCGGTCGGGGGGGAGACCACGATGCCTTGGCCCAGACCCCCGAAGCGGTCGCGCACCAGGCCGGGCAGCTCGTCGAAGGTGCCGCACGGGACCAGGGCGTCGAGCACCTCGTCGGAGAGCACGCCCGCCAGGTCGTCCCAGCGGTCGTGGCGTATCAATTGGCGCAGGCGCGGCCCCAGCTCCGTCCAGCCGTAGAGCTCGAGTGTCGGCGCGTAGGCCGGCGTCGAGTACAAGAAGGCCAGCAGCCGGCGTTGGCGCTCTCGCTCGGCGACCACCGCCTCGGGGGAGACCCCCGTGATGACCGGGGTCCCGATGACCATCTCGAAGCCGGACCCGGCCAGGTCCCGTCCCGCCGCGCTGGCCCCCGCCGCCAGCGCGGGCAGGCATCTCTCTCGCAGGTAGCGCGGGTTGGAATTGGTCGGGTGGCTCACGAATCCGTCCGCCACGGCCCCGGCCAGCTCGCAGGCCCGCCGTTGCACGCCGCCGAGGTAGACGGGCGGCGTGGCCACCGACGCGTCGGGCCCGGGGTTGAAGTAGGGCTGTAGGCGGGTGACGCGATAGTGCGGGCTCTCGTAGAACGGAGGCTCGCCCGAGGCGAACGAGGCGAAGGCCGCCCGCACCGCGCCGACGTAGTCACCCAGGCGCCCGATGGGGTCCTCGCCGAAGGGCACCGCGTAGCGGTCCTCGATGTTCTGGCGGATCTGGGTCCCGAGACCCAGCTCGAAGCGACCGCCGCTCAGCTGCGCGATGTCCCAGGCGGCGTAGGCCAGCAGCGTGGGGCTGCGCGTGAAGGCCAGGGCCACGCTGGTGCGGACGGTGATCCGTTCCGTGTGCTCGGCGACGAGGAGGGCGACGGCGAGCGCGTCGTGCACCGTCTCGGCCACGTGCAGCCCGTCGTAGCCGAGCCGCTCCACCCGCCCCGCATGGGCGATCGCGTCGCGCAGGCTGAGACGCGGGTCCATGCCCGCGTAGACCTTCACGCCGGTGGACCGCCGAGCCCCGTGCTCTGCTCCCGGCCCCGGGCGATGATCTTCTCGCGCTCGGCAGCCAAGCGGGACTGGTCGAAGCGCTCGTCCAGCCACGTCCTCGACCACCGGGACTCGGCGTTCCAGGCGTCGGGGCCCGCCAGGGCGCCCATCTGGTCGTAGCCGCGTCGTATCTCGCGGATGTACTCCGACGGGATCGCGGCGACGGTGGCGGCGATCTCCTGGGCCCGGGCCACCAGCGTGTCGTGCGGCACGACCTCGACGACTAGGCCCCAGTCGCGAGCGGTCTCGGCGTCGATGAAGTCTCCCGTGAAGCTCATGCGCCGGGCCCGGTCGATCCCGACGAGCTGAGGCAGGCGGATCGTGAGGCCGCCGCCGGGCATGACCCCGACCCGCGCGTGGGTGTCGGCGAAGCGTGCCCGCTCGGACGCGATCAAGAAGTCACAGGAGAGGGCCAGCTCCAGGCCCCCGGTGACGGTCGGCCCGTTGACGGCGCCGATGATCGGGGTGGCGTGCGTCACCAGCATGCCGTAATGCGTGACCCGGCTCTTCATGCGGTCCTGTTGGACCGACCGCAGCTCGGTCGAGAGCGACTTCAGGTCCACGCCCGCGCAGAAGGCCGGGTCGGCTCCGGTCAGCACCATGCACCCGACGTCCTCGCGTCCGTCGAGCTCCGTGATGGCGTCGTCGAGCTGGCCCTGCAGCTCGGACGACAGGGCGTTGCGCGCCTCGGGGCGGTTGAGGGTGACCGTGGCCACCCGGTCCTCGACCTCGACCAGCACCAGCGTCGGCATCGGCGTTCCCTCCCTCTCGGCCATGACCCTCACGATCGGCGTTCGGCCACGTCCTCGCCCCGGAGATGGTGCCCGAACACCGGGGCAGTCTGGCAGAGGTGCCGCCGGGCCGCCCGGCCTCCTCAGGTCCAGCCGACCCACTCCTCGAACAAGAGGGCGAAGCAGTCGGCGTCGCGCTCCGCGCCGTCGATGCGCTCCCAGCCGCGCAGGGTCGCCTCCCGGGTGAAGCCGGCGGCCTCGGCCGTCCGCGCCGACGCCACGTTCCACGGCTCCACGAAGAGGTGCAGCCGTGGGACGGCCAGCTCCGCGAACGCGAACGACACCACGCCCTCGAGCGCGCGGGCGGCCAGGCCCCGGCCTCGCGCACCGGCCACGAGCCAGTAGCCGATGGACGCGCGTCCGCTCTCGATCTCCTGCAGCCACAGCCCGATGGAGCCGAGACCGACCTCCGTGTCGATCTCGTGCGCGATGACGAAGGAGAAGCCGTCACCCTCCGCCGCCCGCGCGTGCTGGCGCTCGATGTAGGCCCGCCCCTTGTCGTCCGTGTAGTCCCGGGGCACCGACGAGATGGAGGGGATCAGCGGATCGGCGGAGGCCTGGCGCACCATGGACAGGTCGGAGAGCGCGTAGGGCCGCAGGACGACGGGCGGCGACGTGAGGCGGGGGAGGCGCAGCGGTGGGGCGAAGGCGGCCGGATCGAACGCGGTCATCGGAGGGTGACATATCCAGGCACGAGGTGATGCGGCGTATCCAGGTACCCCTTGGCCTCGGGGAGGCCACCGAAGCGGCCGTGGCTCCACCGCACCTCGATGTGCCCGGCCACCGCGTGCAGGTCGTGGGACACGCGTTCGCGCACCGTGGCCTCCCAGCCGACGCGGGGTTGCCCGCCGGGCTGGGGCTCGAGGGCGAAGGAGACCAACTTGTACTGCCGGCGCCAGTCCCACGACGTCGCGATGCGCAGCCGCAGCGAGCGGGCCGCGGAGGAGCCCAGGACGAAATATGGGGCGCTGCCGATGCGGAGCAGCCGCCACAGCATGGCCTCGCCCGCACCCGCGCCACCGTCCATGGCGGCCTCCCAGCGCCGCACCGACGCCCGAGCCACCGCCTGGGACAGGGTGGCGTAGAGCGCCTTGGCGTCCCCCGGCCAGCCCGCGCCGAGCCAACGCCCGAGGGCGTCGCGCTGGTGCGAGGACAGGTCGACGGCGCGGGGCGGCAGGACACGCAGCAGTCCGGGCGGTGCGCCCGTGGAGCCGACGTCGAGCCCGGACCCGGACACGGAGCCCGGCGCAGCGGCGGCAGCGGCGGCGGCGTCGGCAGCGGCGTCGACGGCGCCGAGCCCCGGCAGGGCCAGCGCGGCGGGAGCCCGGTCCTGCGCCTCCCGGGGCCGCGGCAGCACGTCGGACCGGCCCGTCGGCGCCGCGCCGTCCCGGTCGACCGCGGCCCGCCGCACGGACTCGTAGAGCGCCTGATACTCGGCCGGCGCCACCGCGGCGTACCAGTCCCCGACGCCCGGCAGCGACGCCGCCGCGCGTCCGCGCCCCCCGGCCCGACCCGCCGACGAGGAGTCCGTCGAAGACGTGCGCCGGCGACACGTTGAAGAGGATCTTCGAGAGGTACTTGCAGCTGACGAGATAGACGTGGTCGACCCGCAGGTCGATGGGCGCCACCTCGTCCCCCGGGGCGCGGCCCGTTCCTTTCCACTCCACCACCTTGGGCAGGCGTCCCCGCAGGCCGTCGTCGGCCGCCAGGAAGGCCTGCCCGTTGGCCCAGGCGGCGTGGAACTCGGCGTCGTAGCCGCCCCCGGCGCGCAGTGCGGCCAGGCGCTCCCACAGCTCGGGCGACAGGCTGTGCATCACCGGCGGGCGCGGCGCGCACCGCCTCGTCGATGCCGGCCAGGCCGAGCATACCGAGGCCGGTCCCGAGCTCGGTCACCGTGGTGCGGTCGCTCGGCATGGACGAATCCTTCCACGGCGGCCCGACCCTGCCGCGGCCCCGCGCGAGCCCCGTCGGCGGCCCGGGCCGTCCGGCTACTCGGTGAACAGGGGGGTCAGCTGGAGCTCGAGCGGGCCGACCGCGGCCTCGGCGGCCGCGTGCAGCTCGATGCTCTCGTAGACGTCGACGGCCGTCCCGGTCCGGGCGATGAAGGCGAACACGGCGTCGCCCCAGCGCTCTTCCCGCAGGGCCTGTCGCAGTGCGCCGCGCTCGCCGGCGGCAGCTCGCTCCCGGGCGTCTTGGCCACCAGCTGGCAGGCCAGCACCCAGTTCAGGGTGTCGAGGTTCTCGGCCACGAACACGCGCGGCGGGTCGTCGCGCACGACCGCGCAGGCGACGACCGTGCCCATGGTCTACCCGCCCACCGCTCAGGCGCTACCCGGGGCCACGTCGGACTCGGACCAGAACCCCGGCCGAGGGGAGCCGCCACGGCCGCCGGCGTAGGCGGCGAGCCGCGCCCGGGCGTCGGGCGACAGCAGGTCCACCGCGTCGAAGATCCCGCCCGGCCCCGGGGCCCGCAGGGCCCGGTCGGCCTCGGTGCCGGCTCGGGGCAGCTGCGTGGTGAGGACGACGAAGGGGACGACGCCGCTGGCCGCCAGCACGTGGGCCCGGCCGAGCGCCCGCCACACCGTCTCGGAGCGGACCATGCCGCCCCGGTAGGCCGAGTTCGGCCCCGCCACGTCGAAGTACCACGTCCGGCCCGCCGCGTCGGCGGCGGTGAAGTCGACGGCCATGCCCGAGCCCGCGCAGCCGTCGGTTCGGCCGCACGTCGGCGAAGCCCGCCGTCCTCGAGCACCCCGCGGGCCAGGGCGGCCGCCGACGTGCCGTCGCCGCTGGCCGTACCCTCGACGTGCGCCGCGCCGGCGCCGACCCCTTCGGCCTCGCCGGCGACGCGGGCCCGGGCCAGCTCGACGTAGGACGGGTCGAGGTCGTAGCCGATCGCGTCGCGCCCGCAGCGCACCGCCGCCACCAGCGTCGAGCCCGACCCACAGAAGGGGTCGACCACGAGATCGCCTCGGATAGGTGTACAGCTCCATCAGGCGCTGGGGCAGCTCGACGGGGAACGGCGCCGGATGCCGCACCCGCACCGCGCTCTCGGGCGGGATGTCCCACACGTCCAGCGTCAGCGCCATGAAGTCGTCGGCCCGATGCTGCTCTCGTGGGGCAGCCCGTCGCGGCGGCGCTCCTTGGGGCTGCGCGCCCGGCCGAAGCGCCCCTTGCTGGCCACGATGACCCGCTCGGTCACGTCGCGCAGCACCGGGTTGGCGGCGGAGCGGAACGAGCCCCAGGCGCACGAGCCGCTGGCGCCCTCGCCCTTCTGCCACACGATCTCGCCCCGCGGCAGCAGGTGCAGGTCGTCCTGCAGGATGCGTCATGACGTCGGCCGCCAGGCTGCGATACGGCTTGCGCCCGAGGTTGGCCACGTTGACCGCGATGCGGCCGCCGGGCTCGAGCACCCGCTTGCACTCGGCGAAGACGTCGCGCAGCAGCGCCAGGTACTCGATGTAGGACCCGGGCACCCCCGCGCGGTCGAGCTCCTCCTCGTACTGCTTGCCGGCGAAGTACGGCGGCGAGGTGACGACGAGGGCGACCGAGTCGTCCGCCAGCGCGTCCATGCGGCGGGCGTCACCGCACAGGCAGGACACCCCGGGCTCGTGCGGGGTCACGTGCTCGTCGGCGCTGAGCTCGGGGGCCTCGAAGCGGGCGTAGAAGGCGTCGGCGACGTGCGACTCGCGGCGCCCGACACCGAAATTGGAGGTGGCGGTGCGACGGCGGGGCGGCATGGGAGATTCGTTCGAACCCTACCGGCCGGCTCGCCAGGCCGGGACCAGGATGCGAAGCGTCGCCGGGGGCATGGTCGCCAACCTACGAGAACGGCTGTGACAGGCGCGTCAGCTACATCTCGTAGACGACGAAGGAGGTGGGACGTCCGACCTGGTCGTAGAGCGAGCGGGCCCGGCCGTTGTACTGCTGGGTGTGCCAGTAGACCCGGTCCGCCCCCCGCTCGGTGCCGGCCCGCCTCGACCGCCTCGAGCAGGGCGCGCCCGACGTCGTGGCCCCGGGCCGACGGCGCCACGAAGAGGTCCTCGAGGTAGCACGTGGGCTGCCGGGACCAGGTCGAGGCGTGCACGACGCAGTTGGCCATCCCGATGCCGCGGCCGGCGTCGTCGAGGGCGATCAGGCCGAACATGGCGTCGTCACCGGCAGCAGAGCCGCTCGAAGGTGGCCCGGGAGGTCGGGTCGGGCAGCTCGGCGCGGTAGAAGGCCAGATAGCCGGCCCACAGGGCGCGCCAGTCGTCCCAGTCGTCGGGTTCGAGTGCCCGGACGGTGCCCACCCTTCCAGCATCCCATCGGCCGGGTGCGGGGGCCGGGACCGGGTTCCGCTCGCTCGGTATCCTTCCGCCCGTGGCCAGGGTTACGGAAGGATACGCCGCCAGGGGGCGCGAGGTCCCGATCGTGTGGAACGGGACCGAGCTGCGGGCCTGGGTGCCCGAGCCGCTGGCCGGGCAGGACTTCTCGCTGGGCCCCCGGGCCATCCGGCTGACGGAGCGGGCGGTGGTCGCGGTGGCGGCGTCGGGGCACCGCTCGGCGCACGTCGGGCCGCTGGCCACGCTTCTGTTGTCTGCGCTCCGAGGGTGTGGCCTCCTCCTTCATCGAGGGGCTGCGCACGCCGCTGGCCGACGTGGCCGCGGCCGAGGTGGGCGCGACGCCGAGCGGCGTGCCGCGTCCCACGTGGCCGACAACCTCGGCGCCGTCGTCGGAGCCCTCGGCTCCTCGGCGCGCCCGCTCACCCGGGCCGAGCTCCACGGCTGGCACCGCCGGCTCATGGAGCCCGCGGGGCGGGCTGCCCGCAGGGGACGGCCGGCGCCTACCGCACCGAGCAGTCCTGGGTCGGGGGCACCTCGCCACGCGACGCCGCATACGTGCCGCCGCCGCCCGGGCTGATCGAGCGAGCTCATGGAGGACCTGATCGCCTTCGCCAACGACGACACGCTCGATGCCGCCACCCAGGCCGCCGTCGTGCACGCGCAGTTCGAGTCCGTCCACCCCTACGGCGACGGCAACGGGCGGATCGGGCGCGTCCTGATCGGCTGGGTCCTGGCGCGCCGGCTCGACATCTCGGTGCCGCCGCCGGTGAGCGTCGTCATCGCCCGCGATCCCGGGGGGTATCTCGCCGGCCTGACCCTCTTCCGCCTGGGCCAGACCGACGCCTGGGTCGAGTGGATGGCCGGCGCGCTCGAGCGCTCCAGCGAGGCGGCGGACGCCGTGCTCGGCGCGCACCGAGGTGCTCGTCGCCGACTGGCGCCGCCGTCTGGAGGGGGTGCGGGCCGACGCCGCGGCGCGGCGGGTGATCGACCTCCTCGTGGAGCAGCCCGTCCTCAGCGCCGCCGTGGTCGCCGAGCGCCTCGGGATCTCGGCCCGCTCCGGGCAGAGCGCGCTGGCCACGCTCGCCGACCGCGGCATCGTGAAGCCCTACCGCCCCGGGCGGCTCGGACCCGGGCGCCCGACCCGCTACTGGGCGGCCGGCGAGCTCATCGCGCTGGTGGCCGCGCCCGGGGGCTGAGCGCGTCCCCGGCGGGTCTCCGCGACCCGTGGCGCCACTCCTCGGGCACCAGCACCGAGCGCACCGTGGCGCGGGCCCGCTCCTTGCCCGCGCTGACCAGCGTGCACTCGACGGTCGCAGCGCGGTCCTTCGTGTCCACCACCCGTCCCGCCAGCGCCACCGGCTCGCCGATCGGGGTCGGGCGCAGATAGTCGACCGTCAGCGACGTGGTGGCGCACCAGATCTCGGGGTCGCTCCCGATGGGGCGCCGCTCGACGTCGTAGGCCCGCGCGATGGCGGCGCAGACACCGTGGCAGTCGAGCAGGGTGGCGATGATGCCGCCGTTGAGGACGTGCACCGGTCCGGCGGCGAACGAGGCCGACGGGTGGAACGTCGCCACGGCCAGGGCGCCGTCCCAGAAGCTCTTGAGGTGGGGCCCCTCGGGGTTGTCGGCGCCGCAGCCCCAGCAGTGGTTCCCGGTCATCTGGTCCTGGATGGCGACGCCCGGCACGACGCGTCCGCCGTTCACCACCCCGCCGGCCTCACGCGTGCTCGACCGCCGCCGCGTCGCCCAGCCCGAGCAGCGCCACCGACTCCTCGCGCATCTGCACCTTGCGCACCTTGCCCGTCACCGTCATCGGGAACTCCTCGACCACGTGCACGTAGCGCGGGATCTTGTAGTGGGCCAGCCTTCCGGTGCAGAAGGCGCGCAGCGCGTCGGCGGTCAGGGGCGCCGCGCCCGGGCGCAGCTGCACCCACACCATGAGCTCCTCGCCGTAGCGCACGTCGGGCACGCCGATCACCTGGGCGTCGAGGACGTCGGGGTGCGAGTACAAGAACTCCTCGATCTCGCGCGGGTAGATGTTCTCCCCGCCCCGGATGACCATGTCCTTGATGCGCCCCGTGATGTTCACGTACCCCTCGTCGTCCATGACGGCGAGGTCGCCGGTGTGCATGTAGCGGGCGGCGTCGATCACCTCGGCCGTGCGCTCGGGCTCGCCCCAGTAGCCGAGCATGACCGAGTAGCCCCGCGTGCACAGCTCGCCGGGCGTGCCCCGGGGCAGGGTGCGGCCCGTCTCGGGGTCGACGATCTTGACCTCGACGTGGGGGTGCACCCGGCCCACGGTCGAGACCCGGCGCTCGAGCGGGTCGTCGGCCGCGGTCTGGGTGGAGACGGGCGAGGTCTCGGTCATGCCGTAGCAGATGGTCACCTCCTCCATCCCCATGCGGGTGATCACCTGCTTCATCACCTCCACGGGGCAGGGCGAGCCCGCCATGATCCCGGTGCGCAGGCTGGAGAGGTCGTAGGCGTCGAAGCCCGGCTCGGCCAGCTCGGCGATGAACATGGTCGGCACCCCGTAGAGCGAGGTGCAGCGCTCCTGGGCCACCGCGGCGAGGGTGGCAACCGGGTCGAAGCCCGGGGCGGGGATCACCATGGCGGCGCCGTGCGTGGTGGCCCCGAGGTTCCCCATCGTCATGCCGAAGCAGTGGTAGAAGGGCACGGGGATGCAGACCCGGTCGGCCTCGCTGTAGCCGCACAGCTCGCCGACGAAGAAGCCGTTGTTCAAGATGTTGTGGTGGCTGAGTGTCGCGCCCTTGGGGAAGCCCGTCGTCCCCGAGGTGTACTGGATGTTGATCGGGTCGTCGGCCGAGAGCGGCCGCGCCGCCTGGGCCAGGCGCTCGGCGTCGGCCGCGGTCCCGGCGAGGGCGTCCCAGCGGTCCGAGCCGATGATGGTCACCTCGTCCAACTCGGGGCAGCGGGGCCGCACCTCGGCGATCATCGCGGCGTAGTCCGAAGTCTTGAACGCGGACGCCGCCACCAGGTGCGTGATGCCGGCCTGGCGCAACACGAAAGCGAGCTCGTGGGTGCGGTAGGCCGGGTTGATGGTGACCAGGACGGCGCCGACCGACGCCGTGGCGAACTGCAGCAGCACCCACTCGGGGCAGTTGGGCGCCCAGATCCCCACGCGGTCGCCCGGCTCGGTGCCCCCCTCGAGCAGCGCGGTGGCGAGCCGGTCGACGGCGCCGGTCAGCTCGGCGTAGGTCCAGCGCCGGCCCGAGGGGACGTCGACGAGCGCCTCGTGGCCCGGCACCCGGGCGGCGGTGCGCCGCAGGTTGGCGCCGATCGTGTCGCCGAGTAGGGGAGTGGCCGAGGTCCCGGACGCGTACGAGGGGAGGGCGCCCCCCGGCGTGGACCGGTCCCCCTGCACCGCTGCGGCCATGGCCTCGCCTCCCCTCGGCTCCGTGTTCGGGGCCATGTTGGCCCAATTCGGGAGGCCGCCGCCTCCCGGGACGCGCGCGCGCTACTGCGGGGAGCGCCGCCTCCGCCCGGCCCGGCCGCGGCGGCGGTCCGGCCCGGTGAACTTCTCGCGCACCTGGGCCCGGCGGGCCTGGAGCTCGCGGTGGGTGAGGCTCGGCGTCGACTCGTCCAGCCCGAAGCCCGCCCGCACGCCGGCCATGTCGGGCGCCCAGTCCTCCTGGGGCTCGAGGCCGAGCTGGGCCATGATGCGCTCGCCGTGCTTGGCGGCGAAGAGCAGCGCGATCGCCTCGACCTCGGCGAAGAGGTCGAGGTCGGGGGCCAGGGTGGCGATGGCGCCGTCGAGGAACATCATGTTCTTCACGAACAGCATCAGCTCCTTGGGCATGCGGGCCCCGAGCCCGAGGAGCGTCTTGATGGAACGCTGCATCTCGGCCGTCAGCTCGTCGGGCGTCAGCGTGACCGGGTCGAGCGGGGGTCGCTCCAGGCCGAGCAGGTCGATCACGTGGGGCACGTCGACGTCGTCGGGGAAGGCGCCCAGGTCGCGCAGGGCGGCCACCTGCGTGGGGATGTGCCCGTTGGACGCCCCGACGAGGAGCGAGAGCAGAGCCAGGCGCTTGGGCTCGCTCAGGCGCCCCGTGATGCCGAAGTCCAGCAGGGCGATCTTGCCCGAGGGCAGCACGAAGAGGTTGCCGCCGTGCAGGTCGCCGTGGAAGATCCCGTGGATCATGGCGCCCTCGAGGAAGCCGACCATGCCGGCCCGCACGACCGCCTCGGTGTCGATGCCGGCGGCGCGCATGCCGTCGACGTCACCGAAGTGGAACCCGTCGAGCCGCTCCATCACGAGCATCCGGCGCGTCACCAGCGCCGGGTGGGGGCGGGGCACGACGAAGTCGCGCTGGTCCAGCGCGGCGAAGGTCATGGCGATGTCGAGCATGTTCTCGGCCTCGAGGCGGAAGTCGAGCTCCTCCATGATCGTCTCGGCGAACAGCTCGACCAGGGCCGGCGGGTTGGCCAGCGCGGCGACCGGGATGCGCCCGACCAGGTGCGGGGCGAGCCACGCCATCACGGCGAGGTCCTGGCGGACGCGGGCCGAGACCGAGGGGCGCTGCACCTTCACCACCACCGGCGTCCCGTCGCGCAGCGTCGCCGCGTGCACCTGGGCGATGGAGGCGGCGGCCAGCGGGACGCGGTCCACGAAGGCGAACACCGCGCCGATGGGCCGGCCCAGCTCCTCGGTGAGCACGCGCTCGACCACCGGCCAGGGCTCGGCGGGGACCTGGTCGCGGCACCACTTGAACTCGGCGACCAGCTCGGGCGGGAAGATGCCGTCGCCCGAGGCGATGATCTGGCCCAGCTTGATGTAGGTCGGGCCGAGCCGCTCGGCCGCCACCCGCAGCCGGCGCGAGATCCCGGCGATCGAGGCGGAGCCGCCGCGCCGGCGCTCCTGCACGGACCACAGCCCCAGCGCGCCCCCGAGGTGCCACACCGAGGTGCCGACCCGGCGGCCCGGCGGCAGCGCGCGGCGACGGGTGAGGCCGGGCAGCGAGGCCGCGAGGCGCGCCCGCACCCCGACCAGGCCGGGGAGCCACTCGAGGGCCGCCGGGTCCACCGTCCACGGGCCGGTGTCGGTGAACGCGCCGAGCGCGGTGTCGGGGTTCGCCACGCCCCGAGCCTACGGGCGCCCGGTCCGGCCAACGCCGCAGGTGCAGCCTCCGTCGGGCGGCCGGTGGGACTTTCCCAGAACTCTAAACCGACTTGTGGATCGTTCTGGAAAGGAAGGGCAGCCGGCGATTAGGCGGGCTTGACCAGCCCGGACTGGAAGGCGAAGACCACCGCCTGCACCCGGTCGCGCAGCCCGAGCTTGGCCAGCAGGCGGCCCACGTGCGACTTGACCGTCGCCTCCGAGACGTAGAGGCGCTCGGCGATCTCGGCGTTGGACAGGCCGTCGGCCACCGCCAGGAGCACCTCGCGCTCGCGCTCGGTCAGGCTGGCCAGCGCGGGGTGCTCCCCGGCGGCGGCGCCCGCGGCCCCGGCGCCGGCGGAGAGGTCGGGGAGCTGGTCGGCGTACTCCTCGAGCAGCCGGCGGGTGACGCGGGGCGAGACGACGGCGTCGCCGCGGGCCACGGTGCGGATGGCCGAGACCAGCTCCGCCGGCGGCACGTCCTTGAGGAGGAACCCGCTGGCGCCGGCGCGCAGGGCGCTGAAGGCGTACTCGTCGAGGTCGAAGGTGGTGAGGATGAGGACCCGGGTCTCGTCGCCCGGCGTGGCGGCGGTGATGGCCCGGGTGGCCTCGATCCCGTCGAGGACCGGCATGCGCACGTCCATGAGCACGACGTCGGGCCGGTACAGCTCGACCAGGCGCACCGCGTCGGCACCGTCGGCGGCCTCGCCCACGATCTCGAGGTCCTCTTCGGCCTCGAGGATCATGCGGAACCCCTTGCGCAGCAGCGCCTGGTCGTCGGCCAGGACGATCCGGATCGTCATGGGGTGGTCGGGGCCGCCTTGCAGTCGCGCAGCGTGGCCACGACCTCCCAGCCGCCCGCCGCCCGGGGGCCGGCGTCGAGCGTTCCCCCGAAGGCGGCCGCGCGCTCGGCCATGCCTGCCACCCCGTGACCGCCGCCGACCGCACGCCCGGGCCGGCCGTGCCCGTTGCCGTCGGCCGGACCGGGCGTCGTCACCCTCGTGCGCCCGTCGTCGACCACCCGGACCGAGACGTCGGGGTCGTCGAAGGCCAGGCCCACCTCCACCGTCCCGAGCGCCTCGGCGTGCTTGAGCGCATTGGTGAGCGCCTCCTGCACGATGCGGTAGACGGTGAGCCCGGCGGCGCCGGTGACCTCGAAGGGCCGGCCCGAGCGCGCGAGCGACACCGCCAGGCCCGTGCCCCGCAGGCGCTCGACCAACGCATCGAGGTCGCGCAGGCCCGGCTGGGGGGCGAGGGACGGGCGGGCCGCCCCGTTGCCGCCGCCACCTCCCGGATCCTCCCGCAGCACGCCGAGCAGGCGGCGCATGTCGGTCAGCGCCTGGCGGCCCGTGCTCGAGACCTCCTGCATCGCCTCGGCGGCGCGGGCGGGGTCCGCCGGCTGGGCCCGGGTGGCGGCGTCGGCGAGCGTCACCATCACCTGGATGTTGTGCGAGACCACGTCGTGCATCTCGCGGGCGATGCGCGCCCGTTCGGCGGCCGCGGCCAGCGAGGCCTGCTGGTCCCGTTCGAGCTCCAGCCGCTCGGCCCGTTCGGCCAGCCAGTCGAGCTGGCTGCGCAGCGCGCGCACGACGATGCCGGCCAACAACGCGGTGAAGGCGAGCCCGGTGAGGAACACGAAGGACTTGACGTCGTTGCCGGTCGGCCGCCAGCGCACCGTGGCCATGACGACGCCGGCCTCGAGGAGGGTCGACGCCGCCACCACCAGCAGCCATTCGGACTCGAGCGCGACGGTGTAGAGGGCGACGAGGAGCGAGACGTCGGCCAGGGCCGGCCCGGTGACCAGCCACTGGACGAAGGCCACGGCGGCGACGGCCAGGAAGACGGTCATGGGCGCCCGGCGCCGGAAGACGAGCGGGAAGATCAAGGCCGCGGCGAACCACGGGCTGGGCCGGCCCGCGGCTTGGACCGCCCAGGCCCAGCTGAGGGCGAACAAGCCGGCGGCGAGCCCGACGTCGACCAGCGTGGCGTAGCGGCGGTCCACGGCGCGCAGCCGCTCCCACACCCGCCACGCCCCGTCGAGCTGTCGCTGCGGCGGCCCCGCCGCGGCCCTCCGTCGGCGCCGGGTCCGGAGCCTCTCCGGGTACGGGTGACGTGAGCTCGGGGCCATTGGATCCTTCGTTCCCAGGCGGGACGACCATGGTAGTGCCGCCTGAGCAGGGCCTCCGTTCGGGACGCCGCCGGGTCGCACCGCTCCAGGCTGCCCGTCGGGCGTCGCCCGTTGCTCATCCCCAAGGATGAAAGTCGGGGTGCCCCGGATCATTCCCGCGGACGATTCGTCCCGCCGGGTCCGGTCCTAGCTTCGGGCTGCCAAACCTTCGGGTGGTGCGAGGGAGCGGGTGTGTTCCGCCCCGAGCATGCAGCGCACCTCGCACCGCCCGATTGACGGCGGCGCCGGCCCGCCGGCCAGGTTCCCGCCGCTCGACTGCCCGGTCGCTCGATTACCCGCCGCCCGATTACCCAGCACAATTATTCCGTGCGGGCCGCCGCCTCCCGGCAGGCCTCGAGGTCGTCGAAGGTCTGGGCCACGTCGTCGGGGGTGAAGGCGAAGAAGAGGGCGGCCACGGCGTCGGCGCCGGCCTCGGCGTAGCGCTCGACGCACTCGGGCGTCAGCGCGTTGAAGTACGGGCAGACCGTGATGCGCAGCTCGGACCGGCTGCGCCCCGCCGCCTCGAGCTCGCGGTCGAGCTCGGCCAGCCCGGCCGCTAGTTCCTCGGGGGTGCGGTTGAAGGTGTGCCAGCCCTGGCCGAGGCGGGCCGCCCGGCGCAGCGCCGCCGGGGTCTCGCCGCCGATGTGGACCGGGGGGTGGGGTTGCTGGACCGGCTTGGGGAACATCTCGCACGGGGGCAGGTCGTAGAGCTCGCCGTGGTACGAGGAGGTGTCGTCGACCCAGAGGGTGCGCAGGACCTCGAGGTACTCGTCGGTGCGCCTGCCGCGGCGCTCCCAGGGCACGTTCGAGCGCGTCGAACTCCTCCTTCAGCCACCCGACGCCGACGCCCAGGTCGACCCGGCCGCCCGAGAGCCAGTCGAGCGTGCCGACCTCCTTGGCCACGTAGACCGGGTTGCGCTGGGGGAGGAGCAGCATGGCCGTCCCGAGGCGCACCGTCGAGGTGCGCGCCGCCAGATAGGTCAGGGTCACCATCGGCTCGAGCAACCCGTTGCGCGGCGGCGCAGGGATGCGGCCGTCCTCGGCGTAGGGGTACCGGCTCTCGTAGTCCTCGAAGAGCACGACGTGCTCGCCCACCCAGATGGTCCCGATCTGCCGGGTCTCCGCCCCCTCGGCCACGAGGTCGAGCAGCTCGGGCGTCGTCATGGGGCTCGCCGTCGGCAGCCACAGGTCGAATTTCATGTCAGGCCCCCAGTCCTCGGTAGACGAAGTCACAGATCTCGTCGGCCGCCTGCGCCGCCGCGATGGGGTCGGGCTCGCCGGCCCGGACCGAGAGGGCGCCGTAGATCTGCTGGCCGACGAGGACCACGGCGCGCTCGCGGTCGAGGTCGGACCGGAAGTCCCCGCTGGACACGCCGGCCCCCACCAGCTCGTCGAGCACCCTGATCATGTCGAGCCCGATCATCATGAGGGCCCCGCCCACCGCGGCCGACCCCTCGGACGAGGTCGCCTGGGTCGCCATGGCCAGGCGGAAGAAGGAGGGGCTCTCGTCGATGCGCTCGAGGAGGCCCATGATCAGCCCCCACAGCCGGTCCTGGGGCGAGGCCCGGCCGGCCAGGACGAGCTCGACGGTGTCCTGCATGCTGTCGTACATCGATTGCACGCAGGCCCGGAGCAGGTCGTCCCGGTTGGCGAAGTAGGTGTAGACGGTCGAGCGGGCGACGCCGGCCTCGCCGGCGATCTCGTCCATGGAGACGTCGGTGCTGCCGCGCTCGCCGAAGAGCCGGCGCGCCGTCTCCATGATCTGGTCGCGCCGGAAGTCGCGGATGACCTCCTTCAGCGCGTCGGGCGCACGCCGGGCCACGGGTGTTGGTCCCCCTCGGCCGGCCGGTTCAGGCGCCGACGGGGGCGGCGGGCGTGAAGGCCACGGGGAGGTGCTTGACGCCGTTGATGAACTGGGACTGCAGGCGCTGGGCCTCCCCGTCCTGGCGGATGTCGGGCATCCGGTCGAGCAGGTGCTCGAACATGACCCGGATCTCCAGGCGGGCCAGGTGCGCCCCGAGGCAGAAGTGGGGGCCTCCGCCGCCGAAGGCGACGTGGGGGTTGGGATCCCGGGCGACGTCGAAGACGTCGGGCTGGACGAAGACCTCCTCGTCGCGGTTGGCCGAGGCGTGGAAGAAGACGACCTTGTCGCCGGCGGCGATCTGTGTGCCGCTCAGCACGGTGTCGGCCATGGCCGTGCGGCGGAAGTTCATGACGGGCGTGACGAAGCGCAGCATCTCCTCGACGGCGGTGGGCAGGAGGCTGCGCTCGTCGAGGAGGCGCTGCCACTGCTCGGGGTGGGCGAAGAAGGCGTGCATGGCGCCGGACATGAGGTTGCGGGTCGTCTCGTTGCCGGCCACGGTGAGGAGGAGGAAGAACAGCTCGAGCTCGAGGTCGCTCAGGCGCTCGCCGTCGATCTCGACGGTGGTCAGTGCGCTCATGAGGTCGGCGTGGGGGTCGATGCGCTTCTGGGCGAAGAGCTGGGCGGCGTAGGCGTAGAGCTCCATGGCGGAGGAGAGGGCCTGGTCCGCCTCGGCCTGGTACTCGGGGTCGGCGCTGCCCACCATGCGGTTGGACCAGTCGAACATCTGGTGACGGTCGTCCTGGGGCACGCCGAGCAGGTCGGCGATGACCTGGAGGGGGAGCTCGGCCGAGATCTGGGTGACGAAGTCGGCGTGGCCCGTCTCGATGACCTCGTCGAGGATGGCGTCGGTCGAGCGGTGGATGCGCTCCTCGAGGTCGCGCACCATGCGCGGGGTGAACCCCTTGTTCACGAGCCGGCGGTAGCGGGTGTGGAGGGGCGGGTCCATGTTGAGCATCATCAGGCTCTGCTGGGCCACCTCCTCCTCGCCGATCTCGAAGGGCATGGTCCCCCGGGCGGCGGAGCTGAAGCGCTCCCACTCGCGGTTGACGGTGACGCAGTCCTCGTACTTGGTCACGGCCCAGAAGCCGGGGCCGCCCGGCTCGTCCTGCCAGTGCACGGGGTCATGGCGCCGCAGATGGGCGAGATAGGCATGGGGGACACCGGCCACGTAGGACCGGGAGTCCGAGAGGTCGACGGGGGCCACGTCAGCCAGAGTGCTCATGGTTCGACAACTCCTCTGATGTATCGGACATGATGTCCGATACCCCGGATGGTAGGTCCAATCTCTGGACCTGGTCAAACATCTCTGGGCGTCGGAGCTGTCGCGGCGCGCGTCGATCGGCGGACGCCGATAGCGCGCGCTGGTTCGGCGCGACCGCAGAACTCAGCCGGGCGGATGGGCCGGCGGGTCGGGCACGATGGCGATCGACTTGGTCGGGTCGTCGGGATCGAGGATCACGCGCACACGGTCGTCGGCGTCGGGGGGATCGCCGGGCACCGACGCCATGATGACGACCTCGTCGACGTGCGGCGCGAAGACCGCTTGGAGACCCCGCGCGATGCCGGTGCCGACCGCACCGAGCGCCGACTCCGTGCGCCAGCGGTCGAAGCCTCCCGAGGCGTCCTCGCCCGCCTCGTCTTCGGCGACTGGCGGCGCATCGTCCATTGGCACGTTGTCGCCGGCATCCGGACCCATGGGTCCATGCTCGCAGGGTTTGAGTGCCCGACGTGACACGGCGTCTCGCCCGTGTGAGACGCAGCCTGATCGACACCGAAGTTTGTCTCGTTTGGCCCGCCCCATCGGCTGCTGCCTCCGCCGTGCCCTCGACACTTTGGAGGTGCGATGCGGTCCGGCGGGTACCTGCCGCATCTACGGATAGGACGCGACGCTCGGTGTACGCGACGTGTTCCGGGCCTGGTTGGCATCGCTCGGTGGTCCACCCCAGCGAGATCCCGTCTTGTGTGTACGCCCTCTCTACTGCTGGTCTGAGGGAGTCGACGGGTGTCTTTGCCCGGGAGGCACACCGACGCTCTGAGTGGGCAGAGATCAAGCGCCGCAGTGGGCGACCGTGTCGGTGGATGACTCGAAACGCTTGAGCCGTTTCATCACAAGGCATGCACAACAACTTGGGTCGCGACTCCGTCGTGACCATTGGCGATCATGCGCCACAGACGACGCGATACCCAGGAAGAACGGCGTTCAATGCCCGCACAGCGCTGCCTTTCTCGGGTCGTCAATGAGTTGTCCGCTGGGTGCAAACCCGTTGACGCGCAAAGGGCTCGATGAAATCCTGGCTCTATTGGCGAAGCGTGAGTGGTTTGGCGACCGCTCATCAGATCAGGCGGTAAGTGGAGTTGGCGCAACCCTGCAGCGTTCCAACCATCGATGCGGTGATTCGTGAGCGCGTCGCGGAGCGATTCGTCCCGCGCGTAACACCAGCCACGGAAGCGCGCACGCGACTCCCCTCATCGCCAACAGATGTTGTGGTACCGGACGATGGAAGCGATTCCAAGGTCGTCGCGGGCCCAACAAACGGGAGCTCGAGTATCGGGTTCCTGGCAGTAAGCGGGAACCCCCTCCAATGGGTTCCTTGCATAGGGCGGCCTGCGAATCCGCAGGCGCCGCACAACGTGACGCCTGGAGCGGGGGATCTCAGGCGCCCTAATCAAGTAACCCAAATAGAAAAGGAGCAGTAATGAAGCGATTCATGAACAAGAAGGTGGTGGCCATCGGCCTCGCCGCAGGGCTTGCCCTCGGTGCTGCCGGTGCGGCCTTCGCCTACTTCACAGACACTGGCAACGGCACTGGCGACGCGTCGGTGGGCTCTTCAAGCCACTGGACGGTCTCGGTGAGCAGCGACACATCCAATGCACTTTTGCCGGGCAGTGGAAGCGAGACGCTCACCTACAAGATTACCAACGCCAGCGTGGGCTACCAGGAACTGAACAACGTCGCCGTCTCCGTTGGTAACTCCGGTACCGGTGGCGCATGCCTCGGCAGTTGGTTCACGGCTACCGATAACGGGAGCACTAACAGTGTGACTCCGGGGACTCCCTCGGCTGACCTGGCGAGTGGTGCCTACGACACCGGAACGGTCACTGTCGTGCTGAACGACTCTGGAACCCCCCAGGATGCTTGTCAGGGTCTCAGCTCTGTCCCCGTGACGGTGAGCGCCTCGTAGGAACTCTTCGGAGACTCTGCATCAGCAGCCGCCATTTTGGCGGTCAACTCGGTCGGAAGGCCGGGTCACGGATTACCCCCGTGGCCCGGCCAACCACCGGGTGAGGTCAGCGAGGGATTCCAGCTAGGCGGAACCTGAGATCCCTCGGTGGGCTTGCCCATCACAACAGAACCAAGAGGCACTTGAGTTGAGGACAAAGAATCGGTGAAAGCGTTGAAGAGGCTGAGGGAGATAGCGAGCGCCGGTCTCGTCGCGCTCGTCATCGCGGCCCTCACCTTCGGCGTCGCGCACACGGTCCTCCACCCTTCGGACCCGAAGATGTCACTCACCGCCGGTTCCGGGTTCACCATCACGTCGAACATCTACTCAACCTCAGCGTGCTCAGGATCGACCGCTGAGCTCTACCCAGGAACCACCCGTTACATCTGCTTCACGGTGCAGAACAACCTGAACGTGCCCATCACGGTTGGGTCCATCTCGATGGCGCTGAGCAACACCCCGCCGACCGGATGCGCCGCGGCGGACCTGTCGCTGCCGACGTTCTCGGGATCGCTGAACGTCCTAGGGAGCGCATCGGCCACCACCACGACGGGGTTGCCCATCGAACTCAACGACGTCGGGGACCAGAGTCCCCAATGCGAGAACCAGACGCTCGACTTCACCTACAGCGGCTCTGCGCAGTACACCGATTCGACGAGCACGAGCCTGGCTTCCTCGTCGCCGGGGAACACCTCGACGTCGGGGACCTCGGTCACGTTCACGGCCACCGTGACTGAGACGAACGCCAGCCAGGACCCCTCCGGGAGCCTTGCTGGCGGCACGGTCACCTTCAACAGCTGCGGCGCCGGAAGCACCGCCAGCACCTGCGCCACGCCCACGACCACGCTGGGCACCGGGACGGTTGGTTCCAACGGCCAGGCCACCTTGGCCATCTCGACGTTGCCGGTGGGCACCAACTACATCGAGGCCGTCTACGGCGGCTCAGGAACCAACCTGACCGGCAGCACGTCGAACATCGTCACCCAGACCGTGAGCTCTGGCACGCTCTCGACCACCTCGGTCCTCACCAGCTTGTCCAACCCGTCCACGTACGGCTCCTCGGTCACCTTCTCCGACACCGTCAAGGCCACTTCGGGTACACCGGGTGGCACCGTGACCTTCTACAGCTGCGGCACCGGCAGCACGACGACCACCTGCGCCGGGACGAAGACCTCGCTCGGCACCGGGACCCTCAACAGCTCGGGTGTGGCCACCTTGAGCACCTCGACCCTGCCGGTGGGGACCACCTACGTCGAGGCGGTCTACCCGGCCACGGGCAACTACGGCGGTTCGACGTCGAACATCGTGGCCCAAGGGGTCAACGCGCTCGGGACCACCTCGGTCCTCACCAGCTTGTCCAACCCGTCCACGTACGGCTCCTCGGTCACCTTCTCCGACACCGTCAAGGCCACTTCGGGTACACCGGGTGGCACCGTGACCTTCTACAGCTGCGGCACCGGCAGCACGACGACCACCTGCGCCGGGACGAAGACCTCGCTCGGCACCGGGACCCTCAACAGCTCGGGTGTGGCCACCTTGAGCACCTCGACCCTGCCGGTGGGGACCACCTACGTCGAGGCGGTCTACCCGGCCACGGGCAACTACGGCGGTTCGACGTCGAACATCGTGGCCCAAGGGGTCAACGCGCTCGGGACCACCTCGGTCCTCACCAGCTTGTCCAACCCGTCCACGTACGGCTCCTCGGTCACCTTCTCCGACACCGTCAAGGCCACTTCGGGTACACCGGGTGGCACCGTGACCTTCTACAGCTGCGGCACCGGCAGCACGACGACCACCTGCGCCGGGACGAAGACCTCGCTCGGCACCGGGACCCTCAACAGCTCGGGTGTGGCCACCTTGAGCACCTCGACCCTGCCGGTGGGGACCACCTACGTCGAGGCGGTCTACGCGGCCTCGGGGAACTATCTGGGCTCGACGTCGAACGTGGTGTCCCAGGTGGTCAACGGCGCCTCCACTTCGACCGCCTTGACCTCGTCGCCCAACCCCTCGACTTACGGCTCCTCGGTGCTCTTCACCGCCACGGTGTCCTCGACCGCGGGTACCCCAACGGGCACGGTGAGCTTCTACGGCTGCTCCGCATCGGGTTGCACCCCCAACGCCTTGCTCGGCACTGGGACCCTGAGTGCGGGCAAGGCCACCTTCTCCACCTCGATACTGCCCGTCGGCATCACCTACGTCGATGCCGTCTACGGGGCCTCGGGCAACTACGCCAGCAGTACGTCGGGCCTGGTGTCCCAGGTGGTCAACGCCCTGGGGACCACCTCCAGCCTCACCTCGTCGGCGAACCCGTCCACCTACGGATCTTCGGTGACCTTCACCGACACGGTCTCGGCCACTACGGGCACCCCGAGCGGGTCGGTGACCTTCTACACCTGCACCACCAGCGCCTGCTCCACCAAGACCCAGGTGGTCACGGGCACCCTCAGCTCGGGCCAGGCCACCTACACCACCTCCTCCCTGCCGGTGGGCACTGCCTACGTCGAGGCGGTCTACGCGGCCTCCGGGAACTATCTGGGCTCGACGTCGAACGTCGTGTCCCAGGTGGTCAACGCGCTCTCGACCACCTCGGTCCTCACCTCGTCGGCCAACCCGTCGGTCTACGGCTCCTCGGTGACCTTCACCGACACGGTCTCGGCCTCCTCGGGCACCCCGAGTGGCACGGTCACCTTCTACAGCTGCACCACGTCGGCGTGCAGTACCAAGACCTCCCTTGGCACAGGGACCCTCTCGGGCGGCCAGGCCAGTTACTCGACGACGAGCCTTCCCGCGGGTACCGACTACGTAGAGGCCATCTACGGAGCCTCTGGCAACTACGGCGGCTCGACCTCGGGCGTAGTGACCCAGACGGTGCTGAGCGTGCCTGGCGTCTGCCCCTCAGGCGGCTACAGCGACGTAATCACCGGGACGCCCGCTAATCCCTTCCTCTACGGGACGAACGGCAACGACTTGATCTACGCCTTCGGTGCCAGCTACTGGATCAACGGCTACGCCGGGAACGACTGCATCGACGCCGGAGACGGGAACAACGTCATCTTCGACGGAAACGGCAACGATGGTGTCGCCGTGGGGAACGGCTCGAACTCGGTGATCCTCGGCAACGGCAGTGACCAGGTCAGCCTCGGGAACGGCTCCGACGCGGTCAACGTCGGGAACGGCTCCGACGCGGTGACCGTCGGCAGCGGTTCCGACAGCGGCATCACCGTCGGCAACGGGAACGACACCATCACCGTCGGGACCGGGTCGTACAACGACGTCAACCTCGGAAGCGGGACCGACACCGTCACCATCCAGGGATCGCACGACGACATCGACGGCGGGGCCGGGAACGAGACCATCTACCTCGGCTCTGGCACCTACAACTCCTACAGCGGGGTGAAGGGCAAGACGAACACCTGCCACCTGCCGCTCTACAACGGAAAGGCGGGGACGGCGGCGGACTACCACGACACCATCACCAACTGCACGGTGGTCTCGCCATGAAGCGGTGGACTCGCGTTGTCATCGGTGCGGTCACTGCCTTGACGGTAGGACTGGCAAGTGGCGCAGCCTACGGATACTTCACCAGTTCGGGCACCGGCTCGGGCGCCGCCAGTCTGGGGACGCCCACGTCCGTAACTGTTGTCGCTGCCAGTGGAACGGTCTCCTCGGACCTCCAACCGAACTCGACGGCGGACCTCCTGGTCGAGGTTCAGAACCCCAACAGTTACGCACTGACGCTTACGGGTATCTCGGAGAATGGATCTACCGTCACTCCGGTCGGTGGGTCCGGCTGCACCAGTGCGAACTCGGGTATCTCGGTTCCGACTCAGTCTGGATTGAGCATCACTATCCCGACGGGGACCAATGTCATCCATATACCCAATGGCGCCGCCATGAGTTCGAGCTCGGCCAGCGCCTGCCAGGGGTTGGCCTTCCAGGTTCCCGTCCTCATCACGGTGCACGAGGGGTGATTGTGAAGCTGCGTCACTCCACGTCACGGTCCCGTTGGGGCATGCGCATTCTGCTCGCGGTGGCCGGGTTCTTCCTCGTTGGGGGCGGAGCCGCGTTGGCCTACTTCGTGATCGGCGTGATTTACGCGAACGGCAACTACGCAGTCGCACAGGCGACCAGCTTGAACGCACCGACGGCTGCCATGGCTTCCGATGGCGGATCGACGGCAGTCAACGTCAGCTGGACAAACCCAGGGACGCAACTAGCTGGAGCCTCCTATGACGTGACTGCCAGTCCGGGTGGCGAGTTCTGCATGACCAGTGGATCGTCGTGCCAGGTGACCGGCCTTAACCCAGGTGCCGCCTACACGTTCACGGTGAGCGCTGTGCTCGACAGTTGGGTGTCTGCGTCAACCACGACATCGTTCACGACGCTTGGCGTCACCACAACCTCGTTGCCCGAGGGCACCTACGGGTCGCGCTACTCAACGACTCTGGCGGCGACCGGGGGATCCGGCGGTTACGCCTGGTCACTGACCGGCGGGACCCTGCCCTCCTGGGCGCAGTTGAACCCCTCCACTGGAGTGATCTCCGGCACGCCGAATGCAACTGGTACCACGTCCGGGTTGGTATTCACGGCGACGGATTCGAACGGCAACACGGCTGCATCGACATCACTGGCTTTGATCGTGAACACGGCGACGCTCTCGATCACGGCTTCCAGCGGTTCCATGATCTATGGCGGTACGCCGCCCACGATCACCGCCTCCTATTCGGGCTTCGTGAACAACGACACCTCGTCGAATCTGACCACTCAGCCCACTTGTTCGACGACGGCGAGCAGCTCGAGCTCGGTCGGGGGCTCGCCCTACCAGTCCTCGTGTTCGGGAGCTGTCGATCCCAACTACACGATCATGTACGTGGACGGGTCGGTGAGCGTGAACAAAGCCGTCCTTACCGCAACCATCACCGGCACCCGGGTCTACGGCAGCTCCAGTGTCACCTACACACCTGGCTACAGCGCGTTCGTGAACGGTGACACCTCCGCGGTCGTGAGCGGCACGCTCTCCTGCTCGACGAACACGACAACCTCGAGCGGCGTTGGCACTTCCGGCTACACCGTCTCGGCCTGCTCTGGGCTCAGCGCGGCCAACTACACGATCAGCTATAGCTACAGTACCTTCACGGTCACACCGGCCCCCCTGACCGCCACCATCACCGGAACCCAAGTCTACAGCGGCAGCCCGAGCTACTCAGCTGCATACAGCGGGTTCGTGAACGGTGACACCTCCTCGGTCGTGAGCGGCACGCTCTCCTGCTCGACGAGCGCCACGGGGGCGAGCCCGCCTGGCACCTACACGATCTCGGGCTGTTCGGGTCTCACGGCGAGCAACTACACGATCACCTACTCCTACGGTTCGATGACTGTGAGCCAGGCCACCCCGACGGTCTCGATCTCGAACCTCCCCGCCTCGGGCACCTACGGCGGCAGCTTCACCCCGACCTACAGCGTGACCTCCGGCGACACCGGGACGACCTCGGTGACCTCGAACTCGCCCAGCTACTGCACCGTGAGCGGCGGGACGGTCAACTACGTCGGGGTCGGCACCTGCTCGCTCACGGCATCGGTGACGGCGACGACGGACTACGCGGCGGGGACCGGGTCGGCCCAGACCTTCAGCATCGGCCAGGCCACCCCGACGGTCTCGATCTCGAACCTCCCCGCCTCGGGCACCTACGGCGGCAGCTTCACCCCGACCTACAGCGTGACCTCCGGCGACACCGGGACGACCTCGGTGACCTCGAACTCGCCCAGCTACTGCACCGTGAGCGGCGGGACGGTCAACTACGTCGGGGTCGGCACCTGCTCGCTCACGGCATCGGTGACGGCGACGACGGACTACGCGGCGGGGACCGGGTCGGCCCAGACCTTCAGCATCGGCCAGGCCACCCCGACGGTCTCGATCTCGAACCTCCCCGCCTCGGGCACCTACGGCGGCAGCTTCACCCCGACCTACAGCGTGACCTCCGGCGACACCGGGACGACCTCGGTGACCTCGAACTCGCCCAGCTACTGCACCGTGAGCGGCGGGACGGTCAACTACGTCGGGGTCGGCACCTGCTCGCTCACGGCGCACGTGACGGCGACGACGGACTACGCGGCGGGGACCGGGTCGGCCCAGACCTTCAGCATCGGCCAGGCCACCCCGACGGTCTCGATCTCGAACCTCCCCGCCTCGGGCACCTACGGCGGCAGCTTCACCCCGACCTACAGCGTGACCTCCGGCGACACCGGGACGACCTCGGTGACCTCGAACTCGCCCAGCTACTGCACCGTGAGCGGCGGGACGGTCAACTACGTCGGGGTCGGCACCTGCTCGCTCACGGCATCGGTGACGGCGACGACGGACTACGCGGCGGGGACCGGGTCGGCCCAGACCTTCAGCATCGGCCAGGCCACCCCGACGGTCTCGATCTCGAACCTCCCCGCCTCGGGCACCTACGGCGGCAGCTTCACCCCGACCTACAGCGTGACCTCCGGCGACACCGGGACGACCTCGGTGACCTCGAACTCGCCCAGCTACTGCACCGTGAGCGGCGGGACGGTCAACTACGTCGGGGTCGGCACCTGCTCGCTCACGGCATCGGTGACGGCGACGACGGACTACGCGGCGGGGACCGGGTCGGCCCAGACCTTCAGCATCGGCCAGGCCACCCCGACGGTCTCGATCTCGAACCTCCCCGCCTCGGGCACCTACGGCGGCAGCTTCACCCCGACCTACAGCGTGACCTCCGGCGACACCGGGACGACCTCGGTGACCTCGAACTCGCCCAGCTACTGCACCGTGAGCGGCGGGACGGTCAACTACGTCGGGGTCGGCACCTGCTCGCTCACGGCATCGGTGACGGCGACGACGGACTACGCGGCGGGGACCGGGTCGGCCCAGACCTTCAGCATCGGCCAGGCCACCCCGACGGTCTCGATCTCGAACCTCCCCGCCTCGGGCACCTACGGCGGCAGCTTCACCCCGACCTACAGCGTGACCTCCGGCGACACCGGGACGACCTCGGTGACCTCGAACTCGCCCAGCTACTGCACCGTGAGCGGCGGGACGGTCAACTACGTCGGGGTCGGCACCTGCTCGCTCACGGCGCACGTGACGGCGACGACGGACTACGCGGCGGGGACCGGGTCGGCCCAGACCTTCAGCATCGGCCAGGCCACCCCGACGGTCTCGATCTCGAACCTCCCCGCCTCGGGCACCTACGGCGGCAGCTTCACCCCGACCTACAGCGTGACCTCCGGCGACACCGGGACGACCTCGGTGACCTCGAACTCGCCCAGCTACTGCACCGTGAGCGGCGGGACGGTCAACTACGTCGGGGTCGGCACCTGCTCGCTCACGGCATCGGTGACGGCGACGACGGACTACGCGGCGGGGACCGGGTCGGCCCAGACCTTCAGCATCGGCCAGGCCACCCCGACGGTCTCGATCTCGAACCTCCCCGCCTCGGGCACCTACGGCGGCAGCTTCACCCCGACCTACAGCGTGACCTCCGGCGACACCGGGACGACCTCGGTGACCTCGAACTCGCCCAGCTACTGCACCGTGAGCGGCGGGACGGTCAACTACGTCGGGGTCGGCACCTGCTCGCTCACGGCGCACGTGACGGCGACGACGGACTACGCGGCGGGGACCGGGTCGGCCCAGACCTTCAGCGTGAGCGCCGAGTCTGAGACCCCGACGACAACCTTGACCCTCTCGTCCTCCTCCGTTTCCTACGGGTCAGAGACCTCCGAGACCTTCAGCGGCACCGTCAGTGGGTCGTCATCCACCTACGGCTATCCCGAGGGTACGGTCACCGTTTACAGCTCCTCGACGGCTCTCTGCACCGCCACGCTGTCGGGCGGCAGCGGCGACAGCGCTTCCTACTCGTGCTCGCCCACCTCCGGCACTGTGCTGGCGGCGGGCCACTACAGCGACGTGTTCGCCACGTTCACTCCGGGTTCCCCGTCGTCGTCCAACACCGACTACGCCTACACCACGTCGAACTCCACGGCTCAGAGCCTTACCGTGAGGGGGCTCGTGAACACGTCGTACTTCACCTGCACCAGCAGCTGTAGCACCAGCAATACCGTCGATCTTTCGGAGACGACGCAGGCCGACGATCTGATCGTCGTCTCGGTGTTCGAGAGCAACTCCCACGGCGGGACGATCACCGTCGATGATTCGACCAATGGGACCTACACCGAAGACACCCAGACAGTGAGCTCCTCGAGCCATTACTACGAGGGGACCGCTTACTTCCTGGATGCGCAGCCCACTTCCAGCGTCACAATCGCGACGAGCAGTGGCGGCGCCAGTGACATGGTGGCCACGGTGGCCGAGTTCGCCGGGTACACCGAACTCGATGCCTCTACGGGCACGACGGCTACCACCTCGAGCACGTTCAACTCGGGATCGCCGGGCACCACAACCTTCGCCAACGATCTCTTGGTGGGCACCGTGGGTTGGGAGAGCAGTTCGAGCACGTTCAGCGTCACGGGTTCGGATTCGTACACGACCACCAACCAGGAGACCATAGGCACCGATTACAACGAAGACCTGGCCTACCAGGCGGTAACGAGCACGGGCTCGTACGATTTTGCCGGTACCATTCACAGTGGGGACTGGGGTGCACAGGTGTACGCGTTCCGCGTCACCCACGCTGACCATAACTTCGGACGCGACGGGCGGTTCTGGCTCAGACCACCATGCCACGTTCACCGGCAATACAACCACGGACAACGCGGTCACCGTGTACGTCTGCACCGGCACTGTCAGTGCCTGCACGACATCGACGTCGGGTTACGTTGGATCCGCGACAGCAACGCCGTCTGGTGAAACTTGGACCTCTGGAGAGGTGACTGGGCTGAGCGACGTCTCCTATACCGCACAGGCCTACACGACCGATGCCGAGGGCGACGACTTGGTCAGCAACACGGAGTCGTTTACTGGGTAACGACGGGACCAGAAGTGCTGATTTCACGGCCTGTCGAGAGTCCAGTGTCCACATCAGCGAAGATGGGTCCCGTGAGCGAGTTCCTCGTGGTCTATCTCGACTCCGTCGACGAGCTACTTCTCGACTACCTCGACGAGGAGGACGAACTGCGGCCCGAGGTGGTCAAGCGCCTGCGGTACTACGCCAGCGCCCTGCTGGAAGGCTCCATCAGCCCGGGCGCGGTGGCCGAGGACTGGGCCGATTGGTTCGACCTCGTCGGGGCCTTCGTGGCGGCCTACGCCCCCGAGGAGGTCGAGGAGCTTGAAGAGGCTGCCCCGCTCATGAGCGACGAGGTGGAGGAAGACACCATGCTCACCGAGACGGACCGCACCTATCTGACATCCCTAGAGCTGCTCCTCGACGCCTACCCCGAGATGCGGCTCTCCGAGTAGCCCTACTCGGCGGGGAATGCCTTGTCCACGGCGTCGGAGAGGTCGGCGTCGGAGAGGTGCAGGTACCTCGTGGTCGTGGCGATGTTGGAGTGGCCCAAGAGGCGCTGGACGACGTGGATGTCCACTCCCCGACGCAAGAGGCTCGTGGCGTAAGAGTGCCGCCAGCGGTGGGGGAAGTGGCGCCCAGTGACCCCGGCCCCGGTTCCGGCGCGCTGGACGAGCTTGGCCACCGTCACCGGGCCGTAGCGTCCCTCGTAGCGCCCGCCGCGTTGCGCCGAGGGGTTGATGAAGAAGAAGTCTGACTTCGCAAGGGCAGGGCGCAGGTTGGTCAGGTAGTCATCGAAGATGGGCACTAGCGGGGGAGCGATGGGCACGATGCGGGCCCTGTCCCCCTTGCCGACGAGGGAGATGCGCCGGGCGTCGAGGTCAACCTGGTCGAGGCGCAGCATGGCGACCTCGTTGCGGCGCAGCCCCGTCCACCGCAGGGTGGCCAAGACGATGTAGCCAAAGTGCCAGCGTCGCTTGGGCTGGCTCGCCGCCCAGGCCAGGATCAGGTCGGCCTCGGCATCGCTGTAGACCTCGGTGCGGAGCTTCCGGGCGCCGGGGACCTTGATCTTGGCCGTGGGGTTGGTGTCGATCAGCTCCTCGGAGCGCAAGAACTCGTAGAACGAGCGCAGGCCGAAAAGGGCCGAGGAGCGCGTGGCGGAGGCGATGCCCCGACCCGCCTCGGCCAGTAGGTAGCCCTTGACGTGCATCCCTTGGACCTCGGGCAGCGCCGTGTCGGGATAGTGGTCCGCCAGCCAGCGACGAAAGGCCCCGAGGTGCTGGGCGTAGGTGGTGATCGTGGTGGTCGAGCGGTCCTGGTGGAGACAGAGGTCGGTGCGATACGCCCCCACCAGCGTGTCGTCGTCGAGGAGTGAGGCCTGGTCGGGGAGAACCAGGCGGCTGATCGGAACGGGACCCGGCACAGGTGTGAGTCCAGGGTTCCCCCGTCGCTTGTGTATCGGGTTCTCAGCCGCCATCGTTCTCTTCCGTTGCCTCGGTCAGGACCCCGGTCGGCTCCTGGGGCCTGGTGACGCTACCCATCAGCCCTCACCCGCCTTGGTGCCGATGGCTGGGCCGAGGTAGCCCTCCTCCCTGGCCCGGCTGATCCAACGACCTGCCGCAGCGCGTGACATTCCTAGTTCCTCGGCCACGAATTGGGTCGGGGACTGCCCGACCAGCGCGCCAAACCGATACGTAGCAGCGACGTGAGCGAGCTTCTCGTCGTCACTCAAACCTGTCGAACGTAGCGAGTGTCGGCGCTCTGACGGGGATTGTCTCTTGGTAACCACCAGTTGGACTGCTCGTCGAAGGATCCGGTCGATACCTGGCTGAGCACATTCCCGGCGCCAAGCACGTCGAACTGCCGAGCGAAGACCACTATTACTTCGTCGCAGACGCCGACGCGCTCCTCGACGAGATCGAAGGGTTTCTCACAGGCGGTCGCCAAGCCCCCAAGGGCGATGTGGTCACCACCACCATCCTCTCCACCGACATCGTGTCCTCCACGGAACAGTCTGCCCGCATGGGCCATACCCCACGCGCAACGTCTGCCGATACCGGGCGGGCCCCAGGGTGCCCCACCCGTGTAACCCCGGGAATGAGGCAACCGGCCACGACGCGGAAGGCGTCTGTTGTCGCTCCCACAACCATGACAGGATCGAGCCATGGTGGAGTTAGTGCCCTTCATCGAAGAACATCTTGATGGCGTTCTTCGTCTGTGCGTTGCGGAAGGCTGGCCCTCCTTTCCCGACGACCCCGAGCGGGCCATCCGCCTACTGACCGCCCCAGGGGTAACCACCGTCATCGCCCTTGACAATGGGAACGTGGTCGGCTTCGCCCAGCTATTCAGCGACGGCGAGCTGCAAGCCTTCTTGGCCAATCTGGCCGTTGACGAGCGCTGCCGTAGCCGAGGGACGGGACGGGCATTGGTGACGGAAGCTCTCCGTCTCGCCGGTGGCGAACGGATTGATCTGCTCAGCGAGGACGAGGCCGTGGGTTTCTATGAGAGGTTCCCCAACTTCCGAAAGCCTGGGTTTCGCCTCTACCCATTGCACGGTGAAGACGAGGCTCAGGGCGATGGGCCCCAGGGCTGAAGGCGGTGCCCCGTTCGGCAATGGGAAGGTGACCCGTTCACGCCGACGTCCGAAGTCGCGATCACCGATCGTCGGGACTCAAGGAACGAAGATGGCGCGATCTCTCGCCGGGTCGAGGCTCCGGGGAGGCAAGCCCAACAGCACCTCCATATCATCGAGCGATTCGAACCCGTTAATCGAGGTGCGCGTTTCAACAATCCTGCGCGCCAGCTTCCCGTCGATGCAGGGGAGTTCCGTCAGGTACTGCTCCGGTACGTGGTTGACGTCGATGAGGCCACCGTCATCGAAGTTTGTGTCCTGATCTGGTCGACCAATCTTAAGTTCCGCCGCGAGCTCTGGGTTGTCGGTGAGCAGCTTTCGGGACCGAGCCCTTCGTCGCAACCTGTCTCGTGCCTCATCCTCGGCGGTGACGACAGGGCCATCTTGAACCCGTTGACGAACAGCGAAGGCGTGACCTGTTGCGATTGCCGCAGACGTAAGCCCGATCCCGACACCGAGGTTCGATTGCCAACTTGACTCGGGCCCGATGTTGGTCAGATATAAGAACGCGGCGGCAGCCAATCCATAGGCGGCGGCGCAGAGACCCAATGATCGGCTCCGGAGCCGGATTGCCGCGTAGCGAAAGGTCGCAACTGAGGCAAGACCCAGCGTCGCCAGCGGGACAAGGGCCCATCCTACGAAGAGCGCAGTACGGGCCTTTGGGGGCCTCGAGACGTCCGGTCGTGCATGAACGACCGTATGAGCGGGGGACCGCAGGATCATGTCTTTTGGTGCCCCGCCGCGCTTCATTCACTTATTTTGCAGCATTGGCGGAGGGGAGTGTCCACTCGACAGCAACGAGGTGGAACCATCCCTGGACGCCGGTACAGGCGGTGTCCGGCGGTCAGGCCCCCGGGCCGCATCCTGACGACGGCCCCCTGCACCCGACACCATCCGCTGCTGATGTGTTCGGGCGCCGCGCTCATGCTCGCGGAGTGCTCGCGGAGTGGTCGCCCGCCCGGCGTGGCCGCCCGGCGTGGCACGCCGCAGTCGACGGGCCCCAGGACGTCCGACTCCGCATTTGCCGCTGATGACGTCGACGGCATCCGGAGCACCGGGAGTGCCCGGGAGTTGGTGCTTCGTTGAGTGGGAGAACTCCGGCGACAGGGCCGGAGTAGCGCCAGATCCCCTTCGAGAGGCCCGTCTTCGGAGCGGTGCCGAATGTCGGCACGAGCGCGGCCGTCCCCCCCTTCTTTCTTTGAGCGTCCAGAATGCCCGGCTTGCAATCGTCGCTGCCGGAGGGACACCTCGACCCTATTAGCCCTGACGTGGTATGTGAGCTTGTGGTCGAGCGAGATGCGTCCCGTTGCGGTCCTCTTGGTCGAGTCGCAGCATGGCAATCTCATTGCGGCGCAGGCCCGTGTCGCGCAAGGTGACCAAGACGACGCAGCCGATGTGCCAGCGTCGCTTGGGCTGGCTCGCCGACCAGGCCAGGATCAAGTCGGCCTCGGCGTCGGTGTAGACCGCGGTGCGCAGCCTGCGGGCGCCGGGGACCTTGATCTTGGCCGTCGGATTGGTATCGATGAGCTCCTCGGAGCGCAGGTACTCGTAGAACGAGCGCACGCCGAAGAGGACCGACGAACGCTTGGCTGGCCCGATGCGACGATCATCCCGTGGACCTCGGGCAGCGCCGTGCGAGGGCACTCGTCGCCCAGCCAGCGACGAAAGGTCCATAGGTGCTGGGCGTAGGTGGTGGTCGTGGTGGTCGAGCGGTCCTGGTGGAGACACGGGTCGGTGCGATACGCCCTGACCACCGTGGGGTCGTCAAGGAACGGGCTCCGAGCCGGGAGAACCAGTGGCTGATGGCGACGGCGCTACGGCAGAGGGATGAGTCCCGGGTTCACCGGGTCGCTTGTGGATCGGGTTCTCGGCGGCCATCGTCGGCAGATGGACGGCGATCGGGCAGACTCTTCGTATGGCAATCTTGGTGACCGGCGGTGCCGGCTACATCGGCTCGCACACGGCGCGGCTGCTTCGTGAGCGTGGCCGTGACGTTGTGGCGTTCGATTCTTTGGAATTCGGGCACCGGTCCGCCGTCGGTGACGTCGTGTTGGTGAAGGGCGACGTCGGCGACCCAGAGGCGGTGACGGAGGCGGTCGAGCAGTACGGCATCGACGCCGTCATCCACTTCGCGGCGTACAAGTCGCCGGCCGAGTCGATGCTCGAGCCGCAGCGCTACTTCGGGAACAACGCCGCCAAGACCGCCTCGCTCATCGACACGCTGCACCGGACCGGGGTGGGGCGGATCGTCTTCTCCTCGACCTGTGCCGTCTACGGGACGCCCGAGCGGGTGCCGGTGGGGGAGGACGCCCCGATCCAGCCCGAGAGCCCCTACGGGGAGAGCAAGGCCATGACCGAGCGGGTCCTCGGATGGTACGACCGCTGCCTCGGCCTGCGCTCGGTGAGCCTGCGCTACTTCAACGCCGCCGGCGCGTGGCCCGACGGGTCGATCGGGGAGGACTGGACCCTCGGGATCAACCTCGTCCCGCTGCTCATGAAGGCGGTGCTCGGGCGGCGTGGTCCCCTCCAGGTCTACGGCACCGACTACCCCACGCCGGACGGGACGGCCATCCGGGACTACGTGCACGTCGTCGACCTGGCCGACGCGCACTTGAAGGCGCTGGAGTATCTCGAGGGCGGGGGAGCCACCACCGTGCTGAACCTGGGCACGGGCGTGGGCTCGTCGGTCTTCGAGGTGCTGGCGGCGGCCGAGCGGGTCACCGGGCGCCCGGTGCCCCACGAGCTGGTCGCCCGTCGACCGGGGGACCCCATTGCGCTCTACTCCGACACGACGCACTCGGAGGAGGTCCTGGGCTGGGGGGCCGAGCGCGGCCTCGATGACATCTTGGCGTCGGCGTGGGCGTGGCACTCGACGCACCCGGACGGGTACGGGGACTGAGATCGGCCGCGGTCGCTGGAGACCGATGTCAGCTCGGACAAAGGGTCGCCCCTGGGTCAGGCGGACTGCAGGTAGCGCGCGGTGTTCTCGCTGAGGGACGCCGCCAGCCGGTCGAACGCCGCGTCGAATTCCTTCTCGTCGTGGGCGTCGCACATGTGCTCGAACATGGCCCGCAGCCCGTGGTCGGCACCGGCGAAGTCGGCCGCCGAGCTCACGATCGCGACGACCTCGGCCCGGCGCTCCTCGAAGGTCCGCGTGTCCTGGTCGGAAAACATCTCGGCGAGCTTCATTCCTCGTACAACCCCCTCGTTCAGGCACGAATCCCTGCGGACCCGGTGCCTTTCCCTCGCTAATGGTAAGTCGACACACGGCGAAAGCGAATGAGCGAATAGCCCCACCCGAGGGAAAGTTGTTCGTTGGTTGTGCCGGCTTTGACCGTCCTCGTGTGCTCAGCGTCCTCTCTGCCGGCGTCTACAGGCTCGGGTACGTCGACAGAGGGGGCAGGGTCACTCCGAAGGGCCGAGTGTCACGAAGGATGAGTTCACTCGCGCACCGCTAGTGATCTTGAGTGATGCGTCGAATCGAGCACGCCGGTCGGCGGCGTGGTATCTCGCGCCTGGAGCTCATCGCGCTCGCGCATGAACCGGACCAACGGTCCGGCCGTCAACCAGATCCCGGACGACACGAGCACAAGTTGCCAGAACCAAATTGGAAGTGGTGTCCTCAAGGGTCCATTGGGGAAGGACCACGTGGCGAAGGCGTCGACAATAAGGACGACCCACACGACCAGGTACCAGTGCACCCGACCCCGAGCGACATCGACTGCGATGACGATGATCCCGAGCACGGCGAGCACCTGCGGGAGATGTTCGGTGGCCCCAAAACCCCAGGCCAACCTGCCGAACATGTCGAGGGGCCACCTGTCGTAGGCGATGGTGACGAGGGCGACCCACGCCAAGACGGCGCCGCGAATCCGGCCCCGCACCACGTCGAGCAGAACGAGGGCGACGGCCAAAGCCATGAAGTAGTACGTGTCGCGCAGGTTCTCCTCGAAGACGAGACGGAGGCTGAGAGACAGCGCGATCAGGGCAGTGAGGGGGAGAGGAGCTCGGATTGTCCCCTCGCCAAGCCGCCTGATCAACCACCAGGCGAGCACCATGGACAGAACGATGGGGAGGACCCGCGAGACCCCGGTCAGGAACCAGCCGTGGAGACCAAGCTCTTTCACCAGAGTGCCGCCGCTCGAAATCGAGTCACCAGACCCGAGCGTGATGGCGCGAAGCACTCTTCCCGATCCGAAGGTGAGCAGCGGAAGGACTATAAGGGCGGCCGTTCCGATTGCAGCCACTGAATATCGAAGTCGGTGGTCACGGGGGGCGATGACGAAGATCGGGGCGGCCACCAGTAGCGCAAACTGCTGGGACAGCACGGCCAGCGCGAGCAAGACACCGGCCCATGCCCACCAGCGCCGAAGGACGCATGCGACGCCACCGAGAGCGAGGCCCATGGCCAACAGATCTTCAGGGTGGAAGTCGGTCTGGATGGCCGTCCAGACGGGCGGGAGACAAGCCAGGACCATCAGCGTCAGGGGCTCCCAGCGGCGGCGGCCGCGACCCACGGCGCGGAGGAATGCGACGGCGCCGGCCATCAGGAAGACCCAACCGATATAGCCGATGTTCTCCGTCGCGGCCAGGGCTTTCGTGTTGAGGGACCATTCGAGCATGGCGGGAATTGCCATCGCGCAATGTGGTCCGAGCGCCGCGGTGGAGGGGAACGGGCTCTCCGATCCGATCCGACTCAGCGCGGCGATCGCGCCGGAAACGAGTGGATAGACGGGTGCGACGTAACTGGGAGGTTGGTCGGAGGAGAAGGCGCCGTGCGCGGGAGCCGCAGGAAAGGCACAGGCGAGATGTCCGTGGGCGATGGCCCATGTTGAGTACGTGGACTCCACGGAGTCGACGGTGCTCGGTCCACCGAGGATCTGCGTCAGGAGGACGAGGACCGCGGTGGCCGCGCACCACCCCAGAACGCATTTCCATCGGGCTAGCGGTCGGTCGAGCCAATCCGTCCATGTGGCGGGCCACTGGCTGCGCGCGTCGAGCCATGGTGGGTTCACCATTACCGGACCACAGGAAAGGTCGCCGTGCTGAACGCCGATCGGTTCTGGCCGGCCCCGTGACCCACGATCGAAATTATCGCAAACGCGGTGAAGCGAATTGGGGCATGGCCTCTCCGATCCCACTCGCGCGCGGGGAGACCAAGTAACGTCGTGGCACCATGATCCGCGTGAGGCGCTCCTAGGTTCGCGCCAGCATGCTTGGATTGCTCATCGGCCTGTGTGCCGTCCTCGGTCTCGCGGTCGGATCGTTCCTCAACGTGGTGATCTACCGGGTGCCTCGAGGCGAATCGATCGTGTCCCCACGCTCGGCCTGCCCCACTTCGCGGCACGCCCATTCGCGAGCGGGACAACATTCCCGTCGTCTCGTGGCTGGTGCTGCGCGGGCGATGCCGGGACTGCAAGGCACCGATATCGCCGCGTTATCCGCTGGTGGAGCTTCTGTGTGCCGGACTCTTTGCCGGCACTGCGGCCAGGTTCGGCCGTCAGTGGGACCTGCCGGCCTACCTCGCCCTTTTCGCCGGGCTCCTGGCGCTCTCGTACATCGACATCGAACGGTTGCTGCTCCCGAAGAAGATCGTCTACCCCTTGACGGGCCTCGTCGCGGCGCTCCTGCTCTTGGCTGCCGCGGCGACCGGTGAGTGGCACGACTACGCGACTGCAGTGGCGTGCGCGGTTGGGTGGTTCGCGGTGTTCTTCGCACTCAATTTGATTAGCCCTCGCATCCTGGGCTTCGGAGACGTTCGGCTCTCGTTGGTCCTGGGCGTGGCGCTCGGGTGGCTGGGGGTCGGCTACGTCCTGTTGGGCTTCTTTGCCGCCAACCTGATCGGTGCCGTCATCGGGCTCGCGTTGATCGCCACCAAGCGCATGAGCCGCAGTGATCGCATCCCCTACGGTGTGTTCCTTGCCCTGGGGTGCGCCGTGGCCGTGTTCGCCGGACCGGAGCTCTTGCGCCCGTTCACACACCACACGTTCTGAGAAGAAAGCGATCGCCATCCGCAGGTCCCGTGTCCCGCTGGACTCAGCGAAACATCTCCATCCTGAGGCCCTGCTCGTCCCATTCCGGATCCTCGGGGATCCGAATTGCCGGCATGGGCGAAGATCCGTCGCGCGGTCCAAAGAAAGGCGGCGGCATCGAGCAGGTGTGATGGGGTCGCTCCCGGAATCTCGGCATCGAGGATCCTTCTCACACCCGGGACCCTCTCCTCCAAGAGGGCCCGTCGCTCCTGCCTGCCTTTCTCCGAATGCTTCGACCATTGCAGCGGCATGTCGCCGTTGAGCTGGTAGAAGCTGAGGTCGGAGTGCACCTCGAAGATGGTTCGTTGGCGGTACGGCGCCATTTCCGCCGCGACCTCCCGGTAGCGGGGGAGCAATGTGCGGCTGATGGCATCGAGATGATCCGGCAAGAGCTCGACGTCGACGCCACTGTCGATTCCGACCGGTGCGCTCTTGATGGACGCGCCCCGACGACCGAGGAGGGCTCGAGCCTCGCGGTCGCACGTCCGACCACCCGTAATCGCCGCGTTGAGATTTCCGATGGGAGCATTCAAGGCGATGGTCGCATAGGCCGGCCGCATGTCGACGACCTCGACGAAGGTGTCCAACCGGACTGGATCCTCAGGGGCAAAAATCGTGCCCTGAAGCTTGGCGGAGGCCACCAGCCAGCCCCCCCGGCACGGGGTGACCCCTGCGACGACGGAGTACGGGAGGTTCGGGCCGTGCCGGGAGGCGGGATCCGATCTCACGCCGTTGAGAGCATGGCACCCCGGTGGCTCAGCAGACGATCGAGTTCCTTGGGGTGGGCCGAGATGGCCAGCGCATCGTCGTACGTGATGACCTCAGCTTGGATGAGGTCGACCAGGCTGGACTCCATGGTGCACATGCCCTCCTGCGCGTTGGTCGTGATGATGTTGAGAAGTTGGTTCGTCTTGCCTTCCCGGATCAGGTTCCGGACGGGGTTGTTCGCCACGAGGATCTCGAAGGAGGCGACCATGCCACCGCCGATCTTCGGTACCAGCCGCTGTGCGACCACGGCACCGAGACAGGCGGCGAGCTGGACCCGGATCTGCTCCTGCCGGAAGGCAGGGAAGACGTCGATGATGCGGTCGATGGCCTGGGCGGCGTCGTTGGTGTGTAGGGTCGAGAAGACGAGGTGACCGGTCTCCGCCAGAGTCAGAGCGAGCTGGATGGATTCGAGGTCACGCATCTCACCGACCAGCAGGACGTCCGGGTCCTCGCGGAGCGCTGAGCGAAGTGCGCGCTCGAAGGAAGGGCTGTCCACGCCCACCTCGCGCTGGCTGACGGCAGACAGACCATGCCGATGGACGTACTCCACGGGGTCCTCGATGGTCAGGATGTGCAGCGACCGGGTCTCGTTGATGCGGGCGATGATGGATGCCAGGGTCGTCGACTTTCCGGATCCGGTGGGGCCGGTCATGAGCACCAGGCCCCGCGGGAGTCTGGCCATCCACTCGGCCACAGGCGGCAACCCCAGCTCGTCAAAACTCGGGATATCCGAAGGGATCATCCGGAGGGCAAGCGCGGTCTCCCCCCGTTGATTGAACGCACTCCCACGAAGGCGGGCACGGTCGAGCCACGTGAGGGAGAAGTCCACATCTTGATGCTCCTCGAGGACAGCCGCCTGCTCGGGCGTCAGCATGCTCCGGACGATCTCGTCGATTTCGCCCCCGGTCAACGGCGCAGCTCCGGCCACACACTGCAACCTCCCGTCAAGCCTGACCCGCGGCGGCGAACCGCTCACAAGCAGCAGGTCGGATCCGTGTCCCTCCCAGATGATCTGGAGCCACGGATTGATTCGCTCGTTCACGGCTGAGCTCACGATGACATTCCCCTCTCATTGCGGGTGAAGGCGAAGCGCCCGGCCGTGTCGGCCGGGCGCTTCGGTTCACCATGTTGTGATTCGGAACTACAGGGCCGAGCAGAGGCCCTGGCCAGCCGTGGTGTCGAAGCTGTCGGTCCCGCCCTTGGTGGTCACGTCGACCACACCATCAGCCGCGAGGGTGATCTGGTACCCATTGGCCGTAGTCGTCGCCGTCGGCGCCGCACGCAGGTACGGCCCGTGTCCGGATGCGTCGACGGTCGTCAGGTCGGCGAACGTCGCCGGCCATGCGTTGTTCTCCGCCTGGTACGCAGACACAGCAGTCTCAACCGTCTTGGCGTCCGAGGCGCACGCGGCGGCTTCACTCTGACCGGTGACTCCGGTCAGGGAGAAGATCACGATCGCGGCGAGGATGCCGAGCACGATGATGACGATGAGCAGTTCGATCAGGGTGAATCCGACCTCGGAGTCCCCAGCCTCCCTGCGCTGCTGAATTTCCCGATAACGCTCAAACACGAGCTCTACCGCCTTTCTTTGTCGGGCCGCCAAAGCCCGCCTTTGTTGGATAAGGGTTCCCGGATGAGTTCCCCTTGCCCCGCGAAACTCTTCCCGGGGGTCGCCATAATGGTATCGGAACATTTCTGTGAAACTAGAGCCCTTTTACCCTACGACTAGTTTGTTGTGGTCATATTGACCCGGAAATACCCGGCAGCAACTCACTGATAACCAGGCTGCAACCCGACGCCACGAGGTGAAAGCAAGACCCGGTGGTTTTAGCCTGTATAGCTATCGGCAGAAACCCTTAAAACCAAAAACTCAAATGAAAGAGAATCTCGCTGATCTTGACCTGGCGGTAGATCCCGTACATGGCGGAGACCAGGGCGACGGCAACGAAGCCGACGATGATGCCCATGAAGATGATCACCGCCGGCTCGAACAGGCTCGTGAAGTGCTTCACCTTGAGCTCGAGCTCGCGGTGATAGAAGGAAGCCGCGGTCTCGAGCTGCTTGTCGAGCGTCCCCGTTTCCTCTCCGACCCGGAACATCTGGCGTGCTGCGGCAGGGAAGAGCCCGGTTTCGGCGAGCGGGTCGGCCAGGCCTGCACCTTCCATCATCTGCTCTCGGATGTGGTTGATGCCCTCGCTGTAGACAGCATTGTTGGACGACTCGGCGGTGACAGCCAAAGCCCGAGGGAGATCGACCCCCGCGGTGACCAGAGAGGCCAGGACGCGGCACACGCGCTCCACAATCGCCGCCTGCACGAGCGATCCGAGCACCGGCAGTTTCAGCATGACTTGGTCGAGCTTGGCCCGTCCCTCGGTCGATCGGCGAGCTGCAACCACTCCGACGACCACGAGGAGGATGATCCCCAGGATCACGTACCACCAGGTACTGATGAAAGAAGACACGCTGAGCAACATCCGTGTCGGGAGAGGGAGCTTGGCGTTGAGCGAGTCGAAGAACGTCTTGAACTTCGGCAGAACGAAGGCGGCCAGGACGACGATCGTGACGATGGCCAGACACATGACGACGGCGGGGTAGATGAGTGCCGAAATGATCTGTGACCGGGCGTCGATGTCTCGTTGGAGGTATTCCGCCAACTCCTCGAGGACCCTGTCGAGCGTTCCCGTCAGCTCGGCCGACTCCAGCACGGCGACGTAGTACCGCGGAAAGGCCTCGGGGTGGGACGCGGCAGCTGCGGCGAAGGTCTCACCCGCCTGGATCTGGACGACCATATCGAGCAAAACCTTCTTGAGGAGCTTGTCGGTCGTCTCCTCTGAGATGACTTCCAGCGCCTCCATGATCGGGACGCCAGCCTCGACGAACACGCTGAGCTGGCGCGAGAAGTGCATGACTTCTTTGCGCGAGACCGTCTTCTTCGTGATCTCGAACTTGAGGATGCTCTTGTGTTCCTTGACGTCAATGGGTTCGAGGCCGCGCTGGAGCAAGGCCAGGTGTGCCGCGCTCGCGGAAGAGGCCTTCTCGGTCCCGGAGACTTTGTCGCCGCTCTCGTTCCATGCGGTGTAGCGGTAGGTATCCAATGTGCTCATCACGTTCTCCTCATCTCACGAGCTGTAAATGCTTCTGATCACCTCTGACACGGTCGTCACGTCTTGAGCAACCAGGTCGATTGCCTCTTGTCGCAACGAACGCATCCCCTGTCGTTGTGCCAATCTGCGCAGTTCGTCCTGCGTGGCCCAGCCGACGACCAATCGCTTGATCTCCGGGGTGACGCGGAGAAGTTCATACACACCAATGCGCTCCTGGTACCCCGTACCACTGCAGAAGTTGCACCCCGCACCGCGCACGAAGTCTGTCTTCTCGGGCCCGCCGCTTTCCTCGTAAAACGCGCGCTCGGCGTCATTCAGGCTGTACGAGACCCTGCAGGACGGGCAGATCCGTCTGACGAGGCGTTGCCCGACGATCCCGATGACCGAGGAGGCCACGAGGAAGGACTCGATTCCCATGTCGAGGAACCGGTGAAGGGCGGAAACGGCGTCCGTGGCGTGCAGAGACGAGAGCACGAGGTGACCGGTCAGCGCAGACTGCACGGCGATACGCGCTGTCTCCACGTCTCGGATCTCTCCGACGAGGATCACGTCCGGGTCCTGCCGCAGGATGGATCGAAGGCCGGTGGCGAAGGTGAGCCCGGCTTGCTCGTTCGTCTGGATCTGGTTGATGGCCGGAAAGATGTACTCGACCGGGTCCTCGATCGTCATCACATTACGGGCCTCATCACTGATCTCGGTCAGCGTCGCATAGAGCGTCGTCGTCTTGCCGCTCCCGGTCGGCCCGGCACACAGCACCATGCCGAAGGGGGCACGCACGAAGTTGGAGTACGTCTCCGCGGAATCGGCGGGCATGCCCAGCTCACCCAGATGGAGGACGGAGCGTGTCCGGTCGAGCAGCCGCATCACGCACTTCTCGCCCCAAATGGTGGAGACCGTTGCCACCCTGACGTCGACCTCTTTGCCGTCGATCTCCGTCCGCAACTGGCCGTCCTGCGGTCGGCGGCGCTCGACGATGTTCATGCCCGCCATGATCTTGATCCGACTGATCAGTCCGACGCCCATTGATGCAGGGAGCATCAGGACCTGTTTGAGCGCGCCGTCGATCCGGTAGCGAACGCGAAGGCCGCCCTCGGTCGGCTCGATGTGGACGTCGGATGCCCGGTCCCGCATGGCCTGGGTGAGAATGCGGCCGACGACCTGGACAACCGGTGCGTCGTCGTCGAGAACGACCTCGGTGGTCGTGGCCGCCGTATCGAGCGTCCGCCTCCGTGTTGTCTCGACGGCCTCGAACGCCTGGACGAGGTGATCGAGGCCACCGATGGCACGGTAGTTGTTGTCGATGGCGCGACGTATCTCGGAGAGTGGCGCCAGCATCGGTAGGATCGAATGTCCGCTGGTTTTCGTGAGGAGTGTCAGCAGTTCGGGCGGCGGTTGGTCGGCCATGGCCACGTGCAGCCCAACTTCGTCCAATCTCACCGGGATGACGAAGTGCTCTCGCGCCATGGGGTCGGGTATGAGGGCCAATGCCTCCGGATCGGGAGTGGTCTGGCGAAGATCGGCGACGGCCATCCCGTACAGCTCAGCGCGCGCTTCCTCGAGCTCGCGCTCGTCGACGAAGCCCATCGTGACAAGCACCTCGCTCAACTCCGATTGGGTCTCCGGCAGCGCAGCCAGCGCCTGATCGATCTGTGCGTCCGTGACGAGGTTGCGTCCGAGCAGCATGTTGAGCAGTGGTTGGCTGGATGCCCGATCGAGGTTGTGCGCCTGGACGTCGAGGGATGATCCGTTTGCAGACGACCCATTCGCAGAAGTTCCGTTCGGGGACGACCCGTTGCCGCGGGGCGTGGCGCCCCTCTTGGTGTGCTTCCCTCCCTTTCGCTCACCCCGCTTGTTCAGCACGATGACCTTTCGAGCGAGTTCGTGTGAGAGCTCGCGCGCACGCGACGAAGCGGCTCACGCGCCGCCCGCCACGACGGGAGAATCTCGATTCGCCAATTGTGCATTCTGAGCTCCAGGGCGGACCGCCTCCGCCCACCAGTAAATTTCACTTTGATCCGACCCTCGACTTGACACGATCATCCGAGAAGCGGGTGCCTCATACCGACATCGGCCTCAATCGTGCTTTTCTGAAGCTCCGATCACCAAATCACCAACTCTCACAACGATTGGACAACTCTGATCGATCGTTGGACGCCGCACCGAGTCCAACGTTGTGCAGCGAACTCCTCGAGGCCCATTCGGATTGTCTCACGGCTCAGGTGTAGGTGAAGATGTCGGCGGGCTCGTTGTAGGGCTGCGACGGGGGAGTGCTGCTGTACGTCGAGGGCAGGGTGACGATCGGGTAGTAGGTGCCCGCCGTCAGTGTCGGGACACTCACGATGATCTGCGTCGCGGAACAACCGCCTCCTGTTTGCCAACAGCTCGCAGGGACGGTCCCCATCGTTTGGAGACTCGTCGTGGTTGGACAGTTCGCGTTAGTGGCGTTCCCGTTGGTTTCGGCACAAAAGCCGACGGTGGAGCCTGAGAGGAAGTTGGCACCCGCAATGGTGACTGACGTCCCGGACACACCGTTCGACGGGGTCAGCGAGACGACGAGCGGGGCCTGCACCGAATAGGTGAAGACAGCGCTCGTTTGGACGCTGTAGACGTTGAAGACCTCGACCTGGACGAAGTAGGTGCCGGCGGCACTCACGGCTGGCGTCAGAGCGGTCATAGTAAAGGTCGTCGACCCCGACGTCGGAGGCACGATGCTCACGACACTGCCAGAAAGGCCACCGGAGCACTTGGTGGAAGACACAGGCGTTCCCCCCGGTGGGGCACAGGAACGCCTGCCGCGGGGAACGTGTTGTTCGGGGCGTTCCAGAACCCAGTGCCCTGGATGGTCACCAACGTGTTGCCGGTGATCGAGCCGGCGGTCGTCCCGACGAGTCCGGTGACCGTCGGTGCCACCGGGGAGTACGTGAAGGTGGGCACGAAGGACGATGTCGGCGCCGTTTGGCTCGTGCCGCCGGGCGTGGTGACCGTCACGAAGTACGCCTTACCGATGGTGACGGGCGGTGACGTCACTTGGATGCAAGTGGGAAGAGCACAGCCCGGCGACGGGTTGGTCACGATCGTCGCTGCCACAGGCGGGTTGTAAGTACCTGTTGCGAGTTCCTGGGGTTGTTCGACGAAATTCACCGTCTCAGCGCTGGTGAACCCGGTCCCCTCGATTGTCACGGTGGTTCCCCCGCTGGTGGAGCCCGACGACGGCGAGAGGGAGGTGATCGCGGGCACCACCGGGTTCCACTGCCAGCTGAGCTGCGTCATGCTCACGCCACAGGATCCATTTTCCGGCCCGCTCGGGGGGTTCCCCTGTTGCAGGATTGGCGTGCATTCGCTCGGGATCGGTGACGGCGAAGCGATTCCGCCGGGATAGTCGTCGAAGGCCACGACGGCCTGGAGCAAGGGCTGGGCCGCACAGTCCCCGGGGTTCGCGTTGTTGGCGTCGGCAGTGCTGCAGGCCGAGTACGTGAAGACGCGGGTGTTGGCGCTGTACGGCTGCCATACCATGGAGCAGTAGACGTCCACCGAGTACGTCTGGTCGGGTATCGCGTAGGTCGCGCAGAGCTCGGGTGTGGCGTTGTTCAGCATCGGGCCACTGGGAGAATAGGGGTTCGTGCTCGACGAGCCGTAGTCGAACGAATAGCGGGTGTTCTGGATGGCCAGGTTCACGGCATCGGTGGCCGCGTACTCCACGTTTCGCTCGTCCTGAAAGTTCCCGGTCGCCGACACGCTGGTTCCGACCCAGCTGAGCAACGCGGTGACGATCAGGCTCACGGCGACCAAGAAGACGAGCGCCAAGATGATGACTGCGCCGGACTCGTCGTTTGTTCGCGTGCGCGCCGCGCCGCGCGTTGAGGTCCAGGATGCGGCCAGGGCTCGGGCGCGGCGGGCGAAACGGCCGCGCCGCGGCGCGAACGGCGAGGGTTGCGGAGGATGCGGCCTAGAAGCCACTGCTACTCCCAGACGTGAACGCCACGGTGGAAACCGGGATGCCCGACATGTCGGTGACGTTGGCACTCGCCGTGTACCCGGGCTTGCCGGCCGTGACGTTGGTGTTCCGGTTGCCCGAGCCGGTGCCGACCGTTCCCAACTTGAAGGTGAGCGTGTCGGTCGTGGGGTTCCAGGTGATCGTCGAGCCCGTGAAGGTCACGGTGCCGCTGACATAGTTGCCTCCCGTGCTGATGGTGCCGAAGTTGTCGTTGGTGGTGCAGGTGCCCGAGGTTGCAGTGAAGGTGTCGTCGGTGCCGCCGTTGGCAAAGGTAATTGTCGCGTTGGTCACGGTCTGGGTGCCCGTGTTGGTCCAGTTCGAGCAGATCGTTGTGGCGTTGAGCACCGCGCTGAAGGTCACGGTGGCCGTGTCAGTTGGGTCGGCCTCCTTCGCCGTCCCGCCGTTCGCCAGGGCAACCGCCGTCGGTGCGGTCTGCGCCGGCGTGGCGAAGGTGAAGACGGAACTGGTCTGGGCGCCCTGTGTCGCTTGCCGCGTAGTACGTCGTTGCGTAGTTGAGCGCGGTCGCGCCGGTGGCGGCCGTCGTCCACGGGTTGGTCGGTCCTGCGGCGGTGGTCACCGTCGCCACCTTGTCGGCGTTCGGGCAGGGGGTCGTGGTCACCGTGCAGATCGTCACCGACACGGAGGTGGCGCCCGTCGCCCCGGTGCCGCTGAGGGTCATGCTCGGGTTCGTGCTGGTGCCGCTGGAGAACTGGTCACTGGTGATGGTCAGCCCGGCGACGGCAAAACTCTGCTGCACCTGGGGCGCCGCGTAGTAGGTGGCGTTGCCGGCCTGGTTGGCGTCCAGGACACAGGAGCCGGCAGCCGTGAAGCTCACGACCCCGCCGCTCAACGTGCAGCCGGTGCTCGTTCCGTCCAGCGTGATGGTCACCGCCAACCCAGACGTCGCTGTTGCCGTCGGGGTGTAGGTGGCGCCGCCGGCCGATGCGCTCCCCGGCGCTGTCGAGGTGAAGGTGATGGTCTGGTTGGTTTTCACGGAGAAGCTCTGCTGCACCTGTGGCGCCGCGTTGTAGTTGGTGTTGCCGGCCTGGTTGGCGTCGACCACGCAGGTCCCGCTACCGACGAAGGTGAAGACCGAGCCGTTGGTCCCTCCCGAGGTGCAAACACTCGTCGACCCTGAGCTGAACGTCACCGTGAGCCCGGAGGTGGCGCTCGCGGCCGCGGTGTAGGTGGCGCCACCCACGGCGGCGCTCCCCGGCGCCGTCGAGGTGAACGAGATGGTCTGGCTGCCCTTGTTGACGGTGATCGACTGCTGGACCTGGGTCGCCGCGTTGTAGTTGGTGTTGCCGGCCTGGTTGGCGTCGACCACGCAGGTCCCGACGGCGGTGAAGCTGACGACGCCACCGCTCAACGTGCAGCCGGTGCTCGAGCTGTCGAGCGTGATGGCCACCGTCAAGCCGGACGTGGACGTGGCCGTCGGGGTGTAAGTGGCGCCACCGACCGTCACCGGCGAGGGGTTCGTCGAGGTGAACGAGATGGTCTGGTTGCCCTTGTTGACGGTGATCGACTGCTGGACCTGGGTCGCCGCGTTGTAGTTGGTGTTGCCGGCCTGGTTGGCGTCGACCACGCAGGTCCCGACGGCGGTGAAGCTGACGACGCCACCGCTCAACGTGCAGCCGGTGCTCGAGCTGTCGAGCGTGATGGCCACCGTCAAGCCGGACGTGGACGTGGCCGTCGGGGTGTAAGTGGCGCCACCGACCGTCACCGGCGAGGGGTTCGTCGAGGTGAACGAGATGGTCTGGTTGCCCTTGTTGACGGTGATCGACTGCTGGACCTGGGTCGCCGCGTTGTAGTTGGTGTTGCCGGCCTGGTTGGCGTCGACCACGCAGGTCCCGACGGCGGTGAAGCTGACGACGCCACCGCTCAACGTGCAGCCGGTGCTCGAGCTGTCGAGCGTGATGGCCACCGTCAAGCCGGACGTGGACGTGGCCGTCGGGGTGTAAGTGGCGCCACCGACCGTCACCGGCGAGGGGTTCGTCGAGGTGAACGAGATGGTCTGGTTGCCCTTGTTGACGGTGATCGACTGCTGGACCTGGGTCGCCGCGTTGTAGTTGGTGTTGCCGGCCTGGTTGGCGTCGACCTTGCAGGTCCCGACGGCGGTGAAGCTGACGACGCCACCGCTCAACGTGCAGCCGGTGCTCGAGCTGTCGAGCGTGATGGCCACCGTCAAGCCGGACGTGGACGTGGCCGTCGGGGTGTAAGTGGCGCCACCGACCGTCACCGGCGAGGGGTTCGTCGAGGTGAACGAGATGGTCTGGTTGCCCTTGTTGACGGTGATCGACTGCTGGACCTGGGTCGCCGCGTTGTAGTTGGTGTTGCCGGCCTGGTTGGCGTCGACCTTGCAGGTCCCGACGGCGGTGAAGCTGACGACGCCACCGCTCAACGTGCAGCCGGTGCTCGAGCTGTCGAGCGTGATGGCCACCGTCAAGCCGGACGTGGACGTGGCCGTCGGGGTGTAAGTGGCGCCACCGACCGTCACCGGCGAGGGGTTCGTCGAGGTGAACGAGATGGTCTGGTTGCCCTTGTTGACGGTGATCGACTGCTGGACCTGGGTCGCCGCGTTGTAGTTGGTGTTGCCGGCCTGGTTGGCGTCGACCACGCAGGTCCCGACGGCGGTGAAGCTGACGACGCCACCGCTCAACGTGCAGCCGGTGCTCGAGCTGTCGAGCGTGATGGCCACCGTCAAGCCGGACGTGGACGTGGCCGTCGGGGTGTAAGTGGCGCCACCGACCGTCACCGGCGAGGGGTTCGTCGAGGTGAACGAGATGGTCTGGTTGCCCTTGTTGACGGTGATCGACTGCTGGACCTGGGTCGCCGCGTTGTAGTTGGTGTTGCCGGCCTGGTTGGCGTCGACCACGCAGGTCCCGACGGCGGTGAAGCTGACGACGCCACCGCTCAACGTGCAGCCGGTGCTCGAGCTGTCGAGCGTGATGGCCACCGTCAAGCCGGACGTGGACGTGGCCGTCGGGGTGTAAGTGGCGCCACCGACCGTCACCGGCGAGGGGTTCGTCGAGGTGAACGAGATGGTCTGGTTGGTCTTCACGGCGAAGCTCTGCTGGACCTGGGTCGCCGCGTTGTAGTTGGTGTTGCCGGCCTGGTTGGCGTCGACCACGCACGTGCCGCTACCGACGAAGGTGAACACCGAGCCGTTGGTCCCTCCCGACGTGCAGACACTGGTCGACCCTGAGCTGAACGTCACCGTGAGTCCGGAGGTGGCGGTCGCGGCCGCGGTGTAGGTGGCGCCACCCACGGTCGCGCCACCGGGCGCCGTCGAGGTGAAGCTGATGGTCTGGTTCCCCTTGGCCACCGTGAAGCCCTGCTGGGTCTGGGACGCCGCGTAGTAGGTCGCGTTACCGGCCTGGTTGGCGTCGAGTGTGCAGGTCCCGACGGACTGGAAGCTCACGACGCCGCCGGTGATCGAGCAGACGCCCGAGCTCAGGGCGTCCACGGTGATCGTCACTGGGAGGCCCGAGGTGGCCGTGGCCGTCGGCGTGTAAGTGGAGCCACCCACGGTCGCGCCGCCGGGCGCCGTCGAGGTGAACGAGATGGTCTGGGTGCGCTTGACCGTGAAGCCTTGCTGAACCTGGGGCGCCGCGTTCCAGGTGGCGTTACCGGCCTGGTTGGCGTCAAGCGTGCAGGTGCCGGGGCCTTGGAAGCTCACGACGCCGCCGGTGATCGAGCAGACGCCCGAGCTCGAGGCGTCGACGGTGATGGTCACCGCCAGGCCCGAGGTGGCGGTGGCCGTCGGAGTGTAGGTGGCTCCGCCCACCGACGCGCTGCCGGGCGCCGTCGAGGTGAAGGTGATCGTCTGGTTGCCCTTGTTGGCCTCTGCGTACGTGGCTGAGGTGAGTCCTGTGACACTCGCCGTGATGCTGTACGCGCCGTTCGTACCGTTGGCCGTGAATGTCGACGATGTGGCCTGCCCATTTGCGCCAGTGGTCTGCGTGCACGAGTAGGCCTGCGGGTTGGAGGAGCACGTCCCGAACGTTGCGCTCGCACCGCTACCCGGCGCCGTGAAGGTGACGGCGATGCCGGCCTCGCCGTTGCTGTACGCATCCGTCGCAGTGACGACGAGCGGGTTGGTGAACGCGTTGTTGACCGTTGCCGACTGATTGCCACCGGACGTTGCGATTAACGTCGTCGGATTGGAGGCGGCGACCGAGAAGGCGGCGGAGGTGCCCGTGATGAGGCCCTGGGTGGCCGTCAGCGTCGTGGTCTGGGCGTCGTAGAGGGTGATCGAGGCCGTGGTGTCGACGCCGGCGGCGAAGGTCAAGGAAGACTGACCCGTGGCACAGCCGCCCTTGGCCGGGTAGGCCGGGGCGGTGTTCGACGGTGCGGGCGAGTTGGCCGGGCCGCTGAAGGCGACGCACTCGGTGCCGGTGAAGCCCGTGGCAGTGTTGGAGTACGCGTCGTAGGCGGTGATGGCCTCGTTGAAGGCGGTGCCGGCCGTGGGCGTCGGGGTGGACAAGGTGAAGCCGTGTGCCGGTGCCGGGTTCACGAGGAAGCCGGCGGGCGTGGTCCCCGAGGTGGCGCCCGTCGCCGCCACCGTCAGCGACGTCGTCTGGGCGTCATAGAGGGTGACCGAGGCCGTGGCGGCGCCGTTGGTGAAGGTGAGCGACGTCGGATAGGCCGGGGCGGTGTTCGAGGGGGCCGGCGAGTTGGCCGGACCGCTGAAGGCCAGGCCGTTGGTCGCGCTGGTCACCGTTCCGCTGAAGGGGTTGCCGTAGGTGTCGGTGGCGTCGACGGTGACGTTGAAGGCCGTGCCCGCCGTCTGGGTGCCCGGCGTGGTCGGGATGGTGAACGCCTTCACCCCAGCGCTCGCGACGGTGAAGGTGACCGAGCCCGAGACGGTGCCCTGGGTGGCCGTCAGCGTCGTGCTCCCGGCCTTGTAGAGGGTGATGGACGCCGTGCCGACGCCGCTGGCATTGAAGGTGACCGCCGAGGATCCCGCGGCGCAGGTGCCCTGCGCCGGGTAGGCCGGGGCGCTGCCGTTGGGCGAGTTGCCCGGGCCGCTGAAAGCGATGCACTGGGTGCCGGTGAACGCCGCGCCTCCGTTGCCATACGCGTCGCCTGCCGTGATGGTCTCGGTGAAGGCGGTGCCCGCCGTGGGCGTCGGGGTGGACAGGGTGAAGCCCGCGAAGGGCCCGGCATTCACGGTGAAGCTGGTCGAGGTGCCGTTGACCGCACCCGACGCCACCTTGAGCGTCGTGGTCTGGGCGTCGTAGAGGGTGACCGACGGCGTCGCGCTGCCGTTGGTAAAGGTCACCGAGGTCGGGTAGGTCGGAGCGGTGCCGTTCGGCGAGTTCGACGGACCGCTGAAGGTCGGGGTCACGGTCCCGCTGAAGGCATTACCGTATGCGTCCGTCCCCGTGAGGGTCACGGTGAACGCAGCCCCCGCCTTCTGCGTACCCGGGTTGGCCACGCTCAAGGCCCCCAACGTCCCGCTGGCAACGCTGAAGGCGACCGAGCCGGTGATGGTGCCCTGGGTGGCCGTCAGCGTCGTGCTCCCGGCCTTGTAGAGGGTGATCGAGGGATTGGCGACACCGTTGGTGAAGGTCACCGCGGATGAGCCCGTCGCACACGTGCCCTTGGCCGGGTAGGCCGGGGCGGTGCCGTTGGGCGAGTTGCCCGGGCCGCTGAAGGTGATGCACTGGGAGCCGGTGAAGCCCGTCGCCGTGTTGCCGTACTGGTCGTAGGCGGTGATGGTGTCGGTGAAGGCCGTGCCGGCGGCGGGGGACGGGGTCGAGAGCGTGAAGGTCGCCGCGGGACCGGGGTTGATGGTTTCGACCTGTGTGCCCGAGGCCAGGCCGACGGCCGGCGGGGAGCTGGCGGTAATCGTCGGGGTGCCGGCAAGGGTGTCGCCGTAGTAGAAGGACACCGAAGAGACCGTTCCGCCGGGGATGGTGACCGACGTCACGGGTGCCCCGCCGGCTGTCAGCGAGAAGACGCCCGTCGTCGAGCTCGAGCTGAGGTTGACCGTCTCGGGCGCAAAGGTCGGGTTGCCGAACGCATCCTGTTCCTGGACGGTGATTGGGCCGACGTTGGCGGTCTTCGACGCCGCGCCGGACGCGGGTGCCGTTGTGAAGACCAGCTTGGCCACCGGGGCGCCAGTGACGGTCACGGAGGCGGTCGGCGTGGCCGCCACGCCCGAACTGGAGTCGACTGCCTTGATCACATAGGTCCCGGCTGTGCTGAGGCTGCAGTCCGAGAACTGCACGATCCCATAGGACTCAACACCGGAGCACGTACTGGAGAAGCTGCCCTGTCCCGACGACCCGGTGTAGGAGACGATCTGCAAGGTGACCGAGGAGAGGTCGCTGGTGACAATGTTGTTCAACGCGTCCTCGACGGCCACCTCGGGCTGCGGGGTGACCGGCGTACCCACCGTGCCACTCGTGGGCGTCTGGAGCCATACCAGCTGGGTCGGCGTGCCGACGCCGTCGGGTGGCGGAGGAGCGGAGGGGTCGTAGATGACGGTGGTCACCTGCGTGCTGGAACCATAAGAGCCAGTCGACGAGACCGTGAGCGTGTATTGCTGGGGCGCGGGATTCGTGCACCCCGGCACGAACGCCGATCCGTTCCAATAGCTGACGGTCGAGGACACGGTGAACGACCCCGTCAGGTTGCTGAAGGTCGGGGTGAAGGTGTTGGCGCACAGGAACGGGTTGTTCGCCGGGATCTGTGCCTCCTGCTGGACGTCGGCAATGGCCTCGTTGGCGGCGATCCTGGTCGAAGAGTCGAGCGAGGCGAGGTTTCGGTGCTCGGCGGACGCCGTGATCGCCGTGGCGAAGCCCGTGAGGAGTGCCACTGCTGCGATGCCCAGGACGACGATGGACAGGAGGACTTCGATGAGGGTGTCACCGTCCTCGGAGAAGCGGTCCCGCGCTGACGGAGTGTTTCCCAGCTGCCACCGGGCAATGGCGCGCCTGAGGAACGCGGCCGGTCGCCTCACAGCAGCACTCCGAGGAACAGTGCCTGGTAGCCCGCCCCCTTCATGGTGACGGTCAGGGACTGCGGCGTAGAGGAGGCGGGCTCGGGGCTGGACAGCATGAGGGTGCCGGTCTTGTTCAACTGTTGGTCGGACTCACAGAGGATGGACGAGACGCCGGTGGGGTAGGGAGAGAAGGGCGTAGCGGTGGGAGTGGCGAGCGTGGTGGCATACCCCGAGGCGGGCGGCCCGGTCGAGGAGTTACCCACCTCCGTCGTCGTCGGGGGCTCCGCTCCCGTCCACTGGAACAGTCCGCTGTCACCGGTGTCGTGGGCGTCGAAGCAAGAGTTCCCGTAGAGGGATGTGCTGCTGTTCGGGAGGATCGACCACGTGAGGCCGCCGCCAACAAAGAAGTGGATCCACTCGCCGCTGTCCGTCGACTCGGCGTCACCGGTCACCAGGGTCCAGCCCGTGGCGGGCTCACCGACGGCGTTGGTGACCTCGATGTCGGTGAAATTCACGACGCTGTAGGCGCCGTTGTTCGGCAGCTGGTAGAGCGCTGGGTTGCCGGGGATGCCCGTGTAGAAGCCGTTGTTGCCGAGGTAGGCCTCGCTGTTGTAGCCGCTGCTGCCTGGGTTGTAATAGGTCGGAATGGCGTAGGGGTTCACGTTGTCGGTGGGGTCGCTCACGCAGAATTGCAAGACGTCGGGAGAGTCGGCGATCGAGAGCTTCATCTGTTGGCCGATGCCGCCGGGGCACGCGGTGCTGTTTGTGTTCGTGAAGCCGGTGAAGTTGGCGAAGCACAGCACCTTCGCGTACGTGCCGCTGCCGGGGCTGGCCAGGTTGCATCCGGCCGGATTCTGCGTGAGCTGAATTTGCGACGCCGAGCCCGTCGACGTGGCGTTGCTCGGGAGCCCGCTGAGTGAGTACGTGTAACCACTGCCAGGCGCGACGATGTTGAGCGTGACCCCGTAGAGGCCCTCGGTCGACTTCCATGTCGAATTGGCGGCGATGAAGCCTGACGGGTTGAAGGTCACCGTCGGGGTACCGGCGTCGTGGGAGATCACGCGGGTGCTTGTGGGGGTGGTGGACGCGCCGGTGGTGCAGATCTGCCGGATGATCCAGTTCGAGCTTCCATACTGCCCAAGCACGTAGGAGACCACCGTGTCGTAGTTCCCGTTCGCGTCCAGCCCCCACTCCAGCCCCACGAGTTGAGTCTGCGCGCTTCCTCCACAGGCCGGCGTAGTCGCGGTCTCGATTTGCTGGGCGCTCTGCACGTCTTTGTTGAAGGTGGACGAGCTGACCTGCTCGTCGTTCGAGTCACCGATCCGATTCTGGGTTTGGTCTTGCAGCCCGAAGACGGAGAGCAGTGCTGCTGCAATGCCGCCGATGACGATTGGAAGGATTACCACGACGATGACGAGCTCGATAAGCGTGAAGCCCGCGTCGTTTCCCGCGGCTCGGCGCTGGGTGGCGCGGCGCGCGACGGCGACGGGATGAGCGAGCACGCCACGGGACTTCACTGGAGCGCGCTCGCAGATGAGAGGCGGTGGTTTTGTTCATCGGTCATAGCGAGGGGTCCGCTATCTCGGAGAAGGTCAAAGTCCATAGTTCCAAAAGCACTCAAGGGCTGGACACCGCGGAAATGGCGCGCACGACTGCGCGCGCAGGATGCAGCCGTTCGTCCTCGCCTTAATCGCCAAGTCGCCAAGTTCACTCCAATGAGCGGACCGCCTCCGCCCCAACCACCTGGGAGAACCCTACCTCCCGGCTTCGGGTCTGGAAACCCCGCGTTTCATTTCTTGCGTTGCCGTAGACATGTTGTCGGCTGACACAGCCTTGGTCCGAACGTCTGAACCGGAGACATCGGCAGGAATTGTTCGTCCCTTGATTCTTTTTGATCTTCGCGAACGCAGAGTTCTCGGCTCACCGAGGCGCGGAGTCGCGGCAGAGCGTTCGAAGTGGCGGCGAGTTTCGCCGATGACGCCTCTCTCGGGCGCGGCGTGATGACTGCAAAACGGGCCCGCGAGCGAGCGGCCGTGCTGCGCGCGCCACGGCAAGAAGGCGGACCTGACGATGTTGATCCGATGCTCACGTCGGAAGCTTGCGAATGAGACCCTGCGGTGATCACGGTCTCACGCTGACGAATGCGACCTTTGCTGGCCTACCCGTCCGAGTTCAGCCACGCGGGACACCTCTGTCCTACGGGTGATCGTTACGGCCGCAAGCCGTCGTCTGAACGGGAGCGGGGGACGCTGGGTCTATAAACGGAGGACCTGTCGATGCCGCGGGACGGCATTGAAAGGGGGGAGCGGGGGAGTGCGACCAGATCGGATACGAGCCAGCCGTTTCGGAGGGTCAGTCGCCCAGGGAGCGTCGCACGTCCCACAGGTGATGACACACCTCGTGGGCGTTGCGCTGTACGACGTCCAACGCACGCATGGCCCCGCTCTCGGCGTGGTGGGTCGAGACGTCGTGTGGGGCCTCGAAAGCGGCGGTGCCCCACGCATCCGCCGCGGCGACGAGGGCGATCAGGCCCACGACGGGCGAGAGCTGGTCGTAGGAACGCACCTCGGCCATGACGTTCTCGTCCCACGGCGGGACACCGAACGACGGGTCGGCGCTGATCGTCCACAGCCGCTCCGTGCCGAAGCGGAGCACGTCGACGGTGTGCCACACGTATCGGCTGGCCGACCACAATCCCGGCTCGACCGGCACGCTCGGATCCACCCTGGAGAGCACACCGCCGAAGACGGCGACGTTGCGCACACACTGTCCGACCAAGAGCTCGTAGCCGGTTTCGTCCCAGTCGAACCCACATTCCGGGCATGTCCCCTCGGGGCGCTCCCAGGCTCCGAGGGGAGGTTGAGCCTCACTCACGATCGCTTCATCGCGTCAGCTGTCCCTCCGGCTCGGTTTCCCCATGTGCCAGGCCGAACAGACGTCGCACCGATAGACACTGAGATCCACCCCCGACTCCTGCCGCCGGATGTCCGACGCGACCAGTGCGTCGCCCTGGCTCCGGTACGCGGTCTTCGCTACCCCGTCGGATCGCCAATGCGATCCCAGGCCAGGAATCCTGTCGCCCTCGCCCTCGCCCTCGCCACCGCGTCGGCGTCCGCTCCGTCCGTCCCTTCTCCTCCGAGCCATCGCAAGCATTCTGGCGGTTGTCGGTCCCAGCAAAGGGATGACCCGACTTCCCCCAGACGCGCCCCGACGCGCCATGGGTTCGACGGAGGGGGAAAAGGGTCGAACCGGGCGCGCCGAGGTGGGGCCAGTTTACCTGCCGGTCCGCCCTGCAACGGCAGTAGCCATTCAGTGGCCCTTTGGTCGGCTCCGCGCCCGACCACCTCAGGCCGGGGGTCTCGCGACGACGTGGGCGCGGAGCCAGGCTTCGACGGGTGGGTGGGCTTTGTCGGCAGCCGAGGGTCTGCCACCATTTGCTCATGGCAAAGACCGTGATTGTGAAGCTCACCGACGACATCGACGGCGGCGACGCAGACGAAACCGTTCGGTTCTCCCTCGACGGGAGCTCCTTCGAGATCGATTTGAGCGCCGCCAACGCGTCCAAGCTGCGGAGTTCGCTCAGGCCGTACATCGACAAAGCGAGGCTCGACGGCGGCGGCCGGCGTGCTCGGTCGCCGCGCGCGACCAGCTCGCCGTCCGAGAGGACGCTCTACTCCCAGCTGAACGACGACGAGAAGTCGCGCTTTCGGACCTGGGCCGACATGGCGACGGCACGTCGCATCAGCGACGCCAGGGTCAAGAGCTGGGTGGAGGCGGGCAAGCCCTGATCCAGGGGGGTGCACCGCCCGCCTCTCAGTTACCGGAGACGGCGGTCACCCGGGCGCTCGGATGCGCCCCGCCGGTCCGCGCCGCGCCGGCATCCAACCCCTCGGCGGTCTCGCCGGTCAAACTGGCCCTCAATCCATGACCCGCCACGGCCGATGGGAGGTGGTGCACGTGGACGAGGAAGACGGGGGAACCGCAGCTACGGTGAGCGTTGGGCCTGAAGCGGCTCAGGGTGTCGCCGAAGCGAGTCCGAAGGCTCCGGGGTGGTACCCGACCCGGGCCAACCCGAGCGACCAGACCTACTGGGACGGAGAGAACTGGACCGCCCGGAGGCGTTGGACGACGGGCAAGGGATGGGTGGAGTCGGGCGAGGTTCCGGCCGGGGCGGCGAGCGCGACGGCTGCCCCACCGGTCAGGCCTCGCCTGTCGGCCAATCCGTATGCCCCCGTGGCGGCTGCCTCGAAGTCCGCCGCAACGGGCTTCACCTTCAGCCTTGGAGTCCTGGTCCTCTTGGTCTGCGGGATCGCGTTGATGTTCGGGTCGGTGGGTACGTGGGTGAACGTCGCCGGGAACTTTGGCGTGGCCAACTTCCATGCATCCATCAACGGCACCGACCCCGGGATCTCGACCCTGATCGGCGTCAACGGCTGGGTCACCTTCATCGGCGGCATTCTGCTCGTCATCTTCGGATGCGTCGCCGCAACCTCGGAGGAGCTGCAGCTGGCGATCTTCACGGCGATCATCGCTGCGGCGACGGCCGTGTTCGCCATCTACGACATGTTCCGCTTGGTGCAGAAGATCTCGGCGGTGCCGCCGTCCGCCGGAGCCAACATCAGCGTCGGCTGGGGTTTGATCTGCGTGCTCAGCGCAGCCGTCCTGGCGACCTTGATCGCGATCGTCAAGCTGATTCAGCACTGACGACGTCGAGCGAGCGACGGGCCTCGATGGCCCGCCGCTCGCTGCGTACGACGAGGACTGCTACTGGGGCGGGCCCGACGAGAGCTGGACCGTCGCCGTGTGGGTCTGTCCGGAGCTGTCCGTCCAGCCGACCGTCACCTTGTCGCCGGGGTGGTACTCGCCCATGGCGTTGGTGAGGTCGTTGGACGAGGTGATCGTCGTGCCACCGAGCGAGGTGATCACGTCACCCTGGGCGAGGCCGGCCTCTTGGGCCGGGCCGTTGGTGACGACGCCGGCGACGGAGGCGCCCGACACGGACGGCGCCGGTGTTGCCGCTGTTGCCCCCGAAGAAGCCACCGAACCCGCCGCCGTTGCCAGCTGCCGCTGTTGCCGGAGCTGCTGGTGCCCGAGGGGGTGATCTCGACGCCCAGGAAGGCGGTCTCCCCGATGTGGACCGTCGAGGACCCGTCCCCGGCCTCGATGGTGCGGGCGATGGAGAGGGCGGTGTTGATCGGGATGGCGAAGCCCTGGGTCCCCTGGGACTGGTCGTTGCGACTGGAACGAGAAGCCGGCCGAGGCGGCCGTGTCCACGCCGAGCACCTTGCCCGACGTGTCGACCAGCGCGCCGCCCGAGTCACCGGGCTGGATGTCGGCGTTGGTCTCGATCAGGCCGCTCAGCTGCTCGGAGGTGCCGTCGCCCTCGTCGCTCGCCGTGATGGACTGGTTGAGCGCGGTGACCGTGCCGCCGGCCGCGCTGGGCGTCCCGCCCGTGCCGCCGGCGTTCCCGATGCCCACGATCTGCTCACCGACCGAGGCGCTGGACGAGTTGCCGAGGGTGGCCGTCTGCAGACCCGAGGCGTTGTGCAGCTGCAGCACCGCGATGTCCTTGGTGCGGTCGTAGCCGACGACGCTCGCGGTGTAGGTCTTCTGGTTGCCGACGTCGGTGACGCTGATGCTGGTGGCGCCGTCGATCACGTGGTTGTTGGTCAGGATCACGCCGTTGGAGGTCAGCACGATGCCCGTCCCCGCGGCCTCCTCCTGCTGGTAGCCGAGGGTCGTGTTGATGTCGACCAGGCCGGGGTCGACCTTGTCGGCGATGGCGTTGACGTCGCTCGGACCGGAGGAGTTGGACGAGCCGGAGTTGCCGCTCCCGGTGTTGCCCGTGTTGCCGAACTGCCGGAGTTGCCCGAGCCGCCGAAGCCACCGAACGGGGAGCCGTTGCCAAACCCGTTGCCGGTGCCCGAGCGGGACGGCGCGTGCGTGGAGTTCGAGGTGGGGGAGAGTGCCTGCGGGTTCGACCCGTTGGTCCAGGCGGCGTGGCCGATGCCGACGCCGGCAGCCAGGACTGCCACGGCGGCCGCGCCGGCCAGCAGGCCGTTGCGGACGTGGTGATTGCCGGTGGACCCCGAAGCGGCCGGCGCCGGGGGTGCGGGCCAGCCGGGGGCGCCGGGGTCGCCGGCGTAGGGCCCAGAAGGAGGTTGGGGCGGCCCACCCAGCATGGGGTTGCCCGCCAGGGCGCCCATCGCGTAGGTGCCCTGGGGCGGCGTGTTGCCCTGTCCGGCGGCGAAGCCCTGCGGCGGGGTGAAGCCCTGCGGCGGGGTGGTCTCCTGCGGCAGGCCGATGGGCGGCGTGTCGGGCTGCTGTGGGAGCACGCTGTGCCTCCGCCGACGGCTCGGGGGTGACGGCGGGGAGGGGGATGGCCGCCGCGGTGGCCTCGGGCGCCGAGGTCGCTGCCGTCTCGGGCTCGGTGCCCTCTCCGGGCTGGCCGGTCGTCTGGTCGTTCTGGTTCTGGTCCTCTGTCATCTCTGCGATCCTCCGTGTGAGCCCCGAGCGGTCGGGTCCTCTGTACGGTTTCCATTGGACCTGCCAGGTCTGTACGCCAGGTCAGAGAAAGTTATGACCCGGATAAATGTTGTCTGTGCGGGCGGTTGCAAGCCGGAAAAACCCGCGTGTCGGAGCACTCGAGGGCTGACCGCGTGTTCCGCGGGCCGCCCCCGGAGCCTCCGAGACATACCCGAGGCCGGGGCTGCGACCTCGGTGACGACCCTACTGGGGGTCTACGCTTGACCCGACGGCCTGTCCTTGGGGGGTCTCGTGGAAACCGCAATCTTCGACGCCGACAGCCATCTCATGGAGACGCCCGAGTGGCTCGGTGCGTTCGCCGACGAGGGTGTCCGCGACCGTCTCGCCCCACTGGGGCTGGACGGCGCCGGTGCGGGCGCCGCCGAGCTGATGGCCAGCCTGCCCGACCTCTGGGAGTCCCACCGGCACCTCGAGATCGGTCCCGAGGTCCTCAAGGGACCCAAAGGCTGGATGGCCCCCGGGGCCCTCGACGCCGAGGTGCGCTCCCGCGTCCTCGATGCGCTCCAGATCGACGCCCAGTTGGTCTTTCCGACCTTCGCCCTGGTCCACTTCTCGCGGAGCAAGGATCCCGGCGTGCTCTACGGCGGCACCGAGGCCCTCAACCGGGCGATGGCCGCCTTCTGCGCCCCCGACCCCCGACTCAAGGCCGTCGGCTACCTGCCCCTCAACGACCCGGCCCGCGCGCTCCTGACCCTGGAAGAGGCACTCGAGACCGGGATCGCCGCCCTCTGGGTGCCCTCGGACGCCCCCGGCGACTTCTCGCCCACCCACATGGATCTCGACCCCGTCTGGGCCCGTCTGGCCCAGGCCGGGGTTCCCTTCGTCCTCCACGTCGGGGGCGGCAAGCTCCTGCCCAAGGCCTTCCACGACAACGGACGCCCCCGGCCCAAGGACTGGCTCGGCGGCGGCGAGAACCTGCGCTCCAAGGACTTCCCGGTCTTGCACCACTCGCCCGAGCGCTTCCTCGCCTGCATGGCGCTCGACGGGGTCTTCGAGCGCCACCCGGCGTTGCGCGGCGCGGCCATCGAGCTCGGCGCGACCTGGGTGCCGGGCCTGTTGCGCAACGTCGACCACGCGCTGCGCTCGTTCTCCAAGTTCGAGCCCGCCCTGCAGGAGCTCACCCTCCTGCCGTCGGAGTACCTCCGCCGTCAGGTGCGTTTCACGCCGTTCCCCTTCGAGGACACCGCGTGGTTGCTCGAGCAGTGCGGGCCGGACCTCTTCATGTTCTCGACGGACTACCCGCACCCCGAAGGGGGCAAGCGGCCCTTCGAGGCCTTCGGTGACGCCGTGGCAGGCTTCGACGACTCGACCCGCGAGCGGTTCTTCTGGCGCAACGGGGCCGAGCTCCTCGGCCTGGCCTGAGGACCGGGGCGGGGACGTGACGACGGTTCGGCCGACGACACTGACGGTCGAGCCCGTGGCGGGGGCATTGGGCGCCACCGTGACCGGCATCGACCTGGCCGAGGTCTCGGAGGCGGCGCAGCTGGACGAGCTGCGGCGCGCCCTGGCCGACCACCTCGTCGTCTTCCTGCCCGGGCAGGAGCTCAGCCTCGACGACCTCGAACGCGTCACCGATCTGCTCGGCGGCCGCGACGTCACGCCGTTCGTCGACCCGCTCGAGGACCGGCCCTACGTCATCCGGGTCATCAAGGAGCCGACCGACGTGTTGAACTTCGCCAACGCCTGGCACAGCGACCTGAGCTACCTGCCCGCCCCGCCGGCCTACACGCTGCTGCACGCCTGGGAGGTTCCCGACCACGGAGGCGACACGGTGTGGTCGAACCAGTACCTCGCCTACGAGACCCTGTCGGGCGGGCTGAGGGCGACGCTCGACGGGCTGCGCGCGGTCCACTCGGCCGGCATGGCCTACGGCACCGGCGGCCTGCTCGACCAGTTCAAGGACCTCACCTCCATGGCCATCACCCCCTCGCCCGAGGCGTACGCGGAACACGTCCACCCCGTCGTGGCCGTCCATCCGGTGACCCGCCGGCGGGCCCTCTACGTCAACCCGGTCTACACGACTCGTTTCGAGGGGTGGACGAAGGAGGAGTCGGCGGCGCTGCTGGCGCATCTGCACCGCAACAGCATCAACGAGAACTTCACCTGCCGCCTGCGTTGGTCGGTCCACACGCTCGCCATCTGGGACAACCGCTGCACCATGCACAACGCGCTCAACGACTACGCGGGCGTGCGCCGCGAGATGTACCGGACCAGCGTGAAGGGGGCGGTGCCCGTCGGGGTTGCCCCTTAGCGCCGGTTACCGGCGCGGGTGGTCGACGCTCGCGGCGGCAAGGAAGGCCGTCGTCAGAACGAGCGCGGCCGGCCCGAGACGGGGGCCAGGCCCCAGTGACAGCGACGGCTCGCCCCCCGTTGTGGGATGCGCTTCACGTGCCTGGGCGCCCCGGCCGAGAGCGCGTGGTGGATCGCGAGGCCCAGGTCTCCCTCGTGGGCCTCGACGCCGCGCACCTCGAGGCGCCATTCGTAGTCGGCACTCTCGAGCGCGCCGTCGGTACTGACGATGGCCGCGCCCGGGCAGGCCCGGCGCGCCATGGAGAGGAGTTGTGACCGCGCGTCGTAGGGGTCGCGACCCGAGTGGCGGAGACGCACGGCACCCGTGATGCGGGGGGACTCGATCACGACCACCCAGGCTGGGCCCTGACGACAGAGATAGAGCGTGGCGCCATCGGTCGTTCTCCCCTCGCCGGGTGCGTTGGAGCGGCGTCGCGATCCCATCGTCAGCCAGTCTGCCTATCGGCGCGCCCCGGGCACTAGTGCCTTAACTCCCTACTGTCGCGACCGTTGCGATCGTTGTGACCGTCGTGACCATCCGCGACGGCTGCCTCCGGCCGGTCCTCGAAGCGGCCGCCGCTCGTTATGGTGGCGGCGGTGAGGGGCGACGATGTCCGGGTGGCCGCCGAGTTGTGCGAGCGGGCCCTCGAACCGGCCCTCGACGCCGACTGGAACGTGCCAGTGCCCGGCCTCGAGTTCACCGTGGCCTCGGTGGTGGCGCACGCAGCCGAGATGCCGCTGTGGTACTCGGTCGACCTGTGGAGCGGGCGGGAGAACGCCGCCTTCGAGATGAGGGTCATCGTCGATGCCTCCAATTCCAGTCTGCTGACCAGCTTGCTGGCGGCGTCACGCGGTCTCGCCGCCGGTGTCGACGCCGCCCCGCCCGAGACGCGTGGGTTCCATCCCTTCGGTTCGCCGGACCCCTCGGGCTTCGCGGCGATGGCCTGCGCCGAGTTGCTCGTGCACGGCGACGACGCGGCCCGGGGGCTCGGGGTCGTCTTCAGGCACGACGCCGGTCTCGCCGCCGCCGTCCTCGCCCGACTGTTCCCCTGGCACACCGTCGGCCCCGACGACGACCCCTGGCGCCTGCTGCTGTGGGCCAGCGGCCGGATCGAGCTCCCGGGCCGTGTCCGTCAGCGCGTCTGGCGCTGGCATTGCCCGCCCCTCTCCGAATGGGACGGCACCGGCCCGTGAGCGCGGTGACCCCGCGTCTTCTTGGAGGGACTCGCCGGTTGCCGTTGCGTTGCGGTGCGCCCCGCAAGCCCCGCGCCGCTGGCTTCGGCGCGCCCTGCGATGTCACAATGCAGCGAGGGGAAGCAGCCCGTGACGGGCCCACGATCTCGTGGAGGAGGGGCGGCGCCGGACGCTCGCATCACGCGCCGACGCCGGAAGGCAGGGGGCATGCGCAGGTTGTCGTCATGGATCGACGCCAGGTCGATCCCCTTCATGGTCACGATGTTCCTCGCCGTCGCCGGCTCGGCCTATTCGCTGTTCTGGTCGGCGCTGGCCCATCACGGCTGGCAGGACTACAGCGACCTGTGGAACAGCGCCGGGCTGGCGCTCTCCGTCGGCCACGCCCACTGGGCCGCCGTCTACGCCCCGTCCTCGCAGCTCGATGCGCCGCCGGGATTCGAGTACCTGCTGGCACCCGTGATGGTGGTGGGCCATGGCCTCGGCCTCGGAACGACGCTCGCCGAGGGCAACGGTTTCAAGGCGTTCGGGCTGATCCTGGCCGCCGTGGCGACGGTCATGGGGGGCAGCGTCCTGTTCGCCCTCGATGCGGTCGCCCGGCTCTGGGACTTCTCCGACGCCAAGCGGCTCGCGCTCTGCGTCGTGGCGGGACTCGGGGTGGTCAGCGCCGCTGCCTTCTGGGGTCATCCCGAGGACTGCATCGCCCTGGCGTTGGTGCTGTGGGCGGCCGTGGCCGTCGAGCGCCGGGGGGCCGGAGGGCGGGCCCGGGCCGCCTGGCTGCTCGGGATCGCCGTGGCGTGTCAGCCCCTGGCGCTGTTGGCCGTGACGCCCGTGGTGGCGCGCTTCGGCTGGCGCGGCCTGCGCGTAGTCGTGTGGCGGCTCGCGCTGCCGAGCGCCCTCGTCCTCCTGCCCGAGCTGGTGACGTCGACCGCCCGGACGCTGCACGCGGTCGTGGACCAGCCGTACGCCCCCTCCGGTGAGTCGAGCACACCGTTCAGCCACCTGGCGCGGTACCTGGGGCACGGGATGTACAGCGGCGGCACGCTGCGCCTGGTCGCGACCAGCATCGCCGTGGTGCTGGGTTGGGTGGCGTGTCGACACCGCCACGACCTGCCCACGGTGCTGTTCGTGATGGCCGTCGCCTTCACGTTGCGAGTCGTGTTCGAGAGCGAGCTGCTCGGCTTCTACTTCTATCCCGTGGCCGCCCTCTGCCTCCTGCTGACCGTGCGCCAGAGCTGGTCGCGCTTCGAGCTGTGCGCCGTGCTCTCGGTGGTCTCCCTCGTGCTCGGCAATCGACGGCAGCACGCCATCACCCTGTGGTGGCCGGCCATGATGCTGACGACGATCGCGATGGTGGCGCTCGCCTACGCGGCCCTTGCGGAGGGCGACGTCGACACCGCGGTGGTACCGCATCGCCGCCGGCGCGAGGACCAGGAGTCCCGCGTCACGATCTCGCACGTCCGGCTGCTGCCGGCCTGAGCACCGGTGGTCAGGGCGCCTGGCGCACGGTGACCCGCACGTGCCGGACGGCCGGGGGGAGTGTCACCGTGCCGCTCGCCTCGTCGACGGTGCCCGAGGAAGTCGACGCGACGTTGCCGACGAACGAGGGGAGCTGGAAGAGGACCGGGCCCGCCGGCGCCGGCCCGCTGAGGGTCAGGGAGACCGAGCTGCCGTTGGGCGTGATCGTGAGGGCGACCCGCCGGCCGTCCGTGGTGGGGAAGTTGGTGACCGTGATCGGCGCACCGCGGCGCAGCCACGCCGGCGGGACACCACGCCCCACGACCAACGCGCCGTCGGCCCGCTGGGCCACCAACGAGTCGAGCAAGACCTTGTTGGCCCCCGCCATGCCCCAGGCGTGGGGTGAGGACCCCTGCCCCGCCGCGGGGTGCCGCCCGACCCAGGGCGAGCTCAGGTCCGGCGCGCTCGAGCTCTCCCACCAGGAGAAGGGACCGCTCTGGCCGTTGGCGATCATGAACTGGTAGTCGAGGATCCCCTGATCGCGGTGTTTCGCACTCGCCAGGCCGGCCGCACCGTCGGCCGCGTCGTACGCACTCGAGTAGTAGTCGCCGGGGAAGCCACCGGTGGTGTCGGGCGGGAGGACGCCGCGCAATCGGCCGAAGCCGTAGGCGTAGGTGGCGTCGATCATGGTGAGCCCGGGGCCGCGCAGGGGCGCACCGAGGAGGTACCCCTCCCAGGCCCAGCTGCCGAACCCGAAGGGCGAGGTCCAGTTGGCGTCCCGCGGGTTGTCGCAGCGGTTGGCGGTGTTCGGCTGCAGGAGCGAGCACGGCAAGTAGTCGAGGCCGTCCCGGTCGATGGTCTGCTCGAGGACGGTGTTCGTCGCCACGAGGAGACTGGTGTACTCCGACGTGGCCCAGCTGGCCTCCGACGCGTCGCCGAGCGCGGAGGCGAGGTAGCGGTAGGCGGCCAGGCCGAGCAGGGCCTCGTAGTCGTCGGTGGTCCAGTACCCCTGGGTGTCGATGTCGTTCGTCGCTTCCATCGTCCCCATCGGCCCGGTGCGGTCGGCGGCGATGGCGTGTGCGGCATCCTCGATGCTCGGCTGGGCCGCCCCGAGTGGCCCAGCTGTCCCGAAGTTCTGCGCCACGAACGTCGTGTCACCGGTCTTGAGCAGGTACACGGCCCAGGGCACGGCGTAGGTCCAGAGTCCGTCCACGTACTGGCCCTGGGACCCCACGACGTTGCGTGCCTCGGTCAACAACGCGTGGGCGTCCGTGAAGGAGCCCTGGGTGAAGAGATTGGTGAGGATCCCCACCACGTCGTGGCTGAACTCGCTCTCGTAGCCGTTGACGCCGGTGTCGAGCGCATCGCCGCTCCGCGTGATCTGAGTGGAGATGAAGCCGCTCTTGTAGGCGTCGACCAGCGCCGCGTCCGGTACGTCGATCTGTGCGATGCCGGCCAGCTGGGCGTCCCAGAAGGCACGCATGTGCGCGAAGTGCTGGTCGAAGCCACCGGCAGCCGCGAGGCTCTGGGCGCCGGGCCAGGGGGCGGCACTGCCGAAACGGTCGGAGACGACGACGTAGTCGTGGTCGACGACGTGGTGCGGCAGCACGGTGTCGGGCGCGGCGTCGAGCGGGATCAGCGAGGGTGAGGCCTCGGGGTCGGCCGTCACGGTGTGCGTGGTCGGATTGGCGACGCGGACGCGGCTGTAGACGGCGACGAACGGGCTGCCCCCGAGGACAACCCTGTCCGCGAACTCGGTGATCGAGACGGTGGCGCCGCCGTCGTCGAAGGTCGTCACCTGGGCCGGCAGGTACCCCCCAGCGTCGGCCCAGGTGACGCGTTGTCCGTCGTAGATGCCGAAGCCGTCGTCCTGGAAGAGATCGCCGGGACCGTCTTGCACCACGAAGGTCCCACCGAGGCAGGTGATCACGCTGTTGTGGTCCCCGAGCCACCCGATGGCGGACGCGGTCGCGTCTGCGCCCGTGAAGGCGTCCGTGGTGACGTTGAACGGGCAGCGATAGGCGGGGGCTGGACCTTCTGCGCTCGCCCCCGCCGTCTCGCCGCTCGTGCTCGTGGTGGCACCGGACGACGGGGCGAGCGAGAGGGCGGGCGCGCCGACGGCGAGGGCGAAGACGACGAGAACCGGTGAGGTCAGGCCGACGAGCACTCCTCGGAGCATCAGCCCACGGCTCCGTCGGCCGCCGCCGCTGCCCCCGCGTGGGCGTTCACGCGGGCATCGTACAGAGGCTGATAAATCTGGGCCTTCCGACACCAGCAGAACCGGAGTGCTTCGTCCCCTACCTCTCCATAGACGACGTATCGAGGGGAAACGCAGGCGAAAGTGAGTTTCAGGCGACGGCACACTCTTGCAGTGTTGAGTTCACAATTCGATCATAGGGACAGTCTCGATACGCCTCATGGTCGGTTCTGTCTCGTCCAGCTGCATATCTGCGAGGAGCGGTCTTGCGGCAAGCACGAGACCTGGGACGACGAGAGCCACTTGCCAGAGCCATCGGACCGGCTGGTGGAGGGGTGCGTCGGCCTGGCCGGGCCATGCGAGCAGCGCACAGGCAGCGACCGCGAGCCAGGGCCAGAGGTTCCGAATACTTCGTCCCCGATGGATGCGCAGGAGGAGCACAAGGAGAACTGGAGTGAGGACGAGAAGCGGAAAGACTCTCTGTATCGATCCTGCCCAACTCACTGGCTGGAATCCCTGACTCGGGCTCAAACAGAACTCGAGCCCCACGGCAGCCAACCATGCGAGCGTTGAATTGCGAAGATGCCCGCGAACGACGTCGAGCAGGACCAGCGACACCGCCAGCGCCATGAAGTAGTAGGCGAACAGATTCTGTTCGAAGACAAGACGAAGGCCGAGCGATACCGCGACGACGGCCATCAAAGTCCTGGGCTCGAGAGCCTCGTGACCAACACGTCGGAGGACCCACAACGACAGCGCGACCGAGACAAGGATTGGGGTCACCCGAGAGAGCAGTACAAGGGGTGCGCCGGAGAGGTGCAACTCCCAGAGCAGCGTCCCACCGCTGGAGGGACTGTTGCCCGTTCCTAGTGTCACGGCGCGTAAGGCGCGGCCTCCGGTGGATATCAGGAAGGGAAGGACCACGAGCGCTGCGGTTGCCAGGGCCGCTCCCACGTAGGAGATCCTCCGCTTGGCTGGAGCGAGCACAAGCAGCGGTGCGGCCACGAGGAGCGCAAACTGCTGGGAGAGGATCGCCATCGCGATGAGGATCCCGGCTCCGATCCATCTGCCGCGGCGGGCGCATGCCATGGCACAGAGGGCCATTCCCAACGCCAGCAGGTCCTGGGGATGAAAATTGAGCTGCACGCACGTCCAGACGGGCGTGAGACAGACCACCATGACGAGGGTCGCGGGCTCCCAGCCGCAACGCCCTCGACCCGACGCCCGCAGCCACGCGACAACCCCGATCACAAGGGCGACCCATCCGACGCAACCGATCCAAGCGGTCGGGCCTACGGCCCCGGCGTTGACCGACCACGGATTCATGGCAAGGAATGACTTGTCACAGCCGGGTCCGAGCATGGCGGCGGTGGGGAAGGGAACGCCTTGCCCAACGTGGGCGATCGCCGTTATCCCACCCGAGAGCAAGAGGTAGAGGGGAGCAACAGTCGGGTAGGCGGGCAGCCGCCCACCTTGTTGGAGGCTCACCGATGGGTAGGCACACGCGAACTGGCCGTGAGCCACCGCCCATGTTCCATAGATGGACTCGGGCCGGTCAACGATGCTTGGCCCACCGAGCACAGCAACGATGCCCACGAACAACGCCGTCGCTGCACACCAGCCGAAGGCGCACCACCACACCGAGAGCGGTCTTTCGAGCCATGAGTTCAGCCGGGCCCTGGGGTCGACTTGACGGCTCTTCTGGACGTTGGAGAACGGTGGTGGCATGGGGCTCGATTCGATGGCGAGGCCGGTCGGGGCGGAATCCTCGAGGGCTCTCTATCCCCGGTGCCTCCCTGCCCCTTTGTCCAAGATGCTGACCGGGCCGTTCCATACGGACATAGAGCCGACCGGACCAAACCGGCACAACTCTCCGACAACGGCTTGGTGGCGGGTGCCGGTCACAAACGGGTCCCGTTGTTGCGTGGACGTCTCTCGAGCCTCTAGATACCCCAGGACGCCAATCGGTGGGTGGACGGTAGCCTTCGGTGAGGTCCACGCCGGTGATCGCCCTAGAGCTCTGGCCGAAACACCACCTTGATGGCGTGGGAGGTTTTCCGGTCGATGGCCGTCTCGACGGCCTCTCGATAGTCCTCGAGCGCGAACTCGTGGGTCACCACCACGGCGTCGGGCAGCAAGCCCGCCGAGAGCACGTCGAGCGCACGGTCGACGGAATGGCGATCCGGGCCCCCGGCCAGCCCCGGGGACGACGACGCGTCGACGGTGTGATCGATGGAGCCGACCAACGCGGCCTCCTTGTACCAGATCGGTGTGAGGTCGACCTCGCTGATGCCGGCCGCGCCGAGCAACAACACGGTGCCCCGGTGGGCGACCGTGCGCAGCGCCTCGGTCACCGACTGCGGCGACCCCACCGCCTCCACCACGTAGGGGAAGCCGCCCATCAGCATCTGGTGCCGCTTGCGACCGACCACTCGTGACCCCGACAACGAGGCCAGCTCCTCCCAGTGGCCGTTGTCGGGATCCCCCAGGACGACGTGGTGGGCGCCGCAGGCTGCGGCGGCCGCGCCCTGATGCGCGTGACGGGCCAGCACCGTGACCGGGCACGCCGGGAACAGCCCGCGCAGGGCGGCCAGGGCGGCCAACCCGATGATGCCCGCACCGACGATGAGCACCGGGGCCCCGTCCTCGGGCATGGCGCGCATCAGCCCGTGACACGCGATGGAGACGGGCTCGTAGAGGCTGGCACCGCGGTCGGCGATCCCGTCGGGCAGGGGGTGGACCATCGACTCGTGCGCCAGCACCGTGTCGGCCCAACCACCGCCGAGGTCCTGGGTGTAGCCGAGCGAACGCCCGGAGCTGATCACGCCGCTGTCCAGGTTGAGACACGAGGACGTCCACCCGCGGGCACAGTTGGCGCACGGCGGGTCGATCCCCCGCGGGAGGCAGGGGATGCACGGGTCGAGGACCATGCGCGTCCCGACGGCGACGGAGCAGTCGGCACCGGTCTCCACGACACGGCCGGCCGTCTCGTGCCCGAGCACGAAAGGGAAGGTTCCGATGGAGGCCAAGGTGGGAGAGGGCCCCGTGTTGCGTGCGAAGAGGTGGAGGTCGCTGCCGCAGATCCCGCCCGTCGTCACGGCAATCCGCGCCCAGGACCGACCCGGAAGCTCCGGCTCCGGGAGCTCGGCCAGCGAGGCGGGGAACGCAGGGTCAGCCATGTCGAACACGACGGCGCGCACGACGTGAGCGTAGGCGCGGCGAGGCGCCGGAAGATGGGGAGCCGGCCCTGGCGTAAGGTGCCTCGCGATGCGGGTCACCGACGCCACCCTCGCCGAGGTGCGCGAGCGCGGCTTCTCGCTCGTGGAGGGATTCCTGGGTCGAGACGAGGTCGCGGCGGCCAGAGATGCGCTCTGGCTCCACTTCCCGAGACCCGAGGACTATTTCGAGAACCCCGAAGAGCACGGGCACTACGGGGCGAGCCAGTTCGCCGGCGTCGAGGAGTTCCCGTACCGCTCGTGGGACCTCAACCGTCTCGCCGTCCACCCGGATCTGGTGGACATGGCCGAGCGTTACCTCCAGACCGCCGAGCTGCACCTCTACAAGGTGGAGCTGTGGGCCAAGTACGCCGGTGCCGTCGACTACGGCCAGCCGCTCCACCGCGACTATGGCAGTCACAGCCTCGTCGTGCCCCGTCCCGAGGCCCGCTACCAACAGGTGACGACCTTCATCTTCCTGTCGGACGTGACCGAAGAGGATGGCCCCACCCACATCGTGCCCTACGACGAGGGCAAGGACGTCCCCTATACGCCGTTGTACGTCCCCTTCGGATCGCTGGCCGACGTCGAGGTGCCATGCACCGGTCCGGCGGGGACCCTCCTGGTCTACCGGACCGACATCTTGCACCGCGGCTCGGACTTCACGGCACCCGGGCGCTCACGCTTCTCCATCCTGGCTGATTTCCAGGTGCGGGGGACGACCTGGGGCGGCAAGATGGCGTGGCCGAGGCAATCACCCGAGCGGTGGGCCCGGTTCATGCCGCAGTGCAGCGTCCGGGAGCGTGACCTCTTCGGGTTCCCCCGCCCCGGCGATCCGTACTGGACGGAGGAGACGCTCCAGGGCGTCGCCGCCCGCTACCCGGGCATCGATCTGGGGCCGTATCGAGTGGGCGTGCCCGCGTAGCGCTCGGCGCGCCCCGGACGACGTCCGCGTGCCAGTCGCGCATGATCCGAGGCACCGTCGTGCCCGACTCGACATAATGGCCGGCAGGAAACCCCCGCGAAGGAGGAACGGACGTGCCCGCACAGGTGATCTTGGAGTTCGAGGGCGTGACGACGAAGGAGTACGACGCCGTCAACAAGGAGCTCGGCATCGACCCGAAGACCGGGGAGGGCAACTGGCCCGACGGGCTGCAAGTCCACGCCGCAGGGCTCAACGAGGACGGTCACCTGGTCGTCACCGAGATCTGGGATACCCCAGAGCACCAGGCCAAGTTCATGGAGGAGCGCCTCGGGGAGGCGCTCGCCAAGGGTGGCGTCACCGGACCCCCCTCGAGCATCACCTGGATCGAGCTGGTGGCCCACCACACGCCGGGCAGCTGACACACCCTCACCGCGGGTCCGCTGAGGTGCGCTCCTCGTGACGGACCCCGCGCCTCCGGCCCCACCCGCTGCGGCCCCTTCCAGCGACCCGCTGGCGTTGCTCCGGAACCGGAGCTACCTGATGCTGCTCGTGCTCGCCGCCGTCATCGGGGCGCCCATCTCGGCCCTCGCCTACTTCTACCTGAAGTTCGTCACGCTCGCCCAGACGTTCGTGTTCCAGACCCTGCCCAAGGACTGGATGAGCTCCGTGCCTGCGTGGTGGCCGATCCTGCCGCTCGTCCTGGGAGGGCTGATCGTCGGCCTCACCCTGCGCTACCTGCACGGCACCGGCGGCCACAAGCCGGCGGAGGGCTTCAAGACCGGTGGTGGGGTCGATCCGCTCGACCTCCCCGGGATCATCGTCGCCTCACTGGCCACCCTCTGCCTCGGGGCGGTGCTCGGTCCCGAGGCCCCGCTCATCGCCATCGGCGGCGGGCTGGGCGTGCTCGCCGTGCACCTGGCAAGAAGGACGCGCCGGCGATGGCCGCCGTGGTCATCGGAGGAGCGGGCAGCTTCGCCGCCATCGCGACCCTGCTCGGATCGCCCATCGTCGGGGCCTTCTTGTTCATGGAGGCGGCCGGGCTCGGCGGCCCGCTCTTGGGGGTGATCCTGGTGCCGGGTTTGCTCGCCGCCGGCATCGGGTCGCTCATCTTCGTGGGGCTCGATGCCTGGACCGGGTACGGCACCTTCTCCTTGAACATCGGGCCCATCCCGCACTTCGGGTCGCCGACCGGAGCCGAATTCCTCTGGGCGATCGGTATCGGATTTGTCGCCGCGATCCTCGGCACAGTCATCAAGCGTGGCGCCCTCGCCCTCCAACCGGTCATCGAGCGACGCAAAGTCCTGCTGACGCCGGTCCTGGGCCTGGTGGTGGCCGCGATCGCCATCGTGTTCTTCGAGATCACCGGCAAGCCCAGCTCCTATGTGCTGTTCTCGGGCCAGAGCGCGCTGCCCACCCTCGTGCAACACGCCGCGACCTTCTCGGCGGGGGCACTCGTGGCACTCGTGCTCTGCAAGGGTGCGGCCTATGGCGTCTCACTGAGCGGCTTTCGCGGCGGACCGATCTTCCCCGGCATGTTCATCGGTGCGGCGTTCGGGATCGCCCTCTCGCATCTCCCCGGCCTGCCGATGATCGCCGGCGTGGGCATGGGCATCGGGGCGATGACGGTGGCCATGCTCGGCCTGCCGCTGGTCTCGGTGCTCTTGGCCTCGCTTCTGTTGTCCGCGGACGGGCTTGCCCTCATGCCGCTTATCATCGTGGCCGTGGTGGTCGCCTACGTCGTCTCCGCGCACCTCCCCGTCCCGACCGTCGAGGCGGCCACACCGGCAAGCGCCCCGACACCGGCTCCCGTCACACCCTGAGATCGGGGCTCTAGCTGGACCGATGCGCGACACGGTGGGCCTGGGGGGCGGCTGACCGAGCGTTCGTTTGGCCGGGGTGTACCGTTGGGGATCCACCCTGCCGAATCGAGGGTTCCATGACGACGACTGTCGCAGCCGCCACCCTCGAGCCCGCAGCTGGGGCAGGGGTCGCCACGCTCGACCCACCCGGGCCCGACGCCGCGACGCGAGACGAGCTGCCCGGGGCGTACTCGGGCCTCCGGGACCAGGTCCGCCGGGCCGGGCTGCTGGACCATCGACCGTACCGGTACGTCTTGAAGATCGGGGCAACCGTCGCGGCGTTCGGTGCCGGATGGGCCACCTTCATCATCGTGGGGAACACGTGGCTCAGCGCAGCCGTCGCCGTCCTGCTCGCCGTGCTCTTCACCCAAGTCGTCTTTCTCGGGCACGACGCCGGGCACCAGGAGATTGCGCGCTCGGCACGGGTCAACCGGTTCATCGGGCTGATCGTCGGCAACGGGATGACGGGGCTGAGCTTCGGCTGGTGGGTCCCCAAGCACAACGCACACCACGCCCACCCCAACGAGGTGGGGCGAGATCCCGATATCGGGGCGGGCCTGATCGCGTTCGGCGTCACGCCCGAAGACGCCGGATCGGCGCACATCCGCCTGCGAGATCGGCTCCAGGGACCGCTCTTCGCGTTCGTCCTGCTCCTGCAGGGGCTCGGGCTCCACGTGACCAGCGTCCAATCGGTCCTGCGCCGCCGCGGTCGTTTGGCCGCCATTGAGCTGACCCTCCTGGTCGTCAACGCGGTCGCCTACCTGACGATTGTGTTCTGGGTGCTCGCACCCGCCAAGGCTTGCGCCTTCATCGCCATCCAACAGTGCCTCTTCGGCCTCTATCTCGGGTTCACGTTTGCACCGAACCACAAGGGAATGCCGATCATCAGCGACGGGACTCAGCCCTTTGCCCGTCGACAGGTGGTCACGGCGCGCAACATCATCGGTGGCCGCATCATCACGATGGCGTTCGGCGGGCTGAACTACCAGATCGAGCACCATCTCTTCCCGACGATGCCACGGCTCAATTTGGCGCACGCACAGCCTTTCGTCCGCGCTTTCTGCGCGGAGCACGATCTGCCCTACAGGCAGGAGCGGCTGGTGTCGTCCTATCGCGAGGCGCTTCGCTCGCTCCAGCCCCAGGGGGGTATCTCCGACAGCGCCGTCTAATTCGTGCTTGGCTAGGGCACCGTGATCCTCGACCTGCTCATCATCGGTTTGGCGATCACCCTGGAACCAATTCCCTTGACCGCCTTCATTCTCGTTCTGGCGTCCAAGGGCGGTGTCAGGAAAGGGGCTGCCTTCATCTTCGGCTGGCTGGCCTCCCTGGCCGTCGTCGTCGCCGTCACGATCCTGGCGACGGGCAACAAGCCCCGGCACCGAGCACGGAACCCTCGCTGGCCGCGCTGGCGGCCAAGATCGCCATCGGTGTCGTCCTGGTGATCATCGCGGTGCGGCGACGGCGCACCATGGGCCGGCCGAAGAAGCCGAAGAAGCCTCCGAAATGGCAAACCAGCATCGACACCATGTCGCCCTGGTTCGCGCTGGGGCTCGCGCCCCTCACCCAGCCGTGGGGGCTCGTTGCGGCGGGGGTCGCCACGATCGTGGAGGCCAAGCTGTCCTCTGCGGAGGACTACGTCGCCATCATCCTGTTTTGCATCGTGGCCACGTCCACCTACCTGGTCATGGAGATCTATGCCGGCTTCTGGCCCGAGCCCGCACAGGCCTTCATGGGTCGAACGAGGGAGTGGATCGCCAGCCACACCGACCAGGTGATCATCGTCGTGTCGCTGGTGGTCGGCTTCTGGCTGATCGGGAAGAGCGTCTACCTGATCGTCACCTGACCGCGATGGCCCGTCGCAAGGTCCGTGGGAGCGAGCGCCGACATCTTCGGCGCGTGCTGGCTCCCGCACCCGCTTCGACTGCGTAACCTGGGCCCCATGCCCGAAGAGGCGCCGTCCGTCGTTCCCGCGGTGACGGTCCGATCGGGTGGGACAGCGGGCTCGGTGGCACCGGGCGTCGATGGGGCGCCGCCCGCCGATGTCCCCACAGCGGGTCACCCGCCGGGGCGGCTGCGCCGCCGTGTGGAGCGGGGGCGTCGTTGGGTCGTCTCCAAACGTTTCTGGGCCGAGGGCATCCTCGAGGAGCGTCGGAAGCGGGGTGGCATCGTGGCTGCCGGCTACGACGTCCAGGGCTTCGACGCCGACGTCGGCGGGGGCATCCTCGCCGGGGCGGTCGCCTTCCGGATGTTCCTCTTCATGGTGCCCTTTGTCTACGTCGTCTTCACGATCATCGGGCTGGTGGCCGACACGGCGAACGAGAACCCGGCCGAATTGGCCAAGACCGTCGGGATCACGGGTGTGCTGGCCAGTGCCGTCGTGAACACGCAGGATCAGAGTGCCTGGACTCAGCTGGTCCTGGTGACGGGGGCCACGATGGCGCTGATCATCACGGCGCGGAGCTTGGTCAAGACGCTCTTCGTCGTGAATTGGCTGATTTGGCGGACGCCACGGGTCAAGCCGACGGGTCAACGTCCCATCCTCGTGCTGATCGGCCTTGCCCTCGTCGTGTCGGTTCTCGGTGCCGTCCTGAACGAACTCCGCAGCTCCGCCGGCATCCTCGGTACGGTGCTCATGATCTGCCTCGTGGCCGCCGTCGCGTTCGGCGTGTGGTGGTGGGTCTCCTGGCTGCTCCCTCACGCGTCGGTGCCGGCGCGGGCGCTCATCCCGGCGCGATCCTCTGGGCGATCGGGTTGGAGGTGTTGCACCTGCTCACGACGTTTTGGATCGGCCCGTTGGTGGCCAGGAAGTCCAACACCTACGGGGCGGTCGGCATCGCCCTCGCCGTGCTGTTCTGGGTCTACGTTCTCGGTCGGGTCATCGTCGGGTCCGCGGGCCTCAACGCCACGCTCTGGCGCCGCCAAGAGGAGCGCCGGCGCAGCACCGAGCCCCCAGACCCGATCCCGTCCGGTTCCCCGCCGTGAGAACGTCCCGTGCGGTTCCGATGCGAACCTCGGCGCTGTAGGAGTCACTTCCGTGTTCGACTGTCTCGCGAGGGTGAACACTTGTGTGACGCCTGAACACGAGCATGATCGCGACCAGGGCGATGAACGCCATCGTCGCGATCACGTAAGCATTGGCCCGCACGTACCAGAGCACACCGGAGCCGCTGGAGGTGAACGGCAGCATCACGATGAAGGGCAGCGCTGCCGCGATCGCCCACCAACCGCCCCTGGTCGGTCGGTCTACACCGGCGACGAGCCAAATCAAGACGGGGACGATCCATACGTAGTGGTGGGTCCACGAAATCGGCGAGAGCAACAACCCGGTCGCTGCGCAAATGAGCACAGCCAGGAACGCCGACGACCGGCGGTACGCGACGGCTGCGAGCGTGACCCCGGCACACAGCAGCACCGCGGAGATGAGGTCGAATTGCAGGGTCGAGAGCGACACGTGCCCCCTGGTGAAGGCGCCGTGCAGCGACTGGTTGCCCAAGAGCAGGCTGTTCCCGATCCGCCCCACGTCGAAGGCGTCCTGGGTGAAGTACAGCCATGAAGCACGCGGGTTCACGGCGAACATTGCCCCGGTCGTCGCCACAAAGCCGAGCGTCGCGTTGCGAGCCGTCCGCCATTGGCGGGATACGACCAGGTATGCGATGAACACGAGTGGGGTGAGTTTGATCGCTGCCGCGGCGCCGACGAGGACGCCGCGGGGCAGGTACCGACCTCGGCAACGGACTCCGATGGTCAGGTCAGCGACGATCATGAGGGTCAACACGATGTTGATCTGCCCGAGGGCGAGGTCGATACGAACCGGATACAAGATGAGCCCGATGGGAGCGAGCAGGATGAGGGCGGTACGCCAGTCCGTACGGACGGGCCGTCTGGCTCGAGCAGCAGCGATGCTCACGACGATCAATGCGGCGAGTGCCGCGAGATTGAAGGCATCCCAAGTGCTCTGAGCGACAAAGGTCGAGAGGCTCGACAGCGGCCAGAAGACGGCGGCGGCAAACGGCGGATAGGTGAAGAGGAGGGACCGGCCCTGGACGGTGATCTCAGAGGAGTACAGGCCCGAGCCGAAGACGTGCTCGCCGCCCATCCGGTAGACCTGAAAGTCCATCTGAGGCTGGTGCGAGAGCCATGCGAGGTAGAGCGCGAGGGTCGCAGCCGACGCAAACCCGACCATCCAGAGCGCCCGCGGTCTCACCGCGACGAGGGAGAGCCTCCCGGCGGAAGCCGAAGGCAGCCGTCGTCCCACGGAATGATCCTCAGGCGGTAGCGCCGCGTCCTCCGCCAACACCTCGGTCGCCGACGGCCGTGGAGAGCGGCCCCGGGAGCAGCGCGAGCCCCTCCCACGACCGCCTCGAGCCGAACCACGTCACCGTGAGGGCGATGATCCCGGCAAACCAGACGAGGACTCCGAGGGGCAGCGCGCTCCAAGCCGTCATGGCGCACATGACCAGGATCGCGACCCGCTGGACGCCACCGCTGCCGAGGGTGCACGCCACCAGCGGGAGCGCCCACAGCAGGTACCAGGGCTGCGGATTGGCAGCAAAGAGCGCCATGACCGCCAGGCCCACGGCGAGCGCTCCGACCCAGCTCCTCCCGCGTGGTACGGAGAGAGCCAGCACAACTGCCGCGAGGATGCCCACCAGTTGCGCCAGGTTCACTGACCCCGATGCGGTGGTTCCGGCGAGACGCAGAGCCGAGAAGGAGCTGGCGACGGTCCCCAGCGACGCGGGCTTGAGCCAGGTGAACCCACCGCCGCTGCCGAGCCCGGTCACCAGCAGTATCCCGACGGTCAAGGCGAGACTGGCCACCAACGCCAGGGCCCTTCGATGCCAGGCTCCTTTCCAACACCACCAGGCGATCGCCAACACGGCGAGCGCCGCCGGCGCCTTGACGGCCACCGCGAGGGCGGCAAGAGCGAGCGCCCACCACGGTCGCCTTGTCACGGCGAGGGCGATTCCGGCGACGACCAGTCCGATCATGACGGCGTCGTTGTGGATCCCGCCGACGAAGACGATGAGGACCCCGGGATTGGCGACGCCCGCGACCACTGCTTCAACCGGGTTGGCACCTCGAGCGGCGGCGACCCTCGCGACGCCCCAGGAGCACAACACCAGAGCGGCGATGACGGCAAGTCGCCAGCATTCGACCGCGATCCAGGGATGCCCGCCCGAGACCCTCGCGAACAAAGCTGAGAGATCGACGGCGCCGGGCCCGTAGATCGACGAACCCGTTTGGTACCTCGGATCGACGCCGGAGAGCCAGATCGAAGGGCCGAGGAGATGGAGCGGGCTCGCCGAGCCCAACCCTGACGCCACCAACTTGCCTTGCGCCACGTAGGCCCACACGTCCTGGCTGGCAAAGGGGGCAGCGAACAACAGCGGCGCCGTCCATGCGGCAACGACCCACCACAGGTCGCGGAATCCAAGGCCCGTATCGGCCCGCACGACACGCCAGAGACGTAGCCACGCGGTCACCAGGAGCACGACGCCGACGAGGGCAGCAGCGAGGACCAGCACGTGCCCGGACGGCACCCCGGGACCGCTGTTCGCCGGCTCTGCCCACTGTGGAGTCGCCGGCCCTTCCCAAGACGGAGCGGTACCTGCGCCGGCGAAGGGCCAGATTCCGCCGGCGTGCGGCCCGAACGGCGAAGCGGGCAGGTCGCTGGCCAAGGCCAACAGTGCCGAGCCGGCGGCGCCCAGTACTGCTGTTCCGACCAATCCGGCGATCGGTCGGCCCGGCCGGTGTGGCGCGGAGGGTGCCGCGGACGCCCCGCGGTCCGACACCGGCGCGCTCCTCCTCACGGAGGAAATGTCGGCCGTTTCGGTCCTATCCCGAATGGTCCATTTGGCCTAGGTCGTCGCCGTGGGTGGCGTACGTCACGGGGTATCGGGCCGGGTTCGTCGACGTCGTCCACCCGGACGTCCCTCGGGCCGTGCCGCGACTTGACGCACGTCCTGACCGCTCAGGTCGGAGGCTGGAACAGGACCGCCATCATGTCGCGCATCCCTGCGTCGACCACTTCGATGCGGATGCCCAGCCCGGTGCCGTGGTAGGCCCACGAAGTCGGGGCGACGGCGCCCGCCCGACCGCAGAGCTGCAACGGACAGCCGCTCTCGGACAGGGACGCGCTGGTTCCGGGCAGGTCGTCGCTCCAGAAACCGATGTGGTGCAGGTTGGAGTGCTCGTTGCAGACCCAGACCGTCCCGGGAACCTCTTCGATCAGCTCGAGGTGGGGCGCCTGCACGGAGTAGGACAACGTCGTCGGGAGTGCGATGTCACGGCCGGCCTCGTCCCGCACGTCGGTGGCGTCGAAGTGCAGGACCGGCCCCCAGGTGACGCCGAGCTGACGGGTCAGCTCCGTCTGCGCCTCGGCCAGGTCCGGGACCACGATGCCGACGTGGTAATACGGTGCGAGGGCTCCCATCGTCATGGGAGCAGATAGCCGCCGTCGACGACGAGTGTGTGGCCGGTGATGAAGCGGGCAGCCGAGCTCGAGAGGAAGAGCACGGCGCCGACCACATCCGACGGGGTCCCGAGCCGCCCCATGGGCGTGTGCGCCAGCTCCGCATCGAGCAGCTCTTTGAACTGGGCCATCGGTGCCGTCATCGGAGTGTCGATGACGCCGGGTGCAACGGCGTTGACGCGGATGCCGTCATGGACCCAGTAGCGGGCCAGATTGCCGGTGAGCGCCACCAGTCCCGCCTTCGCGGACCCGTAGCCGGGCACGATCGGGATCGAGCGGAAGGCCGAGAGCGATGCCATGTTGACCACGCTCCCACCGCCGTCGAGCGTGCTCGCCGCCAGCAGGTGGCGGACACCAATGGTGAGGCGCATCGGCCCGGTGAGGTTGAGGTCGAGCGACGCGGCGAACACGTCCGGCTCCCACTCGTCTCGGCCCCCCGGGAGGTTTCGCGCCGGCATTGTTCACGAGGATATCGAGTTCGTCGAGGGACTGGGCGACCGCATCCACGGTCCCCGGGTCGGTCATCTCGCACTGGAGATAGGTGAACCGGTCGAGGTCTGTCTCGTAGAGGGTGGAGTCGGATTTGGTGCCGGTCACGGCCACGGTGGCCCCGGCGTCGGTGAAGCTCGTCGCCAAGGCATGCCCGATGCCGCTGGTGCCGCCGGTGACGAGCACGTGCGCGCCGGAGTAGTCGAAGGTGACGGTGTTGCTCACGGGGCCTCCAGTCGCCCGACCGAGCGGCCGAGCCATGCCCGTTCCCAGAAGTTGTCCGATCCGGAGAGCAGCGCCCGGGTCGCCGCCGCCGCGACCCGGCGCGCCCCGGCGTGCTCGGGATCGACGGACAGGACGATGTCGGTCAGGTGCAGCGCGGCCACGGGCTGCCCCTCAGCAATTCGGTCCTGGGCGGCCCGGGCCAGGGCGTCGGCACCGGCGAGGGACACGACGTCCGGGGCGATCACCGACTGCGGGACGCCGTAGAGCTCGGTGGTGGAGCGGTGGTGGAACCAGCCGGCATAGGTCTCCCAGATGGCCCGCACGTTCCAAGAGGTCTTTCCGTAGCCCTCGCCCACGTCGAGGTGATCAGGCACACGGACCTCGCGCATCAAGGTGTGGACATCGGCACCGGCGTTCATGCCGTCGACCGTTCGATCGTGCACCCACTGCATCGCGTCGCGCATGGCGCCGATCTCCTCGGCGATCCGGTCCGCTCCGGTGATCGGATCGAAGTGGCCGGTCAGGAGGCGCTCGGCTCCCAGTGCGAGCACCCGGTCGAGCGACTCGACGTAGGCGAGGGCGTCGCGATAGCGGTCCCCCCGCATCGTGACGAGGTTGGCGACGTGACCGAAGAGGGGACCGAAGACGTTGCCCGTGAAAGCGGTGCGCGAGTCGGGGAGCCAGATCACGAGCGCGTCCGTGGTCTCTCCTCCCGGGACCGAAAGAAGCACGAGGTCGCGTCCTCCGATCGACAGTTCCAGCCGATCGGAGAAGGTGGCGGTCGGCTCCGGGCTGGCTTGCGCCGTGGACCCGACGCCGAGGGAGTGCGCGTACGCCATGGCCGCGAGGATCGCGTCCATCCATGCGAAGGCCGCATTGCGCGAGCGAAACGCCTCGAGCCGCTCGTTGTCGGCACGCCACACGGCGAAATTGGACTGCACGATGACCTCGGTGCCCTCCTCGAGGAAGCAGTCGACGCCCCCGACGTGGTCGTAGTGACCCTGGGTCAGGATGACGGAGTGGATGGGGGAATCGTCCACCGCGTCGAAGACCCGGCGGTGCAGGGGGCCTTCGAACCCCATCCCGGTGTTCACGACGACTCGTCCGTCGTCGGTGGAGAGCAGGTAGGTGTTGGACAATCCGGGCGACACGTGGATTCGGTCACCGAGGTCGACGGCAGGCTCTCCCCGGCACGCCGCGATGGCGTCGGCCCCGGGCCGCTCGCGATGGATTCCCGGCACCGTCAGTGCACCTCTGTGCTGACCTGGGGGAAGGCTTCGTAGTAGAAGGCGAATCGCTCCCGGAGCTCGGCTGGGTCCAGACCGAAGTCGCCGCGCAGGTCGTAGACCAGCCGCCCGTCCTTCCCGCGCGGGTTGCCGGCCAGATAGGAAGAGAGCTCGTGACGCGTGTCGTCCCCCACTTCCAATCCTGCGACGGTCAAGATCCTCTCGGCCATGGCCAAGTCATCGGCCATGAACGCACCGAACTCGACGTCGACCCGTTGGGTCTCCGGGATCACGTGCATGTCGCGGACAGCGGCGCGCAGAAGTCGGCCGATGCGGTCGACCCAGTACGCGGCCAGTTGGTCGGCCTCGATACGGACCCGGCGCATCCGGTCACCGTAGGCCAGCATCGTGATGGCCGACTGCAGCACGGCCACGGGGTCACGGAGCGTCAACGCGATCGTGGCGTCGGGGAAGGTCTCCATGAGCGGACCGAGCTGTTCGAGGTGCTGGGGAGTCTTGAGCACCCAGCGCCGGGGGCCTCGCAGGTAGCTGAGGACCTGCAGCTCCCGGTACAAGAACGCGTAATGACGGCGCTGGTCCAGTTCGAGGTAGAAGTCGCGCCACTGGGGCACCCGCGCGTGCCACTCGGTGGTGTACGAGCAGAGATCGAGGTCGACCAGCTCGCAGTCCTCCTCGATGCTCCATGGCGGTCGATCGTGCATCAGAGCGGTGAGCGGCGCCACCTTCTGGGTGATCTCGTGCGTGGCCAGGCAGCGGAGGTAGCGCGGATCGACCCCGTCTCGGCCCGGCCCGTCGCCGGGCACCGGCGTCGGAGCGATCACCTCCCACCACGGCATCGACCGGAAGCGGGAGTCGGCGGCCAGCAGGTTGACCAGGTGGGTGGTCCCCGAGCGCGGGAGCCCGACCACGATCACCGGCGGCTCCAACTCGACCTCGAGCGCCTCCGGATGGCGTCGCACGAAATCCTCGAAGCGCAGCCGGGCCGTCAGTAAGCCGAGGATTCGCTCGCGGACGATGTGCCGGCCGAGCCCAGACAAGCCCGTGTCCGCCTCCAGCGCCGCCGTCATGGCAGCCAGTCGGTCCATCAGGGTGACGTCACCAAAATCGGTGAGCCCGGTGATGGCCCTGGCCTCAGCGACGATGCCGTCGGCGTCGAGCTCGACCCGCATCGCGAGCGCCATCTCGTAGGTCGACCGCTCCTCTGGCGTGCGCGTGGGCTCGCGGAGGTCGTCGATCCGCACCTCCCTCACGTCGGCGGCCTCCGGCTCACGCTCGGCAAGCGCGTGCGGGCGGGGACGGCGGGACGATCGGAACGGTGGCCCGGTGTCGACATCACACCACCTTGTCACATCGGTTCTGACGGGGCTCCAGTGGCGGCACCGGCTCCGGGCACGTGTCGACGCGCCAACTAACGTCCGGACATCGAGAACGGTATCGGAGCGAAGTGAAGGTGGCCATGGACCTGCAGGCCCTGTCGGACAAGATCGAGATCCACGAGCTGCTGGCCCGCTACGCCCGAGGGGTCGACTCGAAGGACTGGGAGCTGTGGAGGTCCGTCTTCACCCCCGACGCCGCCCTCGACTACAGCTCCGCCGGCGTCATCTCAGGTTCGCGGGACGACGTCGCTGCGTGGTTCGAGCAGGGTCTCGCTGCCGTTCCGATGACCCAGCATTTCATCAGCAACGTCGAGATCGAGCTCGACGGTGACCGGGCGAGGGTCAGGGCCATGTTCTACAACCCGATGCAACTGCCGGGGATGGTCGATCTCAGCTACTGCGGTGGTTACTACCACCATGACATGGTGCGGACGTCTGGGGGATGGAGGAGCCATCGGCTGGTCGAGGAGAACGTCTGGTTCGTGAACCGCCCCCATCAGGGCTCGAGCGACGCATGAGCGTGCTCGGGCGCTTCGACGGCAAGGTCGCGCTCGTCACCGGCGCGGGCTCGGGGATCGGTCGCGCCGTGGCTCTGCGTCTCGCAGCAGAGGGTGGCAGTGTGCTCGCGGTCGACATCGACGGTCCTCGACTTGGCGAGACGAGGGACATGTCGTCGGGGGTGGTCGTCGTGCGGGAGGCCGATCTCGGCGATCCCGACGCCTGCTGCGCCGTCGTCGCCGAGTGCGTCGACCGCTTCGGTCGCCTCGACGTCCTCGGCAACATCGCCGGCATCTACCTGGCAGAACACGTGACCAACGTGACACGAGCCCAGTACCGCCACATCATGTCGGTGAATCTCGACGCTTGCTTCTTTCTCGCTCAGGCTGCGATTCCTCACCTCCTGGAGGCTGGCGGCAACATCGTGAACATCGCATCCAATGCCGGGTTGCAGGGAGTGCCGTACTCGACCGTCTACTGCATGAGCAAGGGGGGCATCGTGCAGCTCACTCGAGCACTCGCGGTCGAGTTCCTGAAGACACCGCTGCGAGTCAATGCCATCGCCCCCGCCGGCACCAACACCAACATCGCCGCCTCCGTGACGTTCCCGACCGACATCGACGGCGATCTCGCCGGCCGGATGGCCGGCTTCCGAGGGTTGGCCGAACCGGAGGAGATCGCCGCCTTGTTCTCGTTTCTCGCGTCATCGGACGCCCGGTCGGTGACCGGGGCCATCTACACGGTCGACAACGGTCTCACCGCCAGCTGAACGCGGGCCCGGTCGTCTCGCGGGAACACCCGCTATTCCGTTTCCGGACGCGGCTCCGGTTCGGCGAGCGGAATCAGGTACCCGAAGAAGGCCACCACCGTACCGACCAGCATCAGCACCAATCCGGCTGTCCGGGAGGGGTGATAGACGGCCAGGATGCCACCGCCCGCGCCCAGCGCAAGGCCCGCCAACCCGATCAGTGTGCCGGCGCGGCGTCATCCGTCCCCGCGGGGCCGCCACCACGAGGAACATCGCGGCAAGGGTCAGGACACCCCCGAGCCCGGCGTGGATCAGGTAGGCGGTCTCACCTTGGCCGGGGAGCCATCCGTCGGGCCGACGCACCGGCACGACGACCAACGCGACGATCCCGGCGACAAGCTCAACACCGACGCCGATCATCATCAGGATCCAGACCCACTTGCCCAATCGGATGGCCTTGGTGGCGACCTCGAGTGCCGAGGGTGACGCTCCACCCTCTCGAGACGCCGTCTCGAGGTGGTGCCCGCTCGCCCGCACCTGGCGTCGCCCTGGGGGTTCCCCCGCCGGAGCGACGACGACGAGGGCGTAGTAGGTCACGAGCGCGATGCCGAGGTGCATGGACATGAGGATCGCCACCGCCGAGAAGGGCTGATCCCTGATCAGCAACCAGACGTCGGGCAACCACAGGACCAAGGTCACGATGACCGCGACTCGAAAGAAGAGGCGGCGCGGGTCTGAAGATGCTCGCGTGACCACCATCCAGGCGGCGCACGCCAACACGACGCCGAGTACCGTCAGGGAGCCGTAGTCCGAAAAGTGAAAATGCCCGTAGTTCCTGGTGGCGGGGAATGCAGTCTTGCCGATCGTCACCAACACGACATCGACCCCGAGTGAAGCCGCCAGAGCGAGGACCGACGCCGTCAACACCCGCCCCGCAGTCGGCAACCTCCTCGACGGGGCGATCATTGCGCCCGATGGGCGGAGGCAAGGGTGACCGCCCGTGGGCCGTGGATCCTCTCCCGGCGCAGAGCCCGCCCCGCTCCGAAGAGGCGGCCGGAGAGACGAAGCGTCATGGCCGGGTCGCGGAAGGCTGACGATCGCGCGGACCGCGGACGGGCGCGCTACACGGCAGGCTGCTGGTCCGCAAGGTCCCGGAGCTTGTTCTTCAGCAGCTTGTCGAGCGTCCCGAGCGGAAACTCCTCGACGACGTAGACGGCGCGGGGCACCTTGAACTCCGCGAGCTTCTCGACGCATGTCTGGATCACCTGGCGCTCGAGCTCTGCGTCATCCGGGGAACCAGGTGTGGTGATCACGAAGGCCACGACGACCTGGTCCAGCCATTCGTGGCGCTTGCCCACCACGGCCGCCTGAGCGATTCCGGGCACGGTGACCACGACGTCCTCGACCTCGCGGGCCGAGACGTTCTCGCCGCCCACCTTGATCAGGTCCTTGTCCCGCTCCTGGTAGAAGACGTTGCCACCGGGCCCCATCTGGACCATGTCGCCGGTCTTGAACCAGCCGTCCTCGAAGGAGGTGGCGTTTGCTTCGGGGTTGTCGAAGTACTCGAGGAAGAGCTGGATGCCGCGGGTGCCGCGCAGCCACAGCTCGCCGGTCTCCCCCTCGGCGCAGAGCTCACCGCTCTCCTTGTCGACGACGGCGAGCTCGTAGCCCGGTGAGACGTGTCCCATGGAGCGGGTCGGCAGCTGTTCGCTCGGCTTCCCGGTGATCGCGTGCGTCACCGTCTCGGTCATGCCGTACGCGGCGTACACGCCGATCCCGAACATGCGGTCGAGGTCGGGGAGTATGAGCCCGAACACGCCCACCCGGAGCTTCGAGCACGGCCGGTCCGGCTGGCCCAGGGTCCCCATCACGAACGGCATCAGCGAGATGTGGGTGATGTCGTGCTCGACCACGACCTCCCAGAAGCGGCTGGTCGACCACTTCGGGGTCAGGACGGCGGTGGCCCCCACGCCGAGAACGGAGAAGAACGACCAACTCTGCGCGTTGACGTGGAACAACGGGAGGTAGATCAGGTAGCGGTCGTCCGGTCCCAGGTCGATGTTGCGCGGCCCCAGCCTGCTGGCCCAGACGGCGTTGGCGTGGGTGTGGACGACGGCCTTGGGCTTGCTCGTCGTTCCCGAGGTGAACATGATCCCGAACGGCAGGAGCGGCTCGATCGGCCGGCCTGGCCACGCGGCGGCCTCGCCGAAGAGGTGGTCGAACGGCTCGAGCGCCAGGCCCGACAGGTCCGCGGGCTCGTCGGAGTCGTCGTCGGTCACGGCGACCCACCGCAGCTCGGGTCCCGCGCTCACCACCATCGACGCGTACCGGGGCTGGGTGATCGCCGCGACGCACTGAGCCTTGTCGATGAAGTAGGCGATCTCGGTTGCGACGGACCTGGTGTTGGTCGTGACCCCGACGGCGCCGACGGTGGCGCAGGCCAGCCAGGCCAGAAGCAGCTCGGGGCAGTTGTCGGCATGCAGGAGCACCTTGTCGCCCCGGCCCACTCCTCGCCCGGCGAGACCGGCAGCCAATCGGCGGGTGTCGTCCAGCAGCTGTCGGTAGGTCCACCGGCGCCCCTCGCCGGCCGCGGGGTCCCAGATGAGCACCGGGTGGTCCGGTCGGTGCTCGGCCCAGTGGGTGAGCAGCCACGGGATGTCCTGGCCGTGCATCTGAAACTCCTGGAGTGCGTCGCGGTCCATCCCCGCAGTATCTCCCCAGCAGGCGGACCATGCATGACAACGGTGGCCAGCGTCGTTGCCGTGCTCCGGTCCGATCACCGGCGCGCTCGGGGGCGATCCGGGCGCGAACACCCGCGGGTGCCCACTGGCGCCGTCGCCGTCGCAGGCGTCTCACCAGGGTGTTCGCCGGTCCCGCGCCGACCTCCCGGGTGGCATCCCGTCAGGGCGTGAAGACGATTCGCAGGCCGGGGATCGCAGGGGCGCTCCAGGTGGCTTCGACATCGGCCAACGGCGCCGATCGGACATCGACCACGATGGATCCCGCATCGATCTCGTCGATCAACGACGGCAGCTCGGCCAGGTAGCCCTCGGTCGAGACGGCACCCTGGCCGTTGCCCTGGATACGGAGATTGGCCGATCGAAGCACGGCGGACGGCAGCTCGATGGTCGGTCCGGCCATGGCACCGATCTGAATCCAGTTCATGGATCGGCTGCGATCGCTCCGGGCCTCGAGCATCGCCAGCATGGCGTTGACCGCTGGTGCTCCCCACAGGTAGTCGAGGACGATGTCCACCTCGGCGGCCGCACTCGCCAGGTGTTCGGCCGTCACCGTCGGGTCGTCGACGAGGTTCACGACGTCGTCCGCTCCGAGGGCGGAGAGCGCGGCCAGTCGTTCAGGGTTCCGACCGGCTCCGACGACCCTGGTGGCACCCAGGTGCTTGGCCACCTGCACGGCCATTCCTCCGGCGCTCCCGGTGGCCCCGAGGACGAGGACCGACTGGCCCGGCTCGAGAGGAACCCGACGGCGCAGAGCCACCCAGGCAGACATGGCCGGGTTCATGGCCGCCGCGACCTTGGTCGTGTCGACGGTCTGGGGCAGCGGGACGGTTCGTCGCCGATCGACGACCGCCCGCTCGGCCATGGATCCCCAGACATCGTCGGGGGTCACGAAATAGACCTGCTGTCCGTCCGGCAACCGGCCCACGCCGTCGACCCCGGGGATCATGGGCAGCGCGCCGGTGCTCGTGTAGTGCCGGCCTGCGGCATCGGAGCGGACCCTGGGGTGCAACCCCACGGCCAGGACGTCGACGACGAGCTCGTCCGGCCCGGCGGGTTCGGGGCTGTCGTAGGTCTCGTATCGGGGAGGGCGGTCGAAGGAACGGACGACGGCGGCGCGCATGCTCATTCGGGTGGTCTCCTGTGTCGTGCTGCAGGGTAGTTGGTGTCACCATCTACTATAGTTGGCAACACCAACTAGATTCACCTACACTGGTGCCGTGCCTCCCGGCGAGCGCTCCACCCAGGTTCCTCCACCGGGCCAGGGTGACCTGGGGCTGGTGGACGCACTGGCGCAACTGAGCTTCGTCGTGCAGGGGACGCTCGGGCGGATCGCGGCGGCGCACGATCTCTCGATCGCGGAGATCCGGCTGCTGGGCGTCCTGCGGGACCGCCGCCCGACGATCAACGAGCTGGCGAGGCTCCTGCAGTTGGACAAGTCGAGCGTGACGGGCCTGGTCGACCGGGCCGAAGGGCGCGGGCTCGTGCGGCGAATCGCCTCCACGGCCGACCGTCGCAGTGTGCAGGTGACCATCACCGCCGCCGGTCGAAAGCTCATCGACCAGGGGTCGGCCGCGTTCGCGTCGGAAATCGCGGCACTTGTGGCCGACCTCGAGCCCACGCAACGAAGACGGCTCTCTGCGACCGCGAGCCTCATCGTGACTGCCGATGCCCGACGGCGCGGCATCGACGTCCTCGACGTGGAGCCCGCAGCCACCGACCACTAGGGAGCTACCTGCTCTGGCATGCCGGCCTCTCGTGTCCCGATCGATGCGGGTCGGCGCGACCGAGCGTGGTCGAGGGTCCGCTCGCTCAGGGCCGCGGGATCAGCACTCGCCACCGCGGGCCTCGCGAGCCAGCACGGCCGCGCTGGGCCGGACGTGGCGATCGGCGTCGATGAGGCCGAACGACACCTCGTAGCCATGGAGCCACTCGTAGTTGTCGACCGCCGTCCAATGGAAGAGGCCGCGGACGTCGACGCCACGGCCGAGCGCGTCGTGCACCACGCGAAGGCCGTCTTCGAGGTACTGGACGCGCTCGGGAATCGTCTGCCGTGCCGATGCCGTATTCGTCGACCAGCAGCGGGGTGCCCGGCAACTGGTCGTGGAGCCGATCGAGCACCAGCCCGAGGCCGGGCGCCCAGATGCCGTAACCGAGCGGCGAGACGGGCGCGTCGGCGGGGTAGCGGACGACGCGACCGTCCGCCACGCCCACGGTCGCGTAGTAGGAGAACCCGAACAGGTCGAAGCAACCCGTGAGGTCGGGGCGCTCTACCGGCTCGCGTCCGGGGATGCGCAGGACGCCGTCGCGGAACAGGCCGATGCCGGCGTCCCAGTTCACCGCGCGCAGGCCGTGGGACATCGTCGCCGTCGGCTCGGTCTTGTCGAGCGGCACCTCGCAGGAGAGCCCGAAGACGGAGGCGACCGGCTTGCCGGTGCCGCGGAGCACGACGGCTGCCTCCGCCGTCGCCAGGTGGATCTGCTCGGCGACCAGCGCGCGCTCGCCCCGGTCGGTGTGCCCCGGGGGCCAGCCCCGACCGCCGTAGGCCACCTCGGCGTAGTAGTTCGTCTCGTTCACCGGCTTCCAGCCACCCACGAGGTCCGCGAAGGTCTCGGCCATGAACTCCACGTGGCGCCGCCAGTAACTGGTGCGGTTGGCCTCGACCAAGAAGCCACCACGCAGCGCGAACCAGCGGGGGAGCGTGAAGTGGTGCAGGCAGACCCAGGGCGTCACGGCGGCGTCGCGAGCGGCCTCGAGGACGTCGCGGGCCTGGGCGATCGCATCGGGGTCGCGGCGGCCCTCGTCCGGTTCGATGCGGGCCCACTCGATGGAGAGCCGGTGGTGGGTCAGTCCCAGGTCCGCCAGGGCGCGGAAGTCCTCTTCGTAGCGCGTAGCGAAGCCGTTGCCGTCGCCGGAGATCGGCGCGTGCCCGCTGCGCTCCCAGTCCCACCAGTCCGACGCCGGGGCGGCTCCGTCGGTCTGCGTCGACGAAGCGCCCGTCCCCCACAAGAACCCGGCCGGCCAGTCCACGAGGGCAGTCTGGCCCATCGGGCCAGCGGCGCACCGGTGCAGGCGAGACGAAGGGGCCCATGACGACAGCGGCGCAGGCAGACGGGTTGCCAGGAACGGTGGAGCCGGGCTTCGAACCGGTGACCGAGACGCGGTGAGCCAGGGCCCCGACCGTGAAGGGGCGCCCCTGTTTCGGCCGTTACTCGGTCCGCAGGACGAGGGCGGCCGGTGTGTTCGCGGCGACGCGCGCCGGGATGGCCGCAACGAGATTGGCGAGGACGAGCACTCCGACCGCGACCAGTATCAGCGAGGTGGGCACCGTGGGCTGGGGGACGGCGTTGATGTTGCGGGCGAAGAGGATCCAGAGTTGTCGCCCGGCGGCAATGCCGACGGGCACTCCGATGATGGCGGCGATGGCGGCGATGACCGAGGCCTGCCAGGCGACGGTGGCGGCCAACTGCCGGGTGGTGAATCCGAGGGTCTTCAACAGGGCGAGATCTCGTCTGCGGCGCCGGACGGACGCGATCAGGGTGAGCGCCAACGCGACGATCGCGCCGAGGGCGAGACCCGCCGCGAGGATGACGGGTGTTGCCCCGGTGGACTGGTAATTGACGATCTCGGCCGGGTGCTGGACGCCGAGGACCTCGACGGTGTCACCGGTCGCGTTGGGGTCGGCGGCGAAGACCTTGTCGGAGAGCGTGGCGATCCGCTTCATGTCCGCCATGCCCGCTGCGGCGCTCACGCCGCCGCGGAGGCGCACGAAGACCAAGCCCGGTCCGTTGAGGTTGGGGTCGGGGCTCTGGGCGGCGTGGACGAACGCCGGGCTGACGTGGTCCGAGAGGACGCCTCCGGTTCCCATGGAAGGGTGGTCGGCGAAGTTGCTCGCGCCCCCGATGGCGGGGAGCGTAGCGGTGCCCGCGATGACCAGCTTGAAGGGAGGGAGGTAGAGCGGGGCGGTGTTCGGGGTGCCGAACGAACCGATGACCGTGTCGCCGACGCGTTTGTGCAGCATCGAAAGCGTGCTGGGGCCCAGGACCACCTGGTTGTCACCGTCGACCGCATGTCCGGAGAGGACCGGCGGAGCGACGGCCGCATGGTTGTTTCCCAAGAGGACGGGGACGGTCTGGCCGTCGATCTGGACCGAGAGATTGTGGTACCCGGACCAGGCCGCGACGTCAGGGTCGCGGCTCAGGGCGGTGAGGGCCGGCCGGGGGACGACGTTCTCCGAGGTCAGCGCGTAGCTCCAATTCCACCCGTAGAGCGCAGGCCGTGACACCAAGGTGTGGAGCCCGCTGCTGAACGTGAGCGTCGTGGTCACCAGGGCCACGGCCAAGGTGGCGCCCACGAGCACGGAGCGGGCCGGGACCGCGGTGCGGCCGCGACCGGACTGGAGCGCGAAGCGGAGGCCCACGGCCCCGGAGGCCGAGAGGCCCGAAGAGGTCGCCATCTGGAGCACTCTCGAGTCGCGGGGGTGCTCGATGCGGGATCTGGTCGCCAGACGGTGGGGGGCACCTCGGTAGGCCAACGCCAGCGCGGTCGCGCCGAGCCCGCCGATCAGCACGAGGAGCCCGAAGCCCAGGACCGTCCAGTCGACCGCGATCGCGGGCCGGTGGTACACGGCTCGGATCGGGTCCGAGCGGCGACAGCGGCGAGAGCGAGATCGCGACCACGACCGCCAGCAGCGCGCCGGCCACGATCGCGCCGAGGACTCCCACCAGCCCGTCGGCAACGGTCGTGGCCGGGCTGGCGCCGAGCGCCCGGAGCACGGAGAGATCCTCTTCCGCCGAGCGCAGCTCCCGGGATATGGCGAGCGCCCCGATGGCCAACGCCGCCAGAGCCGGCGATGGCGCCGAACACGCCGAGGGCGATCGATTCTGGCTTGACGGCCCGCTCCACCTTGGTCTCGGTGATCGAGGTGACCGTGAAGTTGGCATCGCTCCCGCTCGGAAGCAGGCGGATGAGCCGCTCTTCAACCGCGGGAATCGAGGTGCCGTGAGCGAGTTGCATCGCGTACCAGGTGCCCTCGACGGAGTTGGAGCGTGAGCGTGCGGGTCAGGGCGGGAGTGAACAGGACGTCGGTGGGGAGACGGTCGGCGTCGTCCTCGATCACCTGGTTGTTGAAGACGACGAGTCCGACCAGCTTCATGTCGATCCTGCGCAGCGGTGCCACGCTCGGCGTGCCGAAGCCCGGCAGGCCGAACTGGTTCGACGAGTACACGCCCATGGGAACGACCTGACCGACGTGCCAACCCAGCGCGCGCGCTCCCAGGGCGGTCGTGACGAACTCGTCGGCCCGACGGGGGTCCGCCATCCGGCCGACGACGGGGGTGGCGCGGTCCTCGTCGAAATACAGGCCGTCGACGCTGCCGGCCGTGTTGATCGAGGGGTTCAGATTCGGGTGCCCCGTCGCGCTCGAGCGGCACGACCCCGACGCCCACCCAGCTCTCGACCAGCTTGACCTGAGGGAAATGCGCGATCTCGCGCGTCAACTCGGGCGAATAGTTGTTCGCCGCCGAGTTGTTGGTGACTCCGTAGGTCGACATCGTGAGGTTCGACGCGTTCGTGGCAGCGAGAAAGGCCGGATACGACGACTGGGTCCGCCGGGCCGCTGCGATCGACCCCATGGCGACCCCGCCGACCAACCCGACGAGGAGGGCAATGGCCAGGTAGCCGCCCCAGCGGCGGCGGAAGGTGGCCTGGAAGCGGTAGGAGGGAACAGTCAGCATGCCGTTCTCACGACATCAGACCCTCCCCGAACGCTCCACATCGCACCATCACTCTGTCAGCTTCGTGCACGCGCGGTCGGTCGCCAAGGAGGGCAGCGTCGGAGTCGCCTTCGTGCTAGCACCCCGGATCCGGGTCAGAGGTGCCTCGCCCGGGTGTGCACGGCAGGCCGGCCCAGCTGGGTGCCCGGGTGCACACCCCTGTCCACTCCGCCGCCCAGGTGGCTGTCGCGCGTTGTCCGAGGCTCGACCGGGTCAACTCATCGGCTCGCGCCCACGGCGTGCACGGGTCCGTCGTAGCCCGTCACCGCTCGCCGCTCCACCTTGGGTGGTGATCGGGGAGGAGCGATCGCGATCCCGCGATCGGCCCGTGTCGGTCGGTGGTCTCCTGGACGGCTCGGGTCGGGGTCGCAGCCCAGCTCGCGAGCAGGTCCAGGGCGTTCTGCGATGGCGAGCCGGGCTCGGCGGTGTAGACCAGGATCCGCTGGCCCGAATCGCCGGGAAGCTCGAGGGCTTCGTAGGAGAGCTCGAGTGCGCCCACGACGGGGTGGTGGAGTCGCTTTGCCCCGGTCCGGTGGAACTTCACGTGGTGCGCGGCCCAGCGGACCCGGAACTCCTCGCTGCGGGTGGACAGCTCGCCGATCAGGTCGGAGAGCCGCTTGTCGTACGGGTCGCGTCCGGCCTCGGCCCGCAATATGGCGACCGCGTCGCTGGCGATGCCGTCCCAGCCGTCGAAGAACTCGCCGGCCTTGGCGTTCAAGAAGATGAACCGAGCCATGTTGGGAGGCCCGGTCGGATCCTCGAGGACCGGCGAGTAGAGGGCGGCACCCAATCGGTTGGCGGCAAGGATGTCGAGACGGCCGTTCCGCACGTACGCCGGAACCCCGACCATGGCATCGAGAATGCGCTGGACGGTCGGGCGCACTCGATCCTGGTTGGGGCGAGAGCGGCTGGGCCTGGCCCGGTTGGCCGCCCGCACGAGGTCGAAGAGGTGGGTCCGCTCGGCCTCGTCGAGTTGGAGCGCCCGGGCAATGCCATCGAGGACGTCCTCGGAGACTCCGCTCGCGGTCCCGCGTTCGAGCCGGGTGTAGTACTCGACGCTGATGCCGGCCAGCATGGCGACTTCTTCGCGCCGCAGGCCCTGAACCCGGCGTTTGGCACCGTAGGCGGGGAGGCCGGCCCGGTCAGGGGGTGATCTTGGCGCGCCGAGAAACGAGGAACTCCCGGATGTCGCTGTTGCGCTCCACGTGGTCAGCCTAGGAGCGCTGGGCGGTTCGAGGGAGGTCCTGGCAGTACCCCTCTCAACCGGGACTCCCATCCGTCATCAACTCGTGGTTTCCTGAGTGAGGAGGAGCCACAGCCTCCAGCGAAGGAGTCACCGATGCGTGCAGCACTGTTCAACGGGCCGGGCTCGATCGAGGTCGGCGAGCGACCGCATCCCGTCATCGAGGAGGCGACCGACGCCGTCGTCCGGGTGGTGCTGGCCTGCGTGTGCGGGTCGGACCTGTGGTACTGGCGCGGCGAGTCCGAGCATGCGGTCGGCTCCATCGGCCATGAGTTCATCGGCGTGGTCGAAGCCGCTGGCGCCGAGGTCGACGGAGTCGACGTCGGCGACTTCGTGATCGCCCCGTTCATCTTCAGCGACATGTCGTGCCCGCACTGCCGGAACGGGTCCACGCTCAGCTGCTCGCAGGGTGGCAACTTCGGCGACGGCGAGATCGATGGCGGCCAGGGTGAGGCCGTACGAGTCCCGCTGGCCGGCGCCACGTTGGTGCCCGTCCCCGGTTCGGGTCACTCCGACGAGATGCTCAAGTCCCTCCTGACTCTGTCCGACGTCATGGCCACGGGGCACCATGCGGCGGTGAGCGCCGGGGTCAAGCGGGGCCACACGGTGGCGGTCGTGGGCGACGGTGCGGTGGGCCTGTGCGCGGTCCTCGCATCGCGGCGGCTCGGCGCCGAACGGGTCATCGCCCTCAGCCGCCATCCCGAGCGCCAGAAGCTGGCCCTCGAGTTCGGCGCCACCGACCTCGTCGAACAGCGCGGTGACCCCGCTGTTCAGGCTGTCCTGGAGCTCACCGACGGTGTCGGTGCGGACGCCGCCCTCGAGTGCGTCGGCACCGCGCAGTCGATCGCCACGGCGGGCGCCGTCGCCCGGCCCGGCTCCACGGTCGGCATCGTGGGCGTCCCACGCCAAGTACGACCGCTACGGAGCCACCATCGTCGGGCACGTCGCCGGTCCTGGTGCGCATGCCGTCACGGTCCGCCTGACGCCGGTCAAGGCTGAGAGGAGCGCCTCGTGAGTGACGTCGTCGTCGTCATCGGGGCCGGGCAGATTGGCCAGACCATCGCCCGACACATCGGCGCAGGCAAGCACGTGCTGCTCGCCTACCTGCGACGGGAGAACGCGGAGGCGGCTGCCGACGTCTTCGCCGACGCCGGATTCGACGTCAGCACCGCCACCGTCGACGTCTCCTCGCGCCAATCCGTGCTCGCCCTCGTGGAGGCCGCCACCGCTCTCGGGGATGTCACCGGTGTGATCCATGCCGCCGGCGTCTCACCCAGCCAGGCGTCGGTGGAGACGATCCTCGCCGCCGACCTCTCCGGCACCGCGTTGGTGCTCGAAGAGTTCGGCTACGTGGTCGCTCCCGGCGGTGCCGGAGTGGCCATCGGCTCGCAAATCGGGGCACCGACTGCCTGCCCTGACGGCCGAGCAAGACGCCGCCCTCGCCACCACCCTGACCGAACAGCTGCTGGGTCTCCCCATGCTGCAACCCGACCAGGTCAAGGACACCCTGCACGCCTACCAGCTGGCGAAGCGAGGGAACTCGCTGCGGGTCATGGCCGAGGCCGTCCGCTGGGCCAAACGCCGAGCGCGGGTCAACACCATCAGCCCCGGCATCATCGTCACGCCCCTCGCCCGGGACGAGCTGACCGGCCCTCGGGGTGAAGGGTACCGGCGCATGATCGACCTGGCGCCGGCGCGCCGTGCCGGAACTCCCGACGAGGTCGGCACCGTCGGTGCATTGCTCATGGGCCGCGACAGCGTGTTCGTCACGGGAAGCGACATCCTGATGGATGGCGGAGTCACCGCATCATACTTCTACGGCGAGCTGGCTGACTGACAAGGAGAGACGACATGGAGCACAGATCGAAGCCTTCGACGGCGAAGGGGCCGTCCGACTGGTTCAGCGGCGACGTCTACATCGATGCGGTCGCCGAGGGCCACGGCGCCTCGCCGGCGACCGTCGCCTTCGTGCACTTCACGCCGGGAGCCCGCACCGCGTGGCACAGCCATTCGATCGGTCAAAGCCTCTTCGTCACCGAGGGAGAGGGCCGAATCCAGGCACGCGGAGAGCCGATCGTCACCCTGCGCCCCGGTGACACCGTCTTTGCCCCCGGAGGCGAGTGGCACTGGCACGGCGCGGCACCGGACCACTTCATGACGCACCTGGCGGTCAGCGAGGGCGCTCCGGAGTGGGGTGACCACGTCAGCGACGAGGACTACCTCGGCGAGGGCTGATTGGGTGGACCGACGAATTCGGTCCTGTCCGGTTGGACAGCACCCGTTCCCCAGAAGCGCAGCTCAGCGCCACCATGCGACTCTTGCTGCGACGACCGTGGGACGGAGAGGGACGCGCTGGGATCCGTTGGGGTGCGCCGGGACGCGCTGTTGTCGCAGCAACCATGTCCGATCTGTGCCCTGATGCCAGAGCGCTTCGGGGGCAGTCCGTTCGACCCCCTTTGTCGTTGCCTTCGCGTTTTGATCGAGCCGATGGACATGTCGGAGCCCGAGGTGCCGTCACTCGGTCCGCAAGAGCTGCCCGACCGACCGTTTGCGCGCAGAGGTCACAGCTGGGATGACGGCCAGGGCATTGGCGACCACGAGCACGGCAATCGCCAAGATGGCGATCGCCAACCCGGGAACGACGGCGACGGGCACGGCGCCGAGGTTGGTGGCAAAGGCATTCCACACCGCCCGTCCGACGACGATGCCGAGCGGGATGCCGATGACGATGCCCACCAGGGCAACCGTCGAGGCTTGCCAGAGCATGGTCGCTCCGACCTGCCGGTTCACGAAGCCGAGCGCCTTGAGCAGTCCCATCTCTCTGCGCCGGCGGACGACGCTGACCACGAGCAGATGGAGGAGGGTTGCCACACCGAACATCGCCAGCACACACCCGACGATGAGTGGGAAGTTCACCGCCTCCCCGAAGTTGACCAATGAGGTTGGGACGGTCGGCCGGTTCGCGCTGCCCTGGGCGACGTAGCGGGCGATGTCGGCCTGACCCTTCGGACCGGAGGTCGCCCTCGCCAAGACCACGAAATCCTGACTGGCCGCGAAGGACCGTCGGCAATCACTCTGCTCACGTCCGGTCGGGCATACCGCGTTCAGGTAGCCGGCCATCGTGAAGGCCGAGCCGGTGCCGAGCCCTCCCCCCCGGCGTCACTGGGGAACGACGCCGTCCCAACGACACGAAACGGCACGGTACGGGATCCGCCGGTCGGCAGTTGCACGGCCACTCGCACAACCGACCCCACATGGGCGCCGACCTGGTGCAGAGTCGTGACTCCGAGCGCGATGTCCTCGTCGCCCGTCGGAAGACGGCCGCCCACCTTCGACAGGAGTATCGGACCACGCTCAGCCTTTCCGGCAAGGGCGAGGACGTCATGCCCATTGATCGACACTTCATCGCTGGCCGCCAGCATGATCGCGGTGATGGAGTGGTCGTGCAGCAGACTGGCCACCCATGTGGTGGGGTTGCCCGGCCCCCCGTTCGAGCTGGAGAACAACAGCTGGTAGTCGCTGCCGTAGAGCGCGGGAGTAGCCGTGAGGTGCGTCAAGCTGTTGGCGAAGACGACCGTGGCGCACAGGGCCATGACGGCCAACGCCGATCCGAACAGTGCGGTGCCCACCGGGACCGACGCGGCGCCGCGTCCGCGTTCCAAGGCGTGACGGACCCCGATCACCGCGCTCGGCGGCGCGCCGGTGGCGGCCACCTTTGCCACGATGGAGGACCGGTGGGCGTCTGATACCCCCTCGCCGCCGATGTGCACCCGGGAGGCGCGCAGGGCGGGCCAGATGCCGAGGAGCAGGACCACAACGACCGTCGCCAGCGCTCCGAGCAGGAGGACCAACGGATCGAAGGCAAAACCGGTCGAAGGTTCCGCCAGGCGCGCCTCGCCGACCGGAGTCAGGGGCGACAGGGCAAAGGCGACGATGACGGCGCCGGCCGCGCCGACGAGCGCCATCACCAGATTGCGCGCCATGCCGAGCACCACGAGCTGGCGCCTGGGCAAGCCCAAGGCGACCAAGAAGGGGTACTCCTCGCTCTCGAGGACGCTTTGCCGGCCGAGCGCTTGGCCGATGACGGCCAGGCCGACCAACGCGGCAAGGGCGGCCAGCACCCACCAGCCCACGGCCTGGGGGTGGATCGATGCCGCCACCGCCGCGGCGGCGTTGGCCTGATTCGAGACATAGTCGAGGTGAAGAGGGCCTGCGGCCGCGGCGAATCGGGGGAGGCTGGACGTCCCGTGGCGAAGCCGAACGAGGTAGACGGAAGCGAGCACGATTCTCTTGTTGACGGCGCGTGCAAATGCCGGCGTTGTGAAGAGGTCGTATTCGGGTGTCGTCCCAGATGGAAACTCCATTTCGGCTGCACCGATTCCCACGACATGGAGGGCAACCGTCGGCCCGGACGGCGCCACGCTGGCGCCGCTTTCCAGCGCCGGCAACTGTGACGCTGCATCCAGCGGCACATGGATGACCGACCCGATGTGCACGCCGTAGTCCTGTTGGAGCGTGAAGGAGGCCAGCACGTCATACGGTGACGACTCGGCGGGCATCTGTCCGGCGACCAACTTCACCACTCGCCTCAATGCCGTGGGTGTCAGCTCATTGATGTAGAAGTCCGACGGGATGATGGCATGGGTGCTGCACGCACACGACGGTTGTCCGCTCGCGGGATTGCCGATCGTCGTGACCGAAGAAACTCCGGGCAGCCCGCTCAGTCCAGGAACGGGTTTTTGATTGTAGATATAGACGTCATAGCCGTGAGAAGCGACAAAGCGCGGAAAGGCGGTGGCCGTGCGGCGCCCGGCGGCTGCGGCGGCCAGAACCAATCCGCCCACCACGGCGATCAGGACGACCAGGATCAGCCAGGAGCGCCACCGTCGGCGAAGCTCGGCGCCGAAGACCAGCCTGACTGCGCCCACGATGACCTCCTGACCCCAGTGTGATTCACCGAACTGACGCGTCCAAGGTGGTCAGCCCACATTCGAGGGCTCGTGTTAGCACCAACGTCGGTGACCTGGACTTTGACCACCACTGTTGTGGGGTTTGCTCTCGGATTGAGAACGGCTACGCGGTCGTTTCGCGATCGTCCGAAAACGACTGAATCAGGAGAGAGATTGAAGAGCGTCGGAGTTGCGGCTGTGCAGAGTCGAGGGTTGACCTGATCGTCCGCAGTTGCCGATATCGGAGAAATCGGGTGTCCCCGGCCGCCGGAGGGTTGTCGCAGGTGCAACCCCAAGAGACGCGTGCTCGGTCTCCGGGGCGAGCGGCCAACCGTTACGCGTGCGCTCTCGCGCGGCGTCGCACTACCTGAGCCACGCTGAGGATCACCAGTACGATCAACAGAAAAAGGCCGACCAAGAAGAGTACCCATGTCACGTTGGACAGGGCCATGCGTAGCCCGTGTTCATGACCAGGTCCATAGGCGACATTCGCGACAATGAACAGCACGACGTCGGCAATAGCCAGAATGATCAGGTTTCGACCTCTGACCACCTGCTCAAACCTGGAGATCAAGGCTTCGTTACTCATGGGCCACCTCCTGAACTCGCTCTCTCTGGTGGAGCGTACGGACGATGCGGTCAACCCTCAAGGGTGATACCCGACGATGGGCGATGGTGTTACCACCACCATCGATCGATCTTGGAAGTAGGTATCCCAGTTCACAGACCGTGACCCTTGCGACGGCCCCGCTCATCGAGAGGGTGGGCAGTCCGGCTCTTTGTGACCTTTCACCTTCAGGATTGCCTGCCGCCAAAAGACCTCACAACATTGGCGAGAACTGACCAGCCTTCGTTTCGATGTGCCGAATGTCGTCATCGCTCAATATGCCCTTCTCTTTGAGAGTCACGAGAGCGACCCGATCAGAGCTACTGCGCTCATGCCCTCGGCAATGGGGCCGACCGGGATGGCCTTGTTGGACGCTCCATGCCAAAGGGTCAGGAGTCGACCACGAGGGTCGCCCAGCCGCGACTGGGTACATCGATGGCGGCGGTCCACACGCCGGTCGACGCGTCGTGCACGACGATCGCATCCGGCGAGGTGGGTGCGACCTCGGCCCAACCCGTGACAGTGACCGTTTCGCCGGGTCCCTTCACGACGAGACGCACACCGGTCGACGTCTCGGCTACCTCGATGCGAGCATCGCCAGCAGTCACGAACTTGGTGACGTCGCCAATCACCGCCAGACCGGAACCGAGTACCGGCGCGAGCACGTGGAAGGTCCAACCCTCCCGGCCAAGAGACACGGGGATCGTGGCGTCGGGTGCCAGCCGCGTCGCCGTCCCTTTCCGCCAATCCCACGCCACGAAACCGGCTGCACTCCAGCTCTCCCGACTTGGTTGGACGCCGGCACCGACCTCAGGTCGAGACAAGGACTCGAGTCGGATCTCCCCGGAGATCGGCTCGTCGCCAGGGTTGGCGTGCATCGCCACTGCGTAGGTCCACCGGCCGGCAGGGTGCTCCGACGTGCACTCCGCCACAAGCAGCGTCGACGTAAAGGCGGGCCCGGACAGCAATGACTCGTCGGTCGCCGCGATCGCGGTATGAGGCTTTACGAGAAGCCCGTCGGCGCGGCATGTCCGGAGCGCCAATGCAGGATCCATGCGCCCGACCCGGTCGCCAAGCCCAACCGGCCCAGTGGACAGAGCAGACAGCAGCGCCTCGGGTTCGCCGTTTTCGCCAGCGACCTCGGGATCGGCACGGAACACGTCCTTGAACGGCAACAGGTCAAGGCTGCGAGCCAGGCTGTTGGTCGTACAGAACCACGCCCAGAGCTGGCCGGCGGACGCGATGTAGCCGTGGTCGCCGCTGGTTCTCACAGATGTGACCTGCGTGAGGGTCGTGGTCTGGGCGAAGTCAGCAGGCGTGCCCATGCACCACTGGAGGGTGATGCCGCGGTCGCGGGCGGCTGAGTCGATGCCTTCTTGCCATTTCGTTGCTCGCCCCGGCTCGGACCGCATGGCGCGCACGCCGAAGAACACCTCGACGAGCCAGTCGTGCTCGAAAGTCTCTACACCCCAGGAGACGCATTGGTCGAGCCAGCGCTCATAGGCTTCGGCGGTGCTCGGAGCGGCATAGGCCCCGTCGACCCACGTCGGGGTCTCGGAGGCGATTGGCGCATGCGCCGAGAGATGGCGGATGTGGGCGACGAGCGGCAGGTCGCGCAGCCGCTCGCGCAGGGCGGCGATGCCGTCGGGAAGGACGTCGGGTCGCACCTCCCACGCCGTGAGCGCGCTCGGCGGCACGACCCATGCCTCGGTGTCGAATGGCCGCAGCTCGGCGTGTGGGTAGAACCACGAGTCGAGCTGGACGGCGCCGATCGGGACACCATTCGCTTGCAAGTCGTTGACGGCGGCGACGATCGATCCCGCGACGTCGTATCCAGGTTCCGTCTTGTACCAATAGGCCGCTCCGTTGTCGGTCCAATACGAAGGGCGCGAACCGACCGCGTCGGGCCAGCGCCCCGGGCGCACCGTGCCTGCGGCCTCGAGCAGCATCCGGCCCCAGGCGTCGAGCGCAGCGCGAGGGCCGTCGGCCGCCAGCACCGCGAGATCGGTCGTGAAGCCGGCTGGCACGGCTTCTAGGTCGCCGTGCCAGCCGCAACGTAACGCTCCGCCATTCAGACCGATGGTCTGCTCGTGGAACGCGTCGAGGGGAGCGACAAGAAGGGTCCGGCCGTCTTCTCGGGTGAGCAGCATGGGCCAGCCGGTGGGAGGTCGATGCGGAAGGAGGAACCAGCCGTCGAGCGAAGGGCCGGCATTGCTCGGAAGCGCGAACTCGCAGTGCTGGAAGACCAGGGCGCGCAGGCCTTTCGGTGTCTCACCTTCCGTGCGTTCGCTGGGGATGAAGGTTGGCCATGCGATCGAGGGTCGGTCGTACTCGCCAGTCGTGATGTCGGTGAGGTCGGTGGCCGCCTCGCAGCGGAACACGAGCAGCGGGCGCTCTACGTAGGCTCGGACCGAGCAGCGCACGTCGCCCTCGACAACGGTGACCGACCTGGCGACGCCCAGCTGGTCGACCGCCGTCACGGGTAACCCAACATCCGGAGGCAACGAGGGCCGGCCCGGACCGAACCAATCCTCCCCGTTGAGCCCGACCTTCACTGTGCCGTCGACCGCGACGTCCACACTCAGTCCTTCTGCCGCGAGCAGTTGCACGAACGAAGTCTGTCAAACACGGGCCTGGCGAGCGCTCAGGGGCGGAAACACGGACGACGGCATCGATCCGGAGGAGCAGGCCCCTCGGCGTGGTCAGCCAGCGGTGCGCGACGCGCGGCACTGTTGGTGTCGCTGCGACCGTGGCTCGCGGTAACGCTCATCGTACAGACGCGGCCTCGGCTCGGTCGGCACGGACGGCCCGCCGTCTGGCGGTCGCCAGCGAGCGAGCGGTGGCGAGGGCGTCGTCGCCGAGGCCGATCGACATCCTGGTGAGGATCTCGCTGTACGAGCGCACCGGGTCGCGGGCCGACCGCATGGAAGAATTCGGTGAGCTCGAGCGTGGTGTGGCCGTGCACACCGGACCAGAAGGCTTCGCCGGCGGTGGTGACGTCGTCGACCTCCCATCGGTCCGCGTTGACGCAGGCGTGGATGCGACGGAGGAGCGAGACGAAGGTGGACCGAGCCGCCTCGAGGTCGGCGGGGATCACCCAGCCTGAACGCGGCCAGTCCAGGGCCGAACATCACCGCGTACAGGTGGGGTTCGCGCAACGCGAAGCGGTAGCTCCAGAGGTAGGTCATCCAGTCGGCGACGGCATCGTCGGTGACCGCGCCCCGGTCCAGCTCGGTTCCGAAATCTTCGAACCCGCGGGGCATCACCTGTCGGATCAGCTCGTCCATCCCGCCGAAGTGGGTGTAGACGACCATCGTCGACGCGCCCAGCTCGCCGGCCAGGCGCCCCGCCGACAGTCATAGCGGCAGCCCGATCTCGCAAACGCTTCGCGGGCACAGCAGCTAAGGTTTATCAGTAAATGGCACGAACCCCGCCGGCACGTGAGCCAGGTTCCCGCGCAGGACTGTTGAACCTGCAGGAGGTCGCGGACCGGCTCGGGGTCCACTACATGACAGCCTACCGCTACGTCCGCACGGGCCGTCTGCCTGCCACCCAGATCGGCTCGCACTGGTTCGTCGACCCGCGGGACCTGCCGCGCGTGGGCGCGGGAGCGGCGGTGGCCGGGGGCCCGCGCGCAGCCACGCGACGGTCGGCGCGACTGGCGGCGGCGCGCCGGCTCGAAGACAGGCTCGTCGCCGGGGACGAGGCGGGAGCGTGGGCGATCGTCGAGGAGCGTCTGGGCTCGGGGTCCAACCCCGACGAGATCCTGCTGGACGAACTGGGCCTGGCCATGCGCTCGGTGGGGGAGGGGTGGGAGACGGGCGACTACAGCGTGGACGACGAGCATCGCGCCTCGGGTGTGGCGACGAGGGTGGTGGCCCGGCTCGGGGCCCGTTTCACCAAACGAGGTCCGCGGCGACGAAGCGTCATCTTGGGGACCCCGCCCCACGAGCTGCACGGGCTCCCCACCGCCATGGCGGCGAACGTGCTGCGTGGGCAGGGCTACGACGTGATCGACCTCGGTGCCGACGTCCCGCCGGACGCGTTCGGGGCCGCCGTGACCAAGACGGCGCGCCCGTTGGCCGCCGCGGTCGCCGTGACGTCGGGGAACCACGACCGGTCGGTGCGGGCGATCGTGCGGGCCGTCGAGCAGGCGAGCCCGGGCCTGCCCGTGCTCGTCGGCGGCGCCGGCATCTCAGAGGAGGAGCACGCAGCTCGGCTGGGGGCAGCCTGGAGCGGCGGCGACGCGCGGCGCCTGAGCGAGGTCATCGACGACCTGGATCGCCGCTCGCGCTGAGCTCGAGCTCGGCCGGGCGGTCGGTGGGCGCGCCGGACCATCGACCCGGGGTGATGCGCACGTCCCGGGCCAGACCGAGTCCGGCCAGTGCGCGGATGAGCCACCAGCTCGGATCGAGTTCGTGGCGCTCCAGTCCGTGCCGGGCGCTGGCGGGGAAGCGGTGGTGGTTGTTGTGCCACCCCTCACCCATGGTGAGCAGCGCCAGCCACCAGAGGTTCCGGCTGCCGTCCCTGGTGTCGAAACGGCGCCGGCCGAAACGGTGGCCCAGCGAGTTGACGGCGAAGGTCGAGTGCCAGAGCGCGACGGTCGAGACGCAGAAGCCCCAGACCAGGACCTGGGGCCCCGTCACGCCGGTCCCGGGGGCGACGTGGCCCACCAGCGCGCCGGCGGCCAGGGTGGCCACTGCGAGCGCGACCGGTGCGGCGTGGTGGTACCGGTCGAGCGTTCGGAGCTCGGGGTAGCGGGTGAGGTCGGGCACCGCCGCCTCGTCGAACGCCTGGGTGGCGTCGGCGAACATCCACAGCAGGTGGCTCCGGAGAAGCCCGTCGACCACCGGCGAGTGCGGATCGCCCGGCCGGTCGGCATGCCGGTGGTGGTGGCGGTGATGGGCGACCCACCACAGGGGCCCGCGCTGGGCGGCAGACGCCGCGACCACCGATCCGATCGCCTGGACGGGCCGTGGCATCCGGAACGCCCGGTGGGCCAGGCCGCGGTGGTAGACGACCGTGATGCCGAGGGCGCGCACCGTGTAGAGCAGTGCTGCGACGGCGAGCGAGATGGCGCTCCACCCCACCAGGGGGATCGCCAGCACCCCGAGATGGACAACGGTGAAAGGGACGCCGAGCTGCAACCCGCCGTGGCGCGGCCCGCCGGGCCGATGTGAGTTAGGCCGGCCCATCGAGCCGAGGCATCGGGGCGTTCGGCCGCGCCAGCACCACTTGCACGTCGGAGACGTGGCGTTCCATGAAGGCGGCTTCGCAGTAGCACAGGTAGAGGGTCCAGAACCTCCAGAAGCGCTCGTCGAAGCCCAGGCGCTCCACGGCGGGGCGCTGCCGCTCCAGGTTGGCCCGCCAGTGCCGCAGCGTCTCTACGTAGTGCGGACCGATGTCCTCGAGGTCGACGATCCGGAGGTCCGAGGTGCGTGCGACGGAGGCACCGATGGCGGCGATGGAAGGCAGGCACCCGCCCGGGAACACCATCGTGCGGATGAACTCGTCGTGCAGCTTGGCTCGCTCGAAGCTTCCGTCGGCGATGGTGATGGCCTGTAGCCCCATGCGGCCCCGGTCGGTCAGGAGCCGGGCGCAGGTCGCGAAGAACTGGTCGTGCCGCCGCCAGTCGACCGCCTCGATCATCTCAATCGACACGAGCGCGTCGTAGCGGCCTTCGAGTTCCCGGTAGTCGGCGCCGAGGACGGTCACCCGGTCGGCGAGGCCGTGCTCCGCCACCCGCTTCTCCGCCAGGGACCGCTGCGCCTCCGAGATGGTCGTGGTGGTGACGCGGCAGCCGTAGCTCAGCGCGGCGTGGATCGCGAACCCGCCCCAGCCGGTCCCGATCTCGATCACGTGGTCCTCGGGGCCGAGCTCCAACTTGCTGGCGATCCGGTCGAATTTGGCCACTTGGGCCGCTTCGAGGGTCGTGGCCTCGTCGGTGAAGTAGGCGCACGAGTAGGCCATGGTCGGGTCGAGCATGAGGGCGAAGAAGTCGTTGGACAGGTCGTAGTGGGCCGCGATGTTGTCGCGGTCCCGACGCTTGCTCGGTGGCCGCAACCTCTTCATCCCTGCCAGCACCGGACCGGCCCGACGCGCCGACGCATCCGTGAACTGCCGCAGCGCCGTGGTCCGGCGATAGGCGATGCGCACGACGTCCGTGAGGTCGTCGGTGTCCCACCAGCCTGCGATGTAGCTGTGCGCCAGCCCGAGCGAGCCGCGGCGGAGCACGGCGGACCACGCCCTCGGGTCGTGCACCACCACGGTGACCACCGGATCGCCCGATCCTGTCTCGACGGGGCGCGCCCCGGGCAGCCCCGCGCCCTCGAAGCGCAACGTGCCAGGGTGGTGGCGGCCGCCCCTCCGGGCCAGGTCGACCAGCAGCCGTGCGCCGGCGTCACTCATGGGGCGGACTCCACGGCCGACGCCGGGACCGTCGGCATCGACGGGCAGGCCCCGACCTGACCACCGCGACCCGGGTGCGGGTGGAACGGTGCCCGCCGGGCACCGAGCCGCAGCGCCTGCACGTAGATGCCACTCGACACGCGTACCGTCATCAGCGGGTACGACCACAGCAGGCGTGCCAGTGCGGCCCGGTCGAGCTGTCGGCGCCGCAGCACCATCGAGGCCGCGAGCTGCGGTTCGGGTCGTTGGGGGTTCGGTTCGTCCCACCGACGATATGGCGCGGCCGGGCGCGGCGCCTCGACGTCGAGGCTGACCCGGAGCCCTTCTGCCGGTGGGGAGTAGCGCAACGTGTAGGTGCCCTGCGCTGGAAGGAACGGCGAGACGTGCATGTCCTTGGCGAAGCGGTGTTCCCCGGGCGGCCCGACGACGTAGCGGCAACGCTCGTGCCACGGGGTGTTGGAGACCTCGAGCACGGTCCACTCGACGAAGCGCCCAGACGGGTCGAAGCAGTAGTACAGGGTCAGCGGGCTGAACAGCCAGCCCCAGGTGCGGACGTGGCCGAGCATCGCCACGGGCCCGCGCACCGAACCCCCCGCACCGGCCACCGTCTCCTCCACGGCCTCGTGCACCGTGGGCGCGTCCGAAGGAAGGTAGTCGTCGCGGTGGAAGCGCATGGCGACGGGCCGCCGCCGGCGGTGGGGGGACGGGTCGAGGTCGACCAGGGGGTGGACGGCGCGCAACTCGGCCATCTCGTCGAGGAAGAGCAGGGGCAGCGCCACCCGGTTGGTGAACCGGTGTACCGGCTCGGCGCGCCGGTGGGTCACGGTGCCCTCGTAGAGCGCGCTGCGCAGCGCCGCGGGGGACACAGCGCTCACAGGCGCGCCCCGAAGGGCCGGCAGACGGCCAGTGCACTGCGGACGCCGTCCTCGTGGAAGCCGTAACCCCAGTAGGCGCCGCAGTAGGAGACCGCGCCCGCGCTGAGCGGCAGCTGGTGGGCCTGGGCGGCGACTGCTGCCTCGTCGACGATGGGGTGCGCGTAGTCGAAGCGCGCTACCACCTTCGCGGGGTCGACGGCGTCGTCACGGTTGAGCGTGACGAGAACGGGCTGATCGGCCTGGAAGCCCTGCAGACGGTTCAGGTAGTAGGTCAGCGTGGCCCCCCGGGCAGGGCCGTCCGGGTGCACGTAGTTCCACGACGCCCAGGCCCGCCTGTTCGCCGGCAGGAGCGTGACGTCGGTGTGCAGCGTGGCGCGGTTCGGTTGGTAGCGCAGTGCGCCGAGGACGTAGCGCTCCTCGCCGCTCGGGTCCCCCAGCAGGTCCAGGGCCTGGTCGCTGTGGGTGGCCATCACCAGGTGGTCGAAGGTCGCCGGGCCCGCTTCGGTCAGGAGCTCGACCCCGCCCGGCTGACGCCGCACCTTGGCCACCGCCGTCCCGAGGTGCAGCCGGCCGCGGCTGCGCAGCGGCTCGAGGATCGCCCGGACGTAGTTGGTCGATCCACCGGTGACCGTGCGCCAGGCCGGCTGGTTGCCCGGTCCGAGGAGCCCGTGGCGGCTGAAGAACTCGGCGAAGGTCCGGGCCGGGATTTGCGTGAAGGTCTCGGGGTCCGCCGACCAGATGGCCGACCCGAGTGGGATCAAGTACCAGTCGAGGAAGCCCGCCGACCACCGCCGTCCTGCCAGCAGGTCCGCCAGAGAAGCCGACTGCGGTCCAGGCTCCGCGAGGAGCCGGCGTGCCAGCCGGTTGAACCGCACGACGTCGGCCAGCATGGCCAGGAAGGCTGGTCGCGCGGCGTTGCGCCGCTGGGCGAAGACGGTGGACAGCGAGGTGCCGCGCCATTCGAGCCCGCAGCGCAGATCGGTCAGGCTGAAGCTCATGTCGCTCGGATGCGTCGCCACACCCAGGTCGGCGAGGAGCCGGGTGAAGAGGGGATACGTCCGCTCGTTGTAGACCAGGAAACCCGTGTCGGCGGCGACCGGGCCCCCCGGGAGATCCACGGTGACCGTGTTGGCGTGCCCGCCCGGCCGACCGTCCGCCTCGAAGAGATGCACCTCGTGCTGCGGGTGCAGCAGGTGGGCCGCGGTCATGCCGGCGATGCCGCTTCCGATGATGGCGATGCGCAAAGGGGGCCTCCCGGCCGCTCGTCGTTATTTAGCACTAAACTAGCAGCGGCCGCCCCGGGCCATGCACCGGGCACGCCAAGGAGGAGTGATGACGACGTACCGCACAGTGATCGACTCACCGAGGGATCGGGACGAGGTGTTCGAGTACCTGGCCACCTTCAGCAACGCCGGTGAGTGGGACCCCGGTGTGACCGGGGCCGACTCCCTGACCCCGGGCCCCCCCGACGTGGGCTCGGTGTACCGATTGCGCGTGCGGGTGGCGGGCCGTGACGTGCCGTTCGACTACCGGGTCGTTTCCATCGACCGGCCCACCCGGGTGGTGCTCCGGGCGGAGCAGTCCGGGATGGTGTCGACGGACGCGATCACGGTGGAGCGAGCCGGGGCGGGGTCGCAGGTCAGCTACGTCGCCGTGCTCGAGAGCCGCGGCGTGCTGCGTCTGGCCGCACCCTTCGTCGCCCGGTCGTTCCGAAAGATGGCCGACCGTGGGGCGGACGGGTTGCGTCGGGCGCTGGCATGAGCAGAGTGCATCTGTCCGATCTGCTCGATGCGGCGCTCGAGGCGAGCATCGTGGGTGGCTTCAGCCGAACGGGCTACGCGGCGCGGTCGCGCCTCGAGCACTGGGAGGCGCCGGGTGACCTCGCGGGCCGGGTGGCGATCGTGACGGGTGCCTCCTCTGGGATCGGCCGGCAGACCGCGCTCGAGCTGGCCCGGCTCGGCGCGACGGTGTGGATGGTCGGCCGCGACAGGCGCCGGACCGAGGACGCTGCGCACCAGGCCCGTGCCCTGGGGGCCGGCGGGTCGGTCGAGCCGGTGGTGCTCGACGTTACCGATGCGCAGGCCGTGCGCGCCTTCGCCGCGCGGGTCGCGGCCGCCCACGAGCGGTTGGACGTGCTCGTGCACGCCGCCGGCGCGTTGTATCCGACCTACCGCAGCGCTCCCGACGGCGGTGAGCTCACCGTGGCCACCGCCGTGTTGGCGCCGTTCCGCCTGACGTGGTTGCTCGGCCCGCTCCTGCATCGTTCTGGCCGGGCCAACATCGTCACCGTGTCGTCGGGGGGGATGTACACGCAGCGTTTCGATCTCGACCGCCTCGAGATGCAGCCGGACCATTACCGGGGCACCACGGCGTACGCCCGGGCCAAGCGGGCCCAGGTCGTTCTGTCGCACGAGTGGGCGCGCCGCTGGGGCCCCTCAGGCGTGGCTAGCTATGCGTCCCACCCGGGCTGGGTCGACACGCCGGGGCTGGCCAGCGGTCTGCCGGGATTTGCCCGACTCGGGCCGCTGCTGCGGACCCCGGCGCAGGGGGCCGACACGGTGGTCTGGCTGGCGGCCGGAGAGGCCCGCCAGGCACACGCGTCCGCCCCGTCGAACGAGGGGTTCTTCCACGACCGGCACCGGCGCGGCGAGCATCATCTGCCCTGGACGGCGCGCGGCCGCTCAGGGGTCGAGGGCTTGGAGCTGTGGGACTGGTGCGCCTCCCGCACAGGTGAGCCGGCGTACTCAGAGGGCCGGGGGCAGCGCCCGGCGAGCGGGGCTAGTTGCCACTGTCTTTGTGCCACCGTTCCGAAAGACGGACGGCAGCCATTTGAACTTGCGGCTGACCAAGGCTCTCGAGGGAGGTCCACCCCTGAGACGTCGGCGACGCAGGTGAGGGACTGCGAGACTGAATCCATCTCTCGGAAAGGCTTCCGATGATCGTTGCCATCGCTGGGGCTTCCGGATTCGTCGGACGTGCCCTTACTGCGCACCTGCTCGACCGTGGGCACGACGTGGTCGCGCTCAGTCGCTCTGTGAACCCGGATTCGACGGAAGCAAGGACGATTGCCGTTGACGTGGGTGACGAAGTCGCCACGGCCGGCGCTTTGGAAGGCGTCGATGTCGCGTACTATCTCGTCCATTCCATGGCCGGTGGTGGCGGGTTCCGCGAGGTCGACCTGCGCCTGGCCACCACGTTCGGTGGGGCCGCGGCGAAAGCAGGTATTGGCCGGATCGTTTATGTCGGAGCGCTTGGGGTCGGAGCGCTCGGGAACGGCCCGAGCTCTGCGCACCTGGCAAGCAGGCACGAGGTGGGTTTGGCCCTCGGCGCCGCCGGTGTCGTTGTAGTCGAGCTTCGTGCCGCGGTGATATTCGGCTCGGGGAGCATCTCTTTCGAAATGCTGCGCTACCTAACCGAGCGACTGCCGGCGATGGTCTGCCCCAGGTGGGTGCGCACCCGGATACAACCGATCGCGCTTGTCGACCTTCTTGCATATTTGGATCAGTCGCTCCACGTCCCCCCAGGCGTGTACGAGATCGGCGGCGCCGACGTGACGACCTACCGCGACATGATCTCTCAATACGCCCACGTCCGGGGTCTTCGTCCCCGTCGCGTCCTCGATATTCCATGGATTACGCCGCGCTTGTCGTCGTACTGGGTCGACCTCGTGACGCCGGTCGATCGCTCGATCAGCCATGCATTGATCGAGAGCCTCGTCACCGAGGTCGTGGTCGTCGACCCCGAGCCTGCGAGGCAAGCGTTCTCGGTCGCGCCAATGGGGATCGACAGCGCTCTGAGCGCAGCCCTCGACGACAAGGACAACGAGGTGACCCGTTCGCTGTTTGAACATGGCAACGGTCTGATCGACGGCGTCTACTCCGTCGTCACCGATGTCGCCGTCCCGCCAGGCACCGACGACGTGGTCGCCCGCGATCTGGCGGCGATCGGCGGGAGGTTTCGCTGGTACGGCGCTGCGCCCGGGTGGATGGCTCGCATTGCCCTCGGGCGTCTGGTGGGTGAACACCTTCGACGACGTCGGGCCGCCGCCGTGGCGCCAGGTGCGCTCGTTGACTGGTGGCGGATCGCCGGGATCGGGTCGGGCGAGTTGGTGCTGCGCAGCGTCGGATGGTTCCCCGGTGACGCCTGGCTGGGGTATCGCTCCGGGCGGGGTACGCTTCGCCAGGTAGCCGCGTTCCGCCCTCGGGGTATACCTGGCTTTCTCTACTGGAAGCTGCTCTCGCCGGTGCACCGCGTTGCGTTCTCCCACATGGCCCGGCACCGTGTTCGCCGGATGTCAGAGACGTTCTCACAACCGGCGTCTGCGTCCAAAGGAAGGCCACGGACCTCGTGGAGGCGCGGGCCTGTGGTCCCCCCTCCTAGAGGGACGGACGTTGTGGATGCGTGGAAACTTGAAGAGTCCAAGAACACGGCGAGGCGAGTTCTGCGGAACCTCGCAGGAGGGCCGGCTGCCCGTGAGGGTCAGGGCCGGCTTGCCGGGAAGCGAGCGGTAATGCTCGCTCGCCAGGGCCCGGAGGAACCGTGAGCGTTGCTCATATTCGATGGATAACCATTTCAAATCCGGGTAGAGGTACCGCAATGACACTCTCGCGTCGATTAGCTCGTCCGTTGCTCGCGTCAATCTTTGTTGTCGGGGGATGGGACGCATTCTGGAATCCGACGGGGAAAGCCAAGAAGGCCGAAACGGTCACCAAGCCCCTTGCCGACAAGGCCGGTGTCAGCGGCCTCGATACCGAGACATTTGTGCGCGTCAACGGTGCGGTCCAGATCGGCGCTGGGATGCTCCTGGCGGCCGGAAAGTTCCGAAGACTCGCTGCACTGGCTCTGATCGGTTCAATCGTTCCCACCACCTACGCCGGCCATCGATTCTGGGAGGAGTCGGATCCGAGCACCCGGAACCAGCAAAAGGTCCACTTCCTCAAGAACGTGGGTCTCTTGGGGGGACTCATACTGGCCGCCTTCGACACCGAAGGCGAGCCGTCGTTGGCCTGGCGAGCGAAGCGCCAAGCACGACAGCTTGAGTCCGCCGTTTCAGTCGGCCGAGCGACCGGCCACCGGAAAACACCTCGTGCTCGAACGAGCCGCGCCCCCACCGTGGCACGGGTATCGAAGTCCGGCCAGCAGACGATCCGGCAAGGCCGCGACGCGAGCCACCGTACCGGGAGGCGTCTCGCCGCAGCCAGTCATGACCTTGCTGAGAAGGTGGCTCCCAGGCCCGAGGTGCTCAGTCACGCCCATGAGGTGGTCGCCGACGCAGTCAGGGATTCGGGTGAGTCCGCTACTCACGCGGTCCAGCAGGCCGCCTCCTTTGTCTCGGACGTAGCTCGTCAACTCGAACCGCTGACCCGCAATGGCTCCCATCCAGCGGTCGACGCGATCGTCCCCTACCTTGCGTCAGGTGCTGAGCGTACGACGGAGGCTCTGACGAAGCTACGAGAGCATGTGCCGACTGATTGAGTCCGAGATCTATTGCGGAATTCGCGTAAGGACGCGATGCTCGTCGCCTCGAACGTCACATGTCAACGGATAAAAATTTGTTGAAGGTGGTCGGTACTGGCTCAGCGAGCGCATGTCGACGATCGACGAGCCTCCAGCGAGTGCAATGACCCTGATGGGACCCGTGGTTTGTCCGGCCCGAGTGGGGGGTCCGCTGGTCTCTTCGGTTGCAGTTTCTGAACATGGGTATCGCAAGCGACAGAGAGCGAGGACGCCGATCGGAAAGGAGCAATCGATGGCGGTTGACGAAAAGGAGACATCGGCGCCAGCAGATGCGCCGATCGGCGAGTTGGTGGCCCGTCTCTCGGACGACACGGTCCGCCTCGTCCGAGACGAGATCCGTCTGGCTCGCTCCGAGATGAGCCAAAAGGCCAAGGCGGCAGGCGTGGGCGCTGGCCTCTTCGGCGGGGCGGGAGTCTTCGCCGTCTACGGGCTCGGGGTCTTGGTTGCCGCAGCGGTGATCGGCCTCTCGATCGCGGTGGCCTCATGGGCCGCCGCTCTCATCGTGGCTGGCGCGCTGTTTGTCCTGGCGGCAGCAACCGCCCTGATGGGGAAAAAGCAGTTAGAAAGGGCGGGACCGCCGTTACCGACCGAAGCTGTGCAAAGCACCAAAGAGGACGTCGACGAACTCAAGCGAGGTCTCCACACATGAACGGGAGCGAAGAAACCTATTCCGTTGAGACTGATTCGGTTGAGGCAGTCAGATCCGACATCGAGGCGACGCGGACCGAGTTGGTCGAGACCGTCACCGAGCTTTCGGATCGCCTGAATCCGACCAAGCGGGTCGCGGCCGCCACCCAAAGTGTGAGCGACAGTGCCAAAGACATCGTCGACCAGGCTGGCGAAGTGACCAAGGACACGGCGGCGAAGGCCCGAGATATGGCCAAGTCGGGGCTAAGACGCGGCCGTCGACTCAGCGACAGTCGAGAATCGCAGCTGATAGGGGCCGCAGTTCTCGCAGTGGGACTTGTGCTCGTGTGGCGTCTGTGGAGGCGCCGCCGATGATCAAGCTTTTCTACAAGCCCTGGGGCATGCTCGCCGGCATGATCGGTGGCGCTCTGGCCGGGGCGCTCTTCAAGCGGGTCTGGAAGTTGGTGAGCGGGGACGAAGAGGCGCCAAAGGCGACCGATCGCAGCCGTGGTTGGATCGAAGTCGTCCTGGCAGCCGGACTCGAAGGAGCGGTCTTCGGGGCTGTCAAGGCCTTCGTCGACCGTGGAAGTGCTGCCAGCTTCGAGAAGGCGACGGGCACGTGGCCGGGCAAGGAATCTGATGCCGACTAAGTCGCCTGGATAATGATGGGCATGGCAGTCGTAGCCGGCTTCATCGTCCTTCCGGTGCGCTGAGGGCACCTGGAACGCGAAGGCACCGCGGCACTGCGCCCATCGGCCGTACTAGAGGAGAACGTCCACGAGGCCGATGGAATTGGAAGACGAACTATTTCCCTCGTCGCTCTGACGCGGCTTGGATCAAAGAGTCGCTGCTTATGGTGTCCGGGTTCTCATTTGAGGAACAGAGATCGCCACCGTCGCGCAGACACAGGACTCCGCTCGACCGCCTTCGGGGGTAGAGGTAATGCGGACCAGCTCCAGGGAGGCGGATCAGGATGCGTGAGGCGAGAGCCAACTCTTCACCCAATGAGGGTTGTTATGAACTGGCTTGCGCTGGGTAAGTCTCGGGAAGTGAACGCTTCTGTGGCATCCTCAGACAGCCGAGACGCCAGGCGGTCGCAACGAGTCGCCCGCGGTCCCACCCGGATGAGTTGGACATGGGTGATCCTGGTTGTCGGCGTGGTCCTAGGAACCGCGCTCGTCGATTTCCTGGTGCAAAACACACGATCGGCTGAGATCGAGTTCTTCTCCGTCTCTGGCCGCGTTCCCCTCACCGGGGCCCTCCTCGTCGCCGCGCTTGCCGGTGCGTCGGTGGTGCTTGTGGTCGGCGTGGCGCGGATGTTTCAGTTACGTCGTGGGATTCGAGCCATCGAGCGCGGCAGGAGGAGTAGTGACCGCTCCCGGCATCCCCGGATCGCGCCCGGTGGAGGCAACGTCAGACGAGCCGTCAAACCGGGGACGTCCGGACGCGTAGCAAGGTCCCAGGTTGCGGAGCATGAATCGCCTGCAGCACACGCTAGGTGTCGTCGACCACTGGCAGAGACGCCATCGAGGTGTCGCCCTAACGTACGCAGTCATTAAGAAGTTGGGAGACGACAACGCGAACCAATACGTGGTCGCACTGGGCTGGTACGGCTTTGTCGCCATCTATCCGCTGCTCCTCGTGGTGATCACGATCTTTGGGTTCATCGGCGCGGCGTCCCTCGGTCACAGCGTCGTCTCGACGTTGCACGAGTTCCCGGTGGTGGGCACCCAGTTCAATCCGGCGTCGTCGAAGACACTGCAGGGGAGTGGCCTCGGCCTCGTCATCGGGCTGCTGGGCTTGCTCTACGGTGCGCAAGGTGTGACCCAGACGGTCGAACAAGCGATGGCAGGCGTCTGGCACGTGCCCCAGATCGAAAGGCCCGGCTTCGTTTCCCGCCTGGTCCGGAGTCTCGCCGCCTTGTTCACGATCGGCGGAGCCTTCGTCGTCAACTCCGCCGTCGGTACGATCGTGACAAACAGCCATGTCTCGCTGGCAATCCGCATGCCTGCGCTGGTCGCAATGGTACTGCTCAATCTGGCGCTCTATACCGTCGTCTTTTGGGTTACCACACCGGGAGCGCCCGGGCCGCGTGACCTCTTTGTGGGTGCGGCGCTGGCGTCGCTCGGCTTCACCTTTCTCATCACTCTCGGCTCGGGCTTGGTCCAGCACCAACTCCGACACAGCTCGGCGACATACGGCCAGTTCGGCCTCGTGATCGGTCTCGTCGGCTTCCTCTTCCTTCTAGCCAAGATCAGCCTATATGGCGCCGAGCTCAATCCTGTTCTTGTCCGCCATCTCTGGCCGAGGGGAATGACGAGCACGGATCCGACCGAGGCAGACGATCAGGTTCTCTCCGGAATCGCCCATCAAACACGCCGGCGTGAGGATCAAGTCATCGGGGTGGGTTTCGGAGACGATGCGCCAGCAGCCGCCGCCGCCGAAGCCCAGGGCGCCCCGTAGGCTTCCCGAAGTCCCGCCTGCTGGTCACCCACGGCAGGGGCGCGAGGATCCCGCACTAATGCGTGCGAAACCGCAATGCGGGTAGAGATGAACTATGCCAAATGACCCGACGGCTCGCCCGACCCCAGCTCGCTTCGATCTTCGTGGTCGGTGGTCTCGACGCTTTGCGCCATCGGGCGGGTAAGGCAAAGAACGCCAGCGTTGTGACCGAGCCTCTACACGAGAGCGTTCCTCGTACGCATCAATGGCGGCGTCCAGGTGGCCGCCGGCGAGCGCGGTCTCCACGAGACCGAGGCGGAGCGCACAAACCGGAATCTGACCGATCTGATCCAGGAGTTGAGGGTGGCAACGCTCGGGATTCAGGTGCTGTTCGGGTTCCTCTTGTCCCTGCCGTTCACGGTGCAGTGTACGCAACTCAACGAAGTGCAACGGGACCTGTACCGAGTCAGCCTGTTGTGCGCCGCGGCTGCAACCGCATTGCTCGTGAGCCCTGTCGGTTACCACCGTTGGGTCTTCGGGCGCCACCAGAAGGAAAACCTACTTCGAGTCGCCAATGTGATGGCGATTGTGGGACTCTTCTGTGTCGCACTTGCTGTGATCTCCGCCGTGTGGCTGGTCTTGAGCTTCGTCGGAATCGGCTGGATTTTCGCATTGCTTGCTCAATCGTGACAGGAGTGTTCGTGCACCTCTGGTTCGCCCTTCCGATGTTTGACCGAAGAAACTCCGACCCGCATAGCGAGGCCGTGATGATGCCATTTGACGTGTTCAAGGCTTGCCCCATTCAGCGACGAGAGCTCGGGCCAGCCCGATCAGGTTGCACCAGCAACGGAACAGTGGTCGGGGTGAGGATGAAAGCAGTCGGATCGCCGCGCTCGAACAACGGGAGCGGACCGAGTTGGATGCTCCTTGGCGTCGACGCCGGAGCAGCCGATCGACCTGTTGTGATCGTGTGTGCCGACGGTACAGGCGCCGTTGCTGGCGAAAGGCTGGCGGCCGATACCACCAGGCCGACGAAGATCAGGACAAGGGCACACACGACCAGCACCAAGCGCCGACGACTTTGGCGTGGAGTGCGGTGTCGAGCCGAGCGGAGGTGTCCTCTGTCGGCCTTATCGTGGTTAGCGAAGGCCCTTTCTGCCCATCCGATATCGATGGATCCGGGCCTGATGTCGTCGCCGGACTGTGCGTGGGGTCCAACATCGGGGAAATGCAACGTCGCACTCATCGGGTACCTCCCGAGTTCATTCCTCCTTGGTTGGTGAGCGTTACCGCTACATCCGAATTGTTAGCACTCGAGCGAGTGGAGTGCTAGACCCTTTGTGTTCATGTCCAAGGTCGATTCGGGTCAGTCGCAATGGTTCCGCACGCACGCGACAGGGGCCGTGCGGGCCCGTCCGCAGTCTCTCGGCGTGGCGAACCCGGTGTCAGTGTGAAGGAACACGGGTCGAGCCGGACTTCATCCGCTGTCAGGAAGCAAGAGCCGCGCATCGGGCCCCGCCCATCCGTCGAGGAGAGGGAGTGTCGTAATCGCCAGGAGGGTCCACGTCGAGCGCCTGGACTCGGTGAAGCGAATCCGATCAGATTTTCAGGCGGTGATCGTTCTACGCTTCAGATGACCATCCTCAGAAACCTCTCAAACGACAAATGGCTTCCGTTGCTGGTGCGGTCGACGACCGCTGATGAAAAGATTCATGATCTTGCACTTCGGGGAATTCAAGACACTTCGCCTAGGGAAAAGGCGCCGGATGTCGCTGGCCACGGCGGCTACTCGCCGCGCTCGTCCATCCAGGGCCGCGTGCGCAGTTCGACCTTGAACGCCTCGTAGTAGGCCTCGTAGATGAGGTCCGATTCGCGGGCGCGCTGATGGCGTAGCGCGGTCAGCACCCAACCAAGTCGCTCTCGGAGGTCGGCGAAGTCCACCCCCGAGTCCGCGTGCTCGGCGAGCTCGTGGCGCAGCGTGGCAATCGTCTCGCACAGCTTGCGGTACTGGAGGCGCAGTGCCCTGGCCCGGTTGCGCAAGCGTGGCTGGGTTCGGGCCAGATCTGAGAGCAGACTGTCGGGGCGCTCCGCATTGGTTGCCTCGTCGACCACTGCCGTTTCGAGCACGACGAGCGTACCGAGCACGGCTTCGCGCCAACTCGCCTCTCGGCGCGGCGCGGCTTCAGAAAGGGCGGCCTCGAGGCGGTGCATCGCCTCGAGGGTGCGATCCTGATCGAGCTGGCGGGCCTCCAGGCCGCTTCGCTGCTCGGAGCTGAAGCCCTCGCCCTCTTCGGTGCTGCCCATGGCGGCTCACCTCCCAGGCTTGGCGCTGCGTTGTCGTTGCAGCTCACCATCGAGGCGCTCAATGGTGGCCCGGAGGGCGACCAGCTCTTCTTCGAGGGCAAGGACGCGTTTGACCCCGGCCAGGTTGAGCCCGGCCGTGGTCAAATCGGCGATGAGCCGTAGACGATCGACATCCTCGCCGCTGTAGCGGCGCGTTCCTCCAGAGCTACGAGCCGGCTCGAGAAGACCTTCACGTTCGTAGATACGGAGCGTTTGGGGATGGAGTCCGGCGAGCTCGGCGGCAACCGAGATGGCGAAGACCCCATGGTTGGTGTCGGGCCACTCCATCAGAACCTCCAGAAGGAGTCGAGCAGGTCGGAGAACAGGCTAAGAAGCCCTCCCTCGCCGGCATCACCAGCGTCGGTTCGAACCGGTGCTGGCACCTGGTTGCCACGTTCGATGCACACCGGCCCCACTCGCAGAGGAGGTTCCTCCACGAGAGCGGCTCCATCGAGCACGACGGGAAGATCCGTGGGATTGGCTCGCGCCGGGATGCTCGGATCGGGCACCGGGCGCACGACGACGGTGATCGGTCTTGTACCACCAACGTCTCGACCGCTGGCGTGGCGAACGCGTTGAGCCGGATTGGTCAGGACCTCGTAGGCCTCGGTGATCTCGCGAAAATGCGCTGTCGCCTCGGGGTCGTCCGGGTGGGTGTCGGGATGAACGCCGAGGGCCAGGCGGCGGTAGGCCTGGACGATCTCGGCTTGCGAGGCGTTCTGTCCCACCTCGAGGCGCCGGTAGTAGTGGTCGTTGGGTTCCGGTCTGGCCATAGGAATCTAAGTGGAGTCTTGACAGATCTTCTGAGTGCTATCTACCATAACATCTCAGTAGTACCCCGCCAAGTGTGGCGGTGAGGATTGGGACATCAGGTGGTCCATGGTGAAAGGAGGAATGCCATGCTGATGCGCACTGATCCCTTCCGTGAGCTCGATCGGCTCACCCAGCAGGTATGGGGGAGCGTCGCACGCCCGAGCGCGATGCCGATGGACGCCTATCGCCTGGGCGACGAGTTCATCGTCCACTTCGATCTGCCGGGCGTCGACCCCGACTCCATTGACTTGGAGATCGAGCAGAACGTGCTCACCGTCCGAGCGGAGCGCCCCGCCTTAGGAGGCGAGGGGGCCGAGATGCTTGTGACCGAGCGCCCGACGGGGACCTTCACCCGCCAGCTCTTCTTGGGCGAGACGCTCGACACCGAGCATCTGGAGGCCAACTACAACGCCGGGGTGCTCATCCTCACCATCCCGGTGCACGAAGCGGCCAAGCCGCGCAAGCTCTCCATCACCTCGAGCGACTCGAACAAGCAGCTGACCGCCGCCTCGTAAGGCATAAGAGCCCGGCGAGGGCGAGCCGCCTGCGCCCTCGCCGGGGGCCGTACCCGGATCCAGCTTCAGCGTTCTCGACTTCTCGTCCCCGTTTTTGACGCGACGTCGAGGAGGTCCTGAGATGACCAGCAGCGAACTCACCAACAACCAACCCCAATCTGAAATCGACTTCGCTGACGAGGCCGCACGGTTGCTCCGCGACTGGAGTGCTCTGGTGCGGAGGCTCCCGCAGCTGGTCAGCACCGACGACCGCAAACGGGCTATCGCTGCCCTTGTGAGCTGGTACGCAGACGCCTCCGAGGACGAGGCCTATTCGGCCGATCCCCCGATCGAAGGGCTCGACGCCCTCATCGACGAGCTTGCCGAAGCCGCCGTGCCAGTCGACATTCATGCCGAACTTGCTCAGGCACGGTGGGCCGTCCGGGTGGCAGAGGAGCTGGTTCGTTGGCGAAGCTCTCTTTATGAATCGGGAGAAGGCACTCGTGAAACGGCCGACGCCACCAACCGCCTCGAGCTTGCGATCGAAGGGGCGTGTCGTCAGGTCGGCTGGAACGAAAGCCCGGACAATGCGAGTGAAGAGTCGGATTGAGGAAGGGCTCAGCACGCAAAGCACTTGCGCGGACCTTCTTACCCGCTCAAGCTGGGGTTCATCAATGTATCGAGTCTGTTTCCCGCATCGAGTCACCAACGAATTAGTCGTAAACGATGTAATTGAAAGAACGTGGATACGGCCAGCGCATCAACCAGCCCGCTCCAGTCCGCCCTGGGTGAGATCGAACTCGACTCGTCAGGGACCGCCGCGCACGTCCAGGTTGCGGCAACCGCCTGGGCACGGAGGAACTCGGTCCAGCCGGGTCCGGCTCTTCTGGGCGCTGGCGGAAACCCGATGACGTGAAGGACGTTGGCGACGCTGCCCTTCGAGACCGTGACGCCGAGCTTCTTCAGCTCCCCGACGATGCGCAGGTAGCCCCAGCGCGGGTTCTCCCGGGCGAGTCGGAGGATCAGCTCGACCGTCTCCTCGGGAAGCGGCGGGCGCCCCGCGAGTCCATGCGGGTACCTCCAGCGCCCGCGGACAAGCGCCCGGTACCAGCGCAGGATCGTCTCGGGGGAGATGAGGAAGGCTCCCCAAAACTCCCGAGGCACGAGGCCGGCGTGGGCGGCAACGAGTGCTCGGCCGGACCACGTGAACCGGGGGCGTGCTACCTGGCGGCGAAGCACGGCCGCTGCTGACGAAGTACCAGGATCTCCGCATCCTTGGCGACGACGTCCATGTGATGGATGCGAAGGAACTCGACGACGCGACTGACCAGGCGATAGAAGAAGTTGAGCGCCACGCGAGACAGGATCGCCGTTCCTATCGGGCCTGGTCAAGCTCACGATCGGATTGTTGGACCCTTCAGGCGAAACAGACTTCGTTGGACTTCGATTCACCCGCAGGTGCGCAATGACCCGTCGGGTCCAAGACCTGATATGACGATGACCAGGAGGCGATGCTCATGAGCAACGAGAAAGACGACATCAAGACCCCAGCTTCGAAGCTCACCGACGCGATGAGTGGGCTCTTGCGTGCCATCGATGCGGTCGCAGACGAGGCTGCCGCTGCCGGAAAGATTCTGACGAACTACTCGATGAGCTCAGGCGGCTGACCGGTCGCCTCAACGCCGCTCGCGGCTTCAGCGGCTAACTGAGGCGGCTCCGCCCTCAGGCGCAGTCGAAGACTCAACGTTCGTGCGAGGGGTGCCCAATGGACCGTGATGCGCTGGCCGCCATGCCTGAGGCGGGACCGGTACCGGGCGCGGCGGCGTCGAGGTCCTCCAAGGGCGACAGCTCGTTTCGTGCGCTGCGGTCCCGGCCGTTCCGTCTCTACTTCGGGGGCCAGGTCGTCTCGGCCAGCGGCACCTTCTTGCAGCAGACGGCCATCGGCTGGCTCGTCCTCGAGCTCACCGGTTCGCCCAGGGATCTCGGGCTGGTTCTGGCCGCGGGGGGCATCCCTTCTCTGCTCTTCGGCCCCTGGGGCGGGGCGGTGGCCGACCGGGTGGACCTGCGCAAGCTCCTCGTCGTCACCCAGACGCTCTATTGCCTCTTGGCCGCGCTGTTGTGGGCGCTGGCTGCAGCCGGAGAGGCCAGTGTCACGGCCCTGGTGGTCATCGGCGTGGCAGGCGGTGTCGTCCAGATCGCCGACTCGCCGGCTCGCCAGGCCCTCGTCAGCCGCCTGGTGCCGCCCGAGGACCTGGCCAGCGCGGTCAGCCTCAACGGGGTGGTGGTCAACAGCGCCCGGGTGGTCGGACCGGCCTTGGCCGGTGTGCTCATCGTGACGGTGGGCACCACGGTGTGCTTCGGGCTGAACGCGTTGTCCTACCTGGCCGTGATCGCCGCCCTGTTGGTCATCCGGCCCCGCAAGGCGGGCGGACCCGCCCCGCCCGGACGCCGAGGTGTCAAGGAAGGATTGCGGTACGCGGCCGGCCGCCAGCAACTCTGGCTGCCGCTGCTCATGATGTCGGTGGTCGGGCTCTTGGCCTTCAACTTCGGCGTGGTCTTGCCGGTGTTCGCCAAGGACACCTTCCACGGCACCGGCGGCACATACGGGCTGCTCACCGTCATGCTCAGCGTCGGGGCTATCATGGGATCGCTCGCGGTGGGCCTCATCCACCATCCGCGGCGCCCGTACCTGCTCTTCGCCGCGCTGGGCTTCGGGGTGACCTCGGCCGCCACCGCAGTTGCCCCCAACGTCGCCGTGGCCTGCGTCACGTTGCTCGTCATGGGGGCGGCGGCGTTCTGCTTTGTCACCTTGTGTTCGACCACCCTGCAGCTGCAAAGCTCGAGCGCCTATCGAGGCCGGATCATGGCGCTCTGGGTCTTCGTCTACTTGGGGACCACGCCCGTCGGCAGCATCATCACCGGATGGATCATCTCGGCCAGTGGGCCGAGGGTGGCGCTCCTGGTCGGCTCGGCGGCCTGCCTGGCCGCGGCGGTGTTGGCCGCGTTCGTCCACACGCCCCCTAACCCCGACGAGGCACTGACGGATCTTGCTCGGTGACTGTCAAACGACGGTTCGAACCTGGACCGCTGAACCAGCGCTACTGGGCCAACCCCCCCCCGATCATCAAAGACGGTCGAAATTCAGCTAGTGCCGCGACCGGCAACGCCCGCCGAGTTCCGACTGAGTCGAACTGATGACCGAGCCGTCCGCTCGGAGCGAGATGTGCCGGTTTTCCCAAGTCGAGCAAGCCGTGAGCGATGCCGGCCGCGGGTCACCGACGAGAACGGCGCAATCTGGCACGCACTCATTCCCCGCGGATGTAGCCCAGTTCAGCGCCAGCCAAGCTCCGGCGCGATGTCACTCAGGACCGAATCGAGGACGTGGGCGCAGTAGTCCACGCCAAGCTGATTGGGGATGGTCAGCAGCAGGGTGTCGGCGGCGGCGATCGCCTCATCCTGAGCCAGTTGCTCGATGAGCTTCTCGGGTTTCCCGGCGTAGGTTTTGCCGAAGCGCGCCTTGCCGCCGTCGATGAACCCGACCTGGTCCTGCGAGTCGCCCTCGCGGCCGAAATACGTCCGGTCGAGGTCATTGACGATCGGGAAAATGCTGCGGCTGACCGAGACACGAGGCTCACGGGCGTGGCCGGCCTCGGCCCAGGCCTTGCGGAATCGTTCGATCTGCTCTGCCTGCAGCTGATGGAACGGCACGCCGGTGTCCTCGCTGAGAAGCGTCGAGCTCATCAGGTTCATCCCCTGCTCCGCGGTCCACTCGGCGGTCTTCCGGGTGCCGGCACCCCACCAGATCCGCTCGCGCAGACCATCGGAGTGCGGCTCGACCCGAAGCAGCCCGGGTGGGTTGGGGAACATCGGCCGCGGATTCGGTTCGGCAAAGCCCTCACCATTGAGGACCTCGAGAAGGACCCGGGTGTGCTCGCGAGCCATGTCGACCTGGTCGGCGCCTTCGGCCGGTACATAGCCGAAGTAGCGGTAGCCCTCGATGACCTGCTCGGGCGATCCACGGCTGATGCCGAGTTGCAGGCGTCCGCCCGAGATGAGATCAGCCGAGCCGGCATCCTCGGCCATGTAGAGCGGGTTCTCGTAGCGCATGTCGATCACGGCGGTCCCGATCTCGATCGTGCTGGTCTTGGTGCCGACGGCCGCCAGCAGCGGAAATGGCGAGGAAAGCTGGTTGGCGAAGTGGTGCACCCGGAAGTACGCCCCGTCCGCACCAAGCTCCTCCGCGGCGACTGCGAGATCGATTGATTGGAGCAGGGCATCCGACGCCGAGCGAGTCTGTGACTGCGGCGAGGGTGTCCAATGGCCGAACGATAAGAACCCGATATGTTTCATGTGGGTTTTAACGTCTCGCTGGCCGGAGTTGTTCCGTCAAGCGCGAATCACACCGGTGATCACGTCGTGCCAGATACCTGGCCGCAGTTGCCTGGCCTCCCTGCTCGCCAGCAACGTGGTGGGGGTCGACTTTCGATCGAGCGCCCGGAGAGCTGATCCGTGGACCGGTCTACTACAGGGGAGAACTGACTGAATGGACGGGCTGGAAACTGGGTGGACGGAACCGCACCTCATGGGACCCGCCGGAACCGGATGGACCGAAACCATCACCTTGCCAAGGTGAGGGTCGCGCGTTCGAGTGATGGCGGAAACCGACCGCGCTTTGCCGATCAGCGGCTCCCGATACCCTCCATGTCGATGAGTGACGCGGACAGCTCCATCCCAACCCTCGATTCCGCCGAGCTCGGACTCCTCGAACCGTTAGGTACGCGCCAACAGGTCGACGCCGGCGACTACCTCTACCGGGCTGGGGACGCGGGCTACGACTTCTATGTTGTGCTATCAGGGCAGGTGGAGATCCTGCTCGATGCCGACGACGGAGGACGCGTCATTGCCACCCATGGTCCTGGGCGGTTCCTCGGTGAGTTGAACCTACTGACCGGACTCCGGGTATTCCTGAGCGCCCGCATGACCGAGTCGGGCGAGGTGCTGGCGGTGCCCGTCGAGAACCTCCGCAGGGTCATCGCGACCCAGCCTCAGCTGAGCGACAAGATCCTGGCCACCTTCATGGCCCGGCGAGCCGACCTCATCACCGGTGCGGCCGCGACGACACGGGTGATCGGTTCGCGGTATTCCCCCGAGACCCTTCAGATCCGAGAGTTCCTGGCGAGAACGCGTCTGCCCTACCAGTGGCTCGACCCCGACACCGATCCGCAGGTGGACTCAGTGCTCGAGCAATTCCGGATCGAGCCGACCGACATGCCGGTTGTAATCTCCTCCGGCGAGGTCTTGCGTCGGTCCAGTCCCGGCGCTCTCGCCGAGTACCTGGGGCTCACCGTCGGCAACCTTCCGGAGCGCTGCGTGGATCTCGTCATTGTGGGTGGTGGGCCGGCCGGCCTCGCCGCCGCCGTCTACGGGGCATCGGAAGGACTGCGCACGATCGGGGTCGACATGGTGGCCCCGGGCGGTCAAGCGGGGACCAGCTCACGCATCGAGAACTACTTCGGTTTCCCCACCGGCATCTCGGGGACCGATCTCACACAGCGTGGGCTCGTGCAAGCAGAGAAGTTCGGTGCCTTTCTCACTGCCCCCTGCGCAGTCGTGGCACTGCGGGAGCAGGCGGGCCATCTGGTGACCGAGCTATCCGACGGCACGGAGCTTGCGGCCCGGGCCGTCATCGCAGCCAGCGGCGCGCGCTACCGGCGATTGGAGGTGGACCGGCTTTCGCAGTTCGAGTCCAGCGGTGTGTACTACGCCGCAACGGACCTCGAGGCACGCCAGTGCGCGGCCGAACCGGTCATCGTCGTCGGAGGCGGGAACTCGGCCGGACAGGCGGCAATGTTCCTGGCAGAACAGGGGAGCCAGGTGACGGTAGTAATCCGGGGCGCGGACCTGAACGCAGGGATGTCCCGCTACCTGGCCGAGCGACTCGAGAGCCACCCGAGCATCGAAGTTCTGACCCAAACCCAGGTCGTTGGTCTGGAGGGTGACGAGTACCTCCGTGCCGTGCGTCTCGCCGGGCCGGGCCAAGAAAGATCCCTGCGGGTCGCCGGGCTGTTCTCCTTCATCGGTGCGGATCCAGCTTCCGGCTGGCTCTCCGGATGCGCCGCTCTCGATGATCGCGGGTTCGTCCTCACCGACGGATCGCTCCTCGAGAGCCAACTCGACGGCCGGTGGAGCGAGCTGGGTCGGGGACCGCTCGCCTTTGAGACCAGCCACCCCGGGCTGTTCGCGGTGGGTGATCTTCGTTCCGGATCGACCAAGCGCGTTGCCGCGGCCGTTGGTGAAGGATCGGCGGCCGTGAGATCGGTCCACGACTATCTGCGGTTCGTCGGCAGCTGATTCATCGATCCGAAGAACGAGGAAGATCCGAGTTCAAACCTGTGGGTGCCAAAACACAATCCTCTGATTGAGCTGGCGTTTCGCAACGCCCGCCACCGGCTGGCCGCCGCCCGTCGGTGGCGGGAAGCCCCGGGGCGTGCTTGCCTCCGTTCTCTATCGCGATCAGCGAACGTCATGCCGAAGGTCGCTTCATTCCCCAATGGGTCCACGTATTCGGATGACTGACGACGTCTCCGGACTCGATTGACGCGACCGATGGCGGAGAGGGACCGAAGAATCCTGAACGCACCGTATTCGATGTCGATTCGACTGTCCGCACGGCCACCACGATGATGTTTCCATGCAGGGGATCTTCCCGATCCGAGAAGAGTCAGGCGGCCATACCGGACTCGACCCACCGTTCAAAGATTTCCACTCGCTCTGGGGGCCACGCCCCATCGCATGGCATCGAGCCGTTCTTCACACGTTCCAAGATGTCAGAAGCATGAGCGCGCACGTCGTCGAAAGACCAAAGGTCAAACGCTTTTTCCATGGACTGGCGGTCGTGCTGCCGGAATAGCGGTTTGATGTCCGCCGCGAAGCTCAACCTCGCGTCCTTCGCCTGAGAGTCCATAGAAGCAATGTAGTCCGCTAGCTGCGACGGACCCACGGGCTCGCGTATTCAGGACCCGGCGATGGTTATCCGCCAGCTGACTCGCTGGAGTGGGGAAAGAACGCCGTCAGGACCGGATGAACGCCAGCAGATCAGGGTCGATCGTGTCGTGTTCGTTGATCGCCATGCCGTGCGAGAACCCGGGGTAGATCTTGAGTGTCCCGTTCTGCACGAGCTTCACCGCAAGAACGGAGGCGTCCTGATAGGGGACGATCTGGTCATCCTCTCCGTGCATGAACAGCGTCGGAACATCGATCTGCTTCAGGTCATCGGTGAAGTCGGTTTCGGAGAACTGCCGTATGCAGTCGTAGGACGCCTTGATTCCCGATTGCATGCCGAGACGCCAGAACTGATCTTGGACCGCCTCGGAGACCTTGGCGCCTGGCCTGTTGTAACCGAAGAACGCCGCGCTCGTGTCCTTGTAGAACTGGGCCCGATTCTCAACGAGGCCGGCGCGAAGGCCGTCGAAGACCGGCAACGGCAGGCCACCGGGGTTGTTGTCGGTCTTTAGCATGAGTGGAGGCACCGCGCCGATGAAGATCATCTTTGCCAGACGCGACGTGCCGTGGCGACCGACGTATCGTGCGATCTCACCTCCACCCATCGAGTGGGCGACCAGCGTGACGTTGGTCAGGTCGAGTTGCTCGATCAACCCCGCGAGGTCATCGGCCCACGTGTCGTAGTCGTTCCGGTCCCACGTCTGGCCGGAGCGCCCATGACCGCGGCGATCGTGCGCGATCACTCGGTAACCCTGCTGGCCGAAGAAGAGCATCTGCGCGTCCCACGCGTCGGCATTGAGCGGCCAACCGTGCGAGAAGACGATCGGGTCTCCCATGCCCCAATCCTTGTAGTAGATCTCGTTTCCATCTTTCGCAGTGAAGAGCGGCACTTTACGGTCCTTTCTGATTTTCCATGTTCTATTTCTTCAGAGCTCTATTGACGACCCAACCCTGCGCATCCGAATCCTTAGCGGAGGTACACAAGGTGACGGTGTCTCCGAGGAGTTGGCCGAAGGTGGCGCTGACGCCATCGGAGCTCGAGGGTCCCTGCAGGTCGAGGTTCGCGGATTGGCTGGTCGGCAGGCCCGGCCAGCCGGTGGAAAGTACGGGACAACCTCTTACGTTTGCCGGTCGTGGTGTCCGTGCCCACGTCCACCCGGAGGTCCCAGCCCCCTCCTTCAGCATGCGCTTCGAGCCATGCACGCGAACTAACGCTACTCCCGATCGTGAGATTTGTCGTGGGCTAAATCTCTGGGCAGCAGAAGGCCCGGTCCCCAGGGCGGGGCCCTTTTTTGATGGAGGGCGGTACGGTTGTTGAGCTAGCGCCTCGGCAGCGCACCACCTGGGCAACGGGCGAAGGGCAACGCTTGCCGGCGTATGGGCGGCGCCTCTCGGGCGGAAGCTCTCGCGTGAGCGGTCGCGATTGACGTCGGGGGCTGTTCTTAGTACGAGAGGCAGCAGTGGCCACGCAGATCCCCGCTCGGACCGAGTCCCCCTCGGCAACGAAATCGGCCCGTATTGCGGGGCGGGCCATCTTCTTCGCCCCCGTCGGCGACGGCCAGCGGCGGCGCCGGGGCTCCGACGGCGTCCGGCTGATCCTCGCCTCCTTGACGGTGCTCTGTGCGGTGCTGGTCCTCCGATCCAACTCACACCCCGAAGACGTGATTACGCACGTGCTGAGCCCCGCTCCTTACGGCATCCGCTGGCTGGTGACTCTCGTTTGGATCGGCGGATCGTTCGGGACGATCGCGTTCCTTCTCGTGACGGCCAGCCTGGCCAAGCGCTGGATGGTGGTGCGGGATCTCGCAGGCTCGGCCGTCGGGACACTCGTCGTCAGCGGAGTTCTCGTCCTCGCGCTCGGGGCGAGTGGCGGGCGACCACGCAGCATCGAGTTCTACGGCTACGTGTTGAGCTTCCCCGTCTTGCATGTGGCTTTGGCGCTCAGCGTCGCGACGGCAGGGCTTCCCTACCTGTCGAGGACCGTGCAGCGTCTCATTGAGCTCATCGTGTTCCTCACCGTGCTCGCGACCGTCGTGGCGGGCCATGGCCTTCCGTCCAACGTCCTCGGCAGTATGGCGATCGGTTGGGGCGTGACCGCTGCCATCCACCTCGGCTGGGGCTCGCCGCTCGGATTGCCCTCCGGTGAGGAACTGCGCATGACGCTCGCGACGGTCGGGATCAATGCGGTTTCGGTGCAGCCGACCCAGTATCAGACTTGGGGTGCCGCCCACTACGTCGCCGTCACGAACTCGGGGGAGTCCCTGGTCGTGTCGTTCTACGGCCGGGACGCTGCGGACGCCCAATTCCTGAGCAAGCTGTACAGGCTCATCATGTATCGGAACTCGGGACCGGCCATCAGCCTGACCCGCATCCAACAAGTTGAGCACGAGTCGTCGGTCACGCAGCTCGCAGCGCGGTCGGGCGCCCGCGTCCCTCAAGTGATCAGTGCGTCTGAGATCGGGCCGAGCCACGACGCCGTCTTGATCGCTCGCTCCGTGTCGGGAACCCCTTTTGACGAGCTCGGCCCGGACTCGGTCTCCGATCAGGTCCTCGACGACCTGTTCGCCCAATTGCTCGACCTCAGGTCGGCCCGAATCTCCCACGGTGCCATCAGTCCGCACACTCTGCTCGGCGACGTGGCCCACGGCACGGGGACAATGGTGGACTTTCGCAACGGGATTGCGAATGCCACGGACTTCCTGCTGGACCAGGACCTCGCGGGCGCCATGGCTTCGGCGGCGCTCGTGGCCGGCCCCGAACGCGCCGCGCGATCGGTCGTGCGGGTCGTGCCCGCCGACCTGTTGCCGGGAGCGATGAGCCATCTCCGGCGAGCCGGCCTCGACTCGGCCATCACCGTTGCGTTGAAGGGCAAAAAGAAGCTGCTCGACGAACTCCGGTCGAGTACTGCGCAGCAGGCCGGCATGGAGGTCCCCGAGCTCATCGAGCCCAGACGGTTGAGCTGGAACCAGGTCCTTGTCGCGGTGGGATCTCTGGTCGGGTGCTGGGCGCTGATCCTGGTCCTGATCAACGCTTCGCATTCGATCAACACCATCAAGAGCGCCCAATGGGGTTGGGTCGTGGCCACGGCGCTCCTGTGCGCGACCTCGTACCTCGGCGGGGCGACTTCGAACCGGGGCAGCGTTCCGGGTGCGATCCCGATGGGCCGCGTCGTGGGTTTGGAACTCGCGAACTCGTTCACGACGCTGGCCGGCGGGAACGCAGCCGTGCTGGCCACGCAGGTGAGGTTTTACCAACAGCAGGGATTCGACACGACCACCGCCGTCACTTCCGGCGCGTTGTTGAGCCTTTCGAGCCTCCTGATCAAGTTGGTCCTCTTCTTGATAGCCCTCCCGATCGCCTGGAGCTCCTTTCACTTCGGCCACAGCCTGCACCAGGGGAGCCACGCAAAAGTCCTCTACGGACTGCTCGTCGTCGTGATCATCATCGGTCTCGTCCTTACGGCCATATTCGCGGTTCCGCGTTGGCGTCAGCACGTCGAAGAGAAGTTGCGACCCAAGCTCGCCACGATCGTCGAGAACTTCAAGACTTTGACGACGCAGCCGGTCAAGATTGTCCAGCTCTTCGGGGGCCAGATCGCGGCGCAACTGCTCGTCATCCTCGCCCTCGGGGCGGCGTTGCACGCCTTTGGGACCCAGCTTTCCGTGGCGGCGCTGGTGATCGCGGCGACGATCGGCAGGCGTCCTGGCGTCGGCCTCACCGGCCGGAGGCGGCATGGGAGTCGCAGAGGCGGGCCTCATCTTGGCCCTCACTGCTGCGGGGATCTCGAAGAATCAGGCGACGGCCGCCGTCTTCGTGGAGCGGACCTTCACGGCCTACCTCCCGCCGATCGTTGGTTGGTTCACCCTCATGTGGATGCGTCGGAGGGAATACCTTTGAACCGCCGGCGACCCAAGACCGCAGGTGACGGGCCGCCCAGACCCGCCGCCGCGGGGCGGACGGAAGCGGCTCACCACGGTGCCAAGAGCGTGATCGGGCGGGTGGCGGCCCTGGTCGTGACCGGGGTCGCTCTCTACGTCGTATTGCCGAGCCTGACGGCAGTATTCGGGGCGTGGCCGAGGCTGGCCAAATTGAGCGGGGTGTGGTTGGTCGCGGCGCTCCTCGCCGAGGCGGCGAGCTTCGGCTGCACCTTCGGCATTCAGCGGATCGTCCTGCGTACCCGAGGGTGGTTTGCCGTTGTAGCGGCGGGACTCACCGGAAACACGGTGACCAATGTGCTGCCGGGTGGAGATGCGGCGGGAGCGGCCGTGCAGTTTCGCATGTTGGAGAGGGCGGGGGTCAAACCCGACGCGGCCGCGGGCGGCCTGACAGCGTCGTCACTGCTCGGTGTTGGCGGTCTGCTGATGCTCCCGATCCTCACCCTTCCGGCGGTGCTGGGCGGCTCACACGTGAACCATGCCCTTGTGAACACTGCACTCATCGGGGTCGCGGGGTTCGTCGTCTATATCGGCCTTGGGATCCTGGTCCTCGAGACCGATCGACCGCTCCGGTTCGTAGGGAGGGGCGCCCAATGGATCTGGAACAAAGTTCGCCCTCACCGCGCTCCCTTGACCGGACTCGATGGTCGTCTGCTGACCCAGCGCGACCAGATACGTGGAGCATTGGGAAGGGAGTGGAAGCAGGTCCTTCTTCTGGAGGTAGGACGCCTGGGCTTCGACTTTCTCTGCCTGCTCGCGACGTTACGCGCGACCGGAAGTGAACCCCATGCCTGGCTCGTCCTGCTTGCCTATTCGGCAGCCGGCGTGATCGCGTTGATCCCGGCCACCCCGGGAGGCTTGGGCATCGTGGAGGCAACCCTCAGTGGCCTGCTCGTGCTGGCGGGGGTGAGCGGTCGTAGCGCCATCTTGGCCACGCTCGCCTACCGGTTAGCCGAGTACTGGCTCCCCATGGTGGCGGGGCTCGTCGCTTATTGGCTCTACCGCCGGCGATACGGTTCGGTCGGGTTCAGCGAAGCTCAGACCGCTCGGTCGTCCCAGTGACCCGCACACTGCTCGCTGAGATTTTGGCATGGCATGAGGGCCATTCCATGTTTATGTTTCGCCTCGAATCGTCGCGACCTTGAACCTCGTGGGTCGAATCACTGGTCGCAGAGTGACTCCCGCCCACGGAATCAGCACCTTTTTCTCGTGAACCCAGACGGGCATATCGAGGCCGAACACGTCCGATATCTCCCGAAGGCATCCTGCACCGATACTGCCATCCGTATCTTCGGGGGCAGGGTTTCGCGGCCCGTTCTTCGCCGAACAGGATCTGCGCAAAACTCGGTAGCCGATGAACTTGAGGCTCGGGTGAAGTGGCCAGTTTAAGCTGACTCAAAAAGGTGGCGATATGACCAAGGATGACGGTTGGTGGCTCCGCGCGGTGTTGATCAGCGTCTCAGACCTTAATCGCTCGGTGCAGTTCTATACGGACGTTTGCGCTGTACAAGAGATCGTTCGAGATGCCGACTCTGCTCTTCTTGGTGTCGAGATGACTGAGTCGCCCGCATTGGCCTTAAGACAGGCGGACCGCGATGGGGTCCGCGCAGGACAAGAAGCGTTGGGGCTTCACGCGTGTTCGTTCTACATTGGATCTGACGCTGAGTTGGAGCGGGTCGAAGGGCGATTGAAAGTCCTGTCCGCGTTTCAAGACCGGCAGCAGCATGGAGAGGACGGCAGGGTGCGAGTAGTCCGCGGCCGCGATCCTGACCGGCTTCCGCTGGCATTTATGAGCTATGAGCCACCTCTATCTAGCGATGAATACCGAAGCGTGTTGTCGCTCATCTACTCGTGGGACGTGTGATCGACCGGAGTCGCGTCCCGCGCCTCCAGGGCGGTCGGCCGCGCACGCAGGGTCGAGAGCAGGCGGCAACGCAACGCAAGCTGGACGAGCTGATTCGAGCCTTCCCCGGCGCGAACGAGTCTTTGATGATGCTCGAGGAGGCACCACGCGAGTTCATGCTCGATGTTGAGGACGAGCAGAGGGACGTTCGATCGGCTCGCCAGACACAGACCACGAGTAGTGCCAAGCCGTTCGTGCGTAGGCAAGGGATAGGTAGCGGAGCGAAGCCGGACCAGCGCCACGTGGCCGACTCAGTAGTAGTCCCAACGAGGGAAAAGGAGAAGGAAGATGGCAAAGGACAAGACAAAGAAGGCGAAGGGAGGCACGAGCCCCGCTGGCAACGAGTCGCTCGGCTTGCGGTGGCTCGACGACGTGGCCGCCCACGACTTCGACGCCGCATTGGCATATCTGTCATTGAAACTCGATGAGAAACAGGCGGCGGCTGCCGTGGGACGCCTTCGCAAGGCTGAGGTCACCCGTCGCCGGGCCAACGACATCTTGCGTGCTTGCAGTCTTGTGGCATTGCCTTTGGACGACCCTGGTGTGCAGCGCGACCTGCTCAACGCTGTCTCTGGCAAACGGCTAAGTCCCGTCCTCGTCGTCTCCACGGGTGATGGTGGCGACATCGCCGACGGGTACCACCGGGTTTCCTTGGCGTACCACCTCGACCCCTTCGGTGACGTCCCTTTACGCATCGGCGCTGCTCCCGCCTGATCCTCGAGCTACCGACATCGCCCACCCAGTGATCGGTACTTCATCCGGCCCATGGTTATCTCATAGCGCCGGGACGTTGACGTGCGTCGACGTCCGGGGGAGTGGTTCCACAGGATGCAACAAACGAATTCTGGGAAGCGATCGGCCTGTGTCCCTCCGTCGAAGTCACTTTGGGACTATGGCCGGTCGCCCCGATGACCCGCTAGCTGGCGTAGCAGTCCTGGCTGCATCCAAGCCAAGCCAGGCGATGCAACAAACGAATTCTGGGAAGCGATCGGCCTGTGTCCCTCTGTCGAAGTCGCTTTGGGACTATGGCCGGTTGGCTATGGCCGGTCGCCCCGATGACCCGCTAGTGGCGAGGCGCGGAACGTTGACGGGGTAATTTCCACGCACTGGCGTCGTTGAGGTAAAGACCGCACGCGCAGTCCATGGCCTCTTCGACGGTGCCGACCAGCAAGCCGCTAGGCAGGACTGATCGTTCGTAGCCGTCCTTGCTGGCCAGCCACACGGCAAAAGCCCACTTGTGGTCGCGGTGACCAGTCCAGCGCAAACGGAACAGCGGCTGGTCGTAGCCCTCTGGCATGGTGGCCTCGACGTAGGCGTAGGGAGCATGGAAACGAACGCGGGCCTCGCTCAATGCGGGCCAGCGTGCCTGACGGTGTGCTTCGAGACGCCGCTCGAGCTCGAGGCGTGCACGCTCGGGGATGGCTGGCATAGGGGCGATGCTATGGGAGGGTTCAGGCCGCAGCGCGGAGGCGTTGAGCGGAGGCCCGGCGCCGAAGGCGGCGTTGTCGCTGGGCCGCCCGGCGCTCGTCGCGGTCACGGCGGGCCTCGGTGTTGCGGCGACGCAGGTAGGCGGCCACCGCGGCCTGGATCTCGTCGTGATCATGGTAGTCCGAGCCGGCGAAGACGGCCTTGACCATGACCCCGAAGTGGCACTCGATGCGGTTGAGCCAGCTGGCGTAGGTCGGTGTCGGCACCAAGGTGATGGAGAGCTGCCGGGCGCTGGCGCGCACCTCGCTGGTCCAGTGCGAGGACAGGTTGTCCTGGATCACCCAGATGCCCTGGCCCGGGTAGCGGGCCCGGATCATCTTCAAGGTGGCGATGACGTGGTCGGCCCCCTTGCGGTAGTACCAGTGGCCGAAGAGCTGGTCAGCCCCCACGTCATAGACCCCGAAGAAGTGGGCCACCCCGTGGGGCTTGCGGTAGTTGGCCGGTATGCGCCCCGGACGGCCGCGCCGCCACCAGCCCCGGCCGCCCTTGGGAGTGGGGGTGACGGGTCCGTGCTCGTCGAAGCAGACCAGCACCCCGTCGAGGCGCCCGGACTCGGCCGCTGCGTAGAGCCGGCGCAGCCGGGCCGCCTTGGTGGAGAACTCGGGGTCGGGTGAGAGCTTCCAGCCCTTGGTGGACTGGGTGGTGTGCCCTTCTTCGAGGAGGATCACCCGCAAGCGCTCCTTGGAGATGGTCTTCACGACACCACTGCGCAGCAGATAGGTGCGCAGGTGCGAGAGCGACCAGGTCACATAGGGCTCGCCGAGCTCTTGCGGCCGCGAGTCGACGATCTCGACGATGCTGGCGCGGATCGCATCGGTGATCACCTTGGGTCTGCCACCGCCCCAGGCCGGGACGAGCGCCTCGAGTCCGATCTCGTTGAAGTCGTGTATGACCTTGCGCACCCAGTCACTCGTCGCGTCGAGGACGTCGGCGATCTCAGGGGCGCTGTAGCGGCGGGCCGACATGTCGACGACCTGGGCTCTGCGCACCAATACGGCCGACGCGAACTCCGTGCCACGCCGTCGGAGCGAACGGAGCCAACGCCGTTCCTTTCCGCGCAGGGTCCTCACGAACACTTCGGCTGGTCGAGCCATGCACGTCCTCACTCAACGCGCCAACGCCAACCACTCCATCATGCGCGACCATGAAGCAAATTACAAGTGTGTAGTTTGCATGCGGACCTTCATTGCCGCTGCACTAGCGGCTTGCTGGTCGGCACCGTCGAAGAGGCCATGGACTGCGCGTGCGGTCTTTACCTCAACGACGCCAGTGCGTGGAAATTACCCCGTCAACGTTCCGCGCCTCGCCACTAGCCAAGCCTGACCTCTCTCCGGAGGCGGCGCGACAGTTCCGAGTGCCGTTGGCCCATAAGACGGGAAGTCAGGCCTGATTCGCGGCACGCGAAGCAGTTAGGCCTCGAGCGGCGTTTACGATCCCGACATGGGTGAAGGCTTGGGGAAAGTTGCCGAGCAAGCGCCGGCGGACCGGGTCATACTCCTCGGAGATGAGTCCGACGTCGTTCACCAGGGCGGCAACCCGTCGGAAGACGACCGTTGCTTCGTCGAGCCGGCCCATGAGCCGTAGGCAGCCGATCAGCCAGAGGGTGCACGGGAGGAACATTCCTTCGCGACCCGGCAGCCCGTCTACCCCTGAGTCATTCGCGTAGCGGAGGACAAACCCGTCCTTCATGAGGCGCTCTTGGATGGTGTCCACGGTCCGGACGACTCGTTCGTCTTCGGCGGAGAGAAACCCCACGAGCGGTATCATCAGCAGGCTGGCATCGAGTTCGACTGCGCCATAGAACTGGGTGAACGCCCCGACGTCGGCGTTCCACCCCTTCTCGCAAACCTCGGCGTGGATCGCATCTCGAACGACACGCCACTCCTCGGCCGGTCCCTCCAGACCGTGCATTTCGACACCGCGGACGGCGCGGTCGAAGGCGACCCAGGTCATGACTTTGGAGTGAGTGAAAGACCGGCGAGGACCACGGACTTCCCAGATTCCGTCGTCCGGATCGGACCAGTGGTCGACGAGGAAGCCCATGATCGCCACTTGGATCCGCCAGATGATCTCGTGAACCGCGATGCCGTGAGAGCGAGCGCGGTCGATGGCGTCCATGAGCTCCCCATAGACATCGAGTTGAAACTGATTGGATGCGGCGTTGCCTATCCGCACCGGCGAAGATCCCTCGTATCCGGGGAGCCAGTCGACCTCCAGTTCGGTCAGGCGACGTTCACCGGCCGGTCCGTACATGATCTGCAATTGCTTGGGATCACCGGCGGCCACACGTCCCAGCCATGCCAGCCAGCTCTCTGCTTCTTCAAACAGGCCCGATCCGATGAGGGCCTCCAGGGTCAACGCCGCATCACGGACCCAGCAGTAGCGGTAGTCCCAGTTGCGCACGCCCCCGAGGGATTCTGGGAGCGATGTCGTTGGTGCGGCGACGATGCCCCCAGTCGGACCGTAGGTCAGGCCCTTCAAGGTTATGAGCGACCGCAATGCAAGATCTTCCCATTCGCCGTGCACCGGCAGAACCCCTGCACTCCAATCGCCCCAGAACTTCATCGTCTCCTCGAGCGCCCGTGCGGTATCAAGCACGAAAGGTGGATCCTCGTGGGACCGGTACCAGGCAAGGACAAAAGCCACTTCCTCCCCTGCATGGACCGTGAACTTTCCCTCGTGGCGCATCTCGACGCCGTTGAGTTCAATGGGGGAGTCGAAAACGAGGGCATTCGGCCCGGCAATGGCGATGAGACCGCGGTCGGTGCGCCGAACCCATGGAACGTCGTAGCCGTACTCGAAGCGCATCACCAACTCGGTCCGCATCTGCACGTCGCCTTCAACGCCCCGGACGATCCGGACGACTCTCGGATGATGATGCCGGGGAGGCATGAAGTCGATGACCTGTACGACGCCGGTATCAGTCGTGATCTCGGTCTCGAGCACCATCGATCTACTCCGATAGCGACGAAAGTAAGACGCAACCTCCTCGTCAGCGACGATCTGCCAGCGGCCGTGGTCGTTATCTCCGAGCAGTTTTGTGAAGCAACTCCCTGAGTCGAAGCGAGGAAGGCAAAGCCAATCGATGGAACCGTCTCGCCCGACGAGCGCAGCGGTCTCGGTGTCGCCGATCATCGCGTAGTCTTCGATGGCTTGTGTCACCATCTCCAACTTTAGGTACGACTGATCCCGAAAGTCACGGGTGCGAATCTGCGCTTTACTCCATAGAAGCTCGACACCGAGGTCGTGACGCGTCGGCTGTTCTCGCCCCGGCGGGCGGCTCGGGGAGCTTCACCGGTTCGGTTGGACCAAGACGCCTATAGCCGGATTCCTGCGAGCTCTAGTCCGGTCGCGGTTCCGTAGCAAGCGGATTCAGAGGGTGCCCCACTCGTGCCTGATTCGTTAGGGCGATTTTGAAATCCCGCCAAAGCCCCTCCCTCTCCTTGTGCCCCTCGCCCCGTTTCTAGGGTGAGCGCTGTCCGGCCGCCGGTGTGCGGGCGTCGCCGTCCGTCCAGGGTGCCCCGGGGTCGGGGGCTGCGGTCGGGGGGCGTCGCGGTTTGGTGCCGGGTTGCTGTCGTGGCACGAGGGCGGTGGTCTCGTCGTCCACTCTCGGTCGCCCCGGTGAACGGGTGCGGGTAGGTCCAGCGCCGGGCTACCAGCCTCGGTGCCAGGCGAGCAACGTGGCTGGATCCGGGGCGGGAAGTCCCTATTCAACGGCGCGATCGAATATTCGGGCACTACGGGCTGATGTGGTCAGCTGAGAAGCCCAGCGAGACGGAAGAAAGCTAACCCATCGACCATTTGCCACGCTTCGGCGACACGTCCCCCTTGAACTCGGTAGATGAACACCGCATTTGCCGAGAGCCTCTTGCCAGTTGCGGGACGGCCAAGGAAAGGCTGCCCGGTATGGGTTCCAGTCATCTGTAGGCGCACAGCCGCTCGGTCGCCTGCATTAAAGAGGTCCTGGATGTCGAGCCGAAAATCGGGCATCGCGGCCTGGATCATCCCTACAAAGTCGGACCCGCCGCTCCTTCCCAGGCTGTCGGGGAATAGTTGCACGAGATCGTGGCGCACGATCGACGGATCCAGGAGCTCCTCAGCTCGCACTCGAAGCGTTCGATCGTTGATTGCGTCGATAGCCCCGCGTACTACCGCTTCCACTTCAGAATCCATGTTGATGCCTCCCGGGGAAAAGTGTGGCCGGCCTGAGAAAATTTTGGGGGACCTTGGCATCAGGCGGTTGCGACGCACGAGCCGACCACTCGCATCCGGGTCGGGTCAGCCTTGGCTGGCGTAGGCCAAGTTCGCCGCGGTCAGAGACTCGAGGGCCATGCCGACTGCCATACCCTCAGTGAGTCGGCGGCTGATGCGCTGGCGGAAGATCAGAGCCATGTAGCGGTTGGTTAGTTGCGGGCGGGCGGTCATCTGCTCCGCTAGTTCCTGCGCACGAGCGAGGACGGTTTGCTGTGGAACGACCTCGGCGACGGCCCCCCACGCCAAGGCATCCTGCGCAGAGAACGACCCGCTGGTGATTTCGAGGAAACGGGCACGGTTCAGTCCGAGGACCTCCTCCCAGACGACGAAGAGCCCGTCCCCGGGGGCTATCCCGAAGGCGAGGTGGGGTACGTCAGAGAAGACAGCGGTCTCGCTGGCGATGACCACATCGGCCAGGAGGGCGTACTCGCTGTGGACCGAAACCGGGCCATTGACGGCAGCGATGATCGGAATTTCGAGGTCCACTAGGCGCTGGACACCCCTTCGGCCCTCGAGGTACATGACGTCCGCCGTCCATGGTTTCGTGAGGTCGCCCAGGCTGGGACCGTCGATGTTGTTGATGAACGTTTCGCCGGTTCCGGTGAGCACGAGCACCTTGTTGTCGCGGTCATAGGCGATGTCCTCGATGAGTCGCGGAAAGTCGTGGTGAGTGGTGCCGGTGAACGTGTGCTCCTTTCCGTCGGTGTGAAACCACACCGTGAGCACCCCGTTTGCTGAGCGACTTAGCACGAAGTTCTCGTATCGGTCGAAGTAGGCAGGAATGTCGCTCATCTCCGGTGCTCCTTGGTAGGTCGGACCACTATGCGGGTCAAGCATTGTCTCTTCAGATTCTGGCCCAACCACGACCTGTAGGCATCTAGGAAACCCTTAGTTCATCGCTGTCCGACCTCTCTCACTGGACTCGGCACAACCAGCTTTGTCACCAGGGTCAGACCGGCTAAACGGGGAAGCTCAGCTCTCGTGCGCGTCGGTGTGGATCTCCAGCAGTTCGGCCGCGGTGGTGTCCATAATCGCGTTTGTTTGGTTGGCGGATATACTGGAGGCGGAGATGTAGTCGATCGCGCGCAAAAAGACCTCACCGGTCTCGTAAGGGAAGTCGGTACCGAGGAGAAGGCGGTCAGCGCCGAATGATTCGATTGCACATCGCAGCGCCGGGAAGTATCCGTGACCGACGGTGTCGTACCACATGCGTCGCGCCGCGGTGCTTGGCAGTTCGGGGGTTTGCGGGTACTCCCATGCGTATTGGTCATCGGCGCGCCCGAGCAGCATCGGGAGCGCGCCGCCGAGGTGGGAGTTGATGATCTTGATGTCCGGGTATCGAGAAGGGATCCCGCGGGTGATCAGCTGCATCGTGGAGATCGTGTCCTCGATGGGCGCGCCGACCATCCAGGTCAGGTTGAAGTCGCGGATAAGTGGGGAACAGCCGGAGTTTCCCGCTGGGTGCAGATAGAGCACGGCGCCCCGTCGGTCGAGCTCGGCGAAGATCGGCTCGAACTCGGAATCGACCAGAGCCCGGTCTAGGACGGTTGTGTTCATCACTATTCCGACCATGCCAAGCTCATCGAGCGCTCGACCGATCTCGGCGATCGAGTCCTTAACGTGCGGCATCGGGGTCGTGGCGAACGCCCGGAAGCGATCGGGGTGGCGCTTCACCAGTGCCGCATACTGGTCGTTGACGAAGCGGGCCGCCGTCATGGCTTTGTCCCGGTCCTCCGCGTACGGCATTTGAGGTGCGGCGGAGAGCACCTGTATGTCGACCCCGGCCCGGTCCATCAGCTGCAGGCGCGCAACAAGCTCCTCCCCGTCGCCGGCGCCGATCCCACGCGCCGCGCCCGCGTCGGTCTTGTCGAGATCGACCAACAGGTCGAGATAGTCATCGGTCCAGTAGTGGGCGTGTACATCGATCCCCATGCCTTTGCTCTCCTCTGATGCGTCGACGGATGTGCCTCGCGGTAGCCCTGAGCCGCGGCGAGCGCGCTTACGATCTTTCGCACGCGTGGCTCCGGCGCTCCCGGACATTGTCAGCGTCGTGAAGTTGCCAAACGATCCACTGGCGCCTTGGCCGTACAGGCGCGTTCGGCCGGCACCACTGGGGGCTGGCCGGGTCAGCGCCGAGATTGAGACGCTCAGCTCTCCGCTCAGGCAGCGGGTTCACCATTCTCCAACACCGCTTCGACCTCGAGGTTGAGTGCGACCTTGTCGCTCAGCACCATGGCGTTGTCCGTGCCAGGGATAGGGCCGTTGTAGCTGACGCCGAAGTCGTCCCGATTGATCTCGGTGCTCGCACTGAAGCCCACCCGGGTGCCGCCGCGAAGATCGGGCGTGAATCCGTTTACTTCCACGTCAAGCGTCACCGGACGGGTCGCTCCATGGATGGTGAGCTCGCCGTCGACGAAGAACCGGCCGCCTTCGCTGCGCACGGCCGTCGAGCGGAAGGTGATGTTCGGGAAGTTCTCGACGTCGAGGAAGTCGGCCGAGCGGACATGGTTGTCCCGGTTCGGCTCGTTCGTATTGATCGAAGATGCGTCGATCGTCACGGTCACCGACGAGCGATCCAGGTCCTCGTCGGTGACGATCGTCCCGCTGAACCGGTCGAAACGTCCCCGCACCTTGCTCACGACCAGGTGGCGCACTACGAAGGAGACCTCGGAGTGAGCTGGGTCAATCTCCCACGTCCCGGCGACGAAGCCGGGAATTTGGATGGCGGTGGTGTTAGTCATCGATACCTCCTCATTTGCTTGATCGTTCGATGGTTGATGGAAGGGATCTCCACAGCAAGCGGACTAGCGCGACCGGTTGCCGCGGTCAAGGCGAAGGCGAGACGCGACCACGCCGGCGAGTTCTGCCATGCTCATTGCACGCCGCCGGGGTTCTCGACGAACTCGATCAGATTCCCGTCGGGGTCCCGGGCGAGCAGGCTGGCCCCCGCGCCAAGAGGACCCTCCGTCGCCCAGCCGCTCTGTCGCAGTTCCGACTCCGCCTCGCGCAAGGATCCGACGAAGACCGTCGCCCGCAGGTCCGCCAGCGGGGTGAGGGCCGACGGCTCACCACTCAAGACGGAGATCCCCGGGAAGACGACCACGTCGAGCTTCCGGTGGCGATCGGGAATTCGTTCAACGGTGGCACACCTAAGAGCGCCTCGTACCGCCGGACCGCCGCATCGCGATCGGTGCTCCGGACGATGGCGGCGGAGCCGAGGACGTTCATCGCGGCGTGGCGGCGGCGCGGAACGGGACGGCGAGCTCTCCGCTCGCGTATCCCTCGGCGGCGCCACGACCACCCTGGCTTCGGACTTCGCGAACTCCGAGATGTCCGTCGACACGATGTCGCGGAACTGGACCGTGAGCACCCGCGGCTCGGCCCACTCGCCAAGCTGCCCGAAGGTGACGTCGCCGACGACGGTCGGGAAGATCGCCGAGCGGGTGTATTCCGACAAGCTCCGCGTCGTCGATCCCCCCGGTAACCAGGATCGCCTGCTCCACCACTTGCAGCTGGGCGTAGGCGAAGGGCGCCACGTAGTAGCCGAGCGCGTCGGCCGAGGTCCCGCGGGCCCGCTCCTGGTAGGTGGAGATCAGGTCACTGACACCGGGGAAATTCATCGAGGCCGTGGGCAACCAGTACTCGTAGTTCACGATCCCGTTGAGGACCGACCCCAGCTCGGTCTGAACTGCGCTGCTCTGCGGGCCGATCATCGCCCCGCCGACCAGCATCGGGTCGAGGTCCGATTCCGCGATCGCCCGGATCAAACCTACGGAGTCGTTCAAATAGGAGCACAGGAACAAGACGTCCGGGCTGGACTGCTCCGCCTCGCGGAGCGCCGCGGTGAAGTCTGTCGTCGCGAGGTCGTACTTGGTCTCCGAGACGACGTTCAGCCCGTTCTTGGCGGCGTTGGCTCGCGCTCCATCGATTGGGTTCTTCGTGAAGGCTGCGTCTGCCGCGATGATCGCGACCTTCCTTGGCAACGGCGTCTGCCGAGCGGCGGTCTCGAAGAACCCCGCCGTCAACGCCACGTTCGGGTCGGTGCCGGTGGGGATCATGGCGAAGAACCGGTCGTAAGAGAACGGGATGTTGACCCCGAGGCCCATCAGCCCGACGAGGAACTTCTCGTGCTCGATTGCGATCGGCATGGCTGGGCTGATCGAGTTGTTTCCGTAACCGCCGAGGAGCAGGTCGACCTTCTCCTCCGCAATCAACGCCTCGTAAATTCCGGCGACTGACGCCGCGTCGCTGCGGTCATCGACGCAGACGAGCTCGACGTCACGACCGACCAGCCCACCGCGCTCGTTGATCCGCTCCTGCCAAATCTGGTGAGCCACACGTGCGGTCTGGCCGTTCGCGGCGAGCCCACCGGTGAGGGACAGGCTGTACCCGATCCTGATGGTAGTCTTCTGCGTTGCCATCGTGGCCTCTCGATCAGTGTTCAAGGACGGCGTCGAGATCCCCGATCACGCCGAGCTGGGTGAGCACGACCGAACCCGAGGGATAGCAGTCGAATCGTTTGATCTTGCCGTTGGACACCTCGAACACGTCGCAACAGGGCGCGTCCATCCTCTTGCCGGTCGGAGGGATCGTCCCCCTGGGCAAGCTCAGCGCGCCCGAGATGGGTTCCCTGAAGGGCGAGCTGGACCACCACGATGTCGCCGGTCGAATACATCTGGTACAGCTCGCGATGCATGTCGGGGAAAGCGGTCGCATAGATCTCGACGGTCTTTCCTAACTGGTCAGGCCCGCGGTAGACGACCTCGATCGACTCATCAGTGAACGTGCCGTCTTCGGTGAAGGCAGCGACCCAGCCGCCGACGTCCTTGTCTTCGGCGATCTGGTAGGCCTTGCGGACGACCTGCTCGTTTTCCAGCGACATCTCCTGGTCTCCTGTTCGGTGGCTTGAAGGGGAGGCGCAGCCCCCGGACCGAGGTGTCTGCGTGCTGCTCCCGCACCATCCTTCGCTGGGACTGCCCCAGTCGCATCTAGGAAACCCACAGTCACGAGCTAGATGGCTGGGCGGACGCCCGCCCGAGCGCTCAAGTGAAAGGCAGCACCGTGAGCACCGCGGCCTCGCGTGCCACCCGAATCTGGCGTGCTCTGCGCAGGTCCCAGCCGTCGTGGCCCAGATGAATCCGGCTGCCCAGTCGTGACGGCGCCTCCAGTGGCCCGCCCAGGCGACGGTGCGGACTCAGGCGCCTCCTCGAACTAGGGGTTTCCTAGATGCCAGCCCAGGTCTGTCGCTCCCAAAATGCCTGAGCCTCGCAGAAACGGAGCTTTCGATGACCAGCGAATCGACGCGGGATCCTCTGACCGATCCCTTGCTGACCCCGGCGAACGGCGCCTTGGTTGTGATCGACTACCAACCGACCCAGTTCCAGACGGTCACCTCGATCGACCGCGATCTGCTGAAACGGAACATCGTGTCGGTTGCGCGGCTCGCCAAGACCTATGGGCTTCCCATCGTGCTCTCGACGGTGAACGTCGCTGCCAACGGGCTACCGCCCACGATCCCGGAGCTCCGGGAGGTCCTTTCGGAGTCAGTCGAGATCGACCGGACCCAGATCAACGCCTGGGAAGACATGGAGTTCCGACAGGCGCTCGAAGCGACGGGCCGCAAGAAGCTCATCATGACCGCCCTGTGGACCGAAGTTTGTCTCGCCTTTCCGACCCTCGACGCGCTGCGAGCAGGCTACGAGGTGTTCCCGGTCGTCGACGCCGTGGGTGGCACCTCTCACGAAGCCCATCGAGCCGGTCTTGAGCGCATCGTCCAAGCCGGCGCGCAGCCGATCAGCTGGGTGTCATTGGCGTGCGAACTTCAACGCGACTGGGCCCGGACTGACACCGTTCCCGAAGTGGTGGACATCGTGCTCACCTCTCGACTTGAAAAAGGGCTCTGAGCCGTTGTGTCGGCCGAGCCCTATCGGGTTCACGGGCTGAGGTCTTTAGGCCAGCCCGGAGCGGGGGTTGCACTGGCGCCCAATCCTGGTCGGCGTTGCCTCGAACCGATTGAGGTGAGAAGAGATGCCAACTGAGAGTGCACTCAGAACTGGCAGAGACGCTTCGCCGGGGGCTCGGCGCTGGCTCGTCTTGGGAGTGATCGGCACGGCACAGCTGATGGTCGTGCTGGACCTCACCGTGATGAACATCGCGCTACCTTCTGCACAGCGCGCATTGCACTTCACGACCGTCGACCGGCAGTGGGTGGTCACGGCCTACACCTTGAGCTTCGGCAGCCTCCTCCTGCTCGGAGGAAAACTAGCTGACCTCTTCGGCCGCAAGACGGCGTTTCTTGTGGGTCTCGTCGGTTTTGCGGGCGTCTCGGCCGTGGGCGGCGCGTCAGTCAGCTTTGCCATGTTGGTAACCGCAAGGGCGTGCCAGGGCGCGTTCGCCGCGCTGTTGGTTCCGGCGGCGCTTTCACTGCTGACAACCACCTTCACCGATCCTCGGGACCGGGCCAAGGCTTTCGGCGTCTACGGGGCAATCGCCACGGCGGGCGGCGCTGTCGGCCTGATGCTCGGCGGAGCACTGACCGAGTATTTGTCGTGGCGGTGGTGTCTCTACGTCAACCTGCTTTTCGCGGCCGTGGCGTTCATCGGCGGAACGCGCCTACTGAATCGGCAGGCGGCGCCCTCCACAGCTGTGGTGGACTGGCCAGGAGTGGTTCTGGCGTCCGGTGGGCTGTTCTGCCTCGTGTATGGGTTCTCGAATGCAGCAACGCACGGCTGGCACACCCCGTCCACCTGGGGGTTTCTCGTCGCCGGACTGGCACTGCTTCTGGTGTTCGCGTTGTGGATGGGCCGCGCCCCTTACCCGCTCCTGCCGCCCCGAGTGGTGCTGAACCGCAACCGGAGCGCGGCCTACATGTCGATCATGGTTGCCTCGCTTTGCCTGTTCGCGACCCTCCTCTTCCTCACCTATTACATGCAGCGGACCCTCGGTTACTCGCCACTTGTCACAGGCTTCGCGTTCTTGCCGATTTCGGTCGGCCTCGCCGGCGCAGCCAACCTGTCGACCATCGTGTTGATGCCAAGGGTCGGGCCAAAGCCGATTGTGACCGTGGGACTGCTCGTCGCAGCGGGGGCGATGGCCTGGCTTGCCCAGCTCGGGGCGCATACCGGCTACGCATCGGGCCTGCTCGGTCCGATCATCGTTGCCGGATTCGGTCTAGGAATCGTGGTTGCACCATCAATCAACGCCGGCACGTACGGCGTGGCGCCCCAGGATGCAGGAGTTGCATCGGCCACCGTCACGGTCGGTCAGCAACTCGGCGCCTCCATCGGCACCTCGCTGCTCAACACCATCTTCGCAAGCGCCGTTGCCGCCTATCTCGTGGCTCATGAGTCCTCGGCAGCGCTCATTGGCCGCAGCTCGCTGAGCGGACTCGCCCTCGCCCACGGCTACGACACCGCATTCTGGTGGGCGGCGGCAATCGCCGCTGGTGGGGCAGTCGTTGCGGGACTCCTCTTCCGACCGGGTCCGCTCGCCGGCCGCACTCCCCCCAGGCAGCAGGCCGTCCCGGCCGCTGACGTTGTCACGGCGAACTCTGCCGCCTTGTCGTGACCGGCGGACGGTGAGCGTATTGCAACAGCGCGCCAGCGATCCCTTGTTGTGGGTGGAGTTCAACCGGGGACACCACACGAGCACGATCACCTTCCACGGCGCCCTGGTTAACGAAACTCAGACGACAGTGCACGGCGTGACCTCGATGTTGCATGGCGAAGCGCGGGTGGTTCTCGATGTTTCCGAGGTCACTCTGACGGACGAAGTCGGTCTTGGAGCCCTGGAGACTCTCGTGGGCCTCGTCCGGAATGCAGGTGGTCATGTTCACTTGCACGGACAACCCCGCTGCGCGATGGCCTCAGCGAGGCCAAAGGTAAGAAGTGACTGTTAGTGGCCAACTTGGGAGCACTGGGCGTCATCTTTGCAATCTGCGGGATCGTCACATCGTTCCCGGCGATGATGGTGGTGGTAGGAACTACAACTCGCGTTGCGCTAGCTGCGTCCGTGACTTGACGTCGAGCTTGCGGAACGCCTTGTGCAGGTGATACTCGACTGTGTAGGGGCTGATGAAAAGTTGAGCAGCGATCTCTTTGTTGGAATGTCCCTCTGCAGCGAGGCGGGCGACCTGTGACTCCTGCGGGGTGAGTTGGTCCATCGTCTCTACTGTCCGTTTCCGAGCGTATTCGCCGCATGCCCGTAGCTCGACCCGGGCGCGCTCGGCAAACGCCTCCATTCCAAAGCGGGTGAACATTTCGTGAGCGATTTGCAGCTCGTTGCGTGCGTCCACACGCCGACGCTGACGTCGGAGCCATTCGCCGTAAAGTAGGTGCGCCCGGGCCAGGTCGACCGCGACTCCTGTAGCCGCTAGTCGTTCGATGGCCTCGACGTAAAGCTCATCAGCGTGCCCGTCATCTACTAGGAGTGCGTGCGAGCGGGCGGCGATCCCCAGGGCCCATTCCGTCCCGCTCGCCCTGCTCCTGTCCGTCAGTCGAAGATCGGTCTCGGCGGCGAGCTCAAGGGCTCCCACTCGCACGGCTGCCTCGATCAGCTCGGGCATCGCCCAGTTCTCGGAAACCAGCTCTGTATGAGCGACCACCCGGCGCGCGGCCGCCAGCGCCTCCGCGTAGCGTCCAAGCCCGTTGTACAGCACGGACTCCGCCCAATCGATGAACGACAGGCCAGCCCCCTCGCCGCGCCCGATTACCTCGGCACGAGCTCTCTCGAAGAACTGTCTCGCCTCAGCCTCGCGGCCGCGCATTCCCACCAGCCCCACCGTGTCGTACGGAGCGAGGGGGCTTCCGGTCAGCTCCGTAGCCTCTTGGAGGGCCTCCTGGAGAGACCCCGCCAATGTCAGCTCGCCCGCGAATACGTGCATCTGGCCCCGGTGGCTAAGGGCCACAGCGAGGTCGCCGAGCGCTCCGGTCTCGTGGACCAGGTAAAGGTGTAGGTCTGACAGCCGCTTCCAGCCTTCGTCATCCCATAGGTGGAGCGTTGAGACGGTCGCCCCCCACATCCAGCGCAATTGCTCAGTCTGCGACACCTCGCCCTCGATTGTGCGCTGTGCCTGGCGCAGAATCGGCACGGCGGCGCCATAGGATTCGCTGAGAAGGGCCACCAGACCGTCGAGCAGCAGGTCCGGTCCGCCTGGTTCCCGCGCCCGCGGTGCGGCCCTCGCAGCTTCTGCTACCTCGCGCGGGCCTGCGCCCGGCCCGGCCAGCGGGCCAGCGAAGATGGCCGCCGTGAGTGCCTCCAGGTACGTCTCGCGGGCCAGTTCGGGATCGACCTCTCGGAGCCGATCTGCGGCTTTGAGCAGCAGTGCTGCGGCATCGCCGCTACGCGTCGCGAGGAACGCAATCTGACCGCGCAGCAACTCGGCCTTTGCCTGCTCGAGCTCATTGAGAACTCCCGCCTCAGCCGTTGCGACCAAGCGTAAGGCGTCATCCAGCGCACCGCCCTGCACCTTTGCCTGGGCCGCCGCGAGTGCACGCCTCGACTTTCGCGACTCCTGAGGCGTCAATGCTGTGGCTCGCTCCAGGAACGCCGCCGCGGCCGCGAAACCACCACGCGCTTGCGCTCGGGCGGCAGAATCCTCAAGCTCCGCGGCAACGTCTTCATCGGGTTTCGAGGCCGCCTGCGCCCGGTGCCAGGCGCGGTGATCCGGATCGAGTTCAGGATCAGTCGCCTCCGCAAGCGCGCCGTGTATCTCGCGCCGCTCGTTCGGCGTGGCTGCCCGGTAGACAGCCGAGCGAACCAGCGGATGACGGAACACCACCTGTGGACCCAGAACCAACAAGTCTTCCGACTCGACCATGTCGGTAGCCGACTCTGAGATTCCGAGTCGCTCCGCGGCCCTCCACACGAGCGCCGGATCGCCGATCGGATCGGCCGCTGCCAGGAGCAACAAGCGACGGGCATCGCTTGAAAGGCTCGCGAGTCGCCGCGTGAAGCTCTCCTCGATGCTGGCGGACAGGGACACCGCGGCCGGTAGGCCAAATCCTCCCGCCAACTCCGTCGGGGTTAGCCCCCTCGGCAACTCCAACAGCGCGAGCGGATTCCCGCGAGTCTCGACAACGATCCTCTCCAGCACGGCCTCATCGAGCCGAGCGGGCAAGACCGACTCCAGCAGCGCCCGCGCATCTCGATGCCGCAAGGGCGAGATGAGAAGCTCCGGTAGGCCGCTGAGCGCGTCGTCGACCTGGCGCGTGGCGAACAGGATCGCGATCTGCTCTGCAAGCAGGCGGCGAGAGACGAACGCGAGCGCCCGTGCCGACGCGTTGTCCAGCCAATGTGCGTCATCAACAATCGTCAGGAGAGGTCGCTTCTCGGCCGCCTCGGACAACAGGCCGAGGACCGCCAATCCGACCAAGAACGGATCTGGCGCGGACCCCGTGCTGAGTCCAAACGCGACGCCGAGGGCCTCACGCTGAGGCCGCGGGAGTCGGTCTAATAGGTCGAGGAATGGGGAACACAGCTGCTGAACCGCCGCGAGCGGGAGCTCCATCTCCCCTTCGACACCGGAAGTCCTGGCGACCCGGAATTGGCGCCCCGCCCCGACCGCGTAATCGAGCAGTGCGGTCTTGCCCACGCCGGCTTCGCCGTGCACGACCAACACGCCGCGCCCATTTTCGAGTAACTCGTCGAGCACCTCACGCTCGCGCTCCCGGCCGAACAACAGCCGTCCTGACGAGAAAGCCCGTGGCGACTCTTCGCTCATCTCGCCCGGCATCATAATGAGGGCGGATCGGACACGACTAAGGACTTCAAGCTCGAAAGCCTGGCAGTAGCGTTACAGCCCCAACCGTGGAGAGCGACCACTCGGTGAGCGCTCGACCTGTGGGACTGACACGCCGACTGAGGCATCGACGACGCGCCGCCGCCGCTCCCTCGGTCTGGGCTCACGTCTCGAAAGCAATCTTGCTTTCCGCCACGCCCCCCCGCAACGGAGCGTGTGTTCAAAATGCCGCCCAAGCACTTCGCACCCTCGTTTCGCCTGCCGAGTCCCGACCGGACCCGCTATCCCGTTGACCAGGATTTACGACGCCTTGGCTCTGACGCCCGGTGACGATGTGGACTCAGTGAGCCACCACGAACTACGGGTTTCTTAGATGCCAGCCCAGGCCGTGCGACCCCAGAATCGAGGAGACGCAGGATCACCGAAGCATCAGACCTGGGCTTCACAGCCATCCAGATTGTTGAGAGCCAAAGTTGGCTCTGAGAGGAGGAACTCCAATGATAGTGGCACTTACGGGCAGTACCGGGTTCGTCGGATCTCATGTCCTCACCGAGCTTGTTGCACACGGTCACGAGGTAACCGCCCTTGTCCGCGACGACGAGGAAGCGATCGCCGTTGCCGGCCGAGGCGCCAAAGCGACCGTGGTCGATTTATACGACCGACCGGCACTAGTGAGTTTGCTACGCAGCACAGACGGAGTGATTCACACGGCCAGCCCCGGTGACGCCACCAGCGCCGATCTGGACTCAGCCGTCGTCGACGCTGTCATCGAAGCGCTCGAAGGTACCGGCAAGGTTTACCTTCAGATCAGCGGCCTCTGGGTGTTCGGAACCAACCTCTCGATCACCGAGGAATCGCCTTTTCGTGCACCTGCGATGGTCGCATGGAAGGAACCGATCGAACGGCGGGTGCTCAGTGCGAGTGGGGTCCGTGTCGTCGTCCCTGTCGCCAGCGTCGCCTATGGAGACGGTGGAGGCGGCATTCCCGGGCTCCTTCTCGGTTCGCCGCGAGACGACGCGGGCAACTTGGTGATGCTCGGCACTGGACAACAGCATTGGTCGACGGTGCACGTCGCCGACTTGGCGAACTTCTTCCGGCGCGCCTTGGAAAGCGACTCCGCTGGTGGTTACTACGTAATCGGAAACGGACTCAGCCCGACCGTTGCGGAAATCACGGACGCGGCGGCCGTCGCGGCGGGCGCCCCAGGAGCGGTCCCGGGTTCCGACGACGAGGCTCGGGCGCGCTTAGGCGACTATTTCGCCGAGGTCCTCCTCCTGGACCAGGGCACCAAGGCGGCGAAGGCTCGATCCGAGCTCGATTGGGCCCCCTCTCATCTGTCGCTCATCGACGAGTTCCTCCACGGGAGCTACCGCAACTGACGGACGGCTGATCCGCCGCCGTCGTTCAGCACGACAATCACGTCCCGTTAAGCCCGAGTCACAGGAGAAAAGACGACGATGAGCGACATTGCGAGGCACTGGATAGATGGTGACTGGATCGGCTCCGACAAAGTTGCGGAGTCAATCAATCCATCCACGGGAGCCGTCCTTGGCAGATGGGCCGATGGCGGTGAAGCCGAGGCACGGAACGCGATCGCGGCTGCGCGTCATGCCTTCGATGGCACCACCTGGCCACGTGATCGCGGCCTTCGTAACCAGGTTCTCACCGAGCTGGCTGAGTGCTTCGACGCGCATGCAGAGGAACTTCGCGCGGAGGCATAGATCGGGCGGTTGCCGTCGGAAGGCGACGAACCGGTCGTGGTTGACACCATCAGAGGACTAGATGCCCAGATGTGAACCTAGTCCGAGCGCAAACGTATGAAAGCTTTCCAGGACATTCGAAGCGAAAGGAAGCAGGCGCATGCCCGACAATGACTCTGGTACCTCGATCGACAACCATCGTCTTCTGCTCGTCGGTGCCGGACCGGGCCTTGGATTGGCCCTCGCCCGGCGATTCGCCGTCGGAGGCTACCGAGTGACCTTGTTGGCTCGCAGCACCGATGAACTAGACAAGCTCGCTGACAGCCTGGCTGACACCGGAGCCCAGATTGACACGATCACGGCAGACGCCAGCGACCCCGCGGGCCTGGGATCTCGGATGGCGCAGCTGTACAACGAGCAGGAAGCGCCCGGTCTTATCATCTACAACGCAGTCATGGGTACTCCGGACCAACTCCTGAGCTCAAGTGTCGAGCACCTGCAGACGGCTTATGCAGTCGACGTCATTAGCGCCATCGTCGTGACACAGATCGCCGCCCCATCCATGCGGGCCGCCGGAACCGGCACCATCATCGTGACAGGCGGCGGTTTCGCAGATCATCCGATCCCTGCCCTCGCGACCATTTCTCTGGGCAAAGCGGCGCTCCGATCCGCCGCCACCATGCTAGAAGCGGATTTGGCGTCTGACGGCATCCGCGTGGCGACATTGACGATCGCCGGGCAGATCGCTCCAGGCACCGATTTCGATCCCGACAAAATCGCAACACGCTACTGGGATGTTGTCCATTCGGACGGCGAGTGGCAAGCGGAGTTTCGCTATACCGGGGCATAGATCTCAAGCTGCAGTCGATCATCGAGTTCATGGAGCAACCGGGTGTCTGCGTCGAATAGAGCCGTCGGCCTGTATTGATTGGCAATCTGGCTAGGGCTGATCTATCCCTGGCCGTGGATTCCCATGCCGCTGGGTCATGAAATGCGGGTCGCGGCGCGCGAGGCAGTGAGACCGCGGGCCGCATTCACACGATTCCGACATGGGTGAATGCTTGGGGAAAATTACCGAGCAGGCGCTTACGGACGGGGTCATATTCCTCCGAGATGAGCCCAACATCATTCACCAGGCCGGTGACCCGGCGGAAGACGGCCGTGGCTTCTTCGAGCCGCCCCATCAGCCGTAGACAGCCGATGAGCCAGAGGGTGCATGGGAGGAAGATTCCTTCGCGGCCCGGCAACCCGTCTACCCCTGAGTCATTAGCGTAGCGAAGGACAAACCCATCCTTCATGAGGTGCTCTTGGATGGTATCGACCGTCTGGACGACCCTTTCGTCGGCGGCCGGAAGGAACCCAACGAGCGGTATCATCAGGAGGCTGGCATCGAGTTCGACGGCACCGTCGAACTGGGTGAAAGCCCCGACGTCGGCGTGCCACCCTTTCTCACAAACCTCGGCCTTGATTGCATCCCGGACCGTCCGCCACTCCTCCACCGGTCCTTCGAGACCGTGAACTTCGACACCGCGGACGGCGCGGTCGAAGGCAACCCAGGTCATGACCTTGGAATGGGTGAAAGGCCGACGAGGACCACGCACTTCCCAGATTCCGTCGTCCGAATCGGCCCCGCCTGAATAGAGCACGCCAACTCTTTCGGACGACAAACCGAACCCTCGCGCCCCGACGAGAATCGATAGGCATGTTAACGCGAAACCGCCGGCCGTAAGGCCGGCGGTTTCGTCATCCATGGGGTAGCAGACGAGTAGTGAACTCGCCGCCACCTCCAACAAGGCACTTTCATGAACACTCGGCGTGCTCTTTCATGAACATGCCCTCTTCTGTCCGTGGCCATGAAAAAGTCCCCGGTTATGGCCAGCTGAGGTCCCCGCTGGTGGCCACGAGAAATCCCCGTTTTTGGCCACGAGAAGTCCCCACCCCTCACTGAAGGATCCACCAACGAGGCCCCCTGGCCGGTGACGGTGGCGGTGCTAACCAAACCGCCGCACCGACCAAGGGACGTCTCAATGAAATCAGTGAGGGAACACATGGACATGCATGCCGCCTATCGAGAGGTAGGCAGCTACAGGGCTGCTGCAGAGATCTGCGGGACGACGCCCAAGACGGTGAAGCGATCGGTGCTGGCCGCCCGAGCGGCCGAAAAGGGCGAGAATCCTGTCGTCGAGCACAACTACGACGCCGTCAGAGGCGTCGTAATCGAGCGGGTGGAGCGGACCAAGGGGAAAATGTCGGCCAAACGGCTGCTCCCCATCGCCCGAGCGGCCGGCTACACCGGCTCCGCACGCAACTTCCGCCGACTCGTGGCTGAGGTCAAGACGCAGTGGCGGGCGCAGCAGCACCGGGGAAGGCGTCCGGGCATCTGGACACCGGGCGACATGGTGGTCTTCGACTGGGGCGAGATCGGACCCCTGTTCGTCTTCTGCGCCGTGCTGGCCTGGAGCAGGGTCCGCTTCGTGTACTTCGCCGACAATCTCGGGCCGAGGCGACCATGACCGCGCTGGCGCGCTGCTTCGAGTATCTGGGCGGCGTCCCCAAGACAGCGTTGACCGACCGCATGGGGTGCCTCAAGGGCGACACCGTGGCCGGGCTGGTCATCCCGACGCCTGCCTACGTGCGCTTCGCCACCCACTACGGGTTCCGGCCCGACTTTTGCCAAGGAGCAGATCCAGAATCCAAGGGGCTGGTCGAGAACCTCGTCGGCTACGTGAAGTCCGATCTCATGATCCCCGGCGAGCTCAGCGTCGCCGACCTGGCCGGGGCGAACGACAAGGGCCTGGCCTGGTGCGACGAGATCAACGCCGTGGAGCACAGCGAGATCTGCGCCATCCCCGCCGAGCGGTTGGTCAAAGAGCTCGAGGTGATGGGGACGCTGCCGAGTCTGCGGGCGACCATCGGCAAGCTGGTGGTGCGCAAAGTCGACCGGCTCAGCTGCGTGCGCTTCGGCTCGGCCCGCTACTCGGTGCCCACCATCCACATCGGCCGCCAAGTCGAGCTCGTGGCCCAAGACGGCAAGGTTCTGATCATCTTCTTGGGCGAGATCATCGCCACCCACGACCTCGTCGCCCCTGGTGAGACGTCCATCCTCGACGAGCACTATGGCGGGCCCCGGCCCATGCCCACCCGAGCGGTGCGGCCCAAGACTGCGGCCGAGAAGGCGTTCTGCGCCCTCGGTCCCGCCGCCGAGGCCTTCATCAAAGGCGCGGCCGCCCGGGGGATCACGTCGCTCAAGGGCGATCTCGCCGAGCTGGCTCAGATGGAAGCCGCCCACGGCAAAGAGGTGCTGCTGACTGCCCTCGAACGTGCCGCCTCCTTCGGGCGCTTCCGCGCCCACGACGTGCGCTCGATCATCGCGGCCGGGACGGGGGTCCCTCGCCCGGCGGCACCGGGCGAGGCCCTCATCGTCGAGCTGCCTCTCGTCCCGACCCGTTCGCTGTCCGACTACGCCATCGGCGAGCCGTCGTGAGCACCGCGCCTCCTGCCCTGCCCGCCGACATCGAGGCCGGACTACGCCGGCTGCGACTCCGGGCCATGCGCTCCCTCTCGCCCGAGTTGTTGGTGACGGCCAAGACGCAGCGCTGGAAGCCCGAGGAGTTCTTGCGCACCCTCGTCGAGGCCGAGATCGCCTCGCGTGACGCCTCCAACGCGGCGAACCGGCTCCGAGCGGCGTCGTTCCCGGTGACCAAGACGCTCGAGGAGTTCGACGTGCGCGCCTCCTCGGTGCAACAGAGCACCTTCGACTATCTCTCGAGCCTCGAGTGGGTGCGGGCCACCGAGAACCTCTGCCTAGTGGGTCCGGCCGGCACGGGCAAGAGCCACCTGCTGATCGCCCTCGGTCACGGCGCCATCGAAGCCGGGTTCAAGGTGCGCTACTTCAGCGCGGTCGAACTGGTCGAGACCCTCTATCGGGGCCTGGCCGACAACTCGGTCGGCCGCGTCCTCGAAGGGATCCTCAAGGCCGACCTGATCCTGATCGACGAGATCGGCTTCGCGCCGATGGATCACACCGGTGCCCAGCTCTTCTTCCGCCTCGTGTCGGCTGCCTACGAACGCCGCTCCCTCGGGGTCGCCTCGCACTGGCCCTTCGAAGACTGGGGACGTTTCCTGCCCGAGCAGTCAACCGCTGTCAGCCTGCTCGACCGGCTGCTGCACCACAACGTGCTCGTCGTCACCGAGGGCGAGTCGTTCCGCATGAAAGAGGCGCGAGAGGGGAGGAAAACCTAGGCTCAGGAAACTGAAAACTCACCTCGAGGGGTGGGGACTTCTGGTGGCCAAAAGCGGGGACTGAAAACTGGCCGCGGACATCTTCTTGGGGTGTTCACGAAATGACCATCCCCCCGTTGGCCGGACACCTCGAATAGGAGGTAGTCATGCCAATGGTGACAGAGAAGCAACCCGAGTCGGCCAAGCGCCGGGGTAGGTACCCAAAGGAGTTCCGCCGAGACGCGGCGTCCCTGGTCATCGACCAGCACCGCACGATCGCGGACGTGGCCCGAGAGCTGGGTGTCGTCGAGCAGACGCTGGGCAACTGGGTCCGCCAAGAACGCATCGACCGCGGGGAGCGCGAGGGGACGACGACGTGAGATCCGCGAGGAGAACGCGAGGCTCCGCCGAGAGGTCAAGCGCCTGACCATCGAACGGGACCTGCTGAAAAAAGCAACGGCCTTTTGGGTGAGGGAGTCGGACCGGTGACCCGCTACCGCTGGATCGACGCCCGGAAGGCCGAGCACTTCCCCGTGGCGGCCGCCTGTGCGACAGCCGGGGTCTCGGCCTCGGCCTATTACGACTGGGCCGAGCGCTCGAGTGCTCCGAGCCAGGCCGAGTGGGACGAGGCGATGCTCGTCAACGAGATGTACGAGATCCACTTCGGCCACGACGACACCTATGGCAGCCCCCGCATGAGAGACGAGCTCGCCCGCCGGGGCTTCTCGGTCAACCACAAGCGCGTCGAGCGCCTCATGGCCCTCTACGGCCTCTACGCCCAAGACGGCCGGCGCAAGAAGTGCCGCACCACCATCCCCGACATCAGCGCCCCGCCGCTGCCCGACCTGGTCAAGCGGGACTTCTCCGTCGGCGCTCCGGGTGAGCGCGCCTGTGGCGACATCACCTATGTCCCGACCGACGAGGGCTGGCTCTACGTTGCCGACGTCGATAGACATCGGCTCTCGTCGCATCGTCGGCTTTGCCATGGCCTCCCACATGCGCACCGAGCTGGTCGCCTCGGCCATGGACATGGCCATCGCGACGCGGGGCGGAGACGTCGCCGGCATGGTGTTCCACCACGACCGCGGCGCCCAGTACATGTCGCCGCGAGTTCCGAGAGCTCTGCGAGCGCCACGGCATCGCACAATCGACCGGACGCACCGGGTCGAGTCTGGACAACGCGGTGGCCGAGAGCCTGTGGGCCTCCCTCAAGCGCGAGCTCGTCAGCCGCTGCCGCTTCGCCTCGAGACCCGAGGCCCGCCGGGCCATCATCGTCTGGATCAACCACTACAACGCCGTGCGCCTGCACAGCTCGCTCGGCAACGTCCCGCCGATCGAGTGGGAACTGAGGCACTACCACTCATCGATGGTCACAGAGGCCGAGGCGGCGTGAAACCGTCCTCTCAGATCGCTCATGCGGCCCTCAAATCCACCGGTCGGGGTCAACCACCAAGCAGATCGTGGCGATCAGCACATACCATCAGCCCAAAATCAACCTGTCCGGCTGGCGGGGGGAAGGCCAAAACCCGGTGACCTGGAACGGCAGGGAGAGGCCGCCTCGATGTCCACAGGTTAAGAGCGGAGTCTCCACAACCTCCTGACGGGGGTGCAGCTACTCCGCAACCCCTATGACATCAGTCATATTCCGACTGGATGACCCACCGACCCTGAACGTCCACTGTTGTCCACTCAAGTCCATCATCTGGCCACTCGTTGCGTTTGTAGTTCTCCATGCTGACGTACAGCTCTTGGTGCGGTAACCGCAGCAGTTCAATCTCCGAGAAGGTGGTCCCATTGGGTGCAAGCGGTTCGAGTAGCAGATATTGGCGAGGCTCGGGGTAGCGGGAGAAGTCCACCGGGGGATCTCCTCCGTCGTACCACTCGTCGAGTCGCTGGCGAAGCTCTAGCGCCAGATGGTCGTGGTGCAGAACATGCCACGACAGGATTGAGCGGGCCCACCACAAAAAGAGGTGGTGGCCTTCTCGCCCCGCAGGCGAGCTCCTCCGACCCTCGGGCTCAGGCCAGAGTTCAGGTTGGTACGCCAACCACTCGAGCTCGAAGTCGAGCTCCTCGTCGGCGCGGTAGCTGAGGACTTCTGCGGCAGTCCCAAAGCGTTGGATTGTCCAACCTCGACGTAACTCCGGGAAGTTACGCCTTCTCGTGGCCTCTTGGAAGATGCGGATCTCCAGGTCCGTCGCACAGATGTCGTAGACACGCTTGATGTGAACCGGTGTAGCCCTGCCCGTGCGTAGCGCCTCGGTGAGTTCTGCATCGCTAAGGGGCTCGAGGGCGTGGGTGCTGGAGCTGTCAAGACTGCGCTCGAGTTGTTCGAAGCGCCTCCGCTCAGCGGGCTTCATGATCCGGCCTTCAGGGGCGGAGCGTCGCCACCATTCGCTTCTCGGGCGAGGAGCTCCGCTTCGATACGCCCTTCGAGCTCTTCGAAGCGCCGTTCGGTCTCGTTGTCATCGAAGGCTTGGTTGTAGCGGTGACCGTGCGTGAGGACCAGATTGGCGGCTTGGAGCGACACCTTGTCGTCGTCTGATCCAAGCGCGCCGATCAGTACCTGGAGAGCTGTGTCTCCCGCCGTGAGAAGTTGGGCACTCACTTGGCCGAAGCGATTCCGCCGCCGCTGCGATACCAGCGACGAGAAGGCCGGATCAGCCATTCGCCGCTGTACGGTCTTCGTCGAGACTCCCACCGTCTCGGCGGTCCTCCGGTGGGTCCATCCCTGCCCGAGCAGGTCAGCGATGAGCTCATCTTCGTCGGACAGTTCCCTATCTTGACTAGCCATAGAAGGCTCCCTTCGTAAGTGCATCTCGTGTTCACTAATTACTGGGAGTCATCGATGGTTTGACAGGTCGATTACCCGACTTCTGTCGAACTCTTCTGCCGTTCGATCATCTCCTGCAGTTCAGTACTTCAGGCTGAATACAGAACGGCAAAGGCATCCGGTGCCTTGACGATTAGGGAAAGAGAGCAAACCGCCTAAGAGCAGGTTCGACTTCGATTCCAGCTTCCTTCAGGTAAGCAGATACCGAATCGAAAACAAACCGCATCAACTTGGAAGAGTCGTCTAGTAGCTCCTCCCAGTCGGTTTCCGGGTAATCGATGTCGAAGACCAGTTCAACGGTCTCAGTTCTATCCGGTTCGAAAAGGACAAGCCGTATGGGCGTCTCTTCGTCGCCGCTACCTTTTCGGCCCTTTCCTGGGATCTTTATTGCAATAACTCCCGTATCGGGTATCCTCATCATTGTTATATGTCCTTCCTAGGCAGTGTCTCCGCCATAGCCATAGCTTATCATATTGCGGACCCTTGTCTTTCACGATTGCTGCGGTCAGCCTTTCAGAGATCCAGGAGATATGACACAGTGGTATTGAGGGTGGGTTGGAGCGATCTATTTCCTTCGGAACCCGCCTCAATGTGAGAGCGGTTTCGTGGATCTGTGATCATGCCCGCCTCCTCGGACGATCCATAAGGAAGGCGTCAATCTGAGCGGGCCTCATCGACGACCAGGCTCTTCCAGGTCCGCCGATGACGTGAACGAGATCGGGCCCGCTACACGTTCCATCAATGGGCAACCCGCACCAGCTACCTGCCGGTTGATCAAAGGTGACGTGGATGCTCCAGCCGCCGTTCAGTGAGACCCACTCGTGACCGCTCACCGTTCCCACCCCGTAACGGCTATCTGGTCCGGGCTTCCTGCTCGTCACCACTGATTCCGCTCGTGCGCCGACGGCGGGTAACTCGACCAGAGGTGCTGGCAGCCGCCCAGCGTCGATGATCTGCTGCCGGGCCGAGTTCAGGAACTCGGCAATAGAAGTCTGGTCTTCTTTAGAACGCTCCAACCACTGCGGATCGGTGAGCACGATGATCTCGCTGGAGAGGTCGTGCGCCGTACACCGCAGCAGTCGGTCCAGGTCCTTCTGGTTGCTGATCTCGACCGTACCGTCCGGCTGGATGTCTAATCCGGGGAGATGGATTCTCGCCATGGCAACTCCTCATCGAACCTGGCATTGCCACCGTGTCTTTCGGCCGGTTGGCGGAACGTCATCGGGCCAGGACCCTCAGCTCCTCTTGATGATTCTCTACAAGTATACACCCGAAATGAGCTGCGAAGAACACAAAGTGCGACATCACGTCTAGGCGCACATGGGACGCACGCGGTGTCGTCCGCGTTGTTGGGTCCGTATAACGAAACGCACCAGTTGCTTGGTCACTGCAGCGAAATCGGACTACTTCTGTCGCTGATTGGGCAGTCGAGCTGAAACGAGAATTCTCCACGAAAAAAGAGAATCTCTCTTGGGTTGATCTGGCCGTCCCGCAGGACTACGCAAAAGCAGTTGTTCAATGTTTGAGTGTTCGCTGCGGCCACATGGCGCCCGGACGAGTTCGTCACCGTCTGCCAGAGAACTAGGATTGGGTATTCGCAGACACCGCGGGCGCTTACAGCGAGCCCTAGGCCGGCTTCCAGGTGAATGGGCGGGCTTGGAGGAGAAGGCTGGTTTCGAGGAGCTGATGCACGAGGACATCGGCTGGGTATGGAACACCGTCCAAGCGGCTGGTGACCTCGTTGACAGCCTTGAACGCTCCGGGGTCTCGGACGACCGACCACGCCACCGCAGCGCCCAAGGGGCTTACCGATACTGGGCTCGGCGGACTGGAGCGAGGTCGACTGCCTGTGGGTCCATCTATCGGCGCCCGCTGGTCCATGGCCTTTACAGTCCCTAGAACAGGCCTGTGACCAGGTAAAACACCTTGAAATATCCCGGCTCGCAGTGCGGAAAAGGGGGTCCGGTGGTACCTGGGAGCCTCTTCGAGAGGCTCTCACGGCCGTACAGCGGGCCTGCCACGAAACCCCAGGTCAGGGGCTATGAATTTGACCCTCCTTCGGTCACCTCATGGGAGCCGTACGTATCGCGAGCAGCCGGAGTAGAGCTTCGATTTCGGGCACATGCGTGACTCGCTAAGCGGACTCCTCGCATGACCACAACGCATCGCCGGTCACGACTCATTGCAGCCATCGGGTACGGCGAACTTGCCGAGCGGCTCGTGGGCGCGCGTCCGGCGCCACAGACGACCGAAGAGCTGGGTCGCCATTCGAGGTTCTCAGAACAGACCTACGACCCCCGAGCCAGCAGACTGTGGCCGTGGACGAAGCGTCCCTCGATCCGGATCCAATGTCCCAGCTTTCGCTTTGGCTCGAGATCGCGGGCAGCGGGCGAGCCCATGCCCGAAGCGATGGTGGTCGCCACGTCCACGACCGATGGGCGCCCGTCCGCCAGGATGGTGCTGCTCCGAGGGATCGACCACAGTGGTCTTGTTTTCTACACCGACCGGGAAAGCGCCAAGGGTCGGGAGCTGAGGGCCAATCCCTTCGCCGCCGCTCTCTTTCATTGGTTCCTTCCACTGCACCGACAGGTCCGGGTGATCGGCGCAGTCGAGGAGGTCGATGACGAGCAGTCCGACGCCTATTGGCGCTCGAGGCCGCCGGGGGCTCGTCGGAGTGCCGTCGCAAGCCACCAGAGCGAGGTGGTCGTTAGTCGACAGGTGCTCGAACAGCGGGTGGCTGACCTGGCCGAAGCGTTCCCCGACGGAAACGGGGCCGCCCCGTCCTTCCTCGGTGGGGCGGGTACCGAATCCGTCCTGAGAGCGTCGAACTTTGGGAAGAAGGAGCTGACCGTTTGCACGATCCGCTCCGCTACCAGGCTGACTCCGGAAATTGGAGGATCGAGCGGCTATCTCCCTGACAACCTCGCCGTAAGCACGGGCAGCCGCGTTGGTTCTTGAGCTGTCTTGGCGAACTCGATATGGGTTCGGCTGGTCGATTGTGCCAGGTGCAGGCGGAGTGACCCATTGAAGCGCCGGTTCTGGGTTCAGGCAGAGGAGTGGGTCATAAAGGACCGCTTTCGGCAGAGATTCACCCGTGGATCCCTCCCCCCGACCGTCGGAGAGGTGCGCTTTACGCCTTCGAGAAGCGAAGCGCTGAGTTCAGGGGCTTTGAAGCGACAACGGCGACGTTGGATGTGCCCCCGATCGAGTCGCTGCCAGGCTCAGAGTTGATCCGAGACCTCGGTTTCGATCTCGCTGATGGCTTCCCGGATGTTGCTTATTGCGAGGGTCAGGTCTGCCTCTGACGAACTGAATCGGCCCGGGTTTCCTAGAGACTCAGCTGTCTGTGAAGGTGCTGCTTCTCATGCTGCATTCTGACGGTAGTAGCTGTCCTCGAACTCTGCCGGAGGGACCTTGCCGATCTCGTTGTGGATGCGGCGGTTGTTGAACCAGTCGACGTAGTTGAGGGTCGCCCATTCGACGTGCTCGACGTTGCGCCAGGGACCCCGGCGGTGGATGAGCTCGGTCTTGTAGAGCCCGTTGAAGCTCTCGGCCAAGGCATTGTCGTAGGAGTCGCCTTTGGATCCGACGCTGTTGGCCGACCCCGGCCTCGGCCAGCCGCTCGGTGTAGCGAATTGCGAGATATTGGACGCCGCGGTCGCTGTGATGGATGAGTCCGGCCAGCCCGGCATCCTTTCGTCCGTAGATGGCCATCTCCAAGGCGTCGAGGGCGAGGTCCGAGCGCAGCGACGTGGACGTCTGCCATCCGACGACGCAGCGGCTGAAGACGTCGATGACGAAGGCGACGTAGACCCAGCCGGTGTGCGCCTTGACGTAGGTGAGGTCCGCCACCCAGAGCTGGTTCGGGGCGCTGGCCTCGAAGTGGCGTTCGACGAGGTCTGCCGGACGGTGGGCTTTCTCGTCGGCCGACCGTCGTGCGCTTGTAGGCCCGGCCCCGGCGAGCCCCGGACAGTCCCAGCTCTCGCATCAGGCGCTCGACCGTGCAGCGGGCCACCCGTTCGCCCTCACGATTGAGCTGGGTCCAGACCTTGTCGGCCCCGTAGACGTCGAGGTTGTCCGCATGGACCCGGGCGATCTTCTCCTTGAGTTCCTCGTCACGGAGACGTCTTGGGCTGGGCGGCCGGCACCGGGCGGCGTAGTAGGTGGCGGGAGCGAACTGCAGGGCTCTGCAGATCGGCTCGACTCCCCATCGACCCTTGCGGGCGTCGATGTAGCGCACTACTTCTTTGGTCGACCGTCGAGCTCGGTCGCGAAGAAAATCGAAGCGTCCTTCAAGATCTCGTTCGCTCGACGGAGCTCGCGGTTCTCCTTCTCGAGGTCCTTCAGGCGTTGGCGCTCGTCGGTGGTGAGCCCGGGACGCCGGCCCTGGTCGACCTCGGCCCGGCGGACCCACGAGCGCAAGGTCTCGGCCGTCATGCCGAGCTTGGTCGCGATGCCGGTCATGGCGGCCCATTCGGAGGGGTACTCGTCACGATGCTCGACGAAGATTTTGACGGCCCGCTCACGCACCTCTGGTGGGTAGGGGGATTTTCTTGGCATTGCTCCATCCTCTCAAGGGAAGGAGCCTCCAGGATTCCCGGGCCGATTCATGCATGTGGATTGGGCCATATTGGGGAACGCAAGATCTATGCGAAGTAGGTGGACAGTGGAGGTATGCCCCTTCTCGTTGGGGTGTGGCCCACTCGGGGATCAGCATCGCTGAATCTAAGACCACGGCCAAAATGGACATGGAGGTTATTCGGGCAAACCAGGATCATGACGATGAGACTGACTGACTGAGCGAGCACGCCCCTGCACCTGCGAACCTCGATCTTCGTCAGCGGCATAGGAGGAGATTCTCCGAGTCCGGCCCCGTCTTGATCGCCTCGCAGTACCGTTGACGGATGGGTAATGACGAGCCATCTCCAGCGCTGCCCGAGCGGGTCGGGGATGAGACTCCACCACCTGGGATCGTCAACAGCACGAATATGGCGGCATACGCGGCGGAGTCAGTGGTCGAGGTCGGCGTCAGTGTCATCCCGTTCGCTGGTGGGCCGTTGACCTTGGCTTGGGAGAAAGGTCTCGCTCGCCGAGAGGCCCGTGCTCAACGCGATCGTGACTTCTTTCTCTACCGTCTCAGTCTTTCCCTCCAAGCTCAGGTAGACGATCTGGGCGAGCAGCTGGACTCACTCACCGGCCGGCTCGATGACCCAGTCATCCAAGACCTGATCGTTCATGGTGTTGATGCTTCGGCGGGGAAGACTGATCCGGAGATCAATGTGCTGGCCGATGCCGTCGGCCGAGTGATCGGGACTCGCGGAGGCGACATGGACGAGGAGGCCCCTGCCTTGCTCGACATCGTCAGCCACCTCCGAGAAGGTGATATCACGGTCCTGCGCTCCTTAGTTACCGCCGTGAAGCCGGGGGACACTCGCACAACCGAGGACATCTCCCAGCGCCTCAGCGTCGGAGTTCTCCGCGTTCAGGCTGCGTTGCTACGCCTCGACGCAGCAGATCTTGTCAACCGCTCGAGCTCCGGAACCGGCGAATCGATTTGGACACCGACACGTCTCGGGGTTCAAGTTTCCCAAGCAATGGGCGAAACTGACGCACAGACTCTGCCCGATGGGTGGACTAAGGCAGACGCAGACCTTCTGACTACCTTGATCGATCTCGACCTTGCCGATCCGAGCGCCATCCCAGTGCTCGTTGACGTCGCCGAGCAACTGGGCCGGACCACTGCCGAACTGGATGCCTCAGGCCAAGTCCTGGAGGGCGCTGGCTACGTGCAACGACTAATGACTGGAGGTAGTCCCTATGCCCATTCACTCATACTTCAAGACGAAGCACATATCTGGAAGGCCGACCAGGATCACGACGCCCTAAGTAAGACAATCAATGAACTGACGGAGGCACTGCGCGCTGTACCGGACGGGCAAGTGGCTAGCAGCCAGGAACTGGCCGACCGACTCAACCTCCACCCGCGTCTCGTCCAAGCGGTGCTGCGGCGTCTTGTCAGGGCCGGTTACCTCAAACAGTGGGGCAAAGAGAGGTCCGGACCGCTTCACGTCTCGCCGACCGAAAAACTGCGGCGAAGTGCGTCGTCCGATACAGAGGATTGAGCACGCCAAACCTGATGGCAGACTGCGGGGCATGGCCAACAAGGGTCATCAGCGAGCGGTCTGTCTTTTTGCGGCGCAGGGACTTGCTCGCCGCCGAGCAGGTGGCGAGTTTGTCGTGGGGGGCTACCCGGACGAGAAGGAGCGCACTGAGGAAGCCGTTGACATGATCGGCCATGACTCACGTGGCCCGGTGACGATCGAGCACACCCTGATCGAGGCCTACGGCAATCAGGTGCTGGAGAACAAGCGGTTCGCGAAGCTGTTCCAGGGCTTCGCAGAACGGTTTGACGCCCGGCTTCCTCGTCCCGGCTACTACTCGCTCACCGTTGACCTTGGCGCGATCGGTGTCGCACGTGGGTACACGGCCGAGCTACCCGACACCATTGAGGCCTGGGTCCGGACGGAGGCAGCCAGTCTCCCGGAGCCGCAGATACCTCCAGTCGTCTCCAACCACGTGCGGGTGGAGCTAGCTGGCCCCATCCCGCTCACTCTCTACCGTCTGCGAGACGGGCCAGGTGAGGAAGGTTCTCTGAGCGTCGCTCTGCTCTTTCCTGGCGACATCGAGGCGGAACGCACGGCACGTGTCCGGACAGCGCTGGATAAGAAGGTACGGAAACTTGAGGCAGGTCGACTACCGGGTGGCAGGACGTTATTGGTCCTGGAGAACCAGGACTTCGTGGTGAGTAACCCGGTCGTCATCGCTCAGGCGGTCTATGCCGCCGCCCAGGGGCTCACTCCAATGCCCGACGAGATTGTGTGCGTTGATCTGTCTGCTGCCGAGGGCACGTGGAGGGAGTACCCGATCAAGGTCGGTGATCGATGGTCAGATGCGGCACTTGATCTTCCGCGACCGCCTGATAGCGGGTGAGAAGCGGGAGGGATTGACCGTAGCCGTTGTCCATTCCACAACGGAAGAATCTTGACAAAATGAGCCTTATATCTCATAGTCACTCGTCGTTAAACGAGACACGACATATGGACGGAGAAAGATTCCCTAAATACAGGATGGCGGGCGGATGCGTGCTCGATGAACACGGCGGAAGTAGCGTTTGCTGGGCCAGTTCGGCAAAAGGGGCAGAAGTGTTCCAAAAGCACAGGGCCGAGAAGGCCGCCAAGCAGCAGCAGGGTGAGTTGGATAGCTGGCAGCAAGAGCGAGACGGATACGCCCACCTCGTCGACGTGGCCCAGCACTTCGCTGGATCGGCGACCAACGAGATCATGCTCAAGCCTGGCGAAGCGCTCTTCTACAAAGTGACCGGTACTGCGCTGATTGAAGAGCGCCGGGGTGCGGGGCACTACCAGGGGAAGTCGAGCGGGAGTCTCCGTCCCGATCGGGACCGTCCACGGCCGCTCGGTGCGCTACCGGGTCGGAGCCAACCGCGGGCACTTTCGTCCAGGGGGCTCCGGTCCAGACCGCGGTCGACCGCGGCACCACGTACGTCACGAATCAACGCGTCGTGTTCCAGGGGGCCAAACAGACCCGCGAGTGCCTCTTCACCAAGCTGATCGGTGCCTCCCGTGATGATGTGGCCGGCGAGACCACGTTCTCTGTCTCCAACCGCCAGAAGCCGACGACCATCCACTACGGCCCCGCGCTGTCCGGAAACTTCAACTTCCGCCTCGAACTCGCCCTCGCACACTTCAAGGACACGGTGCGGGAGCTGGTGGTCCAGATGCAGGGCGAACTGAGCCGGATTGAGGCCGAACACCCCGCCGCTGCCGCTGCCACGCCCATCAGCGGCGCCACGGCGCCCCCTCCGCCTCCGTCTCCTGCTGGACCGGTTGCCCCACCGGGCCAGCGCCCGCGCCGTCGGCGGCACGGCTCGTCGCTTCGGCCGACCACGAGGCTGGCTGGGAGTACCTCTACCTGGCCTCGGAACTGGCACGAGGTCTGGCCACGTACCAACCGCTCTACGCCCAGTACGTGTCCCAGATGGTCGAACCGTCGGGAGAGCACGTCGCGGACCCCGTCGGCAACATCAAGGCGCTGATGGACCAGGTCTCCGCGGTGGTGACTCATGCGACGCAGATGTTGAGTCCAGCATCGCTCGAGCGAGCCATAGGGGCGCCGGGGAGTCCCGGCGATGAAGCGGCCATCCGCGACGTGGCGGGCGAGCTGGTCACTGCGTACGGACAGCTGATTGCCTGGGGCCTCGGGGTCCGCAATGCCGACGTCGACCCACAATGGAGACCCACCTATCTGGCGCTGTCGAAGTACGTGAGTCAGCCGCTGCACCAGTTCCAGGACTTTTCCGCTGCCTTCTCGGCCTCAGTGGGGCGGGTGACCTCCAACCTACACGCCGGGAAGCCCGCTGGAGAGCAGATCCAACTGGCGCTGAAACTTTCGATCGACCCAGCCGCGTCGGCGGAGTTCAAAGCGACGCTCGAAGCCTTGAAGAAGGCCACGTAGCCGTCGAGGCGGTAGAACCCTGGGTGGGTCGGCCGAATCGACGGCTGGGCAGCAGTGCTGAGGGTCTGAGCAGCTCGCGAGAGCCATGGCCTCCTCTCCCCGAGGAGTAGCAGCTCAACAGGAAGGAGACCCGAAGTGCAGACATTGATTGACCTCAGCAACGTCGCCGATCTTGAGGATCGGCGTGTCCTGGTCCGAGACCGCCTGGCGAGTGCCAGCGTGCGACCCTGGACGCAGGCAACGGTGCTCCTCAGCGATGGTCGTTCGATCGACGGAACCTGTCCCGAGCTCGCCTGGCTGGTCGGCGAGCCGTTGACCGACGCCAACGGCGCCTACCTCGAGGATCTCCAGTTCCTACGTCTGGTGGTCGCCCCCAGCCGGCAGCTACGGACCTCTCTGCGAGATGTCGACCGCGATCGAGATGGGCGCATAACTGCACCGGGACCCCGGGCGGGCCGCTCCGTTTGGTCGGTCCCATAAACGAACCAGCCAGCTTCGGGCAGGGTCGGGATCGACCCGCAGTTGGCGTACCCCCAGTCGGCGTAGCGTTTGGGCAGTCGACGTTCTGGGTCTTCGGGCTGGTCTGGTTACTCCTTTTGCCTCTAGGCATTTGGCAGGTCAGCGTTGCACGTCCTGGAGGACTCCGACGACCTGAGTTTGATGCGGACGTCTGACGATTCAGTTGTCCATCCGATCAACTCAACAGAGAAAAGATCACCCGGCGGAAGATTGGTGGACGGCTGCTCTGACCAGGAACCGCGATACCGAGCAGTACGAAATGGATCAGCCAGGTCAGTTACGAAACCCGCTCTATTTTGGTTGACTTTCATCAACGCTCATACGAATAACGCGCCATACGAAGGCCCATGATTCTTCGTCAGACGGTTGGTGCCCCCGAAAGTTGATGCCAGCGAGCATCTCCACGTCCCGATCCGTGAGCTGGGCGGTTTTTGCGAACGCTAGTAACGAAGGAGGACGAGACTTGGTGGGCTCAACGAGTATGCGCGTGCCCATCAGATCCGACATGGTGGTCCCGAGTGCCTCGGCGATCTGATACAGCGTGCGACCGGAGGGCCGTACCTCATGTTTGCTGTTCTCTAGGTTGGACAGATAGCTCTTCGCCACGCCAGCCTTCTCGGCGAGAGCGCTCAGGGTGAGGCCGAGTTCATTTCTCCGTTTACGAATACGCTGACCAACGGTTGATTCACCCATGTCAGATTGCTGAAGGCTGGCAGTCCCGCCAGAAGATCGCCATGACCCGTTTGTGATAGCCACCCTTTACGTCAGTGTAAGGGAAGAGGCGAGCCGAAACGCGGAGCCTGTCAGAGCGGATACCGAGCTCCTCGAGTGTTGCCATATCCTCGACAACTTCGCCGTTGAACGCTCGATCAAGCGTGCCGCCCTCGATCGCGGACTTGTTGTGAGGAATAAAGGGAAATGACGCGTTCGACGCACTGCTCGTCACTCGAAGCTTCGGCGTTGCATCGAGGCGCGGGCGTTCTTCCTTTCGCACGCCAGGTTCGAGCACCACGAGCAAGGTGGGTCGGCGGACGACTTGGACGGCTCGGAGCGCTGTCGCGGTGAGGCTGGCGTCATAATGCGTCGCGAGCTGCTCAACGCCGTCCCAGCCAGCGTCAGCGTCGATAACATCACGAACGAAGAAACGCCGGGGCAAAAGCAGCTCGGCCGCAGCCGCATCGGCCAGCTGCTCTGGCTGACTCGGCGCGGTGCGCTCAGGACTCGGGTCGCACCGAAACAAAGTCATTTGCTGATACCCGGGCTGAAATGTATGCCCGACCTCGTGGAAGCCACTAAACCGGCGCCGACCCCGAGGGTCGCTGGCGTTGAGGCGCATGACGAGGCCGTTCGCCTCTGGCGTGAGTGAACCAGCGAAGGGGAGGGGCTCGACCTTCACAGCAGCAATGTCTCGGTAGCTGGCAACCACTTCGAGCGAGATAGGAGGTTCCTCCTCGAGCTCGTCAATGATCCGCGCCGCGATCTCCTGGACGCACTCGAGATCCGTGCAGCAGGGGAGAGCAATCCGGGCCTCTTCGAGGAGCGAGTGTGAGGTGGCCATGAGTTCTGTTGACCAGGCTACTTGTTCTCGAAAGCGAACGCGGTATAGGGTGTTCTCTATCAAGAACACTCCGACCGGAATAGCGAAAGCCCGGTCGCGGCTGCAGATGGAGACGAGGTGGAGTGGATGGCGAAAACACCCAGTGAAATCGTGGCCGAAATCAAGGCCCACGCAGGAACCCCGTGGTCCAGCTGGTATGCGGGGATCGCAAGTCAGCCACAAGACCGCTTGTTCAGTGACCATAACGTTGACGAGGAAAAGGGAGCGTGGATCTACCGGACGGCGGCGACGAATTCTGATGCCCGAACGGCCGAGAATGCCCTTCACGCCGCAGGTTTCAAGGGCGGACCCGGCGGCGGTGACGCATTTACGAAGGCGGTGTACGCCTACAGGATCACCCGCAGCACCGTCGAATAGTTGAGTTGAGATGTCCGTGGAGCACGCCAGAGACTTCGGACGGTCACCGTTGGGGGCGGACCGCCGTCCCGGCGGTGCGTTACAAGCTCTGCCTACGCTGGGAGACGAGACGAACCGATGGAGGAGGTGGGCGTGGCCATCTTCGTAGAGGACTGGTCGGCCACCTACGGCTCTCCCTACCTGGTCAAGGACGCACCGGTCGACGGCCAGGCCGGCAACCTCGTCGAGGACGGGGACGAACTCGTGTTCCACTGCGGCATCGAGGCCTTCGACGTGCCTGTTGCCTTCGTCGATGGCGTCCGCCGAGCCGAGGCGACGCTCTACCGCTCTGACGAAGACGGCGGCATGGCCCGGGGAATCGCTGGCTCGCACGGCTGCGGCGCCGTGGTCTGTGAACCCGGCGAGCGCCCTGTTTTCGCCCATTGCGACGCCCGCCGGCTCGTGGTGTGGGGGTCGGGGACCATCGCTGAACTGCCGCCGGTGGCCGGCGGATGGTCGTGGACAGCCGTGTCTACGCCGGGGGAGCAGCCCGACGCCCCCCTCCAAGAACTGCAGCTACGGATGCGCGAGACCGAAGGGCGGCTGGCGGAGAGCCTGTGCATCGAGGGCTACGTCACGGTGGTCGACGGGCCACTCAACTTCGTCCGCAGCCGGGACGTTCCTGTGATCGGGTTCGTGAAGACTCAGCACAGCCCGCACCTGCCGCCCGAGCAGCACCGCAAGGTACCGGGCCTCCGAGCGGGGCAGCGCACCTCGCTGTTCAGCAAGCGCGAGGTTTACTCCTGTTACCTCCGCCTCACTGACCGCGACGAGCACAGCAGTCCCTGGGCGGGCATCGTGCGGCTCGAGATACCCGCCTCGACTGGCCTACAGGCGGCCGCCGAGGCCGCCGACCGGGCGGCGGTGACCCTGCCTCGCTACGCGGGAGTCCCCCATGTCGACCCCCGCGCACCCCAGAACCTTCAGCCCGTGGGGTCCCTGGAGCGCCACCTCCGCCATCTTCTGGGCGATCCCGGCCTAGCCATGCGCTCGGTTCGCGAGGCCGTCGCCGCGCTCGACCGGGCCAGCTCGCCGGAGGTGCCTGCTCGGAGAGCGCCCGCCCCAACAGCAAGGAGTGCCTCATGACCGGCGGGCCGACTGAGAACACCGACGACGCGGCACCGAACGCTCGGCCGACACCCGACCACGCGGCGCCCGACGCCGCGATCGGCCTCGTCGACGGGGCGGTGCCTGCCTCGACCCGTCGCTTCACCGTGGTCCTCGCGGAGGACGCCGTCGTCCAGCTCGACGATCTCGTGGCCTGCCGCCAGGAGCTGCCCGACGGGCGCTCGGTCACTCACTACGGCATCGTCACAGAGGCCGTCCGCCAGATCGAAGGAGCCTCGTTCGCCTCAGACACCGACCGGATCGCCCGGGCCAAGACCATGCCCGGCGAGACGTCGAGGCGAATCGAAGTACAAATTCTGCGCGTCGTCCCCGAGCTCTGGCTGTCCCCCGAGCCCGGCGCGGTCGTCCAGCGCGGCGACGGGCACGAGCCGCGACCAGGCCCTTTTTATCGACCAGATGGAGCAGCCCTTGATGGCAGGCCTCGACCAGTCCGGCGCTCCCCTCCACGTGGACTTCTCCTTCTTGAACGGCAAGAAGGGTGGCCACGTCAACATCTCAGGGATCTCCGGTGTAGCGACCAAGACCTCCTACGCCCTGTTCCTCCTCTACATGCTTTTGGAAACTCCGGAGGGGCGGCGCCTTCTCGGGTCGGCCGCGCCGAGCACTCGTGCGCTCCTCTTCTGCGTAAAAGGTGAAGACCTCCTTCAGCTCGACCGCCAGAACAACCGCTTTGCCGAGCACCCCGAGGCCCAAGATGGCTGGGCCGCCCTCGGTGTGGCGCACCCCGGCCCCTTTGAGTCTGTCGGGCTGTACGTGCCCAGAGCGCCAGGTCCGGCCGGGTCGCTCACCCCAGAGGTGACTAGCCGCGTGGCCGACGAGGTGCACGTTTACGGCTGGAGCCCGATGGAGTTCATCCGCCGGGGCCTCCTCACTTTCTGTTTCGCCGACGCCGAGGAGGGGCGCAACCAGCTGTCCTTCGTCGAACAGCGCGTGCGCCTGCAGCTGGCCCGTCACGCCTTCCCCCTTGACGGCGAGCCCGGGGCGGTGGTGCTGGCCGACCCCGATCCCGGCACGCCGAACGACTTCGACCGCCTCGCCCCGGAACGCCGTGCGCCCAAGGGCCCCGGGCAAGGAGTGGCTGTGCGAAGCTTTGGCGACCTCGTCGACTTCATTTCCCACAAGCTCCTCGATGACCCCCCAGACCACACCTGGACTGGCAACGTGCAGGCGAACACCGCCATGGCGTTTGTCCGGCGCCTCTACGCACTCGGACCCCGCCTCGGGCACCTCGTCGTCCCCGGCGTGGTGCCGATCGACATCGAAGGCGATACGGCGATCACCGTCGTCGATATCCACTCACTGCACGACTCGGCCCAACGCTTTGTGGTCGGCTCGCTGCTCAGCCAGCTGTTCGAGGCCAAGATGGGGCGGGGGCGTGAGCCGCTGCGCTTCGTCCTCCTCGACGAGCTCAACAAGTACGCACCGCGTGATGGGCAGAGCCCTTTGAAAGATCTCCTCGTAGATATCGCCGAGCGGGGCCGCTCCCTGGGCGTTTTGCTCATCGGTGCCCAGCAGGCGGCCAGTGCGGTCGCACCGGCCATCATCCGCAACGCCGCGGTAAAGGTGGTCGGGCGCCTCGACGCCGGCGAGTCGGCCGAATACCGGTTCCTCTCCGCCGAGCTGCGCGAGCGTGCGGCTCGGTTCTTGCCGGGAACCATGGTGCTCGACCAGCCCCTCATCCCGGCCCCTCTACCGATGCGATTCCCGTTCCCCGCCTTCGCCACCTCAGTCGAGGAGGGGCGCCGGACCGACGACGCCCGCAAGGAAGAGCAGGCGGCCGTCTTCGCCAAGCTCTGACCCAAGGACTCTGATGCGGCTGCTTCACATCTCGGACTGGCATCTCGGGGCAACCCTCGGGCACTTGTCGCGCGCGGGCGACCACGAGGAGGTGCTCGAGGAGGAGGTCAGGATCGCCCGGGAGTTCCGGCCACACCTGATCGTCCACACCGGCGACCTCTTTGACTGGACCCGACCCGCCGTCGACGATCTCCGGCGGGGATTCCAATACCTCGGCGAGCTCGCGGGGATCGCGCCGATTGTCGTGCTCGCCGGAAACCACGACTCGCCCCCGCTCTTCGAGATCTTCAATCTGCTCCTGAGTTTCGGCGGGCTGAGCGACCACTCATCGAGCGGCATCGGGCGGCTGACCTTCGTGCCACGCGCCAAGATGGCCGAGGACGGCGGCATCCTCTGTTTCCCCGGCGACGTGCGTAAAGACGTTCAGGAGGAGGTGCGCCTGGCGCCTCTCCCGTTCGTGCTCCAGAACGCTGTCATCGACGTTTTCGGTACCGCGCCCGAGCAGTGGACTGCGTTCTACGCAGACCAGATCGCCCTGCTCGAAGAAAACCTCGGCAATGGCCTGAACGTGGGCTACGACGGATCGCGCCACATCAACCTTTTCGCCGCGCACCTATTCGTTGCCGGCGCCGCCCTGGCCCGCTCCGAGCGGCCGGTCACCGTGAGCGAGCGGTACGCCACCCGGCCCGACCAGCTGCCGCAGGTCTCCTACGCCGCCTTCGGCCACATTCACCGGCCCCAGGCGGTTCCCGGACTCGAGCGCGCCCGCTACGCCGGCTCTGCGATCCAGATCGACTACGGCGAGGAGGGCGAAACCAAGACCGTTGTCACTGTCGAGGCCGAGCCGGGCCGCACCGCCCGGGTTGAGCCCGTGCCACTCACTGGTGGGCGTCCCCTCTTGCGGGTCGAGGGAACCCTCGAGGAGCTAGAGGCCAAGCGCAACCGGGTGGGCCGTTCGATACTCACGGCCGTCGTGCACAGCGAGGAGCCGATCGTCGACCTCTCCGACCGCCTGACGACGATGTTCCCGGACGCGACGCTGCTCGACGCCGCGAACCCTTATGCGTCGGGTCGGGTTGCCGTCGTCACCCCCGGCGACGTCGACGGGCACGCGGAGCCCAGCATTAATGAGCTGTTCGCCGAGTATCTCGCGACCGAAACGCCGGACCTGAAGGGCGCACGTGCAAAGCATGTGCGCGAGCACCTAGCGACGCTGCTCGGTAGCGGCGACGCTAGGCCCGAATTCGCCGAGACGCACCTGTTCGAAGACGCAACGACCGATGTCGGGATCACGGCGGATGGTAGTGCTCCTACGGAGGCGATCGCCGTCGAGGAGCCCAGCGCACGGGGGACCGGGTCGTGAGACCTGTCACGCTTAGCATCGAGGGGCTCCGGAGCTACCGCCACAAAGCAACGCTCGACTTCTCCGACCTCGGGCTGTTCGCCATCGTCGGCGACACCGGCGCTGGGAAGTCGTCCATACTCGAGGCGATCACCTACGCGCTCTACTCGGCGGCGACCTGGACCCTCCAACCCGGTGATCTGATCGCCGACGGGGCCCGCACCATGAAGGTTGAGCTCGTCTTCGAGGTGGATGGCAAACGCTGGCGCATCACAAGGTCGACGTCGCGTGGGGCTTATCCGCCGCCAGTGCACCGGCTCGTGTGCGAGGATGGAGGAGTTCCGGTCGACGGCAGGAGCGAGGTCAACACTGCGATCGAGCGGCTCGTAGGGCTCGACTACAAGGCGTTTCTGCAGTCGGTTATTTTGCCGCAGGGCCGCTTCGCCGATCTACTGACGTCCAGCGAGACTCCTCGGACCAGAATCCTCCAGAACATATTCCGCGTGGACGAGCTCGTCGCAGCCCGCGACGCCGCCGGGCGGGTCCTCAACGAGAACGTTCCCCGTCATGAGGCACTCGCGACCAAGCGGACCTTCTACCTCGACGATCCCGATGCGGCGGCCCGCTATGCCGCCGACCGCAGAGCGAAGGCCACGGCGAGAAAAGACGAGCTCGTCGCTCTCCGGGCTTCTATTGGCCTGCTGCACGAGACGGCACGGGAACTCGACGCCGAGGGAGCCGGATTCGACGAACTCGGAAAGGATCTCAGCGATCACACCCTGGTCGGCGCCGCAGACGAACTCAAAAGCCTCGCGGACATTGACGCCGCGCTGACTGCAACGCGCCAGCCTCTCGAAGAAAAGCGAGAGGCAGCGCACGATCGGGAGCGCGCCGCAAACGCCTCCCTCGAGCAAGCCGCCGATGCGGGCACTGGACTCACCGCGCTTGCGAGAGCCGAGACCGAGCTTGAGGGGCTCGACCGGGATCTGGAGGTAATGGCGAGGTTAATCGAGCAGGCAATCACCGGTACCGAGGAGTTGAGCGGGCATCGCAGAAGGGTGACGCAGTGCCGGGACGAGGCGGATCGGGCAAAGAGGGACGCCGAGGCAGCGAAGACGAAGGCCGGCGTCGCCGCCAAAGCCGCCGAGGATGCGGCCGGTGTCCGGGACAACGCGCGCGCCGCGCTTTCCGACTACAGCAGCAAGGCAGAGATCCACGCCACGGTCATTCGCGACCACGAGCACAGCCAGACAGAGCTGGAGACCTGCACCGATTCAGCGGCGGCCCGAAAGGCTGATGCAGAGGCGGCGTCGGAGAAGGCGACCGAGGCGGAGCGGCGCCTTCGCGATCTCGAGCGAGGCGAGGCGGCGGCGGCGGCGGCGCACGACTGCCGCCCCGGCGACGCCTGCCCTGTCTGTACCCGCGAGCTGCTTCCGTCGTGGCGGCCACCGGCCGCCCCCAAATCGGATAAGGCACGAGCCGAGCGCGACAAAGGCGTGGCCACACGGGAGAAGGCGCGGGCGGCGGCGGACAGGGCGGACGGCCTCCTGACTGCAGCACTGGCCGATGAGAAAAGGGCGCGGGCGGCAGTTCGCAATGCCGAGCGCGCCGCTGCGTCCGCCCTGGTCACGCTCGTGTCAGCCGTGGATCTGAGCGCTGAGCAGCTGACCGCCAAGCGGAAGAAGACCAAGGGAGACGACACCGCACTGCTGTTGGCCGTGGAGACGGCTGCGTCCAAGGCAGAGGCCGTCGTCGACGAGGCGCTCAAGGACGCGGATTCGCTCCGTGATGAGGCGATTCGCACGGACACCGAAGCGGCGTCGGCCGCAAAAGAGGTGACCCGGCTCGAGAAGGTGCTCGGCTTGACCCGCGAGAAGCTGGCCAACGATGCAAAGGGGCTGCGACGCCGTGCGGGCCTGCTGCCCGAAATTGCCCGCCCCGATGTAGCACGAGAGGGCGCCCTCGATCTCAGCGTCACCGCCGAGGAGCGCAGCGTGGCAGTCGGGCGCTCGCGCGTCGACGACGTTCTCGTGGTCGTACGGGGACGCCTCGACACGCTCCGGGGCATGGAAGAGGTCGCCACCGCAGCCCGACGTCTGCGAGAGCGGCTGGACGGGAATTGAGAGAGCTGGAGCAGAAGCGAAAGGCCGACGTCGCTGATCCGACCGCGTCCGCCGTACGGCGGACGGACAAGCTAGCTGACCGCCTCGCCAACTTGGCCGACCGGTTTGTGCAATCGGCGCCCGCCGAACGACCCGGCGCGGACGGACCGGCCGAGCTGGCGAAGTGGGCTGCCGCCGTCGAGAAATCGTGCGCCGCCTCGTCGAAGAAGCTCACAGAGCAGGCCAAGGAGAAGCGCGCCCGGGCGGCTGAGCAACGCAGCCAGGCCGAGAAGCTCCTCGCGGGGGCGAGCCTGGCTACCACGGGTCGCCTCGACGAGGCAATCGTTGAAGCTGCCACAGACCTGCGGGAGGCTGCGAAGGAGGAAAATGAGGCCAGAGCACAGGTGCCAGTAGTCGCCGAGCTGGAGAGGCGGCTTGAAGCCGGCGGCGCCTTCCTCTCCGACCTGCGGGCCGTCTACGACCTTCTGGCCGATTCCCGGTTCATCAAATTCCTGATGCGCCGCCGCCAGCAGGCCCTGCTCGCTGTGGCGACGACGCTGCTCGATGAGATGAGCAGCGGACGCTTCGGATTTTCCCAGGACTTCGCAGTCGTAGACCGCTACACGGGGCAGCCCCGTTCGACCAGCACGCTCTCTGGTGGGGAGAGCTTCCTTGCCTCCATGGCGCTCGCTCTCGCCATGGTCGAGTTGGCCGGGCGCGCCGGCGGCCGGCTCGACTCGCTCTTCTTGGACGAGGGTTTCGGAGCCCTCGACGCCCAGACGCTCGACGTCGCCATCGACGCGCTCGAGGGCCGCGCCGTTTCGGGGCGCCTTGTGGCCGTCATCAGCCACGTGAAGGCCGTCGCGGAGCGCATCGAGGACGTGCTCGCGGTCAGCTATACCCCGACCGCCGGCAGCAGTTTTAGGATGCTCACCCCCGGCGAGCGGACCGGCCTCGTTGAGGACGACGCCAGCCTGGTGGTTGCTGGCCTCCTCGTGTAGAGCGGAACAAGACTCAAGCGGCATCTGAGCACAGCCCAACACGAGCTGATCGCAGTCGTGGCTAGGGACACACAAGCGGTGGATGTCTCTTAGTTACTCAGCTCCAGTAAACCCTCTACAACAGGGTCAAATTCGGTCCGACCGGGTGGACAAGCGTGGACGGAGCAGCACCTACTCACTGTTTCTGTTCCCGGGAGTGTCTGTTGGCCCATCGCTCAATATCGATTCGCCTCCAAATTCGACCAGCAGTCAAATTTGCGACGGGTTTAGGGAAATCAGGATGTGTCTGGACGATTCGATTCACTCGCTGGCGGGAAATGCCAAGCATCACAGCGATCTCGGCAACTCCAACAAGATCGTCGCCCATCCCGAAACTATAGATTGGTATTGACGGCCGACAATAGATGAGCTATTGTCGACTGGCAATAGGTGGCCCGGGCGGTGCGCTAACACCCCCGGGCCTGGCCAAGACCTTTTGGGAGGTCCTGACGTGCCTAAGGGTACGAGACGCGCCCTGGATTGGGGTGCCAATGAGGAGATCGCGCTCCGCATTGCCTCCTACCGCCCTCGGGCGATCGATGAGTCTCTCTGGGCAGTCATTCAGCCATTTGTACTCAGCTGCGCCTCGGAGTTGCCCCTCTCCGGCTGGGCTAGCGCAACTCGGACCTTGCGTGTACTCGTCCAGGTCGCCCTCTGGGCCAGAGGTGAGGGCATCGCCCTGGACCGGGAGCTGGTCTTCGATCCCGACACCGTCGAGCGATTTGTCGCCGTCTCGCCGGGCTCCGATGCGTCGAGAGCCACGTACCGAGCGGTTCTTCGGCGCATCGGACCCCTTCTGACCCGCACCGCACCGTGGGAGCCACGAAGGCCGCCGGTGAGCAGACGTCAGGTGGCCGAACCGTACGCGCCAGCAGAGCTCGCGCAGTTGTCCGATGATGCGAGCCATCAGACGACTGAGGCACGATGCCGGGCTGCTCGTGCGCTGATTGCTCTGGGAGCAGGGGCTGGTCTCGATGGTCGTTGGTGTACCCGGGTGAGAGCCGACGATGTCCTGATTGACGGGATGGTGCTCCTACGCGTCGGAGATCCCGCGGCGCGAGTCGTCCCAGTGCTGGCTCGGTGGGAATCCGACGTTTTGGAGCTGGCGGCAACGGCTGGCGACGAATTTCTGGTGGGTGGCTACTCGACATCTCGTAATCGAGCCAGTGCGCTGACGGCCTCTTTCGAGGCCCCTCCGGGACACCCCAAGCTGTCCTGCGCGCGTCTGCGTTCGACCTGGCTTCTCTGGCACTTGACGGCCGGGACCCGGCTACCCGAGTTGGCAGCCGCCGCAGGTCTTCGGGGCGTCACGGTCCTTTCTGATCTGCTGGCCGATGTCCCACCGATGGACGAGCGGGATGCCATTTCGATGTTGCGCGGTGAACGCCAGTGACCCGTGCGCCCCTGGATCTGGGAGGGGGTCGTCCGACCAGCGAAGCCGAACTGAACATCGCCCGCCAGGTGATCATCCGCTCGGGCGTCGCCGACGCTCTGTGTCCTCTGATCGATTCGGGGATAGGGAGGCCGCGTCATCTGAGCCTCCTGGGATTGCTGGTGGCGTGCCAGCTCAACGCTCTGGGTCGCCACCATCAGGCTCATCTGGTGGAGGTGGCGCGGACCCTCAATGCCATGACGGAGGCTCAGAGATGCAGTCTCGAGATCAGCGACTGGGACCCCGACGAGGCCTATCACCGGGTCGAGCGGCTCTTTGTTCGACTCTGTGAGGTTCTTGGCTCAGGTGATGAGGGATTGAACGAGGAGTGGTTCGCCAACCAGTTGGCTCGAGCAGCGATTCCGCGCAAATACCTGGTCAGCGGTACGGTGGCCGTCGATGGCACCGATGTCGAGACCTGGGGTGCGCTTCATGGTGAGGCGATCACCGTGGACCTCGACGGAGAGGCGACAGAGACGCAACTCGTGAACGGCGTTCCCGAAGGCGCGAAGGGTGCAAGGCGTCGAGCGAAGGTCCTCGGCATCGGTCCCGATGGTCGTAAGCGCTACACCGCCGATCCCGACGCCCGGGCCGGGCACCGGTCTGCCACGAACAGTCGCCCCGCTGGTCCTTACGTCGGCTACGAACTCCACTTGTGTGTCCAGGCCCGCGAGGTGCGATGGACCAACCACGTAGATCGGACCACCCTGGGCCCCGAGGTCCCCGGGGTGATCACCACGTGCAATCTGGTCCCGGCAGGGACCCATCGGGGCCGATCGGTGGTCGACACGCTCATCTCGGCCAAAGGCGGTGGACTGAACGTCGCAGAGGTGGTGTGGGACCCCGGCTATTCGCTCTGTAAGCCCGGGTCCACCTCGGTGCCGTTGGCCCAGGCCGGTATCGCCCAGACCTTCCAGCCGGTGACCCACCAGCGGGGGAGCAGGCCTTTCTCAGGTGGGGCCCTCTTGATCGACGGCCAGCTGTTCTCTCCCCATGTGCCCGAAGAACTTCGTCACCTGCCCGCTCCACCGCGGGGCGCTCCGGAAGCCGACAAGATCGCCTACGAGGCGAAATTCAACCAACGGGCCCGCTGGCGGCTCGTCCGTCATGCCGGTCCGAACGTCGATGGCGTTACCCGGTGGCGCTGTCCCTTCTGCGCAGGCCTGCTCCGAAGCCGGCAAGTCCCAAAGACCATGAGAGCTTCTCGAAACGCTCCGCTCGTGCACCTGCCCGAAGGGTCCAAGAGCTGCTGCTCGGGGATCCTTTCAGCCGCACCGGTTGAACTTCCTCTGGCTCTGTCCGCGGCCAGTTTTCAGTCCCCGCTTTTGGCCACCAGAAGTCCCCACCCCTCGAGGTGAGTTTTCAGTTTCTTGAGCCTAGGTTTTCCTCCCCTCTCGCGCCTCTTTCATGCGGAACGACTCGCCCTCGGTGACGACGAGCACGTTGTGGTGCAGCAGCCGGTCGAGCAGGCTGACAGCGGTTGACTGCTCGGGCAGGAAACGTCCCCAGTCTTCGAAGGGCCAGTGCGAGGCGACCCCGAGGGAGCGGCGTTCGTAGGCAGCCGACACGAGGCGGAAGAAGAGCTGGGCACCGGTGTGATCCATCGGCGCGAAGCCGATCTCGTCGATCAGGATCAGGTCGGCCTTGAGGATCCCTTCGAGGACGCGGCCGACCGAGTTGTCGGCCAGGCCCCGATAGAGGGTCTCGACCAGTTCGACCGCGCTGAAGTAGCGCACCTTGAACCCGGCTTCGATGGCGCGCGTGACCGAGGGCGATGAGCAGGTGGCTCTTGCCCGTGCCGGCCGGACCGACTAGGCAGAGGTTCTCCTTGGCCCGCACCCACTCGAGGCTCGAGAGATAGTCGAAGGTGCTCTGTTGCACCGAGGAGGCGCGCACGTCGAACTCCTCGAGCGTCTTGGTCACCGGGAACGACGCCGCTCTGAGCCGGTTCGCCGCGTTGGAGGCGTCACGCGAGGCGATCTCGGCCTCGACGAGGGTGCGCAAGAACTCCTCGGGCTTCCAGCGCTGCGTCTTGGCCGTCACCAACAGCTCGGGCGAGAGCGAGCGCATGGCCCGGAGTCGCAGCCGGCGTAGTCCGGCCTCGATGTCGGCGGGCAGGGCGGAGGGGCGGTGCTCACGACTGCTCGCCGATGGCGTAGTCGGACAGCGAACGGGTCGGCACGAGGGGCAGCTCGACGATGAGGGCCTCGCCCGGAGCAGCCGGACGAGGGACCCCCGTGCCGGCCGCGATGATCGAGCGCACGTCGTGGGCCCGGAAGCGCCCGAAGGAGGCGGCACGTTCGAGGGCGGCCAGCAGCACCTCTTTGCCGTGGGCCGCTTCCATCTGGGCCAGCTCGGCGAGATCGCCCTTGAGCGAGGTGATCCCCCGGGCGGCCGCGCCCTTGATGAAGGCCTCGGCGGCGGGCCGAGGGCGCAGAACGCCTTCTCGGCCGCGGTCTTGGGCCGCACCGCTCGGGTGGGCATGGGCCGGGGCCCGCCATAGTGCTCGTCGAGGATGGACGTCTCACCAGGGGCGACGAGGTCGTGGGTGGCGATGATCTCGCCCAAGAAGACGATCAGGACCTTGCCGTCTTGGGCCACGAGCTCGACCTGGCGCCCGATGTGGACGGTGGGCACCGAGTAGCGGGCCGAGCCGAAGCGCACGCAGCTGAGCCGGTCGACCTTGCGCACCACCAGCTTGCCGATGGTCGCCCGCAGACACGGCAGCGTCCCCATCACCTCGAGCTCTTTGACCAACCGCTCGGCGGGGATGGCGCAGATCTCGCTGTGCTCCACGGCGTTGACCTCGTCGCACCAGGCCAGGCCCTTGTCGTTCGCCCCGGCCAGGTCGGCGACGCTGAGCTCGCCGGGGATCATGAGATCGGACTTCACGTAGCCGACGAGGTTCTCGACCAGCCCCTTGGACTCCGGATCGGCTCCTTGGCAGAAGTCGGGCCGGAACCCGTAGTGGGTGGCGAAGCGCACGTAGGCCGGCGTCGGGATGACGAGCCCGGCGACGGTGTCGCCCTTGAGGCACCCCATGCGGTCGGTCAACGCCGTCTTGGGCACCCCGCCCAGGTACTCGAAGCACCGCGCCAGCGCGGTCATGGTCGCCTCGGCCCCGAGGTTGTCGGCGAAGTAGACGAAGCGCACCCTGCTCCAGGCCATCACGGCGCAGAAGACGAACAGCGGGCCGATCTCGCCCCAGTCGAAGACCAACATGTCGCCGGGCGCCCAGATGCCCGGGCGCCGGCCCCGGTGGTGCTTCGCCCGCCACTGCGCCTTCACCTCGGCGACGAGCCGGCGGAAGTTGCGGGCCGAGCCGGTGTAGCCGGCCGCTCGGGCGATGGGCAGCAGCCGCTTGGCCGAGATTTGCCCCTTGGTCTGCTCCACCCGTTCGGCGACGAGGTCTCTGACGGCGTCGTAGTTGTGCTCGACGACGGGGCTCTCGCCCTTTTCGGCCGCCTCGAGCGGCCAGCACCGAGCGCTTCACCGTCTTGGGGGTCGTCCCGCAGATCTCTGCAGCAGCCCGATAGGTGCCCACCTCTCGATAGGCGGCATGCATGTCCATGTGTTCCCTCACTGATTTCATTGAGGTGTCCCTTGGTCGGTGCGGCGGTTGGCTGCACCGCCACCGTCACCGGCCAGGGGGCCTCGTTGGTGGATGCTTCAGTGAGGGGTGGGGACTTCTCGTGGCCAAAAGCGGGGACTTTTCGTGGCCACCAGCGGGGACCTCAGCTGGCCATAACCGGGGACTTTCTCATGGCCACGGA